>OY969421.1:0-662500 GCA_963699205.1 Vulcanimicrobiota bacterium
ACCGAGTTCTCCCCAACCGTCGCGCCTTTAGTGACCGTTCTTTTCGCTTCTTTCTGGTGGATCTGTCAGCATGGCTCCTAATCCAATGCGGGGTAGATGCTTACTTGCGCGGGCGCTTGTTTCTCCGGAACCTGCAGCGTTAGATTGAATGGCACGAAGCCATGGAACTTTCGCGCGGAAACGCGCTCATCCGCAACGTCCCGTACTGCGCCATCCCCTCCGTATAATACGGCTGTGATCTTCAAGTCTGAAGGGAGTGACTTACCATCCTTGGCCTTTAGCAGCCCTTTTACGCCGACGAATTGCGACGCCCCAAAATCGTCGTGCTGCACGAAGAAGCCTTCAAACGTCACGCCGGCCCGCTGCTCAAAGTCTTCGAGGCGCTCGAGGTCTATCTTGGCCGCGCTCATCAACCACCGTTTGTTTTCCAGCGACGATATTCCGAAGGTATGCATTTGCCGCACGGCCTGAATCCCGCAGCAATTGCGGTCGGCTCGTCGGCGAAGAACACGCGAAAGGGAACGTAATGCCCGCGCACGATCCACCGCAGGGCGTTCTTACAATTCATGCTCACGGATGAAGTATACGCTTCACCATTCGCGAGGGAGCGGGTTAGCGGACCGAGCCGCACGCCGATTCCGCTCGGCGTCCGCGTACATATCTCGGCATGGTTGGCAGTCCGCAGTCGGCTTTCGTAGCGCCATGTACGTCCGGTGTTTTTTGCAGCGGAGCTTTGTGTCGATCCGCGCCTCAGAAAAGCCAGTGGCCATTTCGAACTCCTCCTGGAACAGCAACGACAAAACGAGCGACTCGCGAAGCGGCGCAGTTGCGATTTCTTACGACGGGCGCATTGCGTTCCCTGCGCGCTACCCCGCTCCGCTCCATCGCGTTTATTGTGACGAAGAACATCATCCCGATCCCAGTGGCAGCGGCGCGCTACCATTTTCGCTGCTGCCGTCGGTGAATCGCACGTCACGCGCCAGTGCGCCGACCGGATCGACGCTTTCGACATCAGCGTTGATGCCCAAAAGCTTGCCTAGTTCCCGACCAGGCACGAGCAAATAATCCATCTTCCCAACGGCCGCGTTGAACTTGTCGACGGTCTGGTTCAGGCTGGAGCCGACCTTGCCGAGCGCTGCAAAGAAGCTTTGCAGCCGTTCGTGAAGTATGCGCCCTCGCCGCGCGACTTCTTCCGCGTTCTTCTGCTGTTTTTGCAAACGCCAGCCATTGGCAAAGGCTCGGAGATAGCAGACCAATAGCAGAGGGGAGCAGATCACGATCTGGTGACGGAGCGCATCCTCGATCATGTCAGGGTCTTGCGCGAGCGCCGATGAGAGCATCGCTTCGTTCGGAACATAGAGGATCGTCATGCCGGCGTACCCGTCGATTTTGTCGTAAGCGCGCTCGCGCAGCTCGGTCACGCGCAGGCGCAAATCCGCAGCGCTCTGTCTGAGGAGCCGGCGGCGCTCCGTGTCATCCGCTTCGGTGACCGCCTTCATGTAGTTTGCGGTGGGCGCCTTAGCGTCGACAGGAATGTTAAGGCCGCCGGTGAGGTGGATGACAAGATCGGGTCGCACGCTGCTGCCATTGCTCGATTGCAAGCCGGTCTGTCGATCGAAATCCACGTGATCGCTCATGCCCGCGAGCTCGACGATGCGATCGAGGCTCATTTCGCCCCAACTGCCCGCGACGCGCGGATTCTGCAGCGCCGTCCGCAGTTGGCCGGTCGCGTCGTTCGTTGTGCGAACCGCTTCTTGCAGACCGCTCTGTATGCGCGCCACTTCTTCCAGCGAGGCTTTGAGTGCGCCGAGATTTTGGGAGCTATCTGATTGCAAACTTTGTACCGCCGCCGTAAACTTCGCAAACTCTTCCTGGACCGGCGTAATGACGCCCTTGATTTCCTGGACGCGGTTCGAAAGGCTGCCCGACAAAGCTTGCCGCTCCTCGCCCAGACGCGCAGAGGCGAGCTCCAGGAAGTTCCGAGACGCCCTTTCCAGCGCCCCCTGAGCGAGGGCAGCGAACTCACCGCCCATTCGCTCCCGCACTTGCGAAAGGGCCGCGAGCCGTTCGTTGGCGGCCGCGAGATCCGACCACGACGTGGCGAGCTCGGTTCGCAGCGCGATAATTTCGCGTTCGCGCGTGAGCCACGCGAGCACGGCTCCCAGAAACAGACCGAAAGCAGCCCAAAGCAACGGCGTCATCGTAGCGATCGTAGTCATTAGGCAAAGAGCGTACCGCAGCGGTGCGCCACACCGTTGTCGCGATTAGGCGGTGCGGCGCCGCTCGCGTGCGCTGCGACCGAAGCCGGCGTAGGCTTCGGCGATCCGCCGCGCCGTTTCGCCGGCAAGCGCGACGGCTTCGGGCGGCGCTACGATCATCGCCGCGGTACCGAATTGGAGCGCCCAGCGTACCGCTTCGGCGAGGTCTGCGAACGCAAGCGTGATTTCTGCAGATCCGTCGCCTGAACGCGCGATCCGTTGATCTCGCTGCCAGACGCGCGAGCATACCGACGCGGCAACCTGTGCGGTGAGCGCAAAGGTCACTTCGGTGCTGCCCGATCCGCTGAGCCACCCCACCGCGCGTTCGGCGAGAAAGCGTGGCGGGACGGGTCGCGGAGAAAAGGTGCCGGTTCGGAGAATCTTACCGGTTATGCTGTCGAGAGCGAAGTGGCGCCAATCGCGCCGTTCCAAGTCGTACGCGACGAGGTAGTAGCGCCCGGCGCGTTCGACGATATGGTATGGTTCGACGCGGCGATTTGAGCGCGCGGCGCGCGCCGATGTGTACGCAAATTCTACGCGCGCCGGACCAGCGGCCGCGGCTTTGAGTTCCTCAAAAACGCGTGTGACGTGCGCGTTCGCCGCCGGCAGCGGTTCGCGTACGACAAGGAATCCAGGTTGCGGCTCAACCGCTACGTCGCCGACCGCGCAGGAAATTTCTTTTTGTATCGGACCGCCAAATGCTGCGGCCAGGCGTGCGAGCGTCAATGCTCCGTTGCGCGCGCCAGCGCTAAGGTTAGAGATGCGCCGGTTATTCGAGGCAAGGAAGACGCGTCCGCTCTTTGTGTGTGAGACCGCAAAGCCGTGTGGCTGCCCTAGGCTGCGGATCTTGCGGATATCACGCTGAAACTGGCGTTGCGATATGCCGAAAAGATCCACACAGCGCCCATAATCGAGTACGCCATCGGAGAGTAGGCTGATGAGCATCCACGCGAGGCGAGCGACATGCTCCGTCGGAGCGTCGGTACGGCGCTTGCGTTCGAGTTTCGGAAATTGGGAAGAGGCAGCGCCCATTGAAGCCCTTTCTCTGGCGTTACCCGCGGGCGCTTCTTCGTTGGGGTTGATTGCCTTCCTTTTGATCGGGCACCGACGCGTTACGGCAGCGCGGTTTTCCAGTCGCGCGCGATGGCGGCTTGTGCCTTCGTCATCGGCATGCGCCCGGAGCAAACGAGGCGGTGCAGCGCATCTTCGACGCGATCCTTGCTGTGCGCGGATTCGATCGGCTCCGGCCACAGATTGCGCACGTCGGCCGGCGCGCCGCCGATTTCCAGCGGGATGAGGTGATCGATTTGGTACGCCGGGTGACGCACGCCGTAGGCGTCGACGTAGCTGCGGTGTCCGCGCAGGATGCCGTACCGCTGGTATGCCGTTTCCTTCAGTTGCTTCCACAGCGCGCCACGGGGACGCACGCGGCGGGCGTATCCCGGTTGACAGACCTTCGCCGCGTTAGTGGTCGCGACGGCCCCTGGCGTTAGGGTTTTGTTGGGCATATCGGCCGGGGTGGCGGTGCTGCTCGCGCCGATCGTGGCGACGACGATGGCGTACGCTAGCGCAATAGCTCTTTTGCGAATTTTACAGCGGCTCCGCCAACGGTGGGATCGGGAAATATCTCGCCGAGGACGCCGTAACGCTCAGGCATCTTAGGCCGGCACTAGCGTTTGAATACTTCGGCTGTGTGCCAATGTAGATGCTCGCGGTTGGGGTATTGCTCTGCGTTTGGCGGCAGCAGTATTTTCGGTCGGCGCTTAGCGTAGTCGTAGTAAACCTGCCCGTTGTCAAAATCTTCTCGGAGACGTGGACTCACGACGAACTGGTAGTCGGGTGTTACGGTGACGTACCCTTGATCGAACAGAATGTGGATGTCTGACCGGAACGCCAACCCGTTCGTTATCTCGTGCTGTACGACATCGGCAAACGGTTTGATGTGGCTTGCCTGGAGGACAGGAACCGCGTGCTCGCCACTGACGGCACACCGGCGGCCATACGCATCTAGCACTAGTTTGCGGAAAGCGCCTTGGCCGAGGCGGCGAGGCTGCAGCCCAGGCAGCGCATAGCCGCCGAATGGGCTGGCCGGCGCCGCCGGCAAGTGGGTGGCATTGCTGGATAGCGCGATCAGCACGTCCCGCCAGACGCGTTGTGCAACGGGCTCGTTCATGTAGTAATATTGCCCGCCTTGAATTGACGGAGCCCAATCCTCAGGCTGCGGGATTGGATCATCGAAGAAAAACGGACTCGACAACACGAAGCATCCGATAACGTCGTCGATTGACCTTTTAGCATGGCGGTTCGCCTCGATTAGAGTCCTAAGTGCTTCGAGCGTTGCGGCGCCGTTCTCTCTGCCAAAGAACTCCCAGGCATCACGGATCGGCATCCGCTCGACAAAAGAGATGAATCCGCCTCCGCCGATCGCATTCTGCGGCGCCTTCAGCTTGAACAAAAACGGGACGCCGCGACCTGCATTGATCGTTCGGCCGCCCGGGCTCCAAAAGTTGACCTCATCGAGAATCGGCTCATTTCGAAGGAATCGAAACCATTCACCGTCGGTGACGCCGACGTAAAAGCGATCCGGCCTTGGCAAAGCCGCCGAAGCGATCATCGATCTGTTCTTGGCCTCGGCCGGGTCGCGATCTTGCCGGGTCGTCAGACTGTGATGCGCTTCCAGGAGGGCAACGGCCGCCGAAGCGGCTACTCTAATCTTAAGGCGATCAATTGTCTTGAGGCACGACTTTTTAAATACGCTGGTAAAGGACGACGGCTCCGACCACATCTGGCATGGCTACCCCGACCTGTGACGGAGTCACGCGCAAAAAAGCGGCGCCGGCTTTCGAAGAAGCAGCGGCGCGACCTCGAAGCGCTGATGGAGTTGCGCGATCCAGGGCTGACCGGACCTTTGCAAGCCTCGGTGACGCGTCTGCACGGGTTTCTCACGAGCATCATTTCCGGACCGCAGATTCCTTGGTCGGAATGGGTGCCGGTCGTCTTTCGCAACGAGGAGCCTGAGGGCTGGGAGTCCATGCGTCAGGCGAAGCGTGCGCTGAATCTTCTGATGCGGTTTAATAACGAGGTTGCGCTCGATCTGCTCGAGGAGTCGCGCGGCTTTAGCGTCATGATCGATCGCCTCGGTGATCCGCCCGATACAGTGGATCTTGCCGACGACTGGTGTCGCGGCTACGTCGCCGGCATGGCGTTGCGTGCGGACGAGTGGGCGGCAACCGAAGCGGCAGATATTACCGAATCGCTAACGCCCATTCTGCTGCTCGCCGATTCCGACGAGCCGAGGCCGGATCCGTTCGAGCAGCCGAAGGAGTACGCTGCCGTTATGGATGGGCTGCCCCAATGCGCAGTGGACATCTACGACTGGTGGCGCACGCCGCGTCCGATCCGTCGTTCGACGCCAAAGATTTCCGCGAACGCTCCGTGTCCGTGCGGCAGCGGCAAAAAGTACAAGCGGTGCTGTTCGCCGCTGCGCGCAGTATAGTTCACGACCATCGTATCTTCTTGAAGGAGTGGCCACTCGAAAACGTGAGCCAAAATGGATTGCTTGGCTCAGAGCCGCCTAGGCCAGTGTTCCTGATTCACGCGCCTCAAGGCGTGAATGTTGACGCTAAGCGAAAGATGCTTAAGAAAATCGATGCTGCGGTCGCCAGCGCCTACCACGTTCCAGTCGTCGCGACGAGCAACGCCTCATGCAGCTTTGTCCGCAGCAACGGCTGCCGCGATTAAAGAAGAAAGAAAGGAACGACGGAAAGCTAAACGTACCAACAGAGAATTGACTTAGAAAAGTCGCTCAAATTTTGACACGGTCCATGCTACAATCGCGTGAATAAAGGCCGATCCACCACAACTTCGGATGGTAATTAGACATCCGGATAGTATTACAGTTTCCTGAACTGGTTCGTCAGGAGCGCATACTCAGTTGGCGCAGCAACGGATCCTCTCGGCGCTCCAAATTGCAATCAGATGGAGGCAGTCATGTCGAAAGTGCGCGTTGGAGCATTCTCCCTTTCTATCGATGGTTTCGGGGCCGGACCGGAACAGAGCCTGAACGACCCTCTGGGCAAGCGGGGACCGGAAATGTTCGAGTGGTTTTTCCGGACCCGGACGTTTCATGCCATGGCCGGCAGGGAGGGCGGATCGGACGACGTCGACGAGAAATACGCATCGTCCGGCAACACCGGCTTCGGTGCCTTCATCCTCGGCCGCAACATGTTTGGCCCCATTCGCGGCGAATGGCCCGATGAAAGCTGGAAAGGCTGGTGGGGCGAGAATCCGCCCTATCATGCGCCAACGTTCATCCTGACGCACTATCCCCGCGATCCGGTTGTCATGGACGGCGGCACCACATTTCATTTCATCACCGGCGGTATTGAAGAAGCACTTGAGCAAGCAAAGTCCGCGAGCGGTGGCAAGGATATTAAGATCGGCGGCGGCGTCAGCACGGTGCGGCAATATCTTCAGGCGGGCTTGGTCGATGAGATGCATTTCGCCATAGCGCCGGTCGTTCTCGGGAGGGGTGAAGCGATGTTTGCCGGCATCGACCTGCCTTTGCTCGGCTTTCGCGTGACTGCCCGTGAAGCGACGGAGAACGCCACCCACATCGTCTTGAAGAAATAAAGAACCGACGGAGAACTATACGTAGCAACAGGGAGTTGTTAGGAACCACTCAAACCTGGCGGTCCGCACGCGCGGCGATTCCAGTTATTCGATCGTGCCGGTGCTCGCGATCGCAATGCAAAACTTACGCCTGCAATACACATAGCAGATCTGCTCGCAGGGCGACCTGAACGCCGCGTGCGCATCGAGGCGAACGGGCTCCCCAGGATGATGCTTCGGCGGCCGCTTACGACTTAGTGCACGTCGTTTTGGCCATGACCTTCCACACTCCGCCGACCTTCGCTTCGCTGAGATCGACCTGCTTCGTCATGGAAAGCATGGTGAACGTATCGCGAATCGGCGTCACGGTGCCGTCTGTGTCATAGAACGTCCCAATCCAATGGATCGTTTTTCCGGTTTCCCGCGTGGTCTCAGTTCCGTACTTTCCACCGGAATCTGCGTATGGCGCGTACCATGTCTTCGTCTTTGCAACATAGGCGTTGTAGCTGGTGACGTCGCCGTTCGGGCTTGCAGTCCTGATCATGATGTTGCCGTCTTTGACCTTAGTCGCCGTAATTGTAGTCGATGCTAACGCGCCGAGCTCCGAGGGGTGCATTGGGTTGGTGCACGACCACGTACCGACCATCCAGTCGTATCCATGCGAACCCACACCGACCGCCGATACGGAGATCGGTGTGTCGCCCAGCGCCGGTCCGGCAAGACTAGGAGCGAGGACAGCTGCGTAAGCAGCAAGCGCAACAATGAGCTGTTTCATAAGAGTCGCCTCCGTGGCTAGCAAAGCAAACAACTGAGCCCTTGGCGAAAACCTAGAAGATCCCTCGCCACGACACGCTATGGCGTATTCACAGCTGCTTTTTTGGGGTGTCACATTTTGTCGCGAACGGATGGAAAACGCGATCGCGCGCCGGCTGCGGCGTTCAAGGTACCAGTGCGGCATCCAGAACTTCAGGTCGCCTGAAGCGGTTTACGTCCGGCCGCAACTCTCTCATCGTCGCAAGCCGTCGAGCCTCCTTGGGTTACCGGATGTGGGAAGATTTTGAATATCTCACGCTACTTTGCAAACGATTTCGCGCGCGATTTCCCCGCGGAACGTATCCAAGATGAGCGCGAGAAACGATTAGATGGGCTCGAGTTGCGCGCGAATCGCCTTCGTCATGAGGTCCAGGATGGGCGTCGTCTGCGCGCGGTTGTCACGATCGAGCCGATTGACGCTGACGACGAGCGACGCATTCAATTTGGTGAAATAGTACATGTCGGTATTGAAGCCGTTGATCGTGCCGGAGTGCCCGCAGACGCCATAGCCGACGGCGGCGCCCTCGCCGTAGTTCGTGTGAGTTCCCTGCAACGGTTGTCCGGAGAGCTGCTTGCGATGCGTTCGTGGCCGCAGCAGTGTGCCGTGACATAACGCGCGCGAAAATGTTAGCAGGTCGGAGACGCTTGACACCAACGCGCCGGATGCGCCTGCCAGCGGCGCGTTGAAGAGCGTCTTGTCGTCGAACCGCCTGCTCTTTGGATTCCAGCCGTATCCGCGCAGGGCGCTCGGGATCGCGGTGGTCCGCGGATACCACGTGGACCGCAACCCGAGAGGCGCGATCACGCTCTCGGTCATGAGCGTGCCGATGTCCTTGCGTGTCACTCGTTGCGCGATGCCGGCGAGAATGTCGTAATTGAAATCTGTATAGGCACCCAAGGTGTTCGGTGGCTTGAACTCGCTCTTGAGCTTCGCGTACGACGCGAGCTCGGCTTCCAATGACGGAGCCGGCGCAAGCGGCGCGTCGTACACCTTCGCCAAAACCTCATCGTCGTTGGGCGCCGGGATGCCGCTTCGCATTCGCAGCAGATCGTCGATCGTGATGAGCGTCGCATTTGGGAAAGATGGATACCACTTTGCGATCGCATCGTTCTTGTGCAACAACCCACGGGCGACCAAGATCAGCATCGCGGTTGCCGCAAAGGGCTTCGTAACGCTCGCGATCCGAAACGGCTGATCGAGCGTCCGCGGCAGCCGCGTTTGTAAGTTGGCGAAGCCGTCGACGAACGTGTAGCGCCCCTTGCCGGGAACTTCGACGGCGACCGCTACGCTCGGGAGATTATATCGATGTACGATCGCCCTGAGCTGCGTATCGAGGTGCCGCGCTACCTGTGCGGTAAAGAGATCGTTCGTTGCGCCCCCTGCCGATGGCGCCGGGCATCCGATGGTTAAGAGCAGAAAAAGACCGGCGCGAGTCGTCAAACGCATCAATTTCCCCCATGTCGCAGGCGGTCGAGCAGCGCGCCGATATAATCCGGTTCGCCGGCGAGTTGATGCTTGCGATATTCGGCCGCATCGAAAAGCCAGTCCGGAAGTGTTCCCGGCAGGCCGATCTCGTTGTTCCGAACGTCGAAGTCGAAATGCGTCGGCGGATCGTCGTAGGTCCACGCCGCTCGCGTCACGACCCAACACTCGACCACGCGACGAAAATAAACCGTCACGTCGGTGGGGCTGACCGGCGCCCTCGGTACCGGCGCGTAGGTTCCAACGAAGTGCGCCTTCCAGAGATCGTGCGTGGTAACGTCGATCCACAGATCGCGAAGGTTATGCCTGCGCGGATCTTCGAGCGGGCGCAGCTCCAGATGGTAGCTCGGATGGCCGTCGACGTCTTCGATCGGCGGCATTTGCGTCGGCGAATTTGCCAGTACGTATGCGGGTTGCGCGAACGCGACGACCTTGGCAATCGTCTTGAGGCCTTCGACGTCGGGCATCATGGAGACGACGTTGCCGGGCGGCGGAACGCGGACCGACGTGCGCAACGTCCATGCGAACGGCCCCAAGAACTCCGGCATGATCAGCGCGGGCGGCAGTTTTCCATCGGGCGCCGGATCGCTCACGTTCTCCATTCCGTCGGAGAGCCTCACCGCGTACCGATGCACTTCAACCGACGATGTGCTGCCCGTAGCGTAGCCCATCGGCGTCTGCGCGATGTGCCAGGTGGCCGTCCAAACCGCATAGGGCGGACCGGGATACGATTGCAAGCGCGCAAAGGCCGCATCGATGATCCGTACGACCGGCGATGGCGCACCGGGGGCGGGCGCCGACAACGTCGCGCCGGCAAGAGCTATCGCCGCGATTGCCACTCTTCAGATTGTAACTCCGCCATCATACCGTTGTCACACGTTGTCTGGAACGGGAAGCGGCGGTTGCGCCTCGTCGTTCAGAGGGCTGCCTGCGTGAGCAGTGAAGCACGTTTTCTGGATTCTAACCGTTTGGGACGAAATTGCTCTTAGCAACTCTCTTCCTGATGACCGGACCCATGACGCCGGCGCAAGTATACCAACGAGCGCGCATCCCGGTGTTGATCCCGTCCGCGATGCCGGTCTGGAACAAGAGTCGGGTGTACGAAAACGTCGATCTCGCCGAGCCTGGTACGTACCGCATAACGTTTGGCTTGGTGCCCAACTGCAGTGGCGCAACCGCGTGCGACGTCGGCAGCGTGACGGGTGGCATACGGGGAGATCCGGCCGATCCTAGCCGCGACCCTGGCCGCCGGAGCGTGCGGCTGCGCGACGGTACGCCGGCAACGTTTGCCGAAGCCCATTGCGGGGCGTCGTGCGGCGATTCCGCGCTCGGCTTCTGGCGCCGTCATGTCTGGTACGTGCTGTATCTCCACGCCGGCAGCAAAGAAGACACGATCCGCGCCGCAAACTCCATGCTTCCGCAGTGAAAAAGCCGTAAAGCTCGCGGTTCGCACCTTCAGGCCGGCGCTTTCTATCGGGCGCTCCGTCATCGCGGCTCTCGCCCGCTGCGGCATCCCTGCTGTTAATTCCGTCGGCGATCGTTAGAGTTTCCAGAACGCCGATTGGCGTTTTTGTCCGCCGGGTACATTGTCGGCACCGCTACGTCAGAGGAGCAGAGCGAGCGATGACTATTTCACGAATTATCGTTCCGGTACTCAGTTGCATACTTGTGCTGCTTTCGTCGTCCACGATTGGCGCCCAGACGCCGGTTCCTGCGACACAGCACGTGCCGCAGCATCACCTTCAGATCATCAACATGGACATCGACTTTCGGCCGCACGCGCGACCCGAGCAAGGTAAACTCTCGGGTTACGATCCGGTTGTGGCGATCGTCCGCGTCGGAGATCGCGTTCAGTTCGTCAACACCGACGATAATCCGCATACCGCCACGGGATACTCGATCAGCGGCCAAAAGATTCCCGAGAACTACAAGTTTCAAGGCGATCCAACGGTGGCGCACGGTTCCACGATCGATGCGAGCGAATGGAGTACGGGAACGATCGCGCCCCACAGCCGCTCCAAGGTCTTTAACACCGGACCGACCGGAACGTTCTATTACGCCTGCGCGTACCACCAAGGGAAAGGAATGCGTGGCGCAATCATCGTCAAGCGGTAGCAGCGTCTTACTTGGCGTGAGGCGCCACGATTGCGGCGAGCATATCGGGCGTCCCGGCAATTCGTTCGAGGTGCGGGTACGCGATGCCGCCGTGATACTCCAGGGAAAGCGTCTGATACCAGCCGGTCTGCGTGACGATCAATGAAATCGGCGTCGTTGAGTGTTGTGCGCGGCGTAGCGCGTATTCGAGTGAATCGGTAGAGAACTGCTGGCCATCGATGGCGAGAACGTGCATTCCCGGTGCAAGTCCCGCTTTCCACGCCGGTGAGTTCTCGCGAACGTCGCGAACGACGCCCTCCGCAGTGAAGTTGGCGCCGTACGCGTACCAGCCTTCGATTCCGTGGTCGTCGGATTGCCGCGCGCCGATGAACTCATTCGGCTTGTCGTTGTAGACGATTCTCCAGCCGGATCGAGCGAGTTCGTCGGTCGGCGGGTGGACGGCCGTGTGGTAGACGTAGCGTTCGAAGAATCCGTGCCAGTCGTACGGAACGACGTCTTCGAGTAACCGCTCGATCTCGGCGCGTGTGTAGGTGACGACGACCGGCCCCGTGACCGCGGGTTCGGTGTACCGGTGTAAAAACGTGTCGAGCGAGCGTTCACCGTGCGAGCGTTCTCGGATAATCGTATCGACGTCGAGCCAGACGAGTTCTCCTTCGGTGTAAAAATCGCCGGCGTTACGGCGGATTGCGGGGTATTGTCCGCGCGCCTCATAGAAATGCGGTGCGCCGGTGGTGAGGTCGATGAGCGGCGTCGTTGCTCGGCCGGTTTCATAGTCCATATCGGCGTAGACCGTCGCCAAGTATTCCGGATAGAGGCGCGGCTTTCGAATGCCCGATCGAAACGACAGCAGATCGCCGAGATACTGATTCATTCCCTCGTACACCCACAATAGATCCGTCTGCTGAGGAACTTGGAAGTTCGGCGTCGTTAAGTCGAACGGTCGCCGGTACTTGCCGTTCCATGAGTGGGAAAACTCATGGGTTACGAGATCGCCTCCGGCTAGCGATTCTTGCGGGTCGGTGAGAAAGTTATCGGAGGCGCGGTTGTCACTCGATTGATGGTGCTCGATGCCCTGAAATCCTACCGCGTCGCTCAGCGTCAACAGCGCGTGATAGTCGGCGAAATGACGCGAGCCGTACATCGCGAAGGCTTCGGCCGGGACGCGCTCGTACGCTTTGAGCAGATCGGCCGGAATTTCCAGATCTTGCGGGTAGTCGGCGAAGGCGTCGAGTTGCACGAAGACGGAGCCCTCGCGGTATAGGTCCCATTTCTTGACATATCTGCCGGCGTCGAGCGGCGAATCCACAAGCATGTTGAGCGGAGTGGCGGCAAAGGCAACGCGATTGCCGCTGCGCATTGGATCGCGTAGCGCCGTCGCGAAATCCCAGCCGGGCGGCAGCGCGATTGAGGGGCGCACGAAGTAATGATGCGAGTCGATGCCATCTTGATACAGCAGCACGCGATTCCAGTTGAGCACGGCCAACGAATGGGTGGACATGACGTCGTTGGGAGCATTCATCAGCACGTCGAAGTCACAGTCGATTGCATCCGTTCCGGCGGGGACATTAACGTGGAACGCATACATGTCGACCTGATCGCGGCGCCAATCGAGCGCGGTACCGTGCGCGGAGATGCGCAGGGCCGCAAGATCGCTCAGCGGTCCGGTCGGACCATGTTCGCCCGGAATCCATTTCGGATAAACGATGGTAAAGTCGCCCCGCGAAGCCGGGATGCGCTCGTGCATGCGCAAGATTCCGTCGGCAGCCCCCGAGGCGTCGATCGAAAGCACCATGGGACGCTGTTCGGTCGCGAGCGGCGTTTTCGCAACGAAGGGTTGAGCCGAAGCCTGCTGCGCCGCAACGATGCAAAAACCGATCAGAGCCATCCCAACTCGTCGCATTGGCACCCCGTTCGCAAGAGCGACCAGCCGCCCTGCCGTGCTCTGCGCGAGCAGGGCTACAGCGCAGGAGAACCAAAACCTGGGGAACTTTTCCCCCGTTTCAGACGGAGGTCGCTGGACCACGTGAAGATCGTGGTGACGATGAAACTCGTTCCGGACCCGAACGCCGAGAAGAAAATCGACCCTCAAACCAAACGGCTCGTTCGTACCGGCGTCGAGACGGTCCTCAATCCCTACGACGAATACGCGCTTGAAGCCGGCCTTCAATTAAAGGAGCGCGCCGGCGGCGATACGCGTGTCACCATTTTTTCCATGGCGCCCGATTCGCTAAAGGAGACGCTCCGGCGCGCCCTCGCGATGGGCGCCGACGATGCGATCGTTCTCAGCGATCCGGGACTGTCAGGCAGCGACGTCTGGGCGACCGCATACGCAATGTCCCACGCCTTGCGGCGTCTTGAATTCGACCTGCTGATCGTTGGCGGTTTGACCGACGACAGCAGTACAGGGATCGTGCCGGGCGCGCTGGCCGAGCATCTCGGACTGCCCTGCATCACCAACGCGCGCAAAATCGACATCTCGGATGCAACGTTGACGATCGAGCGCGAGACGGACGTCGGATACCAGACGGTGCGGGCGCCGTTACCGTCGTTGATCACGACGGCGCTTACCTTTGGAGAGCCGCGCTACGCGTCGCTCAAAGGCATCATGGGCGCGAAGAAAAAGACGATTGCATCGCTGGCGTTGAGCGATCTCGGCCTCGACGCTCCGGTCGGCAGCGACGGCTCGAAAACGGAGATCGAGAGCTTTGCGCCCCCGCCGGCGCGCGGTAAGGGACGAGTGGTCGAGGCCGCCGACGGAGCAACCGGCGCCTCGGCGATCTTCGATTTCTTGCGCGAGCGGAAGTTCGTGTAGTGCGAAACGTCCTGGTTTACGTCGAACACCGCCAAGGAGCCACGCGAAAGGTTACGTTCGAACTCGCCACCGAAGCGCGGCGCCTCGCCGATTCCTTGGGAGGCAAAGCGTTCGCGGTTGTCTTGGGCCCCGGCGGCGCGCAAATCGCGCAACAGTTGACCGCGTATCCGCTGGATGCAATCTATCTCAACGAAGATCCGCAGGTCGATTCGTTTCTGCTCGACCCGGTCGTGGACTATCTTCACGCCGCCGCCACACTCGCCGGGCCCTCGCTAATTTTGATTCCCAATACGCTGTCGGGGCGCGATGTTGCAGGTCGTCTGATGGTCAAACTCGCGGCCGGCATCGTCGCCGATGTGGTAGATTTCGAAATCGAAGGAGAGTCCGTGGTATGCGTCTCTCCGAAACTGGGCGGCGCCGTCACGACGCGATGCGCGATTCGCCCCGGCGACTATGGAATCGCAATGGTGCGCCCGAACGCCTTCCAGGGCTGCGCAACCGGCACCGGCGCAAAAATCGAAAATCTGGCAAAAACGCAAAACGGTTACGCCGCGGTGATCGAGCGTGACGTTGAAGAAGGCACGGGCGAACTGGCATTGGAAGAGGCGCCGGTCGTCATCGCCGGAGGGCGTGGGCTCGGCGGACCGGAACCATTCGAAACGCTGTTGAAACCGTTGGCTCGTGCGCTCGGTGGTGCGGTTGGAGCATCGCGTGCGGCGGCCGATGCCGGATGGGTGCCGTACAGCCTGCAAATCGGACAGACCGGAAAGACGGTAACGCCGAACTTGTATCTCGCCGTCGGCATCTCTGGGGCGATTCAGCATAAGGTCGGAATGCGCTCCGCGGGAACGATCGTGGCCATCAATAAGGACGGGGGGGCCCCGATCGGCGAGTTTTCCGACCTGCTCGTGGTGGGCGATGCGTTCCGCATCGTCCCCGAACTAACGAACTTAATCGAAAAAACCAAAGGAAACGCCACTTGAAACGATTCGGACTCATTGCTTTGATCGCACTCGGTTGCGCAATTGGTGTGGCAACGACCGCGCCTTCTACGGCCGCCCCCCTCTTCGGCGGCAAAAAAGCCACGCCGACACCGTCGCCGGTGCCCTCCGCCTTGCCCACGGCGAGCCCCGAGCCGCCCAGCATTGCCATCCCTCGTCTCGTCGCAAAACTAAAAGCGAATCCCACCGATCAGTTGTCGATGGCACAACTCGCCGCCGAGTATTTGCAAGTGAATCGTCCCGATATCACGCTGCAGTACACCCAGCACTTGTTGCAGATGGGCGACAAGACGGCACAGGTCTATTACTATGACGGCTTCGCGCAGGAGCAACTCGGCAACGCTGCGGCCGCGACCTACGATCTCGAGCAAGCCTCAAATCTGGATCCTACCAATCTCGGCGTGCTGGCACAACTTGCCGACGTGTACATCCGCGAAAATCGCTTCAACGATGCGGAGCGTATCGCCAAGCGCGCCGTTACCTTTAATAAGAACGAGCCGGGAGCGCTCATGACGTTGGGTAGCGTGTACGCGTCCGAGCAACACTTCGATGATGCGCGTGCCCAGTTCGAGGCCGCCTACGCGTTGAATAAGCGCGACACCGCGCCGATTTTCCAGATCGCCACGAGTTACGCGCAGCAAGATAACATTCCGATGGCGTTGCAGACGGTGCAGCGAGCCTTGGCCATCGATCCGCGCAACGTTCAGGCGCTCGTCTTCAAGGCCGACTTGTATGCGCGTCAGCACGACGACGTGCACGCCAGCGAAGCCTACGACGACGCCGTTGTCGCGGCTCCGACGGACGACGAGAAGGTGGCGATCCTGATTCGAAAAGCCGGGTACTTCGTGCAAGAGAAGAAGGATTCGCAAGGCGTTACCATTTTTCAACAAATGGTCAGTCAGTTTCCGAAAGTTCCCGCGGCATTTAACGCCTATGGCGACTATTTCGCCTCTCAGCGCCAATACTCGCAAGCCGTCGCCCAATGGCGCGCGGCGCTGGCCTTGGATCCGAACAGCTCCGGCGCGCTGCTCGGCATGGGAGAGGTTGCGATGGCGACGGGCCGGATCTCCGACAGCATCAGTTATCTGAAGCACTACACGTCGGTCTCGCCGGACGCGCAAGGATTCGCGCTGTTGGGTCAAGCCTATTCCCGAGTTCACGATTACTCCGGTGCGCGCGATGCCTGCAGCAAGAGCTTTGCGATTCAGCGCTCGCCGGTCACGCTGGGGTGCGTCGCGGGAGCCGACTTCGAGTTGCGCAACTATCGTGAGGCGGCGCAAATCTTCGACGCACTCGATCGCGCCGCGAAAGGCTTCCTGGATCAGAATCCGACGCTGCTCTATATCGCTGCCAAGTCATATGCCGGTTCGAGTCAATGCTCGAAGGCCGTCGCCGCGTACAAGCGGCTCTTGCCGATGATGAAAAAAGGAACGTCGGACTACGAAAAGGTGCGCAAGTCGGCGTCGGATACATGTCGCGCACCCTCTAAACGCTCCGGCTGAAGTTCGTCACCGATCCGCTCTATGCGGACCACCTTCGCGGTGTCGATCACCCGGAGCGACCCGAGCGCGTCGAGGCGGTCGCCGAGCGGTTACGCCACGATGGCGTCCTGTGCGAGGAGATTGCGGCGCGCGACGCGACCGAGATCGAACTCGAACGGGTTCATGGCCGCCGGTACGTCGAGTTAGTACGACGCGAAGTCGAGTCGCTCGACGGTGCCGCAAGGGCGCGCTATCTCTCGACCGGCGATACGGTTGTCGACAAATCTTCGTTGCGCGCCGCCCTTCGGGCCGCCGGTGGTGCGATCGTTGCCGTTGAGTCGGCCGTCGTGCGACGCGAGGCAGTCTTTGCACTCGTTCGACCCCCCGGACATCATGCCGAGCCCGATCGCGGCATGGGGTTTTGTCTGTTCAACAACGTCGCCGTCGCGGCGCGCGCCTACCAAGCCCGCTCGTCGTCCCGGGCGGAGTCGAAGGATACAGTGCTCGTCGTGGATTTCGACTATCATCATGGCAACGGCACCGAGGCCGTCGCCGGCAACGGGCTCTCCTATGTCTCGACCCATGCGTATCCGGCGTACCCGGGAACGGGTACGGCGAGTTTTCGGCGCGGCGATGACCCTGTCGTCAACGTTCCGCTTCCGGTGGAGGGCGTCGATACTGAAACGTTCGTCGCGGTTTGGGAAACGCTCTTGGACACGGTGGCGGCCGCCGTTCGCCCAACTCTGATCGTGGTGAGCGCGGGCTTCGACTACGTAAAGGGGGATCGCGTCGGCGACCTTGGGGTAGCTGCCGAGGCGGCGGCCCCGATTGCCGCCGCGATCCGCCGAGCCGCCATCGAGCATTGCAGCGGAGCGGTGGCGTATGTTCTGGAAGGCGGCTACGAGATCGATGCGTTAGCCGCTTCGATTGCTTCAATTGCCGGGGCAAGCGATGCGCCCCGCGTGGCGGCGCGCGTCACGGCGCCCGGGGCGGTTCCGGAAAAACACCGCCGGCAACTCGCTGCTTCGTTAAGGATTCTCCAAGGAACGCGCTGAGCGCGTAACAAAGTGCCTCCGCACAGGAGGTACCATTATGCGAAGATCACTTCGGCATTTCGGTACCGCGTTAGCGCTACTCGGGATTTTCGCTTGCCAGGGAACATGGGCACTGGCCAGCGTGACCGGTGGCTTAACCGGAATCGTTGTAGATGCCGAAACATCGGCTCCCATCGCAGGAGCTCAAGTTACTGCCGCAAGTCCCTCTCAAACCGCGACGGTTACAAGTGACGCGGCGGGACACTTTTCGTTCCTGACGCTAGGGCCCGACACGTACACGGTCAGCGTCAACAAGAGCGGCTACGAACCGACCAGCGTCCCAGGCCAGGTCGTTTTTGCCGACACGATACAAAACGTGACGGTCCGTATGCCAAGGTCGCTCAAGACGATTGCGCGCGTCACCGCCGCGGCGGCCGGCGCGCTCGTGAAATCGGGAACGACGGCAGACGTCTATTCGATCAATAGCGCCACCCAGACCGCAACGTCGGCGTTGGGCGGCGGCGGTTTGATCAATCAGGCGTACTCGGCGATCTCTACCGTGCCCGGAGCATACGTCATCCCGAACCAAACGGGATACTATGCCACGGTCAATATTCGCGGCGGCGATTACGACCAAGTTGGTTATGAGTTCGACGGCGTCCCCGTGAATCGTTCATTCGATAACTACGCGTCGAGCTCGGCGTCGTCGCTCGGTAACGCCGAAGTCCAAGTCTACACCGGAGCGAATCCCGCCAATTCGGAGGGCCAAGGCCTCTCCGGGTTCGTCAATCAGGTCATTAAGAGCGGAACGTTTCCCGGCTATGCAACGGGCACGCTGGGTATCGGCACGCCCGGGTTCTATCATCGCGCGGCTATCGAGGCCGGCGGCGCAACGCCGGATCGTCTCTTCTCGTACTACGTCGGCGTCGCAGGGCTGAATCAGGCCTTCAGGTACGTCAACAACAATAACGGCTCCGAATACGATAACTGGCTCGGCCCGGTAATGGGCATCGTGGGCGGTCCCTTTGGGCAGGCGTATGCTCCCGGATGGTCGCTCTTTTTCGGTGGGGTGGGCAACGCCTATTTCCCGCTCGGACCGGTAAACTGGCCGAATAACGACGCGTCGCTCGGATTGGCGACGATCTACGGCCGCAATACCGTCGTGAACTTTCATATCGGGATTCCACACCACAACGACGCGGGCCGCGACGACATTCAACTGCTCTATGACGACGAGTCGTTGAAAAATCAGTTCTACTACTCCGCCAGCGACTTCGTGTCCCCATTTTGCGCGGGACACGGCATCTCCGGAGGGGCGGCCTGCATGTACGCGGTCAACGGCGAGACGCTCTCAACGCTGACCGGCGGGCAGATCCCGTTCGGTACGTCCATCCCCGTGAATTTCACGAACACCTATACATGGGGCTGCGGAACATCGGTCGGCAAAACGTTCAGCGCTTCCGCGCTCAACGGCATGGCGAACTGCGTGCGGTCCTACGGGTTCCCGAACAGCACCAACGTCGGCACGCCAGCGAATCCTGCGGGGATACCCACCGACGCGCGCGACCAGTCGTACAACGACACGGCGATTACGAAGGTCCAATACACGAAGAACTTCGGATCGTCGGCGTACGTGCGTCTCTACGGATTCACGTTCTACAGCGACTGGTTGCTCAACGGTCCGTACAACACGAGCTTCTGCTATTTTTTCTGTCCGCTCGCACCGGACTACGAGCTGAACACGCATACCCGCGGGCTTAGTTTGGAGTTCCAGGATCAGCTCAACGAGCAGAACTTGCTCGGCATCGCCGGTTCCTACACGTCAGCCCGAATAGTTCGCGACAACAACGGGTTCTACAACCTGGGCGGCGAGGGCAACTTTGCCAACGTCGTCAATGCCAACGATCCGTACGCTGGGTATTGCTACGCGCCTGGCGCGAGTGGGACGGCCGTCGTCAACTGTAACGCAAATAAAATCGCGTTGGCTCCCGGTTACAGCGTACCGTCGGTTGGGGATTCGTGCCCCGTCCCGGGCAAGCCGCAAGCCGGCAGCGCATGTACCTATTTGATCTCCGAAAACGGACTCAACGGAACGTATAGCGGCACGATCCCCAACTTCTATGGGGCGTCCATCACGGACCAGTACCGTCCGAACGACAAGTGGTTGCTCAATCTTGGGGTTCGTCTCGATAGCTTCGGCTTCATCGGCCAAAACACGCTCGTTCCACCACTCGGAGGGGGAACGGGAGCCGCGCGGGCCTTTTGGTTCAACGCCTACAACATCGATAATTGCGTCAACAATGCGACCGGGGCGCCGTTTCCGAAGGCACCAGGCTCGGTGAGCGGGGCGTGTCCGGCAGGTTCGCACCCCGCTAACGTACAGAACGCTCCGGCGAACTTTACGTACAACATCTACCAGCCTCGCATTGCGGGAACGTATACGTCGAATCCGAACGATGTGTTCCGATTCTCGTATGGCCGCTACACGGAAGCGCCGAACACGGCTTTCGAGCAGTACAACACGCGTCAAGAGGACTTGGCCGACTACATCGGGTCGCACTTTCTACAGTTCGGCCGCAATAGTCCGGGATACCCAATCGTTCCGCCGACATCCATCAACTACGACATCTCGTGGGAACATCGGGTAAAGAACACCGACTGGTCGTTCAAGCTCACGCCGTTCTTGCGGCAGACGCAAGATCAAATTCAGCAGTTCTTCCTCATCCCGCAAAACGGCTTCGTGTCCGGTTTGAACGTCGGCAGCCAGCGCAGCGAAGGCGTGGAGTTCCAGTTACAAAAGGGTGACTTCACGCGGGACGGGCTCTCCGGATTGCTGTCGTTTGCCTACACGAACTCCTACGTGCACTATGGACCGATCGCGGCGGGTGCGTCGGGATCGACGGTGCTCGCGCCGATCAATAACTCGATCGCGCAGTACAACGCGTATACGAAGTTCTGCGCGACGCACCCAAGCGGCACGAATACCATGTGCGGCGGGAGCACGTCGAACGGCATGGCGGCCAATGCCTGTTACACGTCGAGCGGAACCCCGGTGGCCGGGCTGCCGGGCGGGGGATGCCCGCACGGCGACATCGCGAATCCATATTGGCTCGCTGCGCCGCAAGCGCTAGTGAACACAGCACAGAACTTTCCGACGTACGATACGTTCCCGGGCGCGCTCGGCCTAGCCGCGCAGGGCTTCGGCTCGCCGTACGTGGGAACGCTGCTCGTCAACTACAAGCACCAGAAGTTCGCCATCACGCCCTCGGTGCAATTCCAAGGCGGCGGCAAGTACGGCATTCCGATTACGGAGGCCGGCATCGATCCGGCCAGCGGGTGTGGAAAGCCTCTCTTTGGGGATCGCTACAACGCATCGACGTGTCCGGGCGTCGTCGACATTCCGAATCCGTACACCGGGGTATTCGACCCAATCGGCGCCTTTACGGAACCCAACGAGTTGATCGCCAACGTGCAGCTGTCGTACGAACTGAGCCCGCGGATCGAACTCCTCGGTGCGCTGGCAAACATCGTGAACTACTGCTGGGGCGGCAGCAAGCAGCCCTGGACGTTCAACGACGGCAACATCTGTTCGTACAGCAATCTGCAGGGAACGGTCTACCCCGTCGCGCCATACGGCACGCCGGGCGCGATCGTCAATCCGCCGGGCCATCCCGGTTCAATCATCCAGTCGTTCCGGAAGTTCCCCTACGAGCCGCAGTTGGGGCCGGCCATCATCTCGGCGCTAAACGGTTCGTATAAAACGCCGCTGCAGTTCTACTTCACGGCGAACGTCAAACTCTAAAGCACGGCGAACGGGTATGCCACCCGAGAATAAGCGAGGGTGGCATACCCCCCGAATCTAATGCGAAATCGTACCGGCGATGCGGCGCAGTTCCCTTTGCGTCAGTTCGCCGACGAGCGCGTAATGCAATGTCGCGTCGCTCCAGGCAAGCAGCGCCGTGGCCCCATCCTCCGCGTACTGTGCGCTGCGTCCCGCGACGGTTGTGGATTGCGAGGTCAGCCCCGCCGTATCCAATGCGGTGGAAGTGGGATTTTCAAACAACGATACCGTTCGAATACCGTCGCAGTAGAGCACGTGAAGGGTTCGGACGCCGCGGAGGTCCACGAGGCTCGCTTCCACCGGGGCAAAGCCCTCGGCAAGCGCTTTGGGTTCGACAGCCGAAAATCCGGCGCCGCGGGCCGCGACTTGCGGATCGGAAGAACGATCGGCGTACGTCGGTCCCGCAACGACTTGATATCCCTTCGGCAACGAAAAATCGCTCTCGGGCGGCGCGACATATTGAAACTGTTCGAAGCGCATTTCGCTGACGAATGAGCCGTCGGCGGCGAACTGTTGCTTGTCCAGCACGATCTTCGTCTGCCGATCGATGCGCAGGAGCATCGTCGGGCGCTGATTGTATTTGTTCGTCAGCAAAATGACGGCGACGGGGCGCCCGTCGTACGTCTCATCGCGTCTCGCGATGAGACGGTAGTTTTGCAACAGCAACGCGTAGGAATTATCGTAGGCGACGCGGTCGTCCAGAGCGCCGTTGCGCGTCTGCACGATGCGCCGGCGCCGCGGGTCGATCGCGTCCACGACGTCGCCTTTGGAAATCATGGAATCGCCCATCAAGGCGGCCGGCGCGCTGTAGTTGCGCCGCGTCAAATCGGGTGCTCGGTGCTCGATCCGATAGACTGACGCCTCCGAGCGCTCGTTGCCGATGCGCACCGCTTCAACAACGCCCGTATACGAGATCGCAGCCGGTGCGGCGATGACTTGACCGAGTAGCGCGGCGGACGATTCGTTCGCCGCCGGTGCGCCGGCCGGCGCAGCGATGAGCGCGAACGCGCTCGCGATGAGAATTTTACGGCGAAGCATCGGCGCTCATATCCGGGCGAGTCGCTTCGGCGGCAAGTACGGCGGGTATCGGCGTATCGTCGGAAAACGGCGCGGCCGCCGTTACGGCGGTGTGATCGTGAACGTATGAAAGGGCGTCAATTCTGTGAAGGCCGGTTACGCCCCAATGAGTCACCGCGCCGGCGTACACGATTGCACCGATCACAAGTGCGAGCGGCGCCGCAACGAGCGGTCGAATAAAAAACGACGGTGACGCCCAAGGCGTCGTACGCCGCTGCGTTGCGGCACGAAAGATTTCGTTTACGTAACGTTGGGGAAGGTCGCGCTCTTGCGCACGTGCCATATCGCGTAGTTGCGCCGTCAGTGAGACCTCCCGATCGTAATCATCCGCGCACGTCGGGCATTCGGCGAGGTGCCCATGCACCCACGCGTCTTGCGAGGGCGCGAGTTCGCCGTAAAGATAATCGACGAGTTGGCCGGAAGTAATGTGCTGCTGATTCATACTGTCGGCTCCGAGTAGCGCGTCACGAGATGGCGCAATTGCCCTCTCGCGCGATGCAGTCTCGAGCGAATGGTTCCGATCGAGACTCCAACGATTTCCGCGATCTCCTGGTATGAAAGGTCTTCGATATCGGCCAGAAGCAAGATTCTGCGCTGCTCGGGCGGCAGCGCGGCGAGCGCTCGGGAGACGGGTTCGCTGAGATAGCCATCTACGTACTCTTCAATTGGTTCGACGGCGAGCGTTCGGCCGTTGTGGCCGCGCGGCTCGTCGTCATTAGGTAGTTCTTCCGGATAACGTCCCTTACGTCGCCGAAGTTCGTCGCGGTGAAGATTGGTAAGGATGCGGTAGATCCAAGACTGGAAGGAAGTCCCCGGCTTGAAACTGCGCCAGGCCTTGTAGACCCGCACGAACGCCTCTTGGGTGAGGTCTCGCGCATCGGGCTCGTTCTGCGTGAGCCGATACGCGAAGTTGTAAGCCGCCTTGCCGTATCGCTCGATTGCGTCCTCGAGGAACGCATGCCGATCCACGGCGCCTACGCTTCTCTGCCCTGCTCGGGCCGCCAAAGAACCCTGGCGACGAGCCATAGGGCAACGGCGGCGCCGAGCGAGATGAGTAAGAACAACGTCAGTTCCAAAAGCGCGATGCCGGCCGTTTGACTTCCGCCGCACAGCGCGATGGCGTCGGCGAGTAGTGCGAGCTTGAAGCGCTCGAATGGATTGCTCGCCATGCCGTCGGCGTCGCGCGCCGTGGCGACCGCGGCCGCCGGGTCCCATGCGGCGTTTTGCACGATATCCGCCACGCGTCCGTTCGGAGCCACGATGAACAACTTATCGTCGTGCAAGAAATTCGCGACGCTCACGCGCAGCGAACTGATCTCGAACGCATCCAACAAACGTTTGATGGTCGAGCCGGTACCGGTGAGCAATCGCCAGTTCTTATCGTTGGCTCCGTACGCCGCGGCGTAGGTTCGCAGTTGCGCCGGCGAGTCGTACTGCGGGTCGAGCGTGATCTCGACGAGCGAAAACCGGCGCGGATCGAGATGGCGTTGCAGATACGCAAACTTTCCGCTGATCGCGGGACAGAGCGTGCGGTCCGGACAACGCGTAAAAACGAACGACAGCAACACCGTCTTGCCGCGAAACGCTTTATCCAAATACACCAGTCGCCCGCGTTGATCTACGAGTTGCGCCCGGGGTAACGCGCTGCCAAGCCGTACCGGTATCGCGCGTGCCCCTTCGGGCAGCCCGGGCGCGAACGATGCCGCGGCAACCGCGTCACGCAGCGTGGGCGGCCGCGTCGACGGATCCAGCAACGCATCGATTTGGGTTCCGGGATGCAAGGCTACGGGCGGCGCAAAACGATAGCGGCGCGTTTGCGCGGGAAGCATCGCCGTGACGGGATCGGTGCGCACGACGGCGGTGCCGTCAGGAAGCGGGTCGATGAATAGTCCGTGCAGCGGAATGAACGCAAGAAGCATCGCCGGGACCCACGTCATCCCAGGATTTCCCTGAGCGCGCGTGCGAGCGTGGCGCTCGAGTCATCGTCGTCGCGGATCTCTGCAATTCGGCCCGTACGAGTGATGAAAAATATCTGCGCGCTGTGTGCGACGTCGTAATCGAACGCATCCCTTCCGTTTCGCCGAGTCTTTGCGGCCCAAACGTGATACGCTGATTCAACGGTCGCGATCTGGGAAGGAGTCCCGGTTAAGCCGGCGATTCGACTGCTCGTGCCGGACTGAAAGCGCGCGACGAACCGGTGAAGCGCCGCCGGCGTATCGCGCGCCGGATCGACGGTGACGAACGTGATCTCCAAATCGCCCGCTCGCGGACCAAACGAGTTTGCGAGGCGGCTCAGTTTGGCGAGAGTCGCCGGACAGGTATCGGCGCAGTGGGCGAAGCCGAACGTCAACAAAATCGCGGTGTGCTGCTCGGCCAACGTCCAAGTCGTTGCGCGGTCGTCGATCAGCGTGAAGTTGGGTGCGGCGGTACCCGGCGCGCAGGCTGCGAGCAGCATCGCGCAAAGGACCGCCAACCGCGCAAAGGGCCACTGCATCACGCGTCTATTGTACCAGGGGTTCCCCCCGGACACAGGCAACGATGGCCGCAATGGATGTCATGGTCTTCGTCGGCCGCCTTATTGTAGGCGGCCTACTGATTGTCGCCGGTGGCATGAAAATCGGCCATGCGGCCGGACTTGCCGCGGCGATTGCGGCGTTCCGGCTGCTTCCGCCGAGCGTCGTCGGACCGCTCGCCCTTGCCTTGCCCTTTATCGAAGTGTTACTCGGCCTTTATCTGCTGGCGGGGCTCTTCACGCGCATCGTCGCGACTTTGCTGGCGATCCAGTTTGCGCTCTATGCCGGGGCGATCGCGTCCGCGGTCGTTCGTCACATACCTGCATCGTGCGGATGCTTCGGGCCCGGCGATACCAGCGTGGCAGACTGGCCGCACGTCGCTTTCGATCTCATCCTCGCGGCCGGCAGCCTCGTGCTGGCTCGCGCCGCGCCCGGCGCTTTGGCGCTCGATCGGAAACTCCGTAGCGCATGACTCGTCGAATCGTCGGCATAACGACCATCGGCGCCGTCGCGCTGATCGCGATCGTTGCGGTGATTTTTTATCTGCGCGGTCCGCGACATCGCGCGCTGGAAAGCGCCTCACAGGCGCCCATCATCGGTAAGGCGCAGGTCGGCAAGCCGGCGCCCAACTTCGAAGTCGCTACGACCGCGGGTCTCTTCAACCTCGCCGCGACGCACAAACCGGTGTTTCTCGAAGTTTTTGCCACCTGGTGTCCGCACTGCCAACGCGAGGCCGCCGTGATCGATCGGCTGTACCGACGGTACGGTTCTCACGTTGACTTCGTCGCCGTGTCCGGCAGCGACACCGGCATGGACGGCGTATCGCCGTCGTCGGAAAACGACGTGCTCGGTTGGGCCCATCGCTTCAAGGTTGCCTATCCCGTCGCATACGATCCGCTGCAGGCCGTCGCGAATCTCTATCTGCAAGGCGGTTTTCCGACCTATGCAATCATCGACAGGGGCAAACGGGTCGCCTACCTCGATAGTGGCGAACTGTCCTACGCTCAACTCGCCGCTGCCGTGCAGCGCGTGCTCTAGTCGTTCGGCGGAAAGGCGTAGTTCGGAGGAGGAACGGCCGGCTTCCCGATCTCCAAGACGATTTGCTGATGCGCTCCAAGAGGAATTTGGTGGAGGTCGCCATCGTATTTTGCGCCGTTCACGTAGGCAGTGACGTCGCCGACGAAACCTGCGACGTCTTGGCGCTCCAACGGTTCCCCCCAGATGTCAAAAAGCATGCCCAGCGTATATGAACCGCCTTGCGGCGGCGCGATATCCGGTGCTTCGACGTGGATGATGCCGCTGCTATCGTGGGTGTGAATCCAGTACAGACATCCTCCCGCTAAGCTGGGCGCAAAACCGATATATTGCGGCACCGCGATCTGCTTGCCATTGTAAAAGATCGCCAAATGCGTATGGACGTGCAGGTTTGTGTACTCTTGCGCCCCACACTGGATGTCGTCAACCGTCTGACCGCGTCCCCCCTGCGCCGTGTCGGGGTATTTTTGCTTGAAGAACTTTGCCCCGAGGCTCTCACCATCGGCGAGTTGGACCGGCTTGGTCGAGGCGTTCGGCCCAGGGGTCGGTGTCGCGTACGCCCGCTCGACGTTCCGCTTCTGCCAATAGTTGAAAATCAGGAACGCTGCGATGAGGGCGGCGAGCGCGATGCCTACGCCGATGTAGATCGGCCGCATCGGATCGCGGCGCGGTGGTGGAGCGGCGCCTCCGCGGACTTGACGGCGGCGTTCCGCTCGGCTAGGTTGTGGCACGTGGGTCCTTTCTTAGCTGTTCGTTACGAGGTGCTTTGAGCGGTGCGGCAACGGGAGGATCTCCGCACTCCAGCGATTTGTTCGGAACGAGATAGTTGACGGTGTAATCCGTGACTGCATCTTGGAGCGCGGTAATCGGCCGATCGTATCCCGTCGCAAAGAGCCGTTCCATGTGCGCACACGTAAAGTATTGGTATTTGTCACGCAACCCCGCCGGCATTTCGACGAACTCGATGCGCTCGGGTAATTCGAGGGCGCGAAAGATCGGCCGCACGAGTTCGATCCAGGTATGCGGCTTGCCCGACCCAATGTTAAAAATGCCCGTAACGCCCGCTTCGGCAACATGAAGCGTCATTTCGACGGCATCTTTGACGTAGAGAAAATCGCGTTGCTGCTCGCCGTCGCGATATTCCGGCCGGTGACTCTTGAAGAGGCGAACGGTTCCGAAATCGCAGATCTGACCGTATGCCTTATGAACTAGGCTGCGCATCTCGCCTTTGTGTTCTTCGTTAGGGCCAAAGACGTTGAAGTATTTCAGCCCGCAGATTCGTCCGTCGATTCCGGTACGCTGTGCGTAAAGGTCGAATAGGTGCTTCGAATAGGCATAACCGTTGAGTGGGCGTAATTGTAGAAGGTCCATCTCATCGGAAACGGTGCTCTCCAATGCGCCGTAGGTCGCGGCAGAGGAAGCATAAACGAAACGAACGTGAGCTTGCAACGCCCAGTGCGCCAGTCGCTTCGTATACTGGTAGTTGTTGCGCAGCAGATACGCGGCGTCGTTTTCGGTGGTGGATGAACAGGCGCCCAGATGGAAGATCGTTTGAACTTCGCCGAAAGCGCCCGATTGCAGGCAGCGGTTTTCAAAGTCGTCGGCGTCGAGATAATCCACGAACCGCAAAGGAACCAGATGCCGCCACTTCTCCGATCGATCGAGCCGGTCGACGACCAAAATATCGTCGAGACCGCGCCGATTCAACGCCCAAATAATGGCGCTTCCGATCAGCCCGGCGCCGCCGGTAACGACAATTCTTCCACGGCTTATATCGTGCATGCTCCGAGCACGATAATCCCGCGGTTTCTTTAATGAGTCCTGCTTTTTCGCGTTACGGCCGGCTTACTTGCACACCCATGGTAAACGTGCGCGGCGGTGCATAGTGATTCCCTTGCGCGTTGAGCAGTGTCACGTAGCGTTACTTCACAGTAACCCGGCGTGCCGGGCGGACAGATTGCCGACGAGAGGCCGCTGCCGTACTCGGCGTCCCACGCGCTACGAGCGATCCGACAAGGGTCATCATCACCATTTTCAGTGCCGGCGGTGCGAGCGCGTTTTCGATCTCGCCGGCTGCCTCGAAAACGTGCGCAGACTCGCGCCGCCGAAGTTCAAACTGCGCAGCCACGCCGTCACGTTATACGGCCTCTGCGCCGCCTGCGCGCGCTAAATCTTTAGTGTGCGTGTCCGGCGTGATTCGCGGCCGCGACTGGGATGCTCGCAACGCGAACGGCGTCGCGCAGTAGAGTCGCGGCATCGGGGAGACCGCGTGCTCCCCGTGCGGTCCAGCGCACGCGGACGTTGGCGCCCCGGTCGAGCATCAGCTCCGTTTCCAAGCCATCCGGGTGCGATCGAAACAGCGCGAGCGCCGCACGAACGTCATCGGAAACCTCGACGATAGGAGGAGCGTTGACTCGCGATCGGTCCAGCGGAACCGCAACGACGTGCAAGCCGGCCGCAGCGAGCCGCGGCTGCAACGTCGCCAACTGCTCGAGTCGAGCGCCCGGCGGGTGGGTCGCGAACAACACGAGTAAGACCGGTCCCTTTTTGAGCGTTTGACTCAAGGTGTTTTGCGCGCCGTTTCGTTCGAAGGCGAAATCGGGAACCGGCGCCGCGGCCGTCGTGCTGATTTGTGGGCCAACGTCCTTTGTAAGGACGCCGGCCGCGCGTGCCAGCAAGAAGTTGACGAGATCCCACCGCTGGTCGGCGTTCAACTTGTCGGCGAAGCCTGGCATAACGCCGTTGTCGGTGCCGTGGCTTATCCACCAGAAAATTTCGCCAGGCTTGTGCGCAAATACATGGGGCTCGGTCAAATTTGCCGGGCGAACGGCAAGTTTGCCGGCCAGCGGCCCGTCGCCGCGACCGGCGGCTCCGTGGCACACGGCGCAATTCTCCTTGTAAAGCGGCGCACCGCGACCTATGGATGGCGCCGCGTACGGTTGCGTCGACGCGTAGAAACTCGTGGGGTACGCGCGCACGATTCCGGGCCGCAGCGCAACCCATGCAACGATACCGAAGAATAGGAGGCACGCGATGGAAGCGGCCATTTCGCGGTAACGTTTTCTTTGGGCAGTGACGAGCGTGGCCGCGAGACAAAGAATGAACGCGACGACGGCGATGTCGAGCGCGGCTTCCCATCCGGGCGCGATCGCCCCCAAATCGAATCGGAACGCAAGCGGCCAGCGTGGCTCCGTATGCAGCCCCGGCGTCAGTATACCGATGATGCCGACCACGGCGAGTACGAACACACCGAGGCTGGCCTCGGCCGACGCGTTGCGCGCAAGTTGACGAACCGCAGCTAACCTGACGGCGGCGTCGCGGGCGATATCGGCCAAGCATGGTAGCAGGCGACGCTGGTTGACGCTCGCGACGGCGATCATCGTGGCGAAGAGCGCTATTTTGACCAGCAATAGTTGGCCGTACAGCGTTCCCAGCAATGCCGGAATGCTGCCGGCCAAGAACCAGGTGTTCACCACGCCCGTTACAAGCAACGTCCCCACGGCCGAGAGGCCGAGCGCCGAGAAGCGCAGCGTCGTCGCTTCAGCAACGGCTACCGCTTCCGGGCTACTATCGCGCCGTGCCTGAGTAAGCAATAGGACTAGTGGAAGAAGCGCGCCGAGCCACGCGCCTGCGGCGAGTAAATGCAATATGTCGGCGGGCAGGTGAAGTGCGTCAAACGGCACATCCTCAGTCGCCGCTCCGTGGCCAGCCCACGCCAAAGAAGCGATGAATGCCGCAGCAACCGGCAATCCGATCCAGCCCGCCACGTGTCGACGGCTAAGTTTCTGTACCACGAGAGAGACTGCCAACACGCCGGCGAGCGCGGCGCGGATCTTCCAATCTTCCCCGAAGCGCGTTTGCGTAAGCACGATGCCAAGGACATTGCCCCGTACAACCGCGCCGAGCGGCATACCGCTCATATTCGAGGCGACGATGAGCAGCCACGCGGCGCCGCTTGCGACGGCGATGAGCAGGCTCGTCCACGCGAGGGCGAAGAGTCGGCGATCGAGCCGCGCTTGGAACCCTTGTGCGGCTTTTGTTCGCCGATATGCCGGCCACGCGATCAAACACCAGAAGACGAACGTGCCTTCGAGCGACGCGGCCGCGGCATAATGGAGTAGGCGCGTGATGGTCAAGAACGGATCGATCGCTCAGCTCCTCTTGACTTGGAAGGTAAAGTCGCCCTCGGTCGTATGCGTATCGACCGAAAGCGCATGCCATTTCACCGTATATGTTCCAGCCGACAGCGGCTTCAACTTGACGTTGAGCTCGGATTTATTGTTCGAATCGATAGTCGCGGGACCGTCACTCACCGAGGCGCCCGATTTGTCGCTGACGGTTGCCCAACTAAAAGCGGGCTCGAGCTCCTGTGTGAACCACAAGTGTATTTCCGTGGGGGGACTGGGTACCGTGCTGCCCACGGCCGGCGACGCATGGTCGAGGAACGCATGCGCCCGAACCGTTGCAGGCGCGATAAGCAGTTCGGCAAGCACCAAAGCCGCCACGATTACGCGCGTAGTTTTCATTGCCAAAGGTTCCTCTTGATGAGAGGTTTGCCAAACCAACTTTTATAGTATGCGTCGAGAAACATGTGAAACTGAATGATGAAGCCGGTGCCCTGCAGTTGCCGCGTCGCCTTGTTGGCCGGGACGATCGCCTCTGCCCCCAATTGCCAAGTGTTGGCGTCGTAGAATACGCCCGGCGCGATCGTGCCGGTTGGCGAACCGACGTCCGGGCTAGTCATTGCAAACTCGACGAGCGGCGTTAGCCGCGCCACGAAGGGCGACACGGGGAGTGCCTTTACGTTCTGCTGTAAATAGGGAAGCGAATATTGCAATGACGCAGCGTAGGACCACGCGTTCGGGCTCACACTGGGCGAATCGGAAAACACGCGGCTCAGTTCGCCGGTGATTGCAAATGGCCGCAGATAACCGGCCGCCACATCGCCCAAACCCTTGCCGAAATAGAACGTTGGCGCGGTGCTTCCGACGCCCGTGATGGCGCCCGCGTTGCGCAGTTGCGCCGAACCGGTTCCGGGTATCAGGCGGATCAGGCCTACGGACCAGACCAGCTCCTCATGCGGATGGTGCGCGATGCAGGGATGCTGATCCTTGAGCGTCACCGTGATGTTGTCCCATCCGTTTAAGTTTTGGTTTTGGCCGTGTTGCGAAACGTAGCCACCGTTGACGCCGAAGCCGAGATCTTCGGTGATCGTCTTGTCCCATTCATACGCATAGCCGTTGCTTTCGCCCGACGGCGTCGGCGTAAGCGCAATTGTCGGGAGCGATATCTCGTCGCTCACTCCAGGATCGTCCATGGTCAGCGTCGTGGGAAACACGCGGTTTCCGCAGACGACGTGCGCCTGAGCGGTCGAATGGGTCATAAGGATGAATGCAACGATAGGGACCGCCGCACGAAAGAGCGTGCGTTTTATCCAAAAGACGGGTGCGGCGACGAGCGCCGCGACGAAAGGAGACATATTTCCTCCGGTGGAGAGTTGCGAAAAAATGCGCGACTACGCGCAGTGCAACGAAACGGCCGGAGGAGGACGAGCGAAGCGACGGCGCGAGCAAAGAAGCCGCCGCGCGAGCGGACGCTGCCGCGGCTGAGGCGCCCAGCGGGGGGTGCGTGACGAGAACGACTGGCGCACGATTGCGATGACGATGCGCGTCAACGCGGCGAGCAAGGCGGTCGCGAACAATCGCATGAGCAAAGCCGCAAGCGCCAGCGCCACGACGATCGCTAACGGCGAGGCCACGGCGTGATGCGGTTCGAGCAGCTCGCAAATCGAAAACCACAACGCCGTCGTAGCAAAGAGCAGGGTCGGTGCCGGAAGCCGTTGTGTTAGCCGAGCCGAGACGATGCTGCCGTCGGCACGGCCCACGCCCGTCGCGATCAGGACGGTACAGGCGGTAAAGAAGCCCAGACTCATGAGGAAGGCTCCTTGAATAAGGAGCGCCTCAAAGTCGCCGGCGATTGCGTGCTCGCGCCCGTACAAGGCGGTATGCGCGACGAGGGAAGCGAGCAAGCCCAAAGCGAGCGCGCCCGGAACCTTCCGCAGTATCACGCCGGTTGTTTCTAGACGCGGCCGAGGGGAGACCTTGGGGCGGCGTCGTACTGAGCCTGCCCCTTGCGAATCGCCCTCGGAGCGGGGATGGAAGCGGGAGAGAAGACCTACACAACAATGAGCAGGCGCGTCGTAGAAAATGCCGATACGGTCAGCTTGGTTTGCGCGCTTTTGGTGCGCTTCCCCGAGCTCGCTTCGATCCGCTCCGGCCCAATGGATCGCTCTTTACGGTTGACCTTCGCGGTGCGTCAACGCCTGGACCGCGCGGCTCAGTCGGCGCTGACCGAGGCGCTCGACGAACACGTCCGCGGCTTTCTCGCCCTAGCGAAAGAGGATCCCGGGGTGCTGCGGGCCGAGTGCGAGGCCGACCGCGGCATGACGTTCGTGCACGTCACGCGCGATTTGGAGACTTTCACCAAAGAAGAACTGGAACTGCAGGTCGCCTTTTTCAGCGAGCGCTGCGGCGATGCGCTCGTGCGTAATCCCTTGCCCGACGATCATTTCGACAGCGACCCCGCGGCCGACGACGAAGCGGCCCTGTACGCCATCGAGGCCTTGCGCGATCCCGCGCAATCGAAGAGCCTGGTCGGATTCCGAGAGGAGAAACGCGTCCTGGTCTATTTCTTGAAGTCGCAAAAGAAAGCGAAAGCATCGGCTCGCCGGTAAACACGGCCCCGCTCAATCTCCTCGTTATTGGAGACGTCGTTGGATCGCCCGGCCGCGATGTTCTAAAGCGCTGCGTGCACCTGCTGCGCGATCAACATCACATTCATGCCTGCATTGCCAACGGCGAGAACGCCGCGGGCGGTTTCGGTTTGACGGCGCAGACCGCCGAGGAGATGTTCGATACCGGCGTGGACTTCATCACCGGCGGAAATCACATCTTCGATAAGCGCGACTTCACGCAATATCTCGAGAGCAGCGGCCGCGTGGTGCGCCCCGCGAACTATCCGCCCGGTGTTCCGGGGCGGGGCGCGGCGACGTTTACGGCCGACGGCACGACGATCGGCGTGCTCAACCTGATGGGACGAACGTTCATGCCGCCGGTGGACGATCCGTTTCGCTGCGCCGAAACGCTCGTGGGTGAACTGCGGGAGCGTACGCGGATCGTCGTCGTCGACGTGCACGCCGAAGCGACGTCTGAAAAAGTCGCTTTGGGACGGTATCTCGACGGGCGGGTTTCGTGCGTCCTAGGAACCCACACGCACGTGCAGACTGCCGACGAACAGATACTTCCGGGCGGGACGGCCTACCTCAGCGACCTTGGAATGACCGGGCCGACCGAAGGCATCATCGGGATGGAAGGCGGCGCGGTGCTCGATCGTTTCCTGCGAGGCCTCTCGGAGCGCTTTAGCGTCGAGCGGCGCGGACCAAAACAGTTCTGCGGTGCGGTAGTATCCATCGATCGGATTTCCGGCAAGGCGAATGATATCAAACGGATTTTTTTGAAGGGCATCGCATGAACTCGGACGTGATCTTGAAAGTCTCGGCGAAGAGCACTCCCAACGCGGTTGCCGGCGCCCTCGCGGCCGCGCTTCGCGAACATGCGACCGCCGAACTGCAGGCCGTCGGCGCCGGAGCGATCAACCAGGCGATCAAAGCCGTGGCGATCGCGCGCAACTATTTGAAGGGCGCGCATCTAGACGCGGTTTGTATTCCGTCATTTGTGGTCGTCCCCGTCGGCGAGACCGAGCGCACCGCGATCTCGTTGTTGGTTGAGCGGCGCGCTATCGAAGAGAAGGCGGCGCAAGCGTGAAGATCGATCTGCACTCGCATACCAACATGAGCGATGGAACGCTCTCTCCGCAAGAACTCTCCGATTTCATGGGCGAGCGCGGCGTGGAGTTGTTCTGTATTTCCGACCACGACACATTGGCCGCGTACGGCAATTTCGTTCCGCCCGCCGGTGCGCGCGTTATCACCGGAATCGAAATCAACACGACGTGGCGCGAGAACGAGGTCCACGTGCTCGGCTACGGCGTTCCGCTGGGGCCCTCGCCGATCAACGAGTTGCTCGAGTACAATCAAACCCAGCGTCGCATGCGTGCAAAAACCATGGTCGAGCGCTTGCAGACCGCGGGCTATGCGATCGGGCTCGACGATGTCCTCGTGGAATCCGGCGGCTCGCTCTCGATCGGACGGCCGCACGTCGCCAAGGCGTTGGTGCGATTGGGCATCGCAGCGAGCGTGGACGATGCATTCAAAAGAATGCTTGGCAGCGGAAAACCGGGATACGTGCCGCAGATCTACACCACGCCGCAGCACGCTATCGAACAAATCGCCGCCGCGGGCGGCGTCCCCGTGCTGGCCCATCCCGGCCGGCTGCGCGATCGGGTACTCATCGACGACCTCGCCGCCCAAGGCTTGCGCGGCCTCGAGGTCTTTTATCCGCTTCACGATGAGGCCGACACGCGAGAGTTTCGCGAAACCGCTCGCAAGTACGGCCTCGTGATGACCGGAGGCATGGACTTTCACGACATCCGCTACCATACGCAGGGCGTCGGTATGGAGGTTGACGCGGCGGACGTCGCGCCGTTCCTCGAGCTCGTCGAAGTTTTTGCACACTAAATGATCGCCGCCGCGGCGTTGGCGGCCGCAATCAACGCGCCGACGCTCACGGGGCGGCTGCGGCATTCGATCGTCGCCGGGGAGGTCTACGATCTCGATTCACACCGCCTTCTCTACGCGCGCAACGCGAACGTGTTGATGGTGGCGGCGTCGACCACCAAACTTTTGACGGAGGGCACGAGTCTGGCGTTGCTCGGGCCGGACTTTCGCTGGACGACGCCGGTCTACCGCACGGGACCCGTCGATGCGCAAGGAGTGCTGCACGGCGATCTGATTCTGGTGGCCAGCGGCGATCCGAACGTTTCACAACGCATACGCCCCGATGGCACGTTGGCTTTCGAAAATGAAGACCACGCGTATGATGGCTCCGCGGCAACGAAGGCCGTTCCGGGCGACCCCCTCGCGGTGCTTCGCGACCTGGCCGCACAAGTCGTGAAGGCAGGAATAAAGCAGATCGAGGGGGGCGTTGGAATCGATACGGCGCTATTTCCGGATCAAGGAGCGGAGGGCGGAACGGGCACGATAGTTTCGCCGATCGTCGTTAACGATAACTTGGTCGACGTCACCATTGCACCCGGCGCGAGTCCCGGGTATCCGGTGAACGTTACGGTTTCGCCTCAGACCGACTACGTCACGTTCGTCAACAAGGCAACGACGGGGGCGCGCAAGAGCGACGCGACGATTGACTTGAGCGACGACGTGCGACTGCCCGACGGCCGCCATCGAGTGACGATCACCGGGAGCCAGCCCGTGGGCCCGAGCATACTGTACGCCTATCGCGTCCCGGAACCGCGCTCCTTTGCGCAGGCCGCCTTCGTCAAAGCGCTGCGGGATGCGGGCGTGTCGCTGAAGCCCGTGGGCACTGTGGCGCTGGAACGCAGTTATGCTCCGTCGTTGCTAGTCGCAAATCACGTGTCGCCGCCGCTATCGGAAGACGTCCATATTACGCTGAAGGTCAGCGACAATTTGCATGCGGGCCTGATGCCTTACATGTGGGCCGTCTATCGCGCACACGCGACGGCAGACTACGCACGCGCCGGGTTCGCGCTCGAGGGAAGACTCTTGGCGAGCGCCGGTCTCGATCTCGCGCAAGCGGCGCAGCAAGATGGGCTCGGAAGCAGCGCGTTCTTCACGCCCGATTTCATGGTGCGCTATCTGGCCTGGGCGTATCGACAGCGGTGGTATCCTAGCCTGTTGCGCGGTTTGCCGATTCTTGGCGTTGACGGAACGCTTGCCGATATTCAACGCGCGTCATCCGCAAGAGGAAAGGTCTTCGCCAAAACCGGCACCGACGGCAGCGACGATTTTCTTACGCGCGGCGGCGTGATCGAAAAGGGTCTGGCCGGATACACGACCGCGCGCAGCGGCAAGCACGTCGCATTTGCGTTTTACCTCAGCGCGATGAAAGGTCCGCACGATGAAGACACGGGCGGCGTCGCCGGGCAAATCCTCGGCGCGATGGCCGCCGCTACCTACGAAAGCCTCTGACTGAGCCCCTCGCGAACGACGGCGCGCACCTGCACTAAAATGGGAGCGGCTTCCTTTTCGTAGGATGCGAGCGTCGTCGCTTGCACGGCGATCGCCGCGGCATCATGCATGTAACGGTGATTGATGCGCACGTTGTAGGCGCACGCCGCTAGCGCAGCCGCGCCGAATTCTGCGGCGCATCCGACGTCGCTCGCCAATGCGCCGGCGCGCCTCGCCGCGAGTTCGCGGCTCAGCCGCACGACGTCGAGCGCCAGCGACGCAGCGTGCAACGGCTCCACTGCGGCACGGTGCAGCGCCGATTCTAGCGCCGCGCGCCGCGCGGTTTTTTCGGCGTCGTTGGATTTTGGCAGCGCCTGCGCCTCAACCACCGCCGCAAACGCGCGTTCGTCACGCCGTCGCGCCTCCAGCAGCGCGTTTCGTAGATCGTCAGCTCGAGCGATCAGATCGGCCGGCGCGTCACTAATTCGACCCACCATCGCGATCAGCGCCGCACCTAATGCTGCGACTAATGCGGCAGCGCTGCCACCGCCGGGAATAGGCTCCCGCGACGAAAGGCGTTCGAGATATGCTTGCAGCGTTTCCACTGGTGTGGAGTTTGCGGATGGGTTCCCGCTGCCTGCGGCGAAGGGGCCGCGCAATCATGTTGGATACCGCTACGAGTCCTATCCCGCCGGCGCATACGGTTGCAGGCGACGTCAAAGATATATCTTTAGCCGAAGCAGGACGCGCGCGCATCGCGTGGTCCGCGGCGTACATGCCGGTCTTACGCCAAATACGGGATCGCTTTGAGATCGCACGGCCGTTGCGCGGCGTGCGCTTGGGTGCCTGTCTGCACGTCACGACGGAAACGGCCAATCTCATGCTGGCGCTGCAGGCCGCCGGCGCCGAGATCGCGCTGTGCGCCAGCAACCCCCTCTCGACTCAAGACGACGTCGCGGCGGCGCTGTGCGAGTACGGAATTCCGACGTTTTCGATCAAGGGCGAAGATCACGCGACGTATTATTCGCACATCGAGTCCGTCATTGCCACGCAACCGCAGATTTCGATGGATGACGGTTGCGATCTGGTAACGACGATCTTCACGAAGCATCGCGAACAACTCGCAGGCATGATCGGCGGCTGCGAAGAGACGACGACGGGGGTTATTCGTCTACGCGCAATGCAGCGCGATGGCGTTCTGCCGTATCCCGTGATCGCGGTAAACAATGCGCTGACGAAGCACATGTTCGACAATCGGTACGGTACGGGCCAGTCCACGCTCGACGGCATCGTGCGAGCCACGAATGTTCTGCTCGCCGGCCGAACGCTCGTCGTTATCGGCTACGGCTGGTGCGGCCGCGGCATCGCCTCGCGCGCCGCCGGGATGGGCGCGCACGTGATCGTGGCCGAGGTCGACCCTCGCAAGGCGATCGAGGCCGTCATGGATGGCTACCGCGTGATGCCGATGAGCGACGCGGCCAAGATCGGAGACATCTTCGTGACGGTCACCGGCAACTATCACGTGATTCGCGAAGAGCATTTCAAACTCATGAAAGACGGCGCGATCGTCTGCAACTCCGGACACTTTAACGACGAGCTCGATCTCGATGCCATTCGGGCAATCGCGCGCGGTAAGATGGAACCGCGCGCGTTCGTCGAGCAATACGAGATGCACGATGGTCGCAAGATCTGCATCCTCGCCGATGGTCGATTGGTGAATCTCGCCGCGGCCGAAGGTCATCCCGCCGCCGTCATGGATATGTCGTTTGCGAATCAGGCGCTCGCGACCGTCTATCTCTTCGAGCAGCATCGCGAACTCGAGAAGAAGGTGTACGACGTGCCGATCGAGATCGACGAAGAGGTCGCGCGTCTCAAACTCGCTTCGATGGACGTGCAGATCGATACGCTGACGCCGGAGCAGGTGAAGTACATCGCATCCTGGAGCGAGGGAACCTAATATGGCGTCGAGCCGATTGTTCACGAGCGAGTCCGTTACTGAGGGGCATCCCGATAAGCTCGCCGATCAAATTTCCGACGCGGTGCTCGACGCACTGCTGACCGACGATCCTCAATCGCGAGTCGCCGTCGAGACGTTTGCCATCACCGGACAAATCCACATTGCGGGCGAGGTAACGACCAAGACGTACGTGGACATTCCTCGCATCGCGCGGGAGGTCGTTCGCGACGTCGGATACACCAAGTCGGCGATCGGCTTCGATGCTGAGACCTGCGGCGTGAGCGTTTCGATCGACGAACAGTCGCCGGATATCGCGATGGGCGTGGATCGCTCGCTGGAAGCGCGCGCCGGGGATGGCGACGAGTTCGAGATCGTCGGTGCGGGCGATCAAGGCATGATGTTCGGGTACGCCTGCCGCGAGACGGACGAACTGATGCCGTTACCGATCGTGCTCGCACACAACCTCACCCGTCACCTCGCTGCGGTGCGCAAGAACGGCGACATCCCCTATCTTCGGCCCGACGGCAAGTCGCAGGTGACCGTGGAATACGAAGGCGATCGTCCCGTGCGAGTGCATGCCGTCGTCGTTTCGACGCAGCACGATCCCGAAATTCCATTGGAAGAGATTCGCCGTGAGATCACCGAGAAGGTGATCGATCACGTCATTCCGGTTTCCATGCACGACGAACGAACGCGGATCTACGTCAATCCAACCGGCCGATTCGTCATCGGCGGACCGAAGGGCGACGCCGGCCTGACCGGGCGCAAGATAATCGCCGATACGTACGGCGGCATGGCGCGCCATGGTGGCGGCGCTTTTTCCGGCAAGGACCCCACCAAGGTCGATCGGTCCGCCGCATATGCCGCGCGGTGGGTCGCCAAGAACGTCGTTGCCGCAGGCTTGGCGGATCGTTGCGAGGTGCAGGTCGCCTATGCAATCGGCGTCGCGCATCCGGTAAATGTTTCCGTGGAAACGTTCGGGACGGGACGTTTGGCCGATGAAGCAATCGCCTCGGCCGTTACTGAAGTTTTTGACTTGCGGCCCGCCGCGATTATCCATCACCTGCGGCTTCGCCGTCCCATCTACCGCCAAACCGCCGCGTACGGACACTTCGGACGCCCCGATCTCGACTTGCCGTGGGAGAAGATGGACCGCATGGAAGCGCTGCGCATCGCGACGGCCCATATCGGCGAGCAGCTGCGAGTTCCGAACTTTGCGACATAGCGCTCTTGCCGCCGTTGCGGCGGTGGGCGTCGTTTTGTCGTTGTGCATTCCTGCCGGAGCGGTCACCTATCTGCCGTCGCAAACGTTTCGCGCCGGCACCAAAGTCGCGTGTGTCCTCGACGAGACGATTAACTCCCGCACGCTTGGGTTCGGGACCGATTTTCGTTTGCGAGTCGTGGACGTAACGCATCCCGCGCTGCACGGCGCGGAAATTCACGGCATCGTGACCGACGTGACGCAACCGCACGGGATCAACCGCGCGCGTATCGGATTCCTCATCCGAACGATTCACCTGCGCAACGGTCGCAGCAAACCGATTCATGCCTACGTGGTCAATCGGCAAGTCGTCCAATACAATCCCGCCGCAGCGCGCGCGGCGCGACAAGCGTTGCCGCCCGCCGTTCCCTACGGTACCGTAACGCCTGGCCCGGTCGCGTGGCAGATGCGCATTGGCGGTGGCGGCGTAACGATCGGAGAGCAGGCAGCGGGCGAAGTCGGGGGTTACATCTATGCAGGCCGAGCGAACGAAGCGATCGTGATTCCGTCCGGTTCGCCCGTGACGATCGAGCTTGCGAGCGACCTAACGATTCCTTAAGGCAGCGCGCACGAAGCGCCGTGCAACTCTGACGCGGTTATGAGGAGTGAGAGGTGATATCAATGGCCGCTACGGAGACGCTTAGGGAAGAACGCCGAGTCGCACAAAAAGTGCGAGGGACGGAAACGAGCGACGGTCAGGGGGTCCGGCTGAAGCAAATTATCGGTCAGCCTGCGCTGCCCGATCTGGACCCCTTCCTGCTGTTGGACGAGTTTGGATCGGATAAGCCGGAGGACTACCGCGGAGGTTTTCCTGAGCATCCGCATCGCGGCTTTGAAACGGTAACCTATATGCTCGCCGGGCGAATGCGTCACGGTGACGACAAGGGGAATAGCGGATTGCTGGGTCCTGGGAGCGTTCAATGGATGACCGCCGGCAGCGGCATCGTGCACTCGGAAATGCCCGAGCAAGAGGCCGGCTTGATGTGGGGTTTTCAACTTTGGCTGAATCTGCCTGCGTCGGCGAAGATGACGACGCCGCGCTATCAAGACATCGGTCCGGATCGCATTCCCGAGGTTCGGCGAGAAAATTCGCGGGTGCGAATAATTGCGGGGCGGTATGCGGGCATTAGCGGGCCGGTCGAAGCCGAAGCGACCCAGCCAATCTATCTTGACGTCAGGCTCGAGGCGGGCGGGGCGTTTCACGCCGATTTGCCGGGGCAGCACAACGCCTTCGTCTACGTCTACGACGGTGCCGCTCGCGTCGGCTCAGGTGATGGTCAGGACGTGGCCCGAGGTGAACTGGGCGTTCTTACGCATGGGGCCACCGTTAAGGCCAAGGCCGGTAACGAGCGAAGCCGATTCTTACTCGTTGCGGGACGACCCTTGCACGAACCGGTTTCACGCTACGGGCCGATCGTGATGAACACTCCTGCGGAAGTGCGGCGTGCTTTTGAAGACCTGCGTAACGGCACATTTTCGTGAAGCTTGCACTCGATCTGAATTTTCCGCCGATGGAGGCGCAGACGGTCAATGCACTTCCCGAAGGGACGGGATATCAGTTCGAGCCGAAATGGGATGGATTTCGCGCGCTTTGTTTTCGCGACGGCGGCGAGGTGGTATTGCAGTCGAAGTCGGGGCAGCCGCTGGCGCGCTATTTTCCCGAGGTAGCGTCGGGGGCACTGCGCGTTGTGGCCACGCGCTTCGTACTCGACGGTGAGCTCGTCGTTCCGGTCGAAGATCGACTCGATTTCGATCAGCTGCTCCAACGAATCCATCCGGCTGCGAGCCGCGTCGCGATGCTGGCCAAAGAGTACCCCGCCACGTACGTCGTGTTCGATATCCTCCTCGACGAACGAGGGGAAAAAGTCTACGAGCTTCCGCTGCGCGAACGACGCGTTCGCCTAGAGCGCTTCGCTCGAAAATATTTGCACGATGCGCCAGGTTTTAAACTCTCTCCCGCAACGACCGATCCAGGCATCGTTCAAAAATGGTATGCGTCAGTCGGCGGTGCGCTCGACGGCATCATCGCGAAACGCATCGACATCCCGTACTCCTCGGGCGATCGTAAGGGAATGATGAAAATAAAGCGGCTGCGTACGGCCGATTGCGTGGTGGGCGGATTTCGAAAGTCGGCCGATGGATCGTCGCTCGGATCGCTGCTGCTCGGGCTGTACACCGACGATGGAGACCTCGACTATGTGGGCTTCACGTCGGGATTCTCGGCCGCTGAAAAACAATCGCTCTATAAACGCCTCGCGGCATTGAAAGCCGACGCCTCGTTCACCGCTCGAATTCCCGGCGGTCCCAGTCGATGGAATCGCGGCAAAGAGACCGCGTGGGTGGCGGTAAAGCCCGAGATCGTTCTAGAGGTGGAGTTCGATCACGTCAGCGGAGGCCGTTTTCGTCACGGGACGCGACCGCTGCGATTCCGTCCCGACAAGACGCCGCGGCAGTGCACCATGGAACAACTGGATCAGCCCCTCGGCGTTTCGCCGTTCTCGCTGACGGTTGCCGACTAACGCGCCCCGCCGGCAAACTTTTGAAGATTGAAACGGCCGCGGCCGCGTAGTAGCGGCTGCCAAAGGTCGCCGATCGCTTCGACGCGTTTTGGCATGTTGAAGATAGTAAAGTCTTCCGGCGTGCATCCTCGCTCGACTTCTTCCCAGGTCACCGGCGCGGAAACGGTTGCTTCTTCATTCGGTCGGACGGAATAGATCGACGCGAGCGTCTTTCCGAAGGCGTTCTGATTGTAATCGACCAGAACTCGATTCGGCGGTCGCTTCGCGATGCGATATTCGGCCGTGAGCACGTCGGGGTGCGCTTTGGCGATGGTGTGTCCGATCTCTTTGGCAATCGCCCAGACTTCATGCTGCGTTGGAGCGACGCGGATGGCGACGTAGATGTGCATCCCCGAACTTCCCGAGGTTTTGGCGAGCGGCGTCATTCCGAGCCCCTCCAGCACGTCTCGAACGATGAGCGCCGCCTCGCGCACTACGGCGAACGACGTCTGATCGGTTGGGTCCAGATCGAAGTGAATGTACGCGGGGCGATCGGGATCTTCACACGGTGAGTACCACGGGTTGAGGTCGATGCAGCCGAGATTGATGAGCCACAGCAGCGTCGCGAGATCGTCAACCACCGGAAAGTCAATCACGTTGCCGGAACTATGCTCGATCGAACACGTTCGCACCCAGGGCGGCCGCGGCTTCGGCGCGCGCTTCATGTAGAAGAAGTCACCGGTCACCCCATGCGGATAGCGCTTCATCACCATCGCGCGATCGGCGACATGCGGGATGATCGCCTCAGATATGTCGAGGTAATACCGCAATAGGTCGCCTTTGGTCAGCCGTAGTTTGGGAAAATAGACCTTGCGTAAATTCGTGAGCGCGACGCGGCGCCCGCCGACGTCAATGGCTGCATCGTCAACATCGTTTGGAATCGTTACCCTGCGGCGCTCCTTCGTCGAACGATCCGGCACGACGGCTCTATACCCGCAAAGCAGGGTGACCTTCCTGGCCGTGGAATCTCGGTCCGCCGGCAAAAGGCCAAAATGCTATTCCGGATTAGCTCAGTTGGTAGAGCAGCTGACTGTTAATCAGCGGGTCGCTGGTTCGAGTCCAGCATCCGGAGCATTTGCGGATGCTGGACTCGAGCCGTCATGCTCCAGCGCGGTCGAAGCACGAGTCCAGCCTCCGGAGCACCCGTTCATTTTCGGAGGTAACGTGAAACGATTATTTGGGCGCATTGCGGCTGCAATCGGCGCGGCTCTTATTCTGTCGGCGTGCGGCGGAAGCACCGCGGCACCGGCGGGGATCTCTGTGGAACAACCGACGACGAACGGAGTTACCGCCGATGCGAGAGTCTATAATTTCAGCGGCGAGTACAGTGGGTTGATCACGGACAGCGTGCATGGCACCGGCAAAGCCAAGGCAAAGATCAGCCAGGAAAAGACGGCGCTTGGCGGCGCAATGACGATCGGCGGAAGCCCCACGATCGCGTATTTTTCGTGGATCGCCGCCGCGGCCAAGGTCGACGGCTCGAGCGTGTTCGTATCGTCCAGCGGGTACTGCAGCTTTTCGAACACCGCCACGTATAACACGACGACGTTCGTCTTGGCCGGTTCCTATAAAGCGGTGCACGGATGCACCGGCGAAACAGGAGCGTACAAACTCAAACACCATTGCTACTACAAGATGTCCGCGGCAAACGATATCCGTCCGGAGACCGGCCCGCATCCTTGCTAGCTAGGAAAGGTTACGCTGCGAGGGCGTGGCTAACCGCTTGATCGTTGCTCCATGCCGCGCCCTCACGCAAAAGACGTTCCAGTTCGCCTTCGTCGAAATGCCGTTGCAACTTTTCGCGTAACGTTGCGATCGTTGTGGTATCGGGAGGCTGAAGCTCCCAGCCCGCCAACTTCAAACGCGCTTGCGCGTTACCCATCAGCCGTGCGGCCTTGGCGGCGTCGTTTTCGACCGCAAGCGCCGCGAGATACGACAGCGCAAGCGCGCAGAGAATGTCGTGGCCTTCCCGTGCCGCTGCGGCGAGTGTCTTGCGCGCATTCGCTTCGGCTCTACCGCGGTCGCCGATCGCGAGGTATGCGCTAGCGATATCGGCGGTTGGAAACATTGACGTCGCCTCGGAGTCGTGCATGCTCGCCGCTTCTTCGAGCAGCTTTGCGGCGGCCGCGTAGTTCCCGCTCTTGAGCTCCCAGCTTCCCCACCATGTGAGGGCGACCCCGGTTTCGTTGCCGCGGCCAAGCCCGTTGAACAGCGCGACGCTTTCGGCAAAACGGCTTCGGACGGCCTCCGCGCCGTCGCAAGCAAACGCCTCGGCACAACGCCGCTCGCAATCCGCTAACAGACGGCGGTCGCCGCTTTCTCGCGCGAGGCACAACGACTCTTGCGCCGGAGGCTTGGCCGCATCGAAATTGCTTGTAAACGCGTAGCGTGAGGCGACTTGCGACAGGGCCCGCGCAAGACCGCCACGATCGCCGGCTTGCCGATAGCGTGGGACGGCGAGCAACGATTGTTCGAGACACTGTTTGTCGTCGCCTAAGTTACTGAATAACATGGAGAGGCCGTAGCGCAGACGCGCTTCCACTCCGTTTGACAGTTCCGAGCCACGCTCGAGGATGCGCCGGCACCAGCCAGCGCCTTCGCTCAGAAGACCAAGGCGAAGAAAAAGGAGCGAGCCGTCCGCGATCAAGCGGGCCCCCAGTACGATATCGCGCCCTTCATCGACGCTCCACCGCAGCGCCGCCCGCAGGTTTGCCAGGTCGCGTTCGAGCCTCACGAGCCAGTCGCGGGATGGTCCTCGCTCCCACTCGTCATACCAGCCCTCGGCGAGCGCCAGCATCGCAGTCGCGTGGCGGCTGCGCGTCTCGTCCAACTTTCCCGATTGCGTTAGTTTTTCGAACGCATACTCTCGGATCGGTTCGAGCAGTCGGTAGCGATGCTCTAGAGCCTCCGGCTCCAGAACGATCATCGATTTGTCGACGAGCGACGCGATGGCATCGAACAGAAGCCATTGTTCGTCGTCGCCGATCGCGCACACGGCAGTGGCCGTGTCGAGGGTAAATCCGCGTAGGAAAATTGCGACGCGACACAACGTCTGCTGCTCCTCGCGCGGCAGTAGGTCATAACTCCAGTCGATCAACGCGCGCATCGTTTGTTGGCGCGGACCCCGATCCCGACCGCCCGTGAGAAGGCGCAGCTCGAGATTCGACGCTAACGTCGCGAGCGGCATGGTACGCGTTCGCGCTGCGGCGAGTTCGATCGCGAGAGCGATGCCGTCGAGCCGGGCGCAGATCTCGCCGACGATAGGATCGTTCGGTCCTATCGTCAGGCGTGGATTCGCGGCGCGTGCCCGGTCGGCGAACAGTTGCGCGGCGGCCACGCCGTCGAGCGTCGCCAAACGGTAGACTCGCTCGGCGGTGATGTCGAGAGGGGTGCGACTCGACGCCAGAATGGTGACGTGCGGACACCGTGCAATCGCTTCCGCTACCACGCGTGCAACGTCGGCAACGAGATGTTCGCTATTATCCACGACTAACAAAAGTTCGCGTCGCTCCAGATACGCGATCAAATCGCGCAGTGGATCGCGTTCGTTCGATTGCTCGCCGCCCAGCGCCGCCAGAATCGTGCCGGGAATCAGTTGGCCATCTCCGACCGCCGATAAGTCGACGAACCAGACACCGTCGCGATGGTCGTTGAGGCGGCTGCTCGCGACTTCGAGCGCGAGTCGAGTCTTTCCGATTCCGCCCGCACCCGTAATGGTCAGCAGTGGCCCCTCATCCAAGAGCGTCTCCACACGGGCCAGGTCGGCATGACGCCCGACGAAACTGGTGCTTTGCCGCGGCAAATTGTTCGGCGGCGTTGCGAGCGACCGAAGTGCCTTGAATTCGCCGCGAAGATCCGTGCCAATCGGCTGATAGACGTTTTCGGGTTCCTTCACGTCGCGAAGCGGAAGTACGCCCAGATGGCGCAGCGTGATGCCTGCCGGAAGATGCCTCTGCGCGAGGCCGGCGGCGACGCCTGAAAGCAGAATTTGTCCGCCGTGTCCCGCCGCGAGAAGGCGTGCGGTACGATTGACCGCCATCCCAAAGTAATCGCCGGAGCGCTCGTCACTGTTACCGACGTTGATCGCCATTCGTACGCGCAGTCCGTCGACGGCACCGAAATCCTCGCGGTCGAGACGGCGCTGCGCGGCGATCGCAGCCTCCAACGCCGCCTCTGCGCTCCAAAAGGACGCGCAGAAGGCGTCTCCGATCGTTTTAAAGATGTGGCCGTCTTTCGATTCGATTGCTTCGCGAAGAATCGCATCATGACGGCGAAGCGCGTCGCGCATCTCTTCGCCGTAGCGTTCCCAACGACGCGTACTTCCCTCGATGTCGGTGAAGAGAAACGCGACGGTCCCCGTCGGCGCCACGCTATTCGCCTCGGGCGGCCTTGTGCTCGCCTTTGCCGGCGCGCGGCGCGAAGCAGCACATAACCAATGCGGCCAACAGTGCGCCGATGCATGGACCGATCGCATACACCCAAATCAAGTTGTACGCGGCTCCGAAGATCTGCGGAGGTATGGAACGCGCCGGATTCATCGATGCGCCGCTGATTGGGCCGCCGAAAAAACCACACGCCGCCACCGTGAAACCTACCGCAATGGCGGCCTGCCGTCCGACCTTCGCTTCGTCCTCCGCCGTGGACAAAATCACGACGACGAGTAAGAACGTCAGAACGACCTCCGCGATGAAGGCCTGTACGTTGGTGAATGCCGGGCCGGGATGGCTCGCACCGAGCACGATGGAATGGCCCCAAAAGGCAAAGACTAGGCCTGCGGCGATGAATCCACCGGCAAACTGTCCCCCCATATAAAGCAGCATCTGAAAAACCGGCATGGCTCGGCGGGCGGCAAAGGCGAGCGAGACGGCAGGATCGATGTGCGCCCCGGAGATTGCGCAAAACGCATAGATCATTGCGGTGGTGATGAAGCCGCGAGCCAACCAGCGGGAAACGTAGTCGACGTGTCCCGCTCCGGTGAAATAGGCAATGTCGACCACGGTTGCGGCGAGCGTCTGGAAAAACGTCCCGAGGATCTCGGCGCCGACCTTTTCGGGGAGCGACCACTTGCGGCTTTCTCCACCATTCTCCGCCACAGCGCCATATTTTTGTGGTGGCGAAGGACGAGTCCCGTCGCTGCGCGCATTCCGTAGAGCGTAAACCCGGGCATGGACGTTCGCGCGCGGTCGTAGCTCAATTGGATAGAGCCGTAGCCTTCGAAGCTATTGGTTGGGGGTTCGAGTCCCTCCGACCGCGCGAATGAAGCGCACGGGAATCATCGTCTTACTCGGTGCCGCAATCGTCTACGGTTTTTCGCTCAGTCACGACGTCGGCTTCTGGGACTACGGCGAACTGCAGACGGTTCCATACATACTGGGTCTCGCCCATACGACCGGATTTCCGGCGGAAATCCTCAGCGGCTGGATATTCGCGCACCTGGTTCCACTTGGGAGCGTTGCGTTTCGCATAACGCTTCTTTGCGCGCTCTGCGCGGCCGGCTCGGCACTGTGCTGCTATGCAATCGCCGTTGAATTGGGAGCAGACGCGTTCGTCGCCTCAGCGGCCGCTCTATGTTATGCACTCATGCCGTTGGTTTGGAGCCACGCCTCGACGGCCGACGTCATGAACGAGGCGGTCTTTCTCAGCGCAGCAACGCTGCGCTTCGCCCTGATTGCGAGGCGGAACGGCCGCATGCGCGGCGTCGCAGTCACCGCGGGCATCGGCGGCCTGGCGATGGGGACGCACGCCGCCGTAATTTTCTATTTGCCGGCCGCCATCGCGGCAGTGCTGGGCAAGCGTTGGAGATGGCGCGCAATCATTCTCGGAATCGCGGCTTTCGTCGCCGTTACCGGTGCCGTCTATAGTTATCTGCCGATTCGCAGTTGCCAGGTCGAGCGGCAACGCTTGGATCCGACTCGCCAGATCGGGCTTTCGCCGGGAATGCCGATTTGGGATTGGGGCGGCCCCTGCCGGTTGAGCGATTTCGTCGGCGTGGTTACCGGAAGACAAGCCAAGGCGTCACGCGCGTTTCACTCCTATCTGGACCTACCGCGTTACCCGCAGTTTTTCGTCTCTGCGCTCGTTCGGCTTGGAACGTTGTGGGGAGGCGTGGCGCTGGTCGCTGCGGCACTGGCGAACTTTGCCGCCCAAAAACGCGCGACGCGAACGCTCACGTGGCCGCTCTTCTTGCCGTTTGTTCTCGTAACGCCGTTTGCCGACACGTTCGGGGCGGAGAGCGATGCCGCACGATATTATATCCTTCCAGCGCTGTGCTTGTGGGCGCAGATCGCCATAGGGTTTAGCGCGCTTTGCGATTCTCTAGCGCCGTCAACATGGAGAAAACGGGCGCAAGCCGTCGGCGTTACGGCGTTGGCCGCGGTCTGCATTGCGTTTCTCGTCCGAGGAAACGGCCTATTCGAACAGCGCCACGATCGTCTCGGCGGTACGTACATCGCCGACGTCATCGCGTCCACGCGCGATACCGGCGTGGTGATCGCGCCGTGGGTGGATGCGACACCGTTGGCGTATGCGGCGTATGCCTCACACACGTTCGGGCGACGGCTGATTGTATTCGGCGATGCGCGCGGATTCAGTCGGATGACGCCGCGCTGGATCAAAACACGGCCGGTCTACGAGATTGGTGAGCGGCCGAGCGTCAGCGGCGCAGTCTTTGTTGCGCGCCTACATCTCGCCGCTAGTTTCGATCGGGATACAAAGATCTTTCGCCTGCGCTAAGGCGGCCCGTCGTATCCCGGCTTGTATGGCGGTCCGGTGCCGCCGTCCAACAGGAGCGGTCTGCGCGGCGCCCGATCGAAGTCAAAGTCCTTCCGAAGATCTCCGAGCATCGCCGACTTTTCCGGAATCGTTGCCCGCGGGTCGGGGCGGCCGTCCGTATTGGGATCGATGCGCTCGCCGTGTAAGAAGTCGTCCTCGATGAATTTGACATAGGCATCGTGACTGAGCGTTTGATGATCGATGACCCCTTTGCGCGCGTAGGCGCTAATCACCAAGCCAGGCACCCTGATTCCGTAGCCGAACGCGTTGGCGGCCGGCGGCGAAACGTGATCGTAAAATCCGCCCCAGTCATCCCAACTGAGAAAGATCGCCGTCGACGCCCAATACGGGCTGCGCATCACCGCATCGATCACGCCCGTGACGTAGGCCTGTCCTGCGCTCACTCGGCCGGGCGGATGTTCGCTGTAACGATTTCCCGGCGTCAACCACGCGACCGAAGGCAGTCTGCCGTCGACCAGATCGCTGAAAAAGAGCGTGGTATCTTTGATGTTGTCCAACTCGCCGTCGGACTTGACGTCGGAAAATGCGGGCAGAGGGTTCCAAATCCCCGGGGTGCGCGCCGTTTGCGGCGTGAGATGGCAACTGCTTTGATCGTTTTCACAATCCGGCTCCAAACCGTCCATCACGTAATAGGCCCACGAAACGTGATGCTTGTGCAAGAGGTACGTAAGGTCGGTCCACGCGTAATCCGGTCGACCCGGAATCCGTTCGTTCTTGCTCAGGAGGTCGCGCGGTAGATCTTGCAGCTCGAAATACCGTCGTTCCGGTTTGCAGCTCATTGGATCTCCGATCGTGGAACAACTGGCCGCCCATTCCGATACCATGTAGAGATGCTCGGGTAAACTCCAGGACTTGATCGGCGCAAACATGCGGTCTTGAAGGACGAAGTTTCGAGCGTACGTCCAGTAATTTCGCAGCTCGCGACCATCGTGATACCCCATGACCGAGGCTTCGTGCCCCGCGACGACACAGGTTGGAATATCCGTCGGGCATCCTCCGACCCCGTTGGCGCCGACCATAACGCGGACGAACCCGTCCATTTTTCCGCCGTCAATCGAGACGTCCGCTGCAGCGGCAGTGTGAGGACCTCCGGTGTTCTCGTCGTTTGCATCGTGATACGGGCGCACGCAGCCGTTCGTTTTGGGATTCGGTTCGCAAATCACCGGAACGCCATTGCGCATCGGAATTCCGTTCGCTCCGGGGAATGTCCCGAAATAACTGTCGAAGGACCGGTTCTCTTGCATGATGATGATAACGTGCTCGATCTTGTGAATACCGTCGCGATCGTTTGCTTCATACGCCGTCCCCCGATCGACGGTATTCTGCGTTGCGCAGAGCAAGCAGAAGAGCAGCGCCGCTACGGCAGGGCTACGGCCCATGCCGGCGCGTTCTTTGCGTGCAGCGGAGAACCATGCATTCCCGAAGAAACGATCCCGCATGGAAGGGACCGAGAAACTCGTTGAACTTCAGCGCCAATGGCTATCAAGCCTAGAAGCACAGTACGAACTCGTCAACAAGAACCTCAAAGCATTTTTGTCTGCGCCGCCGTTACAGGGCTCGGAGTTAGGCTCTTGGGCCTCGTATCTGTCGCAAGTCGAAGCCTATCTGGCGCAATATCGCGCGATGGCGGTCTATCTCAAGGATCTGGGGTTCGGTCGGCTCTTCGAGCGCCTAGAACAGATCGTTACCGACGTGCATCGAGCCGGCGGAACCTACGCCGAAATGTACAGAAACGCGCTCGATTCGGAAAAGACGAATAAAGCGGCTCAGGAGCAAGTCTCGAGCGACTGGATCGACACGATGCAAAACGCGATGAAAACGAACCAACAAGTCTTTGAGGCCGCACTCAAACAATGGCATGAACTGCTTCGGAAATAGCGACGAAGTCATGATTGAAGCGACCGCCTTCCTGCGCGTCGGGCGGCGCCATGATGGGAACCTTGGGGCATGGAACGTACGAATGCGGGACTTACGTCAAGGCGCACCTTCGTCGCGGCGGCGGGAATGGCAACCGCCGCGAGTATTGGGGGATCGACTGCAACCGTCGCAGCACAAACGGGCGCCGGCGTTGGGGGCGGCCCGTTGACGGTCGCGCAGAATCCGATCGAGCAATATCCGAAGCCGCCGTTCCCCGAACAGCGGCAAGCCTGGCCGGGACTAACCGGCAAAATGAGTCCGCGTCCGGACCACGGCGAAACGACGTATCGTGGGACCGGGCGTTTGCCGAATCGAAAGGCGCTCGTTACCGGCGGCGATTCTGGCATCGGCCGCGCCGCCGCCATCGCGTTCGCGCGTGAAGGGGCCGACGTCGCCATTAATTATCTTCCCCCTGAGGAACCCGACGCGCGTGAAGTGATTCAGTACATCTCGGCCGCGGGACGCAAGGCGATCGCGCTACCCGGCGACATTCGCAACGAAGAGTTCTGCGTGCGGCTCGTGGACGATGCGGCGCATCGGTTGGGTGGTCTCGACATTCTCGTGAATAATGCGGCTCGTCAGCAATCCCATAGTTCGATCGAAGAGCTCTCCACGGAGGACTTCGATTGGACGTATAAGACCAACATTTACGCGATGTTCTGGATAACGAAGGCGGCCCTGCGACATCTCAAACCCGGAGGCAGCATCATCAATACGGCCTCCATCGAAGCGTACGAACCGGATGCCAATTTGCTGGACTATGCCTCAACGAAAGCCGCAATTGTCGCATTTACGAAAGCATTGGCGAAACAATTGGCAAAACAGGGCATTCGCGTGAACGCCGTTGCCCCCGGACCCATCTGGACGCCGCTTCAGGTTACCGGAGGTCAACCGACCGAAAAGCTTCCTACGTTCGGGAGCAATACGCCGTACGGCCGCGCCGGCCAACCGGTCGAACTGGCGCCGGTCTACGTTGCTCTTGCGTCGTCCGAGTTGAGTTACGCAAGCGGTCAAGTCTATGGAGCCAACGCCGGGCGAGGAAGTCCATAACCGCCAAGCGGGTACAACGCAAGCGTGGATTCACAAGCGGTCGCTCGCGAGGCGGGTCTGCGCTACGTCGACGATCGTTGCCCCGGCATTAGCCGGCGCAGGCGCGGACGACACTTCGCCTATTTCTATCCCGACGGCCGAGCGGTTCGCGATGGCGCCGAAGTGCGCCGAATCCGAGCCCTCGCCATCCCACCGGCATACACCGATGTGTGGATCTCGCCCATTCCGAGCGGTCATATTCAAGCCACGGGGCGCGATGCGCGTGGACGAAAGCAGTATCGGTATCACAAGCGTTGGCGAGAGGTGCGCGATGAGGCGAAGTACCATCGACTGGCCGCCTTCGGCCGCGCGTTACCGAAGATTCGCGCGGCGGTTGCCACGGATATGGCCGGCGCCGAACTCTCGCGTCGCAAGGTCCTCGCGGCGATCGTTACGCTCCTCGACATGACCGGCATTCGTGTCGGGAACGAGGAGTACGCCAAGGCCAATAACTCTTTCGGGCTCACGACGCTGCGCACGCGTCACGTTAGCCTCAACGGGTCACAAGTACGCTTGCGATTCAAGGGAAAAACCGGGCGCGAGCACCGCATCAAGCTCGACGACGCGCGGCTCGCGCGAATTATCAAGCGCTGCCGAGACCTTCCGGGCGAAGAACTCTTTACGTATATTGACGAAACCGGGAACGTCAACAGCATTAGTTCCGACGACGTCAACGCATACATCCGCGACATTGCGGGTGACGATTTTTCGGCAAAAGATTTTCGTACGTGGATCGGCACGGTAGAATGTATCGCAGCACTCGGCGAGGCGGCCGAGCATCTCGCCGATGCGAAGCACAAGATTTCGCTGGCGCTCTGTCAGGTGGCGGGCCGACTGGGAAATACGCCGGCCGTTTGCCGTAAGGCGTACGTCCACCCCGCCGTCATTGACACCTATACGCGATTGCGCCGATTGCCGTCGTCTCGGCGCAAGGCCACGAAACGCGAGCCTCCCGGCACTCTCTCGCACCGGGAACGCTTCGCCCTGCGATTCGTCGAGCGCTGGGAGCGCAATGGCTCTTCGCTCGTCGATGCATTAGAACAATCGGTTACCGCGGCGACGCGACGCCGGCGTCACACCGCCGTAGTCTCGAAGTGAAGTGACTTCCTAAACGCTCGAACCGAATCGGTGAGTGTTTCGACTTGCTCGGGGTCCGAATTTTCCCGAAGTCGCGGGAGAGCCTTTTGCTCTTCCTCTTCAATGTGTTGCAAGACGGCCTTTTGAAACTTGTCGGCCTTTAGCGCGAAGTCGGCTGAATCGCTCTGTTTGAGCATCGAATCGAGCTCGAAGAGAAGCACGTCGGCCTCCGCCGTCTCGTGATAGAGATGCTCTGACTCTGCCTTGCTTCCCGCAACTTTGTTGAGGGCCGGATAAACCAGATTCTCTTCGGTTGCATTGTGGATCGTGAGCACGCCTTTTAACTGCTCCATGACCTGCCGGCGTTGCGAGCCGGATCCCGTCGTCAATTCGCGCAGTAGGCTTTTGATGACGTCGTGATCGTTCTTCAGGATCTCCGCGGCATCGTTGCCGCGAGCGGGTAATAACGTCGTGTCGATTTGCATTGAGTGCCTCGTTCTCGTTCAGATGTTCGGATGACGTTTCGATACCCCGGCTAGTTGCACTCCTAAACGTGGCTTAGCGTACGAGCGTGTCGCACTTTGCGGCAAAGATAAAATCGCTTTCCGCCAATCCGCCGATTTTGTGCGTCCAAATCTCAACGGTCAACCGCCCCCAAGCAATAACCAGATCGGGGTGGTGACGTTGTGCTTCGGCCATTTCTCCGACACGCACCGCCGCATCCATCGCTCTGGCAAAATTGTCAAAGCGATAGGTTCGCGCTAAGATCTTCACGGCGCCATGCTTGGCATCGTCCCGCTCGACGATGCGCCAGCCTTCTTGAAGTTGGGCAAGCAAAGGGCGAATTTGCTGGTCGCTCAGCGGTGGAACGCCCCCGCGACACGGGATGCATTCCCGCTGCGCGAGCTCATTCATCAAAGCGATAATCGTTGAAGTCGGCGTTTGCAGAGAGTGCGAGATGCGGCTCGTCGATGGTTGCCGTCAGGTTCGAGGGGAGAACAAAGCCTTCGATCGTACTCCAGGCAACGTTCATTTCGATGTGCGCGCCGTCGGTATAGTTGATGTCGAGCACGCGCGTCCTACCAAACGGCCCGAGCGTCACGGTCGCATCCCGCAACGTGGGATCCGCAACGGCGTGCAGGAGGACCAGCCGTTCCCCGTTGCGTCCTCGATCGATTTCGGTCGTGATAAAACGTCCCGGCCACATCGCCGGGTCCAGCATCGACAGATCGACGTCGTGCCGCTGCGGTGGAAAGAACCAGGGCGCGCTCGTAAAGTGCACCTGGTAGCTTTGGCCTGCAACGTACTCCCCGTCGCCGGTCATGTGGAAGTGCAGCCACGGAAAATGCCGCATCGCCATCACGACGCTCATGTGAAAGGAATATTTGGGTGGAACCGCGCCCGCCGGCGCCGCCGCGCACAGCCCAAAAGCAACCGCCAGCACGCTGCCGGTTGCGCTGAGGGTCAACCGCATCGTTACAATTGTACCCCATTTACGTCTCGGTGGTCGCGACTAAGCAAGCCAAAATCGCGACTTCAATCGCCGCGTCGATTAGGTAGATCGGTGAAATGCGCCCCCTCACGGCGTGAACCGTATCGATCGCGGCAAAAGAGAGCGCAGAACTAACCGAAAGGACGATTGCGGAACCGTTCCTATTCTCGTCCCACCCGGCCACGATGGTCGCGGCGCCGATCGATATGGCCAGCAAGCCAACCATTTGGACGAGCCAGCGGTCAAATTTGGTGCCCGTGAGACGCTCGAAGCCCTTCATGGATATCAGCGGGAAGAGGCCGCTCACCACATAGTACGTGCCCTGCACTCGAAGAACGTCGCGTCGCTTCATCGAACGCTCAAGCCTTTTCCATGATCGCGAATTGCCGAACGAGCGCCGCAATTGCTTGCGGTCGCTCGACGATTGCGTAGTGTCCGCATTCCGGCACGATTTCGAAGGATCCGTCGCGCAAAAGCGCCGCGACGTTGCTCTGGGTGCGCTCGGGCGCATCGTCCGAGGGCGCGATGACCAGTACCGGTGCGGCGATGCAGCGAGTCTCCTTCGCGAAGTCCGCGAATCCCCAAGATTCGAACGACTCGAGTGCCGCTTCTCGCCGCGTCCGCGCTGCCGCCCGGCAGAGCGAGTCCAGCGCGTGTGACGGCGGTGGTGCCGCAAAGGTACGCGTCAACCACTGACGCACGGCGACGGGATTGCCGGCGGTCGCGCGAAGATAGGCCGCCCGTTTCTCGGAAAATCCCGCATCGCTTGGCGGGACGGGCGCGACCAATACGAGTCCCTTTACGAGTACGGGAGCATCTACCGCGAACCGAAGCGCGGTCGTGCCGCCCATCGAATGGCCGACCGCCACGACGCTGGAGAGCCCTAAGAACTGGACGAGCACGCGAAGATCGTCGGCGAACTGCTCTAAACGATAGGGGCCCGGCGCCCCTGACGAGGCACCGCTACCACGCAAATCGACGGCGATGCAACGGAAATCCTCACAGAGTTGAGCGATAATCTCGTCCCAGACCGAGCGATCTGCCTGCCATCCGTGCAGGAAGAGCAATGCCGGTTCGCCGTTACCCGTTTCGCTGAACCATAACTCCGCGCCGTCGCCCGCTCGAAATGCGCGCATCACACGTCGTTCCCGTGGTTCAAAGCGAAGGATGGTCTTGACAGCGTTCTACGGATGGGTCGTCGCTTGGAAAGATCGTGAACACCGTCCCCCGCGGCACGACGATGTTCTTTCCCTTCCGAAAATAGTTAAAGATGCCGATTGCCGCGCCGAAGCCCGGAACGGGAATCGCGCCGAGATAGCCGGGAATTCCCGCGTTCGCCCCTGCACGCGCCAACGAGTCGGTGTTGTGATTGAGCACGACGCCCAAATGTCTGCCGTCAGGCAAAACGAGATAGCGCGGCTCGAGTACGAGAGTGCCCGGCCGCGCGTCGTGCGGTCCGGCCGGCGATGCTACCGCGACGAGGCCATAGCCCATCGCTCGGGCGGGTATCACGACGCTCGTGCCCGTGGTTACGGCGTTGATCGTTTCGAACCGAAAGAAATCGCCTGGCCGCGCATCCGAGGAGTCGATGCTCTCCATCATTTGCGCTGCGACAATCGTGCATCGATCGAGCGTCATGGCCGCCGCCGGCGAAGGCAGCACAATTGCGACGAGCGCGAGAGCCGCCGCTCTCACACTAACTGCGATGTTGAAGGAGGCGTAGTTGTCCGGCGGCATAGTCCAAACCGACGATGAACTGACTCAGGAAACCGGCCCCGAGATGTCCGAAGGCGGTGCCTTGGAGCGTCTGCGTCGTTCCGATGCGTTGTGGTCCAAGACGATAATCCCCGATGCGCACGTGTTCGATTTCTCCGATCATCTCGACGCTGTTGCCGCCGATGCCGCCCACCGAACGGCGCTGCGTGATCGTAAAAAGTCCGGGGTGCTTCGCATAGAAATCGTACGAAAGATTGATATTCGACTCGTCGCCGGTATCCACTGCCAGTTGCGTCTGGACCGAACCGAGACCCACCGTGACCACGGGAATGAAGTTCTCAAACGACAGCGGAATCGCGATGCCTTCCCGCGCAGCGGCCACGCCGAACCGTACGACGTGCTCCGACGCGTCGATTTCAACGTTGGTCGTAGCCAAGACGTCCGCGCCGAGGACGACGTCGTAGCCATACCGGCGAAGGTCCGAAAGCACGACGTAATAGGCTTCGGGATACGTCGCGCTCCCGATGCGCAGCGGTCCGGCGCGCACGACTTGCGTCGAGTATCCGCCCAGGCCTCGCACTTGATAGTTTCCGACAACCGCAGCATTCAGACGGCTTGCGAACTCCGAACTCATCGACAGGCCCGAATTGCCTGAGTCAATTAGGCATCGAGCCGCGACTCCACCGACGCTGCACTCAATGATCGGCGTTACCGCTCGCGGATCCGTTGCAACGCTCTCCGGCGTTCCGTTGAAGGAAGGAACCAGCCCACGAGGCGGCTCTAAGATCGAAGCGACGATGGCGCGGTCGTCGTAGCGTTCGAAGATGCGGCCGTTGTGCAGCACCTCGAAGGGCAATGAAAAACCGCCGATGCGCCGATAGTTCAGGTATTCAAACGTTTCCCGGCCGTCCAGCGTGCGCACGAAGCGCAGCAACCAGGGCCTTGGATCGACGTACAACCGCAGCGGAACGATATCCCTGCCGCTGACGATAAGGGTCCGATAGGCTCTCCCGGCAAACATTGCGTTTCCTCCATCGGCAACGCTTACGCCGCGCGTTTCGCTCGACGGACCGAGAAAAAGGAGCGCACCGGCCGTGCGCAAGCCCCGAAGGAACGGCTCCATCGGCGAGGAGCCGGGTACCGGAGTGGCGTTCATATTGAACGAGTACAGCCGCTCGCCGTTAAAGTAGATGCCGTCACAAACCTCGCCGGTGCAGTGGCGCACCAGAACTCGCACGCCTTGCGTCTCACTCGAGACGACGGTAGGAACTCCGTTGAAGGCTAATCGGGCGACGGAAACGATATGTGCGCGCCAGACTGGCCCAGAGGCTTGGCGCATGTGATTGAAAACGTCCTGTACGTTGTTTCCCGATCGATTCGCACCGAGCGTCGCAATCGTGACGGCGAAGAGCAAACCAACCCGAACGGCGAAGGCCATGCGCAATGGAGTTCGAGTCGCTCGACGGCTACCTTCTCGATGGCCGTCCCTCAAAAGAGGAGCTCGTTCGCGCGCTGCTTGCTCAGCGGCCTAACGCACCCCGAGCGGCGCCGTTCTATGAAGGCTTGCAGCGACTCGGTCCGCGCACGCCCGACTTGGCGCTGATCGCGTTGCGCTTGATACTTGCCGGTAAGAAAGCCGACGATGCGGCCGTCACGCGCTTGCGCGAAATTATCGCGCGCGCACATCGTGGGGACGTTAGCGCGCGAACCGAATATCGCGAAACGATCGCGGCCCCGCAGTGAGCCTGGAAATCGACGCGCTCGTCGTGCGACATGCAAGGCGCGCGCCGCCCGCGATCGACCGCGTTACGCTGCACGCGCAGCGCGGTCACACGCTTGCAATTGTCGGACCTTCCGGGGCGGGAAAAAGCACGCTCTTACGTGCGATCGCCGGACTGCTCGAAATTCAGGGCGGCGGAGTGCGACTCGACGGCCAGATGCTCAACCGGTTGGCGCCGCAAAAGCGTCGCATCGCGATGGTCTTCCAAGACGATGCGCTGTTGCACAATTTGACGGTCCGAGCAAATCTGCGCCTGGCACTCCGACGCGGCGGCGAGCACGAAAAGGAGCGGGTCGCGCAGACCGCGCGAGCCATGCGGGTCGAAAACCACCTCAATCGGCGGCCGCACCAACTCTCCGGAGGGGAACGCCAACGAGCGTCAATCGGCCGCGCGCTGCTTTCGAATCCTTCGGCGCTATTGCTCGACGAGCCATTCGTGCATTTGGACCCATCGCTGCGTCGCGACGTTAGCGCAGAAGTGCTTGGGCTGCGGGAGCATTTTTTCGGACCAATCCTCTATGTGACGCACGATCACGCCGAGGCGATGAGCGTGGGTGAACGGCTAGCAGTGCTCATTGAAGGCCGAATCGAGGATATTGGCGACCCCGCGCGAGTCTACGACCGTCCGAGGAATCTTGCAGTTGCGCGTTTTCTCGGGGAACGTCCCATGAATTTGTTCGCGGAAGGCAGCACGATCGTCGGCATCCGTCCGGAAAACGTTGAAGTAGGCTTCGACCAGTCGCTGCGCGGCCGCATCGTCGGCCGCGAAATCACCGGGGCGGACGCCTATCTGCGAGTAGAGACGCAACGCGGTCCTATACTAGCTCGCGTCGCCGCCACGAACGAGCGCCGATGCGGAGAACTCGTCGGGCTGCATTTTACGGAAGCTGCGGTTCGGCGATTCGATTCGTCGTCGGGCGCCGCCATCGCGTGAACTCCCTCGAACAACTCACTCGAAACGTCATTATCTGCGGGATAGAGGATGCTGACGCCGTGCCGCGGTTCGGCGGTTACGTACTCTTTGCGCGCAACGGAACGTCACCGGGCGACGTTCGTTCGCTGACGGATCGAGCGCGCGACCGGACCCCTGCCATCGTCGCGATCGACCAGGAAGGGGGCCGCGTGAGCCGATTGCGCGAGGATACCGAACCGATGCCGTCGATGATGGCGCTGGGAGCGGCGGGGAGTGTCGAGCTCGCGATGCGCGCCGGCGAACAAACCGCCTTCGACTTACGTCGTGCGGGATGCACGCTGAATTTCGCACCCGTTCTCGATCTGGCGACCGACCCTTACAACACGGTCATCGGAACCCGTTCGTTCGGACGGGATCCCAACCAGGTCGCGGAGCTTGCCGGGGCGTTCGCCGACGGGCTGAAGCGAGGCGGAATCTCACCGTGCTTCAAGCACTTTCCCGGCCACGGCGCAACCGCCGTCGATTCACATCAAGCCTTACCCGATGTGGACGTCGATGAGGCGACGCTGCGAAGCAACGATCTTCTGCCGTTTGCCGCCGTTGCGTCCGCCGCCCCCGCGATCATGAGCGCGCACGTCCGAGTCCGCGCTTTCGATCCGGAGCATCCGGCAACGCTTTCGCGGCGGCTTCTTACGGGCGTCCTGCGTGATGAGTTTGGTTTCGAAGGTGCTCTCATAACGGATTGTTTGGAGATGGGCGCTTTGGAAGAAGCCGGGTCTGCGCGTGCGGCCGTGGCGGCGCTCATCGCGGGCGCGGACCTGCTGCTCTTTAGTCACGACGCGTACGCCGCTGATGCGGCTGCGCGTAGCATTGCGGAGGCGGTGCAATGCGGCGAGATCGAAGTCGAACGGCTGCATCAAGCCAACGAGCGGGCACTGCGCCTGCAGGCCTTGGCGGAGCCACCGCTGCCGCTCCAAGCATATCCGCCCCACCGGGGAATCGGCAGAGAAATTTCGCGCGATGCGATCACGCTGCTCCGCGGCGTCCCCCGCGCCGACCCGTTGGCGTCCATTGTCGTATCGTTTGGCGACGTCAGTGGGATCCTGCGCGAAGCGCCGGCGTTGCGAGAGATTGCTCTCCCGCTCGATCCTGCGCCGGAACGTGTTTCGATGCTCTTCGTCGACTTGGAAAGAGAACAGCGGCGACCGCTGGTCTTGAGCCGTCGTGCGCACATTTACTCCGCTCAGGCAGCGGCAATCGGAGAAATACTGGCGCGCTATCCCGATGCAATCGTCGCTTCGGTGCTCGAACCGTTCGATCTATCGCTCTTCTCCCAGGCGCGCCATCTCATCGCGACGTACGGTGACGATTCCGCTTCGGTGGGCGGCTTAGCCGACGTGCTCTTTGGGGGAAGTCTCCCCAGTGGCCGCCTTCCCGTTACGCTGTGAAATCGTTTCGCCGCGTCGATGAAGTTTTGGCGCAAACGTGCGGCCGGGAGTTTACCGCCGCCGTCGCGCGCATCGAGCAAGGCGGCCGCGTCGTCTTCGAGCGGGCGTACGGCGCCACTCGGAACGACGCTCAGGCGCGCAACGTTTATTGCGATACGGTCTTCGACCTCGCTTCACTCACGAAGCTGTTCGTTGCAACGCTCGCACTGGCAGCGGTCGAGGAGGGGCGACTCGGCTTAGACGAACCGCTGCGCGGCGTGATCATCGAGTGGAACGATTCGCAAAGCGGCGCCATTACGCTGCGCATGCTCTTGGCGCATACCTCGGGCATGGATTCGGGCGCCGATTACCGTGAAATACTCGGCGAAAATGTCGAACGCTTCGCCCTCGAAGCACCGTTATTGGCCCCACCGGCCGACCGCGTGATTTACAGCGACCTCGGATTCATCGCACTTGGCGTCGCGTTGCGGCGCGCCACGAGCGTGGCGCTGCCGGCGCTCGTCCGCCGCTTCGGCTCGGGGACGCTGCGCTTTCGTCCGCCGGCGAAGCTGCGACGCGACATTCCGGCGACTGAAGACGACGGCTGGCGTGGTCGCGTGCAAGGGTACGTGCACGACGAAAAGGCCTTTCTCATGGGCGGCGCTGCCGGCCATGCCGGTCTGTTTGGAACGGCCGCCGATGTCGCGGCGCTCACAGAGTCATATCTCGGCGCACTGCACGGCCGCGACGACCGTTTTGTTTCTGAAAGCCTCGCGCGTGAAGCCACGCGGGAACAGGCGGGCGATCCGGTGCTCCGGCGCGGCCTCGGTTGGGCGCTCAAGACGAGCGATACGAACTCATGCGGTCGCTTCATGGACGGATCGTCGTTCGGCCACACCGGCTTTGTCGGAACGTGCGTCTGGGCCGATCCGGTGCGCGATTGCCAAGGCGTGCTGTTGACGAACGCCGTCTACTTCGGAAGAAATGCCGCCGCAACGTCGGAGCAACCGCTGCGCCAACGCTTCTACGAAGCGATGATTTCAGACGTGGAATGTTAGCGATCGGCTTGATGAGCGGAACGTCGCTCGACGGCATAGATGCCGCCTTGGTCGATATCGTGCCGCATGGCGACGGCTATCGCGTTGAAACGCTGCGTTTTGAGACGAATGAATTTGATGCCGATCTTCGGTCGGCGCTCTTTGATGCGCTTCCTCCCAACAGCGGTGCGGTCGCCGACGTCGCGGTTCTCCATCACCGCTTGGGTAAAGCGTACGCACGTGCAGCACGGAGAATTGCGGGAGCCGATCCCGTTCGCTTCGTCGCCTCGCACGGACAAACGGTTTGGCACGATGGCGAGGCTCACATCACCCTGCAACTCGGCGATCCCTTCGTAATTCGAGAAGCGCTCGACGTCACGGTTTGCTATGATTTTCGGAGTGCCGACTGCGCCGCCGGAGGGCACGGCGCGCCTTTGGTCGCCTACGTTGATGCGCTGTTGCTCGGCGACGCCGGCGAAGATCGCGTCGTGCTGAACCTGGGTGGGATCGCGAACGTCACGCTGCTTCGCAAAGGGGCAGCGCCGTCCGAAGCGATCGCATTTGATACCGGCCCGGGAAACATGCTCATCGACGCTCTTGTTCGCCGGCGAACCGGCGGCGAAAAGGCCTTCGATCGCGATGGCGCATTTGCGGCGGCGGGCCGTGTCGATGCTGCGCTTCTCGAAGCAATGCTTGACGACGAATACTTCATGCGGCGGCCCCCAAAGACGACCGGGCGCGAGCGCTTCGGCGAGCAGTTTCTTGCCCAACATGAAGCCCTGCTCTGCGGAATTTCGATCGAAGACGCCGCCGCAACACTCGCCGAACTCACCGCTGCATCGGTTGCAGATGCGATTGGGCGTGAAGGTCTGCCCATGGCGCGCGTCATCGTCAGCGGCGGAGGTTCTCGAAATCCCAGCATGCTCGAAAGACTCGCAGCACGGCTACCGCGGACACGCGTCGAAACGTCGGATGCGATGGGAATTCCGGCCGACGCGAAGGAGGCCGTCGCGTTCGCTGTGCTAGGCTACGAAACGTTGCGTGGCCGTCCCGCCAATATCCCGACCGCAACGGGCGCGCGGCGTGCCGTCGTTCTGGGTTCGATCGCGCCATACCATCTGGGCGCCGTTTTGGCGCAGCTCGATCGGGAGTGTCGTCGGTGACGATTCCATCAACGGAGGCAATTCACGAGCGGAGCGCCGGACTAGACCTTCTGCAGACCGATGCGCTCGTTGAACTCCTCGTCGAGGAACAGCACCGCGCCGTCAGCGCCGTGCTCGGCCAGACGGAACTAGTTGCGCGCGCGGTCGAACAAATCGCGGCGCGATTGCGGTGTGGCGCCACGCTTCACTACGTCGGCGCAGGGAGTAGCGGAAGGATCGCCATGCTCGACGCTGCGGAAATGCCTCCGACTTTCGGAACGCCTCCCGAGATGGTTCGCGCGCACATCGCGGGCGGTGCCGTCGCTTTGCTTCGTGCAATCGAAGGCGCGGAGGACGACGCCGACGCCGGCGCCGGCGCGATGGAGGAAGTTGCTCCGAGCGATTCGGTGATCGGCATTTCGGCCGGCGGCAGCGCTGCATTCGTTGTTGCGGCCGTCGTTGCAGCGCGCAACCGCGGCGCGTATACCGTAGCCATCACGAGCGTTGCCGGCTCAGATCTCGCACGGGCGGCGCTGGATGCAATCGTTCTCGATACCGGCCCCGAAATTCTGACCGGTTCCACCCGGATGAAGGCGGGCACGGCTCAGAAGGTAGCGCTCAACGCCATCTCGACGGCGGTGATGGTTCGACTCGGGAAAGTTCACGACAATCTTATGGTCGACGTCGTCGCAAACAATAAGAAATTGCGCGCGCGGGCTCTGCGTCTGCTCCGGCAGCTTGCACGCGTGGACGAAGCGGAGGCGCAGCAACTGCTTGCCGCCGCGAACGGCCGGATCAAAGTAGCGGTGGTGATGCACCGGCACGGCGTCGATTCCACTCGAGCCGAAGCGTTGCTGGAACGCCATCGCGGCGCGTTACGGCCGCTTTTATAGATGCACCTTATCGCAATTCTGTTAGCGGCGATTGCTTTCGTTCCCATCGACGACCGGCCCGTCACGGCGCAACTTCCCCCGATGCTCGGGCGCATCGCGGGCGTTCCGGTAGAATCGCCGCCGCGCGAGCTTCAGGGGCATTTTTTGCAAGCGGGCCGATCGGATGCATTGATCGCATGGCTGAATCACGAGGCCGCAAAGCCCCAGACCCATGCATTCGTCATATCGACCGACATGCTGGCCTATGGGGGTTTGACGGCCTCGCGCGTTCCCGGCCCGACGTATGCCGACGCAGAGTTTCGTCTTCGCGAACTCGCGCATCTGCGCTCGCTGCGCGCCGACGCGTGGATCGGCGCCTTCGGCACCATCATGCGGCTTGCGCCTACCGGCATTCCATCTCGTACCGCTTTCTTTGCGCCATATCCCGTTTGGGAGTATTTGCAAGAGTACGCCAACCTTCACGACCCACCGTTACCAACGGAAGCCGCGCGGGCTGCGCATCTAAGCGCGTTGATCGGCGAACCGACGTTGGCTGCCTACCTGGCGACGCGAGCTCGCGATCTCGCCGTCGACCGTCTGCTCTTGAGACTCACCGCAGAGCGGATCATCGATCGGCTCGTGCTCGGCCAAGACGATGCTGGGCCCACCGGACTGCATGTGCGCGACGTGCAATTGTTGCAGTCAGAGCTTGCCGGCGCCGGCATCGGCGATCGTGCATCCATCGAGCCTGGTGCCGACGAGCTCGGTTCGGCGCTCGTCGCCCACGCCGTCGCTCGGGCGGCGCGGTGGACACCGCGAATTGCCGTCACCTACTCGATGCCGAATGGCGCGTCGTATCAGGATCCCATCGAATACGGACCGATCGCGACGGCGATCGATGCCTTAATTGCGGTTTGCGGCGGCGTTCGCGATGACGAGCATCCCGATATTTCACTCTACGTGCGCGTCCCAAGCACCGACCCAATGCACGATGAAGCCTTCGCGAGCGCAATGGCGGCAGCTGTCGCGGCGCGCCGTTCCGTCGCCCTAGCGGATCTCTCGTATCTCGAGTCATACAGCGACCAGGCCGCTTTTGCGCAACGCATCCTGGCATCGGGGCTCGCCGCCCATTTGGACGCGTACTCATCTTGGAACACCAATGCGAACACGGTCGGAACGGCCTTGTCCGAGGCGATTGCCGCTGCGGCGGGCCGCAAGTTAGGAACGTACGACGATCTCGCGCATCGCACGTACACGTTCATCATGTTTCTCGACGACTACGCTTTTCACGACTTTGTGCGTCCCGATCTGAACGCGACCCTCGCGGCACAAGGAATCGTCGATCACTCGCTCTTGTCACCCGACGTCGCGGCAACAATGAGCCGACGCGACCGCGCGCTGCTTTGGCAATACGCCGCTATACTCGTATCGCAGCTGGATCCCGGTTACCATATTGCGGCACTTTCGATCGGGTTGCCGTGGAGCCGCACCTTCGAAACCTCAATCGATGTGGGCCTCGCGCCGAATTTGTAGCAACGCTGACTCGACGTCGAACGGCAGCGGCCGCGCGCCGTTTGCAATGCACGCGCGATTGCCTTCCCAGGCGTTCGCGCCCTCTGACCCTTCAGGCGCAGCGACCGCGAATCGCGGCCGTTCGAGTTCACGTGCAAAGCGCATCGTATGCATGGCGCCGCCGCCGATCTCAGTGCAGACCAGGACAACGACTCGAGCATGTTCGGCTTGCAGACGGTCTCGCTCGATCAGAGCCGAATCGCTTACCGGCGTGCCTGGAGGCTGCAAGGTCGCGATCGCGCCCCCTGCCACGACGATTGCGTCCTCGAGCGCCCGATGTTCGGGCGGAAAAGTGCAGCCGAAGCCGTAACCCACGAACGCCGCGGTCGAATGTACGCCAACGAGAGCGCCGCGATGCGCTGCGGCATCGATGCCGAGGGCAAGGCCGGCGACGATGGGCGCCCTCAGGCGCGACGCAAGAAGATAGGCAAACCGCGTGGCTTTTGCCGGCGGCGTGCGACTCCCAATAATGGCGATACCGCTGTCGGGAAGCGTGCCGCGTACGTAGAGCACTACACGACGTAGGAACGGTCGAGATTGCGAACGTCGTGACAACCCAGCAGTTTGAGAGTACGAATCACGTCGCTGCGAAGAATCTCGATTGCGCGAAGCACGCCGGCTTTGCCGCCCGCGCCGAGCCCGTATGCGTACGCCCGCCCGACAAGTACGGCACGCGCGCCCAGACAGAGCGCCTTCACGACGTCGCTTCCGCGCCGAATGCCGCCGTCTATTAAGACTTCCGTTCGATCTCCGACCGCTTCGACGATCTCGGGAAGCGCATCCAAGGTTGCCGCTACGCCGTCGAGTTGCCGCCCGCCATGATTCGAAACGACAATCGCCGCAGCACCGGCATCGAGCGCGCGCCGAGCGTCGTGGCCGCTGAGCACACCTTTGATAACGATGGGCCCCTTCCAGGCTTCGCTAATCCACGAGATGTCGTCCCACGAGACGGTGGACCGCTCCAACGCAACCCCGATGTCTTCATACGGCAACGGTCCCTGGCCCGGAACGATAACGTTGGGAAATTTCATGAGGCCGCCGTCGCGCAGGAGATCGATAATCCATCGCGGCCGGGCGATCAACTGCCCCAAGTACGGCAGCATCTCGAGAAATCGGCCCGCTGCGAGCTCGCGCGCGCCGTTGCGAATGTCACGCTCGCGCTGCCCCGCGACCGCCGTATCGATCGTCACGACCAACGCCGAAAATCCGGCCGCCCGCGCCCGCGCGATCGCATCGAGCGCTGCATCCCGTCCGCCCAGCAAATAAAGCTGATACCACAGCGTGCCGGGCGACGCCGCTTTGACCTCTTCTAGGGGGCAGCCGGAAAGGGTGGACAACGTATAGATCGTTCCAACGATCGCGGCGGACTCCGCAGCGACACATTCGCCACGCGGAAAGAAGAGCCGCGTGCTCCCGACCGGAGCAAAGATAATCGGCAACGCGATCGTGGTGCCCAGCACGCTGGTGCGCAAACGGCATTCGCGTTGCGCGACCGCATTGCGCGCCCGGAAAATGCGCCGTTCGAACGCGCGAGAATTTTCATGCATGGTAAACTCGGCACCGGCTCCGCCGTCGATGTAATCGAAGACGACTCGTGGTAAACGGCGTCGCGCGAGAATCCGAAGATCGCCGATGTTGACGGCGCGCGCCACGTTCATCCCGGACGATTGGCCCTTGCGCAGCGAGAGGCCTGGCGCAGGCACGTCGGCTTGACTCGCTGTGTGGTTGACACCTATGCTACTGCGCATGGATGCGCGCTTCGTAGCGACGGCGTTTGCGACGGCTATCACGATCATCGATCCCATCGGCATGATTCCGATGACCATTGGGTCCACGGCGCGTTTCTCGACCCAGCGGCGTAATCAGATCGTGGATCAGGCGGTCATTGTCGGCGCCGTCGTCATTCTGTTCATGGGCGTGCTCGGACGACTGATCTTGTCATATCTGGGGATTACCCTACCTGCCTTCACGATCGCGGGAGGCGCCTTACTATTTCTGATCGCGATCGATATGCTGTTTGCGCGTCCAACCGGTGCGAAACGCACGGAGGCCGAAGAAAAAGAGGCCGCCGAGGGCGAGAATCCCGCGGTTTTTCCGCTCGCCGTGCCGATGATCGCAGGCCCTGGCACCATCGCAACGGTTCTCCTATTGCTGAATCTAGCACACGGTGACCGTTCGAACGTCACGATCGTGGCCGCGGCGTACGCAGCGGCGTTACTCGTCACATGGCTGTGCATGCGGGCGTCGTCACTGTTGCTCCGCGTTTTCGGCAAGACGGGCATCCACGTCATTACGCGGCTCCTCGGCATCATTCTCGCAGCACTCGCCGTCCAATTTATTTTGAACGGACTCGGTCAGACGCCGCTGCTGCGGCGCTAGGGCGGACCGCCGTATTGCGCCGCCCAGTGCTGATAGACCGCCTTTTCGATTGGGGGCAGCTCCGTACCGGCGGGCAGCGTGAACCCCGGCAGCGGTAACGGAAAGGGAATCATATGCGGCGCTTCTTTGAACGGGTCTAGCGCCGGATCGAAACAGAACGGCCAGACGATGTCGCCGGTCTCCATCGCTCCGTCGGGGTACGTGAACTCGTATCTTCCGTAATAGCAGTCGTGTCCGGCGTCACGCCAGGCTCGCACCGGAGTGATGATTCCGTTGCCTTCGTCTTCGCCACGCAGTGATTTTGGAATTGCAAAGCGATAACTCCTGATGGTTGCGCCGCGCGACGCGGGAGCGATCGTCGGAAGCGCGTGAAGGTCGTTCTGGGCATTTAGCCGCGCGGCTTCTCGTGCGAAGCCGGCCTCGTCGCGTTCCAAGTTCGACGTCGTGCTTCGCGGTGCAGGAAGCGGTGACGCAGCAGTGGGCACGATGCGTGCGAGTTCACGAGGCGGTGCCTTTGCCGGGCGCGACGACGTCGGTCGCCGCCGCCGTACTCGAACGAGCGCCGCCGCAGGGTGCGGCGCTTCTTTTTGGAACGTTACGCGCGTCGTTTCCATGACCGTTTCGCGCTCGCCTCGCGTGATCACGATCTGGCGGGTCACGTAAAAAAGGAGCGCGATTACGATGGCATGGATGGCCAAGGATGCCGCAAACGACCACACGATCACCAGGCGGCGACGAGGAAACGTCCCTGAAATCAAGATTCTAAGGCGTTCTTACTTTCGCCGGTTGGCAGAGTTCGATTAGGACGCCGCCCGTAGACTTCGGATGGAGAAACGCGATTAGATTTCCATGTGCACCCCTTCGCGGGCGCTCGTCGATGAGCCGAACTCCTCGCGACTTCAGCAGCGAGAGCGCGGCTTCGATGTCGGCGACGCGGTAGGCCGTGTGATGCAGTTTCGCCGGTGCATCGCCCCGGTAGCGGGCCACGGGCGAGTTTGCATCGAGTGGACGCAGCAATTCAACGGAAGAATCGCCCGACTCCAATCCGACCGCCTCGACACCCTGATCGTAGATCACCTCTCGGTAGAGCTCTTTGAAGCCAAGAATGTCGGTATAGAAGCGTAAGGTCGAATCCAGATCTTTGACGACAATTGCGACATGATCGATTGTCATTGCAGCTAGGCGACCACCTCGATCGGACGGTACGTGCCGAACACCTCGCGCAACGTGCCGCACAGTTCGCCGAGGGTAACGCCGGCGTCGACCGCATCGACGAACCGCGGCATGAGGTTTTCAGCGCCCTCCGCCGCCCTTCGAACCCCGACCAAGTATGCTTCGATTGCGGCAGAATCGCGCGACGCCTGAAAGGTCGCCAATCGTTCGACCTGCCGGCGCTCGATGCGTTCGTCGATCCGTTGTAACGGAATCGCGATTTCCGCCGACTCCTCGCAAAAGCGGTTCACGCCCACGACGACCTGCTCTCCACGCTCGACGGCCTGCTGCGCGCGATACGACGACTCGGCGATTCGCCGCTGCATCCAGCCGCCCTCGATCGCGCCGAGGCTTCCGCCCAAGGCGTCGACTTCGCCGATCAGTTCGCCGGCACGCTCGATCAGCGCATTGGTCAGGCTTTCGAGATAATACGATCCCGCCATCGGGTCGACGACGTCGGCAACGCCGGACTCGTACGCGATGATCTGCTGGGTCCGCAGCGCCACTCTCGCGCTTTGGGCCGTCGGCAGCGACAAAGCCTCGTCTTGTCCGTTGGTATGCAACGATTGCGTTCCGCCCAGTACCGCCGCGAGCGCTTGGAGCGTCACCCGAACGACGTTGTTTTCCGGCTCCTGCGCAGTCAGCGTCGAACCCCCCGTCTGCGCGTGAAATCGTAACATCTGCGAGCGAGGATCCCTGGCCCCGAATTCGTCGCGCATAATGTGAGCCCACAGGTACCGCGCGGCGCGAAACTTGGCGATTTCCTCGAAGAAATCGTTGTGAGCGTTCCAAAAGAACGAGACGCGCGGCGCGATCTCGTCGACCGCAATACCGGCGGCACGCGCTGCGCAAACGTACGCCTTGCCGTTGGAAAGGGTGAGCGCGAGCTCCTCAACCGCCGTCGAACCCGCCTCGCGAATGTGATAACCGGACACCGAAATCGGGTTCCATCGCGGCACCATAGTCGCGCAGTACGCCATGACGTCGGTCACCAGGCGCATCGAAGGCTCGGGCGGATAGATGTACGTACCGCGCGCGACGTATTCTTTGAGGACGTCGTTTTGGACCGTGCCGCCGAGCTTTTCAAACGGAATTCCGCGGCGCCGTGCGACCGCAAGATAGAGCGCCAAGAGAATCGCGGCGGGCGCATTGATCGTCATCGAAACCGTAATGCGATCCAGCGGTAATCCTTCGAGTAAGGTTTCCATATCCGCGATCGAGTCGATCGCGACGCCGACGCGGCCGACTTCGCCGCGCGCCTGCGGCGAATCGGAATCGAGGCCGAGTTGGGTCGGTAAATCGAATGCGACCGAAAGACCGGTTTGCCCATGCGCGAGAAGATAGCGATACCGCTCGTTGGATTCTCCGGCAGTCCCGAATCCGGCGTACTGGCGCATCGTCCATAACCGCCCGCGATACATATCGCGCCGAATGCCGCGCGTAAATGGAAACTCGCCGGGCCGGCCCGGCTCGCGCGGCCCACCTTCGACGGAATCGTAAGCGGGTTCGAGTGGAATTCCTGAGGCGTTGATCTCCCGCGCCATCGTGCGGTTACTACGCCGTACCCGCATCCCGCGCCCGCCTGAAGCGGCTACCGCTCGGCCAAAGCATTCAGCGCAGAAGAATATGCCGTTTCGAAGGACGTCTCATCAAGCGCGTGCGCCGGGTCGTTCAGTGTCGCCGCGAAGCAGATCCGCGTGCCACGCCGCGTGGTGACCATCGTCGTCAAATTGATCGCGCCCGGACCGGAGCCGCCTTTGTACGCGACGTGCGCAAAGTGCGACGGTTCGGCGACGCCGGGATTGATCGACATCAGCGGAAGATTCTCGACGCGTTCCATAAGCCCGCAGAGCGCGCGTACGCTGTAGTGCCACTCCACTGCGAGGTCCGGCGTGCTGTTGAGTCGCGTGAGCGCCGGCAGCGGCAATGCGTCGGTGCGACGCAAAATCGCCGCGCGGTCTCGAGACGATCTCGCCGCGTCATACTGCTCGCGCAAGCTCGTCGCTTCAGTCGAGATCATGATGAACACTTCACGCGTCGTTAGAAAGGGGTCATTACCGAAGGCATATCTTTGCAACGCTCCCGAGCCGACGAGGTGAATCAGCGCATCCGCGGCGGTATTGTCGCTGATCGAAATCATTTCGGCGGCATAGGTCGCCAGCGTGAGCGGCGTGCCGTCGGGCCAGCCTTGCAAAACGCCGCTCGGCAGACTCTTCCATTGCGCCCGGAGCGGAACAACGTCGGACCAATGCCGCGTTCCCCGATGGATCTCATCGCGCAACGCGTTGAGCACGGCGAGTTTGAACGCGGAGCCGACCGCGAGAGGTTCCGACGGATTGAGGGCCGCGACTTCTGCGCGGCCCTCTTCGACGATCAGGTACGACAGCGAGCCGGCTCGCTGCCGAAGGGATCGAAGCGCGTCGTCGAGGCTCACCGCAGGCGGCCGGAACAGCAAGCCGTCGATCTTATTATCGGCATCTAGGTGAATTAGGACGTCGTTGGTGCCCTTCGCAAAGTGCGCGACGAATTTTTCCGGTGTATATTCGAGGCTTTGAAATGGCCCGAGCGTTTTGAGCAACGTCGCAAGGACGGCGTTAACCTGCTCGATGGAAACTTGCGCCAAAAAGTCCGAACTGAACCAGGAGGCGTCGGCGTGGCCGGTTTGCAACATGCTCGTAATGCGACTACGGGCGAGTTCCACCGTAGACGCCATGGCCGGTGGCGGCGACGGCGCCGGGCTTGGCGTCGCCGCCAGCGTCGTCAGGAAAAATGCGAGCAGTACTATCGATCGCATGGTCTGCGTTTCAGCGAGCCATCTTAGTTTTCCGCTAGCGAAAGCAGCGGGGCGCCGTTTTCCACCGGCGAACCGGGCCCCACATAGACTTCCGCAACCCTCCCACTGCGATGTGCGCGGATCTCGTTCATCATTTTCATCGCCTCTATAATCGCGACGACCTGTCCTTCCGACACGCGTTCCCCTCGAGAAGCGCGCATGTCCGCGATAATTCCGTGCATGGGCGCTACCACGTCGTTGCCGGCCTCTGAGGCGCGGCGTTTCCGCAGAGCGGTCAGCCTCGGCGCCAATCGTTTGACCGGCGTGGCCGATGCACGTTTAGCGTCTCGCGAGCGCGATGCATTCGAACGTTGTGAGGGCTGCCAATGACTGGCGAATGCCTCGAGCGTTGCGGTGCCGTACGTCGCATCCACAACACCCGGTTGGTCACAAAGATCGCGTAACAGCGGCAACGTCGTCGGAACGCCGCCGACGAGGTACTCGTCCAGCGCTCGCCGCAGGCGCGCAACGGCTTGCTCGCGCGACGGGGCCCAGACAACGAGCTTGGCGATGAGCGAATCGTAGTCGGGTGGAATGGTCCAGCCGTCGTACGCCGCGGAGTCGATGCGAACGCCCGCGCCTCCGGGTTCCCGATATGCCGTGATGGTGCCGGGGGCCGGCCGAAAATTTTCTGCGGGATCTTCGGCGTTTATGCGCGCCTCGATGGCGCATCCGCGAAAAACGATCGCATCCTGATCGTATCCGAGCGGTTCCCCGGCCGCGACTCGAATCTGTTCGCGAACCAAATCCAGGCCGGACGCCATTTCGCTCACCGTATGCTCCACTTGGATCCGGGTGTTCATTTCGAGAAAGTAAAATCGATCGGCGGCGACGAGACATTCAATCGTTCCGGCCGAATCGTACTCAATGGTTCGTGCGGCACGGATTCCGGCGTCGCGCAAAGCCTCGCGGACGCCTTGTGGGATTCGCGCCGGCGTCTCTTCCCAAACTTTTTGATGGCGCCGCTGCAACGAGCAGTCGCGCTCACCGACGTGAACGACGGTACCGTGCTTGTCGGCGACGACTTGCAGTTCGACGTGCTTCGGGTTCTCGAGATATCGTTCGGCATAAATCGTCGCATCTTTGAAGTACGCCACGGCTTCGCGTCGCGCGGTATCGAACGCGGATTCCAATTCGTCCAGAGAATGCGCGACCTTCAAACCCTTGCCGCCGCCGCCGGCGGCCGCTTTCAACGCCAGCGGCAGACCATAACGCTTTGCAGCCGTTCGCGCCGCCTCGACGTCGGCAACCGGTTCCAACCCTCCCGGAACGACCGGAATGCCGGCGCGCTCCATCGCATGACGCGCCCGTAGCTTATCGCCCATGACTTCGATCGCCGCGGGATGCGGGCCGACCCACGTCAATCCGGCGCGTTGAACGGCCCGTGCGAACCCTGCGTTCTCCGCCAGGAAGCCGTATCCCGGATGGATCGCCTGCGCGCCGCACCGCCGCGCGCACTCGATCAACGCTTCGACGTCGAGATAGCTCTGCGCCGGTGCTGCGGGCCCAATGCGATGCGCCTCATCGGCGAGCGCCACGTGCAACGCCTCACGATCGGCATCCGAATACACTGCGACCGTCGCGATGCCCATCTCGCGCGCCGTGCGAATGACGCGCACGGCGATCTCGCCGCGATTGGCTATCAGCAGCTTTTCGAACATCTAGTGCGATGGAGTTTTCGCGTCATTCCGTTGCCAAGAGACCCATCGCGTGGTAGCCGGCGTCGACGAAGTGCACGTCGGCGGTCACGGCGCTCGATAGATCGGATGCCAGGAAAACCGCCATGTTGCCGATGTCTTCGGGACTCACATTGCGGTGAAGCGGAGCCACTTTAGGGACGACGTCGAGAATGCGCGAGAAACCACCGACTTGCCGCGCGCTGGCCGTTTTGATGGGTCCCGCGGATATCGCGTTTACGCGGATGCGGCGCTCGCCCAGATCGAACGCGAGGTAACGCACCGCCGATTCCAGCGCGGCCTTTGCGATGCCCATGAGGTTGTAGTTTGGAACGATCTGGGTGGCGCCCAGGTACGTCATCGCCATGATGGAGGCGCCGTCGTTAAAGGATTCCCGCAACGCCCGCACGAGCGCAATGAGCGAATACGATGACACGTCGAGGGCCAACGAAAAGCCGGAACGTGTCGTCTCGAACACCTTTCCGGCGAGATCTTCCTTGTTGGCAAATGCAATCGAATGAACGAGCGCGTCGAGTTTGCCGAAGTCGCTTTCGAGCGCGGCGGCCGCGGCCGTTAAAGATCCATCGTTTGAAACGTCGCACTCCACGACGGGCGCGCCGCCAAGTTGCGCGGCGAGTTTTTCGACCTCTCCTTTGACACGTTCTCCCTGATATGCTAGCGCGATCGACGCGCCGTGCTCGTGCAATTTCTGCGCGATACCGGTCGCGATCGACCAGCGATTTGCCACGCCGGTAACCAACGCGCGTTTCCCGTCCAGAAGTTTCATAGGGCAAAGCCTCGGAAGAAGAAGACGATCCCGAGCAAACCGGCGGCAAGGCTGACGTACCAGGCGGGTTTTGAGCGCGCCAACGCGGCGACCGCGCCCAACGCGATAGCGACTTGCAACAGAGCAACGGCATATTCGAAGGCATGATGGCGGCCGACCTGCGCCGCGGATTCTTCCTCGAGTTTGCGCGCCGATTTCGCGAGCGGTCTCTCCTTGGCAAGTTCTTTGGCGATCTGGCCTTGGTACGCCCGCACCCGACCGCCGTTTTTCGATCCGCGATCGACGAGATCGTTGACCGCGACGGTGTAGATGTGGTTTTTTTGGCGCGAGGCCTGGTATTCGTTCCAGGTGTCGGACGCTTTGATTTGGTTGATGAGCGCTTCGTTGATCAAGTCGCCGGAACGCAACGCCGAGATGGCGGCGAAAACGGCGAAGATCGCGGCGGCCAAACCGACGTATCGCACCCAGCGCGCGGGTCGTTCCCTTGCGAGTTCCTCGTGCGCGTCAGCAATCTGTTCTTGCAGTTTCTCGGTCTCTACTTCGATGTTCTCAGGCATCGCCGGCTCTTTCTCTTGACTCTTACAGCGGGATATTGCCGTGTTTGCGCCTTGGGCGCCGCACGCGTTTGTCGCGGAGCATCTCGAGCGCCCTTGCAATCGAACGCCGCGTTTGTCGTGCTTCGATCACGTCGTCAACGTACCCGCGCCGCGCCGCGACGTACGGATTGGCGAAACGCTCGGTATACTCATCGACGAGTTGTTGGATTTTAGTCTCCGGCTTGTCGGCCGCTGCGATTTCGCGCCGAAAGATCGTCTTCACCGCGGCTTCCGCGCCCATGACGGCGATCTCCGCGGTCGGCCACGCCAGATTGACGTCGGCGCGGATGTGTTTGCTCGCCATAACGTCGTATGCGCCACCGTACGCCTTGCGGGTGATAACCGTAACTTTCGGAACCGTGGCCTCCGCGAAGGCGTAGAGCAGCTTGGCGCCGTGCAAAATGATTCCACCGTATTCCTGATCCGTACCCGGCAAGAAGCCGGGAACGTCGACGAACGTCACCAACGGTATGTTGAAGGCATCGCAAAAACGAACGAAGCGCGCCGCCTTTACCGACGACCGCGTGTCTAAAACGCCGGCCAAAACGCTGGGTTGATTGGCAACGACGCCGATCGTTTGTCCGTTCACACGGCCGAATCCGCAGATGATATTTTGCGCATAGAGCGGCAGAATTTCGAGAAAATCCCCGTAGTCTACGATCCCTTCAATGGCTTCGTGCATATCGTACGGCTGTGCGGGCGAATCGGGAACGAGATCGTCGAGGTGCGGCACGCTGCGCTGTGGATCGTCGTCGCAATCGAACCTCGGCGGGCGCTCGCGGCTGTTTTGGGGTAAGAACGAGAACAGTGCGCGAGTGAGCTCGATGAGGTTCTCCTCATCGCTTGCCACCAAATGCGCGACGCCGCTGCGTGTGGCATGCGTCGTCGCGCCACCCAGCTCTTCGAAACTCACCTCTTCGCCCGTCACCGTTTTGATGATCTCGGGACCGGTGATGAACATCTGCGAAATCTTTTCGGTCATGAGAACGAAGTCGGTGATGGCCGGCGAGTAGACCGCTCCGCCGGCGCAGGGGCCGGCCACGAGGCTAATTTGGGGGATGACGCCGCTCGCCTGAACGTTGCGCCAAAAGATTTCGGCGTAACCGCCGAGCGAAACCACACCCTCTTGAATGCGCGCGCCGCCGGAGTCGTTGATGCCGATCATGGGCGAGCCCGTGCGCACGGCCAAATCCATGACTTTACAGACCTTTTCGGCAAAGGCTTCGCCCAGTGAACCGCCCAGCACCGTAAAGTCTTGCGAAAACAAAAAGACTTGCCGGTCGTCGATTGTCGCCCGTCCCGTGACGACGCCGTCCCCCAAAAACTCCTTTTCGTCTAGGCCGAACGCATTCGTCCGATGGACCACGAAGCGATCCAACTCCATGAAGGAACCGGCGTCCACCAGCGATTCGACGCGTTCTCGCGCGGAGCGCTTTCCGCGCGCGTGCTGTCGCGCAAGAGCCTCCGCGCCGGCCGGCATCGACGCTTGCGCAACCTTCGTCTGCAAGTCCGCGTATTTCTGGGCTCGGCTCTTCACGCGTTCACCTTGCACGCATCGAGCAACGCATCCCTGTCGAAGGGCCTGTTATCGTCGCTCAAAGAATACCGCGGAATGTCACGACTCGTTCTTTTTCCATCGGCTGCTCTAGCGATCTGTCTTGCCGTCGTAGCGAGGCAGTCGGGCGTCGCGGCGGCGCCCGCGTTTCCAACTCCGCCGCCGCTGCCCCCGGCGCGGCCGTTCACGGAATCCCTCTTCGGGACGCAAATTAGCGATCCGTACCGCTATTTCGAGAACGTCAAGGACCCGACGGTTGCGCGATTCTTTCAACAGGAAAACGCCTACACGCGCGAGGTTCTCAGCCGGCTCGATGGCCCGAGGCAGCGGCTCTTCGAACGAATTCGGGCGCTCGACAACGCGGGCAGTTCCGTCAGCAACGTCGCGCGCGTCGGGTCCTACTACTTTTACGAAAAACTGAACCCGGGAGATAATACGCCAAAACTCTACGTTCGAAACGTCGAGGGCGGCGCGGAACGCGTTTTGATCGATCCCCAAGCGATGGCCGGCGGGGGCAAACACTATACCATCAACTATTTTCTTCCGTCGCTGGACGGCAGCCGCGTCGCGTATGGCATCTCAGAAGGTGGATCCGAGGCCGCAGTGATTCACGTCGTCGAAACGGCGACGGGACAGGTCTTACCCGACGCAATCGATCGCGCTTACTATTTCGGCGCAACCAGTTGGCTGCCCGACGGACGTTCGTTCTATTACGTCCGTTTCCCAAAACTGCGGCCGGGCGAGCCGGAAACGGATAAAGAAACGCGTGCCGTCGCATATCTCCACGTGCTGGGCCGAGACCCGGATCGCGACGTGCCGGTTCTGGGCTATAACGTCAATCCGAAGGTGCCGTTCGAAACCACCGATTTCCCGGTCGTCCTCTATTCCCCCGTCTCGCCGTATACGCTGGGCGTGGTGGGGCATGGAGTGAAGAACGAACTAACGATTTACGCCGCGCGCTCGAGCGTCCACGATGCCAACGTTGCATGGACACCGGTTGCTACGACGGACGATGACGTCACCGGATATGACGTCAAAGGTTCGACGATCTACTTGGTTAGCCATAAGGATGCGCCGACGTTTAAGGTCATCGCGACGTCACTGGATGCGCCCAACGTTGCCGCCGCCCAGACCGTGATCGCCCCGAGTCGCGCGATCGTCGAACAAACCGGGGTCGCAGCCGACGGACTCTACGTTTTTTCGCGCGATGGCGGCTTCGGTCGAATCGCGCGCATTACGCTCGCCGACAACGGCGCTCCGGGCTCCGTTTCGACGCTGAAGCTGCCCTTTGCAGGCTCCGTCAATGCCATCGCGACGGATCCGCGCGCTGCCGGTGTCGCGTTTGGACTCACGGGCTGGACGCACTCGTTACTGTACTACGCCGCGGATCCAAACGGTACGGTGAGCGATACGCACTTGAAAGACATTGCGAAGGTCGACATGTCGTCGTATACGTCCTCGGAGGTGCAGGCCCGCAGCGATGATGGAACGATGGTACCGCTCTCGATCGTTTATCGCAGAGGCCTCCCGTTGGATGGCTCTCATCCAACGTATTTGCAAGGCTACGGTGCCTACGGTATCGAGATCAACCCGTCGTTCAGCGCGACCCGAGTGGCGTGGCTGGAGCGAGGCGGCGTCTTTGCCGTCTGTCATCCACGCGGGGGCGGTTGGTTCGGTGAAGGCTGGCATCAAGCCGGCATGATTGCGACCAAACCGCATACGTGGCAGGATTTCATCGCTTGCGGCCGCTGGTTGATCGCGCATCGATATACGTCGTCGGAGCACCTTGCCGGTGAAGGAACCAGTGCGGGCGGTATCACGATCGGCCGCGCGATAACGACGCAACCGCACCTCTTCGCGGCCGCGCTCGACGTCGTCGGTGTGAGCAATGCGTTGCGTTCGGAGTTCACCCCGAACGGCCCGCCGAACATTCCGGAGTTCGGAAGCGTCACGACGGAAGCAGGTTTTAAGGCGCTATACGCGATGGATACGTATCAGCACGTCGTTGCCGGGACGCCGTATCCCGCAGTCATGTTGATTACAGGATTCAACGATCCCCGAGTCTCTTCGTGGGAACTGGCGAAACTTACGGTGCGGTTACAACAAGCGACGACCAGCGGACGCCCCATTCTGTTGCGCGTCGACTACGATGCGGGCCACGGATTCTTGGCGGCATCGCGGACTCAGAGCGAGCAGTTGTTGACAGACGAATATTCGTTCTTGCTCTGGCAGTGCCGCGACCGCGCCTTCGGCGGCATCCCGACGCGCGTCTTTCCGCGTCGAGGGGCGTCCTAAGGGACTACCAAATCCCAAGAAGCGCTTTCACGTCGTCGGAAGCCATCGTGTGAGGATCCCACGGCGGCGTAAACGTGATCTCGACGTTCGCATTCTTTACGCCGTCCACCCGGAGCACGTGGTCTTTGACGGATTGCATGAACATGGGCCCCACGGGGCACATCGGCGACGTCAGCGTCATCATAACCGTAACGTCTTCGCCGTTTTCGCCTTCGGCGATGATGTCGTACACCAGTCCCAACTCGAGTATTCCCAAATTGAGTTCGGGGTCTTTCACCTCAACGAGTGCTTCGCGAACTTGTTCGACGGTGGGCATAGCGCTAGGACTTTGGCGGTAGGTGAAGCAAACCTTTGAAAAGGGTGAGAGTAGCAACCCTGGCAACCGTGGCGAGCCTCGAACGAAACTGGACTTCGCCGGAACGCGTTTAGAGGAAAGGAAAGGATAGCCAGAGCGATGTCGATGTGGGAGCCCTTCACCGAGCGAGCGCGGCGCAGCATAGTGCTAGCTCAGGAAGAAGCACAACGTCTCGGTAACAACTACATTGGGACGGAACATATTTTGCTCGGCATTATCTCTGAGGGCGAGAGCCTCGCCGCGAAAGTGTTGGAGTCGCTCGGCGTCAATCTCGCAAAGGTTCGACAAGAGGTCGAAGCGATCGTCGGACGCGGCGGTCAGACCGTCCAACAGGAAATGGTCTTTACTCCGCGGGCAAAGCGCGTGATCGAGCTCGCCTTCGAAGAGGCGCGCCAACTCAACCATAATTATATTGGAACCGAGCACTTGCTTCTCGGCTTGATCCGCGAAGGCGAAGGCGTCGCCGCGCGTGTGCTGACAAACCTTGGCGTCGATCCCGCGAAGGTGCGCGTTCAGACCACCTCGTTGCTGGGTGCCGAAGGTCAACCCACAACGCCGAAGGGCAAGAGCAAGACGCCGACGCTCGACGCTTACGGTCGCGACCTAACCACGCTGGCTCGCGACAACAAGCTCGACCCCGTTATCGGCCGCAATACGGAGATCGAGCGCGTCATTCAGATTTTGTCGCGGCGAACGAAGAACAATCCCGCGCTCATCGGCGAGCCGGGCGTTGGAAAAACCGCCATTGCCGAAGGGCTGGCGCAGCGCGTGATCAAGGGCGATATTCCGGAACCGCTGCGCGACCGTCGCGTCATCACGCTCGATCTCGCGGGACTCGTCGCCGGGACGAAATATCGCGGCGAATTCGAAGAGCGCATGAAACGGGTCATGGACGAAATCCGTGGGGCGGCCGGAGAGATCATTCTCTTTATCGACGAACTTCACACGTTGGTCGGCGCGGGCGCTGCCGAAGGCGCAATCGACGCCAGCAACATCATCAAGCCGGCTCTCGCGCGGGGGGAGCTGCAATGCATCGGCGCGACGACGCTCAACGAATTTCGCAAGCACATCGAAAAAGACGCGGCACTGGAACGGCGTTTCCAGCCAGTCATGGTCGGCGAGCCGACCGTCGAGGAGACGATCGAAATTCTCAAAGGTCTCCGCGACCGCTACGAGGCCCACCATAAAGTGCAAATCACCGATGAGGCGCTGGCGATGGCCGCGCGTCTCGGCGACCGCTACATTACCGACCGCTTCTTGCCCGACAAGGCGGTCGATCTCATCGACGAAGCCAGTTCCCGCGTCCGTCTGCAAGCGACGCTGCCGCCTCCGGCCGTCCGGGAATTGGACGCGCAGTTGCGTAAACTGATTGCGGAAAAAGAGACGGTCGTCAAGAGCCAGGAGTTCGACAAAGCGGCCTCAATTCGAGATCGCGAAGAAAAACTGCGGCTCGAAAAAGCGCAACTCGAACAAGAATGGCGCGAGCGTAAAGCGCACGCCGAGCGCATCTTGCGGGTGACGGCCGACAACATCGCGGAGATCGTGTCGTCGTGGACAAAGATTCCGGTGAGCCGTTTGGCCCAAGCGGAAACTGAAAAATTGCTCAAGATGGGCGAACTACTTCACGAGCGGGTCGTCGGACAAAACGAAGCAATCAACGTGATCACGCGGGCGATTCGCCGCTCGCGCGCAGGCCTGAAGAATCCGAATCGTCCGATCGGCTCGTTCATCTTTCTCGGTCCCACCGGCGTCGGGAAGACCGAGGTAGCGCGCAGCGTCGCGGCCTTCCTTTTCGATGACGAAGAGTCGATGATTCGCATAGACATGTCGGAATACATGGAAAAGTATTCCGTGAGCCGGCTCGTGGGGGCACCCCCCGGATACGTCGGATACGAAGAGGGCGGCCAACTCACCGAAGCCGTGCGCCGGCGTCCCTATTCGGTCGTGTTGCTCGACGAGATTGAAAAGGCACACCCCGACGTCTTTAACCTGCTCCTTCAAGTACTGGAGGATGGGCGCCTCACCGATTCTCAAGGGCGACACGTCGATTTCAAAAACTGCGTGATCATCATGACCAGTAACGTCGGCGCAACCGGCATGACGACGACGACCGATATCGGTTTTCGGCCGCAAAAGCTTTCGGGCGAAGATCAAGCGAAGGCCTACGAGCGCATGAAGACCCGGGTGCTCGACGAAGTGAAGCAAACCTTCAGGCCGGAGTTCCTCAATCGCGTCGACGAAGTAATCGTCTTCCATCAACTCAGCCGCGAAGAGATCGAGCAGATCGTTTCTCTCGAACTCGAAAAGGTGATCCGCGAGGTGCGCGCTCAGGAGATGGAACTCAAAGTTACGGAAACCGCCAAAACGTTGCTCGCACGCAAAGGTTGGGACCCGCAGTTTGGAGCACGGCCGTTGCGCCGGGCCATCCAACGCATGGTTGAAGACGAGGTGGCCGAGGAAATGCTTCGTGGAACCTTCGCACCGGGCGATCACATTCTCGCCGATCTCGACCCCGACGACCCCGAGAAACTCAAGTACTCAAAGATCCCGTCGATCGAGCCGCCGGCGGCGCCGCCACCCGAACCCGCGGTTACCTGATCCAGTAGCGCGTGTTCGCGCTAGTATTGGCGGCGAGTCTCGCACAAGCCACGCCGGGAGCGTCGCTGAGCGTTTCAACGACCAGCGTCAACCTCAATCCGGCGCAGCAGCAGATCGTCTCGATTACGGGTGCGGCGCCGCCCGTCGAGGCGACGCTGGACCAGCGATTGGTCAACGTTAGCGTCGCTGACGACGGCTCCGCTGCTACGGTCACCGCGACGCAAGCCACCGGCAGCGACGTGTTGCACCTCGTCGATGCAAATGGTGCGCGCGCCGACATCTCGATTCGAGTAGCCTTCAACGCGGGCACGATTGTGCCTGAGCAAAGCTTGCGCGTTACGGGAGATCCCGTCGATCCCCAATGGTTGACCAACGAAGTGCAAAGCGCGGTCCTGAGGGCGACCAAAGCGCAGCCGGATGCGCAGGTCACGCTCGGCGCGATTCCGGCGATTTCCGACGCTCTTGTGCCCGGAGCCGGCACGCAGGTCGTGGTCCCGGTGCAAATATCGGGCAACGGTAAATACTTCGACCAATCCGGTTCCACGGTGGTCAATATCCAAAACGTCGCCGCGGCGCCTTTTCAACCCAGCCTGCTTTTTTACGATGACGATCCGGAGCACGTCACCGAAGATGGACTGCTCTTTCGCGGGACCGTCACCGCCGGGGCGCCGGCTCGTCTCTATTACTACCACGACGATGCCCAAGACCCACGCCGGCTGATCGTGGTCTTGAGCGGCGCATCGGCGGACGGTGCCAGCGTGGAAGTCGTAGCAACAAAAGCCGGGCCCAACATGGACGTGATGCACGTCGGGCATACCGTCAGCAAAAACTTCTTACTCACCAAGGCGCATCACGAAGGCCTGATCGTCGATCTCTCGCAGCAAGACCCATACGTTCTCGCGGACGTTCCCATGACGTGGCGGCAGCTGGTGGCGGGATCGGTCGATGTGCGAGTGCTCGCCGGCGGCCCCGCCACGATCTCGGTCGTCGCGGCCTCCCCGGGCGTCGACCCGCGCGCCTTGCTAGATGGGCCGCCACTGCCCGACGACGGTCACCATCGCAGCGGAGTCTTTCACATCGCCGATTACGGAACCGAAGCCCTCAACTATACCGTTGGAAGCGGAGACGCGACGGTGGTAATCGGCGACACGGATCCCACGCCGCCCACTGCGGACCCGCAAGCGCAAGGCCACGATTACGGCGACTACGGCGTGATCCACACGATCAACGTGGCCGTACAAAATCCCGGCTCGTTGCCCGCAACGGCCTATCTCTTTTTCCGTCCGCTGGCGGGGCCGGCGCGCGGCAGTTTTTTGCTCGACGGCAACCTGTTTGAGATCGGGTGCGTGCGTGTCTCGACACCGTACCAGATATCGGCGGTGAACTTGGGGCCCGGTGAAAGTTTTCGCGGGCAGCTCCTGACGATGCCCGATGGCGGTTCGTTTTATCCGGCGGAAATCGGTGTGACGACCAATCCGCCGCAGCCCCACGCGCCCCCGATCTCCGCTCCGGACGGATGTTTTCCCAAGCCGCAAGCCGGCGCTTCCCAATGATCGCTGAGGGCGAATCAAAGGTGGTGCTTCTGGTTCGTCTGCTCAACGCGATCGACCAAGGCCAACATTCTTTTGAGAGTCTCAAAGACCGAATCGCCGAAGGCGCAAAGCGTCCGAGCACGCGCAGCCTCCGCCGCTACTTGGCGATCCTGAGCGACGCCGGCTTTCCCTGGTATTTCGACCGGGGCGCCAATGCGTATCGCTTCGCGGATGGCTATAGCCTCAAGCGGCTCGACCTTTCGAGCGGCGAACTCTTCGGCTTGGTTGCGCTTCGCGCGCTCGGGTCGAGCATCGGCGGAAAGATCGGCGCGTCGATCGGCGAGGTCGCCGAGAAAATCGTGGAGAGCGCGGGTAGTGGAGCGCGGGCACGCTTTGCCGCCTCTTCGCCCATGGCGTTTCGGTTTTCGGAGATACGGCTCGACGAGCACGGCGACCGGGCCTTCGCGCTTCTCTCCTCGGCCGAACGCGCGAATCGAAGCGTCCGATTCTCGTATCTCGATAAGGAAGGCCGCTCCAGCACGCGGACGGCCGATCCTTACGGCTTCATCGTGAACGCGGGTCGCATCTATTGCGTCGCCTACGACCACGGGCGTCGTGACATGCGAACGTTTGCCGTGGACAGCGTCAGCGACCCGGAGTTGCTCGCCAAGACGTTCATTCGTCCACAAGACTTCAACGTCGAAGCGTATGCGGCGGCGTCGATCAGCGGCGTGCTTCACCGTGACCAGACCAGTGAGGTACGCGTGCGGTTCGACTCACGGGTGGCCAAAGCAGCGGTCGCTGCGCAGATCGTTGCGGAGCGCAACGTCGAGCGCCACGACGACGGATCGGTGGAGATCGCCTATCACGTGGCCGACGTGGACGAACTGGTTCGCTGGGTGCTCGGGTGGGGCGCAGCAGCGGAAATCGCCGAACCGTCCGACGCTAGAGAGCGCATCGCACGAGTCACCGAGGAGATCCGGAAAAAATATTGAGTTAGCGATACGCTCACCGCAAAACTAACGGAGCCCGTCGAATCGACGGGCTCCGACGTATTCACTCACTTGCCTCGCCTGTTTGGCGCTCGTGAGAGTGCCCCACTGACGCCGGTAAGCGGTTTGGCCTTTGCCGCTCGTCGTCGCTCATCACGACGATTCGTGCGTTGCATTTGGCCGCGAACGATACGCTCGTCGCACTTCGAATATCTCGAAGCTTGTGCATCGTAACACAGTGCAATCGCAACGACAAGCGCTCCGGCGTCGAATTCACAAGCTGTCCACAATTTTTTTCGATCTGCATGGACGATCGGTCTTCCGAGGGTTGCGCGGGTGTGGTGCGCGCTACAGCGAAACCACACGCATGCCGCTTTCCGTCGCTGCGTTCATTCTCGCCCAGAGTTTTTTCGGCGGGTTGCCTATCGACGGAATCCACTGCGATCGGCAAGAAGGCAGCGCGGAACACATTCATGCGCTCATCTCGCTGTACGATCGCGGCCGGCGACTATCGATACCCGCGAACGTCGGCATTCCGGAAGGAGCGCAGTGCCTGTACTGGCTTCACACGCATAGCGACGACGGCGTTATTCATATCGAATCGCCCGTGCGGCGTACGTTTACGTTAGGCGAATTCTTTGATGTGTGGGGACCCGAACTGAGCGCAACCCGCGCGGGCCCGGTAATTGCGTCCGGGGGCCGGCGTTTGATGATTTGGGTCAACGGGAAAGTGTGGCGCGGCCGCAATCCACGTGACATCGTGCTGCGCGACCACGAGAGCATCGCCATCCAGAACGGGCCACCGTTCGTTCATCCGTCCAAGCCCGACTGGTCGAAGCTGGTGTGATCCAACTCGACGGCCATCACCTCACCCTCGAGCAACTGGAAGCCGTTGCTTTAGGCGCGCCGCTCGAAATTTCGCCGGCGGCGCGCAAACGCGTCGTACAAGCGCGCGAGTTCGTTGAACGTAAGTTTGCCGGAGGAGAGGCCATCTACGGCGTCACCACGGGTTTCGGGCGCTTGGCGAACGTGCGCGTTTCACCCACGGACGCGGTCGATCTGCAACTCAATCTCGTGCGGAGTCACGCGGCCGGCACCGGGGCGCCGCTGCCAATACCGTTCGTGCGAGCCGCCGGCGTTCTTCGCGCGAACTCCCTTGCTGCCGGCCACTCCGGCATCAAGGCGGAGACGCTCGATCTCATTGTCGGAATGCTGACCCGTGGTGTGACGCCGGTCGTGCCGTGCCAAGGCTCGGTCGGAGCGAGCGGCGATCTCGCGCCGCTCGCTCATATGACGCTCGTGCTGATCGGCGAGGGTGAGGCGTACTATAAGGAAGAGCGGCTGCCGGGGAACGTCGCGCTCCAGCGCGCCGCCTTAGCGCCCATTGCATTGGGGGCGAAGGAGGGCTTGGCTCTCGTCAACGGCACCCAAGTCATGACCGGCATCGCCGCGCTGGGAATCTTGCGCGCGCAGCGACTCGCCGCCGCAGCCGACGTCATCGGCGCCATGTCGCTCGAAGCCTATCTGGGGAGCGATCGCGTTTTCGATCGCCGGCTCAACGACCTTCGGCCGCATCCCGGGCAAGAGCGAGTCGCGGGAAACCTGCGCGAGTTGCTCGCGGGTTCGGAAATCGTGCAATCGCACCGAGAGTGCGAGCGCGTGCAAGATCCGTACTCGTTCCGCTGTATCCCGGTCGTTCACGGCGCCGTTCGCGACTCGATAGCGCACGTTCGGCGCGTTACGGAGATCGAAGCGAACTCCGTCACCGACAATCCGCTCGTCTTCGCCGAAGACGAAGAATTCATTTCGGGCGGCAACTTCCACGGCGAGCCGATCGCCCTGGCCATCGACTTCCTCAAGATCGCCGTCTCGGAGCTCGCGTCCATCGGCGAACGAAGGCTGTATCTGCTGCTCAACGCCGGAGATCGCGAACTACCGCTCTTCCTCACGCACCACGTCGGCTTGCAATCCGGGCTCATGCTCGTCCAGTACACCGCCGCGGCGCTCGTCAACGAAAATAAGGGGCTGGGGTGGCCGTCGAGCATCGATTCAATCCCCACCTCGGCCGGACAAGAAGATCATGTCAGTATGGGCATGACTTCGGCCAACGCTTTGCCGCGCGTTCTCGATAACGTGGAAGGCGCGCTCGCGTGCGAGTTGATCGCCGCCTGCGCGGCGACCGATTTTCGCCGGCCATTGCACTCCGGACGCGGTACCCAGGCGGCATATGCGCTGACGCGCGGGCGCATCGCTCCGTGGACGGCAGATCGACCGCCCGCTCCCGACATCGCGGCGGCCCGCGAGTTGATCGCATCGGGGGCCATCGTCGACGCCGCAGAAGCCGCCATTGGCCGCCGCCTTACAAACTGATGCTGAACTGCAAGTAGGCGTTGAACGGATTGGGCAACACGAAGGCGTTCGTGTCGGCGTACGCCGGGATGAAGGATTGTTTGAAGGCCGGATTGAGCGGCACGCCGTTGGCGCCGCGGTCGTTCGGCGACGTCCCATTGTAGAAGTTGGAGACGTAGTAAAAGTTCGACTGGTAGCCGCACGTGTAACCGTTGGGCGGATACTGCTTGCTCCAAGGCTCTGAGGAACCGCCGAAGCAGGCGTTGATCAGATTGGCTAAGAGCGCGTTTACCTTGATGCGTGGCGACAACTGATAGCCGATTTGCACGCTGAAGTTCAACTGGTTGGGTTGGCGGAAAGCGCCGAACGGATCGAAGGCGCCGGTCTGTGGATTGGGAATGAAAAGCTCGCCGGGCGACGTTCCGTTCTGAGTCGCAGCCAAGCCGCAGGACGTATAGTCCGCCTTCAATGGGTTCCCGCCCTTTGGGTTGCTGATCGTCGAGCCGCTCATATGGGCCGAATTATTCGTGCAGACGCGCGGGTCGAGACCGAAGACGTCCGCGGGATTTCCGTAGAGGGAGCCTTCGTTGAACGTCAGCGCGGGCGTAATGTTAAATTTATTATGCCGGTAGTTGACGATCGTGCTCAACACGTTGGGTGAGAGATAGGCGAAGTCCAGGCCGACGGGATACCAGCCGTTGCGGTCCAACAGCGGCTGCTTCGTCATGGAATAGTATGGATTCCAAATCGGCGGATTGTATCCGGGCTTGAGTTGAATGCATTTAGGATCGGGGAAGACGTTGCCGAGACTGTTGTTTTCGTAGCACCGTGAGCCGCCGCCCGTCTTAGTGAGACCGTTGAAATTTGCGATGTCTTGATTGTAGGGGTCGAGTGGATTCAGGGTTGTGCCGGGATAGTTGGCCCATCGTTCGGCGGCATTCGTATAGGTGTAGGAAATCATGAGCGAGAGCCCGTTCTTGTTGAAATCGCCTTTCGTGAACTCCGTTTCGAAGCCGTCCACCCGTTCTATTCCGGAGTTTAGCCCGCCGCTCAGCCCGAACGGCAACGCGACGCTGTAGACCTGATTCGTCGCGTACCGATAGTACGGCGTGATCTTGATCGACATATCCGTGCCCTTGAACCGGCGCTCGTACGAGGCATCGTAGTTGTCGGAGTATTGCACGAGCGGATCATGGCGCGGCGTGGTGTAGCCGTACTGCCACCAGGCCTGGAAGAGATCGTAGGCCAGATTATTGTCTTTGGCGTTGTACTGGACTTGGTACGTCTCCGGCTCTTGCGCGTAGCGGCCGGCGGATACGCGCAGCACCGTATCGGCGTTGAGCGTATACGTGAGGCCCAACTGCGGCGTAAAAGCAGTATCCGTTAGCGTCGGGCTATAGGAGTTACTGAGCAAAAGATGCCCGTCTTGGCCGTCGGGATGGACGGTCTGCACGGGATGGGTTGGAATCGAACGGTCCACGGGACAGGTGAAGCCGATGAACGGCGTCGGCGGTTGACCGCTGGCGGGAGGCGACGGAATGAAATACGGCGCGAGCGTTACCGGGTTGTAACAAAATTCGCGCTGGCCCGCGAGGAACCAAAAATTTTGCCCGTCGTTCGACGTGTTGGCGAGGTTATACTCGTAGATGTTCTCCCGCAGACCCAAGTTGACGTTGAGCTTATCGGTTGGAGTCCAAAGGTCTTGAAGCGCGAGCGCCGTGAAACTGGGCACGACGTTATTGACGAATCCGGAGTTCCCCGTGTAGGTGACGCGCCATGAAGCGCCGGGCGGCAGCTTCGTCAAGCAGTTGTACTGATAGACCTGGCATGTCGATGCATCGAGTGGGTCGCTGAAACTTCCGCTCGTGAGCGTGCTATAAACACTCGAGCCGAGGTTGCTATTGCACGGCGCGGATTGCCCCGCTTGGTACGTCTGCCCTCCCGGGTAGACGCTCCCGGTGTACATTGCGAAGCATTGCTTTCCGTTCGTAAGGTTCGTTGCGCTCGTTGCAGGCCCGTTGTTGAAGATGGTGCTGTTGTAGCGGTTCGTGGTTGCCGTCACGTAGTTAGCATCGAACGTAACGAGATGCGAAGAGTTGAGTTGATCGGCAAACGTTCCAGCGAGGCCGCGCGTGTGCGATTCGAGTTCGTAGTCGTAACTCAGTGCGCCGAACCCAAAGAAGGGCGTGCCGTAACTGAGTGCGCTCGCCTGGAGCCAGTCCGAATAGAATGAATATCCGTAAATTCTAAAGTACGCGTTCGATCCCATGTTGTGTTGGTATTGAACCTTCGCTATTGCGGCGTTGTTCCAAAACGCGTCGCGATTATCCGGTGGCACGGCGGAGAACGTACCGGTTGGACATTCCCCACGGATGTGTACGTTTGGATAAAAATTATACGGATCGACGTTCGCGCAGCGATTGCCGGGGGAACTGGGAGCGAAGTATGGAACCGCCGAGAGCCGGTTGGCGTCCTGGCCGAAGCTCGTTCCGCTCGGCCAGGTCACGAAGTCGGGCCAGACCTCGGGGACGTTGACGCCGTAGAAAAGTTGGCTCAGCTCGCTAATGACGTGCGGGCCTAAATCATTCTGCGAACTGTAGAACTGGGTTTGCATCGCGGTGACGTTATAGAGCAGCTGAATGTCGTCGCGCCCGGCATCGTGATGGTGCGGAATGCCGATGTGGAAATTGACGACGTTTTCACGGTCGGCGATGTTCGATACGCCGTAGGCATTATAGGCGGGCGTAATAGTCTGGTAACAACCGGGGCTTTGCGAAACTCCCGCGGGCAACTTTAGATAGTTTCGCTGCCCGGGATTGAGACCAAACGGATCCCAGACGGGCGAGGCGTTCGGCCCGTCGTAGTAGCCCTTTCCGCTGGGGGCCTCGAATTGGCAGATCGGATATACGCCGCCAAAGTAAAGAGCCGTCGTGTTTTGGGCGATCGCGGGATATCCCCAGACCAGTCCGAGATTCGAGCCGTTGAACTGATCGAGGTACCGATAGTCTTGGTTGTAACCGCCGATGCCCACGTAGTACGAAAACATTCGGTTCGGCGTCGCGCCGCCGGCTTCGACCTGTAGATTGTGATAGTACGTCGGCGTTGCGACGCCGCCGCCGACCGTTGCATAACCGGGATAGGTTCCGGTTTTGATGACTTGATTGATGAAGCCGGCGAGACCCGAAGTGCTTTCCCCGACGGTTCCGCCGCCCGCATAGACTTGAAGTTCTTGCTGGCCGAGCGTTCCTGCCGTGCCGCCGGGATAGTTATCGAACGACCGATTGACCGGAACGCCGTCAAACTCGTAGCCGATTTGATCGTAATCGCCGCCCCGAATGTAGACCGTCTGATTCCAACCCTGCTGATTCGGCGGCACGAAGACGCCCGGTACTGAGGCGATCGCCGAGTAGGCGTTGTTGAGATTGCCGCCGCCTCCGATGCCCGCGGCGGCTTGCGTCACGGTCGAATTTACCGAATACACGTCTGTCGTCGTTCCCGGTTTGACCAAATCCATCGAAGATCGTGCCGTCACGCGCGCGATCGTCTTGAGGGACGCCGCCAACGTGACGCGAATCGTCTGCACTTGGTCGGCGAAGACTGAGATGCCGGTCATGGCGGTCGTTTCGTAACCGCTCTTCTCCGCTTGCACCGTATATGTATCCGGCGCGAGGGACAGCATGGAAAATCGTCCCGAGGCGTCCGTTGTGACGGCGAGGCTCTCTGACGGGCTTACCGCCGTTACCCGCACGCCGGCGATCGGAGCCCCGGCGCTCGTCACGACGATGCCCGTTATCGCGCCCGTCGTTCCCGCTTGCGAACAAATCGTGCCTTCAAACGCCAGACCGGCGAATGAAACCAGCAAAAGACAACGCTTGAACCAGTGCTGCATGCGCGCCCTCCGAGAACTTGGGAGAACGTTCGCTATGCCGTAAGCGAAGGTCTTGCCGCTACTTGAAAGAATTTCCGCGCCATGAACGCCGTCGCCGGACCGCACATGGTGCGAGCTCCGAGAGGTACGCAGCGCTCGTGCGAAGGTTGGCCGCAAGAAGCGGCGCTGCGCATGCTGATGAACAATCTCGATCCCGACGTCGCGGAGCGTCCGGACGATTTAGTCGTGTACGGCGGTAACGGGCGCGCCGCGCGCTCTTGGGAGGCGTACGGCGCCATCGTCCGCACGCTTCGACGTCTCAGGGGCGACGAGACGCTGGTAGTCCAGAGCGGCAAGCCGGTCGCGGTTTGGAAAACGCACGCGAGAGCGCCGCGCGTGCTTATTGCGAACGCCAACCTCGTTCCGAAGTGGGCCGATTGGAGCATTTTTCGACAACTCGAAGCCCAGGGTCTGACGATGTACGGCCAGATGACCGCCGGCTCTTGGATTTACATCGGCACGCAGGGCATCGTTCAAGGAACGTACGAGACGTTTGCAGAGTTGGCTCGTCAACATTTCGGCGGATCTCTCGCCGGGCGAGTGACCTTGACGGCCGGCGTGGGCGGCATGGGAGGCGCACAGCCCTTGGCCGTCACGATGAACGGTGGCGTATGCCTCATCGTGGACGTCGATCGCAGTCGTTTGGAACGGCGCCGGGAGCTACGCTATTTGGACCGCGTCGTCGATTCGCGTGAGGAAGCCCTGCGCGAAGTGGATCGTGCGCGCAGAGCCGGGGAGGCACTCTCGATCGGATACGAAGGCAATGCGGCGGTTGAGTTTCCCGGCCTCTACGACCTTGGCTTTCGCCCCGATGCGGTGACGGATCAAACCTCCGCGCACGATCTCCTCAACGGCTACGTCCCCGCCGGCATTACGCTCGAAGAGGCGGCGGCGTTGCGCCGCAGGTCGCCCGATGACTACCAACGCGAAGCGCTGGAGAGTTGCGGCACTCACGTTGCGGCGATGGTTCGCTTTGCGGACGCAGGCGCGATCGTTTTCGACTACGGCAACAACATTCGCGCGGCGGCCCAGCGCGCCGGCTTTGCGCGAGCGTTCGATTTCCCCGGTTTCGTGCCGGCCTTCATTCGCCCACTGTTCTGCCGAGGTTCGGGTCCCTTTCGCTTCGTCGCGGTCTCCGGCGAGCCGAGCGACATCGAACGCTGCGACGCCAAACTGTTGGAACTCTTTCCCACGAACCAGTCGCTTGCGCGCTGGATACGGTTGGCTCGGGAACGGATTTCCTTCCAAGGATTGCCGGCGCGAATTTGCTGGCTTGCGTACGGCGATCGCGCGAAGGCGGGGCTCGCCTTCAACGAGTTGGTACGCAGCGGCGACGTTAAGGCGCCGATCGTCATCGGCCGCGATCATCTCGATACGGGAAGCGTGGCTTCGCCGTATCGCGAGACGGAGTCAATGCGCGATGGGAGCGATGCAGTCGCCGATTGGCCGATCTTGAACGCGCTGCTCAATACCGCCGCCGGCGCCCATTGGGTGAGTTTCCATCACGGCGGAGGCGTGGGAATCGGTTACAGTTTGCACGCCGGCATGGTCGTCGTTGCCGATGGGAGCGACGACGCCCAAGAGCGGCTCGCCTGTGTCCTGATGACGGATCCCGGAATGGGCGTCGTCCGGCACGCGGATGCCGGTTACGAACTCGCGGTCGAAACGGCCGACGCAAAAGGCATCGACTGGCGCCTGTAACAAACTCCTCAGCGGCCGCCTCTTTTCGGGGAGGGCAATACGTTTGGGTCGGCGGATGCATCGCAGCGTGCTCGAGAGCCAGCGATTCGTTGTCCGCGCCCGCGCTATCGTAACGTGTGACACTACCGCGGCGCAGTGCGGCATCACGTTCGAGGCTCTCGGCCGCATCGACGACGCGGCAATCGTTGTCGAAGACGGCCGTATCGCCGCGATCCTGCTTGCGCAAGCTCAGCATGACGTGGCTCGTCACGACAGCGATATTACCATCGACCTTCGCGACTGCGTAATCTTTCCGGGGTTCGTGGATGCGCACGCGCATCCACTCTATGCCGGGAATCGAGAAGCCGACTTTGCCGCACGGATTCGCGGCGAGACGCCGCCCCAAGGCATGCCGTACACCATCGAGCAGACGCGCCAAGCCTTGCTCCACCCGTCGCAGTTTTACGAAACGACGGTTCGCCCCCGACTACAGACGATGCTGGCTCACGGGACGACGATGCTGGAGTGCAAAACGGGTTACGCCTTGCACAAACCCGGAGAAGTAGCGCTGCTCAACTTGATCGCGCAACATCGGAACGATTCCGACATCCCGCGCCTCACCCCAACGTTTCTCGGCGCCCACGCGCTGCCGCCGGAGTTCACGGCGGAACGGCGATTCGTCGATTACCTCATCGATCAAGTTATTCCAGCGGCGGCCTCGCACGGCGCCCGCTATGCCGACGCGTTTTGCGAGCCGGGATTTTTTTCGGTGCCGCAGACGCGCCGTTATCTGGAGGCGGCGCGCCAAAGCGGAATGCGCCTGCGCGTGCACTGCGACGAGATGGCATACGGTGGCGCAGCAGCGATGGCGGCGGACATCGGCGCAGATGCAGTGGATCACTGTAACTACATCAGTGAGGCCGACGTTCGCGCGGTCGCGGAGAAAGCAATCGTTACGGTAGCGTGCCCGGCGACGATTGCGTATCTCGACCTTCCCAGGCGTGCTCCGGTGCGCCAGTTACTCGAGCATGGGGCCGACGTCGCGCTGGCGAGCGATTACAATCCAGGAACTTCGCCCTGCTTCAATCTTCAGACTGTCGCCTATTTCGGCCGAAAGCTCTTCGGTCTGACTGCGGCGGAGGCGCTCTACGGCGTGACGGTCGCCGCTGCGCGGTCCTTGCGTGCGAAGGCGGGCCAACTCAAAGCCGGCGAAGCGGCGGATTTTGTGGCGCTGCGAATCGGCTCGCCGGACGAGTTCGGCTGGCAATTCGGCGGCAACCTCGCGGCGCTCGTTGTGAAGGACGGTCGCGTCTGCGACGTTGCGAACCCAGCGACCCGGTGGCAGAGGTGATTAGCGAACTGGTACGGTGTTCTCGAGCCATCGTCGCCGGAGAAGTGCGCGAAGACTATGCGTTCGTGATTCGCGACGGCACCATCGCCGCCGCCGGCGATTTTAGCGAGGTCCGAGAGCAGGGTCGTGACTTGGGGTCGCGGTCGTTTCCGCTCGATCGGCTCGTCGTTCCCGGGTTTGTCAACGGGCACAGTCACGCATATCAGATTCTCTTGCGAGGGTGGGCAGACGATTGGCCGTTTCAACGATGGCGCAGCGACGCGCTCTATCGCGTCGTCCCGAAACTCACGCCTGAGGACATCTATTGGATCTTCACCGTCGCGTTCGCCGAAATGCTGGCTGCCGGCATCACGACGGTTGCGGAATTCTTCTATCTCAACGGCGCCGGCAACGCTCACGCCGAGGCAGCAATTCGAGCCGCGCGCGAAAGCGGTATTCGATTAATCTTCGCGCGCACGTGGATGGACGCTGCCTATGCCCCCTCAGAGTTCCGCGAAGATCTCGATCTCGCCGCGAAGCGCACCGAAGAACTGATGCGAAAATTTCCGGAGACCAGCATTTGCGTGGCGCCGCATTCGTTGCATGCCGCGTCGCACGACATGATTCGTGGGGCGGCCAAGTTTGCCGAACAGCTGGATTGCATGTTGCACGTGCACGTCGCAGAAGCGCCGTACGAAGGGGAGCAAACGCAGGCGCAATACGGCCGCACGCCGACGGCGCTGCTCGACGATCTCGGCGCTGTGAGCGAACGATCCGTGCTGATCCATGCAATATACGTCGACGAACTCGACAGAAAGACGATCTCCGCGCGCGGCGCCCGCGTGGTGCATACTCCGATGACGAACCAGTATCTCGGTGACGGCATTTGCGACGTCGTGGCTCTGCGCGGCTTGAACGTGCCGATCGCACTCGGCACGGACGCCGACGTTCGTCCTTCGCTGATCGACGAAATGCGTGCTGCCGCGTTGCTGCAAAAGCTGAAATACCGTGACGGTGCGGCTCTCACCGCTCGAGAGGCGTTCGCGTTGGCGACGAGCCTCGGCGCGGCCGCGTTGAACGCGTGCGCCGGAGACTTGATTACCGGCATGCCGGCCGACTATGTTGTGCTCGACGCATCGAACATCGATGCGTGGTCGCCGCCACTCAACGCGCTCGTCTATCGGGGCACGGATGCTTGGGTGCAGGCGACCTTCGTGGGCGGCCGCCGGGTCTATGTCGGCGAGCCCTCGCCACAGGCACGCCGCGCCAGGGGCGAACTCGCCGCAATAGCGAAGCGCGTGCTATGAGCAGACAAGTCATCGCGCTCGCTTCGTTTGCGGCGTTGCTTGGTCTGGCGGCGTGTGGCCGGGGAAAGTCGAGTAACGCAAACTCTACAAACGCGGCGGCCACGGCCGGTGCCATGGGGGCCGCTTTGCGCCAGGCGATGCCCAACTGCGGCGCCACGCAGCCAGTGTGGGTGAACACCCGGACCAAGGTTTACCACGAGCCCGGCGACCCGCGGTACGGAAAGACCACCCGCGGCACGTACATGTGTCCGTCGGAGGCGGTCGCCAAGGGCTACCATGCCGCCGAAGGCGGGACGGCGCACCACCGACACAGGAGACGGTCCGAAAGAATGATGTAGCCCCGGGAGGCAATGTATGTAAGTACTTGCATACGCCCCGAGCCCTATGGTAGGCTTTGCGTGCAAGTACCCACTTGCGTCATTTGGGAGAAGCATCACGCAAGGCATGAACTCAATCGTGTTGGCCGGTGCGCTAGGCATGCTCGCCGCAGCGCCTGCGGGGCCTGCCCTGCCGCAAACGACGGCGTCCGCGACCTGGGTCGTGGAGCGCATCGCCGAGCGCAATCCTTCATTGCAATCGTATCGTTCACGCGTCCACGTCGACATTCGGATGCTGAATTTTCCGTTCTTGGCGCCCAAACTGGACGGCACGTCATACTATAAGCGCCCCGATCAATACCTGGTCGTCTTTGACCGGATGCCCGGTTACGCTCGGGGCTTCCAGCGTCTGTTTAACGACGTCGGCAGCCCGCGCGCTTGGGAAAAGTCCGAGAACATTAGGATCGCAGGCACGAGCCTCATTCAAGGCCGTCCGGTCGTCGTTTTGCGTCTTACGAAGAAGATCCACAGCGATATCCTCGATCACACGCTGGCCTTCGTCGATCAAACCAGCTATGCGTTACTACGCATGGAATGGTATTACACGAGCGGCGGAAAGATCACGATGACGCAGCAGTATCGCTCCGAGGGCGAATATTCGGTGCTCTCGCAGCAGCATGCCGTTATCGACATTCCCCACGTGCGCGCCGTCGCAGATGCCATCTACGGGGCGTACGAAACAAACGTCCCGGTCCGATTCGAGAGCGCCGTTCCATGATCGTCACGCATCGTCCCGGAGAAACGATTCGCTCCGCGTCTCCCGAGGAGACGCGAGAGCGCATTCTTACCGCGACCCGCGAAGTGATCGGCCGCAAGGGAAAGCGTGGCGCCACCACGCGCGAGATCGCGGAGGTCGCCGGCGTGAACGAAGCGACGCTCTTTCGTCACTTCGGCACGAAAGCCGCGCTGCTCGTCGCGTGCGCGCAGCATTTTTGCGGTTACGTCCAGTTAGCCGACGTGGCGGCGCAACTCACCGGCGATCTCGCCGAGGATTTGTTCGTGCTGGCGCGGATGATGTTCTCACGGTTCGAGTCGCTGCAAGACATGATTCGCTGGTCGCTGGTCGAGCAAGAGTATGAAAAAGATATTTTTGCGGAGACGACATGGCGCCCGCAACTGGCCATCCTCGCGGTTCTGACCGACTTCATGCGGCGACGCATCGACAACGGCGAGTTGACCGGCGACGCGCAGCGGCTCGCCATGGTTTTCTTAGGTCTTATCTTCATGCACGCGCTGGGGCGAAAGAAGTTCCCGGCCTCCGTGCTGCACAGCGACGATCCGGAGATTGCGCTGCGCTTTTACATCGACGTCTTTCTCAATGGAGTACGAAAACGGCAATGGACACCCGCGAAGTAGATCAGCAAACAATCGCGCCCGAGCGCAAGGCAAACGGAGCCGGCCGAGTCGAGCCGGACGACGCTCGCAAGAGCGACGTTGAGGAACGACCATCCGGCACCCGCAAGCGCATCATTTTTCTCATCGTCGCGGCGGTGGTGGTGGTTATTGCCGTCATTTGGGGACTGCCGTGGCTCAACTATATGCTTGCGCACGAGGGTACCGACGACGCCCACGTCGCCGCCGACGTCGTCGCGGTCACGAGTAAGATACCCGAACGCATCGATCGAATTCTGGTCGACACCAACCAGCCCGTGCACCGCGGACAACTCTTGATCGTGCTCGATAACCGCGACGAGCTTGCGAAGTTGCGACAGGCGCAGGCGCAGTTCGATCTCGCAACCGCCAGCGAGCGCGCGACGACGGAACAGGGCCAGGGTGGTGTCTCGCAGGCGAGCGGTGAAATCGCGAACGTCCAGGCGCAAGTTCCGATGGCGCAAGCCGGCGTGGTCCAGGCCGCAGCGCAGCTGCATGCGGCGCAGGCGCAAGTACCGGCGGCGCAACAAGCCTATCAAAAGGCGCAAGCCGATCTTTCGCGCGCGCAATCTTTAGTAAGCACGGGAGACGTCGCCTCGCAAACGCTCGATGCGGCGCGGGCGCAAGCCGCGGGGGCAGCGGCACAACTGCGTGGAGCGCAGGACCAGGTGTATCAAGCGCAGGCCGGTGTCGAGGCGGCGCAGAGCCGAGTGTCGGCTTCAGAGGCCGGTGTCTCCGCGGCATCCGGTGCCATGACCACCGCCCGCGGAAAATTGGCGCAGGCTTCGGATCCGAGTCAAGCTGAAGCCGCGGCGGCGCAACTCTATCTTGCTCGCCAGAACTTGGCGTACACGCGCATCTACGCCTCGACCGACGGTTACGTCGGAGAAAAAAGCGCCGAAGTCGGTCAGACCATCGGCGCCGGCATGACGCTATTGACCATCGTCCCGCACAACGTCTACATCACCGCGAATTATAAAGAAACGCAAGTGGGACGCATGCACGTCGGTCAACCCGTCGAGATTCGGGTCGATGCCTATAAAGGCGTGACGTTCCGCGGACACCTCGCTTCGATCAACCCGGCGTCGGAAAACACGTACGCGCTCGTGCCGGCGCAAAACGCCAGCGGCAACTTCGTCAAAGTGACCCAGCGGATTCCGGTGCGGATAGACATCGACGATCAGCGCTCCGACATGCCGCTGCGACCCGGTATGAGCGTCGAAACCTACGTCCGCGTAAAATAGATCCTGTAGCGTAGTCGAAGGACGAAGCACGCATGGCTCTGTTTCGTAGCGCGTACGAAAGTCCGGTGGTCGAGTATGGCTTTCGCCGCACCATCATTAGTATCGCGGTCATCACGGCGACGCTGCTCGAGATCATCGACGTCACGATCGTCAACGTCTCGCTGCCCAACATTCAGGGCAACTTCGGCGTCGGCGTCGATCTGGGCGCGTGGGTCGTTACGGCGTACCTCATCGCCAACGTGGTCGTCATTCCGCTGAACCCGTGGTTCGCGGCGCGCTTCGGACGGCGCCAATATTTCTTTGCTTCGATCGTGCTCTTCACCGCGGCATCGCTGATGTGCGGGCTGTCCAATAGTCTCGGTCAACTCGTCTTCTGGCGCTTGATTCAAGGCCTGGGCGGCGGGGGACTGATCGCGACCTCGCAAGCCATTCTGCGCGACACCTATGGCATTAAGGAGCAAGGTAAGGCGCAGGGCGTCTTTGCGATGGGCGTCATCGTAGGGCCGGCGCTGGGTCCCGTGATCGGCGGCTGGATCACCGACAACTGGAACTGGCATTGGATTTTCTTCGTCAACATTCCGGTCGGCATCGTCGCCGCGACGCTGATCTGGAACTTCCTGCGCAACCCTAGCGAGGGAAAATATCGGCGGCTGGATTGGGTCGGATTGATTTTCTTGTGCATCGGCTTGGGCTCGATGCAGTTCGTCCTCGAGAACGGACAGCAGTACGATTGGTTTGACGACGCGCGGATAAAGTGGTTCACGTTCTTCTCGATCACGGGGCTCGCGGCATTTGTGTGGTGGACGCTGCGCTCGGCCATTCCAATCGTCGATTTGCGCGTGTTACGTTTGCGACAGGTCGCCGCCGGGAGCGTTCTCGGCGCGGTTGTGGGCGTAAGCCTCTACGGCTCCATCATCATTCTGCCGCAGTACCTGATCAACTCGCTGGGGTTCACGGCGACGCTGTCCGGCGCGACGATGATGATTCGTGCGGGTGCCGTGCTCTGCTTCACCCCGATTACGGCGATCCTAACGCAGCGCGGCCTCGTCGATGCGCGTCTTCAGGCGGCGTTCGGGTTTTTGCTATTGGCAATATCGAATTGGTGGCTTGGGAGCATTACGACGCCCGTGTCGGACTTCCATAGCCTAATTCTTCCGCTGCTGATCAGCGGCGTCGGCCTCGCGCAGATCTTCGTTCCGCTCTCGGTCGCCGTCGTCGGCAGCGTGCCCGACCGCGAGGTCCCCGCGACGGCCGCCTTTTACAATCTCTCCCGTCAGATCGGCGGGAGCGTCGCTACCGCGGTGCTGATCACCATGCTGGTACGCGGCTTCACCGTTCATCAAACCGAACTCTCATCGAGCCAGAATTTTTCGCGTTATCCAACGACGCAATTCGTGCTGGCGCAAGGCGGCCCGCAAAACCGCGTGACAATGGAGAAGCTGCGCCTCTTAGTTTCCGCGCAGTCGGCCGTGGAATCGTACGCCGATACGTCGCGTTGGGTCGCCGTCATTACGATCGGGCTCACGCCGCTGGTCCTGTTATTAAAGCGGCCGCGCATCGGCACGGCCGTGACGGAATAATGACGCACCCGCGAATTCTTTCTGCTCTTCTCGCCGCGGTCGGCTCGGCGGCGGCGGCCGTTCCGGTACAACCGCTGTCCGCGCAACCGGGTGACCCGCTACCGAATCGCGCGACGATCCCGACCGCCATTCCGACGCTGATACTTCCCGTCGTGCCGAGCGTCGCGTCCGGCTACGTCGCTCCGAAAGTTATGCCGGGGGCGCCCGCGATCGTCGGTGTCACCGCGCAACCGTTCGTGAGCATCTCGCTGCAAGACGCGATAGCGATGGCGTTAGTCAAGAATACGAGCCTGGCCGTCTCGGCTTCAAACATCAAGATCGCGCGCTACAACATTGCGGAAAGCAGGGGCGCATTCGATCTCGCCTTTCATTTGGAACCGTCCTCGAGTTACTCCGTCAACCCGCCGCAGAGTTTTCTCAACGCGGGTCCGGGTGAAGAAGGAAAGTACCCATCAGCTTACGCGACGCCGTTGTTCACGGCTGGGCCCGGCAATATCATCCAGCATCAGTCATCGTTCCAATACGGCGTAAACGGACAAACCGAAAACGGCACCAGTTATCAAGCCGGCATCGAGCAACAGCGCACGTACAACAACGTCACGTTCAACGCGTTCAATCCGTACTACCTCGCTCAACTGAACGTCGCGGTAACTCAGCCCCTGCTGAAAAATGCCGGCATGAACGCCGCGAAGCGCCAGTTGAAGTTGGCGATCATCGGCGCCGACGCCGGCGAGGCGCAGGCGCTCATCGATGCCTCCACGGCGATCTCGCAGACCGAGGACACGTATTGGAGACTCGTCGCGGCGTGGCGCAACGTCGCAATCAAAGAGAGCGCGCTACAGGAAGCGATCGAACAGCAGCGTAGCGACGTGCGGCTCGCAAAACGGGGCGCGGCCGCGCCGGTGGATGCGGTTGAATCGCAAACCCAAGTTTCGAACAGCCAGAACGAAGTCTATCAAGCGCTGCAATCGGTCGCGCAACTGCAGAATCAGCTCAAGAGTTTGGTCGCCGCGAACGCGACCGATTCAATTTGGGTCGCCAACCTCGTGCCCTCGACATCCGTTCAGCAGTTGCCGACAGTCAACGATCTTGCTGCGGTCGTCGCGAAGGCCAAGTTGAATCGCCCCGAAGTCCGGCAGGCGGAAGATCGCCGCCGTCAGGCCGACGTTGACGTTGCGTCGGCGCGCAATCAGTCGTTGCCGCAGGCCGACGTTCAGGCTCAGTATGAAAGCAACGGCTTCGCAGGACTCTTGACGCCGGTTCCGGCGTTCTTGCTCGGATACTGTAAGAGCACTGTCTTGCTTCCAACCTGTCCAACGCCGCCGCCGAATACACAGGGTACGATGCCATTCGCTTATCACAACATGTGGGCGGCCTATTTCCCCACTTTCAACATCGCCTTGGTCGTCGGTTATCCGATCCAAGGTAATCTCGCGCGCGGCTTGCGTGGTCTCGCGTCGGAGGAGACCACGCAGGCGAAGGTTTTGATCCAAGGCGTGCAGGAACGCATCGGCGCGGAAGCCCGCAACGCGCTGCAGAGTTACCAATCGGCCCTTTCAAAACTCAAGGCGTCACGGAGCGCCCGCCAGGCCGCAGAGGCGGTCTACGCGAGCGAGGTCCGTAAGTTTCAGAACGGCCAATCCACGACGTTCCTCGTGCTGCAGCGACAGATGCAACTGGAACAAACTCGCGGAAGCGAGTTGGACGCTCAGACGCAACTGAATCAAGCCATCGTCGAACTTCAGCGCGTTGAAGGGACGATTCTTACGGCGAACGGCGTGAAGGTTCAATCGCTGGGAAGCCAGACCATCCAGCCCTAGCGACGCACATCGTGAAACTGCAAACGCTCCGCGCCCTGGTTGCCGTCGCGGCCCTCGCGCTCGCGGTCGTGCCCGTGCAGCGCACGTCGGCTCAACCCGACGACACGCTCCCGAGGCGCGCATCGCTGCCCACGGAGATACCGTCGCCAAGATTGCCGGTCGTTCCCAGCGTCGCACCGGGATATCGGGCGCCGCAAATTGCGCCGAGCGCGCCGCAAATTGTCGGCGTAGCACAGCAACCGTTTGTAGCGATCTCGTTGCAGGATGCCATTGCGATGGCGCTTCTGAAAAATCCCAACCTCGCCGTTTCCGCCTCGAACGTGCGAATTGCGCGCTACACCATCGTCGAGGTCAAGGGCGCCTACGACGTCCAACTGCAGTTGAAGCCGTCTTCGAATTTTTCCGTTCAGCCGCCGGTGAATCTGATCGAGGCGGGCCCGGGTGACGTCGGCGCCTACGTGGTTACGCCGAATCCCAGTAGGACGCCGGGCGTCATCTTCACCGAAGGCCCGGGGAACGTCATCCAGCACGAGTCCGCGTTTCAATACGGACTTGGGGGCCAAACCCGCAACGGCATGGTCTATCAGGCCGGCATTCAACAGAGCCGCAACTATAACAACACGACGCTCAGCGCCTATAACCCGTATTATCTGGCGTCGCTCGACGCTGCCGTGACCCAGCCGCTGCTCAAGAACGCGGGCATGAACGCGTTGAAGCGTCAGTTGCAGCTCGCGTTCATCAATGAAGCGACGACATCCGCGCAGGCGCTCATCGACGCCTCGAATACGATTTCGCAACTCGAGGACGCATACTGGAATCTCGTCGCCGCCTGGCGCAACGTCGCGATTCAGCAAGAAGCGCTCGCGCAGGCAGTCGCGCAACAGCACAGCAACGTTCGCCTGGCTCGACGCGGCGCCGCTGCGCCGGTTGAAGCGGTTGAGTCGCAAACGCAGGTCTCGAGCTTCCAAGATAATGTGTACTCCGCGCTGCAGACCGTGTCGCAACTGCAGGTTCAACTCAAGAGCCTGATCGTCGCCGATCCCGCCGATCCCGTTTGGACGGCGAACCTCGTGCCCTCGACCTCGGTGCAGCAACTGCCCACGGTCGGCGATTTGGCGCAGATTACCGCCGAGGCGCAACTGAACCGTCCGGAGGTCCGGCAGGCAAAGGCGAAACGGTTGGCCGCGGAGATCGACCGCGTCTACGCCGCGAATCAGTCGCTGCCGCAGGCAGACTTACAAGTGCAGTATCTGAGCAACGGCTTTGCGGGCATCTTGACGCCGACGCCGGCATTTTTGTTAAGCGAATGTTCCAACGTCGCCGGTTTACACCTCTGCCCGACACCGCCGCCCAACACGCAAGGCTCGATGCCGTTTGCCTATCACAACATGTGGGCCGGCTATTTCCCGACCTTCAACGTTGCGCTGGTCGTCGGCTATCCCATTCAAGGCAGTCTCGCGCGCGGCATGCGTGGCGTGGCGAGCGAGGAAATCACGCAGGCCAAACTCTTGATGCAGGGCGTTGAAGAGCGCATTGGGACGGAGGCGCGCAACGCGCTGCAGAGCTATCAGTCGGCATTAGCCAAACTCAATGCCGCGCGGACTTCTCGCCGTGCCGCAGAAGCTGTCTATGCGAGCGAGGTTCGAAGATTCCACAACGGCGCCTCGACGACGTTCTTGGTCTTGCAACGGCAAGTGCAGGTCGCGCAAGCGCGTGGACTGGAGTTGCGCGCGCACACGCAGCTGGATCAGGCGATCGTCGAGCTGCAACGCGTCGACGGGACGATTCTGACGTCGAACGGAGTCAGCCTCCAAACCCTGGGGTCGCGTGCTCTCGCGCACTAAGGCGGTGTGGTGAAGCGAAACACGTTTGCGGCAATCGTCGCCGCCATCGGCGTTGCTATCGCGGCCTTTCCGGTAGAGCGCACGTCGGCGCAGGTTGATGACGCCTTGCCGCGCCGCGCGATGCTTCCAACCCAGATACCGTCGCCCCCAGTGGTGACCGTGCCGAGCGTTGCGCCGGGCTATAACGCGCCGCTCGCGCAGCCCAGCAATCCCGCGATCGTCGGAGTGACGCAGAATCCGCTCGTTGGAATTACGCTGCCAGACGCCGTCGGCATGGCGCTGTTAAAGAGCACGAGCCTCGGCATTTCTGCATCGAACGTTCGGATCGCGCGCTATCGAATCGTGCAAGCCAAGGCGAACTTCGACGTTCTTTTACAAGTCGAGCCTTCCTCAAACTTTTCCGTGCAGCCGCCGGAGAATCTCTTCTTTGCGGGCCCAGGAATAGCTGGGCATTATACTTGCTACCCCATTGTAGGGCCGCCATATCCTTGCGTAACCACCGGCCCGGGCGACGTCATTCAGCATCAATACTCGTTTCAATCGGGCGTTCACGGCCAAACCGTCAATGGACTGCAGTACGCGGCGGGCATCACGCAGACTCGCACTCACAATAACCTGATCATCAACTCATTCAACCCCTATTACCTGGCGTCGCTGAACCTTTCGGTAACGCAGCCGCTGCTGAAAAACGCCGGGATGAACGCCGCCAAACATCAACTCAAGCTGGCCTTCATTACGGCAGATTCGGCTCGCGCTCAGACGCTCGTGGATGTTTCCAACACGCTGGCGCAAGTCGAGGACGCGTATTGGGACCTTGTGGCGGCGTGGCGAAACGTGGCGATCCAAGAAGAATCGCTCCGCGAAGCGGAGGCGCAGGAGAGCAGCGTGCTACGGCTGGCCCGCCATGGCGCGGCTCCGGCGATCACCGCCATCGAGGCGCAAACGCAGGTCGCAAATTTCCAGTCGCAGGTGTTTTCGGCGATCGAAACCGTCGCGCAACTACAGAATCAACTCAAGGCCCTAATCGTCAGCGATCCGGACGATCCCATCTGGAGCGCGAATCTCGTACCTTCGTCTCCGGTGAAGGAGTTGCCGAGCGTCGGTGAACTCCAAGCGGTCGTCATGCAAGCCGAACGGCAACGCCCTGAGGTGCGTCAAATCGAGGATCAACGACGCGTAGCCCAGCTCGATCGGGCGTATGCGCGCAACCAGGCGCTACCGCAAGCGGATCTCGTGGTACAGTACCAAAGCAACGGCTTCGCGGGAATCTTGCAACGGCCGCCAAATTTCGAGATCCAAGGATGCCAGTTGCCGTTTCCGTTTACGTGTCCGACCCCGCCGCCGCAATCGCAGGGGAACGAGACGCAGGCATTCCACAACATGTGGACCGGCGCATATCCGTCGTTCAACATTGCGCTGAACTTCAACGTTCCGCTCGAGAATAACACGGCGCGTGGGTTAAAACAGATCGCCGATCAAGAAGAAGCCCAGGCACAAATCCAAATGCAGTCACTCGATCAGCGAATCGAGTCGGAAGCGCGGAACGCGCTGGAGGCCTATCAAGCGGCGCTCTCCCGTCTGTCCGCCGCTAGCCAAGCGCGGAGTGCTGCAGAGTCCGTCTACGCGAGCGAGTTAAGAAAATTCCACAACGGCGGCTCGACGACGTTCTTGGTGCTCCAGCGACAGGTCGAACTCGCACAGGCGCGCGGCAGCGAACTGCTAGCACAGACCGATCTGAACAAAGCCGTCGTCGAATTACAACGCGTCGAAGGAACGATCCTTAGCGATAACGGCGTGGACCTGCAAACGCTCGGTTCGAAGGCGCTAGGGGGACGTGCGAAGCGACGATAAGAGCCCGGCGGCATTGCGCGCCGGGCGATCCGCAATAAAGAGGAAAAGATCTCGGTACGCCGTCGTTCGCCCCGTAGCACGTGCGGCACGCGACCACGCGGCGACTTCTTGCGGATTGCCCAGCGCCGCCCAGCGTACCGGTGAAGTACCAAGGGCCCCCCCATAGCCGAAATAGTCGACCACCGGGGTGAAGGGAATCCCCGCAATTCGCTGCTGACTGTCGAAGTTTACGTGGTACACCCACACGTAGTTCCCATACACCATGCGAACGTCACGTTGCGCGAGGATTCGCCGTAGCCGCGCGTCGTCGCGCAACTCTTGGGTGAGTTCCGTCCGCATGCCGCTGCCCGGCAAGCCGTACAAGAAAAGGTTCGGAATCGTCAGAGCGGCGATAGCAGCGGCGGCGAGCCAGTGGCTGCGCCGCCACACTTCGCGAAGGCCCAATGCGCAGAAAAGCGGCACGATAGCGTAAATCGGCGCGATGTACCGAACGGTCCAGGCGCGAATCGTACCCGCGTTTGACGAGCTGAAGATGGCGATGCTTACGAGCAGCACCAGCGCGACCAGCCACGCGAGTTCCCGTACGCGCCCGGTTTCGTGTCGCGCTCGCCCCGTCTTGCTCACCGCAATAATAAAGCCCGACGCGACGACGGCATACGCGGCGATCAAGAGCGTCGTCTCGGATGCCCATCCGGAAGACCGTACCAACAACTTGGGGAGCAGATAACTGAGAAGCCAAGAGAAGTTGTCAAAGAATTGCGGCACTCCGCTGACGGAACGTGAGGCCCAGTTTTGGGTAAACGTCGGAAAGCCGTGGGTGACGTTTCCAATCAGAAAGGGCAGCATGCCGATGAGCGCCGCGACCCCAGGCGCAAGCGACTCATCGAGCAGCGTACGGCGCCGCTTCTGCGCGATCCAGAGGATCGCCGGGAGCGTTACCATGAGCGTCTGGAGCGAAAACCAGATGCCCAACCCGACGCTGACTCCGAAGCCGAGACGTTGCCACAACTTGGCGCTCCCGCGCCAGAGCGCCGCCAGCCACAGCGTCGCGGCGCAGGATGCCATGATCTCGCCGTAGCCCCACGGTACGTACGTCACGGTCATGTACTGTTCCGGAGGAACGGCCGCAAAAATGAAGCCGACGCATGCGAGTTTTCGGCCGAGAACGGCTCGCAAGAACAACAGCGTGAAGGCGAGGTAGAGAATGCCCCACGTCAGGCCGGTCAGGGCCAGGCCTACGCGCCCGGGCCCCACGACGTGAAAATACATGGCCGTCAGGTAGCAACTCGCGGCGCTCAAGCGAAAACCACCGGGAAAAAATACCGGTAAGTGGTGCTCCGCGATGCGATACGCGCACAGACCGGCAATGACGCCGTCCGAATCGATCTGGTACGCCGCAAGCGGAAAGTACAGCAGGATCCGTATGAGGATGGCGGCCGCGAACAGCGCGATGGTGAGCCAAGACCATGGGTCGAGCCTCAGCGGTTGATAGTGTAATTTCGTTCGCGCCATCGAACCGTTCGCCCGAAGAGGCTCACCGCCCAAATCGCCAGGCTCAAAAAATCGCGTGGCGCAACGAGCCAAAGATCGTCCCGACGGGCGTTCAGTGCCGATCGAGACAGGTAATGCACGCCGATACGCAATGCCGCAACGAGCGCTACCAGTGGAACTCCCAAGCCGAGATTCCGGGAAACCACGAGATAGAGCAACGCGAGCGGCAGCCCGTACATCAGAAAAGAGAACACGTAACCGGCCGGCGCGAGAGCGAACTGCGTACGAGCCCAGCGCAATTCGTGGCTCCAGAGCGCCGAGAAGGCTTTTTCGCCGACCTCCGTTGCGACGGTGTACCGTGACAATTCTATGTCGTAGCCTCGCCCCACGATCAGTTCGCCGAGTTTGTGATCGTCGGCGAGGGATGCGCCGAGCGCGGAAAGGCCCCCCGCGTCGTCGAGCAGCCTGCGTCGAACCGCCATCGTCGCGCCCAGACAGAAGCGCATCTTGCCAAGTGCCGATGCGACGAGAACGGACGGCGCGAACTCGTCCTGGAGTTGCAGCGCGCCGAGCCTCGATATGATTGTTTCATTCGCCGTACCCGAGTACAGACACGTGGCGGCGCCCACGCGCTGCGATGTAAATGCGGCAGAAAGCGCACGCAAATAGTGGCGATCGACGCAAACGTCGCTGTCGGCGATCACTACCACATCGCCCTGTGGATCGACACCCGGCTTTGCGAGATTGGCGATCTTGGGATTTAAAACTCCCTCGGTTATGCCGATGGCGATGGAGATAGGGCACCAGTCAAAATCCGCGGCTACGCGTTGCACGATCGAGAGCGCGGAATCGTTCGCCGACGGCAGGCAAAAGATGATATCGTAGCGGGCGTCGTAGTCTTGGTTGCAAAACGACGCAAGGTTGTCGTATAGATTTGCTTCCATTCCCGCAATGGGTTTGAGGACCGTCATGCTGGGCAAAAACTCTCGCGACAATGTGACGGGTCGAAGTGCAAATAGCAGAAGACGAAATACGGCGAGTGCTTGATATAGCGCTCCACCCAATGCGGCAGTGAAGAAGAGCCAGCTCAGCGGCACAGTTCTCCGTAGGTTGTCAGAGTGATGCCGTTCGCAGCGATGGCGTCGGCAGCGCGCCGGCTCGTCAACGCTTTGAGTTCGTCTTGCCCCCGGAAATGGCGCGCACCGCGATCCGGTTGCGCGACGGGCCCCGTTGCGGGATGGAAGAAGATTTCGGTGATCCCTTCAGGCAGCCTCTCCATCATTGCCAGGACGCGCCGTTCCGTCATCGTTCCCGCATCGTTCAACCCAAGAACGTAGTCATTGCAGCAAAGCCCTGCTGCACGAGCGCGCGCGCGCATCAGAAAAAGCCACGGGCCGATGGTCCAGGTTCGCCCTCGCGGCTCGCGCGGAATGCGGATCGCCCGCATTCCATACTCCTTGCCGATCTGCAAAATCAGCCCAAACACGGTAGGATGCACGTGCATGTGATTCTGCGCGTTGACGTGGTCGAGTCGTAATCCCGCTTGCGCAAAGGCTTCGAATTGCGCGCGGATCTCGGCAGCGAGTTGCGATCGCACGCGCGGGACAACGAAGAAGTGCACGCCGGCACGCACCAGATCGTGGGAAAAGTTGCCTTCGCTGTCGACTAAATCGGGCACTCGTTCGGCTGGCAGCACCGGCCGTCCGTTGACGACCACAACGTGCAGGCCGATCGCCAAGTTCGGCATGCGTTTTGCGCGGTGCACCGCGTCGCCGGCGGATGCGGCCCCCACCATCAGGCTCGCGGAGAGAAGAAGACCGTCGCGATGCGCGATCTCGACGGCCTCGTTCACTTCCGGCGCAGCGCCGAAGTCGTCGGCTGTGACAATGAGACGCTTCACCTATCCAGGATGTCTCTCCAGGATTTCGTCGCTTAGCGGTCTGCGATTAGGCGACCGTTCCGCGTTTGGCCTTTTCCTTCAGTAATGCAGCGGCGTCGGCATCCACAAACCAGAGGAGTTGTCCCGCCACCGGCTGCACGGCTTGCGCAGGATACTTGGCGGGATCGGGCGGACCTTCGAGCACGTCCGCGAGTATCGCAGACTTGTCCGTGCCCGCAACGGCGAAGGCGACGTGGCGCGCCATATTGATCACCTTGGGCGTGATGGTGACCCGCCACATATCCTGCGAGGCAACGAAGACGGCTCGCACCAGCGCTTGATCCTCCGTGGCGGGTGAGGCACCCGGAAAGAGCGACGCAGTATGTCCATCTTCACCGACGCCGAGCAGCACGAGATCGAAGTGCGGCACGTTGCCGAGGTCCGCCCGCAACAACGAGGCATATTCGTTCGCAGCGATTCCGGGATCGACTTCGCCGCGGATTCGATGAACGTTTTGCGGAGGAAGACCGATGGCATCGAGAAACGCCTTAGCAAGCATTGCGTAGTTCGAGCGTTCGTCCGTGGGCGGCACGCACCGCTCGTCGCCAAAATAGATGAAGACGTTGTTCCAGGGAATTTGGCTGCGGAGCGGTTCGCGTCCGAGCAACTCGTACGTCGGTCGCGGCGTCTGTCCTCCGGAGAGCGCCACATGAAATGCGCCGCGTTGCGTTACGCAAGCACGCGCCGTCGCTGCGAAGAACTCCGCCAACGATCGCGCGAGATCCTCGCGACTGCTAGAGATGCGAACGTCAGCGGAATTGATCACCGCCACTCCTTTCTGCACGCAAGAATTTTCCGGCCGCAACGAGGGAGTCGCGAAAGATCCGGTCATTCTGTCCCCAAAGGATCGCGCGTTCCAGCAACGCCGCAATTCCAGGATTGACGATGGCGCGGTACCGGTGCTGTTCCCTGTCGCCCGCACAAACGCTCAAGTGGATTGTTTCGGATGTAGGATCCGCGTCGGCAAAAAATCGCGCGCGTGGCGACTCCAAGCGCACCCAGGCTATTCGTCGAGGCTCGCCCTGGCGGTGCATCTGGAAACTGATTCGCGCGCCGCGCCTGTCGAGGAAAGCATCGTTCGAGCACGTCTTCCAATTCAACCGGCTAGCGAGCCATCCCAGCAAATAGTAGGCTTCCGGTTCCGAACCGCACGCCACTTCGACGTGGCGGAGTTCGAAGAGTTCGCCGGCGTCTTGGCCGTCGAAAAAAACCGCGATGCTCTCCTGCCACGGCCCGAGCCGAAGATAAGCCACGTCGGCCAACGGCAGATTCGGATGATGGTGCAGATATTCAACGAGTTCGCAAAGCGCCGCATGTCCGCCGTCAAGCAGGGAGCTGTTGTAAACGATCGTCTGTACGTGCTGCGACAGTGCCGCAAATCGCCGATCGTGACCGATCCCGAGAGCGATCCACAGCAGCACGATCGGTGCCTCCGGAGCGCTCAACGTTGCAATTGCCGAGCGCAGAACGTCCGAGCTGCTGTTCTTGACGCCGAGTTCGATCCAGTCCCCCGCGGTCACGCGGTGAACGCCTTCACGCTGCCCCGCATCGAGCACGATGACGCGAGACGGGTGCTTGTCGGCTAAGCGCCCGATGCGATCTCGGGCGAGCTCGCCGATCTCCCGATCCTCGAAGAATACGACCATCGTCATCGTCGCCACTTGCGTCTCGCTGCCGCTGCGCCGATGCTGTTCGTCGAGTTCTTCGAGAACGGGGGCCAATGCTAAGTTCATACCTTGCGCCACTCGGGAAACAGGCTGAACGCGCTCTCCGGGCCTTCGCTTCCTGCGGCATAGTTCGGGAACGAAAAATCCTTCGTGTTCTGCCAAACGTCCAGGATCGGCGTAACGATCTCCCAGGCCCGTTCGACCGCATCCCAGCGTGTGAAGAGCGTCTGGTCCCCGACGATTGCATCGCCGATGAGGCGCTCGTACGCCGGAGGCGACTGCACGCCGAATCCCGTGCCGTAACTGAAATCCATATAGACGCTGCGGATGTGCTCCTTCGGGCCCGGCACTTTGGCTTCAAAGCGCATGGAGATTCCTTCGTCAGGCTCGATCTTGATGACCAGCACGTTCGATTCTATTTGATCCGTCGACTCGCCGTAGAACCGATGCGGGATCGCTTTGAAGGTTACCGCAATCTCGGCGAGCTTGCGCGGCAGACGTTTGCCGGAGCGAAGGTAGAACGGAACGCCGGCCCAACGCCAGTTCTCGACGTAGAGTTTCGCCGCCGCAAACGTTTCGGTGTTCGAAGTCGGCGCGACGTCGATCTCTTGGCGGTAACCCTTCACGGGATGTCCGTCGATCGTTCCGGGGCCGTACTGACCGCGCGCCGACATTTGCCACGCCGCCGCGTGCGTCGGCGGCGCAATCGCCGAAAGCACCTTGTATTTTTCGGTGCGGATGTCATCTGCGCCGGCACTAATCGGTGCCTCCATCGCCACCAAGGCGAGCAGGTTGATGACGTGGTTTTGAATCATGTCGCGCAAGGCACCGGCGTGGTCGTAATAGGCGCCGCGTTCTTCCACGCCGAGCGATTCGGCCGACGTGATTTGAACGTTCGCGACGTAGTTGCGGTTCCAAATCGGCTCGAAAATCGTGTTGGCGAAACGCAATGCGATGATATCTTGCACGGGCTCTTTCCCGAGATAGTGGTCGATTCTATAAATCGCGCTCTCCGGAAAGACCGATTCGATCGCCCGCTGCAGCGTCCGCGCGGACTCGAGGTCGGTGCCGAACGGCTTCTCAATGACGACGCGTGTCCAGCCCTTCGGACTCTTATCCAGTCCGGACTTTTTGAGATGCTCGACGATGATCGGGAAGACCGGCGGCGGGGTCGCGAGATAGAACAGATGATTGCCGGCCGTGCCGAACGCGTCGTCGTTTTTCTCCAAGCGTTCTTTGAGTTGATTGAAGTGCTCGGTGTTTTTGAAGTCTGCGGTAATGTAACTGATCCGGCGGGCAAAATCGTCCCATAAGGCGCCCTCCGGCTTGCGGTCGCCCGGCAAGAACTGCTCCAACTGCTGCCGACAGTACTCGCGAAAGCCGGCGTCGTCGTATGGGGTACGCGCAAAGCCGACGAGCGCGAAGTCCGTCGGCAACGTTCCGCGCAAACGCATCGTGTAGATGGCCGGCAACAGCATGCGCTTGAAGAGATCGCCGCTCGCGCCAAAAAATACCGCGTTGCAGGGATTGGTGATGCGGTCCGACGGCAAGCCGACGCGTAACGGGTTCGTGGCGGCCCCGTCGCCGGTTCCGGGCGACGCGGTCATCGCGGCGTCAGGCATGCGTCTCCGCTTTGACTGCGTGGCCGCCGAACTGATTGCGAAGTGCGGCCACGACCTTTGCGCTAAACGATTCGTCCTGACGCGACGCCATCCGCGCCAATAATGAAAGCGTGATCACGGGCGCGGGGATATTTTCCTCGATTGCGCTCTCGACCGTCCAACGTCCCTCTCCGGTGTCGTCCACGTATCCGCGAATTTGCTCTAGCCCCGGATCGTCGCGAAATGCCAGCACCAGCAACTCCAGTAGCCACGACCGCACGACGCTACCGTGGCACCAAAGTTCCGCGAGTTGTCCGAGGTCGTACGTGTAGGCGGAGGCCTTCAAGATTTCAAAGCCCTCACCGTAGGCTTGAAGTAAGCCGTACTCGATGCCGTTGTGCACCATCTTCGAGAAGTGCCCCGCGCCGGCGGGCCCCACGTGCGCGTAGCCTTTGGGCGGCGCCAGCGTCAAGAAGATCGGTTCACACCGATGGACCTGCGCGTCGTCGCCGCCTACCATCAGGCAATAACCTTCCTTGAGACCCCACACGCCGCCGCTCGTCCCCGCATCGATGAGCGAAACGCCCTTTGCCTTGCACGCCTCGTAGAGTCGTAAGCCGTCTTTGTAGTTCGTGTTTCCGCCGTCGATAATGATTCCGCCGTTTCCCATCGCGTCGGCGAGTTGCGAGATCGTTGCATCGGTTGGCGCCCCGGCCGGAACCATCACCCAAACGATGGGCGGCTTTTCCGTCAACTTGGAGACAAGGTCGGCGAGGCTTTCCGCGCCGGTTGCACCCGCGGCGACGACGCTCTGGACGGCGCGAGGATCGCGATCGTAGCCGACGATCTGGTGTCCGCCGCCGATCAAGCGCTGCGTCATATAGTTGCCCATCTTGCCGAGGCCTACCATGCCAAGCTGCATGCTCGATCCTTTCAGTGACGACGTCGTTAGGCGCGAACGGTCAAGGCTTCATCGACGGCGGCGGCCAATGCGCGCAACGCCTCTTTGACGTCGCCCTTGAGGTGAACGCGCAATCCGCGGCGATGGCGCTTGTCCAGCGACATCCAATCTCCTAGGGCCTGCGCGGCCAGAAGCGTGCGAAATCCGACGTTCATGCCCGGAATCATCGGATCGTCAGGATCGTCCGCAGTGATTTGCAGCACGACGCACGTGTCCGGACCGCCTTTGTGCAGTTGCCCCGTGGAATGGAGGAATCGCGGGCCGAAACCCACGGTCGTTGCAATCCGCTGCGCATCGCGGATCTTCAAACGAATCTCTTGTAGCAGCGCATCGTGTTCCGCATCGCGAGCGATGTACGCGGTAATCGCTTGATAGTCGTGAGGCCGAAGTTGAGCGAACAGTCCTGCGAGCGCACCGGCACCGTTCTGCGCGGAGATTTGGGCGCTGCCGGACAAATAGGTAATGTCGAAATCCGTGCCTTCGACGTTGACCTTCGGCTCATCAAAACGACCGTTGCGAGCGTATTGGGCGAGCAGCGCGACGGTATTATCCTTTGATTCTTGTACGTTGGGTTGATCGAAGGCGTTGATGCCAAGAATTACGCCGGCCGCGGCGACGGCGATTTCCCAGAGGTAAAACTGTTCGCCCACATCGTACCGATCGTTCATCGCCAAACGAATGACGGGGTGACCCGCCGTTTCGAGCGCGCGCAACTTTTCATCGGCCCCCGCGTCAGGTTGCGCTAGGGTGGCGCCGACGTAGACAAAGGTGCGATCGTCGGAGTAATTGTCGGGGGTGCCCAGCGGCTCACCCTCGATCGGGACGATGCCCTTACCCTCTTTGCCCGTCGATTCGGCGATCAATTGCTCGGCCCAGGCGCCGAAGGCTTTCACTTCCGGATGCGTGACGATCGTTAGTTTGTCGCGTCCGCCGCGTGCCAAACCTCCGATCGTTGCACCAAAGCGTACCCCCGGTGCGCTGCGCGGATCTACCACGCGATCGTTGGCGTGCATTGCGCCAAGCGCGCGATCGAGCAACAAGTTGACGTCGTAGCCGGCGATTGCCGAAGGTGCGATGCCGACAAAGGAAAGGGCCGAATACCGTCCGCCGATGTTCGGATCGTTCTGAAAATCGGCGCGGAACGAGTTTTCTTGCGCCTCTTTGTCGAGCGCGGTCCCCGGATCGGTAATCGCGGCGAAGTAACGTCCCGCAACCGACGCGCCGACGTGCTTACACACCTTTTCGTGAAAGTAGGCGTAAAATGCGTTTGGCTCGGTCGTGGTTCCGCTCTTGCTAGAAATGACGAAGAGCGTCTGCCCGAGATTGATTCGGTCTTCCAGTTCTTTGATTTGCTGGGGCGACGTCGAGTCGAGAACGAGCAACCGGGGGTAACCCTCGTACGTGCCGAACGTGTCCGCTAGAGTGTCGGGCGCTAACGAACTGCCGCCCATTCCGCAAACCACCGCGAAACCTACGCCGCTGCGTACCTCTTCCGCGAAGGCCTTGAGCTTGGGGACCTCGTCGAGCATATTTTGTTGGATATCGAGCCATCCCAGGGATTTCTTGATGATCGCGATCGCATCGGCGTCATTGGACCACAGAGCCGCATCGTGCGACCAGATGCGCTTGAGAAAGTCGGACTCGACCAACTGACCGAGCGCGCTCTCGTAGGCGGCTTGAGACGCGTTCAGCGCGAGACGCACCCGCTCCGCGCCGCCCGACTGCAACTGTTTCTGTTTGTAGACGATCGCCCCAAGCAGTGCCGCGAAGGAATCCGAAAAGAGGCGGACGCCGTCGATCTGCAATTGATGCGTGACGTCGAAGAGCGAAATCTTTGCGTCTTGTAGCGCACGCATCACGCCTCGCGCGTCTTCTAGATTTGATTCGACCGTGTCGGGAACGATCTTGCCGTGCTCTAGCAGCGCGTCGAGCGTTGAAGAAGGCATCGTGTTGATCGTGTCGGGCCCCACGACGCTCTCGACGTACATGAGATCCGGATAGTTGGGGTTCTTCGTCGAGGTTGACGCCCATAGCGGTCGCTGAACGGCTGCGCCCTTTGCCTTCAGTTCGGCAAAATCGCGACTCTCGAAAATCTCTTTGAATTTTTCATACGTTAGTTTGAGTCCGGCGATGCCGGTCTTACCGAGGAGATGCTCGAGTTTTTCTCCTTTGGCGATGCGCTCTTGCAGCAACTTATCCACCGCCGTGTCGATGCGGCTCACGAAGACCGAGTTAACGGATCGAATCTTGTCGACCGGCTTACCCTCGGCGGCACGACGTGCCAATCCTTTGATGTAGGCCTGCGCCGCGCGCTCGTACATCTCAATCGAAAAGACGAGCGTGACGTTAATGTTGTAACCGCGATAGATCGATTCCTCAATGGCGGACAGACCTTCTTTGGTGCCGGGGATCTTTATCATCACGTTGGGGCGGTTCACGCGCTTCCACAGGTCTTCGACCATCGCGATCGTGCCGTTCGTATCGTTGGCCAAGAGCGGCGATACCTCGAGGCTCACGAAGCCATCGTTACCGCCGCTCTCCTTGAACACCGGAGCGAAGGCATCGCAAGCACTCTGAATGTCGGCTACGGCCAGATCCCAAAAGAGGGCGTCGGCATTCTTCTCGCTGCCGACGAGCTTTGAGAGCTGCTCGTCGTAATCGCTGCCGGCACCGATGGCCTTCTCGAAAATCGTGGGGTTGCTCGTCATCCCGCGCAAGCCCCGATCGATAAGGCGCTGAAGTTCTCCGGAGGCGAACATGCTCCGGCGCAAGTTGTCGAGCCAGACGCTCTGCCCGGCATCCAGCAGTTGCTGAATCTGGTTTTCCATCGTTTCTCTTTCTAGTGGGCGGCGAGTGCGAATTTTTGGAGCGCTACGTCCGCAATGTTATCCGGCGTAAAACCGTAGGCCTTGGCAATGGCTGCCGCCGGCGCAGAAGCGCCAAAGCGATCGATTCCAAACGCGAAGCCTCGATCGCCGACATATTTCGCCCAGCCCAACGTCGCCGCCGCCTCGACCGACATGCGAGCGCCGACGCTCGGCGGTAGGACCTCGTCGCGGTAGGCCTGCGGCTGTTCGTCAAAGAGTTCCCAGCAGGGCATCGAGACCACACGGGTTCGCACCCCTTTCTGATCCAAAATCTTTTTCGCGTCGAGCGCAAGCGCGACTTCTGAGCCGGTCGCGATCAAGATCAAATCCGCGTGTCCGTCCTGGCCCTCCGCGATGACGTAGGCGCCTTTGGCAACCGCCGCATCACGCTCTCCCAAGAACGGAACCTTTTGACGGGTCAAAATCAGCGCCCACGGCGCCCCCTTCCCGGCCACGGCGAGTTTCCAGGCCTCAAGCACTTCGAGCGCATCCGCAGGGCGGACGACGTAACAGTTCGGGGTGGCCCGCAACATTGCGAGTTGCTCGATCGGCTCGTGCGTCGGGCCGTCCTCGCCGAGAAAAACGGAATCGTGCGTAAAGACGTAGATGCAGTGTACTCGAGCGAGACAGGCTAACCGAAGTGCCGGCTTGCAGTAGTCGAGAAAATTAAAGAACGTTGCCGCGAACGGCAGGAGTCCGCCGTGCAGGGCGATTCCCGTCGTAGCGGCCGCCATCGCATGCTCGCGCACGCCGTAATGAATGTTGCGTCCGGCGTAGTTTCCGGGTTCGAAGTCGCCACAATTCTTCAAGTACGTCTTGGTGGAGGGATCGAGATCTGCCGAACCGCCGACCAGTTCGGGGAGTTGTAACGCGATGGCGTTCATCACCGCGCCACCTGCATCGCGCGTGGCGACGCTCCCGTTTTCCGCGCTAAAGGTCGGCCAGGGCAGGTCGGGCGGTAGTTCGTTGCGCAGCGCTCGTTCCAGTTGCGAGGCGAGATCGGGATTGGCGCGTTTCCAAGTATCGTAGATTTGCCGCCACTGCGTCTCGAGCTCGGCGCCCTTAGCGCCCACTTCGCGATAAAACTTTAGCACCTCATCGGGGACATAAAAATCCGGTTGGAGCGGCCACCCAAGTTCTTCTTTTGATTTCTTGACGTTTTCCGGTCCGAGCGCCTCGCCGTGAGCGAGATAGTTGTCTTGGCGAGGCGATCCATAACCGATATGCGTCCGCACGGCGATGAACGACGGCCGATCGGTGACGTTCTTTGCGACGGTGATCGCCTGATCGATGGCGGCAACGTCGTTGCCTTTGTCGACGGCGAGAAACTGCGTATGCCAACCGCTGGCTTCAAAACGCGCGATCGGATCGTCGCTCAGCGTAACGTCGGTTGGGCCGGCGAGCGAGACGCGATTATCGTCGTAGAAGAGGATAAGCTTCCCGAGTTTTAGGTGCCCCGCGAGGGAAAGGGCTTCTTGACTAATGCCTTCCATCAAATCGCCGTCGCCACATAGGCAATACGTGAAGTGATCGACGATGGCTTGATCGTCGCGATTGTAGGCGGCGCCGAGATGCGCTTGCGCGATCGCCATGCCGACGGCATTCCCAATGCCTTGGCCTAACGGCCCTGTCGTGGCCTCGACGCCCGGCGTTCGCTCGGCCTCGGGATGCCCCGGCGTCTTACTTCCGAGTTGCCGAAAGCTTTTGATGTCATCCAGCGTGACGTCGTAGCCGGTAAGATACAGCAGCGCGTACAGGAGCATCGAGCCGTGTCCCGCGGAGAGTATGAATCGGTCGCGGTTGAGCCAATGCGGGTCTTTCGGATTGAAGCGCAAGTGGCGCGTCCAAAGGGTATAGGCCAACGCGGCGGCGCCCATCGGCATACCCGGATGTCCTGAATTGGCTTTCTGGACCGCATCCACCGCAAGAAAACGGATCGCGTTGATGCGTTGTTCGTCGCTGCTTGAGTTGGGCACGTAGACTCCTTTCGATGTACCCGAGAACTATGCGATTTATGCCATAACCGCCCCTGTGCCGACGAGCGGCGGGGGTAAGCTTACCTGGTGCCGTAGCACAGCGGTGTGACGCACAACGATCTGCAAGCGCAGGTTCAAGCGCTCGCAAACGGTGGTGATGTCAGCGGCCGCCGCGGCCGCGCGATCGATAAGGTCATCGCCTTGCTCGACGCCGGCGGCCTACGTGTAGCGCAACCGCTCGACGGGGGTTGGATGCTCAACGATTGGGTGCGCCAAGCGATTCTGATGTATTTTCGCCGGCGGCGCGTTCGCTGGATCGGCGATCGTCGCCGGGATGCGATTCTTTACTACGACAAACTTCCGCTCAAACGCAACTACAAGAAATTGGGCGTTCGCTGCGTGCCGCCCGGGGTGGCGCGTTACGGTAGTTTTCTAGGAAGAGGCGTCATCTTGATGCCCGGCTACGTCAACATCGGCGCATATGTCGATGAAGGAACCATGATCGACACGTGGGCGACGGTGGGTTCTTGTGCGCAAATCGGCAAGGGCGTGCACCTCTCCGGTGGCGTCGGTATCGGTGGCGTACTCGAACCGCCCCAGGCGGCGCCCGTGATTATTGAAGACGGTGCGTTCATCGGCTCGCGCAGCATCATCGTTGAGGGCGTTCGCGTGGAGCAGCAGGCCGTCGTAGGGGCTGGTGTCGTCATCACCGCGAGCACGCCGATCGTCGATACACGCATACGCCACGCGGAGGTCCTGAAGGGCCGCGTTCCCGCGCGCGCGGTTGTGATTGCGGGCACGCTGCCGAAGACGTTTGCAGGGGGCCAATACGGAACGCCCTGCGCGCTGATTATTGGCACCCGTACCGAATCGACCGACAGAAAAACGTCGCTCAATTCGGCCCTGCGCGACTACGAGGTGGCGGTGTGAATCCGCGAGTGCGAGAAATCTCCGGCTCGCTGATTCGCGAGCTTGCCTCCCGAAAGCGCCCAAATTCGATCGACCTTGGACTCGGCGAACCGACGCTTCGGCCTCGCCAGGACTACTTTGTGGCGGCGTTGGAGCACGTCGCTCGCCATGGGATTCGCTATACCGCTAACGCGGGCGATCCGGAACTGCGCGCCGCGATTGCGGGCCACTATGCATATCCGTCCAAGGAAAAGGCTCACAACGTCTGCGTGACGGTTGGATCGCAAGAGGCGATGTACGTGGCGATCAAGACGCTGCTCGATCCATCGCGCGACGAGTTGCTCGTCGTCGAGCCGGCATTCCCATCCTACGCGAAGATGGCCGCCTTGGAAGGCATAATGGTTCGCAGCGTCGCCATGTCGCCTGACGATGGATTCGCTTTCGACGGCGAACGCATTCTCTCGGCGGTCACGCACGCGACTCGCGCCATCGTCCTGTGCTCGCCGTGCAATCCGACGGCGCGCGTCCTCACGTGTGAAGGCGCCGAGACACTAGCGAGTGGGCTCGAACGCCGTTCCGGCCCTGCCGTCTGGCTGATCCACGACGAAATCTATCGAGAGCAGACCTTCGTTTCGAACGCGGCGCACTGCGCCGCCCGCTATCCGAACACGATCGTCACGAATTCGCTCAGCAAGAGCAATGCGATGACCGGGTTGCGATTGGGATGGATCTTGGCGGCCGCCGATTTTATCACCGAGGCGATCAAAGTACATGCGTGGCTAACCTCGTGCGCGGATACTTTCGCGCAAAGGGTCGCCTTGCAAGTGTTCCACACTCCGGGCGGCGTACGGGAGCACGCAGCGTGGTATCGCCGGCGCCGCGACGAAGTCGTCGCCGGCTTAGAGCGACTCGGTCTTCGCTTCGTCGCTCCCGACGGTAGTTTTTACGTCTGCGTGAAATTGGCCGACGGCTCGGATTCGATCGCTGCAGCCCACGAACTGGTGGACCGCTACGACGTCGTAACCATCCCAGGCGCCGCGTTCGGTCCGTCGCTGGAAGGCTGGTTGCGTTTGAGCTGGGTCGCGCCGGCGGATCAGGTCCGTTCGGGAATCGAACGGGTCGCGCGGTATTGCGCATCCCTTGCCGTCTTACCGTAAACGCTTACACATAAACGATGAACTTGGAGGAAACGTCATGATATTTGAGGGCAAAACGCTTCGATTGTGGAACCTGGCCTGTGCGAGCCTCATATTGGCCGGATGCGCGGGCTCAAGCGGGATCGTTGGATCGACTCCCGGCGGAGCCGCCAAGCCGGCGATCCGTCCGGAGACCCAGACGGCGACGTTCGGCCTTTCCCCTTTGTTCGGCTCACGCCGCAGCAATGGATGGATAAGTCCGGATGCCGGGCGCCACAAAAAACTGGTCTACGTATCGGACCAGTACGATGATGCCGTCGAGATTTACTCCGCGACGGTCAGTAACCCGCCGCCGATCGGACAGATCACCAGCGGAATCAGTACTCCCGACGGCCTGGGCATGGACAAGCGCGGCAATCTCTACGTCAGCAACGCCGGGGCGTCCACCGTCACCGTCTATCATCCGGGCCAAACGACGCCGTTTTTCACCTATAGCCCCGGCCCGAATCCCGTTGACACGCTGGTCGGCTCCGGCGGCACGATCTACATCGCGCAGGGACTCGAGGGCTGCATCTGCATCAGCGAGTATGCGCGCAAGGGCAAGAGTCCGAAGTTGACCATTCCGCTGAGCCAGACCCATGGCTCTCCCATGGCGATGGCGCTCGATACATCGAACAATCTGTACGTCACGCTGACGAACGGCACGGTGTATGAGTTTGCGCCGGGCCAGACGACCGGAAAGAACTTAAACTTGTCCGGCCTGACCAATCCTCGTGGAGTCGGCTTTGATAAGAAGGGCGACTTGGTCGTGGCGAACGACACCTTGAACTTCGTCGCGGGGAGCGTCTTCATTTATCCGCCTGGCAAGACGCAGTACAAACAGCAGTTGACGGTTGGTCCGCAACCCTTCCAACTGACCTTCGGCCGTGACCACGCGTTCATGTACCTGGCCGACGTGAGTTACTACACCGACGGCTACGTCGCGATCTTTCAGGCCGGCCACGGTTGGAAACAGACCGCAACGATCTCGCAGGGCCTGCACCAGCCGCTTGGGGTGGCGCTGAGTCCTACGGCACTCTAGTGCTTTAGACTTTGTTGTGTAGTTATCTATCCGATCCAGACGGTCTGGATGTTGACGAACTCGTGAATGCCGAAGGTTGAGAGTTCCCGGCCGTAGCCGCTGCGTTTGACGCCGCCAAAGGGCAAGCGTGGATCGCTCGCGACCATGCCGTTGATGAAAACGGCGCCGGCTTCAACCCTCGTCGCAAATTGTTCGGCGGCCGCGACGTCGCGAGTCCAAACGCTGGAGCCCAGTCCATATGGCGACGCGTTGGCCAAACGGAGCGCCTCCTTGCGATCGGCCGCTCGAACCACCGCCGCGGCCGGCCCGAACGTCTCCTGATCGAACATCGGCATGCCCGGACCGACGTCGGCGACGATCGTCGGTTCGTAAAAAAAACCACGCCGTTCCACCGGCTTGCCGCCGATGACGAGTTTGCCCCCGCCCTCGACCGAGTCGCGCACTTGTTTCTCGAGTGCGCCGCGCAAATCGGCGCGCGCACAGGGGCCGATCTGGACGTGCTCGTCCATCGGATTTCCAACGATTTGGGCGCGCGTCTTCTGGGCGAAGCCGGCAAGGAACTCCTCGTAGACCGGCGCCTCCACGATGAATCGCTTTGCGGCGATGCAACTTTGGCCGTTGTTTTGAAAGCGCGCCTTGACCGCGGTGGTCGTAGCGGCATCGAGATCTGCATCCGAGAGCACGACGAACGGATCGGACCCGCCGAGTTCGAGCACGCACTTTTTCAAGTGTTCCCCCGCGATCTGCGCCACTGCGGAGCCTGCGCCTTCGCTTCCCGTCAGCGTCGCCGCGGCGATCCGCCGATCGGCAACGAGTTTCGAGGCGGTTTCACCTCCGATAACGAGCGTTCCGAATACGCCGTGCGGTGCACCGGATTCCGCGAAGATTCGCTCGAGTTCGAGGGCGCAGCGCGTGGTGTTCGTCGCGTGCTTGAGCAACAGAACGTTGCCCGCCGTCAGGGCGGGTGCGGCCGCACGGATCACCTGCCAATACGGGAAATTCCACGGCATGATCGCCAGCAAAACACCGAGCGGACGAAACGCGACATAACTGCGCGATGCGTTTGAGACCGCCGGCCGCGCCGCCAACATCTCGGCGCCATGCTCGGCGAAGTACTCGCATGCCCCCGAGCATTTTTGAACTTCTGCTCGAGCCTGCGTCAAGGGTTTGCCCATTTCACGCACGGCAGTGGCCGCCAGGCTTTCGCGCTCTGCGTCCATTCGCGCCGCGACGGCCCGTAACAATTGCGCTCGCTGTTCAAACGACGTTGTCGCCCAACGCGTTGCGGCAGCCGCCGCGGAGGCCAGTTTCGCTTCGATTCGGGCTTCGTCCATTCGCGGAATGCGTTCGAGGATGGCTTCGGTCGTCGGATCGACCGTTTCGATCATATGGCTTCTTGCGCCCAGGGTCCGGACGGTCCCGCGAATACCTCTACTAACTGATTCGGCCGCAAATACTCGCGCGCGACTCGCCGCACGTCGGACTGCGTGATGCGAGCGAATCGATCGTTGAGCGTGCGATAGTAATCTAACGGCAAGTCGTTGGTAGCGATGTCGAGCAACTGGCGAGCCTGGCCCATCGATGACGCTTCATCGAGTAATGCGTTTCCCACCAGGCGAACTTTGGCTTCTTGAAGTTCGGTGACCGATACCGGCTCGGCTTGCAGGCGCTGCAGCTCCCGCCGCACCAACTCGACGGCGGCGATAACCCGCGTCGGCGCGGCATTGAGTTCTATTCGAAAGTCGCCACGATCGGCGCCGGCCTCTACCGAACTGCTGACGTTGTACACCAATCCGCGCTTTTGCCGCAGCTCTTGCCACAATCTCGACTCAAAGGCGCCGCTGGCTCCCAAGATTTCGTTGAGCACCACGAACGTATCGTAATCGCGGCTGGAACGCGCGAGTGCGGGCTGACCGAGCCGTATGTAGACCTGATTCGCGGCGGTGCCGATGTAGTCGTGCCCGCTGGTCGCGGGCGGTAACGGCATGAGTCGCGGATCCGGGCGCGAGCCGGACGCACGCCAGGCGCCGAATGTCGACTCAAAGGCACTGCGAACTCGCTGGGGTGAGATGTCGCCGACAATCGCGATCGTCGTCAGATCCGGACGCCAATACGTCTTAGCGAAGGCCAGTAGGTCATCGCGCGAGATTGCTTGCACCGTCACGGCGGTAGGCTGGCGTAGCGATGGATCGGTGCGCGCGAGCAACAGTTGATTGTACGCGCGATCGATCATCACGCCCGAAATGCTTTCTTCTGATTGCAAACTATTTGCAAGCTGCGAGCGCTCTAACCGAAGCCACGGATCCTCGAACGACGGATTGATCTCGCCGTCGGCGAGAATCGCGACGATGCGCTCGAAGTCGCGCGATTCCCCTTGCGCCGAGAAGTCTTGGCCGGTGGTAAGGAACGTTCCCATTTCGTCCGTCGCTTTGTGGCGCACCGCAAAGGGATAGTTGGAACTGCCGTAATTGGCGACGTCGGAGGCGAGCCGCAAGATGCCTTCTTTACCGAGGGGCTCGAACGCCGGAGACGATGCGATGCTACCGCGCAAAACGAACGTTGGTCGATCCGTCTTTGGCTGCACTAGGACCCGTAAGCCGTTCGGAAGCGTGAAGGTGGTCGGCACTAAGACGCTGCGTGCGGTCGTCGGCGTGCGGATCGCGCGGGCGATCCAGGCTGGTTCGACGATTGGGCCATTTGGCACGCGCTTGGAGAAATCGTCGCTTGCCGAGGCGCTGCTCTTGTCAGAGGTTCGGCGCGGCGGACTCGCATTCGGACTCAAGTGTCCGACGACCGTCGGCAGGCTCAAGTAGGTTTTCGCCGCCGACAGCAAATCGGTTGCCGTCAAAGCGCTCAAGCGGCCATCCTCATCGCCTAACTTCTCTCCAACGATCCCGTAGGTGTAGCCCGATAGGTCGCCCATCGAGGATATTGAGTCGGCCGCGTACAGGCGCTCCGCAATCGTCAATCGCTTGGCGGCCAAAACGAGATCGGGATCGAAGCCGTCTTGAAAGACCGATCGTAACGTGTTCTGAAACGCTGCCTGCGCCTCGGCGGCGGTATGTCCTGGATTGAGGATAATGAAAACGTGGAGCAGTCCCCCCTTTAACTGCGTATCGGCGCTCGCTTCTATGGCCAAGGCGATATCGCTCTGTACCAGGTCTCGGTAAAACGGCGAACGCTGGTTTTCGAGCAACGTCGAAAGCGTGCTAATTGCGGGCTCGCCGCGCTCGGTGTCGCCCGGAACGGCATAGGCCAAGTCGACAATTTCGAACGGGAACGGAAACTGCGCTTCAACGCTTTCTCCGCGCGTCGCTATGGGAGTCAGATTTGGGCGTGGGGGAAGCTGTCTGGCGGGGATGCTGCCAAAAAACCGTTGCGCTTTGCCAAATACGATCGCGTGATTGACGTCGCCGGCCACAACCAGCGTTGCATTGTTGGGCGCATACCACTGCTTGTAATAGCGGCTGATGTCTGCGACTGTGGCTCGTGCGACGTCTTCCCGGTTTCCGAGAGGAGTTCGTCCGCTTGGCTGATTCGGAAAAGCCGCGGCGCGTACGCGCGCGAGGAGATTGAAGAACGGCGAACTCTCATCGCCGTCGATTTCGTTGAGAACGGCGCTGCTCTCGATCGCCCAATCCGAGGCGCGCAGCGCCGCATGGGCCATGCGATCGGCGTCGATATACAGTGCGACGTCGAGTTTATCGGCCGGCATCTCAAAATAGAAGTGCGTATAGTCGTAGTTGGTCTCGCCGTTCATGCGCGCGCCGAGCCTCGCAATGATGTCGTCGAGACCGCCTGCCGACACTTGGGACGTGCCGCGAAAGAGCATGTGTTCCAGGGCGTGCGCGAGTCCCGTTTTCCCGGGCGTCTCTTCGAGCGAGCCGAAACCATACCAGACGCCGCTCTGGACGACCGGGGCCGCTCGGTCCTCGACGACCACGACCCGCAGCCCATTCGCCAAGCGAGTTGTAAAGATGCCGGCATCGCCCGGGCCATTCTGCGCGCGAGCGACGAGCGGAAGCAGCATCACACATGCGGCGATTGCCAAAACCTTGAGTCGAAGAATCACAGGGCCGTAACTCCTAAATAATATGCTGCCGTTGCCTCTACTGCCGACCATGGCAGGCAGCCGATGAGTTCGCAGCCGATCACGTCGATGCCGTGTCGGGCGGCCAGTGAGCGAACCAACTCGACGATGCGATAGAGCGGCGTTGCAGCATAGTTTGTCACGTTGAGGGAGACCTGCACGCAACCCTTTCGGCGAGGAAACGCAAGCGCTCGAAGCGTGCGGAGGCCACCGTTTCTTTCTCGAATCGTCCGTGCAATGTCGGCGACTGCGGCCAGGTCGTCGGTGGCGAGTTCGATATTGAATGCAATCAGTATTTCGCGCGCGCCGATCGCAATTGCGCCGGCGCTGACGTGGCGTGGTACGTCGCCTTCGTCAGGTAGCCAAGCGGCGTTGCGCCGAATTTCCGGCAGGAATTCGCGTTCGGCGGTCCGAGCCGCGGCGCCATAATAAAAGGAAGGGATTCGATAGTGCTTCCAAATTTCGGCGCCGGCGCGGTGAGCTAGTGCGGCGGCGTCGGAGAGAGTCGCGCCGCGCAACGGCACAAACGGCAAGACGTCGAGCGCGCCGATACGCGGATGGACCCCGCTATGTGCCCGCAGATCGATTCGTTCTACCGCGACGCCGGCCAACGCGACGGCAGCCTCGACGACTTGGTCGGCGCTTCCAACGATCGTCAAAACGCTGCGATGATGCACCGCGTCACTGCTGCTGTTGACGACGCGGGCGCCGGTCGCACCAACGACGGCCACCGCGGCCTGGACGATTGTGCTGTCCCGGCCCTCCGAAACGTTCGGAACGATCTCAAAGAGCGCGCCGTCACCCATGCCGTTACGTTCAGTCGAATGCCGCGCGAAGGGCGCCGGAGATATCGGTTGTGTTTCGCGGTGAGATGATCTGCGTGTATCCGAGCTTTCGCGCTTCGCCTTCGCGACGGTCGGCGCCGCTCACCGTTCGTATTTCGCCCGACAGTCCCAATTCTCCAAAGACGGCGCCCTGCGCCGGGAGAGCGAGATTTCGAAACGATGATGCGACGGCAAGGGCGATTCCGAGATCGGCGGCCGGTTCACTAATGCGCAGCCCCCCTGCGACGGAAGCATAAACGTCGTGCGTGCCGAGAGCAAAACCCGCGCGCCGCTCTAATACCGCAAGAATCATGGCCAAGCGCTGCTGATCGAGATTGTTTGCGAGCCGCCGGGGCATGCCGTAACTCGTCTCGCCGACGAGAGCCTGAACTTCTATCAATACGGGGCGCGATCCGACGATGCAGGCTGCCACGCATGAGCCGCTGGGCCGCTGCGTGCGGCGGCCCAGAAAGAGTTCAGACGGATTTGCAACCTCCTGCAATCCCGCGTCGTGCATAGCGAAGACGCAGATTTCATCGATCGAGCCGAAACGATTCTTGTACGCGCGCAGAATTCGGTATTCGCTGCTGAGTTCGCCTTCAAAGTACAACACCGTGTCGACGAGATGTTCCAAAAGACGCGGCCCCGCGATTGCGCCTTCCTTCGTGACGTGGCCGACGATAAAGACCGCACATCCGGTTCGTTTTGCATATTCGACGAGCGCCTGGGCGCAATCGCGAATTTGCGTAACGCTTCCAGCGTAGGCTTCCGCTTCGGGAAGCCAAACCGTTTGGATGGAATCCACGACCAACGCGAGTGGAGGCCGTGGCTCGAGTTCGTCGAGGATAACGCGCAAGTTCGTTTCCGGAAAGACTTGCAACCGAACTGCGTCTGCGTCGACGGATGACGTGAGGACGCGGTCGGCGCGCAGCTTCACTTGCGCGGCCGACTCTTCGCCGCAAACGTATACCACGTCGCCCTCTGCCGACAACCGCGACGCAATTTGCAACACGAGCGTCGATTTTCCGGCGCCTGGCGGGCCGCCAACGAGCGTTACGCTTCCTCGGACGATGCCGCCGCCGAGCACCGTATCGAACTCTCCTATGCCGCTGCGCAATCGCCGGACGCCGGCTGAATCTACGTCATGCAGGGGGATTGGCTTTCCAGCATTGCCGGCTGCTGCGCGCGTTTGTGTCGATCGGCTCGGGACCGCAAAAGGACGCTGATCGAACGTGTTCCAGGCTTCGCACTGCGGGCAGCGCCCAAGCCAGCGTGTCGACTCGAAACCGCATGCCGCACAGAAGTAGACCGATCGCGCCTTTGCCACAGGGGCGTAGCGTTTCGGCTGAAGGGCAACTACGCCATGCCGAAGCAACGGTAACACGTGGCTTTTACTACGATCCCTTCGGCAACCGCATCGAGTTGATCGCGCAACGATGACGTTGCAGATGCCGTTGCAGGTGGCCATCGATGGACCGGCTGCATCGGGAAAAACCACGGTGGCTCGCGCCACGGCGCTGCGATTGCGGATGCTCTATCTCGACACCGGTGCCATGTATCGTGCCCTAGCATACCTCGCCTTGAAGACCGGGACCGACATTGACAATGGGGCGGCTTTGGTGCGCCTCGCCGAAGCAGAGCCGATCCAGGTGAAACTGGACGAATCGGGACCATTGGGATTCCGCATTTTTGGCGGCGGGCATGAACTGCGCGACGGCGACTTGCAAGCAAACGACGTAACGGCCATCGTTTCGGCAGTCGCCGCGCATGCCGGTGTGCGTGCCGCAATGGTCGAAGCGCAGCGGCGCATCGCGGGTCGCGGCGCCGTCGTCATGGCCGGGCGGGATATCGGTACCGTCGTTTTGCCAATGGCTCACGTCAAAATCTATCTGACCGCATCGATCGAAGCGCGTATCGCGCGGCGCCGCCGTCAACTAGAAGAATCCGGCGTGAACGTTGAGTTTCATCGGCTCGCGCAGGAAATCGAAGAGCGCGATCGACTCGATCGAACTCGCGCCGTCTCGCCCTTGGCACCCGCGCCGGACGCTCACATCATCGATTCCAGCGAGATAGATGCGGAGCAAGTCGTGAACGAAATTTGCGAGATCGTCTCCTCTAACGCCGAGTCGAAGGAACAGGATGACATTGCGTGATTACGTGGTTTTACGATCTTGCAAAGTTCGTCGTCGCGACGATGGCGCGCGTGCTCTGGCGAGCCGAAGTAACCGGGACGGAGCACGTGCCCCCAACGGGACCGTTGATCGTCGCCTGCAACCACGTTTCGTATCTCGATCCGCCCGTCATGGGATGCCTTTGCCCACGACGAATCAGTTACATGGCGAAGAAAGAACTTTTTGCGATTCCTCTTTTGGGCCCGATCATTCGCGGGCTTGGAGCATATTCAGTCGATCGGCAAGGCAGCGCAACGGCGGCGATTAAACGATCGCTTCAGGTGTTGCAGAAGGACGGCGCCGTGGGTATCTTTCCCGAAGGGACGCGCAATCGTGCAGGCATGGTTTCCGCTCAAACGGGCGTCGCGCTCTTGGCCTCGTGGGCCGGGGCACCGGTAGTACCCGTGTCGATTCGTGGAACCGACCGTGCCCTGCGCTTCGGGAAGATTCGCGTGGCGTTTGGGCGGCCGCTTGCGATTCCGACGGGCCGGAAAGCAAGTCGCGATGATTTGGCGAAGTTTACCGATGAGGTCATGAACGCAATCGCTACGCTATCGAGGGGCACGAGTGGAGATACGTAAGGCATCGGTCCAAGGGTTTTGTTTCGGCGTCGCGATCACGGTGAAGAAGGCGGAAGAGGCGATCGCGTCACGCGGCGACGTTACGACGCTCGGGCACGTCGTCCACAATCCGCAGATGGTCGAGTCGTTGCAGGGCCGCGGGCTGAAGAACGCGGGCAACGTCGACGAAGTCGATTCCGGCGCACTCTTCGTGCGCGCACACGGCTTGCCGGTCGAAGTCTTCGATAAGGCCAAGGAAAAGAAGCTCGAGATTATTGACGCCACGTGTCCCATGGTCACTAAGATTCACGTTCAGGCAGAGAAGTTAAAGGCCGACGGTTATAAAATCGTTGTGATCGGCGATCCGAATCATCCGGAAGTTAAGGGAACGCTGAGCCACGTTCCCGGAGCCTGGTGCATACAACGCCCCGCCGACGTCGAAAAACTGCCCCGCTCGAGCAAGGTGGGAGTCGTGGTGCAATCGACGTGGTCCGGCGAAGGATTCACCGACGTCGTACGCGCGCTCTCTGCCAAGTACTATGAAGTCCGCGCCGTCAATACGATCTGTACCGATACGCATAATCGGCAGAGTGAAGCGCTAAGGCTCGCAAAGGATGTCGAGGTCATGATCGTCGTCGGCGGTAAGACGTCGGCGAACACCAAGCATCTTGCGGATCTCTCCGAATCGCACGGCGCGCGTGCCTATCATATTGAAGGACCCGACGAACTCGAGGAAGAGTGGTTCGACGGGGTCGAGGTTGCGGGACTGATGTCGGGCGCCTCGACGCCGGGTTGGCTCGTGGACAAGGTGGAAGCGCGAATCAAGGAGCTTACTGCCGCTGCTTAAGGGTCTCAACTTAGCCGAGCGCTTTGAGAGCGCTCTCGAAGAACGAATTACCGGCTATCGGGGATCGCACGAGATCTCCGATATGCTTTTGCGCCATTTTGGTTATTCGCCCTACGGTCCGGCACGCAGAGGCAAACGGTTACGTCCCCAGATGGTCATGCGTGTTGCCGTGGGCGAAGGAGCCCCGTTAGAGCATGCGCTCGATGCCGCCGTCGCCGTTGAGATCTTTCACAACTATTCTTTGGTCCACGACGACATCGAAGACCGCGACGAACTTCGGCACGGTCGACGGACGCTATGGAGCGCCTATGGCATCGGCGCCGCAATCAACGCCGGGGACGCGATGTGCGCCCTCAGTTTCTTGAGCCTTGAACACGCTGCGGTACACTTAGATGCTGCCAGGGTACTCGCGATGCTCGCGCTGCTGCATGAAGCCCATGCGACAATGTGCGACGGTCAGGCGCTCGATCTGCATTTTGAGTCGCAAGGCTTCGTCGATCTCCCCGGCTATTATCAAATGATCGGATGCAAAACCGCCCAACTCTTCGATGCGTCCTGCCGCTTAGGGGCGTTCGCGGCGGCCTGCGACGATCGGCGAATCGGCACATACGGCAACGTGGGACGCGCGTATGGCATGGCGTTCCAAATTCGCGACGACGTGGCAGGCATTTGGTCGAGTGTGGACGAGACGGGCAAGACCGTGGCAAGCGACATTGCGCGGCGGAAGTGGACGTTTCCGGTCGTGTGGGCCCTCGCGCAACCTTCGTCATCGGCTCGTTCCGTGATCGGCAACGCATATGCCTTGGGCAGGCCCCTCGACGCCGGTGCGGTCGAACGCATCGTCGAAGCGCTCGACGAACTCCATGCTCGCCAAGCCGCCGACGCGGCCGCCGCGCAGCATCTTGCCGTCATTGAAACGTGCGCCAACGCCGATCTTCGGGACTATTTGTTGGGCACGCTTGGACTCGCGGCGGCGCATTGAACGATTGACCGTGAACGGATCGCTGCGCGCGCCGGCCCGGCAAGGTGCCGTCACTTGGGCGCTTGCGGCCTTGCTGTTGACCGGCTTGGCCGTTCGTCTACTGTTCATAAGAAACGAAGGCTTCAAAACCGACGTCTCGACCTATGCGGCCTGGGCCATCGGGCTTAGCCGGCACAGCTTCGCAAACTTTTACGCAACCGCAGGATTCGCAGATTATCCCCCGGGCTATCTGTATATTTTGGCCGCGATCGGTCGTCTCTGGCAAACGGCGTTCGCGGCGCACGATCGCTCGTTTGCGGTCTTGCGTGCCCTCGTCAAACTACCGGCGATCCTGGCCGACTTAGGAGCGGCCGGCCTCGTCTATGCAATAGTTCGCCGATTCGCGCCCGCGACGCTTGCTTTAGGCGCGGCCGGGCTGTACGTTTTCAACCCGGCGACGCTAACGATATCGGCGGTGTGGGGCCAAGTCGATTCAATTTCCGGCCTGCTCGCGCTCTTTGCGATCTACGCGCTCTTGCGTAGCCAAGACGAGGAGCCGCAATCGCGCGCGCACCTCGCCTGGATAGCCGGCGCATGGTTGTCCTTTGGATACTCGCTGCTCATCAAACCGCAAGCCGCGGTGCTGCTGCCGCTGATGGTTGCGTTTGCGTTCGTCGATCCCCCGCGCCGCCGCGCCCGGGTCGTTGCCTTGGCGATCGGCGCCGGCGCGGCCATCCTGCTCGCGGTCCTATTATCCGAGCCATTTCACCCAAGCAATCCCATTAGCGCGTTCCTTTGGCTATTGGAGCGTTACGCGTATGGCTCCAACGTTTACCCGTACAACAGCGTTAACGCATTTAATCTGTGGGCGTTGCGCGGAACGTTTTGGGTGCCGGATAGTCAGTACATTTTCGTGCTGCCGCAATTCGGGTGGGGTGTTTTGCTTGTTTTGGCCGCATTGGCGCTGGTCGTTTGGCGCTATGTGCAACAGCGCAGTGCCGAATCGTTACTCGAAGGGTGCGCGATCGCAACCCTCGCCTTTTTCGTGCTTTCCACACGCATGCACGAGCGCTATCTTTTCAACGGCGTTCTGTTTACCATCGCGTGCATTCCCTTTGCGAAACGCTATCTGTGGGCCGCGATCGCGCTCTCTGCGGTGCTGTTCGCGAACCTCATTTATAGCCTTGCATATTTGCACGTCGTTACTGCGAGCGTCCCGGGCGTGAACTCGCAAAATCTTTGGGGCCCGGGTACGACCGCGCTTTCAGTTATTGCCGTGGCGGCGTTCTTTTGGCTGGGGTATCAATATCTCGGCACGGCCGAAGCGGCAATGGAAAAGCGAACTTCGCCGCCGAAATCCGCCGAGGCAGCGGCGGCCCACGAATGGTCGTCGACGGTCAGGCATTGGTTCGATCCCCGTGAAGGACTCGTGGCGCTGCGCGCCCCGCTCGACTATGCGATCCTTGGCGCGCTGGGTATCGGCAACTTCATTCTCTCGTTTATCGGCTACTGGTCGCCCACCGGGACGTCGTGCTGGGCGCTCCCCGGTCTGTCGCGCTGCGGGATTTTCGACGAAATTTACTTTGCGCGCGCCGGCGAAGAGTATTTGCAAAACCTGCGGATCTACGAAAACACGCATCCGCCGCTGAGCAAGCTGCTCATCACGATCTCGATGATGCTCTTCGGCGGAATGCCGAAAGGGCACGGCCTCGGGGGATGGACCTTCCTCAACGGCATCATCGGCCATCTCGGCAACGGCGACAATCCCTATGGTTGGCGTTTTCTCGACGTCGTGTTCGGGGCGCTCGTCGTGATGCTGCTCTACGTTTTTGCCAAGCGCATCACGGGTTCGACGATCTTTGCGACGATCGCCGCGTTGCTGTTGACTTTCGACGGCATGCACTTCGTCCAATCGCGGATTGCCACGCCCGAGGGTTTTGTCGTGTTTTTCGCGACGCTTGCGGTCTATGCGTTCTATCGGTTTTGGATTAGCTCGCAAGTCGGCGAACGCGCGAACGTGCGGGTGCCCGCGTTCGCATTCGTTGCCGGCGCGGCGGCGTCACTCATCGGTGGACTGATCGTTGCGCTGATCGGTCGAGGCGTCGGCGGTTTCGACTTTGCGTCGACCGTCATCGTCACGCTGTACGTAGCTTCGGCGCTTTATCTCATCGCTCGATATGTCGTGTTCGTTCGGCTGTTTGGCGACGGACGGCGAGAACTTACCTACGGCGAAGGATCGCTCGCGCTGCGCGATGCTGCTTCGACGGTGATGTTTGCCGCCGACGGCGGTTCGATCGACGCACGTGGAAAGGTCCAGCGTGGCGCACGCTCGCAGAATAAGGGCGGCGCGCTGATCTATGAAGACGATCCCTTGACGATCGAATACCGGCGCGATGCCGGCGTACGGTATCAAACCCCCGAAGGCAGCGCAACCTACGCAGAGGACGAGATTCGTTCGGTGGCTCCGCCGACGATTGAAAAGGGCCGCTCCTCAAAACTCTGGCTGATTCTCTTTACCGTCGCATTGGGCTGTTTGGTCAGCGCCAAGTGGTATGGCGTGATGGGCTTCGGCGTCAGTTTTGTCATCCTGACGCTGATTTGGCTGCAGCGATATTTCTTCAAGCGCACCCCCACGCTATGGGGTAATCCGCGCGGCTTCCGGTTGGATGGCGCGCTCGCGACCATCCTGTTCGTTAGCGCCACGGTTTACGCGTTGGTCTGGGCTCCCGATCTCCTTCGCCACTCGCCCGATCCCGGCGAGATCCACAGCCTCAACGACATCGTCTATCGTCAATACTCGATGTACGAGTACCATCACAATCTACGCGCGACGCATCCATATTCTTCGAAGATGTGGGAGTGGCCGATCGATTACGTCCCGGTCGCTTATTACTATGAAGATCACCGCAAGGATACGACGGATCCGAAAGGATGCTGCATCTACGAAATCACGTCGCTTCCCAATCCGGTGATTCTGTGGTTTGGCTTGCTCTGCGTTCCCTGGGTCGGCGTGCTCGCGTGGCGCGAACGCAATAAGGGGTATGCGTTAATCGTCATAACGTATTTGTTGCAGTGGCTGCCGTGGTTCGGTTCGCCGCGCCTAACGTTCGCCTACCATTTCTACGTCAACATCCCCCTGATTTGTATCTGCAACGCCGTCATACTGCAGCGCTTCGTGCGGTGGGCGCGGGAGCGGCAGCAGGGGCGTTGGATCGGGGCCGCCGGTGCCGGCGCGTATGTCGCCGCCGCGGCCCTCGGATTCGTGTATTTCTATCCCGTTTTGGCCGCTCACGGACTGGCGTGGAACGCCTGGCATCAGCGGATGTGGTTCCCGACCTGGATTATAGGCCCCGGATAACGAAAGTAGGGCCGCTATGTCCGGACACTCGAAATGGCATAACATCAAACTCAAAAAAGGTAAGGTCGACGCGCAGCGGGGCGCGCTCTTTACCAAACTCAGCAAAGAAATTATTCTGGCGGCGCGCTCCGGTTCGCCCGACCCGGAGGCCAACTATCGGCTCAAGATCGCGGTGGAAAAGGCGCGCGAATTCAACATGCCGCATGAGAACATCAAGCGCGCGATCGCGCGCGTGTCGGGGCAAAACGGCGAGCGTGGCATCGACGAAATTCGCTATGAAGGCTACGGGCCCCACGGCGTCGCCGTCATTGTGGACGTTGCGACGGATAATCGGAACCGCACTGCCGGCGAATTGCGATTTCTGTTCAGCCGGCATGGCGGCACGTTAGGTGAGAGCGGGAGCGTGGCGTGGATGTTTGAGCCGGTGGGGATCCTTGAGATCGAACCGGCCGGAAAGCCGGAAGAAGCGTTCATGGAGTCGATGTTGCTCGATGGTGTTGAAGACATCGAGTTCGACTCCGACCTGGCGATCGTGTATACGAACGCCGGTCGCCTTGCGGGCGTTCGCGATGCACTTCGCTCCGCCGACGTCAAGTTTTCTGACGCTTATCTGGGCATGCGTCCTAGGACGAAGTTAGAACTGCATGGAGCGCCGTTACGAGAAGCGTTGGCGTTTCTCGAGGCGCTCGACGAACACGAAGACGTCCAACGCCAATTCAGCAATCTCAACTTCGAACTCGTGCCGGCGGAGACGCTAGCCTGAGGTCGTCGCCGCAGCTCTATCTGCCGCGAGATTGGGTATTTCCGCTCGTTCTAGCCGTTTTCGTCGCCGTCGTCGTTTGGTTCGGGCATCAGATTTACGACTTTTTGCTGCCGTCGTCGGCGACGGTGACGCTTCCGTCCTTTGTCGGCCAGACGCTCGCAGACGCCAATTCCGAAGTTGCACGACTGCGATTGACCGCCGCGGTGGTGGATCACACCACGAGCGATCGATATCCGAAGAATGTCGTCATCATGCAACGCCCCGAGGCGGGACAACAAGTCCGGCAAGGTCGACAGGTGTCGTTCGTCATCAGCGATGGAATCGTCGCTCGGCTGATGCCGGATCTCCGCTATCAATCGACGCGTGAGGTGCAACTGGACCTTTCTCACGCGCACCTGCAATTGGAAAAGGTGCGCTACCTGCGCAGCGACGTGATTCCGGAGGGGCACGTCATCTCGCAGAGTCCGCCGCCACTCGTGAGCGTACATGAAGGCGATGCGGTTACGCTCGTGGTGAGTCGCGGCGCGCGGCTGACGATCTCCGTGCCCAAGTTCGTTGGTTTGACTATCGATCAGGCTCGGGATCTTGCCGAACGGTCCGGCATTAAATTGGGTCAAGTCATCTGGACGCCCCTCGGGAAGAGCGGACCACCGCACGGCATGGTCGCGCGCCAACTTCCGCCGCCCGACGCGAAGATCGCATCATACGATCCGGTCGATTTACAGGTCAGCGCGGGTCCCAACGAGTCCGGTTACATCCTCCGACAGGTCCACGTCTTGGTTTCCGTTCCGGCTCCGCAGAACGCTCAAAACGATCAGCAACTCGACGTCAAGCTCACCATGACCGATGCGACGGGACGACACGATATCTACCACGCCTATGCCGAACCCGGCCAAAAATTGGATTTCACCGTGACGGCGGTCGGGACGTCGCTCCTAGACATGTATGTCAACGGCACCCTCGCGGGCGAGACCCGCTTGGGAACGGAACCGCCGCGCGTGTATGGCTCCAATGCGTCGCCGTCACCGAGCCCGTTGTAGCGCATGACGATAATTGCGCCCTCCATTCTGGCGGCCGATTTCTCACGGATCGCGGAGGAAATTGACGCGGTGCAGTCTGCCGGAGCGCAGTACCTTCATCTCGACGTCATGGATGGCCGCTTCGTCCCGAACATCACTTGGGGTCCAAAGATCATCGGCGATCTGCGTAAGTTGACGCGGCTTATCTTTGACGCGCATCTGATGATCGTCCAACCGGAACGGTACGTTGACGACTTTCGAGCGGCGGGGTGCGATCGAATCACGTTCCACTTAGAGACGACGTCCCACGCTCAGCGGCTGCTCGTTCATCTCCGGGAGATTGGTGCCAAAGCAGGGCTCGCCATATGCCCGCAGACGCCCGTCGCGCTCTTACAAGACGTAATCGAGGAGTGCGATACCGTGTTGGTCATGAGCGTGAATCCCGGTTTCTCGGGCCAAGCCTTTATTCCGCATGCGATTGAAAAGGTTCGCGAAGTACGCGCTCTAATTGAACGGCGTAATCCCCGCTGCCTCATCGAAGTCGACGGCGGCGTAGCGGCAGACAATGCGCGGGAGTTGGTCGACGCAGGAGCCGGCGCGTTGGTGATGGGTGCGGCGCTGTTCGGTAAGGAGGATCCCGCGGCGGAGTTACGTCGCGTTCGCGCGTTGCTCGCGTGACCGAAGACCGATTCGTTGCTGCGATCGCGGCCTTCACGGAGGGGATAGGCGATGACGCCGCGTTGTGGCAGCCATCGCGTTCGCATCGCAGCGTGATCTCTACCGACATGCAGGTCGAGGGCGTTCACTTCACTGCAGAGATGATGCCGTTGCAAGACGTTGGTTGGCGTGCGATGGCCGCCGCGCTCAGCGATTTGGCCGCAATGGGTTCGCGGCCGGTTCTGGCGACGGTAGCGCTGGGATTTCCGCGCAACACGCACGCCGAAAACCTTCTCGAGATCTATCGAGGGTTACACGAATGCGGCCGTCGGTTCAAAGTGAAGATCGTCGGCGGTGATCTTTCGCAGGCGCCGGCGATAACGATCGGCGTCACGGTCGTCGGTGAGGTCCGCCCATCGGATGCAAAGACGCGCGCCGGTGGTCGTGCGGGCGACGTGTTAGCCGTCACCGGTCCTCTCGGTGCCGCGCGCGCTGGACTAGAACTCGCGCGTCGCGCGATTACACTCGAAGGCCCCTCGAACGCCGAGGCGTCGGGAGCGTTCCGGCGCCCCGAGCCGCGGATCGATGCAGGCCGCTTTTTTGCGGCGAGCCCGAACGTGACCGCGATGATGGACTGTTCCGATGGTCTCTCCGTCGACGTGCGCCGTCTCGCGAGTGCGAGCGCGTGCGGCGCGACGCTGCAGCTCATTCCGGTGAACGACGCGGCACGCGAAGCGGCGATACAAGTCGGCGAAGATCCGCAGCGCTTCGCGCTCGCCGGGGGTGAAGACTACGAGCTGATCGTGGCGATAAAGCCGCGGGCTTTCCCGCATTTGAGCGCGCGGTACGCAAAACGTTTCAAGCGCCCGCTATGCCGCGTCGGCGTTTTGGTTTCCGGAACGGGAGTAATGTGGAACGGAGCGCCGTTGGAGCGCTCCGGATGGGACCATTTCGAAGGGTAGGTATTAGGCGCGGCGGGCAACGCGCTGCGATCGAAGGCAACGCGTGCAGACTCGCGCCGTCCGATGTACGCCGCGATCGTCAATGCGAACGGACTGTAAATTGGGAAGCCAGCGGCGCTTTGTTTTATTCATCGCGTGACTGACGTTGTTTCCTGCCTTAGGTCCTTTGCCGCAGACCTCGCACCGCTTTGCCATAGCCGTGGGATAGTACCACGGCGCTTCGCGCTCGAGCAAGAGCAAATGTTGACCCAGCGCAAGGATTCGCAGGGTGCCTCCGAAAGACGGCTGCCGTGGACGGTAGTGCGTCGGCTCTGAGAATGGGCGGACGGAAGAGCACGCCCCGAATCGCGGTGGACGCGATGGGCGGCGACCATGCACCACAAGAAACGGTCGCCGGAGCCTTGCTTGCTGCTGCTCACTGCGACGCGCACATTCTCCTGGTCGGCGACGAGGCCCGCATTCGCCCGCTATTGCAGGGTCCAGGCGCCGAGCGCGTTCGCGTGGTTCACGCGCCGCACGCCGTTCCCATGGACTGCTCGCCATCCGCCGCCCTGCGCTCCTGCGAACGCACGTCGCTGGGCGTTGCAGTCAACCTGATAAAACAAGACGAGGCGGATGCGGTGGTCTCGGCCGGCAATAGCGGAGCCTTCCTGGCCATTGCGTTAATCAAATTGCGCACGATCGAAGGTATCTCACGACCGGCGATTGCGACGGTCTGGCCTGCGTTACGCGGTCCAACCGTGCTGCTCGATTCGGGCGCCAACGTCGATTGCCGTCCGGAATGGCTCGAACAGTTTGGAATCATGGGATCGGCCTATGCGAAAGCCGTCCTCAATATCGCCGAGCCTCGTGTCGCGGTGCTATCCGTGGGCGAAGAGCGCAGTAAAGGCAACCAACTCGTTTTAGAAGCGGCGCGGCTGTTAGAAGCCGCACCTGTTCGGTTTATCGGCAACGTCGAAGGACGCGATCTCTTTCATAACGTTGCCGATGTGATCGTGGCCGACGGCTTCGTCGGCAACGTCGTGCTCAAGACCGGCGAAGGCATGATCGCCGACCTCGCAAACGTGATGCGCAAGGCGTTGCTCGGCGGCAGCGTGGTAACGAAGATCGGCACCGCGATGCTGGCGCCGGCATTGCGCCGTCTGCGCAAACAGTTCGACTACGAAACCTACGGTGGAGCGCCGCTGCTCGGGCTTCGCGGCAACTGTATCGTCACGCACGGCCGAGCGAGCCGAAGGGCTATTAAGCATGCTATCCGCGCCGGCATCCAGGAAGTCAATCACGATGTCGTCGGTAAAATTACGGAGTTGGTCACCCCGCATCTCGCGGCAACATAGTTTTCGCCCGATGCTGGGCGTCTACGTTCACCTGCCGTTCTGCCCGTATCTCTGTCCGTATTGCGATTTCGCGAAGTGGCCGTTACGCGAATCGGCCGCACGCGAGTACCTAACGGCGCTCTATGCGGAAATGGAACGCGTCACATCCGAGCCCGCCGCAACGATATACCTCGGTGGAGGAACGCCCAACGCGTACGATCGCCGGTGCATCAGCGAACTGCTGGGGCGGCTGATGCGCCGGTTTCTCGGCGCCGAGGAAATTACCGTTGAAGTGAATCCTGAACTCGTGCGCGACGGCGACATGGAATCGTATCGCGCTGCAGGGATCACGCGGGTGTCGATGGGCGTGCAATCGTTCGAACCCGACGAAATACGCATATTGGGCCGGAAGCACACCGTGAAAGACGTTGAACGCGTCGTTTCGGCCGCTCGAGCCGCGAAGATCACCTCTATTTCACTCGATCTGATGTTTGCCGTTCCGCGACAAACGCCGGGGAGTTGGAAACGATCGATCGCGGCGGCGACGGCGCTCGACGTCGATCACGTTTCCGCGTACGGACTCACGGTGGAAGAAGGGACGCCGTATGCCGAGTGGCGCGATCGCGAGCCGAACGCTTTCGCCGACGACGGGCTCGAAGCCGAACTCTACGGCATCGCAATTGACATGCTTCAAAGCGCCGGTTACGAACAGTACGAAATCAGCAACTTCGCTCGCCCCGGACACGAATGCAAGCATAACCTGAACTACTGGGCCAACGGGGAATACCTTGGGTTGGGCGTCGGCGCCGCCTCCTATCGAGACGGCGTACGCTTCGCACACACCCGTTCCTTGACGGACTACGTTGAAGCGGCACGGCGAGGGCGTGATATTCCGGTGAACGCCGAGCGGTTGGAAGGTGCAAGCCGCACCGGCGAGGCCATGATGCTTGCCCTGCGCACGTCGCAGGGGGTTCCCTTGGCAGGCTTCAAAGACCGATATGGTGTCAACGTGATCGAAACATACGCTCCGGTGATTTCTCGGTTTACATCGACGGGTTTGCTGGAGCAGGTCGACGGAGCGATTCGCCTTACCCGCCGCGGCCGATTTCTTGCCAACGATGTTTGTGGGGCCTTCGTAACATTCCAGTAGCGCCGGGCAAACTCTCAGAAACCGTCTTACGCGCCCTCTTCGTCGTCGTATTCGGTGTGGCGGGCTTTCTTTTAGGGCGCGAGGCGTACTTCAGTCTCTTCTCGCCACACTTCGCCAACGAAGAGATTCAATTGGCCTTTTTGCTGCTCTCGCCGGTGGCCGGAGCGATTATCGGCGCGTTGCTCGCGCCCTTCGCTCAGGCGTTGTTCGAAGGCCAGCTGCGCCAGGCCGAGGGCGCGATCGAAGGATTGCTGCCGGCCGAAATCGCCGGTGGCGCGGCGGGCCTCATCTTCGGACTCTTGATTGCCTTTCTCATCAAGGGCATCGTCTTCGAGTTCATTTCCGATATGGGCCGCGCCGGCACGTACATCGCAATCGTGCTGTACCTCATCGTCGCGGTGTTCGCCGCATATCTCGGTGCGCGCGTCGGCGCGCGACTTCGTATCGTTCCAATCCCCGGGGGCACTGCTGGGAACGGCCATGCCGGCGGCGCGAAGGTCGTCGATACGTCGGCAATCGTGGACGGTCGGATCGTCGAAATCGTCGAGAGCGGCTTTTTGGAAGGAACGTTGATCGTTCCGCGCTTTGTATTGCGCGAACTGCAAGCGATCTCTGACTCGGTAGATCCGCTCAAACGCACGCGTGGTCGCCGAGGCTTCGACATTCTCAGCCGCCTGCAGGAGCTCTCCGCGGTTGAGATTAGCGAACGAGACTTCGATGACATGGCGCCCGGCAACGTCGATGCACGGCTCGTCCGACTTGCGCAAGAGGTCGATGCAAAGCTCATTACCAATGATTACAATCTCAACCGTATCGCACACGTCGAACGCGTCGGAGTGCTCAATGTCAACGAGCTCGCGAATGCCGTCAAACCCGTAGTGCTCCCCGGTGAGGAATTGCATGTCGCGGTGATTCGTGAAGGCAAAGAGTTTCATCAAGGCGTCGGATACCTCGAGGACGGCACGATGATCGTCGTGGAACACGGGCGACGCCTGATCGGCGAAGAAACCGACGTCGTCGTTACCAGCGTGCTGCAAACCGTCGCGGGACGCATGATCTTTGCACGTCCTAAACGCGAGGGCGTCGCCTCGTGAAGTGGGCCGCCGTGATCGTCGCGGCGGGACGTGGAACGCGATTGGGACGACCGAAGCAGTTTGTGGAAATCGCAGGACTGCCGATGGTCGCGTGGTCGATCCAGACCTTCGCCGGCATGGAAGAAGTCGCGCAGATCGTCGTGGTGACTGAAGCGGATCTGGTTGACGAGATGCGATCGCTTCTTGCAAGGCTGGCGCCCTACCGTCAATGCAGCGTCGTTCGCGGCGGAGCGATTCGTCAGGAGAGCGTGTACGCCGGCCTTTGTGCAACGGTTCCGGAATGCGACGGCGCGTTGACGCACGACGGGGCGCGCCCCTTGATCACCGCCGCCGACGTGCGCTCGGGGATGCGACAAGTTCGGCGCGGGCGCGGCGCCTTGGTGGCAACCCCAGTGGTCGATACGATCAAGGACGTGGCATTCGAGACGCGCACCGTGCGCGGGACGCTGGATCGAGCGCGTCTGTGGGCGGCGCAGACGCCGCAGCTGGCGCACCGAGACGACTTAATTCGCGCTCACGAAAAGGCGCGTCGCGACGCAGTAGCGGCAACCGACGATTCGGCGCTGTTGGAACGCATCGGCATCGAGATGATTGCCGTTCCCGCCACGAGCCCCAACTTCAAAGTGACGCTGCCCGACGACGTGGCGCGCGCTGAATCGATCCTGCGGCAGCGCACGCAACGCCAGCCCGAGCCTGTCGAAGGATGACCCGAATCGGCCATGGTTTCGATGCGCATCGCCTGGTCGAAGGACGCGCGCTCGTTTTAGGCGGCGTAAGAATTCCGTTTGAACGCGGGCTGTTGGGTCACTCCGATGGGGACGCGCTCGCGCATGCGATCGCCGACGCAATACTCGGAGCCGCCGCGCTGGGCGATCTTGGCTCGCGCTTTCCCGATACGGATGCATGCTGGGAGAACGCCGACTCTATGGAACTGCTGCGGCAGTGCGCGCAAGCTGCGCGCGACGCGGGATTCACGATCGGCAACGTCGATGCGACGATCGTCGTGGACCGACCCAAACTGGCTCCGTTTATTGAAGAGATGCGCCAAAAGATTGCTGCGAGGCTCGGCATTGCCGTCGCGTGCGTGGGTGTCAAAGCCAAAATGAGCGAGGGCATGGGCTATACGGGCGACGGCACCGGTCTTGTCGTGCACGCCCTCGCGCTGCTCTCCTAAAGCAGTGAGGGTCCATTTCCCGTTGCCGCGAAACCGCCGTGCAGTGGAGTGTGTAAAAAGGTCATGAAGGTAGCGGTAGTCCTCACGGTCGGTGCGATGGCGTTAGCGTGCAGCCGGGCGTCCGTCGCGGCATCGTCGCAAAACGTCGCCGACGCGACGGTTCCCTGTGGCGCGCTGTACCAACCCTTTCTGGGAACCTGGAGCGGTCGCTTCTGGGCATACGTTCGGGCCGAGTCGACAAGCAGTAAAACCGTCTATCGGCCATACGATGAGACCGTTATTTACACCAACGACGGATGCCGGCGCAATACTCAAACGGGCGACACGTTCGTCGTAGGTAATGAAACGGACCGGTATCCGGCGTTCGGACGACTTCCGGCCAAGACAAGTCATGGTCTGCTGATTACAGGCCGGAGGGCCGATGGAACGCCGTTCCTACGAACGGCCGATGACCAGGGTACCCACGATTATTCGCTCGTTTACCGTAACGAGGCTGCAAAATTGGCGATTTGGCAGCTTCGAATACCGGCGTCAGCGCAAAGTCCAGAGATGGATTTCACGACAATTGACGCGCAAGATTTCAAGGCTGCGGGCGGCGACACGCGCGACGTAACGGTGACGCTGACGGTGGGCACACCGAGCTCACCATATTGGCAAGGCGTCATTGCCTATGGATCGCATTCTAAGAGGTAAAGCGGAACCGACGGATTGACCAACTGAGTTAAACTGATGCAGATGGGCAATCCCCTGGCCGATATCCTGGCCGATCTGCGTGCGCCGCTGGAACGCGATCCGGCGGCGAGGGGCTGGCTAGACGTCGTACTTTCGTACCCCGGGTTTCACGCGCTCGTGGCGCACCGGTTCGTTCATGGGCTCTATCGCGCGAGCGTGCCGATTCTGCCCCGATGGCTGTCAAATCTCTCGCGTTTTCTCACGCAAATCGAAATCCATCCCGCTGCTAAGATCGGCAAAGGTATTTTCATCGATCACGGCTCGGGCGTCGTCATCGGCGAGACCTCCGAAATCGGCGACGGTTGCACGATTTATCAAGGCGTTACGCTGGGGGGCACGAGCCTCTCGCATGGAAAGCGCCATCCGACGTTGGGCCGCAACGTCACCGTGGGCGTGAACTCGAGCGTGCTCGGCGCCATCTTCATTGGTGACAATGCCAAGATCGGGGGCGGTTCGGTCGTGGTCAAGGACGTGCCGGCGAACGCGACGGTCGTCGGAGTTCCGGCGCGCGTCGTCGCGCAGGATGGCAAGCCCATTCGAATCGTTCCAAATCGTCCACAGGTCGAGATGCCGGATCCAACGACTGATGCAATCGTCGCGGTGCGGCGCCGACTCAATGAACTCGAAAACCGCCTCGCCGATCTCGAGCACGGTACCGCACCGGAAGAAGACGCCTGGAGCTGGGTAATCTGAGACTGTACAACACGCGAACGCGCAGCGTCGAACAGTTTGTTCCGCTGCGCGACGGCGAGGTTCGGATTTACGTTTGTGGCCTCACGCCTTCGGCGCAGGCGCACTTGGGGCATGCGCGCTCGTTTCTCTTCTTCGATGTGCTGCGGCGCTATTTGAAGCACCGAGGTTATCGAGTGACCTACGTACAGAACGTCACGGATATCGATGACCGCAGCATCAACACGGCGAAAGAAACGGGCGAAACGTACCGCGACGTCGTGACGCGTTACTACGGCGAGTTCAAAGATGCGATGCTCGAGTTGCACACGCTGCCGTACGACTTCGAGCCCTACGCGACCGAGTACATCGCCGAAATTCAAGCCATGATTGCGCAGTTGATGGAGCGCGACTATGCGTACGTCGCGCCGGAAGGCATTTACTATCGCGTCTCGGCCTTCCCGCGGTACGGTGAACTGGCCAACCGGAACGTCGAAGAACTTGAATCCGGTGCGCGCATCGAAGTCGACGAACATAAAGAAGACCCGCTCGATTTCGCGCTGTGGAAGTTCGCCAAGCCGGGCGAGCCGCGCTGGGCGTTCGACCCGCACGGGGACGGACGACCCGGCTGGCATATCGAGTGCTCCGCGATGGCTCGCGCCCTGCTGGATGCCGACGGTACCGGCATCGATATTCATGGCGGAGGCGCCGACTTGATCTTTCCTCATCACGAGAACGAAATCGCCCAGAGCGAGCCGTTGATGCGGCGTCCGCCGATGGCGAAGTTTTGGGTGCACGGTGGCTTGCTCTTATTCGACAATCGTAAGATGGCGAAGTCCCTCGGGAATTTCGAGCCGCTGTCCGATTTGCTCGAGCGCCACGATCCGCAAGCAATTCGCTGGCTGTTCCTGCAGACCGGATATCGCAAGGTAATGAACTTCACCGAAGAGTCGATCGCCGCGGCCGCCCAAGGCCTGGCACGCATCAAGGCCGGATACCGTCTATTGGCGCAGGCGAATCGCGATGCGGCTCCTGCGTCGCTCGATGTCGACGCTCGCATCGAGACGGCACTCGACGATGACATGAACACGGCGGCGGCCCTGGCGGTGCTCTACGATTTCGCCGCCGGAGCAACAACGATGGCCGATCCCAGTCGAGCATCGGCCGGCTTCGAACGCTTACGCTACTGGCTCGGCGTGCTCGGCGTTGCGCCAACCGACGAGTGGCTAGAAGAACCTGTTGCAACGCTGCCCGCGGATTTCGTTGCGCGACTGCAGGCGGCGCTCGACGGCGCGCACGACGAGGCGATACGCGCAGCAGTCGCAGGCGCATCCCCGCAAGAAGCGCTGGATCGAGTCTTGCGCGTACGCGATGAGGCGCGACGATACAAGGATTGGCCGACCTCCGATCGCCTTCGCGCCGCTCTGCAACGCTGCGGGGTCGAGGTCAACGATAATAAACGGGGAACGACGTGGTCGTTTGCCGCTGCGCCGTTGTAGGACGCTGACGGGCTCCTACGCATTGGCTAAACGATCGCGCCAAGCTTCTTTCGATTTCGACGATCTGGTTTACGGCATTCACGCCGTCGACGAGGCGTTGCGCGCCGGAGAAGCGCTCCGGGAAATTCACGTTAACTCTGCGCGCGCCGCCGAACCGGCGCTACGCGGTATCGTCGGCGCCGCGAAAGAGCGAAAGACGCCGATTCATTTTGAGCCGCGTTCGTTTTTCGAACGGCTGCCCTTCAAGGCGCATCAGGGCGTCGTCGCCCTTACGCCGCCGTTTCCATACGTCACGCTACGGGAACTGTTGGCGCGTGGCTCTGGCGGCAATCGCACATTCGTCGTGCTCGATCACCTCACCGATCCACATAACGTGGGCGCCATCATTCGCACGACGGAAGCGGTCGGCGCGAACGGTGTCGTTCTGCCGGATCGGCGCGCGGCGGGCATCAACGCAACCGTGAGAAAGGCCGCCGCCGGTGCGACCGCATTCTTGCCGATCGCGCGCGTCGCAAATATCGCGGGCGCGATAGCGACCCTCAAAGAGGCAGCCGTCTGGGTCGTGGGCGCCGACGCGTCCGAAGACGCCATTGATATCGATACGGCGGATCTAAACCGCGACTTGGCGCTTGTGATCGGCGGCGAGGGCAAAGGCCTGACGGCGCTCACCAAGCGAGAGTGCGATTATTTGGTACGCATACCGCTGCGGGGGAGGGTGGCCTCGCTGAACGCCTCCGTCGCCGCCGCCATCTTGCTGTATGAGGCGCGCCGCCAGGCCGAATGCTCGCTCCGTCCTTGACGAGGGAGGGGGAACCTCTTATATACTAGCGTCGATGTGCCGCGCCCGACGGGCTGCGGCCTGCGTATGCGGCACGTCACGACCACGAGGCAAAGAAAAAAATGGCAATGACCCATCCCGTGCCGGATGGAGTGGAGTACCAGCACCGAGTCGACGAAGATTTGGTGGCCATCGCGAAGACCGGAGACAACCTCGCGATGGAGTACCTTCTCAACAAATATAAGAATTTCGTCCGCATCAAGGCGAAGAGTTACTTTTTGATCGGCGCCGACCGCGAAGACATCATTCAAGAAGGAATGATTGGGCTCTACAAGGCCGTTCGCGACTTCAAGGCCGACAAACTCTCGAGCTTCCGGGCCTTCGCCGAGCTCTGTATCACGCGCCAGATCATCACGGCGATCAAGACGGCGACGCGTCAGAAACACATCCCGCTCAACCAGTACATCTCCCTGAACAAACCGATCTACGACGAGGACAGCGAACGCACGCTGCTCGACGTCATGGCGTCGCAGAAAACGTCGGATCCGGAAGAACTCGTCGTGACGCAGGAAGTCTCCGACGACATCCGTCAGCGGATCCGTCAGAATCTCTCCGAGCTCGAGTCGCAAGTGCTCGAATCGTATCTCGAAGGCAAGAGTTATCAAGAGATGGCGCGGGATCTCGGCCGCCACGTCAAATCGATCGACAACGCGCTACAGCGCGTCAAACGCAAGATCGAAAAGAATCTCGCCGAGTTCGAGTTTCAGTAACTCCGGCGGCGTCGCGCTTGCCGGCTCATTGCGTCGTCTTTAGCGGGGCTGCAATGCGAAGCACGACTGCGACAGTCAGCGCCGCGGCGATCGTGCTTATCGCGGCGACTTCGCTAGGACGAGGTTGGAGTGCGGGGCCACCGCTGCCCATTGCACGCAGCGAGGTCGCGGTGGCGACGGTGGACGATGCCTTGTACGTCATCGGCGGTTACGCTAACGGCAACGTCGACCAATCCCTCGTTCAAGTCTTCCGTCCGACGCTTCGCGACAACGTGCTCGATGGCCAATGGCGCGACGTCGCTCCTTTACCGCGAGGGTTGAATCACGTCGGCGCGGTCGGCTATCACGGCAAGATCTATACATTCGGCGGATTCGCCGCGCAAAACAACTCGGCCGTTGACGACGCAAATGCCTACGATCCTATGGCGAATCGCTGGTCGCCGATTGCGCCACTCCCTCACGCGTTGGGGTCAGTGTCTGTTGCGGTGTTTCACGATGAAATTCATCTCGTCGGGGGACGCGACGTCCACAGCGTCCCCACGCATCTCGTGTACGATGCACACGCGAACCGTTATCTCACTCGGGCGCCGCTATCCGTGGGTCGCGATCACATGGGCCTAGTCGAATTCGAGGGCAAGCTATACGCGATTGGTGGACGCATCGATACGCCCGCGCATAATACCGCGTACGTCGACGTTTACGACGGCAAGACGGATCGCTGGACGTCGGCCGCGCCGCTTCCGGCCGCGCGAAGCGGAATCGCCGTCGCGGTCTTTACCCAACGCATTTGGGTGATGGGGGGCGAGCAAGCTGGTATGGCCGGCGCGTTTTCAACGGTCTTCGGCTACGATAATCGAAGAAATTGTTGGACGGACTTCGGCGTAATGCCGGAAGGGCGCCACGGGACCGGCGCGGCCGTCATCGACGATCTTCTGTACGTTCCCGCCGGTGCGCCGATTCCTGGCGGCAGCCGGCAAAGCAACACGCTGTTCGTTTTTCGCGCAATGACGATCGGTCGGTGAAGCGACTCCACGTCGGCATCGTCGCCTGGTTCGCCCGGTGCAGCGCTTTGCTACGAAACTCTGTGCTTCGAAGGTGCGGCGTTGCTAGGCGGCGACCCGCGATATAATTACCCGGTAAATTTCTTCGCGATCTTCAACAGGATCGACAATCATAACCACGCGCTCACCATGCGCCGGCTCAATGCTGACCGTCACCCGGCCCCGCGCGCAGACGTCCATGCAGCTCGTGTTGATCGCACGGATTCGGCCCCAATGACCTTCGGCCTTGAGTCGCTCTTTCAACCAGTCACGCAGGTGAAAATCGCCGATGCGCTGAGCGACGTCGGGATCTTCCTCAGGAATCCGCTCTTTGAAGCAGCGCTCGCAGACGAGCACGAGTCCGCCCTCGATCCACTTTGGATGCACCGCCTGCATCAATAGATACCGGGAATCAAGCGCGACGTGCGCGAGCGATATTCGTCGTATTCTGTGCCGAAGTACGCTCGCAAGAACGACTCCTCGGCGCCAATTCGCGCTACGATGACGAAGACCAAGATCGCCGTGAGGATCAGCCCCGCGCCGGAGCGGAACGCCAGCGACCAGCCGGCCGAGTTGATCAACAATCCCGCGTAGCTGGGGTGCCGAACGATGCCGTAGATACCGCTCGTGACTAATTCGTGGTGAGCTTGGATTGCAACTAGTCCGCTAAAACGATTTCCAAGGACGTAGACCGGCCAAATCCGCAGCGCTCCTCCCAGAGCGAAGAGGAAGACGCCGATCCAGCGTATCGCGTCGCCGTCGATGGTCAGCAACCCGATACGATCCGTGTATGCCGGCACGAACCCGAGAGCAAGACCCACGGTCGTGAAGACGTAGAGCACCCAACGGTTTGCGCGGTCCTCGCGCTCGCCCCTGGTGATGCCTCCGCTCGTAAAAATCGCGGCGATCGCGAGTGCAAAGAAGATAACCGTAATCGCGAAAAACGAAGGCCGTGAGAAGAACGCCCTGAATCCGCCCGCGCCGTAGATCCCCAATGAAAGGTATGCCGCGGTAGAGACGAGGGTGAGTACCGTACGAAGAACAAATCGCATGATCAATAGGCCGCACAAATGGAGCCGACGGTGGGATTCGAACCCACGTGGACTCGATTACAAATCGAGTGCGTAACCGCTCCGCCACATCGGCATTGGACGTTCACTATCGTTTGAGGTCTTCCGGAGGCATCCTTTGCCACTTAGGGTTTTGCCTTTAGAACGGTAGCATCAAATCGATTTCATCATGCAGAGGGATCCCGTCAAAGCCAATCTCAGGAATGGACGGTTTTCTGCTCCGCGCGCGGTCTACTGCGCCGATACGTAAAGCATGTAACACAAAGCCGCGCCGCTGATAAAATCGCAATGCCGGCGTGTTGTCGTTCGTTGTGGTAACCAGAAGCTCCCGATGCCCTCGATGTCGCGCCGCCGAAACGACGGCCGCAATTAACGCGCTGCCGACACCTACGCCGGATACCAAGGCGTAAAGCAGCAGCAATTCGGGCGGCTGGGTATCCAGGGTAAAGACGGCAACGCCCTCGCGATTGCCGTAGATGAACGCTGGGCATTCGGAAAGCCGATACTCCGTGCCGTGGACGATCAACGGCTCGCCCGCCCATTGGTCCCGAACAAGAGCGGCGAGCCATTCGTAATCGCCTTCGTTTTTCCAGCGTATTGACGGAGGCTGCATTTGAACGGGCGTGCCTTCGAAGAAGAGGGCGAGGGCCCTTTATCGCACTGCTCGGACGAACGAGCGCTATGAAGTCATTCGCGTACGTTAAATCCCGACGACGACCCAGTCGGCGATGACGTACTGTGCGCCGCTGCTCGTAATCGTCAACGTCCCGTTTCCGCGAGCATTCGCGTGGAACGTCGCCAAAAGCGTGCGGCCGTTACGTATCGTTCCACTGACGCGGGCGGATTGATGAGCGGTCACTGAAGTCACGTCCATGCTTTCGCCCCCCGAAAAAACGCCGTGGAGCACGGTTAAGCCGGAGAGTTGACCGTGATGGAAGACGAGCGTGATCGGAATCGCGAATGCTTCGGTGGCCTCCGTGCCATTGAGCGTGAACATCGGCCGGCTCATCGGACAGCTGCGGCTGCCGATGTCTTGGCGAATCCACAACGCCCCGATTGGCGCCTGAACGATGGTGCCGCCGGTGTGAGCGGACCACGTTGCAAAACCGTGCTCGTCCACCGAACGTGACCCGCCCGAAAATGCGCCGCTCTGCCAGCCGAACGTAACGTCGAGCGATGGAATTCCCGACAGGCTGAAACCTGCCGAACTCTGACAGAACTCAGCCACGCTTCCAAAGCCGCCCCGCATGATGAGCTCCGACGCGGAAATCACGCGCTTGCGCAGCAGCGAATTGGACGCGTTTTGAACGAAACGCGGGGTGAAGTTGAATCGATCTTCGGTTTTGCTTATGTCGCGTACGACGGAGCCGAGTGCGTCGGTGACTCCGATTGCCGTCTTGGCGTTTTCTGAAGCGGAGTTGCGATGCGCGTCAAGCGCGTCGGCTGCGTCGCTGACGGTCTGAACTCCATCGCTTGCTGCCGGCAACGAAATACCCGACGAACCGAACCCTCCGCCGGTGCAGGCGGTTAGGAGCAGTCCAATCGCAAAGGCTACCGTGCCAATCGCTCGACGAGCCATCCTGTTGCAATACTCCAAACTCGGAGGCAAGGTTGCTATTGGTCCCATGTTAGGCCACCCGCTGGGGGGCCACATGAGAGGACCATGAAGAGACGTTTGGGCCGCCAGCCGGCGTCACCTTGCCGAGGACACCGGCGCGGCGCTATCGTACCCTGGTCAGCCCGCCAAAATTGAGCGTTGTGGGTAGGTGGCCGAGTGGTTAATGGCACCAGACTGTAAATCTGGCGCGCGAAAGCGCTACGCTGGTTCAAATCCAGCCCTGCCCAGTGTGCGGGCGTTGCATAGTGGTAATGCCCTTGCCTTCCAAGCAAGAGTCGCGGGTCCGATTCCCGCCGCCCGCTCCAAAAAGTTTTGAGTTGGTGCGCGCTAGGCGTCTAGTGCTCGACCACCACTGCGTTCTTGAACGTCCGTCGTGGTCCACTGAAAGTCGTATGAAAGGTACCGGTCACGGTTACGGTACTGCCGTTGCTGCGCGTCTGAGCGGTCTTATCGACCACGACGACGCACTGAGAATCGCACAGCTGGAATCCGGCCACTTTGCCCATCATCGTATTTGACGTCTGAAAATTAGAAACCGCACCTTCGACGGTAACCGTCTTGCCGTCATACGACGACGGATTCGCCACGAGCGTCGAGGGTTTGAGGGTTGCCGCGAACGCGACCGCGGGAACTGCCGCGAGCAGCGCAGCTAAAAGAAGACGGCGCATCACATCCCTCCTGGAAGCATATCGCAGTCGATCATTTTATTGAGCAGTGGTCCTGCGACGATGTTGATGAACTCAGAGCGCAGCGCGGGATTGCCTTTCAGTTTCGACGACGTAGAGCCACCGGATTGGGCCCCTTTCATCTGGTGCATCGTCGCAGCAAACTCAGAGCAACTCTCGCCAGAGATTTTGCTGACGAACGCGTTCGCGACCCCCGTCACGATCTTATGGGCAATTTGCTGCCGCATCTGCCCGTGAGCCGGCGCGGCCAGAGCCATACATGCGATCCCGACACACGCGAGTGCGCCGGCGACGCGGCGCGCCAAAAGAGAAGAACAATGCACAAAAAGCCTCCTAAGCACGGGTAGATTCGGCCTGCAGTAAAGGCACCCCTTGGTTGCTCAGTAGCGACATGCTATTTTTGCGATTCACCATTGCGACGTGTCGTTTCTCCGTCACACGCAGTTCACGACTAACGATAGGGGCCGGAACCGATGGTGGAGTAGCCGTCCCCGCTATGCCCGGGCCGTCGTAGCTTAGTGGTAAAGCACCGCTTTGGTAAAGCGGAGAGCACGGGTTCAATCCCCGTCGACGGCTCCATCGAACCTCTGCTTGCCTGCATGGAGGGGGAGTACGCGTTTTGTGCGGATTCTAACCCCGCACTACACGACGGGAGGTATAATAATCCGTGACTATGCGCTTCTCAATTTTTCGGCCCACGGTAATCGCCGCACTGGGTGCGGTCGCATCTCTGGCTCTTCCATCGCTCGCCGGTGCTCAGTCCTATCCGAGTTACGCAACTGCTGGACAGCAGTCGGTCAAGGGCTCGATCACAGGCTTCAACGGCGCCTATACGGTCTACGTCCAAGACGAAAAAGGCTACAGTGACAACGTCGTGATGCATGACGGCACCGTAATCAATCCGACCGGCATCAAGCTCCAAGAGGGCATGCGCGTCACGATTTACGGTTATCCGAACGGTCGCGAGTTCGACGCCTATCGCATCGACGTTGGTGTTCCGGCGAACTACGGCTATAACGGCAACGGCGGATATGGCTATCCGTATGGCGGTTATGGCGGCTATCCATACGGCGGCTATCCCTACGGGTACGGTTATCCGTACGGCTATGGCTATCCGTATGGTTACGGCTATCCATACTACGGTGGCGTCTATCCGTTTTTCGGCGTCGGCTTCGGCTGGTGGGGCGGTTATGGCGGCTGCTGCTATGGCTACGGCGGCAACACGACCTACAACAACACGTACTACTATCACGGCCGCGGATTTTATCGAGGTCCGCGCGGAACGCTGACGGCGCCTCCTCGCGGAGGAACCATCCATGGCGATACGCGTTCCGCTCCGTCAGGCGGCGCTCACGGTACGATTCACGCTCCTCCGATCCATCGATAACGCCCGACCTCCGCGCCGAAGGCTCGCTACCACAGCGAGCCTTCGGCTACCAAGACGTACAGAATCGGCCCCAGCCCCCAGACGACACTAACAACGAACCAGACGAACTTTTTAAAGCTCGTCATGTCGCCGCGCGCGAGCAGGTTGATCCACATCAGGATCATTGCGATCGGGTGCAGCACAATCGACAGCAGAATTTCGAAGAGCAGTTTCATGCCGCTATTTCCGGTGAAGACTTCTCGGAGGCCTTCGCACTCTCAAGCACTAACAAGGTGCGCGATGAATCACGATGATGTCGTCCCCGAAATCCAAAAAAGTGAAGACGAGTGGAAGGCTCAACTCGGGGCCGAACGCTATCACGTACTTCGCGAAGCCGGCACGGAGGCGCCCTTCACCGGCCCGTTATTGAACCTTCGTGCTGACGGAACGTACTATTGCGGCGGTTGCGGCCTACCCCTGTTTACGTCCGACACGAAGTTTGAGTCGCACTGCGGGTGGCCGAGTTTCACTCATCCAGAAGAACGAGAGAACGTCAGGCTCCTCGACGATTACAGCCATGGCATGCACCGCACGGAGGTCCGCTGCAAACGCTGCGATTCGCATCTCGGCCACGTTTTCGACGATGGTCCAACGGCGGTCGGAACGCGATATTGCATAAATTCGCTTTCGCTCGAATTCTCGCCCTCGCAACGACCGTAGGTCTCACGGCCGCCGTGGACGGGCCCGGAAGCCTGCGTCCCGTTTCGGTATTGTATGCAGGCTCGCTCGTCACACCCATGGAGGGCGACATCAAAGCCGCCTTACTGAAGAAGTTCAACATTGACTTCGAGGGACAACCCGGCGGCAGTAAAGCGCTGGCGCATCTAATCGCCGCGGGCGTCCGCACGCCCGACGTCTTCATCGGCGTGGATCCCAAGCTTATCGTCTCCCTGCGGGGACGCATTGCATTTGCGCAAACTTTTGCGTCGACCAGTCTAGGCGTGGCCTGGTCGAAGTCATCGCGTTACGCACAACTCTTCGATAGCGTGGCGGACGGAAGACGTTCCCTCGAACAGGCCCTCGAAACCACGGGCTTACGGATTGGACGCACCGATCCAAACCTCGATCCCAAAGGCCGTTACACGCTAGAAGGCATGAGAATTTGGCTCGATGCCGCCACGGAGCGCCGCATCCTGGGCGACGACGAAAATCCGGCTCAGATCTTTCCCGAAGAAGACCTTCTCGCGCGCATCGATACGGCGCAGGCAGACGTAGGGTTTTTCTACCGCACCGAAGCGATCGCACGCGGATATCGGTTCATCGCCCTTCCCGGAAAGGCAGCCCTCTCGGATCGCATCACGTACAGTCTGGCACTTCTCACGACGCCGCCCCATCCCACCGAGGCGCGGACGTTTGCCGAATTCATCCTTACCGGCGGCGGGCGGGACGTCTTGAAACGTGCCGGCCTGATCTATCTCGATCCGCCGCAAACTTTGGCTCTGTAGAGCAACGCTTTTCGCGCGCTTCGCTGTTATAGTCGGCATGCCGGTAAAAGCGCAATTCCCCAACGAGCAAGCACAAGACGGCAGTTTCAAACGTCAAGAAGATGCCTTTCGCGCCTGGGTCACCGCCGATGCCAGTTCCGGCTATCCGGCCCAAAGCGGACGCTATCATCTCTTCGTCTCGCTCGCGTGTCCTTGGGCATGCCGCACGATCATCGCGCGCAAACTCAAAGGATTGGAAGACGCCGTGGGCATGACCGTCGTCGATCCGATTCGCGATGAACGAGGCTGGCGATTTACGAAGGACGATCCCGACCCGCTGCGCGGTTGGGCCTTTTTGAGCGAGGCGTATTTTGCCAGCGATCCCGGTTATACGTCACGCGTGACCGTACCGGTGCTGTGGGACAAAGTGACTCATCGCATCGTCAGCAATTCGGACGACGACATCATGCGCATGTTTGAAACACAATTTGATGCGGTCGCCAAAAAGCCAACGCTCGACCTCTATCCACATGATTTACGGTCGCAGCTCGATGAACTCAACGATTTAATCTACGAAACCGTCAACAACGGCGTCTATCGCGCCGGATTCGCAACCGCGCAATCAGCCTACGAAGCGGCGGCCTACGGTGTCTTCATGACGCTCGACGCCATGGAAACGCGCTTGGCCGACCTTCGCTATCTCTTTGGCCCGCAGCCGCTCGAGACCGATTGGCGATTCTTCGTGACGCTGATTCGCTTCGATCCCGTTTACTACGGCCATTTCAAATGCAATCTGCGTCGAATCGCCGACTATCCGAACCTATCTGGATACTTACGCGACCTCTACCAGATCGACGGAATCGCCGAAACGGTCAACTTCGACCACATCAAACGCCACTATTACATCACCCAGGATGAGATCAACCCCAGCGGCATCGTCCCGATCGGCCCATTGATGGACCTCACGGCGCCCCACGATCGCGAACAACTATCAGCCTAGCGCTCCCAAGGCCTGATTAGCCCTTGACATCGAACATATGTTCGATTAGCATGAATCTCCCATGGCGGCGCCGGCACCCCTAGTCGTTCGGCAAGGTCAGAATGGCGGAGCTCAGGATGGCAAAAGAAAGGAAGCCTTCGAGGCGCTGAGGGCCGAGTTGAGCGCCAGGGGGCAGCTCCCTTCCGTTAAAGTGGACGGCCTTATTCCCACGGCGATCCCACAACTCGACGAACTGCTCGGTGGCGGCTTACCGCCGGGGGCCGTGACGGCGTTTGAAGGAACGACCGGACGCTGGAGCTTGGCCGCAGGGATCGTTGCGGGGATGACGCGGCGCAGTTTGGTCGCAATTCTCGACGACGGCGCGCTTTATCCGCCGGACTTAGCGGATGCGGGCGTGCGCTTGGATAGGGTCATGATCGTTCCTGCATTTACTCCACTCGAAAAGTTGCGTGCAGCGGATATACTCCTGCGTTCGCGCATCTGCCGCATGGTATTGATGCCCGCGATTGCCATGCGCGACGCGGCGTGGACGCGTTTATCGAAACTGGCGCACCGTAGCGGGGTGGTCTTGTTGGTCGTTACCGCTCGTGCCGGTACATCGCTGCGCGCCACGGCGGAGTTGTGCGTGCACTGCGCCCCCGAACGCGTCGCCATGCGAGGGTCGCATGGGCTTTGGAGCGTTTTTTCCGGCTTCGACCTTTGCATCGGCGTGTGCAAGCACCGTCACATGGCGTGCGGACGAACGGCATATCTACATGCCCGGCGCTGGTGAGTGCAGTGATGTTGCTTTGCATTCAGGTTGCGGGCGATTGGGATACGCCATCAGATCGCGCAGTATGGGAAGAACTGCTCGATCAACTCGATGGCGTTTCACCGTTGGTCGAAGACGTTTCCCCTGGATTTGCATTTGTGGATCTATACGGCATAGCCGGCGATCCGCAGACGCACATGGCCAAGGCGCGGTCGCTTCTCGAAGCCTGCGGCCGCAGTTTGCGACTCGGTGCAGGACAATCGAAAATTGCAGCCCGCGCGGCCGCCTACGTTGGCGATGGCATCGTGTGTGAGTGCGGGGCGGAACGCGATTTCCTTGCTCCCCTGCCGTTGGAACTGCTCGAAATCGATGCGGCAACTATCGAGCGGCTGAACCTGCTCGGTATCGAACGATTGGGAGACTTAGCGCTGTTGCCGCACGGACCTTTCGTGCGGCGTTTCGGCGTCGTCGCGGCGAGTTGGCACGAACTTGCACAGGGCAAGGATCGCAGGACATTCGTTCCGCGTCAGCATGCGATTGCAATAGAAGCTTCGATTTTTGGTGACGGCCACGCCGACGATGAATCGGCCGTATTCTTTGCCATACGGATGTTGCTCTCGCGAATTTCGGGGGATTTGGAGCGTTGCGGAAAGCGCGCCGGCGCCTTGCATTTGAGCGTCGAGTTGGAGAATGCCGAAACGTGCGTGTTTGAGGTGCCGCTTGCCACGCCGACTGCTGAAGATGGAACGATGTTTGCTTTAGTGCGCGCAAAACTCGAGGGAATAACTTTTGGCGCCCCAATTGTGGGATTACGCCTTGGCGCGCTGCAACTCGAAGAAGCAGGAGAAGCGCAAGCGCTCTTGAGCAACGTGGATTTCGATCCACAGCGGGTTGCCGTCACGATCGCGCGGCTTCAGGCAATCCTCGGCAAAGAAATCGTTCGTGCTACAACGCAGCCGGCCCACCGCCTCGAAGAGCGATTTACGTACGAGCCCTTTAGGATGCCGCGGCGTGAGCCGATCGATGCAGGCGTATCGCCACAGGAAAGCAGGCTCATTCCGCAATTACGGCTCCTTGCGGTCCGTGAGATTCCGGTGCAGTTGCACGACGGTGAACCGTGCGTCGTCAATCGGCAGAAGGTTCGGCGATGCTCCGGCCCCTGGCGAATCTCCGAGCGCTATGGCGCAACTCCTCTCGCGCTTCAAGAAACTCAACATGACGTCGCTCGGGATGAGTACGACGTAGTGCTCGAAGATGCAACCTGCGCGCGCATCTATCGTCAGGGCGAACATTGGTATCTACGCGGCGTGTACGAATGAAATGTATGCGGAATTGCATGCGTGGTCAAACTACACGTTTTTGCAAGGCGGCTCGCATCCGGAAGAACTGATCGAACGCGCTGCCGCGCTGAAAATCGATGCCATAGCGTTGACCGATCGCGACGGATTGTACGGCGCGGTCCGCTTCGCAACGCACGCTCGTCGCTGCGGCATCGCGGCCATTGTCGGTAGCGAACTCACCTTTGAAGACGGCTCGCACCTCCTGCTTTTGGTCGAAGACGAGAAGGGGTACGCGAACCTGTGCGAGTTGATTTCGTGCGCTCAAATGCGTGGAAGCAAAGGTGACGCACGCCTGTGCGTTGAGGACTTTGCGACGCGTAGCGGCGGACTGGTCGCGCTTTCGGGCGGTTCGGCGGGTCGGGTCGAACGGGCGCTCGAGCGCGACGGCTTAGGCCCGGCGGCACGTGAAGCGCAAGTCTGGCAAGCGATTTTCAACGACCGGTTTTTCATCGAACTGCAGCAACACCTGACCGCTCAAGAGACGCGCCGCAACGTTGAGTTGGTGCGGATCGCAAAAAAATGCGGCATACCGTACGTTGCTACCAATGGAGTGGTTTACGCACATCCAGATGACGCGTTGGTTACGGACGTTCTCTCGTGCGTGCGTGACGGCATCACGTTGCGCGAAGCGCGCTGCGCCAATCGGCTTCGTCCCAATGCGGAGTTCTACCTTAAAGCGCCCTCGGCGATGCGCCGGCTCTTCGCCGACTATCCGGAGGCAATCGCCAATACGATCGAGATCGCACAACGGTGCGGTTTTAGGCTCGCGCGCCTTACCGGTCAGTTTCCTAACTTTGACGTTCCCGGTGGTGGTTCTGCGCAGCAATATCTGCGTACAATCGTCTATGAGGGGGCCGCGCGCCGCTATTCCACGCCGCTGGAAACGGGTGTGGAACGGCAATTGGAATACGAGTTGGGTTTGATTGCGAGGATGGATCTTGCCGGCTACTTTTTGATCGTTTGGGATATCGTGAGGAAGGCCGGCGAGCTTGGCGTGCTTTGTCAGGGGCGTGGCTCCGCGGCAAATTTCAGCGGTCTGCTACGCGCTAGGAATAACGGCGGTCGATCCCATCGGCATGAATCTACTCTTCGAACGGTTTATGTCCGAAGAGCGGCGCGAGATTCCGGATATTGATATTGATTTTGCGCATCAAGATCGCGAGCAAGTCATTCAGTACGTCTACGAGCGCTACGGACGTGCGAATGCGGCCATGGTCGCCGAGGTGATTACGTATCAAACGCGTTCGGCGATTCGCGATGTCGGCAAAGCATTGGGCTTGGGGCTGGAGAAGGTAGATGCGATCGCGCGAGAGTTCGATGCGCGCGAAGCCTTACCGGAGGAGAGCGGCCCGGAACTACTCTTTGCCATCTGCCGGCGCATTGCAAACTTTCCGCGCCACTTGGGCATCCATTCCGGCGGGATGCTCATCACGCGCGATCCGCTGGTTCGCGTTGCGCCGGTAGAATGGGCCACCATGCGAGATCGCACGGTCGTGCAGTGGGACAAAGACGATCTGCAAGAGCTGGGCCTCATCAAAATCGACCTACTCGGGCTTGGGATGCTTTCACTCTTGCGGGAAGCCTTCACGCTCTACCGGCGTTGTGTCGCGCGCGATGATTCATGGTTACCCGGCAACGTCGCACGCGATCTCGAATTACATACGATTCCTGCCAACGACAAACCAACATATGCGATGATGCAGCGCGCCGATACGATCGGCGTCTTTCAAATCGAGTCGCGCGCTCAGCAATCGATGCTTCCCCGAATGAAGCCGAACTGCTTTTACGATGTCGTTATGCAGGTTGCCATCATTCGACCGGGGCCGATTCAAGGCGAGATGGTGCACCCGTTTCTTCGGCGACGGTCCGGGATGGAGCCCGTTACCTATCCGCATCCGAAACTGAAACCCGTTTTGGAACGCACGCTCGGCGTGCCGCTCTTTCAAGAGCAAGGGATGCGTTTGGCAATTGAGGCCGCGGGTTTTACCGGAGGCCAGGCCGACGAACTACGACGCGCCATGGGACACAAGCGCTCGCGCCAACGCATGGCCGCCCTTCGCGAAAAGCTAATCGCCGGCATGACGGCCGGCGGCATCGACCGTACGGCGGCGGATCAACTGTTTCATATGCTCGAAGGCTTCGCCGATTACGGCTTCCCCGAATCGCACGCCGCCAGTTTCGCGCTCTTGGCCTATGCGTCGGCGTACCTGAAGTGTCATCTGCCGGCGATCTTTGCCGCCGCCATTCTCAACGTCCAACCGATGGGTTTTTATTCGACCGAAGTGTTGGTCAACGACGCGCGTCGCCATGGCGTTGCAATTAAGCCGATCGCGGTAAATTCCAGCGAGTATTGGTCGCACGTCGAACCCAACGGCGCATTGAGGTTGGGCTTCCATCTCGTACGCGGGTTGGGCGAAGCGCAACGCCGCCGGCTCGAGTCGGCAATTGCGCAAGGACCCTTTGACGACGTGCCGGCCTTCGCACAACGAACGCAACTAGAGCGCGAAACCCTCGAGAACCTAGCCATCGCGGGCGCCTTTGCGCCGTGGTATCCGTCGCGGCGCGAAGCGATGTGGGCGCTGCGCGGCCTCGACGAACGTGAAGCGCGCGGTGAGTTGGGCGCCTTGATGGACGTTGCGGAACCACCGGCGCACTTAAAATCGGTTACGCCCAAGCGGCTCGTCGCCTTTGATCTTTGGTCGACCGGCGTGACACCGCAAGGCCACGTCATGCAGCATTTTCGCGAATACCTGGCTCGCGAACGAGTCGTTCCCGCCGCAGATTTACGCAAGCTGCCGCATAATAGCGCCTGCCGCGTCGGCGGTCTGGTCATTACACGTCAGCGACCGGGCACCGCCAAGGGCTTCGTCTTCTTAACGCTCGAGGACGAAACCGGCCTGGTCAACGTCATCGTTCGTCCGGATATCTATGAAAAGTTTCGACGTCCGATCCGATCGTCGGCGACGCTCATCATCGAAGGAAAGCTACAAAAACAAAGCGGCTGCATCGACATGCTGGCGAAAAAAATCTGGAACTTCAGCGACGACGGCATTACCGCAACGCTGCACGTACACAGTTTTCAGTAGCCTTCTACGGGCTTGAGTGGCTTGATGTAATGTCGAAGAGGCTCGTGACGGCGAGCGTGGAGGCACGATGCCGGGAGCGAGCCGCACGGCAGTAGGAGCCGCGCATGGACGCGCGGCGACGAACGTCTCTGAGACGTTATATCAAGCCCCTCAGGCCAATAAGACTATTTCCAGATTCCCTTTATTACGGGCGCCTTGCAGTCGTTGGCGATGCACGGAACTTTGAGAATCGTTTCGATCGTGTGCAGCACCCCGTAGTGCGTGATGTCTTGCGTAGTAACCGCGCCCGCCTTGACCATGGGTCCGACCAAGACGGTCGCAATCTGATTTGTGCCGTTCTTATCAGGATCGGCCTCGTCCCAGGTGAGAATCAGGAGGCCGTCGTGGCTCTTGTCCCATGCGATGATGGGCGGGAGGTTCTTCGCGAGCCATTTGTCCCCCACTCTCACCGCGCAGTCGTGAGTGTCGTGGCAAAGATTTGGCGTAATCCAAACCAACGTTGCGACGGTGCTCGGAAACCCGTTATACACGAGGTTATCCGAAGCGGGCACGTTAGTGAAATCAACCCACGGGCAATGCTTGCGGGCGTAAAGGCCGTAGTAGCACCCGGTGTAGCCGTCGCGGGGCATCGATTCGGAATAGCCGGCGAACGTCTTCCCCGCCGCCATCAACTCCGAGGCGACGTTGGTGACGCTAAAGTTGACCGGACAAGGGTCGCCGGTGATGCCTTGCGTCGAGCCGGAGAAGAGCGCTAGATAGTTCGGTTCGCTCGGATGTCCGATCGCGTGACTGTTGCGTAACAGCACGCCTTGCGGGATCAGCGTTTTGTTCAAGTATGGCGCTTGCCGCCTGCCGACGACCAAGTCGTAGTCTTTATTTTCCATCAAGAGGATCGTGACGTGAGATCCGTGCGGACGTCCGAAGCGAAGGTCATTCGCGGCGCCGATGTCGTGGGGAAGTTGGCTCCCGCCGGCGGCGACGCAGCCGCTCAGCAGCGAAGCAACGACGACGGGCAGTCGCAAAGCGGTAAATCTCATCGGCACGCTCCTGTATGCGTTTGGTGGAATTTCGATGTTGCAGGGGGCGGCCCTGGGCACGGCCGCATCGAAGCTTCGGACGCCGCTATGAAAATCGTCAATACACGCAACATCGCGCCGATTCGCTGGACCTCTCCCAAGGGTACCTTTATGGGCGAAGGCATTGAGGTCTCCGAGGCGTTGGGGCGAAAGCCGCGTTCCACCGATTTGCTGCAGCGCCACCCATTTGACGTGGAAATCTTGCGCATTCCTGCGGGCAAAGCGCCCTATCCCTATCACGCGCATAGCGCCCAATGGGAGTTTTACCACGTGATTTCGGGTCGTGGCGTGGCAAGGCACGCCGGGGGAACGTCGCCGATCGAAGAGGGCGACGCATGCATCTTCCCACCCGGTGAGGCACATCAGTTCATCAACAACGGCTCGGCGGAACTCGTGCTGTACGTGGTCGCCGACAATCCATTCGGCGAAGCCTGGTATTATCCGGACAGCGGCAAGTGGGGCGTCCCTCTACCCGACCGACGGTTCGTACGGTCGAGCGCACTCGATTATTTCGATGGAGAAGAATAAGGCCCGAATCACCGGCGGCCCGCGCTCGTGTTATAAGAGCAACGGCGCTCCTAAGGCCGCGTTTCCAACGAAGAAAGCCGCCGAACGAGCCATCCCGGCGACTTCGCAACGCCTGCAACCGTATCGCTGTCTAAAACACGGTTGGCACCTCGGTCATTGAGGGCAAAGGGGTGCTCCCCGTTATTTAGAAGAGCCGCTGTAGATGACTCGCCGGCTCTTGACGCCGCTTGGGTTCACCCTGGCGTTCTTTTTGCTTGTCGTCGCTTTACTCATCGGCGGCGGCTTTTATGTCAGATCGCTGCTGCGAGGAGCGATTGCCAGCGGCGAGCAGACTCGGGGCGCCCGCATCCTTGTTTCTAATGCGCTGCAGTATCAACTCGACGAGGAGTCCGGCATTCGCGGTTACGCGAGCGCGCGCGATCCGCTCTTGCTCGAGCCGTACTTTCAAGGACGTTCGCTCTTGCCGGCAACGTTAAGCCGAGTGCGGTCGTCGGCTGGAACGCTCGGAGCCACGGCCGCCCAACGCCGCATCGACGATGCAGCCGACACGAACCGGCGTTGGCTGCGGCAGATTGCGGTGCCGCTCATGCTCGGAAAGAAGCACGACCACGTCGTGGAACTGCACGGAAAAGTTCTCATCGATCGGTTCCGATCCGACATGCATGCCGTCGACAGCGCCCTGGCGTCGCGCGAAGCAAGCGGGGATGCGTACGCTCAGCGCGCCATCGTTTGGCTCGACACGTTTGCGATCGTGGCAGTCCTTACGATCGTCTTAGCCGCAACGGTCTTTACCATTCAACAGTACCGGCTGGGTGCGAGACTCGAAAGAGAACGAGAACTCTCTGAGCGCGAACGTCGGGAGTCGGCCGAAATGCGCGCGGCCTATCAAACCGAAAAGCGGATCGCGGATACGCTGCAAGAAGCCTTTGCGCAGCGCGTGCTTCCTCAACTGCCGACGATTCGATTGAGCGCGACGTACGTTCCCGCGAGCGAAGAAGCGAAGATCGGCGGCGATTGGTACGACGCTCTGCAGCTGCCGCACAACCGCGTGCTCTTGGTCATCGGCGACGTGGCGGGGCACGGCATCGAGGCCGCGGTCGCCATGAACCTAGCTCGTCAACTGCTTACCGCTTGTGCGTTAGTCGATCCGAATCCCGGCAGCGTGTTGCAACGCGTCAACGAGCAAATCTTGGGCGACGCGTCGCCGATGATCACGGCGACTGCGGTCTTGGTCGAAGGCGACAGGCACGAGTTTTCCTATGCGATCGCGGGACATCCGGCGCCCGTGCTGCTCGAACCGGGAAAATCCGCGCGCTTTCTCCACACCGGGTCCCTTCCCTTGGGCGTGGCGGCCGGCACCCGGTACCAAACGCGACGCATGAAGACGATGTCGGGCGCGCGTCTCGTTCTCTACACGGACGGCGTGATCGAGCACTCGCGCGATCTCTTTACCGGCGAGCGCCTGCTCCTCGATGTCGTAGAGTCGGCGGCGCGCCAGCCGCGCGCCGAATACGCCGACGCGATCCTCAACGGCATCTTCGACCATCACAAGATCTCCGACGATATCGCCATTCTCGCACTGCATTTCGTGGATTCGGAAGAGCGCGACGTCGAAGGGCGTAGCCCAGCCCTGCGGCAGTCGGCATGATGCGAAAATGATTTGAGTCATCGTCAAAAAAAAGCGCCGCGGGCGCCGCTCCAATGGGAATTCTTATAGAGTGTCGTAACGTTTCGCGTTGTTTGGTTGCCCGAGGGAGGTAATGCACGTAGCGCCATTTCGCAAAGCCGATGCCACGCTTGCGGTTCTCTTTATACTGAGCGCCTGCGGTGGGGGCAAAGAGCTCATCGGGGGCGGTAGCCTGTCGCCGCAACTGGTCGGCGCGAACGCGGGCGCCGGAAAGATCCAGCACGTCGTGGTTATCGTGCAAGAGAACCGTAGTTTCAACAACCTTTTCTACGGTTTTCCGGGTGCGACGACGGCCAAGTACGGCTACGACGAACGCGGCCGCAGGATCAAAGTGAAACCGGTGGGTTTGGAGACCTTCTGGGACATTGCGCACAATTCGGCCCAGTTCTTCGCCGCATGTAACGGAACGGGAAGCATCCCGGGAACGAACTGTCGGATGAACGGCTTCGACAAAGAGCCGGTGGGCTGCGGTAGCAGTCAGGACCCGTGCCCCAACAAACATCCGCCGTATAGTTACGTCCCGCAGAGCGAGACGGCGCCATATTTCGCCATGGCAAAAGAGTACGTACTCGCCGATCAGATGTACGCATCAAACTTCGACGCCAGCAGTTTTATCTCGCATCAGTACATCATCGCCGCGCAAGCCGAGTCGGCGGTCGACTATCCTTCCGGACCCTGGGGCTGCCCCGGTGGGTCGCCGGATAAGATTAACATCGTCGGACCGCAGCGGCAGATTCCGGACGGCCGGGAACTGGCGTGTTGGAACCCGACGACGCTCGGCGATGAACTCGACGGTGCAGGAATCTCATGGGCATATTACGCCGTTTCATATGGCTCGATGCCGGGTCTCTGGAGCGCGTATCAGGCGATCAAACATATTTACGAGGGTCCGGACTGGACGAAAGACGTGCTCAGTCCGCCAAGTAAAATCCTGACCGATATCTCGAAAGGTAAACTACGAGCCGTCAGTTGGGTAACGCCAACCTGGAAAAACTCCGACCACGCCGGAAGCGGTTCGAAGAGCGGCCCGTCGTGGGTAACCGCAATCGTGAACGCAATCGGAGAATCGCCGTACTGGAAGTCCTGCGCCATCTTTGTCTTCTGGGATGACTACGGCGGTTGGTACGATCCGGAACCGCCCGCGTATGTTGATTATGATGGTCTCGGATTCCGGTTGCCGATGCTGATTATTTCGCCCTACGCCGAAAAAGGTCACGTCTCACACGTGCACTACGAGCACGGCAGCATCTTGCGGTTTATCGAAGATACGTTCGGTTTGGGACGGCTCTCGGCCAGCGACGCGCGCGCGAACTCGCCGGCCAAAGACTTCGACTTCGCCAAGCGTGGCCGCCCGTTCGTGCCCTTCACGGCTCCCTTCAACAGGAATTTCTTTCTCCAGCAGCCGCCCGATTTTCACGTTCCCGATGCGCAATAGCCGCAAGGAGATCTGCATGCACGTCACTTCGAATCTTCGCTCGGCCACTGCGGCGCTGGCGGCGATTGCAGCCCTTTGCGCCTGCAGCGCAAACGGCGGTTCGAGCCTTGCGCCGCCACCCACCGGAAGCGGCGCGCTCGCAATGCGCCAGACGCGTCGCATTCCGGGTGACCCGTCGCACGGGAAGATCAAGCACGTGATCATCATCGTTCAAGAGAACCGCAGCTTCAACGATCTGTTTAAGGGGTTCAAGGGCGCCACGACGGCGAGTTACGGCTACGACGAGCATGGAAAAAAGATCAAATTGAAGCCCGTCGGCCTTGAAACGCGCTGGGACATCGATCATAGTTCCGGTGCATTCTTCGCGGCCTGCAACGGCACGGGGAGCATTCCGGGCACGAACTGCCGGATGAACGGCTTTAACGACGAGGCGACCTCTTGCGGAGGCTCGTTCAATCCATGTCCCATCAAACATCCGCAATACGCGTACGTTCCGCAAAGTGAAACCGCGCCGTATTTTGCGATGGCGAAGCAGTACGTCCTCGCCGATCAAATGTATGCATCGAATTTCGATGCGAGCAGTTTCATCTCGCATCAATACATCATTTCGGCGCAGGCCGAGTCGGCCGTCAACTATCCATTTGGTCCGTGGGGCTGCCCGGGCGGATCGAGCGATGAAATTACGACGGTGGGACCGCACCGGCAGATCCCATATGGTTATGAAGTCGTCTGCTGGGATCCGACCACGCTCGGCGATGAACTCGATGGGGCGGGGATCTCATGGGCTTATTACGCAGCGTCGTATTCCGGTTATCCGGGACTGTGGAGCGCGTACCAGGCCATCAAGCACATTTACTACGGGCCGGACTGGAAAAACGACGTCATCAGTCCGCCCAGTAAAATCCTGACCGATATCTCGAAGGGCCATCTGCGCTCCGTGAGTTGGGTGACTCCGACGTGGCCGAACTCCGATCATGCCGGCAGCGGCTCGAAGTCCGGACCGTCATGGGTAACGGCGGTCGTGAATGCAATCGGGGAATCCCAATACTGGAAAACTTCGGCAATCTTCGTGTTTTGGGACGACTACGGCGGATGGTACGATTCCCAACCGCCGGCATACGCAGATTACGACGGATTGGGCTTCCGCTTGCCGATGTTGATAATTTCACCCTACGCGGAGCAAAATTACGTCTCGCACGTGCACTACGAGCATGGCAGCATACTGAAATTCGTTGAAGACGTCTTCGGATTGGGCCGGCTTGCCGCGGCCGACACGCGGGCAAGTTCACCAGCAAAAGACTGCTTCGACTTTTACCAGCCGGCTCGGCAATTCGTCAAAATCAAAAGTCCCTACGGCAGAGAATACTTCCTACACCAACGGCCGGACTTCCACGTGCCGGATCAAGAATAAACGCATACGAGGAAGCTTTATGAACCACGCGCTTCGATTCCATTCATTGCTGTTCATTACCGCCGTTGCAGCGTGCGGATGCGGCGGGGGAAGCAACGCTGCTTTTGCACCGCCCACCGACGGCGCTTCGGCACGGCTTGCGACGCCGCTGGAGAGAATCACTCGCGATCCATCTCACGGCAAGATCAAACATGTCATTATCATCGTTCAAGAGAACCGCAGCTTCAACGATCTCTTCAAGGGGTATTCCGGCGCCACCTCGTCCAGTTATGGCTACGATATTTCTGGGCATAGAATTAAACTGCTCCCGGTTGGCCTTGAGACGACCTGGGACATCGACCACAGTTCGAACGCTTTTTTCTCTGCGTGCAACGGCACCGGCAGCATTCCGGGCACAAACTGCCGGATGAACGGCTTCAATACTGAATGGGTGGGCTGCGGAGGCAGCTCGAATCCCTGTCCCATCAAGCATCCGCAATATGCGTACGTGCCGAAGAGCGAAACCCGCCCGTACTTTGCAATGGCCCACCAGTTCGTGCTGGCCGACCAAATGTACGCGTCGAACTTCGATGCGAGCAGTTTCGTCTCGCATCAATACATCATATCGGGGCAGGCGGAATCGGCGGTGAACTATCCGTTTGGGGCGTGGGGTTGCCCAGGCGGCTCCGGGGATCAGATTGCCACCGTCGGACCTCAGCGGCAGATCCCGCAGAGTTATGAACTCGCTTGTTGGGATCCCACGACGCTAGGGGACGAGCTCGACGGCGCCGGCGTCCCGTGGGCGTTTTACGCGACCTCGTATTCAGGCTCTCCTGGAATTTGGAGCGCCTATCAAGCCATCAAACACATCTATTACGGGTCTGACTGGAAGAATGACGTCATCAGCCAGCCCAGCCAAATCCTCACCGATATTTCGAATGGCAAGCTACGTAGCGTTAACTGGGTGACCCCGACGTGGCAAAACTCCGATCACGCGGGCAGCGGCTCCAATACGGGGCCGTCGTGGGTAAGCTCCGTCGTCAACGCGGTCGGTCAGTCACAGTATTGGGACTCGTCCGCGATCTTTCTCATGTGGGACGACTACGGCGGCTGGTACGATTCGCAGGCGCCCGCGTTCGTAGATTACGACGGTCTGGGATTCCGCCTGCCGCTGTTGATTATCTCTCCATATGCCAAAAAGAACTACGTCTCTCACGTTCACTACGAACACGGCAGCATCCTGAAGTTTGTCGAAGACGTCTTTGGTCTACCGAGGCTGGCTCCGAGCGATACACGAGCAAACTCCCCGACCGCCGACTGCTTCGACTTTAAAAAAGGTCCGCGTAAATTCGTGCCCATTCCCGCTCCGCACGGCACGGATTACTTCTTACGCCAACCACCCGACTTCCACATACCGGATGCGCAATAGAAAGGAGCGAGATTGATGGATCGGGCTAACGTCCGCGCGCTGCTCGCGGCCTCGTTTTCGGCGGCTGTGCTCTGCAGTTGCAGCGATCAACCGCTCGATATGCGGGCGCCGGACTGGGCGTGAGACCTTCTTGGCGGCGATCGGCGGCGGCGGTTACACTGCTCGCGCTCGCTGCGTGCAACGGCGGTGAGTTGAAGTCGTCGCCCCCTGTTTCCGCAAAGCCGGTACTGCGTGCGACGAGTCTTGGCGGCAAAATCTCGCACATCGTGATCATCGTGCAAGAGAATCGCAGCTTCAACAACCTGTTTTATAAGTTTCCTAGAGCGAAAACGGCGACGTTTGGTTACGATAGCCGCAACAGGAAGATCGCCGTACACCCCGTTGGGCTAGAGTCGCTGTGGGATATCGACCATAACGCTGCCTCGTTCTTTGCGGCGTGCAACGGGACGGGAAGCATTCCGGGGACGAACTGTCGGATGAACGGCTTCAATAGGGAAATTGCCGGATGCGGCCGCCCCGCTCAGCCGAAGTGCCCGAACGCGCACCCGCAATATAGTTACGTCCCGCATTCGGAGACGAAGCCCTATTTCGACTTGGGCAAGCAGTACGTCGTTGCCGACCAAATGTATGCTTCGGACTTTGACGCCAGCAGTTTCGTCTCGCATCAGTATCTCATCGCGGGCCAAGCGCAGTCCTCCGTGGATTATCCCGTTTCGGGCCTCTGGGGCTGCCCCGGTGGTCCCAGCGACACGATCTCCGTCGTCGGTCCGCAGCGGCAGATTCCGTACGGGTCCGAAGTGGTCTGCTGGGATCCCACCACGTTAGGTGACGAGTTGGATCGAGCGCACGTTTCGTGGAGCTATTACACGTCGTCCATCTATGCCGACGGAAACCTCTGGAATGCATACCAGGCGATTAACCACATCTACAACGGGCCGGATTGGAAGAGCGACGTCGTCACCCCGCAGAGGAAGTTCTTCGATGAGGTCGCCGACGGAAAATTGCGTGCCGTTAACTGGGTGACGCCTACGTGGAAGAACTCCGATCATGCGGGAAGCGGGTCGAATGCGGGGCCATCGTGGGTGGCTTCGCTGGTCAATGCAATCGGTAAGTCCAAGTACTGGAGCACGACGGCGATTTTCGTGCTCTGGGACGACTACGGCGGTTGGTACGATCCCGAGGCTCCCGCGTACGCCGACTACGATGGGCTAGGTTTTCGTCTTCCGTTGTTGGTCGTTTCCCCGTACGCGAAGAAGGGCTACGTCTCTCACGTCCATTACGAGCACGGCAGCATCCTAAAGTTCATCGAAGACGTTTTTGGATTGCAGAGACTCGCGGCGAGCGACACGCGCGCGAATTCGCCGGCCCAAGACTGTTTCGATTTCAACCAAGCGCCGCGTGATTTCGTGCCGATTCAAAGCCCTCACGGCGAGGACTACTTCAGGCGCGAGCCGCCCGATCTGCACCCGGTCGACTCAAACTAGGCTTCGTTATTTGCTTCCCGGCGTTCCCATAAAGCCGTGCGTAACGCCGTATTTGTCGACATAATGCCCGACGACGCGATCGTGGCTCTCGATGCTGTTAATGATGTCACGCCCGCCGCCTCCGGAGCATCGCGCTTGAGGAGGTAACCCGTCGTGCCGCCGTTCGTCAAGGCGGGGCTCGTAGCGAGAGACGAAGGGGTCCGAACGGGGCAGCGGCGCTGCAGCCCGTGACGAATAGCACACCAAGAAGAAACACCCGGGAACGGCTACTCGCCCGGAGATCTATGGAGTCAAAGCTTAGCATTTGCGTGGTTTGCCAAATGGCTGTCTCACTACCGTGAAAAGCCTTTTCGTCATAGTATATTCGTACTATGAGTTTCCGTGCTCGCGCTTTACGCGCTGAAAGGCAGGCAGAATGCGTCTGATACCAGGGGCCGTCGCGTTGTTCGGAGTTGTCGTGCTGTCCGCATGTAGTCAAGCTTGGCGCGGAGCGAGCCCTGGCTTGCCGGCCACGCCGGCCGCCCGGGTACTGCCGTTCGTAACGGATGTCGATTCCGTTGGCGGGGGCCCGCCGGGGCCGAATTCACGCGACAAGGGAGGCCGGTCGCACGGGATGCAGCCATCCAGCCGGATCCATCGCCACGTGGACTCTGTCGGGGGCGGTCCCCCGGCACATAAAAAGCCCCCTCACAAAGGCTAGTACCTAAATACCATCGAAAGGCGGCGTCCGCCCATGCTGACGACGATTAGCGGCCCCGAGCGCGGCGACTCCATTTGGGATGAGTTCGATCGGGCACTCAAGGCCGCCGATTTTGACTTGTGCCATCAACTGGTGGACGGCGATCAGCGGCCGGAGGCCCGCGTTCGAACAGCGCGGTTGGTGTTGCGCGAACGCCGCTACCTCGATGCGATAGGTTTGCTCTCCGATTTTCCGGACGAACCGCGTCGCGCGCGCCTGGGCCGCGACGTGCTTTTGGGGGCAGCGCTCGGCTCGACCCGCGATTACGTTGCCGGGCGCCGTCTCATCGATCGTGCGCTCGCCGAGCTGCGGCCTGGCGATGACCTCCATGACGAAGCGTTGTACTACAAGGCTGCGATCGCGTGGATGCAGCACGAACATCGAGAGGCCGAAGAGGCTTGCACGCTTCAACTGGTGTCCGATGATCCCAATAACCGCGCGCGCGCCAGGATTTTGCTCTCGTGGATCGCCGTACGGCGCGGCGACGTCCTTCGCCAGGTCGATGAGTTGCAGCGGGCACTGGACGAGCTCGATTCAGCCGCCGACCCAGACGAGTACTTTCGCGCCAACGCGCTCTTCACGCTCGCGTTACTGTGTCGGGAACTTCCGCTCGCCGAGATCTCGGAGCGCGTGCGACGGATCTTCGAGACGCTGCGGTGGACCGCGGGACTGCGGTTGGAGCGTTTCCAAGTGACGCGCTTTCTCGCCACAATCAACGAACTGGAGGGGAACGAACTCGCCGCCTTTGCGGGATTCAAAGCCGCTACGCGTCTCGCGCCGTCGGACTACTGGAACGTTCTATGTTTGCTCGATCGGGCCACGCTGGCGAAGAACACGGGCGAGACCTCGTTTGCGGCCGAGCAACTTCATGAGGCGCACGAGGTCGCGCGCATGCTCTCGTGGAGCGAGGTGACGGGAGAGGAGCGTTCGGCGCTGCTCGTCCTTGCGGAGCTCTTTGCCGACGAAAACGTCGCCGTCGCCGAGCAGTATCTGGCACTCTTTCGGTCGTTGGGCGAGTCCGTCGTACCGCAACTGTCGTACGGCAGCGATCCTCGCGTACGTGGGTTTGCCGCCTACTCCCAAGGGCTTACGTGGCTGCGCCTTGGCGATCTGGAACAGGGCAAGATCGCTCTCGCGCAGGCCTGGGAAATCTTCGACGACTTCAACTACGCCTGGCGAGCCGCGCTGTGTGCGCTGCGCCTCTACGAAGCGACGAACGATCGCCGGTGGATCGTTCGCGCAGGCCACAAGATCGAACCGTGGCCGCGCAGTTGGATAGCGCGGCAAATCCGAGAGGCCTCGATCAGTCCGGCCGTGCCGCTGCAACAAATTCCGCCGGCGAAGCGAAAGGTGCTGGAATTACTGCGGGCCGGCCGGCGAAATTCCGAGATCGCGCATATCTTGGGGCGTAGCCCGAACACGATTCGCAACCAAGTCGCCGAACTTTTTGCGACGTTCAACGTGCGTAGCCGCGCGGAGTTGGTCGCCGTTCTTTCGACGCAGCGCACAGCACAGTAGCACGCCTGGCGGCGTTTGGCCTCGCCGGCCTTGGGAATTATCGTAGCATGGCACATCCACGGCCCCTCCATGGCGTACGCGTCGCGATCCTATTGACCGACGGCTTCGAACAAGCGGAGCTCACCGGACCGCGCGAGGCGTTACATACCGCCGGCGCCACGACCGCCATCGTTTCGCCGCAAAGTTCGGTCGTGCAGGGCTGGAATCACGATGAGAAGGCGGACGCCTTTAAAGTAGACATCTCGGTCGCAGATGCGACGCCCGCAGCCTTCGACGCGCTACTGCTCCCCGGCGGCACGAAGAACGCCGATCGCCTCAGGATCGACAACAAATCGGTGCTCTTCGTCCATGCGATGCAGATCGCGAAAAAGCCGATCGCAGCGCTTTGCCACGCGCCGTGGATCCTGATCGAAACCGATTTCGTGCGTGGCAGAAGGCTCACGTCGTGGACGTCATTGCGCACAGACATCATGAATGCGGGAGGCGAGTGGATCGATCGCGCGGTGGTTGTGGACGAACTCCTTGTGACGAGCCGTAAGCCCGACGACATACCGCAATTCAACGAGGCGATGATCACGCTTTTTGCGCCGCGAGAATCCACCGTCGGTAGCGTGTCCTAAACGTAAATCGCTTGCCTTGCCCTTCGTGCTGAAGGAGCATTCCGCCATAGGGCCGGAAGAAGCCTCGACTTAGCTGCTTCTGCCCGTAAGGATCATCCCGTTGAAAACTTCGTCGTTCTATCGGCTCGGCGTGCTTTTCATGCTGATAGCCCTCGTCGAGAGTTCGAAGATCGCCATCGGCGGTACGACGGGCTCGCTGACCGGTACCGTCTCCGATGCCGCAAAAAAATCGCCGATCGCGGGTGCCGTCGTCATCGCGTCGAGCCCTTCTCAAGTGGCGCGCGTGACTACCGACAACGCGGGTCGCTATACGTTTCTTTCTCTGGCACCGGATACATATACGATCTCGGCGCAACACGAAGGATATGAATCGCTGTCGATCGGGGGCATTTCGGTGTTCGCCGATCAGGCGCAGGTGATACCGATTGCCTTGCAACCGAGCTTGAGGACAATCGCGCGAGTGGCGTCGAGATCGTCACTGAGCCCCGTACGTCCCGGAACCGGCACCGACGTCTATTCGGTGAATCCCGCGGTCACCGCCGCGGCGGCCACCCTCGGTGGAGGCGGCGGCTTGAACAACGCGTATTCGGCAATCGCCGCAATGCCAGGCGCCTACGTGCCGCCTAATCAGGTCGGCGTCAATCAAACCGTCTATATCCGCGGCGGCTACTACGATCAGATCGGCTACGAGTACGACGGCGTGCCGGTCAATCGCTCGTTCGACAACTATCCCGGCAACTCGGAAACGACGCTCGGCCAGCAAGAGCTCCAAATTTACACGGGCGGCGGCGAGGCGGATGCCAACGCGACGGGCTTGGGCGGCTTCATCAATCAGGTCATCAAGACCGGGACTTATCCCGGATATGCCACCGCAAGCGGAACGATCGGCACGCCGACGTTCTATCACAATCTCCAGATCGAAGCCGGCGGCTCGACGCCGGACCGAATGTTCTCGTATTACGTGGGCGTCGGGGGTACGAACCAAGACTTTCGCTATTTCGACCAGTTCAACGGCGCCAGTTTGACCGACACCATTCCGTACGGCTACTGGCCGGCACACGTCACGACGTTCCTGCCCGCGTTTTATCCGGCAGTCTATCCGACCTGCACGAACGACTTCACGTACCACAATCCGATCGCTCCGCCGTCGTCGTCGAGTTATGTCCCCGGCACGCTGACGATGGACCCGGGCTGCTTCGGCTCGTATCCGTCGAACTACGGTCAGCCGTCCAACATCACGCAACGCGACGTCGTCGCGAATTTCCACATCGGCGTTCCGCACCGGCATGACGCCGGCCGCGACGACGTTCAACTCCTCTACATGTCGTCGGCCAACTTCCAGCAAGACTATTCGAGCGTCAACGACGCGGGCCCATTGGCGTTGGGCATCATCAATAATAGCTCGTTTCATCAGAATGATTGGCCCGACGCGTATACGTATCCCGGCAACACGCCGTGGCTCGCTCCGGCGTCGACCAAGATAATTGCGTACTACTATCCCGGTTCGCCGACTGGGCGGTGCGCAAACCTCAATTCGAGCACGATCGGGCCACCGGCATTGCCGAATTCCTGTCCCGCCAACGCGCTGGCCTTGATTCCGAACGATTACCGCGACGGCCGTTGGGATACCGCCAACATCGCGAAAGTGCAGTATCAGAAGAACTTGGGATCGACCGCCTACGTGAGACTCTTCGGTTACTCGTTTTATTCTAATACAAACCGCGCTACGGGCAACGGCTACGGAAATAACGTGACCCTCGGAATAACGAACTACCAATATGAGGTCGATTCGCACACCGGCGGCGTGGAGATGCAGTTCGCGGATCAACTCTCCGGCGCCCATTTATTGTCCGGCATGGTTTCCTATATCGCATCGAACACACTGCGGTACTTCAACCATAACTACAACAACACGGGCTCCGCGCAGGTCAGTAATTTCACGAACGGTACGCAATGCTTTGCGGCGGCGCCTCAATACGGCTATGCCATGGGCGACCCCGCGCCGTGTAATGCTTCGGTGACGCAAGGGACGTTTGCAGACCCCTATGGGCCGACCAACTCGTCGAGCCAGTCGTACTTCAATACTCAAAATCCGTGCGCTGCGGGCGAACTACCGCCCGGTACGCCGGCATGCCGCGCGGGCGCCTCGATGCTGTTGACGTATCTCGGCAACAGTGCCGACGTTAACGCCGTGGCACCCAGGTTGACCAATGCATCGTTGAGCGACGAATGGCGACCGTCGGATCGCTGGAATATCAACGGGAGCGTGCGGTTCGAGAACGACACGTACGATCTCGCTAACACGAACGATCCGGCGAAGAATTTTTGGTTTGACGCTGCGCAGCATGAGTTCTGCGTCAATCCGGTCACGCGTCAGCCAATCTTCATCCCCCAGCCGCCGCAGAGCATTTACGTCTTCACGCCGCTGGTTGCGTTCAACTGTCCCATAGATCGTTCGACCGGAAAGCCGATTCAAACCGTGCACCCCAATGGAACGGACGGCATCCTCTTGACGAACGTTTATCCTCCGTCGTACACGGTTGCCTATGCCGAGCCACGGCTCTCCGCAACCTATACGGTAAGTCCCGATACAGTGCTGCGATTCTCGGCGGGCCGGTATGCGCAGCAACCGCAGAACTACGAGATTCAGTACAACACTGCCGAACCGAATCTCGCCTCGAGCCTGCTTGGCTTTATTCCTTTCGGCTACGACTCACCGCTCCACCAGGCGTTGCCTCAGTTTTCGAACAACTACGACGTTTCGTTCGAGCATCACTTCAGTGGCACTGACGTCGCCATGAAGCTGACGCCGTACTACCGGTGGGCGACAAACCAGCTCTACGAGAGCGTGAACCTGCCAAGCCTAAACGTATCTCCGTCGTTTAATGCGGGCACCTTGCGTGTGGACGGCGTAGAGCTCCAACTGACCAAGGGAGACTTTGAGAAGAACGGCTTCTCCGGGATCCTTTCCTACACGTACACCAACGCGGCGGAGATGTGGGGCCACTATCCCAACAGCACGGTCGGGCCGGTCGATCAGTACAACCAAGATATCCAAGAGTTCAACGCCCTCACCAAGGCGGGTGGCGGCGCACGCTGTTACAAGGACACCGCCATTGGCAGGCCCGATCCAAAGTGCGGGCCGACTTCGATTCTCAATCCATACTACACGATGTCGCCACAAGCGCTGCTGAGCCTGCAGGGCTGGTACGCGCCCGGCTTGGATTTCCCGTATCTCTCTCCAAATACGCTCGCGCTCGTGCTGAACTACCGCCACGGGAAGTTTGCGATCACGCCATCGGTGTCGCTCCTGGAAGGTGCGACGTACGGGACGCCGTCCGACGTGCAGGGCCTCGATCCGCGCGCCTGTACGAATAATCTCGCAAGCCGGCATCTTCCCGGCAATCCGCTGACTGCGGACTACACCTCGTGCGGCTTCGCGCTGACTAGCGACGGAAGCGTTCCGGGAAATCTCTACATACCGAATCCTCAGACGGGCACGTTCGATACGTTCGGCGAGTTTCGCCAACCCTGGCAACTCAACGTCGGTGCGCAACTCTCTTACGATTTTACGCCGCGCATTTCGGGCAAATTCATGGTGACGAACCTGTTGAACCGCTGCTTCGGTGGATCGAGCGAACCATGGTCGCGAGCCTTTCCGCCCAACAGCGCCATATGCGGATATACGTCGAACACTTTTTACAACGGCGGTCACTTTTACAACGGCAGTAGTCCGAACGATAAGGCGGCCAACGGGGTACCGGAAAACCCGTACTTTGCCCAATCCTTTGCACCGGCATACGGCGACGTCAACTCGGCAAACTATCCCCTGGCCCTCAACGTCTACTTCTCGCTCCAAGTCAAACTGTAGCGATCCTTTGCAGGGCGGAGGCGCTCGTCGCGCAAACTTCGCCGCAATCGTTGTTGCTAATTCGGAGGAAAAATGCGAATCGCCCTGGCGGTTATCGCCGCGTCCTTGATTGCGGGACTCTCGGTGCCCGCGAGCGCGCAGAACACGACCCCCGTCGCGCTCACCGGTAAGATGCAGCCATTCAGTTATCTTCTCGGCACGCCGTGGAGTTGCACCACAAACGTTCCGGCGATGGGAAGTATGCCCGCGCATACGGACCAGGGCACCGCGATGTTTGAAGTGGCTCCCGGCAACGTGGTACACGGGCACGCGTCCACGTCGAACTATTCCGCCGATTTTTACTACGGATACTCGGAGCGTTCAAACATGTATTGGGAAACCAGCGCCGACAGCATGGCCGGCCACGGCTTCCTCACGTCGACCGACGGCCGAACCTACAGCGGCAACATGTCGATGGGACCGATCGCTGGGCAGAGTACCGTCACCTACGGCAGATCCGGCAATACCAAGGTCACGGTGCACGAGGTGACTTCGGGCGGCGTTATCGATTCGGTCTGCACGAGGTAGTGGAAGCACTCGATCGACGAGACTTCTTGATCGCGACCGGTGCGGCGGCCGCCGTCGCGGCGGCGGCGCCCTCGCCCGTGGCAGCGCAGTCCAGCGACGCTGTTTTTCTCTCGACGTGGGAATGGGGATTAGCGGCGAATCGGCGGGCCGCCGGAGTCTTTGCCGAGGGTGGATCGCTGCTCGACGCGTTGGAAAAGGGTATCAACATCGTCGAGGACGATCCGAAGGTCACCAGCGTCGGTTACGGTGGATTGCCGAACGCTCAGGGCGAGGTTGAACTGGACGCGGGAATCATGGATGGGACGCGGCATCGCGCCGGCGCCGTCTGCAACCTTCACAAGATAAAGAATCCGATTTCGGTGGCGCGCCTCGTAATGGAGAAGACGCGGCACACGACGCTCGCCGGAGACGGCGCGCTGCAGTTCGCGATCGCGATGGGATTTGCGCCCATGCAGTTGCTCACCCCCATGAGCCTCGAGGCGTGGCTCAAGTGGAGGAACTCGCCTAACCATGAGACGTTTTGGATCGATCGCGAGCATCACGATACGATTGGAATGGTGGGCATCGACAGCCGCGGCAAGGTTGCTGCGGCGTGTTCGACGAGCGGTCTTGCGTGGAAGCTTCCGGGCCGCGTCGCCGATTCGCCGCTGGTTGGCTGCGGTTACTACGCCGACGACGCCGCAGGCGCAGCCTCTGCAACCGGCAACGGCGACGTGATGACCAACTACTGCACGTCCATGCGAATCGTGACTCGAATGGCGGAAGGGCTGCATCCTCAGGAGGCCTGCGACGACGTGATGCGCGTGATGGCAAAGACGGCGCCGAATATTCGTACCGACATGTACTGCGTCATTGCCATCGATCTGCGCGGCCGGCTTGGGGCGGCCTCAATGAATGCCGCACAGCCGCTACAGTATGCCGTCTGGAAAAACGGCGAGGGCGCATTGCATACCGCGCCCTCGTTCTTACGCTGATTGCCTGATTATCGCCGTTGATGGAGCCTTGGCGGCGCGCGGCTAGGGCAACCGTTACGCTCGTCGCGCTCTTCGCTCTGCCGCGCTCCGTTCAGCCGCAAACCCTCAGCATCCCAATGAAGGGCCAGTCTCGGCCAATCCGTGCCGAAACGCTGTTTCATTCACTTGTCTCGAACTTTTTTTCGGAGCGCGACGGCACCACGTACGTACAAACGGGCGATATTCCCGCAATGTGGCTGCGAGACTCGGCGGCGCAAACGATTCCGTACATCCGTTTCGTTACGACGTATCCGCGCCTCCACAATATCTTCTTTGGAGTCATCCAGCGTGACGCGAAAAACATCTTGGTCGATCCGTATGCAGAGGCGTTCAGCGCAAACTACCATATTTGGGAACGTAAGTGGGAAATTGATTCGCTCGCATGGCCCGTTCTCTTGGTCTTCGCATACTATGCCAACACGCGCGACCGCAGCATCTTCACGCCCCAACTCCACGCCGCGCTGCGCCGAATCGTGGAGACTCTCCAATGCGAGCAACATCACGCGACCTGCAGCAAATATCGTTGGCCGCATCCCGTATACACGCACGATGAGTACAATCGCTCGACGGGATTGATTTGGAGCGCCTTTCGCCCATCGGACGATCCCGTCAACTACCGGTACAATATCCCGCAGAATGCGATGGCGGCCGTAGCGCTGCGGCTCGTAACGACGTTTGCGCGGGATGCTTTCAGGGACGACCGCCTCGCAGACCGAGCGACGGCGCTCGGCGATCAAGTCGAAGCGGGAATAGACGCATACGGCCGAGTTTACAGCCCTCGCCGCGGCGGTTGGCTATACGCGTACGAGACGGACGGCTACGGCAACTTCGCGATGATGGACGACGCCAACATACCAAACTTAACGGCGCTGCCGTACCTCGGCTGGTGTTCCAGCGACGACCCGGTCTATTTGAACACGCGCCGCTTTACGTTGAGTGCCAGCAATCCGTACTATTTCCGCGGTAAGTATGCCGACGGACTCGGGAGCTCGCACACCGCGCGTGGATGGGTGTGGCCGCTCGGGATTATCGCCGCGGCGCTCACCGCACGAACGCCGCAAGACGTGTCGAACTCAATCGCGATGTTGAATCGGAGCGGCACGCTCGATGGCTTGATGCACGAATCGTTCGATCCGAATAATCCTAAAGGATTCACCCGTCCGGAATTCGGTTGGGCGAACGCCTTTTGGGCGGATCTCATTTTCCGAACGGTCGCAGGTTATCCGGCGACGCCCCTCGGGCTGTTGGAGACTGCCACGCTGGGCGAGCGTCAAAGCGAGATTCCGACGATTACTCCACTATGGGCGCAGGTTGTAAACCGCACGAAACTCGTTGCGGTGCTGGGCCGACTGCTGGCGCGCGACAAGAATCTCTAGTCGCTTAGCGGTCATCGTCGGGATTTTCATGCGATACCGGCTGAGCCGCGAAATAATTAGGACCGAGTGGCGCCGGAATGGCGGCGAATCGGCGCGGCGCCTGACCGAAGTTAAAGCAGTCCGTCAGGTCGTCCGAGCGCACGTCCGTCGTTCCAAGGCTACCCAGACTGAACGTCTCTTCGATAAACTTTAAGATGCTGCCGAATTCATGCTGCCGTTTGGAGATGTGCGCGCGCTTCGCATAGGGTGAAATCACGATCAGGGGTACCCGCAAGCCCAGCTCGTATGAATTTGTATTGCGGCGGTGCGACGTGATCGTACCAACCGCCCCAATCGTCCCACGTAACGAAGATGGCAGTCGATCCCCAGTACGGGCTCTTGCCGATTGCATTGACGACGGCGGCGACCCACGATGGGCCGGTCCCATTGTTTTTTCCGGCGTGATCCGATGCCTTCGCCGTCGGGGTGATGAACGTGACCGCCGCGAGCTTTCCGCTCGAGATGTCTTTCAGGAACTGGCCTGACGGCCAGATGACGTTGGTTTTGTACTCCGGCTTTTGCCAGATCTGTTTGATGGCGTCGACGGCGTTCCACAGACCCGCACCCCCGTACGCCTGATAGTATTTCCAAGTCACGCCCGCGCCGTCGAGCAAATCCATGATGGAGAGCCGGACGAAGCACGGGAACGGCCCCGGAAGTTCGACGCCGTACGTGTCGATCACCGCGACCCGTGCGCTCGTTGCGGAGTCGCAGCCCCCTTCGTTCGGGTCATCTTGCGTATTTCTGGGATTTTCCGCCGCGCGAAGCGACGAGCCGGTGGCGATCGTGGAAGTTCCGCTGATCAGATATTGATGCGCCGGAAAACTCGGCCCTTGATTGGTTTGGAACATATTGTCGGCGAGTACGTATTGCTTCGCCATCTTCCAGTACGGAGCGACCTCTTTGCTGTTCACGTAGCCGTAGGCCGCGGTCGATCGGTCGGGGCAATGCCGACGGCAAATAATGGTTACTTTGTTGAATCCGTCCAGTTTACCGTGATCGTACTCGTTAATGAATGCGTCATGCTTATGTGAAATATCGTATCGCGCCGTGAGTCGTACCTTGTGTAATGGAACGATCTGGCCGTATGAATTTCGCCCGAAGCGGACGGTGTTTGCGCCCGGAAATCCGTTGAACAAATAGTCGACCGGCCGGTTTTCTTGAACGATAACGACGACGTGCTGGATCTTCGCGCTTTGCGGAAAACCGAATGCTCGGTTACCCCCTCGATGGATCGAAAAGGCGCCGCCGGTTCCAACGGCCGACGCGCCGGGGATCCCCGTCGCGTTAGGGCCTTGAGCACAGCCGGCCATCGCGATGCTCAAAGACAGCAACGGTAGGATTAGCCTTCCAAACAAGAATTCGACTCCTTCTTACCGGTTGACCGGCTTTTTTCGACCGAACGCGCGCCTTCCTGCGGCGGCGCGCTTGCGCGTCGGTTTACTTTGTGCTACAAAGTAAACGTGGAGCTTCAGCAGGCGCTGTCCGACTTAGCGGAAGTGCGCGATCGGCTCGCGCACTTGCAACGATTCGAAGGCTACTCGGCTCCCGCCGCCGCCGCGTCGGGAATCGCCGCCATCGTTGCGGCGTTGGTGCAGTTGCGCATCGCGCCGCTTCCACGCACGGCGGGTGACGTTCACGACTACTTGGTAATTTGGTTGACGTGCTTAGCCGCGGGTCTGCTGCTGAATTACGGCGCCGCCGCGGTGTGGTTGATGAACCATCGGGCTCCCGGTGCTCGAAGCCGTTTTCGAACTGCGGCAGTTTCCATTTTGCCGAGCGTGGTGCTCGGCGGTGCGTTGAGTCTTGCACTAATGGACCGTTCCGTTTTCGGCGCGTTACCGGGCGCGTGGTTCGCGTTCTATGCGATCGGTCTCTTTGCGTCGCGCGGCGCCATTCCAAGTTCCGCCAACGTGGTAACGGTTGGTTTCGCCGCCTTGGCAATGCTCTTTTTGATCACTCCATTGAGCGCACTCTCGCTCGCGTGGTGGGTCATGCCGCTCGGTTTCGGCCTGGGCCAGTTGCTCATTGGTTACTTCATCTGGCGGGACAGATCGCCGTGACGAACGCGAATTCGGCGCCCTTTGCGTATCCGGGGCTGGAGCGACTCTTCCACGAGCGTGGTCGGCTTGCCATTTGCACGTGTTTGATCGCGCATCCGCATGGATTGAGCTTCACCGAACTGCAGGCGGCCTGCGATCTTACCGACGGTAATCTCAATCGGCATCTTCATGCGCTCGCCGAAGTGGGCGTCATTCGGATCGAGAAGCAGCGCGGCCGAGGGCGTCCGTCGACCGTGTATCAGATCACGAAAAGGGGCGGCCAACGTTTTCTCTCTTACGTCGACGAACTCGAGTCGGTGATTCGTGACGTGCACCAACGCCTGCCACGCAGCGCACGTAGTGCAAAATTGGCTACGACATGACGCCCGGCCACGTCGCCATTATCATGGATGGCAACCGCCGCTGGGCACGGGAGCGCAGTCTCCCGATTGCGTGCGGTTATCAGCGCGGCGTTACGGCACTCCGACGAACCCTTAGAGCGGCGCGTGCCGCCGGCATCCCGGTGGTTACGGCATTTGCCTTTTCCGACGAGAATTGGAACCGGCCCGCCGCCGAGGTATCGGTCATCATGGCGCTCTGTTTTGAGGCGGCGCGCGGAGAGCTTCGCGCACTGGCGCGCGAGGGCGTGCGGGTTCGGCTGTGCGGTCGTACCGACCGGCTTCCGGTCGCGACGAGCCGCGCGCTCGATGCGCTGGTCGCAAGAACCACCGAGAATCACGCCATAACGCTCAACTTAGCAATCGATTACGGGGGACGGCGCGAGATCGGCGACGCGGTGCGAGCATTGGTGCGCGAGGTCGAGGCCGGACAGCGCGACGCCGATTCGATCGATGAAGGCGCAATCCAAAGCCGGCTCTACACGGCCGGGTTGCCAGATCCCGACCTCATCATTCGCACCGGCGGCGAGCTGCGGCTCTCCAACTTCCTACTCTTTCAAGCGGCCTACGCGGAGTTTTGGTCGACGAAAACGTATTGGCCGGAGTTTGGCGAAGTCGAACTCGATGCAGCGCTTCGCGATTTTGCGGCGCGACAACGCCGTTACGGCACGTAGTCTATCAATGCGCGCGACGCTGCGCGCACTTGCGATCGCCACGCTCGTGGCGGGCTGCGCTCAACATTCCGTCGGCTTCACTCCGGCAATCCAAGGCGCGCCCTCTATCGGGCCTCCCTCAAAGATCTCGCACGTCATCATCATCTTTCAGGAAAACCGGACGACCGACGATCTCTTCAACGGGTTGCCCGGCGCCGATACGGTGCGTTACGGGATAAACTCGAAGGGACAGCGCGTTCGTCTCGCGCCGGCAAGCCTGACGGTTCCGTACGATCTCGGCCACTCACACTATTCCTTCAGAGTCGAACGCGCGGGCGGCCAATGGAACGGCTTCGATAGGGTCGACTCGCGCTGTTCCGGACTCAATTGGTGTTTGCCGCGAAGATTCCGCGCCTACGGTTACGTCCCGCACGACGAGGTGCGGCCCTATTTTGAGATGGCAGAACGATATGCGTTCGCCGACCGGATGTTTCAAACGAACCAGGGACCAAGCTTCCCGGCGCATCAGTATATCGTGAGCGGCACGTCGAGCATCGTCGATCGCTCGCCATTTTTAGTGGCTGAGAATCCATCGAGTCCGCTCGGGCAACCTTCGGGCGGATGCGACTCGCCCTCGGAGGCCCTCGTGCTACTCATCGGCCCCGGAGGGGAAGAACGCAAGAGCGTTTATCCGTGCTTCGATCGCATCTCGCTGATGGATCTCGTCGTGGCGAGGCACTTGAGTTGGCGCTACTATCAGTCGTACATCGGCCCGGGCATTTGGAACGCACCCGATGCGATCGCGCGGATTCGCGACGACCCGTCGCAGTACGCCAACGTCATCGCGCCGCCCGCGACGGTACTCACGGATATCGCACATGGTAAACTCGCGAGCGTCACGTGGGTGACGCCGACTGCGCTGGCCTCCGATCATTCCGCCGTCACCGATGGTTCCGGCCCGTCGTGGGTAGCGGCCGTCGTGAACGCCGTCGGCAAGAGTTCCTTCTGGAACAGCAGCGCAATCTTTATCACGTGGGACGATTGGGGCGGATGGTACGATCACGTCGTTCCACCACAATATAACCCCTACGAGTTGAGCTTCCGCGTCCCGCTCGTCGTGGTCTCGCCGTTTGCGAGAAACCACTACGTTTCGCATAAGCAGCACGAGTTCGCATCGATCCTGAAGTTTACGGAAAAGATTTTCGGCTTAGGCTCGATGCATACGACGGACGAGCGATCCGACGATCTGTTCGATTGTTTTGACTTCTCAAAGACTGCCACGAAATTCCAGCCGATCCACGCGCCGCTGCCACCGAGTTACTTTTTGCGCCAGCCTATCTCGCGCGATGTTCCGGATCGCGACTAGCGCGGCGGCGGCCGGGTTTATCGTTGCTGCGTGCGCCTCGCCGGGGAACGCGCCGTTCGAACCGCACGCTGCTGCCGTTGCCGCGCAATTTACAAGGGCAGCGTACCGGGTGGTGTACAGCTTTGGACAGCGTGCCAAATCAGACGACGGGGTCCGGCCTCTCGCCGCGTTGCACGCGATCGACGGGACGCTGTACGGAACCACGCAAGAAGGCGGAATTTCGACGCGTCATTGCACGTTTGGCTGTGGGACCGTCTTTCGCGTGGCGCCGTCTGGTGCCGAATCGATCGTTTATCGCTTCACGGGCGGCATCGATGGAGTTGCTCCTTCGAGTCGCTTGGTCACGCTGAACGGAGCACTTGCGGGTACGACGAACGGCGGCGGTTCCGGCACGGCCTGCTACGCAGGTTGTGGTACGGTTTTTCGAGTCGATACCGACGGCAAGGCTCCGAAGATCCTCTACGCGTTCAAAGGCGGTCGCGATGGTGCGGCTCCGCTCGGAGGGCTTACCGTCGTGGGCGCCGCGCTGTACGGAACGACGGAATACGGCGGCACGCGGAAGGGCGATTGCTTCAACGGGTGCGGCACCGTCTTTCGACTCGATTCCAACGGAAAAAACGAGCGCATAGTGCATCGCTTTACCGGCGGCAGCGATGGCGCCAATCCACTCGATACGCTGCTGGAAATCAACGGCAGTCTCTACGGGACAACGAGTTATGGCGGCAAAGCAACGCCGCTCTGCGTGCACGGCTGCGGAACGGTCTTTCGTATCGACCCCAACGGCAAGGAGACGATTCTCTATCGTTTCGAATACGCGCTGAAGTCGAGCGACGCGGCATTTCCCGTCGCCGGCCTGCTGTTCAGCAAAGGTCTTTTCTACGGTACTTCACTGGGGGGCGGAAGCGCGGCGCTCGGAACCGTTTTTGTCCTCGATCCGGCGTCCGGCAAGGAGCGTGTCTTGCATAGTTTTGCCTGCTGCGGACCCGGCGACGGCGCATCCCCCGCCGCGCCGCTGGTCGAAATCGGCAACGCCTTTTACGGGACCACGCGCGGCGGCGGCGAGCGCGGACACGGAACCATCTTCGAAATAGACCGTGCGGGTAAGGAAAGGATCGTCTATCGTTTTGAGGGGCGGCCCGATGGAACGCAGCCGAATGGGAGCCTCTTGCTCGCCGGCACGACGCTGTTCGGAACTACGGCCTGGGGCGGCAAGACCAGCGAGGGCAGCGTTTTCAGCCTGACGCCCTGACGCTACTTCGTTAAGCTCAGCGCCGCTCCGACCGGCGCATCTAGTCCGGTAACGCGCTTCGTTGGATCGCCTCCGGCGGGAAAACGCCACAGGTCAACGCCGCTCTTCCCACCGCGTCCACATTGCGCGACATTGCCGCCGATGACTTCCCTCTTTCCGATGATGGCCTGTGCGACGTCGCAGGCACCATTCAAGTACGTTACGCCCGCAACGTTGACGGTCTTACCGGTGACCGACGCGCGATACAAGCACGACCCTTTTTTGTTACCGCAGAGTTGATCACCCAAAATTAGCGTCGATCCGAGCCACTCCACCGTCCCCGGAAAGTACAGCGTCGCACCTTTGATCGCAAGGCTCGCCAACGCGTGCCGCCCGGGATAGAGGGCCGACAACGAATATGCGGCCGCGGCGGTCTGTCCGCTGGCATACAGGGTACCGTGGGAATCGTAGGCGGCAAGAAAATAGTAATACTGCGCTGGGTTTTGATAGATCGCTGGAACTCCGGCCGCATGCCGATAAATCAACACGGAACCCGCACCGCTGAAGCCCCGCATGTTCGTAACCGCAAGATCTTTTGTCACCGGATCGATGGCGCATCCGGCCGGATATCCCGCCGGGTCGCCCAACACTTTGATGGGCGTCTTGCCGCCGTGAGCAAACTCGAGAATCTCTAGCCCTTGCGTGCTCGTAATCCAAACGTTCCCGTCGCCGTCGCTACACTCTCCCTGCGGTCGATCGATGCCGCTGATCTTTCCCGCTAACTTCAACTCCGGCACAGTATAGACGTCAACCGTAAATCTTCCCGCATCGGAGACGTACAGCAGCTTCGCTTTCCGCGCGTTCGCCGCAATCCACGACGGCAATCGGCCGTGGTGCTCGGGCGCAATGGCGGCAACCGTGAGATCCGTTCGTTGAGCCGGTTGCGATGGTATGCGAACGAGCGATCCGCCGTTGCATGCCGGCAACGCGACGATCGCTGCAAGCGCGAAGGCTCTGGCAGACCACCCCACCATCGCAAGATTGGCGTTCTAGCCGTTATGCTACTGCTTCGATGCAGCGGGACGCGACAACAGTTCACAGGCGCCGCCCGCGAGGACGATCAGCGCCATCACCAAAAGCGTGACCCAACCATAGTTGAAGACGGCCCGCCCGCTGGACAGCGAGCTCGGCCAGACGATGTCGAGCAGCATCAGAGCGAGATAGGCTGCGCCTGCAACCGTGACCGGAACGCCCCAGGCGCGCAACGTGAAGATTCCGCTCGGGCGCCAGCCGCGAGCTCGAGCGATTAGGGCGCCAATGACGGTGAGGAAGAAGGCCAAGTAGATTCCAGACGTTGCGAACGATACGAGGGCGTAAAGCGCGTTCACATTGGCGGGATAATCGAACCAGAGCACGTGCACCGGTTTCGGCGGATTGATCAGAACCAATAACAAGAAGAGAAACGGAACGATAGTCCCCACCACGATCGCGTTGACGGGCGTGCGATGACGGGGTGAGACGCCCCGCAAAGCCGCGCTTGCCGGCAGCGCGTTATCTCGCGCCAGCGCGAAGACGACGCGTGCGCCAGCGCCTTGCACCGCCGAGCCGCAACTGAAAAACGCGACGACGACCATCACTAAAAAGAAGTCTTGTAACCATTTTGGCAGAGTTGCCAAGAGCGTGTTGATACCGCCGGAGACGACCGTGCCGATGCCGGCCGACGGCGTTGCCAGCAAGAGGCCCAAGACGAGCACGAACGAGGCGATGCCGCCATAGAACAGCGCACCGCGCATCGCGCGTGGAACTTGGCGCTGCGCGTCCACCGTCTCTTCCGAAATGTCGCCGGCCGATTCGAAACCGTAGAAGATATAGACGTTCGCAAGGATCGCGACGAACGCCGCCCCCGTCCACCAATGACTGTTGAAGTCCAGGCGCAGCGGGTTGCTTTGCAGATGTTCCGTTCCTTGCGTCGAGAGGATGAACGCGAGTTTTTGATGGAATCCGGCGATGCCCAACGCGAGAAAAACGCCGAAGGTCCCGATGGTTTCGACGTAAACGCCGAAACGCGCCACCTGACCCATGATCTTCGCGCCGACGGAGTTGAGAATCGCCGAAAGGACGATGATGCTACCGGCTACTGCGAAGATGACGCGATGGCTGCTCGGATCGAAATGCGTGTTGAACCACACGTTCGAGAGCGTCGCGACGTATCCAACCGCACCGGAGTCAACCGAGGCGACGGTGGCGAGCAACGCAAAACCATAGATCCATCCGACGAACCAGCCGTAACGAACGCCGACGCTGTATTTTCCGTACTGATACAGCGCCCCGGAAAGTGGATACTCGCTCGCGAGTTCGCCAAAAACCAGCGCCACGAGCATCATGCCGCCAACCACGATCGGGATCGTCCAAATGTAGCGTGGACCGCCCGTGCCTAGCCCCAGCGTGTACAGCGAGTAAATTCCCACCATGGGGCTGAGGTAACTGAAGGCGACGGCGAAGTTATCGAAGAGCGATAGAACGCGCGAAAGTTCTTGGCGATATCCGAACGCTTCTAGCGTCCGGCCGCCCACGCCCACGCCGTGATCCGCCATCCTACCGCCACTCTTGCCAACGCGAGCGTGAAGACCGACCCCGATTCCGTGACCGCTTTCCCACGCTGACGATACGCGTAGGATGTGGGAACCACTACATAGGCGTAGTTGCCTTCCACATCCACGTGCCAGGGAGTTCCAAGTCGCACCCTTCCGCCGGTAATACCCTCGCGCGCGTTCGCCGCTGCTAAGTCGCGGGACCATTGCTTGCACGCGCCTGGGCCACTCCATTGATGCGGCGCAAACTCGTCAACGATCGTGGTTTGCGTCGCACACACCGAGAGCGCGCGGTTCAGATCGCCGGCGTTGAAGCCATCGACGAACTGTCGCACGGTGGCCCACACCGCCGCCCCAGCGCCGCTCACCGTGTCGTCGTGGGATTGCGCGACCGCCGGACCCGGTGCGAGAACTATGCCGATAAAAATCCATGAAACGGCCGGTCGAATCATCGCCTATGCTCCTTGAATACCTAGCGCCTTCCTGGTTCTTGTGGTACAGTGGCGCGCGAGAATTCCCATTTTTCCTCGCGCCTTTTCATGCGTGTTCCTAAGTGTCGCCGGTTTCGAACCGCCGGCACCTTGCAATTAGGAGAAATGCTGGGCGATAAAGCCGATCCAGTAGTGAAACACGTCTACCGTACGCACGGGATCCCCTGGAAAATGTCCTTGTACCGGCCAGACTCGTAAGGTCGCGTCTTTGCCGTTGTCGCGCAGGGCGCGCCAGTACATCGACGAGGTGGCGAAGGGGTCGCGATTGTCGCCGATATCGGACAGAATCAGTACCGGCGTGGTGACGTCGGCCACGTACTCTACTGCCGACGCGCGTCGCCACTCGGTGGCGTTACGACCGACAAAGGGTGAACCGTGAAAGAGCGCGGCGTCGGCATCGCTATCGTCGGCCGTCCCGTAATCTGCGATCCAATCGTTGACCGAAGCACCGGAAACCGCCGCTTTCCAGATGTGGTACTTTGAGATCATCCATGCGGTCATGATGCCGCCGTACGACCAACCCGAAACGGCGATGCGCGAGCAATCCACAATGCCCCGCGATTCGACGGCCGCAAGCGCTGCCATTATGTCTTTGCCCGGCCCGGCTTCGACGTCGTAAAGGACCGCACGTTGATATTTCAGGCCGAGATTTGGGCTGCCCCGATAGTTCGGGCGTAAGACCAGCCACCCGCGAGCCGCCATTACTTGGGCCCAAAAATCAAACTCGATCATCGATGGATCCGTCGGACCACCGTGAATGAAAACGACGATCGGGTATCGCTTGCCGGTCGTAAATCCGGGGGGGTAATAGAGAACGCCGTCGGCTCGAACGCCGGTGCTCGTTGGAAACGTAATTCGCTCGGCGTTTCCCCATGCATACTGCAACATCGGCGCATTGAAGGCAGTCACTTTTTCTGCTCGGCCGATTCCACTGTACGCGAAAAGTTCCGGCGGCTGCGCCGGCGCCGTCGCGATAAAGATGAGCGCCCCATTCTTTGCAATGGCGTTGCCAAGCGCGGGAGCGTTCGCGCCGCCCGTCGTCGTCAGTGGGACGCCGGGCGTGATGTCTCCGATGTCCAAGCGTCGCCGCTCACCGTCGAGCGAAAGCCGGTAGAGCGCATTGGTCGTGCGATCGGGCACGGCGACGATCAGACTCTTCGAATCCGGCGACCAGACGGCGTCGTCGACATCCCGATCGATCGACGCCGAGATGCGAGTGCCGGAGCCACCCGCCGGTGTCGTGACGTACAGCTGCGCCAAATTGACTTGGCCGTCACCCGCACTGTACGTATACGCGATGCGCGTACCGTCCGGAGAAAAACGTGGATCGGCCTCCCGCATCGTGCGTGAGGTGAGCGCGCGCATGCGGCCGGTGGTCACGTCGAGCAGAACGACATGGGAGTAGTCTTGATCGTTATAAATCGCGTTGCGGCAGAGCGTAAAGGCGAGCGCCGCTCCATCTGGCGACCATGACAACGTCGAGCCGTCGGCGACGCTCTGCGGACCAAAGGTCAGCTGTTTCTCCGTCGCGCCAGCGAGTAAGAACAGATGCACCGGCCCGGGCGCCGAGTGTGCCACGATCGGTTCGGTCGTGAAGATAAAGCTATCGCGAAAGCGGTCGGCGCCCGTGCGCTCCGACGGCTCGTCCACAGCGGCGTAGACGATCGCGCGGCCGTCCGGCCGCCAAGCGAACTGCTTGACGCCGGCTTTTGCCCGCGTCACGGCTTTCGCCTCGCCGCCGCCGCTCGGCATGACGAAAAGCTCTGATTCCGTATCGTCGCCGATCTTTTCGTCGGCGAGAAACGCCAACGACGAGCCATCCGGGGAGAACGCCGGATCCGAGAGTCCTTTTCGGTCGGCAATGAGCGTACGAGTTTGCCGAGTGGCGAGGTCGGTCGCGACCAAATCGTTCGCATAGCGATCTTCGTCCCAAATCACGCGCGAGACAACGATCACGGCGCGCTTGCCGTCGGGTGAAATTGCGGGCGAACGGAGGCTAACGAGTCGACGATACGCGTCTTCGGTGACCTGCGGGCGAATGGCGGCTGCCGAGGCGGCCGCAATCACTGGTGGTGCTGCAACCATGCAGCAGCGTTCGCTTCGGGCGCAGCCTGCCCTAGGCGGCCGTTGAAGTCTCCTCTGAAGGTTCGCCTAACGCGCGGAACAGCATGACTCGATAGCCTTTACTCTCGATGCCGATGGAGGTCACGCAGATTTCCTCGCGAGCGTACACCGACTCGATCTCCCAATCGTCCCGCTCACTGTTGTACACTTTCGTATGATAGCGAACGTTGGGTTCCAGCAGTTGCGAAAGGTCGAGCGGAACGTTGGTGGTCGCATCGCTCACATTTCCGACCAGCACGGCAACCTCACGTCCGCGCTGCAGCGCTACCACCCGGGCGATGCGGGAAAAAATCGGAAGCCGATCCGAAACGTCCTTATCGTAGAGCGAGTGCGACGACTGTGTGTTGATCTCGCACGTCGTGAAGATCGTCAGCACGCCTTTGGTCCGAACCGCGAAGTAGGAGATCTCTTGACCGTGATAGGGCAGGCGCCGTAGCGCGACCCATTTCCAGTTGGCGGGAATGAGCGGGTTGATTTCGAGGCGATCCCCGCTGAGGGTCAGTCCGCAAACGCCTTCGATCGCGGCCCAAAGAAACCGCGGCGGCTCCCACGGGCTCAAGCGCATGCCGCGATTTACCAGCGAATCGCCGTCGAACCACTCGCTAAACTGCCCCGGAACGGTGTTGTGACGTCGCGGGTCGCGCGCGTAGTGCTCGAATGAAGCCCGCAGCGCGTTCACCATAAACTCGGGATGATAGCGGGCCGCTGCAAACGCGTACCACCACGTCAGGCCGGGCCAAACTCCGCCCAACAGGCCGGAAAACGCGGCGGGGTCGTAGCGTGGATCGAGTGCCGAGGCGGTACGCAGGCCGGCCTCGGTCCAAAAATCGGGCGAATTCAAACGCGAGATCACGCGAAATCCCGTCTCCTCGTCGCAGGCATGGAACATCACCGGGAAGACTTCATCGCCCGTGACGTCGGTATGAGGATTGCCGCGAACGTCCACGTTCAAATAGAATAGGCCGTTTTTGGAGTTAATGAGGTGACGCTGCATCGCCGCTTGAATTTTGCCGGCTGCGTCGGCGAAGGTAGCGATGTCGGCATCGTGGTGATCCATTCGTTCCGCCAAATGGGCCAAATCGCGGAGGGCCGACGCGCATTCGGCATTGATCTCCGTCACCGCGCCGTTGATGGAGTAGTTCGGGATAATGTTGCGCCAACTCGCGATTGCCCAGACGTTGCCGCGCGGATCGTCGGCGGTGCAGACCACGAGGTCGCGCTGATCCATCTGTGAAACGATGTAGCGCCCGGCACGCAGCAGGGCAGGAAAGATTCCGCGTAACCACTCGTCGTCGCCGGTGCAGCGAAAATGGTGGTTGGCGGCCATGATGAAGAGCGGCGTGTCGTCGTTGATGTTGAGCCCATCGTCTTCGACTTTTCCGGAGAGCGCGTGAACGTATTCGGGAAGCTTTCCATTGGGATATTGCAGTTTCGCGGCCGTGTCGAGGAGCGATCGTGAAAACTGCGGCGCGAAGTAATCGCACCCGTAAACGAACCAGGCGGAATCGCGGATGACGACGTTCGACGTCACGCCGGGGTCGTTCGTGAAGAGCCAGCCGATAGGATACCGTGCCATCACGCGGCGCATGTTGACCTTGCTCCAGAGGGCCCCGTCGTTAATGACGTCGTCGGGCGTAATCACTTCGCCCCGGTGCAACTCATCGTCGAGGGCGCCGAGCGTGTCTTCGAGTGATTCTTGGCCTGAGACGGCCGCAAAGCGCGAAAACGTTTCGGAATCGTCGGTGTCGTAGATTCCCGTCTTGAACGCGAAGCGTTCGGATTTTCCGGGAGCCACGACGAGGTCGAGCTGCAGGCTGCCGAGGATATCGCCGTGCGCCTGCGTCGCATTGCTCAACGGCGCCGTTCGGCTCATGCTGTAGACGTTCCCGAAGTCGAAACTGGTTTCGTATGCCGAAGGTTCGCGCGTCAAACCGAAGAGGCGAACCGGGGCGCTGCCTCCCTGGTTGCGCGCAACAAGAGCGAAGATCCCGCGATCGTAGGTTGCGGTGACGTCGTCGCTCGTGTCGCCGCGCAACCTCGCAAAACCGTTGATCCTGAGCTCTTGCTCGTGCTGTCCGCGGTTCTCAATCTGTACCATTTGATAGAGCACCGGTGGATCGGCAGCGCCTTTTCCATCCTCGAGCGATGCGAGCGGCAAAAACGTCGTTTCCGTGACATAGATCGAACCGCCCACGTCGAACCGCCGGCGTAGAAAGGCAGGGTGAATCTCGACGCCGACTTCTTCCAAATCGAGTAAGAGCGGCGTGTAGACCTTCATCGTGCTGTCCGTCGCGAACGTTCCCGCATCGCGTAGCGGACGGCCGGCGATGGAAAAGCGGATCGCGATCGATCCGATCACGATCTCGCCTCGGCGAACCGAAAAGACGCGTTCGATGTCGCCCGTGTTTTTCGTGTTGACCCAAAGTTCGCTGTTGCCGAAACTCGGCCCCATCCCTAATCGCCCCGCTGTCGTCCGATAACTCGGGAGCAGCAGAGCCGGATCGACGTGATAAGCCGAGGATTTTTCTGCGGCCGTGCTCATGCAACGCCTTTATCCCCAGGCCAGGGAACTCTCCCGCCCCGTGCCGTTATTGTGGCGGTGGCCAGACCGCGACGCCGTCGGTCCACGCGTTGGATCCCCATTCTGAGGAATGGATCGTGCCTACCGTCTTTGCCGACGGATAGGCCAAGATCTCCACGTCGGCGTTGCCGAAATTGGTAACGTAGAGCAAGGAGCGATCGGCGTTGAACGCCATGCGATATGCCGTTCCGGAGACCACGATCGTTCCCAGCGCTTTGCCTTTTTGAGAGTAGATGCGGATGGGCCCGTTCCCATCGGCGACCAGCAAATGCCCGGACGCATCTTCGGCCATGCCCCACGGAGGACCGAACGACACACCAAGGTCGCGTGGCTGGCCCCGTCCACGCCGAAAGCGCGCGATGTGCCCGGTACCTGCACGATCGGAATAGGACACGAAGACGTCTTTGGTGGCCGCATCTCGCACCAGTCCACGTGCCTGAGACGATTTGCTAATCGCCGTCGTTCGCAACGGCGAGTTGCCCGTCGGTCCATAAAACGATAAAGATCCCGGGCCGTAATGAGCGTCCGGTCCAAAGTTTGAGGCATACAAGTGACGGCCGTCCTTGGCCGCAAGCACGTCGGAAACGTTATAGCCCGGGACGATGAAGCGAGACGGTTGCGAAGCGCCTTTGGGATAGACCGCAATATCACCGACTCCCGGACCTTCGGTCCCAACGCCCTGATCGGCAACGTAGAGCGTTGCAGTGGCATCGGTGTGCAGACCTTCGGGTCCGTTGGAATCGTCCATTTGTCGGGTTTCCTGGTATTGACCCTTGACGAGCGTGAACGTGTCGATCGTGCCGGCTACCGACCCGACGTAAATGAGCGCCGCGGCGTGTCGAAGGGGCGGTGCCTTTTCGTCGCTTGGCATCATGGCATGCGCGGTGTTCCGCATCGTGGGCGACGCGTAGAACGGCGCTTGATTCGCTGCCGGCCCGCACCCGGCCAAGACGAGCGCGATCGCGGAGGCGAACGATGCGGCAATGAAAATACGAACTCGGCTGAAGTCCAACGGTGACTCCTTTCTTCGCTCCGAAACGTTCTAGGCTAAGGTCTGAAAAAACTCTGAAAGCGTGGCATGAGTTACGTTTGGCGTTTCGAAAGCGTTCCGTCATGCACGTACGCATTCGACGTTGCGGGCCGCTCTTAGCGTGCCTTCTCACCGCATGTGCCGGATATTCCACGCAACCAAAGGTGATGTCGCCGTCACCGGATGGGATGACGGCGCGGGCAAATCGGGACGCCGCGCCGTTGCAGGAACTGGCGAATCTCGACTATAGCAGCGGGTCGATCACGATCTTTACGATTCACAACGGCAAGGCCGCGGTAAAGGCCCGTTTTACCCCAGGCCATGGATACGCGCAGGGCCTTGCGATCGATCGGCAAGGCCTCATCTACACAACCGTTTCCGCTCCGCGGTCCGCGGCGTCGGTCGACGCGTTTACGGACGGCGGTAAACCGGTCGCGCAGTTGCCGGCGCCGATTCTTCCGGGCGCCCCGGGCGCACCGTCGCTGACCGACGTGTCGGTGGACAAACAGCGCGACGTCTACGTCAGCGACTACGGCCAACAGGCCGTGTACTACTTTTCTCACCTTGACAGGATCGGCGCATCGCCCACCGTCATCGTGCAACAATCGCAAAATGCGGCTTCCGTTTTGTCAACGCCCGACGGCGCCAACGTATTGGTTTCGGGCGGGTGCGGATTCGCCAGCGTACGCCCCTACACGCTCGTGTCGCGCGGCCACTATCAGCAAGGCTCGTGCTTCGGCATCGGAACCATCGCGCTCATTGGAGGCGCCGCCGACAACGCGCTCGACGTTCTAACGCCGGTCGACGGCGTCCCCGCAGCAGTCTCGGTAAGTTCTCCGAACGGCGGCACGATTTTTTACACGCCGGATATGCCGTATGCGTCCATAAGCGGCGTCGCTCTGAACCGGGACGCCTCGGTGGCGTACGTCGCCAATCATCACAAGGAATGCGTCTATGCCTTCGCGCGTCCGGCCGAAGGATGGCTGCTCGGCGGTCAGCCAAAACTCTTGACGACGTACAAAGGCTTCAAGCACCTGGACATCATCGCCGTGCCATGAAACTGGTGCCGACGCTGGAGGCGATGTGCGGACGATTCGGAGGTTTAAACGTTCTCGACGGCGCCGCGGTCGGTTTAAGCAAAGAGGCGCGACCACTGCCGCGCCTCTCTTTTGCTTCTGAAATTCGTAGGGTTTATTTGCCGACGTTGATCCCAATGTAGTACGTGATGCAACTCGTCGCACAAACGTTGATCTGCTGTTTGTAGACGTACTTCTTCGTGGGTTTCGGCGGCTTCTTGCCCTTGCTAATCGTGTCGAGCTCGTAGTGGCCTTTGCTTTGACAGGTCTTGCCGACTTTGCACTTATACGGCCCGCTCCAGGTCGCGGTCAACGGTTTGATGGCATCGCAATCTTTGGTTGCCGTTAAGCAAACGTCGCCGCTCCAGGTGTAATCCTGAGTCGTCTTGCAGCGGTCGCTCGATGGGCCGTAACACCACGAGATCTTCAAACCTTTCGAGAGCGAGAAGGTAAAACAGCCCGCAGTAAACTTCTTTGCGCAGGCCTCGTCCATTCTGGCGCCGAGTGCCGTTATGCCCTCGCCACCGACGCGATCATTGAATGACGATGGTATTTGATTCGATGCATCCGGCAGGGTCGGCGCGCTGCCGCCTCCACATCCGGAAAGAGCAAATGCTGCCGACAGAAAAACCGCCGGCAACCACGACCGCGATATAAGGCGCATGTTCGTTGGAGCCTCCATATTCACTCAGAGTTTTGCTTGGGAAGAACGGCTTTACTGACGGTAGGTTAGCGTTCCTTCCCCTTGGCACAGGGTAGACGGTGGCCGTACGCAAAGCTCAGGGGTCCTATGATCTCTAGGCTCGTTTTCGCGTGTGTCGGGCTCGGAATGCTAGCGGCTTGTTCGAAGAGTGGATCCTCGTCCGTTGGCGCGGCGCTCCCCTCGGCGGCGTCGCTCGCTGGTTCTACCGCAAGCGGCAGTGGATCCATCAAGCACGTCGTCGTCATCATTCAAGAGAATCGGACCTTCGAAAATTACTTCGCGGGCTTTCCTGGGGCCAACGCTCCGATGTACGGCTACGCGTTGCATCGTGGTAGGCGGGTGAAGGTAACGCTGCACCGGACGACGTTTGAAACGGATCCCAACTTACCGCACATGTGGCAAGACGCCATTGCGGACTGGGATAAAGGCAAGATGGACGGCTTCCATACCGGCTCCGGCTCACATTTTGCGGCCTACGCCTACATGGACCACGCCGAAATCGCGCCGTACCGGGCGATGGCGCAGCAATACGTGCTGGCGGACGCATTTTTCCCAACGGAATTCGGCGGCAGTTACACGTCGCACATCACGACGATCGCCGGCAACGACGATATCACCGATACGCAAGCTCTAGTCAACTTTCCGACGCACGCGCCCAACGATTGCGACTCGCCGGCCGGTACGAGGAGTTCGCTCGTCAATAACCATCGCAAGTTCGGCCTCGGTAACGGCCCATTTCCTTGCTATACGCAATTCAATACGATGGCCGAGGTGCTCGATGCAGCGGGCGTTTCATGGAAGTATTACATCCATCGACACCTTAACGGCGGCATCTATTCGCCGTTCGAGGCGATCGACTACGTTCGACATGGCGTCGACTGGAATGCCGACGTGATTGCGCCTGAAACCCGCGTTCTTACCGATATCGCAAAGGGACGACTTGCGGGAGTCACCTGGGTCACGCCGGATCGCTACGATGCCGACCTCCCTGGAATACATAACGACCGTGGGCCGTCCTGGGTCACCGCCGTTGTCAACGCGATCGGCGAGAGCAAGTTCTGGAAGAGCAGCGCCATCGTCATTATTTGGGACGAATGGGGAGGCTGGTTCGATAATGTGCCGCCGCCGCAAGTCGACTTTCGTGGACTTGCGATGCGCGTTCCCTGCCTGATCATCTCGCCGTACGCCAAGCAAAATGGGTCGGCACTCGGGTATGTGTCGCATACGCAATACGAACACGGCAGCATCTTGAAGTTCATCGAAGAAGTTTTCAATCTGCCGTCGATCGGACCTAGTTCCGCCGGCTACACCGACACGCGGGCCAACAGTCTTTCGGATAGTTTCGACTTTTCGCAAGAGCCGCGCAAGTTCACGCCGTTCAAGTCTAAGTATTCGGAGTCGTTCTTCTTGCGGCAGCCGTCGCCGGATGGTCCGGTGGATGAAGAGTAATATTCGGCCACTTCGTGCCGGAACTTAACATCGGTTAACTTATTGCAGAGGGGGCGAGTGCGCAACTAAGAATGCGTGCGGTACAACAGCCACAACTCGGCGCGTAAACTTGGAGGCTAGTGCATGATGTTCCGTTACAAGTCGACTGCGATCTTCGTAACAGGTGCCATTCTGACGGCGGCGACCGCTTGTAGCGGCGGCTCAGTTTCGCCAACGTCACCGATCGCCGTGAGCTCCGGCCTTGGCGGACCGGCGACGGAAATGGACGCCGGCCGCAACTCGCGATCGAATAAAATCCAACACATCGTCATTGTCATGCAGGAGGCGCGCAGCTTCGACAATCTTTTCTGCGGGTACCCGGGGTCGCAAGGGAGCTGCGGGAAGCAGGCAATCCCGCTGGAGGCAAATTGCACGCTTGCCGATACATTCCAGGATTTCGAGCGCGACCGGAAGACGGGCAAATTCGGTAAGGAGCATGCGAGTTGCCCGGGCTATACGCGTCCGGAATACGCACACGTTCCCGCATCGGAACTGACACAATACTACCAAATTGCGCAACAGTACGTGCTCGGGGACGCGATGTTTTCGTCAACGGGCAACCCTACGTTCGAGTCGCACCAGTATCTCGTTGCGGCGCAAGCCGCCAACGCCGAGAATCAGCCGTTCGGCAAGACTCCTCCGAAAGGTTGCGTCTATCGTCAGTTGGTGGATCAGTTCAAGGGCGGCAAGATCGCTGCATGCTTTGCGTATCGAACGCTGGCCGATGAATTGAGCGCGAACGCGCTAACCTGGAGGTACTATCGCACCGCCGACAGGCAACATCCGATTGTCGATACGTGGGACGCCCATGGCTGGGTGCGCGGGAAAAGCAGCGGCACATCACCGTCGTCCGCGTTTATCGGCGACGTCTGTTCCGGAAGGCTAGCGTCGGTATCCTGGGTTACACCGGCGTTCGACGATTCGGACCTATCCGGATCGCTTTCTAACACGGGGCCAAAATGGGTCGCAGCGGTGGTGGACGCCGTCGGCGAGAGCCCGTACTGGAGCACGACCGCGATCGTTATCCTCTGGAGCGGCTTTGGGGGATGGTACGATCACGTGCCGCCACCGGCGCTCGACAACGAAGGGCTAGGCTTTCGCGTTCCGGTGCTCGTCGTATCGCCGTATGCACGTACGGCATACGTGGACCATGTGCAACTCGAGACGGGAAGCGTTCTAAGATTCGTCGAGGATACGTTTGGCCTTGCGCCTCTTGCGGCCAGTGACAAGCGTGCCAACGACATCGCAAACTCGGCGATCGACTTGCACCGACCCCCCAAGGCCTTCCACCCGATCCAGGGCGGATCGGGTTGCCGTCCACGTGACCGATCATAAGCGTTCGGCCCCGGCCATGGCGTTGAAGACGTTCTAGCCGACTAACCGTACTTGCGGCGTGAGGGCGTCAAGCAAGCACTGCGCTGGATCGAATGGCTGCGCCAACTGCTGCTCCCGATTCGAGCCTGCCATGAAGCGCCAATGGCGGACGGACCAGCGCTCGGTTTGGTTCAACCCGGCACATTTCCCATAGAAAACGGGTGTGCCGAGCGGCCCCTCACCTATATCCTAAGGATAGCGAGGCCATCGCCTCGCAAGGAGGTACCGCGTGGTAGTTCGGTCGCTTTTCCGGACGACGATCGCGTTCGTCACGACTGCATTTTTGACCGCATGCGCCAATTCTAGTCCCCCGGGGTCAGCAATACCAAGCTCCCCGGGCGCCGGCACAATTTTCGTGCAGCCGAAAGGATCAGCCACGGCACCCAAAACGGCGTGATCATCCATCCGTCGCAGGTCGGGGCTCGTGTCTCGACGGCCGTACTGGGTGCCGGCATGGAAGTGATGACGGATATCACGCAACCGGGCATGGCCGCGTCCTTTGTAACGGCCGGAATGACGACGACGCGGTGGCCCGGCGGGCTCGCTGCAGATCGCTACCATTGGCAGACGAATACGGATGGAACCGGCATCTGCGGCGCCTCGGATAAGCCTAACCGAAACTCGACGTTCGACCACTTCATGGCGGACATCGCTGCGCGAGCGAATCTCGACGCGGCGATAACGGTGAACTACGGATCGAACCCCCAGTGTACCGGCGGCGCGGATCCAACCGAAGCGTCGGCCTGGGTCGCGTACGCCAACGTCACGAAACGTTATAACGTGACTTGGTGGACGGTGGGGAACGAACAATATACAATAGACGCCTTCGACTTGCGCTCACAGCCGCGCAGTCCATCGCAGTACGCGCAGGTCGTCAGTCAGGATTACTATCACCAAATGAAGGCGGCGTCGTCAGTGCCCATCAACGTCTGTGTCGACGTAGCTCCGTGGGTCGCCGGATGGGACTCGACCGTCTTGACACAAGCGCAGTATGATTGCGTCGAGCTGCATTACTATCCGCAGCATAACGGCAAGGCCAACGACGCCTTCCTAATCGACAACGCCGCACCGGGTTTGACGCAGGAGATCCAACAGCTGCAGGGGGAGCTTAGCGCGGCGGGACGGGCCGGAACGCCGATCTATCTCGGAGAGGTTGGGTCGACGACTTCTCCCGACGGCAAACAGACCATGTCGATCACGCAAGCGCTCTATGCCGGCGAAGTGATCGGTGAGATATTGAACGACGGTGTCACGCGTGCGACCTGGCACGCAGGCTACGGCACCTGCCAGCCGCCAAGCAAAGGGGGCGACTTCAGTAAAACGTTGTACGGCTGGCAAAACTTCGGCGGACCGATGATCTTTTCGAGCGGGACGCTTCATAATTGCAGCAACGTCAACGTGCCGGCCGGGACGTTGTTCCCCACTGCAGTCGCTCTTGAAGTGGCATCGCACTTCGTCCGTAGCGGCGAACACATGCTCGGGGTGTCGGTCGTGGGGATGCCCAACGTTCGCGCCTACGCGACGACGTACAACGGCGGCTACGCGCTGATGATCTTCAACCTAAGCCAAACATCGTCGCAGCCCGTGCAGGTGAGCATCGACGGTAAGACGTCGGGCTTAGGCGGACCAGTCTGGTACTACGATAAGAGCATCTATGATGCATCGAAAAACAACGTGTGGTACGGGCCGACGGCAGCATCGCTGCCAAGCTGGCAGAACAGCTTCTCGGGGACGCTTCCACCGTGGAGCATGGCTGTCGTCCAGGTGAAGTAGGCAATGCGGCGGCCCACGAGTCTTCCGGGCCGCGACACGCTCATTTTCGTTGCAGCCCGTGCGGCGAAATAGAAAACGTATTTACGCCATCCCGGCACGCGCGATCAAGACGCTCGCGTTGCAACATGGGTTCGAGATAGAAAGCGAACGCGTAACGTTCGAAGGCCGCTGCGATGCCTGCGCTACTACAGACTAGCGTCTCCGTCGTACTCGGAGGGGTCCCAAACCGTCGGTGATGTGAGTTCCGCGGCAAGAGCAGGGTCGTTCGCCCGATAAAAAAACGGCCAGGTTTGTTTGCGTCGGTACGAAGCAAACTCGTCGAAGGCGCGCATTTTGGCCAGGCCCACGCCCGGTCTGTCGATAATGGAGACGTTCTCGGCGGCGCAGCGCCGCAGCGCGAACGAAAGCAGCTGCGGGAGAAGATCCACGTCGGGTTCGATGGTTTGATAGTCGACCAGCCGTGCCCGGCTCAGTTCGTCCCCGCTCCCCTGGCGCATGAAAACACCGTAGGCTCGCAATCGGCCGCTTCGCGACGCGGTAAGGATCCAAATTCCGTTTCGGCGCATGGCGCGCGAAAAATGCCATGAAAGGGTTGCGCTGTCTCGCGCGGCGAGTAGCGTGTCGGCCTTTTGCCGTACCAGCTCCTTCCAAAATGCATCGAACCGCGAATCGAATCGATCCGTTACCTCGATTGCAAACGGCGTCCGAGTGTTGCGGAGATGCTTGCCGAAGGTGGCGTCCTTCAATCGCAACGTTGCGCCGGCGAAGGGGCTCAACGCTCGCGGGAAGGGCACCTTGAGCTTCCGCAACGCCCTCATGGCAAATTCACGGTAGCCCGTGACGCAGTATGCAATGGTCTCCCAATCACCGGCGGGGATTCGCTGCGCAAATCTGTCGCTGCAGGCCATGGCCATCGGTCCGACGGTCGTGCTGATGCACAGGTCGATGCCCGATTGATAGAGATGTTCGCTAAATAGTCGAATCGCGTACCGACCTCGATGGTTTGGTCCAACGACCCAACCTCGGGCGCTGGCCGCAATGAGTGGTTCGCCGCGGAAGTGATACAGCAGCGGAATATTAGCGATGCAGCCGACGATTTGGCCGCCTTCGGCCTCCAGAACCCAGCCGATTAGCCAGTTCTTGTTGAGCTTAGGCCAAACGGGACTGCCTTGCCACAGCATGCGCCATTCCTGCTCCGATGCCTGATCGGATTTTAAAATCGCCTCTAACCGGATGATTTGTTCGTAATCATCGAATCGCGCCGGCCGAATGTGCGCCCTGCAGTGCGCCGACCCGTTCGGCGACGTGGGTTGCGCTGTGCGACTTTTCATCGGATGCAATGATTACCACCTTCGTTACCGGCACGAATAGACATTTAGTAACAAATTACTACGGCAGTTTCATTGCTATTAACCGATGCGCAGACTAAAATGGCGATTCCCTTACAATGCTTACGCCCTACATCGGAGCGGTTGCTCCAGTTGCCTCGTCGGACGCAAGCCGCGTTCTTGGAGCGAGCCGAGTTGAGTCGGTTATCCGGCGCCTTCTCAAGCCCGCCCGCGGTGCGGCTTGGGTTATGGGCATTTTTGCTTCCGACGACGATTTACGCGAAGTCGCGATGCAGGGATTTCAGTTGAACGCACGGCGCGCACTCGCAATGCTTTGTACCGTACCCCTGCCGGCTTCTTCCAAAGCGGTTAGCCTCAAGGTGACCGGAGACGACGGCAAACTCGCGGCAACTTTAGGCGCCTCGACATTGCTCGAGGGAAATCGATCGCTCGTGTTAATCGTGGCACGTCCCGCTATCAGCGACAAGGTCTGGTCGCTGGTGGCGCAAGGCCTTCAGCCCGCGGTGCGGCGTATTGCCACACTCATCGACGCCGATACCACGCCGGCATTCGAGCCTTCGTCTGAATCGATCGGCCACGGCGGCTGCGGGTTCATTGTCCTCAACCGGGACCTGACCGTGGCGTTGGAGTGGCACCCGCAAGACCCCACCTCAGCCGAGCTTGCAAAGCTCATCGAGCCGGAGGAAAATCGTCTGCCGCTACTCTTTGAGCGTACGGTGCGCCGTTTGACCCGCACGTGGGATTTTTCACGGATCGACACCTGCGCGTTGGCAACGGCGCATCCGATTCCCGGATTGGTAATGCGAGTCATGCCCGTGCGAGGAGCAGGCGTGCTCATCGGCGTCTTTCTCGAGCCCTTCAGCGATCATCCGATGGAGCGTGCGGCGTCGGAGTTTCGCATCTCGCCGCGCGAACGCGACGTCTTGTACGCGCTTCTCGATGGCCGTGGCGTCCCGGATATTGCCGCGATGCTCAACATCGCGGAATCGACGGTGAGCGATCACATTGCACGAATGATCGCCAAGACCAACGCACGCAATCGAGTCGAGATGGCTGCGACGATGCTGGGCTGGCCCACGGTCAAGGCCGCGTTGCCTTCGGCGGGAGCCGCTCGAACAAAGCTAAACGGCTCCAGCGATACAGCTCCAACGTGGCTTAAAGCCACGGCTCGCTATCAACGTAACCATTTTATACCATGAATGAGCCGCTCTGCGTCGCAGCGATCGCTCGAAAGATGCGAAATGCCGCGATGCGCCACTCACAATGCCTAAGAAAATAGGTTGGCATGCATGGGGTCCCCGTGGCACCCTATATCTCTAGACCGCAAAATCAGGTAACGAGTTACTCGATTGCCGCGATTAAGCATCCCTCCCTGGAGTTTACGATGAGCATGCCAATGAGCCACGCCGGCATACGGAGTGTCGAAAAGCCGCTTCGCCGGCCGGCCTAAAACATGGACACCGCGCCGGTTTCTTCAATGGTCAATGGAGTAGCCTCTGAGTTCTCAGAGAGAAGCCGTGCCATTCGCGCGTTCGCTGCGAACAAAGCGTTCACGTTGGTGCTCACCGATTTGGCCATGTTAACGCTTGCTTCGTTAATCGCGCTCGGCGCGATATCGCAATTCGATCGCGATTTAGTCTACTGGCGCGTCGTGCAATCCGCGTTTATTTGGACGGCAACGTCGCTGTGGACGTTTAAGACGCTGGGGCTTTATCGAATTTCGTACGCGCTCGATTGCCGCGACGAATGGTATTACGTCATAACGGGGCTCGCCATCGGAGTGGCTCCGTTGCTCGTGATCTTCACGATCGTCCCATCGCTGTCGAGCTCGCGGCTCGTCCTCATCCTGTCCTTCCTACTGTCGGTGCTGCTCGCAGGAGCGGCCCGTTCGCTGATTCATTACCGCCTCGATGCCGGTGCCCATCGAAGCAAACGACGGATAGCGCTCCTCGGCAAGCCGGAAGATCTCTCACGCATCGCGGATTTGATGGAGCGGCGGTCGAGCGTGCTGGAGCTCGTTCCCGTCGACGACACGCAAGGCGCTATGTCGGATGCGTTGAGGGACCGCGCGTCGTGGTACGACCGGCTGCGGGACCAAGGTTGCAAAGAGATCTTATTCGCCGGACTGCCGACGGCTCACACCGCGCTCATGGTCGAGCGGGCCGCTCGCGATCGTATCGCCATCGGCTTCGTGCCTCCGGGCCTCGCTTCGCAGGCGTATCGGCTCAATGTGCTGGGCTCGCAGCGTCAGCCGATCTTCGTCGCCGGACGCGTCGCGGCGTGCACGCCGCTAAATAGGCTGCTGAAGCGAGTCTTCGATTTAGCCGTTGCGTCGTTCGCTTTGGCGATAACCGCTCCGATCACGATCGCTGCGATGGTCGCGATCATTTTAGAGTCGGGGCGACCCGTGGTATTCCGCCAGACAAGAATCGGGCGAGATGGTACACCCTTTGAAATTCTCAAGCTGCGCTCGATGATGCTCGATGCGGAAGCCGCATCCGGTCCGGTGTGGGCAGTGGGCGATCCCGCGCAGGACCGTCGCGCCACCGCGGTCGGCGCATTCATCCGCAAGACGAGCATCGACGAACTACCGCAATTCATTAACGTGCTCAAGGGAGAAATGTCGATCGTCGGGCCGCGACCCGAGCGGCCCGTGTTCGTCGAACGTTTTAGAAAGCAGTACGTTCGTTATGACGAGCGGCACTTGGTGCGGCCGGGCATAACCGGTTGGGCGCACGTGCACATGCGAAGAAGTCCCGGCATCGAGGAGATCGCGGAGCGGCTCGACCTCGATCTCTTCTATATAGAGAATTACTCGCTTTCTTTAGACATTTTCGTGGCGTTTAAAACGGCCGTTGAGGTTCTTTTTCAACGATGGTGCTAGAACCATCGCTCGCTTCGGATACGGCGAATAACCGAACGCTCATTTCCGTAATTATTCCTACTCTGAACGAAGAGCGATATATTGGCGCCGTTCTCGATGATATGCTCGCCCAAGACGGGCTCGATGCGGACGTCGAGATTTTGGTGGCAGATGGCCGCAGTAACGACAAGACGCGTGAAATCGTCGAGCGATATGGCGCCAAAGGCAACGTGCGCCTTGTCGATAATCCGAAGCGCCATCAGGTTTGCGGATACAATCTTGCGATCGAGGAAGCACGTGGAGCGATCATTTGCATCATACACGCACATGCGCGATTCCCAAGGAACTACCTGGCGACATGTTGGGAGGTGCGCGAACGCACGGGGGCGGCAAACGTGGGGGGCGTCATTCGGCATCGCGGCGAGGGACCGGTCGGTGAAGCGATCGCGCTTGCGATGTCGTCCCCCTTGGGTGTGGGCGACTCCAAGTATCGCCATGCAAAGCGCGAGCAGTGGTGCGATTCGATCATGGGAACCTTCATCGATCGCGAGATCTTCGATGAAGTTGGTCTTTTCAACGAGACAAATCTCGTGAACGAGGATTGTGAATTCAACCACCGCCTGCGCGCCGCGGGTTACAAGGTCTTCCTATCGCCGGCCATCGAGGTGACGTACTATGTGCGATCGTCGTTTCAAGCGCTTGCGCGTCAGTATGCCGTTTATGGGTTCTACCGGCGGTGGACCGAGGTGCAGCATCCAGGTTCGGTGCCGTGGCGGGTCTATGCGCCGCCGGCGCTGGTGCTAGCCATTGGATGTTCCGCGATTTTGGCTCTGTTTGGTTACGGTTCGATCGCGGCCATCATGCCGGGACTGTATCTGTGCGTCCTCGGCGCAGCCGCATTTGATGGCCTGCGCCGATCGAAACGACTCTTCGTTGCGCTCCTCGAGCCGATTGCCATTGCAACGATGCATTTTTCGTTTGGTCTCGGCTGGCTACGAGGATTCGTTAGGCTGGGAAGCCTTGGCTCACGATTCGCCGCTGCCGCGTCAAGCAAGGTCCAATAGATGCAACACGTTGCCGAGTTCCGTAACCACGCGGCGAACGGAAGCCAAAAGAGAACCCGTGTAAAGGCGCTCTATATAACGGGCGGACAGCACAAGCCCGTCGGTTTGCGGGCGCGCGATGAGTGGGTGACCTATGAGAAAGGCATCATACTCCGAGTCGATCCGGCAACCGCAGCCGTGGAAACGTGCCTCGAATATTCGAGTCCCCAATCCGCTTGTCCGAAGGATTCATCCATCACCTTTGAGGGCGGAGTCCTACAGGGCGACCTGCTGTACACGTCGACTCGAACCGAAGCGCTCGTTTACCGGATTCCGAGCTTTGATCTGGTTCGGTACGTTTCTTTGCCCTGCTTCAACGACGTTCACCACGTGCGTCCGACGGAAACGGGAAATCTAATCGTGACGAACACCGGGCTCGATATGGTCGTCAAGGTGAGCCCAAGCGGTGAGGTGCTTCACGAATGGGACGTCCTTGGGCAGCCGATCTGGTCCCGATTTTCCCGCGACGTTGACTATCGGCAAATTCTCACGACCAAGCCCCACTACTCGCATCCCAACTACACGTTTTTTCTTGACGGCCACCTATGGGTGACGCGATGCATGCAGAAGGACGCATACTGCCTTACGAAGCGGATCCCACCGATGAACGTGGGTCCGGAAATGTGTCACGATGGCGAAGTCCGCGGTGATCGCGTCTATTTTACGACGGTGAACGGCACTATCGTGATCGTAAACGCGACTACGCTTCAAATCGAAAGAACCTTCGATCTCAACAGAATCGATAATGACGGTAACTCGAACTTAGGCTGGTGTCGCGGCCTGGGGATGGTTCACGACTCGCTCGTTTGGGTGGGCTTTACCCGCTTTCGAGAAACGCGCTTCAAAGAGAACGTAAGATGGGTCAAACGCTTCATCAAAGGCGAGGAAATGCCGACGCACATCGCTCTGTACGACCTTTCGGCCGAGAAACGGCGCGCGCTGATCAATCTTGAGGCATTCGGAATGCACGTGATCTTTGGAATCTTCCCGACGGACATTGGTTAAGGAATCGGCGTATGTGTGCCTGGCCCGGCGGCAAGAAGTTCGCCTTCACCATCATGGACGATACGGATCGCGCGCGCTTGCAGGCAGTGCGGCCCTTCTACGATGCGCTCAGAAAGTTCGGTTTGCTTACCACGAAAACGGTGTGGGCGCTCGACTCCGCGCCGGACGATCCATTTCGCGCGGATACATTGCAAGATCCAGCCTATCGCTCATGGATTCTAGAGCTCGACGCGGCCGGCTTTGAAATCGCGTGGCATGGCGCGCGGTCGGGTGGAACGGACGCCGCCGATCATCGCGAGGCCTTCGAGCATTTTCGGAAGATTTTCGGCCGATATCCCCGCACGTATGCGAACCACGCCGTAAACCCAGAGTGCTTATATTGGGGCGAAGAACGTTTTGACGAATCGGTCCTACGAGAGCTCTTCCGGCGTTTTTCGGGACGCCCTCGCTTCTCGGGCTCGACGCCCGGGACGGCGTACCATTGGGAAGATCTATGCGCGGAGCGACTTCAGTACGTCCGCGGGTTTAACTTCGATGACACGGTTACTTCAAGGAAAGATCCTTGGATGCCGTATCACGACCCCCGCCGCCCGGCGGCGCCGCGCTGGTTTTCGGCCAGCGACGGAGCAGATGTCGATAAGTTCGTGCGTCTCCTTGCGCCGGCGCGCCTCGATGCTCTGGAGCGGACCGGTGGCTGCTGCATCGTTTATGCGCACGTTGCGGACGGATTCGTGCAGAGCGAGTCGGTAAACCGTCGCGTCGTCGCGGTGCTCGAGGATTTGGGCCAGCGGGATGGCTGGTACGTACCCGTCGCGACGCTCCTTGACCATATCGAACGCGAGCGGGGGAAGCACGTGATTACCATGGCGCAGCACCGTCGCCTTGAATGGCGTTGGGCCGCCTATCAAATGAGGAGGCAACTTGGATTTGTTTAACGCGTTTTTGGCACAAGCAAAATGGACTGTCGCGATACGTTGTCTGATCGCGCTATTGCTGCTGAACTTGGTTTTGGGCACAGCCCTCGCACGTGCTCAAACGGCGCCGCTGCCCGTTCCGAGTGCGGCCCCGTACGCCGCTCCGACGGCGGTCCCGTATGCCGCTCCCACTGCGGTTCCGTATACCGCTCCTACGGCCGCGCCGTTTGCCGTCCAGCCAGCGTCCCCGTTTGCGATGCAAGTGCAAGGCCCATACACTATTCACGCCGACGATCAGTTGCAAGTGCAGGTTTTCGGCACCCAAGGTCTCTATTCGGTGCCGGGACAAAACGGGCAGTTGTCGACCAACACCATCGCGGCTCTTTCCCAAACGGTTACCGTGTTGAGCGATGGAACGGTCAACTTTCCGCTCATCGGCTCAATCACCGTCGCCGGACTGCAACCGGACACGGCAGCCCACCACATCTCCGATGCACTTACCGCATTCGTTATCCACCCCATCGTTTCGGTGGAAGTAATGAAAGCCACCACCGAAAAAATCGAGGTATTGGGCAGCGTCGAACACGGCGGTGAATACGAGTTACAGCGCGGCGATCGGCTTGTCGATCTTCTAGTGAAGGCGGGCATCGGACCGCAGGCGTTTGCCGACCTGAATCACATAACGCTCAACCGCGTCGTTGACGGAATTCCGAGACTCTACAACGTCAATCTCTACAACATGCTGCTGAACGCGGACTATTCATCGAACCCCGTGCTGCAGTCGGGAGACGTCGTCTACATCCCAAAGGCAAAACAGCACAACGCAGCGGATTTTCTTAACATACCCTTCGCGCTTTACTATTTCCACTTGCTGGCGGTGCCCGGCGCCGCGGGAGTAATACCGTAACATGTTCGCACTTTCACAACTGCTCGGCACTCTTAGACGCCATCAACGCCTAGCCGTTACGGTCTTCGCGATCTTAGTCCTCGCCGGAGCGACGGCAGTCATGTTGTTGCCGCGCACGTTCACGGCATCGAGTGAGGTGTTGGTCAAACGCCCCGACACAATGCTGCAGTCGACGAATTATCCGCAGATCGACGCGCTGCTTGCCTCGAACCGGGACACCGCGATGGAAACGTATGTGGCGCTTGCGCGACAACCGGCGATCGCGGAACGAGCCATTCGTACGCTTGGGCTCAGCGTGGCCGCGAGCGATTTGCTCGGCAAGAACGTCACGGTCACGCCGTTGACGAACGCCGACATCCTCAAGATCACCGTCGACTGGCGCGATCCCGGGGGATCCGCGAGCGTAGCGAACGCTTTTGCGCGTGCTTTTATCGAGCGCCAACGCGTACTGGCAGCATCGCAAGCATCGGAAGCCGCAGGCTCGCTCTCGCTGGCCCTGGCCAAAGCGCAAGCCGATCTCTCCAAAGCGGAAAGCGGGTTGACGCTCTTTCAGTCACAGCATGGCCTAAGCGACGCGAACACTCAGACGGCGAGCTTACTTTCGGCGATCGCCGACATTCAGTCGAAGGAGCGCGCTCTCGAGGCAGATCGCGTACAGGCTCAAGGGCAACTCACGACGATTAACCAGCAGATCGCTCAAGCGCCGCAAACGATCGATGCAACGACGACGATCGGAAGTTCTCCGGAAACCGACCAGTTGCAACAGCAGCTTTCGCAGCAACAGCTTCAGTTGACGTTGTTACGTCGCCAGTTTACAGAAAAATATCCCGATGTGATCGCGACGGAACGGCAAATCAATGGCCTGAAGGCTGCATTAGCACGAGCTCCCCGAACGAAGATCACGGGAAGAAGCGTCGAACCTAATCCGTACACGAGTTCGCTGGCAAGCCAGGGCGCAACGTTGCAAGGCCAAATCAATGGTAATTTGTCGCAGTTGAGGGTGCTCCATGAGCAAGAGGCCACACTATCGAGCCAGTTGAGCGTCTATCCGCAGAACGTTTCGGAACTCTCGGCGCTACAGCGCAAGGCTAAGTCGGCGGAGTCCATCTACGATGCCATTCAAACGAACTATTTCAATGCGCTCGTTGCGAAGAGCATGGCGGTCAGCGACCTGACCATCGTTCAGTACGCCGATCCTGCCCTCGCCACAGCCAGGCCGCCGCGGTTACCAGCCATTCTGGCGGTTATCGCCGTAGCGTTGCTTTCGACCATCGCTTTGATCTACTTGCTCGATTGGTATGCCGTTGGATCGCTATCATTGAGCGAAGCGCGCTAGCGCCCTAACCTCCCGCGCATGAGCGACATCGCAAGGAAGAGCCTCGAGACATTTGCCGTCCGGGTTTCGACGCAGCTTTGCGTTGCCGGGGGCGGGATCGTAATTGCGCGCACGTTGTCGGCCACCGGCAAAGGCGAGTTTACCTATGCCGGAACGATACTGGGACTCATGCTGATGGCGACCGTCGGCCATAACAAGGCGGTCCTATGGCAGTACGCCAACCGCGGTATTTCGCCGGCCCCGGTCATAAGGGCCATGTCGGCAGTTGTCGTTAGCGTAAGCGTACCTCTGGCCATTGCTATGGCGTTGATCGGCTCTTTCGTTTCATCGCAGCATGTGTTGCTTTACGCGGCGGCGGCATTACCGTTTGCGATATTTGCTCAGTCGGCGATGGGAATTTTTCTGGCCGAGGGTGACGTACGGCGCATCAACATCAGCAGCATATTCCCCGCCGCCGCGGTGCTGGTCTACGTTCCGTTGATTCTGTTCGTGGATCGCAGCTTATCCGTCGCGCTGGCAGTGTGGGCAGGTAGCTACGTCATGAGCGGGATCTACGTGCTGCTCGCGCTGCGACGGTACCCGAGCAACGTTCCGTCGACAGCTGCGAGACCTCTTTTGAAAGAGCAGCTGAGGTTCGGTAGCCAAGCGTGCCTCAGCAGCCTAGCGCAATATCTCGATTTCCGCATTGACGTATTCCTTGTCATTTATATGCTGGGCAGCGCAGCACTCGGAGTGTATTCGGTCGCGATTGCCATCGGTGAGTTCATTTGGCAGTTGAGCAGCTCGATGATCAATCCCGCACTGCAAGAGATCGGGGGCAAGGATTCCCGGCGCGCGATTGCCGTAACGGCAAAATGCATGCGGCACTCCTTTGTGCTCGTGCTTGGCGCCGCGGTGCTCGTCGCAGCCTTCGCGCACCGGCTCGTACCGCTCGTTTACGGCCCCGCGTTTTCGTACGGTGCCATCGTTACCGTGGCGTTGCTGCCGGGGATCGTGGCCTATAGCATGATGCCGGCGCTGACTGCGTTCTTTTCACAGCAGCTTGGCGAGCCGCGAACGTCGTTCTACTTTAGCGCGTTATCGATGGCGCTCTGCGCCGCAGTCACCGCGGCGGCGCTGCCGCACTTTGGGATTATCGCCGCGGCTGTAGCCACCTCGGTTTCGTATACTGCCGCATTCGTTGCGGCGCTGGCGTATTTCATTCGGCGTACGGGCATCGGCGGCCGAAGCATCTTTGCTCTGTCGCGGGACGACGTGCGGCCGTACTATACTCTGCTGAGCAGCGCCGTAGCGTCGATGCGAGGCGGACGACCTTGATTTCGCAGTTTGCGCGAAAGGCGCCGACCCGAGTCGACGTCGCGGCGGCCACACTGATCGTCGGCGCCCTGATCGTCGTCTGCACGCTGATTGCGCTCTTCATCGGCGTGAATGTCGGAAGTTGCAACGCATCGGTGGCGCCGGCTCTTATGTGCAAACCGAACAACGCCATAGCGGCAGCGATCGGGATTGCGGCGCTACCGCTGCTGATCCTCATCGCTTGGCGGCGTCCGGTCGCAGCACTTTTTTGCCTTTACATCGTCGTGGTGCCCATCGACGACGTGTTGCTCGTCGGCAAGGCGCTCACGATCACAAAGCTCTTGGGCGCTGCTGCTGCTCTGATTGCGCTCGTGATGATCGTACGGCGTAGAGCCGAGATTCGGTTGCCGCATGCGATTCTGTGGTGGACTGCGGTCATTGCGCTCATGGCTCTAAGCACGCTATGGGGAATCAATCCGGAAAACTCGATGCCCGATTTGGTGGCGATCGTCTCGGCATTCGTCTTACTGATAACCATCGTGGTGGTGCCGCTTGATGCGGTAGACATCCGAGCCATCGTCGTGGCGACGATCGCCGCGGGGGTAGTTGCCGGAATCGTCGCCATGGTCATGGCACGCCACGAGATCTCCACTCTTGCGGGCCAGGTCGGGCGCCTGTATCTCCATTTTGGAAACACCACGGAAGATCCAAACCGCTTTGGAGCGTCGCTGTTGCTTCCCGTTGCCATGACGGTTGGCGCTATCGCGTACTTTCGCGGATGGCGCCGCATCGCGCTGCTGGGGGTCTTGCCCTTCCCTCTTGCCGGGATCTATTTGACCGCGTCGCGAGGGACGACTTTGGCACTGGTCGCGATGGCGATCTTCGCCATTTTCCGCAGCAAGCACCGCCTCGTGCTCATTGCGTTATTAACACTGGGCATAGGCCTGATGCTTCTGATTCCCAACGAGATTACGTTTCGAATTCTGAGCGAAGGAACGGCGACGGGCGGAGCCCGGCGGCTCGATATCTGGACCATCGCGATGGAGGTCTTTCGTAGCCATTGGCTGCTCGGCACGGGCATAGGAACCTTTCCCGCAGCATACGATCACGCGTTTTTTTCCGGCTACGAGCCGCTATACGCGGGCTGGAATCGAGCTCCCCACAGCATTTTGGTATCGACCGGCACGGAACTCGGCGTCGTTGGAATCATCACTATGATTGGCGCGCTGGTGTTCCAGTATCGCAGCTTGCGCCTCATTGGGCCGGAGCATCCATATCCCTGGCTGCGCCAAGTCTTTGCCTGCGCATTTGTAGGGCTTCTTGTCGCCTCGCTCTTCGTTGACGTATTAGCAACGAAGTTTTCCTGGTTGTTGTTTACTGAGATGCTCCTCGTGGCGCGATTTTCGCGCGCGCCCTCCGGTCGCATCGAAACGGAAACAGCGGAGGCCGCATAGCGCGGATGCCGGCGGTATCCGTCATCATCCCGCTGTATAATAAGGGCCGGTTCATACGGCGCACGCTCGAGTCGGTAGCGGCGCAGAACGTCGCCGACCTGGAAGTGATCATCGTCGATGACGGATCGACCGACGGCGGCGCAGACGTCGTCCGCGGCTTTTCTGATTCGCGCTTTCGGCTCGCCGTGCAGGCGAACGCCGGCCCCGGGGCAGCACGTAATTGCGGACTTCGCCAAGCGCGCGCTCCATACGTGGCATTTCTCGACGCCGATGATTGCTGGCTTCCCGGCTTCGTGCAGCAGAATCTGGCATTGCTCGAGCGGTATCCCAAAGCGGCGGCGGTCAGCTGCGGATGGTTTGAGTTCCCCGGTCGACGTCCCGCGACGAAATGGTGGACCGCCTGCGACATACGGGAAGGACCGGTAACGATCGAGCGCGACTTCAGCGCGGAACGTCTCGTCGCTCTAATCGCGTACATGAATCCCAGCACCGTGCTGGCTCGAACTGAGAGCGTCCGGCGTTGGGGCGGATTTTACGAAGCGGGCTCGCGCTACGCCGAAGACGCGATCCTTTGGTTGCGCATGTTTTTGAACGAGCCGCTGTACTTTCATCCGAGACCGCTGGCGGAGCTCGACGTCGTGGCGTCGGAGCTTTGTCGAAATTATCGTTCCATGCGGCCCATCGAACCGTTCTTGCTCGATGCGAATCTCTTAATGGCCGCATGTCCGCCGGCGTTAACGCCGGTGCTGTCGCAGTTCTTGAAAGTCCGCGCCTGCAAGACGGCTTCGGTGCTGGGATTTTGGGGTGAATGGCGAGAAGCGCGGCGTCTCGTTCGACGCTTCATTGCAACGCGCGATTGGCGCACGCCGCTTTTCCCTGTTGCCGTGTTGAGCTCGTCCCCGCTGGCCAAGCCGCTCGGCTGGATGGCGCGTTCGTTCGTGAAACGCTGAACGGCGCGCGATGACGGCGCTGCCGGCGCTGCTGGCGTCCCTGAGCGTACTGTTCGGCACGGTCCCTCCGCTCGTCATTCCCGTGTGGGGATATGCCGGCTTCGAGCAAGGCGCCGACCCCGGCGCGATCGCGGATCGGCATCTCTTTGCGGTCATCCTCGATAATACCGAAAATACGCTGGCTTCGCTTGCCGCCAACTGTCCGGGCGTTAGCGTCGAGTCCACGTGCCAACCGTACAAATACGTGGACTTCCTTCACGAGCGCTGCAGCACGCGTGTTACGTTGCGCGCGTACCAGTACGCCGACGGCGACGATGAGACTGCCTTCCTTCATACCTATCCAAGTGGGAAGACGATAGATAATCGCTTGACATGGGCGGCCACTCCCAATCCGGACGGCAAACGATGCGTTCCCCACAATGCCGACGCCATGATGCGGATGAATCCGGCAGACGCCGGCTTCAATCGCTATCTCTATCGCAACTTTTGGAGTGGATCGAATTATCGCGACGATTTTCCTCCGCCCTACGGCGCGTTTGAGGACAACGCCGACGTTCTGGGCGGCATCACGGTGGGCGGTTTTCGTGAGGTGTCGACCGAGTACGGCAGCGGAACGAACCCTTCCGGTTTTGCGGACCGAATCGGCAGCTCGCCCTATCACGATCCAAACGACTGGGAGACGGCGCTCGGCATTTTCGTCAACGGAGCATGCGCGCAACGATGCGTTGATATGGCCCTCAACGGCGTCGCAACCGGCGCAGGATACATCGGGCCCTGCAGCGTCATTAGCGACGGCCGCTGCCACGCCCAGTACGATGCCGGCGACATCGACGATCAAGCCGCGATCGACCACATCTGTAAAACGGTAAGGGGTGGTAACCTGAAGTACCTGATGGCGGAGCGCCCTATCTTCGGCGGCCGTTTCGGGTTTAATTTCATGGATAGCGAGACCATGACGGTTGAAATTAACACCGCGGCCGATCTCAACTCCCATACGTCCGATGGATGCGCGCAGACGAAGATCGTCGATCTGGAGACGAGTTATGGCGAAGGCGGCGTCGGCGACGTCGCCGGTGGGCATCGTATACGTCTCGCCGCCTTGGCGTTTCGCTGGCTCGTGCCGAATCCGTCTACCGGCATACCGGATCGCGTAATCTCTTTTCAGATCGCCGAAGGCCGAACGATGACCGAAGCGCCCTACTTCTTCGAGGATACGCTCGTGCCCGTCGGCGCGGAACACGCCGTCACGCCGTTCGTTTGGAACGGCAGGGTGCAAACGGTCGGCGGAGGTTGCCCAGCGCCGCGAGGCGACCGCGGTGGCGCAATGGGAGTGCTCGTGGAGTGCGTTGGATCGGCGGGCATCTATTGCCAGCAGTACGCCCACCTGTACATCGACCGGCAAGACTACGGGAGAGCTGCGGCCTGCCTCAACACGAGCACGCAGCCAAAGAATATCGCGCCATCTTGGTTTAAGGGTGATCCCATATCTTCATATGCATACGAGCTCGCACTAAAGGGCGGCGAGATGACCTCGGTGCCGTACCGCGGCCTGCCCAGCGGCTTCATCGCTCTACGGACCTGCACGAACGCCGCCTACTGCACCGGGAGCGGCTCGCTGGCAGCGCAAACCGTGCGCTTTCGCGGCAATGAAACCGATCGTGTGTGCGGCCCGTGCGGCGTCATTCTGCTACAGAACAAATCGGCAGGCGGAGACTCCCGGTAGCACATTTACCTGCTCGCCGCCCCGGCGAGCAACAGTCCCCTAGTAAGTTTGTACTATTGCATACCTTTGTGTATAATGCCGCCCATGAACCCGACGCGATTGTTACGCGCCGTTGGCGCGCGTTCTATTCTCCTGTTCCTCTCCGCTTGCGGGGGCGCTTCGTTGATGCAGGCCCTCCCCCAACCGTCAACACTGTCGCCGAGCCAGGCCTTCACGCTGCCCGGCGATCCACCGTTGAGCGACTTCACCGGCATCAACGACCGCGGCGACATCGTGGCAAACGGCCGCGACGGAAGCGCGACGTCGGCGTATGTCGCGCACGCTCCGTACCGGCAGGAGAACTTCGAGCGAATCAGGGTCCCTGGATCGCTCGCCACGACGGTCACGGCCGTCAATAACGGCGGGACAATCGTCGGTTTCTATACTGGTGGGAACGGCAGAGTCGCGGCCTTCAGTAGGAAGAACGGCGTATGGAGTCGCGATTCCGGTCCAAGGGAATCGACGCGCGTTGAGTATCTCGGTGTCAACGATTCGGGCGCCGTTGTGGGATTCTCCACCGATCCTTTCGGCGCGAACCACGCGTTTGAGCGTAGCTCGAATGGTTCGTACCGATGGTTGCGACCGTCCGGCGCGGTTGGCGCCATAGCGACCGCGGCGAACGCGGCCGGCGACGTAGTCGGCTACTTCACGACGAGGTCGCACGGCGACGTTAGGGGCTTTCTCGCGAAGCAGGGCAAGATTGCCGAGTTCGTCTACCCCGGTGCCGAGAAGACGAAGCCGCTCGGAATAGCGAACGATGGCCGCATCGTCGGGTCGTACGATGATTCATCGGGCGCAACGCACGGTTTTATCGTTCGCGATGTGATGGTGAACCCGCGATGGAACAGGTACGACGAGCCGAACGCGTTCCGACTGACGGCTTTGACCGGCATCAACGCAGGCGGCCAGATCGTCGGCTACTATGCAGACGCACATTCCCGTGTTCGCGGCCTCCTGTCGCACGGCATCAATCAGGGGACATCGAAGGTACCGCTCGTCATCCCGGTGTGGGGATATGGAGCCGATCTGACCGATACCGACCCTGGCGCAGTGCCCGACCAGCATCTGTTTGCAGCGATCTTGGATAACTCCGAAGATTCCAACCAATCGCTTGCGAAGAACTGTCCCGGCGTGAGCAGCAGCTCGACGTGCCAACCGTACAAGTACAGCGACTTTTTCTACCTTCATTGCGTCACCACTAATTCGCTGGCGGCCTATCGGTGGGCGAACGGCAACGACGAAAACGCCTTCCTACACAACTATCCCAGCGGGCCGACGTGGAGCAATCGGGTGACGTATCAGGCGACGCCGAATGTGACCTGTCAGCCCAACAGCCAGAACGCAGTCATGCGCATGAACCCCGGCGATAGCGGATACAACGCCTGGCTTTACAAAAACGTTTGGAACGGTTCGAACTATCAAAACGACTTTCCGTCGCCGTACGGCGTGATGGAGGATCAAGCGTCGATACCCGCGTGGCTGTACGTCGGCGGGAGCAGTGTCGTCACGACCGAGTACGGCAGCGGCACGAGACCTTCCGGCTTCGCAAATCAAGTCGGGAACTCGCGCTACCATGCCGCAACGGATTTTGAGACGGCCATCGGTATTTTCGTCAACGGGGCGTGTGGGGCAAAGTGCGTCAGCGTGGCGATCAACGGCCCTGCTTCGGGAGCCGGAAACATCGGATCTTGCAACGTGATCAGCAACGGCCACTGCCACGGTCAGGCCGATTCCGGAGACGTCGACAATCAGGCGGCGATCGATAACATTTGTAAGGAGGCCACCCACGGCAATCTCACGGCCTTCCTTGCCGAGCGCCCCGTATTCATGGGGCGATTCGGCAAGGGCTTTCTCAACGGCCAGTCAATGACGTTCGATATCAATACTTCCGCGAATCTCTACTCGCACACGTCCGACGGGTGCGCACACACCAAGCTCGTGGATCTGGAGCCGAGTTGGGGTTTGGGCGGCCTTGGCGACGTCCTCGGAGGGCACCGCGTGCGGCTGGTCACCTTGGCGTATCGTTGGATGGTTGCGAATCCGTCGACCGGAATTCCCGACCGCGTCATCTCGCAGATGTTTAGCATCGGTGGAACGCGTCAAGAAGTGCCCTATTTCTTCGAGGACACGATGGTGCCGTACGGAGCCGAGACGCGAGTGCCGAAATTCGTTTGGAACGGCAAAGTGCAGACCACCGGCGGAGGGTGTCCGTCGGCGAGCGGAGATACGGGGGGCGCCGTTTCGCTGCTGGTGCAGTGCATCGGCTCCGACGGCATCTACTGTCAACAGTATCCGCACCTGTACATCAATGGAACGGATTACGGCAACGTCGCAGCGTGTCTGAACACCACCGCAAATACCGCGAACATCAAGAGCTCCTGGTTCAAGCACGATCCGATCTCATCGTACAAATACGTGCTGGCGTTGAAAGGCGGCGAGATGACGTCTGTCCCCTACCAAGGGGTTCCCGGAGGTTCCATTGCACTTCCGACGTGCACGAATAAAGTGCTTTGCACGGGATCGAATCAGCTCTCCGCTCAGGTAGCGCCCTTTAAAGGAGATGGGACGGACCAGCTGTGCGGCCAGTGCGCAGCCATCCTGTTGCGCAACGAATAATCGGCGCGGAAGCCTCCGGGCCTCCGCGTTGGCGCCACCCCCCTTTTTCCGGGTACTGCGTCAGGGCCACATGGCGGTATTCTCCAGGGTAGCCATGCCGACTCGACTCAAGAGAGAACTTCAATGCGCTCTCGCCGCCGCGATAACGGCGACAGCGCTCCACGCGTGTGGCGCGAACCAAGGTTCTTCGGCCGTGGTCACGCCGCAATCGGTCAATCCTGAACGCGATTACCGGCCATTGGCCGCCCGTCGTGCTTCCGGTAGTTCCAAAATTCAACACGTGGTGATCGTCATCCAAGAGAACCGCTCCTTCAACAATCTGTTCATGGGCTATCCGGGGGCGACGACGCAGAACTACGGCTACATTAGCACGGGACAACAGGTTATGCTTCGAGCGCTCCCTTTAGAGTCATACGTCCTTCCAAACTACAATCTGCAGGCATTTCTCAAACAGTGCAACGGAACGGGCAGTATTCCAGGCACGAACTGTAAGATGAACGGTTTTGACAAAGTTCCGTGGACGTGCCCTCCCAGCGGCTGTCCGTTTAAGTACCCTCCGTACGCGTACGTGCCGAGAAAAGAGACGGCGATCTACTGGAGTATCGCCCGGCAGTACGTCTTGGCCGACCAGATGTACGCATCGAACCTCGATGAGAGCAGCTTTATCTCTCATCAATACATTATCGCCGCGCAAGCGATGCGGGCGTATAACTGGCCAAGTACCAACGAGTGGGGTTGCGAGGGCGGTCACTACGACACGATCGAAATCCTGGGCCCGCAACGCCAGTTCCCGGACGGGCAAGAGGGAGTGTGCTTTACGGATACGTCGCTCGGTCAAGAGGCCGACAACGCCGGCGTCACGTGGGCGGCCTATTCGGTAGCCGTTGGCCCTCAACTCGGCGGCGGCGGCTGGAACGGATACCAGGCGAACTCCTACGCCTACAACGGCCCCGACTGGAGTAAGGACTACATCACGCCGCCGACGCAGTTTCTCACCGACGTGTCTAAAGGGAATCTTCGGCAGATTACCTGGATCACGCCGACGTCGGCCAACTCCGACCACGCCGGCAGCGGCTCGAACACGGGCCCCTCCTGGGTAGCCTCGGTCGTCAACGCGATCGGCCAATCGAAGTTCTGGAACAGCACCGCGGTCTTCATCTTCTGGGACGACCCCGGCGGCTGGTACGATCCCGCGCCTCCGGCGTATGTCGATTACGACGGATTGGGGATGCGGCTTCCGCTGTTGATCGTTTCCGCGTACGCCAAGCAAGGCTACGTTTCACACATTCCGTACGAACACGGCAGCATCCTGAAGTTTACTGAGGATATTTTCGGCTTGCCGCGGCTGTCGGCCAGCGATACCCGCGCGAACTCGCCGGCGCAGGACAGCTTCAACTTCAATCAGTCGCCTCGCAAGTTCCAGAAGATCGCGACGCCGCTGGGTATGCAATATTTCCTTCATCAGCCACTGGATTTACGGCCGCCGGACGATCACTAGCGAGATGATGCGAAGCACACGTAACGTAGCCACCGCGCTCGCTTTCGGGGCCGTAGCGGCGGGGCTCTGCGCTTGCGGCGGTAACGTCGGCTCCGCGCCATCCACTAACTACGTAGCAATCGGCTCAGCGCGCGCCCACAGACTGCTCCGTGCCGTCGAAGCGCGCAGCAGTTCAAAAATCCAGCACATTGTGATCATTATTCAAGAGAACCGCACGCTGAACAACCTGTTTTACGGCTTTCCTGGCGCGAAGACGGTAAGCTACGGCTATGATTCTAGAAACGAAAAAATCAAACTAGAGCCCATTCCGCTGAACACGACGTGGGATCTCGAGCATAATCTTCAGAGCTTCCTTCTGTCGTGTAACGGCACGGGTAGCATTCCGGGTACGAACTGCCGGATGAACGGCTTCAACCGAGAGACCGTACAGTGTGGCCAACCAGGTTACCCGCAGTGTCCATACCCGAATCCTATGTATGCGTACGTGCCGCAGAGTCAAACCGTGCCGTACTTCGATATCGCCAAGCAGTACGTTTTGGCCGATGAGATGTACGAATCCAACCTCGATTCGAGCAGTTTCGTATCACATCAGTACATTATCGCGGCGCAGGCCGAAAAGTCAGTGAACTATCCGCCGAATGGCCTATGGGGCTGTGAAGGCGGCTCCGGAGACACCATCGCCATGCTCGGTCCCGGCCGACAATTTCCGGACGGCTACGAGCCGGTTTGCTTTAGTGATACGACGATCGGGCAAGAAGCGGACGGCGCAGGCATCTCCTGGGCGTACTACACTGCCCCGCCGGCCGCCGGGAGCGGCATCTGGAACGCATATCAGGCCAATAAGTACGTCTACTACGGCTCCGACTGGACGAATGACGTCATCACTCCGGCGACGCAGTTCTTCACTGACGTCTCAAACGGCAATCTTCGCCAGATCAGCTGGATTACGCCCTTGTGCAAAGAGTCCGACCACGCCGGTTGCGGCACGAATGCGGATAAGGGGCCGTCATGGGTGGCGTCGCTCATCAATGCGATCGGGCAGTCGAAGTACTGGGATAGCACCGCAGTGTTCGTCTTCTGGGATGATTCCGGCGGATGGTACGATTCCGAACCGCCGGCGTACCTGGACTACGATGGGCTCGGCATACGGGTTCCACTGCTGGTCGTCTCGGCTTATGCGAAACAAGGCTATGTGTCGCACGTTCATTACGAGCACGGCAGCATCTTGAAGTTCGCGGAGAACGTGTTTGGCCTGCCGGCGCTTTCGGCAAGCGACACGCGCGCCACGTCACCCGCGAGCGATTGCTTTAACTTCAACCAGGCACCGCGCAAGTTTCAAAAAATCAGCTCGCCATTCGGTAAGGAGTTCTTCATTCATCAGAGGCCCGACTCCAGGCCGGTCGATACCGAATGAGCGGCTCAATGCGCCTTAATTTGCCGCCCAAGGAGACCGATTTATGCGGATAGGCCGCCATGCTACCTTTACTTTAGTGATTGCGGGCGCAACGGTCGCGCTAGCGGGTTGTGGCGGCAACTTAGGCTCTTCGACATGGACCGGTCGGCAAGGCGGCGACGCGCAGCGCGCCCACGGATTACTCCACGCAGTAGGGGTAGGCGGCAGTTCTAAAATTCAACACGTAGTGATCGTCATCCAAGAGAACCGCTCCCTGAACAACCTGTTCATGGGCTATCCCGGGGCGGCGACGCAGAACTACGGCTACATCAGCAAAGGTCGAAAGGTTCGGCTTCGGCCTATCCCTTTAGAGTCAAACGTCCTTCCGGGATATAATTTACAGGCATTCCTCAAACAGTGCAACGGAAGCGGGAGTATTCCAGGCACGAACTGTAAGATGAACGGTTTTGACAAAGTGCCGTGGACGTGTCCCCCCAGCGGCTGTCCGTTTAAGTACCCTCCGTACGCGTACGTGCCGAAAAAAGAGACGGCGATCTACTGGAGTATTGCGCAGCAGTACGTCTTGGCCGATCAGATGTACGCATCGAACCTCGATGAGAGCAGCTTTATCTCTCATCAATACATTATCGCCGCGCAAGCGATGCGGGCGTATAACTGGCCCGTCGTCAAACAGTGGGGATGCGAGGGGCCGCCCGGCGACACGATCGCAATGCTTGGCCCGCAACGCCAGTTCCCGGACGGGCAAGAGAGAGTGTGCTTTACGGATACGTCGCTCGGTCAAGAGGCCGACAACGCCGGCGTCACATGGGCGGCCTATTCGGTAGCCGTTGGCTCTAGGCCCGGTGGCGGCTGGAACGGATACCAGGCGAACTCCTACGCCTACAACGGCCCCGACTGGAGTAAGGACTACATCACGCCGCCGACGCAGTTTCTCACCGACGTGTCTAAAGGGAATCTTCGGCAGATTACCTGGATCACGCCGACGTCGGCCAACTCCGACCACGCCGGCAGCGGCTCGAACACGGGCCCCTCCTGGGTAGCCTCGGTCGTCAACGCGATCGGCCAATCGAAGTTCTGGAACAGCACCGCGGTCTTCATCTTCTGGGACGACCCCGGCGGCTGGTACGATCCCGCGCCTCCGGCGTATGTCGATTACGACGGATTGGGGATGCGGCTTCCGCTGTTGATCGTTTCCGCGTACGCCAAGCAAGGCTACGTTTCACACATTCCGTACGAACACGGCAGCATCCTGAAGTTTACTGAGGATATTTTCGGCTTGCCGCGGCTGTCGGCCAGCGATACCCGCGCGAACTCGCCGGCGCAGGACAGCTTCAACTTCAATCAGTCGCCTCGCAAGTTCCAGAAGATCGCGACGCCGCTGGGTATGCAATATTTCCTTCATCAGCCACTGGATTTGCGCCCGCCGGACGATCACTAGGCTTCGAAAAACGGGAAAGGGGCGCTTCGTGGACCTTACCAAGACGTACGCAGCTCGCGCCGTTCATGAAGAATGGGAGGCCGTCTACCGAGGCAATCGGCGCCAAAACGCCTTCAACGATCTCATCATGAGGCGGCTAATGAACGTATTGCGACCCGCGCAAGATAGCGTGTTCCTCGATGCCGGTTGCGGCGTTGGAGACCATTCGGCGAGGATCGCACGCTTTGGGATGCGCGTCGTCGGTGTGGACGTTTCCGAAGCCATCCTGAGCGATGCGCGCGAACGGATTGCGCGCGAAGGTTTGGAGGATCGAGTCTCCTTCCAACCCGAGCGCTTAGAGCGGCTTTCGTTTCCAGACGCGCATTTCGATTTCGTCTACTGCCGCGGCGTTCTCATGCACGTTCCTGATTGGGAGCGAGCCTTAGGCGAGCTATGTCGCGTGTTAAAACCCGGCGGAAAGATCGCCATTGGCGAGGGCAACACAAAGGCGTTGGAGACGCAAATCGTTGCGCTTGCCAGACGGATTTCACACAGATCGTCGAAACAGATCGAGACGCCTGGCGGCCTCGAGTTCTGGTCTCAGAAGGGAGGGCAACCCTTCGTCGTCCGAATCGCCAATGTCGCCTGTCTTGAAAGAGCGCTGGCGAAGCATCGTTGCAACGTCATCGAGCGCATGGCGACCACTTTTTGGGACATCAACCGATTTCCGGCCGGATTTATCCGCGATGGCATAATCGCCTTCAATCAGTTTTGGTTTTCGTTCCGCTTGCCAGCGTTGTTCTCCGCAGGCAACGCGATAATAGCTACCAAGCAGCCCTAGCGCGTCGCGGTTTTCAATGCGGAAACCATTGGCGGCAACCGCTGGCATGTAATGCGAAGGTAGCGGAATCGCTGTGTCCCGGCGGCGCGACTCTATCGAGCCGCAAGTTATCGCGGGTACGCGAACACCATCGATTCGAAACGGTGAATGCGAGATCATAGCCGGCTTCCGTAGTGGCCGCGAGGACTCGGTTCGCAATATCGCGCGAACGGCCGTTCGGATACGCCAATGTCGTGCACGGCAGTCCCGTGTGCGCTTCGATCGTACCACGGCTCTCGATCAGTTCGTCCCAAAGTGCTTCGGGTTCGAGGCTGCTCAAAATCGCGTGGGTCACGGTATGTGAGCCGATGTCGAAGCCGGCGGCGGAGAGGGCGCGGACGTCGTTCCAGTTCATGAACTCTTGGGAGATGGGATCCTGCAGCGGATTGCATTGTGGCGTCTCTTTTTCGAGGTACGCGACGAATGCGCGCCGGTGAGCATCGGTGCAGTTCTTACACGCCTCGACGAGCGTAAGAGCGACGGCTGCGCGAGCCTGTTGCCCTGGCGCAAGGACATGGATACGTCCGTCAGGTGCTCGCAGCGAGGTCCATGGCCAGGCGAGGACTCGGGAGAAGACCTCATCGGGCCAGAGCACGCGGCTGCTCTCCAAGTAGCCCGATGTAATGAAGAAGAGCGCGGGAAAGCCTTTGCGATTCAAGAGCGGTGCGGCGAGCGTGGCGTTATTGCGGTAACCATCGTCGAACGTTACCAGTACGGGCGGTTTTGAAGTCTGTAAGTCCCCGCGCTTCCACCGCGCGAAATCGTGCAGGCCTACCGGGGTGCAATAGGTGCCGAGCCAATCGAGGTGTGCTTCGAACTCGTCGACCGTATGGTAGTAGCGGAACGGCTCCTCTTTTTCTTGGTTGACGATGGCGTGATACGCAAGAACGAGCGCATCACGCGCGTGCAGCCGGAGCGCAAAGCGATCGATGCCCGTCTCCGTAAAGGCAGTAATCGCCGCCCTCTTCAGTTCTTCGAGCACGATGCGCCGCCCTAAAAGATCACCATGCCGGATGGGCATATCACGCCGGTCTTTTTGCCCTTTATCTGGTGCGCCGGCGCTACGTTCCCCTGCGCGGTTGCCGCGAATATGCCGATATCGTTCGCGTCATAGTTTGCGACGTAGACGTTCTTGGCGGCATCGAGCGCAACGCCGTCGGGAGAATCCATCTTCGTTGCGGGACCGGTGATGGTCTTGGTGGGCGCGACATTACCATTGGCTCCGGCGGCGTAGACGGTGATGCCGTACGGCGGCCAAAAGTTCGCAACATAGATGTTGAGACTGGAGTCCACCGCTACTTGATATGGCCCGTTGAGCAGCGTGTTCGACCCGCTGATCGTCGTTATCGGCGCAACGTTGCCGGTGCTGCCGGCGGCATAGACCGTAATAGAGCCGGCACCGAGGGGCAGAAGATTTGGAACGTAAATGTTTCCGCTCGCGTCGAGCGCGAGGCTGAGAGGCTCGTTCAACTGAGTGTTAGATCCGGCAATGGTTGCCGTCGGCGTCACATTGCCGTTCGCCCCGTGCGAATAGATCGTTATGCTGCCGCCGCCGCCGGAGCCGCCAAACTTGTTCGAGACGTAGATATCTTGGGTCGCGCGATCGATGGCAATGCCGAACGGGCTCGCCAAGCCGGTGTTCGAACCGGCAATCGTCGCAGTGGGCGCGACGTTGCCCGTTGCGCCCGCCGCATAGACCGTTACGGTGTTGTTCCCGAAGTTGGCGACGAACATGTTGCGGCTCGCATCTAGGGCGACGTCGCTCGGAGTGTTCAATCCCGTCGCTGCCCCGCCGATCTCTTGGACGGGAGCCACGTCACCGAATCTCGTTAGCCCGAAGACTCCGATCGCTCCCTGCGTATACGTAGGGCTATATGGGATTGCAACGTAAAGCCGGTGACGATTCCCAGCCGGCGCAGCGAAAGGGGCGGTCGCCGTGCTCTTCAAGGGTGGAGTCGAAGAGCCACCCGCACAGCTCGTTAGCAGCACGATCGCCGTCGCGCCCGCGGCAAGGTACCTCGTCGATGAAACCAGCATGGTTTTAGAATCCTTTTCTGCGGTTTATGCGGCGCTCCATAGGAGCGCAGTGTAGTAAAATTGTACCACGAGCCGGACGATGGTATGATTAGTCCGATACTCCGTGCTAACGGAAATACTCGCTTCTACGCTCTCTATAAAGACGGTGCGCTTTCGTTTTGGTCTACGTCTATCTTCGGAGAGTTACGGTGAGCCTGCCACCCCAAAAAGCAGGGGTTGCGCTCTTCTTTTTCATTGCGGTCATGGGCAGCTTTGCGCCATGCTGGGCGTCGCAGCCGCCCTCCGGGCACGGCGACCGAGTATGGCTGGCCGTCAGCGACGTTCACCTCGATCCATGGGACACGTCGGCACATCCCAGTGCGTACGGCGTGGACACCAACGTAGTGCTCTTGCGATCGGTGGTTGCTCGCATGAAACGCGCGGCTCCAAACGCCGCCGTGATAGTATTATCCGGAGACTTCCTGGCGCATAACTTCGCGCGGCGCGTTGCCCGCGACAGTAAGTCGCGCGACGCAGTCGCGATCCGCACCATGCGATGGCTTGCGCGCTCGTTCGAACGTTCGTTTCCACGGGCGCAATTCGCTATCGCGCTGGGCAACAATGATGTGCCGTGCGGCGATTATCGCAGTGCGAACGAGAGCGCCTACCTGGCAGCGCTTGCGCGCGTCTGGGCTCCGCTGGTCAATCGCAACGGCGCTTCGCGGCATTTCACCGATTCGTTTTCGCACGGCGGCTATTACACCGCGGCGCTGCCCGTACACGGCATGAGGCTCGTCGTTCTGAACACCGTTCCGCTCTCTAATCGCTACAAAGGGGACTGCCGGGGAGACGATTTGCACGCGGCTTCGCAAGAGTTGGCGTGGTTGCGAATGACGCTGAGTGACACGCCGCCCAAGATGCGCAATCTCGTCGTAATGCACATCCCTCCTGGATTCGACGCCTTTTCGACCACGTATACGCTCGGGTTGTTCCCGTGGCCATTCTTGAAGGGCCGATATGATGCCGACTTGGTCGATGAGTTGGAAGCTCCACGAAATCGCGTCGCGTATGCGCTCGCAGGACACACGCATCGTTTCGATTTCAGGCTCGCGGGCGGCATCCCCATCGTCGTGCTCGGATCGCTGTCCCCGATTTACGGCAACGACACCACGTTCTACGCACTGCGCGTCTCGGCGAACGGATCGCTACGCGACATCGACACTTACAGTTTCGACCAGCGCATGCAGGCTTGGCTTCCGCCTCATAGTTTCGATCGAACCTGGGGGTTTGCGCAGATCGACGCGGCGTCGCTAAGAGATCTCCACGCACGTTTGCGGAGCGTTCCCCCAGCGCGAGTGAGCTGGCAATATCAAGCGGAAGGTTGGCCCTCGGATCTCGTCGAGGATCCCGGCGCCTGGGGAGGATCCCGGTGGCGCGTTTCGTGGTGCGCGCAAACCTTTCTGGTCGCCGGGTTTGCGCAATGCGCCAAGATCCCAGACCGCCTCGAGATTTTGAGTGCGATCCTCGTATTAGCCGGCGCCGTCGCGATTGCCGTCCTCGTCATCGTCCGGCGCCGGCCGTAGCAGGTAGCCCCCAAGTCCCGCGAACCGAAACAGTGCCGCAACCGTTACGGCGTCGTCGATGGCCCCATTCATCGCGGCGTCGAGTGAGTCGGCGATCGTAGCTCGCACCATGGTGATGGTCTCCGCATCCGACGGTTCGGAGTTCCCGTACTCCACCTCCCGCGCCAAGAACAGCACCACCGGTGGATCGACAATCGATGGAATTTCGCGGAGAATGCCCAATGCCGACCAGCGCTGTGCCGTGATTCCGAGTTCCTCGCGCAGCTCCCGCTTTGCCGATTCCAGCGGCGACTCACCGGCGCTGCCTCCACCTTTGACGATTTCCGTAACGTACTGTCGGGCCGCAAATCGCGGCTGCCGAGCGAAAAGTAAGTACCCTTTGTCCTCCACGACGACGCCACATGCCTGCGGCGTCACGATGATGAGGTGCTCGCCCGCCGAACCGTTGGGGTGCGTGATGCGATGGGCCTCGACCGAAAGCCATTCGTTTTCGTAGACCGTTTTCTTATCGAGCCTTTTATAGGGATCGTGCCGCATCGCGTGGCTTATGGCGATGACTTCCGGCGAACGAAGAGCTTACGCGCCAATCGCTTTGCAGACGAAGCAACACGTCTACCGGCGTCCACGACGGTAACGCGGAGGTTTCGACGAGACACCGTCGTGTTAGTGATGTACTCGACGTTCGTTGCGAGCGACAGCTTATAGCTTTGCGCGCCCCGCGACAGGTTGAAGCGTTCGTACCCTTCTTGGATCGCGCAACGGATGCTGGCGCACGCCAACATCATGCCCGGAGAGTAGCGGGCGTATTGCGGATCATACGCAATCATATAGCCGAAGGCCGTACGCCTCGGGCGATCGACAAAGAAGCCTTGGGCCGCCATCAACGCATCTCCATGATAGATGGCGTAGATTCGAAAGCAGTCCGACCCATAACAACGCCCCAGTAAGTCGCGAGAAACAGACCGGGACGCTCGTGAGCCTTTTTTCCAGCGCACCCGGTGCAGGCGTAAAAGGCCGTCAATGGCGCTCGCCGCCTCATCCGGCGACGCAAGGCACAGACGGTAGCCGGGCAAGGATTTTAGTTTGCGCAGCCGAGCGCGGATAGTGCGGCGCGTCGATTTTCCCCTGCTACCAATATATTCGTCCCAGCTCGATGGTAGCTGCACGTAAGGACATGGAGTGGGCTCATCCCGAGTGATTCGATAGTTGCTCGAGTTCAATTCATTGACGAGGCCGGCGATTCGGCTGTCTGCGCAATTATTGAGAACAAACTTATCCCACGTCAGGCTTTTGATCTCCCCTGCAAGCGCGGCGAGGAACCGTGGCTCCACGTCGGCGACCGCGAGCATGCCGGTGAAGTCCACGCGCGGGCTCAATCCGAGCGACAACTTGCGTATGATGGTTGGGCCGGCCGGCGGAACCCGTCCGAAGCGCAGCGGCAGAAAGGCGACGTGCGGGCCGCCGTCGCGTACGCCTAAGATCAGCCACGGCGTCGTTTCCGTGTTGAGACAAGCGCTTACCCATTCCCACGAGAGGAAGACGTTGGCCGAGGGGTCGGACAGATAGAGCTCCGTCCAGCGCGATCGAATTAGATCCAGTTGGTCTAACCGGGCGAAACGGTCGACGACCATATCCCTAAGATTGCATAACGAGCGAAGCCCTCCGCCTACGGCCAAAAGGATTGGCCGAAGGCCGCCTGCGTGGCAGACCGATCGAGCGCGAAGATGCGTTTCGACGGACGCGGCATCTGCGTAGTAAATTTTTACCACGAAGGGCTACAACACGGCAAAGATTGCTTCAATGGATTCGTTCGTGCGATTAACGGCCGGCATAATGGCCGATGGCGGCGAGCCGAAAAGCCCGTATAATAGGGGTTCGCTTAGCAGGATGTCCCGCGGCCACAAGCAATTTCATCGTACGTTCGGGCGTTGCACGCTCGACCGTTCTACTTCAGGAGGAGTGCCATCGTTTGAGTACTCGCGCAGCGGCGATTTGCGGGGACCGTGAGCCCAGCGCCGCGGCGATCTCCGTTGCGGAACAGACGCCGGTCACTCGATGGGTTATTCCGGAGCGTTTCGCTGCATGCGTTGCCGCCTTTCCAAAACGCCTCGCGGTGGCCGATGCGACTCGCCGGCTGACTTACGAAGAGCTGGAGCGAGAGTCAAACGATCTGGCAAGGCGACTACAAGATGCCGGCGCAAGACCAGAGCGCTGCATCGGGCTTTTTACCGAACGTTCGACCCAGTTTGTGGTGGCGGCACTGGCGGTCCTGAAGACGGGTGCCGCGTACGTCCCGTTGGATCGCTCGACGCCGGTGGAACGGGTTTCGTGGATCGTCGGCGATGCGGGCATGGTCGCGCTCGTTACCGACTCGGAGGCTTTGCAAGAGTTGGCCACGGAATCGTGTGCGATGCTCGCGGTCGACCGTCTTAGCGAAAGCGACGCCAAGCCGTTCGTGGGGCCGCATATCGATGCGGGAAGTCTCGCCTATATCGTCTATACGTCGGGCTCGACGGGAAAACCGAAAGGCGTCGAAGTCACGCATGCCAATCTTTGCAACTTGCTCGATTGGCACCAGTCAGCCTTTGCAATTACGCAAGCGGACCGTGCCAGCCATGTCGCAGGCGTGGGTTTCGATGCCGCAGGTTGGGAGATTTGGCCCTATCTTACGGCGGGTGCGAGCGTCTGGATCGCGGATGAATCGACGCGCCGCTCCGCCGAAATGCTGCAGAACTGGTTGGTTGCCCAGGAGATCACCATCGCGTTTGTACCGACCGCTTTGGCGGAGCTGTTACTATGCGCGGAGTGGCCGCCGGAAATCAGTCTTCGCACCTTGCTGACGGGTGGCGACACCCTACGGCACAGGCCGGATCCAGAGTTGCCGTTTGTGGTCGTAAATAACTATGGCCCGACCGAGTGCACCGTGGTGGCTACGTCGGGCGTGGTCTCGCCCGGCGACGATGACTGCAAGCCGTCCATTGGGCGGCCGATTGCCAACGCGGTTGCATTCGTCCTCGACGACGAAATGAAGCCCGTCGCTTGCGGCGCATCGGGTGAGCTTTGCATCGCCGGTGCACTCGTAGCACGAGGATACCGCAAGCTCCCGGAGCTCACGGCAAAGCAGTTTGTGACGTATACGAACGAGGCGGGCGAAACGGCGCGCATCTATCGAACCGGGGATCGCGCGCGATTGCTGGCAAGCGGCGAGATCGAATTCCTCGGCCGTATGGACGACCAGGTAAAGATTCGGGGAAACCGCATTGAGCTCGGCGAGATCGTCGCATGCCTCTGCGAATATCCGGGTATCACCGCCGGCGCGGCTTCCGTCAGCGATGGCGGCGCTGGTCCTCTCCTAGTGGCGTACGTCGTGCCGGCTCGGGGCGTACATATCACGGAGACGGACGTGCGCAAATATGTTGGCGCGAAACTCCCGGACTATATGATGCCGGCATTCTTTGTTGCGCTGCGCGCCTTGCCTCTCACGTCCAGTGGTAAAGTCGATAAGGCGGCTCTCCCGCGGCCCAGCGTGGAAAATTCATTGCCGAAGGCCCCGGCGGCGAACGGCAAGATGACGGGCGTCGAGCGGGAGATTGGCGAGTTAGTGGCATCCATGATACGCCGGCCCGCAATTGGAGCGGATGAAAACTTTTTTATGATCGGCGGCCACTCGATGTTCGGCGTGCAGCTCGTTGCGCGCATCCGCGAGACGTTCGGCGTGCAATTGCCGCTCCGGCATTTGTTCACCGCACCGACGGTGCGCGAGCTTTCAAATGAAGTTGCGCGTTTGATGAGAGTGCATTAGCCAGGGCTGCAATTCGTAGTGACCGAAATGGGGGCGCAAGAGCCTCTTAGCCTCCACCACCTGTTGGATCCGGCAGTACTCGCCGACCCGTATCCGCTGTACCGTCACCTTCGGGAAGAAGATCCCGTCCATTGGGATCCGTATTTGCATGCTTGGGTCATAACGCGATACGACGACGTCGTCACCGTGTTGACCCATTTCTCTGCCGATCGAACGCCCTCGCCGGAGTTTTTTGAGGCTTTGGGGGCGGCCCAATTCACGCCCGTCGCCCACGTGATGGTGAAGCAAATGCTGTTTCTCGATCCGCCGGCCCACTCGCGTCTGAGGAAACTTGCCGCGCCCGCATTCATGCCCGCGCGAGTCCGGCCGCTCCGCCATCATATCCAGAAAATCGCGGGTAGGCTCATTGACGACGTGCTGGCTCGTGGAACGGGGCGCATGGAGATGCTCCGGGACTTCGCGGAGCCGCTTCCCGCAATCGTGACCGCAGAAATGCTCGGCGTTCCCGTGGAAGACCATCGTAAGCTGAAGGAGTGGTCTGCCACGTTTGCCGGTATCCTAGGTAACTTCCAACACAATCCCGACGAGCTGGAGCGCATACTGGATGCGGTGGATCGGCTGACGGCCTATTTCGAAGAAGCCATTCTGCAGCGGCGGCAGCAGCCGCGCGACGGTTTGGTGCAAGCGCTGATGTCGAGCGAAGTAGACGGCGATCGGTTGACCGATGAGGAGATCATCGCCAACTGCATCATCACGATGGTTGGGGGCCAAGAAACGACGACGAACCTTATCGCGAACGGCATACTTTCGCTACTGCGTAATCCCGAGCAACTCGCGAGGCTCCGCGCGCAGCCTCAAATCATTTCCGACGCCGTTGAGGAGCTGCTTCGCTACGAAAGTCCGACTCAGCATACGGCCCGCGTAGCGCCCGGCGACTTCGTGCTCGGTGATAAGCAGATGAAGAAGGGACAAGCGGTCATTGCCGTCCTCGCCGCGGGTAACCGTGATCCCCAACGATTTCCTGATCCCGATCGCCTCACTCTGGATCGGCCTGACAATCGGCATCTGGCATTCGGATGGGCCGCCCACTTTTGCTTTGGTGCGCCGTTGGCGCGGCTGGAGGCCCAGATTGCCTTTGAGACCGTGCTGCGCCGATTCGCTAGACTTGACCTTACCGAAGATGAACTTACGTGGCGCGAAAACCTCGCGTTGCGCGGCCTCAAAGCTCTTCCGCTTCGGTACGAAGCGAAAACGTGAGCGTACGCCTTCGCGCAGCCCGTTTTGACGATTACGAAGCGATTGTACGGTTGGAGGCGCAGCTCAACCCTGAAGGATCATCGGGTGATGAGTGGAGACTGCTATGGCAAGGCAGCCCGCTGTGGCCTCGGCTCGGCAACGATTGGCCAATTGGTTGGGTGATGGAGAGCGACACCGGCGCGATTCTCGGCTCTCTCGGCAATATCCCATTGCAATATCACTTCCAAGGCAAACCACTGATTTGCGCTACCGGTCGTGGTTGGGTCGTCGCGCCCGAATATCGCGGCTTCGCGCTATGGCTCCTGGAAGAGCGCTACAATCAGCCCAACGTCGATCTGTTCATCGATACGACGATCAGCCCGCTAGCGCTCGATGCCTTCGATCAGTTTTCACGGCGCATCCCGGCCGGCGACTGGGAAACGATTGCTTATTATGTAGCGCGTCATCGCTCGTTTGCAACCAGGGCGTTGCGCAAGCTCAACGTGCCGCTCGCGCCGGTATTGGCACCCGTTGCCGGGACGGCGTTGCGCTTGAAGGAACGCCTTTTTAATAAGAAATTGCACAAATCGAGGTCTTCCTTCGCGATCGGAGCAGTGGACCGGTTTGATTCTCGCTTCGATACGTTTTGGCAAGAGCTGCTCCAACAAAACCCCGACAAGCTGCTGGCAGCCCGCGACAGCGCGACCCTAACGTGGCATTTTTCCGGGGCGATGCGCAAAGGCCGCGTGTGGATATTTACCGCCTCGCGAAATGGTCGATTGATCGCCTATTCTATCTTCAAACGGCAAGACGCCGTCAAAGAAACTTCGCGGGTTCGGTTCGTCGACTATCAGACGATCGAGCCGGAAGCGGATTTGCTTGCCGATTTCATCGCGGTTGCGTTAGAGCGCTGCACGGCCGAAAACGCCGCCGTTCTTGACAAGCCCGGGACGGAACTGCCGAAGACGCGCTGTTTCGACGAGCACGCTCCCTACCGGGGGAAACAAACGTGGCCATTCTTTTACCGCGCGGTGGATCCCGATCTCGCTCTGCGGCTCACGGATCCGAATGTCTGGGACCCATCCGCCTACGACGGAGATGCCAGCATCGAATAGATCGTTCGACTACGACGTGCTACTTACGGCCGTGCATGGGTGGCATTTGCGGCCGAGCCGCTTAAACATGCCCAAGCTGCGCGAGCGCTGGCTTTCGAGGCTGCCCGCCGACGAACGTGTCCGGTACAGACTGTTGCAAACGGACCGAATGCGCGAGAATTTCTTGGCATCGCGGGTGCTACGTCGCACGACGCTATCGCGATATACCGGCTACGATCCTTGCGGCTGGCGCTTCGGCAAGGATCCAAACGATAAACCGAAGCTCGTTGAGCCTGCCGATTTCAACTCGCTGCGCTTCAATCTGACGCATACCACCGACCTCGTCGTCTGTGCGATTACCCGGATGGGCGAGGTGGGGGTAGACGCTGAGGATATCTCACAACCGGTCGATGCGCCGCTCGTGGCGCGGCATTTTTTTTCACGCCGCACGCAAGGGCAGCTTGCAACGTTGGCACCAGACGCACGCGCCGCGCAGCTCTTCGAACGCTGGGTCCTCAAAGAAGCTTATGTCAAGGCCACCGGTAAAGGCCTAGCGTCCAGCGACGAACGCCTGACGATCGAGCAACGTGACGATGGCCGTCCGATCGCCATCGAAGGTTGTGTATTTTCGTTGTACCGGCCGACACCCAACCATGTGGCGGCCGCCGCCGTACTCTCGCGCAATCGAGCTCATTGCGTGTCTTTCGAATGGTTCATTGCCGAAGAGCGCGATCTCTGCTGATTCAGCGAATGGGAGCGGCGGCGCACGACATTTTCGAACAAGTCGCGAACGTTGGCGTAGTAACGCTCGGGCGTGTATTCCGCTAAGGAAGCGTGCGCCGCAGTCGTGAGCGTGGATCGCAGTTCGGCGTTGTGAAGGAGCGCCAAGATGCTCGCGGCGATGGCAGCAACGTCATGGGGCGGCACCAGCAGACCGTTGTGCCCGTGGTGGATCACCTCGCCGATTCCGCCGACCGCCGTTGCAACGATCGGCACGCCTGCATCCATCGCCTCGAGCAGAACGTTTGGAGAGCCTTCGCTATACGATGGTAGAACGAAGATGTCGCAACCCTGGTAGCATCGCGAAACGTCGCGGCGGTATCCCAGCATCCGCACCGAATCTTCGAGGCCCAAGCGAGCGCGGAGTTTCCGAAGGTTCGCTTCTTCCGGACCGTCGCCCGCTAGCAGCAAGACGGTGGGAACATCGGACGTACGCCGAATTTCCTCGATAGCGCGAATAAGATCCGCGTGACCTTTTTCGCTCGATAGCCTTCCGACCGAAAGGACGAGCCGCGTCTCGGGCGCTAGACCGAGCTCGCGTCTGAAAGCATCCCGAATGTCGGCGGCGGGCCGACCTGTATGTATTGCGATCGGCGAGTGATGGACGCTCAAACGATTCGAGCGTACCCCGACCCGTTGACTCAAGTCGACGGCGAAGGCATTGCAGGCCGTCATGACGCAATCGGCGCCGCGCAGCGACCACCGATCCAGCTGATCGTAGAGGCGCCATGCCAGAGTGGTCGTCGTATAACCGTGGTGGAAAGCGGCCCATGGCCTTTCACGATGAAGGCCTGCGATTCGAATGAGGAAATGCGTCTTTGCCCCGTGCGTCCACAGCAGCTCAGGTTGCCGCCGGCCGATAATGGCTCGCAGCTGTGGGAAGACGCGCGAATCAAAACGGTAACGCTCGCGCACGACATCGATCGTGAAACCTTCATCACGAAGGTCCGCCTCGAGCTCGGTCTCATCGCCCGTTCGCGCAAATGTGAGCATTGATATTTCCAGCGATCGAGGATGATGCTGTTGCGCGCGCGCCTCGCGAGCCAGAGTTAATACGGGTTTTACCTTACCCGAAACCACCGTATCATCCAGGATTGCGAGGACCCGAATCGGGCCGCTACCATGAACCATGTGCCTAATCATTGCATGACTGGGCCCCAGCCGGACAGCCTTCGCCGTCCCCGGCGGCGGCCAGATTATTGCGTTAGCTCTTTCGTTGGCTGGGGGACTGCCCGCCGAATTTTTTTTCGGGGTCGGCCCCGCGGCTAGGAAAATGAGAAGTCGATGAGGTACGCTTAGGGACATAGTAAGTATTTACTACACCTCGCATCCCGCTCACAGGGAAGGAACGGAAAGGAAAGGATAATGGTTCATTTTATCACCTTGTTTCTAGGGCTTTTCCATCACATTATGCCGATGGCCGGCCCCGGGGGCATGGAGTCTTTACTACTCACGCCCGCAGCCGCCACGGTCGCGGCGTTGGGGAATCTCTCCTAGCCAAAAAAAAAGGGCGGCCTCCTACAGGGAAGGCCATAATCGAGGACCAAACCGTACCGGGCAATCGGAGCAGGATTACCCGGTTCGTTACTTTTTTCTTTGTGGAGCAGTCGCTTCTTGGCCCTTACTGCGATCCAATCATCCGCGGAGAACTCATCCCTCGAGCTATATCGACAGGGCCGCGTCGAGGCGTGCTTACTGCGCGGCGCCGGTGCTAACTCGATTGCAGAACAGATCCTGCGCGTTCGCGCTCTGATTCGCAAAAACGACCATCTCGCAGCGCTCGACGCGATCGCGAGCATCGAAGTCAGCACACCGGACGATCGAGCGCTGCTGCTTGCCCTCAAATCATCGTGCCATGCGTACCGTGGGCAACCGGATCTAGCGCGCTCGGTTCTCGCGCCGGTTCGACCATTGGAATATAGCGCCGAAGCGCAATTCGAGCTCACCTATACCAAATCGCTTATTGCGTGGATCGAGAGCGACCCCGCCGGAATGGAGCGCGTGCTTCAGGGGATCGACGTCAGCGCGTCGCCGGAGCTTTACGGGCGATGGCTCTATGCGCGCTCCTGGCTCGTCTCGCTACGCGGCGAGTATCATGAACAACTTCGCGTGCTCGAAGAAACGGCTAGGCATTTGTCCGAAGTGCCCGAGGCGCGCGATCTGTTTCTTCTGGCGAAAACAATCCGTGCCATGGCGCATCTGGTCCGAGAGATCTACGCCAAACACAGCTTTGCCTTTGTGGTTGGGATTGCCGAAACGCTGCCGTGGAACGAAGAGCTTGAGACGGAGCGCTTTTTGACGTGTCGTTATCTCTCCTGGGCATACGCATTGCGCGGTATGCACGAGCAGGCGTTGCGATACGCATACGTTGCCCGCGACGCCGCGCCGTCGCCTATGTGGGTGACGGCATCGTACTGCGACCAAGCCCACCTTTCGCGCATGGCCGGCGAAGATCAAACCTCGGACGCGCTGCTCGCTCACGCGAGAGACGCAGCACAGCACACGACTTGGATGTCGCCCGAAGAAGAGCGACTCTCGCTTCTCGATCTTGCTGAGCTTCTCGCCGATCGGGATCCCGCAGCTGCGGCCGAGACCTTAGCAACGTACGACGCGATCTCGGCGCCACTCGCGCCAAAGCTTGCGCTCTCGCACGACTCGCGCTTGTCCGCGTTCGAAGCGTATGCGAGAGGTGTCGTTCTAGGGGCGTCGGGGGACCGCAGCGGCGCGATCGATCAGCTTTCGGAAGCCTACACGGCATTTTGCGAAATCGGCTATTCCTGGCGCGCCGCGGCCGCGGCGCTGCGGCTGCATGTGGTCAGCAACGACGACGCATGGCTGCGTCATGCCGGCGAAGCAGTGGCCGACTTTACCGAAAGTTCGGTCGCACAGGATATTCGCAAACGTGCCGCCGCGACGGAGGTAGACCCGCGAGTCGCGGCGCTAACCCCGGCTCAGCGGCGCGTCTTCGCGTTGATGTTCGAAGGGCTCGCCGATAAGGAGATCGCGCTGCGGCTGGGGATATCACGAGAGACCGTGAAGAACCACGCGGTTCGCGTACGGGAAGCCTTTGGAGTGCATTCGCGCGCCGCGCTGATCGCGAACACGCGCACTCTCGTCGCCGTTTAGCGTATTTTCGGCTTCGTACGCTACAAAAATCTTCGAGGAGCGCGAGCTTGGTCGGCTGAGATAACGCCGAGTCGCCCACGTCGAAATTCATCGAGCGTTTGCGGCGGGCGGGAAGAGGTCAGCGGCGGCGCCGGCGGGAGCGGTAGACGACGCGCGGCTTGGGCGGTTCCGTGCTGGCTTCGGGAAAAAGCGGATTCTTGCCGCGTTCTAGGCGTTTCCCGAGCGTGAATTCGATTTGCTTGATCAGCGGCTCTTCGTCGGACGAGACGAAGGTGATCGCATCACCGGAAGCTTTGGCGCGCGCGGTTCGCCCGACTCGGTGAAAGTACTCGGCGGCAACCAGTGGGACGTCGTAGTTGATGACGTGCCCGAGAGCCGAGATGTCGATGCCACGAGCCGCAATGTCGGTTGCGACGAGCACGCGATACTGACCCTGCTTAAAATTCTCCAGCGCGCGCGTCCGTTGCGATTGCGAGCGATCGCCGTGAATCAGGTTGACGGGAACACGATGCTTTTGGAGTGCGGCGGCCAGCCGGTTGGCGCGAGCCTTGGTTCGGGTGAAAGCGATTGCCGAGTAGATGCTGTTGCCTTTGAGTAGCTCGACAAGGAGATCGGTTTTCTTCTCTTGTGGCACGGCGTAGAGCGTTTGGCTGAGCGTCTTAACCGGAGCAATCTTGGCGGCCAGCTCTACCCGTGCCGGATCGCGAAGAATCTCGCGCACGAGGCCGGAAAGTTGCGCCGGCAGCGTTGCTGAGAAGAAGAACGTTTGACGCTTCGTCGGCACCTGCGTGATAATGCGTCGAACGTCAGGGAGAAACCCCATGTCGAGCACGCGGTCGGCTTCGTCGAGCACAAGCATCTCGATATCGTCGAGCCGCGCAGTTCTTTGCGTTAGGTGATCGAGGAGCCGCCCAGGCGTCGCGACCAGGATGTCCGGTCCGCGCTTGATCGCGTTGAGTTGCGGTCGAAAGCCGACGCCGCCATAGACGGCCGCAACCGTGACGTTCGTATGTTTAGCGAGCGACGCGAGATGCTTGGCGATTTGATCGGCGAGTTCGCGGGTCGGAGCGAGCACTAGTGCCCGCGTCTTCCCGCGTGGCTTATCCATGAGACGTTGCAGTATAGGAAGGCCAAAGGCAGCCGTCTTGCCGCTGCCGGTCTCGGCGCTACCGAGGACGTCGCGGCCCTCGAGGGCCGGCGCAATCGCGAGGGCTTGGATTGGAGTGGGCTCGGTGAAACCGAGGTCACGCAGAGCAGCCTGCAACGGCGGCCGTAAGCCGAGTTTTTCGAAGGCGGAAATGACTGATGATCTTTCAAGGGTGTGCGCGGCTCGATCGCATTCATCCGAAAGATCGCGCGTGTTTTTCTCACTATGTCATGGAGGCACCGTCGGTGTCAAATGCCAGAGTAGCAATGCGTAGCAGGCTCTCGGGGCCGTCCCGACGCCCGACCGCTAACCTGTAAGTCAGCGTCCGAGCGCCTTAATCGCTATCACAGTCCAGCGTTTACGTGCACGTGTACAAAAGCCGCGATGGGGAGACGACGGATGCCTTTGGTCGCCTGCCGGCTGGGGAATGACAAGGGTCCTTTGCACATTTGTTACGCTAAGTCTGGGGTGTCCGCAGAAACCCTTGTAAACAAGAACAATTCTTGGTAGCCCCAGCGGGATTCGAACCCATGCTTCGGGATCCCGGCACGAACCGCTACGTACCGCAAAAGCTTATCCTGTCAGGGTTTTTAGCGCGTTTCATCTCTTGCCGTCCCCGGTAGTTTTGTCGAATCCCGGTCCGTCCGTTAGATCGGTGTTAGACGCGCGGAGCCAGGCAACTGGAAGAGGCCACTTGCAGCCTATACTCCAATGACGTATACTGGCTGAGTGTGGGGGCGCGAGTTCGCCGGCTTTACTTGGGATGCCGATAAGAGCGAACGCTGCTACGAGGAGCGCGGGTTCGACTTCGGCTGTGCGGCCAAGATCTTCGAAGGCGACTCGCTTGAGTGGGAAGACCGCCGGCGCGACTACGGCGAGCCGCGGTTCGTCACCCTCGGCCAGATCGACGATCAAATTCTGGTCGTAGTGTGGACTCCGCGCGACGACATGAGACGGATCATCTCGGCGCGGCCAGCGTCGAGACAGGAGAGGGAGAGGTTCTATGACGAGCGTGAAACGCACCAACAAAGGGATTCGTAAGAACCATGGCTGCGTCGATGCCAAGAAGCTGGCGTCGTTCACCGATCGTGACGTCGAGCGATTTGCCCGCGAGGATGATAGCGACACGAGTGGGCTGGGCGAGCCCCGGTACGTACCACCTCGGACGGACGTTCGTGCCTTACGCGAGCGTCTGGGCCTTTCACAGTCGGAGTTTGCGCGGCGATATCTTCTTTCGGTGCGTACGGTGCAACAGTGGGAGCAAGAGCAGCGAGAACCATCGGAACCCGCGCGGGTGCTCCTCTTTGCGATCGCGCGTAACCCTCGCACGGTTGAGCGCGTATTGAACTCGCGGTAGCGCCACACGATTGCGTGCCAACCTCAACGGGATGGAAACTCTCTGAGCGAGCGGTCCCGGCCGATTCCTGGCAGTACCGAAAGGACCTTATAGCTATGTTTTCCGCGCGTCGCAGTCCCGATCACTCGGGTGTTGCGGCCGCTCCATGACAAATCCGTTGACAACCTGACTCTCTTCGCGGTGACGGTCAGTTCGCGGTCCGAGGCGAACGACGGTTGAATGCGGCGGTCTTGAAATGTTTGCAGCTAGCCTCGATAAGTTCTCGCAAGTCTCAGGTGCTTACGATTAGCCCGTGTAGCGACACGTATCGATCCTAAGCGATTCTTATTTCGTGAGAAAAGCCGTGAGAACGCATGAAACGTACTGCGATCCTGAAGCGGTGCCGGTTCGCGCTTGTCGCGGCTGCCGCGATGATGGTGAACTGCGGCGGCAACGGCGCGACAGGTCTTGGGCCGCGCCAGCCGCTCCCCCTTCAGGCCGAACGAACGCGTTCATATGCCGCGACGATCGGTGTGGCCGACTCATGGCTATTCCCGAAAGCCAAGCGCGAGAAATTGCTCTACGTCTCCAACGTTTACGATGTCACCATATATTCGTATCCGCAAGGCAAATTCGTCGGCGCTCTCAGAGGCTTTAATGACCCTGAGGGTGACTGCGTTGATGCCGCCGGCAACGTGTTCATTACGGACCTCGGGCTCGGGCGCATCGTCGAGTATGCCCACGGCGCCAAGATGCCTAGCGCAATCCTCAAGGACCGTGGTGAGCAGGTTGGCGGCTGTGCGGTTGATCCGACGACGGGGAATCTCGCTGCCGTCAGCTTGGCTAGCGCCAGCGGCACCGGCGATGTTGCGATTTACGCTCAGGCGCAGGGCAAGCCGAAGACATACATCGACCCCAACATCTATTATTACTACTGGTGCGGCTACGATGATCAAGGCAATCTGTACGTCGACGGCCAGACTTACAAGAATCAATTCGCGCTCGCAGAGCTCCCTAAGGGGAGCGCCACGTTCACGGATATTACACTCAATCAGGAGATCGATTTTCCGGGTGCCATTCAATGGGACGGTAAATACGTAGTCGTCGGCGATGAGACCAGCGCCGCCGTGTACCAGTTCTCGATCTCCGGCTCGGAGGGGACCCTAAAGGGCGCGGTCAACCTCGGCAAATTGAAGAACCAGCACCAGTTTTGGATTGGTCGCGATACAATCGTCGTGACGAACGAGTACTTCAACAAGCGCGGCGGACATTCGAACATTCTTGCCTACTCGTACCCGGCGGGCGGCAAGCCGATCGAAGCCATTTCGCGACAAGTGGATCTCGCTAAGGGCATTGCGATCAGCAAACCGCAATAGCAGGCGCCCAGACACGCTCTAGCCTGGGAAGGCACCGAAGCTCCGGCCCGCGCAGTGCTACACCGTTGGAGTGTGAAAATTCGGCAGCCCTTTGAGGAGGGCAGGGTGCTTCGTCAACCTTTCTTGCGAAGCCTGGCGACGTAATTCCTGGGTTCATCTGCGCTCTCGGATCCGGCTGATGGGAATTCGTAGAGCCTCGCCGTAAGGCCACTTGATCGCTCCAGCAAACAACGGGCGTCGAGCTGATGGCGCCGATCGTTGCGACCGATATCTAGGAGCGTGGATCTGGACGAACCGAGCCTCGCCCCCACGATCCGTCCAAACTCGGTTGTGCGTTTGTACGGACAACCACCGGCTGGCGTTTTGAAAAGTGAGCGATCGATGAAACCCTTCAGACGAAGGGGTGCAACGCATGCAGTGATGAGATCGACGTGAGAGCACATCCAATGCATTCGGCCGAATCGTGGCAAGAGCTCAGATGCATTGGCGATGATGATGCGGTGCGTTCTCCCGAGCATGGATCAGTCAGCTTCGGAGAATCGGTCGGCTATGGGCGAGATGAGGTCGAAGCGCGGGGCTGGATATGCGACAGTTGCGGTAGGAACAGCGGAGTGCTGGCACGCTACTACGCCCGTGATAGCTCAGTGATACGTCCCCGTATATCGAAAGCGGACGCCGACGGCAATCGGTAGCGACGTGTGATGCGGTGCCGGATCCACGATTTGCGCATGGCTTGATGCGATCGCGCTAGGTGGCGCCCACGGGCGATCTACATTGTGATTGGGCGCCGCGACGGCTCGAGATTGGTGAAATGCTAAGAACGCGCTCGCGCTGCAGCACGGTTGAGACAGAGGCGGGCACGGAGAAGCGGGTCGTCCTCGTTGCGCGCAGGGCGAGGATGATGGATCAAGATGGGAGGCGGTATACGGAGCCGGGGTCGCGCCGGATCGAAGCAGTCGGGTCGAGGGTTTGCCGGCAGGCCGAGCGCAGCGCGCCCTCGACGCGGCTGCTATCGTGCACGACATCCGGCTCCGTATGCCGCCGATCTAGCCCGGAGTGCGCTCGCGCTCGCGGACCGGCAAGGCGCGTCATTCGAAACACGCCCTACCAACTGGCGGACTTCTGCGGTATAATTGGCGTAACACATCACGCTCGATTTTCACCCGCATTATAATGCGGGTGAAAGTAGCCCGCACCGTCGTCGCGTGCGGGGTTTTTCTTTTTGGAGGAACTATGCGCGCAACGTTGTCGCTCGTCGACGCCGGCGACGTGCTCACCATTCGCGAGGCTGCAGCGCATCCTGCGCATCGGCCGTAACGCAACCTACGAGTTGATCGCGTCGGGGCGGTTGCCGTCGATCCGCGTGACTGCGCGGCGCATCGTCGTGACGAAACAGTCCCTCGAAGCATTCTTGGGCGTCACGTCGAACAAAGGCAAGGAGCAGCGATGAGAGGGTACATTGCGCGCGGTCGCGTCGCCGGAACCTGGTATCTGCGCGTAGAGAAGGCGCGCGACGTCAACGGGAAGCGACGGCAACAACGCGAGGCGTTTCGCGGAACTAAGCGCGAAGCGGAAGCGCGGTTGCGCGATTTGGTGCGGCTAGCCGAACACGGCGGTCTCGATGCAGCGCGCTTGACCTTTGCAGAGCTCGCGCTGGGAACGGTGCCTGCGAAACACCTGTGCAGCGAAACCTGCGCCAAGGATCTGCACGCGCCTAGTCGTGAAGGCGGCTGGGTGAATGCCGCCAAGACGCGCGTCGGCCATCGGACGTGGCTTCGCTATCGTCAGATTGTCATGCAGTATCTCGTACCAGCGCTCGGCAACGTGCAACTCGACAAGCTCAAGCCCGCGCACGTCGAAGCTGCAATGGCGGCGTGGAGCTCGTCGGCGAAGATCAAGCGCACCAATAAAGCGCTCTCGCCTCGCAGCGTGAAGCACCTACGCGATACGCTGCGCGCCATCTGCCGCTGGGGCGCGCGGATGGAGCTGCTCGCGCGCGATCCAACGGGCGCGGTCGAGCCGCCAAAGGTCGAGCAGAAGGAGATGCACACACTCGACGCGGTCAGCGTCGCGGCGCTGCTCAAGGCCGCGGAAGGCACAGCGCTGCAAACGCCGATCGCGGTGCTGGTCGGAACGGGGCTGCGGCGCGGCGAGCTGCTCGGCCTGCGCTGGAGCGACTTGAATCTCGACGTCGGTCGTTTAGCGGTGCGCCGTAGCGTCGAAATGGTCGACAGCGTACGCCGCGAGAAACCGCCGAAGACTACGCGGAGCGCCCGTACGCTTTCGCTAGCACGATTCGTGGTTGAGATGTTGCGGCGGCAGAAGCGCGAGCAGCTCGAACGGCTCAAGAATTTGTGTAGTAGCGAACTCGAAGCGCGGCGTCGCCACGAGAACGCCTACGTCTTCGACCGTGCCGACGGCTCCCCGTGGAATCCCGATTCGTTCTCCTGGTCCTTCGCCGAGTTAATCCGCCGTTCGAAGCTCCCGAAGGTCCGGCTTCACGATCTGCGGCACTCGCATGCAACACTGGCGCTGGCCGCGGGCACGGATCTCAAGACGATTTCCGCCGCGCTCGGTCACTCCACAATCGCGATCACCGCGAACATCTACGTCCACGCCATCGAGGCCATGCAGCGCGCGCACGCCGCGCGGATTGAAGCGGTACTGGGCGATGCGGTTGCGAGCGCGATCGGCGTGAAATCGGTGCCGCTTGCTGCAACGACGGTGCCACAACCGTGCCACGCGCTGCCGTTTTCGATCAAAAAAGCCCGTAAATACGGGCCAGATGTGGTAGCCCCAGCGGGATTCGAACTCTCAGCCAGCGGTCCCGGCCGATCCCTGGCAATACTGAAAAGACTTACTACGTATGGTTTCCGGCGCGTCGCTGTCCCAACCGCTCCCGCCCGATTCCGGCCAGTCTCGAACGCTCAGTGACAAATTTGTGATAACCTAAGTCTTCGCATTGTCGGCTCAGACTAGCGGGCTGATTCGGCGGAGCGGCGGTTGAATCCGGAGGCCTTGAAATGCACAGCGTTCATCTCGATAAGACTTGCCAAGTGCCGGGAGGTGCGTAGAATTGCAGTTCTCGCGCCTTAGTGATGCCAGGCAACACAAATTATAGTGAGCAAACCGTGGGCAAAATTACATTTGCTCGCGCGATTTCGCCCGCCCCCGTTGCAGCTCGCTAGATAACTGTCGCGCCAAGTCCAAGAGAATTAAACCCTCAGCCGACCCTCGCGGCCACTGCAATCCATTCCCCATCCCCGTGATTCCCTCAGGTGTTGCTTGTTTCGTGACAAATCACGGCAGAGCACGCCGTGGATACCGTTTCGCGGTTTCGTCAGTTTTCCTAGAGCCAAAAAGCAAGTACGCAGAGAGACTCGAAATGGGTTGCCGTTGATCATCGCGCGATCGTCATTTGCCGATCCATGAGAAAGTAGCTGGCGCTGTAGCGAAATAGAAACTATCGTATGGGCTCGGCAGTAAGAAGATCCCGTAGCTCAGTGTGATGGTCTGTCCGAACACATGCAGACTCACTGCGGTGGGGTTCGAGAATGCAATAACCGATGGCCCGAAATAGGGCGTCGTGCAGGTGGCGGCGTTCGTGCTGGAAGTAGGTGCTACGCCGCCGTTGAGCGCAGTCTGCCGATCGTTATACCCGGGGCAGTTGCAGATAAGCAGGCCTTGCGATATCGGCACGGTCACCTTTACCGCTTGCTGCCCCGTCAGAGTGTAACCGGTGAGGTCGCAATCTGCTATGTACACGGTGCCGGCCGGGTCGCTGCTTACGAGCACTCCGTAAGTTTGGTTGTTCTGATTCGTTGACCACGGGTAGCTCGGCTGCAAATTAACGCCAATGATCTGGACATCTCCGCAGGGTCCGAGAATCGCGATCCCGGCACCACCCACAACGGTATTGCTGCTATTGTTAGAGTACGTTCCGCCGATGACTCTAATGTTTGTACCGCCGAGGATGGCTAGACCATGCTGCGCGGCCGAATTGCTCACAGCGTAATTGATGACGGTGCAGTCCAGCAGCGTAATATCGCTGAGTTGGTTGTTTGTATTGCCCGTGCCGAGTTGAGGATCGATGTTGACTACGGGACTCGCATCCGTCGTGCCTGGGTACTTGGCAAGCAGACAACTCGTCACGGTGATTCCTGAGGTGACCGCGGTAACCGGCCCTGCCGGAAGCTGAATATTCAGGGCATACTGCCAGGATTGGATTTCGCAGTTGACAATTTGGGTGTATTGCGCTCCAGCGCGCTGCGAGAAGTCGATTCCGGTATTCCAGTCCGAGAGATGGACGCGTGCAACGACCGTATGTTCGGCGCCCTCGATCGAGACGCCGGTGCAGTGCTTGGGGCCGCCTGTAGTCTGAGGCTTTTGGAAGATATCGCCCGGCCCGCGCACGCCACACTGCGCGCCCCCGATGATGACCGCCTTGACCGGAGCGGACTGCGTCCCCGAAATCCCATCGTAGTCGATCGTGCACTGTTCGAGGGCGCAGCCTTGCCCCTGAGCGTTGAACGAAACCGGGATGTCGGTGAACGTGCAGTTGACGGCACAGCAGTTCTGTGTGCCGGCGTAAATGCACGTAGCGCCGACGGTTGTATGGATTCCCGCGAACGCGAGGCTGCGAAAGTACCTACCGCCGGCGGTGTAATTGCCGGTGCAGCTAAAAAACCGTGGTCCTCCACTATAGTCGATGGTGAAGTGGTAGAACGACAGCGGCCCTGATGCAATGCCGCCGCCGCCTGCGCCAATGATGTTGCACTGATCGGGAACCGCAAATCCGCTCGTTGAAGCCAGGATTGAGGGGAGCGTCGTTTGCGATATGAAGGCTGTCCCTCCGTTGGCGTGAGGACCTGGCGTCATAGCGAGGAACATGTTAGTCAGAGCGGTGGCGGGATCTCCACCGGCGTTTGTGACGTAGTAGCCGTAGTTGAAGATCGTCATCGCGCTAAAATCTTCCGCATAACCTATCGAGTCACGCGGCTGGCGAGCGCCGAGGTGTGCGGCTGCTGCTAGCGCGACTTCATCCAGAGGTGACCGCCAAAGCGATAGTATTTCCCTCATGCCAAGTCCCCCTCGTCCTCAGCTTCCTCGTCATCTTCATCTGAGTCCGAAGCGAGGGTGGCGCCACGCTTAAGTATCTCAAGTAGGAGACTGCGCGCCTCAGCAAACAGCGGTTTATTTTCTTCGTTGTCGCGGGGCACTTGTGAAAGCACCGCAACGGCAAGCGAGCCGCGTTGCAGCGCGGACTGCTCGTCTTGAACCGCCCGTTGCATCTTGGTACGCTCGAGTTCAGCGGCGGCGTGCAAGGTCTCGCGGGACGGAAGTTTGTTATAGGCCTCTGCCAAAAATTTCCGTCGAGCACGGCGCTCGGCCGATTCGGAACTCATAGCAGTTTCTGTGGCGGCGCGACTGAAACCGTCACGCCCCAAAGATACTGTTTGACGCCCCCGACCTTGCGCACTCCTCCCTTAGGTTCACCACCCCTCGGGTAGCGCCAAAAGTACGCATTTTGGTAGTCGCGTTTGAAGAAACCGAGTCCGACGACCGTATGCCCCTGAATCCAGGTCTGCCCTACGTAATAGTTGTTCCTTTTATCACTCAGGGTTGTCGTCGCGACCACGGTGGCGCTATTTCGCGCGACCTTCAACTGATAGACCGTTATCGGCTTCTCGAATGGGTTGGAAGTCACCGTTAGATGGCCTCCGTGCCATTGTACCGATGGCCATTGCGTACCGGAATACAGCTTCGGGCTAAGACTGATCTGTTCGAAGTTACCGCTGCTTTTTGCCAATCGAACGAGTTGCGCCTGGTTACCGTAGTGACCGTTTGTTGCCGAGAGGTAAAGAATTCCCCGATTCCCGTATGCGCAGTTGTAAAAATGGAACTCGGCACTGGAGTAAATCGTAGGGTTTCCCGTCGCGTGCTGATAGACCGCAACACCGTTGCCGGCAACCGCAAGGTTTCCGGTCCCCGGATCGACCGCACAACTAACAGCTACGTTGGGGTCGCTTAGCGTCGCAATGGGGCTGGTGCCGCCGTGAGCATACTCGTAGATCGTGCTCGATTTCATCGACGGGGCCGTGTATGCGACGACGAACACGTCGCCAGCCGCGTCGCTACAATCGCCGTACGGATAGATAAAGCCCGTCAGCGTGCCGACAAGTTGGCCTTGCGGATACGTGTAGACGTAGACGTTTCCTAGGTCGTTGCTCGAGATGTAAAGTAGGTCCTGGCCTGAGGCGGTCGGGCGGATCCACGACCTAGCGCCATGGACCCCAATGCGCGAAGGAATCAGCTGGCCGCTACGCGCGGTAACTGTTTGGGGACCATCGCAAGCGGTTAGGAGAATTGCACTCGCGCAAAACGTAATCGCGGCGTCGCGAAAGCTAGAAGTATTCATGGTGTTGCTCCAAGGCTACTTGCCGATCCACGAGAACGTGGCGGGTCGTGCCGGACTGAAATAAAACACGTCGTACGGGCTCGGCAGAAAAACGATCCCAAAGTTTGAGGTGATCGCTTGCCCAAAGATGTGCAGCGTGACCAAGGCCGTACCCGAGTAGATAATGACCGAAGGCCCGAAATACGGAGTCGAAGACGTTGCAGCGCTGACTCCCGATGTCAGCATGGTCGATGTAGCGCTGATCGCGCTGTTTTGGTCGTTATATCCGGGGCAGTCGCTGATGAAGACTCCTGTCTGGGTTCCAGCGACGCTGACAGGCGCACTGCCCGGCGCCGTGTATCCCGTCATATCGCAGCCAGAGACGATGAGGTTGGCTGGGGTACCGGTGATCAGCAAGCCATACTGCTGACTACGAACATTCGGCGCAGCTGGATAGCTCGGCTGCAGGTTCACCCCAATGATTTGCAGGTCGGTAGGCGAGCCGGTAATCGCGATGCCTGCGCCGCCGCTGCTGCTGTTGTTCGAATACGTTCCCCCGATGATCTTGATGTTCGAACCGCCGATAATCTGTAAGCCGTGCTGGTTTGCCGGCGCCGATGCAGCCATGTTGAAGACCGTGCAATCGACGAGAGTAACGTCGTTGAGCAGTAAATTGTTTGTATTTCCATTCGTATCGATCTTAGCGATTGGATTGCCGTCGGTGGAATCGCTCGCCTTGGCAAGGAGACAGCTCGTAGCCTTAATACTTGCCGTCGTATGACCAGCATTTGCGGGAAGTTGGATGTTGAGCGCGGTCTGCCAGCATTCGATCTCGCAGTTCGTGATGTGCGCAAACCTAGTGTTATCGGCTTTGGAGAAATCGATACCAAATGTCCACTCGTAGATCTGCATGTCGGAAACGACCGGGTGTTCGGCGCTCTCAATCGAGATACAGACGCAATTTGCGGCACCACCGCTAGCGCGTGAGGTTTGTGAAAACTGGCCGGGTCCGACAACGGCGCACTCCACGCCATTGAGCACCACCGCCTTCGTGCCGCCTGGCGACGAAACGGTGTAGTTGATCGTGCACTGCTCGAGGGTGCATGAGTTATCTTGTGCGTTGAATGCACGCGGACAATCGGTGAACGTGCAGTTGACCGCCCTCGTATTCCAGAGCGCCGCGTAGATGCAGGTATCCCTCACATCGGTGGACGGCCCCCACTGGAACGCCAGACTACGGAAATAGACGCCACCCGTCGTGTGACCGCTACCGGTATCGTAACAGTTGAGGAAGATTGACCCCGCAACCTGGGGCGTGATGACGAAGTGATAGAACGGCGACCCGCTCATGCAACCAAGGGTGCCGCCGCCGCCGGACCCATCGATGTCACACTGATCGGGAACCGTGAAACCGCTCGATGTGGCATGCACGGCGTAGCTTTTCTGCGGGATGAACGCTCGGCCGCCAACGGGATTCGCGCCGTTCATGGCGGAGAACATGTTCGTGAGGCCACTATCAGGCGTTATTCCGACCGGCACATAGTGGCCGAAGTTGTAGATCGTCATTGCGCTGAAATCTTCGCCGTAGCCAATAGAGCCGCGCGGCTGTCGATCACGGAGTAGCATCGCTTGAGATATCGCGACTGCATCGAGCGGCGATCGCCAAAGTGAAAGAATTTCCATGACAGCCCCCTGTGCGACGATTCGGCCTCGCGTCGCTCTAACGGCGAACGATCGTAGCTGCGGGTAACTACGACGGGGGGGGGGGGGGCCTTCCTTCCGGCGCTGGCACGCCTCTCAAACCAGCCTTCGTGCATTGCGAACTGATCGGTTCACGACGAGGGAAAAGGCTGACTGAGATATCTCAAGGAGCGGCGAGAAAGCATCGCCGCGGCGTACTCGGCGTTGCGTCTTGCTGCAGCAGGGCCACGCGCCTACCGGCTTCCGCGCTGAAGGCGACTATTTACAGGTATACGGGACGGAAGAGCGTCAACGGCTTTCAAAGAGTGGCATCGCTGCGCAGCTCCGTGATTTGGCGAGGCTCTCGCACCGAGGCCAACCGAACGAGCTGAAGCGGAGCCGGAGGCTCCGCGACCTCCCGGAAATTCTCGGTGCGTTTTGTGTGGCAACCACCGGCTTGCGTTTTGAAAGACGGGCAATCAATATCAACGCGCCGGCACGACGACGGCATGAAAGAGTATAGCGGGAAAGTTGCGTTCGTGGTATACTTGGCGTGAGAGAGCGTACTCGAATTACGCACGCATAATAATGCGTATGTAAGTCAAAAGTCCCGATGCGATGTCGTTCGCACGGGGCTTTTTCTTTTGCCCGAGGTTGAACGTCATGATCTCCAAGTCAGTGCCGGCGCGATCGCGCACGCGCAGCTTCGCAACGGGGGTTGATTACATCACCGAGCATGCCCATCAGCGTGCTTGCGTACAGGCTGGGCGTTCGTTCGAAGACGGCATCGGATACGCAAGCGCACCGAAAAAGGCAGCCTGGGTGCATCTGCGCGGCGTGACGTCCGTCGAGACGGCGGCGATCGAGATGGAAGCGGTCGCGGTCCTCTCACGACGCTGCAAGGATCCAGTGTACCATCTCATCGTCGCCTATGCCAAGGGCGAGCATCCGACACGCGAACAGGTGGTCAGCGACGCGGAACGGCTGCTCAAAGCGATCGGCATGGAGCGCAACCAGTACGTGCTGGCAGCGCATCAAGATACTGACAACTACCACGCCCACGTCATCGCCAATCGCATCGGGCCGGACGGCAAAGCGAACGACCTGTGGCACGAGCGGATTAACCGCGAGCGCGTCTGCGCCGAGATTGCGGCGGAACGCGGGTGGGAGATCGTCATCGGCCATCACAACCGCGACATCGTGCAGCGTGCCCGCCATCTGTATGCGCCGCCGCCGGATCCGGAGCGACGTCTGAGCGATGGCGTGTATCGGCAGCTGCACGAGCGCGGCGAGCTGCCGTGGTGTGAGAGCGCACACCCCTACGTGCTCGACGCCGTCGATCGCGCGAAGAGCTGGAACGATCTGCACCAGCGCCTCGCTGCGCATGGCGTCGTCGCGAAGCTCATTCGGCGCGGTAAGCCGATACGTGGTCTGGCATTCGCCGAAGGGTTCGAGCGCGGCGCGCCGGGATGCGCGGCGTCACGGATCGATGCGCGCTGCGCATTGCCGGCGCTCGAGCGGCGCTTCGGACCGTTCACGCCGTCGCGCGAACTCGCGCGTGCGACGATCGATCCGACGCGATGGGTACAGGACGCGCGCGCAACGATTCTCACCGCAGTTGACAGCGCGCGATCGTGGGAAGATCTAACGCAGCAGCTCGACCGCGACGGCATCGTCGTCAAGCTGATCGCGCGCGGAAGGCGCGTGCAGGGGCTCGCCTTCGCACAGGGGCGCGATCCGGGCGCACCGGGCTGCGGCGCGTCTCGGATCCATCCGCGCTGCAAGAAAGCGGCACTCGAGCAACGCTTCGGGGCGTGCCCACTCACGGCGGAGCAACCGCCAAAGCGCAGCCGAAGCAGCGTTCGCGATCGGGCTGAGCGCGAGGCAAACACGGATCCACGTTGGGCGCTGCACGACGCGCAACGCATCGTCGACCACGCCAGGATTCGATCGGAGTACGCTCAGTATCGCGACCGTTTCTTTGCCGACCGTCATCGAGCGACAGCGGATCGCAGAGAGGCTGCGTGGGCGCGCGAAAGCATGCAGCGCCAGTGCGAGGCCAAGCAGCGCCGTGAAGCGCGCCTGCTCTTGCGCGCAGTGGCGCGGCTGGCCACGCGCGGCGCGGTCGCCCGCCAACTCGCGTACTGGTCGGTCGACGCCGTTATCGGCCGCCGTCGTGCGAAAGAGTATGACGGTGCGCGCGTGCGCTGGGGGGCGACAAAGATCGTGCTGGCGTCGGAGCGGAGGCTAAGGCGCGAGGAGAAACCGATGGACTATCGATCGTTCGTCAGCGAACAGGCACGTGCAGGCGACTTCGGAGCGCGGTGGGTACTCGAAGCGTTCGTTGCGCCTACGCGCAACCGCAGCGAGCACGTACCGCAGCGTGACCTACGTCGGGTGACACTGGCCGAGATGCGTCTGCGCCTCAACGTCATGCGCGCGAAGAAGAGGGGCGCTATCAGCGGGCACGCGTCGAGCGCCAGCATCTGCAGCATGTCGAGCGTCCACCCACGCTCGACGAAGCGCTAGCCATCGAGCGGCGGCGAATTCAAGAGCGTGCGGCCGAGACTACTCGTTACACGGACGCGGAGCGAGTTAGGCTGGCGCAGCTCGCCAGAGAGAAGCGGTCGTGGAATCCGCTGACGCGCCGCGCCGCGGCAAAGGAAGAAGAACGATTGCAAAGCGAGCAGCGCTTGCGCTACGAGAAGACACTGGCGGGTGCAACGCATGCGTTCGAGCAGCGTGACCTGCCACAGCTTGAAAAACAGCTAGCCGGCCACGAACGCGTCTATCGGTGCTACGTCGACGCGTCGCTGGGCTTAGAGTGGGAAATGAATACCGCGCGTGCCGCTCGCGACGAAGTACCGAGACTCGAGCAGCGAGTGAATGTGCTGGAGCGCGCCAGCGTCGCGCACGTTCGTTGTTTCGACCCCATGTCGACCGCACGGCTCGACGACCTCGCAAGAGCGATCGAGCAGCAGTATCGAGCTCTGCCGAACGAGATACGGCGAAACGTTGAGTACAGCATTCGTAAGGAACAACGTGCACGCGACTCCATGACGATCAGTCGATAACATTCGGTCAGACCATCGAGCCGTTCCGTTCTCGGCAGAAACACAAGGGTGGTGACACCAGACATGACCACACAATCGATCGGGGCGATACCGTCCGGCGCGACGAGCGCGCGCTTTGTGGACCTGCAAGACATCTTAACGCCACGCGATCTCATTGCATTTCTGCCGATCGGACGCAACGCCGTCTATGATGCGCTCAAACGACAAAGCATCAAGAGCATCCGGGTCGGCCAAAAACTGCTCATCACCAAGGCCGCGCTGCGAGAGTTCCTCGGCGGCAGCGTCGAATAGCATCGCGCCGGGACCCAAGAGGCATCCAATGGCAAAGCCAAAACGACTTGGGAACAAGAAATACATGATCGTCTACGACGTGCCCCCGCGCAACGGCAAGGCGCGTCAACAAAAGCGCGAGATCCTCAACGGCGTGACCAAGATAGAAGCAGAAGCGGTTCTCGCAAAGCGCGTCGACCGGGCGAAGAGCCGCGGCTACGCGGACGATTCGGGCCTGACCATGTCGGAACTGTTCGACAAGTTCATCGCCGCGAAGAAGAAACGGCTCGAGGCGACGTCAATCGATCGATACGAAAGCCTGATGGCGACGTATCTGCGCCCGCAGCCCGGTGCGGTTAAAGTCGCCTCATTGCGAAAGGCGAATCTGCTCGAGGCCTACGATACATGGCAGGGGCGCGAGCGGCGGCCGAGCGGCCGCACGATCCACCACGCGCACGACTTGTTGCGGGCCACCCTCAACTGGGCCGTGAGCGTCGACTACGCGGAAACGAACGTCGCCTGCAAAGTCACCGCCGAAGACCTCCCCAAAGCGCTCGCACCCGAAAAATCGGTCCTGAATGAGGCCGAGTTACGCGCCTTGCTCGCCGAGGCACAAGGGCCGTCGAGACGCGCGGTTAAGCGGGGCACACTCTCATCGGAGCCGTGGTTCTATCCGGCCGTCGCCTTCGCGGCGTACACCGGAGCTCGACGCGGGGAGGTGCTCGCGGTTAAATGGTTCGACGTCGACGGCGGCACGGTAACGATCCGTGAATCACTGAGCGAACCACGGTCTGGTCTCGCGTTCAAACGTCCGAAGAACGGAAAGGTGCGAACCATCACGATCGGTGCAGAACTGGCGGCAATCTTACGCACGCACAAAGCAAAGCAGGCAGAGGAGCAGCTCTTCCTCGGAGAGGCGTACAAGAAGATCGACCTTGTCTTTGCACGACCTGACGGCGCACCTGTTACGCCCTGGAACTTCGGAGCCGCGTTCAAAGACCTCGTCGAACGCGCGGGCGTCACACCGATCACGCTACACGATCTCCGCGATACTCACGCTTCGCTACTAGCAAAGGCTGGTGTGCCGATCGAGGTGATCAGCAGCCGCCTGGGTCACAGCTGCATCAGCATCACGGTCGATCGGTACCTCACCGTCTATCAGGAGCGAGACGCCGCCGCGGCCGCCGCCTTCGAGCGGCTCGTGGCGTAGTACTATAATGAAAGCCGACGTGACAAAAATGTGACAAATCGGTTTTTTCACACCCGGTCATGCGCCGGAAACCCTTGCAAATAAGCGCTTTTGAATTAGCCCCAGCGGGATTCGAACCCGCGTTACCGCCGTGAGAGGGCGGCGTCCTAGGCCTCTAGACGATAGGGCCGTGGCTCCCGGGGATGGGCTCGAACCACCGACATGCAGATTCAGAGTCTGCCGTTCTTCCAGCTGAACTACCCGGGATAGTCAGAGAGCGTTATACTACATGAGCCGCGGGGTCCTTGCAACCTTCTTGCTAGGTTAGCGCTTCGTCGTCCGCAGCTTGGCGTTGGCTGTGGCGGTTTGGAGCGAGCATGCACAACTTTCCAACTCGGCGGTCATTTTTGACGCCGTTAATAATATGATCTATATGAGTCTTCAACGGCGTTCCGCGCACTCGGAGAGCCGTTGAATTGCGTTCCAGCCGTATATCCTTTTTTGGCGCGCTTCCATGTTAAAGGCTCCGGGTAAGCGTCTCGGCGAAAGAAATTCCATGCAGGCGGTGATTCTCGTCGGCGGCGAGGGGACGCGGTTGCGACCCCTGACCTATGGTACGCCTAAACCCATGGTGCCGATCATGAACGTGCCGTTCCTCGCGCGAACCATGGAACGTTTGTACGAAGCGAACATTCTCGAAGTCATTCTCGCCGCCGGATACATGCCCCAAGCGATCATAGACTATTTCGGCGACGGCGAGCGCATCGGCATGAAGGTAACCTACGCAATCGAAGAGACGCCGCTCGGTACTGCGGGCGCCTTGAAAAACGTCGAGCAACAAATTACCGGACCGTTTTTCGTGCTCAACGGCGATATCTTCACGAGTCTCGATTTGCGCACGATGTTGCAATACCATCGAGAGAAGCGCGGTGCGGGAACGCTCCATCTCATCCGGGTCGACGATCCGTCGCCGTTCGGTTGCGTCGTCCACGATCAAACCGGGCGCATCAGCACGTTCGTCGAGAAACCGCCGAAAGGAGAAGAGCCAACCAACGAAATCAACGCAGGCACCTATTTACTCGAACGCGACATTCTCGATCTCATTCCCGCTGGCCGCCCCGTATCGATCGAACGTGAAACGTTTCCACGACTCATCGGAAACGGCAAGGCGCTGTACGCCCACACCACCGCCGACTACTGGATCGATTTAGGACGTCCGGAGCAATATCTCGCCGCGCATCGAGACGTGCTCAACGGTACGATGCCGCTGGCGGTCGAGCCGGGAATCAGCGGCGAGGGCGCCGACGCCTTGCGCGGTCATCCGGGCGTCGTGCCTCCAGTGCACGCCGGCGCCGACGTGGTCGTCGATCCCAGTGCTAAAATTGGACCCAACGTGGTGCTCGGCGCCGGTTGCAGCATCGGTGCGGACGCCGCCGTGAAGGAGTCCGTGTTATGGGATCGAGTCAGCGTCGGGGCCGGAACTATAATAGAGGAAGCGATCGTGGCGAGCGGCGCCACGATCGGCGCGCACGCGCGCGTGCCGAAAGGCAGCGTGATCGGTCACGACGTCGAGATCGATCCGGGCACGGCGCTCGAACCGGGCGCGCGGGTCGGTTCGCCGCCGCCGAGAATACCCGGTTAGCGGGCGAGGATTCGGTTTCTCTGCACACTCGCCCGGGTACAAACGATGATACCAACGTGAAAAATCTCTCCGAATACGCGCTAGCTTCTCGTGCGCTTTTTTTGGGTTCGTATCCGCCCAGAGAATGCGGTATAGCAACCTTCACCAAGGACATGGTGGATGCGTACGATCGCGCATTCGGCCTGGCGAGTCCGGTCATTGCGGTGGACGAGCCGGGCGCCGAAGTGCGCCGCTATGCGCCTGAAGTGGTTACGCGCATCGCCGAACAGGATCGAAGTACGTACACCGCAGCGGCCGATTTCGTCAACGGCTATCCCGTCGAGCTCGTAAACATTCAGCACGAGTACGGACTCTTCGGCGGTGAGCGCAGCGAATGGCTGGTCGACTTTATGGAAGCGCTAGAGAAGCCGGTGGTTCTCACTATGCACACAGTGCTGCCCGAGCCGGAAGAATCGTATCTTCGCGTGACGCGCCGATTGTGTGCCGCCGCAACCAAGGTCGTAGCGCTCTCCGAAACGGGACGCGGACTGCTCGAGTCGATTTACGGCATCGATTCAGAGCACCTCCAGGTCATTCACCACGGCGTACCGGACGTGCCGTTCCAAGATACCTACGCGGCAAAGGCCTCGTTCGGCATCGGCCAACGCACGGTGATCTCCACGTTCGGCCTGATCAGCCGCGGTAAGGGGCTCGAATACGCGATCGAAGCGATGCGCAGCGTCGTCCGTCGGCATCCCGAGACGCTCTATCTGATTCTGGGCGAAACGCATCCGGTCGTGCGTCGCCAGGAAGGCGAGTCATACCGCGAATCGTTGCATGCGATGGTTCGTCAGCACGGCCTCAACTACAACGTGCAGCTCGTCGACAAGTATCTCGACTTCGATGAAGTCGTCAGTTATCTGGCCGCTACCGATATTTATCTGACGCCGTATTTGAATCCCGCGCAAATCGTCAGCGGTACGCTCGCATACGCCGTCGGTTGCGGCAAGGCGATCGTTTCAACGCCGTATCTGTACGCGCAAGAACTCTTGGCGCATAATCGGGGCTTCCTCTGCAATTTCCGCGACGCGGCATCGATCGGCGGCCGCTTGAACATGCTGCTCGACGATCCGTCGCTGCGCCGCGCGACCGAACGCCGCGCGTACCGGTTTGGGCGACAGATGACGTGGCCCCACGTCGCATCGCAGTACGGCCGGCTCTTTAGCGAACTTGCTCCGGGTCATTCCCTCCAACTGGTGAGTTCTGCGTAAGGCTGCGGCAATCGCGGCGGTTCCTCCGCTCGACTACCTCGTGCAGCTCTCTGACGACGTGGGCGTGATTCAGCATGCCGTCGAGACGCTGCCGAACCGGAAATTCGGCTACTGCACCGATGACGTCTCGCGCGCGTTTATGGTTGCGCTCGCGCACGCTCGACTTGCACCCACACAAGATGTCAACAAGCGCCTCGCGGCAAACTACCTGGCATTTCTAGCGCACGCGCAACGCGACGACGGCCGTTTTCACAACTTCATGGACTACGACCGTACCTGGAGCGACGACGTTGGAACGCAAGACAGTTGCGGACGGGCGATTTGGGCCATCGGCTACGGCGTAGAGCACTCTCCTGTCGAAGCGTGGGGACGCGTCTGTCTACTCATGCTCGAGCGAGCGCTACCCTCGCTGGATTGGCTGGAGTATCCGCGCTCGCAGGCGTACGCCGTTTTGGGGTTGGTCCACGCGCAGCGCGCGCATCCCCAGCCGGGCTACGCAACGGCGCTCACCGAACTCGCTCGTAAACTTGCGCAGAGGTATGCGTCCGCCGCCCAAAAGAAATGGCAGTGGTTCGAAGCGACGATGACCTACGATAACGCGCGGCTGCCCGAGGCACTGATGCGAGCGGGTCAAATACTCGGCCGAGAACGCTTGGCGAAGGTCGGACTGTCTACACTGCGGTTCTACGAAACGGTTACCATTGAAGATGGTGTCTTCGTTCCCATCGGCAACGACGGATGGTACGAACGCGGCCACGCGCGAGCGCGGTACGCTCAGCAACCACTGGAAGCAGCCGCCATGCTCGATGCGGAACTTGCCGCCTTCGATCTAACCGCCGACGCCGCGCACGCGAGCAACGCGCAAGCGGCGCTCGATTGGTACTACGGTAAGAACTCGCGCGGTGTTCGGATGGCGCATGGCGGTGCCTGTTACGACGGTCTGCAAGAACATGCGGTCAACCCGAATTGCGGGGCAGAATCAACGCTGGCATTTTTGGCGGCGGCGTACGGCGCCGCTCTGCGCCGGGCACGGGTGCTCGAAGCAGTGCGATAACTGCGCCAAACGTCGCACGTTGCATGCATTTACAGGCGGCGGCGCACGTCCTGACGAATAGTCTCTAATGCTCCTGCAAACCGAAATCCTCAACGACGCGCAATCCGCCGCCGTTGCGCAGACCGATGGCCCGGTCTTGATTTTCGCCGGTGCCGGCAGCGGCAAGACGCGCGTGCTGACGCACCGCATCGCATACTTGCTCGGCGAAATGCGCGTTTCGCCCGACCGCATTCTTGCGGTTACCTTTACCAACAAAGCGGCTGGAGAGATGAAGTCGCGGTTGCAGAGCATGGTGGGGCCGGTGGCCCGAGATCTTTGGGTCGGAACGTTTCATTCGATGTGCGTTCGGATGCTCCGGCGCGATGGCCAGAAAATCGGGATCGCACCGAATTTTGCCGTGATCGACGAACTCGATCAACGTCAAGTGCTCAAAGAGATTCTCGACGACCTCGACTACGACGAGCGCCAACTCTCGCCCGGCGCATGCCTCGCCGAAATCGACAAGGCGAAGAATGCGCTGATGTGGCCGGAGGAATACGCGCAGACCCAAACCTCATTCGCCGGCGAACGCATCGCCAACGTGTACAGTGAGTATCAACGCCGGCTCTCCGAATCGAATTCCCTCGACTTTGACGATCTGATCGTTCGCACGATCGATTTGCTGCAGCGCGACGCGGCGACGCGCAAAAAATACCAGCAAAAATTCGAGTACGTCCTCGTCGACGAATATCAAGACGTGAACGCCGCTCAATATCGGCTGATCGCGCTTCTTTCCGGCTATCATGGGAACGTGACGGTGGTCGGAGACGACGACCAGTCGATCTACTCGTGGCGCGGCAGCGATTACCGCATGATCTTGCGTTTCGAGGAGGACTTTCCGGGCGCTCATACCTTCAAACTGGAGGAGAATTACCGTAGCACGAGCCGCATTCTAGAGGCCGCCAATACGTTGGTTTCCAACAACCGGTCCCGCGCTCCCAAGCGACTCTTTACGGGGCGGGGCGAAGGCGAACCGATCACCCTCTATCCCGCGGCCACGGAGCGCGACGAGGCGCGCTACGTCGTGGAGAAGGTCAAGAACCTCGTTCGGGACGGTGCGGCGTACCGCGATTTCGTCGTGCTCTATCGGACCAACGCTCAATCGCGCGTCTTTGAAGAGGCATTGCTCGGCGACGGCATTCCGTACAGGGTCGTCGGGGGCGTCGGATTTTACGCGCGCACCGAAATAAAGGACGTCGTCGCGTACCTTCGGTACATCGCGAATCCTTCCGACGCCATTGCGTTCAAGCGCGTCGTCAACGTGCCACGGCGCGGAATCGGGCAGCAAACGTTAGCGGCACTGGTGCACGCCGCGAATGCGGCGCGCGTCTCCGTTGGCGAGGCGATCTTCGACGGCAACCTGCTCCGAAAGGCCGTCCCGAAAAAGCTCAAAGAGCTCGAACGCTTCGCCGAACTGATCGGTGAACTGCGAAGATTTGCGGAGAAGAGTAGCATTGCGGACTTCCTCGTCGCCGTCATGGAGCAGTCTGGCTACATTCGCGAACTGCAGAGCGAAGACACGCACGATGCACGTGCGCGCCTCGAGAATCTTTCCGAACTCGTCGGCGTCGCGCGCGAATACGAAGCCAACGATGAAGAACCATCGCTCGAAGGGTTCCTGGCGAACATCGCGCTCGTCAGCGATCTCGATGCGCTCGCCGATGACGCGTCGTACGTCACCTTGATGACACTGCACAGCGCGAAGGGTCTAGAGTTTTCGAGCGTCTTTTTGACGGGCTTAGAAGAAGGTGTTTTTCCGCATAGCCGTACGCTGACGGAACCGGCGGAACTCGAAGAGGAGCGCCGACTGGCCTACGTCGGCATCACTCGCGCGATCGATCGCCTCTTTCTCAGTTTCGCGTCGCGCCGCGCGCTTTTCGGGAATACGTACGCGTATCCGAAGTCTCGCTTCCTGGAAGAACTTCCCGGCGTCGAAGTGCTCGAAGGTGACAGCGTGCCGCTTCCACGGCCGTCGGGCGGACGCTGGCGTGAAGTGGCGATTCACGAATCGGCCGGCGCGGGCGTGCACCTCGGACTGGAGGCCGGCAGTCGCGTGCGCCATCCCAAGTGGGGCGAAGGCCGCATTGAGAGCATCGTGGGCGCCGGGGGCGACGGCTTGGTGACGATCGACTTTCCGAACGTCGGGCAGAAGATGTTGATGCTCAAATACGCCCCCCTCGAAAAAATCTAAAACGTGCGCGTTGCCGTCGCGGGCGCGATGGGACGGATGGGAACGGTTGCGCGGGAATCGTTGCAACGCACCGATGAGTATTGCTGCGGACTTGCTCGCCGCAAGGACGCGCAGCGTGAGATCGTCACATCACTGGAAGAGGTGATAGCGAAGCGTCCCGACGCGCTGCTGGATCTTACGACCCAACCGGGCAGTTATGCGATCTCCATGGCTGCAGTAGAACGCGGCCTGCCGACGGTGGTCGGCGCATCGGGCTGGAGCGAAGAACAACGAACGGCGCTCGGCAAAGCGGCATTCGAGCGCGGGATTGGCGCACTCATCGTTCCGAATTTTTCACTCGGCGCCGCACTGATGATGCGCTTTTCGCAAACGGCGGCGCGTTATTTTCCCGACGCCGAAATCATTGAATTGCACCACGCCGGCAAACGAGATCGCCCGTCGGGAACGGCCCGGGAGACTGCCGTGCGGATCGAGCGCGCGGGCGGACGAAAGCCCACGGTGCACAGCGTTCGCCTCCCCGGACTGCTCGCCCACCAGCGCGTACTCTTTGGCGGAACGGGGGAACTCCTGACGATCGCACACGATTCCTTGACGCGAGAATCGTTCGTCGCCGGCATGCAGGCGGCGCTACGCGCCGTTGTGACGCGGCGCGGGCTCAGTATCGGCTTGGATTCCGTGATCGATAACGCGTCGGCACCCCAGTAACGCGATGGACGTTGCAGTCGTCGGCGCGACGGGCGCCGTGGGTGAAACGATCGTGCGGGTGTTGGAAGAACGCAATGTTCCCGTGGACCGGTTGCGTCCGCTGGCCTCGCACGCCCGGCATGGCAGCGTTCGATTCCGCGGTGACGTGCTCCACGTTCGCGCTGCCTGTGAAAAGGAACTCATCGAGCCTCATGTCGTTTTCTTCGCGAGCAGCGAAGATGCGAGCGCTCAGTATGCGCCTGCGCTCATACGGCGCGGCGCGATCGTGATCGATAATAGCCCGGCGTTTCGGATGAATGAGGGGATTCCGCTCATCGTTCCGGATGTGAACGGCGGTGCCGTTACACCTCAGGATCGTCTCTTTCCGGTCGCGAATTGCACCGCGATCATTCTCTGCACTGCGTTGCGTGTGATCCGTGACGCTGCGGGATTAACGTCGGTTGCCGTCGCCACGTATCAAGCAGCGAGCGGCGCCGGCCGCGCCGGCCTCGACGAACTTCAAGCGCAAGAGCGCGCGCTACTGGACGAACTCTCGGAGCCTGCCTCCAGCATTTTTCCGCGCGCGCTCGCCCGTAACGTTATTCCACAGGTTGGAACGATCGACTCGTCGGGATGGAGCACGGAAGAACGCAAGGTTCGCGACGAAACGCGCAAGTTGCTCGACCTGCCATCATTGAAATTGTCCGCGACGGCGGTTCGCGTGCCGGTCCGCCGCGCGCATAGCGAGGCCGTCATTTTCGAGACTCAGAACGACACGACCGTCGCGCAACTCGCTGCGGCGTTGGAGACGGCGCCCGGCGTGATCTTCCACGGCGACGATATCGTGACGCCGCGGGAAGTGGAAGGAAGCGATGCGGTACACGTGGCACGAGTGCGTCGCTGCAGCGACGGTGAACGCTCGCGCGACTTCGCGATGTGGGTCGTCGGCGATCAGTTGCGAAAGGGCGCGGCGACGACGGCCGTGCAGATCCTCGAGTTGCTGCTCGCCAAAGGTTATCTACGCGCGTGACTGCACTCTCGCGACCCGTGCAACGCCCGTCGGTCGCGGTGTTGAAATTCGGCGGCACGTCGCTGGCGACGCGCGACCAACGCGAAGTTGCTGCCGCCCGCGTTCGCGATTGCCGTGAGGCGGGATTCGGAACCGTTGCCGTTGTTTCGGCACTCGGTCGCGCTCCGGACCCGTATGCGACCGATTCGCTGCTAAAACTCGTCGCCGATCCGACGCCGAGTGCAAATAGCGACCTCCTATTGGCGGCCGGCGAACTGATTGCCGCCGGGCTGTTCGCCCAAGAATTGAACGCCGCCGGCATTGACGCCGTCGCGCTGTCGGGGGCGCGAGCCGGCATCGTCACGGACGATCGGCATGGCGATGCCACGATACTGCGCGTAGAACCCGACGCGGTCGCCCAGATCTTACGAAACAAGGCAGTTGCGGTGGTTGCGGGTTTTCAAGGGGCGACGGAAGACGGGACCATCACGACGCTAGGTCGCGGAAGCGCCGATCTGTCGGCCGTCGCGCTGGGCCACGCGCTGCGGGCCGAGCGCGTCGATATCTACACCGACGTTAGCGGTGTGATGACCGCCGATCCGCGCCGCGTCGAGGAGGCGCGCACGATCCCGCGGATATCGTTCACCGAGATGAGCGAGTTGGCCGATCATGGCGCGAAGGTGATGCACGATAAGGCCGCCGCCTACGCGGACCGTACGGCGACTCGTTACGCGCTCAAGGGATTGCGCTCGGACCTTGGCACCGTCGTGGATGGATTCGTCGACCATCGTAGCGCAGTGACAGGAGTTACCGCGACGGGACGCTTGACGTGGTTGCGCGTGATTCGCGGCGACATCGAGTCGCCGACGCGTCGCATGGAGACGGAATTGGAAATGTTTGCGCGCATCGCTGCGGCCGGCATTTCGATCGACCAGGTAACGATCAATCAGTCCGGCGTGACGTTCGTTGTCGACGGCGATCGTGGCGCCGCGATCCGCAGCTTGCTGGGCGATCTCAATCTGGCCATCCGTGTCCGCGAAGGCTGTTCGAAACTGTCGATCGTCGGCAGCGGCATGCGCGGCCGCCCGGGCGTCGTTCGTCGACTCGTCGATTCCCTCTCGCGCGCCAACGTCGAGATCATTCACTGCACCGACAGCAACATTACGGTCTCCATCCTGGTTCCCCAAAGCGACGTCACTCGTGCGGAATGGGCCGTGCACCAAGAGTTTGCGCTCGATAAAGAAGATCCGACCGAGTGAGCCGTTCGTTGGGCACGATCGTCACCGCGATGGTGACGCCGTTCGATCGAAACGGCGAACTGAACTGCCGCGAGGCCGAGCGCCTCGCGCGTTGGTTGATCGAACGCGGAAATGACGGCTTAGTCATCGCCGGCTCGACCGGCGAAGGACAGACGCTCGACGCGCTCGAGCGCATGACACTCTGGGAAAGCGTCAAAGCAGCCGTCGGTGACAGCGCTGCGGTGATTGCCAACGCCGGAACCAGTTCCACTCGGGAGTCCCTCGAGATGGTGAAAGCCGCGCACCGTGTGGGTGTCGACGCAATTCTTGCGGTGGTTCCATACTATAACAAGCCGACGCAGTCGGGAATGCTGGCGCACTTCGGCGCGCTCGCGCAAGCCTCGCCGTTGCCGATCGTGATCTATAATATTCCGGGCCGCACCGCAGCGAATATGTTGCCCGAGACGCTGCTCGAGTTGGCGCGCCGCCATCCAAACATTCGGGGCGTCAAAGAGTCGAGCGGCGACCTCAAACAGATTGGCGTCATCTTGCGCGATCGCAAAGCGGGCTTTATCGTTTGGGCGGGCGATGACCATCTGTTTTTGCCTTGTTTGGCGCTGGGCGCGGACGGTGTGGTCGGCGTCGCGTCGCATTTGTGTTCCCAGGAATACCGGCGAATGTTGGACGCATATCGCGGTGGCAGAGTCGGAGAAGCGGCCGAGATTCACGCGTCGCTGCTCCCCTTGATTGAAGCGCTTTTTGCGACGACGAGTCCTATTGCGGTGAAGTGGGCGCTACAGTACCTCGGCTTCGAGGTGGGGCGCTGCCGGCTTCCACTCGATGAAATCTCCGATCCGGTGGCGCAGCGACTGCGGCCGTTGCTCGACCCATACGTTGCATCCATCACGCACGTTCGATGAAGACGGTAGAGATTTTAGGGTGCCGGATCGACGCGATCGGCTCGGAGGATGCGACGGCGCTCATTCTGTCGCTCGCAATGGAGGGTCGCACTGCGCACATCGTCACGTTAGGTACCGAGATGGTGGTGTATGCGCAGCGGGACGCCAAATTTCGCAAAATCGTTAATGAAGCGGCGCTGTCGCTCTGTGACACCGTTGGCGTGCTTGCCGTTGCCCGGCGCCGCGGCGCGCCGTTGCGCGAGCGTGTCACCGGGGTGGAACTCGTGGAACGGCTAGCTGAGGGCGCGGCGACGCTCGACCTACCGGTTTATTTTCTCGGTGGCGCACCGGGTGTGGCGGCCGATGCGGCCGGGACGCTGCGCTCGCGTTTTCCGAAGTTACGCGTCGCGGGCGCGCGCGACGGCTTCTTTCGTGGCGAAGAATCATCGGGGATCGCCTCGTCGATCGCTACGAGTGGCGCGCGCTTGGTTTTCGTCGGAATGGGATTTCCGCGTCAAGAATATTGGCTGGCGGACCATCTTTCCGAAGCGCGATGCGTTGGCATCGGCGTGGGTGGCTCCTTCGACGTGATCGCAGACCGAATTGCGCGAGCTCCGGCATACGTCCGACGGTTTGGCCTGGAGTGGTTCTATCGTTTGGTGCGCGAGCCGTGGCGATGGCGGCGCCAATTGGCGCTGCCGCATTTCGTTTGGCTCGTCGCGCTGGAACAGTTACGCGCGGGCCGCGCGCAGAAACGAACGGCCGCCTGATGAAAGCCATGATCTTAGCCGGCGGACTTTCAACCCGCCTGTATCCGTTGACAAAACTCGTTCCGAAACCGCTGGTGCCCGTGGCCGGCGTTCCGAACGCCGCGCACTTATTACGTTATCTCTACGCCCACGGCTTCGACGAAATCGCCATCAACGTCCATTACCTAGCCGACGCCATCGTCGCAACGTTGGGCGACGGTTCCCAGTTCGGGGTCAAACTTCACTACTCGTACGAGCCGGAATTACTCGGAAGCGCCGGCGGCGTCAAAAACATCGAGTCGTTCTTCGACGACGAGCCTTTCATCGTGATCGGCTGCGACGAAGTCACCGATATGCGGCTCGATCGAGTGCTGGCGTTTCATCGTGAACGAGGCGCCATTGCGACGATCGGCCTCGTGGAATGTGAAGAGGTCGATCAATATGGCGTCGTCGTCCTCGACGATGACGGCAAGATCGTGGGTTTTCAGGAGAAACCGGCCAAAGGCACGGAACGAAGCCGGCTCGCAAACACTGGCGTCTACGTATTTTCCCCCGAAATCTTTCGGCACATTCCGCCGGAGCAGTTTTATGACTTCGGCAATCAGGTGTTCCCGTCGCTGCAGGCCGCCGGTGAACGATTCTATGGCTTCAGTGCGAACGGCGCGTATTGGGCCGACATCGGAACGCCGAAAGAGTATCGGCGGGCGAGTTATGACGTCGTACGCGGCGTCGTTCAAATTCCGCAGACGAGTCCGAACGGCATCGATCCATCGGCACGGGTCGGCGAAGACGTTCGCATCGAGGGTCCGGTCCGGCTCGGAGCCGCGGTGAGGGTCGGCGACGGCGTGCGCATCGAGGGCCCCTGCATACTGGACGAAGGCGTGAGCGTCGAGAGTGGCGCGCGATTGCAACGCACGATCATTTGGCGCGGAGCGACCGTCGGAGCGCGCGCCGAACTGCGGGACACCGTCGTGGGGGCGAGATACGCCGTTGCGCCGGAAGCAATTCTCGACAATACTCTTGTCGCCGATGGATAGCCGCGTGATCGGACGGCGTGAAGTGGAGCGCATTGCTCGATGTCGTCTTTCCGCCGCAGTGCGCATCCTGTAACGCCATCGGCAGCGGTCTCTGCGCCGCATGCACGTCGCCGATTGAGCCGATCACCGTGCGACTTCCCGCACTGCGCGTTCGCGCTCTGGGCCCCTATAAGGATGGTTTAAAGGCCGCGGTTCTCGCGCTCAAGGACGGACGCCGCGACGTGGCGCAGCGTCTCGGCGCGATCGTTGCAGGCAGCGTCGCACCCGGATCGGTGCTGATTCCGGTGCCAACGTCGGCGAAGCGCCGGCGGGTGCGCGGCGTTGACGGCGTAGCCCTGGTTGCCGAAGTTGCCGCGCGGCTCGCGGGCGCCCGCGTCATCGCGCCGCTAAAACTTCGAGGAAACGACGCACAGCGAGGTCGGTCGCGGCCGGAGCGCCTCGCCGCGCGCGGGCGTTTTTATTGTGGCACCGACTTGGCTGCGGTCGAACGTGTGACGCTCTTCGATGACGTCTGCACGACCGGCGCGACGCTGCGCGATTGCGCCGAGGCGCTACGTGAAGCAGGCGCCGTTGTTCAGGAAGCGCTCGTCGTCGCCGTCGCCCTGCCCCAAGCGGGCACCACTACTGGGGCGACGAAGAGCCGCGAGCCGTGGAGAACCCCGACTGCCAGCTGACCCCGCTCGACCGGCTTTATTTGGCGCGCGCATTGGAACTCGCCGCGCGCGGCATCGGTAACACCGCTCCGAATCCTCCGGTCGGCGCCGTTCTGGTCTCCGGCGATCGCGTCGTCGGTGAGGGATACCACCATCGCGCCGGAACGGCACACGCCGAAGTCCACGCGCTCGAAGAGGCCGGCAGCGCGGCGGCCGGCGCAACGCTCTACTTGTCGCTCGAACCCTGCGGACATATCGGACGTACGCCGCCCTGCACCGACGCACTGCGCCAAGCGCGGATCGCTCGGGTGGTTGTCGCGACGCTGGATCCAAGCGGCCATGGCGGCGTCGGAAAACTGCGAGACGGCGGCATCGAGGTCGTCGTCGCCGACGATGCGCGAGCGCGCGAACTGATCGAACCGTTTGCCGTTGCGATGGCCGCGGGTCGGCCTTACGTCGGCATCAAGATGGCAATGTCGCTCGACGGCGCCGTTTCGCGCCGGCCCGGCGTGCGAGAACGGTTGAGTTCTCGACGCGAACGGCAACTCGTTCGCGAACTGCGCGTCGCATACGACGCCGTCATGGTCGGTGCGCAAACCGTTCGCGTGGACGATCCCGAACTCACCGTACGACCCGCGACCCGCCGTCTGCGCCCCTATCATCGCATCGTTGTCGCGCAGTCGCGCCCCATTTCGGCGATGAGCCGGATCTTGGCCGCGGAGGACGGCTACGCCAAGACGATCGTGCTCGCACCGAGCACGGCACGCGAGATTCAGGGCGATCTCGCAGGCGTCGCGGAGATTCTATCCGTCGATGCACCCGACGGTACAACGCTCGATTTCGTTGCCGCACTGCGTACGTTGCGGGAACGCGACATTTGCAGCGTCCTGTGCGAAGGCGGACCGCGGCTTGCTGCCAGCCTCATCGCCGCAAACGTCGTAGATCGTTTTTACTGGGCGATCGCGCCCAAGTTGCTCGCGAACGACGCCGCGGTGCCGGTGTTAAGCGGCGCCGACCTCGCGACGCTCTCGCCCGCGCTACGTTTCGATCGAGTCGAGCGGCTGGGCGAGGACGTCATGCTCAGCGGCACGCTCGCGCATGTTTAGCGGCATCGTCGCCTACCGCGGCAAATTGCTCGCGTTCGAAGCGCACCCGGAAGGCGGCGCGCGTCTTGCGGTACGCTGTGAAGGGGCGCAGAGGGAACGGCCTCAAGCCAAGGACTCGATCGCCATTGACGGAGTGTGCCTCACGGCAAGCGCGATTGCGGGCGAGAAAGTCTCCTTCGACATCATTCCCGAAACGCTGGCGCGCAGCGCGCTGGCGGAACGCACCCCGGGCGAGCTGGTCAACGTCGAATACGCGATCCGGCTCGGCGAGCGCCTCGGGGGTCACTTCGTCTATGGGCACGTCGATGCGGCCGCTCGCGTTCTGATGCGAACTCGCGAAGGCGAGGGAGAGCGGTTGCGCGTGCAAACGCCGCGGTGGCTCGCGCCGATGATCGTGACCAAAGGCTTCGTCGCGCTCGACGGCGTCAGTCTGACGATTGCCGTCGCAAATAGGGAGTGGTTTGAGGTCGCGCTGATTCCGGAAACGCTGGCACGAACGACGCTCGGCGCGCGTCTGCCCGGTAACCACGTCAATCTGGAAGTCGATCCGCTCGCGCGGTACGCACACGCCGCAATCACCGAGCGAGGCGCATGAGCCGATTTCGCGATACGTTGCCGCACGGAGCGCGAACGTTCGAAAGCCGCTTGCAAGTGCAGTGGGCCGACGTGGACGTCGCCGGCATCATGTATTTCGCGGCGTACCCGCGTTTTGCCGAGTATGCGGAGATGCGACTCTTCTCCGAGTTGGGCTTTCCGTACGATCGGGTCTTCACAGAATATTGCTTCTGGCTGCCGAGAGTTCGTGTGGAAGCGGAATATTACGCTCCGGCACTTATGAACGATTGGCTGCGCATGCGCACGCACATCGCTCGAGTCGGGGGATCGAGCATCCGCTGGCAGACCGCCATGTTCAACGAACGCACCGGCGAAGCGGGGGCAGTTTTGACCTTCGTCGTCGCGGCAATCGACGCAATGACGAAGAAGAGTTGTGCGCTGCCCCAGCCGATTCGAAACGCGCTGGCGGCGTGCGTGGCGCCACAGATCTCGTGATCGAAACGCAATCACGCGTTGCCATGTTGCTCGCTCCTCGCCGAATCGAATTGCGCGAAGCGCCTATTCCCGATCCCGAACCGGGCGGCATAGTCATTCGCGTCCGCGTTGCACTCACGGATGGCACGGACCTCAAGACGTATCGTCGCGGACATCCGAAGATGCCGACGCCGACGCGTTTTGGCCACGAATTTTCCGGCGACGTCGCCGCGATTGGTCCGGACGTGGAACGGTTTGCGTGTGGGGATGCGGTAATGTGCGTGCACACCGCCCCCTGCGGAACGTGCTATTGGTGTCTGCACGGTCAGGAAGAACTCTGCGAAACCATCATGCCGGCGATGATCTTGGGCGCGTATGCCGATTTCATCGGCGTGCCCAAGCGCGTCGTCGATCGCAATTGCTTTCACAAGCCCGCCGGTGTCAGTTATGTGGAAGGCGCGTTCCTCGAGCCGTTGTCCTGCGTCATCCATTCCGTTGAAATGTTGGAAGCTCGGCCCGGGTCGACGATTGCCGTGCTCGGCAACGGCGCGTTTGGGATTCTGCACGCGCTGCTGCTCCAGCGGGCCGGCGCCGAGGTCTTGCTGTTTGGAAGGCGCGCGGAGCGAACTGCATTTGGAAATGCGCTCGGGATATCGAGTTTCGATACGAACGCCCGCGCGATCGTGGAGGTGATTGGCGATCGTACGCAAGGCCGCGGTGCCGATGCGCTCATCGAGTGCACGGGCAGCCCTGAAATATGGGAACGGGCGCCGTCCTTCGTGCGCCGCGGCGGCCGCGTCGCTTTCTTTGCCGGATTGCCGTCGGACGCCCGAGTGACGTTCTCGGCCGCGCGGCTACACTACGACGAAGTCGGATTGCTCGCGCCGTTTCATTTCAGGCCGTCGGACGTTCGCGCGGCGTTTGATTTGATCGCCGCGCACGCGTTGCCTCTGGAGCGGCTCATTACGGCGACGTATTCACTCGATAGTATCGTGCGCGCTTTCGAACAACTCGATGCGGGCGCCGGCCTGAAGGTCGTGATCGAACCCTGAGCAGGCGAACCATGCGCGCCGCGGTGCTCTACGACGTCGACGACGTTCGGATCGAAGAGTGTCCCGTTCCGGAACTCCGGCACGGCGACGTACTGGTACGTACCGTGGCAAGCGGAATCTGCAGCGGTGACGTCATGCCGTGGTATATCCGCCGAAAAGCACCGCTCGTGCTAGGCCACGAGCCCGCTGGGATCGTCGCAGAGACGCGCGACGGCCGCTTTTCGGTCGGCGACCGCGTCTTCGTACATCACCACGCACCCTGCTTTGAGTGCCGGGCGTGCCGTCGTAGCGATTACGTGCAATGCGCGACCTGGCGAAGCACGAAAATTGAGCCTGGCGGCATCGCGCAGTATTTTCGAGTGTCACGCGAAAACCAGCGCGACACGCTGGAACTATCGAGGGACATTCCGTTTGCCGATGCAGCCTTGACCGAACCATTGGCGTGCGTCGTGAAGTCACTGCGGCGCAGCGGATTGCGCGGCGGCGATCACTGTTACGTGATCGGTCTCGGCGTGATGGGTTTGATGCACGCGTTAGTCGCTCGGCACCTCGGCGCGGAAGTGTTCGCGAGCGATTTTCTGGCCGACAGGCGAACGTTGGCCGAAGGCAACGGTGCCGTTGCTTTTCATCCCGATGAGAGAGAGGAAGTATTGCGGGATGGCGCCGACGTCGTGATCTGCGGTCCGGGAACCGAGGCGGCGATGCAACACGCGTTCCAGTCCGCCGCTCCTGGCGCAACGGTTGTGATGTTCACGCCCTTTGCGCCGGAGCTGCGCCTGATGCCGGATCCGGAGCGGTTCTATTTCGGCGATCTTCGACTCGTCGCCAGTTATTCGTGCGGCCCCGACGATACGCGCGCCGCGCTGGACTTGATTGCCGAGAAGGTCGTGACGGCCCGCTCGGTCGGTGCGATGCTAATTACCATCGACGACGTGCCGTCGGCCTATCGCGCACTGGCGGAATCCCGGATGATCAAGCCGATCGTCGTCTTTCCGGAGGGATAGGCGGGTCCAGCATCGGCTCGGCCGGCGTTGCGATCAAATGTGCGCCCACAGCGACGAGTGGAATCAGCGAAATAAGAAATGTCAAATGATACCAGACGGGAAATGCCTTCCAGATCAACAGGTGATTTGGCAGAAAAAGCGCGAGTAGAACTACCCCGAGGGCGCACGCCGGGCGGTCGCTCTTTCGGACTACGAGCCGCGTAACCGCGCCCGCGACGAGCGAGGTTATCATGGCCATCGCGAGCCTCGCGATCATCATCGGAAGGGTAAAGTGCATGGTTGGTTCGGCTTGCGCATACCCGGTTAAGAAGAGGCGGAGTCCGCGATTCAATAACGACACCACCACCACCCAGGTGGCTAGCCCCGCAAAGAAGCCAAGGATCGAGCGCTTCATCTAGAGTGCTTCACATTGATTCGCGGCGAGGTTTGCGCTAAACGCAACGTCGTCGGACTGCGATGTGACGCGCCAGGCGACGATGAAGGACACCGCATAGAGCATGGCCGCTAGGAGCCACGGCGCGCCCATCAGTGCAGTGTGCCGCCAGGGACCGGCGAACTGCGCGAACGTTAGGGTGAAAATCGCCGGGCCGATCAGCATGGAAATGCCACGGACCGAGCCGAGTGCGCCTTGGAGTTCGCCTTGCGATTCAGGACCGACGCGGCGCGTCATCAACGCTTGCGACGACGCCTGATACATCGGCAGCGAGATCATTATCGCTCCGATCAAGAAGACGATACCGTTGTTCGTTCCGAGCAACGCGAGACCCAGAACGGCCACGATGAGACTTGCTAGCAGGGTTCGCCGCTCTCCCAGGCGCGCGACGACACGACGAACCATGGTGGCCTGGTTGATCGCGGAGACGATTCCAACGAGCGTGAGCGTGAGGCCGATGCTACCGGTGCTCCATCCGAACGCGGCGATGCAATAGATGACCCACACGTTCGGAAATATCTCGTGCGCGGTATACGTGATGAAGTTCACCCACGTGAGACCCCAGAGTTCGTAATGGGAACGCAGCAGTCTCAGCGAACCCAGTGGGTTGGCCCGTTTCCATTCTACCCGACGACTTCGTTTATCGGCGGCCAGTGATTCCGGCAAGATGAACAATCCGTAGAGCGTATTGAGCAACGCGAAGCCGGCCGCAGCCCAGAACGTTAGACGAGGATCGATGTTTCCCACGAGGCCGCCGATCGCCGGGCCGAGCACGAATCCGAGGCCGAACGCGCTTCCTAGGATGCCAAATGCGGCGGCACGCTTTTCCGGCGGCGTCACGTCAGCGATGTACGCGCTCGCCGTGGTCATATTGGCGCTCGCAATTCCGGAGAGGACGCGCCCCGCAAACAGCCACCAGAGATTCGGCGCAAGCGCCATGATCGCAAGATCAACGACGGCCACCGCATTGGAAAGCAGGATCACGGGGCGCCGGCCGACACGGTCGGAGAGTATTCCCAGCAACGGCGAGCAGAAGAACTGCATCAGCGCCCAAACCGTCGCAAATAAACCGATCGCCTGTGCGGCGTTCGCATAGTTATTGCCGAGAAAACTCGCGATGAGTTTCGGCAAGACCGGACCGATCATGCCGAATGTCAGCATGTCGATCAACACGGTGACGAAAAGGAACGCCGTCGCGCCGCGCCGCATCGTTTCAGCCCGCGGAATCATTGAGCGCCTCCCTTTCCGGCGCCGCTTCGTATAACAAGGAAAGCCACAACTCGACGGCGCCTTCGATGCGCGGCCGGTCGTGCGTCGCCAAAAGGTCGAGAAGAAAGCCGCGAAAGCCGGCGATCAAAAGCGTTGCCAACGCACGCGATTGGGCGCGCGTGTATCCAGGCAACGTCGTACATGGCTCGAGCGCTTCGAGCCACGCCGTAACCCAGTTCTGGAGATAACCGGGAAAGCGCGACCCGTCCCGTAGAGCAAGCGCGTAGACCTCAAAAGAAAGGCGAGTCAACGGCTCCCACTCGGGATTGCTCCACTCCCGCCACAGTACCCGAGACACCTCGCTTGCCGACAGCCCCGTCAACTTGAGACGCGCCATCATGATACGCTGGCGGGCCCGGCCGCGAGCGACGATCTCCACAACCAGATTCTCCTTCGACCCAAAATAGTGCAACAGAACTCGCGGGCTGGACTTCACCGCCTTGGCCAGCGGCCGGAGCGACAGATCTACTAAGCCGTGTCGGCAGACGTAGTCCACCGAACGCTCCAGCAAGACGGCCCGCCGCGCCTCATCGGGTTTCCTCGGCACGGCTCATCCTAGCATACTTGAAACAGCCGTTTCAAGTATTTTCGATCGAATGCGACGGGCGTCGGCCCGCTTGAAGCAGCACTAGGTCATCGCTCCGTGCGCTCCGAACGGTCGTCGCTATCCCTTTGCTGCGGAGGTGCACGATGCGTTTGAGAATCGCTCCTTTAGCGACCGCTGTTCTTGCAACGATTGCCGTTTTTTCTGCTGGATGCAATGGCCACGCCGGCTTTGGCTCGAGTCTCCCCGGCACGAATGGCGTCGCGCCTACGTCGGGCGTGCGCGGGCCGCTTTCGATGGAACGCGCCGCCGAGCGCGTTCATGCGCTGGCGGGAAACGCGACATCGAAAACCACGCATGGAGGAGCTGGTTATCCGGTGACTGCCGTCCCGCAGGTCAAGGTTCCCAACGAAACGCCGTGCGTGGACGTGCTGTTCACGCCGCACACGCCACCGCTCACCAAAGGTGACTTGCCGGTTGGAAAATTCGCAGACTATAAGGATCACCCGTTTAACTACACGCCTCCGGCAAACTGTCCGGGTCCGTATGCCAAGATCGTGTTGAAGGTGCGATTCAAGGTCTCCGCCGGTGTGCAGTACGATCGTACCGGAGCGATTTGGGTCGGCGCAACGAACGTTTTCTTCGGCACGACGGCGGAGCCGGGCCAAACGGCGAGCCCGCAATGGAGCGTCGAACGCGACGTGACGGAATACGCGCCGATCTTTGCGCAGGGTTCGACCGGCCAAGCGTCGGTGTACAACATCGTCAACTCGCAGTACACCGGCATTATTTATGGAACGGCCGAACTCGACTTCTATCCTGCGACCTCACAGTATCCGCCGGCGCAGGTTGCCGATGCCGTCTACCCCCTGTCGGGCGGTCCCACCGGCGGTTACGTCTACCTCGATTCGCCGACGAACCAAATGACCGGAACGTTCACGTTTCCGACCAACGTCGAATCCGCATACCTCGACGTTTTCCTGGAGTCGCAGTCGAGCGATGAGTTTTGGTATTCATGTTTCCCCAACGACCTGGCGCAAAAACTCAATAACTGCGGCGGCACCGCGTTTCGCGAGGGCGAGGTGACGCTCGACGGACAGCCCGCGGGAGTCGCGCCCGTCTATCCGTGGATCTACACGGGCGGCATCGACCCGTTCCTTTGGATTCCCATACCCGGCGTTGAAACGTTGAACTTTTCGCCGTATCGTATCGACCTAACGCCATTCGCCGGGCAGCTCGACGATGGCAAGCCGCACACCATTGCAGTCTCTGTGTTCAACGATAACAATTACTTCGCCGCGAACGCGGCGCTGCTCGTCTACCAAGATCACGGCTCGTCGGTCGTGACGGGCCGGCTCGTCAGCGACGGAACGTCGGCCGCGCCGAGCCAGCGTACGGGCGAACATGTGAAGTTCGATCGCAGCGGTAACGCGCACGGAACCATTTTGACTACCGCCACGCATCCGGTCAGTCTAAACGGTTACGTAATGACATCCAAAGGGCGGATCGATACTCGAGTGATGCAGCGCATCGCGTTTTCGAATTTGCAAAAAATAAACGTAACGTCGAGCCAGTTTCTCCAAGACATCACGCAACAGACGACCGTCGCTTCGGACACGATCACGATGACGAAGGGACACTCGAGCGTAGCGCGCGAGCAACGAACCTGGCCGCTGACCATGAACTACGACTACGTGGCCGGAAGCAGTACCGCGACGCAAACGGCGTCGATTTCGCAAACGAAGAACGAGTCGGGCTTCGATCGGATGCATGGCGACACGTCTCCGTGGTTACTACTCAACGCAGTCAAGGCGTCCGATACGCTGACCTTTACGCCCTCCGGCTTCACGCCGTCAAACGGGAAGAGCAGCCAGCACTACAAGCTGCGCAACCTGCAAGGACGGCGCTGCTACGATGAGACACTCAAGTCGCTCGACTATATGATCGTGAGCATCATGAAAGGGTGCTAAGTTCAGCTCCCGGCTGGCGTCGGTCGAGTCTTTGGAAGTTACCAAGGCCGGATAACGCCTTAGGCGGGGAATAAACGGCGCTTCGTTCGCTTGCGTCCTCTTGACATTCGTCAAGCCAGGGGTACGCTGGATGTGATGAGCCGGTTTGCAGAAGTCTTGAACTCCCTGATGGACGACGCCCAGCTCAGTGCTTGCGAGCTGGCCGAGCGCGCCGGCCTGACCGAGTCTGCCATTTCACTGCTGCGGGGTGGCCGACGGGAGCCGTCCTATCGGACGCTGCAGCGCTTGACGAATGTCTTTCCGGCGCTGGCCGAACGGGTCGCCACACCGGATGGTCCGTTCGATTCGATCGAGGAGGCGGTCGCGGATATCCGGGCGGGCAAGATGGTCGTCGTCTTAGACGACGAGGACCGCGAGAACGAAGGCGACCTGGTCATGGCGGCACAGATGGTGACGCCCGAAGCCATCAACTTCATGCGCAAGCACGCGGGCGGCCTCATCTGCGTGCCGATGCTCGGTGCGCGGCTCGACGAACTTCACATTCCGCAAATGGTCCGCGATAACACGGCGGTCCACGAGACGGCGTTTACCGTCTCAGTCGAGGCACGAGGCGTTACGACGACCGGTATCTCGGCGTACGATCGGGCCGCTACCATAAAGCGTCTGCTCGATCCGGAGGCCAAGCCGGCAGATTTTTTGCGCCCGGGGCATACGTTTCCGTTGCGCGCACGAGAAGGCGGCGTCTTGGTGCGCGCGGGCCAAACGGAGGCCGCGGTAGACCTGGCGCGCCTCGCCGGCGTCTATCAGGCCGGCGTGGTTTGCGAAATCATGGCGGACGACGGCACGATGGAGCGCCTGGAGGGTTTGCGCAGTTACGCCGATCGCCACGGCCTGAAGCTTATCACCGTCAAAGACTTAATCGCGTACCGCATGCGCACGGAGAAACTCGTCAAGCGCATCGCCGAGTTCAATCTACCGACGACGTTTGGCACGTGGAAGGGCGTCGCATACAATACTACGATTGACGAGAACACCCACGTGGCGATGGTGATGGGCGAGATCGGCAGCGGCAAAGACCTCCTAGTGCGCGTTCATTCCGAATGCATGACGGGCGACGCGCTGCACTCGAGCCGTTGCGATTGTGCGGCGCAACGCGATGGCGCGATGCAAAGCATCGCGCAAGAGGGCCGCGGCGTGTTCCTGTACTTGCGCCAAGAAGGGCGCGGAATTGGCCTTGCCAATAAACTGCGCGCGTACGAACTACAAGACCGGGGCGCCGACACGGTGGAGGCCAATCTCGCACTCGGACTGCCGGCCGATAAACGCGACTACGGTATCGGTTCGCAGATCCTCGCGGATTTGGGCGTCCGTGAGATGCGGCTGATCACGAACAATCCCAAGAAGATCTTCGGGCTCGAAGGCTATGGCCTCAAAATCGTGGGTCGCATGCCGCTGCATACGATGCCGACCGACCACAATAAGCATTACATTGCCACGAAGCGATCGAAGTTGGGCCATATGTTCGACGCCGAGGCATCGTGACGAAAAACGGCGATCGCCGAGCGAATATTCCGGATTGCAGCGGCGAGCGGTTTGCCCTCGTCGTGGCGCGCTTCTACGACGAACTAGCAAATATGCTCGTCGCGGGAGCGCAGCAGGCGCTGCGAGACTGCAAGGTCTCCTCCAATCGAATTTCCGTGCACAACATTCCGGGATGTTTCGAGATGCCATTGGCCTGCCGAAAACTGATCGATGTGGAGAACTTCGACGCGCTCGTTGCGTTAGGTGCGGTGATCCGCGGCGAGACGCCGCATTTCGAGTATATCGCGGCACAGTGCGCCCGGGGGATCATGGACGTGCAACTCGCCACCGGCGTGCCGATCGGCTTCGGGGTGCTCACGACCGAAGATTTCGCTCAGGCACAAGAGCGAGCCGACCCGGCCCGTGGGAACAAGGGGTACGCGGCGGCACTGGCCGCGGCGACGCTGTTGACGCTCGACGCCGGTTTACCGCGAGCCGGCTTTCGGCGAACCTAACCAGGATGGAGGCGTATGAAATCGTCGCCTGGGACGGCGATGCGGTTCGCTATATCGATCAGCGACTGCTGCCGCATGAGGTCCGATACGAACGCGCGCAGACTGTCGAACAATTGGAAAGCGCGATCAAGACGCTCGCGGTCCGCGGAGCGCCCTGCATCGGCATCTTTAGCGCTTATGCGACCGCATTGCTGCGAGAAACAATCGAGGATGACGCGCAGTTTTCGCTCGCCGTACAACGGGTACGCGCCGCGCGTCCGACTGCCGCAAATCTGGCGTGGGCCGTCGACCGCGTCGCCCAAGCACGCGATCCGCTCGCCGAGGCGCGCGCCATCCATGAAGAGCAAATCGCGATCGATGCAGCCATCGCAATCAACGGCCTCGAGCTAATCGGAAAAAGCGCGCGGATTCTCACGCACTGCAACACCGGTCCGTTGGCGACGGCCGGCGGGGGTACGGCAGCCGGCGTTATTCTGGCGGCACAGCGCGCCGGCAAAAAGCCCCGAGTATTTGTGGACGAGACGAGGCCCCTGCTGCAGGGCTCTCGTTTGAGTTACTTGGAACTGAACGACGCGGGCGTCGACGCAGTCTTGATCGTCGACGCTGCCGCTGCCATCGCAATGAAAGCGCAAGAGATCGACCTTGTGATCGTCGGTGCGGACCGCATCGCGGCAAACGGCGACACCGCCAACAAGATCGGCACATACGGGCTTGCCATTCTGGCCGCGCATCACGGGATTCCGTTTTACGTTGCCGCGCCACGATCGACATTCGACCTGGAGACACCAAACGGCGCCGTAATTCCGATCGAGGAACGCTCGCCCGATGAAGTTTTCGGATTCGGCGGCACACGTATTAGCATCGACAGTGCGCAAGCGTACAATCCTGCGTTCGACGTGACGCCCCATCACTTGATCGCGGCGTTCGTTACGGAGCATGGCATCTTGCGTGCTCCATTTGTTGAGTCGGTCGGAATGCTGGAGTTCGCTGCGCGCCTCCCGCTCGCGCACGTAGTCCGCTCGTGAAGTACTACGAATTCATCGACCGAGAACCGCCGATCGATCGAGTCGTCGTCATCGAAGGGGAGGAGCGCGTACTCGCCGACGCGGCCATCGACTTGGTACTCGACCGCGTCCTGGAAGTGGAGCTGCGGGATTTGAATCTGACGCGCTTCTCGGCGGAAACGCTCGCTGAGGTAACTCAGGTGCGAGAGGCGCTCGCGGCAATGCCTTTCTTAGCCGAGCGCCGCGTCGTCGTCGTTACCGATGCGCAAACGCTGCGGGCATCTACGCGCGAATCCTTCGCCGCGGTTCTCAAAGACGTCCCGCAAGGCAACACGCTGATCGTCAGCGATCTCGTCAAGCCGCTCGGGCGTAGCCCCGTTCCAATGGGTAGAATGGCCGGCCGCGACGCCCTGCGGATCGACACGACCGCGACCCAGGGAACGCGCACGCGCTTCATCGAGGAGACGCTGAAACGCGTCGGCGCGGCGGCGGAACGCCGCGTCATTGAGGAACTTGCCCGTAGCGAAGCGGATCTGGCCGCGATTCGCAACGACCTAGAAAAACTTGCACTCTCGCATAAAAACATTACGCACAAAGCCCTCGAGGGTGAAGCGCTGACGATTAAAGATCCCAAGCTATATGTTTATTCCCAGGCCACGGTTGAAGGCCAGACCGCAAAAGCGCTCGCGGTGGCTCACGAAGTGTTCGCAACGGACCCACGCCGCGCCGCCATGGGACTCTTGCGCGAGTTGGCCATTGAGTGCCGATACGTTTGGGCGCTGACTCATGGAGTTTCGGAACTGCCGGAGAATCGCGCTTGGCGCGCCCGCACGTTGGAGCCGCTCGCGCGGCGGATCGGCGAGCGACGAGCACGCCGCGCCTACGAACGAGTCGTCCACGCGATGGAAGCCATCGTCACCGGCGGCGCGGGTAGCGGTCCCGACGACGAACGTACGTTGATCGACCGAATGACGGTCGAATTCGCTCGCCTAACCCGCTAAATAGTCCAACGCCAGGCGTCCCAGGATTCTACGACCGGATTCGGATCGAAGCCATGAAAATCGTCGGAGATTGCTTCTTGCTGGCGCTGCCACCAGAAGAAGAGGATCGGATTGTCGATCGACAGCAGACGCTCCACTTTTGAATAGGCGCGCTTACGGGTTGCGCGATCGTAATTCGTCAGCGCATCGGCTTGTGCGGCGTCCATAGCGGCGCTGCAATACCGCGGATCGTTATAGCCGTGGGGCGGAAAGTTATTACAAGTTAACTGCGACGAATTATCCGGATCGATGCCGGCATACCATGTATAGGCCAGGAGATCGAATTTCCCGCCGTGTTGGATGCCGCCCATCGCTTGCGGCGCATAAAGGATATCGAACGGATAGTACTTGACGCCGACCAGGATCCCAATCCGTCGCAGCGCCGCCTGTATCAGGAGGCTCTCAGATCGATGCGTCGCCGTCGCCGTATCGGTGGCCAACATCAACTCCATCGGACGCCCCTGCTTGCGAACGATCCCGTCCGCACCGGCGACCCACCCCGCGCGTGCGAGCAGCGATTTGGCGTAGGATGGATCGAACGGCACCGATCGTACCGACGGATCGAACGCCCACATCCAGTTTGGGAGATCTTCGGTCGCCGTCGTCGATTGGCCGTGAGTTAGTTGGGACGCCAGCGCGTTCTTGTCGATTGCGGCGGCGATGGCGGTGCGGACTCGGACGTCGTCGAGTGGTGGATGCGAAAGATTTGCCTCCATCCCTTCAAAGCCGTTGACGTTGACCCAAACGATGTGTGAATCAGAAAGGGCGTGCAACGCGGGATAGGTTTGAATCGTCGGTTGATAGACGTAATCGATGTTGTGCGTCCGCAGAAGGTTGATTGCCGAATCCTCGTTCGGAACGAACTCGATTCTAATTTGCCGCAAGCCCGGCGGACCTTCAAAAAAGGTACGATTCGCGTCGAGCACGAGCTGATCGCCGCGCCGCCAGGATACAAAGCGAAACGGTCCGTCGCCGACGAATGGCCGTGCGTCGAACGGTACTTGATTGAAATCGCGGTAGCGTGCGAGCACGTGAGCGGGCAGCACGTCGTACGACTGGTCGCTCTCGGCGAAAAACGTGTTCACGAAAGGCGAGAAAGGCTTGCGAAGGTGGACGACGGCGGTATGCGCGTCGGGCGCATCAATAGCGCGGATATCGTCGTAACCATGGCGCGAAACGATGTCGTTCCGCGAATTTTCGATCGCTTCCCACGACCATACGACGTCCCGTGACGTCACGGGAACCCCGTCGCTCCAGACGGCGTTTCGGCGCAAGTGGTACGCAATTGTTAAGCCGTCGCCACTAATGCCTCCATTGCTTTGTGTCGGCACGACGGCGGCCAACATCGGGACGGTATCGCCTCGCGCGTCGGCCGAAAGGAGCGGTTCGAACATCAAGCGATCGATGAAGATCTCGACCGTTGTGCCGGCAAGTAAGGGATTGAGATTCTTCGGTTCCTCGTTGACGGCTACGCGCAGCACGCCGGCGCGCGTCCACGGGTGATTTCGGGTTGCCGACGAGCCGGTCTTCGAGCATGCTGCAAGTTCGACGGCAAGAACGAGCAGCAACGTCAGTTGAAGCCTCATCACGGTACGCAGTACGGTGACGAGGCCGCGGCTTCCCTGGGAGCGAAAGCGCTCGGCGACCCATGGTGCACGATACTTACGCCTCGCCGTTTTCGTGGAGATACGGTCGCGCCGCACTGCGCGCACTCTTCTCAGAGCGTATGCGGCGTCGACTGTGGCGGGCGGTTTGGGTTTCACTGGCCGCGGCTCAATCGGGCCAGGGACTGGTTGATGAGGTCGAACTCGCCGATTTGCGTGAGCATGCGAATGAGGTTGACATCGAAGCGGCGCTCGAGATCGAGCGAGAGATTCATCACGATCTCATGGCGGAGATTCGCGTGTTTTCCTCGCAGGCGCGACGAGGCGGCGGGAAATTGCATCTTGGTGCAACGTCCATGGACGTCGAGGATACGGTCGAGATCTACCGCATGCGTTTGGCGCTCGCATTGCTTGGCGAGAGCCTCGGCGAGTTGCTCCATCTGTTTGCCGAGAAAATACGCGCGTACGCCGACGCCGTTTGCATCGGTCTGACGCATCTCCAGCCCGCCGAGCCGACGACCGTCGGTTACCGGATGGCCGCCTACGCGCAAGACTTACTCGCACACGACGAGCACCTGCGCTTCGTGTTCGAGAATGTCAAGGCGAAAGGTCTACGCGGCGCGGTCGGAACGGCAGCGTCTTACGAGCGACTCGGACGGCGGCCGGGAGCCTCGGCCGAGGTGGAAGCCGCCGTACTGCAGGATTTTGGGTTGAGCGCTCGCGAGGTCAGCACGCAAACCTATCCGCGCGCGTTGGATTATCTCGTGCTGAGCGCTTTGTCCGGCGTAGCGGCCTCCCTCTCAAAATTCGCCACCGACGTGCGAATACTGAGCACGCCGGCCATCGGCGAAGTATCCGAACCTTTTGGTCGCTCCCAAGTGGGCAGCTCGGCAATGCCCTTTAAACGAAACCCAATTCTTTGCGAGCGCATTTGTTCGCTCGCGCGTCTGTTGCCCGCTTACGCCGCGGTCGCATGGCAGAACGCGGCGACGAACCTGTTGGAACGCACCCTCGACGATAGTGCCAACCGGCGAACGATTTTGCCCGAGGCGCTGTTGTGCACCGACGAAATGTTGACCCTCGCTCGCACCGTTGTAGCCGGTTTGCGAATCGACGAGCGGCACATCGTTGCAAATTTGCGAGCGTTCGGACCGTTCGCCGGAACGGAGGCGGTGATGATGGAAGCCGCGCGCGCCGGCGGAGACCGCCAGAAAGTGCACGAAACCCTGCGCCGTGCATCCATGCAGGCGTGGGAAGCAGTTGGCCGGGGCGATGACAATCCGCTCGCTCACCTGTTGAGCGAGGACGGCGAACTGACCGCCCTCGTCGATCCAGCCGAAATCCGGCGATTGCTCGATACGAGTGCGTATGTCGGCACGGCTCCGCAACGGGCACGATTGCTGGCCGATCGAATCGATAATCTTGCTCCCTTTCCCCGCCAGACCGAGGTTCGCTTGTCGTGAACAAAGGAATCGAAATCGCTCGCGGCAAAACGAAAATACTCTACGCGAATCCCGGGCAGTCCGATCAACTCATCGTCGCGCAAACGGATCAAATTTCGGCCGGCGACGGCGCGCGCCGGCATGTCATCGGCGGCAAAGGGCGGCTCGCCGCGCAGACGACCGCGCGCGTCTTTCGACTGCTCAACCTTTGCGGGTTACCGACGCACTATCTGAGCGGCGGTGAGGATGACGATGACAACGAGATGGTCGTACGCCGCGCGAACATGATCCCGCTGGAAGTCGTTACGCGCGGTGTCGCGGCGGGCTCGTTCGTCAAGCGCAACCCAAACGTGGCGCGCGGAACGCTCTTTATTCCGAGAGTAATCGAGTTCTTTTTGAAAGACGACGCAGCGCACGATCCATTGATCGCTGCGGACCAAATTGTTGCGCGCAACATCGCAGCACCGCATGAAATCGGCGTCATGTCTGAGTTAGCGCGACTGACTTTCGATATCTTGTCCCACGCGTGGCGAAAACGCGATGTGCTGCTCGTAGATCTCAAGATCGAGTTCGGCCGGCTGGCGGGCGGAGAACACCAGGGACAACTCGTGATCGCGGACGTGGTTGACAACGACTCCTGGCGTTTGTGGCCCCAAGGCCGCGAAGAGCTCATGCTCGACAAACAAATTTACCGAAATCTGCAGACCGTCGACGACGAGGCGCTGGAGAATGTGAAGCGATCCTACGAACGAGTCGCCGATTTCGTGGGAAGCTTCCCGGTGATGCGTCCTGGGATGGTCGCGGTCATCGCCGATTCGGCCGCACTCGTGGATCGCACCGGTGAGATCGTCAAAGCGCTTGGACAAGTCGGTCTTCCGACACTGCGTCACGTCGCAAGCGCCTCCGCGACCCCCGGGTACGTTCTCCAGTTGCTCCAACAACTCGAAGCGACCTTTGCGCGCCTCATCATCGTCGCCGTCGCGGATGACAACTTACTCTCTTCGATGCTCGATGCCGCCTCATCCGCACCGGTTCTCGATGGAAACAACGACGTGGGACGCGTGGCGATGCAGTGCGCTAAACTCTTCGGCCTTGAAGACACGGTTCTCTACGGACGGACGCTACTGATGCAGGCCAACGCGCGGTCCGCCGTGCTTCATGCGGACGCATCGCTACAGCAACAGTCCCCGCCCGCGGGAACAGCGATTGGTTGATTCACAAATCGACGCCGCCAAGCGGCTCAGCCTGCGTGAGGACGAGCTCGAACGAATTGCGACGAGCCTAGGTCGCGAACCGTCGACCGTCGAGCTCCACGCCTTTAACGCGCAGTGGAGCGAGCATTGCAGCTATAAATCGAGTCGCAGTCAGCTCAAGCGTCTGCCGAGCGCCGGCGCGAAGATCGTACTCGGACCCGGGCAGGACGCGGGAGTCGTGCACCTCGGAACGCATGGGGGAGAGCGGTACGGCATCGTGGTGGCCCACGAGTCGCACAATCATCCGTCGCAGATCGTACCGTTCGAGGGAGCCGCCACGGGAATCGGCGGCGTGGTTCGAGACGTCTTATGCATGGGAGCCGAGGTCATCGGCGTTGCCGATCCGCTGCGCTTCGGATTGGTTGACCTTTCTCGCTCCGAGCGGAGTCACTGTCATCCCGAGCGGAGTCACTGTCATCCCGAGCGGAGTCACTGTCATCCCGAGCGGAGTCACTGTCATCCCGAGCGGAGTCGAGGGACGCATCAATCGTATGTCGCCCGGAGCGTCGTCGATGGAATCAGCGCCTACGGCAATGCCATCGGCGTGCCCAACGTGGCCGGTGACGTCTACTTCGCCCCCGGCTTCGACGCGAATTGTTTGGTCAACGTTGTCGCCCTTGGAATCGTCAAAGAAGACCAAGTCGTGCAATCGTGCGTACCCAACGGCACTGATGGCTGGGATCTGATCCTCGTCGGTAAGGCGACCGATGCTAGCGGTTTCGGGGGCGCTTCGTTTTCGTCGGTGACGCTCGACTCGCGGGATGCACAGCAAAACAAAGGCGCGGTGCAAGTGCCGGACCCCTTTTTGGAAAACGTTCTGATGCGCGCCACGTATCGCGTCTTTGCGCTATTACGCGGCCTCAAGCTCGCCGCCGCTTTCAAGGATCTGGGCGCCGGTGGAATCATGGGCTGCTCCGCTGAGATTACGGGTCAGGGTAGATGCGGCGCCGTGATCGACCTCGATTGCGTCAACGTCGCGCTCGACGGAATGCCCTCGGAAGTGATTGCGGTCGGCGAAACCCAGGAGCGCTTGCTGTGGGGGGTGCCCTCCGAAATTTCACCGGAGGTGCTACGGATCTACAACGAAGTGTTCACGTTGCCCGAGATCGCTTGCAACGCGCGCGCGACGATCATCGGGCGCGTAACGGCGGAAGAGCGCTACGTCATGCGCCATCGCGGCGAGGTCGTCGTCGACGTGCCGAACGACCTGCTAACCGCCCAGATTCGCGACGAACTGCCGTACACCGAAGTGATTCATCATGTCGGCCCCGTCGAGGAACTTCCGGCGGTCGACGTCGAGAACGTCTTCCCAAAAGTCCTGGCGCACCGCGACGTCTGCTCGCGCGAGCCGATCTATCGGCGATACGATTGGGTCGTTCGCGGCGCGACGGTCCTTCCGCGCGGCGTGGCGGACGCCGGCGTGCTTGCGCCGATCGCCGGCTCCCGACTCGGCGTTGCGCTGGCCGTCGCCGGGAATCCGCGATATGGTCGACTCGATTCGGCGTATGCCGCCCAGCATGCCGTGCTGGAAGCGATGCGTCGCGTCGTTGCAGTAGGAGCGGTGCCCATTGCCCTCACCGACTGCCTCAACTTCGGAAATCCACGCAAGCCCGAGCAGTACGGCGAATTCGTCGCGGCGGTCGACGGATTGACGTACGCGGCGACGGAGCTGGACCTTCCATTCGTTTCGGGCAACGTGAGCTTCTATAATGAAGGCCCAAGCGGCGAGCCGATTCCGGCGTCGGCAATCGTGGCCTGCATCGGCACGCTCGAGGACGTCGGCGCCGTCGTCACGCCGGGGTTCAAGACAGCCGGTTCCTCCCTGCTTTGGGTCGGCAGCCGAGAGCTCGTCGTCGGAGGGTCGGTTCTCGCCGAGGTTCTTGGAATCGAAGGGCCGCTTGCATCGCTTTCGATGAGCGCAGAGCGCGCGGGAGTAGCGATCGTTCATGAGGCGATTGCGCGCGGCGTGTTGCGCTCCTGCCGCGCGATTACCGATGGCGGAATGCTGACCGCTCTTGCGCGGCTAGCGTTCGATGCGATGCAGATGGGTCGCAACATTGGCGCGGAAATTGACTTCGGCAATCCGCTCTGCGAGGCCGGCGGCTTTTTGTGTGAAGTCAGTGACGACGGCGATCTCGATTTGACGGGGGTGTTGCGCGTTGGGCGTACCATCGGTGAGCCGCGACTAGTGGTCAACGGCGTGCGCTTCGACATCCCGCATCTCTATCAGATCTGGTCGCAACCGCTACTGGAGTTGTTTCCGTGAGTCGCCGAATTGCCGTTTTGGTGTTCCCGGGGACGAACTCCGAAGAGGAGACGGTACGCCTCTTGCGCGATTGCGGCGGCGATGCCGAACTCGTGTGGTGGTCGCAAGCCGACCAATTGGCGCAATACGACGGTTACGTGCTCTCTGGAGGGTTTGCGTACGAAGACCGAATTCGGGCCGGCGCCGTTGCCGCGCGCGACCCCATGATGGATGCCGTTATCGAGGCGGCCGAAGGCGGAAAGCCAGTGCTTGGAATTTGCAACGGCGCGCAGATCTTGTTAGAAGCGGGACTCGTCCCGGGAACCGGCCCGGCGCGGAGGCCTACCGCCGCCTTCACAAAAAATCTACCCGCGTCGCACTTCGTCTGCCGCCATGTCATGATGCGGCTCGCCATTGAGCCTTCGCGCTGCGCGATTACGGCAAATCTCGAGCGCGACGCCTTGATTCCGGCATGGGCAGCACACGCCGAGGGGCGTCTGGCGGCGCCGCGGGAACATCTCGACGAAATCGTTGCGGGCGATTATTTGGCATTCGTCTATGCGGATCCTGACGGTCGCGCCGACGATGCAGCCGTCCCCAATGGTTCGGCTCTCGGCTGCGCCGGTCTGGTGAACGGCGCCGGTAACGTGCTTGCGATCATGCCGCATCCGGAACGCGACGGCTGGAACTTCAGTCACCTCGCTCGCGCCGAAGGAGACGACGTGCTCGCGCCCTCCGGCGGCGCGCTGCTTTTTCGCAGTTTTGTGAAAGCCCTCTCATGAGCAAGGGGAAACGCGTCATAGAGATTGGCCTCAAGATTCCGGACAATACGGCCTATACGGCCCTCGTTGCGCTGCGTCGCCTCGGCCTCGACGTGACGCGCGTCGATCGCGCCGAGATTCGCTTCTTTGACGACGAAATGCCGCTGCAGGACTTGCTCGAGCGTCTCAAAGCCGATGAGACGATCTTCAATCCCAACGTCCATTACCTTACGGTACGCGAAACGGCGCAACCGCAGGTCGGAGAAGTTTGGATAGAGCCGGTGGACGGCACCGCCGCCACCGTTGCTTGGCGCCTTTTCGACGAACGAGATGCCCCTGTGAGCGGCATGACGCTGCAGGGAGCAGTGCATCGTCTCTTATGCAATCCATCGATCGATCGTGCGATAGTGAGCGGCGATAAGGGATGAACCGTCCCTACACGATTGCGACTCTGGGCTCGCATTCTGCGCTGCAAATCCTCAAGGGCGCGCACGATGAAGGCTTTCATACGCTTGCGATCTCGAATCGCGAAACCGAACGGCTCTATCGCTCCTTTGGTTTCGTAGACGAAGTCATCGCTCTGAATGATTATTCCGAGTTCATGACGTTGATCGACGAACTGCGAAAGCGCAAGGTCATCATCGTGCCGCACGGCTCTTTCGTCGCCTACTTGTCGCTCGACGAACACAAGGAGATGACGATTCCGTACTTCGGCAACAAGGCCGTGCTGGAGTGGGAGGCCAGCCGCGAGCTGCAACGTCAGTGGCTGTCGCGCGCGGGGTTGAAACTGCCACGGCAGTTCCGCAGTGGCGCCGAGATCGATCGGCCAGTGATCGTGAAACTCTACGGCGCGGCGGGCGGGAAGGGCTACATGTTCATCCGTCACGCGCATGACTTTGAAGCGCGAGCCGCTCATTTGAAAGCGGCATATACCATCCAAGAATACATCATCGGCGTGCCGCTCTACATTCACTACTTTTACTCACCGCTCCACGACAAACTCGAAATCATGTCGATGGACCGCCGCTACGAAACCAACGTCGATTCGCTCGGGCGAATTCCGGCGGCTGCGCAGGAAGGCATGGACGTGAGCCCTTCCTATGTGGTCGTCGGCAATCAGCCCGTTTCGCTGCGCGAATCCATGCTGGCCGAGGCGTTGCGCATGGGAGACGACGTCGTGCGGGTGAGCAAGGAAATTTGCGGCCCGAAGGGGCTCTTCGGAGCGTTCTGCATCGAGACGATCATCACGCCGGACATTCAGTTTTACGTGATGGAGATTTCCGCCCGAATCGTCGCCGGGACGAACCTCTTCATTGACGGCTCACCATATTCTTATCTTAATTATTCAGAACCGATGTCGACCGGGCGCCGGATCGCCAGGGAGCTGAAGAACGCGTTGCTAACCAATAACTTGCGGTTGGTGTTAGATGATTCGAGCGTTCTATAAGGTTACCGTCGCGTCGGTCGCGCTGTGCGCGTTGTTCGCCGTCCCCACGACCGTTCGCGCGACGTATGAAGCCGATCCGACCGTGCTCTACCAGCAAATGAAAGACGCCTATGCAAAGGGCGAGGCGGATGGCTGGAACTTTCGGGCGGAGCTAACTTATCTATCGACGATCTTCAACGCCGGACGCGCATACTCGTTGCAATACCCCGACGATCCGGCCTACGGCGAACTCGCCACGCTCACGGTTCGTATCGGAACGGGCTTGCACTATAACCCATTAACCAACCACGACGCGGCCGTTTGGTGGGTTCGGGAGGCGGCGGACTGGATCGATAAACGATCCGACGATCGGGAGCTGATTTCGCAGGCGCAGGCCCTTTTGCAGCGCGTGAACTCGGAAGACGATCCCAATTTACTCGCGCGCATGGCGGATGAAGATGCCGTGGCCAACGTAAGAAACTATCCCGGCGACACGGACGCGTTGCTGATCCGCGTGGAGGCAGACTGGCGTGCGTGGTTGCTGACCCACGACTCGCAGTGGCGCAGTCTGGCGCTGGCCCGCGCGGCGCAGTCGAATTTTCCGGTGGTGCATTTGCCCACGAACTGGGGCAACGAGTTGGTCAATGCGGCCAATCAAGCCTCGACCGATCGCGGGTACTCAGCGTCGGAGGTGCAGAACGCCCGCGTATTTCTCGCGCGGCTGCGGGCGGTCGATCCTTTGCGAGTCATTGCCTCAGTGACCGCGCTTCCTCATGACGTCTATCTGACGACGCTCGCTCCGGCGGATGAGTACTTCGGTCAGATGAGCATGTCGATTCTCGAGATCAAAAACCGACTCAAACACATCAATTTCATGTTGGACTACGATTACGGAAACCGTGAGAGCGACGAGGCTAGCGCAGTCGCCAACGCCATCATCGCGATGCAGAGGGTCTATCCCCGGGACCGTGATCTCCCCATGTTGATGTACTGGTGCTATACCACGATGCGACGCATGACCGACGTGCAGTCACGAGACGGCGCACGGCGAATCAAAGCAATCTTGACGGTCGAATACCAAGACAGCCCACAGGCGCGTAAACTGCTCAGCGACTAAGGCAGCAAAGAAAGGCCAGCATGGATCCGGTTCTCGCCGATCGCCTGCAATTTGCCTTCACCCTGATGTTCCACTATCTATTCCCTATTGGGACAATTGGCTTGGCTCCGTTCGTTGCGGCGTACACGTGGAAGGCGGTGCGCGACTTCGACGATGAAGCGGGGCGCATCGCGGCCTTTCTCACCCGCATATTCGGAATCAACTTTGCGGCGGGAGTCGTGACCGGAATCCCTATGGAGTTCCAGTTTGGGACGAACTGGGCGGCCTTTTCGCGCCGCAGCGGCGCGGTCGTGGGCCAGCCTCTCGCGATGGAAAGCCTCTTCGCCTTTTTTCTCGAGTCTGTGTTTCTGGGCGTGCTCTTGTATCGACGCAACCGGCCGCCGACGATGTTCAGGGCCTGGGCAGCGGTGTTCGTCTGCGCAGGATCGTGGCTTTCGGGGTTCTTGATCGTCGCCACGAACGCATGGATGCAGCATCCGGTCGGATATAGTCTCGCAACCGATGGAACGATTCGCCTAGAAAATATTTGGGCGGTGCTCGGCTCACCGTTCTTGCGCTGGCAATTCGCCCACGTTCTCACCGGCGCACTCGTCGCCGGCGGCTTCATCGTTGGCGGCATCGGGGCCTATTATTTACTGTCGCGCAGAAATATCGCGGCCGGCAGGCGCATGACGCATAGCGGCGTCATGGTGGCATTGCTTTTTTCAATCATCGCGGTCTTCCCGACGGGCGACCGCAATGGGAGCGACGTCACGAGGTATCAGCCCGTCAAGTTAGCCGCGATGGAGGGCCTCTTTGCGACGACTCGGGGCGCCCCTTTGGCGATTATCGGCATGCCGGACGTTTCCGGAGCGCGCCTCATCGATCCGATTTTCGTCCCCGAGTTCTTGAGTTTTCTCGCGTACGGTAATTTCCGGTCGAACGTTCAAGGCCTCGATGCGTACGCGCGCGAGTTATGGCCGCCCATCGAGCTTACGTACTACGCCTATCACGTGATGGTGGGATTAGGCACGATCTTTGTGGCGGCGGCGGCGATTGCCGCGTTCCTCTTGCTGCTCCGGCGATTATGGGCGGCGCGCTGGATGCTTTGGATACTCATGCTCTTAATGCCGTTTCCCTACATTGCCAACGAGGCCGGCTGGATCACAACGGAGGTAGGCAGGCAACCGTGGATCATCTACGGCGTCATGCAAACCGCGCGGGGCGGCTCCCCGAACGTTGCCGCGGGCGAAACGGTGTTTACGCTCATCGGCTTTGCCGGCATGTATTTTTTGCTCGGCGTTCTTTTCTTGTACCTGGTCTTACGCGAGATTGGGATCGGGCCATCGGCAACAGAGAGCGTATCGCTCGTGACGGGGCGGTAAACCATGAGTAGCCTCGGATTCGTGGTTATCGCCTTTATGCTGACGACGTACGTGGTGCTCGACGGCTACGATCTCGGCGTGGCGGCGGTAACGCCGTGGATTGCGCGGAGCGATCGCGAACGCGCGGCGGCCATCACTGGGATCGGCCCTTTCTGGAACGGCAACGAAGTATGGCTCATCGCGGGCGGCGCTGCGCTGTTTGCGCTGTTTCCAGTAGCCTACGCGTCGGCCTTTTCAGGATTCTATTTACCCTTCATGGTCGTACTCTGGCTGCTGATGTTTCGCGGAATCGCGATCGAGTTGCGCGAGCATCTGGACGCCGAGCTGTGGCATCAGTTCTGGGACGTAGCGTTTTGGCTCTCGAGCGCGTTGTTGATTCTACTCTTTGGCGTCGCCCTCGGTAATCTCGTGCGCGGCGTCCCGCTCGATCCCGCGGGATACTTCTCCGGGACCTTCGCGTTTTTGCTGAATCCGTACGCTTTGCTCGTGGGAGTTTTCGCGTTGAGTGCGCTCATGCAACACGGCGCCTTATTCCTGGCGTTGCGCATCGATGGCGAGTTGGGCGGGCGCGCGAGACGAGCCGTGCGGGTTCTGTGGTGGATCGTCTTGGCTTTTTACGTCGCGGTCACAGCCCTCACGTTTGCGGTCCATGCGCCGGCGACGGTCTCGTGGCTCGTTGCATTACCGCCTCTTTCCCTCGGTGCGCTGATTGCGGTGAGATGGTATGCCGCGCGAGGCGGCGGCGTAGCCGCGTTTGTCGCGTCATGCTGTTTCATCGCTACGCTGCTCGCGGCAGCGGCCGGGACGATTTATCCGTACTTGCTTCCGGCGTTTCCGGCGGGCCGCGGCGGCATCTCGGTTTTTGAGGCCGCGCCTTCGAGCGCCGGAGTGGCGTGTGCGCTCGTCATCACCCTCGGCGGCATCGCGATTTTGGCGCTGTACGTGCCGGCGGTCTGGCGACGCATGGCCGTCAAGCTGCGCGTCGAATGACGCGCGCGTGAAGAACGCGCAGGTCGCTGCGGCGTTGCGCCGCTACGATCTCTCACGGCTAACGCTTTGCTCGATCGGCAGCCACTCGGCGTTGGAAGTCGCGTATGGCGCGCTACGCCAGGGCTTGAGCAATCTCGTGGTTACGGCGAAGCGTCGGGAGCAAACGTACGGGAAGCACTTCATCGTTCACGGCGAGCCGTTGACGCGGGGCTGCGTCGACACAGTGTTGGAGTTGGAATCGTTTGTCGACATCTTACGCGATGACGTCCAGCAAAGGCTCCTGTCCAGCAACGTCGTCTTTGTTCCGAATCGCTCCTTTGAAGTCTATCTTCGGCAAGAATACACGTACGATGAAATCGAGCGTGGAATGGTGGTGCCCTTCTTCGGGAATCGGTATCTCTTGAAAGCGGAAGAAAGGTCTTTCGATTGCGCTCAGGATGATAATGCAGACCTCGACCAATACGCCTTGCTCGAAGCGGCAGCGATTCGGTATCCGCGCCGGTTCGCATCGCCCGATGAGATCGATTCGCTCGTGATGGTAAAGGCGCCGCACGCGAGCGTCACGTTCGAGCGGGCGTTTTTCTTGGCATCCTCGCCGTCCGAGTATCGGTCTACCGCGGCACGGCTGCAGCGGGAGGGCGTCGTCACCGAAGAGGGACTTGCCGGTGCGGTGATCGAGGAATACGCGCTCGGTCCCTCCATCAATCTCAACTTCTTCTATTCACCGATCTTAGGCGAGTTGGAACTGAGCGGAACCGACACGCGGCGGCAAACCAATCTCGAAGGTTTTCGCAACGTTCCTCCGTCGGCATTCGAGGCCGTCCGAAACGTCACGATGCGCCTGGAAGAAGCAGGCCACATTGCGACGACGCTGTTGGAATCGATGCTGGAGCCGGCGTTCGCGATGGGCGAGCGATTCGTCGCCGCGGCCCGCAACCGGATGCCGCCCGGTATCATCGGACCATTTGCGCTGCAGTGCGTCATCGCGGCCGGTCCGCCAAAGGAACTCATCTGCTACGACGTCTCTTTGCGCATACCGGGATCTCCCGGAACGCGATATACACCGTATTCGGCGTATCGCTGGGGCCGCGACGTGTCAGTCGGCGAGCGCATCGCGATGGAACTGGTGATGGCGCGTGACACCGATCGGCTTGAAGATGTGTTGACATAGCCAACTCACGATTTGCAGAGGAGGAGAGATGACAGTCGATCGTTTGGAAGGCCGCACCGGCATCGTTACGTTCAAGGGAGAGCCGGTAACGCTGCAGGGGCCTGAACTTCGCGCCGGCGATCCGGCGCCGAACTTTACGGTGACCGCGAACGACCTTTCGAACGTCACGCGCGAGGCCGTTTTGGACGCCGAAAATCGGGCCGCGATGTTGATATCCGTGCCATCCCTCGACACCGGCGTCTGTTCGCTCGAATCGCAAAAATTCAACCAACGTCTGGGCGAGCTGCCGCCGAATCTCTACGTTGCAGTCGTTAGCATGGACTTGCCCTTTGCGCAGGCTCGTTGGGCTGCGGCGCAGGGAGACGTGCGGCTGCAGCTGCTTTCAGATTATAGAGATCGCAGTTTCGGCCGCAACTATGGGTTGCTGATCGCGGAACTTGGCCTTCTGGCGCGCGCCGTCGTCGTTATCGGCAAGGACGGAACCATTGCATATGTTTCGATCGTTCCGGAGATCGCCTCGGAGCCAGATTATGACGCCGCCTTGAAGGCCGCGGCCGCCGCCTAGTCTTCTTGCGTGTCGAACGCGGTATTCGTTCTCGATTTTGGCGCGCAGTACAGTCAACTCATTGCGCGGCGGACGCGCGAGTGCGGCGTCTACTGCGAAATCGTTCCGTACGATGTCACGTGGAGTGAACTCGTCGCGCGGCGTCCGGCCGCATTGATACTTTCCGGCGGACCCGAAAGCGCGCTGCTCGAGGGAGCGCCGGAGATGGACGCTTCCATTCTCGAATGCGGCGTGCCGATTCTGGGCATTTGCTACGGCATGCAATTGATCGCCCGCGAAATCGGAGCTGAGTTGATCAAACTCGATCGCTCGGAATACGGTCCGGCAACGCTCTTAGTCTCCAATCGCGATACGCCCCTCTTCGACGGGGTGCCGGAATCGTCGCGCGTCTGGATGTCGCACGGCGATTCCGTCATCGCCTTACCGAAGGGCTATAGCACGTTGGCGTCGACCGCGCGCTGCCACATCGCTGCGATGGGAAACGCGAAGCGACGCATCTACGGAGTGCAGTTCCATCCCGAAGTCGCGCACACGCAGCACGGCCGAACCGTGCTCGAAAATTTCCTGCATCAGATCGCAGGCCTCGGCGACGATTGGAAGATGGAGTCCTTTCTCGAGCGCGCCATCGAGGATATACGCCGGCGGATCGGGCCGCACAAGGCGATCTGCGCGCTTTCGGGCGGAGTCGATTCTGCCGTGGCCGCAACGCTGGTGTCGCGGGCAATCGGCGGACACCTCACATGCATCTTCGTAGATCATGGGTTGCTTCGACAGGACGAGTCCGAGCAAGTGCTCGCGGCATTTCGGGAAATATTGCACCTCAACGTGGTAGCCGTCGATGCGCGAGAGCGCTTCCTGAAGAAGTTGCGCGGAGTCGAAGACCCCGAGCGCAAGCGAATTATTATCGGTCACGAGTTCATCGAGGTCTTCGAGCGTGAGGCGGCCGGAATTCGGGGCGTCAAGTATTTAGTTCAGGGAACGCTCTATCCGGACGTCATCGAATCCAAGACTCCGCAAAGCAAGGCGGGACATAAAATCAAATCGCATCACAACGTCGGTGGGCTACCGGCGAAGATGGGCTTGAATTTGATCGAGCCGTTGCGCGAGCTCTTTAAGGACGAGGTGCGGGCCTTAGGACGCGTCCTCGGTTTGCCGCGCGCGATCGTCGAGCGTCAACCATTTCCTGGGCCTGGTTTGGCGGTTAGGATCATCGGCGACATCACGGAGGAGCGCCTCGAGATCGTTCGTGCGGCGGATGCGATCGTCCGCGAAGAGGTCGAAGCCGCCCCACTCGACCCTCGCCCCTGGCAATACTTTGCGGTGCTCACGCCGGTCAAAAGCGTCGGCGTCATGGGCGACGGCCGAAGTTATGCGAATCTGGTCGCGGTCCGCGCGATCACGAGCGAGGATGGGATGACGGCGGACTGGGCGCGATTGCCGCACCCGTTGCTCGAACGGATTGCCGCTCGCATCGTCAACGAGGTTAGCGGCGTGAACCGCGTAGCCTACGACATCACGACCAAGCCGCCGGCCACGGTGGAGTGGGAATAGATTTTGCGCGTTCTTGTCGTGGGTAGCGGTGCCCGCGAAGACGCGCTCTCCTGGCGCATCGCGCAATCGCCGTCGTGCGAGTCGGTGTTCGCCGCACCTGGAAATGCCGGCACCGCGTCGCGCGGCGAAAATTGGGACATCGCGACGACCGACGGCAAAGCACTCGTGCAGCGCGGCCTCCATGAGCGAATCGACCTTGTCGTGCTCGGGCCGGAAACCGCAATCGCCGCCGGCGTCGGCGATAGGTTGCGCGAGGCCGGCATCCCGGTGCTCGGCCCCACTCGCTCGGCCGGCCGACTGGAATCGAGCAAGATTTTTGCCAAGCGATTCATGCAACGCCACGGGATACCGACGGCACGCTGGCACGTCGTTCACTCCCTCGATGGCGCCACGAAGGTCTTGAGAGAGTGGAAGGGCGCGGTCGTCGTCAAAGCCGATGGCCTTGCTGCCGGGAAGGGTGTCGCCGTCACCCCCTCGCCGCAAGCCGCGCACGCAATTCTGGCGCAGTGGTATTCGCGCGGCGTCCCCGGCGGCGGCAACGACGTGCTGTTGGAAGAAGCGCTGGTTGGACGCGAGGTAAGTCTTTTTGCAATCTGCGACGGTCGCACGATCGTGCCGTTCGGGACTGCGTGCGATTACAAGCGCGCCGGCGACGGCGATACCGGGCCCAATACCGGCGGCATGGGCGCGTACTCGCCGCCGATAGGGTTTCCTCACGATCTCGAAGATTCGGTTCGTACGAAAATTTTGGCGCCGCTGCTGCGAGGAGTGTTGGCGGAAAGTGCACCGTACGTCGGCATCGTGTACTGCGGGCTCATGTGGTGCAACGAGGGACCAAAGGTCATCGAATTCAACGTGCGTTTCGGCGACCCGGAAGCACAAGTGTTGATGCCGCGGATCATGGGTGACTTCGCCGCGCTGTTGCGAAGCGTTGCCGACGGCGCGATGAACCTTTCCGCCGCAAGTCTTTCCCCGCGCTCCTGCGCCGGCATCGTGCTCGCAACGCCGGATTATCCACATCGCGCGACGCCGTTAAGCGGATTGTCGCCGGATGTTACGCTCCCGGAGGGCTGTCGCGCCTTTTGGGGTTCGTCCCAAGTGCGCAACGGAAGCGTCGCGGCGAGCGGAGGACGGGTGCTTACCGTGACCGCTTTAGGCGACGATCTCGCCCAGGCGCGTACGCGCGCGTATGAGAGTGTCGCTCAACTGGCGGCCCGTCTCGGTACGCAGTCGCTCACGTACCGCACGGACATCGCTCGCATCGCCTCGACGTAGGGCTCCGGTAATGTGGCGTCTCCCGCGCGCATTACTGCCCATTTACGGCACGACGCTGGTCGAGACGCTCGGCTACACGTTGATGATTCCGCTCTTGCCCGTTATCGTGCAGCAGTATCATGCCCCCGAGGTAATGGTGGGCGCACTACTGAGCATTCCGGCGCTTTGCTCGACCATTGCAGCCCCAGTTTGGGGCAAAGTGAGCGATCGGATTGGCCGGAAGCGAATCATTCTCATTGCACAATTGCTAACGCTGGCAGGGTATCTGCTCCAAGCCACGGCGCCGTCGCTGCTGTGGATTTTTATTTCACGCATCATCTCGGGATGCGGCGGCGGTGCGTTGGGCGCCGTGGAATCGTATATTGCCGACGTCACGCGCGAAGACCAGCGGGATTTTGCGTTTTCGCTGTACGGGGCAGTTTTTGGTATGGCGTTCATCATCGGCCCCGTTACTTCCGGATTTCTCGTGCGCTCCGGAATAGCGACGCCCTTCTTTGTCGCCGCAGGCCTCGAAACCGTGACGATTCTTATTACCGTTGTGCTGCTGCCCGCGCAAATGCAGCGGCGCAGCCGTACCAGCGTTGCGCAATCGATACGCGCGGCCAACGTTCCGGGCGTTCGCCGTGTCTTGGTCCGCCAATTCCTGGCGATTTTTGCGATCGTCTGCTTTCTAGCTAACTTCGCACTTTATCTCCAGCGCGTTCTTCACTCGCAGGTCAATCAAGTCGGCTGGCTGCTCTCGATGGCGGGAATCGTCGGAGGGGCGGCGCTGATCTTCCTCGTTTCGCCGTTGGCCGCGCGCTTGGGCGATCGTCGCGTCGCACAGATAGGGTTGCTCATGAGTTTCCTAGCGTACGGCGTTCTCGCGTTCGTCTACGACATCGGTGTATTTCTCGCAGTTCTGCTTCTTTGGGCGGTCGGCTCGTCGCTCGTAGAGCCGACGCTCACGGCACTTCTTTCCGTGCGGGCCAAGGCGAGCGAACGCGGCGCAATCATGGGCGTGAGCGACTCGATCAACAGCATCGCGATGATTCTTGCGCCCGCCGCAGGCTCGGCAATTATCGCGGTCAATGCTCGACTGCTTGGCGTGTTGCCGGCCTTCGCCGTGCTCGCGGCGGCGCTTATCGGATGGGGTCGGCCGGCGACCGCACCATCGTCGAGTGTAACCTCGCCCACGGAAACAGGTTAGTAAAGGACGTCATGGCGTATCGTTTGCAACCCGAGACTCCCTACGGCCGGACGTTTTCGCCGGCGGTACCGACGCACTCTCTCCTTGCACAGGTCTTAGGCATCACCGCGCTCGGCTTGTGCGTCACGGCGCTCGCGGCGTGGCTCTTTCAGGATCTCCCGCCGGGGATAGGCCTCGTCGCGATGATCGCCGGTCTGATCCTGCTCTTTTCGATCTACGGCGTGCGCCGCAATGAAACGCTGTCGCTCGTGCTCTTTTACGCGTTCACGTTTTGCGAGGGCATCGGAATTGCGCCGGTTATCGGACAGTACGTTCGTGCGTTTGGTCCGGATGTCGTAGTCAATGCGGCACTGACTACGGGATTAGGCATGTTCGCGCTCGCCGCGATCGTGTATGCGACCGGGCTCGATCTGCGGCGATTTCAAGGGATCTTTTTGGTCGCGCTCTTGGGTCTGATCGTACTCGGCATCGTGTCGATCTTCGTCCGATTCTTGCATCCCGAAGTGTACGCGTGGTTGACGCTCGTCATTTTCTCGGGCTTAGTGCTGATCGACTTCGCGCGTTTGCGGGCCGGCGGTGACGGCTTGACGCCGGTCTTGATGGCGACGAGCATCTATCTTGACACCGTGAACATCTTCCTGGCCTTGCTGCAAGTTTTCGGGGGCCGGCGCGCCAGCGACTAGCCCGGAGTCTGCTATAATGAAACCAGCATGTGCGGGATAACGGGGGTCTTCGCACCCGGACGCGACGCCGCTCGCCTTGCGTTTTTTGCGCTCTACGCGCTCCAGCACCGCGGACAGGAGTCCGCCGGCATCGCCGCAGCCGACGGCGGCACGATCCGCTCCCACAAAGAGATGGGGCTGCTCGGCGCGATCTTTGATGAAGAAATTCTAGGCGAACTAAGCGGCCACATCGCGATCGGGCACACTCGCTACTCGACAACGGGGTCATCCATCGTCGTTAACGCGCAGCCGCTGCTGGAGCGTACCGAGCTTGGCGACTTTGCCTTCGCGCATAACGGCAACCTTACGAACACCGACGACTTACGCGAAACGCTATCGCCGACGACGGTATTGCAAGCGACCTCGGACTCCGAGGTAATGGCGAAACTCATCGTCGAGTCGAAGGGCACGATGATCGAACGGATCGAGTCGGTGCTCAGCGCGGCGCGCGGTGCGTACTCGATCGTCCTTTGCACGGAGAACGAACTCTATGCCTTCCGCGATCCATGGGGCGTACGACCGCTATGTCTCGGACGCTTGGGCGATAACGGATACGTCGTGGCTTCGGAGTCGTGCGCACTGGGCACCGTTGGCGCGCAGTACGTGCGGGAAATAGAGCGCGGTGAAATCGTTCGCATCACGTCGGATGGCTTAGAATCACATCGCACCAGCGTCGAGGCCGCGCAGCCGGCGCTGTGCATGTTCGAGTACATTTACTTCGCGCGGCCCGATTCGAAGTTGAACGAACGGTCGGTCTACATGTCGCGCTACGAGATGGGCCGTCAGTTGGCGAAAGAACATCCGGCCGAGGCCGACGTGGTGATGGCCGTGCCCGACTCCGCCGTGGCCGGCGGTATTGGCTACGCGACGGAGAGCGGTTTGCCGTACATCGAGGGCTTGATCAAGAATCGCTACATCGGCCGAACGTTCATTAGCCCCGATCAGCGCATGCGATCGCGCGGCGTGCACTTAAAGTTCAATCCGGTCGTTGAAAACCTTCGCGAGCAGCGCGTGGTCGTGGTGGACGACTCCATCGTGCGAGGCACGACGACGCCGCGGATCGTGGCCTTGTTGCGGGAGGCCGGCGCCAAGGAAGTACATTTACGCATAACGTCCCCGCCGATCAAGCACCCGTGCTATCTCGGCGTGGACATGGCCACCTACGACGAATTGATCGCAGCCAACTACAGCGTGGAAGAAATTCGCCGCAAAACCGGCGCCGATTCGCTCGGATATCTCAGCCTGAAGGGCTTGATTTCATCGGTAGGGCGCAAACGCGAAGAGATGTGCTTGGGATGCCTGATCGGTGAATACCCCAACGTGCCGGCCGCGCACAGCGTACGCGAAGCGGTTTTGTAGTGCCAACCGGAAGTGCCGCCTGGTTCAAGGGCAACTTTGGAGACGCGCTACAGTCCCGATGAGTGACGCTGGGAAAACGAATTGCGGCGCGGCGCAAGGCATTAGGTTGGTCGCAAAACGAGCTCGCGCGACGAGCCGAGATTAACCATCCAACTCTCTACAAGATTGAGGCCGATCAGCGGCTCAACCCCTCGATTTCGGTAATCGTTCGCATCGCACGAGCACTCGGAACGAGCGCGGAAGTGCTGTACGGCATCGAGCACGAGCAACCGCGTCTGTTCGTCGAGGCGAATAAGGCGGCCATGGTCGTGGAGATTCGTGCGCTAGGACGCAAACTCAACGATGCTGCGATAGCACGCGCCCAGAGTTTTATTACGTCGGCGTTAGAGCGCGCCGGCGCGCGCGTTCGTGAGGCGTCGCCTACCTCCGCTGAGGGCGAAACCGCAGAGGGATCACGCGCCCAGATCGATTCGACTCAACTGGCGACGGGCGGCCTTGCCCTGGTGGAGGAGTTGAACGCCATTCGGGGGCGTCTTGACCTCTTGGAGAGCTGGCGGCGTTCCCAAGAAGGACGCGCTCGAAAGCGCGGCGCGCGATAAGCAGTGGATCGTCGTCGAGGTCATCTTCCGTAAGAAACATGCCGTAACGCTAGCATCCCACAGTGCCAAATGGTGGGCACTGGAAATCAGGCAGGAAACCGACTCTCGCGAACGTCCTGCGCGTATCCCGCAAGCGCCTCAGTCGCGATTTTTCCGATCTCGGCGTACCGTTTGGCGAAACTCGGCGAGTGCGGATACATGCCTAAGATGTCGTGCAGAACGAGCACCTGCGAATCGCAGTGTGGTCCCGATCCGATCCCGATTGTGGGAATAGCGAGCATCTCGGTGATCTCGCGTGAGATTTCCGGATCCACGACCTCGAGCACGATGGCATATGCGCCGGCGGCTTCAACGGAGCGCGCGTCATCGATGAGTCGATCCCGGTGCGTGCGCATCTTGAAGCCCGGTCCGAGCCCCGCGGTTTGCGGCGTGACGCCGATGTGTCCGACCACAGGAATGCCCGCGCCGGTAATCGCCCGAATGCGCTCGGCTTGATCGCGTCCGCCCTCGAGTTTGACCGAACACGCACCGCCTTCTTTCACCAGCCGAATCGCGGAACGCAGCGCGTCTTCGTTAGAGACTTGATAGGATCCAAACGGCATATCGGCCATGATATGCGCGCGTGTCGTGCCGCGAGCGACGGCTTGCGTGTGGTAGAGAATGTTTTCTAACGTGACGGGCGTCGTTTCATCGAAGCCGAGCACTACGTTTCCAACGCTATCGCCAACCAATATGATGTCGATGCCGGCTTGTTCGACGAACTGCGCAAACGGCGCGTCATAGGCCGTCGCAATCGGGAAGTGCGTCTTCGCCTTGCGCCGTTTGATCGCACCAGCCGTCAGCCGGCGAATCGCCGGATTGTTCTCTGGTTCATATGGCCGCGCGCTTTCGACGCCGTTACGTAGTTTCAACCGCAAGCTCTGCACTGCGCGCTCCATTGGTCTGCGCTTTGGCCTCTCCGTCATCGTCAGCTGAACCTTTGTCATCCTGAGCGGAGTCGAAGGACGACAAAGATTCCACAAGTGAAATGAAGGCGCGCACCGGCGTCCCGGTTGGCCCTTTCGCTTGCCATGCGGATTCATTTTCGAGATACGCGGTTCCGGCGATGTCGAGATGTACCCAGGGTGTTTCGCCGACGAACTCCTTGAGGAACGCCGCCGCGGTCAGCGTGCCGGCGGGGCGACCCCCGGTATTTTTGAGGTCGGCGATATCACTTTTCATCTGCGTCGTGTAATCATCGTAATACGGCATTTGCCAATAGCGTTCGCCGGTCGGCTTCGCGGCGCTGAGGAACTGTTCGACGAAGCGATCGTTGTTGGAAATGGCCGCGGAACTGGCGTGGCCGAGCGCGATGACGCAGGCGCCGGTGAGCGTTGCGGCGTCGACGATTCTCGTCGCGCCGAGTTTATTGGCATAGCACAGCGCGTCGGCTAGAATCAGACGCCCTTCCGCGTCCGTGTTGATTACCTCGATCGTCTTGCCGTTCATCGCCGTCACGATGTCCCCTGGTTTGGTCGCCTTGCCACCCGGCATGTTCTCCGTTGCGGGAACCAATCCGACGACGTTGATTTTTGGTTTGAGCTTCCCGATCGCGCACAGGGCCGCGATCACGCCGGCGCCGCCAGACATGTCGTACTTCATGTCCTCCATGCGCTCCGCAGGCTTAATCGAAATGCCGCCCGTATCGAAGGTGATGCCCTTGCCGACGAGCGCAATGAGTTCTTTGCTCGACGGAGCGCCGTTGTAGCGAAGGACGATGAATTTCGGGGGCTGCGCGCTGCCCTGCGCGACGGACAGAAACGATCCCATGCGTTCTTGGCGCGCTCGGGCTTCGTCAAAGACTTCGATCTCCAGTCCTGCATCGCGCGCGCAGTGCTCCGCTTCCTCGGCGAGCCGAGTCGGCGTCATATCGTTTGCCGGCGTGATGGCGAGCCGCCGCGCAAAGTTGACGGCTTCACCGAGAATCACGCCACGCGCCATGCCGCACGAAAGTTCGGGTTCTCCAAAACCGTGACTGAGGATCGTCACGGTATGGGTAGCGATGCGCCGCTCCGGCTTGTCTTGATAGAGGGTCGTATCGAACGTTCCCGCGATTGCGCCTTCCGCGAGAAACGACGCGCACTTTCCTTCGTTGCCGCGAGCTGGCTGCGGCAAGGCAATCGCGATTTCATCGACATTGCGCCTGCCGAGGTAACGTACAGCCGTTCCGGCGTATCGTGCCAAAAAGTACGGCTCGAACTTTGCACGCTCCCCCAGCCCGACCGCAAGGACGCGGCGATACGGCGCGTCTTTTGCGTAGATCAGCACATGCTCGCCAAGACGGCCATGCGTTTCTCCTGCCGCGATCGCGTCGGCGATAATGCCGCCGAACGCCGCGTCCACCTCGGAAGCGATCCCCTCTAAGGGAGCATCGGAGAAGAAAGGGACGACGAGCGCTCCCGCGCGCACGTCAAGCGGTACATCGTTACTCAGACGAACTTGCATGGTGGACCTTTCAGGTGGTGAACTACTGCAAGCCTATGGCGCAAAGCCCGGAGAATCCTCGTTTGCACCGAGACGACGCTGACGCATACGCGCGTGCCGGCGTAGATGTCGCTGCCGGAAACGATGCAGTGACGCGCTATCGACAGGTACTTTCCGCTTGGCGCCACCCGGACCAACTGGATGCCGTCGGTGGCTTTGCCGGGCTCTTCCGGTTTCCCGGCGACGGCAGCCGCGCGTTGGTCGCATCCACCGACGGCGTCGGTACGAAGGTTCTCATTGCCGCGGCGCTCCGTCGCTACGCGGCCGTCGGACGCGATCTGGTGAACCATTGCGTCAACGACATCCTGGTGTTGAACGCGTACCCATTGTTTTTTCTAGACTATCTCGCCGTAGGGAAACTCGACCCCGAGGTTGCGTCGGAAATCGTGCGTGGATGCGCTGAAACCTGCCGTCGAAACAACTGCGCGTTGCTCGGAGGCGAGACCGCCGAAATGCCCGGAATCTACGCCGCGCAACATTTTGATTTGGCAGGAACGATCGTCGGGCTCGTCGAGATCGCTGCGCTGCCTAAGCCGGAACGCGTGACGCCGGGCGATGCGATCGTCGGGCTTCCGGCGGTCGGCCTACACACCAACGGTTACTCACTTGCCCGCGCTTTGATACGGCAAGAAGAATGGCAGTCGCCGTTCGATGGAGGGACATACGCCGACGCGCTCTTGGCCGAGCATCCGTCGTATGCTGAGGACGTTCGAGCAATTGAAGCGGTTGCAAACGTGAAGAGCATGGCGCACATAACCGGCGGCGGATTACTGGAAAACGTTGCGCGGACGCTGCCGGAGAACGTAACGGCGGTTTTTGAACAAAGTCGTTGGAGCGTGCCGCCGATTCTCAGCGAGTTGGTGCGGCGCGGAAATCTCGACAGCGTCGAGCGATATCGTGTCTTCAACATGGGCATCGGATTCACACTCGTCGTGCCGTTTACCGACGCGCCGGCGGCGACCAACGCGGCACCGGGTGCAAAGGTCATCGGCTGGATCGAAGAGCGTTTTGCAGAGGGACCTCGCGTGACCGTTCACCCGGCGCGACAAGCATGAGCGAGCCTCTTTCAAAGCGGCTCTCCGAGACGGTTGACAACGAAGCGGATCGCAGTGAGCGCGCGGACCGGGCCGCCGAAATGATTCGGCAAGAGCGAGGGTTCCGCTGGGTCGGCATCTATGACGTAGGCGACGACGTTATTTCCATCGTCGGCTATACCGACTCCAAAATTCCGGCGCACCAACGCTTTGCCGCCTCGGAAGGATTAAGCGGAGAAGCGGTCCGCCTGCGACGTACCGTAATCAGCAACGACGTTGCGCGCGATCCGCGCTACTTGAATGCCTTTGCAAGCGCCGGTTCCGAGGTGATCGTTCCCGTACTGGGTGCCGAGAGCGGCGTGGTGATTGGAACGCTCGACGTAGAAAGCGATCGCATCAACGCCTTTTCGCCCGACGACGTCGATTTTTTGGAAGAGTGTGCGGCGGTGCTTCGTCCCCTGTACGATTGATTTGCGCGAGCTCCTTAATCTAGTCGCAGACATATCGGGTCCAAAGGAGCCCGCCAACCCGGGGGACGGCATCGCAATCGAGGGGCCCTCAGCGGCGGACGAACGAACCCTCGCGTGGATCGACGAACTCTTCGGTGGCTGGTGGAGTTCAGAGGCAAACGTGGGATCGAATTTCATCGCGCGCTGCGACGGTGCTCCGATCGGCTTCGCGACGCTCGAACCACGGGGATTGCGGTTTCGTTGGTTGCAGGGCCTGGCACGCGAACCCGGCTTCGGCGTCTTTGGTCCCTTCGGCGTCGCGCCGCGCCAGCGTGGCACCGAGGTGGCGCGGGCGTTGCTCGAGCGCGGTTTTCTCGAGCTCGGGCGTCGGGGTTACTCTCGCGCGCTGATCTGCGCCGTCGGCGATGAGCGGTTGGTGCGCTACTACGCCGACTGCTGCGACGCAACGGTCGCGGAACGCTTCGGCATCGATTCCCTCGTGCGCCGCAATCGACGAACCGTCGTGCTCGCATCCGGTAATGGGACCAACTTACAAAGCGTGCTCGATGCCGTGGCCGCGGGTGCGCTCCCGCTGGAGATCGCTGGACTCGTCAGCAACAATGCAAATGCGTTTGCGATCGAACGCGGGCGCGCGGCGGACCTCCAGCGCATTGAGATCCTTCCGTGGAAGCGAGGAGAAGAAGAACGGCACGATTACGACGCGCGCCTGGTCGAACTCGTTCGCTCATTCGAACCGGACCTGGTGTTGTTATTGGGCTGGATGCACCTGTTGGCGGATTCGTTTTTGGAGGCGTTTCCCGAGACGCTGAACATTCATCCGGCGTTTTTGCCGCTCGACCCGCAACGCGATGACGTCCTCATGCCCGACGGCAAACAAACTCGGGTCTTTCGCGGCCCGCGCGCCGTTCGCGACGCGCTGGCGGCCCAATCCGGCTGGGCCGGCGCGACCTTTCACCGTATAACTTCCCATGCGGATCGAGGGGCGGTGCTCGCGCGCAAGCCGCTGGCCGTGGCCGCGGGCGAAACGGAAGAGGCGGTCATGCGCCGGTTGCATCCTTTGGAGCACGCCGTGGTGCGCGCGGGGATCACTCGGTGGCTCTACGAACTCCCATCGTAGTTGCAAAGGGGGTAGCATCAGTGCGCTCGGCATTTCTTATTTCGATCGTTTTTCTTTTGACCGTCGCGGCGGCTCCGCCGGCTAATAACCACGCGGGTGCAAACGGTAAGGGTGATTCCGGCTCCGCGGTTTCATACGACGCGCTGTCGTCCGACGGCACGGCGCAACGCGGACTCTTTACGATGTGGCGTTATAAGGGCGACGTGTTGCTAGAGCTGCGTCCCGATCAGTTTGCGAAGGATTTCGTCGAACTCGGCGTTCCCATCAACGGAATCGGTGCCGGCATCTTTTCCGGCATGACGGACATCCAAAACGTTCGGGTTATTCGATTCATCAAACAAGACAATAAGGTTGCGATCCTTTTTCCGAGCACGCGGTTTTTGGCCAATCCGGGAACGCCGATCGCCAATGCGGTGAACGTTGCCAGCGCTCCCACTGTGGTTGGCGTGGCCAAAGTCGTTTCGACCGATCCCAAGACCGGCGACGTTGTGTTCGACGCCTCGCCGTTGCTCGACGACGTCACCGACCTGGGCGACGCATTGAGCGATATCAACGGCAGCAAAGGCAACCCACTAGCGGCGTATCGCCTCGTTTCCTCCAGTTCGTACTTCGGCACGACAAAGGCGTTCCCGCAGAACGTCACCATTGTCGCGAATCAAACGTTTACGACGATGCAGCCCAGCGCCGACGTGCTCAGCGTTACGCCCGACGCTCGAAACCTGCAGATGTCGGTGCAGTACAACATCGCCGAAATTCCCGCCGACGATACCTATATGCCACGAATCTACGACGATCGCGTCGGCTACTTCATCAACGCGCATCAAGATTTTTCGAGCGATAATTCGTATCAGGACTATCGCAACTACATCGTCCGCTTCAACTTACAGCCGTCGGATCCCTCAAAACCGTTGTCGCCGGCGAGAAAGCCCGTCGTTTTCTACTTGAGCGATACGATTCCGCTCGAATACCGGGAACCCGTTCGAACAGCGCTGTTGACCTGGAACAAGGCGTTCGAACGGATTGGGATCGCCGGCGCGGTCGAGGTGCGGGATCAGCCCGACGATCCATCGTTCGATCCCGACGACATTCGCTATAACGTGGTTCGATGGCTCACGGAGACGCAAGGCGGGTTCGCGGAAGCGCAGTTGCTCTACAATCCCTATACCGGCGAGATGATTAAGTCAGGCATCGTCGTCGATTCCGACCTCATGCGGTTCGGGAAGTTCGAGTATCCGGTGCTTGTGCTACCGCAGAGCCAGCGTGCCGTGGATACCGAAGCGCGAACCGGCATGCTCGACGGCGGCGGTGCCTTTGCGTCGGAAGAACGGCGCAACTTTCGTTTCGGCGCCATCGCGTTACAGGTAATGGGTAGCGGCTCGTATCCGGTTTCACCGTCTTTCGCCAAGGCGTTTCTCTCATCTATTGTCCTGCATGAGTCGGGACACGACTTCGGCTTGCGCCACAATTTCATCGGGTCGGAGGCATACACGGCGAAGGAGTTGCAGAGTCCGACGTTCACGGCGCGCTACGGCATCGCGACCTCGGTGATGGAGTATGCGCCCCTCAACCTCTGGCCCAAAGGTACGCCGCAAGGGTCGTACTTCCAGACGGTGCTGGGACCCTACGATTACTACGCGATCCATTGGGGGTACGCGACGATTCCCGGGGCCAGAACGCCGGAGCAAGAACTACCGACGCTGCATCGGTGGGCAGACTCCTGGAGCAGTCCCGTCCATGTATGGTCTTCCGATGAAGACACGCGTTGGTTGAGCGGCGCCGGTATCGACCCGCGCAACCAGCAGTGGGATCTCACCAACGATAACATCGCGTGGTGTCAGACCCAGATGCGCATGAGCCGCTCGCTGCTCGGTCAGGTCGATCGCCGCTTCCCGCAGTCGGAGATGCCGTACGACGACCTGCAGGCCGCATTCGACACGATCATGGGGCAATACGGCCAGTGCGCCTTGATCGTCTCGCGGTATCTCGGCGGAGAGTACGTGTCGCGTTCCCTTCGGGGCGACCGCCACGCCGGCGCACCGCTGAGCGGCGTTCCGCTGAACACGGAAAAGCGCGCCTTCGACGTGCTCGAGCGCGACGTCTTCGGCGCGCGAGCGTGGGACGTCGCGCCATCGCTGCTTCGTCGAATGGTAACCGAATATCGCTATGACGACTGGCTCGGTAATCTGCCCGAGCGCCACGACATCGCGCTCGAGCAATACGTGACGCGGTTTCAGCTCATGATTCTCGCTCGTCTGTACGCACCGGTGACGTTGGCGCGGCTGGACGACATGGACTTGAAATACCGGCCGGGGTCGACGATGGACCTTGGCGACCTTTTTACCTGGATGCAGCGAGCGGTTTACTCCGACATCGCCGCCGGCAAGCCGATTCCACTGCTGCGGCGTAACCTGCAGCGCAACTATACAGCGTTGCTCTCGAAACTGGTCAACGAAGCCCAAGCGGGGACACCACCCGACGCACAAGCGCTCGCGCGTTACGAACTGCGGTCACTGCGCGATACAGCGGTTGCCGCATTGCGCCGGCCCGGTCTCGACTTGTTGACTCGCGCACATCTCGACGCCATGCGTGCCGACGTGACGCGTGCGCTCGGCGGGCACTACGTCATCGAAATGCGGAGTACCTAAATTAGAGGATAGGCACGAAGTAGAGGGCGCCGGCTGAAATTCGGATCGTTACGCCGCTTCACGTAACGAAGCGTGAGGGTTTGCCGCGCGACGAGCGAGAAGGCCCTTCCTACAGTGCAGGTCGAGGAGCGAGCCGCGGGTTCGTCGGCCTTCGGGACGCTTTTGCGGCGCTATCGAATCGCCGCCGGGCTCTCTCAGGAGGCTCTTGCTGAACGCGCCCGGATGAGCGCTAACGGCATCGGGGCGCTCGAACGCGGCTATCGGCGTACGCCGCAACGGGAGACGCTGGAGTTATTAGCGCGAGCTCTGGTGCTCGATGACGGGCAACGCGCGGAGTTCGAAGCCGTCGCCGCGCGTCCGGCGACGCCGCGCCGTGAGTATTCATCGGTCACCGTCGGCCCCTGGCCTAAGGCCGGAACCCTCGCCTTGCCGCTCGCGTTGACGCGGTTCGTCGGGCGCGATGTGGAGCTCGATGAGGTCGAGGCGCTCGTACGCGAGCATCGCATGGTAACGCTCACCGGGACCGGCGGCGTGGGTAAAACCCAGATGGCCTTGCGCGTTGCTACCACACTGAGCGACGAGGGGGCGCTGCGCTTCGTCGCGCTCGCGCCGATCGTCGACGCCAAACTGGTCGTTACGGCAATTGCTTCGGCGCTGGGAGTACAGGAAGTTCCAAATCATCTGCCCCTCGCGATGGTGCTCGGCTATCTTGAGGGAAAGACGATGTTGCTGATTCTCGACAATTGCGAACACGTCATCAGCGAAGTCGCCGGTCTTGCGGATGCACTGCTGCTCAACTGTCCGGGAGTTCGGATTCTTGCGACGAGCCGCGAACCGCTGCGAACTGCAGGCGAATACGCCTATCGGCTGTCGTCGCTCACAAGCTCCGCGGCCGTTTCACTCTTTAGCGATCGTGCCCGCGCCGTCGATCATCGCTTCGCGCTCAGCGACGAGAACGTGCCCGTCGTCGCCGAGATATGCCGGCGCCTTGACGGCATTCCGTTGGCGATCGAACTGGCCGCAGCGAGAGTGAGCGCGCTATCAGTTCAAGCGCTCGCTGAAAGGCTCGATGACCGCTTCCGGCTGCTGGCCGGTGCGAACCGTACGGCGCTTCCCCAGCAGCAAACCATGCGCGCGACCTTCGAGTGGAGTTACAATCTGCTTTCCCCGGAAGAACAGCGATTGTTCGATCGCCTCTCGGCTTTCGCGGGAGGGTGCACTCTCGCCATGGCGCTCGCGGTGTGTTCGGAAGAAGGCCAGGACGAAACGCAAATTTTCGATTTGCTTTCGTCGCTCGTCGATAAGTCGCTCATCGTCGCCGACGTGAGCTCCGGCGAGACGCGCTACATGCTTCTCGAAACGACCCGCGAGTACGCGCGTGAAAGGCTTGCACAACGTGGGGAGTCCGAAGCGATCGCGGAGCGCCTTGCACGCGTCCTGCTTGAGTTGGGTCGAGAGTTCGCCGGAACGGAAACGACGTATAATGCGCGACTCGATCGGCCGCTCGACGTCCTGCGGACGATGCGCACCGAGCGCGCGAACTTCGACGAGGCCATGCATTGGACGCTCACGTGCAGCAAGAACACGCGCCTCGGACAAGAGCTCGCGTGGCGCGTTCCGTTTCTTCGGGCGACGGACGCACTGCGCTGGCTTAGCTTGGCCCTGGAATTAGCCGACAAGACGACGCCGAGGGCGCTAATCGTTAACCTCCGGATCCAACTCGGCTGGTGCCTCGTGGACCTTCGCGACCACGAGAATGCGATTGTCGCTGCCCGGAGCGCCATCGCCGCGAGTCCGCGGCTGGGGGAAGCACGGCTGCTTGCGGCTGCTCGACGGTTACTCGGGCGCGCGCTGACTCACGCTTGGAAGCTGGATGAAGCGGAGTTCGAATTGCAACAGGCCCTGGCGACCTGGCGCAAACTTGGAGATCGGCGCGCGACGGCGTCAACGCTCAGCTATATGGCTTTCGTAGCGTTCCGGCGCGGCGCTCATTCGCACGCGCGCAGCCTAAACCTTGAAGCGCTCGACGCTTTGGGCGATTACGATGGCCGTTACGCCCGTCTGATCAAACTTGAACTCGCGCGAGCAGAGTATGGGCTCGGTAACTACGAAGTCGCGCTGGCGTATTCGCGCGAGGCGGTTCCCATCCTCGAGGCCGAGGCCGCCGAGGGAGGGTTGACGTGCGTGATCCTGATGCTCAACCATTGCTCGTACTTGTTGGCTTGCAATGGCTTCGGCGAAGCGATGGAAGTCGCGCTACGAGCGTTGGCGGCCGCGCTCGATGGACAAAATCCCCGACCGGATCTTGTACCTTACGTTGCCGGTGCGCTCGCCAAGATTGCGGTGCTCAGCCCTGACCGAGAAACCCGAGTCGATCGGATAGACCGGCTAGAAAATTGCGCGAAGCTGATTGCGTGGAATGAAGCGGTCTGCACGGCCCGAGGAGAAGCGGACGCAGATGAAACGCTCGAGGAGCGCTCGGCGTTGCGACGAGTGCTCGGCGAAGACCGGCTCGCAGTGTTGTTTAGGGAAGGATCGCGGCTCGACGACGGCAAGGCGATCGAACTCATGCAGACGCTATAGTACGGCCGAATCACATCTGAGCTAAACGGGCGAATCCACTCGATGCTGCCCGCGTGACCTCGCCAAGCAGGCGTGTTTCAGATGGATTGAGATCCAATCCGTGCGGATGCCCTGAAAAGAGCACAAAACGACTGAGTTTTCCCTGCACGAAGATCGGGAAGCCGACGACCGGCGTGGCATCGCCTGCCGGTACGTGGCTAGTCGGCCGAAGATCGGCGAAGCGCAGCGCTCCGCGCGCCTGTTCGAACGCGGCGGCGAGGCGTTCGGCATCGAAGCGCTCCAAGCGATGGTCCTCTCCCCATCCTTCGGCGGCCTGTCGGTGGAACGGGCCGTGCTCGCCGCGCACGAAGACGGCGACCGATCCTATTTCGAGCCCTCCCGCGACGCTTCGGACCAGAGACTGATCGATCTTCTGGGCCGAATCCGCGTAGGCCAGGCGTTTGGCCAACTGCAGCATGCGCTCTCGCATGATGTACTGCTGCCGGAAGAAGTATCGATCGACGAAGTGTCGGACCGTTTCGTACAACCACGGCATCAACAGCCCCAGCGCGAGCGCTGCGACAACGTTGACCGCGACGATGGCCGCGGTACCCGCGCCTGAAAAGAGCCTTTCCAGTCGCTGCGCAATCAGCGAATCCAGCAAAATGAAGGTCGCGGTCACAATGCCGACCAGCACGGCGAAGACCAGCGCCTTGTTCACGAAGAAGTCGACGGCGATGACCCGCTGCTTGACGATAACGTACGCTACGACGATCGCCACGGTGACATTCAGCGCAAGGAGCAGATTGTTGAGATTCGCGGGCACGGAGAGGCCGAGGCTTTCGCAGACGCTTACTGCAACGACGCCCCCATAACCGAGCAGGAAGCTCGCGATGACCCACGCCATGCGCGGCCGTTCAGCGGGCCCTTCGGTGAAGTATCGGATCCCAAACGTAATGACGGCTAGCCAGTAGAGGCCTGTCCAAACGATTGTGACGGAATTCTCGAACGTAGTGGTGTCGAGGCCGCCGTAAACCAGAGCGACATTGGCGAGGACGAACAGCGGTGCGAAGGCCACGGCCAGCCAGGGCAGCCAACGGTCGACGGTCGCTCCGGTACCTCGAACGCGATCGGCAGGGAAGCGCAGCGCGAAAACAATGAGACCAACGGCCGAGCCCATCCAAAGCATGCCGACGTCCGCGGAATATGTTACCAGCCAAGCGGGTGGCAGGAGCGCTGTAAGAATCGGCGATCCTGCTTGGGAACCGGCAGCAAAGAAGAAGAATGCCCACGTCATTCGCGACGGCCGTTTCAGCACAAGAGCCGCTGCGATGAGCACGATCAAGATGGCGGAAAGGGCGAAGAACGAGAATATCACAAAGTAGGTTGCCCTGGCCAATGCGCTCGCAGCCGGCGGTCGCGCGATCAGGCTCATCGATCGCGTCGACCCTTTGCTCAGCAGAAAGTCCGCCCTCTTGCCGGCGAGCGCCAGCGGCCAGTGTAGATAAATCCGACTTTGGGAAGAGAGCGCCGGAACATTGAAGCGATCGCCGGGCTTCAGCCCTGCGTCGGCCGCAGCAGATCCCGGCAGAACAGAAGTGACCGTACCGTTATGGCTCGCGACAAATCCGAACCGGCCATACGGAACGAAGGGTGCCGCAAGATTAAACACCGACGCTATGATGGGGACGGCGGCAACCGCCGAAAGAGCCGCGATCTGCAGTAGCCTGCGGGCGCGATTGCTCACCGCCCGCTAGGCTTCACGTCTGCTGACGAGCCTACCTCCGGTTGCAGACGTGAGGCTACGCTGCTCGTGAGCGGCGTAGCCTCGCGTTTCCTGGGTGCGGTGGGTTGGCGTAGATCGTGTGACCTACTGGAACGAAATCAGTCGCTCGCGACCAACGTGAACTCTTCCCAGGGGCCGATCGTTTTGGCGTTGGTGTGGAACGGCACGTCGTCGGGGCCGCCGCAGCTGCCGCCGTTGACCGCGCTGATGTAGTGCTTCCCGTCGGGCGTCTGGATGGCGACCCGTTTGGAGCTAACCACGCCAACTGGGATTATCCTAAACTCTTCTGAAGGACCAATCCGTGTCGCATTGGTGAGCAGTTGAGAAGAAGGGTTCCCGATGCCCGAAGCGCCCATTCCGCCGCCATTCACGGCAGTGATGTAGTTCGTGCCGTCACTCGTTTGGAATGCGTAGCGGTGCGTATTCGCGCCTGAGTCGCGAAGCGCAACCATTTTGAAGGTTTCCCAGGGACCGATGCGCGTCGCGTCTTGGTGCAGCGCCACCTTGCTCGTGCCGCAGTTGGGTTCCGCGGGCCCTCCGCCGCCGCCGATTGCAGTGACGAAATCCCCATCGAAGGTTCGAAGCGCGACACGACCGAGCACGCCGAGATCCGGCCCATTGGTGTGTTTCGGCGGTAGACCGGTACCGAGGCGCGAGTCAGGAACCGTCGATACGGGGGGTAGACCGGTACCGAGGCGACTTTGAATGAGGTCGCTAGATGAGCCGGCGCTTGGCGTAGCCATATTGCCGGTGCAGGCTGCGAGAAAGCCAAGTGCGACCGTGGTCGAGACGATAGTGGTGAACGAACGCATGAGTAGACTCCTTGTACAGTAGCCGAGTAGGTCCCGATCTTTCGCCGAGGCCCCGAGGGGTCGCAGTGGCCATCGGGCCAACCGTGCAAGGCGTCGTTTTCAGTTTGATGCGGGCGCCCTAGAACGGTCACTCAAAGCATGCAGCGGCGACGCAGCCGCCTCCACAAACATCAGCACAACTAACTTGCACAGTTGGGCGATCCGCGTGCGGTAATCAGCGCGCAGCCTCGGGAGAATCGGAGCTGCAGGAGCACGAGACTGGATCGGGGCGCAAAAAGAAGGCTCGTAAAAACGAGCGTTCTTTGGTGGAGGCAAGGAGACTCGAACTCGATAAGCCGCCATCTCGTCGCGTGCCTCCTGATGACAGCGAGTGACGTTTAGGCTTGTGGCATAAGTGTTTTTGTTGAAGCGGTTGTGCTATCCTGTGTGGCCCAGAAACCTCCGGCGCCGCCCGAAATGGGAGCGTATGGCAACCGAATGGCAACCGCGCGGCCTCTCAGCCGGATGGGCAGCCGCACCTTGTCCCGGCTCGCGAAGCGCGCGACGCCGTTCGAGCAGCGCTTCAATGCGGCGGTCTTGAAAATCGCTAACGCCGCCATGACAACTCACCGCTAGCGTCGATTGAGCACGAAAATACGCCGGATCGAGACGTACCAGGGCCAGTCGCGATGTATTCGTTAGCAAGTTGTTACCACATGTGCGATTTGCTAACGTGGGGGAACAGGGGTATAACGTCTCGGCGGCGTCAAACGAGATCTGGATCGCGCTAGCACCCGTGGCAACGCTGTCGGATAGGGGTGATGCGGAAATGTGGTTCGACAGTGCCTGAGCGGCCAGTGTGCGAATGGCGGCGGCGGCAAGGCTGATCCTTTTTTCCGATATTATTAGACGCGCCGGCATCGCGACAAATCCTTTAAGCGTTTAGTGAAAATCGACGCTCGATACGGTTGTCTGCCTCAAGGCAATTCGATTGAGTGCTCGCCTGTTCCGCGAGACCGTTGCGATGAAGCTGGCAACCTAACGCCGAATACCGCGAGCATGCGCAGCGGCTTCGGCGGGGCGCCATCTTTTCCGTGCTTCGAGGTCGAGAATGATTGAGAGGCTTGCATTAGCCGGGATTGTGCTCTTAGGCTCGGTCATCGCTCTCGCTGGCACCCCGGTCCTCGGCAATGAGGCCGTAGCGCAAGCTAGCACGCCAACTCCGCCGGTGATCATACCTGCCTGGATTGCAGGCGGTGGAAACTTCTACTCATGTTGCAACGACGTTGATCCCGGGGCCACACCCGACAAGCATCTCTTCGCCGGCGTTATCGATGCCGGAGCCACGCCTTCAGCATCCCTCGGTTTGAATTGCCCTGGCGCAGGCGCCCCCGGCAATTTCGAGTAATTGCACTCCGTACTTCTACGTGAATCTCTTGTGGCTTGTCGACTGTGCAGGCATGACCGAGCCCGAGGTGCTTGTATCTACGGGCTACTCCTACCTGAATACAAACGATGAATCGGGCTTCCTGCATCGGTACGACCGACCGTCGCGACGGGTGAATCCGTCAACCGGCTCATGCGGCTCGCCGCCAAACGGCTACGCCACAAATCCTGACGACTCGAGCTGGCTAAACTGGCTCGCGACCCATGCGTGGACGAAAACAAACTTCCCAGCGCCGTTCGGAATCCTTGAAGATAACATTAACATTTACGGCTATCCCTGCGATGCGTCCGTAGAATACGGTAATGCAGCGTGTAACGTTCTTGGAAATAACGCGGCGCACGCGCCCGTCGACTGGGAAACGGGGCTGGGGAACTTCGCCAACAACATATGGAAGTCATCAGACTGTAGCACGACGTGTTTTTCCTTCGCTGGCAACGGCCTTCAGCCCGGCGGGGGAATCAATACGGGCACATGCGACAACATTTCAGGCGGCCATTGCTTTGTTTCGAACTTTGGGGGCGTCGTCGACGACATGGACGCCATCGACAACTTCTGCACGGCTGCCTACGGCACGAACAATAACACGAATACCCAGGGCTTGGAGGCTGAGGAAGTAGTTTTCCTCAAGGGCACGCCCGCGCCGTCGCCGTCGCCAACGTCCGGTAACACGCCGATCTACGCAAATACGCAGACCATCGTGTACATGATCAACACGATGAGCCACATCGTTCAATATACGAGTGGTGGCTGCAAGAATCTCAATGCCATCGATATCGAGTCCGCTGGTGGCAGCTTTCCTGGTCTCTACGGTTACGGACCAGGAACCGTCCAAGCCGGCATACCGATCCGCGAGGAAGCAACGGCATTCCGCTTCCTCGTTCCTGATCCGACAACGCTGGTTCCCGATCGCATCGTCCCGTTCTACTACCGGATTAGTCTAACGACGAACGTGCCTCCCGACTGCTGCGAGGTACCGTACTTCTTCGAAGAGACGATGGTGCCGCAGGGCCCCGAAGTATCAGTAGCCCCCTTCAAATGGAACGGCACGATACAAACCGTTGGTGACGGCTGCCCGACGGCGAGTGGCGACAGCGGCGGCGCGGTTGACCTTAAGGTGCTTTGCTTTAGCCCGATTATTGAGCCTGATCCTGGCGCAGCGGTCTTCCGACAGGAGTACAAGCACCTTTACATAAGCGGAAACGACTACGGGCCCGCAGCCGTATTGCTCAACACGGCAAGCATAACGAGTGTCAATATCTCGAGTAACTGGTTCAACTGCTCGGGATGCAGCCCGATTACGTCGTTCAGCTACAAGCTTTCGCTTTCAGGCGGTGAGCTGACAACAGTAGTCTACGATCATCTGATCCAGCCGATCTCGCTGCCGTGTAGTGAGACGGCGTACTGCAGCGGCAACAACACCATCGCGGGAAACACGACTAGCTTCGATCCTAACAATCCGGGCAGCATCGGCCCCCGTAGTGGTCTCATACTGCTCGCATCGAACTAGAGGAGTTGTGTGGGCCGATGGCGCTGCTGGAGACGGCGGGACGGTACTTTTTCGAGTGACCCAGCACGCACGCGCCGACGTGCCGTCCGACCGTAAACTCGACCGGCTGCGTATTGGCCCGCCAATCGTTTTGAGGAAGGTGAGACGAATGAGACTTTCAAGTTTTCGCTCTACTGTGTGCGGCGGGTGCGCGGCGGTATCGCTGCTTGCCGGATGCGGCGGATTGCAGTCCCCTGTGGCCATTCAACCTGTCACGCAAGCATCCGTGCAGTTGGACGCGAGGCATCACTACGTATCTCTGTACAGCTTCAAAGGGTCTCCTGATGGCGCAGAACCGTTGGCGGGGCTGACTGCGCTCGCAGGCTTTTTTTATGGAGCGACATCTAGCGGCGGAGGCTATCACGGTCCCGGCACGATCTTTCGAATAACGAAGCGGGGCAAGGAACAGGTGATTTTCAGTTTTAGCTACGGTAATGAGAACGGTTACGGCCCAGCGTCAGGCCTCGTCGCGCTCAGGGGACTCTTGTACGGCGTCGCCCTCGGGGGGAACCCTGGCGCAGGCGTCGTTTTCAACCTTACGACGTCAGGCAGCGAAAGCACGATCTATGACTTCAAAGGCATCCCCGATGGGCGTAACCCGAGTGGGAATTTGATTGCCGTGCATGGCAGGCTATATGGCGTTACCGAGGAGGGGGGCACGGGCCGCTGCTTTGCCGGTACGGAATTGATCGGCTGCGGCATCATCTTCGAGATTACTACGGCCGGCAAAGAACGGGTGCTCTACAGCTTCAAGGGAGGCACGGACGGTGAAGAGCCGGCTGGCGGCTTAATCGCCCTCAACGGCACCCTGTATGGCACCACGATTGAGGGCGGAGCCGCCGGCCCATGCCCCTACGGCGGCTGTGGAACGATTTTTTCTGTCAGCACGTCAGGCAAAGAGCGGGTGCTCTATCGTTTTAAGGGTGCTCCCCTTGATGCAGAATTTCCGTATGGACTTACCGCTTTCAACGGTGGGTTCTATGGGACCGCTGGCGGTGGGAGTCACGGATTGGGAACCGTGTTCTCGTCGACATTGTCCGGGGCCGAGAACGTTATCTACAACTTCGCCGGTGGCACAGACGGCGCGAACCCCGCGGCACCCCCGGAGATCGTCAACGGCTTGCTTTACGGCACGACGGAAAAGGGCGGTTACGATAAGCGCTATTGCTCCGGCGGATGCGGAACGGTCTTCAAGCTCAGTACGTCCGGTCTAGAAGAGGTGCTTCATCGCTTCAAGGGTTACCCTGCCGACGGCGACGATCCTATTGGGACGCTGACGCTCCTAGACGGCAGACTATATGGGACCGCCTACGCTGGCGGTAGTTCAGACAACGGGACCGTATTTGGAATCTCGCCGTAGCGCCGGCTGTCGCTGCGCCGCCGCTTAATTCGACGGGCGCAGTCCGTCCAGCTCCGTCGATCGGCGAGCCGGCTGCACGACTCAAGAGGAGTTCTGGCTCCGGATCGGCGGCTGCCTTTGGTTGAGCACAACCACCGGCTTGCGTTTGCGTTTGAAAAAACGGCCGATCGGGAGCGTGGCATCGCCACGATTGCGAGGCGGAAAAGTGTAGCGAGGAACTTGCATTCGTGATATACTTGGGCCAAGAGATTTAACTCGACTTACGCCCGCATAATAATGCGGGTGTAATCAAAAGTCCCGATGCGATCGTTCGCGCGGGGCTTTTTCTTTTTCGCGAGGTGAGCGTCATGATCTCCAAGTCGGTACCGGCACGCACGCACACCCGCAGCTTCGCGATCGGCGTCGACTACATCACCGAGCACGCCCATAAGCGCGCCCGTGCACAGGCTGCGCGTTCCTTCGAGCACGGCATCGGATACGCGAGCGCACCGGAAAAGGCAGCGTGGGTGGAGCTGCGCGGCGTGACGTCGGTCGAAATCGCAGCGATCGAGATGGAAGCGGTGGCTGCCCTCTCGCGACGCTGCCGGGATCCCGTCTATCATCTGATTGTCGCGTACGCCAAAGGCGAGCATCCCACGCGCGAGCAGGTCATCAGCGATGCGGAACGGTTGCTGAAAGCGATCGGCATGGAGCACAACCAGTACGTGCTGGCGGCGCATCAGAATACGGACGACTATCACGCCCACGTCATTGCCAATCGCATCGGTCCCGATGGGAAGGCCAACGATCTCTGGCGCGAGCGGGTCAAACGCGAGCGTCTGTGCGCGGAGATCGCGGCGGAGCGCGGCTGGGAGATCGTCGTAGGTCACCATAATCGCGACATCGTGCAGCGCGCGCGGCACCTGTACGCGCCACCGCCGGATCCGGAGCGACGGCTGAGTGATGGCGCGTATCGCCGGCTGCGCGAGCGCGGTGAGCTGCCGTGGAAGGAGAGTGCGCGACCCTACGTGCTCGATGCGGTCGATCGCGCGAAAGATTGGAGCGACCTGCACCAGCGTCTCGGTGCGCATGGCGTCGTCGCGAAGCTCATTCGGCGCGACAAGCGGATGCGGGGTCTGGCGTTCGCCGAAGGATCCGAGCGAAGCGCGCCCGGTTGTGCGGCATCACGCATCGATGCGCGGTGTGCGCTACCTGTGCTCGAGCGGCGCTTCGGACCGTTTACGCCGACGCGTGAGCCCGCGAAGGAAAGGATCTATGCAACACAATGGGCGCAAAAGGCGCGAGCAACGATTCTCGCCGCGGTCGACGGCGCGCGCTCGTGGGACGATCTCGCGCAGCGACTCGATCGTGACGGCATCGTCGTCAAGCTGATCCGGCGTGGAACGCGCGTGCAGGGGCTGTCGTTTGCACAGGGGCGCGATCCGGATGCAGCGGGCTGCGGTGCCTCGCGCATTCATCCGCGCTGCAAGAAAGCAGCACTCGAGCAACGGTTTGGCCCGTGTCCGTACACGTCGGAGGAACCACCAAAGCGCAGCCGTAGCACCGTTCGTGATCGCGCGGAACGCGAGGCTCACACCGATCCACGTTGGGCGCTGCGCGACGCGCAACGCATCGTTGATCACGCCCGGATGCGCTCGGAGTACGCGCAATACCGCGACTGCTTCTTTGCCGACCGTCATCGAGCGACGGCAGCCCGCCGTGAGACCGCGTGGGAGCGCGAACACGCGCAGCGCCGGTGCGAGGCCCAGCGTCGGCGCGAAGCGCGCCTGCTGTTGCGCGCGGTGGCGCGGCTGGCCGCGCGTGGCGTGATCGCGCGGCAAGGCGCGTACTGGTCGATCGACGTCATCATCGGGCGCCGGCGCGCGCGCGACTACGACACTGCGCGCGTGCGATGGGAGGCCACCAAGATCGTGCTGGCATCGGAGCGCAAGTTGATCCGTGAGGAAAAGACGATGGATTATCGATCGTTCGTGACGGAACGAGCTCGCGCCGGCGATCTGGGTGCGCAGCGAGTGCTGGAAACAGTCGAGATGCCTAATCGGCACGGGCGTGCCGCGGAAGCGCAGCCGCAGCGCGTAACGCTCGACCAGCTGCGCCAGCGTCTGCAGGTCATACGCGCAGCAGAAGAGACCGGCTATGAGCATGCGCGCGTCGAGCGAGCGCACCTGACGCGCGTCGAGCGGCCGCCGACGATCGACGAGGCGCTCGCGGCGGAGCGGCGACGGATCCAAGACCGCGTCGGCGAGGAAACGCAGTTCACTCCGGCCGAACGCGCACAGCTTGCCCGCTTTGCTAAAGACGAGCAGTCGTGGAATCCGCTCGCACGTCATGCGGCCAGGAAGGAGATGGCGAAACTGCGCGCTGCGCAACGCTCGCGTCACAGCGTGGAACTAAGCAAAGCGATGCATGATTTTGAACAGCACGACGCGGCGCGAATCGAGCGACGTGCACGCGGGGACGAGCATTCGTACCAACAGTACGTCGAGACGTCGCTCGACCTCGAAGCCCAGATGCACGAAGCGCGGCGCATTATAGGCGGTGACATACCAAAGATACAGACTCGACTGAGCGTATTGGAGCGCGCCGGCGTTCCGCACGTAGAGTGCGACAGCGCGGCCCAGGGCGCAGGGCTTGACCAGCTCGCGGCCGCGGTTGATCGCGGGTACGAAGCGCTGCCGCAGGTGCTGCGGCGGGATGTCGAGTTTGCCATACGTCGAGAACAACGTACTCGCGATCGCACGCGCGGATCGATTTCGATGGATCGGTAGGCCGCTGCGCTCGTGCCCGGGTTGGGCATCTGCTCTGGACTCGCTTGCTCGCTTTGCATCCTGAATGTTCTATGATATCATGACATCACGATGTCAGAAGTGAAAGCCCTGCCCGTGCGGCTGGATCCAGCGACCTACCTTCGGCTCCGGCGCCAAGCGCAGTCCGAAGGGCGCTCAATGAACGAGGTCATGCTGGCGGCGCTACGCGAGCATTTGGAAGCGCATCCGATCCCTCGCGAGCGCTTGCGGGAGCTGGCGCGTGAGATCGTTGCCGAGGATAAGGATCTTCTCGAAGCTTTAGCGCGCGTCTAGGTGTTCTTCCTCGACGTCGACGGCTTGCTCGAGCTCTATGCCGCGCACGTCGGCTCACGTCGCGAGCTCGTTCGCCCGGAGATGCTTGAGTCGGCGGTAGCCTTGCCGCAGCCCACGATGTTCGGTAGGGACCTCTATCCGCATCTGTTTCAGAAGGCGGCGGCGCTTCTGCGCTCGATTGCGCAGAACCAGGCGTTTCTCGACGGCAACAAGCGAATAGCCTGGATCGCGACGCGTACATTTCTCGCAGCGAACGGCTTCAACGTCCATGTCAATGCCGACGAGGGCTTGACGCTGATGATCGATCTGGCAGAGCGCAAGTTGGACATTGACGACATTGCCGAGTTTCTCGCGAAGCACGCTGCGGCACGTGATGAGTTCAGGTAAGCTCTTGCGCCCGGTCGCGCGCGCGGCTCCTTGACGTGGGCGCTTTCTCCGGCGACAATTAATACAGAGTACCGTAAGAGACTTTTGCCCGCATAATAATGCGGGTGAAATCAAAGGGGTCGAATCGCGTGCCAGCACAGTCGACGGAATCGCTAAACGCTAAAAGAATGAGTCGGCGGTTTGAGGAGCTGCCGGATGTGCTTACCCCGCATGATCTCATCGCCTTCCTCCCGATTGGGCGGAGCGCGGTCTATGACGCGTTAAGGACGCGGGCTATAAAAAGCATCAGGATCGGACAAAAACTGCTGATCACGAAGGCAGCGCTGCGAGAGTTCCTCGGCGGTGACGTGGAATAGCGACGATCTGCAACAGAATCGCGCGTTTTCTACAGTGAGAATGGGCTTCACATCTGAGCATATACAAGCGTAAGTCCGGTCGTTGGGCGGTTCTCATCGACGTCGAGCGCGGAAACGACGGCAAGCGCGCGCGTCGCGCTATCGGCACATTTGCAACGCGCAAGGAGGCCGAGCGCGCCGAACGGCACGCTCTCGAAGCGCGCGACCGCGGGATAAACATAGCTCCGCAAGCGCTTACCGTCGGCGAACTGATGTCGCGATTTATCGACTATTGCCGAGCGAATGATCGAACGGCCGCCACGCTCGAGACATATGAGGAGAAGTCGAGGCGCTACATCGCGCCAAGCTTGGGAATGCTCTCGCTTTCGAAGTTGAGGCCCACTCATATTTCCGAGTGGGTCACGGCGCTGCGAAGCGCCGGAGGCCAGAACGGAAAGCCCCTCTCGCCGAAGACAATTCGAAACGTTTTTGGACTCCTTCACGGCGCGCTCGAGTGGGCGCTTGGGCTTGAGCTCATTGGGCGAAACGTGTGCCATACGGGCGCTGCCAGACCGCCACGGCTATCCTCCTCGCCGGCTAAAGCGCTCGCCGACGATGAGGTCGCGAGGCTGCTAATCGCGGCGAATGCGACGCGGTGGGGGCCCTTCGTAAGTCTCGCTTTGGCAACGGGCGCCCGACGGGGCGAGCTCTGTGCTTTGTCATGGAGTGATGTGGATTTCGAGACGGAGACACTTACGATCGCAAAGAGCCTGTCGCAAACAAAGGAGCGCGTAGAACTTAAGAGCACGAAAACCGGCAGCATTCGGCGTCTTGGCCTGTCGCGACTAGCGTTAGATGCAGTCTGCCGGCAACGCGCAACGCAAGAGCAGGAGAAACTTCTCGCACGCGGCGACTACGCCGACGAAGGCGCCGTCTTCGCGACCCCACTCGGTCGCCGGGTCACGCCGATGTCGGCGACCAAAGCCTTCATACGGCTCGCCAAAGCCGCACGGATCTCGACGACAAGGTTGCACGACACTCGACACACAGCGGCGACGCATCTCATCATTGGTGGCACCGACGTTCGGACCACCGCCTCCGTTTTGGGTCACACGACACCAAACGTCACGCTCTCGATCTACGCGCACTTGGTTGCCGATGTGCAGCGCGCCGCCGTCGAGCGTTTGGGCGCAAAGCTTGAGCGCATCTCGACCGAGGGCAACCGAATGGCAACCGTGACGTCGTTGACAAAGGAAAACGCCCGTAAAAACGAGCGTTCTTTGGTGGAGGCAAGGAGACTCGAACTCCTGACCCTTACGCTGCCAGCGTAATGCTCTACCAACTGAGCTATGCCCCCACTTCGGCCTTGCTGGTGGAGATGAGGGGACTCGAACCCCTGACTTCCTGCTTGCAAAGCAGGCGCTCTACCAGCTGAGCTACATCCCCGAGCGCCAGCGTCTTTTTGCGATGCCACCCGTCGACTCCTCAGGGTGAGGCGAAAAACTGGCCCAGGTTACGCCACCGCCGCGTCGGGTTTGAGCATCTTCAAACGTCTAGAGGCCAGAAAGGAGAACGCAACATGAGCGAATTCGTCTATCTCTATCGCGGCGGAAGCCGTCCGGACTCCGCCAGCGAGGGCGAGGCGGTGATGCAGAAGTGGGTCAACTGGTTGCAAGACCTCGCCGGTAAGGGTTACATCAAAGACAAGGGACAGCCGTTGGAGCAGGAGGGCAAGGTCGTGCATAGCCGAGGAGGCGCCGTGACCGACGGTCCGTACGCGGAATCGAAAGATATCGTGGGCGGCTACACGCTGGTTTCGGCAAAGGACCTCGCACAGGCCGCCGAACTCGCGCGAGGATGCCCGATCTTGGAGAGGGGCGGTCTGGTGGAAGTGCGCCCCGTCATGGAGATGTAGTGCAGCCCGGCGACCATCTCTTCCGGCGGGAGTCCGGATGGATCGTCGCAACGCTCGTGCGCATCTTTGGAACCGAAAATACGAGCCTCGCAGAAGACGTCGCGCAAGACGTCTTCTGCCGCGCGCTCGAGGTGTGGCGGCTTCGCGGTGTGCCGTCCAACCCATCGGCATGGTTGATGACCGCTGCAAAACGTCGCGCGATCGATCTCTTGCGACGCGAACGACGCTTTCGAAAATTTGCTCCCGACCTCGACTCTCTGCTCGCCAGCGAATGGACGCTTCTTCCTACCGTCAATGACGCGTTCAGCGATGAGGCAATTGCGGACGATGAACTGCGCATGATGTTTTCATGCTGCGATCCGGAATTATCGGAGGAGAGCCAGATCGCGTTGATTTTGCGGCTGCTCTGCGGCTTTTCGGTGCCAGAAATTGCGCATGCGTTACTGAGCACACCCTCGGCGGCGGAAAAACGAATCGAGCGTGGACGCAAACTACTGGCGCAATCGCAAACGCTCTTCGAGCTGGCCGATCGCGAACTTCCCGACCGGTTGCCGGCCGTTCATCGGGCTCTATATTTACTCTTCAGCGAGGGTTATCATGCGTCGTCGGAGACGCTGGTTCGAGGTGAACTGTGCCGCGAGGCGATGCGGCTGGCGGCAGCGCTTGCCGGCGGCGCTGCCGTCGTCTCAGGCGCATCGCATGCGCTCTGTGCGTTGATGTCGTTCGATGCCGCGCGGTTGTCGTCACGCGTCGATCCTCATGGCGATCTGGTCGCGCTTGCGGAACAAGATCGCTCCCGCTGGGACGCCGCGCTCATCGCGAAGGGCAGAGCGTCTCTGCATCGTTCCGCCGACGGCGAACTAAGCGAGTATCACGTCGAAGCGGCAATCGCCGCAGTCCACTGCAGCGCGCCGACTTTCGAAGCGACCAACTGGGAGAGACTCGCGCTCCTCTACGACATGTTGATGCGGCTGCGTCCCTCGCCGGTTGTCGCACTGAACCGCGCCATCGTCATCGGTTATGCATTCGGCCCGCGGCGTGGCCTCGAGGAAATCGATGCGATTGCGGACCGCGATCGTCTCGCGCACTATCCGTATTTCCCAGCCGCCATGGCCGAGTTCGAAAGCCGAGCCGGACGGTTCGCGACCGCCGGCGAGCACATCAAGAGCGCAATCGCCCTCGCGCGAAATTCCGCGGAGCGCAGGTTTCTCGAGCGCCGCCTCGCGACGTTCGCCCGAGAAGCCTCCCAACCGACGGTTTAGTCGATCAGTTTAACGTTGAGCAGTTCCAAGCCGCTTCGAATATTGTGCGCCAACTCGATGGGATCTCCAGTCTTGAACTGATGCGAGAAGAAGAGTTGCGGATGCTCGTCGGTCTCCTGATTGTAGAGGCAACCGATATCCCAACTGAGTCCCCGCATGTGGCCGACGAGTCTCTGAATTTCCGACGAAACCATGCCGAAGTCAGGAACCGCCGCAGCTTGCCCGTTTCCCAAGGGTTCAAAGGCGATGGGAAGGCTGATGTTGAGATAGGGATTGACGCGAATTCCGCCCAGTATAATAGGTTCGGCGCGAGGTACTTGTAAGCTGACAACGCCTTTGGCTCCCACGCTCGGCTTCGCGCCGATGATTTCACCGATCCTTGCTGCAGGAAGCGGCGTGGTGGGATGTTTTGGGGGTGCTTGCGGAAAGGGTGTGGACGTCGCGTTCAAAGCAGCCTTGATGCCGCGAGCGATCGCTTCGGCGTCTCCGATCGCTCGGAAGTGAATGAAGAACACGATGGGTTCGAAATCGTAAAAATGCTGGTGTTCGGCTTGAAAGTAGATGTCGTGTTTAATTAACTGATCGATGAAGGGATCGACCTCGTCGCGCTTCAGGCACAGATCGGAGTTCATCGCGACCTTATTTCCCCCTAGCCACTCGAAGTTCAAGTCGCCGTTGATTTCGAACGACGGGTAGATCGGTGTCCCACGCAGAGTAACGTTTTGGATGTCGTTACGGTCGATTTCGATTTGTAGCAGGCCATAATTGATCGTACCTTTGGCTTGCACGATTCGCTCGATGGCGTGTTGCAGATCCGTTGGAAACGAGTGCATGCCATAGGGCGCGGTGCGAGAAGCATTGTCGAGTCCCTCGTCAGTCGGGCCACTCAGGCCTCCGCCCGGCATGGTGCAGCCCGCGATCGCCGCGCCGGCCATCCCTCCGGCGACGCCGGCTCCCATCGTGATGAGTCGTCGACGCGAAATCGAAGTGGAGAGTTCGCAAGACTGGTTGGACATAAGCGCACGCTCCTTTGCAGCAGATGTTCTCGCGGCTCTACCCCTTTTTGTTCGGAGTCATGCCGGAATGTTACGAGGAAAACAGTCAGGCCCCGATGAGGGACTGCTTGAATGGCCGCCGCGCAAACGGGCAGAAAGGACTCCGGATGGACCGCCTTGCGGCCATCGCATGCTGTTTACTCGCCCCGCTCATACTCGGGGCGATGAAGGCGCCTCCCTCCATGCGCGACGTTTTGCGAGCGACCTATGCGGTGCGGGATCTCGGCGCGGTTGCTCTTTCGCCCCCCGGCGACGCCGTTGCGTGGCAAGAGAGCTTTCGCGATGCGCAGCGTCTCTTGGGATCGCCGCGCTGGAGCGCCATCTACGTGGGCGCCGTGAACGGAACGGCGCGCGTGCATCTTTCGGCCGGTTCGCCGAACCGGTATTACGACGAAGAGAACCCGGTTTGGTCGCCCGACGGGAACGACGTCGCGTTTCTATCGGATGCTCGATCGAAAGGCCAACTGCAAGTCTTCGTAGGCGATCGCGCGGGAGCGCACGTGCGACAACTCGGCAGATTAAGCGGTGACGTTTCTCAGTTGACGTGGTCGCCCGACGGAAGAACGCTCGCAATCCTGTATATCGCCGGCGCGCATCGCCCTGCGGGAGCTTTGGCGCCGGGCGCGCGAGACGTCGGTGTGATCGGAAGCATCGTCGACGAGCAGCGCCTCACGCTGGTCGACGTTCGGTCCGGCGCAGTGCATTCGATCACCCCGGAGGACCGCTACGTCTACGAGTATGGGTGGGCGCGCGACGGCCGCCAGGTAGCGGTGACGTACGCGCGCGGAAACGGCGATAACAACTGGTGGGTCGCGCGTCTAGCCATCGTAAACGTCGCCGGTGGCGCAATGCGGGATGTCTTTGCACCGGCGTTTCAGATTGACGATCCACAGTACTCTCCCGACGGCAAGCGAATCGCGCTCATCGGTGGCCTCATGAGCGATTTCGGTTCGACCGGCGGCGACCTCTACGTCGTTGATGCGCAGACCGGTAGCGCGAAAGACCTGACCGCCAACCAACCAATCTCGGTACAGTCACTACGGTGGAACGATGCTGAATCGCTCGACGTTGTCGCGCACGTCCCAGGCGCGATGCACTTGATGCGCGTCGATGCGTCAAGCGGAAATCTAACGAACCTCACCAACGGTGAAGAGTCGCTGTGGAGTTGGTCGAGCGCCCGGGGCGGCAGCGTCGTGGCAGTAGTGCGAGCAGCTTTCGAAGATTCTCCCGAATTATGGGCGGGCTCGCCGACCGCGCTGCGGCAAATCACCCATAGCAACGCCGGAGCCGTTCGGTTCTACGGGAAGGCCGTATCGCTACACTGGAACAGCGACAACTTTGACGTTCAAGGGTGGCTCCTTTACCCGCTCGATTTCGACTCGGCCCGCACGTATCCAATGGTAACGATGGTCCACGGCGGTCCATCGGCCCAAACGGTTCCCAGTTTCGCCAATCGGAACATCAGCGCGTTATCGTCGCGCGGCTATTTCGTCTTCATGCCCAATCCCCGCGGAAGCTTCGGCCAAGGCGAGGCCTTTACGCGCGCCAACGTCAAGGACTTCGGCTATGGCGATTGGCGCGACGATCTAACGGGCGTCGATGCCGCGCTCAAGGCGGCGCCGATCGATCCGAATCGTCTGGGTTTGATGGGATGGAGTTACGGTGGTTACATCGGAATGTGGGCCGAGACGCAAACTTCTCGGTTCAAAGCCATCGTCGCCGGTGCGGGAATAGTCAATTGGCAATCGTATTACGGGCAGAACAAGATCGATCAGTGGATGATTCCATTCTTCGGCGCTTCAATCTACGACGATCCGGCGGTCTACGCCCGAAGTTCTCCGATTACGTTCATCACGCATTCGCACACTCCGATTTTGATTCTTCAAGGCGAGCGCGACGAAGAAGTGCCGGCGCCGCAAGCCTTCGAGTTTTGGCACGCAATGACCGCGCTCGGTGTGCCGACGAAGCTGATCGTCTATGCCGATGAGGGGCACGGACCGCGAAAGATCTCAAATCAACTCGACATCTTAACTCAGACGATCGACTGGTTCGACCGTTATCTCAAGACCTAACGGGATTCATCGGTTTCATCGCCGGATCGGGGAAGCGCGTTCGGACGGATGGATGCCCGGATCGGCTGTCGGCGGCGCCGTTCCATAGGAATCGTTCGCTTGCAGTATAACGTTCCGAAGTCTCACCGTTGAAGCTCGGAGAACCCTCATGAAAAAACTCTACTTGCCCAGCGCGACCGCGACGCTATTTCTCATCGCCACGTTGGTTGCGTGTCACGGGATCGGCGGCGGCTATAATCCCGCCGTATCGTCGGATCTCACGCAGACCTCGGTAAGTCGAGAGATCGATTCGCTGGCTATTCCGGCGTGCAAGGCGCCCAAACACGGTGCCGGGACGTGGTTATTCTTCTTTGGCGGCGGCGACGTCAAAGGCACCACCTTCACTGCCTTCACTGGCAAATCGGCCGAATCGGGTTGGTTCCTCGAAAATTCGCCAAAGTGAAGCCGACACCCACCCCTAAACCGACCCCCACTCCAAAACCCACACCTACTCCAAAGGCGTACTCGTATTATCTCTATTACGGCACCTTTGCTACCAAGAACAAGCAGACCGGTTGTGCTTTCCTAGAAGCGACTACTAAGGGCGAAGACTTTCCCAACAGCAACTACAATGGGTTCGTCGACGGTTTTCCGAACCTCAAGGCCGGGCACTATAACATCACGCTGGTTTCCGATGGCCTAGTCAAAGCCCTGATCGTATCGCATCTTTCGGCCAACGGTGGAACGGGCGGCGTCAATTTGGTTACCAGAAAAGGCAAGAAATATACGACGGGCACGATTACGCTGGTTGGCCGTACGATCGTAAAGAGCCCCGATGAAGTAAAGCGTCTGTTGCAATCAGCGCTCGACGAAGGCTCGTAACGCCGACCTTCTCAAGGTCTTTTTCGTTCGGCAGTGTCGAGCGGAAAACTATTCCGGGCTTTGCTTGCCCGGCGCGCTTATGGTCAGCCCTACCGGGTAGCCGATATTCGTACCGAACGTTCGGGTGGGCTGCCGCCGCCGCGGTATCTCCAGATGTATCGCCGGCCGACCGCGGTGCACCGCATGACCATAGCGATGCGCTTAGCGCAAGAGCGACTCGCGTGGTGGGCCGTCCTGGGATCGAACCAGGGACCTCATGCTTATCAAGCATGCGCTCTAACCAGCTGAGCTAACGGCCCGGCGCCACGGAGAGTATAGCACCGGACGCCGCCCTCCCTTCATTCAAATGAGGGCGATCCACTTCTTGGTGATTTCATCCTCATTCTTGAGGTGTGCCATTAGCATCGCTTGAATGACTTCGTGCTCGCGTAGAATCTCAGCGCGCTCAGCGGCGTCATAATCGAAGGCCGCGTGCTGCGCTGCCAACTGATTCTGCTGCTCGGCACTGAGATCCGACTCGGTCTCCGAGGGTGCGCTCCGCGGCGCCGACAAGATGCCGCGCGCCGCGGTAACGCGATCGTTTCGAGGTGGCGGGACTGGAGCGATCATCCTTCAGTGATCGACTGAATGAACTTCTTGGTGATCGAATCGTCCATTTTGCGCTGCGCCATGTCGACGTTTCGCAGAGTATCAACTTCCCGCATGTTTTCGCTCCGCTCATCCATCATTTGATCGAACACCTCGGATTGCATCTGAAGCTGTTCCTGATTCTGTATCTCCGAGGCATACATGCCCAGTTGAAAATTCTCTTCTTGAGAGTTGAGTGCGTTCATCGCGGCATTCTGCGCCCCGCCGCCGATGCCGTTGCCCAACGCTCCTCCGATCGCGTTGCCCAAGAGTCCGGATCCTAACCCTTCAAGGACCGGCAGAAGAAATGCCATCGTCGTGCTCCTTCTTCGGTCTAGTTTTGATCGTCGACAAACTGCATGTAGTCGGTCGGCTGCGTTTGATAGCCGCCGTTTTGCGGCAGGCCGGGGAGCGATGGTGGCGTCAGCGGAAGATTCTGCGCCTGCGCGGACAGCGAACCGAGTGATGAGATGAGGCTGCTCAATTCGGCGATGGCCGAACTCTCAGGGGATTCGGCCGGCGTTTCGTTCGGTGGTGTGGCGGAAAGCGTACCGCCGGAATACGAACGCGGAATGCTCGAAAGCGTACCATCCGCGATTGGGGTCAAAAAGGACATTCGGATTTCTCCTATTCTACGAGGTGCTCTCGTTCGGATCGTCGCTGAGGAACTGTAAATAGTTTGTGGCCTGACGCTGGAACGAGTGGCCGTGCATCGTCGACAGCGCCGGCGGCGGCATCGATGGAAAGGTAGGCGCCGGCAGCGGCAGTTGTTGCGCCTGCGTCTGCAGTTGACCCACGGATGTAATGGTCGCGCTCGATTCGGCGACGGCGGCTGCGTGCGCCGATTCCGGAAGATCGCGGCCGTTGAGCCGCTGGTAATGGCGCAACACGGAATCCGCGTAACCGAGATCCCGGCCGTCGGTCCACCGCGTTCGGGTACCCACCGCGTGTGGCGAGCCGCTGTTGTAGGCGGACAACGCATCGTGGACGTCGCCGCCATACTCGCGCAGCAGCCCCGACAGCATCCCGGCGGCGTAGTCGGCGTTTCGGGCAGGATCCATGGCGGCAGGCGTTCTTGCGAAGGAATGCCAGCGATCGTCGATTTGGAAGATACCGTGGCCGTGGCCGCCGTCGCCCGTCACATTACGACCCGCGTTCGTGTCGGGGCCACCGGTTTCTTGAGCGGCGACGGCAGCGAGCAGCGTTGGATCGATCCCGTGGCGCCGAGCCGCACCGGCGATTTGCTGCGCGAAGGCGACGCCGTTGCCGGCCAACTTGCCGGCGATGGGATCTAGGCTCATGGCAGCCCTCCATCCCACGCCATCCGCGTTTGACAAGGCAACGTAGGGGGTTCTAGAATGGGCAAGGTCTGCGGTGACCCCGCCTCGTTGGCGGGGTTTCATGCTGGAAGGCGACATGGTATGGATCGTTCGCATAAAGTCGACATCAGCGGGTTGATGGCCGGAAGTCGCCAGCTGATGCTGGTCAGCGACGACGTGCCGATCGAGCCTTTCGAAGGCCTCGTCTTTCCCGAGCCGGCTCGGGTGGAGCTCGAGATTCGTCAAGCCGACCGAATGCTCGCTGTGGTCGGCGCGGTCGATGCACGCGTACACGGTCAGTGCGATGCGTGCCTGGAGGATGTGGATCGCTTGCTGCACATCGATCTCGACGAGCGGCTGAATCCGTCGCACGGGCGTGACGTCGATCCTTTCGACGACAGCAACGTGTTGACGGGAGACCGGCTCGACGTCGCGGATTTGGCGCAGCAGAGCGTCTTGAGCGCGTTGCCCCTGGGTCTTCGCTGCCAAGACCGATGTCAAGGGCTCTGTCCGCTGTGCGGGGCGAACCGCAATACGGGAGACTGTTCGTGCCAGCGCACGGCAAGCTTATGGAACGGAGAGTGATGTGGCAAACCTAAAATGGAAGACTCCGCGAAGCAAGACGCGTAGTCGCCGGGCTGCGAATTGGAAGCTTGCAGACGTTACTACGGTCGCGTGTCGGCAGTGTCATCAGCCCAAACGACCGCATTTTGTGTGCCCTCACTGCGGAACCTATCGAGGCCGCCAAGTCGTTAAGGTGCGCGAAGAGACCGCCGGCTAAGAATACGTGCCGTTACATGGCGTGAAAATCGTCGGCGTGGGCCATTATGCGCCGGCGCGCGTCGTGACGAACCACGATCTGGAGACTTGGCTCGATACCTCCGATGAATGGATTACTACGCGCACCGGCATGAAACGCCGGCACTGGGCCTCCGAGGACGAAGGAACCAGCGACTTGGCTGCGGCTGCCGCGGGTGCGGCATTGGTTCATGCGGGCCTGCATGCGCCCGATATCGACTGTTTGATCGTTGCGACCGTTACGCCGGACTTCTACTTTCCTGCAACGGCATGTTTGGTGGCGAACCGCTTGGGCGTGCAGCAGAAGCCGGCGTTCGACATCGGCATCGCGTGCAGCGGCTTCATCTACGGTCTCACCGTTGCAGCGGGCCTCATTCGCTCCGGCGTTTATCGGCGCGTGCTGCTCATCGGCGCAGAGACGCTTTCGAAGATTCTCGACAAGGACGATCGCTCGACCGCTATCCTTTTCGGGGATGGCGCGGGTGCGGTGATCTTGGAACGTTCTCCTGAAGACTCTTTTTTGGCTTCCGACCTCGGCGCAGACGGAAGCCGTCCGGAGCTGCTCTACGCGCAAGGCAGCGGCTCGCCGCGTCCGCTCGACCATGCGGCGCTGGACGGCAAGGTGCATCTGATCCACATGCAGGGTCCCGAAACCTTCAGGCTGGCCGTCACGAAAATGGTGGAATCCACCGACTCCGTGCTCACGAAAGCGAGCCTCTCGAAAAGCGACGTGGACTTTCTCATTCCGCATCAGGCCAACAAACGGATCATCGATGCGACCGCCCGCTATCTGGATTTGCCCGAAGACAAGGTGGTCATTAATATCGCTGAATACGGCAACACTTCCGCCGCCTCCATACCGATGGCTCTTTCGGAGAGCGTTCGCACCGGCATCGTACAAGCCGGCGACATTTTAATTTTCGTCGCATTCGGCGGCGGGCTGTCCTGGGGCGCGGTCGCATGGAGGTGGGCCGCGTAATGCGAGTCGGCGTCGTCTTCCCGGGCCAGGGCTCGCAAAGTGTCGGAATGGGCGTCGACGTTGCGACGCAATTTCCGCAATCGCGTGAGACGTTTGAACGCGCTTCGGCGATCTTGGGTTACGATCTGCTCGCGCTACAAGCCAACGGCTCGGACGAACAACTGCGTGAAACCGAATACAGTCAGCCGGCAATCTTCACGACGAATCTTGCAATCTATCGGGCCGCAATGCCGTGGCTCGCCCCCGTCGTTACGGCGGGACACTCATTCGCCGAGTTTTGCAGCCTCGTTATCGCCGGTTCACTGGCGTTTGACGACGCCGTGTACATCGTCGATGAGCGTGGCAAAGCGATGCAAGATGCGGCGCAAAACACACGCGGCGGAATGTCCGCCGTCCTCGGATTAGAAGCGGAACGGATTCAGCAAGTCCTCGCGGCAGAGAACCTTACTCGAGTTTCGCTTGCAAACTTCAACTCTCCGACGCAGATCGTCATCAGCGGCGATTTAGAGGAAGTACAATCCGCCGCGCCGCCGATGCTCGAGGCCGGCGCCAAACGCGTGGTAACGCTCAACGTTTCCGGCGCCTGGCACAGTCCCTTAATGGAGCCGGCGGTGGAGCGACTGGCTTCGGCCGTGCGGTCGCGCCGCTTTACGTTACCGTGCTTCGATGTCATCTCGAACGTCGATGGCAAACCCTATCGCGACGTGGAAACAATCGAGACGAATTTGGTGCGCTCCATCGTGGACGAAGTGCGCTGGCATTCGACCGCCTTACAATTGCTCGACTACGATCTCGATTTGATCGTTGAGTTCGGTGCGAGCGGTGTTCTCGGTCCGCTGATGCGTCGGCTACGCGGCGCTCCCTCGGTGATGGTCGTGAGCGACACGGCCGGCATCGCGCGTCTTCGTGAAGCGATCGGAAAAACCGAATCGGTGAGCGCATGAGTCTCGGCGGCAAAGTAGCTCTGATTACCGGCGCCAGTCGCGGCATCGGGCGCGCGATCGCGATCGAATTCGCACGCCAAGGCGCGCACGTCGCTTTGGTGGGGCGGGATGTCGCCGCGCTCAGCGAGAGTGTTGCGGCGTGCACGAGTCGTGGGGGCGGCGGACGCGTTGAACGGTTTGAAGCCGACGTCACGGATCGCGCGGCGGTTGAAAAAATCGCCGGCGATTGCGTCGAGCGCCTCGGACGAATAGATTGCGCGATCGCCAACGCGGGCCAAAGCCAAGATGCATTGCTGCTGCGTCTCAGGCCCGAGATGCTGGACCGGATGCTCGACGTGAACCTCAAATCCGCGTTTTATCTCAGCGGCGCCGTCGCAAAGCCGATGATGAAACAGCGCACCGGCTCGATCGTGCTGATGACCAGCATCGTAGGAATAATCGGCAACGCCGGACAGTCCGCGTACGCAGCGTCGAAAGCCGCGCTGCTGGGCTTAACTAAATCTTTGGCAAAGGAGTTGGGGTCGAGGAATATAAGAGTCAACGCCGTCGCGCCGGGATTAATCGAAACCGCAATGACGGAAACGATGCCCGGCGCCGCCAAGGAGTTTTTGATCAACCAAGCTGCTCTCGGCCGCGCCGGGAGGCCCGAAGACGTCAGTGGCGCGGTGGCCTTCCTTTGCTCCGACGCTGCCCGCTATATTACCGGGCAGACGCTGGTCGTCGACGGCGGCATCTTGATGTGACCTGGGTCTTGAAAGGAGACGTAAATGTCCACCACGTTCGATAAAGTGAAGAAGATCATCGTCGAGCAACTCGGCGTCGACGAATCCGAAGTGACGCCCGAAGCCTCCATCACCGACGATCTCGGGGCCGATTCACTCGACCAAGTCGAGCTGGTGATGGCATTCGAGACCGAGTTCAATATCGATATTCCCGACGAGGAGGCCGAAAAGATCAAAACGGTTGGCGATGCCGTGAAGCGCATCGATGAAACGACGGCAGGTTCTTCGACCTCGTAACCCGCGTTGTTCGATCAACTTAGCGAAAGGCTAGGCGCCGTACTCGATCGGCTCACCGGTCGAGGACGAATTAGCGAAGGCGACGTCAATGAGGCATTGCGGGAAGTACGCATTGCCTTGTTGGAGGCCGACGTGTCGCTTGCGGCAGCGAAAGAGTTCGTTGCCAAGATCAAAGAACGGGCGATCGGCGCAAATATCCTCGAATCCCTCACGCCGGCCCAGACGATTTTGAAGATCGTTCATGAGCAGCTCGTCGAGTTGCTCGGTCCCTCGAGCGCGTCGGGTCAGGCGAGACTGCGTTTTTCCGACGCGCCGCCCTCGGTCATTTTGATGGTTGGCTTGCAAGGGTCCGGCAAAACCACCACGGCCGGCAAGTTAGCGCTGCGCCTAAAGGAGCAGGGCCGCCGCAGCATGCTGGTTGCGGCCGACGTCTACCGTCCGGCCGCCATCGAGCAATTGGAGACGCTCGGGAAACAGATCGATCTTCCGGTCTATGCGCGCGGTGCAGCGGACCCCGTGGAAATCGCTCGCGATGCCATCGCCGAAGCGAAGCGCCTCGGCATCGCCACCGTCATCATCGACACCGCCGGAAGGCTGCAGATCGACGAACGGCTGATGCAAGAACTCCAGGCGATGACCGCCGTCGTAAAACCCTGCGAGACGCTGCTCGTCGCGGACGCGATGACCGGACAAGAGGCGACCAACGTTGCGAAAGGTTTTCACGACCGGCTTAACATTACGGGCGTCATTCTAACGAAGTTGGATGGCGATACGCGCGGCGGCGCCGCCCTGTCGATTCATCGAATCACCGGCGCTCCTGTCGAAATTTGCCGGCGTCGGCGAGAAACTCTCCGCGTTCGAACCGTTCTATCCCGAGCGCCTCGCGTCGCGCATCCTGGGCATGGGCGATGCTCTGACGCTGATCGAGAAGACGCAACAGATTTACTCTGAAGCGCAGGCGAAGCAGTTAGAGGAAAAGCTCTTCCGCGCGAGTTTTACGCTCGACGACTTCCTCGATCAAATGCGTCAGGTGCGAAAGATCGGATCGATCAACGACCTCCTCAAGATGGTGCCCGGCCTCTCCAAGGCCCTGCCGAAGAATTTTGAGATACCCGAGCGCGAGTTCTCGAAGATCGAAGCGATCATCTCGTCGATGACGCGAGGCGAGCGCCGCAATCCGCACGTTCTCAACGGCTCTCGGCGCAAACGCATCGCTCGGGGATCCGGAACAGAGGTTTCCGACGTAAACCGTCTGGTGAAGCAGTTCGAACAAGCCAAAGAAATGACCAAACAGCTGGGCGGAAAGCGACGTGGGCGGCTCGCTCCGTTTCGATTGGCCCAATAAGGAAAGAGTAAAAGCATGGTACGAATCCGCTTGCGTCGGATGGGCGCGAAAAAACAACCGACATATCGCTTTGTCGTTGCCGACGCTCGCGCACCACGCGACGGACGCTTCATTGAGATCTTGGGACACTATAATCCCCGTACGGAGCCCCGCACTGTGGTTGTAGATGAAACGAAGGCGCGCGAATGGCTCTCGAAAGGCGCGCAGCCCTCGGACACGGTACGGCGTCTCTTCGCCGAAAAAGGCCTCGTCGAGCGCGGGCCGGTTCCGACTTCGAAGCGCAGCAGCAAAGGCGCAAAGGGCGGTGCAGCGTGAGTGCCTTCGATGATGAGTTCGGACTCTTCACCGAAGCCACGGTCGATGAGGTCGAACCACCGGTTTTAGCTTCGCAACCGCGCAGCCAACGAGCACCGGGTCCCGTTCGCGCCCCGCAGCGGAGGCCTCAACACAGGCCGCAAGCCGCCGCAAACGATCCCTGGGCGGGACATCGGCGCGCCAAAGATCTGCTCGAGTTCATTGCCCGCAAACTGGTGCAGAAACCGGAGAGCGTGCACGTCGAGCTGTTCATCGACGAGCAAGGCGAACCGGTGATCGAGCTCGTGGTCGATCCCGATGACCTGGGGAAAGTCATTGGGCGTAGCGGCCGGGTCGCGCAGGCACTGAGAACGGTCGTGCGCGCGACGGCCGAGGGCCGCGTCGGGGTGGACATTCTCGATAGCGAAGAGGCCGCGCGGAATCTGGAGGACACTACGCCAAGCTCAGGGCAGGCTTGACCGATAATGAAGTCGTCGTAGGGCGCATCGCCGGCGCCTTTGGCCTTCGCGGAGAGTTAAAATGCGATCCGACCAGCGCGGGTCGCATTGTTTTTTGCGCCGGCGCAAAACTTCGTGCCCTGCAGGATGGTGAAGAGTCGATTATCGTTCTTTCCGCGGTTCGGCCGCACGGATCGCGCCTGTTGCTGTCGTTAGACGGAGTGGAAAATGCAACGGCGGCGCAGCGGTATGCCGGAGCTTTGGTAACCGCAAACCGCGAGGACATCGCTTTAGAGCGTGGCGAGTATCTCGATGACGATCTGATCGGCTGCACCGTTCGGAGCGTAAATGGCACACAGTACGGCGTCGTCGAACGTGTCGAGCACTATCCGTCCAGCGATATGCTTATCGTCGACGGCCGGATGGTTCCGATGGTTCGGGCGATCGTACAGAATATTGCTCTCGACCGCCGCATGATCCTCATCGATCCCCCGGCGGGATTGCTGGATTAACTGTTGTCGGGATGTGCCGCCGCGTATGCGTTGACGGCAGCGTCGACCGCGCCTTTGACCGAGGTGCTCCTGCCGACTTCGTGCTCGAGCGGAGCGCCGAAGCAGGTGTACACCGTGAGATTAAACGTCATATCGAGCCGGCCATGGTGCCCCGGCGTTTCCGTTAGCGTGCCGGCGGCAACCGTGTTGTCGCGGTTGTTACCGCAAATTTGATCCGCCGCATGAGCGACATCAGCCGTAGAAACGCCGGTCATTTGTGCCGTGAAGAAACGGTTCATCGCAAAGTACAGTTCGTGCGTCGCATTGGTGAGGTCGTTTTGCACGGCGCTCCCCGACGCGATCACGGGCGCGACGATGATGCCGCGCGACGGCTTCGCACCCGGCGCCGGGGTCGCTCCTTGTCCGTTGCCGCGGTGACGAAAGACCGAATCGACGATGCTCGCAATGCCGCGCAATGGCATCTGTGCGCCGTTCGTTGCCGTTGGCGCGGGAGTGCCGGAGGTTTGCGTTTGTACCTGTTGGGTGCCGCGGCCGAGAAACGCTAGAATCTGCGAGCGCGCCAGCAAGGATTGCGATGCAACGTCGGCAACGCTCGAGACTTGTGCCGTCTGAGAGAAGAGAATCACGCCGCTTTCGACGCTCACGACCTGTTCCACGACGGCAGCACTGTCGCCGACTGGTGTGACGTAGCCGCTGATGTAGAAGTCAGCGTGTGCGTCGCGCGCGTACTCGAGGAAGTCGGCACGCTTCACGTCTTTCGGTATTGGCGGCACCGTGATGCTACCCGCCGCCGTCATCTCCTGACCCAAGATCTGCGCGATCGCCATGCCGAGCCGTGCATCGGCGCCGGTCTGCACCTCGAACGGATAGACGACGACGGTCGGCGACTGGCCGATCGGCGCCGGGGGCGGAGTCGCCGGCAGTGGCGGTGGCGTTGCGGGAGGAGCAACCGCCGCCAAGCCGATCGATGAAAAGAGCACGACGACGTACAAAAGGCGACCTGCGAACCGTTTAACCATCAGCCGGCAATTCTTCGGGAGCGCCGGCGGGATATCCGGTCGGCCATTCGATGCTGTATTCCGCACCGAAGAGAAAGATCGAACCGATGCAGTAAAACCACAGCAGCAAAACCAGCGGCGCCGTGAGTGCGCCGTACACGCCCGTGAAGTCGACGTGCGTCAGGTATTGCGCGAATGCGAGCTGCACCACGGGCCATGCGGTTGCAACGACCGTCGCTCCACGCAGCGCGAAAGCCCACGAGACCGTCCGATTCGGGAGCCATCGGTACAACACTACGGCGACGATGAACACCAACGCAATTGAAATGAGATATGCCAGAATGTGCGTCACGCGACCGGGGTCTTCAAAGCCCGCCACCTGAAAGAAGATCGAAAGCACGATCGGTAAACCGATGGCGACAAGGAGCAGCAGGCCGGTAACCGGCAGCATGACGACGGACAGAAGAAGATTGTGAACGAGTGCGCGTCCTTTCGGGACGTTCAGCGCCCGGTCCAGCGCATAGGCCAATCCCATGAAGAGGTTTTTCCCCGACCAAACAAGGAACGCCGCGGCCACAAGGCTCGAAATGCCTCGCCCATACATGTACGTTTGCAGATTGTTGGCGATGTAGTCGTGGAGCGTGGGAGCCAGCGTATCGAAAAAAGCGATAGTGCGACTTTCGGCATCCGGCAAGACCAGCGTGACGCCGCTAAGGGCGAGCACCGTCAACGGAAATAGCGCAAAGAGTGCGTTGAATGCTATCGATTGCGCGAGGAAGGCGCAACCATCGCGGGCGAAGCGAAAGCCTGCGGCGCGGAATGCCGAAATGAATCGCTTCATCGCAAGCGGTATATCGGTAAAAGGTGCCGCTATTCCCACCGGGCATTCCCGTGGCCGTCGTCGTGGACGGGCGGCCCCTTCGCGCTTATCAGCATGCCACCCTCATCGCCGGACGCGTTTACGTTCCGATCACGCCGCTGCTGACAGGCCTCGCCGATTCGGTGTCCATACAAGATGGCAGTCTCGTCATTCGGCGGGGATCGCGTCGAATTCGCCTCGCGCTCGCGCCGACATCGCCCATGTCGTTCGATAACGTTTACGTTCCCGTAGGCAGCGTTCTTCGCGCACTGGGCGTCGCGCTGCGCTACGATGCTACAACGCGTCGCCTGTTTATTCAGGTCGGCGCGCGCATGACGCTAGCAACTCCCACGCCGTTCAATCCCACCGTTCCATCGCCGGCGCCCGCAGAGGTCTTTACGCCGTTGCCGCTCACAACACCACGACCGGTTTGGACCGGCTCCCCGCTTCCGCGACGCACCGCCCTGCCGGTCCCACCTTTCAGCGGCGGCTCGCCGGTGCACGATCCGATTGGCGCGATTCCAAGTGGCCCCGCCGCGCCTGCGGATTAAGCTCCATGGAGACCCTTAGCGTTGTGCGACGGCGGCCAGATCGAGCCGTCCCAGGCCGCGGTCGGCGACGTTGCGCATCAGCGCTTCGATCGCGTCGATCACGGGAAGGCGTTCGTGGTGCGCCGCGGCCTGCATCAACGCGGCATCCTTATGGGCCATGTCGATGGTCCAAGAAGGCTCGTAATCACCGTTGACGATGCGCTTTCCGCGACCTTTGATTTGCCCGCAGGGATCGTAAAACTCAAAGAGTTCGTAGGCCTGCGCGCGCGACAGCTTTTGTTCTTCCGCGATGCGCATGCAATCGTTGAATCCTCCGACGATCGCCAGAATCATCGCATTGCCCATCAATTTGAAAATCGCCGCCGCGTCGGGGCGCGCTCCGAGGTTGCGCAAGTCGCTGCACATGTTCTGGAGCGACGGACGCACGACTTCCACCAGTGCCGGCGCGCCGGAGATCAGCATGACTCCGTGTCCTTGCGCGGCCATAGGAGGACCCATGAATACCGGCGCGTGCACGAACGCGTAACCCGCCTGCGTGAGCCGGCGCGTGCGTTCGACGACGCCCTGCGGCAAAACGGTCGTGTGATCGACGATCGGCGTGGAGCTCCCGATGCCCGGTAACGCCGCGCCGATCACCGCATCGACCGCCGCATCGTCGTGTAGGCATAGATGGACGCGCTGCGCACCGGCCGCGGCCTCTGCGGGATCGGTGAACGCACGGGCGCCCCGCGCTTCGAGCGCTTTCGCTCTCTGCGCCGTTCGATTCCACACGCGCACCGCAGCCCCGCGGCGCAAGAGGTTGGCAACCATTGCGGAACCGAGCATTCCGGCGCCATAAAAGGCTACCGTTTCCATGCGGGTTACCGCGTCGTCGGCGTCGTCGGGGGAGCGGCACGCCGGCTGAGCAGATTCAAGGCTGCAACGAGAATCGCGGCAGCGAACGCGTACGATACTTGAAGCGGATCCGTGAGAAACTGTAATCCCAACCAGTTGTCGAGCGAGTACACGCCATTACCCGCGAACGCGGTCGCTACCGCGGCAGCGATATAGGCGGTATTCAATTCCCAACCACCGTTGTTGACGAAGAAGCCCTTCTTGTAGTGCACCGATCCGATCGCGGTTAGCATAACGACGACGATCAGCACCGGACCGAGGGCCCCGCCGGCGCCGAGGAGCGTCAAGAAGCCGCCGAGCGTCTCACCCACGGCCGCCACCGCCGCGAAGGCCTTACCCGGCCGAAATCCGAGCCCCTCAAAGAAATCACCGGTGCCGGTGATTCCGTATCCCCCGAACCACCCGAAGAGCTTTTGAGTGCCGTGGGCCATGAAACTCAAGCCAAGAATCAACCGAACGATCAAAAACGCAATATTCATGACTGTGGAAACCCCCTTTGCGCGCGCGATGGTGGCGACCGGCATTGGTAAGATACCCTCTCCGCGATTTGTCAATCTCGGGCGGCCCCTAGGATATCGGCGTTGCGAGCCTGTAACCGCCGCCTATGCAAATTGCGGGACGAACCTTTTTAGTGAGCGGCGGCAGTTCGGGGTTGGGAGCCGCGTGCGTTAACGAATTCACGCGGGCCGGCGCAAACGTCGTGATTTGCGACGTCAGCGAACGGGGCGCAGAACTGGAACGGGAGCTCGGCGACAAGGTGTGCTTTATTCGAACCGACGTTACCGACGGCGCGCAAGTCGAACGCGCCGTTGCAACCGCGGCTGAGCGATTCGGTGGATTGCACGCGGCCATCAACTGTGCCGGGATTGCGACGGCCGAACGCGTGATCGGGCGCGAGGGTCCGTTGCCGCTAGAGCGCTTCACCAAAGTCATCGCCGTCAATCTAATCGGCACGTTCAATGTGATTCGACTAGCCGCTGCAAAGATGTTGGATCGCGCCGTCGAGCCGGGAGAAGATCGCGGCGTAATCGTTTGTACGGCTTCGGTCGCCGCGTACGACGGTCAAGTGGGTCAGGCGGCCTACTCGGCCTCCAAAGGCGGTGTGGTTGGGATGACGCTGCCGATCGCTCGCGAGTTCGCGCAACATCAAATCCGGGTCGTCAGCATTGCGCCTGGAATTTTCGACACACCGATGCTTGCCGGGCTGCCCGAACCGGCCCGCGAGTCGCTAGGTAAACAAGTTCCATTTCCTTCGCGACTTGGCAAGCCGTCCGAATATGCGGTGCTCGCGCGCCACATCGTGGAAAACCAAATGCTCAACGGCGAAGTCATTCGGCTTGACGGCGCGATTCGAATGGCGCCCCGATAGAACCCAGGAGCTTCAACGGCATCTCGCCCAAACAATCAGGTGTGAGAAACACGCCGTTACTTGCGCTTGCATTGCTTGTGACCGCGCTTGCGCTGCTGCCCACCTCGGTTACGGCAGGCGCTGCGCGGCTCGGAGCAGTCGCCACGCCCATTCCACTGCCGTCGCCCGATCGACTGCTCTATGAGATTCGCCGGCAGTTTCGCTCGCATCGTCCTCCGCCGCCGTACGTTACCTACACCTTGGTTCGAAAACAAACGCTCGACGATGGTTATCCCGATCTCGTCAACAGTTACACGTATCACATTTGGTGTCGGACGATCGATCGGGCGGCGCTAGGGCGTCGGGTCTACCGCGGCTCATCTCGCGGCACTCTCGAATTTCTCCGTCCATCCTTTAACGAACCGTGGGATCCCGGTCCGCCGACCGCCGATTTATTCGAACCCGCCCCCGTGCATCCGCACACGAATCCGCGCACCTTCGTGCCTACTCCCGAACCGAGCGGTAGCCTTCCGCCGGTCATCGCGTCGGTTACCGTGCTTGGGGAGTTCGACTACCGCGTAACGCGCATCGTCGACGAAGGCGATACCACACAGGTGAGCCTGATGCCGCGGCGGGATCCCGATCGCAATCGCTTGCGCGAACTGTACGTCGATCGTAAGACGCTCGAACTCAAAGAAGTCGTGGCGACCGACAAACTCTATGAAGAGGACAGCGGCCACCATGTCTATCCCATGCTCTTTACGGTAACGCTCGGGTGGATGCACTCCATGCCCATCGTGACGCATATCCATGGGACGCCGACCTACGAACAGGATGCGGAATATCTCGGGCGCGACGCGACGGTGGATTATGATTTCACGGACATTACGTTTCCCTCATCGCTCCCGCAATGGTATTTCGATCCTCGGACTTACGCGGAGCACGTCTCCGACGCGCCCTCGTAAAGCGGTTAGCCGCGGATAGCGACGTTTGGTTTCAGCAGCGTCGGGAATTTGTCGCGCAGGTGCTTGAGTTTCGGCCAGTCATTGACCACGATATAGGGATTGCCGGGATTGTGAATGGCGAAGTCCTGGTGATACGCTTCCGCAGGATAAAAGCCACGCAGCGGCGCGACGATCGTTACGATCGGCGCGTTGAAGGCGTGTTTGTGCGCAAGCGCGGCGATGTAGGCTAGCGATTCGGAACGCTGCTGCGACGACGTGTAAAATATTTCCGAACGGTATTGTGAACCGACGTCTGGGCCTTGCCGGTCGCGCTGCGTCGGATCGTGCGCGACGAGAAAATAGACGTCGAGCAGTTGCCGCAGCGAGATCTTGGACGGATCGTAACGGATATCTACGGATTCGGCATGTCCGGTGGCGCCCGTGCTGACCGTTTCGTACTGCGCCGTGTCGGCGTTTCCACCGGCGTAGCCTGCGACGACGCGATCAACGCCGCGCACCGATTCGAAGACGAGTTGCATGCCCCAGAAACACCCGCCGGCTAGAACGAGGTGCTCGCTTGTGGTCGGAGGCGGCGGTCCGGCGCCGATGCAAACGGCGAGCAACAGCGCGATGGCGATACGGCGTTTCACGTCACTAGAACGTTCGGTCGCGCGGCTTGGATGTACTTCCCTTCCCTTCGTATCGAAGGTGCCCGTCGAGCCAATCCAGCCACAGGCTCGTCAGAGCTACGGTTTGCCGTGGATCGCCCGGGCCGTGCGTCGCCGCTGGAAAGACGGCAAAGCGAACCGGGATTCCGTTATCGTGCAGCGCGTGATACAACGCGTACGATTGCGTGATCGGAACGATCGGGTCGAGCGTCGTCCCCCAAATCAGCGTCGGCGTCGTGATCGCCGCATAGTACGTGATCGGGGAGTTTTCGCGGTAAATGCCCTGCCCGTCATCGGTATACGGCGACGTGCCGAGGGGGTACCGATCCTGAACGTTAGACGTGGAAAGGTTATACTCGTCGAATTCGCTGTTGACGGCCGCGCCCGACACGGCCGCGCGCCAATTGTGATAGTGTCCGATCAACCATGACGTGAGTTCGCCGCCGTACGACCAACCGGACACGGCGACGCGTCCCGAATCCACCTCTGCCCGGAGGCCTAGCGCGCTCAGCCCCGCCAGTATATCGGCGGCCGGTCCAGCGACCGTGTCATGCACGATCGCCGTCATATAGGCGTTTCCGAGGTTATCGCTGCCCCGGTAGTTCGGTTGCAATACGACGTACCCGTGCGATGCAATCATTTGCGCCAGGGGCCATTGCTCCCACGCAAAATCCCGCGTGCTCGAAAGTCCGGGGCCGCCATGGATCAGCAACACGATCGGAAGTTTTGAGCTCGACTTTTCGAGGCCGGCCGGTGGATAGGTGACGACGCCGTTTTCGGCAAAACCGTTGGGCCCGTTCCAATCGAGTTCGTCCATCCGACCGATCGCGAAGTCGGCCAGGAAGTCGTTGAGGTGCGTTAAGCGCCGCGGCGTGGATGCGCCGTTTGGCAGATAGTAGAGTTCGCGCGCCCTGGTCGAACTTGTGGCGACGAAGGCGATCGACCCGTCTTTCGCAATGTCGGCGTCCATTCCGGAGTCGAACGTACTGCTGGAATACGGATCGCAAACCACGTGCAAGTCACCCAAGGGAAACGGTCGAATGTTCCCGCGTAAATCGACGGTCCAGACCGACATCTGCGTGTGATCCGCGGCACATATCAGAAGATGCCGCCCGTCAGGGAGCCAACGCCCTCCCGCGATATTTCGGTCGAGGGAGGAAGAAAGATCCGAGTCTCTCCCTGCGTCGACGAGGCGTAGGGTGTTTTCGGAATTGAAATCGCCGTTGAGCGGATACCAATAGGCCAAATGATCGCCCTCGGGCGAGTATCCCGGGGTCAGTTCTAGTTCCGAATGACTCGTGAGTTTGCGCATTGCGCCGCTACCCACGTCGACGTTCCAGAGCGTCGACCGTTCGTCGTCGCCGCTGAACGTGTTTTCGACGCGCGTCACCGTAATGTGCCGGCCGTCGTGCGTCCACGCGATCTGCGGCGAGAAGATGCCCCCCGGATCGGTCGGCGCAATCGTCCACGTGCCGCGCGTGAGCCGGCGCGCGACGCCCCCCTCGGCGGAAACGATCCAGAGATGTTCCGGCGGTGTCAGGGCGGCGGCCGTGTAATCGTTATCGCCGGCGAAGAAATACGTGCCGCCCGAAGGCGGATCTGCGGCGACAAACGCGATTTTGCCTCCGTCCGGACTCCAGGCAAAGTCGCTGACGTCACCGCGGGAATGGGTCAACTGATATGCTTTGTCCCCGCGGCGTTCGAAGAGCTGGCGCGTTGGGTCGTTTCCGCCGCGAGCGAGATAGGCAAGTTCGCGGCCGTTCGGCGACCAGCGCGGAACCGCGACGTCGCGACCGCGTACGAGTACGCGGCTGCTGCCATTGCGGGTCTGAACGAGCAGTAGCGAGTTGACGTATCGCGCGCGAGCAAGATCTTGCGCGACGGTTACGACCGCAACGATTCTCCCGTCGGGTGAGATTGCGGGCTCGTCCACGTTCACGAGTCGCGCGATGTCGCGGACGCCCAGAACGGGCCTACCGGAAGCGCCGGTCACGGACGCAGCAAACAGCGCGAGAGCGCAGAGTAGCAAACGCATGGGCGCGGCTTCTCGCGCGCAACCCGCGGAGCCTCGCCTGCAGTCGTGAGGGAGAATGCTGGACGATTTTCATGCGCTCGTCCGAGACTGGTTTGCCCACACTTTTGACCGTCCGACGGAGCCGCAGGCGCAAGGGTGGCCGATCATTCGAGCGGGCAACGACGTCGTGGTCGCCGCACCGACCGGCTCCGGCAAGACGCTCGCCGCGTTCACGCACGCGCTGGACGATCTCGTGCGGCGGGCCGCCTCAAACGAATTACCCGACCGCACGCTCGTTGTCTACGTTTCTCCTCTCAAGGCGCTGTCCAATGACATTCGTGAGAACTTAGAGCGCCCGCTCGAACAACTCGTCGCTCTCGCCGGGCAGCGCCACATCGAACTCGCCCAGATTCGCACCGCGGTCAGAACGGGCGACACCACTCCCGCACAGCGCCTGCGCATGCTCAAGACGCCGCCGCACGTGCTCGTGACCACGCCCGAGTCGCTGTTTATTTTGCTCACCGCGGAGCGGTCGCGACGTCTCTTCGCCGGCGTCCGCACGGTCGTCGTCGATGAGATCCACGCCGTCGCCGGAAGCAAACGTGGGTCGCATCTCTCCTTGACGCTGTCGCGCTTGGACGACCTAATCGTTCGCGAGGGCGGCCGACCCCCGCAGCGCATCGGCCTCTCTGCCACGGTTCATCCGATACAGGACGTCGCCCATTTCTTGAGTCCTCGGTCGCGGGTGGTGAATGTTGGGCATCGCCGCACGATGGAACTGTCGGTCGAGGTGCCCAGCGATGAACTGGGACCGGTGGCGAGCAAGGAGATGTGGTCGGAGATTTACGATCGCGTTGCCGAGCAGATTCGCGCGCATCGCACCACGTTGGTTTTCGTAGGCACCAGGCGCATGAGCGAGCGTGCAGCCTTTGCCCTCAACGAACGGCTCGGCGAAGGCTTCGTGATGCCGCACCACGGCAGTCTGGCCCGGGAACTCCGGTTCGACGTTGAGCGGCGCCTGCGCGCGGGCGAACTTCGCGCGGTCGTCGCAACGGCGTCCCTGGAACTGGGCATCGACATTGGTTCGGTCGATTTGGTCGTGCAGTTGGGATCGCCGCGCTCGATCGCGGTGGCGCTGCAGCGCATCGGCCGGTCGGGACACTGGATTACTGCGACTCCCAAAGGAAAGTTCTACGTTACGACACGCGACGAGTTGCTGGAGTGCGGCGCCCTCGTGCGAGCGATTCGCTGCGGTAATTTGGATGCACTCACCATTCCAAACGCTCCACTCGACATTCTGGCGCAACAAATCGTCGCGGCGTGCGCGCAGCACGAGTGGGATGTCGAGCGGCTCTTTGGCATGGTGCGGACGGCGTATCCTTACCGCGCGTTGCCCCGGCGCGACTTCGATGCGGTCGTTTCAATGCTATCCGACGGAATCGCAACGTCGCGCGGACGAAGCGGAACGTTTCTGCACTACGACCGCGTGAACGGCCGAATTCGAGCGCGGCGCGGCGCGCGTCTAGCAGCGTTGACCTGCGGCGGCGCAATTCCCGATACCGCAAACTTCAACGTGATCCTCGAACCCGACGGCCATGTGATCGGAACGCTCGACGAAGATTTCGCGATCGAAAGCATGGCGGGCGATATCTTCTTGTTGGGCACGAACTCGTGGCGGGTGCGGCGCGTCGAAGCGGGCGTCGTCCGCGTGGACGACGCGCATGGCGCGCCGCCGTCCGTTCCGTTTTGGAACGGGGAGGGCTACGGACGCACGCTCGAACTCTCGCGTGAGGTTTGTGCCGTTCGCACGGCGATCGATCAGCGCAGCGATGAGGCAGCGTACGCGTGGCTCGCGCAGGAATGCGCCCTGGACCGCGCCGGCGCCGAACAGGCCGTCGCATACGTGCGAGCCGGAAAAGCGATTCTAGGCGCGGTTCCGACGCAGGAAACCGTCGTTGCCGAACGGTTCTTCGATGAAGGCGGCGGCATGCAACTGGTGCTGCACACGCCCTTTGGTGCGCGCGTAAATCGCGCGTGGGGTCTCGCGCTACGGAAGAAGTTTTGCCGCTCGTTCAACTTGGAGTTGCAGGCGGCCGCGACCGATAACGGGATCGTGCTCTCCCTGACGGACCAACACGCGTTTCCGCTCGAGATCGTCTTTGAGTTCGTCAAATCGGCCAGCGTCGAGGAGACGCTGAAACAGGCCTTGCTTCCGGCGCCGATGTTCGCGGCTCGGTGGCGATGGAACGCGACGCGCGCTCTTGCGATTCTGCGTTTCAGCGGCGGACGTAAAGTTCCACCGCAACTGGTACGGATGCGAGCCGATGATTTGGTCGCGGCCGTCTTTCCGGATCAGGCCGCGTGCGCCGAAAACCTGACCGGCCCCATTCGAATCCCCGATCACGTGCTCGTGCGCGAAACGATCGATAACTGCCTGCGCGAAGCGATGGACGTGGACGGATTGACCGGCGTGCTTCGTGGGGTCGAGCGAGGGGAGATTCGGACCGCAGCCATAGATACGCCGGAGCCGTCGGTCTTTTGCCACGAGATTCTGAATGCGAATCCCTACGCGTATCTCGACGAAGCGCCACTCGAGGAACGCCGCGCCCGCGCCGTAACGTTGCGCCGAACGACGCGTGAAGATTCCGATGGAACGGGACGTCTGGATCCGGCCGCGATCGCGGAGGTCAGCGCCGAATCATGGCCGGTCGTACGCGATGCCGACGAACTGCACGACGCGCTCTCGACGTTGACGGTTCTGCGGCCAGTCGAAGCGTGGCAGGCGTGGTTCGACGAACTGGCCGCGCAACGCCGCGCCACAGTTCTCTCCCGGCCATCCCGAGCGGAGTCCAGTTTGTCATCCCGAGCGGAGTCCAGTTTGTCATCCCGAGCGGAGTCCAGTTTGTCATCCCGAGCGGAGTCCAGTTTGTCATCCCGAGCGGAGTCCAGTTTGTCATCCCGAGCGGAGTCCAGTTTGTCATCCCGAGCGGAGTCCAGTTTGTCATCCCGAGCGGAGTCCAGTTTGTCATCCCGAGCGGAGTCGAGGGACGACGCATGGACGTGCGCGGAGCGATTAGCAGTCGCGCGGATGGCCTATCCCAACGCAACGATCGCGCCCACGATCAACGAGATCGTCGCGCAAGAGCCACCCAGTTCGCAAGGCGAGGCCATCGCGGAAATTCTGCGAGGCTGGCTGGAATGCAGTGGCCCGATAACGGTTACGGCGCTTGCCGAGCGTTTCGCGCTCGAGCCGCAGGCGATCGAAGCGGCGTTGATTCGCTTGGAGACGCAAGGGCAGCTCCTGCGCGGTCGCTTCACCGCGCCAAATCACTCGGAGGAGTGGTGCAATCGCCGCGTGCTCGCGCGCATCCATCGCCTGACCATCGGACGGCTGCGGCGTGAAATCGAGCCCGTAACGTCCGCGCAATTTGTCGGTTTCCTTCAGCGCTGGCAACACGTAGCGCCCGGATCGCGGCTGCACGGCGTTGACGGAACGTTGCAGATCGTTCGCCAGTTGGAGGGCTACGAAATTCCGGCGGCGGCGTGGGAAGCGTCGGTTCTTCCTTCGCGCATCGCGGCTTACCGGCCCGAATACTTAGATCGGCTCTGTTACGCCGGCGACGTGATGTGGGGCAGATTGACCCCGCATCCCGCCCTGGAACCGCGCACGGGCGAGCAGGCGACATCAAAGGTTCGCCCGACGCGGCTGGCTCCGATTTCGCTGTTCCTGCGCGCGAGCGCCGAGGAACTCATCGTTCGGCGAGAGCCAAACGAGGCCGCGCTTTCCCACGCGGCCCACGACGTCCTGGACCGCATCGCGCAGCTGCGCGCGCCGTTCTTTCCTGAGATCGCCGGCAGCACGAAACGCCTGGCCAGCGAAGTTGAGGAGGCGCTCTGGCAACTCATTGCAGCGGGCCTGGTGACGGCGGACGGCTTCGATGCGTTGCGCGCGCTCACCGACGCAAAACGTCGACTGGGAGAAAAAGGTCTTCGGGCACGCCCCCGCTCGTCGGGTGGCCGCTGGACGTTACTCAGCGCAGCAGCACAGCGAATCGAACCCGAGGCATTTGCGCGGCGGCTATTGGCGCGGTGGGGCGTCGTTTTTCGCGATGTGATCGCGCGTGAAAGCCTTGCGCCCCGCTGGCGCGACTTGCTCGTGGTGTTGCGACGCATGGAGGCGCGCGGCGAAATTCGCGGAGGGCGTTTCGTCGCCGGATTCGTCGGCGAGCAGTTTGCCTTGCCTGAAGCGCTCGAAGCGTTACGCGCGCTTCGCCGCGCCGGCGGCGAAGTCGAAACCGTCGCGGTGAGCGCCTACGATCCACTAAACTTGGCCGGAATTATCTTGCCTGCAACGACTCCCGGCCCGTTGCGGTCGTTCGCCTCAGAGGCGTCGGGCTAACGTTTCGTGCCGGTTTGTTTGCCGGCGTAGACTTCGATGACGCCTTTCGTTTCGTCGGCACGGCCTAGCCCTTCAGCAGCGTCCCCGCTCCACCGATCGCGCCGCCGTACGGGCCTTTCGTTGGACGCCAAGATGCAACGCGGAATCAACAAGATGGACTACCTGCGAGTGACCTTGTACGGGAAATTATAACGATGCAAGTGCGCGCAAACGGGCTTCGCCTGCGCTAGCCAGCGCGTCGAGATCGCGATAGGCGGCGTACTCGGCGGCCGTGGGCCGTTGGTACGCGCCTTCCAGGGAGTTGAGCAAGAAACCCAGTTGTTCGCGGGTCTTGGTTTCATGCAGCGCGTCCGCCTCGCTGGAGTGAACGTCCATCAGGATCAGCGATGCGATCTCCACGTCGACCGCTGTTCGCGCCGTTGGAGGAAGCCGCCGCGACGCCGACATTGCGTCCGCGATGCTGCGGTCCAGGCGATCGATTGAGTTGCGGATTTGCAACTCCAGCGCGAGCCGCGCTTCGAGGTCCCCTGCCGCGGGATGGAGTCGTGGATCGAGGCGCACGATTACCGGAGCGCGGGCGACCTGGGAGCCGTACTGCAGCACCGCTTCGTATTTTCCCGGTACGACGGTCGGCCCGTCGGCCGAATCGGGGAAGTCATCGGTCGGAACCAGGCGGAACCCTGGAACGTCGTAGGCCGGTGAATAGCGCAAATCCCATTGGAAGAGATTCATCCCCGAATCGACGGCGGTCAGCTTCTCGACGTCGCGCTGGCGCGTTTGCGTCGCGTCCAAGTCGGCTATCTGTTCGGGGGACAGTTTACGCTCGTGTTTGTTCGCCGGATGAAGCGTATAACGGGCGACGGTCGACCCCCTGGGGTCCAAGAAACTCAGCGTAGCGGGAGTGCGCCCGTTATAGCCTGTCGGCAGCGTGAAGAACAGCGCCGCGCCGTACTTCGGGTTATCACCGAAGTTCGGAATGCCGAATGGAGCACCGCCGTAGGCCTGCGAAAGCCAGGCCGTTTCAGGCGTAAAAAGCTGGAGGGAGGCGACCGAGAGCGACGGCTCACGCGCGAGTTGTTCCAGCAAAGCCAGGTTGTCGAGAATCCAAAACGCGCGACCGTGTGTCGCCGCAACCAGTTCGCCTTCGCGCGAGTCAATCGCGAGATCGCGCACTTGAACGCCGGGGAGATTCAGCGTTAAGGGTCGCCATAATGCGCCGCCGTCCAAGCTGACGTACACCGTGCTGCGCGTGCCGGCGAAGAGCAGGCGCGGCTCGCGGGGATCTTCCCGCACGACGAAAACGTACTGATCTGAAGGGAGCCCATTGGTGAGCGCCGTCCAGTGTGCCCCGTAGTCGGTGGTCTCGTACACGTACGGATGATAGTCGTCCCACATATAGCGTGAAGCGGTGAGATATGCGGTTCCCTTCGCGGTGCGCGACGGATCGATCGAACTAATCTGCGCCCACTGCGGCAACTGCGGCGGCGTCACGAGCGTCCAACGGCCGCCGTGATCGGTGGTAACGTGCACTAAGCCGTCGGCGGAGCCCGCCCAGATTACGTCAGCATCGAGCGGTGAAACGGCTAACGATGAAATGTCGGGAAATGTTTCGGCTCCGGTTTGGTCGAGATTTATGGGTCCACCGGTGGGAGCCTCGGTGCTGGGATCGTTACGCGTCAGATCCGGGCTGATGATCTTCCAGGTTTGACCGTGATCGAAACTGGAGAATACGACTTGCGCTGCGACGAGCAACTCCTTTGGATTTGCGGGCGAAAAAAAGATCGGGTGGGTCCAACCGAAGCGGTATGTCGTTTCACCGGAACTCGCGCCGGCCATATAGCGCGGCCAGGGACTCACGTTTTTGGCATCACCCGTGATGCGATCGAGTCGGACGAACGAACTGTAATATCCACTCCCGTAGGTGACGAACGGTTCACCCGGTTCGGGAGCGACGAACGTGCTCTCGCCGAGCGCGACCGGATGCCAATCTCCCGGCCCAATCCCGGGTCCTACTGCCGCGCTCGGACCTTCGAACGAGCCTTCATCTTGCGCGGCGCCAAAGACGTGAAACGGAAACTGACTGTCGAGCGCGACGTGGTAATATTGGCCCGTTGGTTGATTGATCTGGCTGCTCCAGGTTTCGCCGCCGTCGAGTGAGACGGTGCCGCCGCCGTCGTTGCCGACCAGCAAAATCTTTGGATTGTGCGGATTGATCCAAACGATGTGGTTATCGCCGTGTGGTGGACTGAGCAACGTGAAGGTCTGCCCGCCGTTTTTCGTCTTGTAGACGCCGTCGACTTCGGGAACGTACGCCACTTGTGGATTGGTCGGGTCGACGAAGATCGCGGTGTAGTAAAACGCGCGCTGGCGCAACTTCATTTCGCCGTTGACTCGCCGCCATGTGTTTCCCGCATCGGCGGAGCGGAACACTCCGCCCTCCTTGGCTTGCACGATCGCGTACACGATCCGAGGATTACTTGCCGCGACCGAGACGCCGATCTTGCCGAGGATGCCGCGCGGGAAGCCCTGATGGATCGATATCTTCGTCCAGTGCGCGCCGGCGTCGGTCGTTTTATAGAGTGCGCTTCCAGGGCCGCCGCTCGTGAGTTTCCACGGCACGCGTTGCGCTTGCCACATCGCGGCGTAGAGCACGCGGTGATTGCGGGGATCCATCACCAAATCGACGCCGCCGGTGTTGTCGTCGACGAAGAGAATTTTTTGCCAGGTCGCGCCACCGTTGGTCGTTTTGAAGATCCCTCGTTCCACGTTCGGTTTGAAGACGTGGCCCATAGAGGCCGCGTAGACGATATTCGGATTGCCAGGGTCGATCACGAGCTTGGTGATCATGTGCGTGTCGCGAAGCCCAGCATACGACCACTTCTTGCCGGCGTCGCTCGATTTATAGACGCCGTCCCCGGTATCGAAGTCGCTGCGGATGTCTGCCTCGCCGGTGCCGGCGTAGATGATGTTGGAATTCGACGGCGCGACGGCCAACGCCCCGATTGGGCTAGCGACGCCGGGCAGTTTCCCATCGCTGATGTTGTCCCACTCCGTTCCGGCATCGTCGGTCTTCCATACGCCGGCCTCGACACCGCCCATGTAAAACAAGTGCGGATTACTCGGCACGCCGGCAACGGCGACGGATCGGCCACCGATATATGGCCCGATGCTGCGCCATTGCAACTTACTCATGAGTTGCTGCGATGGTGACTGCGTGGAAGAGGCGAAAACGTTTTTGGGCGCGAGGAGAAGAACGAGTGCCGCAAACGCGGCGCAAGGCACACGGGTCATGGGCGATTATCTGCGCTTCAATTGAGAAAAACCTGCGGTCTGAGAAATTTTTGAGAGTCGCGCAGCGCGGCGTCAGTCGTTAACTGCACCCCGACGTCGCGCCGCAGGAATCGCATTTCTCGCATGCGCCGTTGCGGACCATCGTGAGTTGACCGCATTCGGAACAGGCGTTTCCAGTGTAACCCTTTGCCTTCGACGCGGTGACGGCTTGGGCGCGAACGAGCGTCGCCGTAGCGGCTCCTGCCGATGAGCCGTTGCCATTGCTCGGATGAAGCGTTGGCGGCGTAGCGCTTTGCGCCGCTACCGCCTCCTGTCGCGGATGCAAATGCGTGCTGACCGGATGCAGCCTCTCCGCGACGCCGGCGGGGCGCACTTGCACGCCGCCCTCTTCCTCGCCGATATAGTCGGCTTGCGCTTCGGGGCCCATTGCATCCATCTGCATCGACGGCTGCACGTGCGCGAGATCGTAGCGCCCCAGGTAGCTCACGGCGAGTTCGCGGAAGATGTAGTCGAGTATTGACGTCGCCATCTTGATGTGATCGTGACCGACCACCGGACCGTTCGGCTCGAACCGCGTGAACGTAAACGCTTCCACGAACTCCTCGAGTGGCACGCCATGCTGCAACCCCAGCGAGATCGCGATGGCGAAATTGTTCATCAGCGAGCGGAAAGCCGCGCCTTCCTTGTGCATGTCGATGAAGATCTCGCCAAGTTGGCCGCCCTCGTATTCCCCGGTTCGCAAATATACTTTGTGACCGGCGATCGTGGCCTTTTGAGTATAACCGCTGCGCCGCTGGGGCATCGGCCGGCGCTTGGCGATGTAGCGATACACGATCTTCTCCGCGATTTGCAGCGGTTGCATAAAAGGCTGCGGCTGCGTCGCCGTCGCCGCGTCTTCGTCGGCAGAGTCGCCTCCCAAATCGTACGATGCCGCAAGCGGCTGCGACAGTTTGGATCCATCGCGATAGAGCGCTACCGCTTTGATCATCCGCTCCCATGAATAGCGATACGCCTCTTTTACGTCGTCGATCGTTGCGGTTTGCGGGAGGTTGATCGTTTTCGAGATGGCTCCACTTACCCAAGGCTGTGCTGCAGCCATCATGTCGACGTGCGCAAGCGGTCGAATGTAACGAGTGCCATACTTGCCACACGGTGTTGCACAATCGAAGACGGCTAGGTGCTCGTCTTTGAGATACGGCGCTCCCTCTACGGTCATGCGGCCGCAGATGTGCGCCGAAGCTTCCTCAATCTGTAGCGCGGAAAAGCCTAACCCGTCTCTCAACATCGAAAAGTTGAAATCGTTGAGTTGATCCTCGGATAGGCGGAGTTTCTCTTTGCAAAACTCCTCGCCTAGAACGAATTTGTTAAACACGAACGGTAGTTCGAATGCGACGGGCAACGCAGCCTCAAGCCGCGCGAGCGCGTCGTCATCAAAGCCTTTTGCCTTTAACGTCGCTCGATTGATGTGAGGAGCTTCATGAAGCGTTCCCGTGCCTTTAGCGTACGTTTCTATTGCGTCGATCTGCTCTTGCGAATACCCAAGTTTATGCAGCGCTGCATCGACCGACTGATTGACGATCTTGAAGTAGCCGCCGCCCGCAAGTTTCTTGAACTTTACGAGCGCGAAGTCAGGTTCGATTCCGGTTGTATCACAATCCATTACAAGCCCTATGGTTCCCGTCGGGGCCGTTACGGTTACCTGCGAATTACGATAGCCGGTCACCTCGCCGATAGAGAGCGCTTCATCCCAGACCTTTCTGGCAAGCGCCCAGGTTTTTTCGGTAAAGAGCGTGGGCATGTGCGTAACCGGCTTAACGGTCAATCCTTCGTACTCGCTCGGAGGCGCTGCATACGCGGCGCGGCGATGGTTTCGGATCACCCGTAACATTGGCTCGGTGTTGGCCGCGAATCGTTCGAACGGCCCTAGTTTTTGTGCGATTTCCGCGGAGGTGCGATATGCCATGCCGGTGAGGAGCGAGTTGATTGCACCGCACCAGCCAAAACTCTCCTCCGAATCATATGGCAGACCCATGCGCATGAGAAGCGTGCCGAGATTTGCGTATCCGAGCCCCAACGTTCGATAACCATGGTTTTTCTCGGCAATGCGCTTGGACGGCATCTGCCCCATCGCGACGGAAATTTCAAGCGTTGTGGTCCACATACGGGTTGCGTCGGCGAATCGTCCTCCATCAAGGTTTCCGTCGCTATTGAGAAACTTTACCAAATTGAGGCTTGCGAGATTGCACGCCGAATCGTCGACCCATACGAACTCGCTGCAGGGGTTCGTCGCGTTGATGCGCTCGTCGTTCGGGCACGTGTGCCACTCCTGAATTGTGTCGTCGAACTGCAAGCCGGGATCGGCACATTGCCACGCTGCAACCGCTATCTGCTCCCAAAGGTCGCGCGCCTGGACGCGCTTGACGACGTCGCCGGTCGTGCGACTGGTTAGAAGCCAGTCGTCGTCGCGGTCGAGCGCTTTGAAGAACCCGTTCGTAAGGCGCACCGAATTGTTGGAATTCTGTCCAGAAACGGTGATGTAGGCTTCAGAGTCCCAGTTCGTATCGTATTGCTCCACTTCGAGTGTGGTATAGCCCTGACGAGCATAGTCGAGCGCGTTTTGGGCCGCTCCGGGCGGGACGCCGGCGACGATGGCGTCGTGCAGTGCGTGGCGCAAACGAGCGTTGAGCGTTGAATCCAGTCTTGCGTGTTCCGGAACCCGGGTATCGTGCGCCGCTGAAATGATAGCGTTGAGGTGCTTTTCGAAGACGCGAGCGCCAATAACTAAGTCGGCGACTTTGCGCTCTTCGCGAACCTTCCAATTGATGAACTCTTCGATATCCGGATGATCGGCGTTAAGGACGACCATTTTAGCCGCGCGACGGGTAGTGCCGCCGGACTTGATCGCTCCGGCAGCGCGATCGAAAACTTTGAGAAACGACATGAGTCCGCTCGAGGTCCCGCCGCCGGTGAGTTTCTCGCCCGCGGCCCGAATCTTCGAAAAGTTAGCGCCGGAGCCCGAACCACCCTTAAAGATGCGCGCTTCACGAATTACTCCGTCGAAAATGCCGCCTTCGTTTACGAGATCGTCTTCAATGCTGAGGATATAGCATGCCGAGACCTGTGGAAAGGTGAACGTATCGGGCGAGGGCTTTGCTACGCCATCGGTTGGGTCCGCGTGCCAATGGCCTTGTGCCGGGCCCGAAATGCCGTACGCCCAGTGCAAGCCGGTGTTGAACCATTGCGGCGAATTGGGCGCGCCGATTTGGCGCGCAAGCATTGCGCACATCTCGTCGTAGTAAATTCGCGCGTCGTTTTCGGAGTCGAAGTAGCCATATCTCCAACCCCAATATGTCCAGCAGCCCGCCATGCGATGAAAGACTTGCCTCGCGTCGCGTTCGGGGCCGAATTGGTCGTTTCGCGTGAGCTTGTCCAACGCCGGCCCGTCCGCGATCGAGCGTTGAAGCCAGGCAGGGACCCCGGGTTCCTCTACCAGCGCCGTCGCCTTTGGCACCCCCGCTTTGCGGCAATATTTCTGAGCCAGCACGTCGACCGCAACCTGACTCCAGCCGGCCGGCACCATCACGTCGGGCGCCTCGAAAATCACCGATCCATCCGGATTAACGATCTTTGAGCAACGAGGCTCGAACGTGAGCCCCGCGTAGGGGTCATCGGGGGTTGAATACGTGCGGCTGAACTTCATAAACGAGGCGGCTCCTATATTCTATCGAACAGACGTTCGGTTAGCAATGGTTCGATACCAGCATTGGCGCACCTATAGTGCTTAGGAATGTAGTATACCACAAGATATAGGGTCCAACGCATCAAATCCTTGTGGACGACTTGTGGTTATGCGGCGAATACCGAGCGGAATGCGAGGATGGCCGCGTCCGGCTGTGCACAGGTTCGAGGATACCGGGGATAAGCGGCGCAAAGCAGCGCGCATGCTCGGCCCCGACCGCTTCGCGCCACGGCTGCATGCCGTGTCCCACGAAGAGCTCGAATCGGCCGGCATTCGGGGCCTGATCGTCGACCTCGACAATACGCTGCTGGGATTTCGCGAGACCGAACTTGCGCAGGAGCACCTCAGCTGGGTTGCCCGCGCGCACGACCGCGGTTTTCGCATCGTGATGCTGTCGAACAACTTTTCGGAACGCGTCAACGGCCTCGCCGCGCAACTAAACGTCGCCTGCATCCCCAATGCGCTCAAACCGTTGCCCTTCGGTTTTTTGCGAGCGAAGCGGCATCTGGGTCTGCGCCGGCACGAGATCGCCGTCGTCGGCGATCAACTCTTTACCGACGTACTGGGTGGCAAGCTGTGCGGGCTCTATACGATCCTCACCGAGCCGATCGAACTCAAAGACTTCGCGATTACGCGATGCCTGCGTTTTTTCGAGCGGCTCATGTTGCGCGGACGGCGATGAAGCTGGCGCTTATCGGCGATCCGGTCGAGCACAGCGCGAGTCCTCGGCTGCACCGCGACTTTTTGGAAGAAGCCGGAATCGAGGGCAGTTATGTTGCGATTCAGGTGTCTCGCGGCGACGGCGTTGGGGCCATTCGACGGTTGCGCGAAGAGGACTACGCCGGTTGCAACGTCACGTTTCCACTGAAGGACGAGGCCGTAGCGGCCTGCGACGCGCTGACCGACGAGGCACGACGCGCGCGCGCCGTTAACACGATCTTCTTTGGGCGGCAGGCGATCGGCACGACGACCGACGGACTCGGTGCTCGAATGGCCATCGAAACGTTGCTCGATGAATCCGTTGCGCTCAAGCGCGTGGGGATCTTGGGATATGGCGCCACCGCCCGCGCAATTCTGGCCGAACTGCACGATAATGATGCGTATACCTTTATTTGGGGACGCGATGCCGAACGCGTCAGCGCCATCTGCCAAACCTACGAAGCATCACCGTGGCCGCAGGAAAATTCACCGGAAATTGTCATCAGCACGTTGCCGCCTGACGTCCCGCTCCCTCAGTCTCTCATCGAACACCTGCAGCGGGCCGATCTCGTCATCGACGCCAACTACGGAGCGCGCGCGACGCTGGGGCGAGCTCTCCATCGCGAGGTCATGCCCGGAGACGCAATGCTTTGTGCGCAAGCGCGTGCAAGTTTCGATTTCTGGCTGGCTCATCTCGAGGGCGTCGCCCAGGAGTGCCCGGGATAGCGCGCCCGTATGGAGAGGTGGCAGAGCGGCCGAATGCACTCGCTTGGAAAGCGAGCAGAGGTGATGAGCCTCTCGAGGGTTCGAATCCCTCCCTCTCCGCCAGTACAGGTCAACACGAACCCGAGAGAGGCTCATCAGTGGAGTCTCGCGCAGCGAGCGAAACGGTTGTTGAACTCTTGGGGCCCGCGCGGCGCGAGCCGCGTGGGAGTACTCTCGAGGGTTCGAATCCCTCCCTCTCCGCCAGTACAGGTCAACACGAACCCGAGAGAGGCTCATCAGTGGAGTCTCGCGCAGCGAGCGAAACGGTTGTTGAACTCTTGGGTGCCCGCTAGCTCAACGGTCGTTATTTTATGCGTTGTGCCTTTCGCGATGATGCTCCTCGCGCAAGCGTCATTAGTGCAGCGGCACGCGACGGCGAATCATTTTCAACTCCCTGCCATTTTGAGAGCGTCGAGTGGCTCGGCAACGGGAAACGTTCTTTCCAACGGCGGCTTTGAGAGCGGCAAGATCGACGGCGGCTGGATTCAATGTGGTGCTGCGGCGGCGTATGTCACCGCCGCTCCTTCGCGGCCGCGGTCGTTCGCGCAGTACTCGGGAACGCGCGATGGCCGCAGTGAACCAGCGGGAGATTCCGGCGTTTGCCAGGCCGTACGGATTCCGATCGGCGCGATCTTGACCGCGGACCTCTATCAACTCTCGAACGAAGCGGATACCAGATTCGCGTACCAAGAGGCCGACCTGCTCGATCAACGCGGTAACGTTGTGGTCAATTTGTATAAGGCCGTTAATAATGCGCCGCGATGGGTTCGGGGGAGTTGGAACCTTTCGGGGTATGCTGGCAACACGTACTGGCTGTATTTCGGCGTTCATGGTGATGGATATGGAAACGCGGCGACGCAGCAGTTCTTGGACGACGTCGTGCTGACAGGCAGCGCGGCACCGCGAACCGAAGTAAGATAGCCATGCAGTCACGCACGCTGCTTTGGATCGGGGTCGGAGCCGGCGTTGCGGCCGCGACCGCAATGCTCGTTTATGCCGTGGTACGTCTAACCGCGCAGGACCGCCGCGAAGATCCAACGAGCCAACGCATACAGGAACTCATCGACGAAGCGAACTCGCTACTCAAGGCCCTCGACGAACAGCGCCACAGCGCGTAAACCGCTTCGGGCGGGTTCGGAACTCGAGCTACTCTTTACGGATTTGCTGGCGAACGGCCAAGGCGTCGGCCGCGCCGAGGGTCTCGTCGTGTTTTGCTTCGGTCCCCTTCCGCAGGAACGCGCCCGAGTTTGCGTCACGGAAGTCAAACAACGTTTCGCCGTTGCGCGGATGCTCGAGCTCTTGTCAGAATCACCGCGCCGGGCCGTACCCTTCTGTCCCGTTTTTGGAACGTGCGGCGGTTGCCAATTGCAGCATCTCGAGTACGCCGCGCAGTTGTCATGGAAACGTGACGTCGTTCGACAGGCGTTGGCGCGAATCGCAGGTCTTAACGACGTCGACGTGGGCGCCACCATCGGTATGTCGAACCCGCGCGCCTACCGCAATAAAATGGCCCTCGTGATCGAACGCAAGGCGAAGCCACCGGCGCTCGGATTTTACAAGCAGCGATCGCATGACATCGTCGCGATCGATCACTGTCCGATCGTCACGCCGAAACTCGACGATTTGTTACGGCAGCTCGACCGTGCTCGCAGCACGCCGCTCATGGAACGCACGCTGCACGAGGCGCGCCATCTCGTGGCGCGAAGCGCGGGCACGACCGGCGAGGCGGTGTTGACCATTACGACCGATCGACGTTCGGCGGCGGCTGCAACGATGGCGGCCCCATTGATTCGGGACGTTCCCGGACTGCGGGGTATCGAAAACTCTTTTGACTTGCCCGGCGAAAATGCGATCCTGGGCCGTAAACATCGTGTCTTGGCCGGGAGCATTGAAATCGACGAGGTCATCGGTGGTCTGCGTTATCGGATTTCGGCCGGCTCATTCTTTCAGGTCAATACGGAGATCGTTCGGCGCATCTTCGAAACGCTCGCTCCGAGTTTGACGCAGCCCGGACGACTCATCGACCTCTACTGCGGGGTCGGTACCTTTTCGCTCTTCTTTGCGCGTCACGGCTGGAGCGTCGTAGGAATAGAAGAAGATTCGCGGGCCGTTGCGCAGGCTCGGACCAACGCGCGCCTCAATGCGCTGGAGCACTACGTGCGTTTCGAAACGGGCCGCGTCGAAGAAGCCATCGCATCGCCAAACGTCGCGCCGGCGTTGCGCGATGCGTCTGCGGTATTCTTGGATCCGCCCCGAAAGGGTACCGACGAAGCGACGCTGCAGGCGATTGCACGCGCTCGACCGGCACGACTATGGTATCTCTCCTGCGATGCCGCGACGCTGGCACGGGATTTGAAGTTTCTGATAGCCAAGGGCTATCGTATCGCCATCATGCAACCATTCGACATGTTTCCGCAAACAGGACATGTGGAGACCTTGGCACTTTTGGAGTCGCGCGGCGTATGAGCGATCGCGGGATCGACATCCGTTACGTGGCGAAACTCGCACAAATCGCGCTTACCGACGACGAGATCGAGCGGTTCGACGCTCAGCTCGGCAACCTTTTGGAGCACGTCGCTGCGCTTGAGAAATTGGACACTCAGCGAGTCGCGGCGACCGCTCGAGTTGTCGAATCGCGCAACGTAACGCGTGACGACACCATTCGTCCTTCGCTCGATCGTGAAACGGTCTTGGCGCAAGCACCGCAACGGCTCGGCAACTTCTTCCGCGTCCCGCGCATAATCGCAGAGTAGCGCAATCGTGGCATTGCCCAAAGAACTCGTCGACACCAGCGCTGCCCGAATCGCGCAGGCGGTGAACGATCGGCAGGTCTGCGCGGCCGAAATCGTCGAGGCAACCCTCGAACGAGTCCGATCCATCGATCGCGACGTCGGCGCCTATTTGACCGTACTCGCGGAGCACGCACGCGCACAGGCCGCGCGCGTCGATTCACGGATTTCGCACGGTGAACGCTTACCCTTGGCGGGCGTTCCGCTCGCCGTCAAAGACAATATGTGTGTGGACGGTTCGCGCACGACGTGCGGAAGCAAGATCCTCGAGAACTGGATCGCCCCGTACACCGCGACGGCCGTGGCGCGGATGGTCGAAGCGGGCGCGATCGCGATTGGGAAAACGAATTGCGATGAGTTTGCGATGGGCAGTTCGTGCGAAAACTCAGCGCTCGGCGTCACGCGCAATCCGTACGACCTGACTCGCGTCCCGGGGGGCTCGAGTGGAGGCTCGGCGGCGGCGGTTGCCGCCTTTGAAGCGGCGATTGGCCTCGGGAGCGATACGGGCGGCTCCATTCGGGAGCCGGGTGCGTTTTGCGGAGTCGTTGGATTCAAGCCCACGTATGGACGGGTCTCACGCTATGGTTTGATCGCGTTCGCGTCGAGTCTGGATCAAATTGGGCCGCTGACTCGAACGATCGAAGACGCCGCGCTCGCCTACGATGCGCTGGCGGGATACGATCCGATGGATGCGACGTCGGTGGACCGTCCGGTGGAATCCACCGCCGCGCATCTGCGTGACGATTTGCGTGGGTTGAAAATCGGCATCGTGGCGGAGTTCGATCCAAGCGTCTTAGGCGCCGACATGGCAAGCCTCTATCGCACCGCGTACCGCGATCTGGAACGCCTTGGCGCCGAATTGGTTGACGTCTCGCTGCCGACCGCCGACTACGGCCTCGCGACGTACTATCTCATTGCACCGGCGGAATGTTCGTCGAATCTGGCGCGCTTCGACGGCGTGCGCTATGGTTTGCGCGTGCAGGGTCCCGACGTGCGTGGGATGTACGACGCGACCCGAGCGGCCGGCTTCGGCGCCGAAGTGAAACGCCGCATTCTGATCGGCACCCACGCGCTCTCGAGCGGGTACTACGACGCCTATTACGTCCGCGCGCAAAAGGCACGGACGCTGATCGCCGAAGATTTCAGGCGCGCCTTCGGGGCCTGCGATCTCATCGCGTGTCCCGCCGCCAGTTGTCCGGCATTCCGATTTGGCGCGAAGAGCGACCCGTACAGCATGTATCTGATGGATTACTACACGATCCCGATGTCGCTCGCCGGACTCCCGGCGCTTTCGGTCCCGTGCGGTTGGATAACGCCGGCAGACGGGGACGAGCCGTTGCCGATCGGGTTGCAGCTCTGCGCGCCGCTCTTCGCGGAGCGTCTCCTGTTGAGCGCCGCGCACGCCTACGAGCATGCGACCAACCATCGTGACGAACACCCGCCGCTGACGCAACGGATGAGCGCATGAACCATCGCTACGAACAGGTAATCGGCGTCGAGTGTCACGTCGAACTCAAGACGGCGACGAAAATGTTCTGCGGCTGTCCCAACGAGTTCGGCGGCGAACCCAATACCAAAATCTGCCCGACTTGCCTCGGCTTACCCGGCGCACTTCCGGTGCCCAATCGTAAAGCGATCGAGCATATGATCACGGTCGGTGTCGCGTTCGAATCGCGGATCGGCGGCTCCTCGAAGTTCGACCGCAAGAATTATTTTTATCCGGACATGCCGAAAGACTATCAAATCTCTCAGTACGACATGCCGCTGGCAATCGGCGGAACGGTGCCGTACTGGATGGAGGATGGCACCCTGCGCCAGTGCCGGCTCACGCGGATTCATCTCGAAGAGGACACAGGAAAATCGACGCACGCCGGGTCGGGTGACGGGCGCATTGCGGGCAGCGACTATTCGCTCATCGATTTCAATCGGGCGGGCGTGCCCCTCATGGAATGTGTTTCCGAACCGGACTTGCATAGCGCTCAAGAAGCGACGGCGTATCTCGAATCGCTTCGGCGCACGCTGCTCGCGCTCGGCGTGAGCGACGTCAAAATGGAGGAAGGCTCGCTGCGTTGCGATGCCAACGTCTCCGTGCGTCCGATCGGATCGTCGCAACTGGGCACCAAGACCGAGATTAAGAATATGAACTCGTTTCGTTCGGTGGAACGCGCGATTTCGAGCGAAGTCGCCCGCCAGATCGGCGTGCTCGAGTCCGGGGGCCGCATAGAACAAGAGACGCGGGGCTGGGATGAAATGAACGGCGTAACGCATTCGATGCGCAGCAAAGAAGAGGCGCACGATTACCGCTACTTCCCCGATCCCGATCTCGTACCGCTTGAAATTCCCAAGGCGGACGTCGAACGAATCGCCTCCACTTTGCCGGAACTGCCCGTGCAGCGCTTCGAGCGTTACATGCGCGATTACGGGATGGCTTCGCGGCAGGCGGCGCAGATAATCGATAATCCATCGCTGTCCCGCTACTTCGAACGCGTGGTCGCGCTGGGTGCCCGTCCGTCGCAGGCGACGAATTTCGTTCTCGGCGACCTTTCGCGCCTGGCGAACGAAACCGCGATCGCGGTCGCGGACTCCGCGGTCACGCCGGAATACCTCGCCGAAGTGATAGCGCTTGTAGAAGCTCGACGCATTACGTCAAAAGTTGCCAAAGACGTGCTGGTTCGCAGTTGGAACGGCGACGGCTCGCCGTCGGCAATCGTGGAGCGTGAAGGATTAGCGCAGCAGAGCGACCTCGCAACGCTCGGTCCGCTCATCGATGAAATCCTTTCCGCGAATCCCGGTGTCGTGGACGGGTACCGCGCGGGCAAGCAGAACGTCTTTGGATTTCTTGTCGGGCAAGTGATGAAGGCTTCGCGCGGTACCGCCGATCCGGTTGTCGTGAAGGAACTGCTCAACGAACGACTCTTACGAGAATAATCGGCGACGCACGCCATGACGCTCGTCGACTCACGAACGCTGGAAGCGCTCGATTTCGCGTCGGTGCGCGAGCGCCTCGTCGAGCAAATCCGCACCGAGCGCGGCCGCGCGCGCGCCGTGGCGTTAACTCCCCAATCCGATTTTGACGGCGTGCGGCTGGCGCAGCGGCAGACCGCGGCCATGCGCGAATTACGCATCGAGTCGGACCTCCGTATCATGCCTGCCGCCGAAACGGCGAGTTTGACACAAGCTGCCGGCGTCGGCCGAACGCTCGGCGCGCTGGAATTGCGATCGATCGGCGATGCACTGGCGGCGGCGGCCGCGGCGTACCGAGCAGTCCACAAGAGTGCCGATCTCGGAGATGTCGTTGCGGCATATCGGCCGTTGCGCGAACTCATGGACGCGATCGGGAAGGCGATCGACGAACGCGGCACCATCTTGGACCGAGCATCGGCCGCCTTGAGTCGAATTCGCCGGCATCTCACCCAAGCCAACGCGGAAGCGCGCGATCGACTTTCCGCGATCCTGAGTAGCGCGAAGAACGCTAAGGCGCTTCAAGAGCGTCTCGTGACCATCCGAAACGGCCGGTTCGTCATTCCGGTGAAGGCCGAATTCGCCGGGAGCATTCCGGGAATCGTGCATGACACCAGCGCGAGCGGCCAGACGCTTTTCATTGAGCCCCTGGCATCGCTGGAGAGCAACAATCGCCTGCGCACCCTTCAAATTGAAGAAGAGCGCGAAATCGCGCGCATTCTCGAAGACCTCTCGCGCGAGGTTGGTCGCGCCGCGCCGCAAATCGAGACTAACGTTGAGATGTTGGCGGCGCTCGACCTGCTCGCGGCCAAGGCGGAAGTCGCACAACGCAGCGATGCCGTCGCGCCGGAGCTGAGCGACGGGCCGGAGATAGCGATCGTTCGGGGGCGCCATCCGCTCCTGGGCGAACGCGCCGTCGCGCAATCGTTGCGCGTCGACGACGAAATCAAACTGCTGATCATCAGCGGACCGAATATGGGTGGTAAGACCGTCGCCCTGAAGATGGCGGGCCTGTTCGTGATGATGACGTATTGCGGCATGCAACTCCCCGCCGCGGAGGGGACGCGTATCGGTCAGTGGACGCGCGTGATCGCGGACATCGGCGACGAGCAATCGGTCGTGGCCAACACGTCAACGTTTTCCGCTCATCTCTCCCGGCTACGGGAGGTATTGCGAGGCGCGGATACCGGGACGCTGGCATTGCTCGACGAGATCGGTGCCGGCACCGAACCCAACACCGGAGCGGCGCTTGCGCGCGCACTGCTCGAGCGTTTACTTCAGTGCGGCGCGCGGGCCATCGTCTCGACGCACTCCGTTGAATTGAAGCTGTTTGCGCATTCGACTCCCGCCGTGGCCAATGGGAGCGTGCGCTTCGATCCGGCAACCTTTACTCCAACGTTCGAACTCGACGTCGGAACGCCGGGACAGTCACTCGCGTTGCCACTGGCGGAGCGCTTTGGAATCGGCCGCGACATCATCACTCGAGCCGAGGAGTTGCTGGAGGGACGGCAGCGCGAGTACGACGCCGCGCTCGCGGAACTCTCCGCACGTAGCGCCGAACTACACGATGCCGAACGTGCGTTGCGGCGGCAAAGCGGTGAAGTCGCAAGCCAAGTCGCGACGCTTGCGTTGCAGCGTCGAGCGCTGGAAGAAGAGCGGCAAAAGTTGGCCGCGCACGCCGACGAGCGGCTCGCACAGCGGCTACGTGAATTCGTGCAAGAACTGTCACGAGCTCAATCCCAGGCCGATGTGCAGCGCCGGAGGAGCGCGCGCGTAACGCCGGCGCAAACCAGGCTGTTATCGAAGACGATCCAGGCGATCCATCAGGATCTCGGTATCACCTCGCCTGAAGACGCCGCCGATGGGGACCAGGTCTATTCGCCCGGCGATAGCGTTCTCGTGACGTCGATGAATCAAACCGCGACGGTCGCCGAGGATTGGGACGACCGGCTGTTAATCGCCATCGGTTCCATGAAAATGCTCGTCGACAAGACCGAGGTCCGCCCGCACGTTACCGCGGCGCCTACGAGATCGCCGAGCCGCAGTGCAGAAGTTCGCCTATCGGCGGCAGCACGGGGTCGCCCCTCGCTGGACGTCCGTGGCATGCGCTACGCCGACGCGGAGCCGGTAGTCGAGAAGTGGCTGGACGACGCGTTGCTCGCGGGAACGACGCCGTTGCAATTGATTCATGGAAAAGGAACGGGCATGCTCGGACGCGGTTTGCAAGAGCATCTGCGCGCGCATCCCGGCGTTAGCAGCGTTCGCTACGGGAACGAAGAGGAAGGCTCGGCCGGCGTGACGATCGTCGAACTGCGCACGTGAGCAACGATCGCATGGAGTTGCTCGAGGGTTTCGAGCACGTCGAAACCGCCGCCGATTTAGAACAGCGGCTACGCTTGGGACGTCCGCTCCGAATCAAACTCGGGATCGATCCAACGAGCGCCGATCTGCACTTAGGTTTCATGGTTGTACTGCACCAGCTGCAGCGATTCGCCGAAGCGGGACACCGTGTGATTCTAATCATCGGCGACTTTACTGCGCGCATCGGCGATCCCAGCGGAAGAAACGTCACGCGCCCACAACTCTCGCGCGACGAGATCGAAGCTAACATGCGGACCTATCGCGAACAGGCGGGTAAGGTTTTGGACTTAGAGCGCATCGACTTGCGCTATAACTCGGAATGGCTCGACCGCCTGGATCTAACCGCCCTCGTAAGACTTCTCGCAAAGACTACGGTGGCGCAGCTGCTCGAGCGTAACGATTTCCGAGAGCGCTACGAATCGGGCGCGCCAATTGCGCTGCACGAGTTTCTCTATCCGGTTGCGCAAGCATATGACTCCGTCGCGATCGAAGCGGACGTCGAACTCGGCGGCAGAGACCAGCTCTTCAACCTGCTCTTGGGCAGGCACTTTCAACGCGAGTTCGATCAACTGCCTCAGATCTGCGCCACGGTCCCGTTGCTCGTCGGCTTAGACGGTGAGAAGAAGATGAGCAAGTCGCTAGGCAACTACGTCGGCGTGACGGAGCCTCCGTCGGAGCAGTTCGGCAAGTTGATGCGCATGCCGGATGAATTGATCGAGATGTACGCCAGGCTTGCGGCTTTTTTCTCGAAGGCGGAGCGCGAGCGAATCCATCAGCGCCTGCTGTCAGGTAGCGCGAATCCGATGGACGAGAAGAAGCGCGTCGCGGAGGCTATCGTAGCGCGCTATCACGGCGAAACGGCCGCTCGTGCGGCGCGCGAGTTCTTCGAACGTACGATTCAGCGTAAGGAAATTCCACAAGAAGACATTTCCGAGATGGAGCTTGGCGAGTGCCGGCGCATTGCCGAGGTTTTGGTCAAAGCCGGCTTCGCCGAGAGCCGTCGCGCCGCCGAACGACTCATCAGCGGAGGCGCCGTGAAGGTCGATGGCTGTACCGTGAGTGACGTAAAGGCGGCGTGGTCGCCGCAGGAGCCGGCCGTGCTGTCCGTCGGCTCGCGCCGCTTCATTCGAATCCTTCGCTAGGTTCCTACGAGTCGCGCGCGAAGCGCCTCGACTTGCGGCGTCGTGAAAGTGTAACGCCCTTTACAGTATTCGCAGATGGCTTCTGTGCCATCGGGCCGCCGCGTCAGTTCGAGCAACTCGTCCGCGCCGAGTCCCAGTAGAACCGCTTCAACCTTTTCGCGATTGCAGCGGCACGCAAACTTCACCTCTTTGCGATGCACCGAGCCGAGTACCCAGTCACCGGCGATTTGATGCAGCAGATCCTCCGCTGTCGCACCCTCCGCTATGCTGGTAGTAACGGGCGGCAGCGCCCGGGCGCGTTTTTCGAGTTCAACGACGGTGCGTTCGTCGCTTCCAGGCAGCACGCGGGCAAAGAGCCCGCCGGCCGCGAGGATTCCGGTGGGATTGGCGAGGACGCCGACCGCGACCACGCTTGGTATTTGTTCGGACTGGGCGAGATAGAGTGCAAGATCTTCTCCAATTTCGCCGGAGTGTAGCGGCACGACGCCGACGTAGGGCTGTCCGACCTCCGTCGAACGCGTGACTTGCAGGGAGCCCTTTCCCACGGCGCCCGCGACATCGAATTTGCCGCGTGCGTCAACGGGGAGATCTACTCGAGCGTTTTGGGAGTATCCGCGGGCGCCGATCGTTTGCGGATCCAATAGCCACGCGTCTGCGGCCAGCGTGCGCAGGGGGCCGCTCCCTGCAATCTGCAGCGAGACGCGTTCGCTACCTTTCAGTCCCGCGCCAAAGAGCACCGCGCCGGTCGCCAAACGTCCGACGGCTGCGCTCGCAGTCGGCCAAAGGTCATGACGTCGTTGAATCTCCGCGACGAGGCAGGTCGTCACCGAGGCGACGAACGCGACGCCGGCGTCACGCGCGGGGGCGGAGAGCACGGCGTCGGGCATGGCGCCCCTGTGATGCGAAGGCGCGTCCTTTTCCTCTAAAGAAAGCGCGCCCATGCACGTTTTGGTGCTGCATGGCCCCAATCTCAACTTGCTGGGCGAGCGTGATCCGGAAGTGTATGGAACGCAGACGCTCACCGAGATCGACGCGACCATTGTGGAGTCGGCGCGCGAACTAGGGATAGAGGTAAACTGCGAACAGCGCTCTTGCGAAGGCGCGATCATCGATGCGTTGCATGACGCGCGAGCCACCTATGGCGGCGTCGTGTTAAATCCAGGCGCATACGCCCACTACTCGTATGCGATCGCCGACGCGATCGCTGCCATAGGAATTCCGGTTATCGAAGTGCATCTTTCCAATATTGCGGCTCGAGAAGAATTTCGGCGAACGAGCCTAACGGCTGCCGCTTGTCGTGGAGTTATTAGCGGTTTGGGAGCGCGCGGGTACGTCTTGGCGTTGCGAGCGTTGACCCAACTGCTTACTCCGTAAGGGGCGGGCACCCGCCAAGGCGAAGAAAAATACCGTAACGGGCTGTAGCGAAGCTTGGTTATCGCGCTAGTCTGGGGGACTAGAGACCGCTGGTTCGAATCCAGTCAGCCCGACCACTTTTACAAATGAAGTACTAGAGTTAACTTCGTGCGCATGGCGCGATGTGCACAGAGGATTGGATGCGTGCGCTCCTAACGACTAGAAACAATGAAGACTGTGCGCGCCATCCTATGGTGTCTGACGATTGCAATGGCCTGCGCAATAGCAGCGTGCGGCGGCGCCGGAGGCGGTTCCCCCGCGGCGATGGGCCTACCGCCCGTTTCTTCAGACGCGGCGGATACGACGTCGAATCCGATAAAGCACGTGGTCATTGTTATTCAGGAGAATCGCAGCTTCGATAATCTGTTTGCAGTGTTTCCCGGCGCGGACGGAGCGACGGTGGGGAAGGCGGCGGCGATGCCTCCCTCGATCGCCAACGGCTGCTCACATCCCATTACGCAGCCGACCACCGTGCCGTTGCAAGAAGTCAGCCTCCTCGCGGGTGGCGATCTGGACCACATCTATAACGGTTATAAAACCGAACTCGATGCGGGGAAGATGGACGGCTTTGACTTAGTGGGGACGGGCGCCGACGGAAGCGGTCCACCGTCGTGCTTGCTAGCGTACCAGTATGTGAATCCGTCGGATATCGCGCCCTATTGGGACATCGCCAAGCAATACGTGCTCGCCGATCACACGTTTCAAACGCAGGGCAGTTCAAGTTTTACCGCACACCAAGATTTGATCGCGGGCGGTACGCAAATATCGAGGACTCAGGCGGTCATCGACAACCCGACCTGGTATCCGTGGGGCTGCGACGCAAACAAAACCGTCGTCACCGCGATCATCAAAAAATACACGCACAAGGTCTATCGTTATGCCGGCCCATTCCCGTGCTTCACCTATCCGACGCTCCGCGATCTGCTCGATGCTAAGGGCGTCTCTTGGAAATTTTATGCGGTGAAGGTGAGTAAGCCGCCGAACGGTGACACGCCGGGAATTTGGAGCGCTTTCGACGCGATCAAAGCGGTTCGCTACGGTGCGGAATGGAACACCAACGTCACGCGTTCCAATTTGGACTTTTTCACTGACATCAAAAGCCGGCGACTTCCGGCGGTCTCGTGGATCACTCCCGATGCCGTCGACTCCGATCATCCGCAAGAGCCGAGCGACAAGGGTCCGTCGTGGATTGCGTCAATCGTTAACGCGGTCGGGGAGAGTCGCTACTGGAAGTCGACCGCGGTTGTGATTCTCTGGGACGATTGGGGTGGCTTCTACGATCACGTCGCCCCGCCGACGCCGTACTACTGGCAGGGCGGCCCCGGTTTCCGGGTGCCGATGCTGATCGTGTCCGCGTATACCAAGCCGCATGTCGATCACACGATGTACCAGTTCGGCAGCATCTTGAGATTCATCGAAAAGGTATTCGGCCTTGGATCCTTGGGCACGAACGACCGTGAATCGCAAAGCATTGGAAATGCCTTCGACATCAAGATGCCGGCACGGACCTTCAAGCGGATTCGCTCGCAGTATCCGTTGCAGTTTTTCCTCGAGCAAAAGCCGTCGGGCCTCGCGCCCGACACCGAATAAAGGAACACACCATGCGGCCCGTCTTTTTCGTCGGAGTGACGACCTTGACGGCGGTTTTGCTGGCGAGCGGCTGCGGAGGAAGCGGCGGCGGCGGATCCACGCTCACGCCGCCGGCGGCGCAGCCGCCCGGACGGCACTCGGGCAGTTCGCCGATTCAGCACGTCGTGATGATCGTGCAGGAGAATCGCAGCTTCGATAACCTCTTCGCGTTGTTTCCGGGCGCTGACGGTACGACTCGTGGTTTGATGAAGGTCGAATCTCACGGCCGATACGTGGATCGTTGGCGGAAACTCGAGCCCCATTCGTTGATCGTGTCGAGCGATATCCAGCATTGCCATTCGGCCTTCTTGCGAGACTTGGATGGCGGAAAAATGGACGGGTTCAATTTGAGCGATCTCGGCGTATGTCCGACTGGAACGCAGTTGGCGGGAACGTTGCCATACCAGTACGTCGAGCGCAGCCAGATCGCGCCGTACTGGGATATCGCCGATCAATGGGTGCTGGCCGATCATATGTTTCAGACGCAAGGCAGCGGCAGTTTTACGGCGCACCAAGACTTGATCCGCGGCGGCACCCACATTACGACGACCACGAGCCTCATCGACAATCCGCGACAGATGCCGTGGGGCTGCGATCATCTGGGCAAAGCCGAGCTCTCACTCATCACGAACGCCGGCAAATATCTATTCGATAAGGGTCCCCAGCCGTGTACCAGCGACTTTCCCTACGCCGGCGACAAATACGATACGCTTGCGACGTTGATGGACGCGAAGAACGTCAAGTGGAAATATTACGCCGCGTGCAACGCCTTCTGGAATAAAAACGGCTGCGATAACGGTTGTTCGTACACCTGCGCGGGTTCGACGCTGAACGCGTTTGACGTAATCTATTCGGTACGCTACGGCCCGGAGTGGGGCACGAACGTTTCGATGCCCGAAACGAACGTGTTGCGCGATATCGCCAACGGCACGTTGCCCCAGGTGGCATGGGTAACTCCCGAAGACAACGACGACGATCATCCGGGGGAAAAATTGGATTACGGTCCGTCGTGGGTTGCCAGCGTCGTCAACGCGATCGGCAACAGCCCGTATTGGAATTCCACCGTCGTCATCGTTCTCTGGGACGATTGGGGCGGTTTCTACGATAACGTGCCTCCGCCCAAACAGAACACGGAAGGCGGCCTGGGATTCCGCGTGCCGATGTTGATTCTGTCACCCTACGCGAAGGCTGGTTCCACGAGTCAAGGCGGCTACGTCTCGCACACGCAATACGAGTTCGGCAGCATCCTCAAATATATCGAAGAGAACTTCGGTCTTCCGTCGCTGCATACCACCGACACCGGTTCCAACAGTATCGGCGACGTTTTGGATTACAACCAATCGCCGCGTCAGTTCCACACCATTCCGTCGCAAAAGAACGTCGACTTCTTCGAGCGCCTGCCGCATACGATTTCGCACGGCGATCCACAGTGATGCGTCTCGGGAGCGTCGCGGCGCTCCTCTTGGCCGGCTGCGCGATGTCCGCGGCGCCGGCCACGCCGTCGCTGCGCACTCTTTTTGATCCAAAGACCGGCGCCGGCAAAGTAACGCACGTCGTCTACATCATCCAAGAGAACCGCAGTTTCGATAACCTCTTTGCGGGCTACCCGGGGGCCGACACGGTTTCGACCGGTATGACGTCAAACGGCGAGCGCGTCGCGCTGCAACCCGTGGGCCTTGCCGTCACGTACGACATCGATCACTCGGCGCAAGCGATGTTCGCCGCCTGTCGCGGCGCTGGGAAACTTCCCGGAACGAACTGCCGCATGAACGGCTTCGATTTGGAGAAGGCCTATTTTTGGCCGCCGAGCGTGCGCTACGCGCAGTACGTTTACGTTCCGCATCGCGATTCAAAGCCGTACTTCGACATGGCGCACGAATGGGTGCTCTCGGATCGAACGTTCCAATCGCAACTCGACGAGAGCTTTGTGGCCCATCAATATGCCGTCGCGGCGCAGGCGGGCAGCGCCGTCAATCTGCCGTCGACGCAATGGGGGTGCGGCGGCGGTCGCTCCGATCTCGTGCCGACGCTGACGCGACGGCGCAATCCAAACGGGCCTCTCGAGGAGCCGTGCTTCGACTATACGACGTTGGGCGACGAACTCGATGCCGCGCACTTGACGTGGCGTTTCTATACGAGCAAGTACGGCAGTCCTTCGAGCGGCAACGGGGCAGACTGGTCCGGGTACCAGGCGGTGAAGCACATCTATGAGGGACCGGACTGGAAGAACGTCGTTGCGCCGCAGAAGCGCTTCTTGACCGACGTGCCGGCGGGAATACTCGCCAACTTCACGTGGATCACGCCGATGTGCGTGAACTCCGACCACGTGGACTGCGGCGGCGGATTTGGACCGTCGTGGGTTGCGGCGTTGGTGAACGCGATCGGGCAGAGCAAATTTTGGAATTCGACCGCAATCTTCGTGCAATGGGACGATTGGGGCGGCTTGTACGATCACGTTGCGCCGCCGTACGAAGATTTCGACGGCGACGGCTTTCGCGTGCCGCTGCTCGTTATTTCGCCATATGCCAAACGCGATTACGTTTCGCACGTGCAGTACGAGACGGCGAGCGTGTTACGGTTTGCCGAAGATCTCTTCGGCCTCGGCCACCTTGCGGCCGCCGACGCTCGCGCCGCGTCGCCGGCGTTGGATTGCTTCGATTTCAACCAGCGGCGGCGAGAATTTGCGGCCATCAAGGCCCCGAAGGGCCGCGATTTCTTCTTGCATCAGGCCGCCGACGTTCGAATCCCCGACGCCGAGTAGTTACTCCGTATCGACCGGCTCGTAGGAAGGCGGCTGCCGCCGAAAGTATTGCGCGGAATACGACGATGGAATCTTGACGAAGTTCCGCGGCGATTGCGCGAAGTCGAAGCAGTCGGAGATGCTGGTCGCGCGCACGTCGGTCGTCCCAAGGCTGCCAAGGTTCCAGTTCTCCTCGATGAACTTCAAGATACTTGCGAACTCGTATTGCGTGTGCGAAATGTAACCCGGCTTGCTCGGCGCCGTCTGGCGCGCATAGGGCGAAACGATCAACATGGGAACGCGAAAACCTAAGCCTCCCCAATGATCGAAGCCGGCCGGCGGGACGTGATCGTAAAATCCACCCCAATCGTCCCACACCACGACGATCGCCGTGGTATTCCAATACGGCGTCGCGCCGATCGCGTTAATGATGCTGGCTACCCACGACGGCCCGTTATCCTTGCCGCCCGTCGCCGGATGGTCCGAGTTGCCTTCACGCGGAATCACCCATGAAACCTCGGGCAGCGTTCCATTCGAGATGTCGTCGAAGACTTTCGTCTCGGGCCAAACGACCTTGGTTCCCCACTCCGGCCCGTAACGCACCGGAGCGATAACGTCGAAGGCGTTCCAATATCCGCCCGAGCCGTATTTGCTCACCGGAGGCGTGTAATATTTCCACGACACCGATTGCGCATCGAGCAGATCGCGCATCGTTTGATATGTTGACGAGGGCGGGAACTTGTTGCTGCACGGAAAGGGCCCTCCCTTGCCTTCATACAGCAGCCTTGGTTTCGCCCAGACGACCAGGCTGGTCGTCGTTCCGCTCGGCGCATCGCAGCCCCAGGGCAGTCCGGACGGCGAATCCACGATAGTCTTGGTCTTGACGCTATCGATCGTCGTGCCGCCTCGGATCAAATCTTGATGCGCCGTGAAACTGCCGCTGCCTTGCGTCTGGAACATATGATCGGCAAGCACGTACTGTTGCGCGATGAACCAGTATGGTTGAATCTCGCTGGGATTCACGTACTGATAGGGTAAGCGACCGGCGTCCCCGGGCCCGCACTTTCCTTTCGTTTCCTCGTCGAAGCCGTTCATTTTGCCGTTGTTGTAATCGCGCATGTAGCCTTGGCGCGAATGACCGAAGTCGCACGGCTCCGACAGGTCGGCGACGCGCAACTTCACCCGTCGGCCGCTGCTCATCGTGCCTCTCTTGGCGCCGTCCGCGCCGGGAAACGTCGCGAAGAAGTCGTCGAAACTACGATTCTCTTGAACGATCATTACGATGTGGGTAATGGGCGAGCCGATCGTCATGGAACGCGCGCCGGCGCCGGCAGGCACGCCGCCCGCCGTGGATCCTGAGGAACCGTTACAGGCGACGAGCCACGTGGCGGCAATAGCAAGCGCAAATGACGAGCGGGGCAGCAACATGCCGGCCGGTTCGGCGGGGTGCGCGGCTTTTCCGTTGAAAAGCAGTGACGGTAATGCTGAAATACTTTATTGTTGCGCTGCTTTTTGCCGCATCGCTGCGGGCGTACGCGTCCGCCGCACAGCCGGCGCCCCCTCCCCCGGGACCCCCTACGGCCGCCCCGACTGCCACGGCCACCAGCACGCCGCAGGTGCCGCCGGACCCGGCGCTCACCGCTCGATTCTCGACGTTTTTCGCGCAGATTCTCGCGAACAAGATGCCCACCGGCAACATTTCCGATGAGGTGAAGCACGGACTGACGCCGCAATTGCTCGGCCAGATCCGCGGCTCGTTTGCGAGCCTGGGACATTTTCATCGCTTGGAGTTCGTCCGTCAAGATGCGGTGCAACAATATCGCCAATACCATTATCGCGCCGTCTTTGACAACGGGACGCAAGGCGTTATGTTCGTCACCGATAGCGCCGGCGTCATTTCAGGCTTCTTTCAAGATCCGTCCGTCCAGTAACGCGTGAACGATCGCGGCGAGCACGCTCGCTGGCGCTCGTATCTGCCTGCGGCGCAGATCGCGATCGGCGTGGGAGGGTTGCTCGGCGCGATTTTCCACGCCTTTCCGATCCATTCTTCACTGCGCCGCGAGAACTGGCCGGTGCTCGATGCGGTCGATATCGGATGGCTTGCGCTGATTGCGGTGGCGGTCTTGTTGCCCGGCATCAGCAAACTCACGCTGGGCGGTGTCTCGCTTGAACTGCGCGAGGAAGCGCGCGAGAGCGCACAAGAGTTGGAGAGCGCAATCGAAGAGTATGCAAATCTCGTTGCGAATTGGTGCAGTTCGTCGGTGCTCTACATCGACATGCTCGCGAAGGCGCAGGGCGATGACGAGCGGGCGATGTTACTCGCGCACTATCTGCGCGATCGGATGGGCGAGGCCAAGAACTATTTGAGCGAAAATCCCGACGACGACGTGCGCATCGCGTTGTGGATGTACGATCCCGGCACGCGCCGCCTCGAGTTTTTCTTCAGCAACGAAGACGTGCCGACGAAGCAAAGCTACGCCTTAGGCGAGGGAATGCTCGGCGAGGCGTTCTTAGAACGGCGGTACTTCAACGAAGCCGACGTCCGCAATCTGCCGTCGTACCTCAACACCCGATCGGGGGATCCGCCCTACCGGGCGGTGATGTGCGTTCCGATTTTCTTTGGCGACGATCCGATCGGCATGCTCACGATTGACAAGCGCAGCGCCGTCACCTTCAGTTCCGCGGCGGAAGATATCGCCCGCGCGCTAGCGGCGCAGTGCGCGCTCGCAATCGACCAGTTCCGTAAAGCCTAAGCGCCCGAGGCGACCCTCTCCAAACGCTTGAGCGCGCGGCTGGCGCGCACGCTCGGGCTTTGATCCGTAACGGCCGGCGATCCGCCGGCGTTCTTCACCGAGGCGAGCGCCTTCTTGACCTCCTCGATCGACTTCTTGTACTGGATCATCGTACTCTCTAGACCGTTCAATCGCGCGCGCGGTTTCGCCTACATGTCGTCGTCGATCGCACCGTACGTAGGCTTCTCGTGCAGGAAATAGTTCCGGCCCAACCGCGTCGCGATCACCTTGAAGTTGATCCGCTTCTGGGCGTAGTTGAAACAGTCGATGAGGCTATTGGCCCGCGTGTCGCTCGTCCCCAGATAACCGAGGTTCCAGTTTTCCTCGATATAGCGAAGGATGCTTCCGAACTCGTAGGGCGTCGTCGAAATGTACCCCGGCTTTGCATACGGCGAGACGACGATCGCCGGCACGCGTGGTCCCAAGCCACCGTAGCCGTACTGCGCCGTTGGTTTTACATTGTCGTAAAATCCGCCCCAATCGTCCCAGACGATAATGATCGCCGTCGAGTTCCAATATGGACTCGTGCCTATCGCATTGACGACACTTGCCACCCAGGAGGGGCCATTGTCGATCTTCTCTTTTGGGTGGTCGGAGTCGGGTTGGCTTGGTACGACCCAAGAGACGTCGGCGAGCTGATGGTTTGAAATGTCGTTAAGGATTTGGGTTTGCGGCGTAATCACGTTCGTCGTCCATTCGGGCCCCTTGCGTACCGCCGCAACGAGATCGAAGGCGCTCATTAACTTTCCGTAGATCGTGTTGAAGGGCGGCACGTAGTATTTCCAAGAAACGCCCTTCGCATCGAGCAGATCCCGCAGCGTTGGATACGCCACCTTGAATTGATCCGAGCACGGAAAGGGGCCGGCCCGACGATATGGCTGCCACACATCCCGTTTGGTGATCAGACTCGTTCGCGCTCCCGGCGTCGCGTCACATCCCCAGTGGCATTCTCCGCACGTTGGGCTGTTGACGAGGGCAAAACCCGGCTGCACGATTGTTCCGCCGCGAATCAAGTCTTGGTGCGCGGTAAAACTGTCGCTGCCTTGCGTGGTGAACATGTGCTCCGCCAGCGTGTACTGCCGCGCCATCGCCCAGTATTCCGAAATCTGCGAGGGATTCGTGTACTGATATGGCTGGGTGCATTCGAGTTCGTTGCTGTTGTTGAGAATTCGATCGAATCCGTCCATCTTGCCGTGATGAAAGGCGGTTTGCCATCCGCTGTACTGATGAAGCAGATCTGTTGGAACGACGAGGTTGCTTTCGGTGAGCGCGATTTGGCCTCGAGTAATTGGAGGAGTGCAGTTCGGTTCGCCGAGCGCCTTACCGACGGTGGTGCCGTCGGCGCCGGGGAACGTCGCGAAGAAGTCGTTGAAGGTGCGGTTCTCTTGGATCATGATCACGACGTGCGCGATCGGACTTGGTGAGCTCGCCGATGCCGGCCGCATTGCACGTTGCGCCTGCCCAAGCGAGCCGTTCGCCGCGCCGGTCACGAGACTCGAACCGGACCCGCACGCCGCAAGCGTTAGGCACGTCAGCGCCAACGCTACCGGCCAAAGTTTACAACGAAAATCAGCCAAGCTCCACCTCCGGCAGGCGGCCATTCTGGAGCGCACCGGAGGGCCCTTCAAGTATCGGCCGGAAAATGCGCGCTAATGCGGTCAAACGTTTCCATCGTCGCGTTACTTTCCGCCGCATCGTTCCTCGCCACGTCGTGCGGCTCCAACTCGGTGTCGGGGGGATCGCCCGGCGCCTTGACTCCCGCCGCAAGTAGCGAGGCGAATCCAATGGTCTCGCAGCCGATTCAACACATCGTCTTCATCGTGGAAGAAAATCGCAGTTTCGACGACTTCTTTGCGACGTTCCCTGGCGCCGACGGAGCGACACAAGGACAGATGAAGACGCCCAGCGGCGATATCACGGTTCCGTTGAAAAAGGGACCGCTCGAATCGGATAACCTCGGCCACGAGCATAGCGATTTCAAACTCGAGTACGACGGCGGTAAGATGGACGGCTTCGGTCTCGTCAAACGCGTGATCGTCAAAGGCCACAAGAAAGTCAAGTCCGGCAAATACGCCTATCAATACGTCGATCCGCAATATATCGCGCCGTATTGGGACATCGCGAAGGAATACGTATTGGGCGACCATCTGTTCATGACGCAAGGCAGCAGCAGCTTCACGGCGCACCAAGATCTCATCGCCGCCGGCACGCCGCTGGGCCACGGCAACAACGTCATAGACTTTCCGTCGCCCCCGCGCTGGGGCTGCGACGCGCCGCCCGGAACCGTCACCTCCTACATAACGCGACGCGGCAAGGAGCGCCGCAATCGCGGTCCGTTTCCGTGTTTCACGTACGCGACGCTGCGCGACCTGATGGATGCGAAGGGCGTCTCGTGGCTGTACTTCACCAATACGTCGCAGGCGGCGGTGTGGGATGCGTTCGATGCGATCAAGGCCGTACGCGAAGGGTCGCAGTGGAACACGCACATCATCGTTCCGGAGACGAAGATCTTTTCGTACATCATGGGGGCCCAGCTCCCCAACGTCTCGTGGGTGATTCCCGACGCCGTGACGTCCGATCACCCCGGCCTGCACTACGATAACGGTCCCTCGTGGGTTGCCAGCGTCGTCAACGCGATCGGCAGCAGTCCGTATTGGCAGAGCACCGCGATCGTCGTGGTGTGGGACGACTGGGGCGGCCAGTACGATAACGTCGCGCCGCCGCAACTCGACGGCCAGGGCCTGGGCATGCGCGTGCCGATGCTGTTGATCTCGCCATACGCGCGCATGACGTCGCCGTCGCAGCCCGGGTACGTCTCTCACACGCAGTACGAATTCGGCAGCCTCGTGCGCTTCGTCGAAGACAACTGGAATCTCGGACGCCTCGGCAACACCGACAACCGTGCCGCGAGCATCCTCGACGCTTTCGACTTCACGCAACCGGCGCGGAAATTCGTTGCGATACCCTCGAAATATTCGAAGGAATACTTCGAGCGGCAAACGCCCTCAGGCTTGCCGCTCGATGAAAACTAGGTCAGTTCTTGATGGCGCTGATTTTCTCGTTGGCGTTGTTCAGCAGATAGATTTGGTCCGCGTGCCGGATGCCTAGGGCCTTCTGGTCGTAGATCACGCCGACATACTGGCCGCTATGGATCGCGCTCATTTGCATCGTCTTGCCTTCGCGGTACACGGCGTTGAATTTCGGCACGATGAGAAAACTCAAGCTCTCTTTGGTCTTGGGGTTCTGTACCTTGATGTTGTTCGCCGAGACGTGAACGACGATGCCGTAGAACGTCGAGTTGGTCATGGCCTGCGCGGTTTGGGGCAGGCTCGCGGCCAAGGCGATGGTCAGCGCGCACGCGGCGCCTCGGAGAATTGATAACTGCATCATGGTCGAGATGTACCCCGCAGGCGGGCGGTCTATACCTCCGCACCGACGAAGCGACGGTACACTAGCATGGAAGAGGCGACGCTCTTTGCCGACGGCGGATCGCGCGGCAATCCCGGACCGGCCGCGAGCGGAGCGATTTTGCTCGGCCCCGACGGACACGCGATCGAAGAGATCGGTTCGTACCTCGGCGTCGCGACGAACAACGTCGCCGAATGGACGGCGCTGGTTATCGGGCTCGAAGCGGCGGTCCGGCGAGGCATTCGCCGTCTCCGGGTGCGTCTCGACTCGGAACTCGTCGTCAAGCAACTTAGCAGCGAGTATCGTGTCAAACACGCCGCGCTGCGGCCCCTCTACCTTCGCGCCTGCTCGCTGCTGCGGCACTTTGACTCCGTTGACGTTCGACACGTCGTTCGCAAGGAAAATACGGCCGCCGACCGCTTGGTGAATCGCGTGCTCGACCAGGAAGCGCCCGCGCGCGCCAAGTAGCAGCCGCCCTCATGCGCCGCTTCCCCATCGAACTGTTGATCGGCGTCATCTGCGTCGTTATGTTGGTGCTCGGCTGGCGAATCTATGGGGCCGGAGAGATGGGCCGCTTCGCTCCGGCGATTCACGCACAGAAGGCGCCGAGTCAGCTCTATGCGAGCATGACCGTGCGATATTTCAAGCCGCCGGTCTACGAAGAGACGTATCGCATGTCGGATATCGAAGGCGTCTCTCGATTCGAGTATTCGGTGCGCGGATTCAACGGCCGGCAAATCACGATTACCGCGCCGGCCGCGCGCGTGTACGACGTGAGCTTCTTTTTTGGACGATTGACGCAAGACGGCATCTGGCAACTCGTCAACAAGCCGGCGTTGCCGAATGCGAAGGCTTCCTATACCGTCTACGTCAAGCAGCTCGCGGACTACAGGCACGGCGAGCGGACCGTGACCTTTACCGATCCGCACTACTGGGCGTCGCGCGCGGGCCGAGAGTTTTCCATCGATCTGCGAAAGGGCGTCCCCAAGGATCTGGTGTTCATTCAAAATTCGCAGTTAGGCGACGCGCGGTACGGGCAGATCGTCACGGATTTTCGCGATTTCGGTCCTGCGGAATTCCGTCACAACGTTGCCGCGGCGGTGGCTCGCGTCAAAGCGATGCACGGCTGAAGGAGTGCGAGCGCATCTCGCCGCCCGAATCGCTGCCTGCCTCGCGCTGCTTTTCGCACTAGCGGTCGCCGGTTACGAGGTTACGGAAAGCCCCGGCAATCAACTCTTTGGAAGAACGGTCGTGCATGGGCCGACGAACCAACGAGTCGTCGCGCTCACCTACGATGACGGCCCCAATCCGCCGTACACGAATGCAATACTTTCGGTGTTATCGGAACAACACGTTCGCGCGACGTTTTTCGTGGTCGGCCGAGCGGTCGTGGCCTATCCGGCGGTGGTGCGGCAAGAAGTTGACGACGGAAACGCCATCGGTAACCATACGTGGGACCACGCGCATCTCGTCCTCTACGACGAGCGCGGCGTCCGCCAGACGTTGGAACGTACCGATCGAGCCATCTACGCCGCCGCCGGGGTCCACACGAAAATCATGCGTCCGCCCTTTGGAGCGCGCGATTGGCTCGTGTTGCGCGAGGCTCGCAAACTGCGCTACGTTCCGGTGATGTGGTCGGTGCCGCTGGCCAACGACTGGGAGTATCCGCCGGCGCGCGTTATCGCGACCCGCGTATTACGGTACGTCGGCGACGGATCGATCATCGCACTCCACGACGGTAACCGCGGCATCGTTTGCAAGGGTCACCACGTCGCGGCGCGCCTATGCGATCGCAGTGCCGACGTCGAGGCGACCCGGCTCATTATCGAAGCGCTCAAGCGAAAAGGCTACCGCTTCGTAACGATTCCGGAACTGTTGCGACTCCAGGGAAGCGCTACGCATACAGCCTACCGCGCAACCGAATGAAACCGTCGGGATGGCGGTTGGTGGGATCGTGGTGCGTCCAGTGAACGACGGGAAGTCGCCGCGGGTCGTGTACCATCTCACCGCGAACCTCGATGCAATCGCCTCGTTCGACGGGACAGCGCGGCGCGATGCTGACGTTGTCGACGATTTCGAGCGTGCCCGCGCTACTCTGTACGTCGAACGCTTCGTGCATGCAGTGCGTGTGCGACCCGTAGAAGAAGCGCGGCGCGGAGAGCACCCTCCCGGTGAAATCGACCCAAGCCGGACGCGTTCCCGTATATGCCGCTGCGAAATCCATGCGTGTTGCGATCACGCCGCACGGGTAAAGCGGCAAGAGTACCCCCTTTTTGCATGAGAACTCTACGCACGCAACGCCTGCGACTCGTGCCCGTAACGTCGGCGAACGCGTCGGTTCTCTGGGACGTCCTGCACAGTCCCGATCTGCGCGACTATCAGGATCTGCCCGCGGTCAACCGCGCGCAGTTCATGCGGGCAATCGCTGCTCGGTCGACACGGTTAGCGCCGCAAACCGGCGGTCGCTACGAATGGCTGATTCACTTTCTGCGCGGACCGGAGGCGGCGGGCTGGGTGTCGCTCCGCGTCGCGGAAACGAGTCCCTCGTCGGGCGAAATCGGCTACAGCGTCGTCCGAGAACATCGCGGTCGCGGAATCGCGAGCGAAGCGGTCGCCGCGATCGTCGACGAAGGGTTCCGCTGTTGTGAGTTTCGCCGAATTCGCGCCTACTGTTTACCGGAAAATCACGCCTCGCGCGCCGTACTCCGGCACACCGGCTTTGTGGACGACGGTATACTTCCGCGCGGCGCGAGCGTCGGGGGAAAGCCGGTGGACGTCATCGTCCATACGCTGGAGCGGCAGAGTTGGATCTCGAGCGCTACTGCGAGCCGGCAGGCCACTCGATCGTGATGCCGGCATGATGAAAACCGGCATACCGCCGCGATAACTCGCCCTTCAAATACGCGAGTAACGGCTCGCGCACTACGGCAACGACGATCCGACGCCCAACTTCCTGCAATGGCACCCACTCTGCGCCGACGACGTGATCCTGTTCCGTGTCATCCCGAGCGTAGTTCTTCTTGTCATCCCGAGCGTCGTTCTTCTTGTCATCCCGAGCGGAGTCGAGGGACCGAGCGTAGTTCTTCTTGTCATCCCGAGCGGAGTCGAGGGACGCACCCTTCATGTCATCCACGTCCACCAAAAAGGTGGCGTTTAAGAAATGCGTCGGACCATCGTAACTTTCGCTGATGTAGGCAAGCTCCAAAACGCGCGCGCGTAAGCCCGTCTCTTCAAGGATTTCCCGTGCGACCGTTTGCGAAAGCAGTTCGCCTGGCTGTTGTCGCCCGCCGGGCAGGTTCCACAGTGGCTCCGCATGATTTGCATACCGCGACGCGACCAGGAGCACGCGTTGCTCGCTGATCGCCAAGCCGGTTGCCAGATGAATCATCACGGTTTCCGAGACCGCCGCATTCAACGCCTCTGCCACTTCTCCATATGCGCGCTAACGTCGATTGTTGTTGCGGTTTCCGCAAAGGCCTGCGGCAACGCTAGGGCCGACTCGAGGAGCTCGGGGCGAACGAGCTGCCGACGCGAGCCGACGTGCTCGGCATAGAGCTCGAGCACGTCGTCTTCGTCGAGGAAGAACACGTAGACGCGCGCTAACGCTTCGAGAAGATCTTCATCGTCGGCAACGATCTCACGCGCCAGTTCGCGCAGGCGCTCGCGCGGAATCGGGTGCGCCTCCAAATGTTCGCGCAGCGCCACCGACATGAGCTCATTCATCGCGCGCCCTTCGGAGCTGCGCTTGACGCCGGAGCCGAAGGTAGGTCGCTGGATCCAGCCGCACCGGCAGGGCTCTCATACCAACGTGTCTAGGCCCCGTTTGCTGCGGGGCGTGTTTGGGTAAGACGCGGTTCTCGCCGGTCAGCATCGTGGAGGCATTCTATGCACCGTCCTCGGATTTTGGCGTTAACCGCTTTGATCGCAGCGGCAATTCTTAGCGCGTGCGGCGGCGGTCTATCCGGACAGGGTTCTTCGAATAGCGCTTACTCCGCATTTTCGCCGCTTGCGCCGGATCTACGAGCGCATGGAATTCCAGCGATGCGCGAGCGATGGCACGTCGTCACGAGCGCAAACAAAGGCCGCAAGCTCGGCAACGTGCTGTACGTAGCCGCGGACTTATCTTCCAGCGACGCTTGGGCGGTAGGCGCGTGGCCGGCGCGCAGCGAGTATCTCACCGACACGCTGGCCGAGCACTGGAACGGCGTCACATGGTCGATCGTCCATACCCCACGAACTCGGATGCCGACCGCGCAACTCAATTCGATCGCAGCCCTAGGAAGCAATGCCGTATGGGCTGCCGGCTACGAAGAGAATCCGGGCTGTATTTGCGGCCATACGATCGTCGACTATTGGAACGGCACCGCATGGACCAGATTGAAAACGCCGGTTTCGGGTATCGCGAGCTTTTTGTCCGGGATAAGTGCCGTGTCGGCACAGGAAATTTGGGCCGTCGGCGATGACTGGCCGAACCAAAGCTACGACGTGCCGCTCATACTGGGCTGGGACGGCAAACGGTGGACGGCGCTTTCACTGAACCAGTATCAAGTGGCGCAGCTCTACTCCGTCTACGCCCCCGCTCACAACGATGCATGGGCGTTCGGATATACCCTCAAGGGTGGCACGCTCGTGCTCCAGTGGAACGGCACCTCATGGACGCCGGCCGCTTTTCCCGACACCACCGCCCAGATCGTCAGTGTGTCGGGGACCTCGGCGAACGACATCTGGGCAGCGGGCTATTACTATTGCGGTTCCTCCTGCAATCCCGAGGCGCGGCTGTTCCATTGGAACGGCTCCCAATGGAGCCGCGTCAATATCGCAGGTTTCTTGACGCCGTCACTGATTTCCAGCGTCTCGGCGGTTGCGCCCGATGACGCTTGGTTCACCGGATATGGCGAGGTCTATCCAAAATGGCAGAACTATACATCGAACGTCACGTTCCATTGGGATGGAAACAGCTGGACCGACGTCGTGAACCCCGATCAAATCGGCTGCTGCGTTCTCAACGGCATCTCGGCGCGCACGTCGTCGGATGCATGGGCGGTCGGCCAAGGCGGCGACAAGGGTACCTACACGATGCATTACACCGCGCGATAGCCCAATCGAACCGCGCCCGTGGTCGTTCATCTCGTCGACGGAACGTACGAGCTCTTCCGGCACTTTTACGGCCTGCGTCGCGCAGGCAGCACGAAAGGCTCTCGGTTCGGAGCGGTCGCCGGAGTCCTGAACACGGTCCTGCAGATGATCTCCGAGGGAGCGACGCACCTCGGCGTTGCTACCGATCACGTCATCGAATCTTTTCGCAACGAGCTGTGGAGCGGATACAAGACCGGAGAAGGCGTCGATCCGGCGCTCCTCGCGCAGTTCACACCACTCGAGGGCGCGCTGCGTGCAATGGGCATTGTCGTGTGGGCGATGGTCGACCTTGAGGCCGACGACGCGCTGGCGTCCGCCGCTGAGATCGCGTCGTACGACTCTCGCGTTCGGAAGATTTGCATTTGGACGCCGGACAAGGATCTCGCGCAGTGCGTTCGCGGCGATCGGATCGTCCAAGTCGATCGAAGGAGCAAGGCGGTTCGCGATGCCGCCGGCGTGCGATCGAAGTTTGGAGTGGACCCGTCGTTCATCCCCGATTATCTGGCCTTGGTGGGCGACGTTTCGGACGGCTATCCCGGCGTAAAGGGCATCGGCGCGAAGGGAGCGGCATCCCTGCTTAGGCGCTATGGCAAAATCGAAGATTTTCCGCCGGAAGTGCTCGGTACGCAGCGCACGCTGGCCGCACTCTTCAAGGATCTCGCAACGCTGCGAACCGACGCGCGGCTCTACGACAGCGTCGACGAGTTGCAGTGGCACGGGCCGACGCTTGAATTTGTATCGGTTTGCGAACGCCTCGGTATATCGGCCGTATCTTCGCGCGCTGCGCAACTCGCACCGGTGTCGCAGCTCGAAAGCGTTTGCCTAAATGGCTCCGACGACCCAGAGATAGACGGGTTCTAAAACCAGAGACCCGAAGCATGTGGCAATGGGGCACGATGGAAGGCGTTACTGAAGGCGCCGTTTTCCAGACCGAGCACCGCGCTTGGAGCGCGATGCGAAATCACCGCCATGGCTCGCCGTTCGTCACAATCGTTCTTACTGGAGCGTACGTCGAAGTGCGCGATGCCATTCCGGAATTGTGCCGCGAAGGCTCGGTCGTGGTTCACGATATTGCGGAGGAGCATGCCGACCGATTTGCCAGCGACACGCGATGTCTCAACGTCGACCTTGAACCGAAGGCCTGCATCTCATCAATTCGCGGCAACGTTGTGCTCGATAGTCCTGCGTTGCGCGATGCCGTGGGGCGTGTCGTTCGATCGTTTTATTGCGACAAGCCGAAGGTGCCCGACGCCGCGAAAAGCCTTCAGGCAGCGCTCCTTGAACGCTGCTTTCGGTCTTCGGCCGATTGGCCCGCCTGGCTTCGTCGCGTTATCGACGCCTTTCCGTGGGCGGAGCCGCTGCCGCTGCGCGAAGCCGCGGCGATGGCCGGCGTGCACGAAACGCACTTCAGCCGCGCTTTCCGCCGCTACGTAGGCATGACGGCCATCCAGTATCGCGCGCGAGCCCGAGTTCAACTTGCATCGAGACTGCTTCTGACGACAACGGCGTCCCTTTCACGCATTGCGTTGAGCGCCGCCTACAGCGACCAAAGCCATCTCACTCGGGCCTTCGGCGAGAGAATCGGTCTGTCGCCCGGCGGCTACCGCCAAGCCTTTGTGCGCTAAGAATCTTCAAGACCGCGTCGCCGGCGAGCGATTATCCTTGCAACATGCTCGCACTTGTCGGCTCCATTGCATTCGCATGCAACGCCGCTGCAATTCTTTCGAAAGTCGCGGCCGCGACGGGCGGCGATTCCTGGAAGTCCGTTGGCGAAATCGTCGCCTCGGGCGCTTTGTCAACCTCCGGGTTGCGTGGCATCGCCGAACTTCGCGACGACGTCCGCACTGGACGGTACGCGAATCGTTTTTGGCTTCCAGTGGCGGGAACGCACGGCGAGGTGTACGACGGACACACCGTGTGGGCGCGCGATATCTCGGGCGGGGTTCACCCCTACGATTCGTGGTATCCACGCGCGCGGGCCGTCACGGACGCCTATCTCACCAGACGGCAGTACCTCAATCCAAACGCCGGCGCGCACGTTACGTGCGCTAGATCTGCGAAGGACGGCTCAGGCCACACTCAGCTCGTCCGCGTTGAGCCGCGCGGCGGTGTTCCCGCAGTTCTCTCAATCGATACGCAAACGCACCTCATCGATTCGATCGCGATACGCACGCCGATAAGTACCGACGTGACGGCTCTAGCCGACTATCGCCAAGTCGGCGGCATCGTGCTTCCGTTTGCCATGTCGTCCGGTACCCTGTTCGAGCCGCAGAATGGAGATCGCATCGAGGTCGCGCGCTACGTCGTCACGCATCGGGTTAACGCTCGCGATTTTGAAAAGCCGCGCCCTATCGAAAACGCGCGAATGGTTGGAAAATCGACATCAACAACGGTGCCGATCGTCCTCGAAGGGCGCCAGCTCCTGGTACAGGCCTCAATCGATGGCCACGCGCCGATGCCGTTCATTCTCGATGCGGGCGGCCACGCGATTCTCGATACCGTGGCGGCGCGGACGCTGGGGCTGCATCCGGTCGGCGGCGGCGTCAGCGGCGGCGCCGGCGGCGGAACGATCGTCGAACAGTACGCACGTGTCGCGAGCGTGCGCATTGGCAGTGCCGAGCTACGAGATCTGCCGTTTTATGTCATTCCGTACTCATATTCGTTCTACGAACGCGGCCTCAAGACGCCGTTGGCCGGAATCCTCGGACTGGAGTGGTTCGAGCGTTACGCTGCGCGGATTGATTACATCGGGCGTACCTTGACGCTGACGCCGCTCGCGCGTTTCAAGTATCGCGGACACGCAACCGGGCTGCCGATTCACTTCCAGGAGGACATGCCGCTCGCGGCAGCCGCGGCCGACGGAAAAAGCGGAGACTTTGGCGTGGACACCGGCAATGCCGCAATATTGATTCTCTATGGAGATTTTTTGCGTCGAACGGGGCTACTGGCAAAGTACGCGCCAGGATATATCGTACACAGTGAGGGTACCGGTGGCTCTGCTACGGGCCAGATCGAAACGCTCTCGCGCTTCCGGATCGGCGGCCACACAATCGCCAATATTGCCGCCGATTTCACACAGGTGAAGACCGGCTCTTTTTCGTCGTGGACTGAAGCCGGCGATTTGGGGATAACGGTCCTCTCCCGCTTCACGCCGACATTCGATTATGCGAACGAGATGCTCTATCTCGATCCCGTTGCGCGTCCGTTGGCCATCCCACGAAACCGCTCGGGCCTCGGCTTCACCAAGAATCAGCTCGATGCTATCGACATCGTTGCCGTTCGGCCGAACTCCGCGGCGTCGGCATCTGGCATTCTTGCGGGAGATAAAATTCTCGCGATCAACGGAAATCGCGCGCGTAATTTCTCAGCCGCCGACTTCGTCGATATAGTCACCGCGCGGGCCGGAACGGTCATACAGCTAACGATTCAACGCGGTTCGGTCGTTAGGAACGTCCGACTCGTATTGCGCTGAGCGATATCGACCGCGGGAAAAATCGACGCCGAGAAAGCGAGCGCGCGCGCCAATCGTAATCCCGTGCATCACCGCCGTTTGTGACGCCGACGTCGCTGTGAACGCCACTAGTAGCGCCAACGGGAATCGAACCGGTCTATCGAGGTCCCGGCCACCCCGTCGATTACCGGAAACTCCCTTCCTGTCTAGGGTTTTCGAATTTCGAGTCCCTCCTTATCCCCGCTAATCCCGGCGAGTTTTACGTAATCCGTTAGATCGCTGTTAGAGAAACAACCGCTAGCTCTCCCAGCATTCGCAACCGATCCTCGCATCGGGCCATTTTAGGAAAATCAGCACGGCGGGCAACACTACCCTATGTGGTTGTTACCAACACCTGCGCCCTACATAAAAACTCTTTCATTCTGAAATGAGTTCAAGGCGGTTGCCGAAGGGATCGGCAACGTAGCAATGCGCCTTTCCATCGAGCGGAACCTCGTCGGAAACGACCCTGATGCCTTGCTCGGACAGCCGCTTGATGAATCCATCATAGCCGGCGCACCGAAATGCCGGGTGAGCCTTCTTCGCCGGGCGAAAGTCAGGCTCGACGCCAAGATGCACGTGAACGTCGCCGCTAACGAACCAGCAACCTCCGCGCTTCGCCAGTTCCGGAGGCTTCGTCACCTCCTGGAGCCCGAGCACCCCGACATAAAACTCACGTGCGCGATCTTCTTCGCCTTCCGGCATCGCGAGCTGAACGTGGTCAATGCGGGTTAATGGGCCGTCCCTCATAACACACCGCTTCAATTCGATAGTCATCTGGATCGGGGTTTAAAAGCCGCATACTATGTTCACCGTATTCTGCGCACCGGCCGCCTGGCCCATCATCTTGCTCCCAAACAATGGCTTCGCTTAGTCGACAATGATCCTGGCGTGGCATGCTCGAGAGACGATCAGCGAGCTGACAACTGGAGTCGATCCGCAAATCGGGACTCCGGTTGGTCCCGTGGCGACCGCTCTCGTCACTGCGTATGCGATTCGTAAGCGATTTTATATGCCTTGATTCGTCGCCTGCGTCGTCGTAGCGCCACTTACCTGCACCTCGCGCACTTCCGCAGACCCAAATCCTTCCACTGTAATGCCCGCTTCAATAGCAGCGGCGTTTTGCGGGATTTTTAAAGTTATCGTAAACGGCGCCCATTCGCTTCGCGATGCAGAAAAACTGCTTCCTTGCGACCTTGCAAGAACCGCTCCGCTCGACGTTTGTGCAAGAACGACCGGTAGAGCGAAGCCAAGAAGATCATTGGTGCGTGCTTCCCCGGTAACGCGAACAGACTTTCCCGCATAAGTCGATGCATCGAAACGGCGCGCCAGCGTGTTAAGCGTCACGTTAAGTCCGTCCTCGTTACGCACCATCGCACTGGTCCCATTTATCGACGCCGTGACTGGAGCTGGCCCGCTTTCGCGGAGAGTGGCTGATTGGACATCACGCGGCTTGACTCATTCGCCGTTCGAATTCCATCGGCGAGATCGATCCGATTGATGTGTGCCGTCGGATGGGATTGTACCATCCTTCAATGAAATCGAAGACGGCGAGTGCGGCCTCACGCTGGTTCTTGAAGCGGTGCTTTACGAGCAGCTCGCACTCGAGCGTCGCGTTGAAACTTTCGCACATCGCATTGTCGAAGCAATCGCCGACCGATCCCATCGACGGTTGAACGCCAGCTTCTTGGCAGCGCTTGCCGAACGCGATCGACGTGTACTGGCACCCTTGGTCTGAGTGATGGATGACGCCGTTCGGCCCGCGCCGGAAGATCGCCATGTCGAGCGCTTCAAGAACGAGCTCAGTGCGCAGATGATTAGCCATGGCCCATCCTACGACACGGCGGCTGAAGACATCCAGAACAATGGCGAGGTACAAGAACCCAGCCCATGTTGGAATGTACGTGATGTCGGCGACCCAAAGCTGATCGGGACGATCGGCACGAAAGTTTCGGTCGACCAGATCCGGCGCTGGCTGCGCATCGCGGTTGCGAATTGTCGTGATGGTGCCTTTTCGCCGAGAAACGCCGCAAATACCGCGTTCTCGCATCAAACGCGCAACGCGCTTTCCCGATACAGCGATGCCTTCGTCCCTCAGGTCCGCGTGGATCTTCGGTCGGCCATATGTGCATCGAGATTGCCGATGAAATGCCTCAATGCGATCGCCAAGCAGCATATCGGCTTGGCGACGTGCAGACGGCGGTCGTTTGCGCCACGCGTAGTAGCCGCTCGGCGAGACCTCGAGCACACAGCAGAGCATGGCAACGGTGTAGTCGGCCTGATACGCCTTCACGAATCCGAAGACTTGTTCGGAACGGCGTTGGTCTCCCTGGCGAACCAGGCCGCGGCTTTTGACAGGATCTCCGCTTCGAGCTTCAATCGTTTGTTCTCGCGTCGAAGAAGCGTCAACTCTTTATGCTCGTCGGTTGTCAAGCCGTCGTCACGTCGACCAGAATCGAGATCGGCTTGCTTGAGCCAGTTCACGATCGACCCGCGCGCGACCGTGAACTCTTCGGAGAGGGAGTTTATGCTGCGACCGGCTCGGGCCAGGTCGACGATCCTACGCCGGAACTCCGGCGGATATGTGGGGCGTCTTGGCATGATGGACTCCTTCGCTGTAAGAACGAAAGTGTCCACGGAACCGGGTCAACTCCAACCGCGCGGATCGCTCGCTGGGGAAATGGGCTGCAGCCTGCTAGTCCCAGGCTCGAGCAGCGATCGCCGCGGCTCTCACAGAGCGCTCGGGATCTTGCGGTCTTAAGAATCAATTCGCCGATGCCATGGGCGCAACGCCGCACGGTCCCAACGTGGATGTCGGAGCCAGCTGGCACTGACAAGCGGCACTGGGTTAAGCTGAGGCGCCTTGTCGTTGTCAGCAGCGCGACTCTACGCCATGGGAACTCATGCCGAGCGTCGAACGTTATTAGCACGCGGTCCATGCATTAGATGGGGGTCAGGTTATGAAGAGCTTCAGCCTTCGTAGCTATGTCTTAAGGGTAGGTATCTCGGCTGGAGTGCTTGCAGGCTGCGGTGGATCAGGGGCGGCGTTCTGGTCGGCCGGTGGCGTTACTAGCGGCGCCGAGGTTCGCTTTAATCAGAGCACTCGGCGGTTCATTACGACAACGGTTAAGACTGCAGCTCCTGCGGCGGAGATGCCCGAGTACAAGATCTCGGGGCCGTTACTTTACGTCGCCAATTTCGATTCGCCGCCCTACGGTGGCGTGACAGTATATGATGCGAAACAGAATAACCCAAGCCCAATCGCCGTTATCAATGCGGATATCTCTAACCCTAATGGTGCCTGTATTGACGCGGAGGGAACTCTTTACGTGGCGAATGGAACAGGCAGCGGCTTGGGTTGGGTTTCCGAATACGCTCTTGGCAGGACCAAAACAATGCGGGCCATTACAAGCGGCATTAACCTCCCGGCATTTTGCGCGATCGACGGCGCCGGGAATCTTTGGGTGACAAACGTTGGCGGCCCTACCGTCACAGAGTATTTGAAGGGTTCAACAGTCCCGCACTTCACGATAAAAAACGGCCTAACGAACCCGGACGGCATTGCTATCGATCACGCAGGCAATATTTACGTCGGGAATCTCAATGCACCGTACGGACGGTCAAATGTGGTGGTCTATCCACGCGGCAGCAAGTCTCCGTCGAGGACGATCACCGATGGAATCAGGTGGCCTGTAGGTATTGGCATAAGCGCCGAAGGCACCTTATACGTGACCAATGATGCCTCACCGTGCAATATAGAGAAATATCGACCTGGGCACGCCCGTCCATATCAGACGATCACGAAAGACATCGATGGTCCGACGGCCGCGACCTTCGCCCCGAGTGGCCGCACGTACGAAGTAAACGAGGGCACATCGGACTGCGCGAGCAATGGCCCCGCGCCGGTGATTCTCGAGTTTCGGGCGCATTCGCTCTTACCGACAAAGCGGATGATCCGCAGCGACCTGCATACCCCAGTGGGCGTAGCCTACTATCCGCCTCTGCTGCCGTAGCGGCCCCAATCTCACTGTTGACATTGAGATATTTGCGCGCTTCTAGCTCGTTCCAGCGGCGAAAGCGAAAGAAACAACGTAGGCCCGCAGGGTCAAACTCCACAAACGGTTAGCCGCTCCACGACGGCTCGACCGGAAACAAAAGCGATCCCGAAGGCTCGTCGGCATCTGTACGGTGTGGCGGGAGAGTTCCAATTGCGCGGTCAGCGAGACATCGGCGGCCGTCTAGTCAAGTGTGCTAGGCATCGGCCAGTTGTTCTTGTAACTTCGACCGTGCCCACTGTATGCTCTCAATCCCAAGGTCAATGATTAAAAGGAGACTTTCACAATGCCACAGTTCCCGTCGAATGTAGAGGTTCAAAAGCCCTGGCCAGCAGTGCAATACGAGCCGAATGACGTAACCCACGAGCCTGCTGGCGTTTGGCATGAGGATCACGAAATCGACGGAGTCATGTATCGCGCTGCGAACGCTAAGTTCGATGATCAGGGCACCAAAATGTGGTCTCTCGTCAGTTCGGGGAAGCCAGCTTACGCGATGGCTCAGAATACCGACGGCTCGTTCAACTATTTATACATGCCGAAGAACTCACTGCCCTGGCCTACCTCCGCGTGGCTCGGCACCGGACAGCCGCTGATCTATCATGCGGTGAACTACGGTATGTCGCCGAACAACACTGACAATACCGCCGCGCTTCGGGCGGCGTTGACCGCAGCGTTCAACGGTGGGGGTGGGATCGTTCTCATCCCAGCCGGCGTCTATCAAATCAACGGAACCATTAGCTTCAACTACACCGGAATTCCCGGAAATGATCGAGGCATCATCATCGCCGGCGGAGGCGGCACCGCGGAGCTTGTGCAGAACGGCTACGTCGACACGTTCTCGTTCACGAGCCTTACCAGCGGCCGGGGAGTTCGCTTCCGCGACCTGCGCATCTCTTACGTGAAGCCGACGGGCTCGCCGCCCCCGCAACCCTATGCAATCCGGACAGCCGATTGTGTAAACATTACGTGCGAGGGGGTCTACTTCTCCGGCTGCCCGGCCTTCATCAACGACAACCGATCGAACGGATGCGGCTTATTCGACTGCACGATCGATTACGGCAACGGTGTCGCTGGGGTGACGTTAGTCTATCTTACCGGGTCGCAGGACTTCGTCGACCACTGCCGCTTCAGCCAGACGCCGCAGGGCGGAGGAAAAGGAGGACCGAGCGGCGTGGTCGGCATCGTCATCCAAACGGCGAGCGTCCCGTATGTAAGCAACACCCATTTTGCCGATCTCGACACCGCTATCTGGGTTCAGGGCGGTAGCAATAGCCTGCTGCGCGCGACGCTCTCCAACGTCTCTTGCGAGTGCTGGACGTACGGCCTGAGGATTCAACCCGCATCTGCAAGCGTTGCTATCTACCAGGTGTTCGTTAATGACTGCGACTTTGCCCGAGCGCCCGATTCCAACGCCGTCAGCCCGGGCGCTTTCATCGATACAAACGGCGGCGTCAGCACGAATGTCTCCGACATCTTCTTTTCGAACTGCATGAGCCACGATTGGGCAGGCCCCGGAATGCAGATCAACGGCGGTCAGGACGTTCAGGTTATCGGCGGACGGTTCGGCTCCAACGCGAGTGACCCATCAATGCTGACTAGCGGCGGCATCGCGGTAACGGGCCCCGCTCAGAACGTGACGATCGTCGGCGCCGACTGCAAAGGGGCGATTCCGCCATACAGCTCTGAGCCGCCGACCGGCATTCAGCCCTACGGAATCTCCGTTACGGGGACGGTCATTGCAATGCAGGTACGCGGCTGCGATCTAAGCGATAACGGCCCGAATAACAACCAGCCGCTATACGTCGCGAATCACGGTACGGATCTGCGGGTGACTGACTGCGTCGGGTACAACGACAGGCTGCCTCCGGCAAACGTTCTTTCTAGCGGAGTCGGTCCGCCTGCGCTGTTGTTTTCCAACATCAGCCGCTGGCCGAATGCGTCGACCGGCTGGTACGGCCCGATCGCGTTCTACGTTTGGGGCGGGGATGTCACCAGCATTGAGATTGACGGGATAACTACGGGATTGACCTCCGGGGGTTTCACCCTTGGTCCAGGAGAGTTCGCTTCAATCGGCGTCGGAGAGCAAGGACAGCCCAACTTCCTCGCTGTCGGCAAGTAGTACGCGCGCTCGCGCAGCTAATTCACACGAGATAAAGCTAGTTGCACGGCTAAGCGCCACGTAACGGTTGTGCGGGCGCTTAGCAGCCGAAGAGACCGTTGGCGTTGCCCGCTTGGGACAGTCTAGTTGTGCGCCGTACGCACAACTACCGGCTTGCGTCTTGAAAACCCTTCGACCGGCGTCAAGCTCAAGCTACGGCAAGTAAACGTTCGCGCACAGGGAGTAGCGTGCCGGCGCAAAGGAGGAGCATCGCCGTGCGACGTTAGCGCACGGGAGATGTTATGCGCCTGTTACACATTAGATGTCCCTCGATCACGATTCAGATAGCGCGGCGACAACGGCGGTGCAACACGTCGCTAACGCAGACGTCATAAAAACGCACGCTAGCGTAACGACCGAGCAGCGCCCCGGCGTCTCGAAAGCATCGTAAATGCACGGAGCCGGAGTCATTGCTGAACGCGGCCGAGTCCAGGGTCTGCCGTAAGGGCGGAGCGCAGCGAGCCCTGGACGCGGCAGCTAAACTGACGTTAACCGGCTCCGTGCATCGTCACTTCGTTTGCGGTACAATTGTCGTGCGAAGTCAGGCTCGACTTTCGCACGCATTATTATGCGGGCAAAACCGCTCTGAAGCCTGTGCTTCGGAGCGGTTCGCATTTTGAGGAGATCACTATGAACGAAGACGGACGTTTAAGCGATGCGCGGGACGTGCTGAGCGTGCGTGACGTACAGCGCATCCTCGGCATCGGGCGCAACGCGACCTATGAGCTGATCGCCTCGGGCCGGTTACCGTCGGTGCGCGTCACTGCGCGCCGAATCATCGTCACGAAGGCGTCGCTCGAAGCATTCCTCGGATTGCCGTCGAATCGTCCCGCCAATCAGCAATGAGGGGGCACCTGACACGCGGCGGCGCGATCGGAACGTGGTACTTGCGCGTCGAGTTGACACGCGATGGCAATGGCCAGCGTCGTCAGCGTCGTGAGACCGTACACGGAACGAAAGCTGAGGCGCATCGCCGGTTGCGCGACCTGTTGCGCGAAGTTGAGGCCGGCGGCTACGCCGGTGACAACCGGCTAACAGTCCGCGAGCTCGCGCTGCGGTGGCTTGCATCCAAAGAGCAACGCGTCGCAGCTAAAACATATGCCTTCTACGCGTCGCACGTTCGGCTCTATATCGCGCCTGCGCTTGGATCGTTGCGCGCGGAGCGGCTTCGTCCGGCACACGTCGAAGCGGCGATTAGCGCGTGGTCGCTCGGCAAGCGCAACGATCGAGAACGCGGTGCGCTCTCGCCGCGGACGGTCGCGCACATCTTTAGCACAGTGCGCACAATGCTTCGCTGGGGCGCGAGAATGGGGCTGGTCCTGCGGAATGCCGCCGATTCAGTCGATCCGCCGCGTTTCGAGTCCAAGGAAATGCACGTGCTCGATCCTGCCGGCGTCGCCCGTCTGCTGCGCGCTGCGCAAGGGACAGAATTGCAAGCGATCATCGCGGTAGCGATCGGAACGGGCTTGCGCCGCGGCGAGTTGCTCGCCCTGCGGTGGTCCGACGTCGATCTCGATGCACGGCGGCTTCACGTCCGCCGCTCGCTCGAGACGCACAAAGGCGTCACACGGACGAAGCCGCCTAAGACTGCGCGAAGCGCCCGAACAATCGCGCTGCCGCCGTTTGTCATCGACGTTCTTCGCTACGAGCAAGTACGCCAACGCGAGTCGCGGCGCGCGCCCGCGGACGGTTGGGTCTTCACGCGCGCCGACGGCGCGTCGTGGGAGCCCGGCGCCTTTTCGCTGGCATTCGCGCGGTTTGTCACGGGTGCCAAGCTCCCGCACGTGCGGTTTCACGACTTGCGCCACTCGTTCGGAACTCTCGCGCTGGCGTCGGGCGTCGATCTTCAGACCGTGTCGCGCGCGCTCGGCCACGAATCAACGGCAATTACGTCGCGCATTTACCTTCACGCGATTGAGGCGCTCCAAGAAGATGCAGCAGCGCGCATCGATGCGCTGCTCGGAAGCGCGGTGAGTAGCGCTCTCGCGAAGCCGCTCGGCTCGGTCACCCTTCGACAGGCTCAGGGTGACAATGCTGTCGAGTCCGTGCCACAACGGTGCCACGCGCAACCGTTGCCAATCAAAAACGCCCGTACAATCGAGCGTTTTGTGGTAGCGCCAACGGGAATCGCACCCGTGTATCGAGGTCCCGGCCACTACCGTCGATTCCGGAGACTCCTTCGTGTAGGGTTTTCGCGTTTTTGAATGCCGGCTAGTCCCGCCTAATCCCGTCACATTCTCCGAGATCCGTTAGATCGCCGTTAGACGAGAAGCCGCTATCTCTCCGGCTTCACATCAGGTCAATCCGTTACCACGACGGTTACGTTTTGACTCGAAGGAACGCTCTTAAGCCGCCTTCACCGTTCGAGTTGCAAGTTTCACACGGAGCCGCTTGCGAAGTACACCGACTGAAAGGTGATCCATGCTCGGGTCGCCGTCGTTCGAGATCATTCGATGCAGGCTCTTCGCCGGCTTACCCGTCGCGAGCGCTAGTTGCTCGAATCCGACCGTCGCGTTTACAACGTCGCGTAAAACGAGCCGAGCCGTTTCAGCTCTCCGTTGAGGAAGTTTTATCCGGCCGACGCACACGTGTTGGCCTTGGGGCCTGATCGCTCAATGGCAGTATCGGTGACTTCCTTTGGACCGCTCGTTCAGCTCGCTTCTCGCAGTTCCGACGTGTCGATCGTCGCGGCACCTTCAATCATCTCGGCGGCAGCGGTGATCTGATCCTGTCGAATTACGAACGAGACTTCGTCGGGTGACCTGCCTGGCAAGATGCCCAAGATAGTCCAGCCCTTCGAGAGGTAGAAGTCGGCCACCGTTTCACTTCCCCCGTCGATGATGAGAAATCCATCAGCCCGGGCTATGGTCTTTACGAGTTTGACAACCATTTGAAATCCGTTCGACGGCGCGATCAGGCTCTCCCTATTGCGCTACGCTGCGCGGCCCGCGACCATTTTTTCGCGGACAATCGAATTGTGGCGGATCGCAACACACACATCATGCCACGAGTGCCGTCGTTGGCCCTTGATTCTGTAGCGCGACCTGAGGCAACTCGGCTTGTGCTCTGACACGCGGGCCACGCAACTATATGGTTTGGGCTTGGAGCGCTGACTCGCCAGCGCTGAGGCTAGAAAAGCGGCGGAAGTGATCGAAGATTCCTGTAAACGTCCCTGTTCCACTGAGGACGAACTCATGTCCACGATACGTTTCGTCGATGCGCACGACGTACCAGAGATCCGGCAACGCCTGACCGCCCGTTTCCGTCACGGATCCGGAGGATGCGTGCGGTGGCAGCACATAGGCGGTATAGGTCAACTTGACGACACGCGCATTACTCGTGACGATATACATCACGCCACTGCCGTGCTGCGAGTCGTGAATCGTGCTCGCGAAATTCACCGCCTGCGTTCCAGGACGGCATGCTGAGCACGCTGCCTGCGACTGCTCGAATGAGTAGTCACTGATATAATGCGGATCATACGGCTCTTTAAAGAAGACCTTGCCCGCCGCCCAGTCGTTGTTGGTCTCGTCGTTGCGCTGCTGGATTTGCGACGACGAAAACGTCTGGCCATCCCGGACGATGCGATAGTACGCTATTTTCACGAATTGACCGTCTTGCATCAGCTGCCCGCTATCACTCTGTTCTCCGTGCGTCACCGGACCGCCGCGCACTTCGGTGGTGAAGTGGCGTTGCATGCCGACCACCCCGCGCATCGTCGTGCGGAAGGCGCTCGATGCTCGCAGAACGATCGAGGGAACACCCGAACCACTGGCCTGAGTACGCTGTGCCCCGGACGCTAAAAGCAGGGTTGTCGCAGCAAGCAACGCTGCGGAATGTCTCGACATCTTCATAAAGTCTAACTCTAGTACCCACCGAATCGCTGCCTCAAGCATTACGGGCCGTTCCGGCTCGATGATCGGGTGAGCAGGTCAATTCTAAGTATTCCGCCCAGGGGACGAGGTGGGGCGGCAGTGTTAACGTCGGCTGAAACTTGACCGACCTAGGGATCAGATCGCCGGTTCAATATTGACCCAGCGATACGTAAAGTTTTGCTAGGGCAGCCGGAATCACGTGACGCCTTGTCGTCGGTTTGAAGCGTCAAGCCATCGGCGCGGCGGTTGGCGTTGCGATCCACCAGGTGTGGCCATCGGGATCGCGCACTGAGTACTCCCGCTGACCGTACGGCTGATCCACTGGCTCGCTCAAAATTGTCGCGCCTGCACCCCGGGCGGCCTCAAAGTGAGCATCGACGTCCTTCACATGGACGGTTATACCTCCACCCGCAGCGCCGAGTATCGCGGGAGTCGCTAACTTTGCGGTCTCGCTCGTAAGGTGAAGCCAGATACGTCGCTCGCCGGCGCGGACTTCTCCATGCACGACGGTCCCGTCGGGCGCACGCTCTAGGCCGCCCGAAGCGAACCCCAGCACGCGCACGAGGAAGTGATGTTCGGCCGCGATGTCGGAACAGGCCAATACCGGCACAATGTCGATGAAATCGGTTTGCAAGCTCCCCTCCTTGTCGTTCGTCACAACGAAGTGCATTAGGGTCAACTGGTTTAGATGTATCTTTAGTTTTGCCGGAGCTAGCAGCAGAGCCTTGCGCAGCTCCCTCTCACTGTTTCAAGTAACGAACCGCAACACATCCGGATTTTAAAGGCTTTGACTCAACCAATTGCAATTGCAATTTCTCGGGCAGGCTGAGGCCCTCCATCAACCGTCTTCCTTCTCCGGCAAGGATTGGTCCAACGACAAAATGGTATTCGTCCACCAGGCCTAGCTCGATCAGTTGGGAAGGGATACTTATGCCGCCGACCAGAATATTTTTACCTGGCTCCTGTTTCAATCTAAGTATTTCACCGTGAAGATCCGACCGGATGATTCGCGTTTTGTTATCTTCAGCGGTGCGTAATGATCGGGAGAAAACAATTTTTTGCAGGGCGTCAAATGCCCGAGCAAATTCGTTCGATGCTTTCGTCATCGACTGGGTCTTTGCGACGTCGGGCCAAAAAGGGACCATCAATTGATAGGTTCTACGTCCGAAGACGAGCAGGTCCACGTTTCGCAGGAGCTCGGTGAAATATTCATGTGTTTCATCATCAGCAAGTTGTTTGGTGTGATCGCAGCAGCCGTCTAAGGTAGTGTTGATTGCGAAAATCACATTTCTCATTGGGTTGTCCTGAGGCCGTCTTGCGCGCCCGCGCTCATGAGTTTGGCTGGAAATTCCCTTTTCGAACCCGCAGCTTGCTCCAACGTCGGATGACTTGTGGCCTTTCGGACGCGACCCTGCAGAGTTCGCAGCGCAGTCTGGCGCTCCGCGCGAACGACCGACCCGCTGGCGGAGAGCTGACGAGCCGTTCCCCACGTTATTTCAGAAGGTTCCACGATCGTGATACCGAGCGCCTTTGGAAGCGTAAACGCGTTACTCGCTTTGGCTCGTTCGAGAGGGTTGCGCGACGTAAGCTTGTCGCGCTCAGGAACGCGAGGAGCGTAGGCGATCTTCGCTCGCCGTCCGGGAGATAAGCTCCAGTTGGTTAAGGGAGACCGCAAGGGCGAGCATTCGATTCGGATCAATCGACAACACCGCGTTGCTTTCTGTGGAGAAACGGCGACGCTTTGTGGATCGGTAGCGAAGTAGATGGCCGGCTGCGAGTACATTACGCGCGCTTTGCACGCTCTACGTGATCCATGCTATTTGGTATTCGCTGCGACGCTAACTGCGACCGCGTGAAGACGATCGTTTCCGGATGAGCCGTTGAAGACGCGAATAGTCTTGCCTCCCTGCGGGTAGGCCCAGATCCCGATATCTCTGCTGTACACGCCGGTGGGCGCTGTAAATGTGCTTCCCTGTATCCACGACTGAGCTAGCATATGAGGATGCCACGCGGCTAAACGTGTCGTTCCGGCGATGGACGCCGTGGAGCCGGAAACGCGTAGTCTGTAGATTTTGGTTCGTCCGCCGCCACTGCCTTTGTTGGAGATCGTGATATATCGCCCATCCCACTGAACGGGACCAGTAAAAACCCTATCAATGCCGGAAATATCGATGAAGGATTGACTGCCGACGGCAAGTTCTGCAAAGACGAATGCCTCAATGCTCGTTCCGCCGTCAATGAAAAGAGTTCCGTCGGGATCGTATCCGCACCAATAGTAGTAAGTGATTTTCGGGTCGGTATAGAACTGCGGCGTTCCCCTCGCACCGGGGTATATCGCTACGTTTCCGGAGTTTCCGGTGTCGTTCATCACGGCGAGGTCGCCTGTAGACGCATCCACGGAACACGCGAAAGCTAAATAGCCTGGGTCAGCGAGCGTTTCGATTGGCGCCGTGCCACCATGCGCATATTCTTGGATCTGATTCTCTTCTGTAACGAAGACGTTTCCAATGTGATCAGCGCAAACACCAAAGCCGCCCTCGCCATTTACCTTTGCGACAAACTTACCACCTGGATACGTGAAAACGTACAGCGCTAAGGAGCCGACGGCATAAAGCAGCGAGCCTCGCTTCTTGCGAGGGCTGATTGGCGGTTGCGGTGCTTGTTGCGGAGCAGCAAAGTTCTCGCGATCTAAGGCCGCTGATTTGAAATTGCTGCCGGGCCCGCATGATGCGAGCGTTAGAGCGAGACTGGCCAAAAGTATTTGTATGGGAAGCGCTGTTCCGTTCACCGCTACCTCCCTTCGCCACTTTTATCAACGCCGAACCACCGCAATGTTCAACCACGAGTAGTGCTTGGTGCTTTTGGGCGAGGAATGTTGATTCGGCGGGTGGGCAAATCTACCTTACAATGCGGGTCTGTGAGTCCGGCAGCAAAGAAACGGCGCTTGGCGTAAAATGAACCATCGCTTTGCACCCCGCGACCCAATCGGCTGCCATACAGAGTCTGGCGCGGCCGCTGCGACGTCGCAATGCCTAGCGGCTCGCGGTAGGGACGCACGTTACCGAGTGCCCCCGCGCAGATCCGAGCGCACGCGTCACCTTGAGGTTGCGGACCTCTACCGAACCCAGGCCTTCCGCCCAGAACCCTGCATCGACAAAGCGTGCGTTCTGCGGAACTTCTAGCGGCACGGCAAATGGCGTCCAGTGTCTAAGGTTTGAAGCACCGACTGGGTCACCCTGAGACGAACGCATGACCGAACCGCCTGATGTGACAGCCTCGCTAATGGGATACACGAAGCCCAGCAGATCATCGGACCGGACCTCGCCGGTGACCCGCACAGTCAGCCCCGCATAAGGCGCTGCGTCAAATCGACGCAACAGCGTGTTTGCCGACGAGTTTAAGCCATCACCATTCGTAATATCCGCGTTACTCGCGGACACCACTGTCGTCACATCGTTAAAGTCTACGCCGGATGCTTCCCATACGCTGCCGTCGTGCGAGCGAACTTCGCGATGCATCTGCGAATAATCGCTTCCATCGGTCGCGGCCGTGCTAATCGGCACGTAGACTAAACCATCGAACGAGTTTGGAAGGATCATGGGGACCCTGTATGCTGGATGCAGCGGATCGATCGTCGCGCCGATTTCTTCGACACGGTGCTGAGTCGAAAAAAATGACCATAGCGGACTGCCGGTTCTCAACCCACGAAGGTCGACGAAAGCCGCTGCAGCCTTCAGCGGCTTGAACAGCGCAGCAATCGTATCAGTGGGGTTCGGTGGCACTGTGACGGCTTCCAGGCCGTGGCCGCTAACGATCGCGCGTACGGTGCCGCTCCCAAATGTCTGCCCGATCGCATAATAATCCCGTCCAAACGCAGAACGGAGATACGCGCCCATCGGTCGAGAGTTCATCTCCTCTGAGCCGCCAACAACTGGACGTATCCGGATATGGAAATTATGCGCCCAAACGGCGATCTTTGCGCGCGGATAGGTGGCAGCGAGCCACTTGAGGTTGCTGGCCATGTCTTGGTCACGCGTTCCGAGCCGGGCGTCGTCCGGTACGCTCTTCCAATCAAGATACTGCAGAATCGTCGTCACCGAATGCTGGGCGATAGCGACGTCGGGCGCATTATTCAGGGCTTGAACTTGCTCGCCCACCGCGACGACTTCTTGCTGACAGCCGGCTATAGGAGTTGCCCGGTAGCGTGAAGCCGACTCGGCGGCGCATTCAAGTGCCGCGTGCGCGGCCGCAGCCTCTGCGGGATCATGGAGCCGCAGATACGTCGCAAGATAACCGATCGCACCCATGGGGTCCTGCATGTCGATGCCAACGAAACTCAGGATGGGGTGATTCCCCGGCTTAGCATTGTAGTCGCGCATCCACTGCACGAGATTTACCATTTCAGGCGTATCCCAGGTCCAAAATGCCAGCGACGCGACGGCCTGCTCTGCAGTTCCTTGCCCTGTTTTGATATACCGGTCCACATAGAGTCCGGCGCCCCAGTACGCCTCTAGTGCGAAAATAGTAAAGCCCTTCTTTTCAACCAGATACTTGAACAGACGGTTCTTCAATGCAAAAAACTCACTCGTGCCATGGCTTCCCTCGCCCATGCCAACAATGCGTGCATCTCCGATCGCCGCCCCGATTCCCGCGAGCTGATTGGGGTCGGCGTTGAGGTCCAGCGACGGAATCACTACGGCGTAGGCCTGTTCCTCGGCAATAGCCGCTCTTGTCGGCGGAAGCGGCTCCTGTTCGTTCTCGACGAGCTTACCGTCGACGTACGCGATCGCATCGTGCATTGTACTCAAACGAAGCTTCCACGTACCGTCGCGCTCTATCGCCCATTCATCCATAAGATGTATTACACCGCTAAGCGGCTTTGGAACGCCGTTAACGCGGTAGGTTCCAGTGTACGAGCAAGTCACCTGGGCGGCCGCCTCATTGCCGCGCACGGTCAACTTTGTAACCTCGTAGCGAAAGCGACGAAAGAGTCCAGGAGTGACGCCGGTTTCGTCCCGGATAAAGGCTTCGCGCGTCTCGATCGTACCGTCGATCAAACGCTGATAAAACGTGGCTGCCAAGACTGCCGAAAGTTTGGCCGCGTCTTTTGTAAACAACGCCATTTCGACCGCTTTGTACGCCGACCGGATCGCTGCGTCAGCGGCCGACTGATTGGACCCCGCCACGGGCACCACTGCCAAAAAAAAGGAGCCGACTACGAGGCTGACGGTGCCAAGCACCTTCTGGCCGGTGTTGTGCGCGAAGGGAAAGAGTCTCATCACGATCTTCTCGGTCGTATCCAAGCCATCATAAAGCAGGTCGGGACCGCCACCACGCGGATGCGCCGCCGATACTCCGTCGCCGATTCGCCGACAATCTCGCGAAACGTACGGGCAAACGTGCCGAGGCTCGTAAAGCCGGCCTCGAGACATATCTGAGTGACACCGAGGTGTGTTTCGCGTAGTAGCGACGTCGACCGCTCGATGCGGCGGCGCTGAAGATAACGGTGCGGCGTTTCACCGAACGTTGCGTGAAATGTCCGGATGAAATGCGCCTCGGACACACGGGCGATCGAAGCCAGCGTTGCGATATTCAATGGTTGCGCGTAGGGAAGGTCCATAGCGTCACGTGCTCGCAGCATACGACGGTTGGTGTCCTCCGTGGGGCTCACCTTGGCAGTCTAGTTCCAGTCCGCACGCACTCCTGCATCCCGCGCTGCTTCGACCACCTTTGCTCGCTCGATAGTACTTGTTATCGCCGCTTCGTCCCGCCGCCGAGCAAACCGCGGGGGGTTGCGACTGCCGGTTTCGAGAAATCGTATTTTAGATGCTAGGGCGAAAATGTGTTATGAGGAGAGATTTTTGCGTCCGCTACGTATTGGCGGCGTGCGTGGCACTGTTACTCCCGGCATGCACTTCGGAGCTGCCGGCGGCACGCGATACCATTGACTCAACCAGCGGAAGCGACGCCGTTGCGCGCTTCGAGGTGCTCGGACCGCGTGCATCTTGGGTCTTGCCCGAAGCAAGATGGGAAAACTTATTGTACGCCAGCGGAAATAACGGTTACGTGTATATCTTTTCGTTCCCAAAAGGCAAGCTGGTCGGAACGTTGACCGGTTTCCAAGAAGTCGCCGGCATCTGTGCCGACGCCGCAGGCAACGTTTGGGTCGCGAACTCGGCCGCCTTTGATCTTATCGAATATGCGCATGGGGGAAGCTCGCCGATCGCGACGTTGATCGATTACGAGAATTATCCGTTCAGCTGTTCGGTTAATCGCCAAAGCGGCGACTTAGCCGTCTCAAATATTTTCTCCATCAAGCAGGGTCAAGCGGGGAGCGTCGCCGTCTACAAAAGCGCGAGCGGAACGCCAAAACTCTATGCGGATTCCAGGTTTTCCGAGTACTATTTCCTTGCTTACGGTCCGCGGGGAAAAATCTACTTCGACGGCAATGGATACGGCAGGAACTTCGAGATGGCTCGATTGTATCGGGGCAGGTTCACGCCCATCGAAGTCTCAGGTGCAAAAATCGCTTCGCCCGGCGGCGTGCAGTATGCCGAGGGCTCGTTAACGATCGGTGGAGGGGACGACGCTGGCGATGGGACGATCTATCGAATAACGGACCAAGGCGTGATCACCGGAGAGACGACGCTGGTAGGTTCATCGGGTTGCATGGCCTACGAAATCTGGAAGACGTACGCTATTTGCGCGTCGGGCAACGGGAACGTCCCGATCTACAAGTACCCCGCGGGAGGCAGCCCAATCGAGACGATTGGCGCTTCGACATACCCGTTCCAAGTTGTGATTAGCGAAGCCCCGAAGCGTTAAGGCCTTAGCGCCAACCCTACTCCGAGCTCAGCCGTCTAACGATCTGATGCTAGATAAGTACTCCGGCGTCCGCGCTGAAAAGCTCGCCGAGCGCTTGCGCGACGTGCGATTAGGTGATGCCCTTCAGCGCCATGAGGTCGCGCAACGCCACAACGGGGGTCAACCTATGCACGTGGCCGACGCATGCGCAGCAGCTTAATGCCTAAATTGCAAAGTGGTTTAAGCAGTCCAACCGGCAAGATGCTGAAAGGTAAAAACGGCAGCCAGAACCACCAACAGAATGCCCGCGACTCGTTGGGCGGTTCGTTTGTAGCGTTGCCCGAGCCGCTCCCCAAACGCTAAGCCGACCATAGTGAAGATTGCGGTGCCGACCGCCACCGTACCCAAGAGAGGAATTAACGGCAGTGGTACGCCAGGCAGCGATACGCCTATGCCAAGGGAGTCAAGGCTAATCGAGGCCGACGCGGCTACAAGCCCCCAACCGGAATCGGCCTTGAAGGTAGGCGTATCCGAGGCGAAGCCTTCTCGAAAGATGAAGATGCCTACGGCCCCGAGGATGATAAATCCACCATAGACGGCGACCGATCCCGCGATTGTTCCGACACTCGTCCCTAAGGTATATCCGATGACTTACATTAAGACTTCGGCGATTGAGAAGGCCATGCCCAAACGTAAGCGCGCGCTCCAGCCGACCCGCATGACGCCGACAGCGATGGACAGCGCAAGCACGTCCAAGCCAACCGCAAAAGCGATCGCGAGTATCTTAGCCTCGGCGCTCCAAGTCATCTGCGGACCTGCGCTTGTCTCCTCGAATTCATGAAGGTTAAAATATTTCACTGCCTTGCGCGGCGATCGGAAAACTCGCAGAGTATCCCGTGATCGACCACGCAGGCATACTCCTCGTCGTTACGGTCGCTGCCGTAGGCGTGCTGCACACCGTAGTGCCCGACCATTGGGTACCAATCGTCGTGTTCGCGCGCCAACGCGGCTGGTCCGTCGCGCGAACCGCATACTCCGCTGGCATCGCGGGAACAGGGCACGTCGCGACGACGTTGCTGCTCGGCGTCATGGTTTGGGGGCTTGGAGCCGCGCTTTCGGCGCGCTATGCGCACCTCGTCTCGGTCGCGTCGGCAATCGCGCTGCTTGTGTTCGGTGTATGGATCGCGTACGGGGGATGGAAGGAAGCGCCGCTGCGCGCCAGCAGCGAGCAGTCGCATTTGGCGCACGCGCATCTGCATGCTCATGAGGGAGGCGTCGTGCACGTGCATTGGCACCAACACCAAGAGGGTGCCTTGCACGAGGTGCGCGAGGGCGTGGCAGTCGCGCACGCACACGAGCACGCGGCGTCGGGACGCATGGCGCTGCTACTCGTCCTTGGGTCGTCGCCGATGATCGAAGGTATTCCCGCATTTATGGCAGCGTCGCCGAAGGGTTCGATCGTGCTCGCAATCATGGCGGTCACGCTCGCCGTCCCAACGATCGCGACGTATATCACGATGTGCGTCGCTGGCCTTCGCAGCCTACAGCGAACGTCGCTCGGACCGCTTGAACGCTATGGAGAGATGCTCAGCGGTTTGTTTGTCGCAGCGGTTGGTCTTTACGCACTCTTTACTGCATAAATCCGATAGCCCTGAGCGAATAGCTTATTATCGTGACGCTCATGACCGTGTTTAACGAGAAACGCCTCCCCTCGATTGCGGCGATACACAAATATGATATGTAGATTATGGCGGCATGCGTCCGTTTTCGCGTCTTATGGTTTGAGTGGATCGATTCGTCCGATTTTGCTCGTAGTATACATCGTAAACCACATACGTTTATCAGGGCCGGCGGCGATATCGAGGCACGCGAGATCAGAAGGATAAATGCTGAATTCGCTGATGACACCCTTCGTAGTAATTCGTCCGATCCTGCAAGACGAGTTCTCGGTGAACGTGAACCATAGATTCCCGTCGGGTCCTGCCGCGATTCCATAAGAAGTAGCTCCGTTTTTACCCGTGGGGATCTTAAAGACTGTAATTGTGCCGGTAGTGGTGATCCGGCCGATCCAACCAGCATTCTCCTCGGTAAACCATAGGTTTCCGTCGGGGCCCGCGGTAATGGAATACGGATCGCTGTTAGGCGTCGGAACCAAGAATGTGGTTATGACACCGTTTGGGGTGATCCGGCCAATGTTGTTCGCGATAGCCTCGGTGAACCAAATATTTCCATCTGGACCTGCGGTAATACCCGCTGTCGTGTAGGTCGAGACCTTAAATTCTTTGATTTTGCCGGTCGGCGTAATCCGTGCTACAGCCTGGCCCGTGACCTCGGTGAACCACAGGTTCCCATCGGGTCCTTTTGCGATGCCGTCGGGACCGCTGCTCACTGTTGGGACCGGAAACTCCGTGATCTTGCCGCTCGTGGTCATTCTCCCGATTTTGTTACCAGAGTACTCGGTGAACCATAGCTTGCGGTCTGGTCCAACCGCAATGAAGTTGGGGCCACTGCTGGGCGTGGGCACGGGGAAATCCGTTACGACGCCCCGCGTGGTGATTTTGGCAACGTTATTCGTGCCGTCCTCGGTGAACCACAGACTGCGCTCGGGCCCCGCGGTAATACCGGATGGATAACTGTCACTGGGAAGGCTAAATTCCTTGATGTGCCCGGCCCGGTGCGCGTTGTCATACACGGAGTTTGGCGCCTCGACCTCGGTTTTACTTTGCGATAATCCTGGCGTGAGCGGATGGAACCCGGCGCCGCAAGCGCTCAGGAAAACGGCGAGGGTTCCGCAAGCGGCGTACGACGTAATTCGGCTCGGATTCGAGGAGAAGAAACGCATCGGGTTGTTGTGCAAGTTACGGCTAAAGAAGTGTTGCATGGCTATCACGGAACGAAAGGCGGAGTAACCGCCACGTCCTCCGGGAAGCCGCCGGTCACCGCAAACGTTTTTATTGCGGCGCCCCCCGCTGGATAGGCGTACTCGTCAATCGCGTGACCCGAAGAATCGGCGGCGTAAAGATCGGCGCCGGATGCACGGAACGCGAAGCCTAACCCATAGTCAAGTCCAGTGAGCGGCGTGGTGGAGACAGGCGCCCCGAGAGAGCCCTTCTTCGGAGGATTATACGTGTAAATAACGACTGGGGCGATACTCTGTTGAAGAATGGCGATGCGACCCTGCTTATCGACTTTGATGCTCCCCGGAGCAGTGATCGTGTTGTTCGTTGACAGCAACCGAATCTTCTTCGCGTTGCAACCGCCGGTGACTTCGCCGATCTGCGTGCCGCTGCCGAAGCCAGGGCCACCATCAACATAAAGATTACCTTTAGCATCGAATCCATCGAATACGGGTCGTGGCAGGCCGGAATTCGAAACCGTCGCGCACGCCTTGGTCATACCTTTAGCATAGAACGTAACGGTCCCGAGCGTACTACTAGGTGTCGTGCTGAAGTTCGTCACCGCAACCAGGCCCTGGCTGGAAACGGCAACGCCGACGGGTTCTTGGTTGGTAGCGGCGGTAATCGTCAACGCTACCTTATCGTAGGGAGGCGGATAAACGAGAACGTTAGGACCGTACGTGTCGGCGATGTAGAGGTTACGGTTGATGTCCGTAGCGAGTCCCTGGGCATAAGCCAGATCCGTGATTTGACCGACCAGGTTGTTCTTGCGGCGTTGCTGGTAAATATTGACAAAGTAGTTCGAGGATTCCGTTACGGAGACGAAGATGAGCGGTTTCCCGTCGGCATCAGGATCGATGAAGCTGGGCTTGACCGCAGATTTTGGAACTGTCGTCGCCGGGATCGCCGCCGTCTGCCAACTGCCACTAGAGCAACCAGCCAGAATCGCGATCGCCGCGAATGCGCTGAGCGTACAACCAACCGCTGTAGAATTTCGCATGGGTAAGTTCTCCCTTGAAGCTAGCGCCATGGGCGCAGATACTAATCGTAGCAAGCGATACTTTTCACATCACATCCGCAATCGACGGCGTGAGGCACCAAATCGTGCACTCTGATAAGAGATCGGTACATCGCGCTTACACGCTCACGGATGGAACGGATTGATTCGTCCAATCTTCCAGGTCAGGTACATCGTGAACCACATGTGCTTATCGGGGCCCGCAGCGATATCGATGCATGCAAGTTCGGGCGGAGGTGGAAGCTTGAATTTAGTGATGGCGCCGCTCGTAGTAATTCGCCCAATTTCGCAAGACGAGGCTTGCTGGTTGGTAAAAGTAAACCATAGATTATTATCAGGTCCGGTCACGATCCCATAGGGGTCGGCGGCGTTTCCAGCTTTGGTGATAATCTTAAACTCTGTAATCGTGCCGCCCGTGGTGATCCGTCCGATCTGATTCCCATTGTACTCGGTAAACCACAAGTTGCCGTCAGGGCCCGCCGTAATGGCATACGGAGAGCTATTGGGCGTTGGAACCGAAAATGTGGTTATGACGCCGCGTGGGGTGATGCGCGCGATCTTGTTTGCAATACCCTCGGTAAACCAAATATTTCCGTCTGGACCGGCCGTGATACCCGCGGTGGTGCCGGCTGGGACGCTAAAGTCGGTGATTTTGCCCTTCGGCGTAATCCGGCCCACGCCATAGCCGTCAGTGAACCACATATTTCCGTCAGAGCTAGCCGTGATGCCATCTGGATAGCTACTGGGTTTCGGAATCGGGAATTCGGTGATTTTACCGCTCGTGGTCATACGCGCGACTTTATGACTAGAGAACTCAGTGAACCACAGCTTGCGATTGGGGCCAACTGAGATGAACGCGGGATTACTACTCGGGTAGGAACCGGGAAATCGGTGATCACCCCTTTCGTCGTGATGCGGGCAACGTTATTTGCCCCTTGCTCAATGAACCACAGACTGTGGTCGGGGCCTGCCGTGATGCCGTACGGATAGCTGTCCGCAGGGAGCTGAAACTCCTTGACTCGTGCGCGTCGAGATTCGTTGTCACCTAACGTGTTGGGCGCCTGCTTGACCCCAGACCCTTGAAGTGTCGTCGCCGGGATCGCCGCCGTCTGCGAACTGACACTAGAGCAACCAGCCAGGATCGCGATCGCCACGGATGCGCTGAGCGCATACCCTACTGCCGCAGAAATTCGCATGGGTAAGTTCTCCTTTGAAGCTAGCGCCATCGGCGTAGATACTAATCGTAGCAAGCGGCGCATCGCGGAGCATCCGTAGTCGACGGCGCCGATGGCATCAAATCGTGCACTTTGTGGTAACCCGCGCGCGGTCCGAAGAACGAAGACCCGGAAGGAGGGCCTATGAGCAAGGTCCGCGCCCGCGAACACCCGCGCTCTGACCGTCTCGTAGTCCGCGAAGTCGCGCATTTGTTGCGCTCTGGCTGTGATAGCCGGACGCTCCATGCTAGCGACACGGGCCGAAAGCTGCTCCGAATCTGCGGCAGCGCCGTTGAAGCGGTCAAATGGCTGGATCGCGCCATCGCCAGCCTGCGCCCGATTTCCCCTTTAGGAATTAAAGGGCGGCGGCTTGCGCGGCAGTCAGCAATTGTGGCCCGCTACGATCGTGCCCGCGAGAGCAGCACGACTATCGCTCAAGATTTGGCAATCTCATCACGGCTGTTTTATCGGGAACGATCCTCAGCGCTTCTACGTCTAGCCGCGCTTATTGCCGAGAGCGATTCCCAGCGACGCATGAAGCTGGCAACGCATCAACCCTTCGAAACAGCACTAGCTGAGGTTGACGCCCACGATGAGGCCGGCGACACGGAACATGCGTTGTCGAGACTGCAAGCTCTGCTATCCTCCGTCGGCACGCCGATGCAGCGTCTCGAAGTGTTGTCGCGCATGATCGTGCCGCTAGCCCGCGGCAGACGGATGGCCGCGGCCTACCGCGTCGCCGCCGCAGCGCGTCATTGCCTCGCCGCCACTGACCTGGCTGCGCGCGCAGACGTCGAGGGCCGGCTTTTGCTAGCGGAACTTCGCCAGATGCAACTTCAGCGTGATCCGATTGGCAGCGAGCGCGCATTCACTGCCATTCGTCGTAAAGTTACCGGCCCCGCATTGGCGGGCGACCCAGGTGCAATTCGAACGCTTACGGCCGCCTTTCTGGACCATGCGATGAATCGCGTCGATTTCGGGGACAGCCACGCCGCTGAGGAGTTCCTGCACGAGGCAGAGGTCTTTGCCGCGCGGATTCTCGACCTTCCGCTCGCAGCGCAGATCCAGATGTCGATTGTTAAACTTGGCGTTCACGTGGATCAGCCCCAACACTTCGCGCGGGCGCCGCGAGAAGCTGCAGAAGCGTACCGCCTCGCCAAAGAACACGGCCTCGCCCGACTTGCCACCCAGGCCCTCTATCAGTTTACAAGCATCGCTCTGATTAGCCGCAAACCACATTTTGCGATGCGATGCGGGAAGACGCTACTTAAGCGAGCGCGGCTGAGTAACGATGGCGAGTGCTTCATTCGAGCAAACTTCGCTTTGGCGGGCGGCGACTATCTCTTTGGCCACTACGACGCAGCGCTCAAACGGCTTAATGCAATGAAAACGCCAGCCACCGGCGGCTCAATTGGTGACGTGCTCGTCGATGCACTTCGCGCGCGCGTCCTCTTCGGCCTCGGACACTTTGATCTTGCGCTTAAGACAATTGAGGCAGTCCGCTTACAAGCTTCGGAGAAAAGAATGGAACAAGCCGCTGCACTCGCACTTCTTCTCAAGACCCGTATTGCCTTGCGCCTGAACGACGTCCGTTCGGCGAGGAGTGATATAAGCGCTGGGCTCGAACTATTATCGCGTTATCCGACGCCCTTGCAACTCGTGCGCGCATACCGACAGGCCTTTCAGCTAACGGCTCACAAGCGCTATCGGGACGACGCGGACGACCTCTGGAGGATGATCGCGCCAGCCTTCGTTGAGTGTGACGATCTCATTCCGCTAGATTTAGAGGAAGACATTTCGTCGCCTCAGCTGCAGGTCGATCACGTTACATCGACATTGACACGCCGGGAGCGAACGATTGCAGTGCTCGTCAGCGCTGGCAAGACCAACCGTGAGGTCGCAGAATGTCTGGGTCTGAGCGTACGGACCGTCGAGCAGCACGTTCAGTCGATTCTGCGACGCTTGAACGTCGACCACAGGTGGCAGATCGGCGCGCCGGCTCTGGAGTTTCTGGCCGACATCCAATAGATGCAATGCCACCGTCTCCGGTTGTGACGGCTACTCAATGCAGCCTCAAAGGCAGCTGAGCCCTCTGTACGATGCCTCTGCAGGAGCACGTTGCAGGTCCGAAGTGCTCTTGGACTTCTCGGCAGGCGACGCGATGCTACTGCCGCTTCCCTCGCTATTGCAAAGGCTTGTCAGTGCTGCGCACGCACGAATATTTTCCCCAACTGGAATAGAACCCGTGAATCGAGGTCCCGGCCTCCCGTCTATTACCGGAAACTCCTTCCAGTACGGGTTTCCGCGCTTTCGAGTCCCGCGTAATCCCGTCGAGTCCCGGCAAGTTTTGCGGAATCCGTTAGACTCTGTGTTAGACGACGAGCGCGTAGCAAAACCAGGCTCGGATAGACCTGAAGCGGATTTCGCCTCGTTGCCTCTTAGAGAACTGCGTTCGCGCGGCCACGTCATCGAGATCCACAGTACGATAGGGCTGACCGTTTGGACGAATACGTTGGTGTTATCGTAGCGATGCAGGCGTCGTGCGTGGGCCGCAGTGCCCGAGCCAGGACGTCGGCAGCCTGGGTCGGCCCTGCGATAGCGCTAGTCCCAGCTTCCGTTGCCCCGTTCCATTCAGCACCGAAAGTCCGGGATTTGGTGATGCAAACATACGTCAGCTCTTGAGCTTGATATTCGAGAAGTCGACCTTGCGCACGAGCGCCGAGCCTTCGTAGCCTAAGACCCGCATCGGCAAGTGTGTCGCCCGTGAAAGCTCGACAACCTCGCGCGTCAAGCCTGCATCGGCTGCCGACGCAGCCAAGGCCAGTGTCACTGCGTTGGTGGGGATGCCGTCGATCACTTCTCCCGGCCCCGCGGAAAGGCTGCCGGCTTCCTGCTCTCCGTGCGCCAGGATTGCGCCGAAGCTGAGCTGATCGATCGACGATCCACGAAGCGTCGTCACGAGGGGGTCGTGTAGGGAAAATGTCCTCTTGAACATCGCGGCGAGCCCCGAGCCGCGCCGAGCGACTACCGTTTGCCCGCCGTTCCAGGTCAGCGTCACGCCGGCGTTCGGGCCCGCGATGACGTGGACGGTAACGTTCGATGGCTTACTAAAAATGTAATCGAAAACCACATTTTGGGTCTGCGTACCCTTTTGGTCGAAGATCGTGACCGTCGCGCTGTATCCAGTGATGCCGGCCCAAGCGCCTGCGAAAGCAGCGATTTCCCGTGCCGCAGCCTCGGATTGCGATGCGAGCGGCGTCGTGGCAGGTGATACCGTGGGCGATGACCTCGGGGCTTGCTGCGCGACGGCTGCTGCCGGGCTAGTCCCGGGGCCCAACGCTGCGCCGCATGCTGAAGCGGCTCCGAGGGCTGCCATCACCGAAAGCCGACGTCCCTTCGTTTTCATGCCGGGCTGGTACACTTTTCGCCTCCTACAGCGGCTCGCCCGCGCTCCGCTCGTTGGATGCGGCGATCCGATCGAGCGCAATTCGAACGATTCCGGCTATTGGGACGGCCATCACCATGCCGAGGATCCCGAGCGTTTCAGCTCCTACGACTATCGCAATGAAGATCACTAAGGCAGAGACGCCCACACTTTTCCCGACGATGATGGGGGCGAGAACCCGTCCTTGGGCTTCAAAAATTACGATAAAGAGACCGAATACTATTAGCGCTCGTAGCGGACCCGCAGAGACGAGGGCAACGACGAACATCGGGATTCCGCCGAGAAACTCGCCCAAGATAGGAATGAGCGATGCGATTCCGGCCATCACGCCGAGCAATAGTGCGTACGGAACACGCATAATGATCAAAATCAGGATTGACGCAACCCCAATAAAGACAGCTAGTAGCGCTTGTCCGCGCACGAAACCCGCAATGACGGCATCCGCCTCGTTGATAAAGTCAGCCACCCCGGACCGCGCTCTTTTTGGCATAAGTCGCATGACGCCGGCGCGGATGCGTTCTACATCGGTCACAAAGAAGAACGTCAGCGTGAGGATCAGTAGCACATCGACCACGAAAGTGATTGTCCCGCGGAGTATGCCGAGAGCCTGCAGCCCCAGGCTCGCGGCAAAAGTACCAACGATCACGCCGGCGCGGGCAAGGTTAGCGAGAACAAAGGTGCGGATCTCCGGCGGCAGATGCTTAAGTAGTGAACTGGACCGCGGATCCGCCGCTTGGCGCTCGAGCGACTGCAGCGTGGCAGGAAACGCTCGAGAAAGATCGAGCGCTTGTCGGCCCACCGTGGGTGCGAGGTAGGCAATCGCGAACGCTATGAGCGCCAGCACCGCGACGTACACCACGAGCACTGCCAGCGCTCGAGGCATTCGCGTACTCAACAGACGAACCGGCGGAAAAATCATGTATGCAAAAAGAACGGCTGCGACGATGGCCGTAAGGATGTTGTGTATGTGACTCGCGACGACCCCGAGCATCCATGCCAGCACGCCGATACCGATGAGCACGGCCACAACGATCAGCACGCGCAACCAGCCCATGACAGATGGCGGAATACCTTCCGACAATGTCAAGCTCGATTCTGCTTCTGTTGCTTTCACGATAAAGTCCGCTTCCTGAGGATGAATGGCGCTTCGCCTCAGTCTACCCGCGATCGAGCCATACTTCTGACAGTCCCACCGATCGAGCGCGCGCTCGGTTAGTTTCCGGATAGTGCTCGCCCTGAACCGTAACGCGGTCCTACGCCAACGGAATCTAGCAACGACGAACCGCGCCCCCATGTATTTGGCACGTGAGCTGCATTGTCTTGGCGGCCCTTGGCGCCAGGGCTGGAGTGAAGTTCGTGAAAGTGCGGCGTGCAAGGCCTAAATCAAATGCCGTCGTGGCGCGGACGACTCGCGGCGAGTAACATCGCCCGCGGTTGCATCGTTTGTGCGCTCCTCGTGGGGAACAGCGCTGGTCCCGTGACGGTAGAGGATGTGATGCCGATCAAGTGACCCGTTTCGCTCGGTCGATCAGGCTATCGCTGAGGCGATTACTCGTCGCTTACGATCAGCTCGGACCAGGCGAACGCCGCACTCGACGTCGAATTGGCGTCCGCTACCGACGCTTCAATCATCGCGTGCTATGCCGTAAACATCGCAACCGTGCAGAATAAGGAGATTTCTGATAGCGCCAACGGGATCGAACCGGCGAATTGGGGTCCCGGCTGCTCCCGTCTAATGTCTAGAAGGTTGCGCAATCGAACAGGAACTGCTAAGTGGGCGCGTGAGTGGTAAAGCCAGGATGAAGAATCGCGCGATCGCACCGATTGTTGCCTCCTTCGGTGCGGCAGCAGTTGCGGCGACGGGGATCGTACTGTTCGCACCGCACTGGGTGCAGAGCATGGTGCGCGTCGTTGCCGGTTACGATGCGGCTGTCATCGCGATATTGATCTGGTACTGGAGTGTCGTGCTGCGGACAAATGTTGCCGACACGAGGGCGCGAGCCGCCTCGCAAGATCCCGGCCGGGACGCGGTTTTCGTCGTTGTATTACTGGCAGCGGCCTTTGGATTCGTTGCGGCGTTTGACATTCTTGGCCGCGGCCCGCACGACCGAATACCGCAGCACGAGTCAATCACCTATGCCCTAGGGTTCAGCGCCGTCGTGCTGGGATGGTTACTAATTCATACGATCTTTTTGTTTCGCTACGCGCATCTCTACTACGGCGATCGGGACCGCAACAAGAAAAGTGACGGGGGCCTCGTCTTTCCCGGAAGGGCCGACCCGAACTATGCCGATTTAGCGTACTTCTCGTTCGTGCTCGGTATGACTTTTCAGGTCTCTGACGTACAAATCGCCGATGCAAGCATTCGGCGTCTAGCGCTCGGCCACGCGATGATTTCGTTCAGCTACAATACAGCGATTCTCGCGCTGGTGGTCAACGTCGTTTCGAATCTCCTGCATTAACAGTAGACGGCGCTCCGACCGTCCTCGCCTTCGAACCGTTCCCCCGTATTAGCGGCGAGCGGCACGGCCTCCGACGAAATCGCCGCGGCCCTCTAACGCTCTAGGCGCCTGCATCATTGGTACACTTCGCTTAACGCGGGGGCGCCTTGGCTTTCTAACGGTCAGGATCTTTGAGACTTAGAATCTTGAGCCGACCCTAAAATGGCCGGTTGTGCAAATCTCCGTGATCTGCTGAGAGCTCAACCGGTGGAAGGCCTTGTTGCCATACTCAAAATCGCCGCCGGCTTCAGTCGCATCGTAGCGCGCCTGCGCGCCAACATTTAGTGGCGGCCGTTGCTTCAAGATCTGGTTCTTGAAGTTGACGCGATAGGCGAGGTCTTTGGCAAACAATACGATGTCACCGCGTCCATTAGCATAGCCCCCGTAGACCGGTTCGGAGTGCTCCGAAGTGTTCAGCCCTCTGACAGCACCTTTAATGGCGAGAATGGCAACCGGCAAGGGACTACGTATCATTGCGGAATTGCAACCGCCAAAAGGCGGGAAGGGTTGCGCCCAGACTCAAACGCCATATCTCAAAGCCGCGTTACTTACCAGCCGGCCGCAGATTCACCGGGATATGAGTCGACGACACGGGCGATTGTAGTGATTTTCTAGGGCCGTAGCGATTTTCTAGAGCGTTTTTTCGATTACCGCCAACGTCCGTGATGCGGTCCGTTCCCAAGAAAACCTCGCGGCGCGTAGCGATCCGCGGTGGCGTAGTTCGGCGGCGTATGCCGCGTCCTCGCTGACGCGCAAAACCGCGTCTGCCAAGCTCACCTCATCGCCGGCGGTCGCATAGCAGACCGCATCGCCGCCGACTTCCGGTATGGCAGAAGCGTTCGACGCAACGACCGGCGCGCCGTAACTCATCGCCTCGAGGATGGGCAGGCCGAAACCTTCATAACGCGAGGGAAACGCGAGCAGCGCGCACGTTCGATAGAGTTCTGCCAGCGTATCGTCGTCAACGTGACCTAGTTCCACGACGCGGACGTTCGCCGGAACGGTCCATCCCTCGAGTCGCGTCGTGACCACCAGGCACAGATCGCGACGCCGGTCCGCAATGCGCGCCATCGCCGCCAGCAGCGTGTCGAATCCTTTACGCTGCTCCGCGGCGCCGACGTAGAGTACGAACGGCTGGAGCGTCGCGAAATCCGGCGTAGACGAGCTCGGTGGGCGCGGCGCAGCAACGCCCGATGGAATCGCCACGAAGCGATCGGGCGCAATCCTCAGTTCTCGCGCAAGTTCCCGTTGGGTAAATTTCGACACGGTAATCAGTGCCGCGCAACGTTGCGCTGCGGTGCGAAAAATACCTTGCGTTGCGGGCGCGTAGCCGGGAAGCACGAAGTTGGACGCGTCGTGCAACGTCGCGGTGGCCGGTAACGTAAAGTTCGTCCAACTGCATCCGTTGAACGGAAACCAGAGCGCATGGAGGGGCGCTCGCCGATGATATCGGCGCGACACGAGACGATATCCGCCCTCGGACAATTCGCGTAAGTACCGCCGCCGCACGGTGACGGTATGCCATTCCGGCACGATCAGCGTAATCTCCACGCGATCGCGCTCCCGCTGCGACCAGACGCGCAAGACCTCTCGCACGTAGCGGCCGATGCCGCGACGATCGCCCGTAAGGTTCCACGCATCGACGCCGAGTCGAATCACGGGAGAACGCTGTGAAACACGCCAAGATGCTCGCGCGCGCTTTCGTCCCAACTAAAGTGTCCCGCGCGCTGCAGGCCCGCGGCGCTCAAGCGCTCGCGCAGCGGCAAATCTTGGCTAATTTGGAGCATCGCGTCGGCCCAGGCGCCGGCATCGTCCGACGGCGCATAGAGAGCGGCGTCTCCGCCCACTTCCGGCAGCGCGCCGGCGGCCGAAGCAATTACCGGCGTCCCGCAGGCCATCGCCTCTAACAACGGCATCCCGAAGGTTTCGTGATACGACGGAATTACCAACGCGATCGCCGCGCGATAGCAATCCCGCAGGCGTTCTTGTGCGCCGGCGACCAAATCGTCGCCGAGTTCGCCCACCCGAAGCACTCCCGGCAACTCGGGAGCGCGCGGCCCGGCAACCGCCAACGCGGGGCCGTCGCCGTCGCGCCAGGCACGCCGAAAAGCCGCGTAGAGCAGGTCGAAGTTCTTGCGCCGTTCGCGAATCGGATCGCCCACGAAGAAAAAAAACGCGCGTTTCTTCAAGTCCGACGCAAGAGTTTGCGAGAGTCCGGGCGAGAACGATGGTTCCACGCCGTGCGGAATCACTCTGATTCGCTGCGACGCAACGCGCAATAACTCGCGCAGTTCGCCGCGCGCAAACTGCGAGACCGTGATGATCGCCGCGGCCGTTTGCGCGGAGCGCAGGAATGGAAGCTGCGCATGCTCGCGTCGTTTCGAATCGGAATCGGGGTAACGAAAGGGAACCGCGTCGTGAATCGTGACGACGCTCGGGCGAGACGACGCAAAGAACGTCCCATTGGCCGGATGCCACACGCAGTCGTGGCGCTCGTGCACGCGCGAATCCACGTTGAATCGAGCGCCGCCCAACGCGCGTTCGTACGCAGCTCGGCGTCGCCTGGGAAACGGCCCCTCGGCGAGCAGCGTGAGTTCGATGTCATCGCGCGCAATCAAGCGCCGAAGGATCGCGCGCGCATATCGTCCGATACCGCGCGTATCCTCGGCAGCGACGCGCGCGTCCACTGCAAGGTGCAGAGGCCGCATCGCGCGCACTTCGCTTAGGTGGCGCAAACTCCGCCGGTAGCGGCGCATCTGATACTCGGACCCCGCGACGAGCCGTTCTTGGCGCCGATGCTCGACTCGATTTCGGCGGTGGCCTCGATGCTGATCGTGAACGACAACGCGCCGGATCCATCGCCGCACGCCGCGATATTAGCGAGCAGCCGTTTCGGTCGCGAAAAAGCTTTGACCGTCGACCGAACGCCCTTCACGGAGTTCGCGGCGGCTCGGAATCGCTGCCTGCAGCTGCACGCGCAAAGTGGTTCGCTGCCGTGGGTGGCGTTCGTCGACGCCGACGAAGTGCATCACCCCCGCATCGCGTCGATTGCGGGCAGGCTCGAAAAGTTGTCACCGCGGTACGATTGCGTGGACGGCTACACGTGGCATTTCTTTGGCTCGTTTGACTACTACACGTCGATCGAACGGCGCATGATGTTTTTTCGGTACGGGCCGCACCTGCACTGGGAAGGTGCGGTGCACGAGCGATTACATGGCATCGCCGCAAAGCGCCTGGCTCTGCCGTACGTCTACGCGCATTACGGTCACACGTTAACACCCCGCCGCCACGCCGAAAAAGGCCGTCACTATTCATCGCTCGGTGCTCCCGGAGACATCCTGCGCGAAGATCAACTCGACGACTTTGACGTTGCGCGATATTTTTCTCCGGTCTACCCGCGCCTGTTGCGCTTCACCGGCCGGCATCCCCAGGCAGCGCTCCAAACGATAGCGCGATTAGGTTCCGAACTCGCGGACCATCATCGCGTGACGCGCGAAATGGTCGAGCGTCAGCCGCTGCAGGTCAAGCTCCGCAACGTCCTACGCAAAGCGAACTACGAGCTCCGCTGGCGTTCCCGGGGAGTCGCCCCGGTTGCTCGCCGAATCACCGCGCTCTAAATAGGTTCAACGCGCAGTCGTCACCGACCAGCATCGCGTAATCGCCATGCCGATGCGCTCTCAGGCCGTCGGCCGGCCCAGCCGCTGCCGTTTGATAAAAAACACCAGCGGCGTCGTGACGACAAAGATGATCGCCGTCAGCCTGAAGAGATAGTTGTACGCAATCATGGTTGATTGCTGCGCTACCATGCCGGTCAGCACGGTCGGATTGTAGCCGTGCGTCTGCGTCACGCCCGAGGCCAGCACGTTCCAGGCGACGGCGCTCTTGTGCACCAGCAGCGTGGTGAGGATCGCGATGCCCAAACTGCCGCCGAGCTGCCGCAGCAGCGTGAAGATTCCGGTCGCGTTGGCCATCGCGGGTACCGGAACGTCGCGCAGCGAGATCGTCGTGAGCGGCACGAACATAAATCCCAGCGCGAACCCCTGAACGACGCGCGGCCAAAACACGTCCCAGTAGCCGGCCTGCGTGCTCAGTCCACCGAGCCACCAGGTGGACCACGCAAACACCAGCGTTCCAAAGGCGATCGACCAGCGGCCGTCAATGCGATTGAGAATTCGTCCGATGATGAGCATCGAGACCGCGGTCGCGAGCGCGCCGGGCATCAGCGCCATACCCGTGTCGAACGCGGTCATTCCGAGCGTGGATTCAAAGAACAGCGGCAGAATCAAGGCCGTTCCGAATAAACCGAAGCCCATGATGATTCCCAAGAACGAGCCGATCGAGAACGAGCGAAAACGGAAGACCTGCAAGTCCACGATCGGGTAACGTTCTCGCAGCGTCTTGAGCACGAAGAAAATCAAACCGGCGGCCGCAATCACCGTGAAAAGAACGATCGTCTGCGACTGAAACCAGTCGTCCCGTTCGCCTTGTTCCAAGACGAACTGCAGCGACGCCAATCCGGCGGTCAGTAAACCCAAGCCGATCCAGTCGACGCCGCCCTTCGGCTTCTCGATATACTTCGGATTCGGAATGAACGAAAGCGTCATCAAGAAGGCCACGATCCCGATCGGTACGTTGATGTAGAAAATCAGCGGCCAACTCGCATTGTCGACGATCCAGCCGCCCAGCGTCGGGCCGATCGCCGGTCCTACCATAGCGCCCATGCCGAAGATGGCCATCGCCGCGCCGCGTTTCTGCGGCGGAAACGTCTCGAACAGAATCGCCTGCGCCGTCGGTTGAAGCGCCCCGCCGCCCACGCCTTGGATCACGCGATAAAAAACGAGCACCCAAATCGATCGCGCCGTGCCACAAAGGAAGGACGCGACCGTAAAGAGCGCTAGCGACGTGGCATAGAAAATCTTTCGGCCCAACAGCGCCGTGAGCCATCCGTTGAGCGGCATGATCACGACGCTCGCGAGAATGTAGCCCGTCGCCACCCACGCGACTTCGTCAACCGTCGCGCCGAGATTACCGCCGATCGTGTCGATCGCCACGTTGACGATCGTCGTATCGATGATCGCCATGATCAGGCCCAGCATGACCGTCACGGTGATCAATCCGACCGGCGCGGACTCGCGATGGCGAAACGGATTCGGCACTGTAGTGAGTGACTAAGGAGCAATAGCGGTGGTTGCAACAATAGCCGTGAAGCGAGCGACCTAGCAAAATGCTTGACCGCTGAGGCGCGCGAGCATTATCCTTACTTTATGGTAAGGAGTAAGGCGAAAATTACCGCCAAGGGGCAGCTTACGCTGCCGGTCGCCGTTCGGCGAGCTCTAAACGTAGTAGCAGGCGATGTGGTGGCATTCGAAATCGCGCCCACAGGCGTGACGGTGCGTACCGATCTTCCTGAAGATCGCTTTGAGCGATTCGCTGGGAAATATCGCGTCGGGCGGGGTCAATCCGCGCAAGAGATTATGGACTGGGGCCGCGAGCTTCGCGGACGGGGCCTCGATGAGTGAGCATTGCCCTCGACACGAATGTAATCATTGAGGTCATCGGCGGCGTAGCGGAAGTCTCAGGACGCGCCGCGCGGACGTTGCGCGACCAGGCGGCTCGTTCGAGCTTGGTGATCTCTCCCATCGTCTATACTGAGCTCTTTGCCCATCCTGCATGGAATGCCGAAGACGTCCGCGAGTTTTTGCGCGCCACGGGCATCGCGGTAGATTGGGAATTAACAAGCGAAGTCTGGACGCGAGCCGGGCAGGGTTTTGCGGACTACTGCCGCCGGCGAAGGCGCCGGCGCAACGCCGGAAGTCCGCGGCGTTTGGTTGTCGATTTCGTCGTAGGCGCGCATGCGCTGGAAGTCGGTGCTTTACTGACCGGCGATGTAGAGTTCTTTCGTAGGATTTTCCCCGATCTCCGAATCATCGCGGTCTGAACGAAACCGTGCCGCAACGGCTGCGGCAATCGCGCTTTTTGCGTTGGTTAACGTCGTCGCTTTTCGTGCGGATCTTTACCGCCGCGTTCTCGACCCCTCATCCAGCACCGGCAGCTTCGAAGCGGCGATCGCTACGTTTAGCGCCTTTCAGAGCGATCACCGGCGCGACGTCTTGGTGCTCGGCGATTCGCGCACCTACTCGGCGCTCGATCCGCGCGTGTCGGGCTCGGCCAGCGGCTCATATCGTTTCTTGAACGCCGGTATCCCCGGCACCACGCCGCGCTGCTGGCCCTTTTTCGTTCGCGCAATCGATCCGCGGGCCGATCGTTTTCGCGCCGTGATCATTCCGGTCGACACCTATCACGACGACGACAGCGCAATCGGCAGCCTCGACGGCGACGACCGCCCGATGGATTTGCGTTACGTCGTCTTTCAAACACGGCTGCGCGACCTTCCCAAGTTGGCCGGTTCGTTTTCCGATCCGCGCGAGCGCGTGGAGCACGGCATCGATCTCTTTTTGCGCGGGCCCGAACTGCGCGACGACGTTCAAGATTTCACCGCCGATCCGGCGGCCCGCGTGCGCGCGCTCGCAACATCGCGCGAACGAGATACGTACGCGCCGCTCGCAGCGCATCCGCGAAGCGAAACGCTCGCGGGCCTGCGCGCCGATTTCAAAAACGGAACGCTCCTTTATCCCGACGGCGTTTCGTCCGATGGGCGCACCGCCATTGCGACCCAAGTGCTGCACCTGGCCAAGCCGAGCGCGTCGTACGCACGCTATCGCCGCGAATGGCTGCTTCCAATCGCACAACGCTATGAAAGCGCCGGCGTCCCGGTCATTTTCGTTCGAATTCCAACGCGCCCGCTGCATCGTTCCGGCACGGAAATACCCAGCGGATCGCTGGTCGAAATCGCAAGTGCGACGGGCGCCCGCCTTTTGCCCGCGCAGCCGTATCTGGCGCTCGAACGCCCAGACCTTTTCGCAGACGAAGATCACCTCAACCGCACGGGCAGTCTGCGCTTTAGCCGTTTGCTCGGCACGCAGGTTGCGGCGATCCTGAGGGACGCGTCCCCGGCGCCTCTTGCACCGCTCGCAACGACGACTCGCAGTCAGAACTCCGCACCCAAAGCGATCCCGCCCGCGCCGCCGGCGGACTCGCCGCATCACTCGCTTTCGTGGTTTGCGGCGGCGGTTGGAATCGGAATTCCATTGGAGTTTCAATCCTATGAAATTCTGGCTGTTTTTCGCGATCGTCGCCGCGCTCTTCTATGCACTTCCACGAAGCGCGGGGCGATGGCTGCTGCTGCTCGCCAGTTACTATTTCTACGCTCGCTGGAACGCCTGGTACGTCGTCTTTCTTTGGATCCTGACGCTCAGCGACTTTCTCATCGCGATTGCCGTCGAGAACGCGTGCCGATCGCGAAAAGGGCACCCGCGATTGCTGTTGACGCTCGGCGTCGCAGCGAACTTAGCCTTTCTCGGCACGTTCAAGTACACCAACTTCGCCGGCAGTACCGTGTCGGCGTTGGTCGGCATGCACCAAAACCCGTGGCTGGTGAATCTGTTCGTTCCGATCGGGATCAGTTTTCACACCTTCCAGAGCATATCGTATCTGGTCGACGTCTATCGCGGCCGCTTGCCGGCGACGCGCCGGCTCTTCGATTACGCGCTCTACCTGACGTTCTTCCCGCAGTTGCTCGCCGGCCCGATCGTTCGCGCGTGGCTCTTTCTCGGCGAGTTGGCCGCGTGGCGACCGCCGTCGCCGCACGACGTCACCTACGGCTTGACGCGCGCCGGCTTCGGTCTCTTCAAGAAGATGGCAATCGCCGATCAATTTGCCGCGGTCGCGAACGGCTACTTCGGGTCGATCGCGGCGCATCCGGGTGCGCCGGCCGCGTGGAGTGCACTTTTCGCGTTCAGCCTGCAGATCTATTTCGATTTTTCGGGCTACAGCGACATCGCAATCGGCTGCGCGCGCATACTGGGCTTCGTCTTTCCGGAAAACTTCAACATGCCGTACTTGGCCACGAGCATCACCGACTTCTGGCACCGCTGGCACGTCACGCTCTCGACCTGGTTGCGCGACTATCTGTATATTCCGCTCGGAGGAAACCGTTACGGCGTGCCGGCGACGTTGCGAAACCTGATGCTCACGATGCTCTTGGGAGGCCTCTGGCACGGCGCGGCCTGGACCTTCGTGGCGTGGGGCGGGTTGCACGGCATATTTCTGTCGATCGAACGCCTTGTCGGAATAGGCCGCAGCGAAGCGCGCCCCTGGCTGAAAGCGGTGCCGCGCGTCGCGCTCACGTTTTTCCTCGTCATGCTCGCGTGGGTGCTTTTCCGAGCCCAAACGTTCCCGGCCGCGATCGGCGTTTACCGCCAACTCTTCGCCGGCGGCGCCGGGCCGCTCGTCTTCAATGCGTGGCAAGGCGTTCTCGCAGGTGCTATCGCCGTATTCGGCATCGTGCGTTTAGGCCTCGCAGATCGCGCCGCCGCGCTGCAATGGTTCCGCCTGCGTCGTGCCGTTCAGGCCGGCGCGATGGCCGCACTGTTGTTGGCGCTCGAACTCTTTACGTGGTCGGGACCTTCGCCGACGTTCATCTACTTCAAGTTCTAGGGAAGGGCGCTACGCGCGGTCGAAAGGCAGTTTCGCCATGCATCTCGACGGCGTTGAGAATTATCTGCGGGGAGTCGCCTTCTCATTTACCTCAGTCGCGCGCCGCATCATCGAAGACCGGATGGCGCTGACGCGCAACGAGGACGGACTGCGCCCTTGGCTGGTGCTGTGGTCCTGTTCGGCACAACATGGCGACCAGAGCGACGCGGTACCCGTGGCGGCCGCCTTCGATCTCTTCGATCGCTTTATGCTGCTCCACCGCGAACTCGCGGAAGATTGCGCTCCGGCGGCAACGCGCTGGGGCCTCGGGCAGAGTCTCAACGCGGGCGATGCACTGTGCGCAATAGCTTTTAGAATGCTTGCGGGCGACGTTCGAAACCCTTCGCGTCGGCTTGCGACCGCGGCGATCGTTGGTAGCGCCATCTTGGAAGCGATCGAACGCAGCGATCGAACGGCGCAGAGCAGCGCACTCACGGCCGCGGCGTTGCAGGCTGGAGCGGTGATCGGAGGAGCAACGCCCGACGCGGTGGCGCGATACGCGCAAGCGGGTCGATTTCTCGGTGCGGCACTCGAAGCGCACGAGTCCACACGCACGCCGCAGTTGATTGCCCAAGCTACGGCGCAAATCCGAAGCGTTACTGCGCCGCAGTTCGTCCAATCGTTTGAAGAAGTTGCCTTCGAGATCGCCGGACGAGCAGCCTGAAGGCCGCACGGCGTCGCGGAAGGCGGAGCACCTTCAAATCAACGTCGAGCGCGACGTGGCCGGAAAGGGAATCGACAACGGCCTGGGCGCTTGGCAGTTCGTGCATCGGGCGTTGCCCGAGATCGATTTCGACGAACCCGATCCTTCAACGGAAATCTTTGGGCGCCGGCTGCGCGCCCCGCTGCTGATTTCGTGCATGACCGGCGGCGCGGCCGAGGCGCAACGGATCAATGCGCGCCTAGCGCGCGTGGCCCAACGACACGGAATTGCCATGGGGCTCGGATCCGGTCGCGCGCTGATCGAATCGCCGAACCTTTTAGAAACCTTCGACGTCCGCGGCGAGGCGCCCGATATTCTGATCTTTGCGAACATCGGGGCCGTTCAGCTCAACAAGGGATACGGAATCGAGGAGTGCCGGCGCCTCATGCAAAGTCTGCGCGCCGATGCGCTCGTCCTGCATCTCAACCCGTTGCAAGAAGCGCTTCAACCCGAAGGCGACACCTGTTTTCGTGGCCTTCTTCGCAAGATCGCCGATCTTTGTGACGCCGCCGATTTTCCAGTCGTGGTCAAGGAGGTTGGCTGGGGAATCGCTGCGGGGGAAGTCCGTGCGCTCTTCGCTGCGGGCGTCGCCGCGGTCGACGTCGCGGGCGCCGGCGGAACCTCCTGGAGCGAAGTGGAGCGCCACCGCATCGAGGAACCCTGGAGAGCGCGCGTCGCGGGCAGCTTCGCCGACTGGGGAATCCCGACGGCACGCTGTTTGATCGAGTCGCGTGCCGTAGCGCCCAACGATCTGATATTTGCAAGCGGCGGCATAAAAACGGGCGTGGAGATTGCCAAGGCGTTGGCGTTGGGCGCCGATCTCGTCGGCATCGCCGGCCCGTTCCTGCGTGCCGCACACGAAAGCGAAAACGCCGCCGATGAACTCGCGCGCGCACTCATCGAAGAAATTCGCATCGTGATGTTTTGTATCGGTGCACGCACTCCGGTAGAACTGCGGGGACGCTTGCGGAACGTTTCGTGACGGACCTCAACTTGAAAGCGGCCGATGCCTATTGCCGCATGCTGACGCGCCGTCACTATGAGAATTTTAGCGTGGCCTCGCGGTTCGTGAGCGCGTCGAGGCGGCGCGATTTGATGCGAATCTATGCGTACTGCCGCACGACCGACGATCTAGGCGATGAAAGTCCCGACGGTTCGGCGTTGCTGCGACTCGATCGCTGGCGCGCAGAGGTTGAAGCGTTCGTCAAAGGGCTGGTGCCGCCGGTGCATCCGGTGCTGGTGGCGCTGGAACCCACGTTCAGGCGGCACGCCATGGCGGCGCAGCCGTTCCTCGATCTGATCGCCGCCAACGTGCAAGATCAGTACGTTTCTCACTATGACACGTGGGAAGAGCTCGAAGGCTACTGCCGGCTCTCCGCCGCACCGGTGGGACGAATGGTTTTGGAGGTGTTCGACGTTCACGACGAGCGCGCCGCACAATTATCCGACGACGTGTGCATCGGGTTGCAACTCGCGAACCACGCGCAGGACGTGAGCCGCGACGCGACGTTGGGCCGGCGGTATTTGGTGGAACGCGACGTCGCGGCGGCCGGCATCGCGGGGGCGACGGAGTGCATGGTGCGACGGGCGCGGCAGTTGCTCGAGTCCGGCGCGGCGCTCCAAGAGATCGTGCCGCGTCCTCTTCGATTACAAGTATCGCTCTATTGCAGGGGCGGCTTAGCGATCTGCGATGCTATCGAGGCGATCGGGTACCGCACGGAGGCACGACGGCCGCAGGTTTCGGGATCCACGAAGGTATCGCTCGTGCTTCGTGCCGCAATAGAATGCTTTTCGGGAGGCCGTCCTCGTCTATGATGAGTCAGCAACATGCGGAGCGCTTTAACCGCGATATGGCCAAGCGCGAAGCCGGAAACTTTTACTGGGGCTTCATCTCGCTGGCGCACGACGAACGCATGGCGATTTACGCACTCTACAACTTCGCCCGTCAGGTTGACGATGAAGCGGATGCCTCGGGGGTAGAGAATTTACCCGCGCGCTTAGCGGTGCATCGCGACCGGATTTCTCGCTGTGTGCGAGGCGACTACGGTGACGATCCGATCCTGCAAATTCTCGCGGAGGCCGTCGACCGCTACGCCATTCCGGAGTCGGAACTTCAGATGCTCATTGACGGCGTGGAGATGGATTTCACCAAGTCGCGGTATCGCACGTTTGAGGAGCTGCGGACGTATTGTAACCTCGTTGCATCGGTCGTTGGCCGCATGTGCGTCCGAATCTTCGGCTTCGACGATCCCGTCGCGCTGGAACGCGCCGACGATCTTGGGATGGCGTTACAGTTAACGAACATCCTGCGCGACGTTCGCGAAGACGTCACCGACATGGGGCGGATCTACGTGCCGCAAGACGAGCTGGAACGTTTTGGCGTCCCCGAATCGGCGCTTTCCACCGGCGAAATGTACGAGGGGTGGGGCGACCTCATCGCCTACCAGGTCGCGCGCGCCCGCCGGTTCTTTGCGACCGGACATGAACTGCTCGCCCACATTCCTCGGCGTCCCTCGGCCTGCGTCGCTACCATGGCCGGCATCTACGAGGAGTTGCTCAAGAAGATCGAGCGGGATCCGGCACTCCCGTTGCGCGCGCGTGCCGCGCTTTCAAAGAGCGAGAAGTTGCGCGTCGTCGTGCGTTCGTGGCTCTCGAGCGCGTAGGCGTCGTTGGAGGGGGCCTTGCTGGACTTTCGGCAGCGCTTGCGCTCAAAGAGGCCGGCCTTCACGTAGAACTTTACGAGCGCAGCCGGCTCTTGGGTGGCCGCGCAACGTCGTTCGAGCTTGGCGGTACGGAAGTCGACAACGGACAGCACGTCTTTTTGGCCTGCTGCACGGAGTTCGTCGAATTTGCTCGCCGGGTCGGCATGGCCCAGCAACTGCGGATTCAACCGCGCTTCGACGCGCGCATCATCGCGCGCGATGGAAAATCCGGGCGCTTGAGCGCCGCGCGATTGCCGGCTCCGTTTCATCTCACCCCGTCGTTTGCAACCTATCCGCATCTCAAACTGGGCGAAAAACTCAACATCGCCCGCGCCCTCTTGTCTGCCATCTTGCACCGCCCCATTGATGCTGTCACCCCGAGCGGAAACGTTGTCATCCCGAGCGGAAAGGTTGTCATCCCGAGCGGAATTGAGGAACAGTTTGTCACCCCGAGCGGAGTCGAGGGGGGAGTCGAGGGACCGAATCAAACACAAACCTTCGAAGGCTGGCTGCAACGCAATCACCAAGGTGAAGGTGAGCGCCGCGCCTTTTGGGACCCGTTTTTCATTCCCGCACTGAACGCTCCGTTCGATCGGGTGAGCGCGGAAGACGCGCTCTTCGTCTTACGAACGGCGTTTCTGGGCGATGCCGGCGCCGCGCGCTTCGGATTTTCGACCGTTCCGCTCGCGCACTTGGCCGCGGCCGCCGCATCGCAGCTGGACGCGCTCCACCTTTCAACCGGCGTAACGTCGATCGGCAACGATGGCGCCGGCGGTGTCACCCTGGGCCTGTCGAAAGGTGACTCTGCGATCTTCGACACCGCTGTTCTTGCGGTGCCGCCACCGACGGTCGCGAAGTTACTCGGCGAGCCCACGCGCTACGGCGTCCAAAACCTCGACGCGTACGAACCCTATCCCATTATTGACGTGCATCTGTGGCACGACGGCGGCGAACTGGGCTTCGATTTTGCCGCCGCGCTCGACTCGCCGCTGCAATGGATCTTCGAGAAGGCGCCGGGCTACCTGTGCTGCAGTTTCAGCTCGGCCCAGGAATACTTGTTGCAACCCACCGCGGAACTCGAAACCTTCGCGTGGCATGAAGTGCAAGCGTTTCTCCCGCAACTGCAATCCGCAAAGCTATCGCGCAGCGCCGTCACGCGCAATCCCGAAGCCACGTGGCTGCCGCGCATCGGCGCACAACGGACAAAACAACGCACGAACGATCGGCGCATCGCAATCGCCGGATCGTGGACCGATACCGGCTGGCCCGACACGATGGAATCCGCAATACGCAGCGGCAAACTCGCTGCGGAAGTCTTGCTCGACGCGAGCGATGAGTCGGGCTCTCCAAGCGAGAGCTCCAACTTTTTCGGGCATCGCAGGATGCGATCTTCAAAACTTCGTTCTCCCGAAAAAGTGGTGCAGCGGGAGCGCCGCACGGATGCGGCGCGAGCAGCGGTCGAGCGGGAGAGGCCGACTCGTCGCGACATGGAGCAGACTTTGAACCGCGCCACTGGTTGGCTTCTGCAAGCGCAAAACACCGAAGGTTGGTGGTCCGGCGAACTCGAGACGAACGTCACGATGACCGCGGAGCACGTGCTGCTCTGTCGCTTCTTGGGCTTGCCCCTCGATGAATTTCGGAGCGGCGCGATCGCGCATATGTTGCACCATCAGCGCGAGGACGGATCCTGGGCGCTCTACTACGATGGACCAGCCGATCTGAGTACCACGATCGAAGCCTACGTCGCGCTCAAAGTGCTCGGCGTCGACCATACGCGCGACGAGATGCGTAAAGCGCTCGCGGTGATTCATATGCAAGGCGGCGTCGTCAACGCGCGCGTCTTTACGAAGATCTGGCTCGCGCTCTTCGGTGCATATCCGTGGAGCGGCGTGCCGTCGCTTCCGCCGGAGATGGCCTACTTTCCGCTCTGGATGCCGTTCAATCTCTACGACTTTGCATGCTGGGCGCGCGGAACGGTCGCGCCGCTGACGATCGTCGTTTCAAAGCGGCCGGTTCGAAACAATTTGGGGGTCGAGGTCGGTGAAATCGTCGTTCCCGGCACCGAGAAAGAATGCCGGCGGGTGCGGGGGCGGCGCCATTGGCTATTACTCGTGGAACGCCTCCAGAAGCTATACGAACGTTTGCCGAAGCAACCAAAGCGCGACGACGCGCAACGCCGGGTTGCGCAATGGATCGTCGAGCGCCAAGAGGCCGATGGGAGCTGGGGCGGCATTCAACCGCCATGGGTCTATTCGCTCATCGCGCTCGATCTGATGGGCTACGCGTTGGACCACCCGGTGATGCGCAAGGGAATCGACGGCATGCGCCGCTTCGTCATCGACGACGCTCAAGGCTGGCGATTTCAAGCCTGCATGTCGCCGGTCTGGGATACGGCCTGGGCCGTGCGCGCGCTAGCGCTCGCGGGTTTCGAGCCGACGCATCCGGCGATGCAACGCGCCGTCCGATGGCTAGTGCGCGAGCAGATTGCCGACGATGCCCCGGGCGATTGGCGCATGAAATGCCGCGAGCGTCGCGGCAACGGCTGGGCGTTCGAGTTCGATAACGATGCGTATCCGGATATCGACGATACGACGATTGTGGTGCTGGCGCTATTGGAGGGCGGCGATCCTTCCGTCGTCGCCGACGCCGTGGAGCGCGCAGCCCGTTGGACGCTCGCGATGGATTCGCGCAACGGCGCGTGGGCGGCGTTCGATCGCGATAACACGCGCGAGTTGCTCTATCGCATGCCGTTTTCCGACTTTGGCGCGATGATCGATCCGCCGACGGAAGACGTGACGGCCCACGTGCTGGAGATGCTGGCAGCCCTTGGTTACGAAAGCAACAATCGCTACGTTGCACGCGGCCTGAAGTATTTGCGCGAGACGCAGAAGCCGTGGGGATCGTGGTACGGCCGCTGGGGCGTGAACCACGTCTACGGTACGTGGTGCGTGGTTTCGGCGCTAACCGCGCTTGGGGAAGGGGAAGATATGGTGCGGCGCGCCGGCGAGTGGCTGATCTCGGTCCAAAACGACGACGGCGGCTGGGGTGAAACTTGCCACTCGTACGTCGACGAGTCGTTCGCGGGCGTCGGCGCGAGCACGCCGTCGCAAACTGCCTGGGCCGTGCTTGCCCTCCAGCTCGCAGGCCTCGCGCAACATTCCGCGACCCAACGCGGTCTTGCGTTTCTGTGCGAACGACAACGACGCGACGGCACCTGGGACGAGCGTGAATGCACGGGCACCGGTTTTCCCGGCGACTTTTATATCAACTATCACCTCTATCGCCATCTTTTTCCAACGATGGCCCTCGCAACCGCTAACAGATTCTATTCCGTCCCATTGTCATCCCGAGCGGACTTGTCATCCCGAGCAAAGTTGTCATCCCGAGCGGAGTCGACGGACTTGTCATCCCGAGCAAAGTTGTCATCCCGAGCGGAGTCGACGGACTTGTCATCCCGAGCGAAGTCGACGGACTTGTCATCCCGAGCCAACTTGTCATCCCGAGCGGAGTCGACGGACTTGTCATCCCGAGCGGAGTCGAGGGACGAGGGACCACTGGACGATACCATGAAGGAAGCCTCAAGCTAATGAGCATGCCCCTCCAACAAAAGATCGCCGTTGCGAAATACGTCGCCGGCAAAAAACTCAAGGGCGAGAAGAAGTACCCGCTCGTCCTTGAGTTGGAGCCGTTGCTTCAATGCAATCTCGCGTGCGCCGGTTGCGGCAAGATTCAGCACCCCGACGAGATCCTGCGTCAGCGGTTGAGCGTGGAAGAATGCATTGCGGCGGTCGAGGAGTGCGGCGCCCCGATGGTCTCGATCGCGGGCGGCGAGCCGCTGGTCCACGAGCAGATGCCGCAGATCGTCGAGGAGTTGGTCAAACGCAAGAAGTTTGTGTTCCTGTGCACGAACGCGCTGCTGCTGAAGAAGAAGATTCATCTTTTCAAGCCCTCGGTATATTTCGTCTGGATGATCCATCTCGACGGCATGCGCGAGCGCCACGACCACTCGGTCTGCCGCCAAGGGGTGTTCGACAAAGCAATTGACGCGATCAAGGAGGCGAAAGCGCGCGGCTTCCGCGTCTTCACGAACACCACGTTCTTCACGCAAGACGGCCCCGACTCTATCCGGGAAGTGCTCGACTACCTCAACGACGATCTCAAAGTCGATATGATGCAGATCTCGCCGGCCTACGCCTACGAGAAGGCGCCCGACCAAGAGCATTTCTTAGGCGTCAAGCGGACGCGCGAGATCTTCCAGACCGCGTTCGCGGACGGCAAACGAAAGAAGTGGCGGCTCAATCACAGCCCGCTCTATCTCGATTTTCTCGAAGGCAAGGTCGACTTCGAGTGCACGCCATGGGGAATTCCGTGTTACACGGTGTTCGGTTGGCAGCGCCCGTGCTATTTAATGAGCAAAGAAGGGTATGCGCGCACGTACAAGGAGTTGCTCGACGAAACGGATTGGTCGAAATACGGCCGCGGCAAACATGAATCGTGCGAAAACTGCATGGCGCACTGCGGCTACGAACCGACCGCGGTGATCCAGACGACGGGCTCGTTTAAAGAATCGGTGCGCGCCGCCTTCGGCAACTGATCGCGCATCATGGCCGTGCTCCTGCAAACTCCGCTGGTGATTCGCGATGATGACGACCTGGTGCGTGTCTCCGAACAGAATCCGGGTTACCGTTTCGAGCGGGAAGCAGACGGAGCCGTTCTGGTGAGCCCTACGTCAACGAACGACGGCGCAAAAAGCGGCGAAGCGTTCTTTCAACTGGCCACCCACGCAAAGAAGCACGGAGGGCGCGCATTCGATTCGAGCACTGGTTTTGCAATCGGGCCGGCCCAGACCGTTCGTTCACCCGACGCTTCTTGGATCAGCGAAAAACGCGTCCAGTCGCTTCCTGCCGCGCAGAGGACGGGATTCTGGCCGATGTCGCCCGATGTCGCAATAGAAGTGCGTTCCCAATCGGACAAATTCGATGACGTAATCGCAAAGACGCGCGAATATCTCGCTCGCGGAACCGCCTATGCGGTCGCCATCGATCCGCAAACGCGAGAAGTCCGTGAATTCGGCAAGCCACCCGAGGGATTGGTTCTCGACTTTAACGCCATCATCGACGCGTAATATTGCGACCGCCCCCAATGTCATCCTGAGCGGAGGGGCGCAGCGCCGTAGTCCGAAGGACGGTCAAACGCGAGGACTTGCGCTTACGCCGCCGGTCTCGTCAGATGGGTACACCGCAAAGATATACGCGCCTCCGATCGGATAATTCCAGCCTAGCACGCCGTACTGCGTCGTGGCGGCAACGAGCTGATTTGCTCGGGTTACTGATTTTGGTCCACCGATTCTGCCAAGCCAGAACGGCGCACCGGTCTCGCCCGTTCCTAACGTCAGCGTATATCCTTGTTGCGTGGCTTTCGTTCCCCTAACCGTGTACCACATGAAGACGCTCGGATATTGATAATACGGAACCCCGAACTCCACCACGAAGTACTGGCCGTCCCAGCGGATATAGCCGGGGTACTTCCACTGAGCGCTATGCGGCAGCGTCACGGCTTTGAAGGCGCTGCTTCCCCGTTGTAGGATCGCGAATTTGAGTTGCGACGATTCGTATCCGCCCGCGAGAAGGTTTCCGGCTGCATCGTAGCTGCCGGAAAGGAGGTCCGAAATTCCCTTCACCTTGTAGACCTTTGGTTTCGCTTTGGGCGAAGTGTAGACGGCAACGTCGCCGGGCGAATATTGGGCTTGACCGTACTGATTGACGACGGCGAGATTCCCGGTGCTAGGATCGACCGTGCAATCGATGGGATACGGGCTTGGGTCGATGAAGGTGTTGATCGGCGCCGTTTTAGCGTGGGCAAACTCCAGCACGTCGGCGGCGTTGTAATTCGCAACAAAGACGTCACCGAATGAATCAGTGCACGAGCCGCTTGCCTTCGTGAAATAGTTGAGCGAGCCAACCTGCGTACTCGTGCCGTACACGAAGACCAGCACGGAACTATAGTTCGACACGTAAAGGAGATTTTTGCCCGCCGCCGCGGGCGAGATCCACGACGAGCGGCCTTGCGTCGCGACGGCAGGCACGCTCCGAACGCTAGGAGGCGAACCACCGGCACACCCGGTCAGCATTACGGCAACCGCAAGAGCCGCAAACGTAAACGACTTCATGTCGCCCCTTTCATCCCCCGTGCGTTCGCGGGGCGCCGCTAAACGTCACGCCCCAGAAATTGCTGTTGCCGGGTGCGCGAAGAATTTTGAACGCGTTTCCGCCCGCAGGATACGGCCAAAAATATAGCAATCGCGTCTCCGCCTGGCTTCCGGGACCTGGACCGATGATCAGCTTCTTATGGATCCAGAACTGGACGTCGAGATAGATTCCCTTATTGTGGTACGTCTGAAGTTTAGTCGTTCCGATGATGTTCGCTCCCGAGCCCGTGACCGTCGCACGGTCCACGAGCGTTGGGCCCTTCGCGCCTCCTACAACCGTCACCGCAAGCGCACCAGCATTCCACTGAAGGCTGCCGGGCACGATGCGCTTGTTGAAGTACACGTGGCGAAGGGTGGAACTCTTGCGCGCGAGCTCGTTGAGATAGTCGGTGTTGCCGTCGGCATATAGGTTGCCCTCGTCGTCATAGGCGCAATGATAGTAGTACGTGATGCTGTTGTCGTAATAATCCGTCGGGCTTCCGGAAGCGTTTTGGTAAATCGCAATGTCTCCGCGGCGGCCGACGGCAAAGTCCTGATAGTTTGCAACGGCGAGATTTCCGCTCGTAGGATCGAGCGAACATCCGGACGGCACTCCGCTCGCGATGATATCCTTGAGCGGCTGCGTGGCGCCGTGCGCGTATTCGTCGTAGAAAGCTTGACCGTTGGTGATCCAGCCTACCACGAAAACGTTGCCTGCCGAATCCGAACAGAGGCCCTCATACGTTTCTTCGGTATCGGGCTGCAGAAAGCCGACTTGCGTGCCGGCTGGATACGAATAAACGTACACGCCTTGATGACCCCAAACGCCTTGATCCGAAACGTAAACGAGGTCGGAAGTCTGCGCTTGGGGCGACATCCAGGATTTCCCTCGCGCGAGATGCTGCGCGATCGCCGTGCTTTGCGGTAGCGCGCCAACGCCGGGGCTCGGCGTCTGGGTCGTGCACGCGACGAGCGTCGCGGCACCCACGAATCGAACGAACAGGCATCTAGCCATGGATCGTTCCTAAGCTGACCGTTACCGCCGCGGGATTATCGATGCCCTTATAAACGGATGTAATCGGAGAGCCGCTGGGATAGTTCCAGTAGTCGACGTAATAGCCGCTGTAAGGGCCAACAACCTCGGTGCCCTGCTTCTTTGGATTGTTGTTGTAAATCCAAAACGGGCCGCCCGAACCGCCGTAACCGAGGCTGGTTTGTCCAACGTAATATCCCTGTCCGCCGATCACGCTGACGCGGTACAGCGAGTTGTAGTCGTCGATCACATAGAACCTCCCGTCCCATTGCACTCCGTTTACGAACGTCCACGTCCAAGACTGCGACGGTCCCCGAAGACTGACGTCCACTAGCTTACGGCCGCCCTTGGGAAGCCACGCGAAGTACGACGCCTTGGTATTCGATTGTCCGCTCGATACGAGTAGGTTGCCGTCGTTATCGTAGGCGCACGCCTGAAAGTCGTCAATGTTCTTATCGTCATAGAATTTCGGCGTTCCTCGAGCGTCGGAATAAATCGCAATGTTTCCGCGGCTGGAACTTCCAGGTTCGTTCGCCACTGCGAGCGCTCCGGTCACGGAATCGACGGAACACGCATACGGGGCGTACGGCGAGTCGTTGAGCGTCGCGATCGGCTTCTTTCCTGCATGCGCATATTCGACGATCTGTTTTGCGCCATGGTCGGCGATGAAGACGTCGCCTTGCGCGTCGACGCATTCACCCATGGGCTCACCGAAGCCCGTCAGTTGACGGACCAGCGTCTTCTGCCAATACGTGTAAACCGTCACCTCGCCGTTACCGTCGGAGATATAGAGCAGATCGACCGTCTTGGCCATCGCGTCTGTAACGAGGGTGTCGCCGCCGCCGGGCGCGCTGCTGATCGCCGTACCGAACGGTTGGGAGTCGTATCGGACGTTCTGAGAAGTTGGCGGACCTCCGCCCGGATACGGCCACCCGTAGGTTCCGCTCGATCGTGAACCGCACAAGTTGTTGTCCGACCCCACGACCGACTTTTTCCAGAGCACGCCCTGCACGAGATCGCAGACTTCGCCGCCGGAGGAGTACCGGAGTTTTGTTTGGCCGGCGATCGTGCCGCGATCGTTGCCAATCTTGATTTGATAGATGCAGCTCACGGGCTGATTGCCGCAGTTTTGATCGCCGACCACGAGTTCGTCGGTCGCGGCATCCCACTGAACCATTCCCGGAGTGTAAATTTTCCCGCCGGAGACGCGAATGGTCTTGGCTTGACTGGCGTTCACCGGTAGCTCCGAAAGCACGAACGCGCCCGCCGCGGTGCGTCCATCGAAGAAGAGATTCCCCGCACTATCGAAGCCGCCGAAGTTGTAGTAAAACTGTTTGGGGTTGTAATAGATATTCGGCACGCCGGATGCGTGATGGTAAATCAGCACCGCGCCCGAATGACTGCTCACCCCTAACTGGTCCATGACGGCGAGACTTCCGGTTTTGGGATCCCACGCGCAGGCATTCGGATACCCGTTCGTGTCGCTCAATCGCCCGTCGATCCGGCCGGAATGTAGCAGCTTGTAGATCGTTCGCGCGGAGCCGTCGGTAAGCCAGACATCGCCTTTGTTGTCGGAACACTCGCCCAGCGGCTGCGTAAAGCCCTGAATGATTTGTATGAGCTTGAGTGTGGGCAGCGTGTAAACGTAGACTTGCCCGCTGGCGGGATCGGAGACGAAGACCCAGTCGCTGCTGATGTCCTTAGCATACGTGATAATGTGAAATTGCGCTGCGGGCACCGTAGGCTGCGATCCCGTCACGCTGCACGCAGCGGCAAGCACCATGGAAAGCGACATCACGCCGCGGCGAAATAAATTGTCCGGCTTCATTCGCGTCACCAGCTGATCACCACGAGACCGGCAGCGTTGGCCTCGTGCCAGCCCTGCCACATCTGGTACTTGATTGCGCTCGGCTCGACGTATGAGGATCCGCCGCCGCCCCCACCGCCCGCGCCGATCGCACTTGTCCCTAAACCGCCCGCGCCGCCACCTCCGCCGCCGTAATAACCGCCGCCGCCGCCGCCACCGCCTCCCCCGGCGTAGCTGCCGGCACCACCGGCGCCGCCAAAGGCCAAAGACCCAGCGCTACCGGGATCGCCATAACCCAGTGAACCCTCGCCGCTAATGCCGCCCGCGCCACCCGCGCTCTGCGTACCGCCACCGCCGCCACCGCCGCCATAATATTGAGAGCCATTACCACCCACGCCGCCGGCCCCACCGGTTAAGGCGCCGCCTTTGCCGCCGATGCCGCCGGCGTAGTCGCTGCCAAAGCCACCACCCGCGCCACCGGCCCCTCCTGCCACGATAATGCGATCGGCCAGTTTTTTGCCTCGCTCGCGGACGTCGCTAGCGCCGCCGCCGCCATACCCGGACAATCGACCCTCGCTTCCGCCAGGCGCCCCGCCGTTGAAACCTCCCGTCTGCGCGACTCCCATTCCGCCGACGTACACGTGCAGTCTCTCCCCCGGCGTTACCGGAACGATCGCGAAGACGCGACCGCCGCGGGCTCCAAGTCCGGGGCCTCCGCCCGCTCCACCGGCGGCGCCGCGAGCTACGACCGTGATGCTTGTCACCCCTGCGGGCACCTTGAACGTCTGTGCTTTGTCGATGTAGAAGTAGGTCCGCTGATGCGAAGACGCGCGCTGCGCGCTCGCTGCGGACGGTACGATACCGTTTGCGTGACCGCCACAGCCGGGCAGCAATAACACGGCCGCGCCGATGCTAAAAGCGTAACGGCTAAAGTGTCGACTTTTCACCCGACGGCCCTCCTGAAAGCGCGACGAATCCGACATGAACTGTTCGGTATCTCGACGCCTGCCCCCGCGTGTCATCCTGAGCGGAGGCGCGCAGCGCCGTAGTCGAAGGACCGGTGTCACCCTGAGCGCGCTGCCTTTTTGCGCTTCACCACGTAATCGTCACCACGCCGTCACCGCGCGGCGCTGCACCTGCCTTCTGATGTACGTTCTTTGCCGAGGGCTCCGCGTACGATGAGCCGCCGCCGCCACCGCCGTACGCTCCGCCTGCGCCTCTCCGTTCCAACCCCCTTCGGAACCGCGTCCCCTACCGCCGACAAAGACCTTAAGAAGCTCGCCTGGAGAAACCGGAATCGTCGCTCGAATCTCGGCGCCCGGGCCCCCTTTTGGGTAAATGTGCGTACCTATCGTAAGCGCCGCTTGCGCCATCGGCGAGGATTGTGACGGTAGTGACGCCTTGCGGAACGTTGAACTTCTGCACCGCTCCGCTGAAGTGGGACGTCTCCATCCCAGTCGCAGGCGGTGAGGCCGGCGGCATACCGGGCGGCGGTGCGGTAGAGGTGCTCGTGCTACAGGCGGTCAGAAACGCCAAGAGCCAACACGATCGAATCGTGGGCTCCTCTACTTCAAGGTGTAGCGTCCGATGTCGTTGATGTCGGGTTCGGTGAACCAGACATGGCCATCGCTGCCCGATGCAATTCCGCGCGCGCCCGTGGTCGGACCGGGAATCGGTTTATCTTGCACAACGCCTGATGTGGTGACGGAACCGATTTTGCTCGCAACTTGCTCCGTAAAGAACAGCAATTGCTTCGGCCCTTGGGTGATCATGAGCGGCACGCTGGAAGGCGTCGGAACGGGAAATTCAGTGATCTTGCCTTTCGAGGTTATTCGCGCAATGGTATTGTTGCCGTAATCGGTGAACCACATGTTGCCGTCGTAGCCGAGCGTAATGTCGTCGGGGACGCTGGTCGCGTTTACGTAAAACACCTTGATCTTCCCGGTCGTCGTTATCCGGCCCACGCTTTTCGCGGCTTCCTCGCAAAACCATAAGCCACCGGGACCTGGCGCGATGCCTCCAGGCTCTGATGTCGGCGAAGCGAGAGGGAATTCCTTAACCTTTCCGGACACGCTGATGCGGCCGATTTTTCCCACGCCGAATTCGGTGAACCACAAGTTTCCGTCTGGGCCCGTGGTTATACGGTACGGTCCGGCATCCTGAGACTTCACCGGATACTCAACGATTGATCCCGAGCCCGTCAAGGTGCCGATCTTATTTCCGAGCAGCTCAGTAAACCACGGCTCAGCGTCGGGACCAAAGGTAATTCCCGAAGGATCGCTCGAGCCGGTCGGAACGGCGTACTCCTTGAAGACGCCGCTGGTCGTGATGGACGCGATTTTGTTCGCCTTCTTTTCGGTGAACCAGTACAGCGAATTGGCGCCCGCGGCGATCTCGTATGGCTCGCTGGCCGCCGTCGGAACCATAAAATTCTTGAACGTGCCCTTCAGGGCATTTTTCACCGTCTCGCGCATCGGCGAGTTAGCGGCTCGTCCATTCGGTTCGGATACAGAAGGACTATAGCGAGACAGCTGTGCAGTGCATGCGACACTCAGACAAACGACGGCAAGCACAGAGCCGATGGCCTTCGGCGCACGGCGCGCAGTAGTGGCGATCTCCGGCATAACGTCTCCCTTCAGTTAACGGATAAACGGTTTGCAAGTAGCTCGAGCGTCAGATTTTTTGGATGTAAAGGGTGCCGCAGCCGATGAGGCTGCTCAGCGTGCAAGCACCGGAACCACCAACAAACGCCGCACCGTACAGATAGCCGTTTATCAGCAGCGGGCCGGCATGCGGCGTTGCGCCGTCGTTGGGACCGCCGGCAAACTTGTGGAGCACGGTTTCGTTTCCATTGCTCGCATCGATGGAAAAGATCGTACCGTAACCGCTTGCGACTTGGTCCGTCGTTCCGTAGAGATTGCCGCTCGCGTCGGCTACTAAGCCACCGTCGTCACGAGGGTAGGCGCCGTCGGTCCCCGTGAACGAGTGAAGCGTTTTCTCCTTGCACGCCTTTTTCGAACACGCGAGCTCGTAGATGGTCCCGTAGTTGTCGGTTCCACCTTGGAGCGCCGCGCCGTAGAAGATGCCTTTGCCGGCCGGAAGTAATTTGCTTCGCGGATTGGCTCCGTCGTTGGGTGCCCCTTTAAAGCTATGGATTACGCTTTCGGTATAGCCTGAACCGGAAGGTGTGAGTTTGACGATCGTACCGCAAGTGGACGAGCCGCACGTACTGGTGCCGCCGGAATAGGTCGCGGCGTACAGCGCTCCGCTGCTATCCGCGACGAATGTACTGCGTGGATTCGCGCCGTCCGGCGCGCCTTTGAAGCTGTAGAGTATGTTCTCATGGAAACGCTTACCCGAACCGGTGATGCGGTAGACTACCCCACACCCGTTGGGGCAAGCGGTTGAACCACCATAAATCGTCATGCCGTCGAGCGCGCCTGTCTTATCTATGTACAGCCCGCCGACGGGAGAAGCGCCGCCGCTGCCACCCTTGAAGCGATAGATGACATTCTCTTTGAACGTCGTTCCGCTCGGAACCAAATCGTAAACCGTGCCGCAGGTGGTGGTACTGCACGTCTTTCCTCCGTAAACCGTAGTGCCGTAAAGAATCCCTTTGGCACCTTCGGTGAGCCCTGCTTCCGGGTTGTCGCCGTCGGGGGCGCCCTGAAACTGGTAAATCGTCTCGATTCTTCCTGATGCGAATTGATACACCCCACCGTTGACTTCGCAGCTCTGGCAACTGCTGCCGCCAAACGTCGTGCCATAGATTTGCCCCGATGAAGTCTGCGTCAAGCCCGACCACGGATAGGGTAAACTTGGGGAGAAACTAATAGATTTGTAGCTCTTTGCAAACCGCTGCAGCGCATGACCGCCCGATACTGCGTCAGTTGTTGATGGAGTTGGGTTTGCGGTGAGTCCTCCGCAACATACCAAAGCAATGGCCGATCCGGCTATGGCGCCCACGTAAAGCGCCGATCTCCAAATGTTCATAGTTGAAAACTCCTAAAGATGTAGCAACGGGACCATATCGTGCGGCAGCCGATTTTGCGTCGCTGCTTCACGAATGGCGACCTCGTTCGGGTCAATTACCGCCGGCCCTGCCGCTGCGGTTGTCCACATATCGTTCGCGCCGTCGTTTTAATGGTCGAAATCCGCAGTCTGCCCCGTTCTCTGCGTCGCCGCAACGTGAACATCGTGGTCAACAAAGACCGTGAATGTCTTACGTGTATCAATGGTAACGTCGCGACCGCGAACGAAATTATGCGCAAAGAAACCGATTGGACCTAGGAATATCCACGATAAGAGTGTCGCGGTGCTTGCGGCGCCTTTAGTATCGCCTGTCTCAGCAGCATGGTTGGTGGATGAAAGCGGAACCTTACCACCGTCGGACCCATACACCCAGTCGATGCTCATCGCGAGCTTGCCGCCGCTGCCGTTACCGCCGGCATGCTCTACGGAAGTGACGGTCGCGTGGCCGTTCGCGCCGGCTGCGATTACGACCCATCCTCCGATATCGACTTCCTTTTTCACCACGATCGCGACCTGATCGTTGACGTTTGCCGTTGCGGATGAGACGGGCTCGGTCAACGCCACCGTTACCGTGGTGCCACCCGGTACGATCACAGCCTGCGGTACGTTCAGGCTTGGGGTTGCCGACGGAGCCGGCATCGCACGTGGTGTGACTTGTGCGGCCGCCATCAGCGGCGCGAAGGTCGAAATGGCTAACGCCGCTCCGCAAAACCGGCGGATAGCGGCAAAATAGATTCGATCTGCCTGGCTCACAGGTATTGCTCTCCGTTTCAAAAGCAAGGGAGCCCTCGAGACAAAGTCGTCGCGAGAGTCTGTTTGCCTATTTTGCGTCACGCCCATGAAATTCTTGTCCGCCCAGACCTTTATTCCGATCCGGGTCAGGTTGCTCGCCCGTGGTGATTAGACTGGGCGGCTGACGGCGTATTCAACATTGATTATGGCGCTCTGAGCGGGGGCGTAGTACGGTGAGCGGCGCTATGAGGGCCGATCCTACCACTATGAACGACGACGCCGCGATTCTGTCGCACGTCCTCGGCCACTACCGGCTCGTCTCGCCGCTGATCGAGGCGAGTTTCGCCGGTGCGCCGGTCGTCTTTCGCAACTATCCGGCCGGGCTCGATAAAGACGGCGTCTTTCACGCCACGTCGATCCCGCTTTCCGTCAACAAGTTGCTCTGGTTGGTGCACGCGAAGTATGCGATCGAGTTCTACACGTGGGCGCCGTCGCGCAACGACGAAGACCGCCTGCGCTTCGCCCGCATTCTGCTCCTCGCGCCGCCCGGCGTCGCCTTCGACCGCGTCAAACTCGCCGCCCTTGCGCTGCGCGCGCAACTCTTCGATAGCGCTAAACTGCAAGCAGTTCCACTCATTGACGGCGGCGACGGCATGGCGCTGTGGATTCCGCTCGCCGATGCGCCGCACGCCGAACCATTGCGCACGTGGCTGCATACGCTGGCCAATCACGCAGCCGCACTCCATCCGGACCTGCTTTCCACCGAATACAACACGCACAAGGACGGTCGCGTACACGTGCACGTCTCGAGCAACGCCGCGGGACACTACAGCGCGGTGCCGTACTCGCTGCGCGCGCAAGGGCTTACCGTTTGCACTCCGATCCGCTGGGAGGAGCTGGCGGAATTCAAAGGGGCCGACGGGGTGCGCGCCGAGGACCTTCCTGCGCGTCTGCGCCAGCACGGCGACATCTTTGCAAAAGGCGTCGCCATCATCGCCGCGCAAAGATTCGCAACGCACGCACTGCCGATTCCCATGCGCACCACGCCGGAGCCCCGCGGTCATATCATCACCGCGGCGGTCGAAATCCTCAGCGACGGAAGGCCGCGCAGCGCCGACGATCTGCTCGCCGAGGCGCTCAAACGCGCGCTCGTTCCGCCGGCGACGACGCGCAAGTACGTTTACTCCGCGCTGATCGAATACATCGCGCGCCAGCTGGGTCGAGGCCGCAAGCCGCCGATCGTGCAAGACGCGCAGCGCCGCTTCCGCATCAATGAGCCGCCCGACGATTGGCCGGATGTCGCACCGCCGCCGGCGCCGCGCGTCGACGCCGCGACGCAGGCGGTCGCCGAACGACTTGAATCGACGGCGACCGGCACCGATCCGGCGGCGTTTGAAACCGCCGTTTGCGACGCGTTCGCACGGCTTGGCTTCCTCACCCAGCACCTCGGCGGACACGGCGAACCCGACGGCATCGCCGACGCGATTCTTGGACGGCGCGGCTACCGCGTGATGCTGGAATGCAAAACCGCCAAGAAGATCGTGCCGCGACCCGACGTCGCGGAAGCCGCAAAATTCCGCGACGACTTTCACGCCGATCGCTGTGCGCTGGTCGGCCCAATGTTTTCGGATGAAACCGAACTGCTGCAAGAACTACAAACGCACGACGTCACCGCAATCACCGTGCCCGATCTGCAAACGCTGCTGCTCCTCGGCGCCGACGCGCTGGAAGTGGAGCGCGCGCTCGCGCCCGGCTATGCAAGCGACGTGATCGGCGATGTGCTGTGGCAGCGCTTCCACGGCGGAGGCAAACGCGTCGCGACGGTTGCATATTTGATCGCGCGCGAAGGCTGGAAAGCCCAAATCGTTGCGGCCCAACAAGGCGGCGCCGCAAATGCGCCCAGCCTGACGGTTGATGCGGCGATGTTCATCGTCGACGCGGCACTCCGTGACGCGTGGTCGACTCAAGCCTGCACGCAACAAGAAGTTATAGGCGCATTCGCTTGGCTCATCAAGGCCGTGCTAGATTTAATGGAAGGCCCAACGCCTCAAGAACCCGATGGCTCTAATTCGCTCAAACTATGGCACACCTGCTGGGATGAAGTGACCAAAAACGCGCGGAGAGGAGCGCCTTATAAGACCGCTTGCTCATACGCGCGGAACGCGCACGGTCAACCCGGCCGGTTTCAACGCAACGCTGATGGCTTTCTGGAGTTTGTGCCGGATTGAGGTACCAGAACTGTCGCCTTAGCCGCTACGCGTTTAGCATCAGCGTAGCTGTTGCAATGCTCGCAGGCTGCCGCGGATCGCAGCCGCCGATCGGCGCGCCAGGCGCAGTGTTTTTTTGATGTCTAAGGCCGCAGCAGTGCCCTATCTTCGCAGCTGCGCGTTGTGTCTCTGCGTAGCTATCGGGATTCTGGGTTCCAGCGTCGCGCTGGTTAATGCAGACATTCCGCCACCTCAGCATTTCGTGCCTTCTGCGGAAGGGTCTAACAATAGCAAGCGGGTTCTCGTGGTAAGCGCGGATGACTCAATCGAAATGGGCGAGCAAGAGCACCCGAGCGGGTCGGAGTTCGCAACGAGCGGTTATTGCAGTGTACGACTCGACGTGCTTGAGGGCAGCGGCGCAAACGCGATCCTTAACGCGGTAGGGTCTTCGGACCCTGAGGCCATGTTTGGGGCAAAAGGCTGGGTTCCTGAATCGCCGCCGGTCACCATCACGAACAAGCAGAGCAGCTTGATTTCGAGCCAAATCTCCATACCGTTACGTCACAAGCTTATTTCGTTCTTTCTAAGCGTTCCGGCGAGTCCCGGAACGCCGGATGTTGGCGCATCCGTTGGGGAATCCATACTCGTTTACGCCACCGCAATTGCTTGCCAGTAGTAGGCACCGTCTCGCCCGCGAGGCCGCATCGCTCCAGGCTTTGCAGCCTTGCTCGCATTGCGGCTGCACGCGCCTCGCATCGCGGCAGCTTAGCTCGCGGCCTACTCGCACTTTAGCGGCTTAGATCGCAGGGCTTAACGCATTGCGGCTTGAGTCGCGGCGACTTCGACCGAACAGCTGAGGGGGGCCAGATGCTGGGCGTGTATCGTCTTGCTCTTCGCCAGCCGGTAACTAACCGGCTTTGCGTGTAACCCGAAAAATCACAGCTATTACGAGTCCTATGCTGGCCATAATAAGAAACAACGGATCGGGACTCCTCGTAATGATGACGCCTCCGAGGCCAAGAAACAGCGCGGCGGCTCCCACGTAAAACCAAAGCGGCGGTTTGGTAGAAGACGGAGCCCAGTCACCATACTCGTTTTGAGCGTACGCAAAGAGACGCGCGACCCACGCAAATGCGAAAATGCCGACGACCGCGAGACCAACACCGATCAGATATAGAGTGTGTGGAGTAGAGACCGGATCGGGATCCCACCAATTCCCCGCGCTCATGTTGCCGGCGTTCTTCAAAACGTCGGTCCGCCCCGCTCCCGCCCGCAAGGCCGCATCGCGCTAGCCGTCGTGTGTTAGCCTCGCAGCTGCGCAGCCCGGCGCCGATCGCAAAGCGCATTGCGGCTCGCACTCTTAGCAGACGCGCCTCGCAGCGCGCTCCCAGTCTCGCGGTATCAGAGCGCTGCGCTTAGCGCGTTGCAGCTTGAATCGCGGCGGCCTGGATCGATGCGCTTAGCCAGATGTCCAGCCCCGAAGGCCAGTGTGCTGTGAGAGCGCTTCCACGGCGAAAGCAACCGCGTCGCGCCCCCGCCCATCGGTGCGCGCTATTACAGTGGGCGCGTAGCGTTTTCAGGCGGTAAACTCTTACCATGACCGGCGCAGTCGCTATGCTTGACATTCTGCGGAAGCCGTGCATATTGATGCATATATGAGGATCAGCCTATTCATCGACGACGGGCTGTTGCAGCGGGCGCGCGAACTTAGCGGGATCCGCGAAAAGACAGCGTTAGTCCATGCGGGGCTGAAGGCCCTCGTGGCGCGTGAAGCGGCTCGGCGGCTGGCAAGCCTTGGCGGATCGGAGCCGAGACTGAAAGCGATTCGTCGGCGACGTTCAAAGTGATACTTATTGATACGTCGGTCTGGGTCGATCACTTCGTCGAGGCAACGTCGAATTGTTAGGAGAAAATCGATGAACGCGCGCAGTTTTGGTTTTGGCCTTTGCTTTATAGTTTCGATGCTTGCCGGCTTAGCATTTACTACCGCGGGAGATTTGAAAGCCGCGGACAGCTCCGCCATCATTGCGCTTGTCAAGAAAGCCGTGGCGCCTACGAAGGTCACCGTCGGGCCGATCGCTGTGGAAAATTCCTATGCTATAGCCGACTGGCTTGGGAACGATGGCCACGAAGGCGGTCAAGCGCTGCTAGTGAACCATACCCGCTGGTCTATCATATCCAGTGGCGGGGGATGCTTAGCCAACGTACGCTATTTGAAGTCGCGTGGCGTGCCAGGTCCCACCGCCAAGGCCTTAGTGACTGACCTCGGCGGCAAGTACAGCTGCTGAAGGAAAAGCGGCTGGAATCCTCCCGGTGAATTTGGCTTCCGACGGCGCACATGGCAGTCGCACAGTACTTTGCGCCTCTGCCTGGCCCGCCGCTCCCGAGAAGACAGGACTCATGCTTTGCAAGGCATGTGGCCAACTTACCGACGGCTAGCAAATTTTCGGTTGCCGTAGAACGCGCCAGTCGCTCGGGGCCACTGTGTAGTTGACATATTCAACGCAATGGGGGAACGGCTTCGATTCCCAACTGCCGCCTGCCGGCAGATACGAAATAACATACGACGCTGGAAGCCCCGTCGGCCCCATATCTGAAACAAAAGCCTCTCGAAGCGAAAACGCTCCAGACTGCAAAGCCTGCATCGAAATACCGCTCACTTTTCCCGAGATCAGTGCGCTCTGCACCAACGCAATTGCTTTAGCATCGAGCCAATTTACCTTCATGGCTGAGCCGCTGAAGGAGGCTACGTTGGCGTTCGATACTCGGCCTGCTGAAACATCAACGCTGAATTCCTGCTGCATCGCCGGCGAGGAGAAAAGAATGCGAAAGGAACTGTTCTTCTCGGCAGAGAGCTTAATGTACCCCTGCGATAGGCCCGTTCTGACGGATTTCGGCAGCGCATGATAGACGAAATAAATAGCCCGCACTTGTTTACCTGAGAGCTGCCGTTGAAGATAGCTTTGGGCGCGCGCGGGCGTAACGAGGCAACATGCGACTACTAATCCCGCCACGATGGTCATAACCTGCCCTAGCATCCAGACTGGAGTTGATCCGATGCCGTGGACACTTTCGTCCTTACAGGGAAACAGCGATAGGCCCTGCGTTATAAGCGATAGGCCCTGCGTTGCACGAGACATCGCAGCGCCTTTACGGGCTAATCGCGACGCCAGACGGATAGTACTTTGCAGCGATCGTTTTGATCGTCGGGCCGCCTTTCGGGTATTGCCAGACCGCGACGTCGCTCGAATCAAAATCCGCTCCGAGCACCGTTTTGACGTTCGCCCGAGGCTCGGCGCTCGCGAGCGCCGGAAAGAGAAACGACACCACGTCCTGCGAGTCTCCAAGGTAGGTGGTACCGACGCGCTTACCGCGCGTACCCGTCATAACGACCTGATAGATTGCATTGATCGCCTGATCTTCGATCGCTAGGTATTTGCCATCCCATCGAATGTCGCCCGGGAATTGGATCGACTGATTGGCAATTGTCGCAACCATAAAATGATGGCGCTTGGCGCGCAGCTTTGCAAGCACGAAAATAGCGTACTTCGTGCCGTCGACAAAAAGGTTGCCGGCGTCGTCGTAGCCGCAAAAATACGCCGCGTACATATTGGAAAGCGCATAGAGCCGCGGCGTACCGCGCGCGTGGCGGTAGATCGCAACCTGCGCGGGATAGTAGTTGGTGACGGCCAGATCGCCACTCGTAGGATTGACCGCGCAAGCCACCGGCGAACCGCCCGGCTCAACGAGCGTGGCGATCGGCTTCGTGCCGCCGTGCGCGTATTCAACGATGCTCGCAGCGTTCGTGCTGGCGATAAAGATGTCGCCCGTCGAATCGACGCATTCGCCCTGCGGAAGCGAGAAACCGCGGAGCACCTGGTCGACGGTACCCCGTGGATAAGCGAAGACGACGACCGCGTCGTAGCACGGCAACGAAACGTAGAGAAGCCGGTGTCGGCGTTTGGCCGTCGCCGTGGAGCGGCGAGAATCATCGGCTATTCCGGCAAGTGCTCGTGGGGGATTGGCCGCCCTCAACAACGGCATCGCAAAACATGACGCTTTTCGTATCGCGGCCGAAGTAACGGGGAGCGACGATGAGCCCCAGTCGTGGGCGCCGCAACCCGTCAGCGCGATTGCCACAGCGATCGCCACTGCGCTCCGTTTCGATGGTGTCACCATGTAGCTTCCATCCTTATTTGTGGACGCTCACCGCTACCGATTCCGGACTGCTAAGGCCCGTGATGATTTTCGTCGCCGTGCCGCCGGAAGGGTACGGCCAAAAGCCGACGTAGCGCCCAACGTAATCCGCGCCTATCACCCGCGACCCCTCGATCGCAAATCCCACCACGTCGGACGCACCCTTGAGCACCGTCGCGCCAATCACCTTACCGCCGCTTCCGTCGGTTTGGTAAATGGTGTTCGTGCCCTGATCGCCGACCGCGACATACGTGCCATCCCATTGAACGTCGCCGGGGATTTGGATTTGCCGGTTCAGTTCGATGTTCACAAAGGTGCTGTTTCCCTTCGGCAGTTCCGCGAAGAGAAACGGTTGCGATTGGCTCTTACCGTCGAGGAAGAGATTTCCCGAAGCATCGTAACCACAAAAGAAATAGTACAGGAATGAGGGGTCGCTGTAGGTCGTCGCACGCCCAGCACCGCGTTTATAAATCGAGACGCTTCCGGGCCCGGCGCTAGCGTTCTCAAAGTTCGCGACGGCTAGATCTCCCGTAGTTGGATCGACTGAACACGAACTGGGGTCCTCGCCCGGATCTTCGAGTTTGGCGATGGGGCGCGAACCACCGTGCGAATATTTGAAGATCGCATGATCGAATGAATCGCTCACGAACAGCTCGCCGGCGCTATCCACGCATTCGCCCGGCGCGCTGAAGGTCTTCACTCTTCCGCTCGATCGCCGTAACCGGCCGAGCACCTTTGCGCGCGGGTAGGAATAGAATAGAACGTATCCTGTCCCGGAGTCTCCAACGTAAAGTAATGCTTTGCCCGATCGCGCGAAAGTCGCGGGGAAAGCGCCCTGCGGCCTCGTCCCAGAAGAGGGCAAACCACCGCACCCTATCAACAACGCGAGCAACGCCAGGCTACTTAACCATCTTGCGCGTTTCATAGTACCTCCGCCGTGCGGCTCGTATTTCAACGGCGACGCTTCAAATCGTTCTTTCGCCGCCCACCGTCGGCGAGTAGCACTCATCGGCCTTGCGGCGAGCAGTCCAGGAAAGCATCGCTCTCGCGAGGGGCACTTTTTATGTCGAGACTGCAAGAACCGGCGTTTCGCTACCAAGTCGCGACGGGTTCGGCTAGGACTAACGAAACGCGACCGCTCTTTGCAAAGATCAACGCTATCGGAAACTATTACGAGAATCTCGGAGTGCTGGTAAAGAGCGGACTGGTCGATAGGGAACCGGTATTGCAACTATGGTCCGGCATCGTTGCACAGAGTTGGGAAAATCTCGCACCGATCGCGGCAATCGCTCGTAGAGGACGCGGCGACCTGGTGTGGGAGAATTTTGAATATCTCACGGTCTTAGCGTGCGATTGGACGGCCGCGCATTCGAAGGGAACGTACCCTGCGGGCATGCGTCGGATTGATCTGAAAGACGAGTGGCTCGAAGCCGACCGGCAATACGCCGCCTCGTTAGGACACGAGTAAATCGTTTCCGCGGCGTGCTCGCACCAGGTCCAAACTGCAGAACCGCGTACGCCGCATGAGACTTGCTTTAGTGCCGCTAGAGCCGTTTCAAATCGCGCTCGAGTGAGGCAAAGTTGAAACCGGATGGCGCGCGTCCGGTCTTGCGCAGCCAATCGCGGCTCAAAACGGCGTACGCTTCGTCCATATAGGCAACGAAAAACTCCCACGTTATCGGCTTGAGGCGTCCCCACGTCACGATCCAAAGGTGGTCGCGGTCGTAGCCCACGGCGCAGACGCAATGGCCGTTGCGTTCGTTGGGCCGCGCGTCGCCGGCGAAGCCGCCGGAAACGTCCCAACGTCGGCGCGTTCGGATCGCAAAGTTCGGCAGCGCCAGCCCGAGATACACCGAGCCGAACAGTTCGAGCGCGATCTTGGCGTGCAGCACGTCGCGATCGCGTAATCGGGTAAACGCCACGATTCGGTCTTCGGCAATTCCGGCCGTGCGCCAATGTTTCAGCACGTCCAGACAGTATGCCCCATCGTCCCCTCCTCGGGTGATTGCATAATACGATGCCACCACCGCGCGCCACGGCGGCACTACCTCGCGCCGCGCGTATGCCGTCCAGGATTGCACCATGTGCGCCGCGGCGGCGCATGTACAGTCCGACAAACGATCGTTGCCGTACATCGGCCAGCGCCGCACGCGTGACTCTCGGTCGAGCCGCGAGGGCGGCGACGGAAGCCGGTCGGGCAAATAGCGCTCCAACAACAACGTCCGGCGGTCGTACTTGGGCGGCAGTTTGCCGAGCATGCGCGCCATCTCCGCCTCATTTTCCCGACTCGCGCGACGCCCTGTGCAAAGAGCGCGACCGAGCCGAGGAACATTTCGGCAATACGCGTAGTCTAGGATGGTATCCATGATAAACGGAGATGCGATCCTCGAGGCGGTGTTCTCGTTACGCGACGCCACGGCCGCGGGCTTCGAACGATTAGAAGGTGAGATCGCGACCCTGAGGCTCGAAATAGGAACCATCGAGACCGACATGGGAACCATGAGGGCCGACATGGCTCGCGGCTTCGCTGAAGTTGCGCGGCGTTTCGATCGGCTGGAGTTCCGCGTCGGCGCTGGGGAGAGACGATTCGACCTTTTCGACGTGAAGGTGTTCGAACGCTTCGATCGGTTAGAGACGCGGTTGAGCGCCGTGGAAAGCCGGTAGCGCCGGCCTAACCGCGCACGCGCTCGTTGAGCGCGCGAATACCTTCCTGAGGTCCGGCCGCAACGATCTCATCGCGCTCGGAGAGCGGTGTCTCCGCAGCGGGACGAAACAGCATCGTACCCTCCCGCTTGATCGCGAGCACGATCGCCTCGTTTGCGTCCGGTGCGAGCGCGGAGAGCGTTTGCCCAACCCACGACGATCCCGGCGGTATCGCGAAGTCCTCCAAAACCAGCTGGCTATTGTCGGCGAAGAGTACGGTATCGACGAACTCCACCGCGGTCGGCCGCGTCGCGAGGCTCGCCATGCGCCGTCCGCCAATCTGATACGGCGAAATAATACGGCTCGCGCCGGCTAAGCGCAGTTTCGATTCCGCATCGCGACGATTCGCGCGGGCAATAATAAAGAGATTGGGATTCAACACGCGCGCGGAGAGCGTCACGTAGATGTTGGCTTCGTCGCCGTCCATCGCCGCCAGCAGACCGCGGGCCCGCTCGACGCCGGCGGCACGCAGCGTTTCGGCATCCGCGGCGTCCCCGCTGACCGTCGTAAAACCCTGAGCGGAGGCGCGCTGCAGCGAGTCCGGATTGACGTCAACGATCACAAACGGCACGCCCTCTTGCGTGAAGAGGCGCGCGATCTCGCCGCCTACTCGTCCGAACCCGCACAGGATGAAATGTTCCGTCATTTTTGCTACCCGCCGGCGCGTCCGCCGCTCCGACACGACATTTCCGAGGCGTCCCTCGATCGCATACTCGAAGAGCCGCAGCAGCGTGTAGGTAAACACGCCAAAACCCACTGCCACCACCGCGATCGTCCACCACTTGCCGCCGACATCCATCGGTGCCGGCTCGGCCCCGCCGATCGTCGTGATTGTCGTAATCGTCATGTAAAACGCTTCAAACCACGACCATCGCTCGAGCCCCACATAGCCGGCGGTGCCAACCAAAATCACGACGGCGAGAAGCGCCATCGCAACGGCTAAACTGCGTGATAATCGCGGCGCTTCGAGCAAATCACCGCCTTCGGCGACGGTCGTCGGACGCCCCCCGATAGCTGGCGCGTGCGTCGGTTGAACTGCGGCTATAGAATCGGAACGTGCGGCGCGGTCTCTTTCGGCACCAGACCGGTGACGCGTGGGTCGTCGTAGACCTCGATTGCGCGCTTGAACGGCACGAAACCGGATCGCCGATAAAATGCGAGCGCGTTGGGGTGATCCAGATTGCAGGTGTGCAGCCAGAACCGTTCGATTGGATGCGACCATGCGATCTCGATGCCGCGATTGAGCAACCAGCGCCCCGCGCCGCGGCCGACCAGCGCGCGCGCCACGCCGAACAGGCTAAGTTCGCACTCGCTCTCCACTCTGAAGTCGAGTTCCAGCAGGCCTTCGTCGCCGTCGGCGGTCGTCAGAACGTACGCCTCGACCCGCGGATCGGCGAGAAACTGCTCGAGCTGCCCATCGGGCATCGAAAGGCGCGCGGCCCACAAGTAATCATCGCCCACGCGATGGAGCAGTGCGCGATATCGCGGCAAATCCGGCCGTTGCACTCGCTCGAGGTTCCAGCCGCTCTCCGGTGCGGGACGAAGGACGGCAGGCCGCTCGAGCATCTGCAGAAACGTTTGCACGTCGGCAATTTTGCCCGCCGGGACGGCATGGTAGCCGTCGGTCAGGCGCATTCCCGGCGGCTAGCTTCCACCGCGATACTTATACCGCATAACCTTTTGTAGGTTGATTCCGCGGATGATGCCGTTCGCGTGATACGTGAGGCCCCACGAATCGATGGACGACAAATCGGGGAAGATGCACGCTTCGAGCGTTTGATCGATGGCTTTCTTCTCGTACCAGCCGCCGCCGGCGCCCGTGGTGCCGCCGAACTGATCCGATCCACCCAGGTAAGAGCAATAACACGATGCGGGATTGCCTTGGCACGAACCCACCGGCGGTTTCAAAATGTACGCAAGCGCCGCCAGCGTCGGTTTGGTGGTATACAGCGTGCTCAGCAAAATGTGGATGCGCGAGCCGTCTTTCTTGCTCGTGTACTGGCAAAAATGTGCGACGCCGGCGAGGAACAGCATGTTGGATCCGTTGGTGCCGTAAACGGCGTGCCGAATCTCGACGTTTCCTCCGGTTTGGCGGCAATACGTCGCAGCGGCGGTTGCCGGGACCGCGCCGTCGAACGGCGAAACGTTGGCCGCGGCCGACGGTACGCCGGTTCCCGTTACGCCGTTGCCGCCGCATCCGACGAAGAAAACAGCCGCGATGGCCGCAATTGTACAAAATGGAAATCTCATGTGGTACGCCCCCTTTTTGGCGTAGTACCTTTCGCTAGGCACGCAGCCCTTTGAACGCCGATCGCGTCTTCTTGACGGGAACCACCGGGTTCGTCGGCTCGCACGTCTTGCGCGAGCTGCTCGCCGCCGGGTACTCGGTTCGCGGACTCGTGCGCTCGCGCGATGTAACGCTGCGCGAAGCGGAAACCGTTACCGGGGATTTGCGCCGCCCGGGCGACTTCGCCAAGTCGCTGAAGGGCTGCCGTTACCTCATCCATTGCGCGGCCCTCTATTCGTTTGCGCCGCGCGATCGCGCCGGCCTAAGAAAGGTCAACGTCGAGGGCACGGCGGGCCTCATGTGCAGCGCGCACATTGCCGGCGTCGAACGCGCGGTGCTCACGTCCAGTTCGGCGACGATGGGACACGCGGATAGCGGATATCATCGATCGAAACTCGAGCAAGAACGTGCCGCCTTTGCGTCGCGCGTTCCGGTGATTGCGCTTCTGCCGACCGCGCCCGTTGGACCGGGGGATTGGAAACCGACGCCGACCGGCAAAATGATACTCGATTTTCTGAAAGGAAAAATTATCGCCAGAGCGCCGGGGAACGGCGGCATGAACCTCGTTGCGGTAGGGGACGTCGCGCGCGCCCACGTCGCGGCATTAGCGCGCGGCAGTATCGGCGAGCGCTACGTCGTCGGTGGCGAAAACCTGAGTATGGATTCGATTTGGGGGTTGCTGTCCGGCATCACCGGAAAGCCGATGCCGAAGTGGCGCGCACCTTACGCGCTGGCGCTCGGCGCGGCATACGCGGACGAGTTGCGCAGCCGCGCCACCGGCGCAACGCCGAACGTTCCGCTCGAAGGGGTACGGCTATCGCGCGAGCGGATGTACGCCGACTCATCCAAGGCGCGGCACGATTTGGGCTATGCGCCAACCCCGGTGCGCGAGGCATTGCAGCGTGCGGTGCAATGGTATCGCGATCGCGGATACGACGCCTAGGATTTCAAAAACGGTTTCCCCTCGTGGGCGACGAGGAGATCGTGCATGTCATTGGCATGGTCTTCCTCTTGCGCTAAGATGCCCTCGAGCATCACGCGCGTCGTCGGATCTTTCTCTCCGAAGTAGCGGATCAGGTCGCGGTAGTGCTCCACCGCGATCCGTTCGGCGACGAGGTTCTCTTTGATCATGTCGATGAGTTGTTCGGCGCTGCCGTACTCCGTTGCAGAGCGCGAGTGCAGTCCTTCGGGATTGAGGTTCGGCGTGCCGCCGAGTTGATTGATCCGTTCGGCGATCTTCTGCATATGCTCGTACTCGTCGCGAGCGTGCTCCGCGAACTCTTCCTTGACGCTTTCACTATCGATGCCGACCGCGGCGATGTTGTGCATCGTGTAGCGCAAAACACACACGATTTCGGTCGCCAAGGCGGTTTGGAGAAGGTCGATCGTCTGGGACGCTTCGCCGCCGTAGTTCCCCGTCACGGCGCCGCGGTCCATCTGTTCGCGAGCTCGGCGACGCAGCTCGCTCACGTCGGTTAGGAACGGTTGTTTTACGGCTGTCATGAGGCGTTTCTGCTCACTTTCTTTTCGCGTTAAACGTGAATGCACTGGTTACGCATGGAACGAAAGCGCCTTACAACGGTGAACGAGTCAAACCCTAGGCCGCACTCCGGCGTGCTGGATTCCATCACGCTGGTTGCGGCGACGCCGATGGAAGCGCGAGCGCTTCACCGCACTCTTCCGTCGGCTCACGTCGTGACCGCGGGAATCGCGCTCGCCCGAGGCGCCAAAGAACTGCGACCGTGCGTCATCAGCTGCGGCGTCGCCGGCGCGTTGCGCGACGATCTGTCCACGGGCACGGTCGTGGTGCCGGCCGAGATCGGTCTCGCGGACGGTCGACGCATCGCTTGCGATCCGGAACTCGTGGCAACCCTCGTAACGGGCGCCCGGAATCTCGGCATCGAGCCGGTGACCGATTCGATGTTGACCGCCGACACGTTGGTTACGGGCGCGCAACGCCCGATTTGGGCAGCGCGAGGTTTCGCCGCGGTCGACATGGAGACGGGGCGCATCGCCGCTCCGCGAGTCGCCGCGGTACGCGTGATTCTCGATACTCCCGCACGCGAACTTTCTCGCGACTGGGAGCGTCCGATTTTGGCGTTGCTCAAACCATGGAACTGGCCGCAGGCTTTCTGGCTCGCGCGTGAAGCGCCCCGGGCCGCCGAACTCGCCGCGCGCGTCGTGGCGCAGGGCATCCTGTGCAGCCTTCGTATAACGAAAAAATGATCATCGAGCGAATCGAATCACCGGCCGACGTCAAGCGCCTTCGGCGCGACCAAATCGACGTCGCGGCAAGCGAGATTCGAGATCTGCTCGTGCGCACGTGCGCGACCAACGGCGGGCACCTTGCGCCCAATCTCGGCGTCGTCGAGTTAACGCTCGCGCTCCACTACATCTTCGATCTCCCGTCAGACCGGCTGGTCTGGGACGTCAGCCATCAGACGTACGTGCATAAGATTTTGACCGGCCGGCGCGATCGTTTTAACACGTTGCGCAAAGGCGGCGGACTCTCGGGGTTTGCGATGCGCAGCGAGTCGCCGTACGATCCGTTCGGCGCGGGCCATGCCAGCACGGCCGTTGCGGCGGCGCTTGGAATGGCTCTGGCGCGCGATCTCACCGGCGGAAAGGAGCGGGTCATCGCGGTGTTGGGCGACGGCGCGCTCACCGGGGGCTTGGCGTACGAGGCGCTCAATAACGCCGGGGCGCTCAAGAGTCAGTTCATCGTGATCTTGAACGACAACGAGATGTCGATCGCCCCGAACGTCGGCTCGATCGCGGCGTACCTTTCGATGCTGCGCACGAAACCGTTTGCGAATCTGGTCCGCCGCGCCGGTAAGAAGGTGTTGTCCCACATCCCGCTCGGGGGCGCCGCCAAGAAGGCGATCGAGGGCGCGGAAATCGGGGCGATGCACTTCATCGGACCGTCGGAGAAGACGGCCGTAATTTTCGAAGAGCTCGGCTTTCGCTATATCGGTCCGGTCGACGGGCACAACTTCGATACGCTCGTCGAAGCGTTGCAGACCGCGAAGGACCTCGAGCGGCCCGTGCTCTTACACGTTCGTACCGTTAAGGGCAAAGGCTACGAGCCGGCCGAACGCGACTCGCGCACGTTCCACGGCATCGGTGCCAATGCGTTCGAGCCCAGCAACGGCGCGAAGAAAGCCGCGGGTGGCCGCGCGAAGTTTCAGGACGTTTTTGGCGACGCGATGATCTCGCTCGCCGAAAAAGATCCTCGCGTCGTCGGTATCACCGCGGCGATGCCCGACGGGACCGGTCTTGCGAAGTTTGGTCGACGCTTTCCCGAGCGCTATTTCGACGTGGGGATCGCCGAGGCGCACGCCGTGTGCTTTGCGGCCGGTCTCGCGACGAGCGGCTTCCGCCCGGTCTGCGCGATCTATTCCACGTTCCTGCAGCGCGCGTACGATCAGGTCGTGCACGACGTGGTCGTGCAAAATTTGCCCGTTATCTTTTGCATGGATCGAGCGGGCTTCGTCGGCGACGATGGCCCGACGCACATGGGCCTGTACGACATCGCGTATCTTCGCACGTTGCCGGGTTTCACGCTGATGGCGGCAAGCACGGAAGCGGAGTTGCTTCCCATGATGGAGCACGCGCTTTCGCTCAATGCGCCGGTCGCGATTCGCTATCCGCGCGGTTCGACGTGCGGCCGTCACGACCGGACGCCGGCACCGGTCGTCCACGGCAAGGCCGAAGTACTGCATTGGGGGCGCAACGTCGCGGTGCTCGCGTACGGCACCACGCTCGACGTCGCCCTCGACGCCTATCCCCTGTCATCGCCTTCTCCCTTGTCATCGCCTTCTCCATTGTCATCCGACTCCCCATTGTCATCCCGAGCGGAGTCGAGGGACGCCTCCCCCTTGTCATCGCCTTCCCCATTGTCATCCCGAGCGGAGTCGAGGGACGAGGACGGCATTACCATTGTCAACGCCCGCTTCGCCAAGCCATTAGACGAAGCGCTGCTGCTTGAGTTGGCGCGCGATCACACGCACATCATCACGCTGGAGGAACACTCACTCGCCGGCGGTTTCGGCTCCGCCGTTGCGGAATTTGTCTCCGATCATGATTTGAAAATGCGCGTGGAGCGAATCGGCGTATCGAACGTGCTGGTGCAACACGACTCTCAAGACAAGCAACGGGCGCTCTTCGGACTCACCGCCGAGCAGCTCGCCGCACGCATCAAGCAAATTCTCGCTATCGAGTCAGAGGCAATTGCGGCCTCCTAGCGCTTAGTACGGTTTGCCCTGCGGTGCGGCCGGACTGAGCGCGACCCCGGCGTAGCCGCCGCCCGGAATTGTGAAGGCCTTCTGCGGACGCTTGTCCGGCCCCGGATAGTCGTACTGCTTGAGTTGATGCACGCTGAGGCCCGGATTCTCAACCCACGCGTGCTCTTCGCGACGGTCGAGCGCCACGCCGAACGAACCGGGGTGTTGGGTGGCAAAGAGGTTTGTCATCGTGGTCGAGCCGGGCTCGAAGTTACCGCAGGCCGTGGCCTGATCGCAGACCAGTAGCGCGCCGTTTCTCGTCGTTTGGATACCGCCGGGGGCTTGCAGCGTGATCCCGAGGTTGTTCGGCGATCCCGAGCCGCCAAACCATTCGTCGATTTGCCCGACGCCCGTCGGCCCGTTCGACTTGAAGTACGTCACGTAGAGATTTCCCTGATCGTCTACCGCGTCGTTGAAGGCGTAGGTCATGTTGGGATCGCTCAACGTCCCGGTCGGCATGGTGCTTCCTCCGGCGTAGACCTCGACGACGCCATTGTTTCCGCTCGCGCAGCCCTTAGTATAATTGAAGAAGTTCGTCACATAGACGGTGCCGGAGACATTGTCGACGGCGACGTCGGTCGCCGACCCGTTCGGATCTTGCAAGGTCTTGATCGGGCTCGAACCGCCTGGCGCAAACTCAAACACGCTGGAGAACTGGGTCCTGCAGTCCCCGCTGACCGCGACCCAGAGGTTGGTTTGTTTATCGACAAAGAGGTCTTGCGGGTTGACCAGCCCCGTGATCTGTCCGCACGGCGTCTTGTGACTGTGCCGCCGATCGTAGACGTACACCGAGTTGTTGTACGAGGTCACGTAGACGACCGAATTGCCGCACGCCGAGGCGTGCATCCGTGGGCTGCCGGTTGCATGCATCGGCGTCCCGACGCTATCGGCCCGAAACGACGGCGTTCCAACCGGTGCGGAGCCGATCGTCCCGCCGCAGCTTGGCAACGCCGCGATGCCAACTACCATCGCGGCGAATCCGGCAAGGGGAAATCTGCTCCGAACGTATGACACTGTGACGCACCTCCGACAAAAATCTTATTGCGGTGCAAACAAGCAGGTTTCCTTGACGCTCGTAGCGACGGATGCTAAACTTTTGGCTATGCCCCGGGGCGCATGAAAGCCGCCGCAAGAGAAGGGCGAGACACCTCCAGCTTAGCGGAGACGTGTTTCGTCTTTTTGGTGTGCCCGAAACCCTTGATTCGCGCCCCCATTTGATACGAACCAGTTGACCCGCAAAGAAAGAGAGTAATGGCGAAGACGACGGCTCCGAAGTCCACACCGAAGAGTTCGGTAGACGCTGCCTCCAACGCGATGAAGGCCGCGAAGACGAGGACCAAGCGACCCAGTGCCGTTTCGGCAAAGGTCGGCGGCGACGGAAACGGTGCATCGACCGTTATGCCCTCCACCTTCCCGATGCCGACGGGCGCCTTCACCCTGGAGCAGCACGCCGAGCCGGGCCCCAAGCAGCAGCGCCACTCCTTCGGCAAGATTCCGCACGTGCTGGAAGTGCCGAACCTGATCGAACTGCAGAAGGCGAGCTTCGATTGGTTCAAGACCGAAGGTTTAGCGGAAGCCTTTGCCTCGATCTCACCGATCAAAGATTTTACCGGCAACCTGATCCTGGAGTTCGGTGAGCACTCGCTGGGCGAGCCGAAGTATTCCATCGAGGAGTGTCGCGAGCGCGACATGACCTATAGCGCGCCGCTACGCGTGCGCGTTCGCTTGATCACGGCGGAGTCCGGCGAGATCAAGGGCATCCCGGACCAAGAGATTTTCATGGGCGACTTTCCGCTCATGACCGACAAGGGCACGTTCATGATCAACGGCGCGGAGCGCGTCATCGTGAGCCAGCTCGTACGCTCGCCCGGCGTCTACTACAGCCAAGACGTCGACACGAACGCGCGGCCCACGTTTAACGCGACGATCATCCCCAACCGGGGTGCGTGGATCGAATTCGAAACCGATAACGGCACGAAGAACGACGAGACCGAAGGCACCATCGGCGTCCGCATCGACAAGAACCGCAAGATTTACGTCTCGACGTTCATCCGCGCCCTCTCGCGGCCCGATTTGGGGCTCGACTGGGAGAGCGACGAGGCGATCCTGCGTCTGTTCGACGACAGCCCGCTGGTTCGCAACTCGATAGAGAAAGACCGCGACATCAAGACGCGCGAAGACGCGCTCAAGGAGATCTACAAGAAGCTGCGTCCCGGCGAGCCCGAGAACGCCGAAAACGCCGAAAAACTCCTCGAGAGTCTTTTCTTCGACGAAAAACGCTACGATCTCGCCGGTGTCGGTCGCTACAAACTCAACGGCAAGTTTCACTATCGCATCGAGAACCCCGATGTTGACGCGCGAATCGATCATCCGTACGTCGTCATCGATGAGTATGCCGACGCCGGCCTCGAGATGCCCGCGATGTCGGCAAAGTGCCTCACGCGCGCCGACATGGTCGCCGTCATCCGGCGTCTGATCAAAGTCACGAACGGCATCGTCCCGAAAGACGATATCGATCATCTCGGTAACCGCAGGGTGCGCTCGGTCGGCGAACTGCTGCAAAACCAGTTCCGCGTTGGATTGTTGCGGCTCGAGCGCGTCGTCCGCGAACGCATGACCGTCCAAGACATCGAAACGGTCACGCCGCAGGCGCTCATCAACATTCGCCCGGTGGTCGCCGCCATCAAAGAGTTCTTCGGCTCCTCGCAACTCTCGCAGTTCATGGACCAGACGAACTCGCTGGCGGAACTCACCCACAAGCGCCGGCTTTCGGCGCTCGGCCCGGGCGGTCTCTCGCGCGAGCGCGCGGGGTTCGAAGTTCGCGACGTTCACCACTCGCACTACGGGCGAATCTGTCCGATCGAGACCCCGGAAGGTCCCAACATCGGCCTAATCGGCTCGCTCGCAACCTACGGGCGCGTCAACAAGTTCGGCTTCATCGAAACGCCCTATCGCGTCGCGCGCGACAGCGTCGTCACCGACGAGATCGTCTATCTCACCGCGGATCGCGAAGACGAATACATCATCGCGCAGGCGAACACGCCCGTGGATTCGGATACCGGGCGCATAACGGCGGACTCGGTGGTTTGCCGCTACGCGGAGGAGTACATCGAAGAGCCGGCCGCGCGCGTGCAGTTGATGGACGTCTCGCCGAAGCAGATCGTCTCCATCGCCACGGCACTGATCCCGTTCTTAGAGCACGACGATGCCAACCGAGCGCTAATGGGCGCAAACATGCAGCGTCAGGCCGTGCCGCTGCTGCATCCCGATGCACCGATCGTCGGAACCGGCATGGAGTACCGCGCCGCGAAGGATTCCGGCAGCCTGATCGTTGCGCAAGAAGCCGGCACCGTCATGTCGGTGGATTCCAACGCGGTGGTGGTTCGCAACACGGAGGGCGTGGAGCGTACCTACGAACTGCTGAAGTTCGTGCGCAGCAATGCCGGCACGTGCATCAATCAGCGTCCGATCGTTTCGGTCGGCGATCGGGTGGATGCCGGTCAGGTAATCGTGGACGGCCCCTCGTCCGATCAGGGCGAGCTCGCGCTCGGGCAAAACGTGCTCGTCGCCTTCATGCCCTGGGAAGGCTACAACTACGAAGACGCGATCTTGATCAGCGAACGCATGGTCAAGGAAGACCGCTTCACGTCGATCCATATCGAGGAGTACGAGTGTGAGGCGCGCGATACGAAACTCGGTCCCGAAGAGATCACGCGCGACATTCCCAACGTCGGCGAAGATGCGCTCAAGGACCTCGACGAACGCGGCATCATTCGCATCGGGGCGGAAGTCCGGCCCGAAGACATTCTCGTCGGTAAGGTCACGCCGAAGGGTGAGACCGAACTAACGGCGGAGGAGCGGCTCCTGCGCGCGATTTTCGGCGAGAAGTCGCGCGAAGTGCGCGACACGAGCCTCAAAGTCCCGCACGGCGAGAAGGGCAAGATCATCGACGTCAAGGTGTTCTCGCGCGACAGCGGCGACGAGCTCTCACCCGGCGTCAATCATTTGGTTCGCGTCTACGTCGCGCAGAAGCGCAAGATTCTGCAGGGCGACAAGATGGCGGGACGCCACGGCAACAAGGGCGTGATCGCCAAGGTGCTGCCGGAAGAAGATATGCCGTACATGGAGGACGGCGCCCCGGTCGACATCGTGCTCAATCCGTTGGGCGTGCCGTCGCGCATGAACTTAGGTCAGATCATGGAGACGCATCTCGGCTGGGCCGCGCGGATGCTCGGTCTTCGCGTGGCGACGCCGGTGTTCGACGGCGCGCACGCCGAAGACATCGCCGAGTGGCTGCAGGACGCCGGCCTGCCGGCCGACGGTAAGACGTGGCTACGGGACGGTCGCACTGGCGAGCGCTTCTCGCGGCCGATCACCGTGGGGATGATCTATATGCTCAAACTCGCGCACCTCGTGGACGACAAGATTCACGCGCGTTCGACGGGTCCATACTCGATGATCACGCAGCAGCCGTTAGGCGGCAAGGCGCAGTTCGGCGGCCAGCGTTTCGGTGAGATGGAAGTCTGGGCGCTGGAAGCCTACGGCGCCGCCTACACGCTGCAAGAGTTGCTCACGGTGAAGTCCGACGATGTCGTCGGGCGGGTCAAAACGTACGAAGCGATCGTCAAGGGCGAGAATGTCATGGAGCCCGGCGTTCCCGAGTCGTTCAAGGTGCTCATCAAGGAGCTGCAGTCGCTCGCGCTCGACGTGAAGGTACTCACCGAGAATCGCGAAGAGGTCGAAATTCGGACGCCCGAAGACGAGATGGGCGAGTCGGAGCGACGTGAGTACGGCTTGCTGATGGGCGATGAAACGACGACCGTGTCGCAAACGGTGGTCGCCACGCGGGAAGCGGCAGCCGAAGTGCCGGCCGAAGAAGAGGAAGAGGAAGAAATCGACGACAGCAAACCGCTCGACGCGACTGCCGTCGTGGCCCCTCCGCCCGCGGCGCCGCCGCCGGCCGAAGCCGAAGCCGAGTCCGAAGAACTTTTCGAAGAAGAGAAAGAGACTCCGGACGAAGAGGTCGAGGGTCCGCAAGGCTACGAACTCGAGGAAGAGGACGAAGACCCGACGTACGAGGACGAAAAGCCTTCGTTCGAAGGCGACGAGGAAGAGGCGCCCTTTACCGAAAGCGACTCCAACGCTGAAGAGTTTTAAGAGAATGAGGCCCGCATCAGCGGGCCTCGTTGCTGTTCTAGCGCTTCGTGCAGACGCCGGTGACGCCGACGTGCCGCCCCGTTCTCCGTTCGGTAAAGGATGACGCGGAGGTCATTTTGCTGTCGCTGACTTTGGTGACGACGTTGTCGGTCTGACTCGAGACGTCGGGACCGGGTGCGAATCCCACGTCGTGCCACGACATTCTGTTGCCGTTCCAGCCGCTCGAGAACGACAGTCCGTAGGCGCCTTGGTCGCCATACGTGACGTCGACCCACCGGTGGGTGTCGGAATCGTACGTGATCCTATCCGAGACGGTGAGCGCTTGTGCGATCCACGACGCCTTCGCGGTGGTCGAGGTCTCATTGATCCAATATCCACTCGGGTCCATCGAATACGTCGAGGTGGTGACGTACGCGGCGGGCCGCCGAGCGCTTTTCGTGCTGCACGTCCACGAGCCGACGAGAAAGTTCATCGAAGAAAAATTCGGTTTGCGGGTCGCCGGAATCGGCGTGCTCTCGACTTGTGGCGAGGCCGTCGCCGGCAAGAGCGACGCGAGGAAAGCCAACCCAATAATAACTGGAGGCATGCGCATAGTGGCTCCTTTCTGAGCGGATAACGAGGATTGGCCAGCATGCTCGCGCATGCCTGTACGGACATGCGGCACGTCGATCGCCGCGTCCCAGGGGTAACGATGCCGGCACGAAAAGCGTCGGCCATGGACGCTTCGAATGGGACTCTGCCGAAGATCGGAGTCGTCGGAACGGGTCGGATGGGCGCGAACATCGCCCGCCGACTACACGAGGTCGGTTATCCGGTCGCCGCACTGTACGACGTGGATCCGGCATCCGCCGCCGCTGTGGCCGAGGAAACGCAGGGCGAGGCCGCCGATTCGCTCGCGCGCGTCACCGAACTGTCGGATGTCGTTCTCACCGTCGTCACCGACGATGCCGCAATGCGCCGGATCTTCGCCGACAGCGGCGACTCGCTACTGCGCGACGCCAAAGGGAAAGTGTTCGTTAACTGCGCGACGGTCAGCCCGCAGGTGCACGTCGAGATCGAGCGATTGTCGGCGCGTAACGGTGCCGACTCGCTGGAGGCGTGCATGGCGAGTTCGATCCCGCAGGCGCGCAACGGGACGCTGTACCTCATGGTCGGCGGCCGGCGAGAAGTGTTCGAACGCGTGAAACCGCTGCTCGAGAAGATGAGCGCGTCGCTACGATATATCGGCGATGCGGGGCGGGCCGCCCAGGTCAAAGCGCTGGTCAACATGGTGATGAATATCAACACTGCAGGTTTGGCGGAAGGCCTGGGGCTCGGCGAGGCGCTCGGCCTCGATCTCAATATGCTTCGTGAAGTGTTTTCGCAGACGGGCGCAAATTCGCGCGTGCTGGAAACGGACGGCTCGGACATGCAAAACCGCGACCACGACGTTTATTTCTCCGCAACGCACGCCGCGAAGGATTGTGGGATCGCACTAGCGCTCGCCCACGAGGCCGGAGTGCGCCTTCCGTTGGCGGCGGCCACATTCGAGCAATACGAAAAGATGAAGAGACTCGGCCTAGGCGAGATCGACAAATCCGGCGTATCGGAATTGACCTTTCCATCCCGCCAGGCCCAAAGTGCGTTAGTTTAGGAGGTATTTCAATGGCAGTTCAAGGCAGCGTCGTTCCGTTGGTGAGTTCGGGCACCGCGGGACCGCTCGGTGCGATCCACCTTCCCCGGCTCTGGCTAAAGTTGTCGCTCGCGGCGGAGGGCAAACTCCCGGAGGGATACGATGAATGCGGTACGGGTTTTGACGCGCTGACGCTCAACAATCTCGGACTCGACCGCCAAAAGACCTTGGATTTCGTTCGCCAACGCAAGCCGACGTATATGGAGTTCGAGGAATGGGTGGTCGCCAACGGCAAGACCGACAAGGGCACGATCGACGCGCACAACGCGGCAGTTCGAGGTTACAATCACGGCGACGATGTCGCTCGTACGATGCGGGAGAGTTCCAAGATCAAGGACGCTTCGGTGGCCGACGCCGTCACGCTCAATACGGTCGAAGATCTCGACGAAATCCACCGCCAAATCAACCGGCAATAGGCCCGCGCTGAATGCTACGATGAAGTCGTGACACCCAAAAGCAGGTTCGTCGATTCCGCAATTCAGCGGTATATCATCGAAACGCTGGTTCGCGAAGATCCGGTGTTGCGGGAACTTCGAGAAGAGACCTCGCGCCATCCCCGCGCCCGCATGGCGATTGGACCGGAGCAGGGCCAACTCATGGCGTTGCTGGCTCACCTGATCGCTGCTCGGCGCTATTTGGAGATCGGCGTATTTACCGGGTACAGTTCGCTCGCCATGGCGTTGGCTCTGCCGGACGACGGTTATATTTTGGCGTGCGACGTTTCAGAAGAATACACGGCGGTCGCCAGGCACTATTGGCAAAAAGCGGGAGTAACGAAGAAGATCGACTTACGCATCGGTCCGGCGCTTCAAACGCTGGAGAAGATTACCGCCGAGAACGTCACTCCGTTCGATATCGCGTTCGTGGATGCCGACAAGGAAAGCGTCAATGAATACTACGAATCGGCGCTTCAATTGATCCGGCCGGGCGGCTTGATTCTGGTCGATAACGTGTTGTGGGGCGGCTCGGTGGTCGACGCCGGCGATCGGGATGCCGATACGCAGGCCTTGCGAAGGCTCAATGCTCGCGTCGGCCGTGATCAGCGGGTTGACGCGACGCTCTTACCGGTGTGCGATGGAATCTTAGTCGCAGCGAAGCGGTGATCGCTACGCCGGCGGGCGCATGGCGTTGAAACGCGACCAGGCGCCGCCGCGCTGAGACGACGGCGGGCTTACGCGCACGATGCTCGACGACGAAGTATTCATGTCAAAACAAATCCGCCGGTGCGGGTAGTCCACGGCCATTGCAGAGACGCTTGGAAGGTTCGTTTCGATGATACCGTTGTAGCCGTCGGGCCGCTGCGGCTCGGTGCAAATCGGCATCGGCGTTCGCGGAGCGCCGGCCGCGTAGCGAATAGAGGCAACGGCGCCGCAAGTAAATCCGTCCCGCATTGCCGCGGGCGCGGCCGCGTAATAGTTATTCGCCGCCAGCGGTTCGCGCAGTTGGGATCGAACGCCATCCCACAGGGCGCCGCCTCCCGCCATCCCCGAGTCCAAAACGATGTGCCGTAGCCAACTGCCGTTGATTTCGACGGTCGCTAAGGGGACGTGAGGCCCGAGATCGATCTGCAGGCAATGCATGTGCGCAACCCGAGAACTGCTCGGGAAGAGGGTGACGAGGTGCCGGCTGCGATCGATCAGCGTCGGAAAATGCGCGAAGAAATCGTAGCCGCACAGCGCATCCGACGCGCGCAAATTCGGTGAAATGAGTGCCGCGACGTCGTGAATGGAGTGACCGCCAACCTCGAGTCGCGCGATGTGGGTCTCGCGATCGAGATAGGTTCGGCCGTCGGGCGCGACTTCAAAGGTACCGGTGCCGCTGGAGAGCCCGGCCGCTTGGGCGAGGCTCGGCGAAACGATCATGGCCGAACTTCCCGTGTCGAGAACGCAGGACGCCGGCCGGCCTTCAACGGCGATCGGAATGGTCGTGCGGGATTGGCTTTCGCCGCTGTGCAGCGATTGCATGGCCGCCGATGCCGGATGTGAAAAGCGCGCTGCCGACACGGCGCTGCCGATAAGGCACAGGGTGGACACCGCAACGCGCAGCAGGATGCTCTTAGTCACAACTCATGCGTAGGGTACCACAGCAGAGCGGGAGTCGTCTGCGCCTCTCATCAAAGTGTAAGCGAAGATGCGCATAACCTGCATCGGTGGCGGCCCGGCCGGTTTGTACTTCGCGATTCTGATCAAGCGGCGCTTTCCAACGTGGTCCGTTACGCTCTACGAACGCAACCGCGCGTCGGATACCTTCGGCTGGGGTGTGGTCTTCTCGGATGCAACGCTCGACAAATTGCGAGCGGCCGATGAGCCGACGCATCGCGAGATCACACGCGCGTTCGCGCACTGGGACGATATCGAGGTGCACTTTCGCGGAGTCACCATTCGTTCGGGTGGCCACGGCTTCTGCGGGATCGCGCGCAAACGGCTCCTGGAGATTCTGTACCAACGCGCCGAGGAAGTCGGAGTAACGCTCGCATTTCTGAACGAGATCGATGATATCGAGGCTGCCCGGCGCGAGTGCGATCTGCTGATTGGGAGCGACGGGGTCAACAGTCGCGTCCGAGCCACATATGCGTCATCGATGCTGCCCAACCTGCAACACGGACGCTGCCGTTTCGTATGGTTGGGAACGACGCTGCCGCTCGATGCTTTTACGTTTCTTTTCGAAGAGACCGCCCACGGATGGTTTACCGTTCACGCCTATCGCTTCGACGAGTCGCTCAGCACGTTCATCGTCGAATGTCGTGAAGAGACGTGGCGCGCCCATCGCTTGGACTCCGCCGATACCGCGGCGACCGTCGCGTTCTGCGAGCGACTCTTCGCGCCGTACCTGCAGGGTCATCGTCTCGTGGCGAACAGCGCGCATTTGCGCGGGCGCGATTGGCTTAACTTCGTTCGGGTCACTAACGAGCGGTGGTCGTTCGAGAACGCGGTGCTCCTCGGCGACGCCGCTCACACCGCGCATTTCTCGGTAGGCTCCGGAACGAAGCTCGCGATGGAAGATGCAATTGAATTAGCCGACGCCTTGTCATCCCGAGCGCCCTTGTCATCCCGAGCGCCCTTGTCATCCCGAGCGGAGTCGAGGGACGCCTTGTCATCCCGAGCGCCCTTGTCATCGCAAGCGCCCTTGTCATCCCAAGCGCCCTTGTCATCCCAAGCGCCCTTGTCATCCCGAGCGCCCTTGTCATCCCAAGCGCCCTTGTCATCCCGAGCGCCCTTGTCATCCCGAGCGGAGTCGAGGGACGCCCTTCAACAATACGAAGAGGCCCGAAAACTCGAAGTACTGCGCCTGCAGAACGCGGCGCGTAATTCGGCCGAGTGGTTCGAGAACGTCGCGCGCTACGCAACGTTGCCGCCCGAACAATTCGCCTACAGTTTACTAACCCGCAGCCAGCGGATCGGGCACGAGAACCTGCGGTTGCGCGACGCGCGGTACGTCGATCAGATCGAGCGATGGTACGCGAAAGACGGACGCGCGGTGCCTCCGATGTTTACGCCGTTCTGGTTGCGCGATCTGCGACTGCGAAATCGCATCGTCGTCTCGCCGATGGATATGTACAGCTCCATCGACGGCACGCCCGGCGACTTTCACCTGGTCCACTTGGGCTCGCGCGCACTTGGGGGGGCGGGGCTCGTCGTCACGGAAATGACCTGCGTCACGCGCGAGGGCCGAATCTCGCCCGGCTGCGCCGGCATGTATCTCCCCGAACACGTTGCGGCCTGGAAGCGCATCGCAGAGTTCGTCCACCGTCACTCGGGTGCGAAAATTTGCCTGCAACTCGGGCACTCCGGGCCGAAAGGTTCTACCAAGTTAATGTGGGAGGGCATGGACGAACCGCTCGACGACGGCAACTGGCCCATCGTCGGTCCGTCGGCCATTCCATATTCGCCGCGCAATCAAACTCCCTCGGAGCTGACTCGCGCGGAAATGGAACGAATTCGGCATGCGTTTGGGCGCGCCGCCGAGATGGCCATCGAAGCAGATTTCGACATGCTGGAACTCCATTGCGCGCACGGTTACCTGCTGTCGTCGTTCATAACGCCCTTGCGGAATCGTCGCACCGACGAATACGGTGGCACGCTCGCGAACCGCTTACGGTATCCCCTGGAAGTATTTCGCGCGATGCGCGACGTCTGGCCGGCGGACCGCCCAATCTCCGTGCGAATTTCCGCCACCGATTGGGTGGAAGGAGCTATTAGCGCCGACGATTCGGTCGAGGTCGCGCGCGCCTTCAAAGAGGAGGGCGCCGATTTGATCGACGTCTCGACGGGGCAAACGTCCCGGGATGCCAAGCCGGTCTACGGCCGAATGTTCCAGACGCCGTACGCCGATCGCATCCGCAACGAAGTCGGCATCGCGACGATGGCGGTAGGTAACATCACCGACGTCGATCAGGTCAACGCGATTCTGGCGGGCGGACGGGCCGATCTGGTGGCGTTGGGACGGCCCCATCTCTCCGATCCATTCTGGACGTTGCACGCCGCGGCGGAACTCGGATACGTCGATGCGCATTGGCCGGTGCAATATATTCCAGGCAAGGAACAACTCGAGCGCCTCATCGCCCGCGCTAGAGAAGTAACGCGGTGAATCTCGCCGGCAAACACGCGATCGTGACGGGCGGCGGTCGCGGAATGGGACGCGCGATCGTCGATATACTGGCCGACGGCGGCGCGCGCGTCAGCATCGTGAGCCGCTCCATCGATGGATCGCAACTGGCGCCATTTTTTGCCGCTTCCGCCGACGTTTCCAGCGAAGAGCAGGTCCGCAAGGCGTTCGACGAATGCCGAAACGCCAACGGTCCAATCGAGGTGCTGATCAACAACGCGGGCATCGCGGAATCGGCGCCGTTGGCCCGCACGACGCTCGCGATGTGGAACCGGATCCTCAACACGAATCTCACGGGCACGTTCTTGTGCACGCGCGAAGCCCTACAGGATATGCTCGCGGCCGACTGGGGGCGCATCGTCAACGTCGCCAGCACCGCAGGACTGAGTGGAGCGGCATATATCTCCGCATACTGCGCGAGCAAACACGGCGTCGTCGGACTTACGCGCGCGTTGGCTGCAGAGCTGCGCGATCGTCGGATTACTGTCAACGCAATCTGTCCGGGCTACGTTGAGGGCGAAATGTTGGAACGAACGATTGCCGACGTCGTTGCGAAGACCGGCAAGAAGCCCGACGACACGCGTGCGCAACTTGCGGCGATGAACCCGCACGGGCGTATCGCGACGGTGCGCGAAGTGGTTTCGGGAATCGAAGAACTCATCGAAGGCGGGCACACCGGCGTCGCACAGATCATCCCGGCGACCTGAGCGCGCATCGCTGCTATCGCCTCGTTCGCCTGGACTCCTTCAAATGTGATATAATACACAAAGAATCGACGTCCCTACACACAGAGGGGATACGTGCGAACGAACATCGAGATCGACGACAAACTGATACGCCAGGCAATGGACCGAAGCGGCGCCCGCACTAAAAAGGCCGCGGTAGACGCAGGGCTTAGATTGCTAGTTGCTACCAAAGCTCAGGCCGATGTTCGGCGGCTCAGGGGAGCGGTGGAATGGGAAGGGGATCTCGAGGCCATGCGGCGCGATCGGGTCCACAGAACGCGGCGATGAAGTATGGTTATCGTCGACACCACCGTCTGGATAGATTATTTCCGCCGCGGAGCAAGCCCCGAGTCGCAGTGGCTTGATCGAGAACTGGCGCGCAGGCGAATGGCCCTCACCGACGTCATCCTCTGCGAAGTTTTGCAGGGGGTCCGCAGTGAAGCAATTGCGCAAAGCGTGCAAAGAGCGCTGAGCAAGTTTGAGATTTTTAACAGTGGCGGGATGAAAAACGATTGACTGCTTAATCGCGACTTTTTGCATCGAGAATGGTCACCACTTGTTGCATCGCGACCGCGACTTCGAAGGATTTGAGCGCTTTCTCGGGTTACAGGTGATTGCGGCGAATTAAACCAGTCTCCCCCAGCGTGCATCCCTATGCCCCATACCAACGAAGGTGCGGCCAAATAACTGACAACGGCGCGATGGGCTCGGAGCATAGATAGATCGGCGCCGGACCTTCAACGATCCATTTGTATGGCTCGGTCGAAGTTCTAACTAAGACCACTCGCCGGTAATAGCGGCGCAGCAAGTCAACCCGACTAGCGCCGACCGCCAGCATAAAGCGGCCGGTGTAGCCGCGGGTACCCCACAGGTAGTAATTGTTTTGGCTCGAGATCGGCGGCGGCAACCCGTAGCGCGCACCGAAGAAATCGAGCGCACCGGCGTCGCCATAGGTATCGGCGTAGATCGCCGTCTGTCGCGCAATCGTCGGCGGCAAGTTAACGTACGCAATCGCAACGTCTCGAGCGAGGCGCTCCCAGCCGAATTCTTCCGCGAACAGCGGCTGCATCAGATGCGCCGTCGTTGAATCGCGGCCGGTCAGATGCAAGAGCTTGGAGTATGCAATCAGCCTATCCACCGCTAAGACCGGCAGCGAAAGCGGAAGCGCGAGTATTCCAACGCCCACGAGCATCGCGAGCGCGGCGTTACGCAGCGGCGGGGCAGCGCGTTCGACGGCGACCGAGCCGATGGCCAGCAGCGCCCCGTAAAAGCCGATGATGTAGTAGCCCTTCGCGGCTAGCACGAGGGCCGCGACGAATGCGATTACGTAGGCGATCGGCACGAAGCGGAGATCGCGAAATCCTCGGAGGCGAAACGGCGCGATCAGTCCGGCCAGCCACACCGGAGCGGCTACCGGATTAGTATAAAGGAACTGTTCGGCAACGAATCCGAGAGCGTTGGTCGTTGCGTTGCGATACTCCAGCGCGAAGCCGGCCTGAAAACCCGGGCGATGCAGAACGTCTCCGCGCAACACCTCCAAAAACGGCCAGTGGTGAGCGGCTTGCCAGGCGATGTTCGGCACAAGCGCGATGGGCACCAGCAGAGCTGCGACGGCGAAATACCGCGAACGCAGCACGTTGCGCTGCGGCGTGACGAGCAACGCAACAATCGCGCAAAGGGCTACCAACAGCATCGAGTATTTCGTGTAAGCCCCCAGTATCGTAACCGCCGCCAGCGCCATCCACAACCGCGGTCGTTGCGCTTCGTCGGCTCGAACCAGGCGGATCGCGAGGTACAGCGCGAGCGTCCAACAGAACGGCTCCAGCGACGTCGTCGTCAAAACGTTGCCAAGGAGGAGGTACGCCGGTAACAAGAGCGTCGCGCAACCGGTGAGAATTTGCGCGAATCTGCCGCCGCCGAGTTCTGCTGTCAGTCGAACCGCCACGTAAACGGTGAATGCGGCGGCGGCGATGGGAAGAGCGCGCAGCGCAAGAAGCTGGTAGTTCACCGGCGTTGCGAGCCACGCCGCGACTGCGACCAACGGCGGCTGATCGACGTATCCCCACGCAAGATGCCTCGCGCAAGCGATGAAGTACAACTCATCGCGAAAGTAGCCGTACCGCCAAGCCGTCAGCGCGTGCAGCATCGCCGCCACGAGCGCGAACGCCGCGGCGATCATCCGCTACGGCGCGCGAGAATTAATAAACTGAGCGCGAGTCCGCAAACCCCCGACCATATCCACGACCCGAGCGCGACGTTCCAATCCCACCAAATGCGATCGAACGCGAACGTGGCGACTAAATAGATGCCGACGTACGTCATGGGAACCGCGATGGCGAAACTGCGAAACGCGCGCGTCCGCCCGACGGTGGGATGTGGATCGAAGCGCAGCACTAAGGCGTCGGCGAGCAATCCGGCGCCGAGCGACTGCGCGAGGGTTACGGCAAGGAGCGGCGTCTGATTCGTAAACGCCGCCGCCGCCGGGATGTTTCCGATCAAAAAGAGCAGCGTAAACGTTCCGGGACACGGGCGTAACCTCGCCACGACCCAAAGCGAAAACCCCGCGATCAGGATGCTTTGGAAAATGACGATGAGCACGCCCGTGGCGATCTTGTAGTACCCGATGGCCAGCGCAGTCAGGTAGTCGGCGTTGAATGGGGCGATCGGCGGCGGCGCGTTCGTTCGCCCGGCAGCGGGATCGAAGGCATAGGCGGTTCCAAAACGAGCCAAGATCAGCCACGTCGCGAGCCCGAGCACGAGGGGCAGTTGGCGCGACAGCGTGGTCGCTTGGCTCCGGTCGGCCAGTACCGAACGAATCGGCCCGCTGGCTAAGAAGAAGATGCCGAGGCCCAAGATTTGATGCGTCGGGCTCAACAGCGCGTCGACGCCTTCTTCGATTCCGAAGATTCGATGCCACAGCATGTCGCCGAGGCCGCCGAGCACGAAGATCGGAACTCCGACGAGTGCGAGGCGATACGCACGCGGCAGCGAGTTGATCCAACTGTAACCCGACTCGTGATAGCGAATCAATGCAACGCCGATCACCGCGGCGAGAGCGACCATCCCGGAATAAAACACGGCGTGGTACGGCGTGAAAAAACTCTCGACCGGCACGTGCCCGTGCGCCCAGGCGTCCAAAAAAAAGCCGCCGGAAATCCAGACGCCGCAGATCGCAACGGCATAGTCGAGCACGATATCCCGCGGTGCGGCGTGCTGCTGCAGCATGGGATTGCCGTTACGCGGTGAGCGCCTGTGCGCCTTCTCTCGGCAGGTGGCAGCGGCGTCAGGTTCGTACGACGTTCGCTGTGCCCGTTCGCACCGCAGCGATGGTAATTGTCGCAATGTTGACGGCGTGCGCGTCGCGCCTTCCGCCGATTCCCAGTAACGTCGCGATTGGATTAGCGGCTGCGTTTCCTACGCCCCTGACGCGGCCCAACGGTGCGCCGCCGAAAATTCTTGCGATGCGTTTCTCTTCACTCGACATTCGGCGGGGGGGCAGTTGGTCGGGAACGTTTGTGACGGGCACGAATGTGGCGAGTATCGAGGTGCGCACCAATCTGTTCTCCATCAACGTTCCACATCGAGCGCCGGGACGCTTCGCCTTTACGCTCGACGTGCTGGATACGCCGCCGATCTTCGTTCGAACCTATCGCCTGCGCGTAATCGCGCGCAACAGCGCCGGACTAACGTTCGAAGAAGATCTGCCCTTTCGCATCCTATGACGCGCGCGCACTACCGCAGCGATGGCTCGGTATTGACGATCACCCTTGATGGGCCGGCCCGTAAGAACGCGTTGACCTTCGAGCTCTACGCGGAGCTTCGTGACCGATTCAGCGGCTTGCGGAAAGAGCGCGACGTGAAATCGGTGGTGTTGACGGGAAAGGGCTCGGATTTCTGTTCGGGCGGCGACGTACACGAAATCATCGGCCCGCTGACGCAACGATCGCCGGCGCAACTGTTCAGAATTCACACAAATGACGGGCGACTTGGTGAAAGCGATGCGAGGTTGTCCCCAGCCCATCGTGGCGGCCATCGATGGGGCGTGTGCCGGCGCGGGTGCCATCATGGCGATGGCAAGCGACCTTCGCATCGGCACCGAGCGCTCGCGCGTCGCTTTTCTTTTCGTTCGCGTCGGACTCGCCGGCAGCGATATGGGCGCGTGCGCGATGCTGCCGCGGATCGTCGGATTGGGCCGGGCGTCCGAACTCCTGTACACCGGGCGAGCGATGCCGGGCACACAAGCGTTCGAGTGGGGGTTTTTCAACGAACTCTGTTCTCCCGACGAACTACCGGCTCGCGCCATGCACGTTGCGCGCGCCATCGCAAACGGCCCGACCGTGGCACACGCGACCACGAAACGAATGCTGCACGAGGAGTGGGCGATGCCGCTGGATCGGGCCATCGACGCCGAAGCGAAAGCGCAGGCGGCCTGCATGGAAACCAACGACTTTCGGCGCGCATACGACGCGTTCGTCGCGAAGCAACCCCTTGAATTCAAGGGTGACTAAACTCGACGATCGGTTCGGTTGGCCGTTTTTCGACGATGCGCATCGCGACTTCGTCGCGGCTCTACGAAACTGGCTCACCGGCGTCTCGGTTCTCGATGAAGAGTCGCGCTCGAACGAGAGTCCCCGCGCCTGGGTTGCCGCCCTCGCCGACGCCGGCTGGCTGCGCGCCTGCGTTCCGAAAGCATTTGGCGGACTGCGTGAAAAGATCGACGGTCGGTCCTTGTGCCTCGCGCGCGAAACGCTTGCCTTCCGTTCGTCGTTGGCGGACTTCGCTTTTGCGATGCAAGGCCTCGGAAGCGGTCCCATCTCGTTATTCGGCGGCGATGCGCTCTGTGAGGAATATCTTCCGAAGGTCGTCGCAGGAAACTACGTCGCTGCGTTCGCGCTGTCGGAGAAGGAGGCGGGTTCGGACGTCGCGGCACTTCGAACCCGCGCTCGCCGCGACGGCGACGTATATGTCATAGATGGAGGGAAGCATTGGATCTCCAACGCCGGCATCGCAGACTTTTACGTCGTTTTCGCTCGAACCGGCGAAGAAGGCACGCGTGGCTTGAGCGCGTTCGTCGTGGACGCGACGCTGCCGGGATGCAGGGTCGAAGAATCTATCGAGACGATTTCACCGCATCCGCTCGGGACGCTGGCGTTCGACGGCGTTCGCGTGGCGAGCGATCGCCGCATCGGCGCGGAGGGTGAGGGCTTTAAGATTGCTATGGCGACCCTAGATCTCTTTCGCAGCACCGTCGGCGCCGCCGCTATCGGATTCGCAACGCGTGCGTTGCATGAAACGCTGCAACACGTGCGAGGGCGCCGGCTCTTTGGCGCACCATTAGCCGATCTGCAGTTGACGCAAGCGACAATTGCGAGGATGGCGACGGACATCGACGCGGGAGCGCTGTTGGTCTATCGTGCGGCGTGGCTCAAGGACTGCGTTCGCGATCGAGTGACCGCAGAGGCGGCGATGGCCAAATGGTTTGCCACAGAAGCCGCGGGGCGCGTCTGCGATAATGCGGTGCAACTGTTCGGCGGACGCGGCGTCACGCGCGGCGAGATGGTCGAACGCCTCTATCGCGACGTTCGCGCGTTGCGAATTTACGAGGGCGCGAGCGAGATTCAACAGATCGTGATCGCCAGGCACACGCTGGAACGGTGATGGAAAGGCCGAGCGGTCACGTCGATCGATTTGCCCAGGAGCGGCTGCCGCCGGCAGACGCGATGCCGGAACTGCGGCTGCGCGATGTGCGCTATCCCACATGGCTGAACGCGGCGTCCGAACTGCTCGACCGCCAAGCCGAAAAATACGCCGGCCGCCGATGCATACTCACGCCGTCCGGTGGGATGTGGACGTACGAGCAACTGTTAGAAACCTCCAATCGAATCGCCGAGGTGCTCGTCGAAGACACGGGGCTAACGCCGGGGAACCGGGTGCTGCTTCGAGCGCCCAACACGCCGATGCTGGCGGCGTGCTGGTTCGCCGTTCTGAAGGCCGGCGGCATCGCGGTCACGACGATGCCGCTCTACCGCTCGGCCGAACTGAGGGTGATGATCGAGAAAGCGAAGATCGAGCGCGCGCTCTGCGACGCACGCCTGCGCGACGAGCTCCTTCGCGCGACCACAGGCGCTTTGCCGATGCAAATACTGGACTTCAACGACCCCGACGATTCGCCGGAGTCGTTAGAGCGCCGCATCGCATCGAAGACCGGACGATTCGAAAACGTTCGAACCGCCGCGGAGGACGTTGCGCTCATCGCGTTTACCTCGGGAACGACCGGCACCCCGAAAGCGGCAATGCATTACCATCGAGATATTTTGGCGATCTGCGATACGTACTGCGCTCGGGTACTCCAACCCGACGAGAACGATCTTTTCTGCGGCAGCCCGCCGCTGGGATTCACGTTCGGTCTCGGCGGGCTGTTGCTGTTTCCGCTGTACGCCGGTGCGGCCACGCTTCTGCTGGAAAAAGCCGGCCCGGCGGAGTTGATCGAAGCGACCGGAAAGTTCGGCGTAACGACGACGTTCACGGCACCGCTGGCATATCGCGCAATGGCCGCAGCGTCGGCCGATGCCGACCTATCGTCGCTGCGGAAATGCGTGTCGGCCGGCGAGACGTTGCCCAAGGCGATCTGGGAAGAGTGGCGTGCCAAGACCGGCATCAAGATTCTCGACGGCATCGGCAGCACCGAAATGCTGCACATCTTCATCGGCTCGCCGGAATCGGAAGTCCGCGCCGGCTCGACCGGCCGCGCCGTTCCCGGTTACGTTGCCGAGATACACGACGCGGACGGCCGGCGCGTCGCCAACGGTGCGGTCGGACGGCTCGCCGTCAAAGGGCCCACGGGCTGCAAATACCTCGACGACCCGCGCCAAACCACTTACGTGCAAAACGGTTGGAACTATCCCGGCGACGCCTATCGCATCGACGACGACGGCTATTTTTGGTACGTCGCTCGAACGGACGACATGATCGTTTCGGCGGGCTATAACATTTCCGGCCCCGAGGTGGAGCAAGCGTTGATCGGGCACGCTGGGGTGAAGGAGGTTGCGGTCGTGTCCAAACGCGATCCGCAACGCGAGACCAATTATGTGAAGGCCTTCGTCGTGCTCGTCGAGGATTGCGCCGCTACAACGCAAACGGCCGACGAGTTGCGCGAATACTGCAAAGCTCAAATCGCGCCGTTCAAGGCACCGCGCGAAATCGAGTTCGTCGCCGCGCTTCCGCGCACGGAGACCGGGAAACTTCAGCGTTACAAACTCCGCACCTAGCCCTGTCATCCCGAGCGCAGTCGAGGGACGAGGGACGAGGGACGAAAGCGCTATTTTCCGGCCGGGCAGAACGAGTGTAACGAACGTTCCGCTTCGGGAGCGGCCGCGGTTCCCGCGGGTCGAAGGTAGATCGCGGTAAAGGCGTGCCGGCCGGCGATGGTGACGAGCGACTCGATCAACTGCGCGCCGATGCCCGATCTCGCCTGCAGCGTTACGGACATCGCGTCCAGTGAATGGCAAAGAACGAGTGGCCTGCGCCGCAAGACGGTCGTTTGTCCAGGCGAAGATCTGGCAATCGTGGCCACGAGCACGTCGGCAAGTCCCATATGATGCGAAGGCAACGGCAACTTCGCGACGATCAATCGTCCCCAGGGCTTCGTTGGTGGTGCGTTCCAGATCCAAAACGTCGAGCCGGGCGCGTGGGCCACTAAGAAGTATGGGTCCTCGCCGTTCCATCCGGGTGGTGCCATAAGCGGCGCCGGTGGAAGCCGGAACGCGGGATCGCGCGGCGGACAAAGGCTCTCCACAGCCGCTTCGCCGTCGACGGAGGGGCCCGGGCTTCCGGAATAGGTATATTGCGCCACATACAGGCGCGACGGGGTGATCCCGTACACGTAGACGATGCCATCTCCCGTCGCGTCGTTGAAAATTTGCCGCCAACCCGGCGTACCGTTGCAGAGCCGCAGCTGACCGTTCGATCGCAAGACCATCGCGGGGTGCCGGCGATTCATTCCTTGCAGCGAGCTGCTGGTGACGCGGTTCAAAGACCATCCGAAGCGCGGTGCGACGTCGACCGACAGTTGTTCCGTTCCGCCGGCATTGCTCCACGTTTGCAGGTTGGTAAAAAGCCCGTTCGGGCTTTGCGTATGCGACATCGTTTGAGGCCACGATGCGGGAATCGACACGATGCCGTGCGGCACGAGCCCGGCGGCGCCGGTCGGCATCGGCGAAGCAACGGCGGAAACCGCCAAGAGCACGTGAAGCACGGCTACCGAGTTGACGGCAAGATCGCGGTCGCCTCTATTTCTACCTTGGCACGGTCTTCGAGCAGATCGGCGACCTGAAGCAACGCCATCGCGGGATAGTGCTCGCCGATGCTCTCGCGATAGGCCGCGCCGAGTTCTCGAAGATGCCTCCGGTACTCGTTCTTATCGGTGATGTACCATGTGAGGCGAATCAAGTGCTGCGGCTCTCCGCCGGCAGCGCGCAGAATGGCTACGATGTTGCTCAACGCCTGACGCGCCTGCGCGACGAAATCGTCCGAAACGAGTTCGTTGCGCTCGTTCCAGCCGATCTGTCCCGAGATCGCGAGATAGCGCCCTTCCGCAAGCACGCCGTTGGAGTATCCACTGGGGCGCGGCCAATTGTCCGGATTCACTTGCTGACTCACGCCGCCCTCCGCATGAACGCCGTCAAGCCCGCGCTGATTATCAGATTCGCCGCAAGCGCGTAAAGGGCGATGAAACCGGTTAGCGCTGTGCCGAAGACGTGCAGCGTAAAGTTCGGGGTAAAGCCCCCCGCATAGGCCATGGCGCAACTGACCAGTACGCCGAAGGCCCATCCGGCTAAGAGCGCCTTGGGATGAAACCATCCGGTCCACAGGCCGAGAACGAACGACGGAAAGACTTGCAGCATCAAAGCTCCTCCTAAGAGTTGAAAATCGATTGCGTACGGCACCGGAACAAAAAAGACGAACAACAATGCGAACGCGCAGATCGCCAGCGTGAGCATCTTGGCCACGACGGTTTCGACCGGTGAACGCACAGCCGAGAATTCGCGAAACACGTTGCTGGCAAAAAGATTAGCGGCGCCAATGCTCATGATTGCGGCAGGCACGAGCGCACCGATCACCACGGCGGCGTCGGCTAACCCCGCAAACCACGACGGGAAATATCGGGCGAAGAGCAGCGGTACGACGCTGCTCGCATCCTTGGCTGCAATCCCGGCGGCCACCGCGCAGTATCCCAACAGCGCGATGAGACCGAGCAATAAGGAATAGATGGGCAGTAGCGCGGCGTTGCGGCGAATCACTTCGCGGCTGCGAGCGGCGAGCACGCTCGTGATCGAATGCGGATAGAGAAAGAGCGAAAGCGCCGAACCGAACGCCATCGTCGCGTACGCAAAGTACTGCCGCGGCGCGAGATAGATCGAGGACGGATGCGGGCGTGCCGAAAGAAGTCGCTGCGAGACGGCAAAAATGTGCGACCATCCGCCGAGCTTCGACGGAATGACGGTGATGGCCGCGATCACGGTAATGTAAATCAATGTGTCCTTGACGAGCGCGATCAACGCGGGCGCACGCAGTCCGCTCGTGTACGTGTAGGCGGCGAGTAAAACGAAGGCCAGGGTGAGCGCCGGCAATGCGTTCCCCGCGCTCAAAAAACTGAACTCGCCGAAGACGGCGCGCATGCCGACGAGTTGGAGCGCGATGTACGGCATCGCGGCAACCACGCCGGTAAAGGCGACGGCGAGTTCGAGGTGACGGTCGCCGAAGCGTTCCCGTACGAAATCCGCGGCGGTCACGTAACCTCGATGTCGCGCGAGGCTCCAGAATTTCGCCAAGACCACTAAGGCGATGGGATATGCAATGGTCGCATACGGAACGGCAAAGAATCCCAGCGCGCCCACGCCGTAGACGAGCGCCGGCACCGCGATGAACGTGTAGGCGGTGTAGAGGTCGCCTCCCAACAGAAACCAGGAAAGAATCGTTCCAAAACTGCGTCCGCCCAACGCCCACTCATCGAGATTCGAGAGATCCCCACTGCGCCAGCGCGCTGCAGAAAAGCCTAACACCGTAACGCCTGCGACGGCGACGGTCAAAACCACGGCGGCGCTATTCAGTGGCGCGGCACCAACGGTTAAGCATGGCGCTTCGATTCATCGCTTCGGGCACGCCGCCTGTGTACCGCCGTAACAAAGGCTTTCAGCCTCGCTGGGCTAATGAAAGGCCTTATTATCTGCTTCTTCTCAGAGCGAAAGGTAGTTTTGGTATGTCCATAACGCAACCGCCCAGAGATACTCCCTTTGGGCTAGAGCCGAACGTAGCTGCGGGCCTAGCGTACCTATTCTGTTTGTTGGGCGGAATCGTTATGCTGGTGGGCGGCGGAACGAACAGGTTCGTGAAGTGGGCCGCGGCTCAATCGATCGTGACGTGGGGCTTGTGGTTAGTCATTTGGTGGGTGTTGGGCATACTGGCACACGCGTGGGTCTTCTTGCCGCTCATCTTGTTGGCGTCGTTCGTGCTTCCGATCTTGGGGCTAATCGTCTGGTTGTGGACGTTCATCACGGCGTTCCAGGGTAAAGAAGTTCGGATTCCCGGAATCGCGGGACTGACCGAAAACATTTTTAGATCGCAGCTGGTCTAGCGGGGCGCTTGACGCGGGGGCGCTTGAACTGCAATAGGGGCCGCTCGAAGCCATAGGTCACAACGGCGGCTTGTCCAATCGTGACGACCGTCGCGATTACCATGTAGCGCTGTTGCCAGTGGAGGTCTCGGTGCGGATCGCCCGTGTAGTCCGGGATATGATGCCACAGCAGTTCCCGACCGAGCAGTTGATGGTACAGGTACAGATTGTACGAGATCGTCGCGAGAAAGCGCAGCGGCGCATTGTCCAGAATTATTTGGCAGGCGCGTGGGCTCAGCAACGCGCCCAGGGCAATCGCTGCGAAAGCCAGGGCGAGAAACGGTCTGCCGTTGATCTGCCAAATGGTGCCCCACTGATCGGCGAAGCGGGCGGCGTACAAGTTCTCAAGTAGTGCGACGAGCAAGACACAGCCTGCGGTAGCCCCGATCGGCCCTAGCCACGAGCGGCGAACCGCGACGAGCGCCGAGTCGCGGGACTTCACGAAGATCAGTGCGCTTATCATTCCGAAAGCGAACAGATCGAGATATCCCGGTAAGTTCTCTTCGTAGTACGCGAAGGTTGAGGTGTAACAACACTGCGCCCAGGCGGCGCGCCACACCCATGCCAGGACGATCATGGCGAGTGCGGTCCACAAAGGCCGACGTCCGAAACTCCACCAGATCAATGGAAAGCAACAATAGAACTCGACCTCAACCGCGAGCGTCCAAAGGACGCCTTCGATCGTGCCGTAGCGTGCCGGAAACCACGTATGAATGAAGAGCACATGGGTCGCCAAATCGGGCAGGGTCGATGCGTTCGGCTGCACCTGCGCGTAGCCGACGGAATACGCGAGCGCGATGCATAGCAGATACGATGGAACGATCTTGACGAAGCGCCGCCACGCGAAGTCGCCCCATGCCGGCATCGGGGTGCCTCGAAGCTGGGCGCGCACGAACGGATACGCGATCACGAAGCCGCTCAGAAAGAAGAAGAGCGACACGCCGACAAAACCGGTCGCCGGCACGAAGGCCAGCCACGACGGAGTCCCTAGCCAAGAGATCTCCCACAGGTGATACCAGAGCACGAGTAACACCGCGATCCCTCGCAGACCGTCGAGCACGCCAAGCCGAGCCACTCCCCTGTCACCGCGAGCCACTCCCTTGTCACCGCGAGCCACTCCCTTGTCACCCCGAGCGGAGTCGAGGGGCAACGTAGATTCGAGCCTTGAAATTCCGCCGCACCAGCAGATTATCGCGCAAATACGAGCGGCAACGGAGCGTGAAGAATTGGCGCCCTATTCGCCGCGCTCGATCGCCTCGCCACAGTGTCGGACGCCGCAATGGTGGCGCAGAGAGCCGTATTATGGGGTTAATGCGAAGACGCAGCAGCCCGCGACGCCGTAGAGCGTGCCATTCACCAAGATCAGACTCGCGTCGGGCGATCCACCACCGGTGCCATTGCCAAAGCTATGCAGCACCGTCTCGGCACCGATCTTGCTAATGCGGTAAACGGTACCAACTCCATATTCGCCGCCCTCGTAGGTCGTGCCGTACAGAGTACCGCGCCCCTTCACCAAGGCTGCTAAAGGATACTCTCCGTCGTAAAGGCTGTTACGACTGCCGAAGCGGTACAGCACTTTTTCCGTACCGGTCGTGGTAATGCGGTAAACGGTTCCGCACCCAGGTGGTTGCCCGCATTCCGCGTCGCCACCGCCGGCGGTTGTCCCGTACAGCATACCGTTGACATCGATCAAGCTCCCCTTAGGATACGCGCCATCGCCATCGAAGCTGGCAAAACGATAAAGCACCTTCTCAGAGCCGCTCGTGCTTACGCTGTAAAAAGTTCCGTAGCTGCCTCGGTTGCCGCCAAACATTGTTGTGCCGTACAACGCTCCATTCACGTCCAACAGGGCCGCGGTCGGGTACACTCCGTCCGTGCGCGCAACAAAGCGGTAAAGTACCCTCTCAGCACCGCTAGCGCTTATGCTGTAGACGGTTCCGCAGCCCAGCTTAGGACGCCCGAGGCGGCATCCTCCCGAGATGCCCCCTTCTGTGGTCGTGCCGTAAAGTGTGCCGTTGACGTTGATCAAGGAGGCAGCCGGGTACGCGCCATCGGGAGGCCCGGCAAAGCTATGCAGCACCTTCTCAGAGCCGCTCGGACTTATGCTGTATACGGTGCCGCAGCCCTGTTCTGTGCATCCCGAACCGCCCTTCTCGGTCGTGCCGTAGAGTGTGCCGTTGACGTCGATCAAAGCGGCAGCAGGGTATTCTCCGTCAGAGCCGCCAGCAAAGCGGTGCAGCACTTTCTCGGCACCGCTTGTTGTTACGCTGTATACGGTCCCGCAGCCCAGTTTTTTGCATCCCGAACCGCCGCCATTCTCGGTCGTGCCGTAGAGTGTGCCGTTGACGTCGATCAAAGCGGCAGCGGGCCGCGCCCCGTCGGATCCTCCGCCAAAGCGATACAGAACCCTGAAGTATGATGTAGGCACGCCGTAACGCGCTATAATGCGAGTTGGCGCGGCCGCAGCACTTTGGGGCATCGCGCCCGGCATGCCGATCGCCGGCTGCGACCCGCCGCAGGCTGCTAGCAATGCAGTAGCGGCGCTGATGCTGAGCGCATGGCTAAATCGTTGATCCTTCATCGCTTTGCTTCCCTTGCTGCACGACGTGGGATAGGTCGCGTCATGAAGCAGGTCGAGAATTGCTTTTCCGCCCAGACCGGCATCTGGGTCGTCGTGGCGCGAGCATAACGGATGCATCGAGATCAACGACGGCCCTCATTAATCAAATCCCCGATCGTCTCACCTGGAGCGAGCTTGAGCGTACCGAGCATGGCGCGCAAGCGTTCGGCCGCGAGTCGAGCTCGTTCCCGCCGGGCATCCTCCGTGGGGACGATCTGCGCGACGGGATTTCCGTCAAACACGCCAACGCGCTTTGCGTCCATTGGTCCTTGCGATGTTGAACCCATACAACCAGTCTAGCACCTAGACAGCCCGGCGGCATTTCGCCCGGTAGGTTGCTTGGCACAGGGTTTGACGCCAAAAAAGGCGCTTGGTATAGTTAAGCCTCGGTCGCACCTGCGGGTGAGGCCGTTGTTTGTGTGTGAGAGGAGCTTGGCTTAGGGTTTGCCCACCATAAATCAGTTGGTGCGCCGCGGGCGCGAGAAAACCGAGCAAAAGGTCAAAACGCGGGCGTTCCGGATGATCCTGACCGGCCCGAAACCGGGCCATCCGGATCTGCCGACCCGTAGCTTTGAGGTCACCGGCAACCCGCAGCGGCGGGGCGTCTGTACTCAAGTGAAGACCGTGACGCCGAAGAAGCCGAACTCCGCGCTTCGTAAGGTTGCGCGCGTGCGTTTGACCAATGGCGAAGAGGTAACGGCCTACATTCCGGGCATCGGTCACAACCTTCAGGAACACTCCGTGGTTCTTGTCCGGGGCGGCCGCGTCAAGGATCTGCCGGGCGTGCGCTATCATATCATCCGCGGAACGCTCGATACGGCCGGCGCGGCGAACCGCAAACAGGGCCGTTCGAAATACGGTGCCAAGCGCGAGAAGAAGAAGTAATGCCTAGAAAAGGACCCGCCCCGAAGCGGCAAATTTTGCCCGACCCTCGCTTCAACTCCAAAGTCTTAGCGCGGTTCATCAACAAGGTGATGCTGCGCGGTAAGAAGTCGACCGCGGAGCATATTACCTATGGCGCGCTCGACATCGTTGCGGACAAGAGCGGCAAGGATCCGATGGAAGTCTTTTCTACGGCGCTTTCCAACGCGATGCCGCTGGTTGAAGTGCGGCCGCGCCGCGTCGGGGGCGCTACGTATCAGGTACCGATGGAAGTGCGCCCGGATCGACGCCAGGCGATGGCGATGCGTTGGCTGATTGGTTTCGCGCGCACGCGCGGCGGCCATTCGATGGAGGAGAAACTCGCCGCCGAACTGTTGGACGCATCCAATAACACGGGTGCCACGATCAAGAAGCGCGAGGATACGCATAAGATGGCCGAGGCAAACAAAGCATTCGCGCATTATCGTTGGTAACGATCTTCAACTAACACCATGGCTTCAAGAGAATATCCGCTCGAGCGAACGAGGAATATCGGCATTGCCGCGCACATCGACGCCGGCAAGACGACCTGCACTGAGCGCATTCTGTTCTTCACCGGCCGCGTGCATAAGATGGGCGAAGTCCACGATGGTGCAGCGACGATGGATTGGATGGTGCAGGAGCAGGAGCGTGGCATTACGATCACCTCGGCCGCGACCGCGACGACGTGGCGTGACACCCGTATCAACATCATCGATACGCCCGGGCACGTTGATTTCACGGTTGAAGTCGAGCGCTCGTTGCGCGTGCTCGACGGTCTCGTCGCGCTCTTCGACTCGGTCGCCGCGGTGCAGCCGCAATCGGAGACGGTCTGGCGTCAGGCCAACAAGTATCGAGTTCCGCGGATCGTCTTCGTGAACAAAATGGATCGCGTCGGCGCGGACTTCTTCAACGTGGTCGACAAAATTCGCGAACGCCTCGGCGCGCGCGCCGTGCCGATTCAGGTGCCGATCGGCGCCGAAGACAAGTTCAAAGGCGTCGTAGATCTCTTCACGATGAAGAAGACGGTCTACACCGACGATCTGGGTTCGACCACGGCGCTGGAAGACGTCGACGGCGAACTTCGCGATCTCGCGATGGAGTGGCGTCAGCACCTCGTCGAAGCCATCGCCGAGCAAGACGACGAGCTGCTCGAGATGTTCTTCGAAGGCAAAGAATTGCCGATCGATCGCATGAAGACGGCGCTGCGCAAAGCGACGATCGAGGGCACGGTGCTGCCGATGCTGTGCGGCTCGGCGTTCAAGAACAAGGGAATTCAGCCGCTCCTCGACGCGATTGTCGAGTACATGCCGTCGCCGCTCGAGGCCAAGACGATCGTCGGCCGCAATCCGAAGAATGGCGAAGAGATCGTACGCCGCCCCGACGACAAAGAGCCGTTCTGCGCGCTCGCCTTTAAAATCGCGACCGATCCATACGGTAACCTCACATACTTCCGCGTCTATTCCGGCGTGCTCAACAAGGGGAGTTACGTTCTCAACTCGCGCAGCGGGCGCAAGGAGCGCATCGGGCGCATCTTGCGGATGCATGCGAACCACCGCGAAGACATCGACGCTATCGGCGCGGGCGACATCGCCGCCGCCGTGGGGCTCTCCGACACCCGCACGGGCGACACGCTCTGCGACGAGCGTTCGCCGATCGCGCTGGAATCGATCACGTTTCCGGAGCCCGTCATACATCAGGCGATCGAACCGCGCAGCAAGGCAGACCAGGATAAACTCGGCTTGGCGCTGACGCGCCTCGCGCAAGAAGATCCAACGTTCCGGATGCGCACCGACGATGAGACGCAACAGACGATCATCGCCGGCATGGGCGAACTGCATCTCGAGATCATCCTCGATCGTTTGCGCCGCGAGTTTAAAGTCGAGGCGAACGTCGGCAAGCCGCAAGTTGCCTATAAAGAAGCGATCACCCGCAGCGTGGAAAAAGAGGGCCGCTTCGTTCGGCAAACCGGCGGCAAAGGACAATACGGCGACGTCTGGCTGCGCGTCGAACCGCAGCCCCCGGGCACCGGGTTCGTGTTCGAATGGAAGATCGTCGGCGGCGCTATTCCACGGGAGTATCAAAAAGCCGTACAAGAGGGCGTGCGCGAGTCGGCGCAGAGCGGCGTCTTAGCCGGTTTTCCGGTTGTCGATTTCAAAGCCGAAGCCTTCGACGGTTCGTATCACGAGGTGGACTCGTCGGAAATGGCGTTTAAGATCGCCGCTTCGCTGGCATGGAAAGAGTGCAATCGCGCGGCGACCCCGATATTGCTCGAGCCCATCATGAAAGTCGAGGTCACGACGCCCAAGGAATACATGGGCGCGATCAACGGCGATCTCAGCCGCCGGCGCGGCGCAATTCAGTCCACGGAAGAGGCGCCTGGCGGCGCGCAAGTGATCACCGCGCACGTACCGCTCTCGGAGATGTTCGGTTACGCGACCGATATGCGTTCGGCCACCCAGGGACGCGCGACGTATACGATGGAGTTCGCGCACTACGAAAAAGCGCCGAAGAGCGTCGAGGAAGAGATTGTCGCGAAGGCGGCCGGCAAAAAACTCGCCCCGGCTTAAGGGCGCCCGGCGTCGTCACGCGGAACTCTTGCTAGCTCGCTTTCAAAGCTGCGCGAAGCTCCGTCCGGACGACGTCACGCACAACTTCGGGTAGAGGACGGCGGTCCTCATCCGTAAACGCTTTCAGGGCGTCGTTCATTGCCGTCTGATAGCCGCGGCCTTCGCGTTCAGCGTGAGCTCGGAACCAACTCAAAGTGCCGGAGTCGATCCACATTGTAATGCGAGTCTTCCCCGCGTGCGGAAATACCGGTCCGCGCCGGCCATGCTTGAAATCATATGAGCTCGCTGTTCCGCGGGCCTTGCGAGCGGTGCCGCTAACCTTCTTCGCCATAGTATTGCCTTTTTTCACTTGCAGTCGCCCTCCGGGCTGAGATTAGTCTGACGATATCGGTGGAAGCTGGATACGTGTGCGCGACGACGAGCAGCCGGCCGAACGCGTCTAGACCCACGGTCACGAACCGTTGTTCGGCGAAGCGCCGATCTTCAATCGTCAAGGCCTGGGGATCGTCTAGGACCGTAGCGGCATCGGGGAGAGAAACGCCATGCTTACCGTAGTCGGCAGCGGCCTTCCGCGCATCCCACCGAACCTCCACTATATGTACATTGTATGTATTATTGAAGCGAACGTCAATTCCAGCCCGTAATGCGCTCCCGTTGCGCTAGCTATAGGCCCGGCGAACTATCTCTACGTTGCGAACGAATACGGGGGCATCAGCACGGTGGTACGCCCGTCACGGTGATGCGCGCGGGGAACGACAATGCTCTACACGATCACCGAAGGCGCCGAGTTGGCGACACGCTCGCAATCGGCTCACCGTAAAGCGGTGCCGCCGGTTACGGTCGGCGCAACACCGCGAACAGATCGCGCACGCGGTACGAAAATCCAGGCAGCGCCGGGTGTTCGATCGTGCACCGCTCGTCGAGTCGCGTAACTCCCGCGCAATCGTGCAGCTCGACGATCCACTGTTTCGGATCGACGACCATCACGAGCGACGAGCTCGCTCGCAGATACGTGCCGATTTTGTCGTCAACGTCGGCGCGCCGGTCGTCCGGCGAGAGTATCTCGACGGCGACGTCGGGCGCGAGCGGCGGAATCTCGAGATCCTCGTCGCTCAGCGTGCGCAAACGCTCGTTTCGTACGTACGCAACGTCCGGTACGAGCGGCCGCCGAATTTCTTCCGGCGGTGCGACGCGAAAGCGCCACTCCTGTCCTACCTCACCTCGCCCGGACGCCCACATCGACAGCGCTATGGTCAGCGCTCCCTGCAATCGGGAATGCGTGCGCTGCGGGCTCACCTTTTGAAGCGGTCGGCCCCGCACCCACTCCGTCTCGGGTTTGGTCTCCGGTAAGATAATTTCGTGGTACGGCATCGTCGCACACCACTCTATCACGTGCTCGTTCTGGGCACCAAGCCGCCCCGGCCCCGTGACGGAACCGATATGCAAGCGCCGGATCGTGCGCTGTCTTCGGCGCTGCCATAAGCGAGGCGCTTCGCGGCGTTGACAGGTCGGCGCGAACCTTGGTACGATTCCGTGGCTGTGCGCCCTCTCGTGAGGGCGTTTTGCCGCCTAGTGGGCAGAGCCGACCCAGAACGCCTGGCACCGTGTGCAGCCGATTTCAACTGAGGGAGTTTAATGGCCAAGCAAAAGTTCCAGCGCAACAAGCCGCACGTAAACATCGGGACGACGGGACACGTCGATCACGGCAAGACGACGTTGACGGCGGCGATTATGCACTGTCTGGCGACCGAGGGGTTGGCGCAGAAAGTGGGCGTCGACCAGATCGACAACGCGCCGGAAGAGAAAGAACGGGGCATCACGATCGCGATCTCGCACCAAGAGTACGAGACGCCGAAGCGGCATTACGCACACGTCGACTGCCCGGGCCACGCAGACTACATCAAGAACATGATCACCGGCGCGGCGCAGATGGACGGCGCGATCCTCGTCGTCGCTGCGACCGACGGCCCGATGCCGCAGACGCGCGAGCATATCCTGTTGATGCGCCAAGTCGGCGTTCCGCGGATCATCGTCTTTCTCAATAAGGTAGACATGGTCGACGACGAGGAGCTGCTCGAACTCGTCGAGATGGAAATCCGCGAGCTGCTCACTCAGTACGAGTTCCCCGGCGACGACACACCGATCATCCGTGGCTCGGCGCTCAAGGCCCTCAACTCGAGCGGCAAGCGCGGCGATGCCGATGCCGACCCGATCTTCAAATTGATGGATACGGTGGATGAGTATATTCCCGAACCGCAACGCGAGATCGATAAGCCCTTCCTCATGCCCGTCGAAGACGTCTTCACCATCACCGGACGCGGAACGGTCGGTACCGGCCGCGTCGAGCGCGGGCAGATCAAGGTCGGCGAAGAAGTGGAAATCGTCGGTCTAAAAGAGGAGACGAAGAAAACGGTCGTCACCGGCATCGAGATGTTCCGCAAACTCCTCGATTCGGGAATCGCCGGCGACAACATCGGCGTGCTCTTGCGGGGCGTCGACCGCAACGAGATCGAGCGTGGCCAAGTGCTGGCCAAGCCCGGCTCGGTGAAGCCGCACAAGAAGTTCAAGGCCGAGGTGTACGTGCTCTCCAAGGACGAGGGCGGCCGCCACACGCCGTTCTTTGCGAACTATCGGCCGCAATTTTACTTCCGCACGACCGACGTCACCGGCACGATCAAACTGCCGGACGGCGTCGAGATGGTCATGCCGGGCGACAACGTCCAGATGGACGTGGAACTGATCACGCCGATCGCGTGTGAAGAAGGCCTGCGCTTCGCGATTCGCGAGGGCGGCCGAACGGTCGGCGCCGGGGTCGTTACCGCGGTCGCCGAGTAAGAATCTCCACCACACTCATGGCCAAGCAAATGATTCGCATCCGCCTCAAGGCGTACGATCACCGAATTCTCGACCAATCGGCGGAGCGAATCGTGGATACGGCCAAACGAACCGGCGCCTTCGTGAGCGGCCCGGTTCCGCTGCCGACGGAAATCAATCGGTTCTGCGTGCAGCGCTCGACCAACAACGATAAGAAGTCGCGCGAGCACTTCGAAATGCGAACCCACAAGCGGCTGATCGATATCTTACAGGCCTCGCCCAAAACGATGGATGCGCTGATGCACCTCGATCTGCCGGCCGGAGTAGATATCGAACTGAAGGCCTAATACTGCGGCAGCCCAACTGCGATGAGGTGATGCATGGAAGTTAAACCGACCTACCTGGGAACCATGATCACGCTGGCGACGGTCGCCTTCGGCCTTTTGGCAGCCGGCGCATGGAACAAGTTCATCGCCGACCTGATCGGCATTTTCCTCAAGCCCGGCAACGGCGTCTGGGCGGAGTTGTTGTACGCCGTCATCGTTACGGTTATCGCCATTCTGGTGATCCAGATGCTCGCGAGGTTAGCCGAGCGCGAAATCGGCCCGAAGATCGGTCCGAAAATTTAACCCGTCCACGACAAAATAGCGGCGGGCAAGCGTGGGGATATTAACCGCGCCTTACCGAACCGACGCCGCATGCCCATCGAACTTCACGAAGTGCGATCGCGCGCGTTCCACGGCACGAAGCGGCGAATTTACCATTTGCTCAACGAGATGGGCACGTCCGGCGACCAAATTTGGCCCTTCGCGTCGCAGCCCTTCATGCGTTCGCCGGGACCGCTGGTGCCGGGCCGTACCGAAGAGTGGCATTTGGGAATCCACGCGGTGCTGGAAGAGGCCGTACCAGAGGAACGCATCGTCTGGCGCTTTCGCAACGAAGGCATGGACGGCACTCACGGCTTTTTCCTCAGCACGCAAGGCAAAGAGACGGTGCTCGAATACCGCGTCGACGCCTTGCTGTCCGACACCGACGGCCGTCTGTTATGGCGCCGCTTCGAGGATCAATTCGAGCGCTCGACCGAGGCCCTCTTCGATAAACTCGCTCGCGTTTTGAAACGGTAACGTGGACCTCGTTGGACTGTCGGCGCTGCTTTCCGACGAGGAGCGCTTAGTTCGCGATACGGTGCGCGCGTATGTCGACGCGCGCATTCTTCCGAACGTCGCACAGTGGTTTGAAGAGGGCATTCTACCGCGCGACTTGGGCGTCGAACTCGGGCGTCTCGGTCTGCTTGGCATGCACCTTTCCGGCTACGGATGCGCCGGCTCGAGCGCGGTCGCTTATGGGCTCGCCTGCATGGAATTGGAAGCGGGCGACTCGGGCATCCGCAGCTTCGCCTCGGTTCAGGGGTCGCTCGCGATGTACGCGATCTACCGGTATGGCGACGAAGAACAGAAACGGCGGTGGTTGCCGGCCATGGCCAGCGGCGAGGTCATCGGCTGTTTCGGCCTCACGGAGCCGGATTTCGGGAGCAACCCCGCGGGTATGCGCACGGCGGCGAAACGCGACGGCGACGACTGGGTGCTTAACGGCACCAAGATGTGGATCACCAACGGCTCGATTGCGGATTGCGCCATCGTCTGGGCGCGGGCGGACGACGGGATCCGCGGCTTCGTCGTCCCCCGCACGACCAAGGGGTTCAGCGCCAAGGAAATCCATCGGAAGCTTTCTTTGCGCGCGTCGGTGACGAGCGAGCTCGTCTTCGATGACTGTCGCGTGCCGCGCTCGGCCGTGCTTGCGGAGGCGCTCGGACTAGCGGCGCCCCTGTCGTGCTTAAATGAAGCGCGCTACGGCATCGTCTGGGGGGCGATGGGTTCGGCGCGCAGCTGTTACGAGACCGCGCTCGAATACGCGAAGACGCGCGTTCAGTTTGGGCGGCCGATCGCGGCGTACCAACTGACGCAAGAGAAACTGGTCAACATGCTCCTCGAGCTCAGGAAGGGCGTGCTGTTAGCGCTCACGCTGGGGCGCGCCAAAGACGAAAAACGCGCCGAACCGGTCCAAGTGAGTCTTGCGAAACTCAACAACGTCCGCGAGGCGTTGACCATCGCCCGCGAAGCGCGAACGATCCTCGGAGCGAACGGCGTGACGCTAGAGTATCCGGTGATCCGCCACATGAACAACCTCGAGTCTGTCCTGACATACGAGGGTACCTCGGAGATGCACACGCTGATCGTCGGCAAGGAAATCACCGGAATCGAGGCGTTCGGCTAGCAGTTTCGCCTTGACCTCATCCTGGAGCCCTGGTAAACTGCCAGGGTTGCCACGGCGCCGTACCAGTCAATACGCCTGGCACAGTGTACTTATACGTCGTTTCGCGAGAGGGCATGAAGAACATCCTGGGGCGTAAGGTCGGCATGACCAGCGTCTTCACCGCCGATGGCCGGTGTGTGCCGGTGACGGTAATTGCCGCCGGTCCGTGCACGATCGTCGAACGGAAGACCCGCGATAGCCACGGATACGATGCGGTCGCGCTCGGTTTCGAGCCGGTCAAGCGCAGCCGCGTCACCAAGCCGATTGCGGGTCACTTCAAAAGGATCGGCCTCGAGCCGTTTCGATTCGTTCGCGAATTCCGCGAAGACCTCGACGGCGACGTCGGACAGAGCGTCACCGTCACGGGATTCGAACCGGGCGACCGCGTCGACGTGTGCGGCATCTCAAAAGGCCACGGGTTCTCCGGCGGAATCAAGCGCCATAACTTCAGAGGCGGCGGCGCGAGCCACGGCTCCATGATTCACCGTCAGCCGGCCTCAAACGGCGACACGAACGCCGGCCGCACCACCAAGGGGAGCCGCCGTCCCGGTCACTTCGGCGTCGATCGCACGACGTTACAAAATTTGGAAGTCGTCCGCGCCGACGGCGAACGCAACCTGTTGCTCGTTCGCGGTGCCGTTCCCGGAGCCCGCAACGCGCTGGTGATGGTGCGGCGGACCGTCAAAGCCCGGAGACCTTCGTAAGTGCCCGACGTTATCGATATGAGGGGCAAGGTCATCGGATCGTCGCCCGCGCCGGCATTGCCCGGTGCCGGTTCCCAACGACTCGACGTCGTGTACCGCGCCGTTCATCGTGAGTTTGCCAACGCCCGCGCGGGCACCGCGTCAACGAAAAAGCGCGACGAAGTTGCGGGTGGCGGCCGTAAGCCGTGGCGTCAGAAGGGGACGGGCCGCGCGCGACAAGGCTCGATTCGCTCGCCGCAGTGGCGGCACGGCGGGGTCGTATTCGGACCGCAGCCGCGCAGCTACGTCGAACGCCTGAATAAGAAGGAGCGCCGCCAGGCCTTCGTCGCCGCACTCGCGGACCGGCTGGACAACGACGCCGTCACGCTGCTCGACCCCACGAATTTTTCGCTCTCGAAGACGCGCGAAATGGCCGCGCTCCTATTCGGAAGCACGAAGGCAGCGCACCGAGGCGCTTCGACGTTGATCGTCTGCCGTCGCGGCGAGGGCGAAGCGACCGCGATCGCGCGGCTCGCGCGAAACCTCAAACGGGTCGCCGTCACCGATGACGGCGCGCTGGACGTGAAAGACCTGCTGCGCTTCGAGCGACTGCTCTTTACCGTCGCCGCATTTGACGCGCTGCACAAGTGGCTCGACCGGGAGAAGGAGCAAGGCAATGGACGCCCGTGACGTGATCGTCGCTCCCCGCATCACCGAGAAAGCGATGGCCGACGCCCTGGCGCATCAGTACACGTTCGTCGTTCATCCGCACGCGACGAAGACGCAGATTCGTCACGCCGTCGAGGAAATTTTCAAAGTCAACGTTCTGCACGTCAACACGGTGAACGTTCGCGGTAAGGCGCGCACCTTCGCGCGCCGCGGCCAGCGAACCACGGGCAAGCAGAGCGACTACAAAAAGGCGATCGTAACGCTCAAACCGGGCCAAAAGATCGAACTCGGCGGAGTCAATTACTTTGAACAGTAGATCGCCCGTCATCCCGAGCGGAGCGCTAGGATGCCGGTAAAGAAATATAGGCCCACCTCGCCGGGCAAGCGTTTTCTGACGACGCTCGATTTTTCGGATTTGAGCGACGTTCGTCCGGAACGCTCGCTGCTCGAGGTGCGCAAGAAACATTCCGGGCGCAACAATAATGGGCGCATCACCGTTCGCCATCGCGGCGGCGGTACGCGCCGGCTCTACCGGATCATCGATTTCAAGCGCGCCAAAGACGGCATTCCCGCCAAGGTCGCAACGATCGAGTACGATCCGAACCGTTCCTGCCGCATCGCTTTGCTGCACTATCGCGACGGCGAAAAGCGCTACATTCTCGCGCCTTTGGGATTGCGAACCGGCGACCTCATCGAGTCGGGACCGGCCGCGGACATCAAGATAGGCAACGCCTTGCCCATCAAAAACATTCCGGTCGGAACGGTGCTTCACAACATCGAGCTGCATCCGGGCGAAGGCGGCAAACTCGTTCGTTCCGCCGGCGTCGCGGCGCAGTTGATGGCGAAGGAAGATGCGTATTGTCAAGTGCGAATGCCGTCGGGCGAAGTACGAAAGATCCTCGTCGAGTGCCGTGCCACCATCGGTCAACTCGGTAACGTCGAGCACGAGAATCAAATCATCGGTAAGGCCGGGCGTTCGCGCCATCTGGGCAAGCGTCCCAGCGTTCGTGGAATCGCGATGAATCCCGTCGACCATCCTCACGGCGGCGGCGAGGCTCGCTCGACGTCGGGCCGCCCGCCGACAACGCCCTGGGGCCAGATGACGATGGGCAAAAAGACGCGTCGCAATAAGCGAACCAACAAAATGATCGTTCGTCGTAGAGGTTCCAAGTAGATGGCCCGATCGCTGAAAAAAGGTCCCTACGCCGCCCCGCATCTCGTCCAGAAAATCGAACGCCTCAACGAAACGCGCGAGCGCCGCGTGGTAAAGACGTGGAGCCGCGCGTCCACGGTGCTGCCGTCAATGGTGGGACACACCATCGGCGTGCATAACGGCAAGATGCACATTCCAGTGTACGTCACGGAGAATATGGTCGGTCACAAACTCGGCGAGTTTGCTCCGACGCGTCACTTTCGCGGTCACGGTGGAGAGAAGGCGACGGTGAAATCGTGAACGCGCAGCATCCCTACGCGGTCGCTCATCTGCGTTTCGTTCGTACCGCTCCGCGAAAGTTGCGACGCGTCGCCGACGCAATTCGCGGGAAGAGCGTCGCACAGGCGTTGGCGTTACTGCAGTTTACTCCCGTCTTCGCCGCGGAGCCGATCGAGAAACTCGTGCGCAGCGCGGTTGCGAACGCGTCGAACAATCACGATATGAACTCCGACGCCCTGTACATCTCACGCATCACCGTAGACGGCGGACCCGGCGGGCGCTTTACCAAACGCCTCGATCCGCGCGCGCAAGGGCGAGCCGCGTTCAAACGCAAGCGCCTCTCGCACGTCACCGTCATGCTCGGCGAAACGCCGCCGGCGAAGCCCCGCAAGCGCCACGCCGGCGCCTCCGTGCAGGCCGCGCAACTCGGTCGTCGCGCGACGCCGCCGGCAACGGCGTCGCCAAAGCGGTCGAAACGCTCACGCAAGCAGCGCGAAGCCGCTGCGAAGGAAGCATAGATGGGCCAAAAGATTCACCCGGTCGGCATGCGGCTAGGAATTACTCGCACTTGGGACAGCCGATGGTTCGAAAAAAAGCACTACGTCGATTGGCTGCATGAAGACGTCGCGATCCGCAAATCGTTCAACCGTTGGATGCGTTCCGCGGCAATTAGCAAGATCCAGATCGAACGCCGAGCGAATCAGGCGCGCGTCATCGTCAACACCGCGAAGCCCGGCATCATCATCGGCAAGCGAGGCGTCGGCATCGACGAGATCCGCAAGAACCTCGAACAACTCACGGGCAAGAACGTCGCGGTCAACGTGATGGAGATTTCGCATCCGGAACTCGACGCGCGCCTGGTCGCTCAAAACATCGTCGATCAACTCGAGAAGCGAATCGCGTTTCGCCGAGCGATGAAACAGGCCATCATGCGAACGATGCGAGCCGGCGCCCGCGGCATCAAGGTCCAGGTTTCGGGGCGCCTGGGTGGCGCCGAAATCGCGCGCACCGAGCACAACGCCGACGGCAAAGTTCCATTGCACACGCTGCGCGCCGACATCGACTACGCGCAAGTCGAGGCGTTCACCACCTTCGGCCGGATCGGCGTGAAGGTGTGGATCTACCGCGGTGAGGTTCTTCCCGATCAGGCGCGTGGCGATGCGGCGCTGCGCGACCGCGCCGAGCGTGGGCGCGAGCGCGGCGGGCGCGGCGGACGACCGCGAACCCGCGAACCGCGGATCGCTTCGGCTCCGGCGCGCGATGCGTTGCCGCCGGCCGAACCGGCCCCCGAACTTACTCCCGAACCGGTAACGCCGTAAGATGCTCACTCCTAAACGTGTGAAATGGCGTAAAGTGCAGCGCGGGCGCATGACCGGGTCTGCCGGACGCGGCAACGCGCTGACCTTTGGCGACTACGGTCTGCAGGCGATGGAGCCGTGTTGGATGACCAATCGCCAAATTGAAGCGGCCCGTATTGCGATGACGCGGCACATCAAACGCGGCGGCAAAGTCTGGATCAAAGTGTTTCCCGACAAGCCGGTTACCAAAAAACCGGCCGAAGTACGCATGGGCTCGGGCAAAGGTAATCCGGAAATATGGGTGGCGGTCGTCCGTCCGGGACGCGTGCTCTTCGAGCTCTCGGGCGTGGCGCCGTCGGTCGCGCGCGAGGCGCTCGAGCGGGCCGCCGCCAAACTGCCGATCGGCACGAAGATCGTCTCGCGGGAAGAGGCATAACGTGAAGCATAAAGAGCTCGAAGCGCTGCGGGATCTCTCCGTGCGCGAGCTGCAACAAAAGGCCCGCGAAACCAAGGCGGAATTGTTCAATCTGCGCTTCGCGCTACGAACGGGGCACTTGACGGATTTCAGCAAGATTCGAGCGATGCGCCGAACCTACGCTCAAATTCAAACCGTGATCTGCGAAAAGCGTCTTGCCGGAGGCGCGCATGGAGCAGCCTAATCCGACGGAAGCGTCGCGTCCGGCGCTTCGGAAGGCTCGCCGCGTGAAGCAGGGGCGCGTTGCATCGAATAAGATGGACAAGACGATCGTCGTCGTCGCCGAGACGCGCGTACCGCACCGATCCTATGGAAAAATCGTTCGCAAGTCGGCGCGGTTCAAGGCGCACGACGAGCGCAACGAAGCCAACGTCGGCGACGTGGTCCGAATCGTGGAGTGCCGTCCGATGTCGCGCGAGAAGCGATGGCGCCTCGTCGAGATCGTGCAGCGGGCCCAATGATCGCGCAAGAGACTCGGCTGAAGGTTGCCGACAATAGTGGAGCGCGCGAGTTGCTCGTGATTCACGTCAGCGGCGGCGGCCGGCACGTTTATGCGCACGTCGGCGACATCGTCGTCGGAACGGTGAAGAGCGCGATTCCCGGAGCGGCCGTCAAGAAGGGCCAAGTCGTTAAGGCGGTCGTCGTCCGGACCAGCGCCCCGATTCGCCGCGTTGACGGCTCCGTGGTGCGGTGCGACGATAACGCCTGCGTCATCATCAAGGGCGAGAAAGACAATCTCGATCCGCGCGGGACGCGTGTGTTCGGACCGGTGATGCGTGAGTTGCGCGAGCGAGGGTTTCTAAAGATCGCATCGCTGGCGCCTGAGGTTTTATAACGATGGTGAAGCGAACGATTATTAAGGGCGACACGGTGATGATTCGGCGCGGCAAAGAGCGCGGAAAGCGCGGCACCGTCAAGGCGGTGCAGCTTACTGCGGGCACGGCGACGGTCGAAGGCGCCAACGTGGTCAAACGCCATACCAAGCAGGGCTCGAAGTCGGGCAACATGGGCGGCGCGATGCAGACCGGCGGCATCATCGAAAAAGAGTCGCCGCTGCCCATCTCGGCGCTGCAGTACGTCTGCGAAAAATGCAAGCTGCCGACTCGCCTGCGGCACGGTCGGGCGGCGGACCGAAGCGTACACCGCATCTGCGCCCGCTGCGGCGAGCCGGCGCGCGATTCGGCGAAGGGCGCATAGATGGCCGAGCGCTTACGCGAGATGTACGAACGCCAGATACGACCTGCGTTGCAGGAGCGATTCGGTTATAAGAACGTCAATCAGATCCCGAAGCTGGAGAAGGTTGTCGTAAACATGAGCGTCGGGGAAGCGATCGTCAATTCAAAAGCCCTCGATGCGGCGGTCAGTGAGTTGGCGGCCATTACCGGACAACGGCCGATCGTGACCAAGGCGAAGAAATCGATCGCCGCCTTCAAACTGCGCGCCGGCACGAATATCGGCGCGAAGGTGACGCTGCGGGGCAACCGGATGTACGTGTTTGTGGACAAGCTTTTCAACGTCGTGTTGCCGCGCATTCGCGATTTTCGCGGTTTGCCGGTTCGCTCGTTCGACGGACGCGGCAACTACAACCTCGGATTGCGCGAGCAGTTGGTGTTTCCTGAGATTAACTACGATAAGGTCGACAAGACACGGGGCATGGACGTAACCATTGTAACGACGGCGAAGACCGACGAGGAGGCTTCCGAGTTCCTCGTGGCGATGGGCCTTCCGTTGCAAAAGCCAACTTCTACGCCCGCGCGGAGAGCGAGTTAGCACGATGGCAAAGACGAGTCTCATCATGAAGTCGCAGCGAGCGCCGAAGTTCCCGGTTCGGCGCCATAACCGTTGCCGCGTCTGCGGACGGCCGCGCGGTTATCTACGGAAGTTTGCTATGTGCCGCATTTGTTTCCGCGAAAACGCGCACTTAGGCGTCGTTCCCGGCGTCACCAAGGCGTCGTGGTGAGGAAGGGCTGACATGTCGGTAACCGATCCGATCGCAGACATGCTGACGCGCATCCGCAATGCCAACACGAGCAACCATAAGACCGTCGACGTTCCGGCGTCTCGGCCGAAACAGGCGATCGCGAAGATTCTGCAAGACGAAGGCTTCATCGAGAGTTTCGAGCGCCTCTCGGAAGGTCCGCAGGGCACGCTCCGCATTCATTTGCGCTATGGTCCCGAGAAAGAGAAGATCATTACGGGCCTTCGGCGCATTTCGCGTCCGGGACTGCGGGTCTATACGCGCAAGACGGAGATACCTCGAGTGCTCGGCGGCCTCGGCTTAGTTATTATGTCAACCCCGCAAGGCATCATGTCCGGCAAGCTCGCGAAAAAGCGCGGCGTTGGCGGCGAAGTGCTTGCGTACGTGTGGTAATGAGTTATGTCGCGCATAGGTAAGTTGCCGGTGACGCTTCCATCCGGCGTTAACGTGCAAATCGACGACGGCGAGGTCGCCGTCAAAGGCCCGAAAGGCGAACTGCGCTGGCGCATCGCGCGCGAAGTGGTTGACGTTCGCTTGGACGATGGCAAGGTCGTCGTGTCGCGCAAGGGCGATGCCAAAGCGCATCGCAGCGCACATGGGCTCACGCGCACTTTGATCGCCAACATGGTCGAGGGCGTCAGCAAAGGTTTTCGCAAGAGCCTAGAGATCAGCGGCGTCGGCTATCGCGCGGCAAAATCCGGCGAGCGGCTCAATTTGAGTCTCGGTTTCTCCCATCCGGTACCGTTTGAACCGCCAAAAGGCGTGGCGCTGTCGGTCGAGGGTCAGAACAAGATTCACATTGAGGGAATCGACAAGCAACTCGTCGGGCAAGTCGCCGCCGACATCCGCCGTTTGCGCAAGCCCGAACCGTATAAAGGTAAAGGGATTCGGTACGAAGGCGAGCGCGTGCGCAAGAAGCTCGGCAAAGCCGGCAAGGCGGGAAAGAAGTGATCGACAAGGCACAGGCGCGACGCTCGCGCCACGAGCGGCTTCGCAGGCGTCTGGCGGGAACCGCGCAACGGCCGCGGCTCTGCGTGCGGCGTTCACTCCATCATATCTACGCCGTTTTAGTCGACGATGCACGCGGTCATACGCTGGCGTCCGCGTCAACGCGAGAACGCTCGATGGGTGAGCAACTGCAATCGAAAACCAGTACGGACGCGGCGAAGGCCGTCGGCAGTTCCATCGGCGCTAAGGCGAAGGCTGCGGGAATCTCGCAGGTCGTCTTCGATCGCGGCGGCTATAAGTATCATGGTCGCGTGCGCGCTTTGGCGGACGCCGCACGCCAAGCGGGATTGGAGTTTTAATGCAGTATCGGACGGGGCGTGAGCGCGATGCAAGCGGTATCGAAGAGACCGTCGTGCGCGTGAACCGCGTTGCCAAAGTCGTAAAGGGTGGAAAGCGCTTCAGTTTCAGCGCGCTCGTCGTCGTCGGCGATCGTAAGGGCAAGGTGGGGTACGCGATCGGCAAGGCCGGCGAGGTGCCCGAAGCAATTCGCAAAGCGGTGGAACAGGCTCGCAAGAGTTTGGTCACCGTCGCGATGGTCGAGCGAACCATTCCGCACGAGGTTCGCCATAACGTCGGAGCGGCGACCGTGTTGCTCAAGCCGGCCGCACCTGGAACCGGTGTGATTGCGGGCGGTTCGATGCGTGCCGTCCTCGAACTCGCCGGAATCCACGATATTCTTACCAAGTCCCTCGGAAGCAACAATCCGATCAACGTCGTCATGGCAACGGTTTCGGCGCTGCGTTCGCTTCGCACGGTGGAGCAAGTCGCGGCGATGCGCGGCAAGAGCGTTAGAGAAATTTACGTGGCATAAACTATGGCAGAGAAACAGCTGTTGAAATTGGGCGATCTCAAACCGGCGCCCGGTAGCCGGCCGAAGCGTCAGCGAATCGGGCGCGGCCACGGTTCCGGCATGGTCAAAACCGGCGGAGAAGGTGGTAAGGGTCAGACCGTACGCTCCGGCGGCGGTAAGGGACCGGCCTTTGAAGGCGGGCAGACCGCTTGGTCCCGGCGGCTTCCCCACCGACGCGGCTACTCACAAAAGGCACGCGATCGCGGGCACTTCGCGACGACGATCGTCCCCGTGAGTTTGCGCCGGCTCGCCACGTGGGATCCGTCCGTGGAAATCTCTCCGGAATCGCTGCGCGAGCACGGCGTGCTAAAGAACCAAGTCGACGGAGTAAAGATTTTGAGCAGCGATTCGCCGGTCGCTCTGCCGTCAGGCTTGCGCTTCCGCGACGTCGCATTCTCACAGAGCGCCCGCGCGGCTCTCGAAGCCGCCGGCGCGTCTCTGGACGGCTCTGTCACCCCGAGCGACGCTGTCACCCCGAGCGATGCTGTCAACCCAGCATAGCGCCCCTCCCCACTGTCATCCCGAGCGACGCTGTCATCCCGAGCGGAGTCGAGGGACAGTCTGTCATCCCGAGCGGAGTCGAGGGACAGTCTGTCATCCCGAGCGGAGTCGAGGGGGGAGTCGAGGGACAAGACGACACGGGTTAAATGTTCGATAATCTTCGCGCGGCAGTACTAGTCCCGGAGATCCGGCAACGGATTCTCTTCGTTTTCTTTGCATTTGCGTGGTTCGTCTTCATGATCCACGTGCAACTGCCCAACGTGAATCAAGAGGCTTGGCAGCGGGTGCTGCAGAGCGGGGCCTTTTATAACCTGCTGGGCTTCCTCTCGGGCGGTGCGCTGCAGAAGCTGTCCGTGATCGCGATGGGCATCACGCCCTACATCAACGCCTCGATCATCATGCAGTTGATGACGGTCGTCCTTCCTCAACTCGAGGAGATGGCCAAGAAAGGCGGCGAGGAAGGGCGCAAAAAGATCAGCCAGTACACGCGTTGGTTAACGATCGTGCTGGGCACCATTCAGGCGACCTTCATGGCGATTTCGATGGAGCGCTCGGGGGTATTCTACGATACGTCAACGTGGTATCTGCTCTACGCGATCGTCGCGATGGTGGGTGGCACGTTATTCTTGATGTGGCTCGGCGAGCAGATCAGCGACAAGGGCATCGGCAACGGCGTTTCCTTGATCATCTTCATCGGCATCGTTTTGCGCTACCCGCAGTACGTAAAACAAACGTACACGTCGACGAGCCAGGGCGCCGAATCGCTCCTGAACCTCGTCCTGTACGTCGTTATTGCGATCGTGATTATCGTCTCGATCGTCTTCTTATATCAAGGGCAGCGGCGTGTGCCCGTGCAGCAAGCCCGGCGGGTCGTTGGGCGAAAGATGTTCGCGGGCCGTTCGACCTACATCCCACTGCGGCTCAACAACGCGGGCGTCATCTCGATCATCTTTGCGATTTCGATCCTCTTACTTCCACAGCAAGCGCTTTCGTGGTTTGGAAGGGCCGGGGTGCAGCCGAACTTTTTCCATCTGTTTGGTCCTTTTGAAGTGCCCGCCAACCCCGCCGCCGTGGCGAACGTCTTCAACGTGTGGTTTTCGCCGAACGGATTCATTTATAATATCGTCTACTTCGCGCTGGTCGTGATCTTCACGTTCTTCTACAGTTCGATCGTGCTGAACACGCGCGACGTGGCCGACAATCTCAAAAAGACGGGCGCCTTCGTGCCGGGAATTCGCCCCGGTCAGCCGACCGTGGATTATCTGAACAAGATCCTGATGCGGATCACCACCGCGGCCGCAGTTTACCTCGGTTTGCTGGCCGTGATGCCGGGTGCCTTGCAGCGAGGACTCTCGGTGACCACGTTCTATCTCGGTTCTACCTCGCTGCTGATCGTCGTCGGCGTAGCGCTCGATACGATCACACAGATCGAGGCGCGCCTCGCGATGCGCGACTATCGCGGATTCATCAAGCGTTAGTGACGGCGGACTAGAGTGCGGTTGGTCTTCCTAGGGCCACCCGGCGCGGGAAAAGGCACGCAGGCGCGGCTGCTGCAAGCACGATTTGGCGCCAAGCAAATCTCGACCGGGGACATTCTGCGGGCGCATCAGGCGCAAGGAACTGCGCTCGGTAAGAAGGCGCAGGGCTACATGCACCGTGGCGAACTCGTTCCCGACGCGCTCGTCATCGCGATGATTGAGGCCGAACTCGATCGGGCTCCGTCGGGATTCGTGCTGGACGGTTTCCCTCGAACGGTTGCTCAAGCCGAAGCGCTCGACGAGCTGCTTTCGCGTCGAGGGACTCCGCTCAACGCGGCCGTTCAGTTCAGCGGCGACCGCCAATCGCTGATCACCCGCCTGGCGTCACGATGGACCAATCCGCGTAACGGACGAACGTACAACGCATTGACGAATCCCCCGAAGGTTGCCGGCATCGACGATGAAGACGGCGGTGACTTGATTCAACGCGACGACGACCGTCCGGAAACCATTTCGAAGCGCTTGGAGGTCTACGAGCAGCAGACGAAGCCATTGGTCGAGTACTATCGGCGCGTCGGCAAACTCGTCAAAGTCGATGCGATGCGGCGCATGGAAGACGTCGCCGTACAGATCGCCGGCGCTACGGAGGCGCAGATGCCTGCATGGTGATGCTGAAGTCTGCGCGGGAAATCGAAGCGATGCGCCGCAGCGGCAAAGTCACCGCCGCGGTGCTGACCGAACTGATGGAAACGGTTCATCCGGGGCAAACGACCGGCGAACTGGATCGTTTGGCGGAACGGCGCATTCGCGACGCCGGCGGCGTACCGACGTTCAAGGGCTATAATGGTTTTCCGGGCTCGATTTGCGCCAGCGTGAACAATGAGATCGTGCACGGCATACCCGGCTCGCGCGTTTTACGGGAGGGCGATTTGCTGTCGATCGACATCGGAACGACGCTGGACGGCTATGTGAGCGATAGTGCGGTGACCATCCCGGTGGGCAAGATCGGTCGCAATGCACGACGCTTGCTCGACGTGACGCACGAGTGCCTGGCGATCGGAATTGCGCAAATGCAGGTGGGTCGTCATCTCGGTGATATCGGTGCGGCGGTGCAGCGGCATGCCGAGTCGCATGGGTATGGCGTGGTGCGTGAGCTCGTCGGTCACGGCGTCGGGCGCGCCATGCACGAAGAACCCCAAGTACCCAACTATGGCGACGCAGGCACGGGGATCGAACTCCGGGTGGGGCTGGTCCTGGCCCTCGAACCCATGATTACCGAGGGTTCGCGCAATGTGCGCATGCTCAAGGACGGCTGGACAGTCGTCACGGCAGATGGTAAACTCGCAGCGCACTTCGAGCATACGATCGCTGTGACGGAGAACGGGCCCCAGGTCTTGACCCTGCGCGGGCACGCCGAGCATCCCGACATCGAGCGTTACCGCACACGACCTGCGTCATGCGCGCATAACCTACAGGTATAAATGATGAAAGTTAGACCGTCAGTTAAACGAATCTGCGAAAAATGTAAGATCATTCGCCGCCATGGCAAAGTGCGGGTGATTTGCGAAGTCAATCCCAAACACAAACAGGTGCAAGGGTAAAGAAAGGTATCATAGGATGGCTCGTATTGCCGGCATCGACCTCCCTCGCGAAAAGCGCATCGAAGTTGCGTTGACGTATATCTATGGGATCGGTCCGTCGACGTCGCGTAAAATTCTGGCGGATGCCCACGTCAATCCCGATCTTCGCGTGAAAGCGATGAGCGAGGAAGATGAAAAGCGGCTGCGCGATACGATCGATTCGCTCGACCTGCGCGTCGAGGGTGAGCTGCGTCGCGAAGTCCAAGGCAATATCAAGCGTTTGATGGACATCGGCTGTTATCGCGGTCTACGTCATCGGCGAGGCCTTCCCGTGCGAGGCCAGCGCACGAAAACCAACGCTCGGACGCGCAAGGGGCCCAAGCGCACCGTGGCCGGTAAGAAAAAAGCCATAGCCAAGAAGTAGCGCCTTCAAAAAACGCCGCAGCATCGGGGCCGCGTACGCTTGAAAGCTGTCATAACGGCGGGAGGGCGGATCGACGGTGAATTTGCACGCGCGGCCGGCACCACCGTCAAGGCGCTCGCGCGTGCGCGGGGAGAAACGATGTTGCACCGCGTCATCTTTGCGATTCGGACGGCGGGAGCGACGCGCATCGCGGTCGTGGGCGGCGAGCAAGTGCGTCGCGCCTGCGCGACCGACGTCGACTGCGTCATCGAAGAGAGCGTTTCGGGCAGCGAAAATCTGCGCAAGGCGTTGCATGCGTGGCCGAGCGACGGCGAACGTCTCCTTTACGCCACCAGCGATCTGCCGTACGTCACCGCGCCCGCGATCGAAGACTTCCTGAGCCGCACCTCGCCGCGAGCGCTCGCGATTCCGTTGACGGACTCGGCAGATTTTGAGCGGCGCTTTCCGGGTGCCCCGCCCTTCGGGTTGGTCCTCGCCGGTGAGCGAGTCGTCAATGGGGGCGTCTTTGCCGTGCCCGATGCGAGCATCCCAAAACTGACCGCCCTGGCGACGCGCTTCTTCGAAGCGCGCAAACAACCGTGGCGCATGGCGGGTCTCGTGGGGCCGATGGTGCTGCTGCGCTTTCTGTTCCGGCGTTTGCGTGTCGCCGATCTCGAGCGAATGGCGGCGCACGCCCTCGATGCACCCGCCGGCGCGACGCGTCGCTGCGCTCCCGAGTTGGCCTACGACGTCGATACGGTAGACGAATATCGGTATGCCTGCGACCACGGCTAGCCCGCTCCGCCTCGCCCTTTTTTGGCTCGGCGTTCAAGCCGTTTGGGGCGCGCTCTTGGGCATTTCACTGCAGTCGCGAAGCATCGAACTGGCGCCCGGCCACGCGCTGCTTGCCTACGGCCGCCTGGCAACCGCGGGCGCGCTGATGGCCGCGATCACCCAGGTCGTGATCGGCTTTTGGTCCGATGCCCGCCGCCGGAGCGGCAGCCGCCGCCTCGAGTTCTACGCGATCGGCGCGGTCGTCGGCTGCGTCGCGTTGGCACTTTTTTATAGCGCAAACAGCCTCTGGAGCCTGACCCTCGCGCTCGTTATTTTGCAGGGCGCGTTCAACGTTGCCATCGGTCCATACCAAGCGATCATTCCCGATTTCGTCGAGTCGGCCAGAACCGGAGTCGCATCCTCCTGGATGGCCGCCTTGCAAGGTGCGGGAAACGCGATCGGCGCATTGGCGGCGAGCTTCATCTCGAACGGGCGGATGCTCGCCGGTGTGCTGAGCGCGATGGTCCTAGCAACGTGCGCGACGACCGTTACGCACGTCGGCGGTCTGCCGTTGCGCGAGGCCGTTCCATCGCGGCTGCAAGCCGGCAATCGCGCCTTCGTGGATCTCTTTATCTCGCGCGCGCTCGTGTATGTGGGGTTCTACACCCTGTTGGGCTATCTGCTCTTCTATGTCGGCAGCACGTTCAATACCGGCGCAGGTCCTGAGGTGCGAAGAACGACCGGCATTCTTATCGTGGCCTTTACCATCGTAGGGGCGCTCGGCGCGGCAATCGCCGCGCGGCCGTCCGATCGAATCGATAAGCGGCTCGTGGCCACGCTGGGCGGGGCGGCGTTCGTGATCGCCCTCGGACTATTCATCGGATCGCACAGCTTCGGCGCAATCGTCGCCGCGACGATCGTGGCAGGCATCGGGTGGGGCGTTTTTCTCGTGGCCGATTGGGCGATCGCGTGCCGGGTGCTGCCAGGCAGTGCAATGGCGGCGGCCATGGGGATTTGGAACTTGGCGGTCGTCGGTCCCCAGATCGTCGCCCCGGCCCTCACCACGTTGATCCTCGTACGGCTGAACGTCTTAAACCAACCGAGTGCTCCCAGGGTTGCCTTCGCCGTCGCCTTAATGGAGACTTCATTAGGAATAGCCTGGCTATGGCGTTTATCGCGTTGCGTAATACGGTAAGAACGGTTATCGTGTGTTTGTGCGAGCAGCAACGTTTCAGGCGGCCGCTCGTACCGCAAGGTTGACAGGAGAGCGCTCCCGTCGACCACTGACCCTTTTTACATAAGGAGGCACTCGTGAAACGACTGAGCACCGGAGTCCTCACCGCGCTAATCATAGCGCTGTGTGGGCTAAGTGCGGCAGCTGCTCCAACGTCGACGCAAGGAAACACAGGCAACAGCGTCGCGCAAGCATCGCCGCCGCCGGCGGATTTTGGTAGTCCGCCATCCGGCCAGATTCCAATTCTCTATAACGACCACCACGTCTACACCAAACCCGATATTTTGAAGCAAGGCCGCGTCCTGGCAGCGCTCGTCAAGGGCGGCACATTACTCATTCCGCTTCGTTCTATGTTCGAACAAATGGGCGCAACGGTTTCCTGGGATCCCGGCAGCAAAACGGCCACCGTTTCGAAGGCCGGCGCCGAGGTCAAAGTGACCGTCGGTAAACCCGAAGTGATGATCAACGGCGAAACGCGTCCTTTGGACGTGCCGCCGATGGTCTATCGCGGCGTTGTTCTCGTGCCGGTCCGCGTAATTTCCGAAGGCATGGGCGCATACGTACAATGGGTTCCGGACCGGCATCTCGTCGTCGTTCGGTACATCCCCGCGACGCCGCCGCCGCCGCCGGCTCCGCCGTCGTCGGCAGCACCGCCGCCACCCCCGCCGCCTCCGCCGACTCCTCGTCCATTGCGTGGCGAGGCGTTCGTGGCCGGCGACTACATCATCTCACCGAAGGTCTATAACGAGTTTAGTCCCGGCAATACCGGAACGGCCTCGTACGCGATCCGCGGCGCCGGCGAGTTCAGTCTCGGCAGCATTCCGTTCATGCTCGAAGGATCGTACTCGCGCTGGCAGTACCCGCATAATTGCTCGTCGACCACGAGCACGGCCGGACGTACGACGTTCGGCGCCGATTGCTACGTGACGACGATCGGTGGCGCGGGCAACTATCCGCTCGCATCGAGCACCGGCATGTACGATCAGAACGCCGACGTTCGCTTCGCGGTGCGCGTCATTCAGCCGCGCATCTACATCGGCGTCGGGTACATGTGGGTGTCGAACAACTACGGCTATCCCAACATGAACTCATGGGGATTCGGCGGCGAGAAACTGCCGGACCTCAATCAGGCGCTCTCGTTCTTCGGTAGCGTCTGGTATTACCCGAACGTCCACGGGACGTACACGAACGTTAACAGCGCACCGATCTCGCCGCTTTCGTACAACCTCGCATACAACATCCTCAAGTACCAAATCGGTCTCGACTGGGTCATCGGCAACAGTCCGGTCTTCATCGACCTCGGCTGGATGGGCGAGAACTGGTCGAACAAGCAAAACGCTCCGGTCGGCCGCACGATGAACGGCCCGTTCGCAGGTATCGGTTTCCGGATTCTCTATCCGTAAACGATAAGCGAACGCGCGGAAATCTAAGGGCCCGGCGGCAACGCCGGGCCCTTTCTCTAGCCAGCGCGACGAGACGTTCGAGGGCCGCATCGAGTTCGCGCTTGCCCTCGGCGCATCGCTCCCGGTACGGTCGCATCGCTCGTTCCGACCAGTACATTTCGCTCGCTTGTTGTCTACGCAAAGTTGACCGGCCTGCGGGTCCTACGGTAAGATAACCCCTTGGTGCCGCCTCTGCGGCCTCATCTGCTTTCCTTCGGAGATTTTATTGGCCGCCAAGAAGCAAACCAAGTCGCGCCGCAAGCGTGAGGTCAAGAACGTCCAAGCGGGCGTCGCCCACGTCCACGCTTCATTTAACAACACGATCGTCACGATCAGCGATCCCCACGGCGGCGTAATCTCGTGGGCCTCGGCGGGCAATCTCGGCTTCAAAGGCTCGAAGAAATCGACGCCCTTCGCGGCCCAGATGGCGGCCGAGGCCGCGGCCCGCAAGGCCATGGAACACGGGATGAAATCGACCGAAGTCTTGGTCAAGGGTCCCGGGGCCGGCCGCGAGGCGGCGATTCGGTCGCTGCAGGCCGCCGGGCTCGAGATCACCATGATCAAGGACGTTACGCCGATTCCGCACAACGGGTGCCGGCCGCCGAAACGGCGGAGAGTCTAGCGAATGTCGCGTTACATCGGGCCGGTCTGCCGGCTCTGCCGGCGGGAAACCGCTGCGAGCAAGACCGGCGAAAAGATCAAGCTGTTCCTCAAGGGCGACCGTTGCCTCACGCGCAACTGCGCGGTCGAGCGTCGGGGAACCGCGCCCGGGCAAAAAACCGCCGGCAAGTCGCGCACGAAGGTCTCTGAGTACGGCCGCCAGTTGCGTGAGAAGCAGAAGATGCGCCGCTACTACGGCGTCCACGAAACGCAGTTCGAAAACTACTTCCGCGAGGCGGCGCGCGTTCCGGGACAGACCGGGCGCACGTTCTTGCAGTTGCTCGAGCGTCGCCTCGACAACGTCGTCTATCGCTTGAACTTGGCGACCAGCCGCGCGCAGGCCCGGCAACTCGTAACGCATCGTCACTTCCGGGTAAACGGACGCATCGTCAACATCCCGTCGTACATTATGCGAGCCGGCGACGTCGTTTCGATTGCGCCGGGAAGCCTAAAGTCGACCGTCTTCGAATCGAACCTCGACATTGCGCAGAACCGCCGGCCGCCGGAGTGGCTGGAGTGGAACGATCAAGAGAAGACTGCCAGAGTGTTGCAACTGCCGCCGCGCGAGCAGATCGACGCGCCGGTGGACGAGCAACTCATCGTCGAGTACTACTCCCGATAACATCACTACGCCGCTGTTAGGCGTACGATCGTCGCGGTCGCGGATCGCGGCGGATAACGTAAGCAGCAATAAGGAAACACCAACCGCAAATGACCATTATGGAAGCGCCGATCGGCGCAAGCATCGAGGTGCGCGAGCGTCGCGGCAACCATGCGAAGTTCATCATCGAGCCGCTGGAACGCGGCTTCGGAATAACCCTCGGCAACGCGCTGCGGCGCGTGCTCCTCAGTTCGATTCCCGGTTCGGCCATCACATACATGAAGATCGACGGCGTCCTGCACGAGTTCTCGACCATTCCCGGAATGGTCGAAGACACGATCGCGCTCATGCTCAACCTCAAGGGACTGCCGGTCAAATTGAGTACCGACGAACCGAAGGTGCTTACGCTTTCGGTCACCGGCGCGCGTGAAGTTACGGTGGGCGATATCGTCCCCGATGCCGATGTCGAGATTCTCGATCCCAACTATCGGCTCTGCACGCTTTCGTCTAAGGACGCGAAGTTGACGATGGAAATCGGCGTCGAGCAGGGCCGCGGCTACGTCATGGCCGATCGTCAACGCAACGTCGAGCACATGATCGGCCTGATTCCCATCGACTCGATGTTTTCGCCGATTCGCAAAGTGAATTTTACCGTTGACGATACGCGGGTGGGACAGAGCGTCGATTACGACCGTCTCACGATCGAAGTGGAGACGAACGGTTCGATCACGCCGGACGAGGCGCTCTCGACGGCGGCGAACATCATGCAGGAGCAACTCGAACTCTTCATCACCTTTACAAATCGCGCCGAGCCGCTGCCGGAGACGCCGCCGAACGAGTGGGACGTTCCGGTCGAAACGCTCAATCTCTCGGTTCGCTCGTTCAACTGCCTCAAGCGCGCCGGTATCTCCAAGGTCTCCGAACTGCTCGACCTCACCGAGGACGAGATCATGAAGATGCGAAACTTCGGCAAGAAATCGCTTGACGAGATCAAGCAGGTCTTAGCGGAGAGGGGATTGGCGCTGCGTCAATCGTAGCGTGACAACACATGGCGCACTCCATCGGATATAAACGGCTCTCGCGCACGGACGCCCATCGCCGGGCACTCTTGCGCAATCTCACGACGTCGCTCTTCAAACACGATAAAATCGAAACGACGTCGACGAAGGCCAAAGAAGTGAGCCGCGTGGCGGAACGCTGCATAACGACGGCGCTCGGCGGCGATCTCGCCGCACGGCGGCAGCTGGCGGAGTATATCACCGAGCCGGCGGTGTTGAAAAAGCTCGTCGAACAGATCGCGCCGTCGTTGCGCGGGCGCAACGGCGGCTACACGCGCATCACGAAAACGCGCGTGCGCTCCGGCGATGCGGCCGAACTCTCCCTCCTCGAACTGCTCTCATAACTTCTGCCCCTGTCACCCTGAGCGGAGCCGAAGGGCTGAGCGGAGTCGAAGGGCGAAGGGCGATCCTACTCCCCTTGTCACCCTGAGCGGAGTCGAAGGGCGAAGGGCGAAGTGCGGCGCGCCGTTACCATGACGTACCAATGCGAGTCCGATACACTCGACGCTGAGATCCTCGGCGTTATCGAGGCGTGGCACCGGCACGGCGCAACGCTCGACGACGCGCAATTCAACGCCCTGGCGCTACGGCTCTTCGCCTACCAGTTGCGCTACAACGAGCCGTACGGGCGATATTGCGAGCGCATAGGCGGTACGGAACCGCGATCGTGGGATGAGATCCCGGCGGTTCCCTCACCGGCTTTCAAGGATACGAGGATTACGACGTTCGATCCGACGCACGCGCAACTCGTCTTCGAAACGAGCGGCACGACGCAGCGCAGGCCGGGCCGTCATTACATGGAGACGGCGGCGCTCTACGACGCGGCGCTGATCGCCGGTTTCGATCGCTTCATGCTTGCCGACGGAGCGCGGCTGCGCTATTTCAATCTCGTGCCGAATCCGGCGGAACGGCGTACCTCGTCGCTCGGTTACATGATGAACCGCGTGGCACGGTTGCGCGGCGACGGCCGAACGCGCTGGTATCTCCACGGCGACGCCCTGCTGCTCCGCGAAGTGCAGCGTGACCTACGCGAGGCCATCGTCGAGGACCAGCCGGTTTGCATCGCGGCCACCGCGTTTGCGCTCGTGCATCTGATCGACGCACTGCAACGCGACGACGTCGAGCTGAGGCTTCCGATAGGCTCGCGCATCATGGAGACCGGTGGCTTCAAAGGCCGCACGCGCAGCGTCGAACGCGACGAGCTCTATGCCGCGCTGAGCGAGCGGTTGCATTTGCCGCGCGAGAATATCGTCGCCGAGTACGGCATGACCGAACTCAGTTCGCAGTACTACGACGATCCAACGACGCGCCGGAAAGTAGGCCCGCCGTGGTTACGCGCACGCGTGGTCGCACCGGATCGCACGACGCTTCCCCGCGGCGCGATCGGTTCGCTCCTGCACGTCGATCTTGCCAATCGTTCCTCGTCCATTGCGGTGCAAACCGAAGATCTCGGCGTGCAGTTCGAGGATGGCTTCGCCTTCGTCGGCCGCGCGGACGATGCGCCGCCGCGCGGATGCTCGCTCGACGCCGAAGACCTCGAATGCGCTAGCGCCGGCGGGACGTGATCACCCCGCTATTCAGGCCTCCCATCGAGAGGCCGCCGGAAAATCGCGCGTGCTCCACTTTCAGGCAGCGATCCACGACGACCGCCAGACCGGCCGCATCGGCGAGCGCGATCGCCTCATCGTTGGTAACGCCGTATTGAAGCCACAGGGCCGGAGCCCGGATGGCGATCGCCTCTCGCACGAGGGCGACGAGTTCGCTCGGCTTGCGAAAAACGTCCACAACGTCGGGTACGCCGCGTTCGGCGGCGTAGGCCGTGAGCGAAGGAAAGGCTCTCACGCCATCGATTTCCGAAAGCGTCGGGTTGATCGGCACGACGTCATATCCGGGCTGGCGTCGCAAGTACGAGAACACGGTATAACTCGGGCGGAGCGGATTCCCGGAAGCGCCGACCATCGCGATCGTGCGAATGCGCCGTAGCAGTTCCTGCCGCTGCGACGGCGTCGTAAGAATCATGTTCCTCGCAGTGCCTGCTCGAGATCCCAGGTCAAGTCGCGCGGATCTTCGAGCCCGACGGAGAGCCGAATCGACTCCGGCTCGACGCCCGCCCCGCGCAACTCTTCATCGGATAATTGGGAATGCGTCGTCGAGGCCGGATGAATAACCAGGCTTTTCGCATCGCCCACGTTCGCGAGGTGACTCCAAAGCGTGAGGCCGTCGATGAAACGCCGCGCGCCTTCCCGCCCGGCGTGTAACCCGAAAGTAAAAATCGAGCCCATCTGCGGCGGACGCACCCACGCCACTTCGGGGCGGCGCTCCAAGTAGACGACGATCTCGCGAGTGTTCGCAATGTGGCGTTCCATGCGGACGGCGAGCGTCTCCAGGCCGAGCAGCGCGAGCCACGCCTCCATCGGCGACATCTGCGCGCCGACGTCGCGCAAGACTTCTGCACGCGCGCGCGTCAAGAACGCGTACTCGCCAAACGTATCCGTGAAGACTTTTTCGTGATAGCCGGGGCTCGGCGTAGAGAGCAATGGAAATCGGCCGTTATCCCACGCGAACTTTCCCGATTCGATCAGGACGCCGCCGATCGCCGTGCCGTGGCCGTTGATGAACTTCGTCGCCGAATGGAGCACGATGTCGGCGCCGTGCTCGATCGGGCGAAAGAGATACGGCGTCGCAAAGGTGTTATCGACGACCAACGGCACGCCGGCCTCGTGCGCAACTTTCGCGAAGGCATCGACGTCGGCAACGATTCCCGACGGATTTCCAATCGTTTCGATAAAAATCAACTTGGTGTTTGGGCGCACCGCCGCGCGCGCAGAGCTAACGTCGTCCGCCGAAATGAAAGTGGTCTCGATGCCCATTCGCTTGACCGTGACGTTGAGCTGGGTCACCGTGCCGCCGTAGATGTTTTGCGCACAAACGAGATGATCGCCGGCCTGCGCGACGGCGAGCACCGTGCAGAGTTGCGCCGCCAGCCCGCTTGAGAAAGCAACCGCCCCGAGGCCCCCTTCGAGGCTCGCCATGCGTTCTTCAAATGCCGCGACGGTCGGATTGCTGATGCGGCTGTAGATGTGGCCGTAACTGCGCAACGCGAACAGTTCGGCGGCCTGCTCGGAACTGCCGAAGACGTAGGCCGCCGTTTGATAGATCGGCGCGGCGCGCGCTCCGGTCGCCGAATCCGGCGCCGTTCCGGCGTGAATCGCGCGCGTTGCAAAGCCGAATTCGTGGTCTTGGTGTATCATCGGAGGTTCCCGCCCGTAGTTCGCGCTATACTGTTGGTATCATGGGAATGACGCTCACTGAGAAAATCCTGGCGCGTCACGCCGGACTGGACCGCGTCGAACCGGGACAGATTATCAACGCCAAGGTTGATTTGGTACTGGCGAACGAGCTCTCGGCGGCCGTCGCCATCAAGGTGATGCGCCAAATCAAAGGCGCACATCGCGTCTTCGACGCCTCCAAGATCGCCCTCGTCGCCGACCATTTCGTTCCGGCCAAAGACGCACAGTCGGCGGGCATCGTCAAAATCATGAAAGACTTCGCGATCGAGCAGAAGGTCGAACACTTCTTCGACGTGGGACGCGGCGGCATCGAACACGTCGTGCTTCCGGAAGAAGGTCTCGTGGCGCCCGGCGAGTTGATCGTGGGCGGCGATTCCCACACCTGCACCTACGGCGCGTTCGGCGCCTTTGCAACGGGGATGGGTTCGACCGACATCGCCGCCGCGTTCGTGCTCGGTGAGGTCTGGTTGAAGGTTCCCGCATCGATCAAACTGGTCTATCGTGGGACGCCAGGCCCCATGGTGTACGCCAAGGACATTATGCTGCGCACGGTCGGGGAGCTCGGCATCGACGGCGCGACCTATCGCGCGATGGAATACCATGGCAGCACGGTCGATGAGCTATCCATTACCGGACGCATCACCATGGCCAATATGGCGATCGAGTGCGGGGCGAAGAACGGCATCTTTCATGCGGATGAAAAAACGATCGCCTACGTGCGCGAGCGCACCGATCGGCAATTCGTCATCGAGCGCGCCGATCCCGACGCTACCTACGAGCGAACGATCGAAATCGACGTGGCGAACTTAGAGCCCCAAGTAGCCCGGCCGCACACGCCGGATAACGTGTACCCCATCTCCGAGGTCGTACGCGAAGATCTGCCGGTCGATCAAGTCTTCATCGGTTCGTGCACGAACGGCTACATCGACGACTTGCGCGTCGTCGCCGGTATGTTGCAAGGGAAAAGCATCGCGCCGAATCTCCGCGTGATCGTCAATCCAGGCTCGCAAAAAGTCTGGATGCAAGCCGCCGACGAGGGAATTCTTTCGACGCTCGCAGCGGCGGGTTGCGCGGTCAACACGCCGGGATGCGGCGCGTGCTTCGGCGGCCACATGGGAACGCTCGGCGACGGCGAGCGGGCCATCTCAACGACCAATCGCAACTACGTCGGACGCATGGGTTCGCCGAAAGCCGAGATCTACTTGGCATCGCCCGCAACGTGTGCGGCATCGGCACTAACCGGCAAGATCACCGATCCGCGGACGATTGACGTTTCGCAGTGGACTCCGAGCCGGCAGCGCGTGGAATCTCGCGGCATGACCGTCAGCCTTATCGAACGATGACGAGACGATAGCGATGCAAGAAAAACTCCACGGCAACGCCCACAAATACGGAAAGAACGTCGATACCGACGTCATCATTCCCGGGAAATATTGCAACATCATCGACCCCAACGAGTTGGGCAAACACGCGCTCGAAGGCCTCGACCCCGAATACACGAGTCGTATGCGAGTTGGAGACGTCATCGTCGCCGATACGAACTTCGGCTGTGGATCGAGCCGCGAAGTTGCGCCGATCGCGATTAAAGGATCCGGAACTTCGGCGGTGATCGCCAAGAGTTTCGCGCGTATCTTTTACCGCAACGCCTTGAACATCGGGCTGCCCATCTTTGAATCGGTCGAAGCGGTCGACCGCATCCAGTCGGGTGACGAGATCGAAATCGAGCCCGCCGCCGGCGTTATTCGCAACGTCACGAGAGGAGAGACGTATCGCTCGGCCGAGTTTCCGCCGTTCATGCGTTCTCTGATCGCGGCCGGCGGACTCGTACCGTACGTCGAACGGCGCCTCGCCGAGCGGGTCTCCGCCTAGAGCATTTACTTACGGTGGCGTGTACGTACCGTTACCGGGGCTGATTCCACCGGGCGACGGGTTAACGTTTTCGATCCACTTCTCTTTCGGCCGATAGGAGGCGGTAAACGGAACGGCTCCGTTGGGCATGGTCAGCATGCCGACCATGTCGGTCGTTCCATCGAGGCGACCCTCGAGCAGGAGCGTCGTGCCGTTGGACATCGTCACGATTATCCGTATCGATTGTCCGTCAACCGTTCCGCTCAGCGGATAGCGCTTCCCCGACGTATCGAGGTAGGTGCCGGCGATCGTATCGCCGCTTTGTGTCAGGCGAAAGTGCGTGTAATCGGTCATGTTCGATCGCTGGATCTGCACTTCCCAGACGCCCTCCAGTCCCTTGCGCGCAGTGGGCGGTGGGCTCGGCGTTGGACTCGCCGGATTGCCGAGCGGCACGAGCGTAGCGTTCGGCAGGGGCGTTGCGGGAAATCCTAGGGGAGGCGGCGTCGGCGGCGGCGTCGCTTGCGCGGCCGGACTGGCGCCCCCCACGCTCGCGGCTAACGCTATCGAGAGCGTGGCGATACCGGCAAAGGATGCAAAGAGCGACCACGGCTTCACCATTTGTGGCTTTCCGAGCCACGCGAAGCGCTCCTTCGATAATCGAGCGGGCCCATGCTCGATGGACTTGCACGGGCTGCTATAATGCAAAGGCTGTGAAGAGCAAGATTCATCCAAAGTGGTATCCGCAAGCGCGCGTGCATTGCGCGTGCGGCAACAGTTTTGTCACGGGTTCCACGTTGCCCGAGATCGCGGTCGAAATTTGCGCGGCATGCCATCCGCTGTTTACCGGCCAGCAGAAGCTCGTGGATACTGCGGGGCGCGTCGATAAGTTCAATCAACGCTCGGCCGTCGCGCGCCGGAAGCAAGAAGAGGCTGCCGCACGCAAAGCCGCGCGCGAGGCGAAGAAAGCCGCCGCAGAAGTTTAAGAGCCTCGCGCGCTAATGCGGAACGACGCATTGATTGCGCGCCTGCAGGCGATGGCGCGCCGATTCGACGAAATTGACGCGCAACTTGCGAATCCCACGGGCGTTTTCGACCAAGCCCGTTATACTGCGCTCCTGAAGGAACGCGCCCAACTGGAGGCGCCGGTTCAAACGTTTCGGCGTTTGATCGAAACGGAAGAAGAAATCGCCGCAAACGAGGTTCTTGCGCGCGATTCCGACGGTGACTTGCGCGAACTGGCGCGCGAAGAGAACGACGGTTTGCGGCAGCGCGCCGAGACGCTCGAAAGCGAGTTGACCGAGCTCATGATGCCGCGCGATCCGAACGACGCCAAGGACGTCTTCGTGGAAATCCGCGCGGGCGCCGGCGGCGACGAAGCCGCCATTTTTGCCGGTGACCTCGCGCGCATGTACATGCGCTTCGCCGAAATCGCCGACATGAGAGTAGAACTCGTTTCGGACAATCCAAGCGAAGCCGGCGGCTATAAGGAAATCGTCTTTGCGGTGAAGGGCAGGGAACCGTACCGCTATCTGAAGCACGAGTCCGGCGTGCATCGCGTGCAACGCGTCCCCGCGACGGAGGCGCAAGGCCGTATCCACACGAGCACGGCGACGGTCGCCGTCTTACCGGAAGTCGAGGACGACGTCGAGATCGAAATCAGACCGTCGGAACTACAAATCGATACCTATAAAGCCTCCGGCGCCGGTGGTCAGTACGTCAACAAGACCGAGTCCGCCATCCGCATCACGCACCTGCCGACCGGCATCGTCGTCGCGTCGCAGCAAGAACGATCGCAGCAACAGAATCGCGAGAAGGCGATGCAGATGCTGCGCGCGACGCTCTACGACCGCAAGCGTCGGGAACAAGAAGAAGAGGTGACGTCGCTGCGCCGGTCTCAAGTCGGCAGCGGTGACCGATCCGAAAAGATTCGGACCTACAACTTTCCGCAAGACCGCGTTACCGACCACCGCATCAACCGCAGCTTCGGAAACATAAAAGGGATCATGGATGGAAATCTGGGGTCGATCGCCGACGAACTGATCGCCGACGAGCGCGCTCGTTTAATGGCGGGCGAAGTGCCGGCATGATGGCTCTGGCGGAATCGGATAGGGTTGCGCGGGCGGATGCCTTGATTTTATTGGCGCACGTGTTGGAGCGGTCGCGCGAGTGGATCGTTGCGCATGGCGAGGAACCGATTCGTGAAGCTGACTTTTCCCGTTTCATCGAATGTTGCGAACGCAGACGTAGAGGCGAGCCGGTAGCGTACATCGTCGGGAGCGCGTGGTTTTACGGTCGCGAGTTTGTCGTCGACCGGTCCGTTCTGATTCCCAGGCCGGAGACGGAGCATCTAATCGACGAAGCCGTCGAATTCATTCACGCGCGCGGCGATACAGGTCGCATTCTCGACGTGGGAACGGGGAGCGGCGCGGTCGCGTGCAGCATCGCGGCCGAAACGGGCGCGCACGTGGACGCAACCGATCTTTCGCCCGAAGTGTTGACGATCGCGCGGCGCAACGCGGAACGACTTGGCGTAAGCGATCGCTGCCGCTTCATCGCGAGCAATTTGGCCGACGCGGTGCTGGGCGAGCGCTACGACGCGATCGTCGCGAATCTGCCCTACGTTCCGACGACCGATCTGGCGACGGCGCCGGATCCCACGTCGTTCGAGCCGCGGCTCGCGCTCGACGGCGGCCCCGACGGCCTTTCACTCTACCACGAATTGATGCACGACGTGCCAAGGCTCATCAATGAGGATGCCTTAATGCTGTTCGAAGCCGCCCCGCCGACGATTGGTAAACTCCACCAGCTTACGCGGGCCACGCTGGCGAACTTTCGTGTCTCGATTTGTTGCGATTACGCCGGCCTCGCGCGCTATGTGCGTGCGGCTCCCTAAGGCTTCAGCGCAAAGACGGTTCCGCATCCCTGGTAGGAGCTGTTGGGACAGTAAACCGAGCCCCCGTTTTGAGTCGTGCCGTAGAGGGTGCCGTTGACGTTGATCAGGCTCGCCACCGGCACGGCGCCGTCGCCGGGCCCGCCGAAGCTGTGCAGCACACGCTCCTTGCCGGATGTTGAGATCTCGAAGATCGTTCCTCCGGGGCCGGAGGGAATTGTGCCTCCGTATGCGGTCGTGCCGTACAGCATACTATTCACGTTAAGGAGGGCCGCCTGGGGGACTTCGCCATCATAGCCCCTACCGAAGCTGTGGAGCACGGTTTCCTTCCCTGACGGCGTGACGGCGAAGACTGTTCCGCAACGGCAGTACGCGCCCAGTCCGGTCACGGTGCCGTAGAGCTTGCGCTTGACCTTGACGAGGGCCGCTTGTGGATTTTGCCCGTCGCCCGCTCCTTTGAAGCTGTAGAGCAGCGTTTCCTCACCGGATGGCGTCATCGAAAAGACGGTTCCGCAAGCGAGACCGTTTTCGCAATTCGCGCCCGCCCAATTCGTCGTGCCGTAGAGCTTGCCCTTAAAGTTGGCCAGGCCCGCATACGGGTTTTGACCGTCGGTGTTCCCGCCTTTGAAGCTGTAGCGTATGGTTTCCTTACCGGAGGTCGTGATCGCAAAAACCGTTCCGCAGCCGTTCCATCCGCCATACGTGCAGGGATTCGAGCCGCCACCCACAGTCGTGCCGAAGAGCGTGCCGTTGATGTTGAGAAGAGTCGTCCTCGGGTTTGAGCCGTCCGCTGGGGCGCCTTTGAAACTGTGGAGTATGCTTTCGGTACCGGACGTGCTGATCGAGAAGACCGTACCCTCGTCGTTCGAGCCGCCAAACGTAGTCGTGCCGTAGAACGTGCCGTTGACGTCGGTGAGGGCCGCGTTTGGGAACGCGCCGTCCGCCGGCCCGCCTTTGAAGGGGTGGAGTATGGCTTCCACGCCGGAGGAGGCGTTCACGCTAAAAACCGTGCCGCAACCCAAACTGCCGGCGCACCGATCGCCGCCGTTTCTGGTCGTACCGTAAAGCGTGCCGTTAATCTCGGCGAGGGCCGCGGACGGGAACGCGCCGTCTTTCGAGCCTTTGAAGCTATACAGCACACGGTACGCGGGAAGCACGTTTGTTCGTTCCGCGGCGATTGCGCCGGGCGAAGGGCTCAGCGGTGTGCCGCTTCCGCCGCCGCAGCCTGAAAGCATCGCCACGGCAGCGAACGACCCTAGCACAGCGCGGCGGAACGTTGAGATGCCCATCCCTGTCTCCTATAAGCCCGAACGCCTTGTGTGCAGGAGACGGTTCAGGCTAGCTCGCTAAGAATCCCATCCAGAATTCTAGGCAACACCGGCAACAAAAGGCGTGGATGCAGCCAGGGCTCATCGGCAGTACGTGGCGGCCCTACGGAAAAAGGGTCAACGTTGCGAGAAATCGGCGCGGAACAAATAAGTTGCACCGATGGGGCGGCAGTATGACGTGGCGCCCTTGTATTCCGAGCGTCTCGCGGCCTTGAGCGCGGCATTGTCCATGAGCGGATAGCCCGAACTCGCCCAAAGCCAGGCGTCGACAAGCTTCCCGTCGGGGCCAATGGCAACGGCGATTTCCGAAATCGCTTCACCGGCGAATCCTTGGTCTACGAGCGCGGGAAGACTACGCTCATCTCGGGCGATTCCGCTACGTGAGGCTTGCCAGGTTCGCAAACGAGAAGCGCCGAACTCTTTTTGCCCGAGATGGCGAAGTATATCTTCTTCACCGGGGGCGTGGTGAGTTCGCTCGGCAAGGGCATCACGGCCGCCTCCCTCGGGCGGCTGCTCAAGGCACGCGGCGTCAGCGTTTCCATCCAGAAACTCGATCCCTATATCAACGTCGATGCCGGTACGATGAATCCGTATCAACACGGCGAGGTCTTCGTGACCGAGGATGGCGCCGAAACGGACCTCGATCTCGGGCACTACGAACGCTTCATCGACGAGAATCTGCAGCAGGCCAACAACGTTACCACCGGCCAGATCTACAATTCGGTGATCGAGAAGGAGCGGCGCGGCGAGTATCTCGGCGCGACGGTCCAAGTGATTCCTCACATCACCAATGAGATCAAAGCGCACATCAAGCGCGTTGCGGAGGCGAGCCACGCGCAGGTATGCATCGTCGAAGTGGGCGGAACGGTCGGCGACATCGAGTCGCTCCCTTTCTTAGAGGCGATTCGGCAGATGCGCTACGACGTGGGCGACGAAAACGTGATGTACGTGCACCTCACGCTGGTGCCGCATCTCGGCGCGCCGGACGAACTGAAGACAAAACCCACTCAGCATTCGGTACGCGAGTTGCGCGGGATCGGAATCTCGCCCGACGCGATCGTTTGCCGAACGCAATCGTCGGTTCCGATGCCGCTCGAATTAAAAGAAAAGATCGCGTTGTTCTGCGACGTCCCGCCTGGCGCGGTCGTCCAGAATAGCGACGCCCAAACGATTTATCAGGTGCCTCTGAATCTAGAGGCCGAGGGTCTGGCGCAGGCGGCGGTTCGTAAATTGGACTTGCCGACGGTTGCCCCGAAGCTCGACGAGTGGGCGGCGATCGCGGAACGTCTGTTGCATCCACGCCGTCACGTCGCCATTGCCCTGGTCGGAAAATACGTCGAACTCAAAGACGCGTATATTTCGATCAACGAAGCGCTCCATCACGCCGGAGTCTTCCACCATGCGGCGATCGAAATCCGCCGTATCGATTCGGAGTCGATCGAAGACCGCGGGATCGACATGCTGCGCGACGCACACGGCGTCGTCGTCGCTCCTGGGTTCGGAGCGCGTGGCGTCAAGGGGAAGCTGCGCGCAATTCAATACGTGCGCGAAAACAAAATCCCGTTCTTGGGCATTTGCTACGGCATGCAGTTGGCATGCGTCGAGTTTGCTCGCAACGTCTGCGGCCTGCCGGAAGCGATGACCAGTGAAGTCGACGAAGCGACCGCGGACCCGGTGATCGATTTCATGCCCGATCAGCGCCATCTGGAAAAATACGGTGGCACGATGCGATTGGGTACCTATTCGTGCATGCTCGAGCCGCAAAGTCAAGCCGAGCGCGCCTACGGGGCCCTGGAGATCAGCGAGCGCCACCGCCACCGGTATGAGTTCAACAATCGCTATCGCCCGCTGTTCGAGGAGCACGGCATGCGCTTTAGCGGCCATCACGTCGTCGACAAGACCCAACTGGTCGAAGTGATCGAACTTCCGCCGAGTCTGCATCCGTGGTTCGTCGCGACACAGGCGCATCCCGAGTTCAAATCCCGTCCCAATCGTCCGGCGCCGCTCTACCGCGGCTTTATCGGCGCGGCGCTCGCACACGAAGAGCGGAGGGATCGCCAGCCCGTTTTCGGTGAGGAGCGAGCCTGGACCCAAGTCTGATCACGGCCGTCATTCTGACGCGCGACGAAGAGCGCAATCTGCCTCGTGCCCTCACCAGTCTCCCGCGAGGAATCGAAATCTTCGTTTTGGACGCGTGTTCGCGCGATCACACGCTGCAATTTGCGCGCGCGTCGGGAGCGCGCGTCGTGCAACGTGCGTGGTCGAACTTCGTCGAAGCCCGCCGCTTCGCGCTGGCTCAAGTGCAGACGCCGTGGACGCTCATGGTCGATGCGGACGAAGCGCTCGACGACGTGCTCTGCGACGGAATTCTCGCGGCGTCTGCGTCAGCGGACGGCTATCGCATGCGCAGGACGACGTACTTCTGCGGTAAGCCAATGCGCATGTGGGCCAACGAATGGCTGCTGCGGCTCTTTCGAACCGATCGTGTGACGCTCGCGGCGCGGCCGGCCACGGCGGCGGCCGTGCCGATTCATGAGTCGTGGTCGTGCGCCGGCACGATCGCCGATCTCCCCGGGACGCTTCTCCACTATTCGTATCCCGACGTTTCGACCTATCGAGCAAAATACGAGCGTTACACCGGCTTAGAGGCTGCGGGGCTGCCGCCTTCAGTCGGCGCCGTCTTGACTGAAACGCTAAAGAGCCTACCGAGGGCGCTTTGGCTGCTTTTCGGAAAAGGAGCGCTTCTCGACGGACCGCGCGGATGGTACGTCGCTCTTCGCTCGGCGCTCTATCCCGCGGTGGCGGCTCGAAAAGCGCTGCAACATTCCGCATGAGGGCCGCGCGCATCGGACTCGATGCGCGCTCGACGCGTCAGATGTCCGTGGGCATGAAGACGTATGCTCGTGAACTGGCGCTGCGGCTGCCGCGCGTCGCTCCGGAGTACGAGTACGTGACCTTTACGGAAGGCGGAAACTTCGGCTGGAACGAGCAGATCGCGCTGCCGTGGAAAATGCGGCACGCTGGCCTCGATTTGGCGCACTTCCTGTCCCTGTACGCGCCGGCGATCGTTCCCGTGCGGTTCGTCGTGACGATCCACGACCTCATCCACCTGCAGTTTCCGCAGTATTTCAAGGCGAAAGTCGGACCGTACTATCGAAGTGTGGTGCGGTTTCTGTGTGCTCGAGCGCTCCGCGTCATTACCGACGACGAGCGAACGATCGAGGATCTCGTGAATTTCCTGCACGTTGATGCGGAAAAGGTACGAGTCGTTCCGCTTGGTGTAGAAGAACGCTTCTTGTGCCCGCCCGCGCCCTACGTACCGGCGCGGCCGTATCTACTGTATGCCGGCAATCACCGTCCGCATAAAGATCTGCCGACGCTTTTCGAAGCGTGGTCGAGTTTGCCGGAATCTTTCGAAATCGACCTGTACGTTACGGGCGCCGACGACTTCGGCGGCGAGCTCGCGCGGCGCTCGACCCCTCAACGTCGCATCGTCGCACTGGGAGAAGTCCAGCCATCCCAGTTAGCCGCCGTATATGCGGGTGCCAAGGCGTTTGTAACGCCCGCGTTGCGGGAAGGCTTTGGCCTTCCGATGCTTGAGGCGATGGCGGCAGGTTCCCCGGTGATCGCCTGCGATCGAGCCGTTCCGTCGGCGCTCGCAAAGGCGGCGCTAACCTTTCCCGCGCGCGATTGCGCCGCTCTGCGCGCGCAACTTGTCGCGCTCTTGACCGACGAAGGTTTGCGGCTAAAAACGATCGAGCGTGGACGTGCTGCGGCGCGAGCACTCACGTGGGACCGATGCGCGCGCGCCACCGCCGATATCTATCGAGAGGTCGTATAGGCTCCGTGAAACGCGCGCTACTCGCCATGACCATCGCCTGCACGCTCGGAGCGGCCGCGCGACCGATTTCCATCGTGATCAACGGCGATACGCTGGCGCTGGAACCGCCTCCGCGCTTCATTCATGGCGTCCTCTTCGTTCCCGTGCGCCGTACCATCGAGGCGCTGGGACTCGTTTTCCAGCGTGAGGGTCAACAGATCGGCGTGCAAGTCGGCTCCAAGAACGTCAGATTGACCTTGGGAAGCCGCATCGCCCAAGTTGACGACGATCGGGTCACGCTGGAATCGCCGCCGCTCGAGATCAAAGACGTCCTTTACGTACCGCTGCGATTCTTTACCGATGCGCTCGGCGCGCAAGCGAGTTACGATCGGCGCGCAAATTCCGTCTCCATCATCGCGCAGTTGGTCGGCCGATCGGCGAACGGTCTCGTCGCCGTACGAGGCGGCTACGAGCGCTTCGGAACGGTTGCCGCCGTCGACGTGCTGTCGGATCCGCCGACCCTAACCATTTCCTCCAACGGCTCCGTCAAGGTGATTCCCATTGCGCCCAATGCAGCGATCGACGTTACGGACGTCACGGTAAACGTTACTTCCCCCGGAGAGCTCGGCGACATTCGGCCTGGCGATTTTGCGCGCGTCGACATGCGCAAAGACGGTCGCGTAGAACGTATCGTGGACGAATACGGGTCGAGAAGCGGACATATCGTCGCGATCGCCTCGAACGAGTTCGTGCTCGGCGATGGGCAGGTGATCGCACCGGGTCGCACTGCCGAGATCGCCCTCAACGGCAAGGCCGCGTCGTTGCAGGACTTGCGTCCGGGCGACGCCGTGACGATTCGTTATAACGTCGAGACGAGCGAAATTCGTGAAATTCTCGCGAGCCGCAGCGTCGCCGCCTCAACGTCGGGGACCCAAGCGTTAACGATCGCGTCCGTTCAAACCGACGCGATGCATCCGCTCCGATCGGGCGAGACCATTCACGTGATCGTGCGGGGCACGCCGGCGGCCGCGGGAACCTTCGATATTGGCTCCGAGGTATCGAATCAAGCGATGCACGAGCGCTCTCCAGGATTCTACACCGGGGATTACACGATTCCGCGAGGCGCCAACTTTAGCGACGTTCCGCTGATCGCGCGCCTGCAAACGAGCAATGCAGCGGTCGAAGCCACCGCGCCCCAGCGCATCTCGGCGTCGAGCGTTCCGCCCGGAATCGCCGACTTCGCGCCGCGTGCCGGCACGATCGTTAATACGAATCGGCCCGCAGTCTATGCCAGTTTTGTGTCCGATGCGGTTCCCGTTCGGGCATCGGGCGTGCTGCTTTGGATCGATGGGCGCGACGTTACCTCCGAGTGCGTGCGTAGTGCGGCTTTCATACAATATCTGCCCGCCTACTCGTATCCGGATGGCCCAATCCACGTGACGGTGCGCGTCTCGGATGAAGCCGGAAATACCACGACGAAATCCTGGGACTTTACGATTCGAACTCATTGATGGAAGACTGTATTTTCTGTCGCATCGTTCGCGGTGACGTTCCTGCGACGGTCGTGCATCGCGACAACGACGTGCTCGCGATCGAAGACCGCAACCCTCAAGCGCCGGTGCATCTGCTCGTCATACCAACGGCGCACTATGCAACGATTGACGATATGCCGGCGCAGGGCGAGCAAACGGCACGACTCACGCGAGTCGCTGCGATGCTCGGCCGCACGCACGGCGGCACGTCGGGATTCAGGCTCGTCGTCAACACCGGCAATCATGGAGGTCAAACCGTCGACCACGTCCACATTCATGTATTGGCCGGCCGCCCAATGGCATGGCCTCCGGGATAAGCCCGCGATTTGACGCTGCCGTAACGCTGTGTTAGTCTCATGCGAGATTGCCGAAAGGAGGTGGATAAATGGAAGTACGCATCTCTCCGGGAGAGACGATCGAGAGCGCGTTGCGTCGCTTCAAGAAAGCCACCCAAAAGGCCGGCATTCTCGCCGAGGCGCGCAAGCACGAGCACTACGAGAAGCCAAGCGTTCGGCGTAAGAAAAAATCAGCCGCGGCTCGCAAGCGCCGCGCCTAAGCGCGCGCGACGGCATCATGGCTAAAATACGGGAGCGGATCGCGAGCGACCTCAAAGACGCGATGCGCGCGCGCGATCAGCTGCGCATGAATACGCTGCGGTCGGCGCTCTCGGGATTCATCTATAAGCGAACGGAGAGCGGCCAAGAACTCTCCGATGCCGACGAGATCGACGTCGTCCGCCGATTGGCGCGGCAGCGTGCCGACGCGATCGGTGAATTTGAAAAGGCGGGCCGTCTCGAACTGGCCACAAAGGAACGCAGCGAACGCGAGATCCTGCTTACCTATCTGCCCGCGCAACGATCTGCGGCCGAGGTGCGCGAGATCGTTCAAAGCGTCTTGGCCGGTCTGCCGCCCGACTCTCGGAATACGGGTGCCGTAATGAAGGTCGTGATGCCGCAGCTGCGGGGCCAGGCCGACGGAAATTTGGTTCGCCAAATCGTCAGCGAGGAGCTTGCCCCGTAACCTCGAGCCGTCGACGAAGGTAGCAATTGGCATGAAGCTGCTTGCTCTGCGCGCCTGCTTTTGGACTTTGCTTTCACTCGGCGCCCTCGGCGCTCTCGCGCAGGGGGCCGCCTCGGGACCGGTCGTCGTGGTTCCCATCGATGGAACGGTTGATTCCGGGATGGCGCACTTGGTGAGCCGGTCGGTCCAAGAGGCGCAAGCTCGGCACGCTCGCGCAATTGTCCTCGACATCAACAGTCCCGGGGGGCTGGTCGACGCCGCTTTCGAGATTCGCGATGCGCTGTTCGCCGCCCACGTTCCCGTCGTCGCCTACGTCGACGCGCGCGCGTACTCCGCCGCCGCGCTCATCGCGCTCGCCGCGGATCGAATCGTCGTGGGGCCGGGCGCGTCGATCGGGGCCGCCGAACCGATCCCGCCAACCGAGAAGATGATTTCCGCCCTTCGGGGAGAGTTCCAATCCACGGCCGAGCGGAATCATCGCAGCGCGGTGATCGCAGGCGCCATGGTGGACAAGTACGTCGACGTTCCGCAATACAAACGCTCCGGTGCAATCCTAACGCTCGATACGAACGACGCGCTGCGCAGCGGCATTGCCCAAGCACGCGCGACGTCGTTCCAAGATGCGCTGGCCGGTGCGGGACTCGCCGGCGCGCCCCAAGTGACGGAGTCGCTCACCTGGGGCGAGCGATTAGCCCGTTTTGCGACCGATCCACGCGTAAGCGGATTGTTGCTGACCCTGGGTCTATTGGGCCTTTTGATTGAGATGCAAACGCTGCACGGCATCGCCGGTGCAATCGGAATCGCCGCTCTCGCGCTGTTCTTCGGCACCCATATCTATGCCGGATTCTCGAACGGATTCGTCGCGGCGTTAGCGCTGCTGGGACTGCTCGGAATTCTGTGGGAACTCCACGTCGTCCCCGGACATGGCATTCCAGGAGTTTTGGGTGCGGTCGCCTTGCTCGTTGCGGTGCTCCTGGCCTTTGGATTGCCGTTTTTCTTCGTCGGCATCGAGACGGTCGCGACGGCGATCGTGCTAACGGTGATCGGATTCACGCTAACGGTGCGGGCCGTTCCGGAAAATGCATGGGCGCATCGGCTGGCGTTGGCGGCGGCGCAAGGGCCGGAGTACGTCACGAGTTCGGATCAGTCCGCGCTGCGCGGCAGAAGCGGCACCGCCGTTTCCTATCTGCGCCCCGCCGGCATCGCCTCGATCGACGGACGTCGCGTGGACGTGCTCACCGCAGGTGAATTCATCGCGCAGGGAACCCCAATTCGCGTGGTACGAGTCGAAGGCGCGCGCGTCTTCGTCGAGCCCATTACTGCATAGGAGTAACAAATGATAGCCGTCAGCGGCGCCATCATCATCCTTCTGGTCATCATCGCATTTTTCGCGTTCCTCTATTATTTTCCAATCGGCTTGTGGATCCGCACCATTGCGGCAGGAGTGCCGCTCGGAATCATTTCGCTCGTACGCATGCGGCTCATCGGCATTCCACCCGGCGTCATCGTCGACAACTACGTGCGCGCTCGCAAGGCCGGCCTTAACCTCAACGTGGATCAGCTGCAATCGCACTACCTTGCCGGCGGTAACGTGGAGAACGTCACGCTGGCGATGATTGCGGCGCAACGCGCGCAAATTCCACTGGAGTGGCAGCGCGCCGCGGCCATCGATTTGGCGGGACGTAACGTGCTCGAAGCCTTACAAACGTCGGTCACCCCAAAGGTTATCGAGACGCCGACGTTTCAGGGCGTGGCGCAAAACGGCATTCAACTGAACGTGAAGGCTCGTATTACCGTGCGCAGCAACCTGGATCGCTACGTCGGCGGGGCGGGCGAGCCGACGATTATCGCGCGCGTCGGTGAAGGCGTGGTCTCCGCGGTCGGGGCAGCGGTGGATCATAAGGAAGTGCTCGAGTATCCGGATCGCATCAGTAAGACCGTCTTGGCGAAGGGGCTCGACGCGGGCACCGCATTCGAAATTGTTTCCATCGACATCGCGGACGTCGATGTCGGCAAGAACATCGGCGCGGAGTTGCAGACGAGCCAAGCCGAGGCCGACCGCCGCATCGCGCAAGCAAAGGCGGCGGAACGCCAGTATGCGGCGCTCGCCGCCGAGCAGGAGCAAAAAGCGCAAACTCAGGCGATGCGCGCCAAGGTCGTCGAAGCGGAAGCCACGATTCCTGCGGCCATCGCGGCCGCGTTCAATAGCGGACATCTCGGTATCATGGACTACTATCGGTTGAAGAACATTCAAGCCGATACCGACATGCGCTCGTCGATCGGTGCTTCAACCGAAGCGTCGAACGAGTCACACCAACCGCCGCCGATGGGCCCCACCGCGAAGTAAGCGTTTACGTGCGCGACGTTGCGACGCTCGTTTGGGTCGTGCTGATCATCGTCGGCGTCGTTGGTAGCATGATTTCCAGCGTCCGCCGACAGACTCGCGGGATGCCGCGTCGGCCGGCGCGGCCGGCGATGCCGCCCCACGCACCCGTCGCCGCGACGGCTTCGACGCAACGCGTCTCCTCACGACCGCAAACGACAACGCAGTCTCCCATGACGATGCAGGTCCAGGCACGTCAACCGCAGGCGACGCGACGGACGTCGCGCAGAGGATTCCGGACGAGCGGCGATCTCGCCGGCGCCGTGATCGCGGCCGAAGTGCTCGGCAAGCCTAAGGCGCTGCGCACCGAAGATTTCCCCGTTTGACCGCGCAGCGATCCATCGACCTAGGAGCCTTGCCCGACCGCTTGCGTCTGTTCGGCGAGTTCGACCGCAATCTCTCGGCCATTGAATCATCCCTCGGCGTGTCGGTGCATGCCGACGGCGACCGACTGCTGTTGACGGGCGACGCGGCGTCGGTCGAGCGTGCCGAAGCGGTCGTCCTGCGCGTGTTGGATGCCGCCGTCGGCGGCGCACACATCACGCCCGACGACGTGGCGCTCGTTCTCTCCGACGCGCGCGCGCAACGGCCGGATCGATCCTTACCGACGACGCTGCTGCGAACCCATCGCGGTCGCGAAGTGCGTCCTCGAACCGACGGGCAGCGGCGCTTCGTGCAGGCGATCGAAGAGTCAACGCTGACGTTTGGAATCGGGCCGGCCGGAACCGGCAAGACCTATTTAGCGGTCGTCATGGCGGTTCGCGCCCTAAAACGGCGCGACGTCGGCCGGCTTATTCTTTCGCGACCGGCCGTAGAAGCCGGTGAACGACTAGGATTTCTGCCCGGGGATTTGCGCGAAAAATTCGATCCCTACATGCGCCCCCTGTTCGACGCGCTGTCGGAACTCCTCGACGATAGCGCGCTCAATAAATACATGGAGCGCGGCACCCTCGAAGTAGCGCCGCTGGCCTATATGCGCGGGCGCACGCTTTCCGATGCGTTCGTTATTCTGGACGAGGCCCAAAATGCGACCGACGATCAACTGAAAATGTTCTTGACTCGCCTTGGCAGCGGATCGAAAATGGTCGTGACCGGCGACGTGACTCAGATCGACTTGCCCTCCGGACAACGCAGCGGATTACGGCACGCCGCATCGAGGATCGGCGAACTCTCGGAGGTTGCGGTCGTCGAATTGGACGACAGGGACGTCGTGCGCCATCCGTTGGTCGCGCGGATCGTTCGCGCGTATGCCGGCGATGCGGTACGGCCGTGATTCATTACCGGAACGACGTCGTGCGCAGCGGCGTGGACGGGCGCTCGCTCGTCGCGATCGCGCGCCGCCTCTTAGCGGCCGCAGGGGCCCACGACCGCGGACTCTCCTTGAGTTTAGTCGACGACGATCGCATTCGCGCTCTCAACCGTACGTACCGCGGGAAAGACCGCGCGACCGACGTGCTGAGTTTTTCACTCGATGGCTGCGACGGCGATGCGTCCCCGGAACGACTACTCGGCGACGTTGTCATCTCGGTCGAGACGGCGAGGCGACAAGCCGATGAATACGACGCGCCGTTGCAACGCGAGGTCTACCGTCTCTTGATTCACGGCGTGTTGCACCTCTTGGGGCACGACCACGTCGCCGTTACGGAACGCCGTGCCATGCGGCGCGAAGAACGTCGGCTAGCGAAGGCGATCGGCCTGCCCTGGCCGTACGCTGCTACTGCACATGCACCATCCCGCTGAAGAGCGCAAGACCCACTATCTCCCCATCGAGCGCAGTCGATTTCTTCGTTCCTTGCATCATGCGTTCGAAGGAATCATCTACGCGACTCGGACGCAACCCAACATGCGCGTGCACTTTATTATCGCCGCGCTGGTGCTGCTCGCAACGCTCGTGTTGCGCCTGGAACGGTCGTACGTGGTTGCGACGCTTACATTGGTCACGCTGGTTTTGAGTTTGGAGCTGGTGAACACGGCGATTGAGTCGCTGGTCGATTTGCTCACCGTCACGCACCATCCGCTGGCGAAAAACGCCAAGGATGCCGCCGCGGGATCGGTGCTCGTTGCCGCCGTCGGCGCGCTCTTCGCGGCGTACTTGATTTTTTATCAGGGCATCCTCAGCGGAGGGACGCGCGTGTTCGTCGCGGTGCAATCGGTCCCGGCGAATCTGGCGCTCATCGTACTGGCCGTCGTCGCGATCGCAACGATCTTTGCCAAGGCCTGGGCCGGTCGAGGTTCGGCCTTGCAAGGGGGCGCCGTCTCGGGCCACGCCGCGCTGGCGTTCGCGGCCGCGACGATGCTTGCGTTCTTCTATCAGAAGCCGCTCGCCGCCATTCTCGCCTATTTCGTCGCGTTCTTGGTCGCCCAGAGCCGCGTCGAGGCGAGAATTCATCGGCCGTTTGAGGTGTTCTGGGGCGCCATCGTCGGGACGCTCGCCGCCCTCGCGATCTACGTGCTGGTGCGGCCCCACGTTGTGCTATAATGGCGCCGATTTGAACAGCGACCCCGCCCGAGGTAATCCCGAGGCCCTTCCCTACCAGATCGCCGCGCTCGTCGCGCTCGTCATCCTGGCCGCGTTCTTCGCGGCCGCCGAAGCGGCGCTCGTCTCGATCTCCCGCCTGCACGCTCGTGCAATCGCAGAGCGCCGCCTCCGCGGCGCGCAAGATCTCCAATTGATCGTCGAAGACAAGAACCGGTTTCTCACCTCGATCCTCGTCGGCAACACGGTCGTGTTGCTCGTCGCCGATTCGTTGGCGACCTACGTCGCCATCTCGCTCGATTTGCCGTCGGCGGCCGTGCTTTCCACGATCGTGATGACGGTGGTCTTTTTGCTTTTTGGGGAAATCATTCCGAAAACGATCGCAACGGGTGACAGCGAGCGCTGGGCCCTCCGGCTGGCTCTGCCGATGCGCTACGTCTCCAACGTGCTTGCGCCCATCGCGCGTGCGTTCCAATTTGCGACCGACGTGCTGCTTCGCACGCTTCGGATCAAACACTCGCGTTCGGTCTACGTCACCGAAGAAGACATTCGCGCCCTGATCAACGTCGGCGCGGAACAGCGCGTCATCGAGGAACAGGAACGCGAAATGATCCATTCGGTGATGGAGTTCGGCGATACCATCGTTCGCGAAGTGATGAAGCCGCGTCCGGAGATGGTGGCGATTTCCGTCGACGACTCGCCCCGTCGCATCCTCGACGTGGTGATCGCCGAAGGATATTCGAAACTACCCGTCTATCAAGAATCCAAGGATGACATCGTCGGAGTCATTCACGATCGTGAGTTGCTCGTCGCACTCGCCAATGGATCGCTCGCACACGTCAGCGTGGGATCGCTGATGCGCGCCGCCGTCCACGTTCCCGAGACGAAAAAAATCGCTGAACTGTTGCGCGAGATGCAACGCGATAAGTTCTCGCTCGCAATCGTCGTGGACGAATACGGCGGCACGGCCGGCCTCGTGACCATGGAGGACCTGCTGGAAGAAATCGTCGGCGAGATCCGCGACGAGCACGACACCGACGAACAAGAGCCGATCGCCGTCGTGTCCGATACCGAAGCGGTCGTCGAGGCGGGTACGAACATCGAAGACGTCAACGCAAAGCTTGGCACGGCCCTACCGACGGAAGATTTTGAAACCATCGGAGGCTATACCGTGGGTCTGTTCGGGCGGCTTCCAAACGAGGGCGAAGAGATCGCGGCCGGCGACGACACTCGCCTGCGCGTCGATCGAACTCGCGGCAGGCGGATCCTCAGCGTGCGCGTCTATACCAACGGCACGCCGCATCGAGCACGGGAAGTACAGGACACTGACACACCCGCGCGCCTATAAGACGCGCGGCGTCGTTTTGCGCAGACGCCAACTTGGCGAAGCCGACCGGATTATAACGCTCTTTACCCGCGAGCACGGCAAGGTGGAGGCGGTCGCCAAAGGAGTACGGCGTCCCCGCAGTCATTTGGCCGGACGCTTGGAGTTTGCCAACGAGTGCAATTTCGAGATGCATCGCGGGCGTTCGCTCGACGTCATCGTCTCTGCAGAAATCGTCCGAGCCAACTGGTCTGCGATCGTGGAGCCGCAGCGCTACGCCGCTACGAGCGTAGTCGCCGAGTTGATCGATGGGTTCTGCGAGCCCGAGCTTGCGCTGCCCGAGATCTACGATCTCACGCTCGGAGCGATCGGCGCGATCGCAAAGGCGCCGGACCCGAGCGAACTCGTGCCGCGATTCTGTCTGCGGTTACTCGATCTACTCGGCTTGGCACCCCCGCTCGAGTCGTGCATTCGTTGTGGTCAGCCGCTCGGCGAGGGAAGCGCGTGGCTCGACGGGCCGGCGGGGGGGATTTTACACGCGGGCTGCCGCGAACGCTGGCGAGACCTGCCGGAGTTGCAAGCCCGCGACTTGCAAAATCTTCGCGCGCTCGCGCGCCCAAAGGGAAACGACGCGGCGGTTGGGGCGACGGCGGCCGCGGCGGCCGCAGCCGAAGACCTGATCGCGCACCATCTCGGGCATCGCCCAAAGGCCGCTTCCGAACTGAAGGCACTCGAGGCTCGCGGATGATCATGGCGCTCGACGTCGGCAGCAAACGCATCGGCATCGCGATCGCGGAACGTGGCTCGAGTCTGGCGCTTCCACTCGCGACGATCGAACGAAGCAGCCGCCGCCGCGATCTGGAGCAGATTGAAAGCTACCTGGAGTCGTACGGCGTTGAGGAAGTCGTCGTCGGCGATCCGGTAACGCTCGCAGGAGAACGAGGCATCGCCGCCCGCGCGCTGGACCCGTTCGTGGAAGACCTGCGCCGTATCTTCACGGGTGCGATTCACCGCATAGACGAGCGCTTGACGACGGCGCAAGCGACGAAGACGCTGATTGCCGCGGACGTTTCGCGCCGCAAGCGGCGTGAAATCGTCGATCGAATGGCGGCGGCTCTCATTTTGGAGACGTTTCTCGCCCGGCGCCGCAACGAGCGCGTGTGACGTTCCGACGAGCCCTCGGAGCATGCGTACTGCTCGGCGCACTGCTCGTTCTGGGATGCATCGCGGCGCTGTGCTATGCGGTTCTTGCAGATCGCTCCCACCCGGCCACGACCGTCGAAGTGATCGTCCCCCGAGGCGCGACGTTCGCGCAGGTCGCCGACCAACTTGCGACCCGCGGCATCATCGCCAACGTCGCAACGTTCCGTTTGTACGGGCGGCTGCGCCGCGAAGAGGCCGCCGTGCGCGCGGGGGAGTACCGGTTTGCGCCGCATCAGACGCAAGCCGAAGTTCTGCGTGCGCTCACGACGGGCGGCGCGCAGATCGCCGCCTGGGTCACCGTCCCCGAAGGCTACACCGCGTCGGAAATCGCCGCACGGTTGCAGGGTGCGGGTATCGGGGCCGCCGCGGGCTTCCGTCAGTATTTTTTCCATAACTCGATCGCGGTGGATGGCGCTCGAACGAAAAACCTCGAGGGCTTTCTCTTCCCGAGCACCTACTTGGTTCCGTTCGGCGCCGCACCGCCCCAAGTCGCCGCGATATTTCTCACCGAGTTTTTTCGCCAGCTTCCCCGAAACGCCGCCGCGCTCGCGCGCCGCATGGGCGTCTCGGTCCCGCAGGCCGTGATCGTCGCCTCGCTGGTGGAACGCGAAGCCAAGAGCGAAGAGGATCGCCCGAGGATAGCCGGCGTTATCTACAATCGGCTGGCGCGCAAGATGCCGTTGCAAGTCGACGCGACGATCGAATACGCGCTGCCCGAACACAAGGCACGACTGTTGTTCTCCGACCTGAAGATCGACTCACCGTACAATACCTATCTCCACCCCGGTCTGCCTCCGACCCCAATTGCTAATCCAGGCGGCCCCTCGCTGAAGGCGGCCTTTTTCCCGGCCAAGAGCGACGATCTGTACTACGTCTATTGCGGTCAGGGTCGCCACGTATTCGCGAAAACGCTTTTGCAGCACCAGGCCAATGTGGCTCGGTGCCTCCACTAGAAGAGAAAGGAACATGGAACTCAACGACGTTTTGCGGTTCACCACGGACGAAGGTGAAACGCTGGAGTTCCAGGTCGTGGGCATTCTCGAGGACGCGGAAGACGACGCCGGGTACGCAGTCCTCGTGCACGATCCGACCGACGGTTCGGAGGGGCAGTTCATCGTCACCGATCGTCAGGGCGATCTCGTTGAGGACGAAGATCTCGTGCAGCAGATCCTCGATGAGTTTTTCGCGTTTGCAGAAGAGAGCGCCGAACGCAACGGCGAGATGCGGTAATGCGGATTCTCTTTTTGTCGGCGAACGTCGGCGTCGGCCACGTCTCCGCGGCCGAAGCGGTCGATGCGGCCCTCCATCAGATCGAACCGCGCATCCAGACCAGGGTAGTCGATTCGTATCGGTATGCCGCGCTCGTCGTTTCGAAAGTCGTTGCGGACGGTTATCTGCGAATGATCAAGAGCACGCCGCAACTCTATCGCTACGTGTACGACCGCGCCGAGCGTGCAACCGAAGTGGGGCGATTTCGAAGCTGGGCGCACCAGTTCACCGCCGGCAATCTGCGTCCGCTCATTCAGGAAGAGCGTCCCGACGCCGTCGTCTGCACGCACGCCTTCCCGTGCGGTGCCATGGCCGAGTACAAACGGCTCTTTCCCGACGCTCCACCGGTCGTTGCGATCGTGACGGATTTCGCGGTGCACGGCTTCTGGATTCACGAGAACATCGATCGCTATATCGTCGCAACTCCGGCGATGCGCGATGCACTGCTTGCGCGCGACGTCGCTCCGGAATCGGTCAGCGTCACTGGTATCCCGGTGCGTCCGGCGTTCGTCACAACGGACGAACCAAAACCATACCTGCGAGAGCGCCTCGATATTCCCGCCGATCGCTTTGTGGCGTTGGTCATGGGCGGAGGCTTGGGGATCGCGCCCCTCGAGCGCATCCTGACGGCGCTCCGCGGGGTGCGCGTACCGTTGGCTGCCGTCGTCGTTGCCGGACGTAATCGGAAAGTCGAGGCGCGGCTCGCTGCGGTCGCGGAAAAGGCGCAGTATCCCGTGCGAACCCTGCGCTTCGTCGAGAACATTTACGACTACATGCACGCGGCCGACGTGCTCATTACCAAGCCCGGCGGACTCACGACGGCAGAAGCACTGGTCGCCGAAGTTCCGCTCGTGTTATGCAAACCGTTGCCGGGCCAAGAGGAGCGCAACGCGCGCATACTCGGCGAGGCCGGCGCGGCGGTCCGCACGCGCACGGTTGCGGAACTGCCCCGCGTGCTCGACGCGCTCCTCGGGGATGAAAGCGGACGCGCCCGGCTCATTGCGGCAGCGCGCGCCTTAGCACGGCCGCGAGCGGCAGGGGAAGCGGCGTCGCTGATTGCAGCTTTGATACGGGAGCGAAAGGAGAGCGCCGCATGAATCTACCCGCATCCCGAGTCTACGCCGGATGGCTCGCACTATTGCGCATCCTCACGGGGCTTATCTGGCTGATCCACGGCATTCCAAAGTTCGTGAAGAGCGACCAGTTCATGCCGCCTAACGGCTTCATCGTGAATTATATCCAGCAAGGTGCGGCGCGAGCGACGGGTCCGTATCACGACTTTCTCCTCAACGTCGTTCAGCCGAACATCGGCGTCTTCGCGGAGCTCGTGCGTCTGGGCGAAGTTTGCGTCGGCATTTCACTCGTGCTCGGCTTGCTCACGCGCCTCGGAGGTTTCGTCGGCATCGTTCTCACGCTCAACTATATGGCGGCGCGGGGCGGTTTGGACACCTTCAACGCCTGGTCGAGCGTCGACGCGTGCATGATGTTGCTATCGGCGACCAACCTGGTGTTGCCGACGGGGCGCGTCGTCGGGGTTGACGCACTCTTTGGCCGGCGGCCACGGCGGCGTGCGGTCGTTCCCGAAGTCGTCCCCGAAAGGCCGCTGGATCGCCCGACCGCACCTCCATAGTGTGTGGAGGGGGACCGACCCTGGCATCCTAAATAGCCTGGTCGCTCCTGGAGAGGTGGCCGAGCGGCTGAAGGCGGCGGTTTGCTAAACCGTTATACGGTGTAAAGCCGTATCGAGGGTTCGAATCCCTCCCTCTCCGAATCGAACGACGAATGATGCGCGCGGTCGTAGCTCAATTGGATAGAGCAACAGGCTACGAACTTGTAGGCTGGGGGTTCGAGTCCCTCCGACCGCGATTTCGTTTGCTCTTGGGTGCAGTTGCATCGGCGTTCTTGAGCGGCTGCGCCGGCGGCGCTTCCGGCATGAATTACAACGTGCCGCGTCTGCCGGTAACCTTTTCTCCCGATCGTTTTGCACCGAAAGTCTATCAACCGCTGGCCGTTGGCGACTCTTGGACGTATACGTGTAATGCGTCGTTCAAAATCGTCGATCGCGTGATCGGCTCCTACAAGGTGAACCGCCATACGGTCTATGCGCTGTCGCTTCAAATTCCAGATTCCCCGAAGAAATCGGTGGACGTGATTGAATTGCTCGCAAACGACTCTAAAGGCAATACCTGGATTCACGGCTACGTGATTCACGGTAAGATGAAGCTCGTGCGAGACACCAAGATCGTTTCGATCAATCCCGTGAACGGCCGGCATTACGACTTCCCGTCGCCCAAAGGCGGCACGATCAGCCGAATCTTCGTCGGATTCGAGTACACGCACAAAACCAAACTTGGAACGTTTTGGGTCGCGCCGTATTTCGAAAGCGGCGGCACGCACAACTACGGATACAACCTCGGCCGCGGCGTGATGGAGCAAGACCACGGGCCCAACTACAAATACGACTGCTTGATCGACAAGTTCGTGCTGCGAAAGTAGCGCGCTGCAGCCCTTGCTGGCAATCGAGGGTCTTGTTATACTGCGGTGTCGATGGCTGATTTCAAGACGCGGCTCGGTAGCTCAGTGGTAGAGCAGGGGACTCATAAGCCCTTGGTCGTAGGTTCAAGTCCTACCCGAGCCACAATGCAAGGTAGGTGGTAGTTGATGTCAACGATTCCGTGCGATTTTTGTCCCCACCCGGTCGATCGCGGACAGATGGAAGAGATCGAAATTTCACACTATGTTCCGGATAGCTCCGGCGAAGATCTTGCCTATGCCCGCACGTACTTCTTCGGACATCCCGATTGCGTACGGAAGTTTTATCGGACGCTGGTGGATCACAAATTAGACTTGTTCAAGCACATCCCAAGCGCCGGCGCGCCGCCCGACGCATCCCGTTAGAGTCACCACGCGCCCGTAGCGTAGCTGGATAACGCACAGCCCTCCGAAGGCTGGGATCGGGGGTTCGAATCCCTCCGGGCGCGCCACGCTAGTCTGGCCAGTATGCAGAGCCTGTCGAAGCAGAGAGCCATGAGCAAGGACGAAAAGTATCTGCGCCGCGCGCTGGCACTCGCGCAGGAAGCGGAGCGCTGCGGCGACGTGCCGATCGGTGCGGTGCTCGTGATCGCCGATCTAGTGCTTGAGGCAAAAAACGAGAAAGAGTCGCAGCGCGACGCGACCGCTCATGCCGAGATGCTGCTGATCCGTGAGACGTCGCGCCGCGTTGGCGCGTGGCGTCTGTCGGATGCGACGTTGTACGTTACCAAGGAACCCTGCGTCATGTGCGCCGGCGCAATAATTGCGGCGCGGATCAAACGGGTCATCTATGGGGCGCGCGATCCGAAAGGCGGCGCCGACGGCAGCGCATTCGACGTGCTACAATCGCCGCGCGCCAATCACCGCGTTGAGGTAACCGCGGGCGTGCTAGAAGAAGAGGTGAGCGCGCAACTGCAACGCTTTTTCCGAGCTCGGCGTTCGGGCTCAGAGGAACCCGCGCCGCCCGCATAGAGACTGTCTGCTTGGAGAGGTGGTCGAGTGGTTGAAGGCACCCGCCTCGAAAGCGGGCGAACGTTAACAGCGTTCCGTGAGTTCGAATCTCACCCTCTCCGCCATTCTTCGGCCGTTACCGAAACACCCAACCCGCTCGCGGAAACAGTGAGGCTTCCTGTAATAATACGGCTCCGACAAGAAGATGACCGCAAGCGTTTCGGCGTCACTGCACGCCCTGATGGTGCCGATGATCCGGCACCGCAGTCACCACGGCAGATAACCGGTGACCGCAGTCTCGTCGGCGCCCTTACGTCGGATTGCGCCGAATCGCATCGGCCTTTGATTGCACCCAAATCAGATTCACGGTCAGCATGCAGGTCGTCCATTTGCGTGTCGCGCTTTGCATGGCGGTGAACGCGCCACCCTTGCCATATGCCATACGATGGTGCGGATTTTGCTCAACACCTACTCCGTCAAGGACGATGATTGCCGGGGTTGTAAAGCATGCATGCACTTCGCGCCAGCCCGACTTGGTGCAGCCTCATGGCAAAAAAAGTTTGTTGAATCACCGGTCATCCTGCGGCCTCCCCGAAAGACCTTACTGGTATGCCGGTTGTCTTAAGCCAGCGCACTTGGGGTGGCGATCCGAAATACCTGGACCGGGAAGGCGTCATTTACCATTATCCGCGACAGTATCGCGGCCGGATCAATGATTTTGACCGATTTCTTTACTACCGGCCGGCGCAGGGCGCGGTCCCACAGGAGCGATCCACGTATGTTGGCCATGGCGTCCTGGGGGTTTCGGTCGAGGACTGGGCCCGCGCTGGCTACTGGTTCGTGGACATTGCGTGGTACGAGCCATTCGACCATCCCGTCCGCCTTCGCCAAGGCGGCATGTTTGTCGAAACCGAGAGCACGACGTCGCCGCAGTTTCAAAGCGCCGCGAGGCAAATCAGGGAAACGGCATTCTATCGCATTCTATCGCTAGGTGGCGTCTCCGCGGGGCGCGAGTTCACGCCTCCGGTCACCGCACATTCAGTACTTGTGACGGGCTACTCGCCACTCCTGACCGAGGCGCCGAAGGATCCATTCCGCGAGGCCCTGCTCATTCCCGAAGGCACAGGCTACGTTCCGTCTGGCAAGGCCCTCCCAAGTGTTTATGAGTCAGCTGCTCTACAAGAGCGCGCTCGTAAAGACCATAATGCGACATTAGAGTTGATCAGGCGCGCCGCAATGCGGCTCGGTGGCCGCTGCTGGTATAATAACAATATCGATCTTTTCGTTCAATGCGGGGAACAAAGACTACTGATCGAAGCCAAGAGCCTTAACGACGCACGCCAATCCGTAGACAAGATGCGTTACGGGATTGGCCAACTTTTCGACTACCGTGTCCGCTATAAAGCCGAAGTCTCAGGCGCCGAAGCCGTGCTTGCCTTTGGCGCGCCGCCCGATCCCGCAACTAGTTGGATTGCGAACATTCTGCAAGAAAATGATGTTGCGTTCGTGGCTAGAGAGGGCGAAAGGATCGTATCGTTAAACGAGCGTGCCGCGGACTTGAGAATTTGTCATTAATTGGCTACTGACGACCTTCACCGCTTAGTCGTTAGCCTCGATCCACCGGGCTAGTGTCGGCTCTTGTGCAATCGCAGAGAAACGGAGAGACCAAATTTTTAGCGGGCCGGCGTAACTTCGATGCACGTGGCCAAGGAAGTACCTAATTCAGTCTCAACTTCATCTGCGCTCATGCGGGTTTTTGCCTTGCGGTGCCAAGGATCGAAGTTGAGTTGCAACCAATCCCTTTATCGTTTTGACCTACTGAGTCCGGAGAAGAGCTGTGCCAGAACCTCAGACGTGGAAAGAGGCTATTCACGCGATCGTCCAGACATTGCCACAAGAGTTCGCTCTCGCCGACGTGCTCGCGCACCACGATGACCTTCAGACGCAATTCCCGAACAACCGTTTCATTGACGCGAAGATACGGCAAAGCCTGCAGGTGCTTCGCAACCAAGGCTTTCTGCGATTTGTTCGGCCAGGGCGATACCAGCGAGAAGATATCCCGCCTGAGTTCAGCCCACTAATCGATTTCTCCATCGCTGTAACTTTTGTCAGCGCCACTCAGGCGACGAGAGTTGCACTAGAAACGTGGGCGGCATTCAATCTCTACTGCTTAGACTGTGGTAGCAATGCGCTTGATCGGCTTCCGAATAATGCTCCAGTGGCTGATTTCAAATGCTACGCATGCCAACGGCGCTACCAGCTGAAGGCTAAGGATGGGCGGTTCGGCCTTCAAATAGTGGGTGCCGCCTACAGGCCGACAATCGAATGCATTCGCAGCGGAGAAATGCCCGAGCACATCTTTGTTGAGTTCGACCGTCGATTCAACACAGTGGTCTTCGTCGACGCAATACCTGGTCGCCTTATTACGGAAGACCGCGTTCTTCCTCGCCGGCCACTATCGAAGACGGCTCGCCAAGCCGGATGGCAAGGATGCAATATTGTCATTTCAGGTCTTCCATCGGTCCGAATGGTGGCCCCGGCCGGAATCGAAAGAAGCAAGGTGCGCGAGCGGTGGAGGTCCCTCTGAGCCACGAAGGCCCGCTTCGGGTCGGCGACATCTCCCGGCTAATGCACCACGCACGCAAGTCAGCTAGCTATAAGCCAGCTCTGCTTAAGGCTCTAGTGCGCTGTTCCCAGCAGTCGCAGGATCTCGAGATACCTCTCGAGTCAATTGGTCGAGAATTTACTAAGTTGTATTGGAATCAAACGGTCGTTTATCACCTGCGCCAGGCCACGTCGCTTAACAAGGAGTCAACTGCAGTAAAATTGATCCGGCAAATAGCGGAAGAGTGGAGCTGACCCGGTTTCGTGGATACTTTCCGCTTGGCGGAGAAAGGTCCACCAATGGCACGAAGACACCCCCGATCCTACCCGCCGGAGTTCCGACGTAACATCGTCGAGCTGGTGCGATCCGGCCGCAGCATGCTCGACGTTTCCAACGAGTTCAAAATTGCCCGCCAAACGATCGCGAACTGGCTCAAGCAGGACGACGTCGATAATGGCCGGCGCAGCGACGGCCTGACGACCGCCGAGCACGACGAGGTCAGCAAGCTTCGTAAGCGCGTGCGCCAACTCGAGATCGAGCGTGACATCTTGTCAAAAGCCGCGGCTTGGTTCGCACGCGAGACCGATTCGATTCCCACAAAGTCTTCGAATTCGTGAAAGCGCACCAAGCCATCTGGCCGATCGCCACGCAATGCCGTGTACTGGATGTCTCGCCCAGCGGCTATTATGCGTGGCTCAAGCGCCCACCCTCGAAGCACCAGCAATCCGATGTGCTCCTTGGCGACCGTCTCGTGGTGTTGCATCGGAAATCGCGCGAGAACTACGGGCGGCCGCGTCTTCAGAATGATTTGCGTGATGAAGGCATCTTCGTGAGCGACAAGCGCGTGGCTCGCCTTATGCGCGAGCGCGAGATTCACGGAGCCAGTCGCCGCAAGGGGTTCCGCACGACCGTGCGCGATCGCGATGCGCGCCCGGCGCCGGATCTGGTCGATCGGAAGTTCAAAGCGGACGCGCCTGACCAACTCTGGGTTGCTGATATCACTTACGTCCCGACTTGGGCGGGCTTTCTGTTCGTCGCGATCGTGCTGGATGTCTTCAGCCGGCGCGTCGTTGGCTGGGCGTTCGCGATGCATTTGCGGACCGAACTCGTTCTCGATGCACTCAATATGGCCGTATATCAGCGACGACCCAAGAGTGTGATCCATCACTCAGACCAAGGGTGCCAGTACACGTCGATCGCGTTCGGCAAGCGCTGCCAAGAAGCTGGCGTTCAACCGTCGATGGGATCGGTCGGCGATTGCTTCGACAATGCGATGTGCGAAAGTTTCAACGCGACGCTCGAGTGCGAGCTGCTCGTAAAGCACCGCTTCAAGAACCAGCGTGAGGCCGCACTCGCCGTCTTCGATTTCATTGAAGGATGGTACAATCCTATCCGACGGCACACATCAATCGGATCGATCTCGCCGATGGAATTCGAACGGCGAATGAGTCAAGCCGCGTGATGTCCAATCAGCCACTCTCCGCGAAAGCGGGCCAGCTCCAGACTTGGCATTTAGTGAAGAGCTTGTCGCTACAGTGGATCACGTTATTCCCTGGAGTCTCCTGCTCGAGGACGACCTGGGAGATCTGGTGCTAGCCTGTGCCAGATGCAATGCGGGTAAGGCCGACTGGCTTCCCGCTGATGCCTTCATCCGGAAGCTCATTTTGCGAAATCAAGCTTTATCTCGCGAAGGCATATCGCTTGCGATTGGCGAGCGGGAAATCGAGCGGCTCTATCAGGCCGCGATCTCCGTAGAATGGCCTCGGTTTTGGTCTACGTGAAGGAGTATAAGAAACTTGTCCGGGATCGCATTCCGGAGATACTCGAACGTCTGGGCAAACGGGTAGTCTGGAGGGAGCTGAACGACGGAGAATTTCTTCTCGCGCTCAAAGCTAAGGTGCTTGAGGAAGCGCGAGAGCTCGTAAATGCATCGGATGACGACGCTCTGCTATCCGAGCTAGCCGATCTTACTGAGGTCATTGGCAGCATTATTCGCGCGTACAACCTCTCAGCTAGAGAGCTCGAAAGAGCTCGTCGAGAGAAGCGCGAACAACGGGGTAGCTTTACGAGGAGGATATTTCTTGAATCCGCGAGCGATTGAGGGAACATGCCGCGCGATTATAAGTTTGGCACAAGACCGTACCGCGCGGCTTTAGCGGCGCGGTGCGTTTCGACGGTCTTCCTCCAAAAATGAAGTTGGCCTCTCGGTAATCAATGCGATCCTCGGCGGAACCGTTTACGCCGCCGGAAGATGCACAACAAACCGACTGCCATTTGGGCCGCTGTTGAGATCTATCGTCCCGTGCGCGCGTTCGACGGCGCGCTTGACGATCGCTAATCCAAGGCCCGATCCCGGAACGTCCCGTTGGGTACCGCGATAGAATCGGTCGAACACTCGGCCGGCATCGGTTGACGGAATCCCCGGTCCTTCATCCGCCACTTCGATCACCGCCCTTGAATCCTCCGAGCGAACTTTCACGGCAATCTCCCCAAGACCGTACTTTACGGCGTTGTCCGCGAGATTGGTCACGACATACCCCAGTTCGGTCGGGTCGATTTTCGCCAAAATCCCACCGCGCGTGGAGATCGCAAAACGGCGCTCGGGATGCGCATCCGCGATCGGCGTCACGAGATCGGCAACGAACGTCCCCACGTCGATCGGAACCGCCGGCGGTGTCGCATGCGGGCTCTCCCAGCGCTCGAGCAAAATCAACTTGTCGATCAACGACGCCATGATCTTGCTCTGATCGTTCATCGTATCCAAAATATGATCGCGATCTTCAGAAATTCTCGAAGCCGCCGCGCCGAAGGATGGCGATAAACCCTTGCACGACCGTCAGCGGCGTGCGCAGCTGGTGCCCCGCGTCGGCAATGAACTGGCGCATCCCGGCGTTCGCGCGATCGCGCGCCGCGAACGCGCGCTCGAGTTGATCGATCGCACCGTTATAGGCGGTCGCCAGGGATCCGAGTTCGTGGCGCTCGTCGGCGGCAATGGTATGTGGCGTCAAGTCGCCGGAGGCGAAACGTTCGAGCGCCGCCGTAACGTCGTCGAGGGGATGCAAGGCTTGGCGCGTCAAGGCCCTCGCAATAAGAAACCCGCAGACAACCGCTATCGCGAGCGCGACGAGCAGCGGCAGAAAAAAGGATTGCGTCGCGGAGACCAGCGCGAGATCGTTGCTCCGCACGATCACGAATAAATTACCGACGTGCGCGCGCAGCGATTGCAAGCCGAATGCCGTTGCGAGGCCGAGAATAATGCGAGCCCCGGTTCCCGAAGGACGTGGATCGCCGGAGTTGTCGACGCGGCTGCGAACGGTTACGATCGGCTGTGGATCGGCGCGATGGCGCCGATACACCGTCACGCGCGTTGTCGCGTCGAGAAAGATGATTTCGCTGCCTGCCCCGAACAGCAGCGACGCGGCAAAGCGCCCACCCGCGCGCGCATCCGGCAGCGACGTCCGCGCCAACGCGGTCTGCAGTTGCGTCATCGTTCCGGACAACTCATTCGATACCGTCCGAATGTACGCGCCGAACGCGACGAGCGCGCCCGCGAGGATCACGATGGCGAGCACGAGCGATATCTCGACCGCCGCAAGCGTTTGGAGCCGACGCGCCAACCGCGTATTCATGCGGGCATGGCTCGCAACGAATAGCCCGCGCCGCGCAAGGTTTGAATCAGCCGCATGCTCTCGCCGCTGTCCACCTTCGCGCGCAAGAACGAGACGTACGTTTCGACCGTGTTCGGCACCACGTCGCGATCGATGCCCCACACCAGATCGAGCAGTTCGTCGCGGGTGAGAACTTCTTCCGCGTGTTCTGCAAAGACGCGAAGCAGATCGAACTCGCGTGGCGAGAGTTCGATCGGGCGGTTCCCGCGATACACGTTGCGCCGACGCGTATCGATGCTCAGATCGGCATACGTCAAGGTTTCCCGCTGCTCGATTTGCGGACGGCGCAGCAGCGTTTTGATTCGCGCGAGCAATTCTTCGAAGTCGAAGGGTTTGCCGACATAGTCGTCCGCGCCGGATACCAGTCCGGTGATTCTTTCGGCCACTTCGGTCCGTGCCGTCAACATGATGATCGGCGCGGTCGTGCGGCGGCGTATTTCCGGTAGCAATGCAAACCCGTCATCTCCCGGTAGCATAACATCCAAAACGATAACGTCGGCGGCCCAACCCTCCAGCGTCGCGAGGGCCGCCGGGCCGTCGGTCACGCTGCGAACCGTGAAGCCTGCTCGCTTCAGCCCGTACTCGAGGAGTTGGCGCAAACCGCGTTCGTCATCGACCACCAGCACGCGCCGGAAGCCCTCCTCGGCCATTCTCAGACTGACTCCAGGATTAGAGCGGTGCCCCTTCGGTACAATCGGGTTGACTGATGGTCTGCAAATTTCACACTTGGCGATTCTGCTGCACGGCTTTGGCACTCCTAGCAGCGGCCGGCTGCGGGCAACGCCCCGCCGCTCCACCGCAACGTGCGCCCTACGTTCAGACCGCGGTCGCGACCTATGGCACGATTCAGCCGGCGCAGCGCCTCGCCGGCATCATCGCTCCCTTTCAAAACGTGGCGGTCCAGAGCACGCTAGCGGAGCCGGCAGACCAGGTGTACGTACGCGAAGGCGAAACCGTTCGTGCCGGGGAGGCGTTGGCCCGACTCGACACCTCGGATTTGCAAGCCCAACTCGCCTCGTACTTGGCGACTGCGAACAGCAACGCCGCCAATACCACGCATACGATCTATCAAGGATCGCTCTCCATCGCGCAGGCCTCCGACACGCTGCGCAGCGACCAGGCCGCGGTACATCAAGCGCAGCAAACGCTCCAAAACGATCAGGCGAACCTGGCGCGCGATCAGAATCTGCTAGCGCAAGGATACGTTTCGCAACAGGCCGTCGATGCCCAAGCAACGCTCGTTCGCAACGATCAACAAGCGCTGAACTCGGCAAATGCCAACGTCGCTGCGGCGCGTTCCTCGGTGCAAGCCAACGGGTCACTGTCGGGACAGGGATTACAAGCGTCGGCGGTGCAGCAATCGCGCGCGCAAGAACAAGTCGCGCTCGCCCAGGCAGATCAAGTTCGGGTACAGATCGCAAAGGCGGCGATCGTCTCGCCGATCGACGGCGTCGTCGTCAATCGCAACCTGAACCCCGGAGAATATCCCGGCAATCGTGAAATTTTTACGTTGCAGCAACTCAACCCGATTTACGCCGTGCTGCATGCGTCCAGCGAACAGGTCTCGCAAATCGTGAGCGGTTCCGATGCAGTAATTAGCGCGCCCGATCTAGGGGCGACGCGCCGGTACGTCGGTCGCGTCTCCGGCGTGCTGAACGAGATCAATCCGGGCTCCACCGATTTCCAAGTCAAAGTTCAACTGACCAATCCCGGAGGACGCCTTCGTCCGGGGATGGTGGTACAGGGTACCGTCGCCGCGATTCCGGTCCGAGGCGTTCGAGTGCCCGCCGCGGCGTTTACCGACGACAATCACGACGCCGTGATGACGGTTCAGTCGGACGACAGCGTCAAGACCGTCAAAGTCGCCGAACTGGGCACCGATGGAACGACGTCGGTCATTAGCGGCCTTGCGTCGGGCACGCGAGTCGTCGCCAACGGCCAAACCAGCGTCGGTGACGGCGAAAAGGTTTCGTTTCGCCCGTGAATTTCAGCCTCACGCGCCTTTTTCTGAAGCGGCCGACGCTGGTCTTCGTCATCATCGCCCTGATGACGTTTGCCGGCGTGCTGTCGCTGGTAACGATCGTCAAGCAACTCTATCCCGACGTCAGCCAGCCCACCGTCAGCGTTTCCGTCGGATATAGCGGCGCGTCGGTAACGGAGATGCGCGACAACATCGTGCAGCCGATCGAAGAAAACCTCGCGGGCACGCCGAGTCTGCAGACGATCAACTCGGTCGTTCAACAGGGCTCAGCTCAGATTACCGCGATCTTCGACATCAACTCGGATACGGCAACCGATCTGGCGCTCACGAATAAAGCGATTCAGGCCGCTGAAAAGTACTTGCCCTCCAACATCAGCGCGCCGACGGTCAACCTTCGCGATCCGGCCGAATCGGTCGTCGTCACGCTCGCGTTGTACTCGAACAAACTCTCCCTTTCGCGATTGGCACTCTACGCGACCAACGTGATCGCGCCCCAAATGGAACAAGTGCCGGACATCTCTTTCGTCAACGTGGGCGGCGTCGTCACGCCCGCCTATGAGGTGGTGGTTGATCCGAACCGATTGGCGGCGGCAAACCTGACGTTGAACGACGTCATCAATACCTTACAGAGCGACAACCAACGTGTGCCCGGCGGTTTCGCCTACGAGCCCAACCGCCAGACGACGATCGACATTCGCGGAGACATTCAGAACCTCGATACCGTTCGCAATCTCGCCATCATCCCCGCGGGCGGCGGCGTAAGTTCAAACGCGGCGCAGAACTCTGCCGGCGCGCAAGTCCAAAACTATAACGGCGGAACGGCGGCGCTGCCCGGGGCGGTGGATCCGTGGACGGCGAGCAACGCGGTCGTTCGCGTCGGCGACGTGGCCACCGTAACGGAGGGCTACGAGCCCCGCCTGCAATACGCGCACATCAGCGGGCGGACCGGCCTCTTCATGCAAGTGCAAAAGGCCTCGTATGGCAGCGAAATAGACGCCTCCAACAACATCCTTCGCGCCCTGCCTCGAATCGAGCGGCAGTTCCCGGAGATCGGCTTCCGCGTCATAAACGTCCAGTCGAAATTCACCGGACAGCAAATCGGCATCGTTACGCGGACGCTCATGGAAGCGATCTTGCTCACCGCGATCGCGATGATCTTTTTCCTCCGATCCTGGCGCAGCGCTATCGTCGTCTGCGTCTCGATCCCGACGTCGCTTGCGATCGCGGTCACCGCGATGAAAGTGATGCACTTGACGATCGATACGATCTCGCTGCTCGGCATGTCGTTGGTCATTGGAATTTTGGTCGACGATTCGACCGTCGTCTTAGAAAACATCGAGCGACACTTCCGGGAACTCAAAGAGAACGCGGAGGAGGCGGCCGTTCGCGGGCGGGAAGAAATCGGCGCCGCGGCCGTCGTGATCACGCTGGTCGACGTCGTCGTGTTCTTTCCCATCGCCTTCATCCAGGGACAGGTCGGCCGCCAGATCGCCGAGTTCGCCATCGTCGTGGTGATCTCGACGTTAACGTCGCTCTTCGTCTCGTTTACGATCACGCCGACGCTCGCGGGCCTCTGGGCGCTTCGCTCCAACTGGAAGCCGTGGCGCGTCGTCGATTGGTTTGGCCGGAAGTTCGACGATGCGCGGACGTTTTACACGCAGCGCGCGCTGCCCTGGAGTCTCGAGCACGGGCGCCTCGTCGCGCTGTTCTGTGCCGGCACGTTCGCATTGGCCTTGGCATTGGTCGGTCTCGGCGTGGTCGGCGAGGAGTTCATCCCTCAGGTCGACCGCGGTGAAATCTACGTGCAACTGATGTATCCGATCGGCACGCCGATTGCGACGGTCGAGCGCGGCACCTTCGCGTTAGAGCGCAAACTGCTCGACACGCCCGACGCGTTCGCAAACACCGCGGTCGCGGGCGCGTATGCCGCGTCGTTCGGCGGGTTCGTGAGTCAGAGCAACGTCGGGCAAGTGCACTTCTGGCTCAAAGACAGTCGAAAGCATCCGACGAACTATTGGGTCGAGCAGTTCCGCAGCATCGCGCGTAAAAATTTACCTCCCGGCGTACAGGCGGTCGTCGTTCCGGCGACCTCGACGGGGGGTGGCAACTCTCAGCCGATCGACTTTCTTATCACCGACGTAACGGGCGGCGATCCGACGCCGTACGCGCAGAAGGTCGTCGCGCTTCTACAGAAAGTTCCAGGGGCGACGAGTGTGAACAGCACCGGCACGCAGCTGGGTCCCGAGATCTCTATTGAGTTCGATCGCAATAAGGCGCAGGCGCTCGGCGTCGACCTGGGACAAGCGGCGCAGGCGGCAGGCGCCGCCTTCGGCGGCAACGTTAGCACGCAGTTCGAAACGACCTCGGGGCTCGAGCAAGTCCAAGTAATCTATCCGCAGACGTATCAAACGAGCCTCGACACGCTCAAATCCATCGCGATTCGGTCGTCGTACGGCAACATCGTCTATCTCAGCGACATCGCGCGATTCGTTTCGACTCCGACGGCGCCGCTCATTACGCGGACCGATCGAAACAACGTGATCCACGTCAACGCAAACTATACGGCAAACTCCTCGTTGTCGGCCGTCGAAAACCGGCTCATCAAACGACTGCCGTCGCTGCACCTGCCCCCGAACATCGTCGTGCGGCCGGCGCCGCTCGGCCAGCAAGATTTCATGCACCAGACGCTGGTCGGCATCGGCCTCTCGATGATCGTGTCCATCGTCTTGGTCTACTTGCTGATGGTGGCCCTCTACAACAGCTATCTGTCGCCGTTCATCATCATCTTTTCGGTTCCGGTGGCCGCCATCGGCGCGATCGGCGCGCTGTTGTTGACGCAGCGCACGCTCAACCTTTTCTCGCTCATCGGAACGATTTTGTTGATCGGCATCGCCACGAAAAACGGCATCCTGCTCGTGGACTATGCCAATACGCTGCGCGCGCGCGGCCTCGACAAGCTTTCAGCGATCAAGGAAAGCGCGCACACTCGGTTTCGGCCGATCATCATGACGAGCGTCTCCGTTATGGCGGGCAACTTGCCGCTGGCGTTGGCCTTGGATCCGGGCTCGGCATCGCGCTCGAGCCTGGGCATCGTCGTGATCGGCGGCGTCTTGAGTTCGCTCGTGCTCACGCTGCTGCTCATTCCGAACGTCTACGTCTGGGTCGCGCCGCGCGATCGTCCCGTGGCCGACGGCGACAGCCGTGGCCGGTTCAAGACGCCAATCGTTGGTCGGGCGGTTCCTGCGGAAACGCAATATTCGAAAACGTGATGTCCGCGACGACCTTGAAGGTGAGGAACGCGGCGTGCTGGGTTGCGCTAAAGGTGCCGTGCACCACGACCCAGTGACCGTCGAGCACGGCGTACTCTAGTGCGATGACGTCGTCGCTGCTCACGCTTTTCATTTCGATCCGCGACGGCAGGTGCGATTTCGCGTCTTCGACGACTTCCGAGGGATAGAAGCCTTGCGTAATGCGCGGCGTCGGCTCGACCAGCAGATGGAGCGCATCCGGCGACGAGTCGGGCGCATAACGCGCGGCCCAGTAACTATTGTAGGCGACGACTTCGTTGACGCTCGAATCGGGTTGTGGGATCGAAAGCGTCAGCGGGGTTCCCCGCTGGAGCGTGATATCGACCCGTTTGAGATTCGCGAAGTAGCTGAATTGGAACGCCGAAATAGGGTCGAAATAGGCGATGATCGGAAAAGCTTGACCGACGCGCTGTTCGCCGTTGGGCAGATCGCGCATCACCGCGACGTTGTCCGCCACGCGAACCGCCACGGAGCGATCGATATCTTGGGTGCGTCCGAGTGTCGCCGCGCTCACGTGAGTATGCTCGGTGTAGGTCATGTAGACCGGCGGATTCGCCGAGTAAAATGCCGTGGTGCGATTTATCAATAGCGCGAAGGCAAGGTCGGGTGTCAGCATCGAGTACGCCGTCGTCCCTTCGGCGGAGGGAACCGAAGTACCGGTACGTTAACGACATTTTCGATGTCGATTCAAATCGAGCGAGCGCTCGAGGAGCGAGTCATCGAAATTCGCCGAACCATTCACCGTCACCCGGAAATCGGCTTCGAAGAACACGAAACCGCCGCGCTAGTGGAACGCGAACTCGACGCGTTGGGCATCGAGCATCGCCGATGTGCGCGCACGGGCGTCGTCGCCGTCATTCGAGGCGCCCGACCCGGCGCCGTTGCCGCGCTGCGAGCCGATATGGACGCGCTCCCCGTGGAAGAACGAACGGGCCTACCGTACGCTTCGACGGTCGAAGGAAAGATGCACGCGTGCGGCCACGACGCGCACACGGCGATGCTCCTGGGTGCGGCGCACGTGCTGGCCGGTCGTCGAAGCGAGCTCGCGGGCGCGATCGTGCTCCTCTTTCAGCCGGCGGAAGAAGGGCCCGGCGGCGCCCTGCCGATGCTGGAAGCGGGCGCGCTCGAGGACCCCAAAGTCGATGCGATCGCGATGCTTCACGTGGACTCGCGGTTGGACGTCGGCGCCGTTGGAGTCAGTTCCGGCAGCGTCAGCGCCTCAACCGACGAGTTGTATTTGACCGTTCGGGGACAAGGCGGTCACGGCGCGTATCCGCACACTGCGGTGGATGCGATCCCGGCGGCGTCGGCGCTCGTGCTGGCGCTGCAGAACATCGTCGCACGCGAGACCGATCCGTTGGCCAGCGCCGTCGTCACGATCGGAACGATCGAGGGCGGGTATCGCAACAACGTGATCGCCGATCGCGTGTCGCTGTCGGGCACGCTGCGCGCGCATGAGCCCGGCGTGCGCGAGGAACTCGAACGGCGGGTTCGGCGCATCGCTTCTGGAATTGCAGCGGCCTACGGCGTAGAAATCGACGTGAAGATCGTGCGCGGATATCCCCCCGTGATCAACGACGCGCGGCTCACGCGCAGCTTTGCGGCGTATCTGCGGAGCGAGAGCAGTCTGCGCGTGGAGGAACCCCCGCCCACGATGGGAGGCGAGGACTTCGCGTATTTCGCGCAGCGCGCGCCGGGCGTGTTGATTCGCTTGGGCGTGCGCAGCGAACGGGCCGAATCTTTTCATCCCGGGCATAGCCCGCTGTTTCGGATTGACGAGTCCGCGCTGAAGTACGGCGTTGAAACGTTAGTGCTCTTTGCCGCGGCAACGTCGGACGGCGCGATCCCGTAAGAGGAATCGATCCGACGGGCCAAAGAATCTACACGAGCGTTATGGCCATTGCCGATGACGTGTTTATCCCTGGGCCCCCATCGCATAGCGCCAGCCTCGATCTGAACTGCTCCCCCGAAGATGCGTTCGCATTGCTGTGCTCGGTGGAGAAGTGGCCGGTCTGGCTCTCCTTATTGCGCAGCGCGCGCCGCGTCGGCAACGACGGTGCGCTGTGCCTCGGCAGCGAGGTGGTGATTCGCTCCTCGCTTCCGGGTGAAGAAGAGCAGTCGTACGAAGTTGACGCGCTGATTGCCAACTATCGCCTCTCGCTGGTCGGAGCGTACTCGCTGCGCCGTCGCTTTGATTTTCGAATCGAGCGGAAGGGCTCGTCAACCCGGCTGCACGCGCACATTTCCTATCCGGCCTACCACGGCCGCGTCGGGAAAATGCTCGATCGCTGGCATCGAGGGCGGCGACTTTCGAGCGCGTTGGACGATTCGCTCGTGCACTTCAAGGGCTTGGTCGAATACCGGCGCGATGCCCCGGTGCTCGCCGATTTCTGAGGCTTCTAGCACTCATTGACCGAGACTGCTAAGCGCGGGTATACTTAAGCATATGCCGCTGTACGACTATGCCTGTTCCGGCTGCGGTCGAGTCTATGAGGTGCGCCACGGTTTCGACGAAGTGTACGAGCGATCGTGCGAGGCCTGCGGTGCGCCCCTGCGTCGTGTCTTTAATGCAGCACCGGTGCTGTTTAAGGGTTCGGGTTTTTACGTGACCGACTCCCGGCGCTCGGCCAAAGCGGTAAGCGAGAAGCCGAAGCAAGAGCCTGCGGCAAAATCCGACGACGGGAAGGGCGGCGAAGCCTCGAAATCGAGCGAATCCGGCAAAGCCTCGAAGCCGGGCGAACCCGCAAAAACCGCCGAACCGGCCAAACCTTCGGAGTCGGCCGCCTAGGCTTCCCGCAGCCGCTTTCGGGTCTCGAGGAAGCCCGGAAAGCTTACGTCGATGGAGGCGCCGCTATCGATCGCGAGCGGCCCCGCGGCGCTCGCCAGGACGGCGGCGGCCATGGCCGTTCGATGATCGCCCTCGGTCGCGACCGTCTGGTGGTGCGAGCGCGGTTGCCCTCCCACGACGGTCAGGCGTCCGTGCTCCGCCGCGCAGGCAATGCCGACGCTTTCGAGGAGCCGTCCGATCGCGGCGATTCGATCCGATTCCTTCGTACGCAGATCGCCGACGCCCTCAATCGCCGTCGTACCGCTCGCGAACGCGGCGGCGACCGCGATGAGCGGAACTTCGTCGATCGCTCGAAGCGTCACGGCGGCCGGAACGCGCGTTTCGCGCAGCGGCCGGTACTCACTGACGACATCGGCAACGGGCTCGCCGGAGACCATTCGCGACGCCCGCAGCTCAATCGATGCGCCCATGGCGCGTAGCGCGTCGAGCAAACCCGTTCGGGTGGGGTTGACGCCGACGCCCCGAATCACCGTGGCGCTGCCCGGCGCGAGCGTCGTCGCCGTAATGAAGAAGGCCGCGGAAGAAAAAATCCCCCGGAACCTCGACGAGGCCGCCGCCAACCATGCGTGGGGCGAGGCGAACCGACTCGCCGTTCCATTCGATGTGCGCACCGAGATGGTGCAGCAATCGCTCCGTATGATCGCGCGAGCCGCGATCGCCGTCGATCCGGATGGCGACCCGTGCGAAAAGTCCGGCAAAGAGCAGCGCCGACTTTACCTGTGCCGATGGTCGAAGGAGGATGAAATGGCGCGTTTGCATCTCCGGCGTGCCGCGAATCTCCAGGGGCAAACGGCCGTCCGTCGTTTCAATCTTTGCGCCGAAGGCACGCAACTGCGCCGCCACCGGTTCCATGGGACGGCGGCGTAGGGAAGCGTCGCCGTCAAAATGCGCCGAGACGTTGGCACCGGCGCATGCGCCGAGTAGCATGCGCGCCGTCGAGCCGGAGTTCATGCAGTCCAGCGTCGTTTGCGCCGGCTGCAGCGGTCGCGCTTTCACCGTCACGACCTCGTCCTGCGTGGTGATTGCGCTGCCCAATGCGACGAGTGCAGTGCGCGTCGCACGAACGTCTTGCCCGGGGTTCAGACCGGTGATCCGCAACGGCGCCGCAGCCGCGGCCCCAATAATCAACGCCCGATGCGAGATGGACTTGTCGCCCGGGACGCGCAACTCTCCACGCAGCGGCCCCGAATCGAAGGTAACGTGCTCGCCGGCCATGCTTTTTCGAACCTTTGGAGACAAGGAGTCTTTCATCATTTCGTAGCAAGCTGCGCGAGGCGATTTGGTACGATCGGAGACCTGCTTTTTCACACGAAAGGAACGGATGAACAAGCTAGATTTAGTACGCTCAGCGGTCGAGCGTCTGGAGCTGTCACGTAGGGATGCTGTCGCCGCGATTGATGGTGTGTTCGACGACATTACTGCTGCGGTGGTTGCCGGTGAGGCCGTCAAGATCCCCGGCTTCGGTCAGTTTAAAGTACGCGATCGTGCTGCGCGCATGGCGCGCAATCCCGCGACCGGCGAACAAGTCAAAGTTCCCGCGAAGCGAGTCTTTAAATTTCTGCCCGCCAAGGCGCTCAAAGAGGCGGTAATGTCGAAGCGTAGTACGCGCACCGGCGCGCGAAAGAAAGGCGCGTCAAAGGCGGGGAGCCGCAAAGCAACGACCGCCGCGAGAAAAAACGGAACTCGCAAGAAGCGCTAAAGCACCACTGCGTTTTAGTAACGAGGAGCTCCCATGCGATATTTGCGTGCAACTCTAGCGATCTTGATTTCAGCCACGTTTGCCGCCGGTTGCAGCGGCAACAGTAACGGCCCGATGGCGAACGGGCCGGCCGGCCCGTCAATGCCGGCGGTCCGTTCGGGCGGCAGCATGATGGAGGCGTCACGGCTGCTCCACTTTCGACACACTCCGGCATATCCGCCGAAGCCGCGCCGTCGCATAACGAGCGCGGATCGCGCGCGCGCGTTGGCCGCCGGCTGGACGCCGGTCGCGTCGAAGGCGCCGTGGACGAACGGCGCCGGCACCGAGATCTTAATGACGGACGGAACCGTTTTGGTGCAAGATTTTTGCAGTCCGAACTGGTTCAGTCTCGCCCCGGATAAAACGGGCAACTATATCAACGGAACCTGGACGAAGATCGCATCGATGCAGTCGAGTTACGGGCCGCTGTATTTTGCCTCCGCGGTTCTGCCCGACGGCAAACTGATCGTCAACGGCGGCGAGTACAATTTCTGTAACAACGACGAGACGAATATGGGCGCGATCTACGACCCGTTCTCGAATACTTGGGCACCGGTGACGGGACCGACCGGTTGGAGCCAAATCGGCGATGCATCGAGCGTGATACTGCCGGACGGTACGTACATGCTCGGAAACTGCTGCATGTCGAATCAAGCGCTCCTCAACGAGTCGGCGATGACCTGGACGGTGATCGGCAACGGCAAGCACGACACCAACAGCGAGGAAGGCTGGACGTTGCTGCGTAACGGCGATATCCTCACGGCCGACGTCTTTGGCGCGCCCAACTCCGAGATCTTCGACCGCCACAGTGACAGTTGGTCGACGGCCGGCAATCTTCCCAATAACCTGACCCAGGGCTTCGAAATCGGCCCGCAAACGATGATGCCGACTAACAGGATTTGGGTCGCGGGCGCCAATCAATACACGGCCATCTTCGACGCTCACACCAAGACCTGGAAATCCGGCCCCAACTTCCCGGTCATCGGCGGCCAGCAGGAAGACGCGGCCGACGCGCCGTCCACGCTGCTCACCAACGGCAAGGTGATGATCGCCGTGAGCCCGGGGCTCTACAGCGCGCCGGCGGCGATTCTGCTCTTCGATGGAAGAAAACTCAAGCAACTTCCGGCGTTCCCGAATGCTCCGAACGACTCGAGCTATAACGTTCGGTTGTTGATGCTCCCAACGGGCCAGGTCCTCGAAGCCGACGGATCTAGCGATGTGGAGGTCTATACCGGCAGCGGTCACGTGATCGGCGGAATCGCTCCGCACATCACGTCGGTACCGACGACGCTCACGCACGGCAATACCTATAAGATCTACGGCCACTTGTTCAACGGCGTCTCGCAAACCAATTTCTACGGCGACGACGTTCAACAGGCAACGAACTTCCCGCTCGTGCAAATCACTAACGACTCGACGGGCCACGTGTTCTATGCCCGCACGCACGACCACAGCTTCATGGGCATCGCGTCGAGCCGCAGGGTCTCGACGATGTTCGACGTTCCCTCCGGAATCGAAACGGGATCGAGCACTCTACGCGTGATCGCCAACGGCGTTCATTCCCCTCCGGTCAGCGTAACGATCAACTAACCGATTCAACCGCGAAGCGAAAAAACCAAGGGGCCCGGCAAAAAAACGCCGGGCCCCTTGACTGTGCGCGCTTTTAGCAGCCAGGCTGCAAGTTCCACGCTATAAGGGCATAGTGACGCACGTCAGAAAAACAGAATAAGAATTTCTATGAGACGCGAATTTTTCCGGTTACGGTGTTCGCCCGCTCGGGCATACGGATTCGAGCACCGATTGAACGACGTTTGAAAGGAACCGGAGCAATGTTGAAACGACTTTACCGCGCGCTTCCCGCAACGCTTCTGCTGGCGACCCTTGCAGTTCCCTTGAGCGCCGCAGCGACGCCGCCCGCAGTGCACTCACGCGTCGAGAATCAGCGCGACAGAATCAACCAAGGCTATCACAACGGCGGGATTAGCCGGCAGCAACACACGCAGGACATCAACCGGTTACAGTCCGTTCGGCAGCAGTTGCAAGCCCAACGGCAGCGTAACGGTGGGCACCTCACTCCGCAGGAGCGCGAACACGCGAACCAGCGGTTGAACCGCCTGGGCGAGCACATCTACGATCAGCGCCACGACCAGCGACAGGATCAGCATCAGCGGCCGCCCAGGTAGGCGATAAAGCAAGAGACGAGGCCCGGCGAAGTCGCCGGGCCTCGTCTATGTGCGGCGTCTGTGGCGCGAAGCAATCAATCCTATCGCTTCCGGACGATCTTTGAATTTAACGACGCCGCGGAATCTTGGCGCCTCGAATATATCGCGACGCATCCACTGGCTTCATGACGGGACCTATCCCACAGTCAGCGAAATCCTACTTAGGGCCGCGACGTGCGGTGCGCAAGGAGCAAGCACACATGCGACGTTGGAACGTTAGCTACTATGCAATAAGCAGTTGTGTCGCGGCAGCGTTACTCGCAAGCTGCGGCGCATCGCAGGCGCCGATCGGCGCGCCGGCGACGAGCGCGCAGGCCTCGCGCGCGGAAAGCGTCGGGCATCGCTTCCCGACGACATTGTCGTATCAGGTGCTTCACAAGTTCGGCCCGCACCCCGACGCGTTGCACGATCATCGTGGAGCGAATCCGAGGTCAAGCTTGATCGACGTTGGTGGCTTGCTGTACGGCACTGCGGAGACAGGTGGCTACCAGAACAACGGAGTCGTTTACAGCATTACCACCACGGGCGCGAAGAAGGTGGTGTACCGCTTCCTCGGTTCACCCAAAGGCGGGAACGATCCAATGGGTGACTTGCTCAACATGAACGGCACGCTATACGGCACAACTGCCGGCGGCGGGACCTGTTATGCGGGAATCGTGTACAGCGTCAGCACGACGGGCACCGAGAAAGTGCTGCATAGTTTTTGTGGTTCCGGTTACGGTAATAATCCGACAAGCGGTCTGATCGACGTCAACGGCACCCTGTACGGCACGGAGGGATCAGACAATCGCGGCGACGTTTATAGTATCAGTACCTCAGGCGGGTATAAGGTGCTATACGCCTTCCAAGGTTCCGGCAACGGTTTTGGGCCTTACGCGCCCTTGCTCAACGTCAACGGCACGCTTTACGGTACCACCCTTTACGGCGGGACATATTGCTACGGAAGCGGCGGCTGCGGGGCCGTTTACAGCGTAACCACATCCGGCCAAGAGAAAGTGCTGTACAGTTTCAAGGGCGGTCCGGACGACGGATCGTTTCCGTTCGCAGGCTTAATCAACGTGAATGGGACGCTCTATGGTACCACCTTTCTAGGCGGCCTTCCGGGATGCGAAAATAACTTCGGCTGCGGAACCGTTTACCGGCTAACCACTAACGGTACGGAGAAAGTCCTCTACCGATTTACCGGCGGCGCCGACGGCGGCAACCCCGTCGCGAGCTTGGTTGAAGTGAACGGTACGCTGTACGGCACAACCGCATTCGGCGGCGCGTACGGGTTGGGAACCGTCTTCAGCATCACTACGAGCGGCGACGAGCAAGTCTTGCACAGCTTCCGTGGCGGCGACGGATCGAATCCGGAGGCCGACTTGCTCAACCTGAGCGGCACCCTGTACGGCACAACCCATGATGGTGGTTTCAAGCGAGGATGCGCGGGCAAAGGATGCGGCGTCGTTTTTGCCTTAACCTTGCCGCGCTAAGCCGGGACTTCGGGTAAGATAATGATTATGCGCTTTCGCGACAAGTTATTTCAGCGCGAAAATCGGCCGTTGCCGGGACTATTGGTGACGGATTGGTGACGAGAAGCAGCCTGGCATCGGCGAGAGGGCGCCGCGACAGAAGCACTGCCATGCTCGCCCACAAAACGCCGCAACAGAATCCCGGCCATACGTCAGGGCCACCCGCTGATATTGAGCCGCCGGAAGATGCGGTTGGCGCATCCCAAGCCGAGGTTTCGCTATCGCGGCGGTGGCGAACCGACGAGGAGCACCAAGGGTACCTGGAAGGCTATCACGAGACAGGACGACTCCTCGGACTATCGGTCATTCGACGATCCGCGTGGTCGCCGATACCTACGCGCACTTCACGCCGGCTATGCAACAAGCTGCGGCAGCCCGACTCGATGGAGCCGTTGGTGCTTGCGCTTCGGACGGAAAGGCCGAGTTAGAGGGGCGAGTTTTCGACCTTCGTGACCAATCCGTGACCAGAAGGCGCGTTTTGCGGGGCGATTTACGCACGAACGATGGTGGGGAAGGTGGGAGTCGAACCCACATGAGTTGCCTCGGCCGCTTTTGAGGCGGCTGCGTCTGCCATTCCGCCACTTCCCCCCGCAAGGCCTGACCCCGATTCGTCGCAGCGGCTCGATTGGCGGAGGGCCGGTCTAATCCTTGGGTTCGGCTGACGGTTGATGGAAGAAGTAGCTCGGCGGGTACTTTGCCGCAATCTTCTTGAACGGCTGGCCCTTTGAGAAGTTGAAGCAGTCGGAAAGATCGTCGGCTCGGGCGTCGGTGGTATTGAGCGACGGCAGTCCGAAGTTTTCTTCCGTAAATTTCAAGATGCTGCCGAATTCGTGCTGCGTATGCGACACATAGCCGCTTTTCGCATACTGCGATACGACGATCAGGGGAACGCGGAAACTCAGCTCAAATGAGTTGTAGATCGTCGGCGTAACGTGATCGTAAAAGCCACCCCAGTCGTCCCAGGTAATGAAGATCGCCGTATCTTTCCAATAGTGACTATTCCCGATCGCATTCACGACTGAAGCGACCCACGACGGACCCGAGCCGTCCGTGACTTTCGGATGATCGGACGCCTTTTGCGTGGGAGTAACCCAGACGACGTTCGCAAGTTGACCCTGGGCAATGTCGGTCAGGACTTGTGACGGCGGTGAAATTACGTTTGCTGCCATTTCGGATGCATTGGACCAAATGGAAGCGATAGCGTCTGGAGCGTTCCAAATTCCGGCACCGGGCGCGGCTTGATAATACTTCCACGTTACGCCGGCTGCGTCTAACTCGTTCATGAGGGACTGCCGCTGGAAGCACGGGAACGTTCTCAAGGACGGCGGCTCAGTGCCCTGCGGCGTGATTACGGCCACGAGGGATCCCGCAGGAGCGTCGCAACCGCCGGTGAGCTGTTGGCTTGGAGTTTCGCCGTTGTTGGATGCCTTGTTGACCGAGGCGTCGCTGACCGTAGAGGTACCGCTGACCAGATACTGGTGCGACACAAAACTCGGCCCCTGGTCGGTTTCGAAAAAGTTATCCGCAAACGCGTACGTTTCGGCCAACGTATAGTACGGGGTGACCTCCGATGGGGGGACGTAGGCATATGCGGCGTTCGCGGGACACGTGCCCTTGCAGGTTACCAGATCGAAGCCGTTCATCGCGCCGTTCGCATACTCGGAGAGCCAGGCCGCGTGCGTGTGTGGAACATCGTAGGGCGCCGCCAGGTCTTCGGCCTGTAGCTGCACCGTCTGATTTTGTGAGTTGAGTCCGTAACTCTGGGTGTTTGCGCCGGGGAGAAATTGGAAGAGATTGTCGACGGTGCGATTCTCTTGGACGATGATTACCACGTGTTGGATTCGGGAGTGGCTCGCATGCCGCACGAGCGCACGCGAACTTCGAGCGCCCTCAGTCGGCAGCGCGGATGTATTGGCGTTACTTCTGCTGCCTGTAAGGCTTTGCGAGCACCCCGCGGTTACAAACGCCGCCGCCAAAACGGTTAGCCGTAACTTGCGCATAATACTACTCCTGCTAACGCCACACATTATAACACAGTTCGTTCCAGAAGAAGCGGCAACTGCGAGGCATTGGTAAACGCGTAGTTTCCGAGGTGCAGCGCGATCGAGCGGCGCGAGAACATTAGCGATACGATCTCGGCGCCTCGCGTTCTTCGTACGTCCATTCGCGCCACGTCGTCGCGATTCCAGCGCAGTACGGAAAGGCGGCCCGCATGGGAAATGCCCACTGCGTTCTTGTCAGGAGAAATTAGCACCCGATCGCCGGAGTCGAACGCGAATCCGGAGATGCTAACGAGTTTGTCGATGGAGCGCCGATCGTGCGGGGTGAACTCCTCGCCGATGACTAACTCGCCGCCGCCCGCGAGGGTCAGCGTGCGCTGAAAGAGCGCACCGCCGCGCGTCAAATCCGGCGCGTCGTACGCGCAAGTGATGCGCTGCGTCGTCAAGACGTCCTCCGGGGTGCAGACGTAGGGTCGATTGAACGTACCGGCCGGAATGGGGTGCGTGTAACCGGCGATGTAGTCCCGCGGCGACGGCGGCGATTGCGGATACGTTGCGTCGCGCAATAAACCAATGCTCGAGGCGGCGTTGGTGTGTCCGTCGCCGAGTTCGGCGACCCGCGCGCCGGCAAAGGGGCCGAAAACGACGCGGAGGTGCGCGTTTGCCATCACCGTGCCGCCGGGATCCCTAAACGGCGGTGGCGCTCCCGAGGGTGGGGGCGGCCCCGCGGCCGACGCGTTGAGGGCGCCGATGCCGACCGGAACGACCCGCATGCCGCCTGCCGCCACGTAAAATGCCGGAACGGCGACCAGCCGACGCCCGAGGCGCACTCTCGCCGACGGAATACGTCGGCGCGTGAGACCCGGATTGATCGCCACGATGAACGCGTACCGATCGTCGTTCGCAACTAACTGCGTCACGTATGGGATACCGCGATACGCGTTCGTACCGTGGATAAAAGATGCAGCGAAGAAGAGGCGGCCCGATTTTCGGAGTGCGGCGATCTTGGTCGACGCCGCGGGCGCCATGCGTCGCATAAGCTTGGCCGATAACGTCAACAGCATGGGCTTCCCAGACGAGTCGCCGGCGTTCGTTGTGAGATCGACTAACGGGCACGCTAGGCCGCGCTCGCTGCAAGCGCGTTGCAACGCAGTCGTCGCCGCCGCTAATTCGTCGAAATCGCCGTTCGTCAACGCTCCAGATGCAAACAGACTCGCAGGCCAAACGATCCCCGCATCCGCGGCGATATGCGTGCGCGCCAGCAGTGCGCCGTAGTGCCGAACGACGTCGCCCATGGCGCTCGTCGGGGCATAGCGCCGTGAGGCGTACAAGTCGACCGTTAACGCGGCATCCCACGCATAGGACCAATTGGCCCAGGGTGCTTCCCACCCGTGCGGATCGATCGTATCTTGCACCGGAAAGTTGACGATGCCGTGGACACCCTCGCGTAACAGCTCTCCGAGCGCGAGCGCGGTGTTGGACGGGTCGCTCGGACGTGGCGCGCCTTCATCGGCGCTTTGCAGCCATCCGGCTTGGAACTCGGACTGCATAACCGGAAAGCGCGCCTGCGTTTGAAGCAACCCCGTCGCGAAGTCGAGATCGGCGAGATCGTGCGCGGTGAAGCGGTAGGAGTTGCTTTGGTACCAATTACCCCACGCCCAGGCCGGCGAGGCACTCGGCACCTTCATTTCGTAGGTGTTGATGAACAACGGCACGCGCGTTCCGGTAACCGACTGCACCGTTTTGCGTAACCACCCAATATAGGCATGCCAGTGCGGAGCGGGCCAGGTGTCGTTATCGAGGTATGCGCCTTGATCGTCGTCGAGCGCGATTGCGAGAACGTCGTGGGAGTAGGGTTGGACCGCCTCCAGCACTTCGCGAAGCCACGAGGACGCTTCAGCGAGATGCGTCGTATTGTGAAGCCACTCGTTCGCGGCCGCATCGGCATGTCGATTCTGCAGCGTCGCCGTCGCGGGATAACGGCCCTCGAGCACGTCGTGCAGCGGCATATTGTAGGGCCGACGCGCGAGAAGCCATCCCGGGTAGCCGCCGTTGCGCCACTCGTTGCGAATCACCGGCCCTGGGCGCAGGATCAACTTAAACCCCAACTCATGCGCGAGGTTCAGCAAGCCTCGAAGATCCCGCTGTTGATCGGTCGCCCCCGTGAAATCCAAGACGCCTTGCGCCGGGGCGTGCCAGTTCCAAATAAGGTACAGATCCAGCGTGTTGATTCCGAGCGATCTATAGGTTAACAGCGACGCGCGCCACCGATCGCGTGGAATACGCTCGTAAAAAAACGCCGCGCCGTAGATGAAAAATGGGCGACCGTTGACCGTAAAGGTCGGATAGCCACGGTCCATCGTGACGCGCGCCGTATTCCAATTCGACCACGTGACAGCGCCGGAGGCGGCATCGACGTGCGCGCTGCCGGGCAACGACAGCGCGATAACGGCAGCGGCGACCGCGAAGGGCCAGCAGCGCTGGCGCCATGCGATCCCTAAGAAAACGAACGCGCCGACCGCAAGCCAACCGACACCGAGTCCGATCGCAAGCGGACCCGAATAGACAAACGCGATGCTCCATCCGACCAACGCAATCAGCGCGGGGAAGGGATACAGCGGCATCCGAAACGGCGTCGCACTCCGACGAATCCGCAACAATATGAGTGCAAGAATTTGCGCGACTCCTTGAATCAAAACGATGCCGGCGGTGAGAAACGCGATGACTTGGTCGAGCGTGAAGAGGCTGGCAATCAGGGAGAGCCCGCCCACGACGAGCAACGCAACGTGCGGAATCTCTTTGCGTGGATGAAGACGCCCGAAGGCCTCGAAAAATGCGCCGTCTCGCGCCGCCGCAAACGAGATGCGCGAAAAACCGAGAAGATTCCCGTAGAGCGAGGCAAAGGCCGTTATCAGCACCATGAACGTCACGCCGAGCGCGGCAGCCCGCCCCCATGCGCGTTCGACCACGAAGGCGCCGACGTACTGGGCCTGCACCGTCGGTTGACCGTGCGCATCGAGCAACGAACGCCACGGCACGGCGCCAAGCACGCCGATCTGGAGAAGCACGTACAAGACGGCGACGACTATAACGGAAACGACGATCGCCAAAGGGATCGTTCGGGCCGGACGCACGACCTCGTCGCCAAGCAGTGCGACGTCGGCATATCCGACATAATCGTACAGCGTGATGTAGAGCGCGACCCCGAATCCGGCGAGGAAGCCCGCGCTCAAGCGAAACGGAGCGCCGAGATGAACGACTTGCGCGAAGTTCGCGTGCGAGAGACCGGCGAGCGCGACGAGCGCGACGGTGAGCGTCGCGACCACGGCGAGCGCCGCGCCGAGCAGCGCGACCTGCGCCGTACGCCGATAGAGCAACACCGTCGTCACCACCCCGATCGCGACGGCGAGCCCGTCGTGCAGAGCGACGTTCTCGCCGATTTTGGGATAGAGATAGGCCGCGTAGTTCGCGAAGCCGATGTAGCCGCTCGCGAGCAAACACGGCGCATACAGCAAAAACTGCCAATTGAAGAGAAACGCGAGCGCTCTGCCGAGGCCCTTGGCTCCGAAGGCGTTCCGAAGGTACACGTAGGTGCCGCCCGAGCCGGGAAACGCCGAAGAAAGTTCCGCCCAAACGAGGCCGTCGCAAAGTGCGACGATCGCGCCCGCGATCCAGCCGACCAGGGCTAACGGGCCCCCTAATGCCGCGATGACGAGTGGAATCGTCACGAGCGGCCCGATACCGATCATCGTGATGACGTTGACTGCAACCGCGCCGCGCAAATCAATCGCGCGCTTGAGCTCAAGCATGCCGATCGACCATCTCTAGGCGTGGGTTCTTCGTGCGCCGAACCAAACCGCCATGCAGCAGCGATCCGACATCGCGCAGATGCTTCGACTGGAAGGGGACGTCCGAATCGAAAGCATCGCGAGCGAAGCGTTGCGCGGCAACGCGCTCGGAGATCCAGCGGAGCGGCCCATCGTCACCTATCTGCCCGAGGGATACGACGCCGATGCATCGCGCCGCTACCCGGTCATTTACGTCTTACATGGCTACACCGGCGATGTCGGGGCGCTCATCGCCGCGCGGCCGTGGGAAACCAACGTGCTGCAATGGGCCGATCGACTGATGCATCAAAAGCGCATGCCGCCGGCGCTCGTCGTTTTGGTGGACGGCTTCACGCGGTTGGGCGGCTCGCAATATGTCGATTCAATCCACAATGGCGACTACGCAACGTACACCGTTCGCGACGTCGTTGGCCACGTCGATCGACGCTACCGCACGATCGCGTCCGAAGGGGGTCGGGCGGTCGTAGGAAAATCGTCCGGCGGCTTCGGCGCCATTCATTTGGTCTTGCAACACCCCGGAACGTTCGCCGCGTTCGCCTCGCATAGCGGCGATTCGTATTTCCGCTACGCTCACTCGATGGCATTCCCTGTCGCTCATCGCCGTCTCGAGAAGTACGATTTCGACGTTCGGGCGTTCGTGCAGGCGTTTGAAGAGCAACACAAGCGTCACCACGACGATTACACGACGATGGAGATGCTCGCCTACGCGGCAGCCTATTCGCCACGGAGCGACACGGCATTCGACCTGGACTTGCCCTTCGACGCGGCAACCGGCGAGTTACGGGACGACGTCTTCGACCGTTGGCTCGCCTTCGATCCCGCGCTGCGCGTGAGCCGGTCGCGCGCAGAACTAGACCGGCTGCGCCTGCGTTATCTCGATTGTGGCCGCCGGGATGAGTACCATCTCGATATCGGCTCGAGGGTCGTCGCCGCTCGGATTCGCGAACTGGGATTGGACGTGCGCCACGAGGAGTTCGACGACGACCATCGCAACATCGCATATCGCTACGAAGTTTCGCTGCCGGCCCTGGCGAACGTTTTAGACCAACGATGAATCGACGAACGATCGCTCTTGCAATTACCTGTATGCTATCGGGGCCGCTCCGCGCCGGCGCACAAACTCCCGCTCCGACGCCGCCTGCGGATCCGCTCGTCTACACCGATCCCGCGATGACGTTCAAGGCGCCGTCAGGCGCCATCTTGTTGGGTTGGCAACAGTTATCGTTGGAGCAGTTGAGTGAAGACTTGCAGACCGTCGCCGTCTGGGTCGTTCACGCGGGGAAAGAAGATGCGCGCACCATTCAACTCGCGATGGAAGCCTATAACGGCCCCCCGAACGAATGGGAGGGACAATTCGAGAGCCAGACGCACGGCTCGCAAGAAGGAACGCTCATTCGGAACAAGACGCCCATAACGTTGCTCAACGGGATGCCGGCGTACTTCGTTGAGATAGCGTACGGCAGCGGTTTCGATGCGCGCAAGGAATACGCGATCGTTTGGGCGGACGGCCAGCGAGGAATCGTGCTCGCCGAGACGGCGCGAATCGGCGATGCGAGTGCGGAGGAAGCCCGACGCCTCCTGGGCGACGTTACTGCGGTTCGGTACCCGCTCTATCAACCATAGCCCGCCGTCGCCGGCGTAGCCGTACGGTCGAGCGCGCTCCGCAGATCGTCGAGCAGGTCGCTGCCGTCTTCGATGCCGACGGAGAGACGCAGCAAACCGTCGCCCATCCCACGGCGATCGCGTTCTTCCTTGGGGATCGAACTATGCGTCATTCGTGCGGGGTGACAAATGAGTGATTCGACGCCGCCCAAGCTCTCGGCCAGGCTGAAATAGCGCAGGCTGTGGGCCAGCCGCATTGCGCGATCCGCGTCATCGAGCGCGAAGGAGACCATCCCGCCGAAGCCGGTCATCTGCCGTCGTGCGAGCGCGTGTTGCGGGTGCGACGTTAGACCGGGGTAGTAGACTTGCGCGACGTCATCGCGCGTCTGCAGGAACTCCGCGATCAATTGCGCGTTGCGCGCGTGTTCGCGCATGCGCAGCGCGAGCGTTTTTGCGCCGCGCATCGTTAGCCACGCATCCTGCGCGCCGGGCACGCCGCCCACCGAATTCTGCATAAAGCGAACTCGATCGTGGAGCGCCGCATCGTTGGTAATTGCCACGCCGCCGATTACGTCGCTGTGCCCGCCGATATACTTCGTCGTCGAATGCACCACCATATCCGCACCGAGGCCGAGTGGCTGCTGGAAGTACGGCGTCGCGAACGTATTATCCACGACCAACGTTTGGCCGTTGCGGCGAAGGGAGGCGATGGCCGCGATGTCGGCAATCTTCAACAGTGGATTCGTCGGTGTCTCAAGCCAAAAGAGTCTTGTGGACGCGCGGATCGCGGCGCGGACTGCACCGACATCCGAGGTGTCTACGTAGGTAAACTCGATCCCGTAGCGCCGGAAGACGTGAGCGAACACGCGATAGGTTCCGCCGTAGAGATCGTCGCCGGCGATGACGTGGTCGCCGCTCGAAAGCAACCCCACTACTGCCGACGTCGCCGCCATTCCGCTGGAAAACGCGCTTGCGTAACGCCCGTTCTCCAGCGCGGCCAACTGCCGCTCCAAGGCGAGACGCGTCGGATTGATCGTGCGGCTATAGTCGAAGCCCTTATGCTCGCCGACGCGATCTTGCGTGTAGGTCGACGTTTGGTAGATTGGGACGATCGTCGCGCCGGTCGCCGGATCCGGATCTTGGCCGACGTGTATCGCCTTGGTCGAAAACTTCACGTCGCGACGACGTCGGAGCTGGTCGACAAAAACGTAATGATGTCTTGCCGAGTGAGGACGCCGATGGGCTCACCGTCGTCCGTCGCGACGATCGCCGGATTGGCTAGCGTGAGCAACTTGTACGCTCGGTCGATTTCCTCGAATTGTTCCAGCGCCGGGAACGGCCGTCCCATGATCTCGCTCACCGGCTCGTGGAGGATGTCGGCATGATCGAAGACGCTTTGCATGACGCCGACATCGTTGACGCTACCCACGACTTCGTGTCCCTGCATTACGGGCAGTTGCGAAATCTCGTATTGGCGCAGCAAATCCAGCGCGGTCTTGACGGTGTCGTTTTGTTGGACCGTGATCAGCGGCGGAACGGGGGTCTTGCTACGCAAGACGTCGCCGACGGTCGCTCGCCGTTTCGTGTCGGCCAAAAAGCCGTTGGCAATCATCCAGTCGTCATTGAAAATTTTCGACATATAGCCGCGCCCGGAGTCGGGAAGGATTACGACGACCACGGCCTGCGGGGAGAGCGTCTTCGCTAGTTTGGCCGCTGCCACGGCGGCGGTCCCCGAGGAACCTCCCACGAGCAGCCCCTCTTCGCGCGCGATCCGGCGAGCCATCAAAAACGAGTCGCGATCCGACACGCGGACCATCTCATCGATGACGCGAAGGTCCACCGTTTCGGGGAGATACGTCATCCCGATTCCTTCGACGGCGTACGAGCGCGGAATATCGCCGGAATAGATCGAGCCTTCGGGATCCGCTCCGACGACGTGAATCTGTGGATTTTTCTCCTTGAGAAAACGCGCGCTTCCGGAGATCGTCCCGCCGGTCCCGATGCCTGCGACCAGATGCGTAATCGTCCCACCCGTCTGCTCCCAAATCTCGGGGCCGGTCGTGCGGTAGTGCGCTTCCGGATTGACGTGATTGTGAAACTGATTCGGTTGAAAGGCGCCTGGAATCTCAGATGCCAAGCGATTCGCGACGCCGTAATAGGACTCAGGCGAATCCGCCGGCACGTTGGTCGGTGTGATGACGACGTCCGCACCGTAGGCACGGAGCAGGTCGATCTTTTCGCGCGACATTTTGTCCGGCATGACCAAAATGCAGCGATATCCTCGAATGGCCGCGGCCATGGCCAAACCGGTGCCGGTGTTGCCGCTGGTCGGTTCGACGATCGTGCCGCCCGCCTTGAGGAAACCGTCACGCTCCGCAGCGTCAAGCATTGCAAGCGCGGGACGATCCTTCACGCTACCGCCCGGATTCACGTATTCCACCTTGGCTAAAACCAAACAGGAGGCGTCGTCAACCACCTTGTTCAGTTTAATCAAAGGCGTGCGGCCGATCGCCTCCAACGCATTCGCGCAATACACGAGTCCGGACGCATGTGACGCCGGAGCGGTGGTGGGCATAGGACCGGCCGCTTCCGCGCGGCGAACTCCTTCACCTATGAAATTGCTGGGAAGACGCACGGCCGTCATCGTTGCGCTGTTGCTCGTGGGCGCGACGGCTTGTAACAACGATGCGCTTCCTCCGGCGGCAGGCTATACGACCGTGAGTGGAACGGTTCTCGATACGGCCACGAATGCGCCCGTCTCGGGCGCGGTGGTGACGATCGACACGGTCCTTACCGCCACAACCGATGCGTCAGGCCACTATTCAATCGACAAGGTCCCGAGCGGGATCGTCGACTATTCCGTTCAGGCGAAAGGCTATGCGTCGCTCAATGCGAGCACGAACGCCGAGCCCGGCAAACCGTTCACGCTCAATTTAACGCTCGCACAAGAACCGGGTCATTAGCCGGCGGCGGTGGACCGGCGGTACGCGCTCGCCGGCCTCACCAGAGTCGCTCGTTGCGCCACGGTGCGATCGATGATCCCCACGACGACCGACGCCAGTTTATCGGGATTGTGCCGGACCGTTTCGGTTTCGCCGATCACTGCAGCGCACACCGGTTCGAGATCCATCGCGCTGATGCGCCGCACGTCGGGCTCGACGGGCGTTTGCCCTTCGAGGGCATAGGCTTCGCGCAAACGTGATGGCGCCTGATCGTTGACGATGACGTAGTCGCATACGCGCGCTCCCGCGTTTGCCAGGAGCGCCTCGACGTGATCCGCTGCAGTCATTCCGTCGGTTTCTCCGGGCTGCGTCATCACGTTGCACACGTAAATTTTCGCTGCGCGCGCATCGGCGACTTCGCGGGCGATGTGGCTAACCAAGAAATTCGGCGCCACCGACGTAAAGAGCGATCCGGGCCCGAGCACGATTGCATCGGCGTCGCGAATCGCTGCGATCACCTCATCCAGCGGTGCCGCCGCGGCCGGCGGTTCGAAAAAGATACGCCGAATTCGGCGAGGAGCTTTCGAAATGTTCGATTCACCGGCGACGATGGTTCCGTCGTCGAGTTCCGCGCAGAGTCGCACGACCCCCAGGGTCGCCGGTAAGACCCGGCCCACCACGTTGAGCACTCGACTCGATTCCTTGATCGCCCGATCGAAATCGCCGGCAATGCCGCACATCGCGGCTAAAAACAAATTTCCGAACGAGTGGCCGCTGAGCCCTTCGCCTTCGGTGAAGCGATACCGAAACAGATCGGTGACCAGTGCTTCATCATCGGCGAGTGCCACCAGACAGTTGCGCACGTCGCCGGGCGGCAGAACGCCTAACTCCTTTTGCAGGCGCCCGGATGACCCGCCGTCGTCGCTCACCGTGACGACGGCGGTGAGATTGCTCGTGCGTCGCTTGAGTCCGCGCAACAGCGTCGATAGCCCCGTGCCGCCGCCGATCGCGACGATCTTGTAGCCCTGTTGCAAACGCCGCCCGGCCAAGGCATCGCGGAATCCCTTTGGGGTGCGCTCGCGCACGGTGCGCGCAACGCTTCGCAACGCCATCGAAATCGCGACGACGATCGCAGCCAACCCCGCAGTGCCCAAAATCCACGTCAAATACGCGGGCGGAAAATAGTCGTCGACGACGTCGTCGAGCACCTCATTGATGTGAATGCCGGTCCCCTCCGCGACGAACCAGCGGGCCGCCGCATCGAGAAGAAGAATCGTCCCGACCGCGGCCAGCACCAGCCAACGTTTGACGCCTAGCCCCGGCACGAGCCAGTGAAGCGAGCCGGCAACGCGCTTGCGCATCAGACCGCTCCCTGCAGTTCTCTCGCCTCAAACGTTATCGAGAGACGCGCATCGTCGGCAAAGCGTCGCATCAGGCGTCGCGCGACATAGACGGAGCGATGGCGTCCTCCGGTGCAGCCGAAGCCAACCGTCAATTGCGTCTTGCCTTCGGAAAGATACCGCGGAAATAGGTATTCGAGAAGGTCGCTCGTCTTCGACAGAAATGGTTCCAACGAAGCATCGGCCTCGATAAAGGCGCCCACGTTCGGATCGGCGCCCGTCAGCGGCGCCAGACGGTCCTCATAGTTGGGATTGCGCAAGAACCGCACGTCGAAGAGCAGATCGAGATCGGTCGGAATGCCGAACTTAAAGCCAAACGAAACGAAAGTGACCGCCAAGCGGAGCGGCTCGTCACCTGCGAACGCGCCGGCAATGCGGTCCTTGAGACCGCCATGGGTCAGATTCGTGGTGTCGAGCACGACGTCGGCGCGTTCGCGTAACGGCGCGAGGGCGCGCCGATCCGCCTGAATTGCTTCGCGCACCGATCCGCCATCCAGCAACGGATGTCGCCGGCGCGTTTCGCTGAACCGCCGCACCAGCAACTCGTCGGAGGCGTCCAAAAAGAGTACCCGTACCTGGCTCGCATTCGAGATCCCGTCGATGGCATGACGCGCGTCGCCCAATTGACCGTCGCTGCGAACGTCGAGGGCAATGGCCACGTCACGCACCGCCGAGTTTCCCAATGCGTTGAGGGCAGCGTCGAGAACCACGGGAGGAAGGTGCTCGATGCAGTAAAATCCCAAATCCTCGAATGACTTGATGGCCTGGCTCAAGCCTGCACCGGAGAGACCCGTCACGAAGACGATGCGCAGGGAACCCATATGAAACTCTTTTCGCCCGAACGTGCCAACGCCCTCATCGGAAAGCTGGAACCCCTCGTTGAGGAGCTGCTGAACCGGCGGCGCGAGCTTGCCATCAAGCTGCTCGAGTCCGATCCGTCGCTGCATCACACGCAGCCGGCGCGCAAGCCGCGTCTCGCGGGAGTCGGCTCTCCCTTGCCGGCGCCCCGTTTCGCCGAATTGAAGCACGAAATCGGCCGTCTGATCTACAGGATCGAAAGCTTTGGCTGTATCGTCAAGGACATCGATTTGGGCCTGATCGACTTTCCCGCCGTGCTCGACGAACAGCCGATTTATCTCTGTTGGAAACTGGGCGAGCCGATGGTCGGCCACTGGCACGGCATCGAAGAGGGCTTCGGGGCCCGCCGCCAACTTTAGCCGGCGGCTGCCTGCGTCTCGATCGGAATAAAGTCTTCCGCCAGTCCTTGAAGGCGCACTTCGCCGAAATCGGCGGTGTACGCGCCGCTCTCCACGCCGACTATTTCCCCGGTATCCGGCACGTTCGCAAGCTGCGGAATCTTTGAGCGAATCTCGTCTGGAATGCGTACGCGCGTGCCGATTGCCAGCGTTCCTTGATCGAACAGCGAATTGAGGCTGTCGAGCAACATCGGCAAAGGGATGCCGTAGTCGACACTAATTGCTCCGATCGTGTGCGATTCACTGATGGCACAGTTGGAACAGCCGCCGAGATGGAAGCGGGCAAAAACTCGGCGCGCACCCGCATGCAACTTGAATGCTTCGTCGACCGTCATCTCAGGAGTGAAATATTGATGCGCCATTTGCATAAAACTCTTTCGTTACAACGCTTTTTTTGCCTCGCGGGTTGCAGGGAGTAAAAGAGCGGAGCACGCCTGTAAGCCGGATTCTGTTCCCGCAGGCGGGCGACGACCATCTCTCTGGGGCGTTCGTTACCGAGCGCCTCGTTGCGACATAGCTCGCTTGGACGGGCCATCCATTTTTATATCGAGCGGTCTTGCTTCAGGTGGGGTTTACCCGAGCCTGCGTCACCGCAGGACTCCGTGAGCTCTTACCTCGCGATTTCACCCTTACGGGACGCAGACCGTCCCGCGGTATGTTTCTGTGGCACTTTCCTTCGAGTTGCCCCGACAGGACGTTATCCTGCACCCTGCCCTGTGAAGCCCGGACTTTCCTGAGCCCCAAATCGGCTGCGCCGATTCGGGAGCCCCGATCGCCCAGCGTACTCCGCGGTCACCATTATAGCATCTCCGGCGAGGCGTTACTCGCCTTGCGCGAGTGAGTAGCCGCGCTCCCCGTTGAAGGTATATAAACCCTCGGTTTTGATCACGTCAAAACCGGCATGATTGGCGACCTGCAAGAGCTTCACGACGTGCTCGGCAGAGAACGGCTCCCCGGCGGCCTCGAAACGACAGCACCAATGGTCGCTCCAATACGTGTCGGGATTGCCGTTTGGCCACACCTTCGTGCCGCGATTGCTGATCGTCGTGAGTTTGACGCCCGGAATCTGAAACTGCTCCATGACGGCCGCGATTTGGTCCGGATTGCCGTCCCGACGGTCGATGAAAATGTCGACGCCCGCCCGCAATTTCATGGGTGGTTTGCCGGCGGGGCGGATTGCCAGATTCATCTGCGCCTTATCGTATTCGATGGCTTTCAAATGTTGTGGATTTTGGCCCAGACGCTCGATGACCGCCTCCGCGAACTCGTTCGTGCCGACTTTCCGTCGCGACGTACCGTCTTTGTAAATATCGTAGGTATGAATGCCGTCTTCGATCGTGCGCAGCCAGGCATTGTGAACGCGTTCGGCAATGTCGGCCTGACCGATGTGTACGAGCATCATAATAGCGCCGTGCAACAAGCCCGAAGGATTGGCAAGGTTCTGACCTGCGCGCCGCGGTGCCGATCCGTGAATCGCTTCAAACATGGAGCAATGGTCGCCGATGTTCGCGGAGCCGGCTAAGCCGACCGAGCCGGTAATCTGGGCGGCCACGTCGGAGAGCACGTCGCCGTACAGATTTGGCATCACGATCACGTCGAAGGCCTCCGGCGTATCGGCCATCTTCGCCGCGCCGATGTCTACGATCCAGTGCTCGTGTTCGATGTGCGGATACTCGGTGGCAATTTCATTGAAGGTGCGGTGGAACAGGCCATCGGTGATCTTCATGATATTGTCTTTAGTGAAGCACGTCACTTTTTTGCGTTTGTTCGCGTGGGCGTATTCAAAGGCATAGCGGATGATTCGCTTGCTGCCTGGTCGAGAGATCAGTTTCAAGCACTGCGCGACCTGATTGGTCTGTCGATGCTCGATGCCGCCGTAAACGTCTTCCTCGTTCTCGCGAACGATCACGATGTCCATGCGGGGATGCTTTGTGGCGACGTACGGATGGAGCGACATGCAGGGGCGGACGTTCGCGTACATGCCCAGCGTTTTGCGCACCGTTACGTTAAGGCTCTTGAACCCGCCGCCCTGGGGCGTCGTGATCGGCGCCTTTAAGAAGACCTTGGTACGGCGCAGCGATTCCCAGGAGGCGGCTTCGATGCCGTTGCTGATTCCTTTTTTGTAAATCGGCTCGCCGATGACGATCGGCTCGAGTTCTAAGCGCGCGCCGGCCGCCTCGACGATGCGCAGCGTCGCCGTCATGATCTCGGGGCCGATTCCGTCGCCGTACGCGACGGTAACCGGAACGTTCTTTTCCGTGGTTACGGTGGGGAGCGTCGTCATACGGTCGCTCTAGAGCGCAACGCAGCGGAACTTTGCGTACATGTACGGATAGTCGCCGTAAAACCAGTTGCGGAACGACCGCCGAATCAGTGCTCGAGACGTTACCGGCGAGGCGCCTTTCATCACATAGTGCTGGCCGTCAAAAAAATCCGTGGAGTACAACGGATACGATGCCATCGGCTGGAAACCGGGAAACGGCCCAAAAGGCGTCGAGGTCCACTCCCATCCGTTGCCGACCAAATCCGCGACGCCCCAAGCGCTGTTCCCTGCCGGATGGGCGTCAACCGGTTCCGGATCGAAGCGCTCGAAATCGAAGTTTCCGTGTGTTGCGCGAGGCGCATCGTCGCCCCATGGATACGGCCGTTCGTTGCCCGCAGGCGTCCCAAAGGCCGCGCGATGGTACTCCATTTCGCTCGGGAGACGCATCCCCGACCAGCGGGCATACGCCTCGGCCTGATCGTGGGAAACGTAGACGGGCCAAGAACGGGGTAACGCGATCTCTTCGAATGCCAGATGTAAGAACCACTCACCGTCGCGCTCCCGCCAAAACTGCGGCGCCGGTCCACCGTCGGCGATGAATCTCAGCCAGTCACCGTTCGTCACTGGCCGCGCAGCGATGCTAAAGCCGGCGACGGGAACCTCCGTACGCTCGAACTCGTTGTCCCAGCCGAATACCGCTTCGTCGGAGTCCGCACCGAGCGTGGCTATTCCGGGCAAAACGCTTACGAACTCCGCCGGCGCGATCGGGCGATCTTCGTGCCGAGCGCTGAGCCGGCGCTTTCGATCGTAGCCGAGTTGATGAAGGAGATACAGCAGCGTCTCGTGATGCATCGGCTCGTGTTCTAAAATCGTGTACGCCCCTTGACCACGCTTGAGGGACGGAGCGTCGGGATCTTCGATTTGTGACGCGCTCAGGGCGCGCTCGACTTCTAGATCGCAGCGCGCGGCAAAGCGTTGCACCACCTCGCGCGTCGGCCACTCCGCGCGTTCGTGCCTGCGAGCATCGTCACTCGACGCGGGATCGATGCCGCGCTCGAAGAGCTTCTCGAGCGTCGGGTCGATCGCGGGTTCGCCCAAGCCCCTTTGGTTCAGCGTCATAAAGTTGAATGCCGGAAGGTGCCCTTCGTAAAATGCGAATGGATGACGCAACGGAATAGGACGATCGTAAAACGCGTCTTCGTCGATCAGCGCGAAGAGGCTGGCAGAGCGCTCGCGGTTGCGTTTAAACCACTCCAGCAGACGGGCACGGTCGAGTCCTGGGCTAGTGATCACGTTGCCGCATAACTCCCCGGAGGGCTAAAGAGTTCCTCGCTTCTCCTGCTCGCGTTCGATGGAGACGAAGAGCGCCTTGAAGTTGCCCTTGCCGAACGACAGACTCCCCTTGCGCTGAATGATCTCGAAAAAGACCGTCGGGCGATCCTGCAACGGTTTGGTGAATATCTGAAGCATATAGCCTAAATCGTCCCGGTCGACCAAGATCCGAAGCTCGCGTAGCGTCTCGAGCGCTTCGTCGATGCGCCCGACGCGATCCGCAAGCATGTCGTAGTAGGAATCCGGCGTGTCCAGAAACTCGACACCGTTGCTCTTGAGCGCGCGCACCGTTCCGGCGATGTCGTCGGTTCGGATCGCCATGTGCTGAACGCCGGCGCCGCGATAGAACTCGAGATACTCCTCGATCTGGGATTTTTTCTTGCCCGCAGCCGGCTCGTTGATGGGAAACTTTACTTGATGGCGAGAGTCGGTCATTACCTTGGAGCGCAGCGCGGTATACTCCGTCGAGATGTCTTTGTCGTCGAACGACACGAGCTGGGAAAAACCAAACACGCGGGCATAGAAATCGCCCCACGAATCCATTTCACCCCAGCCGACGTTCCCGACGCAATGATCGAGGAATTGGAGGCCCGGTTTTGCGGCATGCGCGATCGTTCGCCGGGCCTCGACAAAGCCGGGCGCGAAGATTCCCGTATAGCCGTCGCGCTGAATGAAGGAGTGGACCGTATCGCCGTACGTCGCGATCGTGGCCTTGATCAGCCGTCCTCGATCGTCTTCGAGCATCGTCGGCTCCAGTACGATTCTGGCGCCGCCGCGAACGGCCATATCGAACGCCGCTCTCGCGTCTTCAACGAGGATCGCGACGTCTTTGACGCCGTCGCCATGGAACATCACGTGACGTGAGATCTCGTCGTCGGGGACCAGGCTCGCGGTCAGCACGAATCGCAGTTTGTTCTGCTCCAAAAGATAGCTGACGCGATCGCGGACTCCCGTCTCGGGGCCGGCGTAGGCGACCTGATCGAAACCAAAGGCCGACATGTAGTAGTGCGCGGCCTGTTTTGCGTTGCCGACGTAGAATTCCACGTAATCCCAGTCGATCTGCGCGAGCGGATTGCTGCGCGCTTCGGTCGCCGTACTCATAGGCGGAGCGACTTGGCGAAGGCGCCCTGCGAGCCCTGTCAAAGCAGCCGCGAATGAGCATCTCAACGGTGGTACGCCCGTCGGCGCGAGTTGCATTTTCACGATTCATCGACTACGCCGGCCTCTTCCCGCCGGCGGAACTCTCGCTGCCTCTGGCGCGTGAAGCATACGAACGTGCGCGCGCCGGGCCATTCGCATGGATGCTCGGCCGATTTATCTTGCGCGCATCGAGTTTGCCGGCGTGGGCCGATAACGCGATCGAACTCTCAGTCATCCTCGACGACGCAAACGCGTCCGTAATTCCGCAAGCGCGCCGTGCCGACATCGGCGGTCTGGAAGTACCGCCGTTCGCGGTACCTGCCGAAGAGTCGTTAGCGGACCTGCGCGCCGCCTTGAATCGCTCCGGACTCGGCCGTGTCCCCGTCTTCGTAGAGGTGGCGCGCAATGCCGGGCGCGAGCGGCTCGAGGTGCTCTTCAAAAACCTCGTGTCGCATGAGTTCGGAGCGAAACTTCGCTGCGGCGGCGTAACGGCGGAGGCGTTCCCTAGCGTGGACGAGGTGGCCGATTTCCTCGCGGCCGCCGAGGCGGCGAATATCGCATTCAAAGCAACTGCCGGTCTGCATCATCCGGTGCGCCGTCGGGATGCCGCGACCGGCGTTATGATGCACGGATTTTTGAATTTGCTCGTCGCCTGCGCACTGGCGCGACGCGTTCGAAAGGAAACTCTCCAGCGTGTGGTGGCAGAAGAAGATAGCGCCGCGTTTTCATTTGCTGAAGCGTCGCTTTCCTGGCGCGATGTGACGATCGATATCTCCGAGCTCGAATCGGTGCGCCGCGACCGCTTTGTGGCGTACGGCAGTTGCAGTTTCGCCGAACCGGTCGAAGACTTGACGGCGCTTGGAATTTTGCCATGCCCGTAACGGCGAACGACGAAACGACCGATCCCCGCCTGACGTCGTGGCTTTCGGTCTCCCCGGAGAGCGATTTTCCGATTCAAAATTTGCCGTTTGGTTGTTTCAAGGCAAGCGATGGCGGGTGGCACGTCGGCGTTGCGATCGGCGATCGGATCGTCGACCTTCACGAAGCGTCCGCCGCCGGATTTTTGGACGATTGTTGCGACCGAGCACTCTTGCAAGCGCCGGCGCTGAACCCGTTCCTTGGAGCGGGGCCCGACGTTTGGACGTTGGTGCGCACCCGACTATCGACGTTGTTGCGGGTCGATGGCGACGCGCGCTTGCGCGACGGTCGCCTCGATCGTTTGCTCGTCAAACGTAACGATGCGGTGCTGCGCGTTCCGATGGAGATCGGCGATTACGTCGATTTCTACTCGTCGCTCGAACATGCGACGAACCTGGGCCGCCTCTTCCGACCCGATGCCGAGCCGCTGCTGCCCAACTGGAAATGGCTTCCGGTGGGATACCACGGGCGCTCGGCATCGATCGTCATTGACGGTACGCCGATCCGACGCCCGTGGGGCCAGCGAAAGGCTCCCGCTGCGAGCGCGCCGGAGTTCGGCCCCAGTCGTCGCCTCGACATCGAACTGGAGATGGGCTTCGTCATCGGTCCGGGCAACGAACTCGGACGGCCAATTCCCATCGCCAATGCGGAGAACCACATCTTCGGTTTCGTCTTGGTCAACGACTGGAGCGCGCGCGATATTCAAGCCTGGGAGTATCAGCCGCTCGGACCGTTTCTCGGCAAGTCGTTTGCCACGACCGTTTCTCCGTGGATCGTCGCGGTGGAAGCACTCGAACCATTTCGCGTTACGGCAACGTCGCAAGATCCCGCTCCGCTGGACTATCTCAAACTCGAGCATCCCTGGTCGTACGAAGTCGATCTCGCCGTGGACTTGCAAACCGAGCGGATGCGCGAGCATGGCTTGCCGCCTCAGGCGATTTCGCTGACGAGTTTTCGCGACATCTATTGGAACGCCGCACAGCAGCTCGCGCACGCCACGGTGAACGGCGCCGTGACGCGACCCGGCGATTTGTATGCGTCCGGAACGATCAGCGGTTCGAAACCCGGCACGCAAGGCAGTTTGATCGAGCTCACCTGGAACGGCGAACGCCCGATCGAACTACGTAGCGGTGAAAAGCGAACCTTCTTGGAGGACGGCGACGAAGTTGCCCTACGTGGTTGGTGCGAAAAGGCCGGCGCGCGCCGCATCGGGTTCGGCAGCGCGCGCGGGCGCATCGTGAACGGCTAAGTTACTACCGGCTGCTCGATCCAGGAACGGTAATACTCGGCGTCCTCGCAGCGCAGCGCAGCCTCCGCGAGCCCCAACGGCTTGAACGTGTCGATCATGACCGCAATTTCGTCGGTCGATTTCTTGCCGAGGCTCTGCTCGACGGCGCCCGGCTGCGGGCCGTGCGGTGCGCCGGCAGCGTGCAACGTGATCGAACCCTCTTCGACGCCGCGGCGGCTCATGAAGTTGCCGCTGACGTAGTAGAGCACTTCGTCGCAATCGACGCTCGAGTGGTTGTACGGTATCGGAATCGCGAGCGGATGATAATCGAATAGGCGCGGAACGAAGGCGCAAAACGCGGCGCCCGGCGCTTCGAAGGTCGCGTGAGCCGGCGGCGGCTGATGCAACTTGCCGGTGATCGGCATAAACTCGTCGAGGTTGAAGGCGTACGGATAGCAGTAGCCGTCCCAGCCGACCACGTCAAACGGATGATTCTGGACGATATAGATCGCGTTACGGCCCCCGTTGGTAACCCGAATTTCATATTCAGCCTGAACTTCGATCGGCGGGCTCAGCACGGGCGCGCGAAAGTCGCGTTCGTAATACGGTGCGTGCTCTTCGAGTTGACCGAATTCGTTGCGATACTTGCGCGGTATCGTAATCGCACCACTGGACTGATAGACGAGCATGCGCGTGGGCGAAGTCGGCGCGACGCGATAGATCGTGCCGGTGGGAATCACGAGATAGTCGCGCTCGCGATAGGCGAGTTCGCCGAACTGCGTTTCGAGCAGCCCGGCGCCATGATGAATGAAAATCAGTTCGTCGCCGCCCGTGTTGCGATAGAAGTACTCCATCGGTGCGTTTGCTTGTGCAGCGGAAATTACAACGTCGTCGTTACCGAGCATCGGCGTTAACGACTCGATCGGATCGGCGCCGTCTAGTTCGAGCAGTTGCGTCTTCAGGTGGCGATTGCGCAGCGGATCGTTCGCCGAAAACTTTACCGCTGGGCGCTTCCACGGCCGGACGTCGAGCGTTGCCGTCGGGGGCCGGAGGTGGTAGAGCAGCGAGTAGACGCTCTCAAATCCCTTCGTCGAAAAGAGTTCTTCGGCGTACAGTCCCCCATCGGGACGCCGGAATTGAATGTGGCGCTTCGGCGGCAGTTCGCCGGCCCGAACGTAGGATGGCACTAGGGGGTCTCGCTCACGGCCTGGGCGCGTTCGGTCGCGCAGAAGCCGTTCTCACGATGGGAGCCGTCGCAGAATGGTTTGGTCTGAGAGCCGCCGCAGCGGCAGAGGGCGATGTTTTCCCCTTCCACCGTATAATTGTTGCCGTCCGCATCCGTGAGTGTGATCTTTCCGCGAACGAGATATGGGCCGCTTTCGCGTACCTTGACAATGACTTCATCCATTGCGCGTCTTTTTCGACACAATCCGCAGGCGCTCCAGCCCCGCGTTAATGCGATGCAAGGCCCTGCAGCGTTCCGCGCCCCAGCGTGTGTCCCGCGAGCCGGCGTTCGACTTGGGCTCCGGTTAACGGCGCTCCATTCCACAGCGGGGCGACGTCGAGCGCGTACACGGTGAAATTATAATGATGCGCCGGACCCGGCGGCGGGCAGGGGCCATAGTATCCGCGCTTGCCCGCGCTCGTGACGCCCAGTTGAGTGGGGGAGAGTTTGGCGGCTCGCGCGAGCGCGCGCGTAGAGGCGGGCAGATTGTAGACGACCCAGTGATAAAAGCCGCCCGGCACGGGAGCGTCCGGATCGTGGACGATCAACGCAAACGACCTCACGCCTCGAGGCGCGGCGCGCCAAGCCAATTGCGGCGAACGGTTCTGCCCTCCGCAATCCGACGCCATGAACGTTCGGCCGATGCGGCCGCCGGCGGGGAAATCGCTGCTCCGAACTTGTACGGCGGCGGATGCTGCAATCAGCAGCATCGCGGCGATCGGCGTCACGGCACGAACCATGACCGTATGGTATCATGGCCTGGCCATGATGGGAGTTGGGCTTCACGCGGCGTAACCTCGTGAACCCCGCCAGAACCGGAAGGTAGCAACGGTAAGCGGGCACTTACGGGCGCCGTGAACCACCTGACTCTCGTCGTGGTCCCGATCTGTATCCTTTTATGACATCAATCGAACTCTCCGCCGCGGCTCTCATCGGCGCGTTGCTCGCGCTGCTCGTCTACCATTTCGCCTGGGCGAGGCCCGCCGTGGTGGCCCTGCGCCGTTCCGTTGAACTGCACGACGGGCTCATCTCCGGCGGCGGCAGCGGTTCCCAGGACCGTCTTAGCGCCGTCGAGCGGCAAAGCGAGCAAAGCCGCGTCGCCCTGCAAGGCCTTGGGGAGCAAGTCGATGCGCTGGAGCGGCTGGCGCAAACCGACCTCTCGCGGGTCGGCTTCGTTCGCTACGACGCCTTTGCCGACGCGGAGACCGGCTTCTCGTACGCCTTGGCGCTGCTCAATCGCCAAGGCGACGGCGTCGTACTGACCAGCATTTATTCGAGGGCGGACACGCGGACGTTCGGCAAACCCGTTACGGGCTTCCGGCCGACCGTTGAAGCGTCGCCGGAAGAATTGAATGCCATCGAACGAGCACGGCTTGCTCCGCCCGATGGAGCGCTGCGATGAACGCCGCGCTCTGCGATCTTTGGAAGGTTTTGTACTGGGCGGTCAACGTCTACACCCTGCTGCTCTTCGTCTATGCCGTTTGCTCGTGGATTCCGGATTTGCGTCAGGGTCGCTGGTTTTATTGGTTGGCCTCGTTGATCGAGCCCGTCCTCATGCCGATCCGGCGCATCGTGCCGCCGCTCGGTGGACTGGACATCGCCTTTCTCATCGTGCTGCTCGTCTTGCAGTTGGTGATTCGTCCGGAACTCTACCGGTTGACGATTAACGCCTGCATCCCGCTTTTTTAGCGCACCGGTGGCACTGAAATCCGATCGTCCTCATCGCCTGGATGTTGCGGCGAACGTGCGCAACTTCTGCATCATCGCCCACATCGATCATGGCAAGACCACACTCTCCGATCGATTGCTCGAAATTACGCGCACCGTTGGGACGCGCGAAATTGGGAGAACAAGCGCTCGATGCGATGGATCTCGAGCGCGAGCGCGGCATAACGATTCGCATGCATCCCGTCACGCTGAATTATCGAGCGCGCAGCGGCGAACTCTACCGGCTCAATCTGATTGACACGCCGGGACACGTGGACTTTTCGTACGAGGTGTCGCGGTCGCTCGCGGCCTGCGACGGCGCGGTTCTCATTATCGATGCGGCACAAGGCATCGAGGCGCAAACCTTAGCGAACTACCATCTGGCTCTGGAACACGACCTGGCGATCATTCCCGTCATCAATAAAATCGATCTGCCGGCGGCGGATCCGCAACGGGTGATGCGCGAGGTGGAAGAGTTGCTGGTGATGGAGCAGAGCGAGTGCATCCTCGCGAGCGCCAAGAACGGCGTCGGGGTCGAGGAGGTTCTAGAGGCGATCGTTGCGCGGATTGCGCCGCCGAAGGGCCATCGCGACCATCTTCGCGCGCTCGTGTTCAACGCGCAGTTCGATGCGTACCGCGGCGTCGTGAGTTACGTGCGCGTGGTGGACGGCCGACTTTCGCCGGGGACGCGCTTCATGTCTATGGCGCACGAGCGGGTCTTTGAATGTACGGAAGTGGGCATCTTTTCGCCCCAAATGCGCCCGACCGCGAGCCTCGAACTCGGCGATGTGGGTTACGTCATCGCGAACATCAAGTCGCTCGGCGAGATCGATGTCGGCGATACGATAACCTCCTCGCGCGATCCCGCGCACGTCCCGCTTCCCGGCTATCGCAAAGCGGTTCCGATGGTCTACTGCGGACTCTATCCCAACGAAGGGCAGTACGACGTCTTGCGGGATGCGTTGGAGAAACTGAAGCTCAACGACGCCGCGCTGGTCTACGAGCCGGAAAGTTCCGTCGCGCTGGGTTTTGGATTTCGTTGCGGCTTCTTGGGTTTGCTCCATATGGAAATCGTCCAGGAGCGACTCGAGCGCGGCTATGGCCTGGACTTAATCGCGACGTCCCCTTCCGTTGTGTTTCGCGTCGTTGGTAACGACGGCAGCGTCGCTACGATCGACAACCCCTCGAAACTTCCTCCGCCACATGAAATCCGCTCGATCGAGGAACCCTATGTAAAGGCGACGATCATTTCTCCGCCCGAGTTCGTCGGGGCAATCATGGAACTCACGCAAAATCGGCGCGGGACGCTTGCAAACATGGAGTACCTGCACGATGGCCGCGTCATTCTGACCTACGAGATGCCGCTGATCGAAGTAATCGTCGATTTCTTCGATGCCCTGAAGTCGCGCACAAAGGGGTATGCGTCGCTGGACTACGAGCTGATCGGGTATCGCGAGGGCAGCCTCGCCAAACTAGAGATCTTGCTCAACGGCGAGCCGGTCGATGCGTTGTCCTTCATCGTCGCCCGCGATAAGGCTGTCGCGCGCGGACGAGCCCTTACGGAAAGACTCAAGGAGTTGATTCCGCGCCAAATGTTCGAGGTGCCGATTCAAGCCGCCATCGGCGGCAAGATCGTTGCGCGGGAGACGGTGAGCGCCATGCGTAAGAACGTCTTATCGAAGTGCTACGGCGGAGACATCACGCGGAAGCGCAAGCTGCTGGAGAAGCAGAAGGCCGGGAAAGAGCGGATGAAGCGCGTCGGCAAGGTCGAGCTTCCTCAGGAGGCCTTCATGGCGGTGCTGCGATTGGAGTCTTGAAGGCACACCTCGCGACGTCGAATCCGGGAAAGATCCGCGAGTTGAAGGCAATCTTTGCCCGTTCGGCACTGCAACTCGTGGTTCCGAGAAAATATACCAGCGTGGTCGAAGATTCCAACACTTATACGGGCAACGCGATGCTGAAGGCGCAAGCGCTTGCGACTGAGTTGCACAAGCGGCACACTGCCGCCGCGGTGTTGGCCGACGACAGCGGCCTTGAAGTTGACGCGCTCGACGGGCGACCGGCCGTGGAATCGGCGCGCTACGGCGGCACCGACATCGACTGGGCGGAACGCCGCGCGGCGTTATTGGCGGAATTACGCGGCGTGCCGCCCTATCGCCGCACCGCGCGTTTCGTTTGCGTGCTGACGTTGCTCGAAACGGGGCGCGATCCCATCAGCGCCGTCGGGGAAGTCAACGGTTATATCTTGGAGGCGGAGGCCGGCGCGGGCGGATTCGGGTACGATCCGTTGTTTTTCTATCCGCCCCTAGGCCGCACGTTTGCCTCACTTTCAGAGAAGGAGAAGAACGCCGTCAGCCATCGTCGCCGCGCGGCCGACGCGCTGCTGGCCGTGCTCGCGGAACGTGGATGAGATTACGATCGCGCGGGCCACGGAGGACGACGTTCGCGCGATCGCGCGCCGTAGGGAGTTCGGCGAAACGGCGTTTCGCTTAGCGCTCGTACTCCAAGAGCGCGGCACTGTCTGGGCTGCGCGCGACGATGCGCAAACCGTAGGCGTCGCAATGGCGCACGATTCGGAGGAGGAACGATACATCGGCGATTTGTTCGTCGAGCCGTCGTATCGGGGCCAAGGCGTCGGACGAAGGTTGCTCGATGCCGCATTTGCCGATGCTGACGACGTTTCGCATGCGATGTTGGTCAGCGCGTCGGACGCGGCGAGCTTGGCACTGGCAATGCGTTTCGGTTGCGTGCCAACGGACGTGCTCGTATCGTTATCCGGCGCGATCCCGCGAGAAGAAGAGCTGGCGAAGATGGCTGCGGGAGACTATCGCTTCGAAGTGGACGCGATCGATCCGGCCGTTCACGAGTTCGCCTTGAACGCCCTAGACCGGGAAGCGCGCGGAACGACCAGATCGCTCGATCATCAGTACTTTTCGCGCCATGCCTTCGGACAAGTCTTCGCCCTCGATGGGGAGCCGATCGCCTATGCGTACGTCTGGCCGGACGGCCGCATCGGCCCCATGGCGTGCGCTTCTCAAGCGTATCTCGTCCAAATCTTCGGCTACGTCTTGGTAACGCTCAGACGCCATCACGCGGCCTCGTGGTGCTCGCTGCTAGTGCCGGGCGCAAACCTGCGAATCGCGCGCGCCGCATTGCGCGCCGGCCTTCGGATAGCGCAGCTTTTTTCGTTTGCGGGGAATACAGCGAGAACGGAGACCGCGAATTATTTAGCCTTCCACCAACTCTTGCTATAAATCACTACCACGAGGTGCCCGGGCCGTAGCGAGCCGAATGCGAAATCCGCTGTGTCGGGACGTAGCTCAGCTTGGTAGAGCGTCGCGTTTGGGACGCGAAAGTCGCAGGTTCAAGTCCTGTCGTCCCGACCAATTCCTGCGCCCGTGGTCTAAGCGGATAAGGCACGAGTCTTCTAAACTCGAAGATGGGGGTTCGAGTCCCTCCGGGCGCATGATACACTACCGCTTTATGGTGACTGTAGCTCAGCTGGTTAGAGCGCCGGTCTGTGGAACCGGAGGTCGGGGGATCGTAGCCCCTCAGTCACCCCAGCATCGTCGGAGGAGTTGCATCGACAACCAAAATAAAGAGACGGCGAACCGGTGAAGCACGCGCCTTTAGCTCAGTCGGTAGAGCAGCGGCCTTTTAAGCCGTTGGTCCCGGGTTCGAGTCCCGGAGGGCGCAAAATAAAAATACCAATATCGTGCACCGCTAGCTCAATGGTAGAGCAGCTGACTCTTAATCAGTTGGTTCCAGGTTCGAGTCCTGGGCGGTGTAAGTTTCAAAAACCCTTACGACTGTAAGGGTTTTTGTCTACCGGCGGCAAGAAGTCGCATCGTGCACCTTTCGTTGCGAATCAACGAAAATTGACGCCCGCTACGCCTTTACCATTGAAGGTGCGTTTACTTAGGGCAACTCTGAATGTCGAGTGCGACACCGCTGCCGTTAGAAAAGCCGTGATGCCGCTGCTTAACGGCGATCTTCCGCACGGGGTCAGCGAAAGTTAGCGACTGCGATGTGTTGGGTTTGAGAATAGTGTAGCCGCTGTTTTTATGGCTGCCTCCGGGACGCCCGGTTCCCCAGGTCACTAGGAGTTGCGAGTTGTCGAGATTGTTGGCAACGGTTGCGCTGAAAAAGCCGTAGCCGGCGCGGTAAGTGGTCTGCTGCTTTGCGAAGTTGTGGCCGCCCGACCATAGTTGCGCTTCGGTGTATGTCACGCTGCGCGTATGGCACTTGCCTTCATGGGCTAGAGGCACGATGGGCGATCCTAAACTTGGTCCGGCCGCTGTGGTCTGTGGGACCAAGGGGTGATTTGCGCCCGCGCACCCGGCCAGCAAGAGAACCACTAAGAGTCGTTTCATTGAACCTCCAATAAGCAACCTGAAGTAACACCGTCCATTATGCTCCGGGGATTCGCAGCGATACACCGTGCAAATTCAGGGTTTTCCCGGCGACGCGGCCTCGATTGTCGGCAGCGACTGCGCCCCAGCCTTACTCGCCTACACATTTTTGACTATAGGCGCGGCGAACTACGACGCGCGCCAACCGGCAAAGGGTGCGCGCCATCGACCAAGAACGGCGTTCGCACTACAAGGAGAGTCGTCTGTGAGGTCTTCAACTTCGCTCGCGTTCCTGTTTGGCGTCGGACTAACGGCAGCCGTCGTGGTCGGGGGTTGCCGTGGTCCGGCCGCGGTCACACCGTACGGCAACGCACCTCTGCCCGCGTCGGCCGTCGCGCGCTCGAAGGTTGCTCCATACGTCATCGTTTCCTATGCGCTTCCGGCGGACACGTACAAGGCCGTAGCGATTCCAGTTAAGGTTGTGGCCCTTCCGAGTGCGCACGCGCTCTATGACTGGGGCCTCTACGTCCAATATGCGAACGGCGCCCAAGGCGAGATCCGCTTTAGTACCGTTGCAAATTACGTCAACGGTCGTGGGGCAGAATTCTACATCTTCCAGGCGGGAGGCTCGGCGAAAACCCAGTGCCCCTCTGTCGGCCACGGCCGCGGGATCATTCCAGGGTGTTGTCCTTCGGTCTTATACGGCGGCGACGTTGCATGCGTGGCCGGGTACCCCTGGCTAACCGGAAGCGTCTACACACTTTCGGTATCGCTGCAGGCGAAGAACGCCTCACATGAAACGTGGAACGCATACCTGAACGGCGACCACAAGCATGCCGCCATCTTAATCGGCACCTGGGATGTCCCCCGTTCGTGGGGTTTGCTGCAGTTCACAACCAAGGCCCAACTGTCTTTTCAGGTCGGTAGCTGGACGCTTCCACGCTGCGGGGTCGAACCGTACTCGGACACCCTTGTGCTCGCCCCGGTAGCGACGACGCAACACGGTTCGAAAGTCACCGCCAAGATTTCAGCAAGCTATGTGAGTGGCTGTACGTCGAATGCGGTCGTTAAGGCGAAGCCGGGCGAGGGGCAGGCCAACGTTCAAATGGGCTATGCATGGCGCCCCGGCGCAACGCCGAGTCCCAGTCCAAGCCCTCCAGTCGGCACGCCGCTCTTTACTCCCCTGCCGATGCCGACGGGAACGCCGATGCACCTTTCGCAGCCGGTAAACATCGGCCGCCTGCAAGTCGTCATTCCGCCGAATGAGTACGGATTTGTAAACTTCCCAGACGAGCAAGTGAGCACGTTACAGTTCAGCAACAAATCCTATCGTATGTGGCTCGATTCGGGGGCCCCTTCGTACGGCGAGAGCGGGACATTTTTGCTCACCTCGTCCGACCTGAACACCTTTGCTCCCATTCCGGCCGCTCTCCCGTACGCCGTATCCATCTACGATACATGGGATCCCGGAACGGAGCGATTCGATGCAAACTACGGCGCCCCGGGCACCGTCACGCCCGCTTCAAATGGCCGCGATCTACTGATGATTTATCATGGGGAGAATCATTTTTACAGCGGTCGAGACTATACGAGCGGCGCTCCAGGCGGCTATTTCTACTGTACCGCGGGATTAGCGCGTTCTTCGGACGACGGTGAGACATGGGCGCGCGTGGGCGCCATCATCACCGGCGCATTTCGCAAACCGCTAAAACCGGCAACCGGGGGAGCCTGTAATCCCTCGGTGATCGCCGTCGGCGGGTACCTCTACGCCGTCTACATGGAGGCCGCCCCTCGGTACGTCGATTTAGCGCTAGCCAGGTCCGCGCTTTCGTCTGACGGCGCACCCGGCAGCTGGGAAAAGTACTACAAGGGTAGTTTCTCGAGCGATGCGTTGCATAACGGAAAATTTACCGCGCTTAATACGTCGGGCGCCGGCGGTGAACCAAACGTGACCTTCAACGATTATCTCAATTCATTTGTGTTATTGCTTCCCTATCCGGCCGGATCAAACGGAATCGCAATGCTGACTTCTTCGGACTTGATTACCTGGTCCCAGCCACGCACCATCATCGCGCTCCCCTCCGGCGCTTGCCAACCAGTCCAACTCGCGTGTTATCCTTCGATGGTATCCGACAGCACGACCGCCAGCCAAGTCAGCCACCAAAGCGGCTACATCTACGTTTCTCACGCGGTCAAGGGTATGCGTGAAATGGATCGCTATCCGTACACCATCGGCGGCAAGCCGGCAAACGAAGGACGTAACCCATAGAGAAATGCAGGGCCTAGGTTCGTTCTTGCTACTCAACACGTTCGCTGCGATCGCGCTTATCGCGAGCACTTCTCCGAAGAGCCTCGGCCCGCAAATTCCAAAATTCTGCAGCGGCTGCAATTTTTCAGGGGCAAAACTGCCCGGCTCGAACTTCGACAACGGGACCTACATCGGCGTAAACTTCGCCGGCGCGGACCTGCACCGCTCGTCGTTCCGCGCCGCCCGGCTGCTGGCCGCGAACTTCGAGAATGCGAATCTTCAAGGTGTGGCGTTCGATGGAGCGCAGTGTACGGCGTGCAACTTCAGCGGCACGCAACTCTCCGGTTCGACTTTTTTGAAGGTGATCGTGGTAGCCGCGAACTTCAAGGATTTCGCCGCGAAAGTAGCCGACGATCAGCTTCGTTCGTTACTCTCAGGCTGCGTCAGTTGCGACTTCAGCGGTGCGAACCTCGCCGGGCGCAACCTGTCCGGCGCGACGCTACTCTCGGTCGATCTCAGCCGCGCCGATCTGCGCGGCACGCGATTCGACGGCGCCGTCGTCTGCTGGAAAACGGTGCAAGAGTCACAATCCGAGACGCATTGCGACCCGATGGCCGGCGCTCGCACAGCCGGGACGATCTTCACCGGCGTGGTGCTCTGTGACGATCCGGTGGACCGAGCGGGTTGTAACCCGGTCAGCGCAAAGACGCTGACTGAGAAGGTCGGCTCACCCTTGCAGGGTGCCGTCCTGCCATGACCAATATCCGGGGCGCCGGGCAAGTGGCGGAACTGGCAGACGCGCTGGATTTAGGTTCCAGTGGGGCGACCCGTCAGAGTTCGAGTCTCTGCTTGCCCAAAGCCGAGAATCGGCGCCCGCCGCCACCCAAAATTTGATAATGAGCGAGCCGTTTTTTGAAGGTTTTGTGTTAGTGGGTTCGAGCGGCGTCTGAGGCGCCGCGAAGGCATGGAGGCCGGGAGCGGCGCCGAAGCCGAGCGCAGTGTCGCGCACGACGTGCGACGCAAGCGTCCGCGAGAACCCACTAACACAAAACGTCAAAAAACCGCGAGCGACACGCGCGGAAGTAGCTCAGTGGTAGAGCATCGCCTTGCCAAGGCGAGGGTCGCGAGTTCGAATCTCGTCTTCCGCTAATTTTTTATGAGCACCTCAACGCTAACTCGTTTGGCGCCGACGCAGGTCGCGCTCGAATTCTCAATCGACGACGGCGAGCTTGCCGCCGCCGAAGAGCAAGCCTTTCGTCGGCTTGCAAAGGACGTTCGCCTTCCGGGATTCCGTAAGGGCAAGGTCCCGCGCAAGATTTTCGAGCAAACGTATGGCGCGCAAGCCGTGACGTCTCAAGCGGTCGAAGACGTAGTTCCCCAACTCTACGCGCGAGCGATTCAGGAGCACGAGCTTACTCCCGTCCAGCGGCCCACGGTCGAAGTTTTAGAAGAAGCGGAGGGACGCCCGAGCCGTCTGAAAGCCACCGTTGAAGTTCGGCCTGAGATCGCGCTCCCGCAGTATCGGGGCGTCACGGTGGCCCGTCCACCATCGGATGTCAGCGAAGCGGAAGTGGACCGCAGCCTGACGATGCTCGCTAAAGAGCGGGGCACGTTGATTCCCGTCGATCGGCCTGCGCTGTTGGGTGACGTCGCTACGCTCGATTATGAAGGAACGGTGGATGGCGCGCCATTCGAAGGGGGCCGCGGCGAAAATGAAATCGCGGAGTTGAGCGAGGGGCGTTTTCTTCCCGACTTCATCGCCGGTATCGTCGGCATGCGCGCCGGTGAGACGAAAACGGTGGACGTGAACTTTCCCTCAGACTATCGCGCGGCCGAGTTGGCTGGAAAGAGCGCTCAGTTCGATGTTACGCTCAAGGATCTCAAAGAATATGAACTCCCGCCGCTCGATGATGAATTTGCGCGCCAAGTCTCGCAGCATCAAAACATGGCCGAGTTGCGCGCAGACGTGCGCCGGCGCCTAGAAACGATGGCTGCCGTACGATCGCGTCAGGCGATGGGAAACGCGATCGTGACACAACTCCTCGCCGCCGCGGATTTCCCGCTTCCGTCGTCGCTCGTCGACGCCGAACTGGCACGGCTGAACGAGGACCGGCCGGAAAACGATGAACCGCAGATCCGTGAGTCGTTGCGTGCCGCCGCCGAGTCGCGCGTCAAGGCAACGCTCTTGATCGAAGAAATCGCGAAGGCGGAGAAGGTGACCGCGACGCCCGCCGACATCGCGCTGGAGCTCGAAGTGCTCGCTCGGCGTTACGGGCAGCCGGTTGGGCGCATCCGCACCGCCCTCGGAAATAACATTGCATCGGTGATCGACGGCATCGTCCGGCATAAAACGGTCGATCTCCTTATTGACAACGCGGTGGGAATCAACGAAGAAACTCCGCGGCCGGTGTCGTAGTTACAGCGGGATATGGGACATTTGGTACCGATGGTCGTGGAGCAGACCGCTCGCGGCGAACGAGCGTACGACATTTACTCGCGTCTGCTCAAAGATCGAATCGTTTTCCTAGGCGGTCCGATTGACGACCATCTGGCAAATCTGGTGATCGCGCAACTCCTCTTCCTTGAAAAGGAAGATCCCGACAAAGACATCGACATGTATCTCAATAGCCCGGGCGGCAGCGTCACGGCGGGTTTGGCCGTTTACGACGCGATGCGCTTCATCAAACCCGATGTGGCGACGATCTGTATGGGCTTTGCGGCTTCAATGGGCTCGATTTTGCTGACGGGTGGCGCCGCGGGCAAACGGTACGCGCTCCCGAATTCGAAGATCGTCATCCACCAGCCGTGGGTCTCGCAGATCGGGGGTCAGGCGACGGACGTCGAGATCGCGGCACGGGATTTGATCGCTACCCGGCAGACGGTCGCACGAATTTACCAAGAAACGACGAAGAAGCCGCTCGAACAGGTCCTGCGGGACATCGAGCGCGATTACTACATGACCGCCCAAGAGGCGAAGGATTACGGGATAATCGACCAGATCATCGAAAATCGACAAGGCCTACCGATACCCGCGTAAAGGAAGCAGAGGAGACCCGGACGCGATGTTCCGCTTTGGGGACGACAAGGGCCAGCTCAAGTGTAGCTTCTGCGGAAAATCCCAGGAGCAGGTCCGTAAACTGATCGCCGGACCCGGCGTGTACATTTGCGACGAATGCATCGAACTCTGCAACGAGATCATCGAAGAAGAGCTGTACAAGAACGTCGATGAAAATCTCCGCTTACGCAACATTCCCAAGCCGAAAGAGATCAACCACATCCTCAATCAGTACGTCATCGGCCAAGAGCGCGCCAAGAAATCGCTCGCGGTGGCCGTCTACAATCACTATAAGCGGATCAACGTCGGCGGAACGGCGGACGACGTAGAGCTCCAGAAATCCAACATATTGCTCGTCGGTCCGACGGGCTCGGGAAAGACCTACCTCGCCCAAACGCTCGCCAAGATTCTCGACGTCCCGCTCGCGATGGCCGACGCGACGTCGCTGACCGAGGCCGGCTACGTCGGCGAAGACGTCGAGAACATCTTACTGAAACTCATCCAGGCCGCCGATTACGATGTGAAACGCGCCGAGAAGGGCATCGTCTACATCGACGAGATCGACAAAATCGCTCGAAAGAGTGAGAATCCATCCATCACGCGCGACGTTTCGGGTGAGGGCGTGCAGCAAGCGCTCCTGAAGATTCTCGAAGGAACTACTGCCAACGTTCCACCGCAGGGCGGCCGCAAGCATCCACACCAAGAATTCATTCAAATCGATACGACGAATGTGCTCTTCATCTGCGGCGGCGCGTTCGACGGGTTAGAGCGCATCATCGAGTCGCGCGTCGCTGCAAATAATATGGGGTTCAGAGCTCAACCCGAGGGCAAACGCGACGTACGCGTCGGCAAGTTGTTGGCGCAGCTGATGCCGGAGGACTTACTGCGCTTCGGACTCATCCCGGAGTTTATCGGCAGGCTTCCCATCGTCGTGACGCTCGACGCGCTCGACGAGCTGGCACTGCGACGCATCCTGACGGAGCCGCGTAACGCTCTCGTGCGGCAGTTCCAGAAAATACTCAATATGGACGGCGTCGATCTGCAGTTTACGAAAGAAGCGCTGGTTGCGATCGCCAACAAGGCACAAAGCCGCAAGACCGGAGCGCGCGGCCTGCGTTCCATTCTCGAAGAGACGATGCTGGAAGTGATGTACGATCTTCCGTCTCTTCAAGGCGTGAAAAAGTGCGTCGTCAACAAGGACGTCATCGAAAAGAAAGAGTCGCCGACACTCGTCTATCACGAACACAAGAAAGATATGCCCGCCTAAGGGCAAATGGATCTTCCCAAGCAGTACGATCCGCAGGCGGTCGAACCGCGTCTGTACGCACACTGGGAGAACAACGGCTATTTTCATGCCGCGCCCGATCCTGCCCGGCCGCCGTTCATCATCTGCATGCCGCCGCCAAATGTGACGGCTCGCGCGCATCTGGGCCACGGCTCGACGTATTTACCGATGGACGTGTTAACGCGTTACCACCGGATGCTCGGCAACAACGCCGACTGGCTTCCCGGAACGGACCACGCCGCGATCGCAACCGAAACCGTGTTGGTGAGAGATCTCGCGCGCGAGGGTCTGCGCCGCGAGGATCTCGGACGCGAAGCGTTCGTCGAGCGTGCTTGGGAGTGGTCGCGGCGATACGGCGGCGAGATCGACGCGCAATTCCGCCGCCTGGGCTTCGGACCGGATTGGCAACGGTCGCGCTTTACCATGGACGAACGATTGTCCGCGGCGGTGCGGCGCGTCTTCGTGCAACTCTATCGCGAGGGATTGGTCTATCGCGGCACGCGGCTCGTCAACTGGGATCCGAGCGCGCAGACCACCGTGTCCGATGCCGAACTGGACCACGTAGAGCAGGATGGTCGTCTATGGTACGTGCGCTATCCCTTTTCTCGGGACGACACCGCGGATGGAATCAAGATTGCGACCACGCGGCCCGAAACGATTCTGGCCGACGTCGCGATTGCGGTCCACCCGGAGGATTCGCGCTACGCACCGCTGATCGGCCGCGAGGTCTGGGTGCCGCCGCTGCTCGAGCGGGCCATTCCGATCATCGGCGATGCGGCGGTCGATCCCGAATTCGGCTCGGGCGCCGTCAAGGTAACTCCGGCGCACGATCCGCTCGACTACGAGATCGCAACGCGCCATGGTCTGCCGATGCCGTCGGTCATCGATCTCGCCGCACGAATCACGGCAAAAGAAATAGCGGTCGGTCCCTACGAGGGGCTGGATCGCTTCGCGGCACGCGAGCGGATCACGGCCGATCTGAAGAACCGAGGCCTGTTGGTGCGAGCGCAGCCGCATCGCTACGCGGTCGCAATTAGCGATCGCAGCGGCGACATCGTCGAGCCGTTGCTATCGTTGCAATGGTTCGTGAAGATGGCGCCCCTGGCGAAGCCGGCCCTGGAGGCCTTCGAAAACGGCGACCTTCGCTTCGTCCCCGAGCGCCATGGAAAAACCTACGAATACTGGCTGAAGAACATTCGGGATTGGAACGTCTCGCGCCAGATTTGGTGGGGACACCAACTTCCGGTTTGGTACACGGGCGACGGTCGCGAGATCGTCGCCGAAAGCGAAGCGGAGGCGCTCGAAATTGCACGACGTCAGCACGGCACGCGGGATGTAACCCGCGATACGGACACCTTGGATACGTGGTTCTCGAGCGCGATCTGGCCGTTTTCCATCCTGGGCTGGCCCGACGAGACGGCGGAACTTCGTTGCTGGTATCCGTCACAAGTCATGATCACCGGCGGCGAAATCATTTTTCTCTGGGTCGCGCGGATGGTAATGCTGGGCCTGCACTTCGTGGGCCGCCTGCCGTTTTCAAGCGTATTGATTACGCCGACGGTTTTCGACGAGGCCGGCCGTAAGATGTCGAAATCGCTCGGTAACACGATCGACCCGATGGTGCTCGCCGACGGCTACGGCGCAGATGCGTTCCGGATCTCCATTCTGCGGCAGATGCGTGTCGAAAGCCAAGAGTTGCGCTATCAAGAATCGCGCTGCGAGGAGGCTCGAAACTTCAACAACAAGATTTGGAATGCGACGCGCTACATGCTCCGCTTGCCCGACGGGTTGCCGCAGGCGACGGCCCTGCCGGCACACGACCGGTTAACCAAGGCGGATCGATGGATCCTCACTCGCTTGCGCCAAACGATCGTGACGACCGGCAAACTGCTCGACCATTACGACTTCGGAAATGCCGCCGACTCGGTGTGGCGCTTCATATGGTATGAGTTCTGCGATTGGTACGTAGAGGCGACGAAGGCGGCGGCGAATCGCGCTACGCGTGCGGCCGTGCTGTCCTTTGTCTGGAACAACGCAATGCGTTTGCTCCATCCGATGGCGCCCTTTATTAGCGAAGAGGTGTGGCTCGCGCTCCCGCACGACGGACCGACCATCATGACGGCGGCCTGGCCCGATGCGCTCGAACTCCCGAACTTTGAAGACGACGCGCGCGAGTTCGAGGTGTTTCAGCGCACCGTCGAACGCGTTCGCAACGTGCGAGCGCAAATGGGCTTGCACCCTCGCGATCGCGTGGTTGTTGAAGTTCCGCACGACGTTCCTGACGAGTTCGCGTCGCTTTTCGCGCTATTCGGCGGTGCGAACGTCGAGCGGCGCAAACCCGTAGAGGGAACGTTCGCGGAGGCGTTTGACGCCGTCGCCGTTCGTGCGCCGCGCGGCGTTCTGGAAGAGCGCTATAAAAAAGAACTCGACACGCTGCGCATGGAGATCGATCGCGGAGAGAAGAAATTGGCCAACGAAGACTTCGTCGGCAGGGCTCCGGCCGCAGTGGTTGCCAAGGAGCGGGCGAAGCTCGAAGCGTACCGAATCGAACTGCAGCGAGTAGAAGCGGCGTTGCACGCGCTGAAAGAACCTGCATGAGAGCGGTCGACAGCCGCGTGGTGATCGGCAGCGGTCAGGTCGCCCGCATTATCGCGCGCCTCGCGCATCAGATCCTCGAGCCGGACGAGTCGCAAGAAGGCCTCGTGTTGCTCGGAGTCCGCCGCGGCGGCGAAGCGTTGGCGATGCGGCTTTCGCGCGAGATCGAACGCATCAGCGGCGCGCCGCCTGCGCTTGGGTTTTTGAACATCAATCTCTATCGCGACGACCGGGTCACGCACGAACTCCCGGATTCCCAAATACCGGCGGACGTTTCTGCGCGCACGGTCGTGATCGTCGACGACGTATTGTACACGGGAAGAACGGTACGCTCCGCGCTGGATGCGGTGACCGACCTCGGGCGTCCGTCGGCCGTCCGCCTCTGCGTTCTGATCGATCGGGGTCTGCGGGAGCTTCCGATTTCCGCCGACTACGTCGGCCGATTCGTTCCCACGTCGCCGCAAGAGCGTGTCAGCGTGTTGCTCGAGTCGCGACCCGCCGAATCGGATCGAGTGACCATTTCCGAACGGCTCCGGAACCTTCCCTAGTGCGATTACGCCGCAGCCTCATCGATCTCGACGATCTTACGCCGCAGGAACTGGCCTACATTTTCGAACGCACCGAGCAGTTCGAGGAAACGCCACCGGGACCACTGCTCGGCGGACTCGGTTGCGTCAACATGTTTTTCGAAGAGAGTACGCGTACGTTCACATCGTTCAATTTGGCGGAACTGCGGCTCGGCGCGGCGGTCATCAATCTTGCTCCGAAAAATTTGAGCCTGGCGACCAAAGGCGAGACGGTCGAAGACACCGCGATGACGCTGGGAGCGTTGGGAATCTCCATTATCGTCGTCCGTCATCACCAGCCCGGATTTCCGCAACAGATCGCCCTTGCATTCGATGGCCACGTTATCAACGCGGGAGACGGCGTGCACGCCCATCCTACGCAAGCATTACTCGATATCTACACACTGATGGAAGAGTTCGGTCCGCTCAAAGGCCGCGCCGTCGGAATCGTCGGCGACGTCCTGCACAGTCGCGTGGCGCATTCGACCATTCATGGTTTGCGAAGCCTTGGCGCGGCGGTGGTGTTGGTGGGCCCGGAGTGTTTTCTGCCTCACGACTATGCCGCGGAAGGCGTGACGGTCGAGCGCAATTTCGATGCCGTCCTCCCGCAGTTGGACGCCGTCGTCCTGCTGCGCATCCAACGAGAGCGCTTCGTCGAGATGCCGATTTCCGATGACGAGTACGTCGCGCATTATCGTCTCGACGAGCGGCGGCTCTCGTTGGTGCGCAGCGAAGCAATCGTCATGCATCCCGGCCCCTACAATCGCGGCATGGAACTGGACGATTCAGTGCTCGAATTCGCCGGTTGGCGCTACGCGCGCCAAGTGCACCATGGCGCCGGCATACGCATGGCGGTCTTGGATTTTCTCGTGCATCCCCCGGCAAAGTGACGAGTCTACTCGTCCGAGGCGGTCGTGTGGTCGATCCGACGACCGGCCTCGACGCGCTTCGGGACGTCCGCGTGAAAGATGCGAAAATCCGGGAAGTCGGGAGCGACCTTGCGGGCCAGGCCGATGAAGTCGTCATCGACGCGCGGGGCGCCGTCGTCGCACCGGGTTTTATCGACATGCACGTACACTTGCGTTACCCCGGATTCCCGCAGAAAGAGACGATCGCGAGCGGTACGTTGGCCGCAGTACGGGGCGGGTTCACCGCCGTCGCCTGCATGCCGAACACGAATCCGGCGCTCGACACTCCGGAGGTCGTCGAGACGCTCGCGGCGGAGGTGGCACGGCGCGCGTGTTGTCGCGTTTACCCGATCGCGGCGGTTACCAAGGGACGCAAGGGCTTGGAACCCGCCGATTTCGCGGCGCTGGCTCGAGCCGGCGCCGTTGCATTTTCGGACGACGGAGATACGGTCGCCGACGCCGCGGTTCTGCATGCGGCGGCAGTACTGTCACGCGACGTCGCGCCACCGATTATTTCGCACTGCGAAGATCCTATACTCAAAAAAGCCGTGGGCGGTCGCGGGATCGCCGAAGATTGTGCGGTTGCGCGGGACCTCTTGATCGCCGCGGACACGGGCAAGGCTTGGCACATCGCGCATCTCTCCACGCGCGTCGGCTTAGCGCTGCTGCGTTTCATTCGAACGCTCGGCCACGCAGTGACGTGCGAAGTCACGCCGCATCATCTTACGTTCACACGGGCCGAAACCGAGTCTCTCGGTGCCGCCGCCGCGGTCAATCCACCGCTTCGCGGAGAAGAGGACGTCGCGGCGCTTCGCGCCGGCGTGCGTGACGGTACGATCGACGTTTTCGCAAGCGATCACGCGCCACATACCGAGCAAGAAAAGGCGGCCGGCAACGGCATGGCGGCCCCGGGATTTTCGAGCCTCGAGGTCGCCGTCGGCGCGTACGCCGCCGCGCTACCCGATCTGCCGTTGCATCGGTTCATCGCATTGCTCTCGAGCAACCCGGCGCGTATCTTAGGGCTGCCGCCGCCTACCATCGTGCCGGGAAGTACGGCGGACATTACGATCTTCGCGGATCGGTCGTGGGTCGTGCAAACGGCAAGGTTTGCGTCGCTCGGCAAATCGACGCCCTTCGCGGGGCGCGCGCTTCCGCGAAAGGTTCTGGCAACGATCGTGAACGGACGCGTCGCCTACGACCCGGAGCGAAGCGCGGCGTGAAACGGCCAAAACACCCCGCCGCGCTCTTTCTAGCCGACGGAAGCCGCTTCGACGGGCACGGGCTCGGCGTGGAAGACACTGCGTTCGGCGAGGCGGTCTTTTACACGGGAATGACCGGCTATGAAGAAGCCTTGACCGATCCGTCGTACGCGGGGCAAATTCTCACGTTCACGTATCCGATGATCGGAAACTACGGAGTCTCAGGCGTCGTCGCGCAGTACCGGCGCGCATGCGTTGCGGGCGCCGTCATCAAGCAGATCGCCGAACATCCCTCGCACTATTTGTCGCGCCAAGATCTTTCGAGCTGGCTCGATGCCCAGGGAGTTCCGGCGCTAATCGGCGCGGACACTCGCGCAATCACGATCGCGCTGCGCGAGCACGGCACCATTTGGGCGGCGCTCGCCGTGGGCGATGACGCAGTACGCAATGCCGAGGGGCGCCTTCGTGAGTTCGTGCGTCACGCCAACACGAAAGCGCTCGTGCCGAGCGTTGCGACGGACCGGCTCACGGTCCCGGCTCGACAAGAAGAGGCGGTGCACCATCGCGTCGCCCTTATCGATTGCGGCGTGAAACGAGCGATACTCCAACGGCTGGACGCGCTCGGAGCGGAGGTCAGCGTGCTGCCGTACGATGTGACCGCGCAAACGCTGTTGTCGCTGGATCCGGAGGCCGTCTTCATTTCTCCGGGCCCCGGCGACCCCACCGATCTGGCGGATACGATCGAAGTCCTCCGCCAACTCATCGGTCGCAAGCCGCTTTTTGGTATCTGTCTGGGCCATCAACTCCTCGCGTTGGCCTGCGGCGCCCGCACGTATAAGTTGCCGTACGGGCACCGCGGTGGGAATCAACCGGTGATGGATCTCGCGGCCGGCGAAGTGTTGATCACGGCGCACAATCACGGTTATGCCGTCGACGCGGCGTCGCTTCCCGACACCCTCGTCCCAACGATGACGAACCTGAACGACGGCACGAACGAAGGCTTTCGTCATCGGACGCTCCCGATCGCCGCGGTCCAGTTTCACCCTGAGGCTTCACCGGGACCGTTCGACGCGCAGCGCATCTTCGGACAGTGGCTTTCGGAATTGCCGAGCCGATAATCTTACCCCTCGCCGGTGCGGCGGGTGTAGGAACTCTGGGAGCGTTCCTGGTTATGGCCCGGCCGGGGCGCCAACGCCCGATCGTCGCGACCGCACGGCGTGACGAATCGCCCGGGGCATCGACGCACGTGCGGTGCGTCATAAGCGACGCAATCGCGGTGCTCGAAAAACATCGCGATCGAACGTCGGCGGAGCTGATCCGTGCGGCGCTTTGGCGTTGGGCGCGGTGCGCCGAGCGCGATACGTTGAGCGACGTGCTGGCACGGCCCGATGCCCGCGTGGTGAGCGACGTGTTGATCGCGTTAGAGCGCGCCACGTTTACCCGCGACGGCGACGTGCCGGATGCCGTCGACGCGGCCTGCAGCGCGTTGCGGCGATCCGCTCGATCGATGCGGTGAACGCGGTTTACGACGGCCTCCGCACCGCGCTTACCCACCGCGTGGTGGGCCAGCGGCACGTGGTGGAAAGCCTGATCGTGGCCGTGCTGTGCAGCGGCCATATTTTACTCGAGGGTCCCCCGGGAGTCGCCAAGACGCTTTCGTGTCGCGTGCTCGCTGCGGCCCTCGACGCCGAGTTCAAGCGGATCCAGTTCACGGCCGACCTACTGCCGAGCGACATCGTCGGCACGCGAATCTTCGAGCAACGCCACGGGAACTTCGCCACGGTGCTTGGTCCAATTTTCGCTAACCTCGTTCTGGCCGATGAGATCAATCGCGCTCCGGCCAAGGTTCAATCGGCACTGCTCGAGGCGATGCAGGAACGGCAAGTCACGATAGGACCTCACACGTACGCCTTACCGGAACCGTTTATCGTCATGGCTACGATGAACCCGGTCGACGCCGACGGTACCTACGCGCTACCGTTCGCGCAATGCGACCGCTTCTTGATGAAAGTGGAGCTTAGCTATCCAACGACCGAGCAAGAGCTGGAGATTCTGGAGCGCTACGGTGCCGGCGACGTTTCGCCGATCGCTCCAGTTGCAACGTTGAACGATTTGCGGGATTCGCGCCGCCAAGTAGCCGACGTACATGTCGCCTCGCAGATTCGGCGATACATCGTCGAACTCGTCGCGATGACGCGCAAACCGTCCGAATTCATCGACTACGGCGCGAGCCCCCGAGCCACGCTCGCGCTCGGTGCCGTCGCGCGAGCGCTGGCCTTTATCAACGGGCGCGATTTCGTAATACCCGACGACGTGCGTAGCCTTGCGAGCAACGTACTACGCCATCGCGTGCAATTCAACGAGCGGGCGTTGGCGGAAGGAATTCGCTCCGGCGAGTTCGTTGAAAATCTCATCGCCGCCGTGCCACCGCCCTAAACGGCATGACGATCCGACAGGCGCTCTTACGCGGGAGCCGTCGTCCTCGCGTGCGGGGAGCCGGCACGCCGCTGTATCGGGGCGATGGTTACGAATTCGCGGAGGTTCGTGCCTATGCCGCCGGCGACGATCTCGGGCGAATCGATTGGGCGGCAACCGCGCGTTCCGGAGCGCTACAGACCCGCATCGTGGCTGACGAGATCGCGCTAACGATCGCCGCCATTCTCGATACGTCGGCGTCCATGAACGTCGGGAAAGAACGTCCCGTCGCGTGCGCCGCAAGCGAAGCCTTGCGGGCTTGGTTTCATGCGGCTCAACCGCAGGACCGCCGCATCTCGATTGGACACGCTCGTGACGAGTCGTTTTGCCTTGCGGCTTCCCTGCGCCGCGCTCGCCGGGTCTTGAGACGTGGTTCGGCGTTGCTGGTCATCAGCGATTGGCACGATCTACCGACCCTCGCGCGGCGCGAACTGGTCCAATTCGGAGCGCGTTACGATTGCACCGCTCTCATCGTGCGCGACCCGTGGTACGATGACTTGCCCATTGCCGGCATCGTTCACGTGCGTGGCGCCGAAGGCGGACGCCGGCGCCTGTACGTCGGATCGCGCGAGCGACGGAACTATCGCGAAGCCACGGCGCGGCGGGAAGAGACCGCCATCGCGCAGTTCGCGGCTGCGGGCTGGCGCGCGGGCCTACTTCGCGAGGCCGACGGCGCGGCATCGCTCGCCGCGGCTTTCGGCGTACGGCCGTGACGTTGCAACATCCGTCGAGCACGATCGCCGGCGTGCTTGCCATCGCAATGGTATGGTTGTTTGTGGCGCATGCGCGCAAACGTGGGCACGTTCGTGCGTTGCTCTACTCGAAGATCGAACTCTTTGTGGAGGCCGCGCGCCCTGGGATTTGGCTTCCCGCGCTGCTCGATGGTGCGTGGCTCCTCGCCGCCCTCAGTATGGCAATCGCGGCGGGTCGTCCACAGTTCCTACTTTCCCGGCCGTTGCGCGAAAGCAGCGTCGTGCTTTGTCTTGACGCTTCCGGCTCCATGGCGTCCGCCGATATTTGGCCGACGCGTGCCCGTGCGGCGAAGGCCGCGGCGCGCGACTTCATCGCCGAGGCGCCTTCAAGGGTCAAAATCGGCATCATCGCCTTCGCGCAATCGGCTCGCGTCGTTGCTCCGCTCACCGACGATCGCGCGGCCGCGTTGGCGGCGCTGCACAACGTGCCGGCGCCCAACGGCGCAACGGCGATTGGCGATGCGCTGGCGCTTGCCGCCGCGCAATTCCCGCCAGAAGGACAACGCGCCGTGATTTTGATTACGGACGGCGTAAGTAACGCGGGCATCGATCCGAATCTCGTGGTGCAGGCGCTGGCGAAAAGGCGCGTCGCTATCTTTGCGATCGGCATTGGAACGCGCAAGGGCGATACGATTGCCGGCAGCTCCCAACAAGCGACGATTGACGAAGGTGCCCTACGTGCGTATGCGCGCTCTACGCGCGGCATCTACGCGACGGTGCACACGGCCGGCGAATTACGCGACGCGTTGTGGCGACCGATGCAAGTCGCGAGCGTCGAAGTGCGGCGGACCGATGCTTCGCTGATCTTCGCAATGGCGGGCGCCTGGGGGATGCTGCTGGCGTTCGTCATCGCAAGCGCGGCCGGCACGTTACCATAAGCCGAACCAACGCCGCAAAAGGGGTTTCTTACAGGCTCCGTAATGAAAGCGGCCCAGAATGGGCCGGCGCAACGTCATGGTCATCGGCTCGGGGCCGATCGTCATCGGCCAAGCCGCTGAGTTCGATTACGCCGGCGTTCAAGCGTGCCGCGCGTTGCGCGAAGAGAATCATCGCGTCGTCCTAGTTAACTCGAATCCTGCGACGATCATGACGGATCCGGACATTGCCGATGCCGTCTACCTGGAGCCGCTCAGCGTCGCATCGGTCACCGAAATCATAGAACGCGAACGCCCCGATGCGCTCCTTCCCACGCTCGGGGGACAAACGGGGCTCAACTTAGCGGTTGAACTCGATGAAGCCGGAGTCCTGAGTCGGTATCGGATGGAGTTGCTGGGAACGCCGATCGAAACCATCCGCTTAGCGGAAGACCGCGAGCGATTCAAGTTAAAAATGGAAGCCATCGGCGAGCCGGTGGCGCCGAGTGCGGTCGTGACGGCGGTCGACCGAGGCGTCGAATTCGCTCGGCTGACCGGATACCCGTTGGTAGTGCGGCCCGCCTATACGCTTGCCGGCACCGGCGGCGGCCTCGTGTGGGACGAAGTGGAGTTGCGCGCGACGCTGGCGGCGGGGCTCAATGCGAGTCGTAATTCATCAGGTGTTGCTCGAAACATCGCTGTTAGGTTGGAAAGAGATCGAATATGAGGTCCTGCGGGATGCCGGTGATAACTGCATCGTCGTCTGTAACATGGAGAACTTCGACCCCGTCGGCGTGCACACCGGCGATTCGATCGTCGTAGCCCCGTCGCAAACACTGTCCGACGTCGAATACCAACTGTTGCGCAGCGCCAGTCTCAACGTGATACGTTCGCTCAACGTTCAAGGCGGCTGCAACATCCAGTTCGCGCTGCACCCCACACGTTGCGAATACGCGATCATCGAGGTCAATCCGCGAGTCTCGCGAAGTTCGGCGCTTGCGTCGAAGGCGACGGGATATCCGATTGCCAAAATCGCAACGCGAATCGCCCTGGGCCAGCGCCTGTACGAAATACCGAACCCCGTAACGGGCGTGACGAAGGCCGCATACGAGCCGACGCTGGACTATGTGGTCGTTAAAATCCCACGCTGGCCTTTCGATAAGTTTCCGTTCGCCGATACGTCGCTCGGGACGCAAATGAAGTCGACCGGCGAGGCGATGGGAATCGGGCGGACGTTTCGGGCAGCACTCCTCAAAGCCGTTCGCGGATTGGATCTGCGTCGCGCCAGACTGACCGGATACCTAACGGAATGGAGCCAGGGCGAACTGGAATCGGCGATCGTTCGTCCCACCCACGAACGGCTCTTTGCGCTGGCTGAGATGCTTCGTCGAGCCCCCGAGCCGGATCGCGGTTCAACCATCGAACGCCTCCACGACATATCGGCGATCGATCGCTTTTGGCTATACGAACTCGTCGAGATGGTCGAAGTGGAAGAGCGTTTTGACGACGATACGCGTGCCGGCGTCCGTGTTTCCGTCCCGGCGGCCGCCTTTCGAATGGTCGATACTGCGGCGGCCGAGTTTCCCGCAAAATCTCCCTACTATTACATCTCCCGTGGCGAGTCCAACGAGATGCGTCGCACACCGGCGCCCGCCGTCGTCGTAGTCGGCAGCGGTCCCATTCGGATCGGACAAGGGATCGAGTTCGATTACAGTTGCGTGCATGCGGCCTGGGCGTTGCGAGCGGCGAGCCATTCGCCGGTGGTCGTCAACAACAATCCGGAAACCGTTTCAACGGACTTTGACATCTCGGATGCGCTCGTCTTCGAGCCTCCCGACGCCGACGAAGTCGAAGCCGCGTATCGGGCGACGGCGGCCAAGGGCGTGCTCCTCGCATTCGGAGGTCAGACGGCCATCAATCTTGCGAGCGAACTCAGCCGCCGCGGTCTGCGTATTCTCGGCAGCGATCGCCGCACGGTCGACATGGCCGAAAACCGCGAACAGTTCGAGGCCGCCTTAGCGAGGTTGGGCGTCCAACGCCCGCAGGGACGGGCCGCGCGAAGTTTCCGCGAGGCGCGGACCATCGCTCGCGAACTCGGTTTTCCCGTTCTCGTCAGGCCCTCATTCGTGTTAGGTGGCCGGGCCATGGAAATCGTGCACGACGAAGCGCAACTTGCGGCCTATGCGCGGTCCGCGCCGCCAATCGATGCGGACGCGCCGCTGCTCGTCGATAAGTATCTTCGCGGTTTGGAACTAGAGGTCGACGCCGTCTTCGACGGCGACGATATCTTGATACCCGGGATTTTCGAACACGTCGAACGTGCCGGCATCCATTCCGGTGATTCGATCAGCGTCTATCCCGTGCAAACGATCGACGCCGCGATGGAACGGCGGATCGCCGATGTGACGACCGCCATCGCGCGGGAACTGGGCATTCGCGGCCTCATCAACATTCAGTTCGTGATGCGGGACGAGCGATTATATATCATCGAGGCGAACCCGCGCGCCAGTCGAACGGTGCCGATCATACAAAAGGCAACCGGAATCAATCTGGTCGCGGCCGCGACGCGAATTGCACTGGGCGAGAAGCTTTCCGGCATGGAATACGGTATTGGTTTACGGCCGCACGTACCGTACGTCGTCGTCAAGGTACCGGTTTTCTCGTTTTCGAAGATGCGAGGGGTCGAAACGGTGCTGGGACCGGAGATGAAATCGACCGGCGAGGTGCTCGGTATCGACGATCATTTCGGGGGCGCCCTGCGCAAAGGCTTCTTGGCCGCGAGCGTTCCATTGCCAAGCAGCGGCGGTCGTATCCTCGTGTCGATCAGCGACGAAGAAAAAGAAGATGCCGTCGCGGTTTTGCGCGCGTACACGCGACTCGGATATTCCCTCGTGGCGACGCCGGGCACACGTGAGTTTTTGCGGAGCACCGGCATCGTCAGCGAGGCGGTCAATAAAATTGCCGAAGGGTCGCCCCACGTTCTGGACCTCATCGCTGCGCGTGCCGTCGACTTGGTCATCAACGACGCAAAGGGCGCCCGAGAGCTCTCCGACGACTACAAGATTCGCCGTGCCGCGGTCGAAGCGAATATCGCGTGTTTAACGAGTTTAGATACGGCTCGGGCGCTGGTGGAAGCGCTCGAAAGCAAAGCGGGCCCACCCCGGAGCCTGCAAGAGTATCGCAACGCAGTGACAGTTCGGTCCTGACGCCCGCTGAGTCGGCGGCCGTAGTAGTCTTGGGCGGCAACGATGCCACTTTGGCGATTGCGAGCAGTCTGCGGCCGCTTCGGCGGAATGGAACCGTAACGGTCCGGCTCCTGCCGCTGGCGTGGACTCCCGTGGGCATCGTGGTTGGTGCGACGCATCGAGACGTCGGGATACCGCTGCGCGAACTCTTCGACTGGATCGACCGGACTTTTACGGCAGACGATGACGGTGCCTTCGTACCGGCGATACATGACTTGGAACTGTTGATCCGCGTCGGCTGGGGCGGCCCTTTTCCGCAAGAGCTTGCCGGCCGGGACGTCGTCAACATCGACGACCTTCCGGACGAACTCATCGATGCCCTGACGCGTCCCGTCGCCGCGCTCGTGCAATGCTCGACTTGCCGGCGACTCTGCGTTCAAGATGATTTTGTCTGGAAAGAAAAACAACTCTGCGCGTGGGATTACCACGCGAACGTCTTCGGGCGGCGTGGCCCGTGGCGGTCCGGAGTCTACGAAGCGCGCTATTTTTCGTCCCTGCCGTCGTGTGCGTATGTCGTGCCGGCGCTGCTCGAAGAGCTCGGCGTCGAGACGGTCCTCTCGCTCGGTCCCATCCCCGAACAAACGGCAGCGAGCATCGTGGAGACGCTCGTCGGTGCGGAACCGGCGCGCGCGCACCTCGTGGTTCGTACCGCCGAAGGGCTCGCTGTGTTGCGTGAACGTGACTAATCGCTCGATTCGGACCTTATCGTCGCTCTTCGTCGTTTTCTTTGCGATCCTCATCGTTCGGCAACTCTACGTGCAGTTGTTTGCGGCCCAGCGAATTGCGGCGCGGCCCAATAACCCGCGCCACGTACTGCTCGACGCGTTTCGAGGCCGCATTCTTGCTAGCGATGGAACGGTTTTGGCGCACACCGTCGCGTCGCGCCGCATCTACCCGTTGGGACCGGCGGCGGCGCAAGCCGTAGGGTATCTTTCCGCACGCTACGGTCAAAGCGGAGTCGAGGCGGCATTCGATGGCGCGTTGACGCCACCGGACTCCAGCGGCGATCCAGTGGCGCAGATCTCCAGTTTGCTCGCGGCCCTGACCGGCAAGGCCGGGGCCGCTGAGGGTGCCGACGTCGTAACGACCATCGAGCCCTCGATTCAAAACCAACTATTTTCCTTGTTGTCGCACTATCCACGTGGCGCCGGCGTGGTGGTCGACCCTCGCAGCGGCGCGGTGTTGGCGCTCGCCAGCGTACCGAGTTACGATCCCAATGCATTCGATAGTGCTTTTCCGGCGCTGCGCGACGACCCGGAAGCCCCGCTACTCGATCGCGCCACCGACGGGCTCTATCCACCCGGTTCGACCTTCAAGGTCTTTACTGCAGCCGCCGCGCTGGATGGCGGCACGGTCACGACGGACTCACACTTCGAAGATCCGGGCTATTTAGCGATTGGGAACTTTCTCTTACACGACAACGAAAGCGAAGCGACGGGCTATCAAGACTTGACCAGTGCCTTCGCGCTTTCTAGCAACGTCGATTTTGCGCAGATCGCGCTGCGCATGGGAACGCAAACGTTCTACCGCTATCTGCGGCGTTGGGGCATCGGCGCTCCGCTGGATTTCGATCTTCCGGCACAAACCGATCGAGTGCCGCCCGAAGAGTCGATCGTCCCCGGCGAACTGGCACAGATGGGGTTCGGTCAGGGCGCGCTCCTCATGACGCCGCTTCACATGGCGCTTCTCGCGTCCACGATCGCGAACGCCGGCATGGAGCCACGGCCCTACATCGTTCGGCAAATCGTCCGTAATGGAATCGTCGCCGGCGCATCCACTCCCGCGACGCTCGCGAACCCGGTATCGTCAGAAACGGCAGCGAAGGTAACGTCAATGATGGTTGCGGTGGTGCGACGGGGGACTGGGACGCCGGCACAGTTACCACACGTTACGGTCGCGGGCAAAACCGGAACCGCAACTAATCCGCGCGGACGCTCGCACTCGTGGTTTCTCTGCTTTGCGCCGGCGCAGGCGCCGCGCGTGGTTGTCGCGGTGGTGGTCGAAAACGTCGGCTACGGAGCGACCTATGCGGCTCCAATCGCGCGCGCGGTGCTTGCCACCGCCTTGGAAACCCCGCACTAGATGATCGAAGAACGGGTTTTCAATAACCGATATCGGCTCGACCGTAAACTTGGCGAGGGCGGAATGGCGACCGTCTACTGCGGCACCGACATCCTCTTGCGCCGCCGGGTTGCGATTAAAGTCTTGCGGGAGCAATACGCTGCCGACGATGAATTCGTCCGCAGGTTTTACCAGGAGGCCGAGTCGGCGGCAAAGCTCTCACATCCCAACATCGTGAACACATATGACGTCGGGCGACAGGATGACACGTACTTTATCATCATGGAGTTGGTCGACGGGGCCTCGTTGGGGGAAATCATCGCCGCAGACGGGCGCCTACCCGAGCCGGTCGCAATCGACTATGCGACGCAGATTGCGACGGGGCTCGCGTACGCGCATCGTCAAGGATTGCTGCACCGCGACATCAAGCCGGCGAACATCCTCGTTACACGAGACGACGTGGTAAAGCTGTCCGATTTCGGCATCGCGCGAGCAGTTTCGCAACAGACGATGGCGCTCACGAAGCCGGGACTCGTCATGGGCAGCGTCTATTACATTTCTCCCGAACAGGCGCAAGAGCACGAGCTTCACGAAACGGCCGATCTCTATAGTCTGGGAATCGTGCTCTTCCAAATGCTCACCGGGAAGTTGCCCTACACCGGCGAGTCACCCGTAACGGTCGCTCTCAAGCACATCGGCGATCCGGTTCCCGTCATCGACATGGATCAAACGGGCGTAAGCCCCGCCTTGGCGGCGATCGTCAATAAGCTCTTGCAGAAGAAGCCGGAACACCGCTTTCAATCGGCGAGCGAGCTTGCTACCGCGCTACGCGAAGCGCGCGAGCGTCCCACGATCCCAGGATATCGCATCGCCGATGACGCCCCATCCGTGTCACGACGCGAGCACGTCCAGTTGCCGCCGCGGCGCTCCCCAATGCCCGACCGCTCGAACGTCGACCTCATCGGACAGCGCGGAAACTCGCGCGGGTGGGCGATCGGCGCGTTGCTCGTTGCGCTCGCCATCGCAACGGGATTGGGCTACGTTCTGTTCGCGAAACCACTCAATCCGTTCGCGTCCCAGGTCGTCGTCGCCGACTACACGGGCATGACGCAGTCTCAAGCGCAGCGAGCGATCGTCAATGCCGGCCTTCGAACGCGCTTCACCAAGACGGCGAGCGAAACGGTGCCCGCAGATCGCGTGATTCGCCAATCGCCGCCCGCCGGCGTTGGGGTTGCCAAGAATCAAGTGATCGAGCTCTTCATCAGCAACGGCAAGCCGCTGCGCGGATTGGAAGACGTCCGCGGTTATAGCGTCAGCGACGCACAGCGGACGCTCCAGCAAGACGGCTTTGCCGTCACGCTCGTGCGACGGTTTGACAACACGATCAAAGACAACGTGATCGATCAAAGCCCCAATCCACAGACAAAGGTTCCCGAGGGAAGCCGCGTGACGCTCATCGTATCGAACGGCCCCGCTCCAGTGCTCGTTCCAAATTTCGTCGGCATGAAAACCGACGCGGCTCGCGCGCTCGCCGTCCGCTTGGGCGTTACGATCGACACCAGCCAAACCATCGCCGGGGAGCCGCCGGATACCGTCTCATCGCAGAACGTCAGCAAAGGCGCGAAAGTCGATCGTGGCGCTACGATCAGGTTGGTCGTCAACAACGGTATGCCGTCGCAGCCCACGGAACAGCAGGGCAACGGTCCGATCGTGACGCTGCCCAATCTCATTGGGCAGGACTACGCGACGGCGCGTGCGTTGTTGGCCCAAGCCGGTTTCAATATCGCCGTCCGCTACGCGCAGCAGAGCGTGAATAATGGCACGATCGTGGCTCAGACGCCCTCGGCCGGACCCCAACCGCAAGGCACGACGGTAACGATAACGCTCTCCGTCTCAGGACAAGTTCCCGATACCGACGGCATGACGCCCAACGATGCCATCGCGGTTTTGCATTCCTATGGCTACTCCGTCGCCGGATGGGAATACACGACGAGCGTTGGAACGGCCGGCAAAGTCGTGGGCACCGATCCGCCGGTCGGGACCTCACTCCCTCCCGGATCGCCGGTGACCATCACCGTCAACGGAACGCCGCGGCCGCAATGAACGCCGCCGCATCCTCACCAACCCTCCGCATCTTAGGGATCGACCCGGCACTGCGCACGACCGGCTATGGGGCGATCGAGTGCTCCAACGGCCGAGTTGCATTGATCGAAGCCGGCGTCATCGCGCCCCGGTCGGACGCAACGCTCGAAGAACGACTGCACGAGCTCCATGACGCAATCGTCGAAGTCATCGCGCAGACCGCTCCGAGCCTGCTCGTCATTGAAGAACTCTATTGCGGCTACAAGAACCCTCGAACGGCGCTCCTCATGGGCCACGCGCGCGGCGTGCTATGCTTGGCGGGCGCACAAGCCGGAATACAAGTTCACACCATCGCCCATGCGCACGTGAAGAAAGCTCTCGTCGGTTCGGGCAACGCGCGCAAAGAGCAGGTCAACGCGATGATTACGCAGCTCTTGGGCCTGCGTCGGGCACCGGCGCCCCACGACGTTTCCGATGCCTTGGCTCTGGCGTTAGCCTTCCATAACGTCTCAGGTTCGCGTCCCACCGGTTTTCGTGTTTGCTAGAATATCCGGCTCCTTGGTCGAGCGTCGCCCGGATGCCGCGATCGTTGAGGCGGCGGGCTTAGGATACGAAATCCTGCTGCCGCCGTGTATCGCCGAAAAGCTTCCGACGGCATCCGGCGCGACCGTTACGCTGGAAGTCTACTCCGTCGTGAGCCTCGACGGTAAGAGCGGACGCTTTACCTATTACGGCTTTACCAACGCAATAGAACGCGAGTTTTTCGAAGCGCTCTTAACGGTTGCGTCGATAGGCCCACGCTCGGCCGCGCGCGCGTTCTCGGCGCCGATGTCGACGATTGCGGCGGCGATCGACCGTGGCGATCATCTGTTTCTCAAGAGTCTGCCGGGCATCGGGCAGCAGAAAGCACGGGATATCGTCGCAAAGTTACAGGGCAGGGTCACAAAGTTTCTGTTGATCCAAGACGCGCCGGCGCCGGTTCCCACCGCAATGCCTGACTTTGCCGATGAGGCGCTCGCAGTACTCTTGCAACTGGGTTACAAGCGTCCCGAAGGCGAGACGATGATTCGCGAAACGCTCGACGCCGATTCATCGATCGATGAGGCGGAACGATTGCTGGCAGAGATCTACCGCCGGAGAGCAAAGGAGTCGGTGTGAGCGATGCAAAGGCGCGCCGCCGTGTGATTGGCCCCGCCGATGTGTCGGATGAAGCGACGTCGCCGTGGTTGCCCCAACGCCCGGTCGACCCGGGGGATACGCTCGAGGACGAACTGTATGGAGCGAGCCTTCGGCCTCGCTCGTTCGACGAATATGTCGGGCAACGACGCGTTGTTGAAAATCTTCGAATATCGATCGATGCCGCAAAGCGTCGCGGTGAACCACTGGAGCACGTGCTTTTTTACGGCCCGCCGGGCTTAGGAAAAACGACGCTCGCGGCGTTGATCGCGCGCGAGCTTGGCGCGAACTTTCGTCCGACGAGCGGACCGACGCTGGAAAAGCCAAAGGACTTGGTCGGTATCCTCACGTCTCTGGAAGAGGGCGACGTATTCTTTGTGGACGAGGTGCACCGCTTAGGGCGTGTCGTCGAGGAATTTCTGTACCCCGCCATGGAGGAATTTCAAATCGACTTCATCGTCGATCGGGGCGCCTACGCAAAGACGCTAAAACTGCCGCTACGGCGTTTCACGCTCGTCGGCGCAACGACGCGCGCCGGAATGTTGAGCGCGCCGCTGCGCGAGCGGTTCGGCATCGTCCAGCATCTCGATTACTATCCCCCCGACGACCTCGAGCGAATCGTCCGACGCTCCGCCGGAGTGCTCGGAGTGCCGATCGACGGCGACGCTGCGCAGACCATCGCGCGTCGCAGTCGCGGAACGCCTCGCATTGCCAATCGTTTGCTGCGCCGCGTTCGCGATTATGCGGAGGTTCGCTCCGACGGCCGCATTACTCAAGCGGTCGGAAATGAAGCCTTGGAACGTGAGGGGGTCGACGAGCTAGGACTCGATCGGCTCGATCGCGCGTTCCTACGTACGATCGTGGAGCAATATCGAGGCGGCCCCGTAGGGATCGCCGCCATCGCGGCGACGTTAACGGAGGACGCGGAAACGCTCGAAGACGTCGTCGAGCCATTTCTCCTCAAGGAAAACTTCGTGACCCGCACCGCGAGCGGCCGCCGTGCGACGGCGCAGGCATATCGCCACCTGGGCATCGCCGGCCCCAAGGCGGAACAAGACCGATTGTTCTGATGCGCCGTTCCGGTTTTCTCGCGTTGGCCGGTCTGCCGGCGCTCGGTGCCATGAAATCCCCGGTGCAAAACGATGCCGATCCCGCGTTCTATTCGGCGACGCCGGCGTTGCGCGTGCTGCTGGGGACCGGCGAGGCAACGCCGTCTGGAGGCGGTCTCTTCACTTTCAATGGTCGCCTGTATCGCGGAACCTTTTCGCGCCTCGCCGACGGGCAGATCGTTAACCTCGTCAACCTCGAGCAGTACCTCTGCAGCGTCGTCGCCGGCGAGATGCCGTCACGCTGGCCCTCCGAAGCGCTCCAGGCGCAATCCATCTGTGCGCGAACCTACGTGTTGCAACGCAGCGACCCGCGACGCGACTACGACCTGATTCCGTCGCAACTCGATCAAGTGTACGCCGGAGTGGCCGGTGAAACGCCGGAAGCGACTGCGGCGGTGCAAGCCACGGCGTCCACGGTACTGAAGTACCGCGCGAATTTCGCACGCGTCGCGTATTCCTCGTGCTGTGGCGGACATACGGAAGCGTCATCGGATGCGTGGGGCGGGCTACCGATACCGTATCTCGGGGGCGTCGCCTGCGCGTGGTGCGTGCAGTCGCCAAACTATCGCTGGACTCGAACCCTCGAAATGGGCGAGCTTTCATCGCGCCTTGCGACCGACGCCATCGCGCTTGGACCGGTGCAAGAGGTTCGAATCGCGCAGCGCGATCGAAGCGGCAGAGTCCGCCAGGTCGAAATCATCGCGCAGCAAGGCAGCACGTTGCTCTCCGGCGGTGCGTTGCGACGCGCGATCGGTACTCGGGAGCTGCCGAGCTTGCTCATTTTGCAACTGCAACGCGATCCGACCGGAAACGAAATGCTCGCGCAAGGCGGCGGACTGGGCCACGGCGTCGGCCTCTGTCAATGGGGCGCTCGCGGGATGGCGCTCGCCGGCCGCAGCGCGGTCGACATCTTGAGCTATTACTTTCCGACCACGACGCTTGCGAACTCCGATCGATAACCTGACCACCGCACAGTTCGACTACGAACTGCCGCGCGAGTTGATCGCGCAAGCGCCAACGGCCCGCCGCGATGGAAGCCGCTTGATGGTGCTCGCGGGCAGTCGCATCGAGCACCGCAGCTTTGCCGACCTTCCGCAGTACCTCGATGCCGGCGACGTTCTCGTGCTGAACGAAACTCGCGTAATTCGTGCGCGCCTGCTCGGACGGCGACTTGGCGCGGGAGGGCTGGTTGAACTGTTGTTGCTCCATCCCGCGGAATCGCTCCGCTACGAGCCAAGCGCCCGGCGTTGGATCGCACTCGCGCGTCCCTCGCGCCGTTTGCGTCCCGGCGACCGAGTCATCTTTGAAGACCTGGGCGAGGCAGTGATTCTGCGCGATCTCGATGACGGTCTACGCGAAATCGAATTGAAAATCTCTACGTCACTGGAAGACTTTCTCGAGCGGTTCGGACGGATGCCCTTGCCGCCGTACGTTCGCAATGACTCGCGCGAGGCGCAGGAGCGCTATCAAACGGTCTTTGCGCGCGTCCCCGGCAGCGTCGCCGCGCCGACTGCATCGCTGCATTTTACGCCGGAGCTGCTGGCCGACATCGAGCGGCGCGGCATCCAAATCGTTCGCCTCACGCTGGACGTAGGGCTGGGAACGTTTCGTCCCGTGAGCGTGGAGGCGATCGAAAAGCACGCGATGCATCCGGAGGTCTACGAAATTACAGCGGAGGCGGCGTTGGCGCTTCAGGCGGCACGCGCCGCGAATCGCCGCATCGTCGCCGTTGGAACGACGGTGGTGCGCGCCATCGAAGGCAATATCGCCGCATTCAAAGAGATCACCGCCGGTCGGCATACCACCGACCTATTCATTCGACCCGGATTTCACTTCCGTGCCATCGGAGCCATGGTGACGAATTTTCATCTTCCCCGTTCGACGCTCTTGATGCTCGTCAGCGCCTTTGGCGGTTTGGCCCGCATTCGCGAGGCCTATGCTCGAGCGATTTCCTTGCGGTATCGCTTTTACTCGTTCGGCGATGCGATGCTGATTACGGGGCGCCAATGAAATACGTTGCAGTCGAGCGGGCGGGCGGACCGGAGGTATTACGCGTGGGGGAGGCGCCGGTACCCAAACCCGGCTCGCATGACGTTCTCATTGCGGTGCACGCGTCCGGCGTTTCGCATGCCGACGTGATGCAGCGTCAAGGGAAGTATCCGCCGCCGCCGGGCGCCTCTGAAATCTTGGGCCTCGAAATTGCCGGCACCATCGCGGCGGTCGGAAAAGACGTCATCGGCTGGCGGGTCGACGACATGGTCTGCGCCCTCGCCAACGGCGGTGGGTATGCGCAATACGTCGCCGTGCCGCAGGAGCAGGTACTTCCCGTCCCGGAGGGCTGGACCGCGATCGAAGCGGCAACGTTACCGGAAAACGCATTTACGGTCTATGACAACCTCATCGCTCGCGCTCGCCTGCGCTCGGGTGAGGGCGTCTTGGTTCACGGTGGAACCAGCGGAATCGGAAGCACCGCGATCATGTTTGCCCGCGCTGTCGGTGCGTACTCCATTGCGACTGCGGGTACCGACGAAAAGTGCGCCGCCTGCATCAAATACGGCGCGATCGCGGCGATCGACTATCGGACCAAGGACTTCGTCGCCGAAACGATGGCGATCACCTCTGGTCACGGCGTGAACGTCGTGGTCGACATCGTCGGCGGCGACTACATCGCACGGGATATCGAAGCGCTCGCTCTCGACGGCAGAATCGTCTGTCTGGCCACGCCGCGTGGCAGGCTCATCGAACTCGATCTAGGGCGTTTGTTTGTCAAACGAGGCGCGCTTCTAGCGTCGACCTTACGCCATCGTAGCACTACTGAAAAGGCCGCCATCGCTCGGAAATTACGGGAAGAGATTTGGCCGCTGCTGCCCCGGCGCGATCCCATCGTGCCGCTGGTCGATTCCGTCTATACCTTTGAGCGGGCGGCAGAAGCGCACGCTCGCCTTGAAGCGAGCGCGCACATCGGCAAAATCATTCTTACTCCAGATTAACTCGATTTAGAAGAAAGTTCAGGTTTAGATGCAGCTCTAGGAGCCGAGGGCCGAAGTTTACAACCCGGTAATCGAGGCCCGAGGCGACACCGAGATGCGCTAAACCTGGACTTTCTTCAATGGTAGATGGCTTGGCCGACGGACGTGGGTCCCGTCGCCATGAAGAAGAGCATGGGGATCGACAGCATCGTATTGATGCGTGACGCCAAGAAGCCGATGCGTCGAGCCCTAGCTTTTTCTTCATCGGTCGCAGGGACGAAGCCTAAGATCTTCTTTTGATTCGGCCAAATAACACCCCAGACGTTCACGAGCATAATCGTGCCCAGCCACGCGCCGAAGCCGATCGGCGCCATCGCGCCGTGTAACAAAAACGCCGCGACAAAGCCGTTCTCGCCGCCCGCACCATGGAACGTACCCAAAAGGGCGGCGCCAAAGACCCACGTTACAACGGCACCCCATCGAAAATAGAGTAGCGCGCGCGGGACCACGTACTTCCCAATTGGCCCTGCTTCACCCGCCGCCGTTGCTTCTTTAGTTGCCGCGGTGTTGACGAAATTGAAGAACCATAGCATGCCGATCCACATGATGCCGCCCATGATATGGAACCATCGAAAAATCGGATCGTTCCACATCTCACGCACCTCCCGCAAAAGCGTGCGAAACAATCGCGCGAGCGATAAAATACAGGACGATCGTCAAAATGAAGCCACTGATCACGGTTCCCGAAAGTGAGTCCAACGGATTCTTCAACGTTTTTCCTCCTCAATAGTCGACTGATTTTCCACGTTTACCCAAAAGCCTTTGGGGCGACGACGATCGTCTGCGCGTGAGTGTACCACACCAAACCGGGCGGCGCCGCTCGTTGCTTGCGTACGTGTTTGCGCCTTGTATAATCGACCGGAACGGTGGCGTTCGCTTTGGCCTTGGAGTGAAACGCGGCGAGTTCGGCTGCAGTCGTTACGTCCTCGCTGGGAGGCGCGCTCCGATCGTCGCGGGCCAGGATGACGTGGGCGCCGGGGATGCCTTGCGCATGAAACCAGAGATCGTCCGGACGAGCGACGTGAAAGGTTAGCTCGGCATTTTCGAACGGGGAACGCCCGACGAGAATACGGGATCCGTGCGCCGTTCGGAACTCCAGAATCGCGCGTCTCCGCCTCGCCGGTGCAGTCGCCCGCGCCGCACGATGGGGTCGCGGTTCTAACTGCGCGCTGGCGGACTCAACGTCGGCGAAGTCTTCGTCGCGCGCGCGTTCCGCCTCCCAGCGCAGCGTTTCGACGGCTTCGAGCAGCGCGTTGAGATGACTCACGCGCGACTCGATATGCGGCAAACTTTTCCCGAATTTCTTGTACTCGGAAAACAGCGCCTCGGCGCGATCTTTGAGAGCCTCACGCTCGTTCGGCGTGCGTTCGTGCAGCGTCGCAAAGATCGCCTCACCCTCCCGGCGCAATACCTCGCGATCCTGCGCACGCCGCTTTTTGGCCGCAAGCGACGCGAGTTCCGCTCGCGTTTTCCGCTCCCGTTGTTCGAGGCGGCGCAGCAGAGTGCCGCGCCGGCGTTCACCGCGCAGCGAGCCGGCATCGTGCAATCGTTCTGCATGTAACGTCGAAAAGACGCGCAGCACCGATCCTTCGATCGCATGTTGCGCGTCGTCGAACCCCGTCAGGGGGACGAGATACGCTTGCGCGATGCGCACGCCACGTCTATAGACGTGAACCGGCGCGTCACGCAATGCATCGCCCTCCAGGGACGATGGCGCCAACGTGCGCGGACGCTCGGGAAGCGGCGGGAACTCGTAGCGTTGCCCTACGACGATGCTGCGGCGTCCCTTTTCGCTCGGAGAAAACTCCTTGAGCGCTCCGATAACCCTCTCACCCTTCACGAGTATGACGTTGCCGAAGCGAGGAACGAGTTCGATATAGAGCTCGGCTTCGTCGCAAACGCCGAACTTCGAGCGCGCCCCGAAGCTCATTCGTACGAGACGATCGTATCGGCGCGCGGACACGATTCTGATCGCCATTCCATCCAACGAGTCGGCGAGCGTGCGTGCGAAGCCGGACTGCGTCATCATTTCCGTTGGGCCGTCTTCGAGCGTTATCGCGGGTGGCGAGGAGAACGGCTCGATCCCGAGCGCGGACGCATCGCCCCGCCGGCGAAGGCCGATTCCAACGCGGCCATCGGCAAGCATCCCCGCATCTCGCACGCGCGCGCCACGTAGCCGATCGTCCAACTCCGCCGCCAGGCGTGCGATGAGGACCCAATCCGTTAGCATCAAACTTCTCCCGCCTATGGTTCGCAAGCTCGCGCTCTTCCTTGGCCTTGGGATCGCGGCCGGCTGCGCCGCGCCTTCGCCGGCCCCAAAGGGCTGGCAACCGATCGCTGGAGAGCGCAACGCTTGGTCGATCGGCAGCGGCGAACAATACCAGGAGTACCGGTTCAGCAGCTCGCCGTTCGGCGGCGGACTCCCGGACCTGGCCTCACAGGTCACCATCGCGACCTTGACGCAGCATCGGGGCGCTCGATTGCAAAGCAGCGTGCCGTTGACGGCCTGTCCCGGCGCGGCGGGCGTCGCAAGCTTCAGCCTGCCGGGCGGGCGCCGGCTCGAAAACGGATTTTCCGTTCATAACGGGACCGCCATCCGGATCACGTACGTACGCGCCGGCGGCCGTAGCGATGCGCGCGCGCTTGAAGCGATGCGCAAGACGCTCTGCGCGCTATGAGCGTTCATCCGACCATGAGCGGCGGCCTTGGATTGCTCTTCGTCGTCTCGGGGCCCTCCGGAGCCGGGAAAGACACGCTGGTCGAGGCGCTACGCGAGCGCAGGGCCAGCCTTCGCTATTCGGTTTCGGCGACCACTCGCTCGCCGCGCCCCGACGAACGCGAAGGTGAGCAGTACTTCTTTGTCGCACCTTCGGAGTTCGAGCAGCTACGCGGAAGCGGGCGGTTGTTGGAGTGGCGCGAATATAACGGCAACCTTTACGGTACGCCACGTGATTACGTCGAACAGTGTCTCGCGCAAGGATACGACGTCGTCATGAAGCCGGAGGTCAACGGCGCCCGCGCCGTTAAAGCGGCCTATCGCGATGCGATCCTGATCTTTCTCGTTCCGGATCGCTTTTCAAACCTACGCGAGCGTTTACTCGCCCGGCGCACGGAGACGAATGAGGAAATCGTGCGACGGCTCGAGATAGCGCAAGGCGAAATGAAATTCATTCGGGAGTTCGACTATTTGGTCGTCAACGAGCAGGGGCGCCCGGAGCAAGCCGTTGTCGACCTCGAAGCGATCTTACAAGCCGAGCGGTTTCGAATCCATCGGTATCCCGACGACTCGATCCGGCGCGTCGAATCGTCATAAACGTACGTCATTATAAAGAAATGAGTGAAATCATCATGAGCAAACCGGTCTTTGGCGACCTCAACATTCTGTTGCAACACGCGGACTCCAAGTTCAGCCTTGTCAACGTCGCGACGAAGCGAGCGCGCCAGCTGAATAACTGGATACGCGTCCAACAGCTACCGGCGACGGATCGGCGTGAATACTTCACGAGCGAACCATTGGTCGATCGCGACGGCATCAATCCGAACAAACCGGTCTCCATAGCGCTCGACGAAATCGCCGCGGGCAAGGTGAAGTACCGGCGTACGCGAGAAGGAATCAAGTAACGCATGCGCCGGCGCCAATGTGTGGGATAGTCGGATACATCGGTCGGCGCGATAGCGTTCCGATCATTCTCGATGCGCTGCAGCGCCTGGAATACCGCGGCTATGACAGCGCCGGAATCGCGGTAATCGATGCGAGCGGAACGCTCGCGGGTTCTAAGGCGGAAGGGAAACTGTCAAGGTTGGCGGAGCGATTGGCCAACGGAAGCTCGCTGAGCGGCGCGGTAGGGCTCGGCCACACCCGCTGGGCAACGCACGGCCGCCCTTCGGACGCCAACGCGCATCCGCACCTCGACTGCAGCGGCCGAATTGCGGTCGTGCACAACGGCATCATCGAGAACTATGCAGCGCTGCGGGCCCGCCTGATCGAACTCGGCCACACGTTCCGCAGCCAGACCGACACCGAGGTCCTGGCGCACCTTATCGAGCTACATTACGATGGCGTCCTGGAAGAAGCGGTTCGGCGCACCGTTGCGGAGATCCGCGGCGCCTATGCGTTAGGCGTCATTTCGAGCGACGATCCAGAACATCTCGTCTTCGCACGCAACGGCGCGAGTCCGCTGGTCCTTGGAATCGGCGAAGGCGAGATGTTCGTTGCCTCTGATACGCCCGCAATTTTGCCGTATACCCGCCGCGAAATTGTTTTGCAGGAGCGCGAGATGCTCGTCGTCGGTCGCGATGGCTTTCGATTGACCGACTACCAGGGCCGCCGAGTCGAACGCGACCCGATCGCAATTACGTGGGATGCTGCTTCCGCGGAAAAAAGCGGTTACAAACACTTCATGCTCAAGGAGATCTTCGAGCAACCCGCCGTGATCAAAGAAACGCTGGCGGGGCGCGTCGATGAGGCGGGTAGCGTGCATCTAGCGGCCGAGCTGGGCGACATCTCTCCCGCGATGCTCAAGGCACTCAGTAAGATCGCGATCACGGGATGCGGCACGGCGTACCACGCCGGTATGGTCGGAATGTACCTTCTTCGTTCGCTCGTGCGCCTGCCGGTCGAAATGGAACTCGCCAGCGAATTTCGTTACGGCGACCCGGTCATCGATTCGACGACGTTGGTCATTGCGATGTCTCAATCCGGAGAGACGGCCGACACCATCGAGGCGGTGCGCATCGCGAAAGGCTGCGGCGCCAAGGTGCTCGGCATATCGAACGTGTTGGGGTCTCACTTAAGCCGCCTGGCGGACGGAATGCTCTATACCCGCGGCGGCCCCGAAATCGGCGTCGCCGCCACGAAGACGTACGTTTCTCAAGTTGCCGTGTTGACGCTGTTTGCGCTGTATTTGGCGGCCTTACGCTCGGGCGCACAAGGGCCGAGATTGAACGAAATTGCCGAGGGGACCAAGCTGCTCCCGGCGGCGGTAGACGTGATCCTCGATACTTCGGCGGAGATTCGCAACGTCGCACGGCGACTACGCAAGTCGCAGACCGTGCTTTTCCTCGGACGCTACGTGAACGTGCCGACCGCATTGGAAGGCGCGCTGAAGTTGAAGGAAATCTCGTACATCCATGCCGAGGGCTATGCGGCGGGTGAAATGAAGCACGGGCCCATCGCGTTGCTCGACTCGACCGTACCGGTCATCGGTATCGTCACCGACGATCGCGTACGCGAGAAGATGCTTTCGAATCTCATGGAATCAAAGGCGCGCGAAGCGCCCGTGATCGTCGTTGCAAATCGCGACGATGCCGAGGCTCAAAGCGTCGCCGACTATTTGCTGCCCGTACCGAAAGTCGACGAACTGCTCTCGCCGATCGTCAACATCATCCCGCTGCAGTTGCTGGCCTATCACATTGCGGATCTCGAGGGCAAAGACGTCGATCAGCCGCGCAATCTAGCCAAGACGGTTACCGTCGAGTAATGGTCCGCAGCGACGGACGCGTGGCCGACGAACTGCGGCCGGTAACGATCGAGCCCGGGTTCCTCAAGTATGCCGAAGGCAGCGCATTGATTACTTTGGGCAATACGCGCGTTTTGTGCGCCGCCTCTATCGAAGATCGCGTGCCGGCGTGGATGAAGGGGCGCGGCGTCGGCTGGATCACCGCGGAGTATTCGATGCTTCCCCGTGCGACTCACGAGCGGACACAACGCGAAGCGGCGAAGGGCCGGCTGGGCGGAAGAACTCACGAGATCCAGCGCATCATCGGACGTGCTCTGCGAGCCGTTACCGATACGACGCGCTTGGGCGAGCGAACCCTGTGGCTCGATTGCGATGTGATTCAGGCCGATGGCGGTACGCGCACGGCGGCCCTTACCGGCGCATGGGTGGCACTGGCACTGGCATTGCGGACGCGATTCGATGCCACCGATCCACGGCACTGGCCGCTGCTGGGACGGGTTGCCGCGATCAGCGTCGGCATCGTCGCCGGAACGCCGGTGCTCGATCTCGCCTACGATGAGGACAGCCGAGCGATCGTCGACATGAACGTCTTTATGACCGATACGGGCCGGTTCGTCGAGTTACAAGGAACGGCCGAGGCGGCGCCGTTCGAACGGCGCGAACTTGACGTGCTGCTCGCGCTCGCCGAGCGGGGCATTCGTGCGTTGCTCGTCGCCCAAGCGGCCGCGATCGAGGCCAACGCCCCTGTCCATGCCGTCTGACGATTCATTTTCACAACTGGTCGCGCGAATCGGCGCCTTCCATATCACGGATCGCGCGATGAAACAGGCGCAACGATCCATGGAAACGGCGATCGGCAACGGCTCCGCCGACGAGAATTTGCGCGAGCGCTATCTGCGCGTGGCGCGCCGGTATTTTGAGGGCTTCGGAAGCGAAGCGCGCGCGCATCTTCGAGACGTGGACGACCGCCTCGAGAAGATCAATCAAGTGCATTTCAATCTGACCGCCGAGCGGGGCGTCGCCGTGAAGCGCATTGAGGCGACGCAGAACGTTCTGGACGCAATTTTGGCACTGCGCGGCGCGACGCCGTGAGAGTCCTCGACCGCTTCGGTCGCGCGACCGTTGAGTTCTTTGAATATGCGGGCGGCCTAACGCTGCTTTCAGCCGAGTCCGTGGGCTTTATGGTGCGGTTGCGCATCCGGGTGGCTGAAGCGATCTCCCAGGCGGCGTTGCTCGGCGTGCAGTCGCTCGCAATCGTGATATTGACGTCGCTCTTCACGGGTATGGTAATCTCGCTCGAGTCGGCCCAACAGGCCGTCGCCTACGGATTTTCCAACTTGGTCGGCGGCGCGGTTGCGTACGCGTCGGTGCGCGAACTCGGGCCGATGCTGACCGGCGTGGTCGTCGCGGGACGCGTCGGCGCCGCAATCGCGGCCGAACTGGGGTCGATGGTCGTAACCGAGCAGATCGAGGCGCTGCGATCGATGGGCTTGGAACCGTCCCGTTTTCTCGTCGTACCGCGTCTGCTCGCGCTCGTGCTCATGTTGCCGCTGCTCACGATCTTCGCCGACGTCGTTTCAATCGGAGGCGGAGCGTGGATCGCGCAAACCTACGCGCACGTTCCGTATTCGTCGTTCATCGCATCGGTCCAACAATCGATCGACATGAGCGATGTTCTCAAGGGAGTTCTCAAGTCGGTCGTCTTCGGCGCTATCATCGCCCTGGTGGGCGCGTATCAAGGACTCTCCACCCGTGGCGGCGCCGCAGGCGTCGGTCGTTCGACTACCTTTGCCGTGGTGCTGGCGATCATCCTCATCTTCGCCTCCAATTTCGTGCTCTCGTTCCTGCTCTTCGGCGGAGGCTAGTGATCAACGGCGCGGGCGCCAAAGTCATGGCGCGTCTCGACAACACCGAACTCGCCTTCGGAGATCGCGTCATCCTCAAGAACTGCAGTTTAGATATCGTCGAGGGCGCGATAACGTGCATTATCGGCCTGTCCGGGGCCGGAAAATCGACGATCTTACGGCTGATCGATGGCCTCTTGCTGCCCAGCGAAGGCCACGTTTACGTGCGCGATCAAGACATTTGCCACGTCTCCGAAGAGCAGCGCAATATTATCCGAAAGAAGATCAGCCTGTCGTTTCAATTTTCGGCGCTTCTGGATAGCCTGACCGTCGGCGAAAACGTCGCCTTGCCGTTGCGCGAGCACACCAGGTTGTCGCACTCCGAGATCCATCGGACGGTCATGGACGCACTGGAGAGCGTCGGCTTATCGGACGCTTATCAAGCGCTTCCGGCAGAACTCTCCGGTGGGATGCTCAAACGCGCGGGCTTCGCACGCGCGATCGTTACGCGGCCCGAGTTAGTGCTCTATGACGAACCGACCACCGGTCTCGATCCAATCGTGACGAATTTGATTACCGATACCATCTTGAAATTGCGGGACAAACTCAGCGGTACCGCCGTCGTCATCTCCCACGACTTGGAATCGATCTTCGCAATGGCCGATTATGTCGCGATGCTCTTTGAGGGCGCAATCATCGCGTACGACACGGCGTCGCGGATCCGCGGCTCCACCAACCCGATCGTCCAGCAATTTCTCGCCGGAGCAGAAACGGGCCCCATTCCAATTTAGCGGCTCACCGCGGTGCGGTGCCCTCCTGGTCCGCAATTGCTTGCTTGCGAGGCTCTCGCCGAGGAGAGCGCTAATACGCTGCGCATGACAAGGCAAGCCCAAGTCGGGGCATTTGCGATCGCGGCGCTGCTGTTGCTGTTCGGCGTGTTTTACGTGATCACGGACTTTGCGACGCGCCACACCGGGTATCGGGTCGGCATCCATTTCCGATCGGCGGCAGGTGTGACGCCGGGAGCGCAAGTGTATTTCAGCGGCGTCGACGTGGGCTCCGTCGAGTCGATTCAGTTGTTGCCGGATAACTCGGTGGACGTCATCTTGGCCGTGAGCCACGACGTCGATATTCCGGCCGCGTCACGGTTTTTGATTCAGGCGCCGTTGACCGGATCTCCCTCGGTCGTAATCGTGCCGCCCCGAGCGCCGCCGCCGCTGCCGGTCTTGCCGCGTGAAGTCTTACCGGTTGCCCAGCAACCGCAAGGAGTCAACGGTACCTCGATCGCCGACTTGCTCGCGCAAGGTGAGGGTGAATTGAAGCGGTTCGACGACGTCATGGCACTGTTGGAGGCCAAGACGCCCAAATTGCTCGCGACCTTGCAGACGACGCTGAACAACGCAAATGACTTGACCGTAACGACCAAGGGATCGATGCAGCGACTCTCTGGGGAACTGTTGGGACTAGGCGGTGAGTTGCAATCGACGCTCGGGACGGCGAGCGCCAATATCGCGCAACTCTCGACGACGTTGAACGGCGCGGCGACGACCGATTCGAAGAAGGTCGGCCTCTTACTCGATCAGTTTTCGTCCACGGCGGATTCGCTCAACCGCTCCATGGCGGTCTTGCGAGATCTCTCGACCGATCCTCGCTTCAAAACCAATCTGCTCGCCACGACGCAAGGGATCGCCGATACGACGCAGACGATGGCGGCACTCGCAAAAGATCTCCGAACGGTCACCGGCGATCCACAGACTCAGGCTCAACTGCGTAACACCATCGCAAATCTCGACGCGGTGCTGCAAAAGGCGAACTCGCTCTTGGGACGACTCGGCGGAAGGAGCAACGTCCCCGGCGTCGATTCGGGCGCCCCGCCCGCCGGCGGCACCGGCCCGCCGTCTGGCAGCGCTTCGCCAAGCCTTCGTGAACGTCTGCACGGTAAGCTCGCAAACTTGGCTCACGACCTCATTGCCATTCAACTGCGCGTTAGCGGCTTGTCGCAGCAGCACGCCGTTACACCAAACCCGGTCCTGACGTCCAGCCAAGGACCGCTCGGCGATCTCAACGCCGTGATCTTACCGCACGCGAAGACCAGCGTTCTGTTCGGCGCGAACGCCATCGGAACCAACACCACGTATAACGCGCTGCTGGAACAACGCAACGGCGACTTTCGGATCGGCGGCGGCGTCCTCTACTCGCAGCTCGGAGTCCTCGCCCAATACGCGCCGCCGCGCGGCTTCGGCGCCGAAACGCGCATCTATGGGCTCAACTATCCGATGATCGATCTCTACGGGAATCTGCACGTCGCACCGGGTACGCAACTGTTCTTCGGACAGCGTGACATCACGCACGCATCCCGGCGAACGACCTTCGGTTTTCAATACCAGTTCTAACGCGCTAGCGACGTGCCGGAACGACCGCGGATCGGCATCATCGGAGCGGGCGCCATGGGCACGCTGTTTGGCTTTCATTTGGCGGCATCGTGCGACGTAACGATACGCGACGATAATCCCGAGGTTTCCGACGCCGTCGCGCGTCACGGCTTGCAGGTCAACCAGGAACCTTCACGCAGGGTCAAAGTGGCGCGTCAAGCGCGCGACCTCTACGGTTCGGCGATGCTCTTTCTTTTCGTCAAAGCGGTCGATACGCTGCGCGCGTTGCGGGCCTTTGCCGGCGAACTCGATCCCGCGGCGCCGGTCATCTCACTTCAAAACGGCATGGGCAACGAAGAGGCGATCAAGACGGCACTCGGCGGGGCCGTCCCGGTGATCTTGGGCATCACGACCGAATCCTCGCGGACCGTCGCCGCGGGGCACGTGCGCAGCTCGGCGCAAGGCAATACCATCATCGGCTCTACTAGCGCCTCGAAAGCGACGTCGCGGATGGTGACGGAGTTGCTCACCAACAGCGGCCTGCGGGCGTGCGTGGTGTACGATATCCGACCGCACCTGTGGGGAAAGTTGGTCGCCAATGCCGCAGTCAATGCGCTCTCGGCGCTGTTAGACTGCGACGCCGGGGAGATTCCGCGCGATCCGAACGCGGCGCGCATCGCCGAAGCGCTGGCCGAGGAAACCGCCAACGTGGCAGCGTCGTTGAAGATTAAGTTACCGTTCGTCAATCCGTGGCAGTACGTGACCGAAGTGATCGCCCTCGGGGCCGACGCCAAGAGCTCCATGGCTCTGGATTTGGAAACGGGTCACCCCACGGAAATCGACCACATCAACGGCGCCGTCGTCGCCTTTGGACGGCGCACCGCGACGCCGACACCCTATAACGACGCCATGGTGCGCCTGATCAAAGCCCGCGAGGCGCTGCTCGCGCGTTCACGGCTGCGGTTGGAGACGTAGAAGCCGAATCGCTCCCTGACCGGTTTGCGCCCAAATGGCTTGGGCGCCGCCGCCGTTCACGGTGCTATCGATCGTTTCGGCACTCCCTTGCGACGTGCCGCGCAAGGCGAAATCCGTGAAGAGCGTTCCATTTCCGGTCCGCAGGTGGACCCGAAACGCCGCAATCGCCGGCACCCGCAGCACGATGTCGCCGCGTTGAGCGGAAAAGTGCAAGCTGCCCGGCCACCGCAGCGCGCCCATCGTAACGGAAAGCGTCCCGTCACCGACGGTAGCCTGCGCGTAACCGGGCAACATGAGCGTCACGTTTCCGCGTCGCGCGTCGACTCGCGCATTACCCGTGATATCGGTGACGTTCACATCGCCGTCGCGCGAGTTCACGATGAGATTGACGCCCTGCGGAACGCGCACGAGCAATGAGGCCAACGTCCCGGCGGCGATCGTGACGCTTTCACGGTACGCTCGCACGGCGGGCGCGGGCGGCGTGCTCTTGGGCAGTGCGGTCGCGGAAACGGTGAAGAGGTCGTGGGGCTGTCCCTGCGCCGGTTGATAGGCGTCGAGACGGCCGCGGTCGAGTTGCACCGCCATGCTCGCTCCGGGGCGCAAAATACCCACCCGCGTCGCGTAGGGCGTCGGGGAACTGCAGGCAGCCACAAGCGTCGGAAGGAGAAGAAGTAGTCGTACTCGCTTCACGAAGCAGCATTTCGATGAACCACGAGCGCGTCTTTTACCTCAGAGAAGGCCGCGCGCCGCGTTTTCGGCCCACTCTTCTAAAGAATGGGAGTAGCGGTGAATCATCGTCTCGGTCTTGTGGCGGGTCATCTTTCGAATGGCGTAGTCGGGCTTACCCTGCTTGCGCGCGGTGACGATGAATCCCGAACGCAGCGAGTGCGCACCGTAACTGCGCGGATCGTAGCTCGGCGGAAAGGTAAAGTGCTTCACGAGCGCGCTCATCCGTTCGTCGGTGAAGCGGGATCGAACGAACCGGCCTCGGTCGTCGCGCAGTGCGTCGAGTACGGAATCTTTCCGATCGGCAATTCGAAAGAGCAATCCGTCGAGCACGCGGCGCCGGACGATGTCCCGGATCGATGCCGGCGAGAGGGGCTGCCCGGCGCGATTATTCGAAAGCGCTCGCCACACGAAACCGGAGCGAATATTCGCCGCCTCGAGCCATTGGAGGTACAGCGTAACGGGGTCGATCGCTTCGTCGGGATCTCTCGGAAGCAACACGTCTTCGGGGTTTCCAAACTGGTTGGTCTTCGACCCGATCTCGGCCCACGGCTCCCCCGACGGCCGAGCCACAAACCGATGCACCCGGTACCGCAGGCCTTCGGCCTGCGCCTCAGTGTTTTCGACCGTCATGCCGCAGAGCTCGGAACGGCGCAGCGCACCGAGGAACCCGATCAACAGTAACGCCTTATCGCGAACGTCGATGATGCGATTGCCCATCAGGTGGAGCAGCGGTCGGAGATGCTCGCCGCGCAGTGCGTGTTTCGGCTTAGGGTCCTTGCGGCGCCCGGGCGCGCGGCGTGCGGCCTCCCACGCCAGCTGAACTTCGGTCGACGCGGTCGGCGACTCGAGATTCGCCATCCGATGGATGAACGCGATCGCCGCGAGATGCAAACCGACACTTGCCAGCGTTAAGGGTCGTTCCCGAACGTCCAGACAAAAACTAATATACAGCCGGACCGTCGTCGGATCGGCGGGCAGCGTCGCGCGGCCCAACATCCGACAGTAGATCTCGAAGTGTCGCCACGCACTCTCATACGCCCGGCGTGTGTTCGGCGCGCGAAGATGCTCGCGCAACTCGGTGCGCGACCGCTCGTCGAGCGCGCGCTCGAAGGCGGTCGGCACCGTGGTCGAGCCGGCCGGCACACGCGGGGCGAGCGCTGGGGTCGTCGGGTCCGGAGCTGCCACGACCGCACCTTCGTCACCCTGCCTTTCAGTCCTCTACTCGCTATAAATGAAATTATCGAGACTAAAATACAGACCTCGCAGCGGCGTAGGCGACGGTGTCGTACTATCCAGCGCATCCCATGAACATGCTCGGCGGGTCGGTTTGGTCTTTCTGATCGCGGCGGTTGCGATCGCGCTGCTCGCGGTGCGCCCGCGGACGGTCCCTTCATGGGTGTGGCCGGTGGGCGGCGCGGTGCTGACCGTCGCGATGGGGTATGAGCCGCCCGGCGCGGCCTGGCGCTCCATTATCGCCCAATGGAACGTCCTTTTCTTCATCGCCGGATTGCTGGGCATCTCGGCCGCGGGGCGAGCCGCCGGAGCGTTCCAGTGGATTACGGAGTTTTTGCTCGAGCGCGCACGCGGCTCGTGGCGCCGCCTCTTTATCGGATTGTTTTTTGCGGAGGCCGCAGTCACGCTGCTGCTCTCCAACGATGCAACGGTCGCCGTATTGACGCCGATCGTCTATGCGGCGGTAGCCCGGCGCGGCGGCGACCCGAAGCCCTTTCTCTTCGCGTGCATCTTCGTCGCCAATGTCGCTTCGTTCGGCTTGCCCTTCTCGAACCCGGCCAACGTGCTGATCCTTCCGCACGCGCGATTGCTGCCGTACTTGTGGCATCTCGGGCCCGCACAGGCGCTCGCGATCGCGACGACCCTCGGGCTTCTGCTCTTCGTCTTCCGCACTGAGATCCGCGGCAGATATCCGGCGTCGGCGCGTTCCGCGCCGACGGCCGCCGTTCGCCGAACGCTCGTGGCGATGGCGACCGTGGCCGCGGGATACGTTGTCGCACTTCACGCCGGATGGCCGCTCGGTCCGGTAGCGTGCGCCGGCGCGGTCCTCGTGTCGTTCGCCGGCCGCATCGGTCCGACAAGCGCCGCTCGCCGAGCCGGTTGGGAAATCTTGCCGCTGCTGGCCGCGCTTTTCGTGCTGCTCGATGCGGTTGCGCGCGGCGGGTTCATCGCTTGGTTTGTCGTTCACCTGAACGCAGCGCTGCACGGAGGCGACGTCGCTGCGATCGCCGCGGCGGCCGTCGGCGCGGCACTTCTCTCCAACGCCTTCAACAATTTGCCGGTTGCCGTTGCGTCGTCGTTCGTCGTGTCGAATACGGCGTTCGCGCAGATCGCATATCCGTTGATCGTCGGGGTCGATCTCGGACCGAACCTCGTTACCACCGGATCGCTTGCCACGATCCTCTGGCTGAGCATCGCGCGAAACTATGGCGTGCGGATCACGTTTGCGGAATATGCGAAGCTCGGCGCACTGATTCTTCCGGCCACCCTTCTCCCGGCGCTTCTCTGGCTGTTCATCGTTCGGTGATGTTTCGTGCGTGCAGCACCGATTAGGGTTCGAGCCAATCGCGCGTCAAAAAGAGCCAGAACGCCAAACCCGCGTACTCACCGTAGCGCGCGAAGTGCCGGCGGATCGTCGAGTCGGCGGCACGCCGTTTTCCAGTGAGCCTGATAAACTTGGGACGCGTCCACGAATCGAGCACGAGGTTACGATGACGTCCCAAGAGTTGCATGACGTGCGCGGCGCCATATGGGCCGATACCGGGGAGTTCGAGCAATCGCCGCTCGACGTCGGCGTCGCAGAGCGCTCGATTCGTCAGGCCTTCGAGATCCAGGGCTCGCTCGGCGACCGCCGCTGCGATCGCTTTCACGTACGGTCCTCGATACCCCATGCGCGCGACATCGCGATACCAGGCCGCGGGTGTTGCCGCCAAAACCGCTGCGGGCGGGAATGCGCCACGCCCGAGTTGCGTCAGCGCCTGCGTCATGCGTACGGTCGCCGACCAGGCGCAGTTCGTCGTGCAAATCGTCTTGATGACATCTTCGAAGACGGTCGGCGCCGCTAATATCCGCCCGGCACCCGCCGCCGCCCATCCGAGCACGTCGTCCTGCGCGATCCGAGCGTAAAAGCCGGAAAGATCGTCCGAAAATCGGAACATCCGCGCGATCGATCGGTGGACTTGTGCCGTCGCTCGCGCGTTGAGCCGCTGCGACGTTTCGACCGCCAGCGCACCGCCGCGCTCTCGCATCGTCACGTCGACCACTGCGCGCCCGATCGAGAGCGGACGCCGATAGATCAGCGGCGCGGTTTGCAGGCTCGCCGGTGGAAGCCGCGCGCATCCGTGCGAGTGAATGGTGCGCGCAAATGAAATCGGCTCGCCGCCCGCACCGCGCAGCGGCAGCTCGAAAAGGACCGTCACGGTTACGAAGCGAGTCTAGACGACGTACGAAATATTGACCGCGACGCCGGCGGCTTCGGCACGCATCAGGACGCCATAGACGGCATCGAGCTCGTCTTCGATGGTTGCGATCTCGCCGGCGCTGACGGCAAATCGCGCCGCGTGCATCCAGAGCAGACTCCGCGCGCGTTCGAGCGCGCTGTGCAGTCGCCGCGGCGTCGCCTCGAGTACCGGCCAATCCAACTCGCCTTGTGCCGGAACCACTCGCCAGCCCCGTCCCGACGCGAAGCCGGCATCGTCATCGGCTCCGAAGGCGTGCGGCACCGCCCCGAGGATATCGATGGCTTCCCGATCGTCCCTCGAGAGCGGTAAGCCTAATTCGCCCAGGCGCAGGATATAGCGAAAGAACGAAGCGCTCCCCACGGTATACGCGCCGGCGGACGAAGCAACGTTCACCTGCACTAACTCGGCGTCGCAGCCGTCCTTCGGCGAGCCTGACATATCGTGCTTACTTCGCGGGGATCAATCCGAGCTCTTTCACGGCATCGCGCTCCGTGCGTAGCTCCTCGAGCGTCTGCGCGAGTTTTCCCCTGCCGAACTCATCGAGCGCGATCCCTTCGATAATGCGCGAGACGCCCTGTTCGGTGCGAGATGGAAACGAAAAGATCAAACCGGGGTCGACGCCATATTCACCGTGAGAACAGCGTCCCACCGAGTACCATTCCTCCGCGGGCGTATCGTGCGTCAAATTATAAACGCCGACGATCGCCGCGTTTGCCGCCGAAGCGGCGGAAGACGCCCCCCGCGCTTTGATGACCTCGGTGCCGCGATTTTGAACCGTCGTTATAAAGCGCTCCTCGAGCCACGTCCGGTCCGCGATCACCTCGGCGGCGGGCCGGCCGGCGATCTTCGCATTGCTGAAATCGGGATATTGTGTGGCGGAGTGATTTCCCCAGATGGCCATCCGCGAGATCGCGGCGACGTCGGCACCCGAGCGTTTTGCGAGCTGAGCGCGCGCCCGCAACTCGTCGAGCGCCGTCATTGCATAAAAGCGATCGTGCGAAACCCGCGGAGCGTTACCCATCGCGATGAGGCAGTTGGTGTTTGCGGGATTGCCGACGACGAAAACCCGGACGTCCTCCGCCGCATGATCGTTGATTGCGCGACCCTGCTGCGTAAAGATGCCGCCATTGACGCGCAACAAATCGGAACGTTGCATGTCGGCCTTGCGTGGGATTGCGCCGACCAGCAACGCCCAGTTGACGCCCCGCATCGCCTCATTGACATCCGAACCGTACCGCACGTTCTTGAGCAGCGGAAAGGCGCAATCTTCCAACTCCATCGCGATGCCGCCGAGCGCGCCCAGCGCAGATTCCAGTTCCAGCAGCGACAGTTCGAGTTCGGTTTCCGGCCCGAACATCTGCCCCGACGCGAGCCGAAAGAGCATAGCATATCCGATCTGCCCCGCCGCGCCGGTGACTGCAACCTTGATCCGTCTTTTCATCCTTCCTCCAGGCGTCGTGCGCTTCGTTAGAGAGCTTAGGTCCGTTCGAGGCGAAGCATCGTGCGCCCATGGCCGAGCACACGCTGCGAGGCTTTACCGGCATCGACCGGCCTCGCGCTTCTATTTACGATACGTGCATTCGCTGCGGTCTGTGCCTGCCGTCCTGTCCGACCTATCTCGAAACTATGACAGAAACCTCGGGTCCTCGCGGCAGGATTAGTCTCATCAAAGCCGTCGGTGAGGGCCGGCTCGATTTGCTCAGTCCCGGTTTTGTCAATCAGATGTGGGAGTGTCTGGATTGCCGTGCGTGCGAGGCGGTGTGTCCTTCGGGTGTGAGCTACGGGCAACTCGTCGAGACGGCACGCTCCCAAATCGAATCCGCGCGGCCTGACACAAAAGTCACCCGACACGCGCCGCCGCGCTGGCTGTTGCATGCGCTCTTCGGCAACCTTTCGCTCATGCGGTGGAGCGCGGCGGTGCTACGCATGCTTCGGCGCAGCGGTTTACTCGCGTTGGCGTCGCGCCTTGGACTCGGAGGCTTCGCTGCGTTGGCGCGCGAGCTTCCGAGTCGATCGTTTAGCCCGAGAGGGCAAAGCGCGGTGTCCGAACCGTCGCTCGGTCTAGCGTGCTTGCACACCGGTTGCATCATGTCGGTTGCGTTCGGCGCCGTCCACGACGCCACCGTACGAATGTTACGGCGCGTCGGACTCTCGGTCGCCGTACCGCAGGGTCAGGGATGCTGCGGCGCGATCGCAATGCACGCCGGAGATCCCGAGTTCGCGCGTCAACTGGCGAAGCGCAACATTTTCGCATTCGAAAATAGCGGCGCAGACGTGTACGTGGTGAACGCCGCGGGATGCGGCAGTACGCTCAAAGAGTATGGCCGTCTGTTCGAAAATGACGGGCGATGGCGCGACCGCGCGAAAAGCTTCTCGCAGCACGTCCGCGACGTTACCGAAGTACTCGACGCGATGCACCTTCCGGATCCGGTGCGCCGAATTGGCGGATCGATCACCTACCAAGAGCCATGCCACCTCGCGCACGCCCAAGGCGTCGTGGGGGCGCCGCGACGGCTCCTGAACCGCGTGCTCGCAGCGCCTTTACGGGAAATGCCCGAAAGTACGGTCTGCTGCGGAAGCGCCGGGATCTACAACCTCACCGAGCCTGAGATGGCGGAGCGTCTGAAGCGACGTAAGATCGAGGCTATCAAACGGACCGGTGCGACGGTCGTGGCGACGGCGAATCCGGGGTGCGCATTGCAGGTCGCGGCGGGGCTTCGCGAGGCGCGCTACGGCGCGCGAGTGTGCCACATCGTCGAGTTACTCGACGATGCGTATAGCGGTTAGAGTGCCGGGCTTAATCTATTGCTATCGCGCGTTGCGCGTCGTCCAACGATCGATACACGGAAAAGACCGTTATCAAGCCCGTGATATTGAGCAGCCGAGAAATGGGCCCGTCGGTCACGACCAAACGGAACGATTCGCCCCGCTCTGCCGCGCGGCGATGCGCACCGATTAGCACGCCCAGGCCCGTCGAGTCCAAAAATTCCAACCCAGTGAGATCCACGATCAGATCGTGACCCTCTTCTTCTGCCGCATCCGTCAATGCGGCCCGAACCGTCGGCGCGGTCGCGAGATCGAGGCTGCCGCGCAACTTGAATAGTAGCGTGTCCGTCCCATCGTCCGTTCGCAGATCGATGCTGAGCTCGTCATGGGCCATAGTGTTGTGACGCGCGGCTTCGCGGCTGCATCGGGCAGCGCCTTGATTCCTCACGAGATACTCACACGAGGCGGCCGCGATCGTCGTCCCATCGAGTGGTTCCCGCGCCGACAAGATGAACGCCGCCGATCCAGCGATCGATCGCGTGATGCTCGAGCCAATCGGCGTCTCCGCTAATAACGCTGCGGCCGAGTGCATTCAACGCGAAAAAAGCACCCTGCTCTTCGATTAACGGCGCGTCCGCGGAGCGCAACTCGTTTAGTATCATGACAAAAGAGCGACTCGTCAGAAACCCGGCTTCTTCGTGCACTTGCGTGCGCGTGAACAGTTCTTCCACGGTTGCGGCTCCCTGGGTAACCGCATAGAGCGCCTGTCGTTGCGATCGCGAGAGTCCGTCGCGGGCCCACGGATACTCCTGGCACAGACGATACAAAGCGCTTCGAACGTATGGCAGACCGATGGCATCCTCGGCCGCGGCGGCGCTGAGACCGTCGGGGCCGTCTGAGGTGAAACGTTCCCACGTGCGGCGCGCCGATTTGAAAACGGCCGCCGTAGCGATTCGGCGTTTTGCATGCAGCGCAACGATTTGCTCTAACGCGACCGCGGTTAAGTATTGATCCGTCTGGACGAGCCAAACGGAACCGGGCTCGAGTGCAAGTTCTTCCAGCGCCGTGAGGCTCTGCAGAAGTTGTAGTTGATCGTAAAGGTCGTGCTCGAACCAGAGGACCACTTCGGCAAATTCCCGCGCGCGCCGAATCAGGGCGTCACGCCGCGTAAAGTCGGCGATCAGCCTGATGGGATGCCCGTATCCGCGCTCCGCCAAGTAGCGCGCTCGAAGTCCGCTCGTATCTTCTAAGGAAAGTCCTGCGGGTACGGGCCCCTCGTTGAGGGCATCGCGCCAGGCCAGATGGCGCCCCACGATTGCGGCTTTCTTGAGCAGCGCGACGGCGCCGTCGCCGTTGGTAACGTGAAGCGCCGGCAGCGGCGGGGCCACTATCGCGTACCGCGCGTCCACCACGTTCCACCCGGCGAATAGATCGCGGAACCTTCGCCCCAAATGACATAATTAATTCCTCGAGCATCCACCGTGAGGCCGAGATAATCGCCGAACGGCAGGTCGTAACCTCGACGCCGTTTGTACGACGCGCCGCCGGCACGGTCTGACAGTCGAATCGCGCCGGTCCACGTTCGTCCGCCGTCGCTAGTGCTGGAATACCAGGTATTCCATGCGTGCAAACCGTTGCGATTGTCTTGCCACACCACGCGAAAATCGTTCGGGAGCGGTCCCGCGACGATCGCCGGACTCGTCGCATTACCACTCTCCGTCAAAGTCACCGCGTCGCTCCACGTTCGGCCGTCGTCCCCTGACGTCGTGGCGTAGAGCCGGTTCGGGCCCCGCTTTCGATCGTTCTTGGCATAAACGAAGACGAGCAGTCCCGTTGCGTCGGCTGCCACGGCATCTTGCGCGGTATAGAAATCGGGATAGCAGTTATGAGCCCGACAGGCCGCCCCTTCATGGCTACGCACAAACGGGATGTCGCGCCACGTCGCGCCGCGATCCGCCGATGTGACGAGTTCCACGTGGCCGCCGCCCGTTTGATTCGCGCCACCCTCGCCGTCGACCGCAAACCATACGGTGCCGTTTGAGGCGACCGACGCTCCATACGAGTAGTACCAATAGTGTTTCGCCGTCGCTCGAACGGGCGCCGACCATGTGTCGCCGCCGTCGTGAGAGGCCGCGACATATAAGGCGTAGCGCGAGTTAAACGAAACGTAGATATCGCGGCCGTCCGCGGAAATTGCGAGCGTCGGTTTGTCGCTGTACGTCAGCGGCTTCGCAATTGCTACTGCCTTCGTCCAGCGGTCGCCATGATCGCGCGAACGAACGAAGACGACGCCTGGACGAAATCCATCCAAACAGACCACGTCGATGGTACCGTCACCGGCGACCGCAATCTGCGGATCGTACTGAAACGGTACGCGCACGCCGCGCCGGCAGATATACCGCACGCGTTCCCAACTGTTTCCGCTGTCGGACGAAGCACGGAACAACAGCGCATCCGGACGCTGGCGCGTCGTCATTTGATACACCCAACTCGAACTTGAATCCGCTGCGGTGACCGGCTCCCATCGCCGATTCCTCACCGCTCCCCATAGTTGCTCCGTTTCGAAGCGTGACGCGCCGAGGCGCTGCGAAGCGTCCGAAACCGTAGACGCAGGCGAATCAAGGCGATTTTCCGCGACGCATGACGTTACAAGCGCGCAAACCAGCAGTCCGCAGAGCAACCGATACGGTCTCATGGCGTCCACCGATTTTACAACTAGTCTCAGGGAAACGCTCTCCCCTTTGTCATCCCGAGCGGAGTCGCTTCCCTTTTGTCATCCCGAGCGAAGTCGCTCCAGCTCTGTCATCCCGAGCGAAGTCGCTCCAGCTCTGTCATCCCGAGCGAAGTCGCTCCAGCTCTGTCATCCCGAGCGAAGTCGCTCCAGCTCTGTCATCCCGAGCGAAGTCGCTCCAGCTCTGTCATCCCGAGCGGAGTCGAGGGACCGAGCGGAAATCTTGTCATCCCGAGCGGAGTCGAGGGACGAACCAACGCATGGCGGAGTCAAAGTCCGCTGCCTGCACCCCAAAGTGCTACGCACTTCGGGGACCCCATAATTTTACAACCAATCTCAGGGAAACGCCCTCCCCTTTGTCATCCCGAGCGGAGTCGAGGGGCGAACCAACGCATGGCGGAGTCAAAGTCCGCTGCCTGCACCCCAAAGTGCTACGCACTTCGGGGACCCCATGACTTTGAACATTCCGCTTCGGCGCTACGCGCCTGCGCTGCGTAAGGCAGCCGACTTTGACTCCGCACTAAAGCTGGGGTGGCTGGATTCGAACCAACGCATGGCGGAGTCAAAGTCCGCTGCCTTACCGCTTGGCTACACCCCACTGCGCTATCGAGCGAGGCTGCCTTATCGGCGCGTGCGTCGCGACCCTCTCACATTGGAGAGCGTGGTCGCGTTACCGTGTGGCGATCAGTCGCTTCGCACCGACATAGCGTGAGGCCCAGTACGACTCAGAGAGCCGGCTCACCATAACGCCACGGCTGGAACTCGCGTGGACAAACTTTCCGCCTCCGAGATAGATGCCGACATGCGAGACGCCGCCATACGTGTCGAAGAACACGAGATCTCCCGCGTGCGGCCCGCCTACGGCGCGGTGTCCGACGTCATATTGCGCATCTGCGGTTCTTGGCAACGCGATGCCGAGCATCGCGAAGACGTGTTGGACGAATCCCGAGCAGTCGAATCCGGACGTGCTCGTGCCTCCAAACACGTAGGGCACGCCTAGAAAGCGAAGCGCGCTGCGGGTGAGCACGGCGGCCAGTCGCGATGTCCTCGCGAGAATACCTCCGGTGAATCGCCCGATGCTCGCGCGGTGGCGCTCCGGCGTGACGATGATCAAATGTGAAGTCCAGGCCGCGACGTCGGGGCTCAACGCTTGAGCGTTCGCGCTCTGTGAGGATCCCGTGTAGTCCAGCTGCGGCAGCGAAGCGCGGGAATCCGCACGCGCAAACGCACTCGATGCAGCGATCAATAGGGCAAATGCCCCAACAGCTAACAGGTGACGCAAGAAACCACTCCTCTTTCACGACACTTGCGGGGTTAGTTGACGGGTTAGGACGGGAAAGAATCGCCCCTGGACCGACCGGCCCATTCACCCCACCGGGATATCCCCCGCTCGAGACCGAGTGTCTCGACTCAGTGACCCAATGTTAGGTTAACGAAGCCTTCCTACGGACTCTCTCGCCCTTCGGAAAACTCTTCGATGGAGGCCGCCGTTCGGCGGAAACCGGAGGCACCCTTCAGCCCGGGCTGCCGAGAGTGCGCGAGCTCGCCTTCGATACTCGAAGCCACTCGGCCGGCAATTTCCAGGATGCGCTCGCGATCGTTGCCTTCCGCCATCACACGAATTAACGGCTCCGTTCCCGATGGTCGAATCAACAGGCGTCCCCAACCCTCCAGCTCGCGCTCGGCCTGCGCTATTGCGGACTTCACGGACGACGCGGACAAAACGTCTGTGGTCCTTGCGGGCACATTCAGAAGAATTTGCGGCACTTCGACGACCTCGGCAACCAAATCGTGAAGCGTCGTTCCACTCGAAGCGACTATTCCAAGGAGCGTGATAGCGGTACGGGGTCCATCGCCGGTCGTATTGAAACGAAAGTCGATGACGTGTCCGGATTGTTCGCCCCCGAGCACATACCCATCCGACCGCATGCGCTCCAAAACGTAGCGATCCCCGACCGGCGTCCTTAGCAGCCGTATTCCACGTCGCATCAACGCTCGCTCGAGACCGAAATTGCTCATCACGGTCGCGACCACCGTGTCCTGTGCGAGTTGCCCGGCCGTTTTTAGCGTGGTGGCCAGCGCGAAAAGAACGTGGTCGCCGCTAATTGCCGTTCCGGTTTCATCGACGAATAGCGCGCGGTCGGCATCGCCGTCGAAGGCGACCCCAATCGCACGACGGCCGTCCTGCGCGACGTTCGAACGAACCGCGGCTTGCAGCCCTCGCAGGTCGGTTGCGCCGCAGTTCACGTTGATTCGTGCGCCGTCGTTGTCGCAGTTCAGTTCGCTGACGTTTGCGCCCAGCTTGCGAAGCACGTACGGCGCGATCGCATAGGCGGCGCCGAAGGCACCGTCAACCACAACGTCCAGGCCGCGCAGGTCCGACGCCTCCGTCTCGAGTTCGCGATAATAGTGGCGCGCCAGATTTTGGGCGATGCGCGCACTGCCTACCGACGTCCCGACAGGTCGCGGAATATCGAGGCGCGATAGCGAGGCTTCGATTCTGTCCTCGAGTTCGTCCGATAGTTTGAAGCCGTCCGGTCCAAAGAACTTAATGCCGTTATCTTCAATCGGGTTGTGCGATGCGCTGATCATTATTCCGGCCGCCGCGCGTTCGTGCCGAACGACGCAAGCGACCGCCGGCGTCGGAACGATACCAAGCGAAACGGCATCGCGACCCATCGACGTGATGCCGGCGATCAAGGCGGCCTCCAGCATCGGCCCCGACACCCGCGTGTCGCGGCCGATGAGGATCGGCCCGCCGCCTTGGTCTGCCACAACGACTCCCGCCGCGCGTCCCAAGCCGAGGGCGAGTTCCGCCGTCAGGTCGGAATTGGCGACGCCGCGGACGCCATCCGTACCGAACAGTCGCGTCACTTGCGCGGTGTGCTCGCCGTGGCGGCGCGCATCCGTACGCGCACCAGATTCGGGGTCACGGTAAGCCCCGCAAGTTCTTGACCGGCCGCGTTGACCGGTAGGGGACGTACCATCTCGTCCACGGCCTTCGCCTCCACCGGTAAGGGAACGTTCACGACTACGGATGCCACTTGCGCTAACAGCGACGTCGGCGCGCGTACGATCGCGGCGCTCGGATCGATCTGCACGTGGCTGACGACCGTCGCGCCGTTTTGGGCGCCGACGTAGCGCACGCCGATCGAGAAACCTCGTTGATCGATGCGCTCAATGGTAAGCGTAACGGAGGCCGGACTCAAGCTCTGCACCGCCACATCGGGCGCGACGAGTTGAACGGGAATATTGTAAATTCCAGGCGTCTTGTTGGAGAGGTCGAGGACCGCCTTGATCTCTTCCGGCTTGATCGCCGGTTGCCCGCGTTTCGTGGCGATCATGAGAACGGCATCGTGATCGGCGAAGTGGGCCACGTACCCCGGCGAAAGATTCACTGCGGTGATCGGAACGGCAATCTGTTGGTTGAACTGCGCCGCTGCGCCGATCGGGTTGTTGCCGAAACGAAAATAGGCCCACCCCACGATTGCAAGCGCGACCGCCAAAAGCTTCAAGCCGATGTTATTCCGAACGGCTTCCATCTATGAGGCGCGTGGCTGGCCTTCACCGCGTTGTGAACGAAGGCGCAGTCGTAGATGAGCGATGAGGTCGTTTGGTCGTCGTGCCTGCCGGGGGGGCCGCGTTACGGCCAAAAGCATCTTTCGTAGTCGCTGCTCGTCTTCCACGGGGCGCGAAAGCTTGCCGTTGCGGGCGATACTGACGTTGCCGGTTTGCTCGGAAATGACGAGTACGACTGCGTCGGCTTGTTCGCTCAGCCCCAGGGCGGCGCGATGGCGCGTTCCCAAACGGCTGTTGCCCGGAGACGGCTCCGCCAGCGGCAGGACGCATCCGGCGGCTTCAATTCGGCCGTCACGAACGATCGCCGCGCCATCGTGAAGGGGTGACGATCGCATGAAAATCATCAACACCAACTCTTCAGAAAGTTCGGCGTGCAGAACCGTTCCGCTTTCGCAGTACTCTTTGAGCCCGCTCTGCTGTTCGATCACGATCAGCGCTCCTCGCCGAATGCGCGCAAGCAGGAAGGCCGCGCGCGCCAGTATGGCCACGACGCGGTCCTCCGTACGAGCCCACCGCGGATTCCGCTCATCGCCGCGCATGCGGAAGATACCACCACGGCCTATTTGCTCCAGCGCACGACGTAACTCGGGCTGGAAGACGATTGGAATGGTGACCGCCGCACCGACCACGATCAACCGCAACAGCGTGCCGAGCAGGTAGAGATGAAACAGATTTGCGATGCCGAGCAGTCCTAACAACACGAGAATCCCGGTCAGGATTTGAACCGCTCGCGTACCGCGAATCAGCAGCAGCACGTAGTAAATCAAGATGCTCGTCGCGATGACGTCGACGAGGTCTGAAAGACCGACGTATCCGCCCATTGTGTTAAGCATCGTCGACGAGCAGGTCGAGCACACGCTTTGGTTCGATTTCAGGCGCCCCAAGGCCGTCTGCAGCCATCCTGGTTAGCAAATATGGCGGCAAGGGGCTCAGGAGTTGGATGGTGCGTCCACTGGCGAAGCGGCGTAACTCGACGTCGATCAATCCCACGAGCAGGACCGGACTAGCCACGTCGGGATTCCACTCCAGTAAAAGTGTATCGCGAAAGAGCCGAGACTCGAGAACCGCCGCGGGGGCGCCGCCGCCGCCCAGGGCCGCATGCAGCGATGGCAAGGCCGGCGAGACCGTCGGGGAAACCGCCAAAGCGATGATCGCGGTCTCGTACAGCCGTACCGGCGCAAAGGCGGCAATTGCGTTTCGGACCTCGGAATTCGAGCATTCCACGAGCCCATACGAAAGCTCGAGTGCGGGATGCGTCCGCCATGCCGAAGCGCCGCCGTGGCGCCTTACGGCATCATCGACGGCTTCACGGTATCGGGCGTCCGGAACTCCTTCGATCCGCAGCATGTAATACGGCACTATGTGCTCACCGTTAGGCACATTCGATAGTCAGTCTTGCGTGTGAGCGATTCACAGCGCGCGTTGGTCCTATCTACCGGAAGGAATGCCGCCTGGGTGTGCATCGACGGCGAAAGCGCGCCGCGGTTTGCACAGTTGCGGCGCATGCGGGGAAAGCGTTCGATGCCGGTTCCGGGAGACATCGCGCTGGTTCGCGTTCTCGAAGACGGCCGAGCCGTCGTCGAAAAGACCGAGCCGCGCGGATTTACATTGGAGCGTCGAACCATTGCCGGGCGTACCAAGACGATGGCGGCAAATATCGACTTGCTGGTAATCGTCATCGCGTTGGCAAATCCGCCGCCTCGTCTTCCCACGCTCGACCAACTGCTAGCCTTCGCCGATCTCGAGCAAATCTCGGCGGGGATTATTTTTACCAAGCCGGACCTGACCGATTCACTGCAGAGCGACGCGCTCGTCGCACTCTATCGCACGCTCGACTACTCGGCCGTCCGAGTCAATGCGAAGGCGGGCGAGAATGTGGATGCGCTGCGCCAACTGCTCGAGGGGCACCATGCCATGCTCGTGGGAAACTCGGGCGTCGGGAAGAGTACGATATTTCGAGCGTTAGGTGGGGAAGCCGTTGTGGGCGACGTCTCCCGCCGTGGCTTGGGGCGGCAAACGACGACGGCGGGGCGCCTCTACCGCTTCGGTGGAGGCTTCTTGATCGACAGCCCCGGAATCGCGGAGTTCGGCCTAGGGAAAATCGATGCTCGCACGCTAACGCAGACCTTTCGGGAAATGCGTACCCCCGCGCAGAACTGTCGCTTTACCGATTGCACCCATCTACAAGAGCCGGACTGCGGCGTCCGCACTGCCGTACGGGATGGGACCATCGCGGACAGCCGCTACGCTAGCTACCGCAAAATCCTGATGGAGCCGAGTTAGCGAACTGGACATCCACCGTGGCCGCTGCTATGATACTCGCCGTTCTTTTACTCGACCGTTGAAAGGAAAGGCTGCTTGCCAAACATCAAGGCCGCCGAGAAGTGGACGGCCCAATCGGAGAAACGCGCCGCGCGGAACAAGGCGGCGAAAAACCGGCTGAAAACGCTCTACAAGAATGCCATCGGCGCTCCTGGAGAAACGAGTCGTGCGGTAGAGAGTGCCTTCGATAAAGCCGCCGCCAAGGGCATCATTCATCCAAACAAGGCCGCCCGCAAAAAGGCGCGGCTTGCCAAATCGGTACAACGGACGAGCGCGGCGCCGGCCGCCAAGGCCCCGAAACCTCGATCGACACGCTCGAAGAAATAACACCGCCCCTCGCTTCACGGATCGGCGTTGATGGCAAGCCGGGTGGTTCGCGCGGCGCGCGCCAGAGGAACGATGTGCTCTCGAATAAACGCTCGCAGAGCCGCAGCTTTGCCGGTCTTGAGCACGATACGGTAACGCCATTCGTCGTTCATTCTAGCGATCGGATACGGTATTGGGCCAAAGACGTCAAACGCCGCGCGGTAGAAGACGCCGGCGTAGGCCGCCGCCTGCCGGATGACGGCTTCGCGATTACGTCCGATGACTCCGAGATAGATGAGACGATTCGCCGGAGGGAATCCGCTCGACGCACGATCGTTCAGTTCTGCTTCCGCAAAGCCGTTGTAATCGTGCGCTGCCGCAAATCTGATGACTGGATGCTGTGGAGCGTAGGTTTGAACGATCGCTTCACCGCTACGTCCCCGGCCGCTTCGGCCACAAACCTGCGCGATGAGCGCAAAGCTCCGTTCGGCGGCTCGAAAATCCGGTAAATTAAAACCGAGATCGGCGGCCACGACGCCGGCAAGCGTCACGGTGGGATAGTCCAGTCCCTTTGCAATCATTTGCGTGCCGACCAAAACGTCACCGTCGGTCTCGAACGCCCGCAAGATTCGCGCGTGATCGCCCATCCGTGTCGTCGTGTCGGAGTCCATGCGCAATACTCTCGCGCTTGGGAACAATCGCCGAACTTCCTCGACCACGCGCTCGGTGCCGATTCCGATTTCCGTCAAGTCGTCGGCGCCGCAATTCGGACACAGTTTCATAAGCGGCGCTTGGAAGTCGCAATAATGGCATCGCAACAAACGCTCCCCCCGGTGAACCGCGAGCGCGACGCTGCAACGCGGACACTGCGGCGCCGCTCCGCAAGCACGGCAGAGCAGCGACCCGCCGCTGCCCCGTCGATTCACGAAAAGCAGGCTCTTCTCGGCCTGCTCGAGACGTCGTCCCAGCGCTTGAATCAGCGCGCCGCTGAAGATCCCGGGCTTGCGTGACGGAAACTCTCGTCGCAAATCGACGATGCGCACGTCGGGCAAGGGCTGTGCCGCAGGCCGCTCGCGCAGCTCCAGCAACGCAATCCTTCCGCGTTTCGCCGCGGCATAACTCTCCAGCGACGGCGTTGCGCTGCCGAGCACGAGCACGCCGTTTTCTAACCGCATTCGCTGCGCGGCGACCGTTGCGGCATGATATCGCGGAACGCGATCTTGTTTATACGAAGGGTCGTGTGCTTCGTCGACGACGATCAGGCCGACGTTGGCGATCGGCGCAAAGACGGCGCTGCGCGCGCCGACGACGACGTCGATCTCGCCTCGGGCACACGCCCGCCACGCCTCAAAGCGCTCCCGGTCCGAAAGCGCGGAGTGCAATATTGCGACGCGCTGGCCGAAACTCGCCGTAAAGCGCTCGGACGCCTGGGGCGTGAGCGATATCTCCGGGACGAGCACGATAGCCCGTCGCCCTTGCTGCAGGGCCAGTTCGATAGCTTTAATGTAGACGAGGGTCTTGCCGCTGCCGGTGACGCCGTGAAGCAAAATCGTATGTAAGACCCCGTCCGTTAGCGCGGTACCGATCGAGAGAATCGCTTGGCGCTGAGCCTCGGTCGGCGAGGGTAGATGCGCGGAAGACCCGCCGTAACGCTTTGCGGGCCGTTCGTGACGCTCGATGAGCGCGCCGCCCGCAATGGCGCGTGCGATGACCGCATTGCCGAATCCGGCCAATAACGCCTCCGCACGAGGCACGCCGGGATGAGCACGTACGAACTCGACGAGCGCGGTCGCTCTTGTGCCGCGAGCCGCCCGCTCTCCGACTTCAAGCACTCGTAATCGGTATTCACGAGTCCGCGGATCGACCAAGCGGCGCTCGCGCCGCAATATGCCCGCGCGGACCAACGTTCCGACGTGGCGCAGCAAGGCGCTGCGGTCGGCCGCGCGGCGGGCTTCGGGATGACGGAGCAACTGATCGACCGTGAACTCCGCCGGCATATCTTCCAGGATGCAGCGCAGAAGACGCGACGGAACCGACGGCACGCGCTTGGAATCGGGCATCGTTGCGGCACGCAGAAGCGAATCGCGCATTCGCGGCACGGCCTCGGCCAGTGTGACGGCCGTCAGCGCTTCGCCGAGCGTGCAAACGTAACGCTCCGCTATGAAACGCGCGAGCGTGAGTCCAGTCTCGTCGAACGCGGGAGCGACCTCGAAACGCTCCCGGACTTGCTTCAAGGGTGTCTGCGAGGCCTCGACCTCACGGGGCGTGGACAGCACAAATGCGACGACGTCACGAGCACCCAGCGGCGCTCGCACGACGTCGCCGACTACCAAATCGAGCGCACCCGCATCATAGGTCAACGGCAAGTCGAAGCGTGAGGATCGAATCGCCGGCAACGCGTCAACGACGCGCACGCAAAGGCTCTGGCGGTTCTCGTAGACGACGCAAGACGGCGCGGGCGCTCAGTGCTGAAGCCTCGACGCCGTACTCTACGTCGCCAATTGCTCGGGGAAGCACGAAGCGCAAACGACCGCCGCGGCGTTTCTTGTCGTGACGCATCGCGGTTAGCACGTCCTCGGGTTGCAAGCCCGTTTGAAGTGGCAATCGCAACAGCGTCAGCAACGTGAGCACGCGCAGATGTTCCTCTCGACTGAACCGGCCCGTCTGCAGCGCCAGCAGCCCTGCCGCGCGCAGGCCGACGGCGACCGCCGCTCCATGCGAGACCTCAAAATTCGACGCACGCTCGATGGCGTGTGCGAACGTGTGGCCCAGGTTGAGGGTTTCACGCCGCCCGGATTCGAGGCGGTCCTCTGCAACGGCCATCGTCTTGACTTTAATTGCATCCGAAATCACTTGTCCCCACGGCCATCGCCCGAGCGGGAGGCCGGAGAGCTCCTCGAGCAGCGAAAAGAAATCACCGCCTTCGATGATTGCCGCCTTGACAATTTCCGCGAGTCCTTCGCGGAACGCTCGAGCGGGTAGCGTATTGAGCGATCCGACGTCGCAAAACACGCCGGCGGGATCGCTGAAACTTCCGACGAGATTCTTGCCGGCGCGCAAATTGACGCCGGTCTTTCCGCCGATCGCCGCATCGACCATCGCGACTAACGACGTTGCCACGTGCGCATAGCGAACGCCGCGCATGTAGGTTGCGCATGCGAACCCGAAGACGTCGCTCGCAACTCCGCCGCCTATTCCGATGACCAGCGAACCGCGCTCTACACCCGCCTCGGCCATCTCTTCGAGAATGCCTTCAATCGTGCGCAAGCGCTTGCGCCGCTCTCCTAGTTGAACCGGCATGACCTTCGGGCGTCCGATCATCGTAGCGACGCGGCGTGCAGTCGCCGCCACTGCAGCGTTTGCATCGCAGAGCACCACGGCGGGGCGTTCGAACTGGCCGGCAAATTCGGAGAAATCTCGTAATCCCCCCGTCACGACCGGATAGCCGAGATCGTGGTTCGTCGTCGCGTCGCTCATCGATTCGGTGCCAGCGGCTGCCTGCGTAGCCATTGAAGGATGTCGCCTACGACGAGTGCGTCTTTGCGCCGCTCCGCCTCGACGACGTAGTCGGCCTCAGCGTACTGCGGCAGTCGTTTTTGATACAGTCGTTGGACTCCAGCGAGCGTCGGATGATTGCCCAGCATCGGCCGGCGATGGCGGCTTGCGCGCACCCGCGCAAGCGCGCGCTCCGGCGAGATGCGGATAAAGACGGTATAGGCGTTATCGCGCAACAATGCGCGAGTCTCAGGAACGGTGAGTGCGCCTCCCCCTAAGGCGATGACGCTGGACGCCAATTCGTCCAGCACTTTAGCGATCGTCCTGCGTTCGTATTGGCGAAATGCCGCCTCGCCTTCGGTTGAGAAAATCTCCGCGATCTCGCCGTGCGCTTGCGCGACGAGGGCGTCCGTATCGAAGAACGGCCATTGTAATTCGCGCGCAAGTTTACGACCAAGAGTAGATTTCCCGGCTGCCATGAAGCCAACGAGCGCCACATGGCGTTTCACGTCGGGGTCGCAAAGAGCTCTGCCGCCGCGGCCTTGCTGCGTTGGAGGTTCTCTAACGTCTCGTCCATCGAGTCGCCGCCATACTTTTCCAAAATGGGTTCCATCAGCGCCAGCCGCACCATGGCCTCTGCTACGATCGCGGCCGCAGGAACGACGCACACGTCGCTGCGCACGATGCTCGCCCGCGCCTGCGTACCGGCGTGAAGATTTACCGACGGCAGCGCCTTTGCCAGCGTTGGAATCGGTTTTGCCGATACCCGTAGGACGATCGGCTGTCCATTGCTCATTCCACCCTCGATGCCGCCCGCGCGATTGGATGAACGCACCACGTTCCCGCTACGCAACGCAAACACGTCGTGCGCCGAAGACCCGGGAGTCGCGGCAACGCCTTCACCCAGTCCAATTTCGACCGCCTTGATCGTTTGCATACCCATCACGGCGCCCGCCAAAATGCCATCCAGCCGAGACGCGGGTTGACGGTTGCTGCCGATGCCGACGGGTACGCCGTCGATGCGAACGATGAACTGCCCGCCCACCGTATCGCCGCGCCGCTTCGCTTCGTCAATTTGCTTTATCATGGCCCGCGTCGCGTCGGAATTCGGGCAGCGCACGTCACTGTTTTCGGCATCTTCCTGATTCCAGTCGTCGAAATCGGCGGAAACCTCGGCGATCCGGACGACGCAACTGCGGGTCTGGATTCCCAGTGCGGCGAGAAACTGCGCGCAAATCGCGCCCAGACACACGCGCATGGCCGTTTCTCGCGCGCTCGCGCGCTCGAGAACGTTGCGCAGATCGCGCTGACGGTACTTCAGGGCGCCGGCATAGTCGGCGTGTCCCGGCCGCGGATTCGTCAAGGGGTCGCCCGCGCCGGTCAGAGGGTCCATTACCGCTCGCACTTTTGGGGTGAGATAATCCCGGTTGTGCACCACCACGGCGATCGGCGAACCAAGGGTTTCACTTCCGCGCACACCGGCGAGGAACGCGACGGAATCGCTTTCGATCTTCATTCGCGCACCGCGCCCGTAGCCGCCCTGACGGCGCGCGAGGGTTTCATTGATGAGATCCACATCGAGTCGAAGGCGCGCTGGGATACCGTCGAGGATTCCAACCAACGCCGGACCGTGCGACTCACCCGCGGTCAGATAGCGGAACATCGGCGCGTCCTTCGGCGAGTTCGCGTCGTGCTACTTCACGGCAATTCGCCCTCCGGCCGACAGGCGTTCCTGAGTCGCTCGAGCGCTCCGCGATGCAACCGCGTGACGTGCCTCCTCGAGTATCCCAGCCGACCAGCCAACTCGACCACGCTTACTCCGTCGAGATAGATCGAACGCACGATTTTTTCTTCCAACGGCGACAGACTCGACAAGATTCGCTCCACCGTTAGGCGATCCAAGACGTCGTCGATGCCGTAGGGCGGAATGCGGCGGTCAGCGTCGTTGAGAATTTCAAACGAGATCATCGAATTGGTCGCGCGATAGTTGCGCACGTCTCGGATTTGATCCGGCGTGGCGCCGACTTCTCGCGCGATTTCCTCCTCCGTCGGCCGATGGCCCAAGAGCATCCAAAGGCTTCGTTCGGCAATCGTCCAGCGGCGTTCGAGCTGCCGGACTGCGCGCGGCGCTCGCATCAGTCGTTCGCTATCGCGGACGTAGTGCATCAACTCGCCGAGCACCATGAGCCATGCGTACGCTTCAAACGGTGCCGGTTCCGACGGATCGTATCTGTCGATCGCCTTCAGCAGCCCAATGGCGGCGACTTGCTCGAGATCGGCACGGTCGGATCCGCGGCGCAAAAAGCGCCGGGCGGCGCGGCGACAGAGATACCAATAGTCCGCGACAAGGCTGTCGCGATGCAACGGCGTTGCACCAAAGCAAAGAGTCACACCCAAACCTCAGCTTCGTTCTGCTGCGATACGGAGAGCCGTAGCGGCCCCCGTGGCATTTGTTATAGCGCAGGCGGATGCCAAAACGCAAGGGCTTGACATCGCTCCGTGCAGGACTCACTTTGCGCCAACGGCTAGTGTGATCGCATGCGCGGCCGCTCACTTACGGGGCTCGTCGCGGTCGTCTTCATGACACTGCTTGCGGCCGCTGCGCTGCGTGACTTTAGCCGCCTCGGCCCGGCCGCGCCGTGGAATCAACTGTACGATTTCGGCGACTTTTACTGCGCCGGATCGGCGTTGAACCAGCGTGCCGATCCCTATCGTTACGAACCGCTCCACCGCTGCGAACACGCCGTGAATCGAACCGACGCATATCGATTCGATCCTCAGCGGACTCTCCCGGCACCGTTACCGCCATACGACTTTGCGCCCCTCGTAGTGTTGGCGCGCGCACCGTTTTCGACGGCGCGTCTCCTCGATGCCATGGCCATCGTCGCTGGAGTGACCGCGTCAATCCTCTTGCTCTCGAAGGTCGCAGTCCCAATCGATATCGCCGCGCTAGCATTGGCGCTTCCGGCCGGCTACGTCTTACTGGCGGCCGGTCAAGTGGTTCCCTTCGCTTTGCTCGCCGTCGTCAGCTGCGGGGTAGCGCTCCAACGTCAGCGCAACGTGCTAGCCGGGGTGCTGGCGGCGCTCACGTTGATCGAGCCACACTTAGGCTTGCCGGTTTGGGTTGCGATTCTGCTCCTGCGCTCGAAATGCCGTGTCGCTGCCGTAACGACTGCCGTCGCGCTCTTGTGCGTCGGCGTCGCTTTGGTAGGGCCGGCGACCTTTGCTGAATATGTTGGCCGCGTTTTGCCGGCTCAGGCCGCGGCCGAGCATGCCTACGTCTATCAGTACGGCCTCACGTACCTTTTGACGGCGGTCGGAGTCCCGCTACGGATGGCGTCCCCTCTTGGCGATTTATCGTATTTCGTAATGTTGGCCTTCGCAGTTTTGGCCGGCAATCGCGTCGCGAACGCGCTTCGCCGTCCGGAGCTGCTGGTGTTCGTGCCGGCAGCGTGCAGCGTCATTGGCGGACCGTACGTCCATATGGTCGACCTCGCCGTCGCGGTCCCGGCCGCACTCGTCCTGGCAATCGCCCTCTCCGGAGCGCAGAAGACCGCTGCCGCGATCGCCGTCGCGCTTCTCGCGATTCCGTGGATACCGGTGTGGATCGCGAAGAAGCTGTTACTCGCAACGCTCTTCGTCGTCATTGCGCTTCTCGGGCGTCTCCACGTCGGCAAGCCGCTTTGGGCGGCCAGCGTCGCGGCGATCGCTGTGGCGCTCTATTTGCTCGAGCTTTCGCCGCCCGCGCCTCTCGTGGGAAAAACCATCGGAACGTTCGCGGGCACCGATCTCGCGCAGAGCGCTTGGGCCGCCTACATCGCGCAACTGGGTCATCCGAGCGTGCTTTGGCTATTTGTCAAGGTGCCCACGTGGATTGCAATGGCTATCTTACTCGTGCTCTTCCTGCGAATTTCGCTCGAGCGCCGCGGGGAACGAGTGCATGCGGATTGACTGGCGTCCGGTTCTCCTTGTCATAGCCTTGACGGCGCTCGCCGCGCTCGCCGTGCGCGATTTCATGCGTTTGGGCGATGGGCTGCCATGGCGAACGATGGACGAGTTTGCCGACTTCTATTGCGCGGGTCGCTCCCTTGACGAAGGGAAAAGCCCCTATCTCTACGAGCCGCTCCGCCGCTGCGAGCATATGGTTGCGAGCGGAACCAGTTTTCGTGCGCAAATGTTTTCTCGTAATACGGCGCTGGCCGTACCGGCGCCGCAGCCGGCGTACGATTTCCTCCCCTTCATGGCGTTGGGAAGACTGCCGGCTGAGGCGGCTCGAGTAACCTACGCCGTTGCGATCTTGGTGGCGATCGCGTCCATCACGTTCCTTCTGATCCGCTTGGGAGTACCGCCGGACCTCGCCGTCGCCGGATTTGCCATCCCCACGGCGTACGTCGAACTCAGTGCGGCGCAGATCGTCCCGTTCGCGCTGTGCGCGTTGGTCGTTTGCGGGTGGTCTCTTGCGCGCGGTCGCGACGCGTTGGCGGGTTGTGCCGCCGCGTTAACGATGATCGAACCGAGTCTCGGAGTCGGAGTCGTCGCCGTGACGCTAGCGTACGTACCGCGCGCTCGCTACGCGGCAATCGCCGTTCTCGCCGCCCTGATCGCCGTCATGCTGGCAGTCGTCGGCACGCACGGATTGTGGGAGTACCTCGTTCGTCTTCTTCCCTCGCACGCGGCGGCGGAGATCACTTTTCCGTTTCAATATAGTTTGACGTACCTCTTGAGACAGTTGGGCGCCTCACCGTCTATCGCACTGCGCGCCGGGACCGCTTCGTATCTGTTGCTTCTTGCAACGGCGCTATGGCTGTCGCCAAGATTGAGCGCGACCCTGCGCCGGCCAGAGTTGCTTGCCTTTATTCCGGCGCTTTGCGCGACAATCGCGGGGCCGTTCCTTCACCAGGAAGAACTCGCATTCGCGCTGCCCGCGCTACTCGTGCTCGCACGCACCGCGTCGCGCCGTGCGGCGCCGTACGCCGCAACTTCGCTCTGCCTGGTCGCCGTGCCGTGGATTCCACTCTGGGGGATGAAGCAGCTGTTTCTCGGGGCGATCGTCGTCTGCGCCATCATCACCGTACGACTGTGCAAACTACGATGGGCGTCCGCCGCCATAACCGCTGCAATCGCGTTGACGATCTATCTCTTTGAACTTCATCCACCACACTTGCCGGCCCCGAGCGACATTTCAACGCCACGCAAATCCGCCGTCCTCTCCTTGCAGGAAGAATGGAGCGACTACGTCGCAGCGCGATCGACTCGCGATCCGTTTTGGGTGCTTATCAAGATCCCTAGTTGGATCGGCTTGGGGCTTGCTTTGACGTTAGCACTGGCGCTCGTCCTTCGATCTCCGCCCTCATCTGCAGCCAGCCTCGAAAATTCGCATGAAAGGCCGAGTCGTGCGCCGGGGTTGCCACGTGCTCGAACGGGCTAAGATGCCGGCCGTGCCGCAATCGCTCGTACAGCTGTAAATCCTTTTCCGTTTCACGCTTACCGTCGTGCGTGAGATACGACACGCGCGCGCAGCGCGCCGCGGAAACGCGCTTGCGGCTCTCAACGTCAAGCCCCATCTCGTCCGGCTGAACGAGCGGAGTATGCCAGTCGTCGTAATTAATCGAGCGGGCCTGGCTCGATTCCATTGCATCTCGCATCGCGAGCGCCGCGGCGCGAATCTCCGGCTGTGCGTCGCCCGCACAGCGTAGTTCGAAGAAATTTTGCCATTCCGTTGCCGTCACGATCACGGTATGCCAGAGAAACGGCTCCAAAATCCGGTTCAGCTCCTGTTTATGGACGTTCAAGTCGAGGAGCTGCCTTGCGTGTCGCATCGCGTCGTCTCTGGCTTTCAACCACACGCGCATTGCTTGCGCCGCTTCTCCGTCCGAGAGTACGTCGTTCGCCGACATACCGGCCTTGTTGCGGCCCCATTCGAGCGGTAGAACCGGATCGTGCTCGACTCTTTCCAGTAGTTTCGTCGTTGGGACCGCGCGGCTGCTGGAGCTGTTGCGCGAGTTGTGAACGATGAAGCCGTCCGCGACGAAGTTATGAAACGGACCCTCAACCTCGAGATCGTAAGTATCGCGCTCGCCCACGTACTCTATCGAATCGAGCTCCACAAAATGCCGCACCATCGCCCGCTTGTGCTTTGGTACGAACGGCTTTCTCAAGCGTAGATCGCCCACAGAGCTCCAAAACGAGCCGAAAGAGCGGCCTCCCTGAACGTGCCCTAATAACAACAGCTCAAGATTACGCTGATGTAGCGCGCGGTGGCAGTCGCGACAGAGCGTCGTCAGGTTCGTGGCGTCGCATGCCCGTTCAGGGTTATGGGCAACTGGATCGATATGATGAGTATGCAGCTGATAACCTGAACCGCATAGCACGCATTTAAACTGGTTTGCTCTGTGCGTACGGAAGGCTTGTTGAACGGTCCAGGCGCCAATTGCTTTTCGCCTCGCGGTGATCCCGCCGCGCCATAAATGCGATTCCGCACCTCGGCGCACACGTGCTGAGGATGGTTTGCCTCTCGTTTTAATGTTGCTGTATCGGCGGCCTTTGTTCCAGGGTTCTTCGGGGTGAGAGAGTGACCACGCGACACCGGTGCTCGCGCCACGAATTCCATGTTTTCGGCACTCGTACTTTACCTTATCAGCGGAAACACCACAGTACTTTGCGATTCGCGGTACCGAAAGGCCGACGTCCCTCATCCCAGCGAGCCACTTCGGATCCCTGTATGCCTCAATTCCGTTGACAGCAAACTGGGCACTTCGCTCCCAAGCGGCAATGTTTCCGGGGCTCAAAAAAAGTCCAACGGCCTGCTCGAGCGTTTGCCAGCCGTCGCTGGTCAGGAACTGGTGGTCCTTCGACGTTACGATCGTTTGGCCGTTCTTCAGTCTCAATCGAAAGACGGGTCTCCGTCCTGAAAAGGCCACGTTGCGAATGTGCGTATGGTAAATCTCACCGGTATCTTCATTGCAGGATCGTAGATCCATCGAAATTAGGCGTTCGCGCATCGGTTGGCGGTTGAATCCGGGGCGAACGACCCATTCAATAAATTCGCGTCCACGAATACGGTATGGCTTCCCCGGAATGATGATTCGCTCCATGCCAACACGTCTGCTCAGCAAATCGATGCCGGTGTAATGGGCGTAGCCCGCTACCGCTGCGAGTTCCCTCGCGGTGTACTCGCGATCCGGCTCAACCGCCGCGGCGCTTTTGGTCTTGTACCGGTTAATACGCGGAGCAGCTCCAAGGCACCACTTCTCATAGAAATCGCGCAGGGTTACGGTGAATCGGTTCGTCGCGCAGCCTTTCTGTTTGGTCGGCAAGTCAAAGTAGAGTCTGGTGTCGCCGTCGAGGCAGAACTGGCGGTGCGTGTTAAACTCCGCCAAGACAAAGCGCGGGAAGGTTACCTCCAGCGTGGTGAGCCGAACTCCGCCGGGACCGACGGAGTCCAGCAACACCCGCGCACTGTAGGCCATAGGCTCGATGTTGACTTAGCCGCGATATCGCAAGAACGCCGGCACGTCGATGTCATCCATCGTTACGGGAGCGACCGCATCGAGCCGTCCGGTATCGAACGCCAGGCCGGCTTGCGCGCCGCGATGGGTTCGGCGCGCTCCAAAACCGGCGGCCAAAACCGTTACGCGGACCTTCCCGGACATCGCGGGATCGATCGATGCGCCAAAAATGATCTGCGCTTCCGGATCGACTGCACGGCTTATCATCTCCGCGGCCTCGTTCACTTCGTACATCGCCATATCGGGGCCGCCGGTGATGTTGAAGATGACGCCGTGTGCGCCCTCGACGGTCGTTTCGAGTAGCGGCGACGCGATGGCCTTTTGTGCGGCGTCCGCAGCGCGATGTTCGCCGCTTCCTTCGCCGATGCCCATCATCGCGGAGCCCGCGTCGGTCATGATCGTTTTGACGTCGGCAAAGTCCAAATTGATCAAACCGGGTTGCGTAATGAGGTCGCTGATCCCCGCGATGCCCTGACGCAAGACGTCGTCGGCATACGAAAAGGCTTCGTTCAGCGGCGTCTTCTTCTCGATCACTTGCAAGATTCGCTCGTTAGGAATCGTAATGAGCGTGTCGACCTTTGCCTCCAGCTCGGCGATTCCGTTCTCAGCGATCTGCATGCGCTTCTTACCTTCGAATGCAAAGGGCTTGGTAACGACGGCAATGGTTAGCGCGCCCGATTCGCGTGCCAGCTCGGCAATGATCGGCGTTGCGCCGGTGCCGGTCCCACCGCCCATCCCCGCGGTGAGGAACACCAAATCGGCGCCTTCAAGAATCAGCGTGAGATCTTCGCGTGAAGCCTCGGCCGCCTCACGTCCCAGCGTAGGATTCGCTCCGGCGCCGAGACCGCGCGTTTGCCCTCCGCCGATGTGCACCCGATTCTCCGTCAAGGTCCCACGCAACGCCTGTACGTCCGAGTTGACGGCAAAGAAATCGACTCCGGCCAGACCTGCAGCGATCATGCGATTGACCGCGTTACAACCGCCGCCCCCGACGCCGACCACTTTGATCGCCGCGGAGTTTTGCGGTTCGGAGATAGAGCGTCGTGCGTCAGCCATTCGTTGTGGTTCCTCCTTAGACAGAAGCGATAAAGTTTACGTCCAGAGATCGGCGAGCCATCGCTGGATCTTCGCCGGAATGCCGGCACGCCGGCGAGGGTAATGCATGGCATCGTCCCGGCCGCCGTTCGCGCCGAAGAGCACAAGGCCGATCGCCGTTGCGTATTGCGGCGCCGTTAACGCGTCCGTTAAGCCTGTGATACTCTTCAACGTGCCGATTCGCACGGGAAGACCAAAGACTTCCTCGGCCAGAGGTTCGATGTTAGGCAGCAATGCACCGCCTCCCGTGAGCACAATCTCGCCCAAGACGATGTCCCTTGGAACGTTCTCGAGAATCTTTTGGCGCGCCATGCGCAGCGTTTCTACTACTCGCGGTACGACGATCTGCCGAAGCTGCGTCGTCGTGTGTTCGCGCGTCGCCCTTCCATCCAGCGTTCGGACGGTGAAGCGCTCATCGTTGTCGTGGGCGCCGAGACGCTTCTTTACGCCTTCGGCCTCACTGAGCGTCGTTTTTAGTCCTAGGGAAATGTCGCTCGTCAGCACGTTACCGCCAACGGGAATCGTTGCGGTATAGATAGCGCTGCCGAGCGAATAGACGGCGATGTCGGTCGTACCGCCGCCAATGTCGAGCAGCACCACGCCGACCTGTTTTTCTTCGTTCATCAAGGTCGCGGCAGAGCTCGCCAACGGCTCAAAAACCACCGCGCCGGCTTCGAGGCCCGCGCGTTCGACGCATTTGAGCACGTTCGTAATGAAGCTCGTGCTGCCCGTTATGATATGCGTGTCGACTTCCAAACGACCGCCGGCCATCCCGACCGGATCGCTCACCCCTTCCTGACCATCGACCGTAAAATAGCGAGGTAGCGCATGAATGATCTGCCGATCGCTCGGCAAGTTGATGATTTTGCTCGCATCGATCACCCGCCGCACGTCGGCGAGCGTTACCTCTCGGTCTTCCGATGACACCGCCACGATGGCACGATTGTTAGTGCTGCGAATGTGGTCGCCCGTGATGCCGACGACGACCTCGTTGAAGTGCACGCCGGCCATTCGCTCGGCTTTCTCGATGGCCGCCTCTATGGATTTTATGGTCTCGTCTAAATCGACGACAACGCCTTTGCGCATCCCAAGCGACGGTGCTTCTCCGACGCCGACGATCTCCAGACCGCCCGGTCCGCTGGTAGCGACGACGGAGCAGGTCTTCGTCGTCCCAATATCGAGGCCGCAAAGGGTCTCGTGCTTCATCCGCGTTGCGTCACCTGTCCTCAAAAACAAAGCGGCTCGCTACCATATATTGTTGCATGCGACAACTATACTACTAGCTATAGTCAGTCGCCGCTGACGTTCCTCCTTGGCGAGAACCTAGCGCTCTCCTTGGGAAGAACCGTGCGAATCTGCGGGCAAAATGCCGCTGCAAGGCGCTCTCTGCGAGGAGAGATCAAAAGACTCTCAAAAGTGGTGGGAGCAAAATCTCACCTCAGGGTCTGGAACCGTTGCGCGAGTTGCGCTATCATTCGATTCTTAGCGATCCCTTCTTACACGAGGAGAGTTGTCGTTGAAACGCTACGGTTTGCTGATAGGACCCTTAGTCGCGCCGCTTTTCTTCTCCGTCGCGGGGGCCGCGATGCTCGATCCGACGGCCATCGCCGACGGCACGTATACCGTCAAGGTCGAGCAAGTGATCGATCCCAAGCACGTGAGAGTCGCTCTCGACAATGGGTCGGAGACCACTTTGGTCGCCGGGCGACCCACCGTAGATTTTTCCAAAGTCAGACCTGACGACCAGCTGAAACTCTCGTTGATCCGTGGCACCGTCGTCGTCTACGTCGATTTGACCGCCCACTAGCATCGTCTCTCACCGATACACGACGACCGGCGTGGCGGGTGCGCGCACGTCGATGGCGGCGACGCGCCGTTGCCCGTGGTTGAGTTGCACCATGACCGCGCTGACGAGACCGAGTTTCTCCGGCAGGTCGTCTGCTCGGCCGAGCAAGAGCTGGACGCCGTCCCTCAACGTCGCGGTCAAGCCGCCGAACCGATCGAAGTTGAGGCGGGCGGGGGACAACCCTCGCTGCCGCATGGTGTCGTAAGCGGAACGCATCGCAACGGCACGGCCGTCCGTAACGAACTCGCCCAGAGAAAAACTCGACCCGGGACGCAACACGAACTCAAGCGGCATTTCGCCCGGAGTCGCCGGGGCTAAGACGCGCAGCGAGCGATCGACGAGAACGCTGTCAAAGCCGCTCCTCAGGACTGCGAAGGGCGTACGTTCGCGAATCCGAATTCGCACCGACGACGGCGGGACCCGGTGAATCGACGCCGTGAGAACGTACGGAATGCCCTCAATGCGTCGCCGTATCGCGCCGTTATTTTCGATCCAAATGCTCAAGTGTGGCGCAATCCGCGCGCGCGCCAGAATATCGGTGCTCGACACGCGCCGATTTCCCGTGACGGAAATTTCTTTTGGCCAAAAGCCGGGCCATAGCGAGAGAAAGATCGCTGCAGCGATGACGGTCACGGCCACGAACGCGATGCAGAGTCGAAAGGATCGAATCCACGCGACGATCGATCGCTTGCGACGGCGCATTATTTCGGCAGCACGAACTTGTCCAACGCCTCAGCAACGCCGTCGTGTGCCAGATCCGCGACGCAAGCATCTGCGAGTGAGCGCAGCTCGGCCGGAGCCGCCCCCATCGCAATTGCAAACCCGGCGGCGCGCAGCAGAGGTGCGTCGTTCCACGAATCGCCGATCGCAACGGTGTGCTCCATAGCGACGCCGAGACGCTGCGCAACGAACTCCAGCGCGGCGCCCTTGTCGACGCTGCAATCGAGAACTTCGACGAACTCGGGAAGGCTTCGCGTAACGTAGGCGCGCCCGTTGAAGTGCCGGCCCAGCCGCTCGGTATACCGCTGCGCGTCCGATGCGTCGGCAACGACAACGGCCTTCGTCGCGGGAGTGTAGGCGAAGGCCTCGCGCAGAGACGGCACCACGACCGGCTGGGTCATCGAGAGCCGAGCGTAGTACTCCGTGAATCTGTTGCGGGTTTCGCAATAGTACTCATCGTTGCGATAGAGTTGTAGGTGCATGCGGTCCGCTTCGGTAACGGTAATGAGCTCGCGCACGATCTCGTTCGGCAGCGCCACGTGTTGTAACACCTCGTCGGCGACCGGGTCGATAATCGCCGCGCCCTGATAGCAGATCAACGGGGTCTCGAAATGCAGTTCGCGCGCGAACGGCAGCGATGCTCGGTACATGCGTCCCGTGACCAGACAGCCTAAAACGCCGAACCCTTGCATTGCGGCGACTGCGCGCCGCACCGCCGTCGATATCGTAAGGTCGGCACCGACAAGCGTTCCGTCGACATCGAATGCGACGAGCCGCGCGGTCAAACCGCATCCTCGCGAACCCCTTGTGGCGCAAAAATCCGCTCGAGCTCGCCCCGTACTCTGGCATCGGCGGCAATTGCTCGACTGACGCGTTGCGCACGTCCTTGGACGTGCATGACGATGGGTACCTCGCCCGGCCATTCGTCGATGAGCCGTGCGAGGCGATCGATTTGATCGCGATCCGTAACCTCCACGTGCCAGCTGCGTTGGCCGGCGTTACGGCTTTCGATCGGCGGCACGAACGTCGCGACTTCGTTGGCCGCAACGGATAGTTCGATGCGCGGCTCCTCGCCCGCCGTCGCGCCCGGGCGTTCGCGAAAACGTAGCCGGCCCTTCACCACGAGAATGGCGTCGTTCGAAAAAAAATGCTGAAAATCGGAATACGCTCGAGAGAAGAGCACGACGTCGCAAGCGCCGCCGATGTCTTCGAGCTGAGCGACCAGCAACTGTTGGCCGGCCTTGGTTACCGTACGCCGCACGGCCGTCACCGCACCGGCTACGGTCACGGCGGTATCGTCACCGCAGGCGCGCAAATCCTTGATTGGAACTGCGCCGCTGCGAGCCAGCGCCGGCGCAATCTCGGAAAGAGGATGACCGGAGATGAAGATTCCCAACGTTTCTCGTTCCCACGAGAGCAGCTCTCGCCGGGTGGGCGCGGGCACCTCCGGAAGCTTCGGCGTGAGTGCGTGTGTGTGGACGGTCGCTTCACCGAAGAGCGACGTCTGACCGAGCGCCGCGTCTCGAAAGCTTCGGGCGGCTAACTCCAACGCCGCATCTAACGCCGCAAGCTTTTGCGCGCGGTTTCCACGCATTCCATCGAGTGCGCCGGATCGAATCAAGGCCTCCAGGACGCGCCGATTCAGTTGCTTCGGATCTACTCGAGCCGCGAGATCGAAAATATCCTTGAACGGGCCGCCCTTCGTGCGAACTTCGATAATGCTGGCGACTGCCGCCTCACCGATCCCCTTAACGGCGGCCAAGCCGAACCGAATGGCGCTGCCAATCACGGCAAATTTGGTGAGAGACTCATTGACGTCGGGTGGTAGAACGTCGATCCCGAGCCTTCGGGCATCGTCGATATACTCGACGAGTTTTTCGGTCTTGTCTCCGACCGAGCTCATTAACGCCGACAGGTAGTGGAGCGGATGATTCGCTTTCAGGTAGGCTGTCTGATACGCGATCAATGCGTATGCGGCGGCGTGAGACTTGTTAAAGCCATAACCCGCGAACGGCTCGATGAAATGAAAAATACGTTCGGCGAGTGCGCGGTCGATGCCCGACGTTGCCATGGCGCCGGACACGAATTTTTCCTGATAGTACGGAATCTTCTCTTTCTGCTTCTTGCCGATGACCTTGCGAAGTTCGTCGGCATCGCTCATGGAGAATCCGGCAATCTCCCGCGCCATCTGCATCGCTTGCTCTTGGTACACGGCGGTGCCATAGGTCTCGGCGAGTATGGTTTCCAGCCGCGGATGCAGGTACTGCGGCGTGGAGCGACCGTGCTTGTTGGCAATGTACTGCGGAATCCAGTCCATCGGCCCGGGGCGATAGAGCGCAACGAGCGCAATGATGTCTTCGAAACGGGAAGGCCGCAACTCCGCGCAAACGCGCTTCATGCCGTCTGACTCGAGTTGAAACACCCCCATGGTTTCACCCCGGGCAAGCATGTCGTAGGTCTTTCCATCGTCCAGTGGCACGGTAGAGAGCTCGAAAGCCGAATCGACCGTCCGCCGAATTTCCTTGATCGCGTTGTCGATCACGGTCAGGTTGCGCAGCCCCAGAAAATCCATTTTGAGCAAGCCGATTCGCTCGATCGAATCCATATCGTACTGCGTGTTCACGCCGCCGTCGCCGAAGCGGACCAACGGCGTATACTCCGTCAACGGCCCGGCCGAGATAACGACTCCCGCTGCGTGGGTTGAGGCGTTGCGTGACAGTCCTTCAATTTCTTTGGCGGTGTCCAAGAGCTTGCGGAACTCCGGTACCGTGGCGTAGAGCGATCGTAACTCAGGAATCTGCTCCACCGCACGCGTAATGCTGAATCCGCCGGGACCCGTTGGGACCAATTTGGCGATTCGATCGACGTCGGCGAGCGGAACCCCGAGCGCTCTGCCCGCATCGCGAATCGCCGCGCGTGCCGCCATCGTCCCAAACGTAACGATCTGCGCCACTCTGTCTTTGCCGTATTTTTCCGTGACGTACCGAATGATTTCGTCCCGTCGCTCAACGCAAAAATCTGTATCGATGTCCGGCATCGAGATACGCTCCGGATTGAGAAATCGTTCGAACAGTAGGTCGAATCGAAGCGGATCGAGATCGGTGATTTTTAAGCAATACGCAACGAGCGAGCCCACCGCCGAGCCTCGGCCGGGCCCAACCGGAATATCGTGATCGCGAGCATATTTGATGAAGTCCCAAACGATTAGAAAATATGAGGAGAAGCCCATGCTCGTGATGACGTCGAGCTCGTACTCCAGACGGGTCCGAAGCGTCCTATCGCCGGTCGCGCGCTCCGCGCCGTAGCGCTCGATTAGGCCGCCCTCGCAGATTTCGCGGAGGAATTGCGCGTCGCTCTTTTCCTGCGCCGCGGCTTCTTGGGGCACGGGATACTGCGGCAGATGAAAGATTTTTTCTGGAATGCGAATATCTACCGAACGCGCGATAGTAAGCGTGGCATCGCACGCCTCGGGCAGATCGCTCCACAACCGGCGCATTTCTTCCGGCGACTTTAGGTAAAATTGGTCGGAATAAAACCGCATGCGGTTTCCGTCGGAAACCATTTTGCCGGTCCCGATGCAGAGCAGGACGTCGTGCATCTGGGCATCGCTTTGCCGCAGGTAATGTGTGTCGTTGGTGGCGACGATCGGCACGCTGAGCTCGCGGGCCACTCGAATGAGGCCATCATTGATCTTCGCTTGCTCCGGCATGCCGTGACGCATGACTTCGATATAGAAGCGCTCGCCGAAGATTTCAAGGTAGGTCTTGGCGTTGCGAAGTGCCGCGTCGTAATCGTCACGCAATAACGGTGCGGCGACGAGTCCCGACATGCAGCCCGAAAGAACGATCAGCCCGTCGTGATGCTGCGCGAGGAGTTCGAGATCGATTCGCGGCTTGTAATAGTAACCTTCCAGAAAGCCCTTCGATACCAGGGCGATGAGGTTACGATAACCGACAAGATCGGCTGCTAGCAGCGTGACGTGCGCCTCTTCCCGAGCGGATCGGTCAAGCCGTCCTCTGGGAGCGATGTACGCCTCACACCCCAGGATCGGCGTGAGACCGGCGTTCCGAGCGGCGTGATAAAACTCCATCGCGCCATACATTACGCCGTGGTCCGTCAACGCGATCGCCGGTGAGCCGGCTTCGGCCACTTGGCGACAAAGTCGCTCGATTCTGCAGGCGCCGTCCAGCAGCGAGTATTCGGAGTGAACGTGCAGATGGACGAAGCCGCTCATGCCCGAAAATACGTTTACCGTGTCCGACGCGCGCGACCCTGCGCAGCGTCGATCAGTCTCGACCCCCGATCGCGCCGGCGTCGCGAAGCATTTGCAACACGCGCGCTCGAGGCAGCGCGTAGATCGTTGCGCCGCGACCCGTCATCGTGGTTGCTTCGAAGAGCGCATCGTAGATCGCAGCCTGCGTCGCCTCGGCAGTAGCCGCATAGAGCGCGTCGAGTGCGTCATCGTCTTCGAGAATCGGCTGTTTCGGCGCCGCGACGGTAAAGTTTGCGACTCGTTCGAAGACGCGGCTGGTCGAAAAGGCGAGAAGCAAATCGCCGCTTCCCACGGACGACGTCAGCCCGGTTCGCGCCATTCCCATCGATGCACGAAGCGCCACCGCGCGCAGTTGCCGGTTGTCGAGCGGCGCGTCCGTCGCGATCACGATGATGATGCTTCCCTCGGAGATTCGGCCTCGTAATACGGCGTGCTTTGGAAACATCGGGCGGTATTCGTTTCGCAATCGCTCTCCGACGGGTACGCCGAGAATCGTGAGTTGACGTCGAGTACTTCCCGTATTGTCGTTGACCAGTACGCCTACGCGATAGCCTCCTAAGTCGGTTCCAATTTGCCGTGATGCCGATCCAATACCGGCGCGGAATCCGAAGGCGTTCATCGCCGTGCCCGCACCCACGCTTCCTCGGGAAAACTGACCGGATGCAGCACCGTCTAAAAGCCTGACGACGTCTTGAGAGGAAACGGTACGTGCTTGAATGTCGTTGAGGGCACCGTCGTCGCATTCTGCCACGACGGGAAGCGGCACGTCATCGCCTCGTCCAACCGCCGGATGATGTTCGACAACCCAACTTACGACGCCGTCCGCCGCGCGCCCAACGTCGAGCGTGTCCGTCAGGACGATCGGTTCCTCGAGATATCCTGACTCCGATATCCAATGCGTGCCCGTCATCTCGCCGTTGCCGTTGAAGGCGAAGAAGGCGGCCGAAACCTTGTGATCCCATGGATCGGAATTCGGGAGGATCGCCGTCGCACCGGTGCGGATGTCGGTTCCTTCGACTTTTGTCACATGGGAAACCCGAACGCCGGCGACGTCGGTGATGGCATCGAGGGGACCCTGCGTGAAGAAGCCAAAGTGAAAAGGCAGCACCGCGCTAACGGGACTGCCCACGAGCATCAGCGCCGTCAGCGCAGGAAATAGCAACATCCATCGCATGAAGTTGCATTGGATTCCCCCGACGGTGCGCCTGCAGGCGCGCCCGTTCACCGGGGTAAACAACGCCGAGTTAGTATTGCGTACGAGGAGGGTCGGTCATTCTTTCCGTTCCAGAGAAACTCAACGTCGTTAAGCCGTGGGAGAACCTCTCCGCGCCACAGCTTATCGAGCATGCCATCGCGCGTGGCGAAGGAGTTTTGGGCATCGACGGTCAGCTCATCGTCGACACGCGTCCCCACACCGGTCGTTCGCCGAAAGACAAGTTCTTCGTGCGCGAGCCCTCCAGCGAGGCGCACATCGATTGGGGCGACACGAATCAAGCAATTACACAAGAGCGTTTCGATGCATTGTGGGACCGGGTCGCCGCCTATCTCTCGGAACGAGAGGTGTACTCACTGGACTGTTACGTCGGCGCCGACGAGCGGTATCGCGTTCCACTGCGCGTCTACACGGAACTCGCCTGGCATAATCTTTTCGCGCGCCACCTCTTCATCACACCGGATCGGCCGGATCCGTCGTTTACTCCCGAATTCACCGTCGTCGATGCCGCGCTCTTCCAGGCCGACCCCCAGCGCGACGGCACCCGGTCGGGCACGTTCGTCCTCGTCAACCTTGCCCGGCGAATGATCCTGATCGGCGGAACGCGATACGCCGGCGAGATCAAGAAGTCGGTCTTCACCGTCATGAATTATCTGTTGCCCTTGCGCAACACGTTGCCGATGCACTGCTCCGCAAACGTCGGATCGAGCGGTGACGTGGCGATTCTGTTCGGGCTTTCGGGCACCGGCAAGACCACCTTATCGTCAGACTCCCGCCGGCCGCTCATCGGCGATGACGAACACGGCTGGTCGGCCGACGGCGTCTTTAACTTTGAGGGCGGTTGCTATGCGAAAGTGATTCGGCTCTCGCCAAAGGCGGAGCCGGAGATCTGGGCCGCTACCAACCGCTTCGCAACGGTCATTGAAAACGTCGCCTACGATGAACGCACGCGTGCGCTCGACGTCGACTCAGACGCAAAAACGGAAAACACGCGCGCCGCCTATCCCCTGAGATATATCCCGAATATCGTGCCGACGAGTCAAGCCGGACACCCCAAGACGATCGTCATGCTGACGGCAGATGCGTTCGGCGTGCTGCCTCCGATCGCGAAACTGTCGCGGGAACAGGCGATGTATCATTTTCTTTCGGGCTATACCGCGAAGGTCGCCGGCACCGAACGCGGAATCAGCGAGCCGCAAGCGACGTTTTCGACGTGTTTTGGCGCCCCCTTCATGGTGCACCATCCTTCGGTGTACGCGGCGCTCCTCGGCCGCAAAATTGAAGAACACGACGTCGAATGTTGGTTGGTCAACACGGGGTGGACTGCAGGCCCTTATGGAGTCGGCCATCGCATGGCGATCGCGCACACGAGGGCGATGGTCAACGCTGCCATCGAAAGGCGCATACCATCGCGCTTTGAGACGGAGCCTTTCTTTGGATTGAGCGTGCCGGCGTCCGTCCCGGACGTTCCCTCCGAAGTACTCAACCCGCGCAACGCGTGGCCCGATAAAACGGCGTACGATCGGCAGGCTCGCAAACTGTCGCAGCTCTTCTTCGACAACTTCAAAGGTTTCGAAGGGCACGTCTCACCCGCCGTTAATGCGGCAGCGATTCGTCCCCTGGCTCCGTCTTAATCGCGCCTTCAGGCATCCCTGAAAGAGTCAGGATAAGATCGAAACCATGAACACGAAGTCTCTGGCGATCGGCGCCTTGGCGATCGCTTTCGCCCTCCCGCTGGGCGCTACGGCACAGCAGTATCCCGACCAGCAGTACAATACGCAGCAGTATCCTGCGCAGCAAGACCAGCGACCGGCAAACCGCACGTACAACGGGCGCGTGCCGAGCGAGGCGCGCATGCAGCAGCGCTGGAATAAGCGACTGCGGAACTTGAATCTTTCCTCAGATCAGCAACAGCGAATTCAATCCGCAATTCATCAATATTCGCAGGCGCATCCGGAAGGAAGCGCCCCCGATCGCATGTCGAACCGAGCGCTGCACCGCCAACTCATGGGCATCTTGAGCCCCGATCAGATGAATCAACTGCGCCAAATGCGACGGCAGCGGCGGCAGATGATGCAGCAGCGCAATCAACCTCCGCCGAATCAAGCGTATCCGCAAGGGCCGCCCGCCGGTCAAGAGCCTGGCCCGCCGCCCGCATAAGTCGACGTTTCAATAACTAGCGCCGGGTAACGGCGCGCACACGGCCGAACACACGGCCATGCGCGCCGCTTTCGGCCTTCTTCCACTTCTTCTATCGTTCGCTCCGTACAGGCCGGCGTTGCACGTCCCTGTCGGATTTACCATTGAACCGATTGCCGAAGTGAGTGGCGCCCGTGAGCTGGCAGCTCTTCCAAACGGCGACCTGCTCGTCGCCACCACCGGGTCCCAAATACAGATCGTGCCGGATGCGGACGGTAAGGTTGAACCGGCGCAGATCTTTGCGAATTTGGATGACGATCGGGCGTCCGGCGTCGCGTTCGCACGCGAGCGCCAAACGATTTACGTCGGAACGATGGATCACGTGTGGGCAATTCCGTACCATGGCGAGCGAAAGGCGCTTAAGGTGCGTCGCATCGCCGATGTGAGGACGGGCCCACTCGCGCCCGGAACCGATGGCGACGTCCATAACACCACGAGCATCGCCTTTTCGCGCGGTCTCTTGTACGTGTCCGTCGGTTCGTCGTGCAACGCTCGAATGCACGACGGAAAGTCGCCGTGCGCCGAGGTGGATGCAACGCGCGCAGCGGTCTCAACGATGCGTCCCGACGACTCGGCTCTCGTCAAGCGCGCGCAACGAATACGCAACGCGATCGCGCTGACCGTCAATCCGGAAACGGGTGCGGTTTGGGTGGGAGACGCGGGCCAAGACGACCTACCGTTCGGACATCCGTACGAATTTCTCGATAACCTTTCCGCTCATCCGGGCGTCGCCGACTACGGCTGGCCGGACTGCGAGGAAAACCACCACGCGTATGTCGTTGGTTCGGATTGTTCCAAAACCGTCGAACCGCTGATCGAGTTACCCGCGTATTCAACCGTCATCGGCGCGGCATTCTATCCCACTCATCCCACTGGACGGTACGCATTTCCGCAGCGCTATCGGGGCGGTCTCTTCGCGACCGCGCACGGTTCGTGGCATCGCGATCGTCGCGGTTGCCATGCGGCGCCGGCCCGCGTCGTGTTCATCCCGTTCAGTGGAGATCGTCCGGTCAAAAGCGTGAATTGGAGCGATCCGACAACACAGTGGACCGATTTCGTAACCGGCTTTCAAAGCGGCTGTACGTCGCGCATCGGACGCCCCACCGGCATTGCCGTGAGCCCAACCGGGTCGCTCTTCATCGCCGATGACGAAGCGGGGCTCATCTACCGTGTCCGAGCGACGCATGGCTGATACTCTCGCCATCCTCGTCGGAGGCGGCCCGGCCCCCGGAATTAACGGCGTCATCGCGTCCGCGGCCATTGAGGCTTCGAAGTGCGGCTTGCGGGCGATCGGAATTTACGACGGTTATCGCGAGTTGGCCGCCGGCGCCACCGCGGAGACGGTCGAGTTGAACTTCGATCGCGTCTCGCGCATCCACACGAGCGGCGGCTCGATCTTACGGACCTCGCGCACCAATCCGGCCAAGGACGAAGCAACGCTCCAGCGATGCGTCGACTCGCTGCTGGCCTTGGGCATTCGCTATCTCGTCTGCATTGGAGGCGACGACACGACGTTCGGCGCGGCCAAGGTCGCCGAACGGACGAGTGGGCGCATCGGCGTAGCGACGGTTCCCAAGACGATCGACAACGATCTGCCGCTTCCTGAAAACGCGCCGACGTTCGGCTTCGAAACCGCGCGCTCCGTCGGGGCCGGCCTTCTCGAGAGCCTCATGGAGGATGCGCGCACGACGGCGCGGTGGTATGTTGTCGTCTGCATGGGGCGCAAGTCGGGTTCGCTCTCGCTGGGAATGTGTAAGGCGGCGGGGTCGACGATTGCGGTGCTTCCTGAGGAATTCGGCGAGCGAGCGAGGCTGGCGGCAGTTACGGACACTGTCGTCGGTGCGATCGTCAAACGGCGCGCGTTCGGACGCCGACATGGCGTTGCGGTCGTCGCCGAAGGCATCGCGGAGAAAGTTTGGGACGACGTTTTCGGCGGCGGCGACAAGCTGGGCCGCGATTCTTTTGGGAACGTGCGGCTCGCCGACGTTCCCCTGGGCGTTATTCTGCGCGACGCCGTCCGCGGTCGACTGGCGGAGATCGGCGTCGATTCAACTCTGCATGCGAAAGACATCGGTTATGAGCTCCGTTGCGCGAAGCCCGTGCCGTTCGACGTCGATTACACGCGGACGCTGGGTTTCGGCGCCGTGCGGTATCTCGTCGACGGCGGAAGCGGCGCGTTGATCGCGCTCGAAGGCGGTAACGTGCGACCGCTCAGCTTGAACGATTTGCTCGATCCGCAAACCGGCCGCATCCTGACCCGGCAAGTGGACCTCACGACGGAAGCCTACCGGGTCGCGCGCGATTATATGGTCTATCTCGAGCCGTCAGACTTTGCACATGAAGATCGCCTGGCGAAGTTAGCCGCGCAAACGAATCTTTCGCCGGCGGAGTTTCGAGCGCAATTCGAGACGGTCGCGCTGCCCTAAGCTCAAGGCGCTCCCGACGAATCCTCAACGAGAACACGCTCGATTCGCTCGGCGAGGCTCGCGAAGAAATCACGTTGGCGCATCGATTACAGCAAGCTACTGGTGATTTCGAGACGCTGCAAAGAAGCCCGCCGCTTTATTTGCGACGGGCTTCCGCTTGAATAATCTGGCACCGTCCTACTTTCGAGGGGCCTTGCAACCCGACTATCATCGGCGCTGGCGGGCTTAACTGCCGTGTTCGGGATGGGAACGGGTGGGACCCCGCCGCCATGGGCGCCAGAAACTTTCTTGGCATCCCGCCGCGATGGCGAGCCGAAGCTCGAGCCGATCGCGCCGGGAATTCCGAGAAATCTATACAGAGAAGAACTTCCGGTGTCACTCGCAACACACGATAGTTAGTTAAAATTTCCGAGCGATTAGTACCGGTCAGCTCCACGCCTTGCGACGCTTCCACCTCCGGCCTATCAACGTGGTAGTCTACCACGACTCTTCACCCTTACGGGATTGAGATCTCATCTTGGAGTCAGTTTCACGCTTATATGCTTTCAGCGTTTATCTGATCCGAACATAGCTACCCGGCTATGCTCCTGGCGGAACAACCGGTTGACCAGCGGTTCGTTCGACCCGGTCCTCTCGTACTAGGGTCCAATCTCCTCAAATCTCCTACGCCCACAGCGGATAGGGACCGAACTGTCTCACGACGTTCTGAACCCAGATCGCGTACCGCTTTAATGGGCGAACAGCCCAACCCTTGGGACCTGCTACAGCCCCAGGATGCGACGATCCGACATCGCGCGTAAACCCATCGTTGCCGATGGCGCAGACTATATCTTCACCCTGCCCGATTTCTCGGGCGAGGGGCCGGCGTATGATAGCCGCCGTATATTTGGCCGATGGTACGGCCAGCGAAGGCTATCTCACCATCTGCGATTGCAGATGGATCAGTCGTTACAGGGTCATGACGCTCGATGCGTCAGACTTCCCACGGTATTGTCCTCGGCTCGTCCACGAGCCGGTCGGAGTTCACCGTTATAAGCCGGAACTTTAGGTGATGTTTCCATCACCTCACCCCTTATGTTGAGGTGCCAAACCTCCCCGTCGATGTGGACTCTTGGGGGAGATAAGCCTGTTATCCCCGGAGTAGCTTTTATCCGATAAGCGACGGCCCTTCCATTCGGAACCGCCGGATCACTTAGCCCTGCTTTCGCATCTGCTCGACCTGTCCGTCTCGCAGTTAAGCTCCCTTATGCCTATGCACTCTGTACGAACGGTTTCTGACCGTCCTGAGGGAACCTTTGGGCGCCTCCGTTACTCTTTAGGAGGCGACCGCCCCAGTCAAACTGCCCACCTGACCATGTCCTACCACCGGATTACGGCGGCTAGTTAGAATCCCAAGATCATCAGGGTGGTATCCCAAGGTTGCCTCCCCGACAGCTAGCGCCATCGGATCATCGGCTCCCACCTATCCTGTACGGACAATCTCAGAACCCAAGATCAGGATACAGTAAAGCTTCACGGGGTCTTTCCGTC
>OY969421.1:667500-2478255 GCA_963699205.1 Vulcanimicrobiota bacterium
TGCCGACGTAGGCCGTTAGAATCCCTCGGCGAGCTCGCCCGCGTCCTTCGGGCCGATCTTGCGTGAAATTGACTTTGCCTGCATGAAAAGCAGTAGGTAGTCCCGCCCGCCGGCCTTGCTGTCCGTGCCCGACATATTAAAGCCGCCGAACGGATGCGCGCCGACCATAGCGCCGGTGCTCTTACGGTTGAAGTAAAGGTTTCCGACGAAAAATTCGTCGCGCGCCCGCTCTATTTTTTGCTCGTCTGCAGTGTACAGCGATCCCGTAAGACCGAACTCGGTGTTGTTCGCGATCTTCATCGCCTCGTCGAAGTCTTTCGCCTTGATAACGGCTAAGACCGGACCGAAAATCTCCTCTTGCGCGATTGTTGCGTCGGGGGGCACGTCGGCGATGACCGTCGGCTCGACAAAGAATCCATCGTTGCCGATCCGACGTCCACCCGAAACTAGGCGACCCTCGTTCCTTCCTTTTTCAATGTAACGCTCGATGGAGCGTAACGCGCCTTCATTAACCACCGGTCCCATGAACGTCTTCGGATCGGCGGGATCGCCGACGCTGATCTGCGCGACTCGCCGTTGGAGTTTATCCAAAAACTCATCGTAGATCGTCTCTTCTACGATTGCGCGCGAGCAGGCCGAGCATTTTTGTCCTTGATAGCCGAATGCAGAAACGGCGACGCCCTCGACTGCGGCGTCGAGATCGGCGTCGGCCGCAACGACGATCGAATCCTTGCCGCCCATCTCCGCAACGACGCGCTTGATCCACTTCTGCCCGCGCTGCGGCTTGGCGGCGAGCTCGTTGATGCGCAGACCTACTTCCTTCGACCCGGTAAAAGAGATGAAACGAATCCCGGGATGGGTGACGATCAGGTCGCCGATTTCACTGCCGGAACCCGGCACGAAGTTCACGACTCCGTCCGGCACTCCGACTTCACGCAAGAGATCGACGAACCACGCCGCGATAACCGGCGCATCGCTCGATGGCTTCAGCAAAACCGTGTTGCCGCAGACGATCGCGGCCGACGTCATCCCCACCATAATGGCGCCCGCGAAGTTCCATGGCGGAATGACGACGCCGACGCCCAGCGGGATGTAAACGAGCTCGTTTTGCTCGCCCTGCAACGGCGTCACGGGCTGCCGATCGGCGTATCGAAGCGCTTCGCGCGCGTAGAACTCGATAAAATCAATCGCCTCGCAAATGTCTCCATCGGCTTCAGGCCAACTCTTGCCGACCTCATAAACCAACAGCGCGTCATATTCGAAACGGCGCTCGCGTAAGCGCGCCGCAGTCTTGAAGAGATACTCGGCGCGTTGTGCCGGCTGTAAACGCTTCCATGACTCAAACGCTTGCGTGGCGGCACCGATTGCTTCCGTGGCCTGTTGAGCAGAGGCAGAACCGACGGTGCCGACGATTTCTTTTGGATTAGCAGGGTTACGCGAATAAATTCTCTTTGAAGTCTCGAGGCGACGTCCACCGATCACTAACGGATAGGACTGACCGAAGCTGCGCCGCACCGATTCCAGTGCGCGACGCATCGCCGCGGCGTCACCGGGATCGGAGAAATCTTTGACCGTTTCGTTCTTGAACGGCGCGACGGTATTTGGCGCCGGCATTGCGGTGGTAGCCATGCCGCTATTCTAGCAGAGCCTCGCGCGGCGCGCCCGCTCCAGGCGGAGGTACACAGGGCCCTCGCTCGCTGTGACTCGAACGCTGACGGCATGACACAGCAGCGCGGAGTGGCGATTGCAGCGCTGTTCTTGGGGCTAGGCATGGCGGGACAACCGCTCGAGCCGCTACGCGCCGTCTTGGCTGCGGCGATTTTGGTGTTTGTAGCGCTCGCCCTGGACCCGCGCGGCAGCCCGCTGTTGCTTTTCATCTTTGCGTTTGCCGGCGTGCTGTTGACCTGCGATCTTCAGCACGGCGAAATCTATCCCGGGACCGGCATCGTTGGGGCCGGCTTGGGGGGGCTGGCCGCATCCACCTTCGGACGCCGGACTGCCCCGGCGCTCATCGCCGTCCTAGGAACGCTGGTCGGCGTCGCTCTCTTCTTCTTACTATAGTGCGTTACGTCGGCGACGACGTTGGACTGGGTGACGTCGACGGCGTGGGTATCGGTGCCGGTCCAACCACAACTTGCGAGCCGCTCGCGCCGCGCAACACGACGACGTTCTTTCCGCTCGTGCCCGGCCCAAACGTAATCTTGCGCAGATACTGACCGTTCCGGTTAGCGTGCTGCTGGCCCGGATTCCACGTGTCATCGAGCGCACTGACAAACTCGAGCTGTCGGGTCACGGCGATCTCCGTTGCAACGGCTCCAATGAAGTCGTTGCCGCCGGACGAACCTGCCGCTCCTCCGCCAAAATCGAGCGTACCCGGCGTCGTCACGCCGGTAATTCCCCGGAGCGAATCCTCGAATGCGACCCTCGAGCGTTCGAAGGCCTCGCCCGATACGTTAACGTTGGCACTCCCATCGGTAACGATGTCCACGCCGCTCGCGCCGATCGTACTGTCGCCGGCCGTGCGCATCAACACGATCGATGGAATGGCGACGGACGGGGATGACGTTGGAAGCGGCACGCTCAACGCCGCGATCCCGAAGTTACCACCCTTGATCTGGCATGAGTTGCACGTCAGCATTCCGCCGGCATCCAAAATGCCGCCGGCATTGTGGACGTTGACGACGACACCGGCACCGAATGAAGCCGCAGCACCCGTCAGTGCGCCGATAACGTCCAGGGATGCGTACTGTGCGTTTGAAGGTACTTGAAGCTTCGACGCCCCCACGTACATGTTGGTCATAGAGACGCTTGCCGGCGGAACGATGTCGATCGTGGAGTAGGCGCTACGCGGAGCAGCGTGTGCCAAATTCTCGAACACGACGTCTTCGCCGCTTCCATTAATGAAGGAACCGGCTGAAGGACCACCGTTGTAGTTCGTTCCCATAATGCTCACGCCGGTCGGTATGATAATCGGAAACTTCTCACCGTTGGCGGCAACGTAGTCGCCGCTCGCTAGGACGATCGTTACACCCGAAGGTGACACGATCTTCGCGTGCGAGAGCACGGTGACGGCTTTCGTCAGGGTACGGTACGGTTTTGCTTGACTGCCGTTTCCGGAGGTATCGCTGCCGAGTTTCGCGTCGACGTAAATTGACGCGAGGGGCAGGATTGTGGGCGGAACCGGTCCAGGCTTGCCCCAACGGGTACAGGCCGTCCCAGTAATGATTCCGGCCAGCACGAACGACGCAACGGCCGCAAAGAACAGTCGGGCTAGCCAGGGGGTTTGCATGCCAAGTTCCCTTTTGCCGAGCACCGTAATGGCACCTCGGGAACTCGGTACTGACGCTTCGAAAGAGATAAAGTCGTGATTAAAGCGCCGGTTGCGTCCATTATCAGCGGCATTTCGTCGGCCGCGTCTCGCTGGTGCGACCGAAGTTTCGCTCGTCGTCAAACGGCGATCGATGCCGTCTGCGAACGGACCGGCTACTCCACGCCCGTCGTAGACCACGCGTTCGATGCTCTATTCGAGCCATTGCAGTACAACGGTATCGCAGCCATAATCGCGGACGAACTCGGCTGCATCGACGTCCTCGACGATTTTTGCGACCGTCCGGGACGGCCGCGTGCTCGCGCGCTTCCTATTGGACGAGTCGGAATCATTTCCAGCCGCACGACCGTCGGCGTCGCGATCGTTCCGGCGATTTTTGCAGCCTGCGCCAAGTGCGAAATACGCGTCAAGGATCGTGAGGACTTTCTCGTCGCGGCCTTCTTTGACACCGTCATCGAGGAAGTGCCTCACTTACAGGGGACGCTTTCGGCAGGACCGTGGAACGGCGAAGCGGACGCCCGCCGTCTGTCGGATTGTGATGCGCTCGTCGCATTTGGGAGTGACGCTACGCTCGAAAGAGTCGCCCGTGAATTGCCGCGGTCAACTAAATTCATTGGATACGGATCTAGAGCCAGCGCCGGCTACGTCACGCGCGAAGCGCTGACCGACGAGGCGTCGGCGCACGCGATTGCGCGCCGCATAGCGCACGACGTCGTCTTGTACGACACGCAAGGCTGTCTTTCGCTCCACGTACTCTTTGTCGAACCGCAGGAGCATACGTCGATCGTGAAGTTCGCGAACTTCGTGGCCGAAGCGATCGACGCGATCGGCAGCGATTTTCCCGTGAGCCGGCGGGACGAACAACGCCAAGCGCATCTTGCGATGGCCAGGGATGAGGCCGCGTTCGCGTCGCCGCCGGAAAGCGTTTACTCCGACTCCGAATCAAGCTTTCTGGTGCTGGTCGATACGTCGGGCGATCGGCCGCCGCCTTTTGTCGCGCGGTCTGTAGCGATCTGCGAAGTGTCGACTCCCGCGCAAGCGTCACACTATCTGCAGCGGCACGGGATTACGCTGGAAGGCTTCGCCGTGGCCGATCGCCGCCCGGACGTACTCGAAACCGCGCTGCACCTGGGCGTATGCCGGATCACGCAATTGGGAATGCTTCAGCATCCCCCACTCGGAGAATTTCATGGCGGGCGTCCACGCATCGCCGAGTTCGTGCGCTGGGTTACCGACGAAACGTGAAGGCGGTCGAACGGCCCTATCAACCGGTCCAGGGAATGCGCAGCCGCGAACTCCTTCATCGACTGCACCTCCATGAGTCGCGAAACGTCACATACTCCGACGACGAGTTTCCGGTCGTCTGGGAGCGCGCTAATGGCGCCTTCGTTACGGACGTAGACGGACATCGCTATATCGATTGCACGTCGGCGTTTGGAGTAACCAACGTTGGTCATTGCAATCCCCGCGTTGTCGCAGCGGTCGCTAGGCAAGCCCGGCAGTTGATACACGCCATGGGCGACGTGGCGCCGGCCGCAATACGCGTAGGGCTTCTCGAACGCCTGACGGCAATCGTGCCTAAACCGCTCGAAAGAGTTATTTTCGGTACGTCGGGCTCCGACGCAATCGAGGCGGCCTTGAAGACCGCAATGATCGCAACGGGCAAACCGAGGGTGGCCGCCTATCGAAACGGATACCATGGTCTCTCGTTTGGCGCGCTCATGGTTGCCGGTATCCCCCGTTTTCGGCAACCTTTCCAAGCGGCTTTCGCAAACGACCCGTTACTCTTGGAATTTCCGCGAGCCGGAAGCGTTAGCGCCGATCGAGCCGCGCAAACGACACGAGCAAATCTGCTCGAACGCAGCGACGTCGCAGCGATCGTAATCGAACCGATTCAGGGTCGAGCCGGCGTCATCGTACCGCCGACCGGCTATCTGTCCGCGCTACGTAGCATTTGCGACGAAATGGGCATTGTGATGATCGTCGATGAGATTTACACTGGTTTCGGTCGAACCGGAAATTGGTTTGCCATCGACGCCGAAGCCGTCATTCCGGATATTCTCTGCGTCGGCAAGGCGATGGGAGCGGGAGTTCCGATCAGCGCGGCCGTCGGCCGGGCCACTATTATGAATTCTTGGCCACCACCGACCGGCGAGGCATTGCACACCTCGACGCACCTAGGCGATCCTCTTGGCTGTGCGGCGGCTCTTGCGACGATCGAGGAGCTGACGCGTTTAGAGCTTCCCGCGCGCGCCGCGCGCCTCGGCCTACCCCTTCGGGAACGCCTGGAAAATCTTTACGGCATCGCGGGAGTCGTTGCCGTACGGGGCCGCGGATTCTTTTGGGGCATCGAGCTGGAAAACGCAAGCCTTGCGCGCGGCGCCGTCAAGGCCGCAATGGCGATGGGGGTTCTATTCTTGCAATCGGGGGTTTGCGGCGAAACGATCACGTTTGCTCCCCCGCTCATCATCGAAGAAGCCGCATTATGGGAGGCGGTTGCAGTGTTACGCCGGAGCCTGCGTAGTCCCACGGGAGAGATAACGCCAAAGCGTTCCTAACGCGATCGTGGTTGCGCGCTCTTGAATCGCCTCGCGCGCTCCGCTGAGGTCGAAGCGCCACGTTGCAGTATCTTTCGCCGGCTCGTCGACGGCTAGCCATATCAAACCGACCGGCTTTTCCGGCGTACCACCCGACGGTCCCGCAATTCCGGTGATGGCGAGGCCTACGTCGGAACGCAAGCGACGGCGTATCCCTCTCGCCATCTCGGCGGCGATTTCGCTGCTTACGGCTCCGTACGACTCGAGCGCCGCTACGCTGACGCCGAGCTCGCTGCCTTTGATGGCGTTATCGTAGGCGACGATCGCCCCTACGAAGCTGCGCGAGGCGCCCGGCACGCTCGTAAGCACTGCAGCGATCCTACCGCCGGTGCACGATTCTGCGACGGCTAAGGTGATGCCGCGTCGAACGAGCAACTCTTCGACGGCGCTTGCCGGCGTTGCGCCGTCGCGGCCGAACACGTAGCCTTCCAATCGCCGCTCGATTTCGCTGCGAAGCGGCGCGATCAGCGCATCGGCATTCTCTTTGGATTCGGCCTTTGCCATAATCTTCACATCGACACGAAAACCGTGCGCGAGCACGGCGATCTTTGGATTGGCTGACGACCGGAACAAATCGTCGATCCGGTGATCCACCTCGGATTCTCCGATCCCAATCGTATGCAGCACGCACGTAACGATCGTTTCGCGCGCGCCAAGGCGCTGACGCAAGAACGGAACGAGCTGTTCGCAAACCATCGGCTTCATTTCGCGCGGTACTCCCGGCGTGCAGGCAACGAATTTTTCGTCGAGCGAGAACGACACGAAGCCGGGTGCCGTCCCGAGAGGGTTTTGTAGCGGTCGACTGCCACGCGGCAATTCTGCCTGCTTGCGGTTATTGGGACGCATTTCGCGCCCATAGGCGGCGAACATGCGCTCCATCTGTTCGAGCGCGGGTTGGTAGAGCTCTACGTCCAGCGCGAGCGCATCGCACACGGCATCTTTGGTCACATCGTCGACCGTGGGTCCTAGGCCGCCCGTCGTGATGAGGCCGTCGGAACGTGAAAGAGCCTCCGTAATTACGGCAGCTATGCGTTGCCGATTATCGCCGACCGAATGCATCGCGCGCACGTCGATTCCGGCTTGGGCAAGCTGTTGCGCAATAAATGCGGAGTTGGTGTCCACGAGCTGGCCGAGGAGCAGCTCCGTGCCGACCGCAATTATCTCAATGCCCGGCATCGGCCTCGTTGAACCAGTTCGGATATGCGAACTCGACCGTTGCTTGAAAGCCTCGCGCGGCCTCGATCATGGCTCGTCGGCGCATCGGTGAATCTTCGGGATTCGGGTGTGCGGCGTGCGCGCGCACCCGCATTTGCGCAAGACGCTCGACAAATCTCTCGAACTTCGCATCCATGGCCTGCTGTAACGCGGCTTTGAGCGCCTTTGCGATTCGGGGCGCCAGACCGGCGGTCGAAATAGCGACGCGTACGGGTCCGGCCTTGGCAATTGCGGCCATGGCGACGAAACCGTATCGCGGCTGATCGATGCAACACAATAAGAACCGCGCTCGATCGGCCCACTCGCGCAAGCGCGCAGAAAGCACGGCATCTTGCGGCGTCGAGACGACGAAGAATGCGCCGCTGAAATCTTCCTCCTTCAATTCTTCGGGATCGTACAGCCGTCGGACGACGGCTCCCGCTTCATCCAACGCCTCTGACTTTTCGATCGCTTCTCGGTCATCCGCCGCCCCGATGACGACGCAAACGCGTCCGTCGAGATTTAGCCCGACCGGGAAAAACGCCCTTCGACTACGTGCGCTAGGCTCGCTCCGTGCAGGCTGACCACTGTCGCTATCCGACATTTCAGAAGTCGACCGGCCGCAAGTAGAACTCATTGATGGCCGTATTGGTTAACATGGCCGTAGTCGGTAGGTGGCGTTTCCAGTGAGTTCCGTCGACGCGCCCGCGTACGAGAGCGACGTCCTGCGGCGAAAAGCCCCGTTCGATCATCTGCGTGTCGGAATAGCCGAGCAGCAGATGCGCTAAAATAGCGTCTGCGCGAGCGTAGGTAATGCCAAGATCGGCTTCATCGGTCTGATTGGCTTGCAAATCGGCGCTGGGCGCCTTCTCGATAAGCGTTTGCGGCACTCCCAAAGAGCGTGCCAGTTGCCACACCTGGCTCTTCAGTAGGTCGCCGATCGGGTTAACCGGCGGCGTGTCGTCTGCGTGCCACGTAAAGTAGCCGAGCAAACGTTCCGTCTTATTTCCGGTTCCGATTGGCAACGCGTCGAGCTTGGCGGACTGATCGAAAAGCACGACCATTCGCATTCGCGCCATGACGTTGCCGCGCCGTCTGGCGTCGGCGCCCGGCTCTAACCCTAAATATCCGTCGACTGCCGCCGTTATATCGATCGTGCTGCAATGAATGCCTAATGCATTCGCTACCGCTTGCGCGTCGGCAAGACTCGACGGATCGGAAGTCTTATACGGCATTCGAATCGCATACACGTTTTGCGCCCCTAGCGCTCGCGCGCATAAGAACGCGGTTACTGCAGAATCCACTCCGCCGGATAGGCCCAGCACCGCACGGGCGATGCCCCGCCGTTCGAGAAGTTCGTCTCGCAAAAAGGCGACGAGCCACTGTGCCGTGACCTCGGCGTCGATCCCGGGTGGATCGGTCTCTCGCAGAAGGGAATCAATGATTGGAAGCATCGTATTCACGGCGCCGCGTGGTTAGCTCTTCGTCAAACAGTAAGTCGGGCAACACCGAATTGAGGTCGCCGAGTAACGGCAAACTCGCCCGAGCCAGATCGATCTCCCGTAGATCGAGTTCGGCTCTAACAATGCACGGTTCGGAGGGCGGCGCTTGAACGAGGATCCTTCCTCGGGGATCAACGACACAGGAAGATCCGGTCATGCCCTTCCCGCCTTCGAATCCGGTGAGTCCCGCATAAATCACGAAGATTCCGTGTTCCACCGCGGCCTGATGAAGTATTTCGCGCCATTGAGCGATGCTGGCCAGTTCGCCGGAGTGTTCGATCCCACGGCCGGGTGAGGCGCTGGGCACGATGAGAATTCGAGCACCCTTGATGGCCGCGATGGTCGGAATGATTGCGTGGCAAGCGTCCTCGCAAATTGCGAGCGCCATCTCACCGAAGCGAGCGTGAAAGACTGCCAGCCGATGACCGCGCGAGAGGAAGCGTTCCTCGTCGAAGACGCCGTACGTGGGCAAGAACATTTTGCGATGGAGGTGCACGATACGCTCGTCTCGATCCGTAACGTGCAGATACACGGCGCTATTGTAGTAGGTGCCACCGTCGTTCTCATAAAAGCCTGCGACGAGGTCGACATCCTGCTTCGAACACGCGCGCCATGCATGCGCCAAGTCGCGGCCGAATTCGGCCGCCGGCAGCGCGAGATCGTAGACGGCGCCTTCGAGGAAGTATCCCGTCATGGCGGCTTCCGGCAACACGATCAAGTCCGGGCCATCGCCGGCGAGTTGACCGAATGCCTCGCGGGCTCGTCGCAGATTTTTCTGATAGTCGCCTTTTGCCGGTTTGGTCTGCACGATGGCAACGCGTATCCGATCCGGCGCCTCAAGCATGAGCCGCTCCCATCACGCTGGTAGCCAACTCTATCTGCTCGTCTCCTGGCGCCTTTACGCCCAACTGGGCCGCGCATGCCTCCGCCGGATACGTCCAGATTTCTGCAAGCGTCGGATGAAGATGAGGGATGCGCATAAGCTGATCGACCGTCGCATCGAAATTCATCGCAACGATGACCTCGTGGATCAACTCCGAGGCTTGAGGCCCTATCACGGCTGCGCCAAGGATTTTGCCGCTCATGCGATGCGCCATTATTTTGACGAAGCCTTTCGTTTTGCCCAAGCACTGCGCCTTACCATGCTCTGCGAAATCGTATCGGCCGGTGACGTATGGAATGTGACGGCGACGTAGCTCTTTCTCCCCCGTTCCAACCGCTGCGACCTGGGGATCGGTGAATAGCGTATGCGCCCCGACGAGGCGGTAATCGGCTCGCTCGTAGGTATCGCGGCACGCATTGCGGGCCGCAACCTCGCCCTGATAAATCGCCACGTGGACGAGCATATCGCCACCCGTGACGTCGCCGACGGCATAGATGTTCGGGTTGCTCGTCCGAAGCGTTTCATCGACGCGAATCGCTCCGTCCGGATCGAGGTCAACGGCGGCAACGTCGAGCGCGAGCTCGCTCGAATTCGCAACGCGGCCGAGGGCGTAAAAAATTTCGTCGGCCGCAACTTCACGCTCCTCGTCCCGCCGAATAAACCGCACCACCTTCTTGCCCGCGGCCGTAGTGACGCAGAGCAGCTTCGCCTCGGAAACGACCGCGATTGCCTCTTCTTCGAAATATCGCGTGAGGGCCGACCCCACATCTTCGTCGCTGTGGCTCAAAAGGTGCCTGCCGCGAATGAGCATGCTTGTGCTCGAACCTAGCCGCGACAAGAACTGGCCGAGTTCGCATGCGGTGTAGCCGCCTCCCAACACGACGACGGACTTCGGCACCTGGTCCAGATCGAGAACGCCGTCGCTGTCAACGTAACCAGTCGCTTCCAGCCCGGGCAGAGAACTGAGTTTTATTTTGCTGCCGGTCGCGATGATTATCTTTGGCGCTTCAATAACCAGCGATTCATCGACGGCGATTTGGGTCGGCGAAATGAAACGGGCTCTGCCGAGATAGAGCGGAAAGCGCTGGATGCCTTCGATGCGGTAGTCGGCGAATTCTGCCACGAGCGACCCCTTGCGTGCCGCGATGTATGGCATATCGGCGGCGATCTGTCCCGCCGTGATTCCAAGTTGCTTCGCATGTCGAGCGTCCGCTAACGCATCGCTGGAGGCCAAAAGCGCTTTACTCGGCATGCACCCTCGCAAAATGCAGAGCCCTCCGAGCGGCCCGCTATCGATGAGCGCGACGTCACATCCGATGTCTCGGATGGTGCAGGCCGCAGCATAGCCGGCCGAGCCCGCTCCAAGAACGACGACGTCGTGACGCCGGGACGCAGCCTCCATTATCGCCCGGCTGGGCGAGCACCGAGCCGGTGAGTCGATTCGATGAAGCGCACCGTACCGCTGGAATGCACGGCGATTGAGTGCGTCCGGGCTTGATTACCGAAAAACCGTACGCCGCGCACCAAGTCGCCGTCGGTAATTCCCGTCGCGCAAAAAATAACGTCGTCGCTCCGCACGAGATCGTCGATTTCTAGCACTCGATCCAGGTCGCCGAAACCCATTTCGATCGCGCGCTGGGCCTCTTGCGGGTTGCGGGGCTGCAGGCGTCCCATGAAGTTGCCTCCGAGACATTTGATGGCGGCGGCCGCCAGCACGCCCTCCGGCGCTCCACCCGTCCCCATGGCAATGTGGACGCCGGTCGATTCGATCGCGGTCGCAATGCACGCATCGACGTCCCCATCGGAAATGAGCCGAATGCGCGCGCCGGCTTGGCGCACGTCCGCGATCAAATCCGCATGACGAGGCCGGTCGAGGATGATGACGCACAGGTCGTTGATCGGCTTATCCAATGCATTGGCAACGGCCTCGAGGTTCTGGTCCACCGGCGCATCGATGTGAACGTAGGGCGCCGCACGAGCACCTACGGCTAATTTTTTCATGTACGTGTCGGGCGCGTGCAGTAGGCTGCCGCGCTGGGAGATTGCCATCACCGCGATGGCATTGGGCAGGCCGTTCGCTACGAGATTGGTCCCTTCGACTGGATCGACTGCGATGTCGACCTCTCGTCCCCCGCTGCCCACTTCCTCACCGATGTAGAGCATCGGTGCTTCGTCGCGTTCACCTTCACCGATGACGATGCGGCCGGCGATCTCCATCTCGCCAAGCGCTTCACGCATGCGTTCGACGGCGGCGCCATCGGCAGCGTCGCGTTGCCCCCGTCCCATCCAGCGCGAAGCGGCCATCGCGGCACTTTCCGTCACTTTTACAAAGTCGAGCGAATGCACCGAGTGGTCGAGCACCGCGCGCATGATTGACCGAGCCATGACGCTACTGGCTACAAGGGAACCGCCTTATTTCCTGTTTAACACTTTGACGCGTGGCGGCCGGTACGAATCTATCGCACATAGTACCATCACGCGCATTTCGGCTTTCCGATCTGCTGCTTGCGGGATGGGCCTCTGCGCTTGCGGTTATTTTTTCAGGCTTTACGCTGGGCTTTTTCGCATGGTATGCGCTGATAATTCCGGGTCACCATGGCATTTTGGGTCAGCTCGGCCTTTTCATAACGACGATCGCGGGTGCGGCAGCCGCGACCGCCACTTGGCTCAGCTACGCCGCCTACTTCTCGCAACGCGCCAAAATCGCTCTCGTGCGAGCGTTGCAGTACGACGCGCTGACCTGGCCGCCGCTCGTTTTGCTCTGGCTTACCTTCGTACTGCCGCCGCAGCTCACACACGGAGCCCGGCTCTTCTTATTGGCGGTGCTGGTTTGCTGCATCGCCAAGATCTTGATTGCGGCGCGTTTCAATCAGACGGTTCGTGAGGTTCTTATCGATTTCACGGCGACGCGCGTGGCGATCGTCGTCATCGCTGAATTGGCTGCCGTCATCATCGGTCAGCGCGCCGGCAGCCACATCCAAGAGTCTTCGCACGCGCTCTTGGCGGTATGGGGTCGCTGGGATGCCGTTCACTACTTGAATATCGCGACCCAAGGCTATCAAGGTACCGATATGGCATTCTTCCCGCTGTATCCGCTGCTCATTCGCATCGTCGGTTCCCTCGCGGCAAATCACCTCGTCGCAGGTCTCCTTATTTCGAGCGCCTCCCTTCTCTTCGGCCTGCTGTACCTTTATAAGCTTCTCGAGCACGAATACGATCGCGCCGTAGCTCGACGCGCAATTTTCTACGTATCGATCTTTCCGACCGCGGTCTATTTCACCGCCGTCTACACTGAAGCGTTGTTTTTTATGCTGACGGTCGCTTCGTTTTACTACATGCGTGCGCGCATGTGGTGGGTGGCGGCGATCGTTGGATTCCTCGCCGCGCTTACCCGCATCGAAGGAGTGTTGCTCATCATTCCGTTCGCCATGGAATGGTACTCGATGCAGCGCCTCGCGCATCGGATGCGTTACAGCGACTTAGCGGCAGCGCTGCTAATTCCGGCGGGACTCGCGCTGTATATGGCCTATCTTTGGGTGCTGCGAGCCGACCCACTGTATTTTTCTCACGTACAGATTCACTGGAACCGCCATTTCGCACCGCCGTGGGTCAGCCTCATAAACGCCTTCGGGAAAATTGCGCATTCGAGTTCGGCTCAGATCGTCGCGAACCAATCCTTGGAAATCGCCTTTACCCTGTTGATGATTGCGGTACTGGTTGTCGGCTGGCACAGCTTGCGCCCATCCTATATTGCCTACATGGCGCTTTCAATTCTGGTCCCGATGTGCACCTCGAATCTCATGTCGATGCCGCGCTTCGCGCTCGTGCTCTTTCCGATGTTTGCGATCTTGGCTCGGTGGGGCGAACGGCCTTGGGTGAACAACGTCATTCTCGCCTTTTCCCTGCCGCTCTTGGGCCTTTTTACGGTGCTTTTCGCGGATTGGTACTGGGTTGCGTGATCGCCTTGCGCCCGCGTTTGTGCGGCAGGTCGCTCGACGCCGCGGCGTTCGCCAGTTCGTAAAGTTTGGAATCGTTGGTGCGTCAGGACTCATCGTAAACTTCGTCGTCGCCCACATTCTCGAGAAGGCGACCACGCTCTCATGGTTTGTCGACTTTGCGATCGGCTTTATGCTCGGGGGCATCTCAAACTATACGTTCAATCGAATCTGGACCTTTGGCTCGCGCCGCAATCCGCTCATCGAAGGGTTGCAGTTCTTGACCGTTTCCGCGATCGCGCTGGTGGCCGGCAAACTCGTGTTCGCGGCCGCAGCAAGGAGCGGATTTTCACATTTTACGACGACATGGTTCGCCGCAACGCTCGCGGGAACGTTCGTTAATTTCTTCCTCAACAAGTACTGGACGTTCCGGCACCTGAATTGAAGCCGTTATCCCGACAGGACCTGATATGGCTTGGAGGGTTGGCTACGGTCGTATTGTTGGGGCTTGCGCTGCGACTGCATGGTATCGCTAATCCAATTCTCGACCATCCTGGATGGCGCCAAGGCGATACCGCGGCTATCGCTCGCAACTTTGCGGTTTTGCGATCGAATATCATGTATCCCCAAACGATGTATAACGGGCCGCCCCCAAATTATGTCGAGCTCGAATTGCAAATTGTTCCGTATATTTCGGCCGGCCTCTACAAGCTTTTTGGCGTCCATGAAATCGTTGGCCGACTGATCAGCGTTGCGTTCAGTCTTGGCACGGTCGTCGGGGTGGGGTATTTCGCCCGCTGGCTCTTCTCGACGGCGCAGGCCGGTCTATTCGCAGCGTTTGTCTTCGCGACGATGCCGGGAAGCGTCTATTACGGTCGGACCTTTATGCCGGATGCCGCCATGATATTTTTTCTCACCACGGCGCTCTTCGCGGCGGCCCGGTTCTTCTGGCGGGACGAAAAGCCGACGCCTGCTACTCTACTGAGCGTCACGGCGTTGTTGAGTATCGCCTATCTGGCGAAGCCGGTGGCATTGGTAGCGATGGTCCCGCTCGCCGCCTTGATGTTCGAGCGAGTCGCGATGCGTCGCCCACCGCAGTGGCTGGCAGTGGCCGTTTTGCTACTCGTGCCGTTGGCAATCCTGGCCGCTTACGATCGACGCGTCGCATCCTACGCGCAGTGGCATTGGGCCAGCGGCATCGCACGCCTGCACGTCCTTCCGTCCCTTGTGCAGGCACTCACCGACGGGAACGCGTTCGCCGCTAAAATTTCTGCGTTTGGTGGCGCGTTCGCCATGCTCCATGCGACGATGCTCGGCACGCTTTACTCTTGGCTCGCGATCGCTGCTTTTATTGCGTTGCCGTGGCTGAGTATGCGGGCGAAAAGCCTTCTCTGGGGCTGGCTTGCGGGGGGCCTTGCATATGCCTACGTCGTCGTGACGGTGGAGCGCGTCGATTATTACCTCCTCGTTCTGCTTCCGCTTTGCGCGCTAACGATCGGCGGCGCACTCGATGCATTCGTCGTAAGCGTTCGCCGGTCGATTGCGGCGCCGCTCGCCCGCACCGCATTGCTGGCGGTCGTGCTTGTTGTAGCGCTTGTAGCCGTCGTGCAGAGCCGGAGCGCGGTTGCCTCGTATTACCGCTATAACCCACGGGTCTACGCGGATGCGCGTGGGCTCGATCGGGCATTGCCCCGCGATGCAATAGTGGTCGTCGGTCACTACGGGCCGGACGTGCAGTACTATATCGATCGGTTTGGCTGGGAAGAGGATCCTGCGCTTTGGACGCCGTTCGACGAGGAGAGCGCCATTCGAAAGGGCGCACGGTACTTCGTTTCGGTAGAGGACCTACGGTTCCGCGAAAACCGCGATCTGTGTGTCTGGATGCAACGCTTTCCGCGCGTCGAGACCCGAACTGGTTGGCCCACGTATCACACCGATCGGGCCGTAGCGTCTAAGGCCGGCGAACTCACCTGGCGAGCGTTTAGGAGGGCGGAGCTGTCGGGCAAGTCACGCAATTTTTTGGCCGCCGCGGGCCTTTGCGCGCTTAAGAACCGATAGCCGGCAAATTCTCCTGCAAGGCGCGAAACGCCTCGGGCTGCACGGCAATGCTACCGCGGTACGGATAGTCGAGCGCCATCGTGAGAAACACCACCAAGCCAATCATCAGACTCAAGCCGCCGACCATCAGCTGTTGCATGATGGTTCGATCGAAGCCAAAAAGATAGGTGAAGGCAACCGTAATATAGGCGCCGGATATCAGGACGACCCAAAGCAAGCCATTGATGCCGATGAAATCGACGGTCAGACGAGTCTGCCGATCCATCAGTGCGGTGTCGGCAGCGGCAAGCATTTGAGATTGCACGTTCTGCAGCCGTGGAGAACCGGCGGGAAGTGCGCGAATTTGTCCGTCGGCACTCTCGAGAAGAGCTTGGGAAATTCCCGATCGTTCGCCCCGGCGCATGCGCGGCCATTCATCGCGGATTACCTCTCGGACATAACCCTCCACCGTACGGCGTAAGCGCCGCGCGTCCGGAAAGGAGCCGGCATCGCGATAGATAATCGCCAGCGCTCCCGCCTCTTCATAACTGCGCTCTTCGGCGCGCTGGAAGCGCTCCCAAACCCCAATGGCGACGAAAGCCAAGAGGACCGCGTAAATTACTCCGATGACTGCCAGGATAAAACCCGCACGGTCGTTATGGGCGTTGCGAATCTTCTGCGACGTGAAGAGCGCTACGCAGTAGCCCACGGCGAGGGTCGAAGCCATGAACCCGCCCACGACGACGATGCCCGCGAGAATGGTCGGAAGCTGCTCGAGCCACGCAATCACGGTAGCGGCAAAAGGGAGGCGGCGCCGAACGTCGTCGTCTCCGCTGGAGCTTCCGGTGCACCCGATGTAACGAGCTGGCGGTACAGGATCAGCCGATTCGTATTCTTTGCAACCTCCAGTTGTAGCTCGTAACTGCGTTTGATCGCAGCCGTCAAGTCCTGCGCATCGAACGTGTACCCGAATCGCTTTAGGCTGCGCAACAGGAGCGCATTGGTAGCGTTGAGCTGGACATACGCCCGCGCAATTTCCAGGGCCGTCGCGCGGTACGTCGGATAGTTCGTCAACACGATCTCGCGCTTCAGTTTGGCTTGCTCGACGGTGGCCTTCATGGCGGCCAGCGCGGCGCTCTCTGGATCCACGGCTAATCCTTGGTCGACCGTCGCCAACGCGTCGTCGAAACTACCCTTCCCGTATTGAACTCGCGCGAGCTCCACTGCGGCCTGGACGAAGCCTGTTCGCGCGGGCAAACTGGTTGGGTCCACTCGCAACGCCAAACGATACGCCAACGCCGCATCCGAGGCATTACCATGGTCCAGTGCCACATCGCCCTGATGCACCCTGGTATTAACGATCCAGCGTTCGATCGAGCCGGCGCACGCAGTCAGTGCGCACGCGCCCCACACGACGAGGAGCAATCTAAAAATGAACGTGCGCGGCAAATCGAGCAACCACTTCAATAATCACGGCGGCCGGATAGAGAATCGCCTGCGACAGTAACGATCCGATGATGGCCGTCAACGATAAGTAGAACACCATCGAGCGAACTTCCTCGATGCTGCGCTTGCCATGAATGGCCTGATCGGTGATCATTGCGGACGTGGGGTCAACGAAAAGAGTAAAGGCAATGGTTCCGATCCCGTTGATTACACCCGAGAGGCTGATGGCGGTCCGAGCGACGCCGATGTCCAGCACGGAGGCCAGGAACGATGCCTGAACGCCGATCGCGTAGACGCACATCACGACGGTATTGAAGATTAACAGGCGCTTTGGCAACGCGCGCCAATCGAACGACAATAGTTCCCGCAGGCTGGGGAACCGCTGCGCTCGGATAACGTCGCACAGCACCGTCGGTGAGGACAATCTCGCGAGCGAGTGCGGAATGGAGCCGCGTGCTTCGAAAGACCGAACGCCCCGGCGAAATAAGTACGTGAACATGGGCAAGAGCAAGGCAAAGGCCATCATTCCGACCGTGCCGGCGAAAACGATCAACCTCAGCTGTGCATCAAACAGACGTTCCCACGACGCAACGGCGCCGGGCTCGTTCGAAAGCCTAGCGACGGCGTTCCCCGCTTGATCCGAAAGCGGGCCAACGAAAAATGCCATGAACAGATTCGCCAACCGCCCCGTCGTAACGAAAAGATTGAAGAGCGAAATCGACGTGGCGATTCGCTTCGTCTGGACGCCTGCAAGGCGAGCGGCATACGCGCCAATCGTCACGCCCTGAACGACGAACGTAATGATCATCGCCCCGAGCAACTTCCCCGACCACAGATGAGGCGCTGTAATGGCCGCTACTAGCAAATCTTTAAAAAGGCTGACATCGAGCGGACGTATGACGTGATGCCCGAGGCTCGTGACGGCGAGCGGAGGCACGATGCCGAGCCGCACGGCAGGAGGAGCCGCGCATGGAGGCGTGGCGAGGAGCGTCTCCGAGGCGCCATGTCATGCGTTTGCTCGATGTCAGCCGACACGTCACGCGGCGTGATTGCGCCAAAGAATGGCCGACTCGTCGACCGGTCCGATGATGCACAGGCCGAGGTTCTCCTCTGCAAGCAGTTCGCGAGCCAACTGCTGTACGTCGTCAGCGGTGACCCCGTCAATGCGCTCCTCGATCTCTTCAGGGCTAACCTGTCGTCCCAGCGCGAACTCGTTACGGCCAAGCCGAATCATTCGGCTCGACGTGGACTCAAGCGAGAGCGTCAGATTGCCTTTGATGTGCTCTTTTGCTAGCGCAAACTCACCCTGATCGACGCAGTGCGAGCGCAGGCGTCCAAATTGCTCGACGATCACGTCGATGCAGGGCTGAACGTTCTGGGGTGAGGTCCCGGCATAGATCCCAAACAGTCCCGCACGCCGATAGGCGGCTTGAAACGAATAGACGCTATACACGAGGCCTCGTTGCTCGCGTATCTCCTGAAACAACCGGCTAGACATGCCGCCTCCAAGGATCGTATCGAGCAATGACAGAGCGTATCGCCGTTCGTCTCGCACGTCGACGCCACGCGTGCCCACGACGACGTGGGCCTGTTCGCTCTCCTTGAACCGGACGTGGGCGCCAGGCGTCGTAATCGGGCCTTCAGGCTCCGGCAACGTGCAGCTGCCCGCGAAAGCCGCAAAAAGCTCGCTCACCAAGTTAGCGAAATCGTCATGATCGATATTGCCTGCCGCGGCGACCACTACCGAATTGGGCGCATAATGGGCGCGCATATGCGCGCGCAAATCGCCCGGCACGATTCGCACGACCGTGTCGGTGAAGCCGATCGTCGGCTCGCCTAGGCTAGAACCGCTCCACATCGTCTGCAGAAAGACGTCATGGATGAGCTCGTCGGGTGAATCTTCGTACATCTTGATTTCTTCCAAGATCACGCGTTGCTCTTTCTTCAACTCGGCGCCATCGAAATTCGAATTTAGGAACATATCGGCTAAGACGTCGAGCGCGAGCGCAACGTGGCGATCGATAACCTTTGCGTAGTAACAGGTCGTCTCTTTATCCGTGAATGCATTCAAATTGCCGCCGACGCCATCCATCGTCTCGGCAATTTGCCGGGCGGTGCGCCGTCGCGTTCCCTTGAACAGCATGTGTTCGACGAGATGAGAAATCCCGCGGCGCTCGTGCTCTTCGACGGACGATCCGACATCCGCCCAAATGCCGACCGTGGCCGAACGCACGCCATGCATGGTTTCGGTAATGACCCGAAGACCGTTGGGAAGCGTGGTTTTTCGATACACGGCGCTTGCCTATCGCTAACCGGCCGGGCGGAATGCAGCGGCAGTCCAGCCTAAGTCCCAAAAGACGCTATCGCCGCCGGCTGTCATCCGACTTCGTAAGGAAACCGCGCTCTCGGAACGATGCGTCGTGACGCTAAAAACGGTACGCGACGTGGGCTTCGCCAAATCGCCACTCACGACGGCGCCCCTTACGACGCTGATCGGTACGCTCGCCCAAATATCCACTTCCTCCGCATTCGGTGCAGCGGCAAACGCCCGCGCAACGAGTGCGACGATTTCATTGACGAACTCGTCTCGAGTTAGCGGGTGATGAAACTTAACTCCCCACACCCGAATCCCCAAAATGAGGTGCGTTCCCAGTTGATTTGCGGAGATTTGGCTTACCTGAGCGGACCACGTTGTTCGAAATATCGATTCGCCGATCTTTTGGGCAATATCGCGCCGATTTCCCACAGCTCGGGCCGCCGCATCCATGTCGGCCACGCTTGGCATGTAAGCCCATGAGTTCGGCGTACCGGCAACGCTCAATAGCAGCGCGAGTAGTATAACGTTAGTACGATTGCGCAAAGTAGGCCCTCACTTTGGCAGGCTCTCCGCACGCCGTGCAGACGGCGCCTCCCTCCAGCGGCCGCAGGACGCGAGGCGTCGCCGTCGTCGCCGCTTTAACGTGCGCCTCGCACTCCGCTCGATTGCACCAAGCGATATCGACCATTCCCGCGCGGTTGCGACAGAGTTCGAAAAACTCGGACCGATCGGACGCCGACAGCGTGTGATCCTCGAGGAACGACTTCGCCTCTCGATAGAGCGTGGCCTGAATTTGCTCGAGGAGCGCTCGCAACGCCGACTCGACGTCGTGTAATCCGACGACGCGTCGCTGCTCGGGGTCACCTTTAGCCCGATCTCGGCGGACCAGGACCGCCGTGTCTGCGGCGACGTCGCGCGGACCGATCTCGATCCGGACTGGAACGCCGCGAAGGTCCCACTCACTATACTTCCATCCCGGCTGTTCGTCACGGGCGTCGACTCGCACGCGAAATCCCGCATCCGTCAGTCCCCGCGCCGCCGTCTCGCAGACTGCGATCGCGCGATCGTCGTTGGAGCGTACGATCGGTACGAGCACGGCCTCGATCGGCGCCATCTTGGGCGGAAGTCGCAACCCTCGGTCGTCGCCGTGCACCATAATCAAGCCACCGAGCATTCTCCACGAAACTCCCCAAGACGTGGTGTGCGCGTGCTTGATCTTGCGATCCGAGTCGACGAACTTGATGTCGTACGCCTTGGCGAAATTCTGGCCGAGATCGTGGGACGTGCCCGATTGCAGCGCTCTTCCATCGGGCATTAACGCTTCGATGGCGAACGTTTCTATAGCACCGGGAAATCGTTCCCCGGCGCTTTTTGGACCGGCATAGACCGGTATCGCGGCCACGCTTTCGGCAAAGTCCCGATAGAGGTTCAGAATCGTGAGCGTTTCTTCTCGCGCCTCCTCAGCCGTGGCGTGCGCGGTATGTCCCTCCTGCCAAAGAAACTCCATCGTCCGTAGGAATGGCCTCGTGGCTTTCTCCCAGCGCACGACGTTGGCCCACTGGTTAATTAAAAGAGGGAGATCGCGATAGGACTGTACCCAGCGAGCGTACATCGTCCCAATAATCGTTTCCGAAGTCGGCCGAATTGCCAAGGGCTCCGCCAGTTCTTCGCCACCGCCGCGCGTCACCCACGCGACCTCGGGTGCGAAACCTTCGACGTGCTCGGCCTCTCGTTGCAACAGACCCGCAGGAATCAACAGCGGGAAATACGCGTTTTCATGACCGCTCTGTTTGAAGCGCGCGTCGAGGTGCTGCTGCAACTTCTCCCAAAGCGCAAAACCATAGGGCCGCAGCACCACACAACCGCGAACCGGCGAATACGAAACGAGCTGTGCCTTGAGGCACACCGCCGTATACCATGCGGAGAGATCCGCCGCCTTAGGAGGAATCTCCTTAACGACGGCTTGCGCCGGCTCGTCGGACATGACCGGCCACGTTTCGCCGGAGAATCACACGGGACCCTGGCATCGCACGGGAGATCGCGCGATGCAGTCACATCGAGGATAAAGCAGTGGCCAAATTTACGCGCATCTACACTCGCACGGGCGACGACGGAAGCACCGGACTCATCGGAGGACAGCGGACGCAAAAGAGTTCCGCGCGCATCGCAGCGTACGGGACGATCGACGAACTCTCGAGCGCCATCGGCGTGGCGCGAGCGTCCTTGCCCGCGACCGTCGCCGCCGAAGGCTCGACCGCCGCGCTCGACGCGTGGCTGGCTTGGACCCAAGACGTACTCTTTAATGCCGGATGCCAACTTGCCATGGGCGACGACGTACCGCCCGCGAACAATCCGAGCGTAACTCCGGCCGACGTCGCGGCGCTCGAGCGCGCTATCGACGCGATCCAGGGGCAACTTCCGCCGCTCAACAACTTCATTCATCCGGGCGGTTCCGTTGCCGGGGCGCAGCTTCACGTCGCTCGAACGGTTTGCCGCCGAGCCGAGCGGCTCGCCGTTGCTCTTCGTGACGAAGGTGCCTCAAACGTCTCCGAGCCGATACGATATCTCAATCGTCTCTCCGACGCACTGTTCGTGTGGGCGCGCTGGATCAACAATCTGCTCGGTGTGTCCGATCATCGCTGGAATCCGTCGACAACGCCGCCCGAGTAGGAGCTCCCGGCAGCAGTCCGAAGGGACGGCGGTGTAGTGTCCTTTCTCTCCGAGCTTTTTGCGACGACCGACGCTGAGAAGCTGCGCGAGATCGGAAAGCGCAAGATATTACGCCGGGCGCTCACTGCGCGCGACCTTATCGCGATCGGGTTAGGGACGATGATCGGCGGCGGAATCTTCACAACGATCGGAACCGGCGTGAAAGGCGCGGGTCCGGCCGTCATCATCTCGTACCTCTTAGCCGGCCTGACGTCGTTCTTCGCCGCATTGTGCTACGCGGAACTCGGCGCAATGGTTCCGGTCGCGGGGAGCGCCTACACGTATGCGTACGCGACGATGGGAAAACTATTTGCGTGGATCATCGGCTTTGCACTGATCTTCGAATACGGCATCAGCGCCGCACCGGTGGCCCAACAATTTTCCGCGGCCATTCAGGACGTTCTGAAAACCATCGGCATCGCGCTCCCGGGCTGGGCCGCGCAGTCGAATCTTTTGCTTCACGGCACCTGGTGGGTGCCTTCGAGTTGGGACCTCGTGCATTCACAATACGACGTCGTCGCGGCCATCTTCGTCGTCGGCCTGAGCGTTTTGCTGTCGGTCGGCATCCGCGAAACGGCAACCATCAATAACATCTTCGTAGTCCTAAAAATCTCCGCGCTGGTGGTCTTCATCGCCGCCGGCGCCTTCTTGGTTCATGGCGCCAACCTTCACAATTTTAACCCCGTCGGGTGGGGTAGGCTCCATCCGTTCGGAGGAATGGCGGACTATTCGTCCTCGGCGCAACCGTACGGCATTATCGCGATCGGTGCGTACGTTTTTTTTAGTTACATCGGATTCGACACCGCCACCACGACGGCGGAAGAATGCAAGAATCCACAGTACGACGTGCCGGTAGGCGTCATCGGAGCGCTCGCAATCGGCACGCTGATTTATTGCGCGACCGCAATCGTGTTGGTCGGCGCGGTGCCGTGGAATCATGTGCCGATCAAGAATCCGTTAGTCTACGCGCTCGCACCACTGCACGTTCCGGCACTTAGTTGGGTGATCACTATCGGCGTTCTTGCCGGAACGACCAGCGTCGCTCTCGCCTCGTTGCTCGGACAGTCTCGAATCTTTTACGTCATGGCTCGCGATGGAATGCTGCCGCCGGCGGTTGCCGCCGTGCACCCACGCTTTAAGACCCCGATGATTACGACGCTCCTCACCGGCGCGGCGGTCGCAGTTCTCGCGTTGATCGTGCCGCTCAATAACCTGCTCAATCTCGTGAACATCGGAACATTGATCGCATTTTCCGTCGTCTGCGCCGGCGTGCTGTACCTCCGCAAGCGCCGGCCCGACCTTCCGCGAAGTTTCCGCGTCCCGTTCGTGCCGCTCTTTCCGATCTTGGGCATCGTCTGTTCGCTGTTCCTTGCGGTCTTCGGCCTCTCGCGCGCGACGTGGACCTGGTTTGTCCTGGCGTTAGTGGTTGGATTGATCTTCTTCTTCTGTTACGGATTCCGCAAATCCAACCCGCGGGAAGTCGTTCCCGTCGAAGAGCCGCCCGGCCTCGCCGAGTTCGCGTAGCGCGTCAACGGCGAGGACTTATTGGCTTTCGCCGATGCCGGGAGTCACGACCTCAATTCGAGCGTTGCGCGCATCGTAGCGAGCGCGCACATTCAACGCGCGGGCGACCGCGTCGAGCGAGATCATCACCCGCCCTCGCACCCGAAACGGCGCGTGTTTTAACGTCAACGGCATGCCGTTAACGGTGGCGTGCGTGTCGCCCACCCGCAACCGTAGCGACTGGTTACCTAGCACGACCGCGATGCTTCCGGTCTTTCGATCGATAATGGTCTCGGCGCCCAAGGCATCGGCGATGGAACGTAACGGAACGAATGCGCGCGCGCGCGCCGTCGTGATCGGGGCGACGTCGCTGTCGATACGCTCTCCGTTGACCAGCATGACGGTCGGGCGGGCGGCGATGAGTGCCGCCGAGGTTAGCAGCGCGAGTCCGGCGATGAGGAACAGGCTGCGCCAACTCAAATCGGCATACAGTTGCCGAGCACGCGCGATCACGGCGCCGTCTGCGCGGCTCCGATTTCGTGCCGATAATCGGGATATTTTTCCGCGATGACCTTCTCGATCTCCATCCGAAGCATTCCGAGTAACTCGTGCTCCGGATAGGTTCCGACGAGCTGACCCGCTCGATAAATCGCGCCTTTACCCTTCCCGCCGGCGACGCCGACGTCGGCCATTTTCGATTCACCCGGCCCATTCACCACGCAGCCCATCACGGCCACCTTTACCGGCGCGCTGTACGACTTGGCGATCGCTTCGACCGAGCGGCCGAGTTCGAGCACCGAAATCTCGGCGCGTCCGCACGATGGGCATGCAGTAATCTCGAAGCCTTTCTCGCGCAGCCCAAGCGACTTAAGAATTCCCCAGCAGACCGGAACCTCCTCAATCGGATCGTCGGCAAGCGAGACGCGAATCGTATCGCCGATGCCTTCCCAGAGCAAGATGCCTAAGCCGATCGACGATTTAATCGTCCCGTCGCGCAACAATCCCGCCTCCGTGATGCCGAGATGAAGCGCGTAGGGAGTCCCGCGTTCGCTCAACCGTTCATCCATGAGGCGATAGGCGTGCACCGTCGTCGTAACGTCGTGCGCTTTGAGCGAGATCGCGATGTCGGTATGTCCGTGCTCTTCTAAGATCTCGACATGGCGCAGCGCCGACAACACCATAGCTTCTGAGGTATGGCCGAGCGACTTCTCCAGATCGGGAGCAAGCGACCCCATGTTCACGCCGACCCGAATGGGAATTCCGCGCGCCTTCGCGGCGGTCACAACCTCGGCAACCTTGTGAGGATCGCGGATATTGCCGGGATTCAGGCGCAATTTTGCGATGCCGGCTTCAATTGCGGCTAGCGCCATCTTATGATCGAAATGGATGTCTGCAACGATCGGAACTGGAGACCGATGGACGATTGCCGGTAATCCGGCGGCGTCGGGAGGGTCTTTTACCGTGACGCGAACGACTTCGCAGCCCTCCATCGCCAAGCCATAAATCTGTTCTAGCGTCTTGTCGGCGTCGGCGGTGTCGGTCGTAGTCATGGACTGTACGACGACGGGATGATCGCCGCCGATCCACACACGCTTCGCGTCTGCCTTCCCGGTTTTGTTCTGCAGCGAGATGGCCTTGCTCTTACGTCGTATCCGGAGCATATTTACATTATACCTTGCCCGCTGACGATTCGCGAAATGTCATGAAACGCCACCAACACGATAAGCGCCATCAAAGCTGCAAATCCAGCGATGTGGACCATCGCCTCCTTCTCCGGGTCGACCGGTCGGCCTCGAATGAGTTCCGCAACGATGAAAGCCGCGCGTCCTCCATCGAGGGCGGGAATGGGAAACAGGTTGAAGAGCCCGAGCGCAAACGAGATCGTAGCGGCAAGTGAAAAGTACGGTCCCCATCCCCAATCTTGCACCGTTGCCGCGACCTGCCCCATGCCGATCGGTCCGGCGATCTGCGGCGCGTACTTCCCGAATTGAGTGGCCAAGAGTACGACGCCGCCCAGCGTCTGCGACGCGATGGAAGCAAACTCTTCACCGCTCTCGCGGACCGCTCGTCCCACCCCGACGTGCACGTACGCTGGGACGGGCGAAAAGCCGATGCATCCCAGACCCTTGCCAACGGGGGCCGGACACGGACCCGGCGTTACGTATTGCTCGATCCGGAGACCGTTGCGTTCGTACGTCAAGTGCAACTTCTTGCCTAACGCCGCATGAATCGTATCGACGAGCCGCTTACCGCTCGTCACAGTCACGTTGTCGATCGCGAGAATTCGATCGCCCGCACGAATCCCGGCAATCGCCGCGGGTGAACCGGGGACGACCTCTCCGACGACGGGCTGATTTGCTCGGTCGCTCGCGACGCCGAAGGCAAGCGCGCCGGTTAGCAAAATGCCATAGCATAGCAGAAAGTTCGCTAAGGGGCCCGCAATAATGATGCCGAGCCGGCGCCACGCCGATTTCGCCTGGAAGTTGCTGTCCGAGGTTTCGGGACGATTGCGAAACTCACGTTGCTGCTCTGCCTCCGACGCTCGATTGTCCTCGCCTTCCATCGCGCAAAAGCCGCCGATTGGAAGGGCGCGCAGAGAATACTGCGTACCGCTGCGAGGGCTCGTCCAGACAAAAAGCTTTGGACCGAATCCGACGGAGAACTCGTTCACTCGGACGCCGTTGCGTCGCGCCAGTAAGAAATGGCCGCACTCGTGAAGCACGATCAAGATCGAAAGCATCACGAGAAAAGTCGCAACTTTTTCCAAGCTGATCAGCGTAACGATGGCTAACACGTTCGGCGATTCCCGTTTGATGCTTCGATGGCTCGAACCATGTCTCCGGCGGACTCACGGGCCCGTCGGTCGGCAAGCTTGATTGTTTCGAGCGTCAGCTCTTGCGCATGTGCCGCTTCCATGGCGCCGCGAATAATGTCCGAAATCCTACCAAAGTCGATCCGGCCTTCGACGAACGCGTCAACCGCGACTTCGTTGGCGGCCGAAAGCGTGGCGGGCATCGTTCCGCCGCGAGCGAGCGCTTCGTATGCCAGCGAGATACACGGAAAGCGCAGCGCGTCCGGCCGCTCGAACCGATACTCAAGCGCGCCGTCGCTCGGCCTTCCACCGAGCGAAGCCAGGACGTCGCCGCGGTCGTCGCTCTCGCGTGGCAAGCGGTTGGGGTAGCTCAATGCGTAGCCGATCGGCAGCCGCATGTCCGGCGCGGCCAGCTGAGATTTTACGCTCCCGTCGCGAAAAATCACGAAGCCGTGCGCAATCGACTGAGGATGGACGACGATGCGAACGCGATCTCCCGGAAGGTCGAATAAACGGCTGGCTTCGATGACTTCCAAACCCTTGTTCATCATCGTTGCGGAGTCAATAGTGTTCTTGGTGCCCATTTGCCAGGTCGGATGGGCCAATGCCGCCGACACTCCGGCACGTTCGATCTCCTCTCGCGATCGTCGCCAAAATGGTCCCCCCGAAGCCGTCAAGACGATCGCCGAAACGCTGCTGCGATCTTCGCCGGCGAGGCACTGAAAAATGGCGCTGTGCTCGCTGTCGACGGGAAGTATTTGGGAGCCGCTCGCGGCTGCGCGGTCCATCAGGAGTTCGCCCGCGGCGACGATGAGTTCTTTATTTGCGATAGCGACGTCGATTCCACGTTCGACGGCAGTAAAGATCGCTTCAAACGCGATCGAACCCACCGTCGCCGCCAAAACCACATCTGCATTACTCTCAGCCGCCACGCGCAATAAACCGGCCGCCCCGTCCACCGCGCTCGTTGCCGTCGCAACGCCAAAGCGCCGGCTCTGCTCCCGCAACAAGTCAACGTTACGACCGGCGGCGAGGGCGACGACTTCGAATCGATCGCGGTGTCGCGCTATTACGTCCAACGCTTGTGTGCCGATCGAGCCCGTCGACCCTAAAATTGCAACCCGCTTGCGCGACCGCGAACCGCTCGTCATTGCGGTTGAAGGATTCCGACCACGTGCAACGTTGCGAAGAACGTTACGCCGCCGACGAGGTACGAATCGAAGCGGTCGAGCACTCCGCCGTGGCCGGCGATCGCGGCGCCCGCATCTTTTACGCCCGCGTCCCTCTTAAAGGCGGATTCGACCAAATCGCCGATCTGGGCCGCGACGCTCGTGAAGACGCCCAATATCGCACCTTGCCACCATTGCACGTGCAGTTGCGGAAGCCACGTTGCCGCGATCGCCACGCCGGTGACGATGACGAGTGATCCGACCGAACCCTCAATGGTTTTATTCGGCGAGATCTTTGTTAACGGATGCCTTCCGATGCTCATTCCCACGAACATTCCGAAGGTATCGGTCAGCGCGACGATTACGATCGCATAGAGGGCGAGCCAAATGCCGGTCCCCGGAATCTCGCGAATAAAGACGAAGTAGGTGAGCAGCTTACCGATATAGAGCACCGCGAGCAGGGTGTAAGCGGTCCGTGCAAAGTAGCCTTTCTGCTCGCCATACATTCCAATGAAGAATGCCGCGATGACGATCGCCGCCAGTAAGACGCCTTCCCATTTATGGAGGACGTTGAAGACTGCCATTGCGATGTAGGCGCAAACGCCCAACGCGGCGACTTGATACTCGAGCGGTTGACCCTTGACGGCGCACATGTAATTGAACTCGTAGATGCTCGCGAGTCCAATGGCGAGCAAAAGGGTATAAAACGCCCAAGGAACGAGGACGCACGACAGCCCGATCGCCGCAACGATAAGCCCGACGACGACGCGACGCTCGGTCAAGTCCCGCCGAAGCGCCGTTCCCGCCGTTGAAACTCGCTCAGGGCCCGCAAGAAGTCGTCCTCAGAAAAGTCCGGCCAGTAAACATCCGTCATTACGAGTTCCGCGTAAGCCGCTTGATACAGCATGAAGTTCGAAAGCCGCTGCTCGCCGCCGGGGCGTATGAGCAGGTCCAGGTCCGGTAAGTTGGCCGTATAGAGGTACGCAGCGATGCGAGCGCCATCGATCGCTTCCGGGGTGACTTTTCCTTCGGCCACCTCGCGGGCAATGGTTCTGACGGCGCGCTGCAATTCGGCGTGGGAACTATAGTTGACGGCGAGATTCAGAAGGAGCCCGGTGTTGTGGGCGGTCTTGGCCTGGAGATCGGCAAGCGCCGTGCGCGGTGCGCGCGGAAGCGTTTCCCACTCTCCAATAACTCGCAGCCGCACGTTGTTACGGCAGAGTTCTATGAGTTCGTTGCGCGCAAAATGAACGCAAAGTTGGAACAACAGCGAGATCTCACGCGCATCGCGATTCCAGTTTTCCCTCGAAAATCCGTAGACGGTTAGCACGCCGATTCCCAGGTTGCTCGCAACCCTAGTGACGTGCCGAAGCGCAATCATCCCGCGCCGATGGCCCTCTATGGCGGGTAATCCGTGCTCCTTCGCCCAGCGTCGATTACCGTCCATGATGATAGCGACGTGGCGCGGCAGCACGCTCGTATCCATGCTGAGCCGGCCCCCAGCGGCCAGCGAAAGGCTCATGCGCCCGAAATCGGCGCTACGGCGCAGGAATGATAAGCCTCGTATCCCGCCGTCAGGTCAACGCCGCCATCGTCTCTTTGCTCTAGTCGTAAGACTCGTAGCCTTCCCGAGCCGATCCAAGAGCCATACGGGACGAGGATCTGCATATGAACGGAGGAGTCCGCCAGCGCTCGGCGCGCTTCGACTTCGGGCGCAAGTATAAGGTCGTTCACACTTCCATGATCTCTTTTTCTTTGGCTACGACGAGAGAGTCAATGTCCTTGACATACTTGTCCGTAAGCCGCTGTAACGTTTCTTGCATCCGCTTATTATCGTCTTCGGTGATCTCGTGGGCTTTCAGTCGCGCCTTCAACTCGTCGTGAGAGCGATGACGGACGTTGCGCACCGCTACCCTGCCGTCTTCTGCCTTTTTCTTCACGACTTTAGCCAAATCGCGCCGGCGTTCTTCGTTCAACGGTGGAATCACGAGTCGAATCGCCGAACCATCGACGTTGGGCGTTAGTCCCAAATCGCTCTTTTCGATCGCCTTTTTGATCGAAGAGACCAAGCCTTTGTCCCAGGCCGTGATCAACAGCGTGCGCGAATCCGGGACGGATACGCCTGCGACTTGTTTGACCGGCATCGCTTGGCCGTAGGCTTCGACCGACAGCCGGTCCAGCAGCGCCGGAGCGGCGCGGCCGGTGCGAATCGTTGCCAGTTCGTGGCGCGTCGCTTCGACGCACTTCTCCATGCGCGTTTCAACGTCCTTAAAATATTGATCAGCCATTGGCCGCCGCTATGGTCACAGTTTCGCGACGGCCGACGTACGTGCCGATCGCCTCTCCCCAAATGACTCGCCGTATATTTCCGGGGACGGACATGTCAAACACGATGACGGGCAGCGCGTTATCCATGCAAAGCGCCATCGACGTGGAGTCCATCACCTCCAGGCCGAGTTGTAATACGTCCATATATTCGAGGCGCTCGAAGCGCGTCGCCTTCGGGTCTTTCTTGGGATCGGCGGAGTAGATCCCATCCACCTTCGTCGCTTTGAGGATGGCTTGCGCGTTGACTTCAACGGCCCGCAACGCCGCCGTCGTATCTGTGGTAAAATACGGATTGCCGGTCCCGGCTGCAAAGATGACGATGCGCCCCTTCTCGAGATGGCGGATCGCGCGGCGGCGGATATACGGCTCGGCGATCTGGTGCATTGCGATGGCGGTCTGCACGCGGGACGCCACGCCCATGCGCTCTAGCGCATCCTGCAGCGCCAGCGCATTGATCACCGTCGCAAGCATACCCATGTAGTCCGCCGTGGCTCGCTCCATGCCGACGTCTTCATGGGGTTTTCCTCGCCAAATATTTCCGCCGCCGACCACGATCGCGATCGAAACGCCGGCACGGCTCACCTCGGCGATCTGCTCCGCCATGGCCTGCGTCGTATTGACGTCGACGCCGCTACGGTCGCCGGCGAATGCTTCTCCCGAGATCTTTAAGAGCACGCGCGAGAAGCGCGGCGTCGTCAGGCTATTCACCAAGGGCGTAACGCGTGAAGCGACGGACTCGCAGACGCTCGCCGAGGGCGCCGATGCTGCGATGGATCACATCGCCGACCGTCATGGAATCATCCTTAACGAAGGCTTGATCGAGCAAACAGCGTTCCTCGAACCACTTGTTCAACTTTCCTTCGACGATGCGGTCGGCAACTTCGGCAGACTTGCCGGAAGGAATCGCCGCACGGAACTCATCACGCAGCTTTTCGACTACGTCCGGCGGAACGTTCTCCCGATCGACGTACTGGGGCGACATGGCGGCAACGTGCATGGCGATGTCGCGCGCGAGTTCGCCGAATCGTGGGTTGCGCGCGACGAAATCCGTTTCGCTATTGATCTCGAGCAGCACGCCGATCTTGCCCCCGGCATGAATGTAGGCCGTTACGAGCCCCTCGTCGGCGTTGCGCTGCGCCTTCTTTGCGGCTTGCGCCGCACCCCGTTCGAGAAGCACGGCACGCGCGCGGTCCACATCGCCCGCGGCTTCGACGAGGGCGTTGCGGCAATCCATCATCGGCGCGCCGGTCGCTTCGCGCAACGCCTTGATTTCGTCCGGACGGGGTTGATATGAAATCAAAGTCCCGCCTCCGCCATCGTCGTGATCTCTTCGTCCTGGAAGTCAGAGGGAGGCGTCTCATAGGCTTGCCGATCGTAAGCGCTCTCGCTTTCGGTTCTGCCCTCAACGATCGCATCGGCGATCTTACTCACCATCAGTTTGACCGCGCGAATCGCATCGTCGTTGCCGGGGATGGGGTGGTCGATCTCTTCCGGGTCGCAGTTCGTGTCGATGACTGCAATGATCGGAATCTTCAACTTTTTCGCCTCGAGAACCGCGATGCGTTCTTTTTTGGGATCCACGATGAAGAGCGCGTCGGGTAGGCGGTGCATATCCTTGATCCCGCCTAAGAACCGTTCCAAACGGTTCATCTCTTCTTGAAGTGTCGCGACTTCTTTCTTTGGAAGCCGTTCGAAATCGCCCTGAAGCTTCATGCTCTCCAGTTCGCGGAGTCGAGCAATCCGTTTCTGGATAGTTGCGAAGTTGGTGAGCGTACCGCCGAGCCAGCGCTGATTGACGTAGAAGGTGCCGGCACGTTCCGCCTCCTCGCGGATTACGTCCTGAGCTTGTTTTTTCGTTCCGACGAAGAGAATGATACGGCCCTCGCGGGCCAGATTCTTGACCACGTCATACGTTTCGCGCAAACGCTGCACGGTAAGCGCGAGATCGATGATGTAAATTCCATTACGCTCTTGGAAGATGAAGGGCTTCATTTTCGGATTCCAGCGGCGGGTCTGATGACCGAAATGGACGCCGGCCTCCAAGAGTTCGCGCATAGTAACGACGCTCATAAAAGAACCTTTCTGGCTCCCTGGCGCACCCCATCCTTGGGTTCGCGCCGCTGCGAGGAGCCATCGACACCCCGCCTCCGTGCGGGGTGAAGTAAGACAACCGCGCGATTATAGCACGGCCGCCGCCGGGGTCCAAGCGCTCGGGAACTTAACCTTTGGCGTGAGGCAATATCGGCAACAGAGCGAGCGCTACGATAACGAGCACGCCCGCGAGTGCACCTCGGAACCATCGTTCGGGGAGACGCGAGACGAAATAGGAACCGACGAAAACGCCCGGTATCGAGCCCATGAGCAATGCGCCGGCGATTCCGGCGTTGACGTCGCCTAGCTGCCAATGCCCGAGCAGTGACGGTACCAAAACGACCACCGCAAAAGCGAGATCCGTTCCGACGAGCTGCCGCAACGCGACGACCGGTGCCACCAGCAGCAACAGAGGCAGCGTTAGCGAACCGGCACCAATCGACGTGATGCTCACCGTCAGGCCGACGAAGAATCCGATGAGCACCAGCCGGCCCGTCGGAAGCCCTTTCGCAGTCGCATTGTCGCCGGCGAGCTTGCGATTAAAGACGATTCCTGCTGCGGAAATCAGCAGCGCCCCCGCAACGGCAATGCGAAGCACCGACTCGAGCTGATGCACGTTCAGCGAGCGGTGCAAGTCGGCGCTAACGCCGACTCCGATAATGGCGCCCGGAAGTCCGCCCGCGGATAAACGCCACAAGACCGAGGGCTGCACCGTACGCTTTTGAATGTGCGCCAGCATCGCAACGACTCGCGTGCCGAGTGCGAAGAGGAGATCCGACCCAATCGCTTTATTGGTCGTCACGCCGAGCAGAATCAAGAGCGGCGTGGTGATCGCGCCGGCGCCTACACCGCTATACGCGGTACACATGCCGACGACGAATCCGACAAGGACGTATTCCCAATTCACGGTCGAATCATTTCTCCATTTGATTCACTTTGGAAAGGCCGGTTCACGAGCCTAGAAAGCAGCGAGGTCCAGCTCTCAAACACCCGCGCCGCCCGCCCTACGACACAGGCATGCTTCATGCCTGTCATACTAACCTAAGTTAACTTTGCCGAGGACCGGGAGCGGCTCCCGCCGGGGATCCGCTGGTGGCTACGATGCCGATGACCGCCCGCTTGGGGGCCGCCGTGGCTTGGCAAGAACTTCTGCGCGATGGACGCTCAGCTCGCGGGGCGCGTCCACGCCCAGTTTTACGCGATCGCCCGCTACCTCCACGACGGTGATACGGATATGGCCGGCGATCTCGATCGACTCATTGACCTTGCGGGTGAACACGAGCATTCGGGGTCCTTCTTCGCCGGATGTCGTCCGTTCTTTCAAAGGTCATGTTCCGTTGCGCCCTGAATCGGGTGCCGCTTCGGGAGGAGCAAGTCGATGGTCAAGGACATGGCATTCATCGCCTATTCGGTCCGGGACGTGCCGCGGGCACGTGAATTTTATCGCGACGTCTTGGGACTCACGCCGGGGGATTCGTTCGGCGATCACTGGGTCGAGTTCGACGTCGGCAATACAACCTTCGGCGTGGGAAACGGTGAATCACTGGGATTTCAGCCCGGCGCATCGACCGGAGCCGCATTCGAAGTCGACGATCTCTATTCCATGCGCGAGCGACTCAAAAATGCCGGCGTTGAAGTCAGCGACGTGCAAGAATTTCCGGCATGCCTTGCGTGTTTCACTCGAGATCCCGAAGGCAACCGGTTTGCCATTCACCAGCGTCGGACACCGGCGCCCGAAGACGCCGCCTAACCTAATCCCGACGACTCCGCCCTCGTCATCTTGGGCGGAGTCGAAGGACTAGGCTGCTTATGCCGAGGCCGGTTCCCGGGAGGCCTCGATCAAAATCGCAGCAACCTCCGGCCGTGAAAACTCCGGTGGGGGCAGCTGCCCCGCCCGAAGCATCGCGCGCACCTGCGTGCCGCTCAGCGTGACGTGATTCTCGGGATCGTGATTGCATGTCTTCTTCGATCCCATCGCTTGACAGCGCCGGCAATAGAAGCTGTTTTCGAACTTCAGCGGGATGATTCCGAGTTCTTCGGCCGCGAATTCGTCAAACAACTTTTGTGCATCGTACGTGCCGTAGTAACTTCCGACTCCCGCGTGGTCACGTCCCACGATGAAGTGCGTGCATCCGTAGTTTTTGCGCATCATCGCGTGGAAAATGGCTTCCCGCGGCCCGGCGTAGCGCATCGCGGCGGGAAGCGTGCTTAAGAGCACGCGATCGGCGGGATAGTAATTATCTAGTAGCGCTCGATAGCACCGCATACGCACCTCGGCGGGGATGTCGTCGCTCTTCGTTTCACCCACGAGCGGATGAAGCAGCAAGCCATCCACGGTTTCCAGTGCGCATTTTTGAATGTACTCATGCGCTCGATGCACCGGATTGCGAGTCTGAAACCCTACGATCGTCTTCCATCCGCGCCGCTCGAACTCGGCACGCGTCTGTGCCGGCGACAGGCTGAGCGGATCGTGCTCGCTCCGAAATACCCAAACCGGGCCGCCGATTAGTACGTCCTTACGTTCGTAGAGCGCTGCGACACCCGGATGTTTTTGGTCTTCGGTACGGTAAACGTTACGGGCTTCCCGTCCTTTATCGTGTTCGAAAACGTCCGCAACCTCAACGATACCGCGCAACTCCCCCTCGGTGTCGTAGAGTGCGGCACGACTTCCAACGGTCGGTGCTTCTTCACGGTCGACGCCCAGGACGACCGGAATGCTCCACGGCAAACCGTTTTCAAGCCGCATGGATACTACGACGGGATCGTAGTCGTTTCTGGTCATAAAACCCGTAAGCGGACTGAGTGCACCGTTCCCGATGAGGCCCAAATCGTTGACTTCGCGCGGGCTCAACGTGAGGCTGCGGAGCCCCTTTGCCTCCTCGCGCAAATCCCGTTCGGTTTCCGCCGATTCGATGGTCCGATCGATCAGCGAACCGCCATGCGGAGCGATCATAACACTCCTTCGGCTGTCGCCTTCAGATTCGATTGGAAAAAGCCGCGTCGCTCCAGGTCCGCGAGGATCTTGCCGATGCTCTCTTCGACGGTTTCGACTTCGCTGTCGACGACCACGTCGGGATGCTCCGGCGCTTCGTACGGATCGGAAACGCCCGTGAAGTGCTTGACTTCTCCGGCGATCGCTTTTTTGTAGAGACCTTTGACATCACGGCGAACGAGTTCGTCCAACGAGCACCGCACGTAGATTTCTACGAACTGGTCGCTTCCGATGCGCTCGCGCGCTTCGGTTCTTGCCTGCGCATACGGCGAGATTGCAGCGGTAATGACGGCAGCGCCGTGCCGGACTAGCAAAGACGCAACGAAAGAAATTCGTGCGATGTTCGTGTCGCGATCTTCGCGACTAAATCCAAGGCCCTTTGAAAGATGCGTGCGGACCTGATCGCCGTCGAGCACTTCAACGCTACAGCCTCGGGCGGCGAGTTCCGGTGCGAGACGCTCTGCGATGGTGCTTTTGCCCGCGCCCGACAAGCCTGTGAGCCACACGGTGAATCCCTGGTTCAACTGGAGTTCCTTTCTGAGAGGTCGTAATTAATGACGGCATCCGTCACTCAAAGTAGCGACTTCGAATCTGAGGATGTCCGGGGTTACCCGCGTCTTCGCCCAAAATCGTCGATGTCCGCCCTCCGCCGTTGCTCGACGAACCCGCTCCGGAAACCTTCTTAAGACCCCTTAAGGGAAAACTGCGCCGCATGAAGCCGGGCGTACGCGCCGCCTCTGGCGAGCAGTTCGTCGGGCGTCCCTACCTCGATGACGCGGCCCGCCTCGATGAACAGCACTTTGTGCGCTCGCCGGATCGTCGAGAGACGATGCGCGATAATGAGCGTCGTGCGTCCGGGAAGCAACCGATCAAGTGCCTCTTCAATGAGCGCCTCGGAGTGACTATCGAGGGCGCTCGTCGCTTCATCTAAGATGAGGATTCGTGGGTTTCGCAACACCGCTCGCGCAATCGCGATTCGCTGCCGTTCCCCACCCGAAAGGCGGACGCCACGCTCGCCGACCTCGGTGGCATACCCCGCCGGAAAGCCTCGGACGTATTCGTCAACGTTTGCCTCGCGCGCCGCCGATCTGACCTCATCGTCGGATGCCTCGATTCGGCCGTAGCGAATATTCTCCAAAATGGAAGTGCGAAACAACGCAACGTCTTGCGGAACGATGGCGATCGCCGCTCGTAGATCCGAAAGCCGCGCTCGCGTGACGTCGATGCCGTCAACGCAAACCATCCCCTCCGTGGCTTCATAAAACCTTGGCACGAGATTTACCAGCGTCGTCTTACCTGCGCCTGATGGACCGACGAGGGCGACGATTTCTCCGGCTTCAATGCCGGCGCGAACATTACGCAGCGCAGGCGGCTCTCCCGCTCGGTAGCGGAACGTCACGTCGATGTAGTCAATGCGCCCCTGCACGACGGGCAACGCAATTGCATCGTTACGATCTCGGACCTCGAGCGGCAGGTCGAGCAGTTCGAAAACGCGGCCGGCTCCTACGATAGCCTTGCTAATATCTCCGAAGAACGCTGCTACGCGATTCATCGGGTTCATCAAATTAACCAGCAGCCCCCAGTACATGAAAACCCGCCCTGTGTCGAGACGCCCTACCAAGACCTCGCGCACCGAGAGCCACATAATCACGACGACGGCGGCAACCATGATCGTCGAGATGACGAGCGGTTGGGTTTGTATGAATTGCGTCAACTTCATGTACGCGCCGAAGAAGTCATCGTTACGCCGACGAAAACGATCGACTTCGAATTGTTCTCGGCCAAATGATTTTACGACTCGCTGGCCGCCGATCACCTCGGAAAGGTTCGAAGTCAAATCTGCGATTCGCTGTTGCGCTCGCTGCGTGCTACCGCTTATAAGCCCCTGGAATTTTGAAACGGCGAGCGAAACAACGGGAGCGACGAGGACGAGGGTGATCGTGAGCAGCCAATCTAGGTAAATCATCGTCGCGAATGAGGAAATGAAGGTTGCCAGCGCAACGACCAGCTGAGGCACTGAAACGCTCACCACGTCGATCATGATCTGGAGGTCGGCCGAAAAACGTGTGATCAACTCGCCCGGTCGCCATTTGTCGAACTCGCCGAGCGGCAAGTTGAGCATACGCTCGAACAGGCGAACTCGTAACCGCGCCACGAGGTGTTGACCGCTCCAAGCGGTCATGTACGTTTGGCCATAGATTGCCGCATTTGCCAGGACTAGCGCGACCGAGGTCAGTCCCAACGAGAGATAAAGCGCGTTCAGGTCGGGGCGGTGCCCGCGCAGCGGGATCAGCACGTCATTGATAATGATGCGGAAAGCCAAAGGCGGAACGATCGACAAAACGCCCGCCAAAACGCCCAATCCCATCGCCAAGCCGATACGCGGATAGTACGGTCGCGCTTCGCGCGCCAGACGCTGGAGGATCAAGCGGCGGCTCATCCGCAGCAAGCACTTGCGACCGGTGCCCAATGAAACCTCCTGCCCCTCGTGCCGGTACGTGAAAGTGCAATCGTCGCAGGAGGAATCGCGAACGGACAATGGACTGCTACTTTCACTCTAACGTACCATCGGTTGCGCCGTGTATCGAGTGCGCAAGGCCGATTTGCGCAACGTGTCGCGACGAGCGCGGCGGCTGTCCCAGTTGCCGGCTTGCCGCGCGCGTCGAGGCTACGACCGCGACGCGCCCACGGATTGCCGGCAGCATTCCGCCGCGACCCGCGCCCGCGACCGTACGCGGCAAAGTCACCGTTGCGACGGTGCCCGATCCCGTCGAATCGCGAGCCCTCGTTGCACTTGGATATCCGCTGTGGCCGCTCGCTTTGATATCGCTGCTCGATCGAAAGCAATCGCGGAAGCTTCGCCGCCAAGCGTTCTCGGCATTGGGATTCAATCTTGGGCTTTACGCCCTATGGGGATTGCTCTCATTGATCGCGCAGGTGCCGTTGGTCAATATTTCCGCCTGGGTAATCCTGCCGTTGCTGGCCCCCCTGTTTTTAGTAGCCAGCGTCTATTACGGTATCAAGACGTGGAACGGTGACGACGTACGTATTCCGGTGGTCAGCAGTTGGATCGATGAACGACTCCCGCAAGAAGAAACTGACTAGAGCCACCGTTTAGCGTCGCAAAAACTCGCGATACCGGCGCAGAAACGTTCGTGCCGCAGCCGCATGATCCACAATCGGCGCGGGATATGGCTCGTCTGTAAAGAGGGAGAACGCCAGTTGCGACGATTCCGTTGGGTCGCACCACGCGTCGACCGGGACGTGTCGCAGTTCTTCGATCCACCGCCGAACGTAGATCGCCTCCGGATCAAAACGATGGCGCTGTCGTTCGGGATTATAGATTCTTGGAAACTGCGCCATATCCGCGCCCACGCCGGCGATCCACTGCCAGTTTCCCGTTGCGGCGGCGCGATCGTCTTCAGTCAGCCAGCGATCCCATTCGTCCCGGCCGATTCGCCAGTCCACCCCAAGGTCAAAACAGAGCAACGATCCGGCGACGGCGCGAACGTGAGGATGCATCCATCCGCTCTGATGCAGCTGCCGAATGCCGGCGTCGACTAAAGGGAATCCTGTCGCACCTTGACGCCAAGCGTCGAGGGCCGAATGCGAATGCTTCCATGGGAACCCTCGCATTTTTGCTTGCAACGGCTCATCGTCGGTCTGGGGATTGAACCACGACAGCTGCGCGAAAAAATCGCGTCGCGCGAGCGAGCGCAAATAGAGCCGGAACGATAGTCGCTGTTCGCCGATCGCTAGCGGGTTCGTCACCCTCGCCGCGACGCTACGGACAACGCTTCGAGCCGACAGGGTTCCGAACGACAGATGCGCGCCCAGCCGTGACGTACCGTTCGCCGACGGTATTTTTGCATGAGTCCCATACCGAGCGGCACGTACGTCCAAAAAGTCATCCAGATCGTCGTGAGGCTTCAGGGAACCGGCGCCATCGGCATCCATGGGGCCAAACTCCCGCGCTTGCGGCAACCGCTCTCCGTCGACCTGGAACTGCGCGAACCGCAGCAGCAGCGGCGACTCGTAAGAACGAATTTGCCGGGCGATCCAGACCTGAAAGTATGGCGCAAACGCTCGATATCCGCGGGAATCATCGCCTCGCGCCGCCGTGAGCTCTTCCGGCGGGACTGCCGGAGAGTCGTGGATGAGGCGCGCGACGCGGCCCCGCTGCTCGACCGCCGCCTGTAGCGATCTATCCGATAGCATTTCAGCGCGATCGTACGCGGCGCTCCAACCCACGCCGAGAGCGTCGAACTCCTCAATCGTCTCCAAGACTTCTTTTTCCAGCACACCGCGTCGAATTATGAGCCGGCTGCCGTACTCGCGTAACTGCCGATCGAGCGCCGCGACGGCCTCGCAATAAAATTGCGCGCGGCGCGGCGAGCGCCGCAGACGCGCGGAAAGGGTATCGTCGAGAACTAAAAGAGGAACGATGGGACCGTGCCCGGCCGCTTCGTTCAGACCGGCGTGGTCCTCGAGACGTAGATCGTTTCTGAATCGATAGACGAACGGCCTCGCCGCCATGGCAGCCCAATTTTGGCCGCCGTTGCCTGTTCCTTCGCTGCCGCTCTGCGCGCGATTACTTTACGTGGCGCATTGCCGCTCGGCACAGCGCCGCATCGAGGGTACGATCGCCGGAGCTGCGGGCCACGATGCACTGTTTGGGAGCGCCGCGCCCGTCCAGCCCCAACTGCAGGGTAACGCGGCGCACTGTAAGCGCAGGTCCCACCGCCAACGATTCGGCGTGATGCTCCCGTCGCGGAGGCACCTGGGTATCCAGTACGGCGATCGCGCGCGCGTCTTCTTGAGAGATCGAAGGGGCGTTCGCGCTCGGCACCACGACGGAACGATACCGCGGAGTGAGTTGAGAGATTGCAACGGCAAACAAGAGTGCCACAGCTAGCGCACTCCAGGCGAAAAGATCGCCTCGAATCCCGTTGCGCGCAGCTATGGGCCGCACGGTCGGCGTCCACGTTTCGCCGTCGCGCGCGTTTCGCACGGCGCAAACGACGCGCTCGATCTCCCGTTCGCCGCCCAGGGCATTGCAGCAGTCGGCACATTCGGAAAGGTGCGCACGATAGGCACTTCGCTCTATCTCGTCGACTTCGCCGAGAGCGATGGCGCCGGCGAGTGTTTCAGCCTGTGCGCAGGCAGTCCTCATGCTCATGATTCGAGCTCCTCCTTCATAACGTTTCGCAGCACCCGGAGCGCTCGACATACCCGTTGACGTATTGCGTCGGATGTCGTGCCGAGGATCTGCGCTGCCTCCGCGGATGAGTACCCGACGTAGCTCGTAAGCAGCAACGCCGTCGACTGGTGCGCCGGAAGCTTTGCCAGCGCGCTCTGCAAGTCAACGCTGGTCGCGCTGCGCTCATCGAGCCGCCAAACATCTCGTTCCAGGTCTCTATCGAGCGGAAGCATGCGAAAGAGTTTCTTCCGGCGCAGTAACGAGATCGCCGCGTTGGTTGCGGCACGGTAGAGCCAGCCTGAGGTTAGTTCACGTTCCGGATCGACGCGCAACATCCGATATGCGGAGAGGAAGACTTCCTGGGTCAAGTCGAGCGCCGACTCCGCATCGCCGACGAGGCGGCGCAAATAGCGGGCCAGTTTGACTTGATACTCGACGACGAGCGCTTCCGTGCGAGCCTGTGCGGCTGCCGTCCGATTTGCTGCCGAAAGAGTTCCCTCCATCACACCGTCGCGCTCTACCACTTCTTTACTATCGGGTCAACGCTCGCAGGAGTCCCACTGTGACCACGTGCCTATCCTCCAATCTCGGAGAACGCACGCATGAAAGACGCCGCTTCTGCCATTCGGAGGTGGTGGCGTTCGGGTTTGATGAGCATCGCAGACTGGAGCAGGGTCGCAATTTCTTGCGTCGTCGCGCCGCTCCGCACCGGCGTTCGCAAATCGATTCCCCTGTCGCCGAAGAGACAAAGCCGCAGGTGACCGTCGGCGGAGAGCCGGACGCGGTTGCAGCGCTCGCAATAGTCATGCGAAAGGGGACTGATTACGCCGATGGCGCCGGCCGCTCCGGGGAAGGCAAAGTATCGCGCCGGTCCATTGCCAAACGGAGGCACGACGGGTAGCAACTCTCCCGTTTGGCCGAGGCGATCCAGTATCTCGTCCGCGCTGACGTACGCGTCCCGCTGAAGTTCGAGATTGTCGTGAACCGGCATCACCTCGATAAAGCGTACGAACACGGGGCGTCTGCGCGTGAGATCCGCAAAATCAAGAAGCTCGTCGTCATTACGGCCTCGCATCACCACGCAATTGATTTTGAGGGGCCGTAACCCCGCGTCGATCGCCGCGTCGATGCCGGCGAGCACCGCATCGAGTCCCGGTCGTCGTGCAATCGCTTGGAAGCGCTCCGCGCGCAGCGTGTCGAGCGAAACATTAACGCGGCAAAGACCTGCGGCAACGAGATGCGGAACCTGCTGTGCCAGCAATAGGCCGTTGGTCGACAGGGCGATATCCTCGATCCCCGGTATCGTTGAAATTGCGCCCACCAGGCGGCTCAGATCTCGACGCGCCAGTGGTTCGCCGCCGGTAAGCCGTATTGCCCGCACGCCGACGGACGCCGCGGCCCTTACCACCTCGGCGATTTCTTCGTATGTCAGTATCTCGTCACGGCGCAGCCACGGTAGACCTTCTTCCGGCATACAATAAATGCAGCGCAAGTTGCACTTGTCCGTTACCGAAACGCGAAGATAGGTAATCGAGCGATTGAAGCCGTCAAGGAGCGAGATTGCCATGGCTTATTGGCCTTCGAACACAGAATCCGGCAACGAAGGATTGATCTTGTAATTCTCGATCGTCGAACTCAGGTCCGCAATATATCCTGGCTCTTCTACGTGACCTTTCTGAGACTGCACGAGCAAATTACCCTGAATGCGTCGATAGTGATTGGTCATCTCGGCATACCCTCCGTTGCCGTAGTTCCATTGCATTGAGACGACGGTCGCGCTCTTGTCGTCGACCGTTGCGTCGACACGATCGACGTTGCCTTGCTTTCGCGGAACGAGTCTGAACGTTGCGACGCCTCCCTCGTCCCTTACCAGCGTAACGTGGTACACGTCAGGCCATCGGGATGGATTCTCAATGCGCGCGTAGAGCTTGTTGAACTGACTTGCCACCAACGGCACCCCACTGGTAAACACGACCTTCGTTTTGTCCGGTTCCTTGTAGTAGTACGTGCCGACGAGGTCCGTTGCGATAAAAGGGAACGACTTCATCGTGACGTGCGCGTGCAGCGTGGCGCTGAAAGAGTGAAGGTTCGGATTGATGGAAGCCATTCGCGTGAGCAAGTCGCTTTGAGGCGCTGCCGCTAATTCCAGGATCGTTAGCACGCCCGCGATGGCGAGAGAACGCTTCATATCGGATTCCTCGATTGAATGGATTGCAGCGCCTGTGTAATCTCGCCGCGAGCGCCGGCGTCGCGCTCCGTCGCCTGGGCGGCCCGCAACGCGACAATCGCCGCGGGAGATCCGATCCGTCCGAGAGCCCAGGCGGCGTGTCCCCGAACCATCGCATTGGAATCGCCACGCATGCTCTCGATTAATGGCGGCACTGCGGCACGGTCGAGCGAGTTTCCTAACGCGACGGCGGCGTTACGGCGCAAGACGGGGGCTCCTCGCCATCCCATCGCGGTCGACCCATAGCGTCGCTTGAATTCAGCGCTACGCAATCGCAACAGTTCGACGAGATCGAGAAACATGGCTGCCGGGGCGGCATCCCGCCCCTGCAACTTCCGTCGCTCCGCGTGAATGGTCGGTGGACAAACGAGTTGACACAGATCGCATCCCCATACCCAGTCCCCGACGAGGCTACGCATCGCTTCGGGAATGCCGTCTCTTCGCTGGGTCAGGTCCGAAATACAGCGATTCGCTTCGATTGTGTAGTCTCCGCGAAGGGCTTTCGTCGGGCAAGCGTCCACGCAGCGCCGGCAACCCCCGCAACTTTTTCGCGACGGAGCGTCGGGCGGCAGATCGAGCGACGTGACGATCTCTCCCAAAAAAATGAACGAACCGAACTGGGGAGAGATGATGTTCGTGTGTTTGCCGACCCATCCGAGTCCGGAACGGGCCGCTAATGCACGCTCGGCTATGGGCCGCGTATCGCATGCAACTACGGTACAGGGACGACCGGCGGCACGATCGATTTCGCTTGCAATCCCCCGTAATAGTCCCTGCAGTCTACGATGATAGTCAGGCTCCCAGGCGTAGTTCGAAACGCGCCCGCGCAAAGGGGGAGTCGGCAGCGTCGCGGCAGTGCCATACGACACGGCGATACAGAGCACGCTTCGAGCCTCGGCGAGAACTTCGCGCGGATCCGTCGCGCGGCGGGCGTACTCGTTATCGTATCGCCAGGCCGCGAAATCGCCTCGCGCAAAGGCTTCCGCCATCCGACGGCGCGATTCTGCGTCTGCTACGGCCGGCACGACGCGCAACGCCGCCGCGCCGAGAGCGTTCGCCGTGCGAATTGCCTTCTCTTTAACCGCGCCCACGTCGACGTACGATATGCTCATAGCACGGACAACGGTCCGGCGGCGCGGCGCGGAAACGCCGCGTCGATCACTGCTACGTCGTCCCGTTCGAGGGTGAGATCGGCGGCACCGGCGTTCTCTTCAACGTGCGCGACCCGGGCCGCTTTCGGAATTGTGAAGACGTTCTCGTCCCGCATCAAAAAGGCAAGCGCAACTTGATGCGCCGTTGCGCCGCGCGTGCGCGCAATGCGATCGACGACCTCGCGCGCTCCCTTCGATTCGAGAAACTTGCCGCGCGCAAACGGCGTATACGCCACGATCGCGATGCCGTTGCGCGTCGCAGACGGCAAGAGTTCGTGTTCGATGCCGCGCTCGGAGAGGTTGTACAGAACTTGGTTGCACGCCAGCGTGGCCGTCCGTAAGTACGATGCGGCTTCGAGCATCGCGTCGTTTTCGAAGTTACTCACGCCGACGAATCTGACGATACCGTCCGACACAAGCCGATCCAGGGCACGCATCGTTTCTTCCAAGGAATACGGCGCCGGCCAGTGGAGCATATAGAGATCGAGATACCCGCACCGCAACCGACCGATGCTGCGACGAGCGGCCGCGAGCGTCGCCGTGTAGGTTGCATTTGTGGGCAGTACCTTGCTTGCAAGAAAGAGCCGCTCGCGTGGAATGCCCGCGATCGCATCGCCGAGCAGTTCCTCGACGCGGCCCGAGCCGTACATTTCCGCGGTATCCAAATGCGTTAGGCCGAGTTCGATGCCTCGCCGAATTGCGCGGCGCGCCTCGCTTGCGCGAGGTCCAATTTCCGGCATGTCCCACGTACCTTGGCCGACCGCCGGGAGATTGAGCCCGGTCGTTCCAAAGCGCAGGAGTTTCAAAAGAACCCAAAGTCGTCATGACGCGCGGCGTAGGCCAAGAGTCCCCCACGCAGATGCAGCAGCCGCGTAAACCCGGCCTCGCGTAGTCGCCGCATGGCCCATAGCGACTTGATCCCGACGCGACACGCGACGACGTACCGTGAAGCGCTATCGAGCTCGAACATGCGCGCGTCGAGTTCCGACGCCGGAATGCGAACGGCACCGTTGATCGAGCCGAGCACGGCTTCGTGCGGCTCGCGCACGTCCAATAGCGTCGCGTGTGCCAGTGCGGCGTCCAGGCCGTCCGCCTCGATCTCCGCAATTCCGTCTGCCGAAGATATGGAGTCGCGATCGGCATATGCGCTAGCTACCGTATCCGTGAGCGTCGCAGCATCGCCGCAAGCGACGCAACTGAGGTCTCGCTCGTAGCGCACTTCGCGTACGCGGGATCCGAACGTATCGACGAGGAGCAATCGTCCAACTAACGGCTCTCCCATCCGGAGCACGACTTTGAGCGCCTCGCTGGCCTGCCAAGCGCCGACGATACCGGCTAACGCACCGAGGACCCCGCCCTCAGCGCAACTGGGGACGCTACCAGCGGGGGGCACTTCGGGATACAGGCACCGATAACACGGTCCCTGCGGTGCGAAAACGCTGAGTTGGCCGTCGAACCGAAAGATCGAACCGTAAACGTCGGGGCGCTTCTCCAGGATGCAAGCGTCATTGATCAAGTAGCGCGTGGCGAACCTATCGGTGCAATCGAGGACGCAGTCATAGGACGCAATGAGTTGCCGCGCATTGCCGGCAGTGAGCGGTTCCGTAACTGCATCGATCCTGATGGAAGGATTGAGCGCGTGCAATCGCCGGCAAGCCACGATCGCCTTGGGGTGTCCGATGTCGCTCACGCCAAAGAGCGTTTGGCGCTGCAGATTCGTTTCGTCGACGACGTCGCCGTCAACAATGCCGATCCGTCCGATGCCGGCAGCGGCAAGATACTGCAGCGCAGGCGAGCCGAGGCCGCCGGCCCCAACGACGAGCACGGCGCTGGTCGTAAGCCGCTCTTGCCCGGCTAAGCCGACTTCGGGAATGAGTAAATGGCGCGAGTAACGCCGCAACTGCGCTGCGTTCATTCCACTGCGGCTCTGACCGGAGATGGCGCGTCATCGCGAGCCGGATGCCGTTCGTTGAGCCATTCTAAGATCGTCGCTTTGGAATGTTCCGCCGCGTAGGTATGATCGCTTTGCACGGTCGCGAACCACTTTGGTTCGGGCGCGCGTTCGTAGAGGTCACGGACGCTGCGCGGACTGACCATTGCATCACGGCTCGCCGCTATGTACAGTACCGGTCGGCCTGCTAGTCGGCCGAGCAGTTCATCGTACGTTCGCCGAACGTCCGCAACCAACTCCGGGAGCGGCACTCCGACGACGTAGGAAGAGCGAAAGCCCGCCGCACCGACCGCGCCGAGCGCGTCGACGGCGCTCGGCCTTCCATAACCGGTTGCGATGGCGATGCTGCCTAAAATGGACGAATCGAGCGCAGCGGTGAACAAAGCAGTCATCGCTCCCATGCTATGCCCCATCGTATACGTTGCATCGTCGCCACGTTCTCTTGAAAAAGCCACGACGCTGCGCATTGCGTCGACGCAATCCTCGACGCTGCGCAGTTCCCCTCCGCTGGCACCGAGTTTATGGCCCGGGAAGTCAAAACTATAGATCCCATAGCCATGGCCGGAAAGAAACGAGCAAAGAAAATCGAGATTGTGCTTGCTCGAGGAATAGCCATGCCCCGCTATCAGCGCAACGCGACGCTGACGCCTTGGGCGGTACCATAAGACGGCGACCGAACTGCGCTCGGCTCGAACGCGTAAGAGCTCGACGTGGCTCACGATTCTGAATTCGCTCTCCACACCGCCGAGCCATCGGCGTAGCGTTCTTGCTTCCAAATGGGAGCTCGCCGCTTGACCTCTTCGATTGCGTAGCGGCATCCATCGAAGGCCGCCGATCTGTGCGCCGCAGCGACGACGATGCCTATAGAAACCTCGCCCGGCAGTAAATCTCCCACTCGATGAACGATGGCGAGGGCGACGTCGCCGAAACGCTCCCGTGCCTCGTTCGCGATGGCTTCGAATTCGGCGATTGCCATTGGTTCGTAGGCCTCATACGCCAAGCCGCTGACGGTTCGAGAGTCTGCGGAATGCGCGCGAACTCGTCCGAAAAACGTAACGACGGCGCCGTCGCCGTTTCGAATCACGCCACCTAGATGATTGGGTTCGATCGGCGTTCGCGCGATCCGTAGCAAGTCCAAGCGCAGATCATCCGCCGCCGACGGGAGGCAACAGTGCGATTTCGTCGTTTTCGCCAATGGAGTGCCGCTCGTCGACGAGCCGGCCGTTGCACGCCACACGAACCCAGCGGCGTTCGCCGTTCAGCAACGGAAAACGCACCTCTAAGGCGGCCCAAAGATCGTCAATCCGGGCACCCTGGGGTAAGTCGATCCATGCATGTCCGCCATGGAGAATCTCGCGCACGCGCGCGAACGCCAAGACACGAACCTTCATCTTTCCAACGCTTCGACGGGGGATGCCTCAAATCGTACCGAAGCGGACGACCTCAATCGATGTGGCTGCTGATATTGAGTCTCTGGACGCTACTGGCCGTAGCCCTGCCGCATGGAGGCGGCGCAGCCAGAGGCTGCACGCAGGAGACGTTGATGGTTGAAAACAGAGCGCTGACGATCGCGTACTGCGTCACCGGAATGCCTCGCCGCGGCGGCGCCGCCGAGGTCTTCGTTCCGTTCACGGCAAGGTATAGTGCGCTCGGTGCATCGACGGAGCGCGTCGGCGAATTGCATTTTCTCGCCGATGAAGGGGTCTCGAGGGTGATCGCGACAGTCGATTTGGCCACGCTTGGCCTCCAAGGGCGCCTCCATCTGACGCTGGCCTACTCGCGCGGTCTGGTTCACGTGGAGGGCGCGCTTCTCACTCCGGGAGCCATCACCATCAAGTAGGACTGCAACCTAATCGCGGCCACGGCCATTTAGAAAAGCGTGATGCGACGGCGGTACATCGCCTACAACAGCTCCAAGATTCCCGACGGCTGTCGATAGAGGAGATTTCCCGTTATGCCTTGCGTTGCAAGCATTCCGAACCTCACGGCTCGTGAGCAAGCGCGCCACCTATATCAAGCGATACCGCCGGGCCTCTTTCGGGTCCAAGACGAAACCGAGCGCATCGCGTGGCGCGTCAGCCCCGAGCCTTTCGCTTTATCCGCAGCGGAAGCCGGTGAAATCCAACGCCTAGGAACCGACCTACTGGCGTTCTATCGCGCGCTCAACAACCTCTACAATCGTAGCGCGCGCGGAACCGCCCCCGCATTCGTTGCCGACTATCTCGATCGCGGCAAGCCGCAGCAGATCGTCAAGTTGGCACGTCAAAATCGTTTCAAACAGGAACTGCCGGGCGTCATTCGTCCCGATCTCATACTCACGAACGACGGCTTCGTCGCAACGGAACTCGATAGTATACCGGGGGGCATGGGGTTTCTCGGTGCCATGACCCACGCATACTGCGGTCTCGGCATTGAGAGCTTTGGCGGCGACGATGGAATCCCAGAGGGCTTCGCCGCCATGCTTTCGCACGCCACCGGCATCGAGCGCCCAACGGTCGCAATCGTCGTTTCCGACGAGTCGGCCGATTACCGCAACGAAATGGATTGGCTCGCGGCAGAACTGCGCCGCTTGAATCTCGCCGATGCGTGGCTGCGAAAGCCGCAAGAGCTCATCTTTACCGAGGACGGCCTCTTCATTCGACATGATGACGGGCGGGAATCGCGCGTCGATGCCATCTATCGCAACTTCGAGCTCTTTGACCTTTTCAACATTCCAAAGCAAGAATTGCTGCTGTACGCGGCTCGGCATAACCGCGTGAAGATCACGCCGCCTCCGAAGGCGCCGCTGGAAGAGAAGCTCGCGTTTGCGCTGCTGCATCAGCATGCGCTGGCGACGTTCTGGCGCTCCGAACTGAGCGCGGATGTCTTCGAACACCTGGCACGAGTCTTCCCAAAGACTTGGATCGTGGATCCGCGTCCCATGCCGCCGCAGGGAGTCGTAGCCGACCTCTCGGCAGCAGGCGTGCCGGTCAGCGACTTTCACGAGCTCGCATCACTTCCAAAGAGCGAACGAACGTACGTCCTCAAGCCCTCGGGATTCTCGGCGCTGGCGTGGGGTTCGCGCGGCGTGAAGGTCGGCGATGACTTGACGCGCGAGGAGTGGCAGAACGCGCTCGGAACCGCTCTGGAATCCTTCGATCGAAATCCTTGGATCTTACAACGATTTCATAAAGGAAAGCGAGTGCGCCAGAGTTATCTCGACCGCGATCGCGACGAGATACGCGAGTACGACGGCCGCGTGCGGCTGTGCCCATACTACTTCGTGACGGGTGAGGACAGCGTGCGTCTGGGCGGCGTGCTTGCGACGATCGCGCCGGCCGATAAGCGTCTCATTCACGGAATGACCGACGCGGTCATGACGTCGTCGATCCTCCACGGGCCGTCATCGTAGTACTTTGCCGCCACGGTGCGACCGAAAACAACTTGGCCGGCGAGTTTCTCTCGCACCGCGATCCGCCGCTGAGCGCCGCGGGTCGAACGCAGTGCGAGCAACTCCGTTCGCTTTTGCAGGGCTTCACCTTCGACCGTTGCTACCTGAGCCCGATGCGACGCTGTGTAGAGACGCGCGACCTTGTTGCTTCAAACGTACCCTTCGAGGTGGACGCCGCGTTGCGCGAGGTGAATTATGGTTCGTGGGAAGGTCGAACTCTCGAGTGGCTAGAGCACAACCAGACGGAGCTCATCGCAAAACGCCGGCGCGATCCGGTTTCATTCCGTCACCCCGGCGGCGAGAGTTTTGAGGACGTTGCACTGCGCCTGCGTCCACTGGTGAAACGTATTCGAAATCAAAACTCCCTCGTCATCGCGCACCGCGGAACGCTCGGGGTTCTCGAACGCCTGCTGCGCGGCTTGCCGCTGCGCTCGCAAATCGTAACTCCGCTCGAACCAGCGAAGTTCGTCGTTATCGGCTGAGTATCGGCGCTAGCGAGACCGCCGCAGTATGGCGTTTTCGGACGGGACGCTGATTTCATCCGGTAACAACGTTTGCGGATCGTACCAAATCGTCACGGCGATTGGACGCTCTATTGCGAGGTTTGCGTCTGTGGCGGGTACGTCAGCGGGACGCGAAATCGACGGCGTCGAGTTTATTGTCAGCGTCTGCGCTTGCGCCGTAACCGGCGTTATCCACGTAACCGCGGATTCGTTCCATGCGCGCAGCTGTGCGGGCAGCACGAAAAGCCCCGCCAGCAATCCCGGTTCGATCACGACGAAATGCCGGGTGCCCGTGGCAAGCGTGAGCCGCTGGGGCTGCATGTCCAACGCACCGACCGCCGTCGCGGCGTCAGCCGCCAGAGTCACACTAACGCTTGGAGTCTGAGTCGGCGTACGATAGGTGCCGCTATAGCTCGTTGGAGTAAGGTCCGGCGCAAGCACGAGAGAAGCGGTTGCCGATACGTGCATCCCGAGGACCGTCGCGGCCGAGTCTTCGTCGATCTGCAGCCGCGAAGCGTCACGAGCAACGTTCACCGACCAGGACCCGATCGTTTCGCCGCCCATGGAGGCAGCGTAGCGATATCCGCCGGCCGGTGGAAAAGCGGCGCCGGTCGCTGCCGCGAGGATCAAGGCGGCTAACATCTCGTTACGCGTGCACCAACGTCCGCGCACATTGCGCGACGCCCTCGAGTGCGGCATCGATCTCCGTCTCCGTGTTATAGCCATGCGGCGAGATCCGAATACCGTTGGCGCGATATGTCATCAGGATTCCTTGTCGCTCCAACGCGCGTCCCATCGCGATGCTGTCGCGCTCGGGGATATGGAACGTGACGATGCCGGATGCAACGGATCGGTCGCGCAGCGTCGTCACGACGGCGCCGAATCGGTTCAGGCCCTCGCAGAGCCGATCCGTCAGCGCGAGGATATGATCGCCGGTTGCCGCCCGACCGCTACGCTCGAAAAGATCGATTGCCGATACGATTGAGAGCGTACCGATCAAATTCGGCGTACCGCCTTCAAACCGCATCGCCTCGCGCGCGTACGCTTGTTCGCAATTGCGAAAGTCCCACATATCGCTTAACGAGCGCCAGCCGGGCGTGTTCAGCTCCAAACGCTCGTCTAGGCGCGGGCAAACATAGAATACGCCGATTCCGTGCAACGCCAACAACCACTTTGCGCCTCCGGCGTAAAGGGCATCGACCTCGAGGGCTCGGACGTCGATTGGGAACGCCCCTAAGCCTTGCATCGCATCCACACAAAGAAAAGCGTTGGAGCGATGGGCAACTTCGGCGAGCCCGGCGAGATCGTGACGGTAGCCGTCACCGTATGAAACCCACGAGACGGCTACGACACGCGTACGAGATGAAATCTCTTTGCGTAGCCGCTCGGGCGTTAAGCGTCCGCGCCGTATCGGAATGAGGCGAACCGTAACCCCCCGGCGCCGCAGCGCCGTCCACGGCACGACATTCGCCGGAAATTCATCATCGCCGAGCAGCACCTCGTCGCCCGGCCGCCAATCCAACCCGAGCGCCACGATCGTCGCTCCCGCGCCGGTATTGGGAATCATCGCGATCTCGTTTCCCCGAGCACCGATAAACCGCCCGATTCGTTCGCGATAGCGCGCCATGGCGCAATCGTACGAAAACGTCGAAAGTACCCCGGCTTGACCCGCCTCACGCGCGAACGCCTCAATTGCCGCAACCGACGAACGCGGCAAGACGCCCGCCGAGGCATGATTCAAATACGCATAGCGCTCGGTTACGGCGAATTCGCTTCGTGGAAGCGGCGTCATTGCGCTCCGATCATATCCTTCGTGTGCCAAGCGATGTTTCCGGCTCGGTCGCCGACTCTTTCTAGCGAGGCCAGAACGAACAGGTAGCGCGTGCCCGGCCGAACGATTTCAGGATCGGCGCGCATCTCTTCTTGAAGCAGCTTGATACTCCGTTTATATAACTTATCCACTTCGTCATCTCGATCGATGACGGCGCTGGCTAATGCGGCATCGCGCTCGGTGTAGGCTCGCATTGCATCCAGCAACATCGAATGGGCCACGCTGGCGATGCGATCGATCTCTACCCGCTGCGGACGCATCGGTTGATCCGAAAGCTTAATTGCATTCTTCGAAATATCCACGCCGTAATCGCCGACCCTTTCCAAATCGGTCGCGATTTCCAACATCGCGGCAATTTCACGCAACTCTCCCGCAACGGGCTGCTGGCGCCAAATTAACTCTATACAGCTACTTTCAATTCGTCGCCGCAAATCGTCGATGACGTCATCGCCCGCTACGACCCGGGCGCCGGCTGCGGCGTCACGACTGTTGAGGGCATCAACTGCAATGCGAATTGCGTCTCCCACCAACGCTCCAAGCCGCACAACGTCGAGCCGACTGGCCTCCAATGCCTCGTGATAAGCCGTCCGAACTGCCACTGCCGCCTCCTGGAAAACTGTCGTTCATAGTATACGAGAGAGGTCGCTTCCCTGCAACGTAACGAAAGAACCTGCATTCCTTATTAAACCATTAAGGTAGTACATGCGGCTTGACGACATTCTAATCGCAACGGAAGCCCACATCGGGATAGTGACGCTGAATCGGCCGAGCGTGCTCAACGCGCTGCGACGGCAACTGTTGTCGGAAGTTTCCGACGCGCTCGACGAAATGCAGCGCAATGCCGACGTACGGGTGATTATCGTAACCGGCGCAGGTGACCGAGCGTTCGCAGCGGGCGCAGATATCGGTGAATTAGCGACGCTCCGGAGCGCAACCGAGGGCGCGGCGGTTGCACGTCACGGACAGGCGCTTACTCGGAAAATCGAGCGCTTGAGCAAGCCTGTGATCATGGCGGTCAATGGGTTCGCTCTCGGCGGTGGTTGTGAACTTGCAATGGCCGGCGATATCGTTATTGCAGCGGACACAGCGAAATTCGGACAGCCCGAAGTTAACCTTGGTTTGATTCCGGGCTACGGCGGCTCGCAACGGACGACGCGTCTCGTCGGAAAACAGATGGCGGCATATCTTTGTCTTACGGGTGAGATGATCGATGCGCAAGAAGCGCTGCGAATTGGTTTGGTCGCTCGCGTCGTACCTCGCGAGCAGTTGATGCAAGAGGCAAAAAGGGTTGCCGGCGTTATTGCCGGCAAAGCACCGCTCGCCGTTGCCGCGTGCAAACGCGCTCTCAACAACGGCGCACATCTTTCAATCGATGACGGCCTGGAACTTGAAGCGTTGGAGTTCGGCGGTCTGGTGGACACTGAAGACATTAAAGAAGGCACTTCGGCCTTTTTAGAAAAGCGCAAGCCCGTTTGGAAGGCTCGCTAGACGCTTGACCTAGAGGCTGGCTTGCGCATTTGTCATTGCCGAACCAATCGCCGGGTTTAGGCCCTCCCACTTCGCCCGAATGTCTCCGCGGCGATCGATCACGACGATCGTTGGAAAGCCCTGGATGCCGAAGAGTGCTCGCGCATTGGTCTTTGGGTCAAGGGCAACGTCGCGAAGATGAAGTTGGCGCGCGAACTGCGCGACGATCGGGCGACGCTCCCCTACGTCGACTGCGACCACAACGGCTTGCGGATGCCCGGCGGCCCAAGCCTCTACAGACGGCAATTCCGTTTTGCACGGTGAGCACCACGTTGTAAAAAAGTCCAAGAAGACGATCTTGCCGCGCTCGTGTTCCAATCGAAAGCTCCCGCCATCGAGCCGATCGTAGACCGCCCTCGGAGCGTGCACCTCGTGGGGCGCGATAAAAAATCGTGGCGCCACGAGCATCTTCCAAATAACAAAGGCAATCGCTAGGGTCGCTACGGCGTCCCAAAGGCGGCCCGCAGTAAAGCCAAACTTCTTTGGAGCGCTATCCTGCACGAAAGACGGCTGCGATCCCTTGACCGCCGCCGATGCATGCCGAAGCGACGGCGTACCCACCGCCTTGGGACTGCAGTTGATGCAAAGCGGTCAGGGCGAGTCGAGCGCCCGAGGCACCAAGCGGATGGCCCAAGGCGATGGCGCCCCCATGCGGATTGAGAGGCACGTCATCACTCTTCATCTCCCGCAAACATGCCAGCACTTGTGGAGCGAACGCCTCATTTATTTCCAAAACGTTCACATCGCGCAGGCCGATGTTCGCCCGTTCGAGCGCCTTTGGGATCGAAAAGGCCGGCCCTATACCCATGATCTGCGGTTCCACTCCCACGACCGCACCGCTGAGCAAACGACCCATCCATTTCAAACCATCGGCTTTCGCGCGCTGCGCGGTGGTCAAAACAACCGCAGCGGCGCCATCCGTGATACCGCTGGCGTTGCCCGGCGTAACGACGCCGTCCCGGACGAAGCGAGCCGGCAACTTCCCTAGCTTTTCCATGCTTAACCCCTGTCGCGGACCCTCGTCTTTGTCCACTCGTTGCGTTGAACCGCGCGGTCCGGGAACGTCGACCGGCACAATTTCCTCTGCATAGTAACCATCGCTCTGAGCGGCGAGCGCGCGTTCTTGACTCGCCAATGCGAACTCATCGCATTCTTGCCGCGAAATGCCGTACCTTTTCGCCAAATTCTCTGCCGTGATCGCCATCGGCGTATTGCCGTACGAATCGGTCAGCGCAGTCCAGAGTGAATCTTCGAACGCCACGTTTTGCCCCAGATGGAACCCTTTACGCGCGCCGCGCACGACGTGCGGCGCCTGCGTCATGTTCTCGGTGCCGCCCGCGAGCGCGTAGTTCGCAGTTCCCAACGCTATTGATTGCGCCGCCGAAAGAATGGCCTGAAGACCGGAACCGCACAAACGGTTGACCGTCAATGCTGGGACTTCCGTTGGGACCCCGGCGCGCAAACCAACGTGACGCGCGAGATAAATGGCGTCTGGACTGCTTTGAATGACGTTTCCAAAAACTACTTCGTCGATCCGGTCGGCGGGCACGCCGCTGCGCGCGATGGCCCCCTTCGCCGCTATAACGGCAAGGTCGGTCGCACTCAATTCCGACAGCATGCCGCCAAGATTTCCGAAGGGGGTTCGCGCGCCGTTGAGAATGACGATATCCGTATCTGCTGCTTGCATGGCCATATCGATCGCGTATTTCGCGGCCGTGCATGCTCGTCCCGGCAGGCGCGGCCGCGCGGCGCCACTAAGACCGCGCCATGCCAATTACCCGTTCCGCTGCGGTGACTTTTGATGCCCGGTCGTTATTGCCCGCGTCGAAGACGGCTCAAATTCTCGAAACGTTCGACAAACTCCCGATTGGAAGCGCGCTAGAAATCAACGAAGAAACCGATCCGCGAGCGCTGCGTAATGAGATGACGCAGCTCCGCCCCGGACGTTTTTCCTGGGATGCGCGCAACTTGGGCGGCAATCGCTGGACGGTTCGCTTGGAACGAATCGACGAGAACGCCGACGGCGAGGGGTTCTTAACGCACGTTCCGGCGTTTACGTCCGCCAAGGCGACTACCATAAGAGAACTGGCCGCCCAGATGAGCGAGCGCAGTTATAAGTCGGGCGAGACCATCTTTGACGAGGGCGAAGTTTGGCCGTATCTCGGTATCGTCAAGGGCGGTAAAGTGATTTACACCTTGCTGTCGCCTGACGGCAAGACGCATACCATCGGTGAACGCTTGACGCACGACACGCTAAACGAGAGCGGAACTTTTGACGGTGGGGGCGCAACGACTCGGGCCGAGGCGCTTACCGACGCGGCGATTACCACGCTGCCGAGCGAGGCGGTGATGCACGCGGTTCGCAACGATGCTGAACTCGCACTCGGCTTCTTGGTTGCGTCGTCCCAAGCGCGGCGTCGTTCGATCGATACCATCGCCGATCTCGCGTTCGCCCATGTGTTGCAGCGCGTCGCAAAATTCTTGCTGGGTTACGCCAGGACCTCAGTAGGCATGGCGCGCGGTTTGCCCGGTGTTGAAAACCTCTCTCAAGCGCAAATCGCCGCAGCCGCCGGCACCGTACGCGACATGGCCGCGCGAGCGCTCTTGCGGTTGCGCAATGCCTCCGCGCTAGAACTCGACAGAGGACGCGTCAAGGCCATCGACCGCGCACGGTTGGAGGCCTTTGCCCACAACGTTCAAGCCCCACCTGTCTAATTATGCAGAACCGTATATTACCGATGCGACGGGGTTAGATTCGGTAGACGTTCGCCGAGGCGTTCGGATCGACGAGGGACGGATGCACGCGTGGGCCGCTGCACATCAACGAATCGTGGCCGATCTCAAGGCGGATGCGCGCCACTTCGCCACCCATCACGTCATCGACCGCGCAACCTTGGACCTTTCCAGGGAATCTCGCCATCACGACGTAGCGGCCGGGCTCCAGCGCTATATCGCTGAAATATCCGCGGCTATTCGTTTGGAGCGTCATGATTCGGTTCGGTCCTTTCTCCAAGTACGGCGAACGGTAGTAGTAGAGCGTCGCGTGCGCCATTGGCTGCCCGGTTCTTGCATCCACCACGGTGCCCGATATTCCGCCCGGCTGATCGGCAAACGCCGGAACGCACAACGAGCCGGCGAGCGCGAGAATGATTGTCAGTTGCTTCATGCTCGGTTTTTCCCAAAAGGTGCACGCCTACACCGATTCAAGCGTTGCGGTCTCCTCAGGCGGCGGACTGACGGGCGGCGAGTTCTGAAGATCGAACGCCGCGCGTTTGCTCTTTGCGGCGGCCTCCGCGAGCGGCTGCGATGCCGTATGGCGTTGACCGTCGAGCACGTCGCGCCCCTTTCGGACGGCGCCGAGGGCGCCCGAGAGACGCGTCTCCATTTCGGCGAGCACTCCGGCGGCATATCGGTCGGCACCCTCACGCACCCGGCGGCTTTGCTCCTCGGCGTCGCGCAATACCGAGTCGGCAGTGATTCGGGCGCGCTGGACGATCTCGTTTTGATCGACGAGTTCTTCGTGCTTGCTGGCCGCTTGATCGACGATCGCCTGTGCCTTTTCTTGCGCCGCACGTAGCATCCGATCTTGATCCTTGGCAATGACCTTCGCCCGCCCTACTTCGGCAGGTAACGACGCGCGAATCTTTTCGACCAACTCCAGGAGTCGCTCTTCCGAGAGTATGCGGTAACCAGCGGGAAGCCATGTTCCCTCGTGAACGTAGGTTTCGAGTTTATCCAGGACGCGATAGACCGACATTACTACCTCCGTTGTAGAGTTGTTCGCTTCTCCGCCATCAGACGAAGAACCGGCTGAGGGACGTACGCGGCGACGTCGCCGCCCAGGAAGAAGACCTCCTTGACCAGGCTCGAGCTCACGAATGAATATTTTTGATCTGACATTAAGAAGAACGTGTCGACGTCGGAGAGCGACCGATTCATCAACGCCGCCGACATCTCACTTTCGAAATCGGAAACGACGCGCAAGCCCTTGACGATCACGTCGGCGTGCGCTGCTTTTACATAGTCTGCAAGAAGTCCCGTAAAGTGCTCCACCCGCACGTGGTCGAGGCGCTCGACGCACGCCTTCAGCATCTCCACCCGTTTTTCCAACGAGAACATCGGCGCCCGCTTTTGTGGATTGACCACAATTGCCACCAGCAACTCCTCGAAGGCGCGAGCGGCTCGTTCGATCACATCCAAGTGGCCGTTCGTTGGAGGGTCGAACGACCCCGGATAGACCGCGAGCGCGCCGCGCTTGACCTTACCGTCGGTCAACTTCCCGGCGACAAGAAAGCAAGAGCGACATCGCCGTATACTTCTTCTCGAACGGAACGATATCCGGGTATGTCGGGAAGAATGCGCTTGGCGGCATGCTCGTAGACGACGAGCGCGTCGGGCGAGAGGAGAGCGCGTGCCCGCATGAGCGCAAAGAGCGGCAGCGGGACCGGGTCCGCATACGGTGGGTCGAGATAGACAATATCGAAGGGGCCGTCGAGCCGGTACAGCGCGCGCTCCACGGGCGCTTGAAATACCGTCACGACATCGCTGATGCCCAGCGATTGCGCGCTTCCTTCGATGGCGTTGGCAATGTCGCGTCGAGCCTCGACGCAGACAACACGGGATGCGCCTCGCGAGGCGGCTTCGAAGCCGATGGCGCCCGTACCGGAGAAAAGGTCGAGCACGCGCGCGCCTTCCAGACGCGCCGTCAGAATTTGAAAATAGCGATTCCTTCACGCGTCCCGGCGTCGGGCGTACGTGACTGCCCTTGGGCGAACGAATCTTTCGACTCCCCAGCGATCCGCTGCTGATGCGCGGCACGACTAGAACTCCACCGGCGCCATCGGCGAGAGCGATGCCCTTAGCCAGGACGCGTCTCCGAACCATTCATCGCGGATGGTGGAAAAGGGCACCGTTCCAAACGACAGCAAACGATCGTGAAAGGCACGTAAAGAGAACTTCGATCCCTCGCGATCGCGATCCATCGCCAGAAGCATTTGCACCTCCGTCTTCCCGATCAGATAGTCGATGGCTTGACCGGGGCCCATCGCGAATCGCGTCGCTTCTCCCCGCGCGGTTTCGTAATCGATGCCGGCATTGTTCTGGAAATAGGCGATGGCCGCCGGAAGCGTCATCGCTCCCGTCGCTAAACCGACGTCAACGCCAACTCGGGTCGCCCGATGGCGCATCAGATGAATAACCTGGCGACGCGCCGCCGGATCCTGATCGTAGAGCCCTTCACGCATCAGCATCTCTTCACAATAAAAGGCCCAGCCCTCCGCAAAGAGACCATCCTGTTGAACGTGACGGATGAAATCGGGGTTGTGAAACGCGTACGAAAACTGCAGAAAATGGCCGGGGATCCCTTCGTGGCCGAGCAAGGGCAAGACCGATTGGCGCGCTTGTTGCACGAAAAAACTCTGATTCGCCGGGCCGAAATCTGGGACGAAATAGAAACCTTGGGGGTCGCTCGAAAACATAGGGGGCGGATTCATAAAGCCACCCGGATAGGTGGCGGCCAGCGCCTTGGGCAGTTCGACGATGCGAAACGGCCCAATGTACGGTGGAATATCCACGATTTGGTGGGTGTTGATAAAGGAAACGAGCCGTCCCAGACTGCGTTCGTAGTACGCAAGAAAGGCTTGTTTCGAATCGAAGGTCGGCGGCGGCGCGGCGGCCGGCTCGTGCTCGTCCCGCCCCGCCTCCCAAAGTTCTAGCGCTCGATCGCGCGCCAGTTCCAGCCGGCCGATTTGCGCCACTGTCGCCGAATCGAATGGCAGCAGCAAAATACGGTGCAGAAACCAGTCGTAGCGTTTACGTCCTACGGCGAAACCGCCCGAGCGAAAGGTCGTCATGCGCGAGTCGAGCCACGCGCGATAGGAGTGCAGAGCATCGAGAGCGGCGCTTTGCGCGCTCGAGAGTTGGGCGCGCTGCGTTGCCGACGCGTTGCGCGCGAGCTCCTTCAGCGTCGTGGTATAGAGCGAATCGCCGTCGCGTATATCTTCCGAGGCGATTTGCGCGAACTCCCTGACCGGCGCCGTGAGATTTCGACGTCCCTGCTGCAAAACACCGGGACAGGCCCGCAGTCGGGCTATTGCATCGCGAAGTCGGACGTCGTCGGAGGCGAACTGGCGCTTGGCAATGGAAAAAATTCCGTTGCTGCACTCGCCCTCATAGACGCTTGGATTCCGTTGCAACCCTCGAATGACGACGCGATTCCACCACTCCAACTCCAAATCGGATCGAACGAGCAAGTAGTCCATCCGCTCGTGCGTGCTCGCGTTTGCCGAAGGCTGCAACGCCGCCAATTCGTTCCGGTAACGGCGCAATTCGAATCATTCCCGCGGCCTGCGCGCGTTGCGAGTAATCGGCCAAACGGGAGTCGTAGTCGTGGATGCCGGAGTCCGTTGCAGCGGTAGGCTCCTGTTCCAACGTCCATGCGATGTAACGATGCTCGAGCGCGATGAGCCGCCCTTCATAGGTAGGCGTCGGTAGCGCAGCCGGCAGCGCAAGCAGCGCGACCGCCAGAGTCAATTTGCGCATTTCGTGGCCTCCGCCGCCGATGGGATCGCGATGAGCAGCTCGGGAAACTGATGAATGATACGGTCGGCCGGCGCGAGGTTCGAGGGATAGGTTTTGCGTTCCCAATCGATCCAGACCGCCTGCATGCCTGCGGCGTGTGCGCCTGCCACGTCGCCCTCAGGATCGTCCCCCACGTAACAGCTGCTCTGCGGCGACGCTCCCATCGTTCGCAAGAGCACTTCGAAGGCAGCGAGCGCGGGTTTTTGGACTCCTATGTCGCTGCTGACAAGAACTGGGCCGGTAAATCCGGCTCGTCGTGCTTTGCGAAGCTGCATCGGACTCCAACCGTTGGTTAGCACTGCCATCGCAACGCCTCTCCGCTGCAAGGTTTCGAGCGTTTTGGAGACGCCGGGAAGCGGCACCACGAGGTCGTCAATCAGCCCGAGTGCCGTTTCGCGGAAACGGCGGACGTGTCCGTCGTTTGCCGTGATCCCGTGCGCCTGAACGAACCTGCGCACGGCTTCGTCAATCGAGAATTCGCCGTGCCGTTGCTGTTTTAAAAGAGTATTGGTCCAATCCAGCTCATCACCTAACGTACCGAGACTGTCGCCGCCCTCCGCTAAGATAACTTCGAGCAATCGCAAGAACGCGACACGTTCTAAGCTATTATCGATCGCGAGAGTGTGGTCGAGATCGAAGCCGATCGCGCTGACTCCCTCCATGCGTCGCGCGTTCGACACCCTACGCCGTTAGCTCCTAGATTATGACGAAAGCAACAGCGCGCGAGTGCTCGGCTCAGCCGCGAGAACGGCTCGCAGTCCGGAGTGTTCGTCGCTCTCGAGGTGTGGGTCGGCCTCGACGATGCACTCGGCCGCCGATTTCGCCGCTCGGTAAATGTCGATGTCCCGTAGCAAATCGCCGAACCGCAGGTCCGACATGCCGGATTGAATGGTCCCCGCCAGTTGGCCGGGGCCACGCAATCGCAAATCTTCGTCCGCGATCAGAAACCCGTCGGTGGACCGCGTTAGTATCTCGAGCCGCGCGCTCTCGGAGGCGTCGTCGGGGTAGACGAAGATACAGTGTGACTTCGCCGCGCCTCGACCCACGCGGCCTCGCAACTGATGCAATTGCGCTAAACCATACCGGTGGGCATCCAGGACGATCATGGTCGTCGCGTTTGCGACATCGACGCCCACTTCGATCACGGTCGTGGAGACCAGTATGCTGTATTCACCGTTGACGAAACGCGCCATCGTCGCATCTTTCTCCCGCGACGGGAGGCGGCCGTGGAGCAATCCAATGTGCAGCTCTGAAAAAATATCTGACCTCAGCCGCTCGGCCTCCGCCGCGGCGCTCGTCAGCGTCTCGTCTTCTTCACTCTCCTCGATAGCCGGCGCCACGATATACGTTTGGCGACCCTGTGCGGCCATTTTCTTGACGAAGTCGTACACCAGGGGCAGTCGGCTCCTTCGGACGGCAAAGGTCTCGATCGGCGTCCGTCCCGGAGGCAGTTCGTCGATGATCGAGAGATCCAAATCGGCGTAGACCGACTGCGCTAAGGTACGCGGAATCGGCGTCGCGGTCATATGCAACGTATGGGGCGAAAGTGCTTTGGCGCGAAGGCGCGCGCGTTGCGCGACGCCAAAGCGGTGCTGTTCGTCGATGATCGCGAGGCCGAGTCGATCGAAATCGACCCCTTCTGTGAGGAGGGCGTGCGTACCGACTGCAAGCGCCGCCTCTCCGCTGCGAAGTTTTGCAACCGCGGCGTCTCGCGACCGTGCCTTCTGACTTCCGAAGAGCGCTTCAGTCCCCAGCCCAAAAGGAAGCAGCAGCGGCGCGAGCCTTTGGGCATGCTGCCATGCAAGCAGTTCGGTCGGCGCCATCAGCGCAGCCTGCACGCCGTTCGCGGCCGCAAGCAGGACGGCCGCCGCCGCAACGAGCGTCTTGCCGCTGCCCACGTCGCCTTGCAGCAGGCGGTTCATGGGAACGTCTCGGCTCATATCGGCCCAAATCTGGAGGATCGCTCTGCGTTGCGCGCCCGTCAGCGAAAACGGTAGCGCCGATTCAAATCTCGCCAACAAATCGGGCGGAATGTTGAGCGGATGAGCGTCGTGATCGCGTTCTCGTTCGGATCGCCGTAACTGCGCGGACGTCGCGATCGCCAGGAATTCGGCGAAAACGAAGCGTTCCCGCGCGTGGTCTGCCTCTTCCGGCGTCAGGGGCGCATGGACCGCTCGATACGCGTCAGAAAGCAATGGGTAGCCGTACGCCGATCTAATGCTAGCGGGTATAGGATCGCGCGGTGCCGACTTCAACAGGCGCGTCAAGTTTTTCTTCACGACGGCCGCGATCTTGCGGCTCGCCAAATCCTTGCTCGCGCGATAGATCGGCTGCAACTCTCCGTGATACTCGTCTCGTTCGTCAAGCTGCTCGTAGTGCGTCACGGAGACGATCGGCCCGGAGAAATTACGCTCGATGCGCCCTCGCACGAGCAGCCGCATCCCCTCGCGAAATCGCCCGTAGACGTAGCGGTTGCGACCGATCCACTTCGCAGTAAAACGATCGCCGGCATCGTCGAGCATGTGTACTTCGACGATCTCTAGACCTCGCACGCGACGCTCCTTCAGCGCGACGACGCGCCCAACCGCATTCTCTTCGCCCCCGCCCTCGCCGAGCTGTGCGGCCGGCGTGGGGAAGCGCAAGTCATCGTAACGGAATGGAAGATATTCGAGGAGTGCCTGGGGTGTATCGATGCCGAGCTCACGAAAAAGCGGCGCGGACTTTGGGCCAACGCCGCCGAGATCTTCAATGTCCGGTTCCTTCGCAGAGTGCGAAATCACCGTACGGCTTTGCCCGATGCGCGTTCCTGGAGCGCGGCGTACGTCGCTTTCAGTTGCGGCACCGCAATATCGTGACGCTGGGCTAGTTCGATCACCGCGCCTACGATTGGATCGAGCTCGAGGGAGCGGCCCCGCTCGTAATCTTGCAATGTCGAGGTCTTCACGTCGTTGAGTCTAGCGGCATATTCTATTCGCGCGTCGACGTCGACGTCATCGACCACCTTCATGGCCCGGCCCACGCACAGTGCCTCGATCATCAGGCGTCGCGCCTGCTCGCGAGCCGAAGGATCGGAAAGCATCGGTCTGATCGTGGAATGGTACAACACGCTAAGCGAGTTGAGCGCCGCATTGTTCACCAACTTTAGCCACACCGTCGCTCGAATGTTATCATCGAATTCGGCGGCGAGCCCCGCGCCACGGAATAACGCAACGAGCCGCCGCGCCGCCTCGCTGAGACCACCGGAGGGGGCGCCGAGCACATAGCGCAAGCCGCCGCTTTGTTTGACGTGACCGGCTGCGACCAGCTCGCCCGAAACGTGAACGACGCCACCCACGATTTGGTCATCGCGGAAGACGCGAGCAATTGCACCGTGCGGATCGACGCTGCGTAGCGGCGGATTCCGCACATACCAAAATGGAAGGCCATTTTGCAGCGTCACGATGGTGGTCGGCGTTCCGGCGAAGGGTCGAATCTGCTCCAGCAGTTCCGGCCATTGGTGCGCTTTGAACGTGAGCAACAGCACGTCGAATCGGCCGAGCGTTCTGACATCGTCCGCCACAGGTAACGGGACGGTGAACGCGCCAAGGTCGCTATCGACGCGCAAGCCGTGACGCTCGATCGCTGCCAGATGCTCGCCGCGCGCTACGGCGGCGACCGGCACGCCCGCTCTAGCGAACGCCGCGGCGAGGAATCCGCCGATCGCTCCCGCGCCTACGACTCCTACGCGCATCGAGAGAACAACGCGCCGCTGTCGCAAAGGGTCGTTTTGGAGGCGACGGGCAGATTCGAACTGCCGAATGGGGCTTTTGCAGAGCCCTGCCTTACCACTTGGCTACGTCGCCGCATGAGTATCGGTCCGAGCGGGTAGTGGGAATCGAACCCACGCATCAACCTTGGGAAGGTCGCAGGCTGCCATTACATCATACCCGCGGCTTGGCGACCTCCCGGTTCGAGCAGACCCATACCCTGCCCTACAACACCCAAATCCAATGCGGAGTTCACCCCGCGCAGTGCCCCGTCAGCCGATCGCATTGATGGACCGTGCTACCACGATGGCGATCGTGATCAACGAGATGAGGGCGTCAACGGTCATCAATACTTTGGCCCAGCGACTGAGCGGAAGGACGTCGGCCGGACTGAACGCCGTCGCCGTCGTGAAAGCCAAGTAAAGATAGTCGAGAAATTGAGGCTTCCAACTGATGTCGATGCAGCGCAACGAGTGACCGCTGGAGATGGCCATTTGCATTTGAGGGAATAGGAAGTCGGCGTTTTGCACTTCCGTTGCCGCGGAGGCGTGTGCGCGCGCGTCGGGTCCGTCCCCATCGAGTTCCCAAAACCAAAGCCCGAAGACCAAGACGTTCATGCCCCAAATTTTGCGCCCCGGTACGGAGTAATGCCGCCGCGCTGTGCATCGTGGCCCGCTCCGGCCGAAAGAGGCCGCCAACCAGCAGCAACACCGATGCGATGTTGAAAAAGTTTACGATCGCAATGAGCAATATGCTCCAAAAGCGCGCCCGCCGGGTCTCTATTCGGCGATGTGGCGCTAGAATCGAAAGCGGTACCAACAACGCCAGGACGAGCAGTGGAGCGACCCATACCGGACCGATGATGAGTCGGGAAGGAAGCGTAACGTATAGCACGAGCGCCGCAAGAACCGCGATCGATGCATGCCACCGAGGCTCGTGCGATACGAGGGTTCGCTCCTCCATCCGCTGGGCACCGTTCGCTTGCGCCACGCTGCAACCCGCCTGGTCGCGTTACGTTTATAGAACGCGTGCCCAGTGATTTTCGAGATGGAAAGACGTTCCCGCGCCGCGGACGACAGAAGCTCGGCGAAGCGCTGTGGCTGCTTCGCGTTTCCGATAAGGCGCGAGCGAACGACGCCGGGACGATTCACGACTACATCTACCCCTGTCCGATGGACCAAGGGATGTTGCAACGGTGGGGGGTCACGCAACGCGAGTTTGAAGAAGCGCTCCGGCGCAACGCGACGGACGAACTTCTTTATCAATGGTTCGTCGAACGCGTTTCTCCCGAACGAGTTCGAGACGCCAACGAGTGGTTACTCACCGAACGCATCGAAAATCTGGACCGCCAGGACGCCGAAGAGATGCCCTCGGTACAACATACATAGTGGGCGCCACGATCGGATTTGCAAGGCCGGATGGGCAGCACGCTCCGGGATATCTTGCCGAAGCTCCGACAGTCGCGCAGCCTCCCGGCATCGTGCTCGTGGAGGAGTGGTGGGGCGTGGACGACCGCTTCAAGGCAACCGCGGACCGGCTCGCATCGCACGGCTTCAACGTGCTCGTACCCGATCTGTTCCGAGGCCGCAGTGCCGCAACGGGAGACGAAGCCAATCATCTGATGGAGGGTTTAGATTTCAACGATGCCGCTACCCAAGATGTCGCCGGCGCACAAAAGTTTTTGCGCGACAAGGGCGCCCGCCGTGTCGGCGTCATGGGCTTCTGCATGGGAGGCGCGCTCGCGTTGATCGCGGCCATGCGCGACGGCTTCGATGCCGCGAGCATCTGGTATGGCTATCCTCCTTCAGAAGCAGGCGATCCCGGGGACATCCATATCCCTCTTCAGGGTCACTGGGCGACGCACGACCAGTTCTTCAATGCATCGGGCGTCGACGCGCTGGAACGGCGGCTCAATGACGCGAAGGTGCCCTACGAGTTTTTCCGCTACGAAGCAAAGCACGGGTTTTACAATGCCGGCGAAGCCGGCAACGGCGGTCTTGGCCATTATCATGCGGAACACGCCGAAACGGCCTGGCGTCGGACGATTGATTTTTTCCGGCGCACGCTAGGCTCGTAAGAGAATGGTGCCAAGGGCCGGAATCGAACCGGCGACACCGCGCTTTTCAGGCGCGTGCTCTACCGACTGAGCTACCTTGGCTCGAAGTGATCTCCTCGAGCGCATCGCTCGTCGGCTACCTTCGACGATACGATGCGCTCCTTAAGAATGGCGACGCTGATGGGACTCGAACCCACGACCTTCGCCGTGACAGGGCGACGCTCTAACCAACTGAGCTACAGCGCCAAGATGTTGCACTGCATTCTTGGCATGGTGGGCACGGTTGGAATTGAACCAACGACCCTCCGCGTGTGAAGCGGATGCTCTCCCTCTGAGCTACGCGCCCGCATCGATGACGCCTCTTGGACAAATTCAAAACTTACCCTACCGCATTCTCGCGGTCAGCGCAGTCGCGACGTCGCTTCATTTCTCCACGTCCACTGTGAACCAATCGGCGCAGGCTGCCATAGACCAGGGACTCTTCCTCTATTACGCCTATAATCGCCGAGCCTCGTACGAATCGTTCGAACGGGCGGCAACGGACGACCCGCACCTCGCGATCGCGTATTGGGGAATGGCGCTCGCGAGCGGACCGGATCTCAACACGCCGATGACGGCCGAGCGCTTCGCGGAGGGCGCTCGAGCAATTTCGAAGGCTGAGAAAATCCACGCGAATGTTTCCGTTGTAGAGCAGCGCTTCATTTCAATCATGGCGTTACGATATCGTGGAACGTTCCAGCAATGGAATGGCGACGACGCCGCGTACCGCGATGCTATGGTGCAATTTGCCGCCGCCTCCGGAAATGAAACGGCGAAGCTGTTAGCCGCTGAGGCGTCGCTCGAATCAGGCGGTTTGAATTGGGAGGGCCGGCGACCCGCGAGTCCGCAATCGCGCGAGGCGCTCGCCCTCGTGACCGGCGTTTTGCAGACCGACCCATCGAGCGCAATGGCGAACCATCTGTGCGTTCATCTCTACGACCTCGCTCCCATCCGAGCGCCCGCGCTGCCTTGCGCGCAGCGTCTCGACGCCACGACGTTTCCACCGCAGGCGGAACATCTCGCCCACATGCCCGCGCACTATTGGATCGAGACGGGAAACTATTCGGCGGCAGAGTCGTCCAGCGAACGCGCGGTCGCGCTGACGAACGCGATGGACGCGCAATCGGCCGCCCACGATGAAGCTCGCTATCGCAAGCATGACGTCAGCGTGGGATACTCCGCCGCCATGATGCTAGGAAATTACGCCGACGCACGGAGATGGGCCGATCGCATGGCCGGCGTGTTTGACACGAGCTTCTACGCGCTGACCGCGTTGCGCTTCGCTCGTTACGCGGAGGCGTACCAGTCGGCGGCCTCGGGTTTCGGTGCGGCTGCCGTCAAGGGTTTGGCCGCACTGCAACTTGGCCGAACCCAAGAAGCTGAAACGATCGCCCAAAATATAACGCGCCAAAAACGAGTCGTCGCGGAAAACGGCATCGCGGAACTCTTTCTTGCGCGCGCGGCAGAAGCCAAAGGCTCCTTCGATGAAGCGCGCAAGTTGCTCGCGCGCACCGAAAGCAACCAGCGAACGCAGCTCGGCGGCGAACTCATACCGCTGGTCCCCGCCGGTGAAGCATTCGGCGCTTTGGAATTGCGGCACGCCAATGCGCGACGCGCCATCGACGCGTTCACGCAGACGTTGCGCGAATATCCGAACGATCCGCGCGCACTCTTTGGCTTGGCGCAGGCGTACGCGGCCGAAAATAAACCCGCACAAGCGGCGGCCGCGCGCGCGAAGTTCCTGGTAGAGTGGAAGGGCGCCGATACCAACGTGCAAGACGCCCTTCCGTAGTCGTTCGTCACGCCGCTTCGCCGCGCCGCAGGCTGCGCGCGAGCGCCGCCAGCGTATCGCTCATTACCTGCGCCGCGTTCGCGACCGCAATGCGCGCCGTGAGCCGTGGAACCTCCGCATCGCCTTGCGAGCGACGTTTGCGAAACCCCGCGGCAACCTCGTCACGGCGAGCGCGGACTTCGTTCTGAACCCAATAGTCCATCATTCGCCTCATCGATCTGAAGATAGCGCTAAAATGAAAAAGACCCCCGAACGTTCGCGGAGGCCTTCGAAGTGAAACTAAAGACGGCGCGTTACGCCGGCGTATCCTCCGAAGGCTGCACAAACGTCGACCCGCATCCCATGACGGGCGCGAGGGAGCACAGCATCAACTTACTATTCATCGTGCCTCCTTTGCAGCGGAATCGAGCAGTATTGCGACACCTTAACATGGCGTGTAACGAAAGTCAAACCGATCGACGCAATACGCGTCGAGAAGGGCCGCCGAAAGGTATTTTCGAAACCTCAAAGACTCCACAACATCGTAGAAATGCAAGGGCGGTTAGCTCAGTGGGAGAGCACTTCCTTGACACGGAAGGGGTCACATGTTCAATCCATGTACCGCCCACCACCACTTGAAAAGGCCCGATCTGCGAGCCTAGCTGGATTGTTCCTCCCCGCCAGTCACTTTCGCTCGAAGCGTGAAGAACCGCTTCGTTTGGGTAAATCAGCGTCATGCCGTTAATCGAGATAGTTATCGTATTGATCGTCGTCGGAGTCATCTTGTGGCTGATCAACACGTTCATCCCTATGGCTGGGCCGATAAAATCGCTACTAAACGCCGTGGTCGTGATCGTCTTGGTTATCTGGATCCTAAAAATCTTCGGGTTGTGGCACTATATCACGGCATTGCGGGTAGGGAAGTAATACCGCCGAGTCTTAGTATTGAATGTTAGGGCGATGTTCTCTGGCTCACACTGCAACTAAGGGGCTTATTTCGCGGCCGCCACGCCGACACGATCGAGCGCCGTAAACTCCTCGGCGGTCAAGGGAATCTGGGCCGCCGCAACGTTCTCTTCAAGATGTGAAATCGACGACGTTCCAGGAATCGGCGCCATCACCGGCGACCGCTGCAACAGCCACGCCAACGCCGTCTGAAATACCGTAACGCCATGTGCCTCCGCGACCGGCCGTAGCACGTCGAGCGCCTCGATGTCCCCCGCGTCGAGCGGAAAATATGGAATGAAGACGATCCCGCGCCGCTCGCAATACTCCAGCACCGGCTCGCTGAAGCGGTTCCCGACGTTGTAGTTATTCTGGACCGACGCAACTTCGACGATGCGCTCCGCGCTCTGCAACTGCGCTACATCGACGTTCGAAAGGCCGACGAACCGAATCTTGCCTTCGTCGCGTAACTCGCGCAACGCGCCGATTTGCTCTTCGAACGGCACGCTCGGATCCACGGCGTGCAGTTGATACAAGTCGATTCGCTCCAACCGCAATCGCCTCAAACTGCCGTCGCATGCCTCGCGCAGGTGCGAGGGGCTTCCATCCCGGCTCCACTCGTGCGGACCCGGCCGTATCGATCCGCCCTTCGTCGCGATCACGAGTCCGCAAGCGTACGGATACAGCGCCTGCGCGATCTGCTCCTCATTGATATGCGGACCGTACGCGTCGGCCGTATCGATGAAGTTTACTCCGAGATCGACGGCGCGGCGGAGCACGCGCGTCGCGTTTTGACGGTCGGGTGGCCAGCCCCAGACGTGCCGCCCGCACAATCGCATCGCACCGAATCCCAGCCGATGCACGTGCAACGCGCCGCCGATGGTAACGTTCGTTCTGTCGTCCATCGCAGAACCTTTACCCAAACAAAAAGAAGACCGCCCGCTAGAGTGCGGGCGGTCGCGAACCAACTTGTACGAAAGAGTTACTTGCTGGGCGGCCGGTTCGTCATCGGCTGATTCGGAGCCGGCTGATTCGGGTTCGCAGGCTTGAAGTTCGCCTCGGCGCGCTTCTGTGTGTCGGCGACCATCTCCGCGACCTTCAGCGTGAAAGCCTTGCGAAGCTCGAGCCACCGGTTGGCGAAGCCGAACGACAGCTCGACGAACTGCGTCGGGCTCGGGATGTTCTCGAAGGTCGGGATTGTGCCGGGCTTCTCGGAGAACTCCTTGGTAAACTCGCGCCACGAGCTCATCCAGGCGAGGCTCGCTTCTTGCGACTGCTTGATCGCCTCAAGACCCTCGTCCTGAAGCTTGCTCATGTATTCCACTACGTTGACGGACATGTGTGAAGAAATCTCCTCCAGATGCGTTGTGATGCGCTAAGTATACCAAGCACTTGCGGTGTGTGTCAACCGGCAGGGTCTTAGCAAGCGAGCTTTATGGCAACACCGGGAGAACGCCGTCGCCCCGGCATCCATGCGATCCGAGGGATCCATTGGCGGCCCGAATCGCCGTCAAACAGTCATTTTCGCGCCACGTAGCGGAATTGTCCGGGGTTCCAGGCGCACGTGCTTCCATCGTTCATAACGAACGATTCACAACCATCGACTTCGGGGTTAAAGTCGGAATTAAGTGCTTTCGTCGCCGGCCAATTGACGGCCGGATCCTGACGTGCCGCGGCGCGAGCCTTCATATTGGAAAACTGCGGCGACTTTGTGAGCGGATTCAGCGCAGACGCGAGTCTTCTAGCATCGTCCATACAGGCCGCTATTCCGCTCGAACGGCGCTATTCTCTTTAGCGCGCTTTTGATGCGACGATTGTGCCGAGCCTCGCCTCTTCCGCGGCTCGACGGCGTGACGTAGACTCCGTCGGCATCGTCATTGTTTGCAACTGGCTTACCACCGTGATCGGTATTCCGTTATAGAATCGCATGTCGATTTGTCCTCCTCTCTCGTGACGTTTCATTCATATAGACACCCAATTTACGCTGAAAAGTTGCGAAAGTTTCTTTTTCATCGCGCGAGGGCGTCTACGTCGACGAACTCGAACGTCGTTTGCCATGCGGTTTGCGAACAAAACGTGCATTGTTACGGGTGGCGGCTCAGGCATCGGCAAGGCAACCTGCCTACGGTTGGCACGTGAAGGGGGCCGTGTCGTCGTTGCGGATGTCGATCTCGCTTCTGCACGAGCCACGGCCGATGCGATCGGCAAAGCGAACGGAATCGCGCTCCCCGCGCAAGTCAACGTGGGCGACTCGACTGCGGTTCAAGCGGTGATCGCAAAAGCCGTGGAGGTCTATAACGGTATAGACGTCATCGTCAACGATGCCGCGTTGATGACCTTTACGCCGATCGTCGACATCGCCGAAGCCGATTTCTTCAGGGTAATCAACGTCAATCTCGGCTCCGTCTTCTTCTTCTCGAAATACGGCGCTCCCCACATGCCGCCCGGTTCCGCGATCGTTAACATCAGCTCCGTGCACGCCTACGCCACCACGCCCAACGTCGTACCCTACGCGTCGTCGAAGGGCGCAATCGAAGCCTTCACACGGGGCTTCTCCATCGAGATGCAATCGCGTCAAATTCGCGTGAACGCCCTCGCGCCCGGCGCCGTCGATACCCCGATGTTGCGCGAGAACCCGAACATTAAGAGCGGCGTTGAAAAGTTGCAAGGCCCAATCGGCAAGCCTGAAGAGTTAGCGGCGGCGATCTGTTTTCTCGCTTCGAGCGACGCGTGCTTCATCAACGGCGCCACCCTCCTCGTCGACGGCGGCCGCCTCGCGGCACTCCCCTAAGGTCCGACGCGGACCGCCGAAACGTTGTTGAGCGTTGCCGATATAGACGTCGCCGGCCGAATCGGTGGCTACCGCTCGTACACCACGATGTACTTGCCATTATGCGACAGGCCATCGGAGCGGTAGCCTGGAAACGACGCGACGGTCGGCTTCCCAGCTCCACTTTATTCTTTTGGAGGTTTGCGTGCGTCGCGCTAGCGTCAGATTTTTATGGGTAATGCTCGCCGCCGTCACCGGCGTCGGCATGGCGGCATGTTCGAGTAGTGGATCGATGGTCCCGGGCGTCTCTCAGCAGTCGCTGAAGACTTTGGAGAAGAGTCGACCGGGGCACTTTACTCGCATCGCTCATCAGCCGCCGGTCGGAATGACGTTGGAGTGGTTGCTGACCGACGGTTCCATTCTGGCGCAGAGCGGCCAGAATCAGAGCAACTGGTATCGGTACGTTCCCGACGCTAAAGGCAGCTATAGCGACGGAACGTGGACGCAAGTTGCATCGCTTGCGTACCCTTACGGGCCCCTCTATTTCGCCGCGGACGTACTGGCCGATGGCCGATTGGCCATTAGCGGCGGCGAATATAACTCCCCCGGGAACGGCTACGATCTGCAACTGACCAATCAAGGCGCCGTGTACGATCCGCTGAAGAATGCGTGGACGCCGCTGACTCATCCTACGAAATGGAAGTATATCGGCGACTCGCCGTCGAGCGTACTGCCCAACGGCAATATGCTCGTGGGCGACAAGCTTCACAAATGGGACGCATACCTCAACCCGAAGACGCTGGCGTGGACGCACGTGCCCGACACCGGCAAGTCGGACTTCAACGCCGAGGAAGGGTGGACGCTGCTTCCCAACGGCACGATTCTTACCGCCGACGTCCAGAACGCCCCGAACTCGGAAATCTACAATCCCGTCGCGGGAAAATGGAGGAGCGCTGGCTCGACCATCGTCGACTTGCACTCTCCTTCCCCCTACGGATGCTTGTTATACGGTCCGAACAAGTGCTACTATCCGCCGGGCGAAATCGGACCCGCTATCCTGCGCCCCGATGGAACGGTTTTCTACACCGGCTCTTACTCAAAGACCGGGCCCGGCCACACCGCAATCTACAACTCCAACGCACGCACGTGGACGGCGGGACCAGACTTTCCTAACGATGACAACGCCGGCGACAGCTACGCCGTGCTCGAGCCGAGCGGAAACGTGCTGGTATTCGGCGTTAGCGGGACCGTCTACGAGTGGAACGGATCGACGCTTTCGCCGGTCAACGGAATAACGTATGGTGGGCCGCCACTCGTGCTGCCGACCGGACAGATCATGGTGTTGACCTATTCGAGCGTCGAGCTCTACACGCCAACCGGACAGCCGCAAGCGAGCTGGTTGCCGACGATCGCAAAGGTTTCCAAAACGCTCGCGCGCCGCCAAACCTACAAGATCACCGGCACGCAATTCAACGGATTCGGACAGGCGACGTCATACGGCGACGAAAACCAAAACGCGACGAATTATCCGTTAGTTCGCATCACGAATAACTCGACCAAAGACGTATTCTATGCGCGCACGCACGACCACAGCACGATGGGCGTCGCGACCGGTTCTACGCCGGTTTCGACCAACTTCGACGTGCCGGCCAAGATCGAGACCGGCGCCAGCACGCTCGTCGTCGTCGCGAACGGCATCGCATCAAAACCCGTCACGGTCACGATCAAATAAGCGCCCCAATACATCCGCGCAATTAGGCCGCTCCGTCTTTAAACCGCCCTTTGGAACGACGACGGTCAAATGGAACTTCTGAACAAACGAAACGTAGCGCTGCTGAGCATCATCATTACTGCCGGCTGTTCGTCGCCGCGCGACTCGACAATACTATACGATCCGCGAACGCTACCGCGGGGGCCGGTAGGCGCCTCAATCGCCTACGGCCACCGTCTGATAATCGATACCCCGGCATTGGTCAAATCCTACGTTCGCGCGAACCTCTCGTGCCAAGATTGCCACGTCGAGGCCGGCACGCGCCCGCGGGCGGGGACCTTCGTGGGCGTCTACGGTCGTTTTCCGCAGTGGAACAGACGCGCCCATCGCGTTATCGCACTGCAAGACCGAATCGCAGAGTGTTTCTTATACAGCATGAATGGCAGACCGCCGGCCTATTCGAGCCCGGCAATGATTGCGATCGTGTCGTATATCTCTTGGCTGTCCCGCGGTACACCGGTGGCTGCGCAACAGCACGCCGGCGAGGGCTACATCGAGCCGCTGCCTCGACGCGCGCCCGATGCAAACCACGGCGCGCGGCTCTTCGGTGCGCGTTGCGTCCATTGCCACCAAGCCAGTGGCCAAGGGGTGTCCGGGACGTACCCTCCGCTTTGGGGCAGGCTTTCCTTCAATGATAAGGCGGGGATGGCCCATCTCGATCGCATGACTGGTTTTGTGTACCATAATATGCCCCAGAACGCTCCGGGGTCACTATCGCTGGACGAGGCGTACGACATCGCGGCCTACGTCTTGCATCAACCGCGACCACATTTTCGCGGCAATGTCACGATTACTAGCCGGGCGTTGCCGGCAAAATACTTCTGAACGCTGCGACCTCATCGACAAGACTACCGGCGCGGCGCGCCAAATCAGACCGGCTATGCTCCACTGTCGAAACGCCTATATCGCTATCATCGCGCTGGCCGCGGTCGTGCTTGGCGGCTGCGCTCAGAATACATCAGGTCAGTCCGCGTTACCGCAGACGACTCTGCCTTCGACGACCCGCCTGCGCAACGGTTGGCTACTCTCGCCCGCGGCGCGCACCCAACCGGTCGTGTATGTCTCCGACAACAGCGCCAATGCCATTGAGATCTACCCTCAGCGTGCCAACTCGTCCCCGATCGGGCAGATCACCGACGGGATCTCGGCACCGCTCGGCAACTTTGTCGATCAAAACGGAACGCTCTACGTTGCCAACATCGGCAACAACACGGTGACGGAATATCCGAAAGGCTCGACGACGCCGAGCGTTACGCTCTCGAACGACATCAGCGGCCCAATCACCGTCGCGGCCGATCGCAGTGGCGACGTCGCCGTCGGTGAGTTTGCGTCGAGCACGATCTTGGAATTTCCGGCCGGCAGTTCGAATCCGTCGGTCACGATTACCTTGCTCACCCAACCGGAAGGCCTCGCGTTCGATCGCAACGGTCACTTGTACGCCGCGTGGAACGTCAACACGGGCAGCAAACTCATCGGCCACGTCAGCAAATGCGAGCAAATGAAAGCGCTGTGCAGCGAACGGCCCATGACCGAAGGTGAGAGCGGCGGTCTCGTGCTCGACAGCGGCCGCGACATCGCGCTCGGCGATCAAACCAACCACGTCATCAACGTCTATGCGCCGCACGCCACATCGCCGACCCGCACGATCGCGATGAGCGGGCACGACCCGTATAAATTCGAACTCAACCAGCGCGAGAAGAAACTCTACGTCGCGGACATCGCAAACAACGACGTGCTCATCTTCGATTACGCGACGGGAACGCAAGTCGGCACGATCTCGAGCGGCTTGCACTCGGCGTGGGGCGTCTCGCTGAGTCCCGCGGCCAAGGACGGCCCGTAGCGATGCCGCAGTGCGGCAATGGTTACGCAGCCCGGCGCCGTTATCGCGATCGCCGTGCTTGGGCCGGCCGTCTATCGTCATGGCCGTGGGCGATGCAAATAGACTACGTGGCGCTGGAGATCGGCTCGCCCAGACGGCGGTTTAATAAGGCAGCTGGCGCGGCGTTAACGTAAAGGCGCCGGATACGCAGATCTCGATAATCTGTTGCTCGCTCAATCTGCGAAACGTCTTATTACCGTACTGAAAATCATCGCCGGCCTGCGTCGTATCGTAGCGCGCTTGGGCGCCGGGATTCAGCTGCGGTCGAAGTTGCAGAGTCTGCTTTTTGAAGTTGACTCCATACGCCGCTTCTTGACCGAAGAGCACGACGTCACCCCGGCCGTTCGCGTACCCGCCATACACGGGCTCCGCCAGGTCAGGAGCGCCCGTCGAGTTGCGCTGGGCCTTGATGGCGAGGACCGCAACGGGCGAACTAACACTCGGCATGGCCCTTTTTACAACGCATCGAGGCCTAAGAAGGTTGCACCTCGAGCGGCGCGTCAACCAACAACACCGAGGAACGCTTCGACACGGCGGAACGGGCCCAATAGCGACCTGCGAACCGCGCCATCTCATCAAAGAATAACGCCCGATGTCTAAGAACGGCGCCGTCATCGGCGTCTCGGATCACGGCGGTTGGGCGGTGCTCGTCACGGTGGTGCGCGATGGAACGCTCCTCGATCGCCGCCGCGTAGAACTCGTTGACGACGACCTTCCGGCGATTCCCCATCACCACGAAGCCCAGATGCTTCCCCGGCACGAGGCCCTCGCTTTAGTGCAACGCGTGCGCGCGTCAGCCGAGAAACACGCCGTGATTGCGCTCAATGCCGTTGCGAGCGACGTGCCCTATATAATCGGCATCGCGCTTCGTAACTGTCCGGAACTACCGTCGACAATCGCGGAACGAATCAAAGATTACCGCGCTCGGAACGTTGCCGACTGGGTGATGTACCGTCAGGCGATGGCCGTCGCGGCTGCCGCGCGTGGGTGGCGCGTCCACTGGTACGACGGGAAGAAAGTGGCCGATGAGGCATGCCGCGCGTTAGGGATCCAGAACTTCGACGCTCACTTTCTGCGTTTGCGCAAGGTCGCCGGACCCCCATGGAACAGCGATCACAAGCTCGCAATGGCGGCGGCCATAGCCGCCGCAAACGCGCCTGCTATACACGAAATTCTAGCGTCCAAGCGGTAATCTCCAAACACTCCTTCGCCCGGTACTTCGCTTTTCACGTCTGCGGTGGACCGTCACAATGACAGCAACCTAGACGCTCTCGTTGGCATCAACGGCAACGTCTGCATTGCACCTCTTGGTGCAGAGGAGCATCTATCAATGAGAATTTCGATCACGGCCGCGTATGCGTTAGTCGCATCAGCGGCCACCGCCGTACTCTCCGGCTGTGGCGGCGGCGCTTCTTCGTCGAGCTTCGCGCCTTCAGCATCGACGCAGCAAAGCAGTACCGGGTCCAACGTTCGGTCACCACGCGTTCCGCACTACCGTCTGCTCACGCTTCACTCGCTCGGCGGAAGCGTTAGCTTCGCCATCAACGTCAATGCCGACGGCCAAGCCAGCGGCACGTCCCTGCTTAGTGGAAACCAAATCTTGCACGCCCAGATCTGGCGACAACCGCCGGGCACGACTGACTTGGGCACGCTGGGCGGGCCAAACAGCGCGATTTTTCAGTACAACCATGGGCGTGCCGGCCAGTTCGTCGGGTGGTCAGAGACTTCGGCAACCGACCCCTATGATGAAAACTATTGCGGTTTCGGCACCTCACACATTTGTCGCGGCTTTAGCTGGCAGGACGGTAAAATGAAATCGCTCCCGACGCTTGGCGGAGATAACGATCAGACCAACGACGTGAACAAGCGCGGCCAGATCGCCGGTGACTCCGAAACCAGCACCAAAGACGCGAGCTGCAAATCGCCGCAAGTGTTCGATTTCCTCGGCGTCATTTGGCAGCGCGACGGCAAGATCGGCACCTTGCCGCCATACTCGGGTGACACCGTCTCATATGCGTACACCATTGACCAGTCAGGGCGCAATGTCGTCGGAAATTCAGGGCAGTGCGCCGCTCCGGCAGCTCACGCGCTACTCTGGCACAACGCCTCATCACCGGTCGACCTCGGCAGTCTCGGAGGCAGCGTCAACGTCGCACTGGACATCAATGACCGCGGTCAGATCATCGGCAACTCAGACCTTTACGGAGACACGGTAACTCATACGTTTCTCTGGCAGCGTGGCACGATGAAGGATCTTGGTACATTGCCCGGTGACGTCAATAGCTTTGCCGGTGGGATCAACAATGAGGGGCAGGTTGTCGGCGAGTCATGCGACGCGAGTGGAAACTGCCGAGGCTACCTCTGGCAGAACGGGTCGATGTACGATCTCAATACGCTCATTCCACCGCACAAAAACGCGAATCTGCTCTTTGGCAGCAACATTAACGGTAGCGGCGAGATCACCGGAGCGATCGTGAACGAACGGGGCGTAGAACGCGCCGTCCTGTTGCTCCCTCACGGATGGGGTGACGTCTTGCGTGATAGCGTGCGATTTCGGAGTCGCGGCGCCTCCTTCTCGGATCTTCGCACGTCTAGAATTCCCCGATAGATCAGCGGCAATCGAAGGGGTGAACCGGTTTCGGCGGCTCACCCCTAACGGTGCTTCTATTTGATGAAGAACCGCAACGTCTGACGCCGTTGCAACTGTGCGCGTACGCGCTCCGGAAGCGCGACCTTCGTTGTCGCTTTTCCTACGCCGGCCTCACCATTGGTCGGTATCAGTAGAACTGCGGGGGCCTTCCCAGTCTTCAAGTCGACAGCCTGTCCGACGATCCACCCCTTGTCGTTGATGTCGCCGGCATAAACGATGTCCAACGCCGAATGCGCCAGCACGTTCAAATCCACCATCGACCCATTCTGCCAAATAAAGCCGCGGCAGTTTCCACTCGTATCGCATGAATAGCCTACGACCTGATCTTTGGCATTCAGGCCCAACGCTTCACTCAAGGAATCTCCCGGCAACGTTCCAAGATCGGTCACCGCGCCGTGCTGCCACGCTACCGCGTGATACGTCGTGTTTCCACTGAGGGCCGACTGACCGACGATGTAGCGACTGCGATTGATCGCGGTCGCGATATTTGCAGTCGTCCCTCCGAGGGTGCTCAGAGCCGTCGGTGCACCCGAACGCGACCACACAACCGCGTGCGCGGTGCCGTAGCCGACGTTGTTCGGCGGCCCGCAGGGTCCCGACGCGCCAACCGTTGCACCCTCATCGTTGATGGCAAACGCCTGCGACACCGTATCGCCGCTCACCGGCGGCAGCGTCCGTGGTTTGCCCTGGCGATTCCACACGGTGCCGTAGTAGTCGAGGACCTGTGGCGCCCCGCACGTCGAATCTTGCACCGACGTCTCCGCAAATCCGACCACTCGTCCGCCGTTGTTGACGCTCGATGCGAACGAGTTATTTCCGCCCAGAGTGCCCAGAGCGGTCAACGTGTTGTCGCTCCACGTAAATCCCGCGCAAAGATTTCCGGATCCCAATGCGCAGAAGTTTTCCGCCAAGGGATCGGTCTGCGCGACATCCGAGAAACCGGCAAGTTCGCCCCGAACGTTCTTCACGGGCCATCCGATCGCGCTGTTCGGGCCGCCCAACGTACCGAGATCCACCTTCTTCGCGTGCAACCACAGCGTCGCATGCACCGCCGCGTTGCCGCTGATCTTCGCAAGCCCTCCGAGCCAGCCCACATCGTTGATGCTGTTGGCGGAACTCGCGCCGCCTCCAAGCGTGCCGAGGCGGATGACGTAATAGTGCGTAAACCGCTGCTTGCCCGCAAACTGAATGCCAGAACCGCCACTAGACGACACCGCACCTGAAGGCGGAAATCCAGAATTACTGCCACTGCTGCACCCGCCGAGTATCGCCGCGGCGACGGTCATGCAACCGGCGCCCCGTAGTACACGCGAAAGTCCGTTCATCTTCCCCACTCCTTTCAACCTCGTTTCCGTGCCGAGAATGCTGAGCGCCAAAGATTGACGCCGTGGGGCCGTCGCTCCCGAGTGGCAGTTTTTTGACGATTAAAAAACGGTTCTCCAGAGCGTGCGGAGTCACGCCGGCGCAAAGGTCGGCGTTCTCACGACGTGAATAGTTTGGAGCGAAGCGTGCGCCGTTCGTTGCGCAGGCCGAGCCAGGGTTTTCCATCGGTCGTGCGCGAGGCGCTGCAACGATGCTCGCCGGACCGGCGTGCCGTTCTCGCGCGAATCGTGCGCTCGTCGGAGCGAGGCTCGCTGAGCCAACGGACGTACTATCGCGCAAAAAAGGAACTCGTCGAACGAATCGTCGAGGTTCTCGTTGAAAACACCAGCGACACCGCACGCGAGCCCCGCACGCCCGTGCGCGATCGGACGCCCATCGCGCTGCCCATGGTCGATCGCCTCACGCCTGAGCCCATCGCCGAGAATCAATATCGTGGTCCCGATCGCGGGCGCGCCCTATCCGCCGCCGCCCTTTCCGCCGAGATGGCCGGCGAACAGTCGCGCGCCGACGCGTTGCTCTCAGAGGCCGGCCGGTACGTCCGCAATCAGTTCGACATTCGCGACATTCCATCGGCATTCGAAGTATGCCAAAACGAATTCTACATCGCGCGATGCCGCGGCGACGTGTACGCCATGCGCAAGTGTGTGCGGCAGATGACGCTCTTGTACGATCGTCTAAGCGCCGCCGAACGCTTGAAGTTTTCCCTGGACTGCAGCGAGGTCTATCTCTACGAAGGCCGCGTGCGCGATGCCGGCGCGGAACTCGATTTTTCCACGATGAACGGGACTCGCAACGAGGGGACGTTGTTGCAATCCATCGGACTCGTTCGCGAGGCGCAGATCGCGTTTACCCGGCGCGACTTTAGCGCAGCGGAAGCCGCGGGCAGGGCCGCGGCCGAGATCGCTCAGCCGCACGCGGATATCAGGGTGTATGCAACGGAGCTGCTGGGACGATCTTCCCTGCAGACCGACCGGCCGTGGTCGGCCAACGGCTTAGACGAATGCCAAAGCGTCTTCCATTCGCTCAGCGTCCGAACGGTTCTCGCGCGGCACCACGTCAAACGCGGCTGCCTCGATGCAGCGTATGAAACGGCTCAGAGCTCGTACGATGAGGCAATGCTCTTTCGCTACTGGAATCTCGCGAGCCGCTCCGCCGTGACGATCGCAATGTGCGTCACCGACGCGGAGCGCCAGTCCTGGCTCGCGCAAGGCCTTCAGTTGTACTTAAGGTCGAAAGGCCAGAATGCGTATGTCGGAAACGATCTGTTCGATCTCGGCGACCGCAGCGCGCAAACGATGCGCTCCTTTTTGCTGTGCGATCGGAACGTCGCCCTGCTCGCGACGGCCTATCGGCAACGCTTCCCGGACTCGATCTTGGAGACGGCAAGCCAGTCGCTGCTGCCGGCGCTGACGCGATTTTTATTACGCGGCGCACTCAATGAACATACGCCGAACTCGACTGCGGCGTTAACCTCGGCGACAAAAATGGCGTCGCAGCAATTCCTCGGGCTACACGAACTCGCCCGCGAGGTCTGCCGCCTCGGCCGGTTCGTCGCTTCACTCTCGGTTCTCACGCCATTTGAGCAGCGCGGCGACTTTCGCGCCGGCAATCGCCGGCACGTCCATCGCGCGCTCGATACGCTACGGCGCTCGCTCGCGCGCCGCCAGTGGCAGCGCCTGCGCTACTGCTAGCGGTCGCGCGATGTCGGCGGCCACGTTATTGCGTTGTCGTCAACGCACGCCTCGAGGGGATCCGCACGTGGTCCGCAAGACGCAACGAGCGCAGTATCCGCACTAGCCACCACGTCGGGTCGACTTCGAACCAGCGAAAACCATGGCGGGCGGAATAGGGAAACGCGTGGTGATTGTTATGCCAGCCCTCGCCCCAGGATATGAGCGCGACCCACCAACAGTTCGTCGACAAGTCCCGCGTACGAAAGGTTCGATACCCGATCGAATGCGCCGCACTATTCACGAGCCACGTCGCGTGATAGCTGACGGCCAGTCGAACGAACATGCCCCAAATTACCCAGCTCCATCCTCCCAATGCAAACAAGAGTATCGCCAGCGTGAAATGGAGCGGCCACTGCGCGTAGCGCAGCGCCCGATAGAACCACTGCGCTTCCAAGTCCGGAGCGAATCGCGGAATTTCGCTGTCCGTTGGAAAGGCTTCGTTAGGGCGGAATAACCAGGCCACGTGCGCCCAACGGAAACCTCGGTGCCGATCGTGCGGATCGCCCGTTGTATCGGCGTGAGCGTGGTGCTTGCGATGCGTCGCCACCCAACGGATCGGATCGCCCTGCATCGCGAGCGTACCGAGAATGGCTAACCCGTATTCGAGCGGTTTGCGCAGTCGCAACCCGCGATGCGTCAACGTTCGATGAAAGCAGAGCGCCGTGCCAAGCCCCCCGGTGACGTAGAGCAATACGCCGGCCGCCGCGACGGCGCTCCAGTGAAACGTCGCCGGGATGAATGCCAGTAGCGCCAAAGCGTGAATGGTGCCTAGACCAACCCCGTTTAGCCCTCGGCGAATGCGATGGCTCATCACCTATCGATACGAAGACCGTGACGCGAAACAGTCCCGGCAATAGACCGGTCTCCCTGCCTTCGGCTCGAACGGAACTTCCGCGACGCCGCCGCACTGACCGCAGGTTGTTTTAAACAGCTCGCGGCGCGGAGAGTCATAACCGCCACGCCGTTCTCCGCCCGCGTTCCTGCGCGCAGAGCGACAATCGTTGCAGCGACTCGGCTTGTTCGTGAAGCCTTTGCTGGCAAAAAACTCCTGTTGACCGGAACTAAAAGTAAAGTTGTGCCCGCAGTCGACGCAGGTAAGCGTTTCGTCAATATACATTAAATGAGTGTCCTAATTCTTAAGGTGTGTGTGCTGGGCCAGTTGGCCGTTGTTGAGCTCGACGCGAAATGGAAAAACCCCCACTGTCAGCGGAGTACAGATTTGCATAGACGTGGGGGGCAATAGAAACCGATCCTTCTGTGGCGCAACTTATCGACCATTCGAAAGATCGCGCTCGAGCTCTGCAAAGATTGTATCACATAACCCTTCGCGTTGCACCTTAGACCCGGCCAAGTGCCGCTAGGTTGCAAGCTGGCAATCCGTAGACAGGAGGGCCCGATAGCCGTCGTTGACTTCAGGGAATAGTTCCAGCCTCATGAAAGGGACCGTATACCATGGGGCGCACGACGTGCGCCTGGAAAATCTCCCCGATCCCGTAATCCAACATCCGACCGACGTCATCGTCAGAATTACGCGTGCCGCGATTTGCGGCTCAGACCTTTGGTTCTATCGCGGCGTGTCCGACTTGAAGCCCGGAGACCGGACGGGTCACGAGTTTGTCGGAATCGTCGAAGAGACCGGCGCCGCCGTGCGGAGCGTTCGCCACGGTGACGCGGTGATCGCCCCGTTTGCCTGGAGCGATGGCACGTGCGAATTCTGTCGCGCCGGCTTACAGACGTCGTGCGTGCACGTCGGCTTCTTCGGCGGCGAAGAACGCAACGGCGGTCAAGCGGAGTTCGTTCGCGTGCCCTATGCGGACGGCACGCTCGTCAAAATGCCCGAAGGCCTGGCGCACGACTCGAACAAACTCAACGCGAGCGTCACGCTCTGCGACGTGATGGGAACCGGGCACTACGGCGTCGTCGCGGCGGAAACGCAGCCCGGCTCGACGGTCGTCATCGTGGGCGACGGCGCAGTAGGATTGTGCGCCGTGCTCTCGGCGGCGAAAATCGTCCGTGCCGAGCGGGTCATTGCCGTCGGACACAACCCCGAGCGCCTGGAAATGGCTCGACGGTTCGGCGCGACCGACACGTTCGATTCGCACAAGCCCGACGTCCGCGATCAAATCGCCGAACTTACGCAGGGCGGTGCATCGCACGTCGTGGAAGCCGTCGGCAATCAGGAGAGCATGGATCTCGGCATCGACGTCGCCCGACCGGGAGGCACCGTCGGTTTCGTCGGGGTGCCGCATCACGTGAAAAAACTACCGATCGAAACGATGTTTTATAACCACCTCACACTACGCGGCGGCCCAGCGCCGGTGCGCCAATATCTCTCGGAACTCATCTCGGGCCTCAAAACCGGCCACATCGACCCCTCGCCGGTGCTCGACTTAACCCTGCCGTTGAGCGGCGTCGCCGAAGGCTACGCCGCGATGAGCGACCGCCGCGCCATCAAAGTATTGCTTACCGTAGCGTAAAGAATTCTCACTTATTCTGGCGCTTATGAAGAAATACGCTGTTGCCCTCGGAATCATTGATTACGGCCATAACGCAATTCGCCAACTCCCGTTCCATCACGATCGGGATGCCGCGGTCCTTCAGCGATGAAACCGCTCTATCGAAATCATCGACCGCAAACAAGATCCCGTTGCTCGGCTGAAACGGCATCGCGCCGCCGCCGCCGTATAATCCAAACGTCGTACCGTCGGGCAACTCGTACTCGGCGCCTCGATTGTCGGGATACACCAACACCGGGTCGAGCCCGAGAACGTCACGATACCACGCGATCGCACGAGCGCCATCCTTACACATGAAGGCGCTGATGTCCATTCCCATGACATGAAACGCACGTTCGCTCATGGTATGGAAACATGTCCGGGTTGGCGCCGTAACTCTCCTGCGAGCGGCAGGGCTCTGCGATTGTGCGGCACTCACCCCCGCAGCCTAGTACGCCGTTATGCCGTTCGGCGTTCCCCATCCGGCCGGACCGCTATACTTCTTGTAGCCTCCGTCTAGGTACGACAGGCCCGCCTGACAGAGATAGTTGTTGCAACTGCCGTTGCTGCCGGACGTGATCGCGTGCAGATCGTGATGGCGCTGGCGTCTCTTCAGGTCCCAGAACGTTTTGCCACCCGTTATGCTGCTCGCATTGCCGGCGAGGGCGACGATGCCGGCCGTGATCGGCGTCGCGGCGCTCGTCCCGCAGACGTCGGTCCAGCCGCTGTAGACGCTGACGTATTCGGCGACGCCGGGCGAACAGCCGGCCTCCGCGGAGACATCCGCGATGGTGCGGCCGCTGCAGTCAGGATCGTGTTGCCACGACGGCTTCGTCGTCGTCGTCGCGCACCCGGATCCGGCGCCGTCCCACACCGTCTCGGTATAGTTCGAGCCGGATTTTTCCAGCTGCGTGCCGCCGACGGCGAGCACGTTTGCAAGCGCCGCGGGCCACAGGATAACTGGGTACCCATAGTCTCCCGATGCGGCTAAATACGCGACCCCCGGTGTATTGAAGTAGTTCGGAAAGTTCGAATCGCCGCAGTTCTCGCCGTAGTTCAGGCTGCTGCATCCCCAACTGTTGCTGAGGATTATGGCGCCGAGTTTAACGGCCGTCGCTTCCGCGCCCTCCAAGCCGCACACGACGCCACTGCAGTTGCCGCCCTCGATCATGTAGATCGTACATTTCGGGCAAACGGCGGCGGCCATTTCGCTATCGAGGTCGCTCTCCAAACACCATCCGAAGTTTTGGCAGCTCTGCGGATAGTTGGATTGTTGGCCGTACTGATTGTACTTCTCGAACGGCGCGGTGCCCAATCCAAATTGCTTGCGGTACACCGCCAGGTCCGATTGCGCGCTCGGCAGGTCGCCGAGTTCGATCAGCGCCACGATCTGTCCCGATCCCTTACCTAGTGAGGACGTAAGGTTATAGCGAGTCTGCAAGTCTTTAGGAGTCCAGCCGCAGGTGCTCGACGGCGAACAGGGCGGTGGCTGGGCCTTCCCGATTAGGAGGACTTCACACTCTACACCGCCCGAAAGTGTTTTGCAAACGCGGTGGGCTTGGTGCTTGGCTTCCCACTGCGGCACGAAGCGCGACGATGGCGAACCGCCGGTTTGCGGCGGAAGGCCTCCCGTCGCGACGTTTGAAGAGCCCGCACCGTTACAGGCGGCGATGGTGAGTGCCGCCGCGATTGAAAGTAGTTTCAAAGATCCGTTCACGAATGCTCCTCTCTTAATAGGCCGCTATGCCGTTTGGCGATCCCCAACCGGCCGGACCGCTATACTTCTTGTAGCCTCCGTCTAAGTACGATAGGCCCGCCTGACAGAGATAGTTGTTGCAACTGCCGTTGCTGCCCGACGTGATGGCGTGCAGCTCGGTATGGCGCTGGTGTCTCTTCAAGTCCCAGAACGTTTTGCCACCCCTTATGCTGCTCGCGTTGCCGGCGAGCGCGACGATGCCGGCGCTGAGGGGTGCCGCGACACTCGTACCGCAGACGTCGGTCCAGCCGCTGTAACTGCTAATATACTCTGCGACGCCGGGCGAACAGCCGGCCTCCGCGGAGACGTCCGCGATGGTGCGGCCGCTACAGTCAGGATCGTGTTGCCACGACGGCTTCGTCGTCGTCGTCGCGCACCCGGATCCGGCGCCGTCCCACACCGTCTCGGTATAGTTCGAGCCGGATTTTTCCAACTGCGTGCCGCCGATGGCGAGGACGTTGGCGAGCGCCGCGGGCCACTCGATCTCGGGATAACCGTTGTCGCCGGACGATGCGATATACGCGATGCCCGGTGTATTGAAATAGTTCGGGAAGTTCGGATCGCCGCAGTTCTCGCCGTAGTTGAAACTGCTGCATCCCCAGCTGTTGCTGAGGATCGCGGCGCCGAGGTTTACGGCCGTCGCTTCGGCCTTCTCCAGGCCGCACACGACGCCGCCGCAGTTGCCGCCCTCGATCAGGTAGATCGTACACTTGGGACAACTAACGGAGACCATCTCGATATCGAGGTCCGTCTCGACACACCACCCGAAGTTTTGGCAGCTCTCGGGATAGTTCTTTTGTTGTCCTTCCTCATTGTACTTAGCGAACGTTGCGGTCCCCAATCCAAACTCGTTGCGGTAGACCGCAAGGTCCGATTGCGCGCTCGGCAGGTCGCCGAGTTCGATCAGCGCCACGATCTGTCCCGATCCCTTACCTAGTGAGGGCGTAAGGTTATATCGAGTCTGCATATCGATGGGCCGCCAACCGCAGGTGCTCGATGGCGAACACGGCGGCGGCTGGCCTTTGCCGATGACTAATACGTGACACTGCACTCCGCCCTCAAGTAGCTTGCAGACCCTGTGAGCCTGGTGCTCGGCTTCCCATTGGGGCACAAAGCGCGACGGCCCCGACTGCGCGCCTTGCGGCGTAAGGCCGCCCGTCGCCACATTGGACGAGCCGCCGCCGTTACACGCGGCAATTGCGAGCGCCGCCACGACACAAAATACTTTCAAAGATCCGTTCACAAAAGCTCCTTACATGAAACGGCCTGGGGCCGCAATGCTTACAACGCAAAGCGACTTTTGCCTGCCGTGGGGCCCCGGCCGCCTACATGCGCGTTTAGCGTTGCATGGCGAGATCGAAGCGATCGAGGTTCATCACCTTTTCCCACGCGGCGACGAAGTCGCCGATGAAGTGATTCTCCTCCATGGCGTACACTTCCGCGATCGCGCGCAGTTGTGAATTCGAGCCGAAGATGAGGTCGCAGTTCGTGCCGGTCCACTTCGCTTCGCCGGTGCGCCGATCGCGACACTCGTAGACGTAAGCGCTGCCGTTGGGTTGCCACTTGATCGTCATGTCGAGCAAGTTCACGAAGAAGTCGTTGGTCAGCGTACCGGGGCGTGTGGTGAAAACGCCATGCGTGGCGCCTCCGGAGTTCGCGCCCAAAACGCGCATGCCGCCGACTAGCGCCGTCATTTCGGGCGCCGTCAGCGTGAGCAAATGCGCGCGATCGATGAGCCGCTGTTCTGGCGAGCGAGCATGCACGCTGCCGAGATAATTGCGGAAGCCGTCGGCATTGGGTTCCAGCACCGCAAACGACTCGACGTCGGTGCTCTCTTGGGTTGCGTCGGTGCGCCCCGGCGCGAAACCAACCTTCACATCGTGTCCCGCGTCCTTCGCAGCCTTTTCGATCGCGCCGCAGCCGCCGAGCACGATGACGTCGGCGAGCGAAACCTTCTTGCCGCCGGAGAGTGACGCGTTGAAATCCGCGCGCACCTTCTCGAGCGCTTCCAGCACCGTTGCCAACTCCGTCGGCTGATTGACGGCCCAGTCCTTCTGCGGCGCAAGTCGAATGCGGGCGCCGTTCGCGCCGCCGCGCTTGTCGGTACCGCGGAACGTCGACGCCGACGCCCACGCCGTCGTCACCAGCTGCCCTACGCTGAGCCCCGATTCAAGAAGGCGTTGCTTGAGCGCAGCGATATCCTGATCGTCGATCGCCGGATGATCGAGCCCGGGCAACGGATCCTGCCAGATCTGCGGTTCGGCCGGCACCTCCGGACCAAGGTATCGCGAGATCGGACCCATGTCGCGATGCGTCAGTTTGTACCACGCCTTGGCAAACGCATCGGCAAACTCTTGCGGGTTCTCGTAGAAGCGCTTGCAGATCGGCCCGTAGATTGGATCGACTTTGAGCGCGAGATCGGTCGTGAGCATCGTCGGCGCGTGTCGCTTCGACGGGTCGTGCGCGTCCGGGACGGAGTTTGCGGCGGCCCCATTCTTCGGCTTCCACTGATATGCACCGGCGGGGCTCTTCGTCAACTCCCACTCATACTTGATGAGGTTGTCGAAGTAGAGATTGCTCCACCGCGTCGGCATCTGCGTCCAGGCGCCCTCGAGCCCGCTCGTGATCGTGTCATCGCCGTTGCCCGTTCCAAAGGTATTGCGCCAGCCGAGGTTTTGCTCTTCGATGCCCGCGCCCGCGGGCCCGAAACCGACGTATTGTTTTGGGTCGGCGGCGCCGTGCGTTTTGCCGAACGTGTGGCCGCCGGCGATCAGCGCGACGGTCTCCTCATCGTTCATCGCCATCCGCGCAAACGTTTCACGAACGTCATGGGCCGCCGCAATTGGATCCGGATTTCCGTTAGGACCCTCAGGATTCACGTAAATCAGGCCCATTTGCACGGCCGCGAGCGGCTGCTCGAGTTGACGCTCCCCACTGTAGCGCCCGTCGGCGAGCCACGTGTCTTCCGGGCCCCAGTAGATGCTTTCGTCGGCCTCCCACGCGTCCTCACGTCCGCCCGCGAATCCAAACGTCTTGAAGCCCATCGATTCCAACGCGCAGTTTCCGGCCAGAACCATGAGATCCGCCCACGAGAGTTTTCGGCCGTACTTTTGCTTGATCGGCCAGAGCAAAAGGCGGGCTTTGTCGAGGTTGGCATTATCCGGCCAACTATTGAGCGGCGCGAAGCGCTGTTGGCCCGACCCGGCGCCGCCACGTCCGTCGCCGATGCGGTACGTGCCCGCCGAGTGCCATGCCATTCGAATCAAGAGCGGCCCGTAGTGACCGTAGTCCGCCGGCCACCAGTCTTGCGACGTGGTCATCAATTTGAAGATGTCCGCCTTTACCGCGTTGAGATCGAGGCTTCTAAACTCGCGCGCGTAGTCGAAGTCGGATCCCATCGGGTTGGCGAACGGCGACGGTCGATGCAGGACGGACAGGTCCAATAATTGCGGGAACCAGTCGACGTTGAGTCGGGGCCGCAGCGGGACGTGCTTTACCGGACAACCTCGATCGGCATCCGACAGTTCGGCGAGCGTATTTTCCATTTTCGTGCTATTTCTCCAGTGATTGCGGGACGATGCAAATTTGTCGCGAAAGAGCGAGTGAAAGTGACTTTCACTCTCATGCGAACACTCCTGCCATGAAAGCGCCGTTGCCGAAGAACTATCGGCTCATCTACGACATCGTCGAAGCGAGCGGCATCGGCCGCCATCTGACCACGTCGGAGATTTACGTAAAGGCACGCAAGCGCCGGTCCGGCATCGGTTTTTCGACGGTCTATCGTGGTCTGGAGCGTTTGCGCGATCTCGGTTTGGTCTCCGAGGTACATGTCCCGGGCGCCGACGCGGCGGCCTACGAACCGTCCGGGCCCAGCCATGCGCACTTCTTGTGCAGCGCCTGCGGCAAGATTGAAGACGTTAGCTATGCGATTCCGACGCGCACGGTCCAGTCGCTCGCCGAGCGGCACGGCCTCACCATTGAAAGCGAGCGCGTGACGTTCGAAGGCCGCTGCGCGTCCTGCCGCGCGTAGGAAGCGCTAAGCGTTCGTTCAGCCGGTCGTAACGAACGGTCCGTCGCGATACGGCCACGGCGTGCGCAGCAGGCCGTAACGCGGCGGATGGTACGCCTCCTCCGGCGTCACTTCGCGAAATCCAGTCCCCGGCAATAAGTCTCGCCGTAAAAAGAACGCGTTCACGCCCTGTCTGTCCGTGTCGAGGAGCGCATAGCCAAGGCTATTGCCCAAGTCGGTCAGCGCGCTCAAACTCGCGCCGAAATGGGTTGTCCAGTCCCATCGATGTTTGGGATCGTACTGCATGATCCAACGCCGCGGCGGCGGGTACGCAGCGTTGTACTCGATCACCAACACGCGCGGGCGATACGGCGAGAGCGCCTTCCACACCCAGTAGTCGTTACCGTCAATATCGATGGAAAGCAAGTCCGGCTCTTCGGGAACGCCCGCCTCGGCGAAAATCCCGACGATATTCTCCGCGGTGATGAATGCGTTGCGTACCGCGATATCCGTGCGTCCGGCGTAACGTGCTTGGACTTTCGCGATATCTTGGGGAGTCGCATCTATATAGAGACCGCCCCAGCCGTACCGCGACGCAAGCAGCGCGGTGTTGCACACCGTTCCTTCCTCGATGCCGAACTCGATGAAGTACTTGTTCCCGGGCCCAATCCGATAAAAAAGCTCGCGAAGGATTCCGTCTTCGCCCTGCTGCGACATCACGTTCTGCTCGAATCGAGCGAGTTGGTGACGGGACGTTTCGACCGTTTCGCGCGCCTGTCTCGTGGTACGCCACCGGTGCCGCACGTTAAACGGAAGCGCGAGCAACGCGTGCAACGCGCGGTACGCCGGTATCTGCCAGCCTTTCAGCGCGATAACTGTGTTCGACGCGTCGCCCTTTGCCGCGTTCTGCGTTTGTGCCACTCTAGAACCTCAAGAAATACTGCGTTATTCGTTTCGAACGAAACTGCGATAGATCCGGATCAGCGCATCCTTCTGCTCCACCGACAGACGCGGATCCAGCCTGATCGCATGTTCCACGCCATGATGGCTCTCGTCGTCGGAGTCGTCGAGCAAACCGGCTTGCCCATACATCGTTTCCGCCGACATGTGCAGCGCGTTGGCGATGTTCTTCAACACGTCCGCTGACGGCTTATATAGGCCCCGCTCGACCTGACTCAGATACGGGTTCGAAATCTTCGCGATCTCCGCCAACTGCCGCATCGAAAGATTCGCGAGTTCCCGCTGCGACCGAATGAACTCGCCGAGACTCCGCCAGGCGCTCCCGCCGCCCTTATCGTCCTCGTCGCTCATCTCGCCGCTCTGACTTTGTCACCCTGATCCGTTTCATTTCGTACGTACCGTCCCGGGGCGGGCTCACCGCCCGGCAACGCGTAGGGCTCCCGCATCGGTCCGCCGTGGGGCTCGAGCCACTCCGCCCAATCGAGCCACCACGAACCGTTATGTCGATCCGCAGTCTCCAACCATTCGTCCGCGTTTTCGCCGCGCTGTGTGCGCGGCTTCGTGTAGTGCCAGGTCCTCTTTCCACCGGGTGGATTCACGATGCCGGCGATGTGACCGGCGTTCGTCAGCACGTACTTCGACTCACCGCCGACGTGCTGCGTCGTCAGATATGTCGCACGCCACGGCGCGATGTGATCGTTCTCTGCACCGAGCACGTACATCGGCGTCGTAATCTTACCCAGGTCGATGGGGGTACCCGCAATCGTGAGCTCATTGCGCTTCACGATCGCGTTGTGCAAGTAACACGCCCGCAGATACTGCGAATGCATGGCGACCGGCATCCTCGTCGAATCGTTGTTCCACGCAAGAATGTCGAACGACGGCGGATTCTTTCCCTTGAACCAGTTGTTGACGACGTAACTCCAAATCAAATCGCTCGAGCGCATCCAGTCGAACGTCCGTGCCATCTCCGCCGGATTGAGGAAACCGCGCTCGCGCATCCGTTGCTCGAGCCGCACGATCGTGTCCTCGTCGGTAAATACGCCGAGATCGCCCGGGATGCTGAAGTCCACCAGCGTGTTCGTCAGCGTCGTCGACGCCACGCGCTCGCCTTGGCCGTGCGCCGCCAGATACGCCAGCATGATTGTTGCGAGCGTTCCACCCAAACAAAGCGCGGCGACGTTCACCTGCTTAGCGTCCGTAATCGCCTGCACCGCATCCAGTGCCGCGAGCACGCCGTCGCGTAGGTAATCGTCCATCGTCAGATGCGCCAGCGAATCGTCGGGATTGCGATACGAAATCATGAAGACTTGATGGCCGTGCAATACGGCCCACTCGACGAACGACCGGCCCGGCGCTAGATCCATGATGTAGTACTTGTTGATCCACGGCGGACTGCACAGCAGCGGACGTTCGTGCACTTGTGGCGTCTGCGGATCGTATGCGATGAGCTCGATCAAGTGGTTGCGAAAAACGATCCGCCCCGGGGTCGCAGCGATGTTTGCGCCGAGTTCGAAGCCCGAGCGATCGACCTGCCGCGGATAGCCGCCGTTGTTGGCAACGTCGTCCAAAAAGTTTTGCATCCCGCGCACGAGGCTTCGGCCGCCGCTCTCCATCGCTTCTTTCACGACACCGGGATTCAGCCACGGTACGTTGCTCGGCGCAAAGGCGTCGCACATCAACTGCATCGCGAAGCGCGCCTTATTTCGCGTCGCTTGCGGCAATCGCGACGAGTCTACTAATTGAAGTGCCGCCTTGGTGCGCGCATGATAATCTTCAACGAGTCCCGCGAGCAGCGGATTTTCCCGCCACTCCGGCTCCGCAAATCTCTTGTCCGCGCTGGCTTTGTCGCCGTTACCGTTGCCATCCCGAGTGGACTCGATGGACCCGCCCAGTCTTCGTAACATGTTCATTGCGACGTTTTGTTCTGCCAATGCGAAGCCCGTCAGCCACGTGCCCATCCGCATGGGGTCCATCATCACGTCGGCGATCGTTGCGCGCAGCGCGTCGCTCAGCGACGCCGGATCCAGCCCCGTGACGTCGATCCCGTAGCGCAGCTCTTCCGGCGCGATTTTTGCCTCGATCACATGTACCAGCCGCCGTTGATGTTGTAGACGGCGCCGGTGATGTAGCCGGCCTTTTCATCGAGCAAGAATCGCACGAGCCGCGCAACTTCCTCGGGCTTACCGAGCCGATGCTTCGGCGTCTGCGCAATCGCGTTCTCGATCGCCTCCGCCGGCATCGCTTTGGTCATATCCGTATCAATGAATCCCGGCGCCACCGCGTTCACCGTGATCCCGCGCTTCGCGACCTCCAGCGCCACGGTCTTCGTTAAACCGATGAGTCCCGCTTTCGCCGCTGCATAGTTGGCCTGCCCGAAGTTGCCGCTCTCACCCACGACCGAACTCACGTTAACGATCCGTCCAAAGCCTTGTTCCACCATCGTATCCAAGACGGCTTTGATCATAAAAAACGGCCCTGAAAGATTCACCTGTAGGACCGCTTGCCATTCCTCGACGCTCATCTTGCGAACCGTGTGGTCGCGCGTGATGCCCGCGTTGTTAACGAGATAATCGATGCGACCGTGCTGGCGCCGCACCGCCTCCGCCGCCGCGCGGCACTCGTCGAACAGACCCACGTCGCCCTGGTAATAATGAAGACGCGGCGCCGCCCCGTTCAGCCGCGCAGCGAGGCGCTGGGTCCGGATCTCGTCTTCCGGCAGGCCAACCACGGCGACGGTTGCTCCGTCTTCCGCTAAAACCGTGCTGATCGCGCCGCCGATGCCGCGCGATCCGCCGGTCACGATCGCGATGCGTCCTTCGAGAGGTAAACTACTCACGCGCTAGATTTACGCAACGACTCGGTCGTTTACCTTTCTTCGACACGGCGCACTCTCGAGAGGCTTTCGAGATCGTGTGAGCGCTAAGATGAGCGGATGAAACGACTCATCCCGTTCCTCTTGTTCGCGTTAGCCGCTTGCGCCGGCACGGCACCCCCTCCTCCGGCACCGGCGACGCCGCAGAATAGGCACGCCGCAAAACCGCTCGATGGCCAAATCAAGTACGTGGTGGTCATCGTGCAGGAAAACCGCACCGTCGATAATCTCTTTCAGTTCTTTCCGGGCGCGCGGACCCAATCGTACGGCTACGACATAAAGGGCGACCAGATCGACCTCGCTCCGGTCAGCCTAAGCGATCATCACGACGTTAGCCACACGCACGCCGACTGGCTCGCCGCGTACGATGACGGAAAACTCGACGGATGGGATAATGAAGGCTGCAAATCGTGTCCGCCTCACTACGCTTATGCGTATGTTCCGCCGAGGCAAGTCCGTCAATACTATGACATCGGCAAACGCTACGCTTTTGCAGACGAAATGTACGCAACCAACGAAGGCCCGAGCTTCCCGGCGCATCAATACCTCGTGAGCGGCACGTCGGCACTCGTCGACGATCGGCCGTGGCCGAAGTACGCGGAGAATCCGAGATACGGTCGCGGCAAGGGAGCCGGCGGCTGCGACTCGCCCGACGGCACGACGGGGTTATTGATCGAGCAAAACGGCACCGAGGACGACCCGACATATCCGTGCTTCCATCGAACCTCGATTTTGAGCGAAGCCAGTAATGCGACCCCTCGTGTCTCATGGCGATGGTACGGCTATACGGCGTCGTACGGATTTTGGAACGCTCCCGACGCGCTCAAACACATTGAGCACAGCCACAACTACCCGACCGAGGACGTCGCCCCGCCGGCGCAAGTGCTCGCGGACATTTCGAACGGCGCGCTCGCGCAGATCTCGTACGTCACACCGACGAAAGCCGCGTCCGACCACCCCGGAATGACCGACGGAACCGGCCCGGCCTGGGTCGCGAGCGTCGTCAATGCCTTGGGGCGCTCCAAATATTGGCCCAACGTGGCGATTTTGATCACCTGGGACGACTGGGGCGGCTGGTTCGATCACGAGGTTCCCAACGTACGCAACGCCTACGAACTGAGCTTCCGCGTCCCGTTGTTGATCGTGTCGCCCTACGCCAAGTCCGGATACGTCTCGCACACCCAGCGCGAATTTGGCTCCATCCTGAAGTTCATTGAGGAAAAATTCAATCTGCCGTCGATGGGCACGACCGACGTGACTTCGGACGATCTATCCGATTGTTTCAACTTCGGCGCCTCGCCGCGCAAGTTCGAGGCCATTCCCTCAACACTCGGGCCGTCGTACTTCCTACGTCGGCACGAGAAACCGGGCCCGATTGACTACTAGCCGCTAAAGCAGATAGCCCGATGGTAGAACGCTCATCGTTTCGCTCCGGCAATCCGGCGGCGATTGCGGTTGTCGCCTGCGTCGTCGGCGTCGCGTTCATGGGGAGCGGGCTCATCACGCCACTCTACGCGCTGTATCAAAAGGCCTTCGGCTTTTCGGAACTCACGCTGACGCTGATCTACGCCGCCTACGTCATAGGCAACGTGGCGGCGCTGCTCTTTTTCGGCCAAATTTCCGACCTAGTAGGCCGCAAACCGGTCGTGTTGGTTAGTCTTCTCGCCGGCTGCGTCAGCATGCTCGTCTTCCTCTTTGCGTCGTCCACGGCGTGGCTATTCATCGCTCGAATTTCTGAGCGGAATTCTCGTTGGGCTCGCTTCCGGCACGGCCACGGCATGGCTCACCGACCTCAGCGACGACAAGGCGACGGCGACGACGATCGCGACGGTCGCGAATGGGATAGGCTTTGCCATGGGGCCGCTCGTCGCCGGCATCCTTGCCCAGTACACGGCCGCTCCGCTGAAGACGCCGTTCTACGTCTATCTCCCATTGGTCGGAGTCATCGGCGTGCTCGTCACGTTTACGCGCGAGACCGTCGAGCACCGCGAAACGGGCGCCCTCACGCTCCAACGGGTGGGCGTCCCCAAAGCGATTCGCAGTCGCTTTATTGCGCCCGCGATCGCGGCTTTCGGCTCGTACGCGCTGGTGGGATACTATGCTGCCCTTATCCCATCGATACTCAAGGAGCGGCTTCAACAGCCCGGGCCCCTCGTCGGCGGCGCGATCGTCTTCGAGCTGGCATTCCTCTCCGGAGCCGTCCCGATCATCACCCGAAACGTCCCCAGCCGTGCAGGGATGCTGGTTGCGCTTGCCACGCTGATCCCAAGCATCGCGCTTTTGCTCTTTGCGCAATCTTGGGGATCCATGCCGACGATAATTATCGCGGCCGCATCCGGAAGCGTCTGCTGGGGATTGGGCATTCGAAACTCATTGCAAGTCATCAACGACATCGCACCCGACGCTCGACGCGCCGAAGTCATCGCCAGTTATTACATGGTCGGGTTCGTCGGAAATTCCATACCGGTCATCGGCATCGGCGTCATTGCGGCGTTGTCAGACGAAATGCTTGCCAGTTTAGTTTTCGGCTGCACCATCGCGGCTTTCGCCGTTGGCGCCCTGGTGATTGAGCTGCTCAGACTTTCTCCGCGCCACCACCGTTAGGGGTCCGGTTACATATCGAGTCCGCCGTTAATGTGATAGATCGCGCCGGTGATGTAACTGGAATCGTCTTCGAGCAAAAAGCGCACGACGCGCGCTACCTCCTCCGGCTTCCCCAAACGACGTTGCGGAATTTTTTCGATGACTTTCGCCAGAACGTTTTCCGGAATCGCGGCGACCATCTCCGTTCCGATGAAGCCGGGCGCGACGCAGTTCACGGTGATGCCGCGCTGCGCCAGCTCCAGCGCCAAACTCTTGGTGAATCCGAAGAGCCCGGCTTTCGACGCGGCATAGTTCGCCTGCCCGACATTTCCTGTCTCGCCAATTACCGAACTGATATTCACGATTCGCCCCGAGCCGCGCCCGATCATGTGTTCCAGCACGGCCTTGGTCATCTGGAACGCACCGGAGAGATTGACGTTGAGCACTTGGCGCCAATCGTCTACGCTCATCTTGCGGACCGTCTTATCGATGGTGATGCCGGCGTTGTTCACCAGAAAATCGATCCGGCCGAAACGTTCCATCACCTCGTGGGCGACGCGATTGCAGTCGTCGGCATCGTCGACGCGTCCTTGATGGATCGACACGGTCGCGCCTTTGGAAGCCATCTGGCCTTGAAACTTTTCGGCGCTCTCCCGTCCGCGACTGTATCCGGCCGCCACCGTGGCGCCGCTCTGAGCGAGCGCTTCCGTAATTGCCGCGCCGATTCCGCGGGCGCCGCCGGTTACTAACGCAACTCGACCTTCAAACACGCCGACCTCCCCTTATGCTGAGTCTGCCGAAGCATGCCTGGTTCCTCGCCGCAGCAGGCCTTCCTCGGCTGAAACAGGCGGGAAACGCGAGGATACACGAGTATGCTGCGATGGCGTCATGAAGGACCGCCAACATAAAACGCCACAGCCATAATCGATGGCTACGCTCGACCCGCCCTTCGCCGGCCTCGGAGTAGGAAAGCACGCGCTTCAGATCGCGCTGTTAGGCTGGCACAACGTCGGTTCGTGTACGATTACGCGTAACGACGAGTATCACTTCGCCGCAAACGGCAAGTACAACGTCCTCGGAAAGAGCGGAACGTTCGACTTCACGATGACGCTTACCGACGAGAATCCCACCGCCTCGAGCGGTCCATGCACCATCACCAACGCCGGTCAGACGCTCGAAGGAACCTACACGCGCATAGGCTCGGCGATAACCTTTACCGACAGACGCCACAGCATCACGGCGTCACCCGACGGGCAAAGCGTCGTCCTCGAAGTCGCCGGCTACCCGAAAGCGCGCATCCTCACCACGTAGTCCGGCACCGCAATTTCTTCCGGCAACTGCGGATCTCGCAGCGCCTCGCCGCGTACCGTCTCGAAAGGTACCACACCAGCCCAAATGCCGCTCGACAGATCGAAGTCGAAATCGATCGGCGGCCCCGTTCGTATCTTCGCCGAGGCCTGCTCGATGGGCAGCCGCAAGACGAGTGTGGTCTTCAGTTCTGCTTCGGTCGGGCTGCGAGCGTCGCCCCAGCGCCCGGCGCAGACGTGTTCCATGATTGCCTCGAGCGCCGTGAGTTTTTCCTCGGTGTCGTCAATGCGCGTCGCCTCGCCGAAGACCACGACCGACCGATAGTTCATCGAATGGTTATAGGCGGAACGCGCGAGCACGATTGCGTCGACGATCGTCACCGTCACGCAAATCGGCACCGAGGCTGCGGCGTCGTTGAGCCACCGCGCTACCGAGGAGCCGTGCAAATAAAGATCGCGATCGATCCGTCCGTAAACCGTCGGAATGACGACCGGCTGCGAGCGCCTATTATTGACGCCGACATGGCACACCATGCCGGCGTCGAGAATCGCTGCAATCGTCTCAAAGTCGTAGTGACCGCGCTCCGGATGACGACCAAGGGCCGTTACGGCGCCGTCGCCGGTGGTCTCCAACATCTTACCCCGCACTCACAACAATTGATGGTCGCTAAGCTTCGCGCCAATGCGCCCCGAATTCTTTCCCCTCGAGCGAAGGCGCGCGAAGCCGCCAAGCCAAAAACTCCACTTCCTTGTCACCGGAGGAATCGCATCCATGAACGCCTCACTCGTGCGCTACGCCCTGGGCATCTCCGCTGCCGCGGCATTCGTCGCGTGCACCGGCCAAAATCCCGCGACCGGCCTCCCAAGCTCGGCCTCAATGCAAAGCATCGGACGAGCCCCGTCGCAACCGGCAATTCAAAACCTGATCGTTATCATTCAAAGGAGTCGTAGTTTCGACGATATCTTCGCAGGTTTCCCAGGCGCGAACGCACCGACCAAGGGCTTAACGAGCAAGGGCCGATACGTAACGCTGCAAGCCGAACCGCTCGACGCCGCCGCATGCCGGATCGGGAACTCTACCGGAACCTACTTCAGTATTGCGTGGCATCACGGACAGATGGACGGCTGGAACTTATTAAACCGCCGACATCCGCTATGCCCTTATACGCGCGTAAATAACCGCGACAAACGGATGTACTGGAGCCTCGCAAAGCAGTACGCAGTAGCCGATCGCGCATTTTCCTCCACGCATTTCGACGATGTCATCGAACAATTATATCTCATCGCCGGCACCACGCAGATTTCCCGTGACAAATATATCCTTGCTCCGGCGTCGAACCCGCCGTTCGGCTGTAGCGCGCCGCCTGGAACGCGAACGAGCTTGCTGGTCCGCCACAAGATCAGGCGCTTTCTGGGCCCATTCCCCTGCTTCCGTCAATTCGACACGATCGCAAATTTGTTCGACAACGCCGGCATTTCGTGGCGCTACTACTACGATAAATCCGATTGGAATCCGTTCGATTCGATCGCGTACGTGGCGCTCGGGCGCGACCGCCAAGCCGATCTGCGCAGCCCCGCAAGCGACGTCCTGAACGATATCGACGAACATACGCTCAGCAGCGTTTCATACGTGCTCTCACCGCCGCCGGATTCCGACGTACCAGGCAGCAGCGACGGCCCACGTTGGGTCTCCTCGATCGTCAAAGCATTACGGCAAAGCTCATACTGGCCGCACTCGGCAATTTTGGTCGTATGGGCCGAGGAAGGAAACGGCAACTTTTACGACAACGCCCCGCCGCCGCAACTCGATTACATCGGGCTAGGATTTCGCGTTCCCTTGATCGCAATTTCGCCTTACGCGAAACCACGTTATGTGTCGCACACGACGTACGAGTTCGGCAGCATCCTGAAGTTTATCGAGCAGAACTGGAATCTGCCGCCGTTAGGTGGATACGCGACGGATCGACGGGCCAACAGCATCGCAGACATGTTCCAATTCTAAGCGGTAACTTCGGCAAGCACCTCCACCGCAAAATTCACCGATCGAGCGATGAAGCAAAGGTGGTGTGCCTTTTCGTGCAACGCCAGCGCTCGTTGTCGATCGCACTTCGGCGCAACGGTGACCCGCGGTCGAAGCTCGACTCGCACGAACCGTCCCGATCCATCGGCGTTTTCCTCCATCATACCAATGGCGTCATCGGTGTACTGGAGCACCGTTACTCCATTGGTCGCACAGAGATGCAAATACCATAGCAGGTGGCACGAGGAAAGACTCGCCACGAGCAATTCTTCCGGATTGTAGCGCGTTGCATCGCCGCGAAACGATGGATCGCTCGAGGCGGCAATCGGGGCCTTCCCCTCAACGCCGATCGTGTGGTCGCGCCGATACGCGCCATAGTTCGTCGTTCCTTGGCCGCCCTCAGCGCTCCATCGCACCGTCGTCCCGTATGCGTGCTGCTTCAAAGAAAGGCACCTCCCCGCTCACTCGAAAACCGTCCAGCGTGCAAATCCGTTCCGTTCGTGCAAGCGGTGCCGCAACGTGGACTGCAATGCACGCGAAACTCTGGCCAACCGCCGATTTAGAACACGTTGCGGCCAAAACCCACGCTTTCCTCGGCGGCAACGAATGCGCGTAATCACGCTCAACGTCAACGGCATCCGCGCGGCGGTGCGCCGGGGTTTCTTCGAGTGGGCCTCCAGGCAGGATGCCGACGTTTTCTGCCTGCAGGAGACGCGCGCGCAAGAGCATCAACTCTCTTCCGAAGCCGCGGCGCTCGAGCCATTCACCGGCTATTTCGTCGATGCCGAGCGCCGCGGTTACAGCGGCGTCGCGATCTTCTCGCGCGAAGAGCCGCTCGAAGTGTGCCGCACACTCGGCTGGGAAGACATGGACGCCGAAGGCCGTTTTATCCAAGCTCGTTTCCGACACTTCACCGTGAGTTCGCTTTATGTGCCGTCGGGCATCACCGGGCCGCCGCGGCAGGCCTTTAAAATGAACTTTCTGGAACGTCTCTTGACGGTGCTCGCGGGTCTGCGCCACTCCGGACAACCCCACATCCTGTGCGGCGATTTTAACATCGCCCACAAAATGATCGACACGTATAATCCGGCAAGAAACAGCATGGTCAGCGGATTTCTTCCCGACGAACGCGCCTGGATGGATGCCCTCGTCGAGCGACTGGGCTGGATGGACGCGTTTCGCGTCATCAACAAAGACCCACAGCAATACACGTGGTGGTCCAACTGGCCCGCCGCATGGGATCGCAACCTCGGCTGGCGCCTCGATTACCAACTCATCACGCCGGACCTCGCACCCCGCGTTCGCGCCGCGTCTATCTATAAGGAGATGCGCTTCAGCGACCACGCTCCCTTGACGATCGACTACGATGTTCCCTAAATCGCGCAGGGTGTGCCCATGACAAAACGAACCGGCGCGGTGATGCGCAAGGAAAGGCTGCGCCGACGTTGCAACAACGCCGGAGCCGCTTTCGCCGTCGGATCGCTCCGGATGCATTGCGCTGACTCGCACCTTGAAACCGGCCGCACGTCAAAATGTTGAGATAATGCGTATAGCTCTGTCGCGCGGGCTTTTGATACTCGTGACGCTCTTCGTCGCCGCACTGTACTATTTGCCGATCGGACATACCGACTTCGCTGAATCCTGGGGCGAGGCGACTTTTGGAATTACTCTGCCGGCCCGAACCGCCATCATTACGAGCGTGGACCGAGGTTCGTCCGCCGACCGCGCGGGCATTCGCGCGGGCGACACGCTGATCGACCACGGAGACCCTGAGATTTCGTCGCGTCTGCGGGCGCCGTATCCGGGCGATCGGCAAACGATAACGATCGAGCACGGTCGCGTTTTGCACACGGTAACGTTGATCGCGGCGCCAAATCGTGCCTTCGGGATTTGGCAACGCATCGGCGGGGTGCTGGCGTACATTCCGCCGACCGTCTTCTTAGTCGTCGCTTTTCTGCTGGTCTTCTTGCGTCCGTCGATCATGTCGTGGTCGCTGTACGTTTTTGCAGTGGGATATTTTGGAACGAGCCCCGCGTTCATGTACTGGGCGCACGTTCTTTCGCCGTCTACGTACCTCGCGCTCACGTTCGTGCTGAGCACGATCCTCGGACCATGGAGCGTCTTGCCGCTACTTCCGTTCGTCTTGCGGTTTCCCAACGGCGAAGTGGTGGGCTGGCGGCGGCGAGTCGATCCGCCCATCTGGGCGTTCTTGGCGCTATCCTACGCGCTTTACATCGTCGAGTGGCGCGCCTATTACTCCGCGCAAGAGATTCCTACGTGGGACGCCATTCCGAGCGCCGTGATCCCTCTGGTTACGTTTTTATTCGCCGGTTTGATCGTCGCGAAGAACATCTCGGTCGCGAAACCGAGCGACCGTCAGCGTTGGGGCTTTTTGGTCGTCGGCACGCTCGCATCGTTCTTGGCCTACGCCATTTACTTCGTGCCTGGCGTACCATTTGCGGTCGGGCAGGTTATCGGCTTCGCAGTCGTGCTCATGCCGATCGGCATCGCGTACGCGATCTTCAGGTTGCGCGTGCTCGACGTCAACTTCGTGCTCAACCGCGCCTTGGTGTACGGAATCTTGTCGCTGAGCGTGATCGCCTTCATCTCGATCCTGGATTGGTTCTTTTCGCGCGTGGTCGCCATAGGCCGCCTTGCGATCGGTATGGAGTTACTGATCACGATCGCCATCGGTATTCTGCTCGATCGCATCAATCATGCCGTCGAGCGCTCAGTGGAAGCCGTCTTCTTCCGCCGGCGGCGCATCGCCGAGAAAATCCTCCGACGCGCAGCATCGGCCCTCCCATATGCGACCGACGAAACGGCCATCGTCGACGGGCTCGTGCAGGTTCCCGTCGATGCGATCGATCTCGCGGCCGCGGCGCTCTACCGTCGATCCGCACGGGGCGCGTTTGAAGGAGTCGCAACCGCTCGCCAAACCAACGTTGCGCCGGCTGGATTCGACGCCAACGATCTGCTCGTTCGAATGCTTCTCGCCGATGAAACAATCGTTTGGCTCGACGAGCTGCGCTCGCACCTCGATCCCGAAAACGCGGCCATCTACACCGTAGCGGTTCCCGTTACGGTGCGGCACGAGCTCGTGAGTTTTACGCTGTACGGCGCGCATACCAACGGCGCGCAGCTCGACCCCGACGAAGTGGAACTCCTCGAAGAACTCGCACGTGAAGCCGCGAGGGCATACGACCACGTCGAAGCGCAGCGCGTGCGCGAACAGTTCCTAAGCCTGGCGCAGCGACGCGAGTTCCTGCCGAATGCTCCGTAGTCCCTCTGCGCTGGACGCCGATGTAATCGTCATCGGCGCGGGCGCTGCAGGATTGGCGGCGGCGCGCGATCTCGCCCAAAAATCGCTGAAGGTCGTCGTTCTCGAAGGGCGCGATCGCATCGGTGGCCGAGTCTGGTCGCGCTCGCCCAACGGTACTTTGCCGCCGGCAGAACTCGGCGCCGAATTCATTCATGGAACCGCGACGCAGACGATGGCGATCCTGCGCAAAATGGACCAACGTGCATTTCCGCTGAGCGGCGATTTTTGGTGGCTCGACGACTGCGGGCTCTTGCAGCGCGGCCGCGGTTTCGACTCGGCGCCCGACATTTTTGCCCGCGCTCAATCCCTAGCAAACGACGAAACCGTGGATCAATTCTTGGGGCGCTTCCAAGGCGAGCCCTCGCTGCGCAAAACGCTCTCGCTGGCGCGCGCCTTCGTCGAAGGCTTTGATGCCGCCGATCCGGCGATCGCCAGCGCGCGTGGAATTGCGTTCGAGTGGCGTTCCGGCGTCGATTCGAAAAGCACTCGTCCGGAAGGCGGCTACGCGCCCATTTTTCAAGAGCTCGGGAACGACTGCGCTGCTGCCGGGGCCGAGATTCGAACCTCGACGGTCGTCCGCCGCATTTCGTGGCAATCGCGCGGCGTAGCGATTGAAACGGACGCTGAAAACGCAGGAACGCTGAACGCGCGAGCGACGGTGATCACGCTTCCTATCAGTCTCTTACGTACCGCAACCGCGGAAAGCAGCGTAGTTTTCGACCCCATTCTTCCTGCGCAAAAGCGCGCCGCGATCGAGCACATCGAAATGGGGCACGTCGTCAAAGTCGCGCTATGGTTTCGCAGCCGATTTTGGGAAGCAATAGAGCATGGCCGTTATCGCGACGCCGGCTTCTTCCGCGACACCGGAAAACCGTTTCCCGTCTATTGGACGCAATATCCTTCGCGGTCCGCGACCGTCATCGGGTGGGTCGGCGGTCCCGCTGCGATAGCGTTGAACGAACTGCCACAGTCAGAGATCGTCACGCGCGCCCTCGACGGATTCGCTGGACTTTTCGACAAATCCGAGTGGGCACGCAGTGAGTTTAGGGAAGGCATGATGCATGATTGGAGCCGTGATCCGTTTGCCCTCGGCGCTTACAGTTATCTTCGCGTCCATGCCGGCGACGCGCGCGAAGAACTTGGCAAGCCGTTGGATCGAACGTTGTTCTTCGCCGGGGAAGCGACCTCGCTCGACGGACAAGGCGGCACCGTGAACGGTGCGCTCGAAACGGGCGAACGGGCCGCGCGCGAAGTTGCGGCGGCCTTAGGGATCATTGCATGATCTATCAGTACGCGCCGCGCCTTCTGGCGCATTGGGCGAATTTTTACGTAATGATCGGCTCTTCGGCCGCCGCGTTAACCGGCTTGATGTTCGTCGTCATCACGTTGGTCACCAACGCGGACCGGCCCGCGCGAAGTTACGACGGCGTGCAAGCCTTCAGTACGCCGACGGTGTTGCACTTCGGTGCGGCGTTGCTGGTCGCAGCCGTATTGAGCGCGCCGTGGCACTCATTCATCGGGCCCACCGTGCTCCTCGGCCTCACCGGACTCTACGGCGTGGTCTATGTCGCCAGAGTATCGCTGCGCGCCAAACGCATGCGCGAATACGTTCCCGATTGGGAAGACTGGATCTGGTTCTGGATCTTGCCGTTCGCCGCGTACGGCGCGATCTTGCTCAGTTCTGCAGGGCTGATCGCTGCGCCGGCGACGGCGCTGTTCGGGCTTGCCGGCGCCACGACGTTGCTCGTCTTCATCGGCATCCGCAACTCATGGGACGTCGTCACGTTCCTCGCCACGCGCAAGTGACGGCCCTTACCTCTCTGGATCACTATTCGGGATGGTAAAGATTTCGTGCATACCCGTGATATTTAGCACGCGCCGCACGTTCGCATCACCGGGAATCAACGTTATTGAGTGCTCTGTGAGGCGACGGCGAAGTTTCACGAGTTCGTCGAGAAACGAAGAATCGAGGTACGTTACATCGCGGAGGTCTAATGTGATCTCGCGTTCGTCGCCGAGGGAAGCGAAGAGCTCCCGCAGTTCGTCGCGGCGCAATAGGTCGTACTCACCGCTGAGAACGACACGGCGATGTTGCGGCTTTTCGGTCATGTCCTGCCGCCTAGTGCCATTGCGTGCGCTAGGTTTCCCGGGCTCGGCGAGGAGACCCTTGAACGGCAAGTATGGCGACCATCGGCTCGGCCGCGTTTATTACTCCAAAACTGTGGAATGCTCGAAAGGGATGTGTCGGTTAGGGTTGCTGTGGTCGTCGGAGTCGCACGATGGTATCGCCACGTTGCAACAGCGCGGCGCTTTCATGGCGGCCGCCGAGCGCCATGCCGGTTGGGATATCGACCTGGATGCCGCCCGCACCGTCTTCACGGAGCTTCTCTCGAACTCGATCCGCCACGGCAAGGGACCGATCTCGACGCGCCTGGAGTGCGACGGCGGTGCCGTACGACTACGGATCACCGACTGCGGCGGCGGCTTCGACCGCGTGCCAAAAACGCCGGCACCGCCGCTCAGCGGTTGCGGTCGCGGCCTATTTATCGTGTCGCGTTACGCGGAGGACATTAAACTGGAAGGCGATCCCGTTGGAACGACCGTCGTCGTCACACTCCCCCGCCGGCGTGCCGAGGAACCTTAATCAGGACGGCGCCTCGCTGTATTGACATTCCGCTTTGCCACCGTGTCACATTCTCCGGCCGCATTCCGTCATACCGACGGTGCACAGAAACCGAGAACGCTGATAAGGAGAAAAAGTGAGAATCAAACTGACCAGCGTGTACGTGGACGATCAGGAGAAGGCGCTGCGCTTCTATACCGAGGTGCTGGGCTTCACCAAGAAGGCCGACTTTAGTAACGGCCCCTATCGCTGGCTGACCGTGGCGTCGCCCGAAGAGCCGAACGGAACGGAGTTGCAACTAGCGCTCAACGACAACGCTGCGGGCAAAGCGTATCAGCAGGAGATCTTTGCGCAGGGCCAGCCCGCGGCGAACTTCTATAGCGACGACGTCAGCGCCGACTACGAGCGCATCAAAGGTCGCGGCGGCGAGTTCGCAACGCCGCCTACCGAATTTCCGTGGGGACACATGGCGACGCTCAATGATACTTGCGGCAACCTCATCCAATTGACGCAACTCAAATAGCGCGGTTAGCCCACTTTAGCGAATAGTGCCGCGTGGGCCGATAAGATGCGCGCTTGAGTCGCAAGGTCGACGCTGGTCGACCACTTTCCGCGCTCGAACGTTCCGCCGAGAACGATGCCGTCGTCGCGCGGAAACATGTAGAGTTGTCCCGTGAGGTACGTGTAGTAGATATCCGGCTGTGGTTCCAGAATGGTAAGTTGGCCTCGCACCGGCTCTAGCGTCGTGTCGTTGAAGAGCGCGCGCGATCCAAGCCCGGTACAGTTGAAGACGACGGGTTGGCGCAGCGCGGCGACTTGCGACGGCTCCCGAAACTCGCGCACGACGATGCGGCCGCCTTGCAAGAGAAAGTCGCGTTCGACGGCGGGCAAAAACGTATTCGGTTCCATCAACATAGTGCCGAATCGATGCACCTCCGTATAGCCGCGGAAAGGCACGAACCTGGGATCGATCGTCTCCACGTCGGCATAGAGATCGATAATGCCGTAGCGGGTCGCATAATCGATCTCCGGAACGCTGGCCTGCGCATCGCGTGCGAGCGCGTAGTTGTCGATCCAGCGCACGCCATACGTCGGTCCCACCATGAGTTGAAACCTGCGGTTCGCGATGTGCGCGGCTTTACGGAAGGTCTCCAGGAATGCCGGCCGCGCGGCGTCGCTGGTGAAGACGGTCGTCGGCGTCCATTGCGCCCCGGCGACGTTGGACGTCGTCGCCGGCGGCAGCTCCGCCGCATAAATCGTGACCTGCCAACCGCGATCCTGCAGAATTCGGGCCTGCGTAATGCCGATCACGCCGCAACCGAGAACTGCCGCGTGCGACGGCGAGCGATGCGCCACCAGGTCCGCCGCGAGCGTGGCGCATCCCCACGACAAGCTAAACCCTCCGCCGCCGTGTCCGTAATTGTGCACGACCACTTTTCCGCCGAAGGACTCCGCGCGCAGCGCGAAGCCTGCGGGGCAGAACGGACGTAGCCCGACCACCGTCCGGATGACGCGCGCGCTGTCAATCTGCGGCGGCGCAATCGAACGCGGGTTCGCCGCGGCCGCCGATACCCGGGGCGGCAAAGCCGCGACACTCAAGGACGAACCGATGAACGCTCTGCGCGACAGTGGCATGACCGCGCGTTTACGGTGGCCCGGTGACGGTTACCCTTCCTTCGTTCCTTGTGATAACGCCGTCAAGCCGCTGATCGCCCCTAAGCCCATTGTTTCAACGGCGGTGCTCGGGACCACGATCATCGCGCCCTTCTCTTTCAGTCCCTCGTAGAGCATGTTCATGGCCCGAAGGTGAAGCGCCATCGGATTTCCTTCATACTGTTTGGCCGCATCGATAAAGGAGTGCGCGATCTGCGTTTCCGCCTCGCCGAGAATCACCCGCGCTTGACTCTCGCGTTGCGCCTGCGCCTGACGCGACATCGCGTCCTGAAGGTTGTCCGGAATCTTGATGTCTCGGATCTCGACCGAGTTCACGGTGATTCCCCACGGCGTGCTTCGCGCATCGATCGCCTTCTGCAACGCCTCGTCGACGACTTGGCGGCTGGACAGCAAATCGGCGAGCGACGTGGTGCCGATGATGTCGCGCAAGGCGGTTTGTGCCGCCCACTGAATCGCCTCCTGGTATGAGGCGACTTCCAACGCGGCCTTCTTTGCATCCCATACCACCCAGAATAGCACCGCATCGACGTCCACCGGTACGGTATCCTTCGTTAGGGTCTCCTCGGCCGTAAACGTGGACGTCTGCACGCGCTGATCGATCCACACCGCCACGCTGTCGACGATCGGCACGATGAAGAAGAGTCCCGGACCGGCGAGTTTTCGGAACTTCCCCGCGCGCAAGACGACCGCCGATTCCCACGGGTATGCCATCTGGAGCGCGAGCGCTATGAGAGCGAAGAGCGCCGCTCCGGCGACGATAAACCAAACGTTATTCAGCGATCGCCCGGCTTCGATGCCGGCCAACAACACGATAACGCCCAGAACCAGCGAAATTGGGTTTACTCTAACTTTTGAACTGGCATTGAATGCGGACATCTTCTCTCCTATTTCTCTTTCCGATTGACTGTCGCAATGGCCTTGAGTAACTCACGGCCGCCGAAACCGAGCGCCTTTGCCTCCGCAAGCGCTCGGCGCGCAACGTCGCCCAAACGACCTGCGCGTACCTCCGCGTTCGCACGACGCGAACCCGTCGCGACAAATGTGCCGCGACCGCGCGCCGTAACCAGGACGCCTTCCCGTTCGAGTTCGATATACGCGCGATTCACCGTGTTAGGATTGACGCGCAAATGCACGGCAATTTCGCGAACGGTCGGCAACTGGACGTTCGGCCTCAGCGCCCCTCGTCCGATGGCGTGTACGATCTGATCGCGCAGTTGGGCGTAGACCGGCAACGCGCTCTCCATATCGATCGAAAAGTCAGCTACCCTCAACTTTGTCCTACTTGTCCTAGTGAAATAAGACAATAGGAGTTATACAGTAAGCCGCTACGGCTGTCAAGTCCGGTCGAAAGGCGCCTGGAAGCGGCCTCGTCTTTAAGTCACTATCGGCGCCAAGGAACGACCCCCGTCGGGCCGCAAAATAGCGGCGCGTGAAGCGTGCAGCCATTTTGGCGTTGGCGTGTGCCTTTCCGGTGGTCGCGTCCGGCGTTCGTGCCGATGCGCCGCTGCGACACCTCGTCTATTCGTTCACCTACGAATCCAGCGAGCATGGGGCCGTAACGAACGACCCGGGCACGTCGGGAGCACACAGCTACACCGGCAAGCTCGATGACAGCGGAACGATCAGCGTTGACGTCCTTCGCGAAGCAGCGGACCGCGGACTGGTGGTCGTGGTGAGCGAGGCCGGGCAATACACGCGACGCGCGCCTGCCGCGACCTGCGCCGTTTATGGGAATACCTCCGTCGTCTGCGATCCCAACAAGCACCTAAATTCAGAGGAGTACACGCTACTGCGCTTCCTGGGCGCGAACTTCTTCGATCCGAACGTGCTCGACGCGAAGCAACATTGGTCGATCTCGCAACGAAAGGGCGCGAGCGCGTTAACCGCCGACTACGTCGTCCTGCGTAACGACGACGGCGTGATGACCATTTCGGAAACACGCCACGTCGACGACACGTCGCAAGGCAGCACCACCTTCAATACGGAAGCCAAAGTGGACTACAACGTTAAACGTTTACTTCCAATCTCGATCGACGATTACACCACGGAAGACCGGCATGGCGGGGTGCTTGGCGTCTCTTCGACGACGTACCAGACCACGCTCAAACTGGTCTCGGATTCAATGGCGCCTCGCTAGTTTTGATCCGCAGCACTGCATCTTTCAGCTTCCGTAAGCCCTCCGTCACGGGAGCGGGGCGTCGAGAGTTCTAGCAGTATGGTGTTGATGGGGCCCGGAGGTATGGTATGACCCGTGCTGGGGCGTTCGGTCTGTCGCTGGCGCTGGCGGTTTCGCTGCTGCCGCTGCTCGCGAGATCCGAGACGACATTCGAGTATTCGAAGATGGCGCCGCTTTCGCAGTACATGATGGACCAAGGCGCCGAGATCGATCTGGCGCAGACCGCTGCGCCGCCGGAGATCTCGCGAAGTGCGACCGTCCTTGTCCTCACGTCGCACGGATACGTTGCTCGGAAGGACGGCAACAACGGATTCACGTGTCTCGTCGAGCGTGGGTGGATGCGCCCCTTCGATCAGAAAGACTTCTGGACTACGCGGATACGTGCGCCGATCTGCTACAACGCTCCGGCGTCGCGCACGGTGCTGCGGTACACGCTGCGTCGAACAGAACTCGCGCTAGCGGGGCTGAGCCGCTTGCAGATCCTCGCTAGAGTCAGAGCGATGGCGCTGCCGACCCCCGAGCCTGGATCGATGTCGTACATGCTTTCCAAGGAACAGAACCTCGGGGAAACCGTCGGTCACTGGTACCCGCACGTCATGTTTCACGTTCCCAAGTCGTATGGTGCGCGCGACGGCGCCATCTGGGGCGCGGACACGCCCGGATCGCCGATCGTGTTTGACAACGGCCACCATCTCACGCCCGAGCCGCAGGCGATTCTGATGGTGGTGGTGGGCAAGTGGTCTGACGGAACCGCTGCGCCGGCGATGTGACGCCTCTAGCCGTTGCCCCGCGAGTGAGCGCCGCAAACAGCGACCCTAACCGAAGCGGCCCGTTATGTAGTCTTCAGTCTTCGGATTGCTCGGTTTGGTAAAGAGCTTGCCGGTGTCGTCCACCTCGATCATTCTTCCAGTCCCCGTTTCGTCTGCGAGCATGAACGCCGTCACGTCGGAGACCCGCGCCGCCTGCTGCATGTTATGTGTCACCGCGATGATCGTAAACTGCTTGGCGAGGGAATCCATCAGTTCTTCGATCACTGCCGTCGCGATCGGGTCCAAGGAAGCGGTGGGTTCGTCCATCAGCAGCACCTCCGGCTCAGCCGCGACCGCGCGCGCGATGCAGAGGCGCTGCTGCTGGCCGCCGGACAACTGCAACGGACTGCGGGATAGTTTGTCCTTTACCTCATCCCATAACGCCGCCGCGCGCAGCGCGCGCTCTGCGACGTCGATCTTTGCGCGCCGGCTCGAGTGTCTCCCACCACACGCCACCGCGTTATCCAAAATCGACAGCGTCGGAAACGGATTGGGTCGCTGAAACACCATGCCGATGCGGCGCCGAATCGCCATCGGATCGACGCCCCACTCGTAGATATCGTTTCCTTCCAACAGCACGCGGCCTTGCACGCACGCATCGAACGTCAACTCGTGAAGGCGGTTCAGACAGCGCAACAGCGTCGTTTTACCGCATCCTGACGGTCCGATCAAGGCCGTCACCGCCTTCCGGCGAAACGCGATCGAAACGTTACCGACCGCTTTGCGATCGCCGTAATACGCGCTCAAATCGTCGGTGCCCAACACCGAGCCCTCCGATGCGACGGGCGCTGCAATCAGGTTCATATTTCCAACCGCCGGGACGACTGACGCAGCATATACCGCGCGCCCAAACTCAATAGCAATACCGCCACAATCAACAGTAGCGCGCCGCCCCAGGCCTGCGCCTGCCAGTTCGCGTACGGCGAGATTGCGTAGTTGAACACCTGCAGTGCGAGCACCGCCATCGGATGATTCGGATTGCTCTCCCAAAATTGACTGCCGAACGCGGTGAAGAGCAGGGGCGCCGTCTCGCCGGTCACGCGCGCGATCGCTAATAACAAGGCAGTGATGATCGCGGGCCGCGCCGTCGGAAGCACGATCCGCATCGTCGCCCGAAAATTGGACATTCCCAGCGCCAGTGCGCCTTCGCGTACCGTCTGCGGCACCGAGCGAATCGCTTGCTCAGACGTTCGCACCAACAGCGGCAGCATCAGCATCATGAACGAAAACGACGCCGAAAACGCGGAAAAATGCTTCAGCGGCGCAACCAAGACGGTGTACGCAAACAAACCGATCGCGATGCTCGGTACGCCCGACAGCACGTCGGAAAGAAACCGCAACGCTTCTGGAATCGTGCCGCGGCCGAACAGCGCCAAATAGATGCCCGTCAGCAATCCGATCGGGATCGCCATCGCCGCGGCGATCGCGATGACGATGATCGTGCCCAGGATGCCGTTCCCGACGCCGCCGCCCGGAATTCCGACGGGATGGGGCAGTTGCGTCAGAAACGCCCAGTTCACCGCCCCGGCGCCTTGCACGATGACGTATCCCAAAATCACGAGCAACGCACCGGCGGCCAGCGCGGCGCAAAATAGCGCTAAGCCCGTCCCTAAGGATGCCGCAATGCGCCGCCGACGCAATCGCGTCGTGCCGATCACGCGCCCGAGCCTCGCACGCGCCAAATCATCAGGCGCGCGAGCGCATTGACGACGATGCTCACCAGAAACAAGATCAAACCGAGCTCGATCAGCGCGCTGATGTAAATGCTCGTGGTCGCCTCGGTGAACTCGTTCGCGATCACGCTGGCGAGCGTGTACGACGGCGCAAACAACGACGCCGATATCTCCGGACGATTGCCGATCACCATCGTCACCGCAATCGTCTCGCCCAACGCGCGCCCGAGCGCCAAGACGCAGGCGCCGAAAATTCCGACTCGCGCGGCGGGCAAGACCACGCGCATCGCGGTTTCCCATTTGGTGCTGCCTAGGGCCATCGACGCCTCGCGAAGGTCTCGCGGAATCGCGCCGATCACGTCACGCGAAATCGCGGTCACGGTCGGCACGATCATCAAGGCCAAGATAATTCCACCCGTCAGCAGCCCCACGCCGTAGATGGGTCCCGAAAATAACGGCATCCAACCGAGCACGTGCTGCAAGACCGGTCCGATCACGGTGCGCACGACCGGCGCCAATACAAAGAGGCCCCACAATCCGTACACGACGCTCGGCACCGCCGCCAGCAACTCGATCAAGAAGGAAAGCGGCGTTGCGATCCAGCGCGGCGCAAAATCGGCGAGAAAGACGGCTGCCATGATCCCCACGAACGCCGCGAGCAGGATCGCGATAAACGACGTCACGACCGTCCCATAAATCATGGGTAGCGCGCCGAACTTGCTCGCAACCGGATCCCACGAAGTCTTCCAAATGAAACTCGGCCCGAACGCCCTCAGGGAGGGCCACGAGCCGAGCACGAGCTCCACGAACAGCCCAAGGATCAGCACCGCGAAGAGCAGGCTCCCGCCATAGACGACCGCGGCAAAGCCACGGTCGACAGGGCTGACGAAGCGCGCGAGGCGCCGAAACTGCGGCTCGCTACTCGTCATCCAAAGCGTGTCATCCAAAGCTTGTCATCCAAAGCTTGTCATCCAAAGCGTGTCATCCAAAGCTTGTCATCCAAAGCGTGTCATCCAAAGCTTGTCATCCAAAGCGTGTCATCCAAAGCGTGTCATCCAAAGCTTGTCATCCCGAGCGGAGTCGAGGGACGAGTTCAACGTTGCATTTGTTTGAGGGTCCCGAGCGCGGTCGCCTGCACGTTGTGCGGCAAGGGGACGTAATCGACCGATTTCGCATTGGCCTGTCCCGCAGGTCCGACTAACCACGAAAGCACGTCGTAGAGTATCTTGGCGCGTCCGGAGTCCGCCGGCTTTTTGTACGCGACGATCCACGAATATCCGGCGATCGGGTACGAATCCGCACCCGACGCATCGGCGATCGAGAAATCGGTGGCGCTGACGTGCGGTTTGCTCGTGGCCGCGGCCGCGACCGTTGCCTCGGAACACGCTACCCATCGCCCCGCGCGGTTTTGCAGCGTCACCGCCGGCATGTGATTCTCGATAACGTACGCCAGTTCGACGTAGCCGATCGCACCCGGCGTGCTGCGAATCTGTCCGGCAACGCCTTCATTGCCCTTCGCGCCGACGGCGCTCGGCGCCGGCCACGAAACGCTCTTCCCGACGCCCACCCGGCTCTTCCAATCGCCTGAAACGTGGCTCAAGAAGTCGGTAAAAACGTAACTCGTTCCGGACCCGTCGGAGCGGTGCACGACGATCATCGCCGTGTCGGGCAGCCGCACGCCGCGGTTGAGACGGGCGATCTGCGGGTCGTTCCACTTCGTGATCTTGCCGAGATAGATGTCGGCCAAAGCCGGCCGCGTCAGCCGAAGGTTCGCAGTGACGCCGGGAAGATTGTAGGCAATCGCAGCTCCGCCGAGGGCGACCGGAATCTGCAAGACCGGCTGGCCTGCGCGCGAGAGTTCTTGCGCGTTCATCGGCACGTCCGTCGCGCCGAAATCGACGTTCTTGGCGGTAAACTGCTCGATGCCGCCGCCGCTCCCGATGGATTGATAGTTGACCGTGACGTTGGGGTGCTTCTGATTGTAAACGTAGAACGCTTTGGAAAAGAACGGATAGTCGAAGCTCGATCCCGCGCCGGTCAACTGCGTCGCGGCCGCCGCGGGCAAACCCGACACGGCCATGGCAACGAGCGCCGTGCACCCGCGCATGAACGATCCTAACACGTATAAGACTCCTTATAAGGTGATGTCGCTTGGCCCCAAGAGCGGGGCCTCGCCTCTGTTGTAGCGGAGGCCCATTAACTCCATATTAAGACCCTGCGCGCAGCGCCGTTGCAGCGACGGCTATTGCGTCTGCACGACCTCGATGCTCCAGGCGGGCAGCGTCAGGATAAAGTTAGTGACCCACGGCGCAAGCGGCGCACTGGTCGGAGTCTTCCAGACCTTATTTTTCGACGCGTCGTAGAGCAGTTTGTCGTACGTGTAGACCGTGCCGCCGGACCCGGCCGCCTTTCCGTTGATCGACACCGTGACGTCGTGAGAGGCGTTTTCGTCGAGGTTGAAGAGCATTAGCGCGTACCCTCCCGCATAGCTAGAAGCGTACGCTCGAATCACCGTCGAGCCTTGCACCGTCGTACCCAGCATCGTCTCGCCGTTGCGTACGAAGTCACTGGCCGTTTCCAACGCTGCCGCCGTCGCCAAGATCGTTCCACCCGCAATGTCGCCGCACGCGGGATTTTCATCCGAGAAAATCATAGCGCCGCCGAAATTCTGCCAACCGTAGAGTTGGGAACTAAAGTCGCCGCCTTTGCTCTTCGGGTCGCAACCGCCGAAGCCGATGTGCCAGGTCGCACGTGTAATGCCGTCGTTGAGCATCTCGCCTATCATCTGTCCGGCAAAAAGCGCCTGCGTAATCGACTGAGTCTGCTTTCCTCCAGGACCCGTCACGGAGCCGATCTCCGCTACGTACAACGGCGTGCTGCCGCGGCCGACGGCATTGAGATCGCTGCGAATTGCGCCGAGCTCAGTGGTAAAATCCAACGCGGCCTGGTTCACGATGTACGAGTCGCTGACGGGCAACGTCCCGTTCTGAGCGTAGTAATGTAATTCAACGCAATCGTAGAGCGCCTGGGAGAATACGATCGTGTTCCAATGGTTGTGATTCGAGTGGAGATCCCCGTCGACGCACACGTTGATCGGAACCCTAGAGGCTACATGCATCTGATTGTAATACTGGCTGCTTTCAACGGAGGAATATTCCGTTGGATCGTGCGCCGGAGAATGCAGATCGACTGCCCCGCTCGCATACTGTTCATTCCCGACCGTCCAATACGAGATACCGTACCCCTCGGTATTGTTGGCGTATGTAACCCAACTCGCCGCCTCAGTCGGATCCGCGGGACCGCTGCAGTCGCCGTTAGAGCCGTAGTTTACTTGCACCGCGGTATCGAGGTGCGCCGGCATGGCGACGTTCGCCATGAACCGGTCAAAGTTCGAATTGGCATTCGGCTGTTGTCCGTGCGAACAAGTGCCCACACTGTCTCGATTGGTTTCCCAATGATAAATATCGGCCGCCTTGCCGCCGGGAAAGCGAGTCTTCACGAGATGCACCGCTTCAAACGCGGGCACGATCCAAGGCTTGTTCATGGGATACCAGACGCCCATGTCGCCTCCCAACACGCCGGTCGTCACGGTCGGACCCGGCTGCGAGGGATTCACGGTGATCGTTGCGCCGCTCAAACGGCGCTTCCGATGCTGCGAACCCAGCCCATTGCGATTGTCATCCCGAGCGGAATGGAGGGACGGTGTCGGCGAGACCGTAGGGACGCCGCCTACCGGGGAACCTTCGCCGCAACTCGATAGCACGGCGACTGAAGCGACAGCGCCCAGCACGAGAAACGGCCGATTCCACAAGCGTCCTACTGCCGTCATCAGTGCCTCCATCCAGCGTTGAACCCCGCTTTGCTAACGGTAGGACTAGGATGAAAGTACTATACCCATGAACAAGCCTCTTGCTCGCCCTGCTCCCTGGGCGTTGTTACGCGGACTGGAGTCGAAGGACGCTCACAGCAAGTCCCGAGGGCTCCTGTGGCATTCTTAGCCCTCCAAGCATGCGTGCGTTCAAAGGATGAGCCCGTCTCTGGTTACGAACCGCCCGGCGATGAGCGCGGACGTTAGAGTGTCCGACGGTACGCCGTCGCTTCCGGAGTTGCGCCACACCGCCGCGCACGTACTGGCCTATGCCGTACAGGATCTCTTTCCGGAGGCGAAGCCGACCATCGGACCGGCGATCGAAAATGGCTTTTACTACGATTTCGATCGGGCCGAGCCGTTTACGCCGATGGACCTCGAACGCCTCGAAGCCCGCATGCGTGAGATCGTCGCCGCCGATTACATGATGACGGTCCGCGAAGTCTCGCGGGACGACGCCGTCGCGATCTTCCAATCGAATCCGTACAAGCTCGAGATCGCCCGCGAAATTCCTGAGGGGCAGCCGATAACGCTCTACAGCATTGGCGACTTCACCGATCTGTGCCGCGGCGGCCACGCCGGCTCAACCGGCGCAATCGCGGCGTTCAAACTTACGAGCGTGGCGGGCGCGTACTGGCGCGGCGACGAGCATAAACCGATGCTCCAGCGCATCTACGGCACCGCATGGTACCACCGCGCGCAGCTCGACGAGTATCTGGCGCACCTCGAAGAAGCGCACCGCCGCGACCATCGCAAACTCGGCGCCGAGCTCGACCTCTTTTCAATTGAAGAAGACGCCGGCGGCGGTCTGGTGTTCTGGCATCCCAAAGGCGCGATCGTGCGCGGCATCATCGAGAACTTCATCCGCGAGGGGCTGCGCGAGCGCGGTTACCTTCCCGTCGTTACGCCGCACGTGGCCAGCGAGCGGCTCTACGAAACTTCCGGCCATCTCGAAAACTTCGCACAAAACATGTTCGGTGCGCTCGAAGTCGAGACGCAACGCTTTCGGCTCAAGCCGATGAACTGTCCCGGACACATCCTGATCTACCGAAGCCGACTGCGCAGTTATCGCGATCTGCCATTGCGCTTTTCGGAGTTCGGCACCGTCTACCGATTCGAGCGCTCGGGCGTACTCCATGGTCTGACGCGCGTGCGCGGCTTCACGCAAGACGACGCGCATCTCTTCTGCATGCCCGACCAGCTCCAGGGCGAATTCGAACAAACGCTCGACGAAGCGCTGCGCCTGATGAAAGCCTTCGGCTTTTCCGAATTTCAATACGTTCTCTCGACGCGCGATCCAAAAGATCGCGTCGAAACCGATGCAATCGCCGAACAGGCGATTCGCAGAGCGCTGCAACGCTACGAACTTGCGTTCGAAGTAGACGAGGGCGGCGGTGCATTCTATGGCCCGAAGCTCGATGTGAACGTGCGGGACGCGATCGGCCGTCCATGGCAGCTCGGAACGGTTCAGGTCGACTTCGTCTTGCCCGCCCGGTTCGGCCTCAAGTACCGCGGCGCCGACGGACAGGATCATCGACCGGTGATGATACACCGGGCCCTTGCCGGCTCGTTGGAACGTTTCTTTGGGATCCTCCTCGAGCACTACGGCGGCGCTTTTCCGGTCTGGCTGGCGCCCGTGCAAGCGGTCATCGCGCCGATTTCCGAGCACCAACTGCCCTACGCGCGCGAGGTGGCGGCTCGCTTATCGGGAGCGGGCTTTCGCGTGGAAACGGACGAATCTAACGAGAAGTTGGGATATAAAATTCGGCACTGGAAAACCCTGAAAGTACCCTATATTTTGGTCGCGGGCAAACAAGAGGCTGCCGATGGAACCGTCAACGTGAATGCGCGAGGAGTCGAAGAGAAGCGCACGGTTTCGATCGACTCCTTCGTCGAAGAGTTCCATGCCCGGGTCCAAGCGAAGGAATGAGGACACCGTGATGCCTTGCGATAGCCGACTCGTCTTTGCCGCCCTCGCGCTAGCGTTAGCGTCCTGTCAGGGTTCCGGCCTCGATTCCGGCATCGGCGGAATGGAGCCGCCCATCACGCAGCCTGGCTCGATCGGCGGCATGAACGGCGGCATCGGCGGAATGAACGGCAACAATACCATGGCAGGCCCAACGATCGGTCCCAACGGACGTGAGGAACTCGCCAATCCCGGCGCCACGCTCGCGCCCAATGAGGCTCAATATCCCATCGGGCAAGCGCCGACCGGCATGAAGTGTCCGAACATCCTTCAGTTCAATCAACAATACGGGTGCACGCTCGCGTTCAACATTCCGCCGTCTCCGGCGCCGGGCAGTTCACCCAAAGCGACTGCCAAACCGACGGCGAGTCCAACGCCGTCTCCGAAGGCGAGCGCTTCGTCCGACGACGACGACAGCGCCCCCGACACGAGCGACAGCGACAGCCCGACCCCGTCGCCCACGCCGCTCGGCACGATGACGATGCAAGTGGAACCGCTTCCCCGCGACGCTCCGGCGATGACCAACCCCAACCCTATGTTGATGCACGTCACGCCATTAGTCGCGATCCGCCTCCAGAGCAACACCGATTTTCAGTTGAACGGCTTGGCCTCGGTGCAATACACGCTGCCGCAACTTCAATACGAGGGACGCGTCTTTACGCTGCAGTTGTATAACGAAACCGTGCTGCGCGGCAAACGCGCCGATCAACTGTTAGGAACGTTCTCGAAGTTCACGACGCCGCAGTCGCAAACGGTGCAGTTCGAATTCCCGACCCCGAAGGTTACGGTGCGCCACACGGCGATCTGGTTACTCGCGCTCTATGGCGGGCAACTCCCGCCCGGCTCGACGCCGACTCCATCGCCGTCTCCGTCACCAACGACGTCAGCGTCACCCTAACTAAGCGCAGCCTCTCGGTTCTCATGGCGCACTAAATATCCGAGCGCAGTCAACACGGCGAGGCAACCCACCACGACCGCAACGACCATCGCCATCGCCGCGGAATAATTCGCTCCGTATCCCGGCAGCATGAACCGTTGCGCGTACACCGCTTCAATCTGCGCGACTCCGGCCGCCAGCAAGTTGCCCAACTGATACGTAAACCCCGGGAACGTCCCGCGCACGTCGCCCGGCGAGAGTTCGTTGAGATGCGCCGGAATCACGCCCCACGCGCCTTGCACCATGAACTGCATCGCGAATGCGCCGAGGCCCAACAACGCAACGGTCTGACTGAACGCCCACAGCGGAATCAAGCATGCCGCCAACACGGCGCACGCGATAATCGTCGCCCGGCGTCCAAACCGCTGCGACAACGTGCCGCTGACGATTCCGCCGGCGATCGCCCCAAAGGCCGCTACAATGGAGAGCGACGACGTTACGCCGGCCGAAAAACCATGCTGTTTCTGCAAGAACGTCGCATAGAGGTCTTGCGTGCCGTGCGACATCGCGTTGAATGCGCCCATGAAGAGAATCGCATAGAGAACCAACGGCCAATGCGCCGCAAACGAGTTCAGCAAAAACCGGGGCGCCGGCGCGACTCCCTTGGCGCGCCGGTCTAGCCAGACCGGCGATTCCGGCACGTTCTTGCGAATGTAAAAGATTAGCAGCGCCGGAAACACGCCGATCACGAAAAGACCGCGCCAATCCCAGTGCGTAAACGTGAACACGAAGTAATACACCAGCGCGGCGAACAAATAGCCGACCATATAGCCTTCCTGCAGCACTCCGCTGAAAAAACCGCGTTTGCGTGCCGGTAGGACTTCCATGGCCATCGCCGCCCCGAGGCCCCATTCGCCGCCCATCGCGACGCCGTACAGCCCGCGGAGAACCAAGAACACCGTGAAGTCCGGCGAGAACGCGGTGAGCAATTCGATCAACGAGTAGCAGGCGATGTCTACCATTAACGGCGTCTGCCGCCCGTACCGATCCGCGATCCATCCGAAGAGCAACGCGCCGATGGGGCGGCACATCAACGTGAGGGTAAGAGCGAACGCAACCTCGGCGATGCTCTTTTCGAAACTCGTTGCGATTCGCCCGATAACGAAGGTGAGTAGAAAGAAATCGAACGCGTCGAGGGTCCATCCCAGAAAGCTCGCGATAAAGGTCCGCCTCGCCGCACGTCCCATCAACGAACGGTTTCTCGGAGCACCTCCCCTATCATCCCGCAATTTCATGTCTCGCTTGTTATCCCGAGCGACGTTTTGTCAGCCCGGCGCCCCTACAAAGGTGGCTCCGTAGACGAAAATGAAATCGCGCTTTCCCTAATCACCCAAGACTCGGAGGACCACCAATGTCGTCAACGATTTTGCGACGTGCGATCCTCGTAGGGAGCGCGCTCGCGTTCGCCGCCGGATGCTCGGGAAACGGGCCCAACTCCGGCTCGACTCCTTCTTCACTAACGCCGTCCGGGCACGCCGTTTCGCCCGGAATGCGCGTGCTGCTCGGTCCAGTCGTTTCTGGACCAATCATCGTCCCGGCAACTCCCAGCAAACCAAACGCTCCGTTTGGCTGGCCCCCGCGCCATCGTCACCACAAAGAAATTCTGTTCGTCGCCGACAGCTCGAGCGGCGTACTGATGTTCGATCCGCGCGTGCCGAACTCGGCGCCAATCGGTTCCATCACCACCGGCGTCGACGCACCAGCCCAAGTCGCGGTTGACAACGGCAAAACGCTCTACGTTGCCAACGATGCCAACAACACGGTGACGGTCTATCCTAAGGGCCAAACCTCGCCGAGCCTAACCATCACCAACGGCCTCAGTTCGCCTTACGGCGTGACCGTCGATTCAAAGGGCAACGTTTTCGTCAGTAACCTCGGAAACAACACCGTTACCGCCTATGCGAAGGGACAGACGTCACCCTACGCAACGATTAATTTTAGCTCTCTCGGACAACCCGTCGGGGTCGGCGTCGATGCCGCCGACAACGTCTGGGTCGCCTGTGACTCAACTAACGCTGTCTTTGAGATTCCGGCCGGCACGACGACGCCCAAAAACTCCGGTCTCACCCAACTTACTGGGCCGATCGGTGTTTCGTTCGGCAAGAGCGACGTGATCTACGTTTCGAACTTTTCCACGTCGGACGTCAACGTCTACACGTACGGCTCAACAACGCCATCGACGAAAATCACCGATGGAATCGAAAAGTATGGTCCCACTCTCGGCGGATTTACCGCCAGCGGAGCCTACTTTCAATCGAATCAGGGTGATAACGTCGTAGGTTACAAGCGCGGTGCAACCTCACCGTTCTCGACGCTCAGCGCTTCCAGTCCGCTCGGCATCGCCTCCGAACCACTCATCGTCAAGTAGCGCCCATTCTGATCGGAGTCCAAGGAAGGGCGCGCAGTCATTCCGCGCGCCCTTCTTACAGGTAACGATCGCTTTTACCGTCGGTCATCGATAAGTCACCCTGCGTTAGCCGCTGCGCCGTTCGCCGCAGCATACGCCTCTTCGCGCGATAGGCCCCGCGCCACTTCGCTTTCCGTATCTTCCCCACCCCGATACGCCACGTAAACGAGCGGCACGACGAACAGCGTTAACATCAGCGACGTGCTTAATCCGCCGATGACGACGGTCCCGAGCGCGCGGCGATACTCTGCGCCGATCGTGTCGCCCAATGCGAGCGGAAGCATCCCCGCAATCATCGCAAACGTCGTCATCACGATCGGACGAAAGCGCACCCGCGCCGCCTGAGAAACCGCGTCGAGCACCGGTCGGCCGTTGCGGAAAGCCCTTTCCGAATACTCGATCAGCAAGATACCGTTCTTTGCGACCAGGCCGACCAGCATCACGATACCGAGCATCGAATAGAGATTGAGCGTTTGATTTTGCAGCACGCCCGCCGCCGGCCAAACGGTGCGCATAGCATTCAGAACGAAGAGAGTTCCGAAGGCGCCGACCGCCGCCAGCGGCACGGTGAGCATAATGATCAGCGGAAGCGCATAACTGCGATACAGCACGGCGAGGATCGCGTACACCAAGCCCAGCGAAATCCCTAATGCGGCAAAAATCCTCACAACTGCATCCAAAAATTGCTCCACGTCGCCGCGCGGCTCGATGCGTGCGCCGGGCGGCAGAAACGCCGGATTGCGCATCACACGGGAGACCGCCGAGGTCGCCAGGCCGATCGGCGTACCCTCAGTCGGGTTCGCGCTGACCGTGACGACACGTCCGCCGTTCTCCCGTTCGATCACGACCGGCTGCCGCGAACGCGTAGACGTCGACACGTCGCCCAGCGGAATCAACGCGCCTTCACCGTTTCTAACGGGCTGTCGCTCGACGTCGTCCAAACTACCCTTTTCGGCGGCGTCGGATCGCACGACTACGTCAACTAATCCCGACGGCAAACGCGCCTTTGCCGCGATAGCTCCCGCCGTAGCGATGCGCGCAGTCCGCGCGGCATCGTCCGAGTTGATGTTGAGCAGCAGCGCCCTTTCCTCGTCGATGCCGATGGCGACGTGCGGCGCGAGTCCTAGGTCGCTCGTTCGAACGTCGGTGGCGTAAGGAGAGCCGGACAACACCTCCGCAATGCGGGCCGCGCCCACGTCGACGCTTGACGAATCCGTACCGTCGGATGAGACGCTGTAACTGATCGGAGGGGCGCCCCCCATGCCTGCGCCCGCGGCCGTAATGTTTGCGTCGGGCACGAGTCGTTGGAGCGCCTTAACTTCCTGTGTAACGCGCCTTCCGTCGCTATTCGGATCGTTCAGAACGATTGCTAATTCGGCAACGTCGCTCGCGAAGACGTCCGCGCTGCCGTTGAACGCGCGTCCCGCCGTCGCTTCGACGTGACCGACTGCGGGATCGCGGAGCAATGCCTCGGTTAGCCGCAACGCCGCCGAATCGGTCCGTTCGAGCGGCGTGCCGGCCGGTAAGGTCAGTTCGACCGTCACCTTTCCGCGATTGACCGGCGGCGAAAACTCCGTCGGGATCATTCCCAAAACGAGCAACCCAAACGAGACGACGCATATGCCCAGAACCGCCACGCCGAGAAGGCGTCGCCGCGCCCACGCGAGCGGCAGCCAAATCGAAGCATAACGCTCCGCAACGCGCCCTTCGATTTCATTGAACGCATTGAGCGTGCCGTGCCAAAGCGCCACGAGATGGAACAACGGGGGCTTGCGAAACGTCCAAGGCAACGTTCGCAATCGTTGACGCAAGGCTCGCGCGACGTCCCTATACGCCATGCCGCCAAACTCCGGGGCTGCCGCTTTGGGGAGCGACCAGCGCGCGCACATAAGGGGCGTCAGCGTGAAAGAAACCAGCAGCGAAAACGCCGTCGCGAAGACGATGACGAGCCCAAACTCGCGCATGAACTCGCCGATAATTCCGGGCATCAGCGCTATCGGCGCAAACACGGCCACGTCGACCGCCGTAATCGCGAAGGCGGCGCCGCCCAATTCGCCTCTCCCTGCCAGTGCCGCCTCATCCGTCGACCGCGCGCGGACGACGTTCCGCGCGATAGCTTCGATAATGACGATCGAATCGTCGACGAGAATCCCGATGGTAAGCGAAAGTCCCAGCAACGAGAGCAGATTGAGCGTAAAGCCCATCGCCCACATCGCGACGAACGCCGCGCAAAGCGACGTCGGAATCGCGATCGCCGCGATCGCCGCATTGCGCCATGCGTGCAAAAAAAGCAGCATGACCAATACGGTCAACACGATTCCCTCGCCGAGCGTCTGCAGCACGCCCCCGATCGCGGCTTCGATCGACGGCTCGTCGGTGCGCAGCTCTTCGAAGCGCACCATCGGCAGTTGCGCCCCCAGTCGTCGGAAGGCCGCACGAACCGCGACGATCGTGCGCATCGCGTCCTGGCCCGCCGCCACCGACACGGAGACGATCGCCGACGAATCGCCGTCCGCGCGCGAAATCGTGCTGCGATCAGCGTAACCATCGGTCACGTCGGCGACATCGCGCAAGCGAACGGAAGGACCGCCCGCAATCGCCACCGGTAATTTCGCCAAGGCGTCGCTAGAGAGCGCCGCGGCATTGATTCCGATCGCCGCCTGCACGGTCGACGAGCGTAGGAATCCACCGGGAAGGACGTCGTTTCCGGCCGCCGTCGCGCGAAACACGTCGAGGGGTGTCGCGCGCAACGCGGCCAGTGCCGCGCTTCGCGGGCGAATGGTAAACTGGCGAGTTTGGGCGCCGCTCACGACGACCGTCCCGACGCCTGCGGTCGACCGCAACGCCGGTGCGATCCGCCGCGTCAACGTTTCGGCGAGTTGCGCGTCGGAGAGCAGCGCGGAACTCACGGCTTCCTCAAACACCGGCGCCTGCGTCGGATCGTCTTTCGAAACGATCGGCGCAACCAGATCGTCCGGCATGTTTGCGCGTGCGGCATCAACGGCTTGTTGCACGTTGCTTCGATCGACTTCGGCGTCGCTGCCGAAACGGAAGCGGACGAGGACTTCGGCGATCCCGTCCTGCGCCGACGCCGAAACGCGCTCAACGCCGGGCAGGCTCTGCAAGTTATCTTCGATCGGTTCGACGATTAGGCGCTCCATTTCGGCCGGCGCCGCACCGGGGTACGGTGCCGCGATGGAAACCACGGGTATCGCAACGGCCGGCAACAGGCTGCGTCCCATGCGCGTCAACGCGACGAGCCCCAACACGCAAACCAGCACGAAGAACAGCGTCGGTGCAACCGGATTGCGTAGGCAGTACCTGGTAAGCCACACGCCCATCGTTTTTTGCCGCGAGCTTCCGGCGGGGCTGCCGGTAGTCGGGCCAAATTACTTCAACAAGGAGTAAATTGCGCCGCCCCGCCCGTTGCCCGCCGCTCAAAACGTTGTAGGTTTGGTTTATGAAAATTCTGTTTTACGTCATCCTACTCGCCCAGATGATGGGGCACGCCCCGCCCGTTCCAATGACGCCGCAACAATTCGCGCAAAGCGCGCCCGGCCACAGCGTTCAGATTGCCGTCCGCGTGACGCGAGTGCAACGCACGACGATCGTCGGCGAGTTGCTGATGCATCAAAGCGACACGGTCTCGCGCGCCACAGGCAAGTCCGTGACGTTCTATTTTCCCTCTGGAACGCCGGTGATGATGGGCGCGACCGGCGACATCGTTCCGGGTGCGGTGCTCTACGTCTACGGAATCCTGACGAAACCAAACAACGTCGACATCAAGCGCGTCGTCGTTGACACGAAATACGTCAAGGTCGAATAGATGAGCGGTTCCGACATCGCGGCCTGGTTCGCACTCGCGCTGATTCCGCTCACCGCAGCCATCGCTTGGGCACTGAGGCGCTGGGGGTCCGGCGCCTTTGCCCTTCGCATGCGCCCGCACTATTTCTTGGGCTACCTCGCGCTGTTTGGCGCCCTCTATCACACGATGGCAGCGATGACGTCAACCAGTGGGGCCAACGCCAACGGCCTCTGGTTTGCAGGCCTCGCGACGCTAGGCCTTGGAATGCAAGCCTTTCTGGGCACGAATCTACAATCGCCGGGTGTCTATCGTCGCCCGCTAAGGCGTTGGCACACCACGCTCTTCTGGCTAACCGCAGCGTTTGCGCTCGCGCATATCGTGCTCAACGGCCCCTTCGTGTCATAAGGTCGCGCGTGGAGCGTGAATTACTCGTTCTCGGACTGCTGCGGTGGCAACCGCTATCGGCCTACGCGATCGATCGTGCCGTACGGCAGCACACCGCGCTCTATCGCGGACTCCGCCGTGGAAACGTCTACAGTCTCGTGGCCCGCCTCGCAAAATCGGGCTACCTAAGCGGCCGCGCGGGTAAAGCCAAACGCGGTCCGGCGACGTCGAAGATCATCTATCACGTCACTACGAAAGGCCAGCAGCGCTTCCGCGAAATACTGCAAGAGGTACTGTGCGATACCGGTACGAGCGACTGCGCGCTCGAGATCGCGCTGGTTTTGTTAACGGCGTTGCGCCGCTTGGAAGCGACGCGACTGTTGCAGCGCCGCAACAAGGAACTCGTCGCGCAAGAGCGCCGTTTGAAGCGCCTTTACGGCGACCGCGCCGATTCGGCGGCAGCGACGGTCGCCGGAGCGCACGCGCTCTCGCGGTTGCAAGGCGAACAACGCTTCGTTCGCGACATCCTCCGACTCATCGAAAAGCCAACCTGGTTCCGGACGTGGGAATGACTTAAAAGAGTGCCTGAGCTCGTGCAATCAGGGCCGCTGCTTTCGCCTCCAGTGTTTGCAAGACGCCGTAATCTGACTGCGTCGGCGCCGCGTCGGACGATGCCACCTCCGAGGCAAGAAAACTCAGCTGTCCGTAAACCCGTTCCGGCACGCGCAGCGCATCTTCCGATTGCGTCACCTCGGGGTTGTAGACTTCGCCGAGTAGTGCGTCGGCGCGCGCGGTGAGCGCCGGATTCTTCTTCTCGACGTCTTTGAGCCGCTCTATGATTTTGCTCAGGGTCGCAATCTCGCCACGAACGCGTAAGATAAAATCGAGTTGTCGCTCGAGATCGATCCGTGAAGCGCGGGAGCGCGGGTCGGGAAGCACTCGTACCGTGCCTTGTGCGACACGGCCATCGGCCAGAACGCGCACGGTGTACTTTCCCGGCAGCACGAGCGGTCCGGTGAATCCGCCACTCGCCCACGGCACGTAATCCTTCGGCGGTTTTAGACGGTCGTACCGAAGGTTCCACCAGACGCGATTCACGCCGACCTCGGGCTTCTTGACCTCGATCGTGCGAATGAGTCGCGCCCCATCGTACACTTCAATCTTGATCGTATCGCCCTTCGGCGCTACTGCAGCCAACCAGAAATTCACGTCGGCGCCATAGCCGGGGTTGTCAGCCTCAAACTGAGACTCCGATTCGCTCGGGTGCAAACGAAAGCGATAGGCTTCGCGCAACGAAAAGAGATGGAGCGGGCTGGAACGCACTTCGGGCGTGAGCTCTTGCAGCGGATGTAAGTCGTCTAAAATCCAGATGCCGCGACCGTGCGTGCCGACGACCAGATCGTCGAATCGCTGCTGCACCACGAAGTCGTATACGGGCACGACGGGAAAGCCGTTGCCGAAACGCATCCACGTCGCGCCGTCGTCCGGCGAATACCAGAGGGCGGTCTCCGTCCCGGCGTACAGCAGCCCGCGCCGAACCGGATCGGGGCGAATCATGCGCGTATAACTGTCTTGCGGTAAGCCACCGGAAATAACGCGCCACGTCTTACCGTAGTCGCGCGTAACGAACAAATGCGGCGTGCGATCTCCCCACTTGTGCGCGTCGGCGGCGACGTAGGCGGTGCCCGGGTCGAACGACGATGGGGCAACGTAATCAACGCGCAGCCACCGTCGATCGTTGCGCGCGAACGCCGCCGGCGTCACGTCCGTCCATCGAGCAATTTGTGCTGACCCTGTGGAAGCATTTCGCGTAAGCCAGACGCGGCCATCGTCCGTACCGGCCCAGATTTCCCCGTCGCGCAGCGGCGAAGGGCCGATGCTGAAAACGACGCCGTAGTATTCGACGCTCGTATTGTCCGGCGTAATCGGCGTGCCGGAAATCTGCTGGCGCGCCTTGTCGTCGCGCGTCAAGTCGGGACTCATCGCGCGCCAGGTCGTACCTCCGTCATCCGTCTGAAAAATTCGATTTGCGCCCATATACAAGCGGTGTGGATGCTGCGGCGAGATCGCCAGCGGCGCAGTCCATTGGAAACGATACCGTAGCGGCCCCGCGGGCCAGCCCATCGCATCCATCGGCCAAACGTCGATGCGTCGGGCCTGTTTCGTGCGGCGATCGTACTGCGTCACCGCACCTTGATAACTGTCTCCGTAAATTAAGTTCGAATCGCGCCGATCGAAAACGATCCAGCCGCTCTCTCCGCCGCCCGCATAGAAAAAGTCGTCCGGCGTGATGCTGCCGGACAAGCTATTGCTCGGACCGCACGCGCTCCCGGCATCTTGATCCTCCGAGCAGATGGTATATGGAATGCGATCGTCCGTATCCACGTGATAGGATTGCGCGATCGGCAACGGCCCGTACAGCCACGTCTTGCCGGCGTTTAGGCTAACCGCAGCGCCGTCGTCGCCTCCGCCGATCATGCGCGCGCCGTTGCGTGGATCGATCCACAGCTGATGGTAGTCGCCTCCCGGCGGGGAGTGAATCTCTTTGGCGGTCTTACCGCCGTCGGTGCTCTCCCAAATCCGCACCGACATGAAAAAGACGTGGTTCTGATTCTGCGGATCGACGGCCAACGACGTGAAGTAAAACGGCCGTTGATCGATTCCGTGCGACGCGTTGACCATCGTCCAACGCTTTCCGCCGTCATCGCTTCGCCACAGCGTTCCTTGCGCCGCCTCGATCAAAGCATACACGCGCTTCGGGTTGCTTGGCGCAAACGCCAACGCGATCCGCCCCATGACGCCGTTCGGTAAGCCGTCGCCCTGTAGCCGCGTCCAATGGTCGCCGCCGTCGAGCGATTCGTAAATTCCATCATTAGGCCCGCCGCTCGTAAGATGATAGGGCGTGCGCCATCCCTCCCACATGCCGGCGAGCAGATGTTTCGAATCGCCGGGGTCGATGGCAATGCTCGATGCGCCCGTGCGTTCGTCGGTATAGAGCGCTTTTTGCCACGTTGCGCCGCCGTCGGTCGTGCGATAGATGCCGCGCTCGGTCCCGAATCGATACGCATCTCCGAGCGCCGCAACGTACGCGCGCCTGGCGTCCGAGGAATCGACCGCGAGGGCGGAAATTTGTCCCGTCCCGTCGAGTCCAACGTGCGTCCACGTCTTTCCCGAATCGGTCGAACGCCAGACGCCATCGCCGAACGCGATGTCGTTGCGCAAGTTGGCCTCACCAGTGCCGATGTACAGCGTCGCCGGCTGCGACGGCGCAACCGCAATCGCGCCGACCGAACTGACCGGCTTGTCGTTGAAGATTGGCTTCCACGTAAAGCCGCCGTCGTTACTCTTGAACAGCCCGCCGAGCCCACCGGCGTAGTACGTCGTCGGGTCTGCAGAGACGCCGCTGACCGTATCGATGCGTCCGTCGAGCGGACCGATGTTACGAAACTGCAGGGCCGCCAATCCCGTGACGGCCGCGAGTATGAGGTGCGTTAGTAATTCCACTGCGCGTCGCTCTCACCGGCAGGCGCGTTCCGATGCACTTCTCGCGCCATTTGCTGCAGCAACGCCGCCCACGTCATCGGATGCCAACCGTGACCCTTCAGCGGACGCCCGTACGCAAACGTGGCGCGCGCCGGCGGGTTTCGCAGCGACGAGATCACCTCTTCAATGCGATAAACGGCGAGGTTCAAATAATAACTGTCCATGTCGCCGACGAAGAAATGGAGCCTGCCGGCGAGATATCGGCCGATCGACGCCCAGTTCTTCTTGAGCGCGTAACTCAAATCGTAGCCGTGGTCGCGCGCATAGTTCACCGCGCTTCGATCGATCACGCCGGTCTGCATGTTCCACATCGGAACCGGATAGCCGTCAGCATCGGCGGGGCCGAAGATCGCCCACCAGCCATCGAGTTGATACGCCGAGCGGCCGTGCGAACCCATCACTTCCTCGTACTCGCTGAGTGCCTTTTCGGTGGACAACACCTGGCCCGTCGCGCGGCGGCTCCATGGTCGCGCGATCGTGTGCCACATATCGGATTGCGGCGCTTCGAAGGCGTTGGGATCGTCATACAGATCGATCTGTTGGAACGAGCGAAAGTCAATCGGATCCGGGTCGAAAACATAGGCGCCGCCGAAAAAGCTCGGATGCCGCTCTTGCAGCGCCAGCGACTCCCAGCCGCCGGTCGAGCCGCCTTCGAGTATTCGCGCGCGCGCTTCACGCAGAACGCGGTAGTGCGACTCGATGTATGGGATCAGTTCCTTCATGATCGCGTCGCCGAACGGCCCGCAGTTGGCCGAAATTGACGGCGTACGAATCGTCGAAGAACGGACACGGATGCTGCCACGTCACCATGAGAAAGCGAGGAAACCGTGGCGAGTTCCAGGCCTGATAGAATTCATAACCGGTGCCGACGCCGCCCGCCTTCCCTTCGGCGGCGGCTTCCGGCGTCTCGGTTTTCACGTCGGTCGTAAAATCCCATGGCACGGGTTGATAGAAATGGCCTTGGTTGTAAACGACCGGATAGTGCGCCTTGGGGTGTTGCGCATAGGCCTTGGGCAGCAACACCGTGGCCCCGAGATAGATCGGCGCGCCCCAAAATTTGCTCAACGACGGGCTCTGTATTCGGAGATGCTTGATCCACGCCGTATCGCTCGAATAACCTACGCCGCCGAGCAAATCTTCAATTTCGCGCTCGGAGATCACTTGATCCAGATTTAGGCGCAGCGAGATGCCGGCGCTGGGATCGAGGTGCACTTTCTGGATGCGCGAGTGCAAGTTTCCGGGCGAGAGCGAAAACACTTGACCGTCCCACTGCGCGTGCGCCCAAATCGCATGACCGTCGGCGCGTTGATATCGAGTGTAGACGTTCGCCAATCCCTCGACGTAATAGTCGCCCGCGGGTAGATCAGCGATGCTCTTGACCGGATAACCGGGCGTGGCGGCGTCGATCGTCACGTCTTGCCCCGGCGCCACGTTCGCGGCGTCAAGGCCGAAAAACGGCGGCGAAAACTCGGGCGACAGAACCGCGATGCGCGGCGGTGGTTTGGCTTTCTGCGTCAGAATCACGTAGAAGCGTCCGGTGATCGGCTGGCCGTGAACCGACGCCGGAAACGAGAGCGTGATGCCGCCCCGCGGCGCCGCCGATAGCAGCGCGCAGCACGCGAGGGCAATGAGTGCTCTCACTTGCCCGGCGGATACGAGGCGGTGACGTTGCCGGCAGCGTCGAGAAATTGCAGCGCGGCGCCCCCATCGGCCGTCACGAACATCTTGATCCGGGGCTTTCCTTTGCCGTCGGCGAGCATCACCTGCGATGTGTTGGCTCGATCGTAACCGAAGAGATAACGCGTCGCGCCCCGGAGACTCGGGTGCGCCGCAATGATGGCTTGTTTCTGTGCATCGCTCTTGGCTCGTTCGATTTGGTCCACGACGCTGAAAAACTCCGCGTCCATCTTCGGACGGTTCCAACCGATCATGAAAGAATACGTTTTGCCGTTGTCGTTGCCGTCGTCCACCTGCAGCATTTGGTCGGTATTCACGGAATCGTACGAGAGCGTGTTCTCAGATTCATAAGTGCCATCGGCATGAATTCGCCCGGACCAATCCAGCGCGCCCTGCTCGTCGCCGCGCTGGTTGTAAAACACGATGCCGTTGGAGTCGGCGCCGCCACTGCGATGCATGGCCTTGTCGTTGATGATCGGCGGTGGAAAGTCGTCATGGTTGACGATCGCCATCGCGAGTTTCCCTTCGCGATCCAGGATATCGACGCGATGCACCCGCAGCGTATCGAACGTTACGACCTGACGGGCCTCGTGAACCGCGCCGACCAAAAACGTTCCGGCGAGAACGGTGACGGTGAGGGCGTAATAGCGGAGAAGCCTGATCTCTCTCCTGATCGATCGAACCTGCATCGTGAACGCTCCTATCGAGTGAGATAATGGATCAGCCAGTTCGACCAAACTTGGTCGACGGCTTGGCGGCGCACCGGATCCGACGGATGGTGACCGCTGACGGGGATAACGACGAATTCGACGGTCTTTCCGAGATCGTGAAGCGCCTTGAAAAATTCGAAGGCTTGCGGCGCCGGGGCCCGCCCGTCACCGATATCGCTGAGGATCAGCGTCGGCGCCTTGACGTTGCGCGCGTAGGTGATCGGCGAGTTACGACGATACGCGTTCCATCCTCGCGGCGTCCACGGGGTGAGACCGTTAAAGAGAATCGGCATGTAGGCGGAGATCTCGCTGAGCGTGTACTGCATGACGGCGTCGTCGATGGCGGCGCCGGTAACGGCGGCCTTCCACAGGTCGTAACGTGCGATCAACCACGACGTCATCCAACCACCGGCCGACCATCCGGAGACGCCGATGCGTGACGAATCGATCGCACCGGTCGCCTCGGCCGCCTTGACGCCGGCGAGGCAATCGGAACCCGCGCCGAAGGCCGGATTCTCGCCGTAGATTGCGCGGGCGTACACGAATCCGAGGTTATCGCTGCCGCGATAGTTGGGCTCCAGCACAAACATTCCGTGCGCCGCCAAGACCTGTCCGAGGGAACTAAATGAATCGGTAGAGGCCTCAAACGTCGGGCCGCCGTGGACGACGAGCGCAAGCGGATACGTCTTCCCGCGCTGGTAGCCGAGCGGGTACGTCAGGACGCCGTCTTCGGTAAAGCCGCCGTTGCCCCACGTCAGTTCGCGCGACGGCGCGACGTCGAGCGCGGCGATGTGCGCGTTGTAGTTGCTTAGGCGCTGTAGGCGTTCCGCGCCCGGCCCAAGATAGTACAGCTCGCTGGGATCGCGGGCCGTCGCGCCGACGATTGCGACCGCGCCGTTGCGCGCGGCAGTCGCCTCGCCGGCGTTGACTCCCTGCATGTCGAGGCGATGTGCGAGGCCCCGGCGCACGATCCACATCGGCGTCGAGATACGATCGTCGGCGCCGACGATGAAGTCACCGCTGGGAAGCCACGCAAAGTACTGCACGTTGCGATCGAGTGATGGCGCGGCGCGCTGCACGCTGCTCGAGCCGACCGACGCGACCATTAACTCTTGCTGCAACAGCCGCGAACCGTGCGCGCCCTCGGTAAAGGCGACGCGATCGCCGCCGCTCGGCGCAAAGGCCGGCGACCACGCCCATCGATCGCCGATCTGGCTCACGCGTTTACTGGAAGCGTCGACGACGGCGATGCGCGGGTGCGTGAAGAGGCTGTCGTGATGGGCGTCGGGCGTCTGTGTGAACGCGATGTAACGGCCGTCGGCCGACCACGAAATATTGTCGGGATAGACGCTCCAGGTACCTTGCGTGAGGCGTTCCGCCTGACCGCCGAGCGGCTGCACCCACACGTGTAAGGGCGTCGGTGCGGCGCGTGTCGTGAACGAATCGTCGCCGACTTGGAAGAGATCGTCATGGCGTTGAATCGCGCGTTCGTTCGGTGGATCGTCGCCGGTGACGTACGCAAGCGCCTTTCCGTCGGGCCGCCACGCGTAAAGGTCGACGCCGTTCTTCGCGTTGCTGACTTGACGGGGCGTGCCGCCTAACGGCATCATCCAGACCTGCGCCTCGGCATCCTTACCCTCGCCGGGACGCACGAAGGCGAGTTCGCTGCCATCCGGCGACCAGCGCGGCGAGCCAACGGAAGTGTTCCCCGCTGCGACCGACGCGAACGTTCCGCGTGCGACGTCCACGATTTCCAAGGTGCGTAGGTTCTTGTCTTGCGACAAGTCCGGGCGCGAAACCACGACGGCGATCTGTTTGCCGTCGGGCGAAATTTGCGGATCGCTCACGCCGACGAGCGAGCCGTAATCTTCGATCGTGAAGGAGCGCGCCGCCGCGGCCACGGGCAGCGTAAACGCCGCCGATAAAACGACGGTGACCGCCGGTAGACGCCTACGGCTGATGGCCAAACTGCTGGATCAGTTGGAAACGAATGGTGGTAGGGCCATAATTCCCGCCGACGGTCGGGCCTTCTTGCGCAATGATGACTCGATCTGCCCGCGGAACGAGCGTCGTGCATACCGTCCCCGTGGCGCCCTGATATGGCGTGCCGTATTTGCCAACGCATTGCGGCTGGAGCGGCGCGGGAATTCCACCGAAGTACGACGTCCATGCCTTGCCGTATGCGTCGAAGATGTTGTCCACCGAAACCTGCACGGCCGTTCCGGGACGTATTTGTTGGCGGATCGCGCCCGAAAAAATGAAGAACGCCGGTAAGTTGTAACTGTTATTCGGCCCGTAGTACGTCGAACCCAGATTGAAGTAGCTGCCGTGCAACGTTCGGTAGTTCACTTCGCCGTAACCCATCGTATAGGGCACCGGTACGCCGTTGATCGTGTTCCAGCCCAGGCCGCTGGCTTGGAAGTTCACGCCCGAGATGACGCCCAGATTCGTGCTGTAATGGAGCGGGGTGCATTGACTCGCCGGCACGTTGGTGCAGTAGAATCCCGGCGGTAGATCGTACGGGTAGGCCCGCTGGAACGACCCTTGAAGTTTAAAACCCCAACCCACGAGCGGTGCATTTTGGAGTGAGAACTCAATGCCTTCGTAGCGTGCGTGTCCCAGGTTCTGAACCTGCGAACCGAAGAGCGGATAGCCCGTCGACGATCCCGGCGGCACGTAACTGTTGGTGATGAGGAACGTCGACGGCAAATACATGTTGAACAGGTTTTCGAGATAGAGATCGATCGACGCCGACATCGAGCCCGCAATGCGCTTGTCGAAACCGAGGTCGTAACCGAAAGCCGTCTCCGGAGCGATGGAACCGTTGTTGAGATTTTCCGTATACCCCGCCGACGGCACGCCGTTGATGTTTTCGGCGGGCGCCGTTCCGGCCGACGAAAGCAAACTCAGGAACGGCGGCGCTATGGAAGCGCCGGCGGAGAACCGCACCGACACGTCGCGATTCGGCTGCCATGTAAAACCGGCGCGCGGAACGTTATAGCCACGCGTCGCGTCGAACCAACTTCCTGCGCGTCCGCCGTTGTCGGTGTAGTGGCTCTGATATTGGATGAAGTAGTCGCTGAGGCTCGCAAAGACGTGCGGCGCGACGAAGAGCCGGTCGCGAATCGTTTCGGTGGTGAAGAGTTGGCTCGCGCCTCGCGGCAAGGGATACTGCGGCGGCAAGCCGGTCGTCGGAATGTTCGAAAAACTGTAGGAGTCCTGGTGCGAACGGTCGAGCGAAACCGTAAAGTCACCGCCGTTTTCACTCGGGCGCTCCAGGAGGATCGATTCGCCCCGCAGGTGATCGTTCTCCAACGATTGATTGGTGGCGTTGAAGGTCGAGAACGTCGTCGGCTGACCGCTGAAATATGTCATCACCGGCGGCACGAACGTCGAGCCGTTCTTGGTGCACTCGATCCCGGCACTTTGCGTTGGAGCCGCAAACGTTCCACGCGGGCAGAGCGGAACTCCGCCCCAGGTATTGCCGCCGAAAATGAACGGCGCATTGTTCGGCGTGTCCAGGTAAACCGAATCCAGCGCGGCACTCGCGAAATAGCGCGCGAGCGCCGTCCATTGGCCGAACGTCGTTCGAAACTCCGCCTGATAGAGATTCTGTTGCGCCGACGAGTATTGCGGAAGAAACGCGCTGAGGTCAAACGGGATCGACGTTCCGGCCGGCACCGAGCCGGTGTAGCCGGCCGGGGGCGTAAAGACCGAGAAGCTTCCGCGCGTCCCGACCGGCGCGAGCGACGTCGCGTCGATACCCCCGAGATCCGAGAAGGCCTGTCCGCCGAGATAGCTGAGCGTCAGCGAGGACGCCTGCGAAAAGTTGACCCGCAGTTTTCCCAGTTCCGCCGTCGAGTGAAAGGCGGTGTTGAGGCCCCAACAACAGACGTACAGCGGGTCGTTGAAATTGAGTTGCCCGACCGTGCCGATGAACTGATAATAGCGGCTTTGCGACGCCAGCCCGGCCTGTTGCGGAACGGTGGCCAGTGACAAGCCGTTAACTTTCCAACTGAACGGTTCTCCGGAGATCAGATAGAGTTGTGACCCTGCGACCGGATAGTTCAGCAGCGGCCCGGGCGTACCGTTCGTCGCGTACCCGAAGGCGTAATCGATCACGTGCGACGGAAGCGACCCGGTCGCTCTGAACGCGGTCGATACGCCGCCCCAGTTATCGGAGCCGACGATAAAACTCGCTTCGGGCACACTGGTCGGTTGTAGCGTGATGTAGTTGACGGTTCCACCGATTGCGTAGTTGATCTCCGGGCCCATGTATCCGGGCCCCTTGACGAGCTCGACCTCCTGCAATAGCGCCGGATTCAGATAGATCGGATTGAAGGCGCCGGTCAACGAGATGGGCGACGGGTGCCCGTCGATCAGCGATTCCGATTCATACGGCAGCGCGCCCCGGATCTGCACGACCTGCGGGCTACCTTGATCGGCGCCGTTGTTGCTCTCGGGACTTCCCCACGCGATGATGCCGGGGGTCTCGTTGAGCACTTTGGTGACTTGCAGTTGTCCTTGATCTTGGAATGTTTGCTGCGTCATCACGTTGATCGCCGCGGTCGACGTATTGATGGGCGCCTGTCCCGGAGCGTTCGTTGAAACGCGCGCGATCGTGCGCAGCGATGAAAACGACGAGTTTTGGAGCGTGACACTAACGGTGGCCGCCCGTCCAATGAAAGCGTCCACGATGCTGACGAACGTGGCATAACCCGACTTCGTGACCGCGAGCGTATATTCGCCGGCTGGCACCGTCGCGAAACGAAACGCACCGGCGGCGTCGGTCGTGCTGCCAAATCCCGCGGGACCGCTCAGCCGTACCGCCGCCCCGGCGATCGGACGTCCGTCGGCGTCGCGGACGTTCCCCGAAATGCCGCTCGTGTCGGCCGCGCGCGCGCCGCATGGCACGAGAGTCACCGCGACGACGAGCGCCCACGCGCGCAACGTCAACATCCACACTCTCGAGAAGTCGCACATCATGAAAAGGCCTGCAACTTTGAACGTGCGAAGTCCTCGACCGCGCGAGCAATTTTATGCCAAAGATAACCGTAATGGAGGAAAAACGTGCCAATACCAGCGGCTGATTCTATCGATCGTCGGATTCTGGCGGCCCTGCAACGCAACAGTCGACTAGCCAACGCCGAGCTGGCGAAAACGGTCGGACTGTCACCTTCGCCGTGTCTGCGTCGAGTGCGGCGCCTGGAAAAATCGGGCTACATCCGCGGATATCGCGCGGTCGTCAATCGCCACGCGATCGGTCTGGGCGTTACCGCCTTTGCACGGCTGCAAGTGGAATGGACGCGTGCGAAAAATTTACGTGATGAGATTCGCAAATTGCGCCAGGTCGTCGCCTGTTACATTCTCACGGGCGAGTCGGGCGTTTTGGTGGAAGTAGTCGCCGCCGACCTCGAAGAGTACGCGAAATTTTTGTTCGGCGTGCTCTATAACGTGCCGGGCGTCAAGGGCGTACAGTCGAGCGTCCTGCTCGAAGCCGTCAAAGAACAGGAAATGTCACCGCTTCCCTTAGGCGATCTCCCGATCTCATCCTGAGCCCTTTCTCCGATGTCGTGCTTTCGACGCGCTTACGCTTTCCCATACAGCAGCGGCGGGTGACAATACAGGACTAACCTACAATCGTCGCTGAAAGAACGACCCGCCAAGAAAACGGAACCGCTTCTCGTTAAGGAGTTTGTGTGCGAGGCAGATTCGCAGCGTGCTAGTAGCCGCCACGTTATCGCTAACGCTCGCCGAGTTTCGCCATCTCGTTACGATCCAAGACGCGCGGATCGCCAAGGACGGCAGCGCGGTCGCGTACGTTGCGGGAACGCCGAACTTTGCGAAGGATCGTTATGACGACGAACTTCGCGTGGTCTCCGTCCAAAGCAGCACTTCCCGTACGGTCGCCATGGGGCATCCGATCGTATCCCCACGCTGGTCGCCGTTGGGAAACGACATCGCCTATATCGGGAAAGACAGAAGCGGCACGATGCAAGTCTTCATCGTCGGGACACGCGCTGCAACCCCACGCCAACTAACGCACGCGAAAAACGACGTCGAGCAGTTGGCGTGGAATCCGAATGGAAAACAGCTGGCCTACGTCACGAAGGACGCGCCGGCCCCTTCCAAAGTGCAGGCGCGCGTCACGGATCTCTTCGACGTCCACGACGACGGCTATCTGACGTCCGAAAAGCCCGAGCCGTCACATCTTTGGCTGATTTCGTCGCGAGGCGGTACCGCGCGGCGTCTCACGGAAGGCGGCTGGAGCCTTCTGGAGACCGCGCCGCCGTTCGTTGGATCGGTGACCGATCCGTCGTGGTCGCCCGACGGAAAATACATCGTCTTTACGAAACAAAGCGACGCCGACGATTCGGATAGCGATCAAACGACGATCGCGGTGGTCGACGTGCAGACCGGCGCAGTGAACGACATTGGCTCTCAACCGAAGTACGAATATCAGCCGGTCTATTCGCCCAATCGCGACGACGTCGCATATCTTTCCCCGCGAGGCCCCGGCCCGATCAGCGTGCTCAACGTCTCCGTCTCTAGCAGCGGTTCGGAACGAAACGCGACGTCGGATATCGACAGCGACGTGGTGCAGGCGGAATTCGTTCCTGGAACGAGCGCGTTGCTGCTGGTGACGCCCCAAGGCGTGACCAATTCGCTCGTGTTCAAACCGATCGAAGGTTCGCCGCACCGGCTCGGCCTGGGAAGACTCGTACCGTCGTCGTTCAGCGTCGCGAACAACGGGACGATCGCGTTCGCTGCAAGCCGCAGCGATCTTCCGTCCGAAATCTACATAACGTCCGTCCGCGGCACCGCCCCGCGGCGCCTGACCGCTGCCAATCGTTACTTCGAGCGCTTCGCCTACGGGCGCGGCACCGAGATAACGTGGACGGCGCCCGACGGCGAACGCTCCGACGGCGTACTGAGCTATCCTGTCGGGTACGTCGCCGGTCGAACCTATCCGCTCGTTCTGCGCATTCACGGTGGACCCGAATCGTCATCGACGCTCAGCTTTAGCGTGTTGCGTCAGTTGTGGGCGAACCGCGGATACTTGGTGTTCGAGCCGAACTATCGCGGCAGTGACAATCTAGGAACCGCGCACGAACACGCGATTTATAAAGATCCAGGCGCCGGACCGAGCAACGACGTGATGGCCGGGATCGCGGCAATAGAAAAGATGGCCATCGTCGATACGTCGCGCATCGCCGTCACCGGACATTCGTACGGCGGATACATGACGTCGTGGCTGATCGGCCACGAGCATATTTGGAAGGCTGCGGTGGTGGGGGACGGCATGGTGGACTGGCTTCAAGAGTACGACGAATCGGCTGCGGGCAATTTGGCGTGGACGCGCGACTCCCTCGGCGGCACGCCGTTGGATCCTGTGGCCGGGGCGCTTTATCGCAGCGGTTCGCCGATCACGTATGCGCCCCAAATTACGACGCCGACGCTCATCATTTCAGGAACGGCCGATGAGACGGTGCCCGCGACGGAGTCGTACGAGCTCTACCATGCGCTTCGCGATCGCGGCGTACCGGTTCGGTTCGTCGCGATACCGGGCGCGCATCATTTCCCCAGCGACCCGCTCCATATCGAAGGGTACGATCGCGTCACGCTCGACTGGATCCAACACTACCTATAAGATCTTTTCTCCTGGCTTCCTGAGAAGGGTTTCGATGTCGCTTTTGGCCATTATCCGATACGCCGCCGGCACGGTCGCCGCAGTCGCAACGTTCGCCGGGTGCACAAACGAAGCGCCGGTGGGCTACGGCGGCGCAGGCGGCGCAGGCGGCATTGACGTCGTTGCTCTCAGCAATCCGATGAGCGTTGCGCCGGTTCGGCACATGAATCGCGGGCGGTCGTGGATTCGCCCCGGTCCGGGTAAGCAGTGGCTCATCTACGCCGCAGATAATGCGAGCGGCACGATCGACATTTATAATTACCGCGTGAAGGCTGGAAAGCTGTACGGGCAGATTACCGGCTTGGCATCTCCATACGGCGAATGCACCGACGATGCCGGCGATGTGTACGTCGCCGATACCACGACCGCAAAGATTTCTGAGTACGCGCACGGCGGCATCACGCCGATCGCAACCGCGACCGATGGCTACGGCATTCCGCTCGGCTGTTCCGTCGATCCGACGACCGGCAATGTTGCCGTTAGCAACTTTAGCGGTCCAGGAAGCACCGGTGCCGGCGGCGTCGACATCTTCGCCGGAGGTCTCGGTGGAAGCCAAAGCAACTATACGAACGCGAATCTGTATCATGTCTATCCCGGCGCGTACGATCCGCACGGCAATCTCTTCGTCCAAGCCACGGAATATTCGGGGCCGGCCGCTTTCGCCGAGCTTCCCGCGGAGGCGAAAACGTTTACCATGCTGACCGGATTGAAGATCGACTTTCCCGGAAGCGTCGAGTGGGACGGCTACTATCTTGCCGTGGTTGACCAAAACTATGAATATAGCTACACGACCGAGATTTACCGCGCAACGGTGTCGGGCTCGAATGTGACCGTCGTGCGCGGCACGCACCTCGTCGACAACTGCGTTCCACACTACGACTGGATGGTCACGGTGCAGCCCTTCATTAGCGGCACGAATAAGCGACTGAACGCCGTCGTCGCCGGCAATCTCAACTGCCCGACGAGCTACGGCTTTTGGAATTACACCAACGGCGGTCTTCCCAAGCGCCTGATTCCGCCGGCCATTGCACCGGGCGTCGTATACGGGCAGGCCGTCAGTCCACCGTCAAAAGGAAGGAAGCGATCGCCCTGACGTCCTACCGCACTGAGAGAACTTCCTTTGGAACAGCTCTGAAAGGACTAGTCGGATATGAAGCATTTCGTTTTATCGGCGCTTGCGTCTGCAATTCTAGCTATTGGACTGGTCGGCGCTCCGGTCGTTTCAGTCGCCCAGATGACGGCGCCGGCGCCAACGCCGGTTCCCGTGCCGCATCCTGATTTCTCATCGATGAACTTCCTACTCGGCTCCTGGACGTGCACCCAGCCGCTGCGCGGCAAGACCCGCTCGGAGACCGATGTCTATACGATGAGCAACGACGGAATGTGGATGGCCGACGCGGCCACTTCTCCGCCGTTCGACCAGTATCGCACGGTCGCGCAAAACGCCATGACGTATATGACGTACGACCCCACGGTCAAGCGGTGGGTTACGGTGTATTACGACAACCTGGGCGGATACGGAATCGAATCCACATCGGGTTGGCAGGGCAACACCGCGTCGTGGAACGGCACAGGATTGGACGGCTCCGCGGTGGCCGACGTCATTACCAAGGTCAGCGACACTGAAACTACTGATGCCAATACGACGACCGATCCGAAGGGCAAGGTAACGAACGTGACCATTACCTGTAAAAAGAACGGGAGCTAGCCTATTCGCTCTCGCGTAATGAGGCGTTTGGCTTGTTCGAGCGGGCCCGTTGCTTCTGTCGGGAGTTCATCCAATAGCAGTATGCGGGCCAAATCGCCCAATCCCAATTATTTCTCCGCTGCCACCACGCCGAGCGGCAGGTTGAAATTGCCCGTATAGAAGGCAATAGGTGAGCCGCCGGCGGGGTAGTTGAAGCCAATGGTGTGCTTCAACGTCGCGTTCGTTCCACTGACCGTGTACTGATACATCGCATTCGAGGTCTGATCGAAGACGGTAAGATACGTGCCGTCCCACTGCACGTGCATGCGCCGCGGCCCGACCTCCGATTTTCGCGCGCAAAGCGACGTCCTTCGCGTAGTGCCACGTTGCTACGTTCCAAAATACGCTGTCGATCGAACCACTTGGCCCATGCAGGCGATCGGTAAAGGCGTCGAGTTCGCGCCGCTGATACATCGGCACGATCGGCAGTTCATCGCTCAACAACGTCTGCAGTTTCGCATACACCGCTTTGCGCGTCGCTTCATCGTACGCTGTTCGGCCCTTTCGCAATAACGTATCGATATATGGATCGCAGATGCGCGACTTGTTGTAGCCGTGCGGCGGAACGTTTGCGCAGGCAAATTGATCGGTGGTGTCGGGGTCGTCGCCGTTCACGAACGAATAGAGCGCCATATTAAACTTGCCGCCATAGACAGGCCCTTCGAGATCGGCCGGCGCGCCGAACTGCGTCACGCTGAACTGTTTGACCGAAGCGCGTGCTCCCACGGCGCGCTCATACTGCGCGATGTCGGCGGCAGCCGTGGCCTCCCCCGCGACTCCGGCCTGAACGATCAATCGCACGTCGAGATCGCGGCCCTTCTTCCGCCGAAACCCACTCTCCACGCGCCAGCCCGCCGCATCCAGCAGACGGCGCGCGTCTTGCGGCGCATACGGGACGTCCGGATACCGCTTCGGATCGAACGCCCATAGAAACAAGCCACGGCCGGCCCTGCGGCTCTTCACCGCACCGCGATACGCCTTAGCAACGAGACTTCGAATGTCGATCGCCTCGGCCAGCGCACGCCGCACGCGTGAATCGTCCGTCGGCTGCATTTGCGTGTTGAAAATGATTGCGCCGATAGCGCTCACCGGCGTATCCAACACGTAGTAACCGCGCAGCCCCTTGAGGATCGGATACTGGGAGTAGTCCTGCTCGTTGAAGTACGCTTGAATCTCATGTGTGGCGAGTTGGTTTGCGGCCTCTTGCGGATCCGGGATAAATCGCACCGTCAACCTGCGGATCCTCGGCTCTCCCAAAAAGTAATGCGGATTGGCATGCATCTCCACGCGATCGCCACGCACCCACGCATCGAGCACGTAGGGGCCCGACCCAATCGGCTTGGCGTTGAAATCTATCCGGTTGAAGTTGGGGTAGCGCCTCAGGAGGTGGCCAGGCAAAATCGGGAACCCTTGCGGCGCCAGCACGAGGGACAAGATCGGCGCAAACGGCGCTTTGAGATGAAGCACTAAGGTGCGATCGTCGGGCGCGCGGGCCGACCCAACCATGTCGTACCCGTAGCGCGTCTGCACGTTGTTCGCCGGATTGTTGATCGCGGCGATGGACCAAACGCAATCGCTTGCCGTCAACGGCGGCCCGTCGGCAAAGCGGACGCCCCGGCGCAGATGATACGTGATCGTCCGGCCGTCGGCACTGATGCCGCCGTTGCGACGCGACGGCACCGTTTTCGCGACATCGCCGATCAACCGGCCACGATCGTCATGCTTTACGAGGTACGAAAACAGCAGTTCGCCCCACTGGGTCGAGCGCTGCCCGTTCTCGAGGGCAGGATTGAGTGAAATCGGCTCCTGCTGCTGCCCAATAACCAAGCGGCCCGCCTCGAACGCCGGCGCGTGTTGGCGCTCGCACGCGCTAACCGCGAGGAGCGCGAGAATCAGTCCTCCGCGCAGATTACCGAACGGCTGCCGCGCATTCTTTGTATGCACGTGCGAGGCGCTCGATGCCGTCTTCGATCTCGTGCGGCGTCGCATGGCTGTATGCGAGTCGCATAAAGCGTTTCGGTACGCCGCGTCGTTTCGCCGATGACTCGTCATCCGCGGCAAAGAACACACTCCCTGCAATGGCCGAAACTCCGGCCGAGTGTGCGCGTTCGACGATCGCATCGGTATCCGCGCCGATCGGGAATTTGAGCCATAGGTAATACCCGCCCCGCGGAACGGTAAACTCCACGTCGGCCAACTGCCGCCGCACCGCTTGCACCATGGCATCGCGATGCGCGGCATACGCCGCCCGCGCGCGATCCAAGTGACGCTGCAACCCCCCGTCGGAAAAGAATTCCACGATGATTCGCTGCGTCAGCGGACACGTGCCGCCGTCGCTCTTGAGTCGCGCCATCCGCGTGAGCATGCCCCGCTCCGCGCTGATCCATCCGACCCGCAGTCCCGGAGCCAATAGTTTCGAAAACGTCCCGAGCGACAACACCGTGCCGTTGCGCGCGAGCGCCCGCAGCGACGGCTCGCGAGTCCCCTCAAAGCGAAGTCTTCGATAGGGACTGTCTTCAACGATCGGAACGCCGTTTGCTGAGGCGACGTCGAGCAGCGCTTCCCGCCGCCGTCGCGACATCGTAAGCCCCGTCGGGTTGTGAAAATCCGGCACATCGTAGATGAACTTCGGTGGCGCCTGTCCGCGGCGCTTTCGGTCGTTCAACGTGCGCGTCAGTTCCTCGACGTCCATTCCTTCCTCGTCTTGCGCCGCCTCGAGAAACTCCAGCCCGAAGCTGCGCAGGATCGGAATCGCGCTGAAGTATGTCGGAGCGGTAACGACGACGCAGTCGCCCTCGTCCGCCAGCAAACGGCAGATCAGTTCCAAGCCGTGCTTTGCCCCGTTGACGACGAGGACGTCGTCGGAACGCACGTCGACCCCGTCGTCGCGCATGTAGGCCGCTATCCACTCCCGCATCGCCGGCAATCCGAACGGTTGACCGTATTGCAATGATTCACTTCGATGCATCGTCAAGGCGCGTTCGGACGCCTCTCGAAGATCCGGAAAGACGCCGGGGAACGCATAGCCCGAATCGAGCGAGATCGCGGTCCCCGCGTCGCGGTGCAACGGGTCTCCAAGGCGCGCGGCACGGCGCGCAAGCATGCGTTCCAAGCCTTTCTGCGTTGCGCGCTTCCCAGGAGCGGCGCCTGGAACGCGCGAGCAATTTTCTGCCAAGTTTGCTCGTTCAATCGGCAGAAATCGCCTATTCTCGCGCTGCAACGTATCGTGAGGTCGCAGAATCGATGGAACGCGCAATGCTCTTTTTTGGGAGCCGCGCCCCTATTGCCTACGTCACGTTGACAGCTTTTGGAAGCTACGAACGACGCCGCCCGAAGGCGTCTACCGCAAGCTTCTGAACGACGCGGCAATCTACCGCCGCCTTCGGTAGCCCTCACAAGAGCGAATACTGCGATCCACGCGTATGCATGGTGCCGCCCCATGTCCGCTACGCCGAGACCGTACTCGCCCAAAATCGCAGCGCTTCTCGATACAGAAACGCGCGCTCGCCAAAACTTCGCTCGCAGTCCTCTTTGAGCAACACCTCCGCTAAGCGCGGAGTGCTTGCCATCTGCCGAAAAAGCCGCGCGTAACGAGTCGGGCGCCGCTCTAAATACCGCATCAGTTTCAGTCGATGATAGAGCCGGCGCGTAAACCGTTGCGCGATCGATCGCGCATAGTGCTCCGCAACGCTATCCCGCCGCGCAACCGCCTCAGCCGCAAATCGCCCGCTCATCGCGGCTTCGAAGATTCCCTCGCCGTTGGTGGCATCCACGAATCCCGCGGCCGTCCCACCGACGAGCACGTTGCCGTCGGCGACACGCGGCCGTGCCCCTCCACCGTATAAGAGATGCCCCTCAACCTTAACGGCGCTCGCGTCGGAATCGGGGTACAGCCTGCGCCGGACGCGCGACGTAAACTGATCGAGTTCCGCGCGTAACGACTCGCCGTCGATCTTGCCCATCAGGCCCAAACCGATCGCCAGATGGTCGCGTTTTGGAAACATCCACGCGATCACCGGGCGGCCGTCTCGCGCGCAATAGTAGTGCAGTTCGAGCGTGCGGTACGCGATCGCCGCGGCGGGACGGTCCAAGTAGACGCGATACTGCAGCGTCGTAATCAACCCGTCGCGCCATCGTGCCATCGCGATTTGGCCGAACGATGCGTCGTCCAGCAGTGCCGTCGCTCCGACCGCAAAGAATACGGCGCGTGCAGCGATTTTTCGGCGCACACCGGTGGCCAGATCTGCGTATTCCACGATCGCGCGCCGGCCGTCTCGCGCAAGTGCGCGAAAGAGCGTGCGAGTTCGTATTTCAGCCCCTTCACGCGCCGCGAGCGTGCCCATCGTCCCGTCGAGCTCTTCCCGCGTGCTGGTGTGGCCGGGTCCGAAAAAGGTCTCGTATTCGGCGCCCTGTGCATCGAAGAGTGCGAGACGCGGAGTATCGCAGTGCACCAGTGTTCCGGGCAAATCGAACGTCCGGCAAAAACCGGGCCGGAGCCCGGCCGCACATACCCGCCGTCGGCCGACAACGGCGTCGCGCTCCAAAACCACGGTCGCGACGCCTGCCCGCGCGGCCTCCCGGGCCGCCGTGGCGCCCGCCGGACCGCAGCCGATCACAAGAAAATCGGTACTCTCCATCGCCGTGTCAGTCCGAATAAATTACGATTAAAGTCGACGCTATGAAGCAGGCCCCGTTTTGGTTAGCACCCAAGCGGGAATCCTCTTACTACCCAAGCGTACTGACAAAGGAGTAACGTATGGAGTCCAATCGGCACTTAGCTCGGCTGATTTCAGCATCGGCCGCTTTTGTGCTTCTCCTCACGGCTTGCCACGGTTCGCCGTCCGGCACGAGCCAATATCTACCCTCCGGGAGCACGAGCATGTCGGCGCCCGCCGGCCCTGCGATCAGCCCGGAGCACGAGCAGCGCGGTGTCATTTACTCGAGTTGCGGTCACCGGATTCACATCCACGTGGCAGGCATCATCAGCTGCAGGTTCCACGAGCTGCGCTATCACGGCATGTTTACCTTGCACAACGATACCAACGGCCTGATTTTGATCTCACCGATGACCGGCAATAAGCACACGAAGTTCACAATCACCGGGCTTTTGGTCGGCAAGGGCTACTTCACGGTCACGGACACGAAGGGACACAGTGTGACCGTTCACGTTAAAGTCACGGTCCTCTAGCGCAGACGCCCTCCTCCACAGGACGGAGCCGTAGATGCGAAGGCCCGCTACCCGCGGGCCTTCCCCATTGAGATAGGACTTGCGCTTCCGGCCGGAGTAGGCAAGCCGCGGGCCAGCGGGCCCTATTTTTGCGCCACGTCTTATAAAGGAACGGAATGACCGCACAGACAGCGATTGTGAGCGGACTCGCCGGAGGCATACTCGCCGTGCTCTACGGCGTCGTCCTCACGTTTTGGGTTCTCGCCCAACCCGCCGGCAACGAACGGATGCGCGAGATCGCGGCCGCAATCCAGGAAGGCGCGATGGCCTTCCTGCAGCGGCAGTACCGCACGATCGGCATCGTCGCGATCGTCTTGGCGATCCTCATTCTGTTCGTCCCGACGCTCGGTAAGGAAGCCGCCATTGGCTTCTTGATCGGCGCGATTCTCTCCGGCGCCGCCGGCTTCATCGGCATGATCGTCTCCGTGCGCGCCAACGTGCGCACGGCGGAAGCCGCACGCGGCGGACTCACGCCCGCATTGAACGTCGCCTTCCGCGGGGGCTCCGTCACCGGAATGCTGGTCGTCGGTCTCGGACTGCTCGCGGTATCGGGTTATTATGCGATCCTGTTGCGCGTCAACAACGGCGACGCGGCGCTGTCGCTCAATGCGATGATCGGCCTCGCGTTCGGCTGCTCACTGATCTCGGTCTTCGCGCGTTTGGGCGGTGGCATCTATACGAAAGCCGCCGACGTCGGCGCCGATCTCGTCGGTAAAGTGGAGGCCGGAATTCCCGAAGACGACCCCCGCAACCCGGCCGTCATCGCCGACAACGTGGGCGACAACGTCGGCGACTGCGCCGGCATGGCCGCAGACCTTTTCGAAACGTATTGCGTAACCACCGTCGCCGCGATGCTGCTCGGCAATCTCATCTTCGGCGCCACCCTGCCCAACGCGACGACCTTCCCGCTTCTCCTCGGCGCCATCTCCATCGTCGCGTCAATCGTCGGCGCGATCTTCGTCGGCGTCGGAAAAGTCCGGCGCTCCAAGATCATGGGGGCCCTCTATCGCGGCATGATCGTCGCCGGCGTTCTCGCCTTGATCGGCTTCTACTTCGCCTCGCAAAGCGTCTTCGCCGGCGCCGCCGGCGTCAGCCAAACCGCGATCTTCATCTGCGCGCTCATCGGCATTCTGATCACCGGTCTCATTACGTTCATCACCGAGTACTACACCGGGTCGCAGTTCTCGCCGGTGCAACGCATCGCGCGCGCCTCCATCACCGGTCACGCGACCAACATCATCGCGGGGCTCGCCGTCTCCATGCAGGCGACGGCGCTCCCTGCCATCGTGATCGTCATCGGCATTCTCGTCAGTTACGGGCTCGCCAACGTGTACGGCGTCGGCATCGCGGTCATGGCGATGCTCTCCATGGCCGGCATCGTCGTGGCGATCGATTCTTTCGGTCCGATCACCGACAACGCCGGCGGCATCGCGGAGATGGCCGACATGCCGCACGAGGTGCGCGACGTCACCGACCCGCTCGACGCGGTCGGCAACACGACTAAAGCCGTTACCAAAGGCTATGCCATCGGCTCCGCCGCGCTCGCGGCGCTCGTGCTCTTCGCCTCATTTCTGCAAGAATTGATCAAGCACAAGTGTCCCGGCGCGCAAGTCGTCTGCATCGACAGCGTGCGCAACATGTTTGCGGTCGGCAATCCATTTGTGCTCGCCGGACTCTTCATCGGCGGCCTGTTGCCGTATCTTTTTGCCTCGCTTTCGATGGAAGCCGTCGGACGCGCGGGCGGCGCCGTCGTCGAAGAAGTCCGCCGTCAGTTCCGCGAGATTCCCGGCATCATGGCCGGCACCGCGCGTCCCAACTATGGCACGACCGTCGACATCGTCACGCGCGCGGCGCTGCGCGAAATGATCGTCCCGGCGTTGATTCCCGTCGGCGTCCCGCTGATCGTCGTGCTCTTGTCATACTTCAACCTTCTTCCAGGCGCCAGCGGTGCGCAAATGATGGGCGGCATTCTCGTGGGCTCGATCGTCACCGGTTTCTTCGTGGCGATTTCATTCACGTCGGGCGGCGGCGCGTGGGACAACGCCAAGAAGTTCATCGAAGACGGCCATCACGGCGGTAAGGGTTCGCTGGCGCATCAAGCCGCGGTCACCGGCGACACCGTCGGCGACCCCTATAAAGACACCGCCGGTCCGGCGATCAATCCGATGATCAAAGTGCTGAACATCGTCGCGCTATTGCTCGTCTCGTTCCTCATTCACTAGACTCTTCCCGGTGCCAATCCTGAGCCCGATCATCGCACGCCTTCGTTGTATCGGAGCTTTTGCCGTCCTTATAGCGCTCGGAACGCTCGCGGCGTTCCCGGCGTTCGGTAACGTGGCAACCATCGCCGTACCGAACGGTTGGCACATCGTGAAGCCCCAAGGCCTGGTCCGAATTACCGGCACGATGCCGCAGGGCGAGGCCGCTTCACCGGAGGCTCGAGAAATCGCGGTCGTGGCGTCGGGCTTCAACCCTCCAACGCTTGAAATCTATCGGTCGAGCGACCTAGAACAACTCGAATCCATTCCGCTCAAGGGCGCGTTCGGGCGTCCGCTCTGGCTCGATGCTACGCATATCGCTGTCGCCGGCGCGAATGCCGACGCCATTTTCGAGGTCGACCCGAGCATGCGAACGGTCAACGAAGTAAAACTGCAGCGCAATACGTACCCCATGGCGATTGCAAGCACCGGAACAACCTTCGCCGTCGCGACCGACGACGACGAGTCTGTCCGCATCGGTCCGCTAGAGAGCATCTCCTCTGCAAAACCGGTACGCATCGGCGGCCATATCGGCGGACTGGCATTCTCTTCCGACGGCAAATGGCTCTTCGCGTCAAATCGATCGTCGAATTACATTGAAGCGGTCGCTACCGACAATCGGGCGACCCGGCGCATCGCATCGGGACTCCATCCGTCGGATCTTCTCGTCCAAGGCAACCGTCTCTACGTCGCGGAGTCCGACGACGATACGGTCGGCGTTTACGACACTGCAACCGGACGAACGACGCAACGCATTTTCGTCGGCGACCGAATTGCCGGTTCGCGCATCGTCGGCGTTTCTCCAAATGCGCTCGCGGCGAAGAACGCGACGATCTTCGTCAGCCTCGGCGCCGCCAATAGCATCGCGATGATCGAAAATGGCCGCGTCACGCGGCGCCTTGCCACCGGGTGGTATCCCACCGACGTCCTTGCGATTGGTTCGCGTCTCTTCGTGCTCGACGGCAAAGGGGAAGGTACGCGTCCCAATCCTGACTTCGACGCCAAGCGCCGCACTTTTCACGACTACGTCGCGGCAATTCAATTCGGCTCGATCCGCGTCATCGATCTCGCCCGCGATAGCGTCGCAAACGGCAACCCGCAAGGTGTTCCGGGGTGGCGCAGCGCCGCATCGCAAACCGTCTTGCGCAAGGGCGGCCCAATCAAACACGTCTTCTTCATTTTGAAAGAAAATCGTTCGTACGATCAGGTGCTCGGCGACCTCTCCGGCGCGGATGGCGACAAGAACCTCGCATGGTTCGCCGCCCCCGTTACTCCCAACCAGCACGAACTCGCGCGACGCTTCGGAACCTTCGATAACATGTATGCCAGCGGGGAGGTGAGCGAAAGCGGCCATAACTGGGCCGACGCCGCATTCGATACCGATTACGTCGAACGCGTTTGGCCGGTGACGTACGGCGATCGCGGCAGCCTTATCGACGACACGTTGTCCGGCGAGGGTGCGCCTCTTTCGCATAACGGCTACATCTGGCAAGCCGCGCGCGCTGCGGGGATTTCGTTCCGGGACTACGGCGAGTTGACCGATACGCCGAACCTCGCAAACACCGGGCGCGGCCACGCCCCAAGCCTAGAGGGACTCTACGATCGTCGCTACGTCGGCTGGGACCTCGACTACAGCGACTTCGACCGTGTCAAAGAGTGGCATCGCGAGTTTACCGCCTTCCTCAAACACGGCGACGTTCCGAAGCTCGAATATATTTGGCTTCCCAACGATCACACGTCGGGAAGTCGGCCGGGCGAACTCACGCCCGTCTCGTACGTGGCAACGAACGATTACGCCCTAGGACAAATCGTCGAAACGATCTCCCATTCAAAGATCTGGAAATCATCAGTCATCTTCGTCACTGAAGACGACGCACAGGCCGGCCCGGATCACGTCAGCGCGCAGCGGACCACGCTCTTCATCGCCTCGCCGTATGCAAGCGGCGGGCTGCACCACGAACGTTATTCGACCTTGAGCGTCTTGCGCTCGATGGAGTTGATTCTCGGACTGAAACCGCTATCGACCTACGACGCAATGGCGCTTCCATTATATAGCGCCTTTACAACGACCGCGGACTTGCAACCATATACCGCCGTCGCCCCGCGAGTCAGTCTCACCGCGCGAAATCAACGCGTTGCCTATGGCGCAGATGTCAGCGCAAGATTGAACTTTAGCCGCCCAGACGCCGCCTCTCCCACGGTCCTCGAGAACATCATCGCGCACAACCACGCCTACAGGCGCCTCAAAACCTGAGGGCGCGCCGGAACGCGCCCTCAGTCGTAGACGGGCGACGCGAGGTCGCCGCTTAATTCGGTACTGCCAAGAACGTCACGAACGTCGCACCGGATGACGGGCACGAGCCGCTCACCAACTGGCAGGCCTGTCCGGCAATTTCGCCGCGATCGTTGATTCCGCCGACGCTCACCGGTTCGAGGTTCGGATACGCCTGCAAAACGATCTTCGTAAAATCCGTCAGCATCCCGTTTTGCCACACGTACACGTGCGAACTGGGAAACGACACGCCGACCACCGCACCGCGATTGTTGATCGCCGTTGGTTCGCTGAGTTGATCGCCGGGAAGCACGCCGATCTTCGTGGGCTTCGCTGCCGGATTCATCCAGATCACGGACACCCATTCAATATCGCCATGGCGATCCTTCGAGCCGGGCCGATTGAGAAAGCCGACGATCTGCCCCGCATCGTTGATCGCGGTCGGCGTATTCCAGGATTTTCCGCCGAGCGTCTTCAACTCCGTCGGACGGCCGCCGTCTTTCCAGAGCAGTGCATGATGTGCCGTGAATCGCCCGACGGCCTGATCGCAAATTCCGGAGATTCCGACGATGTCGCCATCCCGGTTCACCGCCGTCGCTGCACCGTCCGGATCGCGTTTCCCGTTTACGCGCAACGTCGCAAGCGCGCGCGCCTTGCGTTCTAGCGCATTCCACCGGGCCGGCAAAAATTGCAAGACCTGCGGCGCAATGCAAGTCGAATCGCGATTGTTCGTCTCCGCCCAGCCGACGATCTCCTCGCGCTGATTCATGCCCGCCGCATAGCCGTTGTTTCCGCCCAGCGTTCCGAGCGGTCGCATCTTGCCGTTATGCCATACAAAACCGAGGCACGTCTTCCCCGACGTACCTTGATCCGGTAAGAACGCATGGCAACCCCACGCGGTGCTCTCGCCAAGCGGGTCGTTCTCCGCCGTCTCCGAGATCCCGGAAACGTATCCATGATCGTTGCGGACCGGCCATTCGACGCCGCTGTTTGGGCCGCCGAGCGTGCCCAAATCCACCACACCGGCATCGCGCCACAACGCCGCGTGCATCACCGTGTTTCCGGACAAGAATGACTGACCTATCGGCCATCCGCGATCGTTAATGGTATTCGCCGCACTATTCGTTCCGCCGAGCGACGGCAGCGCCGCCACGACGTAACCGCTCGCCGAACTCGGACCAAGATCGAGCGCACTCGGTACGCCCGGCGCCGTACTCCCCCCGTTGGCGGCGCAACCGGCTGCCATCATCAAGCCTAAGACGGCTGAAAAGTCTCGCTTCTTCAAAATTAACCTCCGATACAAGTGGGTTTCCTCGAGCGTACGGGCGCAACGATTCCTTGTCTCCCACGTTTCGTCGATGTAGAACACAATCGGCCGCGTCATAGCGCGAACCGTCCAAATGTATCGTAAATCGCCAAATTCTACTCGACTCGCCCGACGGCTGCGCCTATAATTGCAGGGGTGGGCATCGGTGACGGAACGGGGAAGTGACGGGTGGTTCCACCGCCTAGCAGTGTCAGCGTCACCGCGGTCGAACCGTTAACCCGACATGTGGCAAGAACGGGCGTGGGCGCGCCACGAGGACCGCGAAATGATCTTCCGCGCCCGAACGAGCAGCGGGGATCGGCATTGGGACGGGTTCGAAGCGGTATTGTATGAAGCGTCCGCCGGCTTTTCAGAGGACCAATACACCCGCTACAACGTGAGCATGCAGGTTGGACATCCGTTGCTGGTGACGAGCCATTGCAACGGCGAAACCCTGCGTCGACTTCAAGTGCCGGGGGATATCAAGATCGTTCCTCCTGGTATCCCACGCATCTGGGAAACCGAATCGGCCACTGTCAAACTCACGATGTATCTAGCGCCGTCCTTGATTTTTTCCGTCGCCGATTCGATGAACATCAACCCGAATCGCGTCGCGATCCAACCCCAACTCCACGTTCGCGACCCGCGCATCGAGCACATCGGCTGGGCGGTGAAGGCCGAAATCGAATCGCCCGAACCACTCGGTCGACTCTACGGCGACAGCCTCGGCATCGCACTCGCGTCCCACCTTTTACGAAGCTACGCGCCCCTATCGGATCCGGCACCGAACGCCAAACTTTCTCGCCGCCGGCTCACTCGCGTTTGCGATTACATCCGGGGCAATCTCGCCGCCGATCTGTCGCTCGACGAACTAGCCGCTATCGCGAATCTGAGCCCGTCGCACTTTAAAACGCTTTTCAAACAAACGGTCGGCATGCCGGTTCATCAATATGTGATCCGCCGCCGCGTCGAATACGCCGCCGAGTTGTTACAATCGGCTAACCCGCCGTTGGCCGACGTCGCGTTACAAGCCGGCTTTTCGAATCAAAGTCATTTGGCGCGTTGCATGCGCCGCATCATGGGCGTCACGCCCGCCTCCGTTCGCGAAGGCCGCTAAGGCGAGCCGAACGTTTGAATCACTTGTAACCGATGCGTAGTCGCACGCGTTGGTCGAAGGAACCATCGAGTGCCAATCCTGGTGGCTCGAGCAGTACGTACGATCGCGCGCCTGAAAGATCTTGGCCACGACGTCGCGACGGTAGACACGGTCGAATTTGTCAAATCCGATGGCAGCGTGTACTGCATGAAACAGTACCTCTTCTAACTCTGCGTACTCGCCGTTCCCTTGTCACCGCGAGCGGAGTCCAAGGGCGACTTAGAAACTAGCCTCTCGTATTTTCGATAAATCATCACGTAGCTGGTCACCACGAACGCGATGGCAAACGCGAGGCAGGCGTCCCCGATCGTCGCGGACAGGCTGCCACGATGCGGCATCAACGTGCGGACTCCGTACCGCAAGCCGAAGGCGACGAGAAAGATGAGCAGCGTGACCCACGACGAGCCGAGGTACATGACGCCGCGCCGATCGGTTGGCCGAACGTCGGTATGCCGCCCACGCAACACGCCGAACGGAACCCCGGCGACCGCTCCCACGATCAGGCCAACGGCAATCTCCAGCGGCGTCGCCGGGTTGAGAAACTCATTGGCGTAAATCGCCCATGCCGTCAACAGGGACAGGGCGATCGGCGTTATCCACATGCGCGTTACGCTGATGCGTTGTGGGCGGATCAAGCGAATCGCAAGAAGGGCCACCACAACGACCAGCGGCAGTAGTTGAAGCCACGCCGGCGACCCGGCGTCCGAAGGTGTTATTTAATTTCGACCTTCGCGCCGGCGTCTTCGAGCTTCTTTTTCACCTGCTCGGCTTCGTCTTTCGTGACGCCTTCCTTCACGGGTTTGGGCGCGCTCTCGACAAACGACTTCGCTTCGGTGAGTCCGAGACTCGTGAGTTCGCGAACCGCCTTGATCACTTTGATCTTCTCGGGTCCGATCTCCGAAAGAATGACGTCGAACTCGGTCTTCTCCGCTTCCGGGGCAGCAGCGACGCCCGGAGCGGCGGCCATCATCGCAACCGGTGCGGCGGCGGAAACGCCGTATCTGTCTTCCAGTTGTTTAACGAGGTCGGCAAGTTCGAGAACGGTGAGTTTATCGATTTGTTCGATGAGTTCGGCAATCGCCATGACGTTTTGATTCCTCTTATTTACAAAAGGGTACTAAGCAGCAGCGCCGGATTTTTGTTCGCGGATGCGCTCCAGCACGCGCACCAGACCACTCTGGTTCCCTGACAACACGGTGACCAGTCCGCGCAGCGGATTCGCGATCGTCCCGACGAGCGACGCGATGAGTTCGATCTTCGGCGGAAGTTTGGCCAGCGTTTCCACCTGCGCCGCGTCCACCACGCGGCCGTCGATGTAGGCGGCTTTAACGGCGACCCGTTTGACGGTATCGCTGAACGTTTTGAGCGCCTTCGCCGGCGCCACCGGATCTTCGCCGGCAAAGACGATGCCGGTCGGCCCGGCCAAAAACGACTCGAGTTGCTTGGCCAGATCGCCCGCGGCAATGCGAAACAGCGTGTTCTTGACCACGGAATACGTGTCGCCGGCCTTGCGCAGTTCGCCACGAAGTCTCGTGATCTCGCCGACGGTCAATCCAGCATAGTCGGTAAGAAACAGATTTTTCGCTGCGGCGAGCCGTTCGCTCAACGCGGTGATGGCCGATTCTTTACGCGTGGTTGGCATACGTTCGTGCCTTCACTTTTTCAGACGTGCAATTCAAAACAGCGCCCCGCGCGAGGACGCCACCGTACACCCGCATCGCATCGCGATGCCAAATTGCGGTTCGCATCCTCGGTAGTCAGAATTAAGGCCTACGCGGCCGGCTACGGTCTTTGGAGCCGACGGCTAGACTACCACAGACCGCCCCGGGAACGCAAGGATTTAGCGAGAAGCCGCCGCCATGTCGAATATCGCATTTTGCAGCCGCGAAGGCTTTTTTCAGCGTGCCGGGCTCGGTGTCGCCGTGGCGGCGCTGGGCGCAGGCCCATCGAACGCAGCGCCTGTGGTACCTCTCAACGCAGCCGAAGCCGTTCGATGGCTCAAAGAGGGCAATGCTCGCTTCGTCAAGGGCACGCAGCATTGTGAAGCGCAAAACTCGCGTGTCTTGGAGCTGGCCGAAGGCCAAAGTCCCTATGCAATCGTCTTGGGGTGTTCGGATTCGCGGGTGCCGGTCGAGACGATTTTCGATCAAGACCCCGGGCATATTTTCGTGGTACGCGTCGCCGGAAATTTCCTCAATGCCGACAACCTGGGCTCGATCGAGTACGCGGTCGCCGTGCTAAAGTCAAAACTCATTCTCGTGCTCGGCCACACGAAGTGCGGCGCCGTAAGCGCCGCCGTGAGTTACGTCAAGGACGGCACGACGCAACCGGGTCACATTCAAGATCTCGTCACTGCGATCAAACCCGCCGCCGAAGCCGCACGGAATATGCCCGGCGATTGGCTCAGCAACGCCGTCAACGAAAACATGCGCCGCAACGTCGACGCCATGACGGCTGGCTCCAAAATCATCGGCGACGCGGTCACCGCGGGTCAAGTCGACGTGATCGGCGGTGTGTACGAGCTCCGCACCGGCATCGTTCACTTCTACTAACGATCTCGCGTCATGCGGAACGCAGTCCTTTTTCTGTGTGAACGCCTCTCCCTAGCAGTGGTTGCGATCGGCACGATTGTCATGGTGCTAATCTTCATCGTCGTCGAAAATAACTCGTGGCACATCGGCTACTACCCTATCGTCTTTACGGCAAACAGCGATACCGTCGACGTACTGGGCGGCACGCATAACGCCGGTGGCCTGCAAAGCGGAGATCGCATTAACCTGCAAGCGCTCACGCCGTCACAGCGCTTTTCGTTGATTGGGGGAGCGCCGTCGCACACAACGATTTCGGTGCAAGCCTTTCGCAACGGCCGCCCCTTCACTGCTACCTTAACCGCGAGCGTGGTGGATAAATCGCCCCGCGCGCAAATAACGCGCGACGTAGGCATCCCGCTGTGTTTCTTTTTCTCACTCGCCTTAGCCAGCGCGCTGTTTCTCGTACGACCACGCGCGATCACGTTCGCCTTCTATATCTACACGATGCTTATGCTGATCAAGACGAATCAGACGCCGCTCGATCTCGCGACGTGGCCTATCAATCTAGCGTCGGAATTAGCGATTCAAGTGGTCTATCCGCTCGCCCAACTCATGATTTTGATTTTCGCGCAACGTCTCTACGGCCGAACGAGCCGCGCGTGGCCGTTGTTTTTCGGCACCGCGGTCGCCCTCTCGGCCATCGCCTTCGTGATCTGGATCGATCCGATCGTGTGGATGGTATATCAGCGGTACGCATTCCCGGGTCCGATGGAACTGCTGATGGGCGTCGTCGACGTCGCGCTGCTCGTCGTCGTACTGGCGGCTCTCGCCTATATCGCCTCCGGGGCAACGGTTCTGGACCGCCGGCGCGTGACGTGGGTCATCGCAGGCATCTCGCTTGCGCCGATTCTCGACCTCACGTGGGCGATCGCGAACCTGCTCTACGCGTTGATTGGAAACTCGTCCGTCATTCTGCTCGACGTCCAGCACTGGACCGACGCGCTCGGACCTTGGTTCGGGCTTGCCGGCTCCATCTTCGTGGTTTACGGCTTTCTATCAGAGCGCGTCGTTGATTTTCGTTTCGTCGCAGGCCGCGCGGCGATTTACGGCGCGATCACGGCGGTGCTGTTACTGCTCTTCGGTATCGTCGAGTGGTGGGCCGAGCAAATCTTTGAAAGCACGCGTCCGGCAATCTACTTGAGTCTCTTCGCCGCGCTGTTCATCGGCTTTTCGCTCAACGCGATCCACGGCCGCGTCGAAGACTTTCTGAACGGCTTCTTCTTCCGCGAGCAGCGCCGCGCCGAAGAAGCCCTTCGACGGGCGTCGCGCGCGCTCGCCAATACCTCGTCAGAGAAAACGCTCGTTGAATTCCTCGTCGAAGAACCCGCGCGACTGCTGGGGCTCAGCTCCGCCGCGCTTTTTCTCGCGCGAAATCCAGGGGAACCATTTGAACGTCGGGCCGACCGGGGGTGGAACAATCGGGAAGCGGAATCGATCGATTCTGAAGACCCACTCATCGTGGAACTTCGCGCAGAACTGTCGCCGCTTATCCTCGACGCTCAACTGCGCCCCGAATCGATCTTGCCGACCGGCACAAAGTCGCCGGCGCTCGTTGTGCCGTTGATCATGCGCGGAAACGTCTTTGGCTTCGTGTTCTACAGCGCTCGCAGCAACGGGCTTCCGCTCACCAGCGACGAGCGCAACCTTATCGAATCAATCGCTCGCAGTGCTGCCGCCGCCTTCGATCACATCGACGCCGACAAATCCCGCGCTCGCATCACGGAACTCGAAACGAAACTCCGCTCGCTCGGCGCCTCACCCTAAACCTACGGACCAGTTTGGACGCGGAATAGGTACGTGCCGGTCACGGCGTTGCAGCCCTCCATCTTCGGCGAGTAGGTCGAAGCCATCGCCGCGCCGATCGTAGCCTTATCAACTGCCGCGTTCCCGCTCGATTTCACAATCTTCGAGCTCACCGGACGGCCGTTGGGCGAAACGGTAACGAGCGCTTCGACAGAAAACCCGGACCGGTACGACGCCTTTGGAATATTAGGCGCAACCGCATTTCGCACCGTGACGTCGGAATCGCCGTGCCCAAACGCACAGGTCCTGCTTGCATCGGTGCTTGCACCCGTGACGGACAGCGGATTTTCGGTTGCTAATCCTGCAGATCCCTCAAACACTAACGCGAGAGCCGCGAACGCTGCGACGCTCGCGCTGACAACGAAATAGTTCACCTTCACCTGTCCCACCTTTCCGTCGACTAATCGCGCGATTCGCCCGATCAGAATTTCGAGCCGATCCAATGGCGCTCGGAGTCAATAAGGGCGCATGATATCTGCCGGCAGACGCGGCAAGCCGCGAAAGACAAACGGCATATGAATCAGGATCGTTCGTTGCATTCACCGCGCGGTCGTCGCACGCGGCCTCTCGTTCCTTCAGCATCTGGCGGCCAATGACGTAAACCCACGGATTGAAAAACAAGAGCGCCTCAACGATTCGCTGAACGAGGTTGCCGAGAAGATCCTTACGCTCAATATGCGCGCGTTCGTGAAGCACGACGCTCTTGAGTTCGGACTCTTCCAACGTCGCGGCATACTGCCGCGGAATCACGACGACGGCGTGAAACAGCCGCGCCGCGATCGGAATCGCCACGTCGTCCGAAATGAGCACGTCTTCGCCGAGGCCCGGGGCAACCGCAGCGTCGCGAACGATTCGATTAATTCGAACGTGGCTCGAAACCAGACGAAGTAAGAAGACCGCCACGCCGATAAGCCATAGAAGCACCACCCAAGACCCACTTGCCGCCACGGTCGCCGCCGTTGCACGGGATGCAATTGCGGCGCCATGCACGATCGGCGCCGGCAAAGCCGCAACGGCTCTTGTCGGATGCCAAACCGTCAATACCGGCAGAATGGCCAACGCCAGTAGCGCCGCAAACCAAACCGCATACCGGGTCGCCGCGTTACGCCGCGACAGCCGACCCGCGACGAGCGCCGCAATCGCCGTGATAAGCGCACCTTGCCAAAGACCATCCAAAAGCACCCTATCGATCATGAAGGAGTCCTCCGGCGCCTGGCCAGCATACGTTTGATCTTCTCGATATCTTCGTCGCTCAGTTTAGAGTCGTCCAACAACGAGACCGCAAGCGCGCCGGTCGATTTTCCGAAAAATCGATCGACGAGATGGTGGACCGCCGACTTCGCCGCTTCGTCTCTGTGCACGAGCGGATAATACACGTACGCACGGCCATCCTCGTCGTGCCCCAGATAGCCTTTTTGCTCCAGCGTACGGAGTGTGGTCAAGACGGTGCTATATGCAAGCGGCGGCGGCGGGAGCGCTTCTACAACCTCCGCGACCGTCGCGCGCCCGCGCCGCCACAGCACCTCCATCAGCCGCAACTCGTGATCCGTCAAAACCAGAGCCTTCTTACGCGACACCCAGCCTCCAACTACTAGATATGTAAAACTACTCTAGCGCAACGCCGACGACCTGTCAACTAGATTCCTAATACTGACTGACCGGCACGGTGGGTCGTGCAAGGTTTATCCCAACGCCGGACCTTAATCGCCAATTTCGCTCGGAATCGACACGCTCGGCCAGGCTGCGCCCACGCTATCCGTCGTTTCGTTCCTTAACTGGTTGCTAAATTTGATTACGGATGCGATACAGGAAATGGCGCCGCAACGGATGCCCTTCTTCAAGTCGCGGATGATCGAAATCGTCGTGTGGATCGTGCGTCATTCCTAACCGCTCCATCACTCGCTGAGAACGTACGTTGGACCACGCGGTAAACGCTACTATCTCGCCGCATCCGAGATCATGGAAGCCGAATCGGAGGGCCGCTTGCGCGCCCTCCGTCGCATATCCTTTGCCCCAATGTCCGTGCGCGAACCGCCAGCCGATCTCACGGGCCGGCGTGAACCGCGCATCAAACGGAACGTCTTGCAAGCTAATAACTCCGGCAAAAGCTGCGACGCCCGGAATTTCAACCGCCCAACAACCGTAGCCATGCAATCGTAGGCGTCGCCGAATTTCGGCGGCATACGACTCCAAACGTTCTCGCGTGTAGCTGGGGCCCGCGAGAAATTCGGTCACATGGGGATTCGCGTGCATCTCTACCCAGGGCTCGACGTCGGCATCGCGCCAATCGCGCAGAACGAGCCGCTCGGTTTTAACTCTGGGAACGTGAGCATCGATGCTCCTGATGTTCAGAGCCATCTCGGGAACAGCGCCTTTCCGATGCCCTCGCGAACCCTCTCAGGCCTCGACGAACAAGTCGCGGAGGAACGCCGTCCTCCCATCGATCCGAACGATCGCGTAAGCGACCGCGACGCCGTCCATCTCGGCGACGATGCCGTATTCATTCGCAAGATATTCCCGATGAACGATCATATCGGGCATGACGGCTTCCATGAAGCCATCGTGGTAGCCCCAAACGCGCTTCGAACGCAACGCGAGCTCGGTTAAGGCGTGCGCCTCACTCGGTAGTGCTCTTCGAAACGTTAGCAGCGTACTACGCGGTTGTCTTCACACGATTTGGATCGATCTTTACGCCAGGGCCCATGGTGCTCGCCAGCGTGACGCTACGCAGATAGGTCCCCTTCGCCGCCGAGGGCTTTGCGCGCATAATCGCATCCAGCAACGTCGTGACGTTCTCTACGAGGTGCCCGTCGTCGAAGTTGGCCTTCCCGACGATCGTATGGACGATCCCGGTCTTATCCAAACGGAACTCGACCTTACCGGCCTTGATGTCGCGAATCGCGCCCGCGATATTCGGCGTCACCGTGCCGGCCTTCGGGTTGGGCATCTTCTGCGCGAGGATGCGTCCGAGTTCTTTGCCGACTTGGGCCATCATGTCCGGCGTCGCCACAGCCACGTCGAACTCGGAAAAGCCACCCTTCACGCGATCGATCAGGTCCTGATCGCCGACGATATCGGCACCGGCTTCCTGCGCCGCCTTGGCGTTATCGCCTTTAGTAAAGGCGATCACCCGCACCGTTCGACCGGTGCCGTGTGGGAGCAGCACCGTCCCGCGGACGTTCTGATCGCTCTTCTTCGGATCGACGCCTAAACGCACGTGCGCCTCAACTGTTTCATTGAATTTCGCGGTGGCGTTGCGCTTGACGATCGTGATCGCTTCCGGCGTCGAGAACAATCGCCGGGGATCGTAACTGGCGGCAAGCGTTTTAAAGCGCTTTCCATGATGTTGCGGCATCTTATGCATCCACCTCGACGCCCATCGACCGCGCCGTTCCCGCGACGATATTTTTGGCCGCATCGATATCGTTGGCGTTGATGTCCGGCATCTTCACCTTGGCGATCTCTTCCAACTGATTCTGCGTCAGTTTGCCGACCTTATTGCGGTTCGGCTCTTTGCTGCCCGATTCAATCTTCAGCGCCTGCTTGATCAAAAACGACGCCGGCGGAGTCTTCGTGATGAACGCAAACGAGCGATCGTCGAAAACGGTGATCTCCACCGGAATGATCATGCCGGCCTGCGCCGCAGTACGCTCGTTGTACTGCTTGCAAAAGTCCATGATGTTCAGCGAATACGGCCCGAGCGCCGGGCCGATCGGCGGCGCCGGTGTCGCTTTGCCCGCCGGAATCTGCAGGCCGATTTTGCCTACAACCTTCTTAGCCATGTCGTATCTCCTTGCGAATCGTCGTAACGTTTCTCCCCCTCATGCTTTGCAACGAACGCCGGGGTTTGCGTCCGTCTCGGCGTCATACCGAGCTTGTCATCGACTATACTTTTTCTACTTGGAAAAACTCCAACTCGACCGGCGTCTCGCGGCCGAAGATCGAAATCAGCGCGCGCAAGCGCTCCTTCTCCGGCGTGATGTCGTCGACGATGCCCGTGAAGTCGAAGAACGGCCCCGACGTCACTTTGACGCGATCGCCCTTCTTGAAGTCGATCTTGAGTTTGGGCGCCTCGATCCCCATCTGTTTGAGGATGGTCTTGACTTCTTTGTCTTGCAGCGGCACGGGCTTCTCGCCCGGACCAGGACTTCCGACAAAACCCGTCACGCCTTGCGTGTTCCGCACGACGTACCACGATTGGTCGTCCATGATCATCTCGACTAAAACGTAACCCGGAAAAACTTTCTTCGGCGTGATCTTACGCTTGCCGTCCTTGAACTCGACCTCATCTTCCATCGGCACCAGTACGCGGAAGATCTTGTCCTGCATTCCCATCGAATGAATGCGCCGCTCGAGATTGGCCTTCACCTTATTCTCGTAACCCGAGTAGGTGTGGACGACAAACCACGCGCGATTGTCCTTCGCCTTCGGAGCAAGCGCGGTCTCTTCAGCCGGCGTCTCTTCGTCGCGCAACGCACTGTCCAGCGCGGTGGCTTCATCGTCCGCAACTTCACTCGCGTGCGCCTCAGTCGCTACGCTCGCGAGTTCCTCCGCAGGCGACTCTTCCGAGGGAGCTTCCTGCGTTAGCGTCTTCCCTGCACCTGCAACGTCCGCCATTTGGCTGTCGTCGATGATCGGCTCCTCGCGCAACGGCTCCGTGGCGCCGAATTCGGTGCGTTCAATATCGTACATAATCTTTGTCTACAATCCGGCAACCGGATGGATCACGTTGAAAAGCCACCCGAAAACTTGGTCGAGAATGAACGTGAATAGCCCAATGACCACAACAAGGACGATCGTCAAGACCGTTGCGGAGATCCATTCGTCGCGCGTCGGCCAGGTCACCCGACGAAGCTCGGCGATCACGCCGCGAATAAAATCGCTTCCCGCAAGAGCCTGGGCCGCTTTCTTCTGCTGCTCGTTCACCAAAGGATCACTTCCAAAAACTGGCAGGGCGGACAGGACTCGAACCTGCAACAACTGGTTTTGGAGACCAGGACTCTTCCAATTGAGCTACCGCCCTATCTCGTCTCGCGATGGGAATTATGCTTCCGGCAGAAGCGGCAGTATTTCTTGAGTTCTAATCGGTCCGTCGTCTTCGACTTGTTCTTCTGCGTGTTGTAATTGCGCCGCTTGCAGATCGTGCAGGCGAGCACTACCATCACGCGTGTCTCTTTCTTTGCCATCAGTAGTCTACCACAACATGAATAAAACGGACCGCCGGTCCGTTCCAGAGACTCATGCTAGCATACCGGCCCGCCCTCCGCAACCACCCAAGGGCTCGTCGCCTCGCGCCTCCGCTTCCGGTGGTTTTGTCAAATGCGGAGGATGAGCCCGCTACCGCCGCCTAAGGCTCAGCCTGTATTAAGGAAGGGCACGATGAGGACTTCGAACTCCACTATCCTTGGATTCGCCGCTACTTCCGTCGGCCTGCTGGCCGGCTGCATGGCCTCACCACAGTTGCCCCTCGTGCGCGACGCCGCCGGGTTAGCACAGCCTCGAAGCCTTGAGGCGATTTCTTGGATGGGCAAAAGCATCCAGAAGCGCGACCTGCTGTACGTTTCCAATACAAACGGCACCGTCAGCGTCTACCGCTATTGGCAGCGTACGTTGGTTGGCGTCCTGACGAACTTTGCGCAGCCGCTCGGCGAGTGCGCCGATCGCTACAGTAACGTATACATTGTCGACTTCAGCACAAAACACATTTCGGTGTATGCACACGGGGGCACCAAACCGATTCGCGTGATCGACGATTCTCCGTATTCGCCTTACGGCTGCGCCGTGGATTACAGGACGGGAAAGCTCGCCGTCGCGAATTACGGCCCGAGCTATTACAAGGTCGGTAACGTCGCCGTCTACCAGCCTGGCACGAACAAGCGGATTGTCTACGAGGGAGGCACGACGGATCGGTTTACCGATTGCGCATACGATGATCGCGGCGACCTGTTGACGACGGCCCAATACGGCTTCAGTTCATATTACTATTCAGATTTTTATTATCTGCCCAAGCACGGCACGAAACTCATTCCCATGGATCTGCCGCCGCCATCGAGCTTTTGGCAGTGGGCCTCGATATATGGGCTTGCCTGGGACGGCCAGTACTGGCTGGTCAATTTCAGACTCGCTCTACCGCTATACGATCGGCATCAAGGCTCGATACGCGGGTACGATAGGTCTGAACCAAGATGGGCAACATCCCATCGCCGTTTATCGCCAGACACCCACATCGCTCGCCGCGCAAGTCGTTACCACTCGAGGCTATCCCAGTGAAAGCGCGGTAAACTATTGGGACTATCCGGTCGGGGGCTATCCCGTCGCAACCATCACGCAAGATCTATCGCTGCCCTACGGCGTCGCCATCAGCCTTCGAACGCAATGAACTCACAACTGCCCCAATTACGTACCGCCGCTGCGCTCGTCATCTTAGGGTTCTGCGCCTGTAGCGCCAATGCAATCGCACCGCAGACGTCCGCACCCGTCGCACCGGCCGGACTAACGAGCGCGTCGCGGAGGCCGATTCAATCGCATCGCGACACGCGAAAATCGTGGATCTCTCCCGAACTCGCTCGCTCGAAGACCCCCGTGCTATTCGTCTCCGATGCCGGCACCGCCGACGTCTACATTTACAGTGTGCCGTCACTCAACCTCATTGGCACGATCACCGGCTTTTCCCAACCGCAAGGCCTATGCGACGACGATAAAGGCAACGTGTGGGTAACTGATACGAACGCGCAGATCGTCTACGAGCTCTCGCACCGGGGATACCTCGAAAACGAACTTGCGATCACGGCGGGTTATCCCGAGGGTTGTGCCTGGGACCCGACGACTGGAAATCTCGCGGTATTCGATCTGTTCAGCGGAAGCGGATCGGGTAACGTCCTCATTTATCCCAAGGGTTCGCGTACTCCGACTCAATACACCAACAGCGAGCAAGTGTACTACTATTTCGGCGGCTACGATCCGTACGGCGACCTCTTCTTCGACGGCCTCGATACCTCGGGCGCGTTTATTTTGTCTAAACTGACAAAAGGATCGAAGAGTGCGTTTAGTGTTGGATTCACCGGTCGAAAGGTTCGCTTCCCGGGGATGGTTCAGTGGGACGTCGCGCGCAAAGGGCTGCTCCTCGGCGACCAATCGTGCCGCAGTCCTTATGCGAGCTGCCTATACCGCGTGCAATTTTACGGCTCCCGCGCGCACATCAAAGGCGAAGCCTACCTAGAGACGTATAACGGCGCCGAAGTTTGCGACCTCGTCCAAGGGGTTGAGTACAACAAGCGCTTCTATGGATCGGATTACAACTTCTGCGGCAGCGCGAACAGCGCGACGTACAGCTGGCCGTATCCCTTCGGACGCCAGCCTACCGCGTACAACGACAGCACCGATTCCGCGCCGATCGGCGCGGCGATAAGTCTATGACGCTTCGTAACGCGATCGCCGCGGTCGTTTGCGCCACGGTCGCGCTGCTACCGGCGTGCGTAGGGCCCCGCCAGACGATACCCGTGGCGCTGCTTCCTGGAGAGCTCCTAGCGCCCGATCTCGGTATCTCCAAAGAAGATTTGCTCTACGTTTCCAATGCCAACGCCGAAGTCACCGTATATCGTTATTGGAAGCAGACGTTGGTTACGGTGCTGACCGACTTCTCCCAACCCATGGGCGAGTGCGTTGACGGCAGCGACAACGTCTACATCGCTGATCACGGGGCCCAACGTATACTCGAATATGCGCACGGCGGCACGAAACCGATCAAAACCTTCAACGACTCCCCGGATTCCCCGTATGCATGCTACGTTGACGCAATTACCGGCAAGCTCGCCGTCGCCAACGACGATGGAACATCGCGGGCCGGCAACATCGCGATCTGGACGCCCGGCAGTAGCACGCCGGTAAAGTATGCCGACCCGCAAATTTCGAAGTTCGACGGGTGCGCATTCGACGGCAAGGGCAATCTTCTCGTAACGAGCGGTTCCATAAACTACAATGAGCCGGCGCTCTTTGCGTGGCTCCCCAAGGGTGGCGCGACACTGATCAATATCAAGGTACCGGGACCGCAACCGAGCTGGTCGTGGTATTACATCAACGGTATCGAGTGGGACGGTAAATATTTCGTCATTGGCTATTACGACACTCTCGCCCGAATCGCGCTCTTACACGGCCAAGCATACTACGTTTCGAGTTCGACCGTGTACCAAAGCGCCACCGGACCGTACTGGTTTTACAACAACACCCCCGGTTCTCAAGCGACGGAAGTCGTCGGCGGGTACGATGGTCGCGGCTACAGCTACGTGAATTACTGGGCGTATCCGGCGGGCGGCAATCCAATTGCGCAGCTGTCGCACGGGGTCGATCAACCATTCGCCGTCACGATTAGCTACAAACACTTGTCGCACTGAGCGGAGCCAAGGGCGACCATGCTCACGCTTACAAGAGAATGCGCCCGGCCAGAATCGAACTGGCAACCTTGGGCTTAGGAGTCCCCTGCTCTATCCAGATTGAGCTACGGGCGCACGGGCTAGACTTACATCTTGCAAGTTCTGACGCATCATCCTTCGGCGGCGAAGCGTCGCTCCCAGCTCCGCCGCGCGCAAGCGATCCGTTGCTATATAACGATCATTGCGGCATTCGGCCGCGCGCCTGCCGGAGCGATATGCTTGCCGCCATACATGGTCTTTTGAACGGCGAAGGTCAGCGTTTTAGCTCGCGGATCTCGAACCTCTCCTTTGATAGCGAACGCCATAGAGCATTTCTTCCGTCCGAGCGAGCGCGCGCCGATGGTACCGGCCGCGGTTAGCTCTTCTTCGATTGCGCCGTTACGCCGTGCCCCACTCTGATGCTCGTGCTGGTGCTGAGGCTCGTGCTGATGCTGGTGCTTGGCTTCGGAATAATGCAACGTTGCTGCACCACGCGGCAACTCTGATTGGTCAATCGGTCGATTCGCCACACTGCTTGACCGTCAACCGCGTATTCGTAACGGCCGAAGAGTTGGAACGCTGCGCCCAAGACCACAACAAAAACCAATGCTCCAAAGAACAGGATGAGTTTGTTCACTGAAGACTCCGTACGCTGGCGATTTGGTATGAGAGAAGGGTAGGTTGCAACGAAGGGTTGCGCGATTACTGCAAGTCCGAAAAAAAATTTCACCTTAAGGCGCTTTAAGGACTTCCACGGCTTCTCAGCGCGCCGCGGCGTCTAGGGCGTATATTCGAAGACGACGCCCTGACTCGACGTGCCGCCCTGTACCGTCGTGCCGTAAAGGTTTCCCGCGGCGTCCTTCGTCATCCCGTAGTACGGATAGGCGCCGTCCGGCGGTCCGCCAAAACGATGCACGATCTGTTCTTTGCCGGAAGTCACATCGACCTTGAAGATCGTGCCGCAGTCGCAACTACCGCCGCCGGCCGAGCTCGTGCCATAGAGTATGCCGGTTCGTCCAAAAACGAGCGTGCTCGTCGGCGAACTTCCATCGTTGCCGCCCTTGAAACTATAGAGGACGCGCTCCCGATACCGGCCCCGGTGGGGGCTCAGTTCAAAAACCGAACCTAGGCCGTTCGCGCCGCCGTAGTATGTGGTGCCATAGAGAGTTCCGGACGAATCGGCAATCAGTCCGCCATAAGGCGCTCCTGCGTCGGGCGTGCCCTTGAACTGATAGAGCGGCTTGAATTTCCAAACACCCTTTCCCGCCGGTGACAGCCGATACGCCGTTCCGGCGCTATTCGAACCACCCGTCTCCGTCACGCCGTAGAGATCGCCCGAAAGCAACAGGAGTGCGCCAAGCGATCCGGTCCCGCCATCGGTGCCGCCGGTGAAGGGATGTATCACCGATTGACGCCAGCCACGACGTTCACGATACACTTCGTAGACGACACCTTGCGAATACGCGCCGCCGTCGGGCGCCGTTCCAAACACGTGTCCCGCCGAATCGATCGTAACCGGACTGCCCGGACCGAAGCCATCATCGCCGCCGGTGAAAGCATACAATACCTTCTCGGCAGTGGCGTTGGCTTGGAAGACCACGCCGCATCCCGTGCTTCCGCACGATCCGCCGTCTCCACCATTGACCGTGGTGCCATCGAGATTGCCGTGCGGACCGAACGTTACGCCGCCGTGCGGATTCTTTCCGGTGGAGTAACAGTCAAAATTGAACAGCACGCTTTCGGTCCACGGAGAACCCGGCGCAAGTTTGAAGACCGTACCGCAGGTCGCCGTGCCGCCAATCACCGTAGTTCCGTAGAGATCCCCGCTACGATCCAAAACAAGGCCCGTCGCGGCGTTTCCGCCGTCGTTGTACCCGGTGAAACTATAGAGAACTCGCTCCGCGCCGCGCGCACGTGGTACCTGCTTCGCTGTCGACACGCCGATCGTCGGCATGGTGCTGGGAAGATGCGAATACCCGCATCCGGCCAAGACGAAGGCACAAAGCACGGGAAGACGCACGAAGCGACCGTTTCTCATTCCCCGTTGTTTCGTGGGCAAATTAAAAGGACCGCCCACTAGGAGCGGCCCTTGCTCCGGGATCCCCAAGCGTACGGAGTACCGCGAGCGCGATTATGCTTTGGGAAGACCGCAGCGGCTCCTCCGCCGGGAATCCAAAATGCCTAACAATCCTATTTTACTCGGTCGAACCAGTACATTATTACTGGGACCAAAGTCCTCAAAATTCGTCATCCTGAGCCCTCGGCTCCGCTCCTTTCGCTGAGGACAGACTTGCTTTGGGAATGACGTGGTGGTGTCATGCTGAGCCTGTCGAAGCACGATACCTCCATGCATCTCGCACTCGCCGCGCTCATCGGAATCGCCTCGCCAAAATGCGTGGTTACAGTTTTCCCGCGCTACGGCACCTACGTTCGTACCGCACGTCTCGGCGGTCCAGGACTGCTGCTCGACGGCGGGGGCGCATTAGAAGCACCCGCCTCATCACTCGCATGGCTGCATCGTCGCATCGTCGGCAACACGGGACACCGCGCCGGCAACGTCGTCGTGTTGCGCGCGTCATACGGGAATATTTACGATAAGCCGTTTTATCGCGACGGCAACTTTGCATCGGTGCAAACGGTACTCATCCCGCCGTGCGCGCCACGAAACGAAATAGACTCCGCGGCAAACATCGTCGACGGCGCGGACGCCGTGTACTTCGCTGGCGGCGATCAATCGCATTACGTTGCGTGGGAGGGCAGCGCGTTGATGGAGGCGGTAAAGCGCGTCTACGCGCGCGGGGGGGTCGTCGGCGGCGGGAGCGCCGGCCTCGCGATTCAAGGGGCCGTCGTCTACGATTCCGTCGCGGGCGATCGGCTCAACCAGGAGACCACGACGCGCGACGCGACGGCGGATCCGCTCGAATCGCGAATCAGTTTTACCGCCGGACTCTTCGCATGGCCCTCTCTCGCCGACACGATCACCGACACGCATCTGGTCGTCCGCGATCGCCTGGGGCGCCTCGTCGCCTTTCTCGCGCGAATTCTGCACGACCGCGTTCTCCCGAACGCTCGCGTCGTCTACGGGCTGGGGATCGATCAAGCGAGTTCGGTCGTCGTCGACGCCGGCGGCATGGCAACGGTTCTCAACGCCAAGGGTGGCCGCGGCGCGTATTTGCTACGCGCCGATACTCCGCCCGAGTTACGACCGGGAATGCCGCTACGCTATACCGTCCGCATCTCGCACATCGCGCGCAACGGCGAGCGGTTCGACCTGCTCCACAAACGAACGAACGATGCGTGGTATACAATTGCCGTCGACGGCTCGCGGCGCCCGCCCTACGACAGAAACCCATACTAACGATGCGCAACAACACTCGACCGCCGAGAGGTTTGGTTCTCGTCTTGAGCGCGCTGGCGGCGTGTCAGTCGGGCGCAGCGCGACCGTCGCTCATCCCCGCGACCTCCGCGATGAGCTCAAGCGTCTCCGAACAGACGTGCCGCCAACGCAGAAACGGCACTTTGCTCAAGATAGATCGCTGCATTCAGGAGCCCATGCTCTGGCACGACCTCGCGCAATTTCAACGCATCGCCGACGAGCATCCCGACGACAGGGGCCACGGAAATCGCGACACGGGCACTCCCGGCTACGCCGCGTCGGTCGCGTATGTGGCCAACCTCATGCGCGCGGCGGGTTACGACGTACGAATCCAACGCTATAACTGGAAAAAATACCTGCGGCACGGGACCGCCGTCCTAAAATCCGGCGAACGCGTCGACGTTCCCCTCGACCGCCGCAGCGATGTTGACTACAACGTCGTCGCCGATTCACCGTTCGGCGATCCAAACCACGTCGTGGTGCTCGATGGGCATCTCGATTCGATCTATGGGGCCGGGATGCTCGACAACGCGTCGGGATCGACGACGATCCTGGATGTCGCGCTCGCGATGGCCAAGACACCAACGCTCAATCGCATTCGCTACATTTGGTTTGGCGGCGAGGAGCTCGGTCTGTTCGGCTCACGCTACTACACCAAACATTTGACCGCAACGGAATTGCAGCGGATCGTCTTTGACGTCGATGCCGACGTGACGGCGACGCCTAACTTCGACATCCTGATCGCCGATCCGGCGAACGCCCACCGCGCGAGTCATTTTCCGCGCAACGTCGTTTCGGAGTCCAAAGTCGGCAACGATGACCGACTCCATATCGTTCAGCCTCGCCGGCGTCCCGAATACCGGCATCCTTACGCAGCAAGACTGCTGCAAACACCGTTGGGAAACGACACTCTGGGGTGGCGACCTTGGCAATTACGAAGGTAAGATACCTAGCTTTAACGGCGGCTGCGTCGATCGCCGCCGCCGCTGGTGCGACAACCTCGATAACAACGATCCGCAGCTTCTGGAACTAACCACGAAGGCCGTCGCCTACGTCATCTTCAATCTCGCCAACCGGAGTTTTGGGCGATGACCGTCGATCTCGAGTCCCAAGTGCGTGAACTGCTTGCCGGGGAAACCGATGTGATCGCTAACGCGGCAAACTTTGCCGCGTTCGTCTACCACGAACTGGCCGACGTCAACTGGGCCGGCTTCTATTTCCTGACGGAATCCGGCGATCTGCTGTTGGGTCCGTTTTGCGGACGCCCCGCCTGCACCAGATTGCCCGCCGGCCGCGGCGTCTGCGGCGCCGCCGTGAGCCGCGGCGAAACTGTCGTCGTCGACGACGTGAGCCGCTTCAACGACCACATCGTTTGCGATACCGTCTCGCGCTCCGAGATCGCCGTGCCGTTTTTCATTGGCGACGCGCTTCGCGGCGTGTTTGACTGCGACAGCCCCCGGCTCGCGCGATTCACCGACGCCGACCGTCTCGGCGTTGAGCGACTCGTGCGAGCGTTTAGTGACTCGTTACGAGGGCGCTAGCGCGGCGGATGCTCGTCGCCGTGCATCATCATGCCACCGTGGTCACCCATGTCGTGCGATGAAAGCACGTGCAGCAAAATCATTCCGGCGTCCGTCTGCATGTGCGACATTGACTCTTCCTTTTGTTTCATGTCGTTGCCCCGCTTCGTCAGCTGCGATTGCATGTCGGCCGGCAGTTCACCGCGCAGTTCGTTGACCATCTGATCGTGCAGCTGCATGCCTTGCGATCGCATCGAGTTGTGCGCCGCAATCACGCGTTGGCGCTCTCCGGGGGAGAGCAGCGCATCGATGCGCCGAGCCGCCGTCGCGGGATCCGGATTCGGGGAGACGGCAAGCTCGCCGATCGTCGACGCTACCACGCGCCGATGCACCGGCGTCAAGGATTGCAGAATTTGCAAGCGCATCTGCTGATGGAGTTGCTCCTTCTGAGACTCAAACCGTTGGAACGTTTGGTGGACCGCTTGCCGCTGTGCCGGCGTGAGCGTCGACATCGCGGCGTCATCGTCGGCCAGGGCCGTAATAGGAATTATGCTGAGCGCAAGTGCCAGCGCAAAAAGACTCTTCATGCCATTATCGTACGACGATATTCCTGAACCATCACTGAGAAGCCGCCCGCTTGCCGGTATCTTTTCCTAGCGCTCTCATCTGGGCGGCGCATTTCATCCCACTAAATCACGCCAACTTCCTGCTCTCACGGCTACTCCAAAGTACTGCGCGGCCGCTTTGATGTTCGCAAAGGCTTGCGCGCGCTCGCCGTCGGTAACGCCGTCGACTTCTCCAAATCGCGCGATGGCACTACGGACGTGTCCGGCGTCGGTCAGCGGCTCCTTGCGTTCGTCGGGAAACGCAAACGCGCTATTGGGGAGCTTCGAGCGGGAGACGGCGGGAGTGCCGTCAATCGGTTTCCACGTAATCTGCATCCTCACCCAATAGCAGAGCTTTGTGAACAGCGATTGAGCGAATTATGGCTAATGGATTTACGCTGTAACTAAATCGCGCAGCACGGCGTCAGCGGCTCGCTTTCCGGGAAATCCGCTAACGCAGCCGCCCGGATGCGCTCCAGAACCGCACAGATACAATCCCGGCACCGGCGTGCGGGACGCAAAGCGATTCTCGTAAATTTGCCCCGGCAGCAGTTCGCCGTGAAAAATGTGGCCGCCGATCAAACCAAACCGCGACTCCAAATCGGGCGGTGCCAGAACTTGCCGATGCTCGATCGCCTTCGTCAGATTTGGCGCATAGCGAGATAGCATCGTCACGATCATGTCGGCCGCCGCCTCCTTCTTTGCATCGGTCCATCCGTCCGCGCGATCGTAGGGATAATACTGTGCGAATACCGACAGAATGTGCTTTCCGTCCGGCGCGAGCGACGAGTCCGTCGGGGTCTGCAGGAAGCACTCGATCATAGGAGCCGCGCTTTCGCCCGTGCTCTTTGCATCCTCGTACGCCTGCTGCAAGTAATCCACGGACGGCGCGACGTGAATCGTCGCAAGGTGGTGCGGCTGAGGATTCGCCCCCGGCCGGCACGTGAAGTTCGGCAATTCCCCCAGTCCCAGGTTGATCTTGAGCGACGGTCCCACCGTCTTCCACCGCTCGACCTTCGCGCGAAACGACGCATCCAGCAGCACGGGATCGATTAAATCAAAGAACGTGGTCCTCGGATGCGCATTCGACACCACGACGCGCGCAGGAACTTCGCGCTGCCCCGTAAGGCCATCCTCAGCCGAGAGCGAAGCGAGCACCTCCACACCGCAAGCGCTCTCGCCATCCATAACGACGCGCGTAACGGAAATGCCGGGGTAGATCTCCACGCCGTACGACCGCGCCGACGCGGCGAGCGCCGCCGAAACGGAACCCATTCCGCCGCGCACGTAGGCCCACGAACCTTGGGTACCGAGCAACCGCCCTGCGAGGTGATGCGCGAGCACGTATCCGGTTCCCGGATCGCGCGGGCCGAGGTACGTGCCGATCAACCCGTCGTTGACCAGTTCCGCCTGCAACACCGGCGTGGAGACGTATCGCTCAACGAGTCGTGCCGCCGACCCGAGCAACAACGACTGCGTTTCTTCGTCGAATCGATCGAACCGAGGATCTTCATCGGAGAACGAATCGAAGAGCGCTCGACCCAAGCGATCCGTGCGCTCGATATAGGCCTGTAGTCCGGCAACGTCGCCGGCGTCGAAGGCCGCGATCTCACGCGCGTTCGCCGACGCATCGCCGCCAAGCAATAAGGATCTCCCGTCGAGCAGCGGCGTGAACGCGTACGGATCTTTGCGATAATACTCCAATCCGTGCTCGCGAAGATTCAGCGCTTCAACGAGCCACGGATCGAGCAGACTGCACACATACGACGCAGTGGAAATGGTGTATCCCGGCCAAACGTCGAACTCGCTCACCGCCGCGCCACCGATCGTCGGCGCGCGCTCGAACACGGCGACGGAGCAACCCGCTTTCGCCAATAGTGCAGCGCAGGCCAGGCCGTTGTGGCCCGCGCCGATAACTACCGCGTCGTACGTGAGCTAGCGATATGAAGGACGCGAGGCGAAGCAATCCCGGCAGTAGACCGGCTTGTCGCCACGCGGATTGAACGGCACCTCAGCGACGCCGCCGCAGTTGCTGCACGTCGCCGTGAACATTTCACGGGGACGGCTGCCGCGATCGCTGCCGCCGCCGCTCGAGCGCATTTGCTTGCGCGCCTGACGGCAATCGGGGCAACGATTCGGTTTGTTTTGGAAACCTTTTTGCTCGTAAAAGCGTTGTTCGCCCGAACTGAAAACAAACTGACGTCCGCAGTCCACACAGTTGAGCATTTCATCGACGTACACTAGAACTAGAACTCCTTAAGACTCTGCCGACCGTGGGGACTTCGAAAACGGAACTCCTACCGGGTTGGACGAGAGCAGCATTTTGACTTGCCCGGTTCTGCGACCTTCGCATCCTCCGTCCCTGCCCACCGCGGGTGTTCTCCTGGCCCGTGTGGACCCATGAGCGGAGTCGAAGGGCGACATAGGAAAACCCCAGCAAAATCAATGGCGGAAACGATTCCAGACGTCATCGAGCCGCAATCGCTGGCCGACTATTTCGAAGTGATGACGCGCGCGGTTTTTCAGGCCGGTGTCCGCTGGAAGGACATCGCCCGGCACTGGGACGTGTACCACAAAGTCTTCGCCAATTTTAATCCATGGCGTGTCGCGGCATATCAAGAGAGCGACGTTGAGGAGATCCTCTCGACGCCGGGCATCCCGCGCATGCGCCGCAAAGTGCTCGCCACCGTTGCCAACGCGCACGCCATCCTCGAAACGGAACGCGAGTTCGACGGCTTCGCCAAATACTTGCGCTCCTTCGCGTCCTATGCCGGGCTAGCCGAGGACTTCAAGCGACGCTTCGCCTTCATGGGCGACATGAACGTCTGGTACTTTCTCTTCCGCGTCGGCGAGCCGGTCCCGCGCTACGAAGCGTGGGTGAAGACCATTCGCGGGGACCATCCCCGCATGCGGGAAATGGTCGATCGCGCCCGGACTGAGAACCGCTCTCCCGAAACAACGACCTAAAGGTGTCTTGTATCATCCCGAACGGAGTCGAGGGACGAAAAAGGAAGGAGGCACTCCCGACTTCCTCTGCTACCTGATTGGAGGTTCACATGCCCAGATTCATGGTCGAACGAACGTTTGCCGATGGACTGCACGTTCCTAGCAATCCCGCCGGCGCGCAGGCGTGTCTTACCGTCGTCGAACGCAACGCCGGCAACGGCGTGACGTGGGTTCACTCGTACGTTTCCGCCGACAAAAAGAAGACGTTCTGCATCTATGACGGCCCAAACGAGGCAGCCATCCGGGAAGCCGCAAATAAAAACGGACTCCCGATCGATACGGTCACGCAGGTTTCTGTTTTGGACCCCTACTTCTACCAGGACTAAGTCTTTGGAGAATGCCGCATGAATGTTTTGCGATTGATGCTCTACCGCGCCGGCACCGGCGCAATTGCTCTGGGACTAACAAGCTGCGGCGGTTTCGCCGCAAATCCCACGTCGGGGGAGAACAATGCCGCGTCGGTAGGCGACGCCTTGCGACCGCACGGCCAGAGCCGCAAGATGATCAGCTTTCAGCCGAGTTTGCCAGGCCCATATGCCGGCCTCACGCTAACGAAGGCCGGCCTGATAGTAGGAACGACGCAAGGGATGACGTGCAGTCAACAGTGCCAAGCCAACGGCGGCGTGTTTCAGGTAACCGCTGGAGCGATTCAACCGATTTACGCCTTCAAGGGATGGCCTGACGGCGCCAATCCGCAAGCCGGTGTTACCGAGGGACCGCACGGAGTTCTCTACGGCACGACAGTGCTTGGTGGAGGACCGGCACCGCGCAAACAGCACGGCACCGTTTACGAACTGGTGCCAAGCGGATCGACGTTCACCGAGCACGTCATCTATAGCTTTGAAGGTGCAAGCGACGGTAACTGGCCGATCGGTGGACTCTTCATCGACAAGAGCGGCGCGTTGTACGGCATGACGTACTACGGCGGTTCGGCCGCCTGTACCGGCGGCTGCGGGATCGCTTACCGCATCACCGGCTCCGGCGGCCAATTCCATGAGACCATTCTCTACAAATTCCATGGCCCACCCGACGGTGCAAATCCACGGGGTAATTTGGTTCGCGGTAGTGGCGGAACGTTTTACGGCACGACGTTTCACGGCGGTACCGGTAGATGCGGTAAGAGCACGTGCGGGACCATCATTAAACTGGCACCGTCGGGTTCTGGCTATGCCGAAAGCGTCGTCTATAGCTTTAAGGGACCGCCCGGCGACGGAGCAAACCCCAGCACGACGCTCCTGTCCGCCGGCAAGGGAGGCGTCTTTTACGGGGCAACCTATAACGGCGGCGCCAAGAATCTCGGAACTGTCTATAAACTTACGTGCTCGAAAGCGTGCAAGGAAAAAGTACTCCATTCATTTACGGCCGGCGGCACCGACGGGGCATCCCCTCGCGACGATGCCGGACTCATCGCCGATGCGACCGGTATTCTGTACGGAACGACGACGTTCGGCGGTACCAAGGGAACCGGCACCGTCTTCAGCGTCAATCCGAGCACGCAAGCGGAATCTGTCCTGCACAATTTTTCCTACGCACCGAAAGACGGCCAACTGCCGGATGCGAGTCTGCTGCTGATCGGCGGTTCGCTGTACGGCACAACATACTATGGCGGCACGGGCGGATGTTATATGAGTGTCTATTTCGGCTGCGGTACGGTGTTCATTCAAAACAAGTAACGCCGCAGTCATCCGCAGCGAACTCTTGCCACTTACTGTGGCGGTGGCGGCGACGGCGATGGTGATGCGCCGCCGCCAAAGCCCCGATTATTTGCGCGAATCAAGTACAGCCCTAGACTCGGCGTATAATTCAGTTCTGGAACCGGTTTGCCCGCGAACCCACGCTGCGTCACTTCATCGGTGGTGGCCGCGGCGATGCGGCTGCAAACCAGGAGCGCCGGAATAACGCTGGGATCGCCGGGATCGAGTTCGTACCACGTTCCGGATTTGGCGGGATGTGCGCTGATGGTCCAACTCGCGGTGGGCGAGCCAAGCGTGAAGTGGTTGCGCAGATCGTTGAGCGCCTGGGTTGCCAGCGACTTTGCGTCTCCCGTGCACGACGCAGCCGGCCGCACCGCGAACGGCTGCGCCGGCGGCGTGGTCGGCAGTTTGTAGACGCGGAACATTTCCTGTCCCGCCTGCGGGGCGCGCGCAACAACGTATAATCCAACCGCCGGCATGAACGTGATCTGCGGAACGAAGAAAAGGACACTCGACGGCGCAAAGAGTTTGCGCTGGGTCACGTCATCGGTACGCGCGATATGCAACGACATGCACGTCGCAACTGCACGCAACATCCCGGAACCCTTGGGCGTAATCGACAGCGCGTAAGTGGTTCCGAGCCCGTGATACGTGAGGGTCGCATCTGCTAGCGCCGGCATCGCGACGGTCGAGGGATAACCGCCCGCCGTTCGTGCGGCTTCGATACGCGCGCGCTCGGCCGAGAGCTCCGAGGAAAGTTGCCGCGCCTTCGCGGCGCTGTCGGCAGTACACAACGCGGTGTTTCCGTTCAGCGCGAACGGATCGGCCGGCGGCGTCAACGGAATTGGGCTAAACAACGACCGCAAGCCGCCTCCACTCGTGCCGGAAGCGTTGGGCCCGCTCGCCGCACCGGGGGCGCCGAACAGCCCTCCACTAGCGCCCGGTCCCCTCGGCCGAAACGCCGATGCCGTTTGCGACGACGTTCCCTGCCCGAACTTCACGGAATACGTCACGGAGTAGGTTCGCGGCGATAACGGCCGCGCGATGTTCGCGATGGTGAATCCACCTGCGGTCGTAAACGGCACCGCGTTCTCCGGAGTGGCGAAGACGCCGGAATAGGTATCCGTGATATTGCTCGCCGCGAAGGTCAGCGTACCGCGCGTCAGTTGCGCGGTAACGCCCGCATCGTACGTGGTATAGGGCGGCAAGTTGTTGGCATTATTGGCTCCAACGTGCTGCGCGTCCGCGAGCCACTCTAAAATCGAGTGCGGAGATTTATAGTCCAGGACGATTCCCGAGCGGATCAGGGGCACGTTGGGAAGTTGCTGTCCCGAAATGGTGATCGACCAAGGATTCGCAAACAAATAACTCGTCGAGTTCGCCTGCGCGCCGGTGATATTGTAGTACGGCTGTACCACGAGATTTCCCAGCGTGAAGTATCCGGTCAACGACGCACCCTGATAGAGCCGCTGCACGCCGGAAATGGGCGTCGTAAAGTAAAGCTGTTGTGCGGTAAACGGCGTGTTTGGCGGCGCGTTGCACCCTGCCGGTGAGTTATACAGTTGCGACACCTGCGCTAAATAGCCCGGCGGCAATTCGCCCAGTTGATTCAACACGAGGCCGTTGACGTAAACGGGCAGCAAGACGCCGCTTTGCAGCTGTCGATAGAGCGTCAGCGAAACGCTGCCTCCGTGTAACTCGTGCGTGTAGGTCAGCCGCGCGGAGCTCGATGAGCTCTTTTGCGGCTCTTGACCCGGGGCGTTGCCGTACGCAACTTTCCCAACACAATCGAAGCGCAGCGACGCCGGATCGCTGAGCAGCTGCAGTCGCCCTTGCGTCGCGGCGGCGCCGCCGAGTGAATACGACGCGCTGTAAGAGTCACGCGAGGTGGGTCGCCAGGTCGCCGCGACGCTGGCGAGTTCTGAAACGCCGGCCGTCCCCGTCGCGGTGCTAAGGCCGGCGGATCCCGACAACGTCAGTTTGTCGTTGGAGTGAATCGTATCGGTAGCTTGCAGAACGGAATACTGCGTCGTTTGCGTACCGTTATAAAACGGCAGCGCTTGCGCAACGAGCGGCGTCGTTGAAAACTGCGATGACGTGCCGTAGGCCTGAATCGAAATCGTATGCCGCTGCTTGGCGGGCAAGGTCGCGTTCAAAACGTAGCCGCGCGACTTTGCGTCGCTGGAATAGCCGATTGGCGACGGAACGCCGTTGACGTATCGCGCAAGTTCGTTGAGTACCGAGCCGGCATCCAGCGAAAACACGGACGCCTGCAGTTGCGTTGCGCCGATCAGCGCGTTATCGCTGAGCGAATAGAGTTGCACGTTGCTGGTGTCGGTGTTGTTCGGTCCGTACCCGCACGGCAGCGTCGTTTCCGGATAACCGTTGTACCGAAGGCAGACGACGCTGGTCGCTCTATTAGAGTTCATAAACATCGCGTTGAGCGAGTTTGAATCGCCGAACTCATACCGCCCGCTGAAAAGGTTGCCGGAGATTGTGCTGTCGCCGTCGTGGACGTAGTCGAGGCCGCTCGCGTCCTGATAGAGATCGCCATCGACCAAACTGGGATACAAGCGATTCACCGTTTGCACCGCGAGCCCGAGTTTTCCGACCGACCCCGTTTCGGCAACGGAGTAATTATAGCGGCCGTTGCTGCCCATGGAGAGTTGGAGTTGCGAGTTCCAACTCAGCGTCGGTTGGAGCGTGCTGAAATTCACCGAGCCGCCCAACCCGCCCAGCGTGGGGCCGGTATGGACGGAGGCCCCCTGAAAGAGATCCGTAGCGAATCCACCGAGGTTCCCTGCCGATCCCGGCGCGTTGAGCGGGATGCCGTCGAGCGTCAACTGTGTCTGCGTCGGATCGTGGCCTTCCAGCGAAATCGTTTGCGTCGCGTCGCTGTCGTCGCTCGACGTCGAAACGCTTACGCCCGACATTTTGTTGAGCGCATCCGCCAAATCGGTCGAAAGCCGCCGCTGCGCGGAGTTCTGATCTATGCTGTCGGTCGATATGGTAGCCGACGCATGCGCCGTCACCTCGCCGATCACTTTGAGCCCATTGTTTTCCGGCGCCAACGCGAAAGAGACCGTAACGGCATGTCCCGCCAGCACTTCAAACGACGCCGACGTCAGGCTCTGATAACCGCGAAGCACGATTCGCGCACGATAGATGCCGTCGGGCACGTCGGTGAACGTCACCTTACCGTCTTTGAAAGTTATTTCCGACGTGATAACGGGGCCGTCCAAGAGCACGCGCGCCAGTTCGAGCGGATGCTTGCTCGTCGCGTCGACGACAACGATCTGTATCGCAGACGACTCATTCTGCCCAAAAGAAATCGACGTCGCCGCGGCACACAGCAGCGCCACCGATATCGTGACCGAAAGCCCTCGCCGAACCATGCTGGGGGCGATTATAGAATATCGCCGCGGGGCTAGCCTTGAGCCACCCTGTGAAATTTAAATCGTTATCGTTACGGCCGTGCCGTGCCCGGGCGCGCTGTCGATGGCGATATCGCCGCCCACTCGTTCGACCGCGCGCTTTGCAATCGCCAAGCCAAGCCCCGTACCGGTGATTTCGCCGCGCCGGTCGCCGCGATAGAACCGTTCGAACGCGTGAACCCGCTCCGCTTCCGACATTCCGGGGCCCTCATCGCGGACGACAATGACCGAGTGCCCATTGTTACGCGTCGCTCGCAGATGAATCGGCGCCTCGGCCGCATACTTTAACGCGTTTTCAATCACGTTCCACACGGCCTCGGCGAGTTCGCCGCGGTCGGCCTGCACCGTTTGCACGCCGTCCAAGCTGTAGTCGATCGTGCGCCGATCGTCCAACCGCCGCGCGGCCTCGCATTGATTACGAAAGAGTTCCGCGAGATCCACCGATTCGATGTGCGGTGGCGCTTCCGAATCGAGCCGGGCCAAGCGCATCAACCGGTCGATGAGGCCGCGCATGTGTTCTTTTTCGAGTGACATCGTCGCGAGAATTTGCCGCGCGATCCTCGGCTCTTCGATCGCGCCGCGGCGCAACACGTCGATATATCCGGCGATCACAGTCAGCGGCGTCCGCAATTCATGCGATGCATCCGCCGCGAATTGACGCATGCGCTCCTCGGCTTGCCGGCGGTGTTCCATCGCCATCGCAACGCTCGCAACCGCGTCGTTGAAGGCCGCCGTCAACGAGGCAATCTCATCGCCGCCCGCCGTCAAAAACTTGCGCTGCGTATAGTCGCCGTCGGCCAGTGCCTGCAACGAGCTGCTCACTTCGTTAATCGGCCGCAGTGACTGTTGCGCAAATAGACGGCCGACGAACCACGACAGCAGCATCGCCGCCAGCGCAATCGTAATCACGATGCGCCAATAGGGAATCAGCGACACCAGCAGCAACGGAAACGACGCGCCGAAGCCGACGTAGCCGCCTTCCACGTACGTAAGCGACAACGGCTCCAGGCTCGTCGGATCGAGCGATGCCCGCTTTCCGCGTTGCGCCGGCGGAATAAACTTTTGCATCCCGCCCGCAGCGACCACGCCGTCGAGCGGTTTTGGACGCAGCGCTTTGTCGCCCGCGAGATAGCGGCCCTTCAAATCGAAGACCGTCACGCGCAGACCGATTCCGCTCAACGCGTTGACGATTCGGGGCGCGGCTTGGGGTAGCGCGATGCCCTCGCGCCGGTATTGATCGACGAGAATGCGCGCCTCTTCGTGCTTGGCGATCATCACGTCGTCGGAGAAACGGGACAGTTCGAAGACCAGCGCAATTGAGGACGCCAGAATGACGATAAGCACCGTCACTCCAAGCAGAATCGCGTACAGGGCCGCGAGTCGTGCGGCGAGCTTCACGGCGACGCCCTGCAGTTACTGGGAGAGGCCGTAACCCACTCCACGGACGGTTCGAACGAACGATCCCGGTTCCGCCGCCCGATCGATCTTCGCGCGCAGATACGAGATGTAGGTTTCGACGATGTTCGGTCCGCCCTCGAAATCGTGTCCCCAGACGATTTCGAGCAGATGGTCCTTGCTGAAGACGCGCCGGGGCTCGCGCATGAAAACTTCGAGCAAATCGAATTCGCGCTGCGTCAATTCCAGCGGCTCTTTACCGCGCCAGGCCTCGCGCGTCGCGGGATTGATCGAGATATCGTGCCAGCGCAAGACGTTTTCTTCGATGAGTTGTGGGCGGCGCAGTTTGGCCTGCAGCCGCGCGATGAGCTCCTCGAAGACGAAGGGCTTGACGAGGTAGTCATCGGCGCCCGAAGTCAAGGAGCGCACCTTGTCCTCGGTGCCGCCTTTCGCGGTGAGCATGACGATTGGTGCCTGCGTAATCTCGCGCAAGCGCGGAAGGAGCGTGACGCCGTCGATCTTCGGCATCATGATGTCGAGGACGATCAGTTCGGGGTCGAAAACCTTGACGAGATCCAGGGCGGCGAGGCCATCCGTGGCGGTTCGGACTTCGTAACCTTCGCGCGAGAGGCCAAGTTCCAACATCTCGCGGACCATACGGTCGTCGTCGATGACCGCGACGCGGGCATTGGGCATAGTGTACATTTCTACGCTGCATCGTGCGGTGCCACCCTGTGAACCCCCTGAACTACGCCGCTCTGCCGCCCCTCCACCGTCGCACGCGCTGACCGCAAACGAGGGCCGCCTGGCCAAGTTCGTCGAGGGGATGCTCCACGAGGCGAAGCCCGGCATCCCCCAGTGCCGCCACCGTCTGCGGGTCCGGAGTCCAATGCGCAAAAAAGTGAATTTCGTCGGCTCCGGTGGCGCGACAGACGATTGCCATGACGTCTGCCAACGAACATTCGTCCTGCGAAAGCAACCGGCTCACGACCTCGCTGCGGAAACGTGCAAAGCTCCATCCTGCCGCTACGATGACGATTCGGGAAATCTCGTTGGCGTTGGTGCCCTCGAAATCGATCATGGCCGCCCGAATGCGCGCGGCGAGGCCATTTCCGGCTTCGGCGTGCAGGCTAGCGGCCCGAATGGACGCCTGTTCCCCGGCGGTCAGGACTGCGCCGGCACCAATGAAGTACTCGTCCATGCCGCGATTCTTGCATGGACGAGTGCCAACTGGGTGGCGCACAACTACGCCACAGGCCAACTGGATGCGCTAACGGATCTTAAAAGGGATCGGGCGGCGTAACCGCCATGGCCAAAATTAGCGAGATAATGAAAGTCAGCATGCTACCCTCCTCATACCGTGACTTACTCCATGGGCTTCTACTACTTAACCTGAGGCGACCGGTCCTTGCTACCGCGCTCAAATACGACCCTTATGCTTAAATCATGCCAGAGTAGCGAGCGGCGCTAATTGCCTGAGCGCGACCGTGACACCCTAGTTTTTCCATTGCGTTTGCTATATGCACTCGCACGGTGTTGATGCTCCGCTCTGTTTCAGAGGCGATCTCTTTTGGAAGCATTCCCGAACCCAACAATCGAAGCACATCTCGCTCCGCAGGTGTAAGCCGCATAGAGTTCCAGCTCGCTTCTTGCATAATCCTCAGACGGCCGATGGTCGCTCTCAACAGGCGGGCGACGTCACCATAGCTCAACTTGGCAAGTCTTTCGATTTCTCGAAGCAGTTCGCTATCATCTGAGGGGCTGCGCTGGGATCGCTTTGACAAAGCCCTTCCGATGCTCGCCACAATATTGATTATACGGTCCTTACGATTAAGAGTCTTAAGAATCCGGTCCGCATGAGAAAAGCGCCCATTTACAATCTCTGCAATGCCACATAGTGCCATCCCAATTGCCCGCGAACGCTGGGCAAACGTGCCGCTCGGGCGAGCGCCATTCGAAATCCTCAAAACCTCGCCGACCAAAATCTTAGACTCCTCGCGGCAAGAATCTAGGGCCAAAAAAAGCGCACATTGGCCGCCACAGAAAATCCGATCAAAATCAAAGTGCATTTTATTCCAGCATTTAATCATGGCCCTACCTGCCTCGGTAAATTCGCCAGCCCAGCCCAGGCGAACGGCTCCAAAGTGTTCGATGTACCTTCGAGTCGAGTCATCCATACTGACGGAACTGATCCTGTGCTCCACGGCAACGCCTTTCTCGATGTTTCCTCGCCGCATGTGAGCACTCAGCACTTGTAACAGCGCGGTCTGAAGCGCGAACGCATCGCCACCCTTGTTCGCCGCTGAAGCGGCCGACTCTGCATACTTCAGCTGAAGATCGACGTCATCGTTACTATGCAATGCAAGATTTGAAAGTACTGCGTTTGCTCGACTAGCGACGCTATACAAATGCAACTCTGTCGCCAAATCGCTTGATTGCGTTAGAGCGGCCTCGGCGAGCTCATCATCGCCGGCATGGCGATGGACTATACCCAAGTAGTGAAGGATCTTCGCGCGAGTTGAATCTGATTCAATTTTCGGCAGCCAATCATAGATTGTCGCTAGCAGCGGAACAGCTGAGGCTACGTCTTGTCCTATAGCCCTTTGCGCCGCTAGCAAAGAGAGCGCCTCGGCGCGGTAGCAGAGGGCCTGCGCATCATCGTGAGATACGGGGCGCAGGATTTTCGTAACGTCAGTCCCCTTGTTTCCTACTATCGTGGCTAAGCGCAAACTTGTGACCGCGACCAGATCGCGGTTGTTGCCGGCTCGTGCAAGAGCACGTCGCAAGAGCGATTCGGCGCGAGCAAATTTTCCGGCAATCGCTTGGAGAGTTCCCTGCAGCGCTAAAACCGTCGGGTTTTCCCGGCGAGTCTTTTCATCGAGGCTCTCAATCGCTCGCGCCACGATATCGCCTCGTGCCCGCTCGAGCAGTTCGAAGCCGCTCCGTTCGAGCAACCGGACTGTATCGGTCGACGATCCGGCCAAAACGTATGCTGGAAGCGCGTGCTCGATGTCGCGGCTCTCCTCCAGAGCTCGAGCAGCCCGGCCGTGCACCGATTGCTGAACTCGCTTGCCGCCCAGTGCGCCCTCGTGCCGCAAAAATTCGCGAAACAGGTCGTGACACTGATATACGCCTGGCGACTCCTCATAAATGAACGCCGTACGCTCGCGCAACCGTTCGACAATCGGCAACGCCCGATCGAAACCGGCACGCTGGAGCACCCTCACGTCGATGGTCGGCAGGGCGATGGCCACGTGCAACAGCGACCGCTCCTCGTCGTTGAGCGCCGCATAGACTTGCTCGGCGAGGAACCGATAGGTCATTTCGCGCGTAATCGCGGAGATGTTGCGCAACACCGATGAACGCGTCGAGGTGCGCAAAGCAAAACTCATGGCAGCCGGCCAGCCTTCGGTCAGCGCCAGCAATTCGCTCAGTTCTTCGTCGCCGATCCCGAGGCCTAACGTGCCCGCTGCCGCCCGCACCTCGTCTAACGTAAATCGCAGTTCTTCTTCATCGACCGGCAAGTCCGCGTCACGATACGCTAGCCAGGTGCCGAGGGGCAATCCCGTCATCGACCGCGACGCCAAAATCCAACGGATTCGACCTTTCGTGCGCTCGATCAACGCCGCCAAGAATGCGCCGACATTGGGATCGCCGTCGGTGATGTGAAGATCGTCGATTGCCACGACGCCGCTGAATGATTCCAAATGCGCCTGCATCCATCGCGCCAAATCCGTGGCGCGCTGCGATGATGCAGTGCTACGCTCGTAGGCCCCGGCGAGCGTCGTAATGACATGGGGCGCGTGCTCGCTCAGCGCTTCGGCGAATCCGCGCAGAAATCCGAGTAATCCGCCATGCTCCGCGCGCAATGCGAAAAGCACACACGGCCCAGGCAAATCGGCCAAATACTGACGCAAGACGACCGACTTCCCATAACCGGCCGGAGCAACGAGCAATGCGATGGGAAACTTTGATGAAAGCGCGAGGCGCTCGACGAGTCGCGGTCGTTCGATCGGCGCAAAAACACCGGCCTCACCCAGTTGACCGCCTTGGAGAACCCGCACGTCCGTTCGCTTCTAAGGCGTCTGGAGCCGTGCCTCCGCAGAATAATGCCCCGGATCGAGAACCGCGCCCTTGCCGATAAGCGCGCTGAGGAAATGTGCCAGCAACGCTCCTTCCCAATGCAAGCGCGGCTCGAGCCAACGGCGCTGTGCCAGACACGTAATCTCCCCGAGTTCCAAAACCAAACTGCCCTTGCTCGCAGCGACTTGGCGAAATCCATAATAACGACGCAGGTTGCCCGTGAAATTATCCGGCTCGAACGCGAACGGCCAATACCGCTGGTACAACGCATGCCACGCCACTGCTGCGGGCATATCCCGGGCGTCCGCATACCCGATCGACGCGCCCGAGGCGCACGGCGGATCCGAGCCATCGAAGTGAATAAACGCGGCGGCCTTCACCTTATAGTGCCCGCGAAAATCCGCTGGAAGGCGCGCGACCGTTACACCGTGTTGCCGCAAAATCCGCGCTGCCGCGTCTGCGACGACCGGCGTCCACGCACGCTCACCGTTCGCGCCAAGATTGCACTTATGTTGGGGAAAATGGAGGCAACTGGCCGGACGCCCTTCGTGTCCCGCAGAAATCAGGACTTCGGCATTGAGCAGCGACCCAGCAAGTAAAATCGCGAACATCACCAGCCGCCGGACGCGCCGCCGCCGCCAAAACCGCCCCCGCCCGCGGAGAAGCCACCGCCGAAGCCGCCACCAAAACCGCCGCTAAAGGCACCCGCACCGGAATAGAGTGCAGCACCCCAGGCAGGCCAGCTTCGCATGTCTTTGCGAGCAGCGCTTCGACCTTCCCGTAACACCAGATACCCATACCGAAGTTCTCGCGTGACCTCCAACATCACAACGAAAATTACAAACACAATCGACAACCCCAAAACGATAATCACGAAGCTGAGCGACGTCGATTGTTCCGGTGTCGCGGAATCGGGCGGCGGCGACGCACCGGCATACGCGGGGGAAATCGTCGTCAGCATCGCGCTCACGCCACTGGAAATCGCGCCGTCCACATTTGCGGATCGCATGCGAGGCACGATGTCCTCACTAATAATGCGGTGCGCGTCGGCGTCGGTAAGCGCGCTCTCTAAACCGTATCCGACCTCGATGCGAACCTTATGGTCCCGCATAAAAACAAACAGTACCGCGCCGTCGTCATGACCGCGCCGTCCGACCTTCCAATGATCCGCCGTGTCGCCGGTCCACGTTTCGAGCGGCACATCGCCCGTGGTCTCTCCGACCCACACGACGATTTGATGCCCCGTCGCGCCCTCATACGATTGCAGCTGATTCTCCAACGCGGTGCGCGTGCTGAAAGAAAGCGCGCCTGCTAAATCGGTAACGTGATGGTCCGGTGTGGGTGGAACCTTGAATCCCTGTGCCACCGCGACCACTGGTTGTGCACCCAGGAACAACGCGACGAGCGCCGCTGTGCGGTAAAGAAGCCTAACCACCCAGTGATTCCGAGGCGACTATCTCATTCGCGTTGACCGGTGCGAGGGCGGCTGCCTTGCCGCGAGTCGCGTCGCTCACGACTTTTACAATGTCCGGCTCCGTTGCGGCGCTAAAGCGGGAGATCAGTGCATCGTAACTCTCGATCGCCGCGTCGCGGCGGCCAAGTTCACCTAAGATACCAGCCTTATTCAACATGGCATATGCAACGTTGATGCGCATCGCCGGTTCTTGCGAGTCGCCGAATTTGGATATCATTTCGTCATAAAGCGCTATCGCGTCATCGGGGCGGTTCAGGCCGCGCAAAGCGGACCCGCGGTCGAGAAGCGCCAGCCCAATTTGCAGCGCAATGGCTTGCTCCGGAGCGTCACCGAACCGCGCGGTTAATTCATCGCACGTTCGAATCGCTTCCGCGAAGCGCTTCATTTTCACCAACTCATACGCCTTATTTCGAAGCCCCGTTGCGACACAGGTCCGGATTGCGTGGTCGGTCGCCGTGCCGTAGGAAGCGATCAATTGATCGTATCCGGCGATCGCTTCTTCGCGGCGTTCCACTGAGCCTAAAGTAAACGACTTGTTCAACATGGCGTCCGCGACGTGTTCGCGAATATTCGGCTCTTTCGCATCACCGAAGCGAGATATTAATTCATCGTAAATCGGCATCGCGTCTTGGAATCGCTTGAGTTTACGCAGTTCGTACGCCTTATTTCGCATGGCGCTTGCAACCGAAGAGCGAACGACGGCATCGCTCTCGACGCCATACAGTTGTATCACTTGATCGTAAGCCTCGATCGCTTCGTCGTCCTTGCCCAACAGGCCTAAAATGGCGCCCTCGTTGAACAGCGCACCGGCAACCAGTTGACGGATTGAGGGGGCGCCGTCGGCCCCGAAGCGTTGTGCCAAATCATTGTATGTTGCCAACGCTTCTTGGTTTTTCCCGAGTTGCCATAAAAGATCGCCCTTATTGCGGAGTGCGGCCGCGGCTTGCCATCGCATGGTGGGTTCCCGTGCCATGTCGAATCGTGCGACGGTTTCGTCGAAGGCGCGCAGTGCTTCGGCGGTTCGCCCGAGAGCCTGCAAGGTAAGACCCTTGCCCTGCATTGCGGCGGCGACTTGCTCCACGATCAATGGGTCGGCGTCGGAGCCGAATCGCGCGATCAAGTCTTCGTATGCTGCCAGGGCTTCGTCAAACCGGCCGAGTTGCCACAAAAGATCGCCCTTGGCGCGCAGCGCCGTGGCTACTTGGATGCGGGTATCCGCGTCGCCGGCAACGCCGAATCTGCGCGCTAGATCGTCATACACTTCGAGGGCCTCAGGCCCCCGGCCCAGCGCTTGCAGCGCAACGCCCTTATTTCGCATGCAGCCCGCTACCTGAGCCTGAATACGCGCGTCCGCGCTCTCTCCAAAGCGCCGAATTGCTTCGTCACAGACGGAAACCGAATCTTCGTATCGTTGCAGTAGCTGTCCGAGCACGTAGCTCTTATTGCGCAGCGCCGAGGCAACGGTCTGTTGTATCGTGGGCTCTGGGGCTGACTGAAAATACTTGGCCAAATCGTCGTAGGACGCGATCGCGTCCTCATACCGGCCAAGATTCGTTAGAACGACACCCTTTGCCATGAAGGCCGACGAAGCGGTCGCGCGCAGGGCCGCATTTCCGGTCTTGACAAACGGGACGATGGCCGAATTATAACTCGATAGCGCCTCTTCGCGTCGCCCCAACTGCTCCGACAGGATGCCCTGATTGAGAAAAGCAGACGCGGATTGTTCCGGCGTTGCGTCGCGAGCGCGAGCGGCTTCCGCAAAGTACTCGGCCGCCAATGCGATCTTCTTGTCGGCGTACGCGGACCACGCTCGGTCGAGCCAATCTTTTGTAGTATATTCCGCTTCAGGCTTATCGCGAAGTGCCTCGCTCGCCTCGCGCAGCGTGCTCTTTTGTTGCGCCGTAAGCGCCGCCGGCGCGGCGGTGGGTTTGGCTTGCGGATCGGCTCGCGTAACGGAGTTCGAAAGCGACGCCTGAAGCTCCGGAATGCCTTTCGCTTCCGCGCTCGCGTGTTGTTGCGTCTCCAGCGCGATGTCGGCTCGACCGATTAACCCTGACAAATAGAGTCGAGTGACGAGGTATCCGCTGACGAATCCAAGGATGGGAAAATAGACAACCACTGCTAGCGCGGGCACGCTGCTGCCTGAGGCGAAAGCGGGGCTCGTCGCTTTCGCGAAGCTCGTGACGGCGGATGGAACGTTGCGAAGCTCCACCAAGCCGAGACCGACGATGATTTTGGTCAACCAGTCGGAGATCTGCTCGAGGTTGGTGTTGACCGTCAAGATGGGACCGATCTTTGGCTGATCGTCCGGCTGCGCATTAGAGCCGGATGCGACTTTAGGAATTCCAAAAAGAAAGCCGATCAGTGCGCCGGCCATAAAAACTCCTAATCCAATGAATGTCGGGAGCGCCCAGTGCTGGATTCCTTGGCTCAGCCCAAGCAGCACCATCCCGGCGATGAGAAAACTCAAAACGCCAAGGCCGATCGTTCTGATCTCCCGCTGAAGTTGAAGTACGCCCTTGGCCGCTGAATCGTCGCTGATCATATCGTGCTGTCTTGCTCCGTCTCTGCAAAATGGCCGTGCAGTGCATCGCCGATCCGCCCGATGGCAAAAACGATCCCGTCGATAATCTCGCCTCGCGCAAAAAACGGCTGGCTCTCGCGCACGACGTCTTTCCAAAAAGCCTCGCCGACGCGCCCGTGTAACGCGCGGTCGCCGATCACCGCGAAGCGCCGAGCTCGCGGCGCCACCAAAATCAGCGCGGCATTCGAGTCCTCGTGCCGGTGCAACCGCGCCCGCACAAATTCACGGCGTGCCCGCTCCATCGCATCGACCTGGCGATCCGGAACAATGCGAACGGCGATGCGGCCGCTCGTCCCTTCTTCTGCTTCCGCCAGCGCGCGCGAGATTCGAGCGCGCTCGTGACGCGTCACGGCGAAAAGTTCACCACCGGCGCTTTCTCCGCACCGGGCTGCGACGCAAAGTATGGCTTCTCGTTGAATCGGCTACCAAACATTCCCGCGACGAACACCGTGGGGATCGTATCGCGCCGTGTGTTGAACTGCCGTGCGACGTCGTTATACTTGCGCCGCTCGAACGCGACGCGGTTCTCCGTTCCCTCCAGTTGCGCCTGAAGGGTCTGAAAGTTCTCGGTCGCCCGCAATTGCGGGTAATTTTCGACGACGGCCAACAACCGCGACAAGGCCGAACTGAGTTGATCCTGCGCCGCGGCATATCGCTGAAAGTCCGCCGGATTATTCACCGCGTTCGCAACCGCTTGCTGTGGAATCTGACCGACGCTGGCCCGTGCCCTCGCTACGGCCTCGTAGGTGGTCGATTCGAAATTTGCCGCGCCCTTGACGGTCGCAACTAGGTTGGGAACGAGGTCAGCGCGCCGCTGATAGACGTTCTGAACTTGGCCCCACTGGGCGTCGACCGATTGCCCCAGCGCCACGAGCGAGTTATACGACGCAGCCACGAACAGAAACACGATGACTGCGATGGCAATAACGACGATCGGACCGGCATATGAACGGCGCTGCATATCGCTTCGATGCGCCGCGCCCGCTGCGGTCCCTGCTCGGCAGGCCTGCGTGCCTGCCCGAGTAACTTCGCGCAAATGGTACGAATCACGCTCGCCGCGATTCCAATTATCGCAATGACCTTCGCCATCCCGTTCGTGAATCGCGTCGAGCCTCGCGCTTTCGGGCTGCCGTTTTTGCTCTGCTGGCTCGTCGTTTGGACCGTCCTGACGCCGGCGTTTCTGTGGACGGTCGGACGCCTCGAGCGCCGCTGGTGATCGCTCCGCCGACAACCGCGCTCGCGATCGTCGCGGTCATCACCTTTGGTACGATTGCCTTTGCGCTCATGGCGACGCGCCGCATCAAAATGGACCCACAGCAATATATTGTCGGCGGCCGTTCGTTCGGAACGATTTTCCTGTGGGTGTTGCTCGCCGGCGAAATCTACACGACATTCACGTTCCTCGGCATCGCCGGACTCTCGTACTCCCAAGGGGCGCCGGCGTTTTACATCATGGCGTACGGCGGGTGTGCGTACATCATCGGCTATTTCTTCGCGCCGGCGGCGTGGCGACTCGCGAAAGATCGCTCTCTCCTCACCGGTCCGGATTTTTTCGAGACGTCATACAACAGTCGCGCGCTCGGCGTGGGAATTGCACTGTTGCAGTTCGTCATGATCGTGCCGTATGTCGCGCTGCAGTTGAGCGGCCTGCAAATTCTGCTGCGCATCGCCGGCTACGGCGCATATAACGCGACCGCGGCTGTTTGCCTCGCATTTATCATTCTCGCGCTCTTTGTCTTTAGCGCCGGACTGCGCGGCACCGCCTGGGCCAGCGTCATCAAAGACGTCTTCGTGCTGGGGGGCGTGATCTTCGCCGGCATCGCGATTCCGCTGCACTTCTTCGGCTCGCCCGCAAAGATGATCGATCGCGTTTTGCAAACGCATCCCCACATGCTGACGCTGCCGCTCGGCAGCGCATTTCACGGAACGGTATGGTACATTTCCACGGTGTTGCTCTCGGCAATCGGATTTTACATGGGACCGCAGTCGTGGAACGCGATGTACAGTGCCCGCAGCGGCGACACGCTGCGCCGTAACGCCATGCTATTGCCGTTCTATCAGATCTTCTTGACCTTTATGATCTTCGCCGGTTTGGGATCGGCTCTGATTCGTCCGGGGTTGAAAGGCACCGCGGTCGATCAATCGTTCTTGCTGGTCGTGCAGCACTATTATCCATCCTGGGTGCTCGGATTGATCGTTGGCGCCGGCGCACTTGCAGCGCTGATTCCCGCCTCGGCGTTGCTGCTCGCCGGCGCGAGCGTCATCACGAAGAACGTCGCGGGGGATCTCTTCGGGATTGCCACCGGGGATGCGTCGCGCACATTGCTCACGCGCGTGCTCGTGCTCATCGTGGCGCTGCTCGCGCTCGGCGTGTGGCTCGCCGCGCAACGCACCGTCGTCGAACTGCTCCTCCTGTATTACAACGGCGTCACGCAGTTGGCGCCCGGCGCCTTTGCCGCATTTCTGCGGCGAAGAGTAACTGCGCTCGCGGTCGCCGCCGGAATTGCGGCCGGACTGATCGTCGCCATCCCGCTGGCCGCGGCCAACATCAACCCATGGGGCACCAATCCCGGATTTCTCGCGCTACTCGCCAACGTCGTCGTCTTGATTATTGTCACTGCGACTCAACGCCACGCCGCGTAACCATTGTCACCCTGAGCCTGTCCAAGGATGATGTTGCCTATCACCATGGACAGTTAGTATGCTCGTCCGGCTCCCATGCGACGATAAACCGATTCAGCATCCGCGTCCTGCTCGGCTCGCAATAAGTCAGGGCGTCTGGGTCCTCGCGGCGGCGATTTTAGGATCGGCAATGTCGGGCATCGACGGTACGGCGGTCAACGTCGCGCTTCCGGTGCTGCAGCGCGATCTTCACGCGAGCGGCGCCGCGATTCAATGGGTGGTCGAAGGGTACTCACTCTTTCTCTCCGGGTTGATCCTCGTCGGTGGATCGCTCGGCGATCATCTCGGTCGGAGAAGAATGTTTCTGGCGGGCGTCTGCGTATTTGCGGCCGCCTCATTTGGATGCGGCATCGCGCAAACCAGCGCTCAGCTCATCGCCGTTCGTTGCATTCAAGGAATGGGCGGTGCGCTGCTCGTCCCGGAAAGTCTCGCACTCATCACGGCGTTCTTCGATCAAAAGCAACGCGGCGCGGCAATCGGAACGTGGTCGGGCTTTCTCGCGGCCACCATGGCAATCGGACCGCTATTAGGTGGATGGTTCGTGCAAGCGCTGTCGTGGCGGCTGATCTTCTTCATCAACATCCCAATTGCGATCGCGATCGTATTGATAACGCTTCGGTTTGTGCCGGAAAGCCGCGACAAGCAAATCGCTCGACAACTGGACTGGACCGGCGCCGTACTCGCAACCGCAGCGCTCGGCGCACTCACGTACGGACTGATCGCGCTTCAGCCGCCGGCGGCTTCGGCGGCCTACCCGATTCTCGCCTCAGGCATCGCGCTTTCAATGCTTTTCGTTCTGCTGGAGCGGCGCAGCCACAACCCGATGGTTCCGCTGGAAATATTCAAATCGTCAGACTTTACGATCGCCAACATTTACACGTTGTTGTTGTACGCAGCACTCGGCGGCGCGTTCTTCTTCGTTCCGTTCAACTTGATCAACGTGCAGCATTACACGCCGCTTGCCGCAGGTGCGGCGCTTTTGCCGATGATCGTGCTGATGTTTGTCTCGTCCCGGTGGGCGGGCGGTCTCGTCACGCGTCTCGGGCCGCGCACTCCGCTCACGGTGGGCGCGCTGATCGCCGGCTGCGGTTTTATCGCATTTGGCTTTACCGGCGTCGGCCGAACGTACTGGACGTCGTTCTTTCCCGCGATCGTACTCCTCGGCATAGGAACGTCGACGTTCGTTGCGCCGCTCACGACGACTGTGATGAATTCCGCCCCCTCCGAGCACGCCGGTAGCGCGTCGGGTGTTAACAACGCGATCTCGCGAGTCGCGGGCGTACTCGCCATTGCCGTACTGGGAATCGCCATCGCCGCGTCGGCGCATCGAGCAGTCCAGTACAACGATCGCGAGTTGCCCCTCACGGTTCGGCGTACGGTGGAAAGCCAGTCGCTGCTGAGCGGGCGCGTTTCCGATCGAGCCATTCCGGCTGCGTTGCGTCCAACCGTTCAGCGCACCGTCACCAACGCGTTCCTCAGTGGCTTCCGCAACGCAATGTTATTCAGCGCGCTGCTTGCCTGGATCTCCGCCCTACTAGCGTTCGCGATGCTGCGCCGTGCACCGGCGCGTGTCGGGCCTGCAGAAACCTAAGCTCGTAATTGAAGCAGGCATCCTCCTGATCGCTGCGAAGCCGTGTTATCGTGGATGCTGCAACGCCTGATAATTTCGCAATAGCCGGCGCGATTTGCTTCGGCCTGGTCATTGGATGGGTCACCTATCGCACCTTGAGGCGGCAGCAAAATAACTCGCTGAGCGATATTGCGGGCGTTATCGGCGCCGTCGGCGGCGCGGCCGTCACGAAACTATTCGGATCGCCGACACTCTTCGCCGGTTATTGCATCGGGCTCGCGATAGGCTTCTTCGCCTACTTGATCGTCGGCTCGTTCAGAGGCACACCGCCGTGGGCGCTGCACTAAAACCGTCGATCCTCGCTCGTTTTTTGGCGCTCGCGCTTGTCGTTTTGCCGCTCCAGGTTGCGGCTCAAACGCCCTCAGCGCCGTGGCGCACGGCGCCCGCAACATCGGATCAACTTGCGGCGATCACGGAACGCGGTCGTGCGCTGGAGGCATACGATCAGGCGGCTTGGCATGGAACCGATGCAGCACGCGCAATTGCCGGCGATGATACGCGCGGACTCACCGCGTACATCGCGCAACGCACGCCGAACGGCTGGACGGTTGACTTCGGCGCACTGGATTCGACTGGAAAAGCCTTCGTAACGGTGCTCGAGGCCCAAAGTGCCGACGGCGTGCACTTTACCGCGCAGCGGCTCACGACGCCGCGAAGCGACACGGGTTTCCTCCCGGCGGCCGCGCATGCCATCCAGACCGCCGAAGCGACGTTTACTCCGGTTCACGGGCACAGATATAACGTCGCCGTTCTACCGCGCGGCGATGGAACGATGTACGTCTACCTATATCCGGGACAAAGCGATTCAAAAGTCTTCCCGTTTGGCGGCGATGAGCGCTTCACCATCTCCGCCGACGGAATGCAAATCTTGGACGCACACCGCATGCACAACGCCATCCTTGAGGAACGGATCGAGCCCAACGCTCCTGGAGGCCCACATCTCGTAGCCGGCTTCCACAGCGACGTCGTCGAGGACATCCCACAAGACACCGACGTCTTTCTCGTGCTCGCTCGCAAACCGCAGGTTCCCGAATACGTGAACGCGCGCGGACAACGCTATTACATTAGAACCGACGGCTCCATCGAATACAAAGGCCCCCTCGGAGCAATTCCCGGCTAAAAAACGCGACTCGAGCCGCAAGACGGGCAGGCTCAAGGCCTTCCTTGATAACCGCGGAAACAGCCGACATGACGTCACCACCGCGTCGTAATTCGATTGCATCACTCATCGTAGCGCTGCTCGTAACGGGTTGCTCTTCTTTACCCGGCACTCTCCCCGCAAAGACCGACGCAACCGGTGCTCTCCCAGCGGCTAAAGCGACGGCCGAACTGTTCGTCTCGACCGGACGACAAAACCTGATCCAAATTTACAACGCCAATGCGCCGCATCAGTTGATCGGTCAAATCACGGATGGCGTTGCCGGTCCAAACGGCGAAGCGGTCGATACCGCGGGGAACTTGTACGTGGCGAACGTCGACAATGCGACCGTCGTAGTCTACCCGCCGGGCGCGAGCAAACCCAGTATGAAGTATAAGAAGGACCTCACCAATCCGCTCACGCCTGCCGTGGGCAACGACGGCACGCTCTACGTCAGCAACTTCAATCCCGACGGCTCCGGCGAAGTGCTGGAATATCCACCCGGCCAACTGAAACCGAACTTTACGATCCCGCTGAGCGGTGGCGCGATCGGTCTAGCGGTGAACGCCAAAAACGACGTGTACGTTACCGAATACGGGAGCACTGGGCGCATCCTGAAGTTCAAACCGCACTCCACAAAAGGCAAGGACCTTGGCATCAGCCTAGGCTTCGCCGGCCGATTGATCCTCGATAAGAAAGGCAATATCATCGTCTGCGATCAAGCGGCTCCCGCGGTCGACGTGTTTGCGCCCGGCGCAACGCAGCCGTCGAAACAGATCAAAGGTTCATTCGTCGATCCCTTTGCGCTCGCACTCGATAAAGGGGAAAGACGACTCTTCGTCGCCGACGGCGCCGGCGATTCAGTTTATGTCTATTCGTATCCGCACCTGAAGCAAGTCGCGACAATCGGCCGCAGCGCGACGTCGTATGGCATCGCGATCAATCCACCCGCCGCGTTGTAAATCCACAAGCCTAAGAAGCAGGCGCTGGCCAAGTAAACATGGTAACCAGGCCACCTTACTCGTCGAGATGAGGGTGGTCGGTTATGAGCATTCTTTGGCGATTGGCACTCGCCGGTGTTGCCGCACTCGCGTTAGCATCGTTTCAAAGCCCATCAGCGGCGCCGGCAGCCACGACGCAAGACAGTTGCCGGTTTTTTAACGTCGCGACCGGGAGCCACATAACGCCGGCCTCCCGTGTCGTAAATCAGGCTGGTGTAACGCTCGGCGTCGTGAGCAACTATTGCGCGCGTCGTTATCCCGCAATTAGTCCACGCCTGAGCATTATCGGAAACGATACCAAGCTTTACAACCTTCGAGACGCACTTCGAGCATCAGAATACTTGAGTACTTTATCAAGAGCGTCGACACCGACACGCCGGTTTGCCGCGCGAGCCTTCGCTGCCCCACCTGCGCCGCCCCCGCCGGACCCATGGACGTCAACGTTGCGCCCGCAGTTCGACTTGTTGCAAAAAATGGTCAACGGCGATTCGAATCCCTGCGGCGATCACACCAGTCAATGTCTTGGCGACCTCGGCACTGCAATATCGAGCGCAGAAGCCACGCCGGCACCGGTTCAACTTTCCATTCCCGATTTTGTCGTCGGTTCCAAGGCCATCGGAAAGGATGGAAAGCATCCACTCTTTGGAGCAACGGTGTCCACCGCCATCGCGACGCCATCGCCGTCCGCTTCGCCGACGTATACGGCCGTGACGACTCTGACGCTCTCTGCCGAGAACCGGCTCTACAATGCTTTCACGATCACGCAGACATTTGGCCTCGGCACGCCGGTCACGTACCAGTTAAAGACGGAAATGGGCGCGCCGCTTGGCAATCATGCCTCGTATAGCCTTGGACCGGTGAGCGGATCGTCACTTGTCTTGCAACAGAGTCAGACTCTCGGCGGCGCTTTCCAGTATTGTCCGCAGATCAGCATCCCGCTCGTTCGTGGCGTCGCATTTAACGTCGACGCGTCCGCTGCTTGCAACGGAACCGCAACTGTCCAGTACGACACAGACCTTCAGCCGAACATTGGCTACGTTCGCATAGAACCGAATATCGATCTGAAACTGCGCGGAACCGTTTCGGCCAGCGCGATCCTCATTTCGGGAACCGCCCAGGCCGACGTCAATATCGCTTCCTTCGACGGAGACACGGGCCTAATGTACGCTACCTTCAACGAGCCGAGATACGGCCAGATGTTCGCGTTACGACCGTTCGCATACTACTCCGGTCAAGCGTTGACCGTCGACGTAACGGTTGCGGTGAAGACCTTCTTTGGCGCAACGCTAGCGAATCGAACATTTCACGTGTACGACGGCGTCGTGTTGCAACCGCTATCTCTCGACAAGACCTCGTGGTCGATCCTGAAATTGGCAGCGGTGAGCCAGTAATGGGCGGCAACGCGGTGAAGAGAGCTCCTATCATAGCAGTAGCCATCGTGCTATTTACGTCGGCGCTTTTTGCCTGCAATCACCAAGGCGGCTCAACTCAACACATCTCAAGAAAAGGCGAGGTTTTGTTTGGCAGCAGGCCCGTCCCAATGCCGGTCATGTTCGTCTCGCCGAAACCGATCATGCACACGTTTTACGTATCGACCGTCAATGGGCAATACATTACGCAAGGCGACATCGTCATCGACAGTGACGACCGCAGAAAGAACCGCGATAAAACGCTGCACGCCCTCCAGACGAACAACGTCACAAAGATCCCGGTCTCGTCACGCGTCCTGGCGGCGCTTCGGAAAGACCTCGTATCGACGTTAGGGGCCGCGAAGTCCACCGCGATCGTTCAGAGCCTCGAAAAGCACGGAGTTTTTTCACCCTTTAAGCGTGCCGCGGGGAGCAAAAGCCTATACGGCGTCTACATACCTTCGAACGCAGCGGCATCGGGTTATGCCTGTTCCGAGGCGTGCGGAATTTATCTTCCGACCGTTGGTTCTCGCTGGAAGCCGCCGATTCCGTATTGCGTCAGCCGCACCGCAAGCGCATTCGCGAGCAATATCAACGACGCGATTTCCATGTGGCACAGCGATACGGGCATAACATTTTCTAAAATGCCGGACAATATCTGCGCCCAGTACGACAATGCGGTACCCGCCCGACCCGGCATGATTTGGTTCATTAGCGGCGACGGCTGCAATTCGTACGTCGGTCGTCTCGTCGACTACGTAAATGTCATTCACTTACGCCAAGATTGCGCGGATTTAGGCGGCGTTCTCCATGAGATCGGGCACGCACTCGGCCTCTATCACGAACAGGACCGGCCAGACCGCGACAACTACATGACGCTAAAGCCACAAAATATCTTACCCGGCTTCGAAAACCAGTTTTCGCACGACGCTCAGTTACCATATGCGCTTTACGGCACCTATGACTGCGATTCCATCATGCAATACGGCGTGTGGGCGTTCTCAAAGCGCTATCCGCCCTTGGTAACGCTGGAACCCAAGCCCGGCACGGGCTGCGACAATATTGGTCAACGCGATCACCTAAGCAAGGAAGACGTTCAGGAAGTCAAGTTCATGTACAATCTGTAACGCGCCCCGAACGTAAGCAAGGCAGGCCGCCAGCCTTGCACGAGCGTATCGAGCGGCTGCGATATCAACACTCAACCGGCAAACGATGAGACTCTCGCATGAAAAAGGCCCGGCATGTTCGCCGGGCCTTCCGCTACAGATCTTCCGGATTGATGCCCTTTAACCGATCGTATTGGGTTTTCTTCGGAGTCGCATGCGGGGTCGCGCCTTCCTCATACTCGCCTTCGTACTGCACGGTTAGCGGTTCGCGGTTCCGTTCGTAGGCACTGACGAGACGACTCATCCCGTCACCGTTCCCGCCGCCCATTACCTCCGCCAACGCAGCTTCATCCGCCGTCATCGTGGTGTACGGCATCTCGAAGTCGTGACGCGGCCGGCCCTCGTCATCGACGTCTTGGCCTTCGGGCAGCACTTCGACGTTGCGATACCGCGACATGCCCGTTCCCGCAGGAATCAACTTGCCGATGATCACGTTCTCTTTGAGGCCGAGCAACGGGTCGTATTTGCCCTTGATGGCCGCATCCGTAAGCACGCGCGTCGTCTCTTGGAACGATGCCGCGGATAAGAACGACTCCGTCGCTAGCGACGCCTTCGTTACGCCGAGCAGCACCGGGTTCGCCGTCGCCGCTTCCTTCGACGACGCCTTCATCCGCTCGTTGGCCTCATTGAAGGCCGCCGCCTCGACCAACTGTCCGGGCAACAAGGTCGTATCGCCACCTTCGACGATCTTCACCTTGCGCAGCATCGAGCGTACGATCACTTCGATGTGCTTGTCGTTGATGTCCACGCCTTGCGAACGATAGACCTTCTGCACTTCTTGCACCAGGTAGTTTTGCAGCGCCGTCTCGCCCTTCACGCGCAAAATGTCGTGAGGGTTCAACGACCCTTCGTTCAATTGATCGCCCGATTCGACGTGCTGGCCTTCCGACACAAGAAGATGGGTGCCGGGTGGAATCTCGTACTCGCGCTCTTCGCCGGTCGAGTCCACCACGTGCACGATGCGCTTGTTGCGCTCGTCGGCGAGTTTCACCGAGCCCGCAACTTCGACGATCGTGGCTTGGCCCTTGGGTTTGCGCGCCTCGAAGATTTCCTCCACCCGCGGCAGACCCGTGATGATGTCTTCGGTCGCGACGCCGCCGGTATGGAAGGTTCGGAGCGTTAACTGCGTGCCCGGCTCGCCGATCGATTGCGCCGCGATGATGCCGACCGCCGTTCCGATATCCGCCTTCGTGCCGGCCGCCAAGTCGCGACCGTAGCACACCGAACAGACGCCGTACTTCGATTGACACGTCAGCACCGAGCGAATCTTCACTTCGCTCACGCCGGCGTCGAGCAGCGCCTTGGCCTTGTCCTCGTCGATTTCATCATTCCGTCGAACGATTGCCGTCGTCGGACGCTTCGGATCGAGGCGAACCTCTTCGGCCGAACGTCGTCCGATGATGCGATCGAGCAGTGGCTCGATGATTTCCTTACCGCTCTTGATGTCGCTCACCACGATGCCGCGGGACGTGCCGCAATCTTCTTCGCGAATGATCACGTCCTGCGCCACGTCGACCAATCGTCGCGTGAGATATCCGGAGTCCGCCGTGCGAAGCGCCGTGTCGGCGAGACCCTTGCGCGCGCCGTGCGTCGAAATGAAGTATTCGAGAACCGTCAGGCCTTCTTTCAGCGACGCCTTCACGGGAATCTCCAAAATCCGTCCCGACGGGTCCGACATCAAGCCACGCATACCGCCGAGTTGCTTCACCTGCGCGATCGAACCGCGCGCCCCTGACGTTGCCATCATGAAGACCGGATTGAGCGGATTCTGCGAAGACTGCATCGAGGTCGTCACCTCATCCGAGGCCTTCGACCAAATGTCGATCGTCTTGTTATACTGCTCGTCCTGTGAGATGAAGCCTTGCTCGTACAAGCGGTGAAGTTCGTTGACTTTCTCTTGAGCGCCGCCGACGATCTCGTACTTGTTCTCCGGCACGATCACGTCGTTGATCGACACGGTCGTTCCCGACAGCGTCGCATAGTGGAAGCCTAGATCCTTGATAGCGTCCAAGAAGCGCGCGGTCTCGGTGTTGCCGTAGCGCCGATAGCAATCGGTGATGATCTTGCGCAGACTGCCCTTGTCGATGATGCGATTGACGTACTCGTGATTCCACGAGTCGGGAAACGCCTGATTGAAGATCACGCGTCCGACGGTCGTTTTGACGAGTTCGCCGTTCCAACGCACGTTGATCCACTCTTGCAAGCCGATCTGCTTGGTCTCGTACGCGAGCACCGCTTCTTTGCCGTCGTAGAATGCCGGCGGATTCTTGCGCGTCACCCGATCGTATTCATCGGGCACCGTCGCCTTAGCCGGCCCCGTATACTGTTCTTTTTGGAACGTCAGATAATAGAGGCCGAGGACCATGTCTTGCGTCGGAATCGACACCGGATTGCCGTACGCCGGCAACAAGATATTGTTCGACGATAGCATCAAAATGCGGGCCTCGGCCTGCGCACCGGCGGACAGCGGCAAATGCACCGCCATTTGGTCGCCGTCGAAGTCGGCGTTGTACGGCGTGCAGACGAGCGGATGCAGATGTACCGCCTTGCCCTCCACCAATACAGGCTCGAATGCCTGAATGCCCAATCGGTGCAGCGTAGGCGCGCGATTCAAAAGAACGGGATGTTCCTTAATTACCTCTTCTAATACGTCCCACACTTCCGGACGCACGCGCTCGACCATGCGCTTCGCGCTCTTGATGTTGTGCGCGAGCCCGCGGTCGACGAGCTTCTTCATCACGAACGGCTTGAAGAGTTCGAGTGCCATCTCTTTCGGTAGGCCGCACTGATGGAGTTTCAGCGTCGGACCGACGACGATCACCGATCGACCAGAATAGTCCACGCGTTTGCCGAGCAGGTTTTGACGGAAGCGTCCCTGTTTACCCTTGAGAATATCCGACAGCGATTTCAGCGGACGATTGTTCGGACCGGTCACCGGACGTCCACGCCGGCCGTTGTCGATCAGCGCATCTACCGCTTCTTGAAGCATGCGCTTCTCGTTCTTGATGATAATTTCGGGCGCGTTGAGTTCGAGCAACCGCTTCAAACGGTTGTTGCGGTTGATCACGCGGCGGTAGAGATCGTTGAGATCCGACGTCGCGAACCGTCCGCCGTCGAGTTGTACCATCGGACGCAATTCCGGCGCGATCACGGGCACCGAGGCGAGCACCATCCACTCCGGACGATTGCCGCTCGAAAGAAATGCCTCAACGACCTCCAGGCGTTTGATCGCCTTGAGCCGCTTCTGTCCCGACGTCTCTTTGAATTCTTTACGAAGGTCTTCTTGCAAGCGCCGCAGGTTCAGATCGCGCAGCAACTCCCGGATCGCCTCCGCGCCCATGCCGGCCTTGAACCGATTGCCGAACTTGTCGCGCGCCTCCCGATACTTTTGTTCTGAAAGCACTTCGCGCTTGGTGAGCGACGTGTCGCCCGGATCGATCACCACGTACGCCGCAAAATAAATCACCTTCTCGAGTTGGCGCGGCGACATGTCGAGCAGGATGCCGATCCGGCTCGGCACGCCCTTGAGATACCAGATGTGGCTGACGGGCGTCGACAGTTCGATGTGGCCCATTCGCTCGCGACGCACCTTGGCGCGCGTGATCTCGACGCCGCAGCGGTCGCAGATCATCCCTTTAAAACGGATGCGTTTGTACTTGCCGCAGTGGCACTCCCAGTCTTTGGTGGGGCCGAAAATCTTTTCGCAGAACAGACCGTCGCGCTCTGGTTTGAGCGTACGATAGTTAATTGTCTCGGGCTTCTTGACTTCTCCGAACGACCACGCGCGAATTTGTTCCGGCGACGCGAGGCCGATGCGCATTGCGTCGAAGTTGTTGACGTCGATCAGGTTCAAAAGAAAGGAACTCCGCTTGAGGCCCGCCGTGGCCGCCGCTTACGCAGGGAAGTTGCACCTCGCGTGGTCTCGCGAGGGTTCCCACCGCCGCCGCTGGCCCAGGGCACAGACGGTTATTTTACCACGGCGCCCACGAGCGTCAAGCGGCCCAGCCTGCGCCGGGCGCAAAGCCGGCATGCATTCGGTGATCAAGGCGCCGAGCGACCCCTCGCGATTTCTCCACCGCAACGGTGGGTACGCCTATAGCATGATTGTAGGAATTGTTGGCTCAAACGACCGTGCCCAGGCCATCGGGCGCCTGATCAAGAGCGGAGGCCACACCGTCACGTTCGGCGATCCCTGCTCCAAAGAGGCCGCCGGCCGTGCCGCCGCAGCGCTTCACACGATGGGCGAACCGCCCTACTCGCAGGCCGCCAAGGCGGAAATTATGGTGTTGGCGGTCCCAGAGAGCCATGTCGACCCGGCCATCACGGCGATGGGCTCGGGATCCGGCGCGGTCTTCATCGACGCCGTCGAAGACGAACACACTGCAGGCCCGATTAGCGGCGCGGAATGCCTCGCGCACAAGCTCGACACGCATCGTGTCGTGCGCGCACTGATTAACATCCCGCAATCCGGCTCAAATATCGAAATCTGCGGCGACGATCCTGGGGCGAAGACCGTGGTAGAACGGCTTCTCGAGTCTTGCGGTTGCCACGCAACTGATCGGGGCCCGCTCTCGAGCGCACGCGAACTGGAGGCGCCCGCCGCGGCGGCGTAGAGGCTCACAAATTAAAGCGACCGTGTCGGTAGGACACGGTCGCTTTGCTTTATTTACTCTTCCTCGATTTGCGCTTGCTGGGTGGAACCTTCGCTCCCGAGCGACGCGCCTCGCTCAACCCGATCGCGATGGCTTGCTTCCGGCTCTTCACCTTCTTACCGGATCGCCCGGACTTGAGTTTGCCCTGCTTCATTTCGTGCATGGCCCGTTCGACCTTGCGCTGCGACTTCGGCCCGTACTTGCGACCGGACTTCTTGCGCGAACTGCTCTTCTTGCGCGAACTACTCTTCTTGCGTGAAGTGCTTTTCTTCTTGCGCCCGTCCTTTCGCCCGCCGCTCGTTTTTCGCCCGCTACTTTTCTTTCGCGAACTGCTCTTGCCGGGGGAACTACTCTTGCGCGTGCTTTTCTTTCGCGACGAGCTGCTCTTACGCGACCGCGAACTGCTCTTTTTTCGGCCGCTCGATTCCTTCCGTCTTGGCATGGAACGCTAAACCCTCGCTCCGCGCCCCGTCAGCAGATTGATGATCACGAGCACGATGACGACGACCAGAATAATATGAATGAGGCCGCCGCCGACGTGTAGCAAAAATCCGATGAGCCAGAGCACGAACAGAATAACGATGATCGTCCAAAGGATTCCTAGCACTTTCTCTCCTCTCTGAAAGTGAGTCCGGGCTACTCGTCCCGGACGAACTTGTTCATATGTCCTTCAGGATCGTACAGAAACTTGATCCCGCTCTCGTCGAAAATCTCGAAGAACCGGTCCCACGGGATCCGCTCGAGGCGATCTTCCGGCTTGCCGAAATCAATGCGGAGCATCCCGCCGGTTCCCTCGACCTGAGCCGGATGTCCGCCCTTTTTTTCGACCCATTTGCGGATCTCGTCGTGGTCTCGAGTCTCGCGTGCGCTTGCCAAGTATGCCCTCCTGAGGTTGCTTAGCAGGTATCCTTCCCCGTTTCCGGCGATTCGACGCATTTTTTCCTTAAAAAACGGGCAACAAATACGTCATGCCGGGTTCGCCGGTCACCATCGTCGTCGCGACACATAATCGCGTCCAGCGACTGTTCACGACCCTCGAGCACCTCGACTCGCTGGCAGAAGCAGCGCAAATTATTGTCGCCGATAACGCCTCGACCGACGGAACGGCGCAATGTGTCGCTCGCCAATTTCCGCAGGTACGCCTTCTCGCGCTGCGGCACAACTTCGGCGCGTACGCGCGGACGATTGCCCTGCGTGAGACACGTACGCCGTACGTGGCGTTCTGCGACGACGACACCTGGTGGATGCGCGGCTCGTTAACTGAGGGCTGCGCGGTACTCGACCGCTACCCGCAAATCGCGCTGCTCAATGCGCGCGTTATCGTCGAGCCGTTCGGCAGGGTCGACAATGCATGCCGCCGCATGGCCCAAGCGCCGCCGGTCGACGGACTTCCCGGCCATCCGATTCTCTTTTTTCAAGCCGGCGCCGCGCTCGCGCGCGTTGGCGCGATCGCAGAATGCGGCGGATTCGATCGCGTGCTGTTCTTCGGCGGCGAAGAGGCGCTCGTGTCGATCGACCTCGTGCGCCGCGGTTGGCACATGCAATATCTGCCGTCGTTGGAAGTTCGTCACGCGCCCTGTCCGACCGGACGCGACAATGGGGCGCGCAAACGTTGGACCGTGCGCAATCGGTTGCTTGTCGCTTGGATGCGGTATCACCCCGCCAGCGCGTGGCGCCTCACGACCGACGCGCTGCACCGCGCCGCCAGCGACGGACAAGTCCGTGCCGGCCTAATGCGCGCGTTGGCGCGCGCGCCGTGGGCCATCACGCATCGCCACGCGATCGATGCATCCTTGCAACGGCGCATCGACGCACTCCAAGCCCCACAGTTTTCGTGACCGCGGCCTATCCGAAGCGTCCGAGCGTGCGCGCCGGTGAAACGCTCCAACTCTGTGTCTCGACAGACGAACCGTGCGTCGTGCATTTTTTTCGTTGTGGCGCGCAAATCGAAGAAATGCACGATGTGCCAAAGGAAACGATCCCGCCACAACCCTGCGCCATCGGCGAAGCGGGCCGTCCCTGGAACTGGCCGATCTACCGCTTTAAAATTCCGTCGTCCTGGCGCTCCGGAATCTATATCGCATGCTTCGGCCATACTCCCACAGACGGCACGCATCTTGACGCGCGATCGCATCGCGCACTTTTCGTGGTGCGTCCTCAAGCGCCGGCCCAGTCGCCAATCGCGTACAATCTCCCGTTCTTTACCTTCGCCGCATACAACGTGGGACTCGATCGAATTTCCGAACGCACGAGCCTCTACAATCACGCGCCGGCGGTAACGTTGGAACGTCCCGGCAATGGGATCGGCGGCCACACCTGGGATGAAAAAATCCTCGACGCCTACGATCCCGCGACGCCGCGTCAAACGTTCGCGCATTGGGATCTGAAAGCGATCCAATGGTTAGAATCGCGCGCAATAGCTCCGGACTATTTGTGCGATTTCGATATGCACGCCGATCCCGCGGCATTGCAGGGTTACGAACTGCTTCTCGCCTTCGGACATCACGAATACTGGACCGACGCAATGCGTGAATCGCTCGACGCGCATCTCAACCGAGGTGGAAACGCCGCGTTCTTCACCGGCAACACGAGTTACTTTCGCATTCGCTACGACGACGCAACCGCCGCAATCTCGCGCCTCGGGCGCTGGTCCGACGGCCGGCCGGAGGAGCACACGTTCGGCGTGAGTTATCGCTTTGGCGGCGGCAAATGGCGCGGTGAACGGCCGCCCTCCGGTTATCGCATCAGCGACCCAAAGCACCCGATCTTTGAAGGCTGCGACATCGATGACGGGCGCGTCATCGGCGCGGATCGACGTCTCATTGGTTACGAATGTGACGGCGCGCCCCCGGAGCGCAACGGCGACTTTGAAGCGCTCGCCAGCGCCGACCTGACCGGCTGGCCCGTCACCGACGGCAGCGGCGAAGTCATGGCGGGCGGACACGCCACCATGGGGATCCGCCACCATGCGCGCGGCGAACTTTTTATCGCCGGAACGGTCGACTGGCCGCGGGTACTCGCACAGCGCGACGTCTGTGTCGGTCGCATCACGGCCAACCTCGTGCGTCGCTTGGCGCCTTCACTGCCGCGCATCTCCTCGCTGGTTTGAAGCGCTGCAAAAGGGGAAATACACCGAACCGAACGAGCTTATCCATAATTGTTGATTGACAGCATGGTGCCCTACGGCAATCACCTTTTGGACATGCTGCCCGAGGACGTGAAGGGCGCCCTACGGCCCTCGCTCCACCGGGTCTTCCTGCAGCGTCGCGACGACGTCGGCGATTCACGCTGGTCCGGCGCACTGCTCTTTCCAACCGATTCGCTGGTGCGTGCGTCCGTGCGCGGAGCGCTCGGCGGCCGGCCTATAACGCTGCTGGCCATGGGTCGGCGATCGGTCGTCGGAATAAATCGCTGGCTCGGATGCGCGTCACTCACGGATTTCAACGTGCTGGAAGCCGGAAGCGCGTGGATGCTTCCGCTCGACGATTTTTCGCACCGGGACGGCGCGTTGGGACAATCCTTGTCGTGGTGGCAGTACCGTCTCGTGATGGTCACGGCGTACCGCGTCAGTTGCCAGGCCGAACACAATGTCGACCGCCGCGTCGCCCAGGCACTGCTCTGGATTGCCGACGAAACCGGCCGTCCCGAGATCTCGCTGACACATCAAGCCCTTTCCGAACTGACCGCGATGCGGCGGCCGTCGGTCTCGCTCGTGCTCTCGGATCTTCAGCGGCGGGGCATCATTCGAACCGTCAACGGCTCGATCGCAATTCTCGATCGCCACCGCTTGGAACGCGAAGCCTGCGCGTGCTTCGAATCGATGCGCGCGATCATGCTGTCGGCCGCGCAGCCCGCACGCGTCTCCGTAAACTAAGCCGGCTCGACCAACGCCAGTTCCGCAACCTCGCTCAAGTTTTGCAAGACTTCATCGACACTGATCTCCGCTAAGCCGGGATCGACGCACGATCCGTGCGGATCGCCGATGCGCCCGTGCCAGACGGCGCGATGCCGGCGTCGCCGCGCGGGCGGTCCCCAGCGCTGTGGCGACATCGGACCGAACAATACGACAGACGGCGTGCGCGTGGCCGTCGCTAAATGCGCCACGCCCGTGTCGCCGCAGACGACCGCGCGCGCTCGTCCGATGACGCTCGCAAGCCCCTCCAAATTGGTCTTGCCCGCAATGACGCTGCCGATTCCCAAACCGGCCGCTCGCGCAACGGCCCGCGCTCGACGAAATTCGTACGCCGAGCCGGTGATGCACAACGGAATCTTTCGCGCCGAAAGAGCGCGCGCAACGCCGGCCCAACGATCGACGGGCCAGCGCCGCGATTCCGACGCCGCGCCGGGATGCAGCACGACGTAACGGTCTCGCCGCTCATCGCCCCCACTCAAATCCAAATCGTCGGCGTCGCAGTGAACTCCGAAGGCCTCGAGCATCCCGCACCAGCGCTCGATCTCGTGCTCGTCGCTCCTCCACTGCGGCGCATTGGCCGGCTCGAACACGCCCTCACAGCGAAACGCGATCATCTTCTTCGGTCGCGCATCGAGCAAGACCCGATGGCTCTGCGGCCCGCAACCGTGCAAGTTCACCGCGACGTCGGCACCGAACAACTCCGGTGAGAGCGGCGCCATCGGTTGCGTCTGCGCAACCTCATCGATCGCGCCGCTCATGCGAGCCAGCGGCACGAAGTCCAACGGCGCGGCCAGAATTCGCAGATGATCGGGAAACGCGCCCGCGATCGCGCGAAACGCGGGAACTGCGGTGAGAAAATCGCCCAAGCCGAGCGCCCGCAAAATGACGACGCGCTTGCGGCTCGTCGTCGAGGCAATCACGACGCGACCACGGCGACCCGCGGCTGCGCCATCAGTTTGGCGTACACGTCGGTCGTGTCGGAGGCGATTCGCCGCCAGCCATAGCGGGCTTTCACGTGACGAACGCCCGCCGCGCCTAAGCGGCCTAACCGCGCGCGATTAAGCAACAGACGTTCCAGCACCTCGGCTAGCTGTTCGGGCGAATGCGGTGGAACTAACGCACCGGTCACCCCGTCCATTACGCTATCCACCAATCCGCCGACGCTCGCCCCGACGACCGGCACGCCGCAGGCCATCGCTTCCAGCGGAACGATGCCGAAGGGTTCGTACCACGGATAGCAGACCGCGATGTCCGCCGAGCGTAATAACGCCGGCACGCCGGCGTGCGGAATGCGACCGCGAAACACCACGCGATCGGCGACGTCGAGCGATCCGGCGAGTGCGCGCAACCGAACCGCTTCAGGATCGGCATCCAGCAACGAGATGTCCGGGCCTCCCGCCACAATCAACTCGACGTGCGGGAGCCTCGCGACGGCACGAATCACGTCATCGATTCCCTTACGTTCCACCAATCGTCCGATGCAGACCAATCGACTGCGCCGCGTATCGCGCATTTCGACCGCACCGTTCGGACAAAACAGCGACAAATCGACGCCGCACGGAATCACCGAGATGTGCGAACGGCGCGCGCCCATGCGCACCAACTCAAACGCCTCGGCCGTCGCAGTCGCAACGATGTGATCCACGTTGCGGGCCAGGTTTTTTTCGTCCGCAATCCGGTGCTGCGGACTCGTGTCTTTGGCCCCTTGATGCCGGCGCTTCTCGACGCCCAGCGCGTGAAACGTTTCCACGACCGGAACCTTGTGTTTGCGTCCCGCCGCCAGCGCCGCCAACCCCGACATCCAAAAATGCGCGTGCACGACGTCAGGCGTCCACTCCGCCCAACTGCGTACGAGTTCGTCACCGAATTGCGGCATGAAGGGCGCCAACTTGTCCTTCTCGATGAACTCCGGCGGACCAGCGTCAACGTGCTCGACCAAGACACCGTCGGCGAATGGAACCGTTCGAGGCAGACTCGCTTCGTCGCGACGCGTGTAAACGCGAACCTCTACGCCGGCGCGCGACATCGCGGAGGCCAACGAGGCAACGTGGATGTTTTGGCCGCCGGCGTCCTCGCCACCGATCGTCGCCAGCGGACTCGCATGTTCGGATACGAACGCAACTCGCATCAATTACCGACCTCCGACAAAACGTGATTCCATTCGGCCAAAAAGCGTTCCAAACCGTAACGCGCCTTGGCCTGTTCGCGCGCCTTGCGACCCATTTCGCGCGCTCGCTCCGGGTCGCGCACCAACGCCTTGCAGCCATCGACCAACTCGGCGACGCTCGTCGACGTGATGCCGCAACCATTCACCGCCCGCGGCACCTCCGTGGTGGCCAGCGCAACGACCGGCATTCCGAGATACATCGCCTCGATCAGCGATAATCCAAGCGACGTCCAGCGCACCGGGTGCAAATAGACGCGTCGTAGTGCGAGGTCGCGATGCAACGCATCTTGAGGAAGATTCTCGATGCCGCCGAGCGCCTGCGCATCCATCCCGAACAGATCCAGGCCGACGGCGCGATCGAAGCGTTCCAGTAGATCCGTTCCGGTCACGCGGCCACGCCGCCGCGCTTCGTTGATGACGGCAGCGCAGCGCGGTACTTCGCCGGTATATCGATAACCCGGATCGGCGACGCCGTGCTCGACGACGTACGTCCTCACGTCGCCGCAGTCCCAAAATAGCGCGTTGAAATGCGTCACGTGCACGACCGGAACGTTGTCGTACTCGCGGGCCGGATGTACCATGCTCGAAATGCCCTCTTTGGGCGTGTTGTGCTCGAGGTAGACCGCGGGAACGTCGACACCCGGGGTGCGCCGCAGCCAGCGCCGCACCAACGCGTGCTCGTGCGGCCGCTGCAAAATCGCGACGTCGACCGGTTCGTGCCGAAGTTGTTCCGGCGTGCGCTCGACGACATCGTCGGGCCACTCCCACGTCTGCGCGCGTCCGCGTCCATCCGGTCCGCGACCCGGCAGTACCGGAACGATGTAGCGATGATCGCCTCGAACGAACGCCGTCGTCCACGAACCGTGCACGTGCCAGAGCAAGACGTTCATACGGGCACGCTCGCCGGGACGAGCCGGTCCAACGCGGCTATGACGATCTCCGGGGTCACGTCGGCCAGACACGGCTGTCCCTCGACCGGGCAGATACGCGAGCGGCAGCCCGCGCACGGCGCGGACTGATCGCCCAACAATGCGTGCGAGACTTTCCAGGGCGCAAAGCGAATCGCCGGAATCGTCGGCGCAAAGATGCAGATCACCGGCGTCTGCATCGCCGAGGCGACGTGCGTCGCAACCGTATTCCCGCAAATGACCGCGCGCGCGTCGCGGACCAACGCGGCAAACTGTGCAAAGGTCGTTGCGCCGCCGAGGTCGCGGCCGCACTCGCCGGCGACGTACGCGGTAAGCGCAACCTCATCCGCCGTGCCCGTCACGACGACGCGTGCGCCCCGCGCGCTCAGCGCGCGCACCAACTCGGCGTTTTTCTCGGGCGCCCAGCGGCGCGCCGCCACCGTCGCGCCGGGATGTACGATCACGTAGTTCTCCCGCGGCGCCTCCCCGTCAATCGAAACGCGCTCAGGAACGCCTAGCAATTGCAGTGCGCCATCGTCGTTTGCGGGCAGCGAATACCCCATCGCGCGCGCTAGCGACAGACCACGCTCCACTTCGTGAATCGTGTCGCTCACGCGATGACGCACGTCGAGCAAAGATCCGGGATAATCGTCCGCAATCGCGCCGATTCGGCCGATGCCAGCCATGCGTAATAACAGCGCGGCCGGCAACGGGCTCTGATGGAACGACGTAAAAACGATTGCCTCGTCAAACGCGCGCGCCCGCGTTGCCTCCACGAACGCCGTCACCGCCGCCGGGTCAAGCGGCTGCGGCTCCGCGTCGATCCACGCCGCCTCAAAGACGTCGACGCGCCCGACACCCGGCAACAAACGCGCCGCCGCGGCTCCACGGGGGCCGCAGAGCAGGGTCACCGCCGCGCCGCTTGCCGCAATGGCGCGCAGCGCCGGCCCAGTCAGTACGACATCGCCGTTATTATCTTGCCGGACGGCCAACACGCGGCGCATCAGATGAACTCCAGGGCGCGCCGTACCGCGCTCACTAAGTCTTGCTCGACGATCGGCGCATTGCGAATCTCTTCTTTTCGCGTACGTTGGTTCGGAACCAAAATTCCGAGCGCACCGGCATTGGCCGCGGCTTCCACGTCGGCGGCAATGTCGCCGATCACCGCCACGTGCTTCGGCGAACTGTCGAAACGACGCATCGCCGACAACACTAATCCAGGGCGTGGCTTGCGGCAATCGCAGCGCTCCATCTCGGAGTGGGAACAGATAAACCACGCGTCGACGCTGCCGATGCGCGCAGCAATTAGCGAATTGACGGCGCGAAACGCGCTGATGTCGAAGTCCTGTCGCGCGATTGCGGGTTGGTTCGAAACGACGCCGACCCGGCAATCCCATTCCCGCGCAAGCGCCATCGCGCCGGGCGCCCCCGGCATGACCGTTACGTTGTTGATGTCGTTGTTGGGCGGCGAGTCGGCGATCAGCGTCCCATCGCGGTCAAACAAAATCGCGCGATTCATGCGGCATCGTCCAACAATCGTGGCAGTTCGATCTCGGCGCGTACGCGGTGATAGAGCGCGGCGTACGGAATCAGTGCGCTCGTCAACAGCATCGTCAGCATCTCGTCCGGCGTCCGGGGCCCGGGCGCGATTCGCTCGTACGCGAACCGGCTCACGAGCGCCGCCCACAGCAAAAAAGAGCCGAGTGTTAGGGCTGAAGCGGCGACGATCGCGAGATGTTGGCGCATTCGACCGGATCCCGCGCCGCAGATCGAGCGCCACTGCGGTCCGTGCAGCGCGCGCATCAGCACGTCGTCAGCGTTCCCCCGCTGCAGTCGCACGCTGATCCAGCGATCCGCCGCGCGGACCGGATGCAGCACGTGCCGCATTCCTTTTACCAACCGATATCCTAGGCGCTGTACGCGTAGCGCCAGATCGGAGTCTTCCCGATACGCGCGCGGAAAGCGCTCGTCAAAGCCGCCTGCCGCCTCCAACGCGCAACGGCGATAGGCCATGTCGGCCGTAATCCACCACGATTGCGCCAGACCGGCGACGTTGCGTTCCCAATCCGTCGGCGCGCGATCGCCGGGCAACGGCACCTCAACGCGCCCCTGACTTCCGCCGACGTCGCACGCCTCGTCGAGGTCTTTGCGCAGCGCGTCCCACCAACCGCGGGTGACGAGCACGTCGTCATCGAGAAAGCAGATCCAATTGCTGTGGGCTGCGCGCCAGCCGGTATTGCGCGCCGCGGCCGGCCCGCGACCGTGCGAGCGCAGCACCGCAACGCGTTGGGCAATCGCTGCATCGACATGCACGTCCAGCGGAACGTCGGCGCGGCGGTCGTCCACGACGAACAGCTCGTCGCAGCGCGCCCCCGCCGCGGTTAACGAGTCGAGCAACGCGCGCAGCGTGTCGCGGCCGACGGTCGGAATCACGAGCGCGATCGTGCTCATGCGCTCGCGGCCGCCAGCAATCCGCGCCGCTGCGAGAACGCTCCTTCTCGCCGTACGACGAACGATCCGATCGCGAGCATATCGATGGGCGCCGAACCAAAGCACTCCAGCGCGTCGCGCGGGCTATCGACCATCGGGCGTCCCGCCGTGTTGAGGCTCGTATTGATGACCACCGGTACGCCGGTCAAACGTTCGACTTCGTCGAGCATGCGCGCGACCAGCGGCTCGTCGCGTTCATCGACGGTTTGAATCCGCGCGCTACCGTCAACGTGCGCGGCCGCGGCGATGCGTTGTCGCCACGTGGGTTTGACGCGATGCGTGAACAGCATGTACGGACTCGGTAGTACGCCTTCGAAAATCTCCGCTGCACGCCGGTTCGTTACCATCGGCGCGACCGGGCGAAAGGCTTCGCGCCCCTTCACGGCGTTGAGTCGGTCCAGGTTTTCGGCCGGCCCGGGATTGGCGAGCAAACTTCGATGACCGAGCGCGCGCGGTCCGAACTCGCTGCGTCCCTGGAACCACGCGACGATACCGTCCCCCGCGATAGCGCGCGCCGTCTCTTTCGCGATGTCGGCGCAGGGTTCGAATTGTAACTTCGCCTCGCGGAGCACGGCTTCGATCTCGGGATCCGTCCACGAGCGGCCCAGCGCTGCGGTGCTCATCGGCGTGACGGGATCGCCGAGTGACTGCGCGACGTACTGCGCCGCACCCAGCGAGGTTCCCGCATCACCCGCCGCCGGTTGCACCCAAACGCGTTCAAAGCGCCCTTCTGCGGCAAGTCGGGCGTTGGCCACGCAGTTCAGCGCGACGCCGCCGGCCATCACGAGGTTGCGTGACTTTGTACTTTTTTGCAGCCAATCGGCCAGCGCGAGCATCGCCTCTTCCAATCGAGTCTGCACGCTGGCCGCCAGATCCGCGTGGCGCTGATCGAACTCGCCATCGGAGCGGCGCCGCGGTGCAAAGTCTTCGAAGCGCACCGGCGCAATCCAAAATCCCGGCGGCTCGACTCGCACCAGTTCGCGAAACTCTCGTAGATATCGCGGAACGCCGTGCGCCGCCAGCCCCATTACTTTGTACTCGTCGGAGGAACGCATGAAGCCCAAGTGCTCCGTCAGTTCCTCGTAGAGCAACCCCAGCGAGTGTGGAAGCCGCTGACGATACAGCACCTGGAGTTCACCGTCCCGCGCCACGCCTAATAAACCGGACGCACACTCGCCCCGCCCATCGAGCACGAGCACGGCGCTCTCATCGAAGGGCGCGGCGAGATACGCCGACGCGGCATGTGCGACATGATGCTGTACGTACCGAACGGCGGCACGCTCGATGCCCGGTAACGCCGTTTGTAAGAAGTTTGCAAAGCGGCGCGCGTAGAGCGTGCGCAACCCTTCCCACTGCTGCGCGGTGATGTCGCTCGGATCGGGGGCAAGCGTGGGATCGTACGAGTAGGCGACAGCGTCGACGTCCTGCGGTTTGATTCCGGCGTACTCGATGCACCAGCGCGCCGTCTTTTCGGGCAGTTCCCAGGCGCTGAACGGTACGCAAATCTTGCCGTGCTTGCGTCGCGAGATGCGCTCTTCTTCCAGCGCGGCAACGATCTCGCCATCACGTACGAGGGCCGCCGAACTATCGTGAAAAATCGAGTTGACCCCCAGGACAACCGCCATGGAGAAGTGCTTCCCCGAAGCGCTTCTCTTCCGTCAGAAGTGTTTGGAAGATGACAACGCCGTTTTTGCAAGGGCTAGAGTGCGAGGGGACGAGAACCACTTCGCCGTGCCGGAACGCAGATTGCGAGGCTCCTACATCGTGACGGGGGGAGCGCAAGGATTGGGCGCGGCCGTCGCCGACGCGATTGCGGCCGCCGGCGGCAAGCCGACCGTTTTCGATCTCCGCACGCCCCCGCACGCCCATCCGTTTCAGCAAGTAGACGTCTCGAATACGAAAGCGCTCGTCGCCGCGACCGACAAGGTCGCGCAACACGGCAGTGGCTTGTCCGGTATCGTCGCGTGCGCCGGCATCGACGCCTGCGGCCCGATCGACGGCGTGGAGTTCGAAGCCTGGGAGCGCGTGATCCGCGTCAACTTGATCGCTACCGCCGCGCTGGTCCGCGCCGCCCTTCCGCACTTTCCGAAAGACGGCGGCGGCCGCATCGTCACCGTCGCCTCTACCCTCGGCCTTCGCGCGCTCGGCGATGCCTCCGCGTACTGCGCCAGCAAGTTCGGCGTCATCGGCTTGACTCGCGCGCTGGCCGTGGAATTGCGCGGCCGGGTCGGCGTCACGTGTTTGATTCCGGGGGGGATGGCGACCGGCTTCTTCGACGGCCGCCCGGAACGGTATCGTCCGCCGTCGGATGCGCAACTGAACTCACCCGCCGACGTAGCGAACGCCGCCATCTTTGCGCTTGGCCAACCGAAAGGTTGCGAGGTGCGCGAGTTGCTGATTTGTCCGTCGCTGGAGTCGTCGTGGCCGTAGTCGATCGCGGCGGTAAGACGTCGAAGCGCGACGCGCGCGCGACGGAACGCCTGCGATTTCTGGCGCGCATTATGAAGTCGCTGTTCGAAGCGCCCGAACCATCGGCAATGTTGCAGCGGCTGGTCGACACCCTGGCCGATTTGGGCTTCGATTACGTGGCGGGACTGCAGTTCGAGCGAAGCTTGAAAACCGCCACCGCCGCCGGCGACCAACAGCTCGCGCCGAGCGATGAAATCCTCGGCCAGATCGCCGGCGCGGCGAAACGGCGCCATTCGATCAGGGGAAATGCGGAGCGTTATTCATGGATCGCCGCTTCGCTCTTCGTCGACGACGCGCCGTATGGCGCGATCGTTTGCGTCGATGCTGCAGGGCAGTTTACTGCCGACGACTTGAAGTTGTTTGAAGAGATCGGTCGCAGCGCGTCGCTGGCACTCGAGTATGCCGAGAGTTATGCGCGCGAGCACCGTCTCGCCCAAACGCTCCAAAAAGCGACGCTGCCGACCCGATTGGCCCGCGTTCCCAACGCGTCGCTGAGCGTCGTGTACCGCCCCGCCGCCTTGGAAGTGCAGGTCGGCGGCGACTGGTACGATTCGTACGAAATCGACGATTCGCGCGTCTTGCTCACCGTCGGCGACGTCACCGGTCACGGCTTACAGTCCTCGATCGTCATGGGCAAGCTTCGCCATGCCATCAACGTCGTTGCGATGTACGAACGCAATCCCGTTCGCATCCTCGATGCCGCCGAACGAATCGTGCTGCGCCGCTTTCCCGGTTCGGTCGCGACCGCATTCGTCGCCATTATCGACACAAAGGCACGCACGATCACATATGCCAACGCCGGCCATCCGTACCCGATTGCGCGCGCCGCGGACGGCACGCTACGCGACTTGAGAGCCGAAGGACTTCCCATTGGATTGCGTTCGATTGCTCCGGACGCCCAGCCGGTGTCGGAAGCCTTCGGCGACGTGGAATTGCTCGCGCTCTATACCGACGGGCTTACGGAAGCCGGCCGCGATCCGCTCGCCGGCGAGCAACAGTTGCATCGCGCCTTGCAGACGCAAGCCGCGCTCTATGTTTCCAACGTCGCGGAATTTCTGGAACGCTATTGTTTGCAAGGCCACGCCCCGGACGACGTTGCGATCATGTGCCTGAACTTCAAGCAGTGCCGGCGTTGGTCGTTCGATTCCGCGGATTGCAGCGCGGCCCGCCGCACCCGGCATGAATTTGTCGAAGAACTCGCCGCCTACGCCACACCCGAGAGCGACCTGAAGGCGGCGGAAATCATCTTCGGCGAACTTTCCGCCAACGTCGCGCAGTATGCCGCCGGACGCGTTGACGTCGCGGTGGATTGGAACGACGACGCGCCGGTCATCCACTTCATCGATCGCGGCGGCGGCTGCTCGATGCCCACTCCACCGCTGCCCAGCACCCTCGCCGAACACGGGCGCGGATTCTGGCTGCTGCACCGGCTCGGCGGCGAGATAGATATCGAGGTCCTGCCGGGTTTCGGGACTCAGATTAGCGTCGGCCTTCCCGTGGTAAGAAGTCGTGTGTAACGCGACTTTGTAAAAGGATACAGGAGAAAGCGCCATGTCGATTGCGCGAGTCACCGAGATTTCTTCAACCTCATCCAACGGATTCGAAGACGCCATCCGTCAAGGCATTACGCGTGCCGCCAAGACTCTGCGCGGCGTGACGAGCGCCTGGGTGAAAGATCAAAACGTCATGATCGACAACGGCAACATCAAGGAGTACCGGGTCAACCTACTGATAACGTTCTTGCTCGACGAATGACTACGTTGACGGTTTCTTGCCGTCGTCTTTGAGATAGAGCGTCCAGGGCTTGTACGAGTGATGATCGGGCGGGAACGTTTCGCCTTCAGCGAAGTGCCGCCGCACGCCGCATTCCGAGCATTCGTATTCGCCGCTGACTTTCACGGGCTCGCCCCCGTTGCCGAAAATCTCCGCCATGCGCTGATATGTACCGCGCTCTGCACGGCTTGAATCCTACGCCTGTACGAGAAAAGCGATTCCGGCTACCGTCACGATCGCAACGATTGCCCACCCCGCGGCCACGAGCCACGGAGAAGCGCGTCGGCCGTGCATCGTTCGGACGTCGCGTGCGAGCAGCATCATCAACGCAAGAGTGAGCGGCGTCGCCAGGCCTCCGGCAATCGATGCGATGAAGAGCAGCGTTACGGTCGGTACGTGCAGGAAACAGATCGCGGCACCGATCGCAAGCGATATGTAGAGCACGGCGTAGTGGCGTGGCGCGTTGCGCGGCTTATCGTCGAGCGAGCCGCGCCATCGAAACGTCTCGCACATCGCGTTGGCGGTTCCGGCCGCCAGAACCGGCGCCGCCAGCATCGCCGATCCGAACAGTCCGATCGCAAAAACGATCGGCGCCCATCGCCCTGCAAACGGCGCCAGCGCCCGCGCGGCGTCCTGCGCGGTCTCGATCTGATGATGATGCACTCCCAGCGTCGCGGCCGTCGCCGTTAAGATGAACCACAGAATGAGAAACGTGAACAGAATTCCGGGGATGGTGGCAAGTTCGGCCGTCAGCAAACGGCGGCGGGGCGGCTTGTCGGTCGCGACCTCGACCGTCTGCCAGAAATACGCGTAGGCCGTCAGCAACGTGCCGAAGAGTGCGAGTACGGTCTGCGTTTCATGTTTTGCGTCGAAGTGCGGAATGAAGCCCCGCGCCACCGCGCCCCAATCCGGATGTGCGAGCACGGCCGCGGCCGTGTACGCCAGAAATGCCAACGGAAGGAACGCGAAGATCTTGCGCGTCTTGTCGAAGTTTTCCCACGACAGGACGCACCCGATGACGATGGCAAGTGGTATCGCCCAAACGACTTGCGAGGCGCCGGTCATGATTTCCAGCGACGCCGCCCCCGCCTGCAAATCGGCGCCGAGCGTAATCAAGTTCACTGCGACGATGGCACTCATCGAAGTCCACGCGATCGCGATATGGTATCGCGACCGCACGGCGGCTTGCAGGCCCTTGCGCGACACGCCCGCCAGATGCGTGGCCAACATCTGCACGACGATCAGCATCGGAATGATCAGCAGCAAGACCCACTCGAGTCCGAAGAGCGTCACGGCACCCGCAACTGCGATCGTTCCAACCGTCGTCGGATCGTTATCGGCGGCCGCCGAAACGAGACCGGAGATCAGCGCCGTGATGCCAACGGTTTTCGCGGGGCGCTTACCACCCATGCCGCCCCCTATACCCGCAAATGTCGTCGGCCTTGTCATCCCGAGCGGAGTGCCTTGTCATCCCGAGCGGAGTGCTCGGCCTTGTCATCCCGAGCGGAGTGCTCGGCCTTGTCATCCCGAGCGGAGTGCTCGGCCTTGTCATCCTGAGCGGAGTGCTCTGCCTTGTCATCCCGAGCGGAGTGCTCGGCCTTGTCATCCCGAGCGGAGTGCTCGGCCTTGTCATCCCGAGCGGAGTGCTCGGCCTTGTCATCCCGAGCGGAGTGCTCGGCCTTGTCATCCCGAGCGGAGTCGAGGGACGCTAGCGTGACGTAGCCAACCACATCACCCAAATGTCGGCCGCCGAGTATCTGCCAGCCAAACTCTCCCTCACCAGCCTGCGGACGGCGGCCGCAAACTGCCACGGTTGCGATCTCTACAAATACGCGACGCAAACGGTGTTCGGCGAGGGTCGCGCGCATGCGCGCATGCTGCTCGTGGGCGAACAACCCGGCGACACCGAGGATCGCGCCGGACGTCCGTTCGTCGGTCCGGCGGGTAAAATTCTGCACCAAGGATTGGAGTCCGCGGGGATCGCGACGCGAGACGTCTACGTTACCAATGCCGTCAAACACTTCAAGTTTATCGAGCGCGGCAAACGCCGCATCCACAACAAGCCCAAGACGATCGAAATTCGCGCCTGCAAACCGTGGCTCGAAGCGGAGATCGACGTGATAAAGCCACAACTTATCGTCGCGCTCGGCGCGACGGCGGCACAATCGCTGCTCGGCTCGGGCTTTCGCTTGCTGGCGAACCGCGGACGCGTTATCAGCGTGGCCTCCGTGCGCGCCCCGGTCGTTCCGACGATCCATCCGTCGGCAATTCTACGCGCACCCGACTCTCAGACGCGTTACGCCGAAATGGCCAAGTTCGTCGCCGACCTTGCACACGCATCAAGAGCCCTCACGACGGGCCTGCCTCCGGCGGCATGACGCGTAATCTGCACGAGATCGGCAGGGGCTTCACCGTTCTCGAGAACGCCGAGGAACTGCAAAGCGCGGCGATGGTGCTCGAGCCGGGCGAAGCCAGCGGTCCGTTTGCTAACGAGCACGGCGAGAGCGAACAAGTGCTGTTCGTCGCGGAAGGCGAGTTGGAAGCCCAGATCGGGGATCGAAAGTTTCAGATGCGCGCCGGCGACAGCGCCATCGTTCCAAAGAACGCGCCGCACCGGTTCGAAAATCGCTCGGCGTCGCCCGCGGTGACCTTTAACGTCTACGCGCCGAAGGCGTACTAGCTTCGCTCCTCCGCGGCGCTGCGGTGCGTTCGGGAGCCTCTCGCGGGGTATTGACGTCGCGTTCCGACGAGCCCACTAAATGGCCATGCGCGACGTTTCCGCCCAGCACGCCGGAAATCGCCAGGACGACGATTCCCAACGCCGTCAGCGCGTAGCCCGCAACCGACGTGTGATCCAAAAAACGTACCGCGCAAGCCAAGCCGAAGAGCACGATCACGCCGATGTTGAGCGTCATGTGCCACGCCGCGGTGCTCTTTGCACTTTCCGACATCGGCGCCGTCAAGTAATCGACAAATCCGAATATCGCCGCCGCGAGCGCGCCGACGAGCCCGAAGAGTATCAGCCACGTGCTCATCGCAGCCCAAAACACCGGGCCGGCCCAAATCGAGATGATGTCGCAAACGACTGCGGCCACAAAACAACCGATTGGGAGGGTCACGAGCATCGGATGGATCGGATGCCCCGCTATCGTTGCCTTGCCTTGCATTAGGAACCCGTACCCATTCCCGGCGCCGCGTCAATCGCTACATGGGTAGAGTGCTACCATGCGATGCGCGATGCTCGCCGCGCTGCTCTGTGCCGTTGCGCCGATCGGGGCAGCGGCCGCCGATGACGGCCCGCTGCTGTACGCCGCGCGGTGCTCCTCGTGCCATGGCGGCCGCGGGCAAGGCTCGCAAAGCGCGCCGCCGCTAGCCGGCAAATCTGATGCGGACGTTCGTTTTATGCTCAGCACCGGCCGAATGCCCGCGGCCGTGCCCGGCATCAATGAAATCCATCGACGCGCGGCCTTCACATCCAGACAGATCGATGCAGTCGTGCGTTACATTGGATCGTTCACAAGGGGCGTTACGCGGTCCCCCACACCACCCATTGTGCGCGGCAATATCGCCCGCGGCCGGGACCTCTTCGCCGCCAATTGCGCGCCGTGTCACGGCGTCGCGGGCGATGGGGCGTCGGTAGGGTACGGCAACGTCGCGCCGTCGCTGCACGACGCGACGCCACAACAAATCGCCGAAGCGATCCGCATCGGTCCGGGAGTGATGCCGCGGTTCGGAACGGACGTTCTGACCGATCGCGATGTCGTCGACGTCGCCGCGTACGTCCGAATCGTTCAACACGCGCCCCCCTCGCGCAATCCCGGCAGCGTGGGCGGAATCTCGCTGCGCCACGTCGGGCCGGTCGCCGAAGGGTTCATTGCGTGGCTCTTTGGTTTAGGCGCACTCGTGCTCTTCATCCGACGCATCGGCACCACGTCCTAACGTTATGCGCTAAAAATTATTCGGCCGGAGCGGATCGTGAAGCGAACGTCCGCAAATGCGTCGACGCTTCGCGAAATGTCGCCGTTGCGCACAACGACATCGGCTGCGTTACCTTCGGCGAGCGTTCCGCCGGCAGCGGAACCTTCGAAGCGCCGGCAAGGCGCGGTCGTCGCTGCGGCGAGGATTTCTCTGAATCCCATTCCCGCTTGCGCCATCAACCGATACTCCTCGCGCGGATCCGCGTCCACCGCGCCGTAGTCCGTACCGAACAGAACCACGCCCCCCGTCGCGCTAAAGTCAGCGAGTTGCCGTAAAACCGATTCGACGGAATGCCGTTGGAGCGATACGCGCTCGTGACGTACGATGTGTTTCCAGAGGCACAGCGTCGGAATCAGAGCGACGCCGGTCTCGGTCATCGTGGCGATATCGCGTTCGCATACCGTCGCACGCGCGACGGTATGCGCGACGATGTCCACGCCGGCGGACAGCGCGCGACGCAGGTCGTCGAACGAGTTAGGATGCACGAAGACCGGCTTGGCGTGCGCGTGCCCACTCTCGACGATCGCACGCATGGTTTCTTCGGAGAGCGCCACACCGGACGTGCCCGACGCAAAAACCTTGATGCCGTCGCAGCCCTTATCGATCGAGGCCCTCGTTGCGCTCGCGCCCGTACGCGGGTCGCTAACTTCAGGCAGTGCAATGGGCGTCCAGCCGATGATCCTCGAGACGATCTCCGGCGGAGCGCCGCCTTTTGGAATGATTCCCTCGCCGGTCGTAAAGATTCGCGGCCCCTGGACCTCGCCGGAATCGATGCGTCGTCGAATCGCCTGCGTGTTTTCATACCGCGACGATAAGTCGAAGACGGACGTGAAACCGTATCGCGTAAAATCGCGCAGTTGCTCGTTCAGTTCGGCCGCCGGAAGATCGCTCGCATCGGCCCATTTGCGCTCGGTGAGATGCACGTGGCAATTCCAAAATCCGCTCGTAACGGAAGCGCCGCGGCAATCCAACACGCGACACTCCGCAGGAAGATCGAATTCGCCGGCTCTTCCCGCGGCGCAAACTCGCGTTTCCTCGAGGAGCACGATCCCGTCGGCGATCGCCTCGCCGAAAGGATCGACGTAAACCGTTCCACCTCGTAGCGCGAGCATCGTCATGCTCGCGCTGGTTCATCAAAGGGAGCCGGATTGCTTCGTCATTCCGCCGTCGATGAGATACGAGGCGCCGGTCACATACGCGGCGGCATCGCCCGCTAAGTAGACCGCGAGCTCCGCGACTTCGTGGGGCTGCGCCATCCGCCGCAGGGGTATCTCGGCGAGCAGCGCCTGGTACTTCTGCGGATCGTCCTTCAGTCTTCGGTCCATCGGCGTATCGACGGCACCGGGGCAAATGTTGTTCACCGTGATCCCGTACTGCGCGAGTTCCACCGCGATCGTCCGCATGAGCATTTTCACGCCGCCCTTCGACGCGCAGTACGGCGCGTTCGTCGGCATCGCGAGATTTTCGTGAATCGACGAAATGTTGATGATGCGTCCTCCGCTCTTTTGGCGCACCATCGCCTTGGCCGCGGCCTGCGAACAGAGCCACACGCCTTGCAGGTTCACCGCGAGCACGCGGGCGAAGACCTCTAGCGGCATCTCCAAGAACGGATGCTTCTCTTCGATGCCGGCGTTGTTCACCATGATATCGAGCCGCCCGAAAGAGCGACACGTCTCTTCGATCAGCGCACCGACCTCGTCCGGCTTCGAAACGTCCGCCGAAACCGCCAACGCCCTTCCGCCCGACGCTTCAATTCGCGCAACGAGCGCGTCGGCCGGATCGCGATTCCCATGGTAATCGATGACGACCTTCGCGCCTTCCCGCGCAAACGTGGTGGAGATCGCTTCGCCGATTCCCGTGTCGCCGCCGCTGACGATCGCAACCTTGCCCGATAGTTCCATCCGCAAACCTCTTACGTGCGCGCACTCTCGGCGCCGAGGCGCCAAAAGCAGAGTATCAGGCACACCAGCGCGGCGATGCCGAGCAGCGGCGCCCAAAGCGCTCCGGCCAGCATCGCGAGCACGCAGAGCGCTACCAAGATCGGCCAACTGCTCTTCGTGGTAAAAACCCCGATGTCTACGCCGGCCGCCTCGGACGGGGTCTCATCCGGTTTATCGCCTTCCAAGTTCGCATCGCGTTCCGCGACGACTGCGTACCCTGCGGTCAACGCCAGGGCCGTCGCCATGAAGCCCAGTAGCGCCGTGCCCGCGGCCTCTTTGTGAGCGACGAACCAGTACGTGAGCGCGATCGCCAGGCCGAAGAGCGCCGCAATCGCGAACAACCGGACAAACGACTTCATACCATCACCTTGTCATCCGAGCCGGTCACCCTGAGCTCGTCGTACGGCGAAAGAGCATCGATCGCCGGACGCGCACTGCGAATCGCCGGCAGGCGATAAAAGTTGAACTCTGGCGGAGGCGACGACGTCAGCCACTCCAGGGAATATCCACCCCACGGATTATCGGGCACCGACTTGCGCCGTAACGTCGAGATGGCGACGTCGGCGAAAAACAGGATCGCGCCGTACGCCATGAGGCCGGCACCTATGCTCGCGATGGCGTTCAACAACGGCAGATGCCCGATCGCCGGGTACGTGTAAACGCGCCGGGCCATTCCTTCCATCCCCATGAACCCCATCGGGATGAACGTCATGTTAAAACCGGCAAAGAGGAGGCCGAACACCCAGCGGCCGAGCCGTTCGTGCAGCGAGACTCCGAAAATCTTCGGAAACCAGAAATAGAGCGCGCCGAACAGTGCAAAGAGACTCCCTCCCCCGATCGTATAGTGAAAGTGCTGCACGATGAAGTAACTATCGTGCGCCTGATAATCGATCGGCGGCGACGCGATCATCACGCCGGTAATTCCGCCGATGAGAAAATTCAACAAAAAGCCGATGGCGAACAACATCGGAACGGAGAATTCGATCGCGCCTTTCCACATGGTGCCGATCCAGTTCACAAACTTCACGCCCGTCGGCACCGCAATCAGAAACGACGCCGCCGAAAAGAACGGATTGCTCACCGCTCCGGTCGTGAACATGTGGTGCGCCCAGACACCGAGCGAGAGTCCTGCGATGGCAAAGGCGGAAATCACCATGCCGACGTAGCCGAAAACCGGCTTGCGCGAGAACGTCGAAATGATCTCGGTGACGATGCCGAAGTACGGAAGAATCATGACGTACACTTCGGGGTGTCCGAAAAACCAAAAAAGATGCTGATACAGAATCGGATTGCCGCCGCTTCCCGCATCGAAAAAGTGCGCGCCGAGGTGGCGTTCGATGAGCACCATCGCCAGAACGGCCGTGAGCGACGGGAACGACATCAGCACCAGCAGGCCGGTCGCCACGATCTCCCAGGTGAAGATCGGAATCCGCCACATCGTCATGCCCGGCGCTCGGAACAAGAACACCGTCACGAGCAGGTTGATCGTGGTGAGAATCGTCGATGCGCCGGCCATCAGCAAACCGATGAGCCACAAATCCTGGCCCGCCCCGGTGCCGTCGAAGATCTCGTTGAGGGGCGCGTACGCCGTCCAACCCGTTGCGGCCGCGCCGCCATATGTCATCAAACCCGCAAAGACGGTAATGCCCGCAAAGACGAACAGCCATAAGCCCGTGGCGTTGAGTCGTGGAAACGCGACGTCGGGGGCGCCGATCTGCAGCGGAATCAAATAGTTTGCCAAACCGACGCCAAAGGGCGCGATGACGAAGAAGATCATCGCCGTTCCGTGCAGCGTAAAAATTTCGTTGTAGAGATGCGCGCCCAACAGCGTGTTGCCCGGCACCGCGAGTTGCGCGCGAATCAAGAGCGACGAGATGCCGGCTGCGATGAAGAACGTCATCGTCGCGACGATATACATGATACCGATCTTCTTATGATCGGTCGTCGTCAGCCACTCGATCATGGGGCGACCGCGCCTCTCGAGGCGAGGTAGCGCGCGTAGCGATCGATCGGAACAACCGCAACCGTGAAGGTCATCGTCGCGTGATCGAGACCGCAGAACTGCGCGCATCGCCCCGGAAATCGTCCCACGCGATTCGGCGAAAGATCGAACGCGTTCGTCATGCCGGGAATCGCGTCGCGTTTGAAGAGAAAGGCCGGCACCCAAAAGGAGTGCGTGACGTCGAACGAGCGTAGAGCGATTTGCGTCGTACGTCCAACGGGTAGATAGAGCGTCGGCGGTTGACTCGGCGTTCCGCTGACCGTGATGCCGCCCGGGTACTCGAAACGCCACGACCATCGGTACGCCGTGACCGCGATGCGGTTTGCGGAATCGCCGACGTGATCGATCGGCATCTCGATGACGTAGGTTACGCCGAAGAGCGCGACTACCATCGCCAACGGAATCGCGGTATACAAAATCTCGAGCCGCGGATTACCGCTAAACTGTTCGGGCTCTTCCCGCCGGCGCTTGCGATATGCGATCAGGCACCAAAAGATGCAGCCGTAGACAAACAGCCCGACCGCGGTCCCCGCGCCGATGAAAATATACCAATCGAAACGCATGGCGACGCCGCCGGCCGAGGCGGGATGGATCAACCACTCCACCGCAACGTTCTACCCACTTCGCGCGGTGTAAAAGGGAGGCCGCGAGGGTAGGACAGCGGCATGGCCATGTCGGCACACGATAGGCCGAGATCGCTTGCGCCGTTGCCCGTTCGCGCCCATCCGTTGGTGCTTGGCGTAGTGCTGTTCTTGTCGTCGGAGTTGATGTTCTTTGCGGCGCTCTTCGCGTCGTATTACGGGCTGCGCGCCAATCGCTCGCACTGGCCACCGCCGTACGCGCATCTCGATGCGTTCGAGGGCGGCATCGGCACGTTCTTGCTGTTCGCGGCGTCGCTGGTCATGATATTGGCGGGCCGTTCGTTGGATCGTAATAACGTTCGCGCCGCTCGATGGTGGACGGGGAGCGCGATCGTTGCCGCGGTTGCGTTCGTCGCGCAGTCGCTGCACGGTTACGCGAGCAACGGCTTCTCGATCAGGACCGACGCGTACGGTTCGATCTACTACACGATGACCGGCTTTCATTTGCTTCACGTCATCGTGGGAGTTGCGCTGCTCACCGCACTGTTAGTCGGAATCCGCAGTCGCGCGCTAACCATTAACCATCGTGCCGGCGCCGAAGCGATGACCTATTATTGGCACTTCGTCTTCGTCGTCTGGTTGGGAATCTTTTCGACGCTCTATTTCGTCCGATGAAACGGCGCCTCGTCGGCGGCGCGTTGCTCGTAGCAATCCTCGGCAGCGCCCTCTTTATCGCCGCGTATTTCAGCGGCGCCTCGCGGCTGTACGAGGGGCTCGCACTGGCGCTGGCGGCGGCGGGGCTCAGCGGGGCCGCCGTCGGCTGGGCGCTTTGGCTTTTGCCGGACGAACGGGTCACCGATACAATCGAGACGTATCCGTCGCCGCCGATCGAACGCGCACTCGAAACCGGTGAAGTTCGCGCCGATGCGGCGACGCTTTCGCGACCCCGCGCGCTCCTGCGACTCGTGTACGTCGCGCTCGGCGCGTTTGCGGCTGCGCTGGTCGTCCCAATTCGATCGCTCGGACCCGCGCCCGGCGACGTGCTCTTTCGCACCCGTTGGCGCAACGGATCGCGAGTGTCGCGTCCCGACGGACGCGCGATCGGCATCAACGATATCGCCGTGGATTCGGCGGTCACCGTCTTTCCCGATAACGGGCTGGGCGATCCGCAATCCCAAGCGATGCTGATCCGCCTTCCCGAAGACCTCGCCGCCTCCACGAGCGGTTACGTGGTGTACTCCAAGCTCTGCACGCACGCGGGCTGCCCCGTCGCGCTCTATCGCGCCGCGCAGAAAGAGTTGATGTGCCCGTGCCATCAATCGGTCTTTAACGTGCTCGACGACGGCGCAGTCGTGTCGGGCCCCGCCGATCACGCGTTGCCGCGCCTCCCAATCGAACTGGCCGCCGACGGCACGCTCGTTGCCACCGGAGACTTTCCCGAGCCGGTCGGCCCCGGCTTTTGGGAGCGTGGTTGAGCTTGCGAAACGCGCGTCCCTAAAACGAAATGGTCGAACGCTTTCTACTGTGGGTCGACGACCGCTTGGGGACCGCGCATTTCGTGCGGCACGCGCTCCGCAAGGCGTTTCCGGATCACTGGTCCTTTATGCTCGGCGAGATCAACCTGTACGCGTTTCTCGTGCTGGTCGCGACGGGAACGTTTCTCGCCTTCTTCTTCGATCCGAACGCTTCGAAGATAACGTATCGCGGTCCCTACACGCTGCTCGACGGAACGAAGGTGTCGCACGCATACGCGTCTGCGCTCGCGCTCAGTTTCGAAGTCAACGGCGGCTTGCTCGTGCGGCAGATCCATCACTGGACGGCGCTCGTGTTTCTCGCCGGAATCGTCGCGCATATGGGGCGCGTGTTCTTCACCGGCGCCTTTCGTAAGCCGCGCGAAATCAACTGGATCATCGGCATCGGGCTCTTCGGACTTGCGATGCTGGCCGGCTTCACCGGCTATTCGTTACCCGACGATTTGCTTAGCGGTATCGGGTTGCGCATCGCCGATTCCGTCGCACTGGCCGTTCCAGTGATTGGCACGTGGCTGTCGTTCTTTCTCATCGGCGGCGCGTTCCCGACCGAACGGATCATCCCGCGGCTGTTCGTGACGCACGTTTATCTCCTACCGGCGCTCATTGCCGGATTGTTGACGGTCCATCTCATCGCCGTGTGGAGGCAAAAACATTCGCAGTTTCCGGGACCTGGCCGTAGCGAACACAACGTCGTCGGATCGCCGCTCTTTCCCCACTATGCCGCAAAATCGTTGGGCCTCTTTGCGGCCGTGACGGCGGTCGTTTGCGCGCTCGGGGCGCTCGTGCAGATCAATCCGATCTGGCTCTGGGGCCCGTACGAACCGTGGAACGCCGTCAACCCCGCGCAACCCGATTGGTATATCGGTTGGCTCGAAGGCGCGCTGCGCCTAGGACCGCCATGGGCGTTGCACGCCTGGGGGCACACTGTTGCGTCGCCGTTTTGGCCCGCCGTCGCGCTCCCGCTCGGACTCTTCGGCGTGCTGTTGGTATGGCCGTGGATCGACGCGTTCCTTCGCGGCGACCGCGCTTCCCATCAGCTCCTCGATCTCCCGCGCGACGTTCCGTGGCGCACCGCCTTCGGCGTCGCGCTGTTTCTCTTCGCCCTCGGCTTGACACTCGCGGCCAGCGGCGACGTGCAAGCGCGGTACGCGCACGTCGCGATCACGACGATCACCGTTTTCTATCGAATGTTCTGCCTCTTCGCTCCGCCAATCGGCTTCGCGATCGCGTTGGCCATTGCGAGGGAGTTGCGTGCCGAACGAGGCGTCCATAAGGCGCCGCGGGTACGGCTGCGCCGCAACGCCGAAGGCGGTTTCGAAGAAGAGCCGCTGCCGTGAACCGGGTTCGCGTTCCCGCGATCTTCTTCGGCGCCGCAATTGCATTCGGTATCGGCGCGGTGTCGCCGGCGTTCGACGGATTAGCGGATCGCTATTTCAGCTGGCACATGGCGCAGCATATGCTGGTGCTCTACGTCGTATCGCTGCTGCTCGTGCTCTCACGTCCCTTCGATCTCTTGAGCGCGCTGATCTCTAAGGCAGCAACGGCGGCGATCGTGCGAGCCGTGCGTCCGCTACACGTCGTCCTCGCTGCGCCCGTCGCGTTATGCTTCTTCGTGGCGACGCTGTGGCTGACGCACTTCTCGAGATTGTACGAACTGTCGCTGCGTAACGGCGCGGTCCATGTCGCGGAGCACGCTCTCTACCTCGGCGCAGGCATCGCATTTTGGTTGCCGGTGCTCGCCCCTGCGCCGCTGCGCCCTCTCGGTTATCCCGCGCGTCTGCTCTATCTTGCCGTCGCGCTACCGCAAGGGGCGCTGTTGAGCATGGCGCTCTTCAGCGCGCGGGTCCCTCTCTACGCACACTACGTCGCCGTGCAAGGCTCCGTCGCGCTCGCGCTGGAAGATCAGCATAACGCCGCCGCGCTGATGTGGATCGCCGGCGGCCTCGTAATCTTCATTGCTTTCCTGGCGACGCTGGCCACGTGGGCTCGTCGCGAAACCGTATCGGAGACGGCATGACGCAGGATTTCGACGTCGTCATCATCGGAAGCGGAAGCGCCGGGACCGCCGTCGCCCTCGCCGCGCGTTCTCGCGGCAAATCCGTCACCGTTATCGACGAGCGCCCCTTCGGCGGAACCTGCGCGCTGCGCGGTTGTTTACCGAAAAAAGTTCTGGTCGCGGCGGCCGCCGCACTCGAACAGACGCAGCGACTCGCTCAGCACGGAGTTTTCGACGGCACACTGGTACTCAACTGGCCGAAGTTGATGGCCTTTAAGCGCACCTTCACCGATCCCGTCCCGGCGGGGCGCGTGAAAACGTATGAAGATGTCGGTATCGTTGCGATCGCTGGTACCGCCGCGTTTGCATCTCCACAAAGCATCACCGTGAACGGCGACGTTCTGCGCGCAGGGCGCATCGTGGTCGCCGCCGGGGCGAAATCGCGGCACGTCGCCGAGGGCGACGACGCGTTGCTGACTAGCGACGACTTCCTCGAACTGGAATCGCTGCCGCAGTCGCTGCTGTTCATCGGCGGAGGATACATCGCGTTCGAGTTTGCCCACATCGCGGCGCGCGCCGGCTCCAAGGTAACGATCCTCCATAACGACGCTCAACCGCTGCGCGGTTTCGAAAAGGATCTCGTCGATCGATTGCTCGCGATTACGCGCGACGTCGGCGTCGACGTCCACCTGAGCAGCCCGGTACAGCGCGTCGAACGAAGGGCGAACGACGTCGTTGCGTGGGTCGAGCGGAACGGCGACTCGAGATCGTTCTCCGCAGCGGCGGGCGTTATCGCGGCGGGCCGCATACCGAATCTAGAAAGACTGCAACTCGACGTCGGGAATGTCGAACGAACGCAGCGCGGCGTCAAAGTTAACGAGTTTTTGCAGAGCGTCAGTAATCCGAACGTTTACGCGGCGGGTGACGCCGCCGACGGCGGCGGTCTCCCGCTCACGCCGGTGGCGGGCGACGAAGGACAAATCGTCGCGGCGAATGTCGTCGACGGCAACCGTCGCACGACGGACTTTCGCGGCTTGGCGAGCATCGTCTACACGATTCCGCCGCTCGCGACGGTCGGCGTGAACGAAGAGACTGCTCGCAAGCATGGGCTCGAGTATGACGTCAGGTCAGGCGACATGACGAAATGGTACTCGACGCGTCACGTCGCCGGTCTCGGCGCATTCTATAAAATCCTCATCGAGAAGAAACAACGCCGCGTTCTGGGCGCGGCGATCTTGGGTCCGTACGCAGAGGAGCAGATCAACGTCCTCGCTCTGGCTATTCGAAACGGAATTACCGCCGAACGGATTGCACCGGTGCCTTTTGGATATCCGACCGGCGCGTCCGATCTCGAGTATATGCTGGGTGAGGCCGAACGGTAGAACGTTACTCGGGCGCTGCGCGAAAGGCGTACCGATACAGCAATGCCGTCAATGCGAAGTTGACGGCGAAGACCGCCATGATGGCGATGCCGACACAAGTAAACGACAGCTGCGTATGGTTCGCGATCGCGGGAATTGCTTCGAACGCGCCGACTGAGAGCGCGATCGCAATGGTGAGGAGCGTCATGTTGACGTTGTAGAGCGTCTTAGTCTTGGGACGAAGGTACGCCCATCCGTAGGCGCGGACCATTGCGAGGCCTTGCGCCGTGTCCAGCAGCGACATTCCGGCCGTAAAGAGGCACGGAAGGACCAAGATATACGCGACCGGCATGCCACCGGCGCCCGAAGCGGCCGAAATGCCCAGTAGCGCAACTTCCGTCGCCGTATCGAATCCCAATCCGAACAGCAGTCCGGCCAAGTACATCTGCCGGTCGCGGGTCACCACTCCAAGCGCCGGTTGAAGCAACCGCGATAGTACTCCGCCGGCGAGCGTCTCGTCGCCGTCGCGCCCTTTCCGCCGCAGCATATCCATCAGCACCAGCACGTTGGCGGCCGCAACGACCAGCAGAAAGCCCACGGAGATCCATGTCCCCACCGTTGCACCGATCTTTTGCGCGACGGGAAAATGCGCGTTGATCGATGCGCCGAAGACCGCGACCAGCGCGCTCAGCGCGATGACGATCGTGGAATGTCCGAGAGAAAAGTAGAGGCCGACGCCCTCGGCGCGCTTGCCTTGATGCATGAGTTTGCGAGTCGTTGCGTCGATCGCGGCAATGTGGTCCGCGTCGACGGCGTGGCGGAGCCCCAGAACGTATGCCGCCACGCCGAGCGGCAAGAGTAGCGCAAACCGGTGCGCACCGGAGATGAGCGCCAGCCACGCCGCGACGTTGATCGCAGCGATCGGTACGAAGAGGCAGCCTACCCGAATACGTGTGTCCTTCAAGCACCGCTACCGTTACTATCACGGCGCGGGCCACCCTGCGATGGGAATCTCTGCTAAAACTCCCACAGCATGGCGCGCGTCCAAGCGCCGCCGCAGCCTTGTAACTTGATCGGAACGGCGACGAAAAGCCGTTTGCGGCCGTCCATCACCTCATCGGGGAAGCAGAGTTCTTCCACGATGAACTTGTCGGCGCCGAGCAAGATGCGATGCGGCGGCGCAGCCTTCGCGGGATCGTCGTACCCGCCCAGGCTTACGGCATCGATGCCCACGCCCGCAATATTGCGTCCGAGCAAAAATTGCGCGCCGGATTCGCCGAGGTAGACGTAGTCCATCAAAAACTCGCGCGTGTTGGCGCGTTTGTGCCCCCAACCGGTGTTGAGCAATGCGACGTCGCCGGCCGCAATCGAATCGCCGAACCGTTCTAAGTCTGCGACCTCCAGCGCGCTGCCCGGCGACTTTCCGCGCACGTCCAACACAATCGCCGGCGCTATATACTTCTGCAGCGGAATCCTATCGATCGTCGAGCCATTTCCGAAAAAGTGGTGCGGCGCGTCGCAGTGTGTGCCGCTGTGCGTGCTCATCTCGACGATCTCTTTATTGACGCCTTGCACCGCAGCAAGGTAGAGACTCCGAATCTGTACGGGGCGCGGATTACGATCCGGATACTGCGGGCAGTTGGAAAAGACCGGTTGACTGAGATCGTACAGCGCCGAGGGCAACCTCATGCTGCGACGAACCGTCTCCACAGCCGATCGAAGCCCTCGATGCTTCGATCCAGCAGCCCGTCCAAGTCGCCTTTCCAAAGCGAGCCCGGCAACGATTCGCTAGAAAAAATCTCGATGACGTAGGGACGGGTGTAGCCCGCCCGGCGCACGGACTGAAGTAACGGTCCCAGCGGGATGCAGCCGTCGCCGGGCACGAGCCGGTCGTAGTAGCCGCGCGGCGAGCCCCAATCGCTCACTTGAACCAGAAAAATTCGATCGCCGGCGGCCGCGATCGTCTCGTCGAGTTTCGGGCTCTTCCAAACGTTCCACGTATCGACGCACAAGCCAAACGCCTCATGGTCGACCTCCTGGACAAGCGCCAGCGCGTCGTCCAGCGCCCAAATCGAAGAGTCGACGTTCAATAGACTCGGGTTGAGCGGCTCTAGTGCCACTCGCAGCCCGTGCGCCGCCGCCACGCGCGCAAGTTCGCCGAACTCGCGGCGCGCCGTGCGCAACACCTCGGCGATGTCGCCGCTGGGCGGTCGTCCGGTGATGAGCACGAACGGCGTCCGCGCCGGAACGCGTGTTGCAAAGCGCTCGATCGACGCGCGAATATGGGCGACGCGATCGCGAGGATCGCGCGGTTCGGGCTGAAGCAACGTGGGATACAGCGCATGAATTTGCGCCTGCACGGATGCGATTTCGAGCCGACGTTTCCCAATCTCCGCAAGTTGCTCCTCGATGCGATTTGGGTCCATCTTGGCTTCCGTCACCTCAATCGCCGCGACGCCGTGACGCGCGTAGGCCTCGACGTCCTGTTCGAAGGTCCACGGCCAGGTCGTAAACTCGCTGATTCCCAGACGGTATGCCGGATCGGGCATCGCTACGTCTCCTGCTGCAGTTCCAAGAGCGCGAAGCCCTTGCGCTCCAACTGCAGCGGCATCCCGACGCTCAATTGTTCGGCGCTAACCGAACCCTCGTCGTTCCACGCGGCACGAATGCTATTGAACGATTTCAACCGGTACGTGCCGTGAATCCCGTGCGTGATTCGGACCGCCGTGGCAACGGTTCGTTCCACGGTATTTCCGACGAGCACCGCAATGTCGGCATCCTGCTTCAACGCCAGCGCGACCACCGTTTGCCCGTCGGCGGCCACCCACTGCGTGATGTCGTCCGTGTAGGCAACGTACGGGTCGGGCTGATGGAACGGAAAGTTGGTATACATACGCATATCGGGAACGCGGACAACGAACCACGTCAGCGCTTTGGCGCGAAACGGAACGTTCTGAACGCCCAGCCATTTCCAGTCCGGCGCCAGGCGTGGGCTCAGCGTCGGTGCCACGCTCGACAGATCTAAGCCACCCGCGCCCTCAATCGCCGCCCACAAATAGCGCGGTGGAAACCACGGCGAGAGCATCATGCCTTGATTGGTCAGAGTCTCGCCGTGCAACCACTCGGAGAATTGCCCTGGAACGGTATTATTTTTTCGTGGATCGACCGAGTAGTGCCGAAAACTTCGCGAGAGCGCCTCGGCCATGAACGCCGCGTTGAACTTGGCGGCCGCAAAGGCAAACCAAAACGTGACGCCGACCCACACGCCGCCGAGCAATCCATACCCGTGCGTCGGCCCATACTGCGGCGCCGCCCGAGGTACCGTTCGAATGCCGGCATCGGTCCAAAAATCTTCCGCCGACAGGCGGCTGATGATGTGCGCCGCGACCTCATCGTCGGCGACGCCGAACATCACGGGAAAGACTAAATCCGACGTGATGTCGCTGCGCGGCTGGCCATCGACGTCAATGTTCAGGTAGTACAGACCGTTCGCTGCGTTGTATAGCCGTCGGTTGATCGCTTCGCGCAGTTCGCTTGCCCGTTGCGCGAACTCGGCGCTTTCGTCGTGCTTCTCCAAGATGCGCGCCATGTGCGCGATCTTGTTCAACGCGGCGTACGCTTCGGAGTTCAGTTCGGTCGTCGCCCCCGAGAGGCGATAGTCGGCAATCACGTTGCGCCAGCCTACGATGCCGCGCTCTTTGGTCTGCGTCGAGCTACACCATACCAAGCCGTCGTCATTGCGCTGGGAAAGCAGAAACCGTCCGGCCCGCACCGCATGGGGGTACACGCGCTCTAAGAACGCTTCATCCCCCGTGGTATTGAAATGATGCCACAGTCCGAGCACTAGCAGCGGTGTGTTATCGTTGACGTTCAATCCGTAGTCCGCGCTCTCACCCGTTCGCACGTCGTAGTACTCGACGATCATCCCCGATTTTTCTTGGCGATCGACGTACGCCAGCAGCGACTCGCGCGCGAAGTCGGGCGTCAAGTAATCTGCCCCGAAAGAGAACCAGGCGGTGTCGCGAGCGACGCTATTATTGGACCGAGTCGGATCGTTCACGAAACAGTAGCCCGTGGGCGCGCGCAACTCCGTGCGCAGCATGTTGGCCTTGGCCCAGAGCACGCCACGGTTGACATCCGCAGCCGGGGTGACGACGACGGATCGGTCCAGGATCTCGCTATAGTGACGGCCCGTGCGTTCCAGACTTGCGCCCGCATCGCAGACTGACCGGTAGACCCGCTTGGCGGCGCGGCTGCCGTCGCACGAAAAGGTGAGAGTGTATTGAATTCGCACGCGCTCTCGCGGCTTCATGCTATGGCTGTGATGGAAGACGGCGAGCGGGTCGCTGAAGGCTTGATCGACCTCGCCTGAAAGCGGGCCCGGGCAGTGCCCCGAAATCGCCTTGGCATGGTCCCACGTCACCTCATAGGTCGTCGGCGCGACCGACGTGGCAAAGATGCGCACGTGTTCCGGCCGGCTCTCGTTCCACGCCAGGATGCCGTTCAGTCGTGAGTCGTAGTCGGTTCGTACGTCATGCGGCATGTGCCCGCGCAGTTGACAGAAGGCGTAGCTTGCGATGTGCGCGTCGTCGCCTGAGTCGTTGTGCAGTTCGAGCACGTAATACGCCGCCGGCGGATCCGCTACGTTATTTTCTTCGGCGGCATTGAGAACGAACAGCGTCTCTTTCACGGCCACCTGGTTGCTCAGCTGAAAATGGTGCTCTTGACGCTCGGGTTCGATGACGAAGTTTCCGCGCAACGGCGCCAGCGCCACCCCGGTACGTTCGTCCCAGTGATGCACGACCAGCGTTCCGACGAGCACCTCGCCCGCATCGATGGAATACACCTTCTCGATCGCACCGGTGGCCTTGATGACCATGCAAATCTTGGGCGATCCGAGGGTGCTTCCAACCGCAAGGTGGTCGTCGGCGAAGCCGTAGTTGCCGATCTGCTGCCGTAACTTCGAGAGCCGCGCTTGCGTCATTGTCGCCGTCGGGCGATCCCTGTAACGAGCCCCGCGAGGACTGCGCCGGCCAGTAACGCGGCGCCCCCGAGAATGGCCGCGCGTCGCGCCTCATCGTGCGCGTCGGGCATCCAACGTCGCTCCGGAAACGCGCCCGGTTCTTCGCCGCGAAGCGCCGACGCGAGGACCTGCGCGATATGCAACGCCTGCCGGTTCGTCGTTTGCGCGACTTGCTCCCGACAACTAAACCCGTTGGCGACGATCAGCGTCCGGTCATCTGCCTCGCGTACTTTCGGCAGCAACACGCGCTCGCCGCACGCAATCGAGACGTCGTAGTGCTCCCCCGCCTCGAAGCCGAACGCGCCCGCCATGCCGCAGCATCCGCTGTCCGGAACGTCGTACTCGAGGCCCAGGCGATCGAGGAGCTTTTCCTCATCACCGAAATCCAGCACGGATTTTTGGTGACAATGGCCGTGAACGAGCGCCTTGGCGCGCAGTTGCGGAATCGCAAAATCGCAAGCCTCGCGTTGGAGAAACTCGCTCAGCAGCAACGCTTGGCTGCGAAAGCGCCGCGCCGCCTCGCGCCCGGCCAACAAATCCACCATCTCGTCCCGGAACACCGAGATGCAACTGGGCTCCAATCCGACGATGTACGTGCCGGCTTCGACGTACGGCTTGAGCACCGCGACGACCCGTTCGAGCAATTTGCGCGCCGTGGTGAGCATACCGTAGTCGTACAGTGGACGCCCGCAGCACAGCGGTTCGGGCGGAACGATCACCTGAAAGCCTGCCGCCTCCAGCACTTCCACTGCGGCCTGCGCCGTCGTGGGATGGAAGTGGTTGTTCCACGTGTCAACCCAGAGCACGACCTGCGTCTTGCCGGCGTTGCGCGCTTCCCGCCGGGCGAACCACGCGCGAAACGTCTCGTGTGCGAACGGCGGAATGCGGCGTTGCGGAGCGATCTTGAGCGCCGCCTTGACCAGCCGCCCTACGCCGGGCGCGTGCGCGATCGCGTTCGCAAGCGCAGGCGACAACGACGCAACGCGCGCCCACCAAAACATCAGTCCGAACGCGTAGGCGCTCAACGGACGCGGCCTGCGCTCGTAGTAGTGTGAAAGAAACTCGGCTTTGTACGTCGCCATGTCGACGTTGACTGGGCATTCGGAACGACAGCCCTTGCATGCCAAACAAAGATCCAGCGACTCTTTGACGGCTTCGTCGCCCCAACCGTCGCGGACCGGATCGCCGCGGAGCATCTCGAAGAGCAGCCGCGCGCGGCCGCGCGTCGAGTGCCGCTCGTCACGCGTCGCCATGTAGCTCGGACACATCGTTCCGGCATCGTGCTTGCGGCACTTTCCGGTGCCGACGCAGCGATTGGCGGCGTACGCAAAACTGCCTTGGTCTTGGAGAAACGAAAAATGCGTCGGGGGTTCCCATGGATCGTACTGCGTGCCCCATCGCAAGTTCGAATCGATCGGATACGGATGCACCACTTTGCCGGGATTCATCCTGTTCTGCGGATCCCAAATCGTTTTGAATTCGCCGAACGCGCCCACCAACTCGTCACCGAACATGATCGGCAGCAACGCGCCGCGGGCCTGTCCGTCTCCGTGCTCGCCGGAAAGGGAGCCACCGTACGACGTGACCAAGTGCGCCGCCTCGTGCAGAAATCGCTTCCAGTTTTCGATTCCCTGGGCCGTAAAGAGGTCGAAGTCGATGCTGCAGTGCACGCAGCCTTGACCGAAGTGTCCGTAGAGCGACGCGGTATAGCCGTGCTTATCGAACAACTTCTGAAGGTCGCGCAAATAGTTCCCGACGTCCTCCGGCGCTACCGCGGAGTCTTCCCACCCGGGATAAAAGTCCGGAAGATTGGGAATTTTCGACGTCGATCCCAGACCCGACTCACGGATTTCCCAGAGCGTCGCCTGCTCGTGGTTGTCGACGAACAGCTTCATGCTGGGCGCGTCGCTACGCGCTTTAAACGCATCCATCAGCCGGCGAGCGCGTTCGTCCGCCTCGTCTTTGGAGTCGCCGCCGAACTCGACCACGAGCCATGCGCCGCCATCCGGAAACATGGCGCGCCCCGCGGTAGACATGCCTTTATCGTGCATGTAGGTGAAGAGGCTCTGATCGATGCCCTCGAGCGCAATCGGATCGAACCGGTTGCAAAACGCCACGTGATCGCCCGCCGTGAAGATGTCGCTGAAGCCGAAAACGGCCAGCGTGCGGCAAGGCGGATTGTGAACCAAACGCAACGTCGCCTCGAGCACGGTCACGCAGGTGTTTTCGGTTCCGACGAGCGCGCGAGCGACGTTGAAGCCGTGTTCCGGAAGCAACTGATGCAGTGCGTAGCCGGAGACGAGGCGCGGGATTTTCGGAAAGCGTTTGCGGATCAGGTCGCCGTAACGGTCGCGCAGATCGCGTAGTTTGGCGTAGATCTCGCCACGCCGGCCCCCGGCCGCGATGATTTCCCGCAGTTCGCCGTCGCCGGTGGCGCCCACGCTCAATCGCGTACCGTCGTAGAGGACGACGTCGAGCCGTTCGGTGTTCTCTTCCACCTTGCCGGCCATCTGTGCGTGCATGCCGCAGGAGTTGTTTCCGATCATGCCGCCCAGCGTATTGCGGTTGTGCGTCGCCGGATCGGGACCGAACGTCAGCCCGTGCCGCGTCGCAGCGTCGCGCAGATCGTCCAGCACGCAGCCCGGCTCGACGCGCGCGAGTTTGCGTCCGGCGTCGATCTCGATCACGCGATTCATGTACTTGGAGAAGTCCATCAAGATCGCGGCATTGCACGTCTCGCCCGCTAAACTGGTCCCTCCGCCGCGGCAAAGAATTGGCGCGCCGTGCTCCCGCGCGACCGCCACCGTCGCGACCGCGTCGTCGGCACTGCGCGGAATCACGACGCCAATCGGAACTTGGCGATAGTTGGAAGCGTCCGTCGCGTACATCGCGCGATCGCCGGCGCCGAAACGAACTTCTCCCGCGACGCTCTGCCGAAGCGCGCGTTCCAGCGCGTTAGACGGCGTAGCGCTGCGCATCGCTTCGTTTGAATTCCAGGCCTAGTCCCGGCCGGGAAAAGTCTGGTTTTAGCGCGCCCTGCACCGGTGTCGGGACGCCGTCAAAGAGCATTCGTTCGATGCGCGCGTGGTCGTGGAAGTATTCGATATGCCGCAAGCGTTTTGCCGCAGCGGCGGGATGCAGGTGCAACGCGGGCGCGCAGTGCGTAGAAAGCGGCATCTGTTTCGTTTCGCACAAACCGTCCACCGCGAGCAGGCCCGTGATGCCGCCGCAGCGGGTGGCGTCGGCCTGTAAAACGTCGACACAGTCGCCGTCCAACAGCGCGGCAAAATCGGCAGGATCGTAGCCGTATTCGCCTGCGCTGACCTCCATGCGTGCCGGCACCCTCTCTCGGACTTGACGAAGTCCCTCCAGATCGCGGTGGTACACGGGCTCCTCGAACCAGGCGACGTCGTACTCCGCGAACTCTTCGGCAAAGCGCAGCGCCTGTTTACGGCTGTACGCGCCATTGGCGTCAACGAAGAGTTCCGTCGCGGGCCCGATCGCGTCGCGAGCCGCGGCGACGCGGGCAAGATCGCAGTGTGGATCGCGCCCCACCTTCATCTTGACGCGCGCGATGCCGTCGGCAACCCATCCCGCCAGTTGGTCTCGCAACTGCTCGATGGAATACGACGTGAAGCCGCCACTGCCGTAGATCGGCACACGGCGGCGAGCGGCGCCCAACAGCGCGATAATCGGAAGGTCGAAACACTTACCGCGTAGATCCCACAACGCGTTGTCGAGCGCCGAAATGGCCATCGAGCAGATCCCCGGGCGCCCCAGATTCCGAATCGCGCCGGCCATCTCGCTCCAGCGCCGCCCATGCTCCAGGGCGTCGCGTCCTTGCAAGAGCGGCGCCAGCGTTTCGCGGATCACCGTCGCCGTCGCAGTGTCGGCGTAGGTGTAACCGAGGCCGTCCTCACCTCCAGCGCGTATTTCCGCAATGACGAGCGTCGTCGAGTTCCACTGCGCCGTGCCATCCGATTCGGGGAAATCGGTCGGAATCCGATAGGCACTGACCGCAACGTCCTCGATCGGCAGCTCCGCCGGCCGAGTCGTTGCGATCACCCGCCGTTATTGCCTCGTGAGCCCGGAAAGATTCCGGCCAGCACGGATTTTGCCGATTCCGTTATGATGCCGCGCTCGTCCGGATCGCCTTTGATCAGCGCCCGCGTGAGGTTCTTTGCCTGTTGGAAACTGATATGCGGCGGCAGCAACGAGATGTTGGGATCAGTGTACGCTTCGTAGATCACCGGACGATCCGCCGAGAGCGCATGATCCCATGCGCCGCCGACCGCCTCGGGCCGATCGACGCGGATTCCGCGCAGGCCCAGCCATTCCGCATAACGCGCGTACGGAAAGTCCGGCAATTGTTGCGACGCGTCGAATTTGGGATCGCCCGATTCGATACGCATCTCCCACGTCACTTGATTCAAGTCGCGATTATTGAGGACGAGAACGATCAGCCTCGGATCGCTCCAGCGCTTCCAATATTTGGCGATCGTAATCATTTCGGCCAAGCCGTTCATCTGCATCGCGCCGTCGCCGGTCATCGCAATGGCGACTCGGTCGGGATACGCGAACTTCGCTGCGATCGCGTATGGTACGGCCGGTCCCATCGTCGCGAGTCCACCCGAAAGTGAAAACTTCATGCCCGATCGCATCATGAGGTGGCGCGCCAGCCAATTCGTCGCCGTTCCGGCATCGCCGGTCAAAATGCAACGGTCTGGAAGGCGCGGCGAAAGTTCGGTAAAGAGCAGTTCCGGGTTGAGCGGATCGGCGGCAACGCGCGCCGTTGCCTCATTGGTGCGCTGCCAATCGCGACGGTTCTCGGCGATCGTGTTGCGCCAGCCGTCGTCGTCTTTTTGCTGCAACATCGGCAGCAGCGCCCGTAGCGTCTCCTCGGCATCGCCGCAGAGATTGACTTCCGTCGGATAACGCATTCCCAGCATGCGACCGTCAATGTCGATCTGAACGCCGCGCGCTTGTCCTTCCTTCGGAAGAAATTCGCCGTACGGAAAATTGGAACCAACGATGAGCAGCGTGTCGCACTGACGCATCATATCGCTGCTCGGCCGCGTGCCGAGCAATCCGATCGTCCCCGTCACCCACGGCAAATTGTCCGGAAGCGCCGCCTTGCCGAGCAACGCCTTTGCACAGCCCGCCCCCAGCCGGTCGGCGACCGAAACAAGCGTTTCCTCTGCGCCGAGCGCGCCTTGCCCCACAAGCATCGCCACGCGTTTGCCGGCATTCAGCACCTCGGCGGCGCGGCGCAGATCGCTCTCTTGCGGAATGACGCGCGGCCGTTGATATCCCGCCGACGAGTGGATCGTGTTGTGCGCGTGCGGCGGTTCTTTCACCGCCTTCATCTCTTGCACGTCCTTCGGCAAGATGATTGCCGTGACGGAGCGAGTCGCCAGCGCGATGCGAAACGCGCGATCGACGACGTGGCGCAGCGCCATCGGATTCATCACCGGATAGCAATATTCGCTGGCAACGTCTTTGAACAGCACGTTGAGATCGACTTCTTGTTGATACGCGCCTCCGATCGCCGCCGTAGACGACTGTCCTACGATCGCAACCACGGGTTGATGATCGAGTTTTGCGTCGTAGAGTCCATTGAGCAAGTGAATCGCGCCCGGTCCCGACGTTGCCAAACAAACGCCGACTTCGCGCGTAAACTTTGCGTGCGCGCACGCCATGAACGCCGCCTGTTCTTCGTGCCGCACCTGAATGAAGTCGATCTTTCCATCGGTGCGGTCGAGGGCGCCCATAATGCCGTTGATCCCGTCGCCGGGGTACCCATAAATACGCCGAACGCCCCAATCAAGCAGGCGCTCCATCAAAAAATCGCTTACCGTGCCCATATTTGCATCTTACCCATCCCCGTTGGAACCCTGAGTTATGCCCCGGCCTTGTCCAAGGTCGAAAGGCCGACATGGCGGCGCGCGTCAGCGCCAACTCGCGTTGGCGAATCTTTCGAATACAACGAACGCGACAAAAATCAGCGACGTGCCTTCGGCGACGCCCACAACGTACGTCCAGCCTTCGGCACGCAAAAACATGGCTAGGACGGCGAGCGCGAGCGCCGGCGGCATCTCCGCTCCCATTGCGTAGTGCGCCAGCAGTACCGTACCGGTCGCAATCGCGACGCCGGCGGGCGTCAGCCCGAAATAGTGCGAGCATATTTGCCCCATAACCGCGCCGATGCACGGTAGTACGACGACCGAGCGAAATCGAGCCGATGCGCTCCGTGGGAAGCGGAAAATCAAGTAGACGATGACGGCAAACGGCGGCAAGAGCAAATACTCGGTCGCACGTTGATGCGTCGCGAGTTGAATGGCGCTTAGGAGCGCAAGGAGCGCGGGCACGGCGACGCCGGCCGCCACGGATTGTTGCACAGGCACGCTTCTTTAGTACGCCAAAACCGTTGCGTCATGCTTTTGCTGGGTATCGAGACCTCGTGCGACGACACTGCGGCGGCGGTCGTGCGCGACGGACACGCGGTACTCAGCAGCGTGGCGAGCAGCCAAGACGCCTTTCACGCAAAGTACGGCGGTATCGTCCCCGAAATTGCGGGGCGGCGCCACGTGGCGTTGCTCTCGGCCGTGATCGAAGACGCGTGCGAGCGAGCGGGAACGCCGCTTGAATCGCTCGACGGCATCGCGGTAACGAAAGGGCCAGGCTTGATCGGCAGCCTCGTCGTCGGCGTCGCCGGCGCCAAGGCACTCGCCTTCGCGTTAAATAAACCGCTTTACGGCATCAACCATCTCCACGGCCACGTGTTCGCAGCGTTTCTCGATCGAAGCGAACCGCCGCCCTATCCATTCCTGGTGTTGCTCGTGTCAGGCGGCCACTCCCAGTTGGTCGCCGTCGAATCGCCGACGCGAATGGGGATTCTCGGGCGCACGCACGATGACGCCGCGGGAGAAGCCTACGACAAGACGGCGCGCCTGTTGCACTTGCCGTACCCGGGGGGCCCAGAGCTCGACCGCCTCGCGCGGGACGGCAATCCGCGCGCATACGCATTTCCTCGGCATCGCCCGCACGCCGACTCGCTCGATCTTTCGTTTTCCGGACTCAAAACGTCGGTGCGCTACTTTTTGGAGTCCGATGCGGGACGCAACGCGAAACGTGAGGACGTCGCGGCATCGTTCCAAGCTGCGATCGTCGACGTGCTCATGGCGCGCGTTCGTTCGGCCTTCGAGCGCAGCGGCTACCGCGCAGCCGTCGTATCGGGCGGCGTCGCCGCAAACTCCGCGCTACAGGCCGCCTTTCGCGCCTGGGGCGACGACAACGATGTGCCGACTTTCATTCCACCGCCGAAATACTGCACCGACAACGCCGCCATGATTGCCGCCGCGGCATACTATCAACGCTCGGCAACGCTCGGCGATCCGCTAACCCTCACCGCCGACCCGAGCTTACCGTTTCAAACGATGTCGTCCGGCTCGCCGTGATGTTCGTCCCACTGATCGCCCCGATTCTCGTCCGCGCTGGTTTCGCCGTACTTCTCTTGTTCGCGTCGCACGGCATCGGCGGGATCGATCGGCCGTTTGTCCGAAGGGGCGACGTCGGGCGCGACGACGCCATCGTCGCTATCGGGATACGGCAGTCCACCATTAGCCATACTTCCTGGTCTACCCAATTAATTGCTTCGCGTAGCGTGGCACGTACGCCCCTTGAAACGTCATCAGACGTACAGATCGCGGCGCGTCAACGGCAAATCGACGTCCCCGTCGTCGCGTGGGCGTGCGAAAAGCGATTGGAAGATGCCTAAGCGTCCAACGCGGAAGCCTTGCGCGCTTCCGGCCAGATATAACCGCCAGAGCGCGAAAGTTTGCTCGCCTGCGGCCGCTATGGCGGCCGTACGACTGCGTTCTAGATTCGCAACCCATGCGCGCAGCGTACGCGCATAATGCTCGCGCAGATTCTCGACGTCGCGCACCTCGAACCCCGCGCGCTCGGCGAAGCCTAAGGCGTCGGAGATTGCGACCAATTCACCATCGGGAAAAATGAACCGGCCGATGAAGCCGCTGGCGCGTCCACCGCGACGGCGTGGGTCTTCATTGGCAATGCCGGTATTCAAGAAAAGGCCTCCCGGACGCAGCGACTCGTAGGCGATTCGAAAGTACTGCGCGAGTCGCGAGCGTCCCACGTGTTCGAACATTCCGACGCTAACGATCTTATCGAATCCCTCGCCGCGCAACTCGCGATAATCGCGCAGTTCCACGCGCGCCTTTCCTTCCAGTCCGGCTTGCGCAATGCGACGGCGCGCCTCTTCCAACTGCGCTCGGCTGAGCGTAATTCCCAACGCGTGCGCGCCGTATCGTGCGGCCGCAATCACCAGCGCGCCCCAGCCGCATCCGATATCTAAGAGACGCTCTCCAGGCCTCAGTCGCAATTTACGAAAGATATACTGGAATTTTGCGGCTTGCGCATCGTCGAGTGTCGTGGCCGCTTCGTCGTAGTATGCGCTAGAATACACGAGTTCGCGATCGAGAAAGGCTCGGTAAAATTCGACCGGCTGATCGTAGTGAAACCCGATGGCTTGGCGATCGCGAGCGAGGGAATGGGGCCTTCCACGAAAGCGAGCCTCGGGCAAGCTTGCCGGCGTTATTTTTGGAAGCCGGCGCAAAATACGCAGCAAGTCGATACGGTCGCGCATCCTCATCCGCTGCGACGCTTGAAAAAAGGCATCCACCGCCGACTCGAGGTCTCCCTCCATCGCGAGCAAGCCGCTCGCGAAGGCTCGACCGAAGTTGAGATCGGCCGGAGGTGTAAACGCGAGGCGCACCGCGCCCGGTGCGTTCACATGCAGAGTGAAATCACGCCTGCCGTGGGACTCGACGTGCGTCCCATCCCATAACTCGACGCGGAAGCAGCGCGCGTAGGCATCTCCAAAGAAACGGCGGAGTGCCGCCGTAGCGAGCCGCGCGTACGGATCCGCCGACGCGAAGCGCTCAGCGCTCGAATGCGACGATTTGGTTGGCCTCCCGATGATTCGTCCAAAAGCGAGCGCCGTCGTACGCGAGCGCGCGGGCGGCAAAAGGTATGCGCGCCAGGTCTTCCGCCTCCCGCTTGCCGTTCGCAGCGACGCGCGTCAGGAAATAGTCGCTGCCGTGCTCGTCGTCGGTCGTCACGAGATAAAACGTTCCGTCGACATAGGTCTGCCCGCAGACGTCGTGCGGGACCTCGATTTCTCGTACCACGTTTCCGGCCTCGTCGAGCGCCAGTAAACGGCGGTTGTAAAATTGACTGACGTACAGCCAACTCCCATCGTAACTGAGTTGCGAGCCGGTCCCATCCGGACAGCGAAAGGCTTGGCTCTTGAAACCGTGCCCTGGAACGAAGCGGCGTACGACCCGATCATCGTCTTCACCCTCGCCGCAAACTACTCGGAGCTCGTCGCCGACCACGGCCATGCCCCACGGCTTGCCGGGCGCTTGCGCCTCATCGATCAACGTCCACTGCCGCGGATCGATGGCATAGATTCGGCTCGTTTCGATCGACCCCATCCAAAGTTTTTCACCGTCGAACGCAATCGATTGCGGTTTGGGTGCCGGCGATGGAAGCCGCAGCGCTTCGCTAACATCTCGCATGCAGCGTTGCTACGCCGTAAATGGGTCGAGGCCTGCGTGGGCAGGCCTCGAGGGTTTCTTGCGTGCGTAAGCTACTGCATTGGAGTGTTCCTCAGACTCACTTACGCATCTATGATGCCCGAATTATTACGGCGCTAAACGTGATGAATTATGCGCGACCGCTAAGGGCCAGTGACCGCCCGGTGAAAGCTGGTGGAGCACCGCAACAATCTACCGATACATCGCAGCGATCTCTCGGCCGGCCTCTTGGCCGCTGCTCGCCGAAGAATTTTCGAGCCAGCGGTCAAATTGCATTTTCACTCCTCCATCAAGCGGCGCCATTGAAAAGCTCCGAGATGCCGAACGCAATAGTGTACGGCCCCCTCGGCTCGAAATGCCGGCATTGGCGCTGGCTGGCCGCCACCTAGCCGATCTGACGTGAGCCCTTGCGCGTCCAGAATCCGCCTTGAGACCATGATCTCTTCGGCCGCGGGTGGGGAGCAGGCAGGTCAGTAGGGACGTGGCCAGCGTAAGCGCACGACGCATACTGCGAGAATGCGTCATGAAGTTTATGTGGGAGTTATCGCTGTATTAAGTAGGGGGATAAGGCTTGCTTCATTATAGGTCCACGTCCGCGGCTTACCATCGAACGATGCATGCTCACCGAGTCTATCGTTGGGGCGCCTTTGTTGTGTTGGCGGCGTTGGGAGGCACGCTCCCGGCACCGCTGAGCGCCGACCAAAACACCGACGTAACGACCGCACTACGTGCGCGCATCAAGCACGTTTTTGTGATCTATCAGGAGAATCACTCGTTCGATAACTACTTCGGCACGTTTCCGGGTGCGGATAATCTGGCGTCGCCCGAAGCGCAGACTCACGGCTTTCGGCAATACGACCCGATTGGGAAGGATTGGATCACGCCGTTTCGCATCGTCGACCCGGATACGGAGGGGCCCTCGCAAGCGCGCCTCGTGCTTTTGGATAAGATGCACGGCGGCGTGATGGACGCCTTCGTCTCGGCGCAGGAACGGGCGTCGCAACGACGCTTCGACTCCGACGGCGCGCGCGACGTTGGACTGATCACGATGGCGCACTACGATTGCGACACGATTCCATTTCTCTGGAAATATGCGCGCCGCTTCGCGCTCTTCGATCGCATGTTTAGTGTGATGTCCGGCCCATCCACGCCCGGAGCGCTCTCTCTGATTGCAGGCCAGGCCGGACAGACGCAGTGGGCGCGCGATCCCCAAAGCTCCACGGCCGCCAGCGACGACGGCCCCGGCGTGCCGGTCACCGACGATCTCGATCCCGCGTACGGTCCCTATTCAGAGAGCGACAAACAACGCCAAATTCCACAACGGTACGCGACGCTGATGCTCACGCTGGCCGGCACCGATGCAACCTCCGTAACCAACGAAACGCAGGGCGTGGCCCGTGACCTGGGCGCGATGGTCGTTCGCGGCGTCCCACCGACTCCGTGGGGCTGGTATCAAGAGGGTTACGTTTCGCCAACGTTGGCCTTGCCGGGCTACGTCGCCCACCACAATGCGCCGCAATACTTCGCCTATCTGCGCCAAAACGACGTCTTTTGGCGCAACGAGCACGAGGTTCAGGCGATGCTCGGAGAGTTATCCGGGGGCACCCTGCCCGACCGCGGCGTCTTCTATATCAAGGGCGGTACGGAAAACCGCTTTGGGTGGAAGCCGGCCAATCGCGACCCGGCCGTGCAAACGCACTACCGCGGTGACGACGATCATCCCGGCCCCGGCGACGCCGATGCGCAGCTCGGTGAAGCGTTTGTCGCGACGTTCGTCAACGCGATCGCGCGCACCAAATATTGGGACGACTCGGCGATCGTTATCACGTGGGACGATCCCGGCGGCTATTACGATCACGTCCCGCCACCGCAGTTCGAAACGTGCGCCGACGGCCGGCCGTGTGGCGATGGGCCGCGACGCCCCTTCATTTTGATCTCGCCCTACGTGCGCGACGGCGCGATCGTTCATGATATGGGCGATCAGAGTTCGGTGTTGAAATTCGCCGAACGGCTCTTCGATCTGCCGCCATTGGCCTCGCTGCCGGAAGAAGCGCCATATCTGCCGCGCGGGCCGCGCGACGGCGACCCTGCGATCAGCGATCTTTTCGGCGCCTTCGATCCCGCGCGGCTCAACGGAACGGCGCCGCCTATTCCGGCTAGCGACGCCGAAATACCGGATGGAACGGTGAACGCGTTTCCCCCGCCAATGACCTGCGCGACGCTGGGGATCGTACCCGTTGCGTTGCCGAACGCGACATCGCAGCCGCCGCCAAACTTTAACCCGCGCCCGAAGCGCAAAGCCGCCGATTAGACTTTTGAGAAAGGAAGACATCGATGCCGATCACCGTCGCCGCCCCGCCGCAGCCCGTTCAACGATTCAGCGGCTTCGACTACGTCACCGTGGACGAGCTCCGTCACCGTGCGTACGCCGCGCATACTGCGAGTCAACGTTTATTGGTCGTCGATACCAGCAGCGGTAAAGTGCTCGATCAAGTGGACGTGGGGCCGATGCACGGCGTCGCGGTGGATCCCATGACCGGCGACGTTTTCACCGGCAACGGCAGCGACCAAAGCATCTCGAGGGTGGACCACGCGACGTATAAAGTGGTCGCGACGGTCAACGTCCCGGGAAGCATTGACGCCATCGTCTACGATCCGCTCAATCGTCGGATTTACGCCGATCAAGACGGCGGCCCATCGGTTTATGTAATTGATGCCGCGACGATGAAGCGCATCGGCACGATCACCATGCCCGCGGACGATTTGGAATCGCCGGCAGTCGATCCCAAGACGGGCGTGCTCTATCAAACTCTTGCCAACGGCGGCGGCTTCGCGATCGTGGATCCGCAGTCGCTGAAGGTTACGAAGGTCGTGAAAACGCCGCAGCTCGAGAACCTCCATCCCCTCGCGTTTTCGGTCAGCGCGAACCAGCTGATCGTGGGCGGCGTCAACGGTGTGCTCTCGTCGTACACGCCGAACGGAGTACATGTCGGCGACGCAAAAGTGCAACCGCGCATCGACCAGTGCAACACCGGCGGGAAGGGCGATCTGATCGTCTGCGCCGGGCGCGGCGTCGTCACCGTGCTTGAGCTGCGCAGCGGTGCGGCTCCGCAACTGGTCGGTCGCCTCGATACGGGCCATCGCGGCATCCATACGGTCGGCATTGACGAGCGCACCAACGACATCTGGGTGGTCTACGCGGACCCGCGCGGCGATTGGGTACAGCGCTTGAAATGGAGCTCGTGAACAGTTGCCATTTGCCGGCGATAGACTGTCGGTAACAGCGATCGATCTCGAATACGAGTCGCGCCATACATTAGCACGAATCCGTTGGAGAATCGAGCGAGCTTCCTAGCGTACTCGCATAAATGGGATAGCCGAGCCCTTAGAAGGCAAATCGTTCGGCACCATGTCGTAGCCGATCTCTCCCATAGATTATGTTTCTTTGCGCGCGCCAACACGCTGGGAGAGGTAAGCGGCGGGTCATCGTAAGCGGTACGATGCCCTTCGCGCCGTATACGGTAACTTTCAATATACCACTCAGTGGGAATTTGTGAATTGCACATAGTTACGTTTTTGAAAATTTCTTACGGTCGCCATTGCCTGCTTTGAGGGACGATCGGGCGAAACGATGGAAGTGGCGCCCGTGAGGGTTTTACTCGTCGAAGACGATGAGCCGCTGCAGGCGTTGCTGCGGCGCGGACTCTGCGAAGACGGCTATGTCGTAGACGCATTGCGCGACGGGCGAGATTGCGATGAGTATCTCTCCGGCGCGCCCTACGATGCGATGGTCCTAGATCTCAACCTACCCGATGAAGACGGCCTCTCAGTCTTGCGCCGGCTACGCGCGCGCGGTCATCAGGTGCCCGTGCTCATTCTCACCGCGCGCGACACGGGGTCGGACGTCGTCGAGGGACTCGATGCGGGCGCCGACGATTACCTACGCAAACCGTTTATCTTCGATGAATTGGAGGCGCGGCTACGTTCGTTATCGCGACGGCCCCCCATGCGCCTCGATACCGTTCTTCGAGTCGGCGACCTCACGTTCGATACGGTGACGCGTCAAGCCCATCGCAGCGGTCGCGATCTGCAGTTGACCGCGAAAGAGGCGCTATTTTTGGAGTTGCTCGTGCGCAACGCGGGACGGACGGTCACGCGGCGCATGCTCGAAGATCGCCTGTGGGATCGGGAGAGCGACCGGGCGTCCAACGTGTTGGACGTCTACGCGCGGCGCTTGCGAAAGAAACTCGCCGCCGACGGCGAGGCGCAATTGCTTCATACGTTTCGCGGACTGGGCTATCGGCTGGAGATTCTGTCACAAGCGCCATGAGCGTTCGGATTCGATTCACGGTCACGGTCGTGACGATCGTCGCCGTCACCGTCGTGCTCTTCGCATCCCTTTCGATTCTCGCGCTGGACCGCGCCTTACGCACGAGTTTTCAGGCGCGCCTGCGCTCCAACGCGCAAAGCATCGCCACGGCAGTGGACGTGCACGGCGGCAAGATCTCGGTCGATCCCGGCGATCTGCGGGCGCTCGCGTGGCTTCACGCCGACACGCAGTTCGCCGTGTACGATCGACGGGGCGTGCAAATGGCCGGCAATCCCCCGTCGCGCAACGCCCGTGGCTTGGAAAGCGTCAAGGCCCCCGTCGCGCGCGGGAACGCCATCTACGGTCACGTCGTGGTTTGGCAATCGAACGTTTGGATCGGCGAGTTCGATCGCGACGCCGCGCTGCTCTCGCTGATCGTCGGCGCACTCCTGATCGCGCTGGGCGTCGTCGCGTCTCGCCGCGTGGCGCGCCGCGTGCTCGCGCCGTTGAGCGATATCGCCTCGCTCGCCGAACGGATCGAAAGTAACGATCTCTCCGCGCGGCTGCGCGCGGACGGCCGCGACGAGCTGGCGCGCCTCTGCGCGTCCTTCGATCGAATGCTCGATCGATTGGAGTCGGCCTTCTCGCGCGAACGCCGCTTCGTCGCCGACGCATCGCATGAGCTACGCGCACCGCTCGCAGTGCTTCGAGCCGAAACGGATTTGGCGTTGCGCAGGCAACGTTCGTCACCGGAGTATCGCGCCGCGCTCACGTCGATCGCCCGTGAAGCGGTGCGCTTGAACGAACTCATCGACGAACTCCTCGTCGCGGCACGCGCCGAAGTCGAAGCGCGCGAGCAGCAAACAATCGACGCCGCCGATCTCGTGCGAGACCTCGGCGAACGTGTGCGGCCGGCCGCGGCAACGCGTGGCATGGCCGTGCGCGTTGAAACGGGACCGCACGCCATCGGGCGCGCCAATCGCGCGAACCTCGAGCGCGCGTTGTTGGCGATCGTGCACAATGCCATCGCGTATGGACGCAGCGACGGCACGATCTCTTTACGGACCGTGTGTAACGGCGAAGGCATAGCGATCCAGGTCATCGATGACGGCCCTGGCTTTCCGCCCGAAGCGCTGGCGCACGGCACCGAACGCTTCTGGCGCGGCGATGCGGCGCATCCGCGCGGCGGGACCGGTTTGGGCCTTGCCATAGCCCGGACGATTGTCGAGGCCAATCGAGGAACGATCGAGTTGACCAACGGTGCGGGCGGCGGCGCAGTCGTCACGATCACCCTGGCGCCCTCCAACTAAAAATCTGCCGTTCACGTACCGTTCATCGTCCGACGATATGCTGCGACCGTGAATCCGGCCCGGTTCTCGATGCAGCATGCGCGGGCGGTGCTCTTTTGTACGGTTGCCCTGAGCGCCGCGGGAGTCTGGGCCTACCTGCGTACTCCGGCCTCGATTTTTCCGGCGATGCACTTTTCGCGGATCGACGTCGTCGCGGATCTCGGCGACCTGCCGCCGGAGCAGGCCCGGGTCGCGGTGACGCTGCCGCTGGAACGCGCGTTTTTGGGTTTGCCGTCGGTGCAACAAGTTCGCGCGACGTCGTCGCAAGGAAATGCCGAGCTCGTCGTGACCTTCGATCCGAAGACCGACACCGCAACGGATCTGCAGTACGTCAACGCCGCGATGTCACAGACGCGCAGCCAGTTGCCCGCAGGTACGGCGGTCCAAGCCAACATCATCACGCCGCAAACCGAACCGGTGCTTTCGGTGGCGCTGGTTTCGACGACCCTCTCGCAAACGCTCGTCCGCGAGTATGCCATTCGTTCGCTCGTGCCGTCGCTGTATGGTGTCGTAGGATTGGCGCGCATCTTGGTCGTCGGCGGCGCTCAGCGCGAATACCGGATCGATCTCGACCCCGCCGCGCTGGCATCGGCCGGCATCTCCGCGCGCGACGTGAGCGATGCGGTCGGGCAAGCCAACACCGTCACGGCCGTCGGTCTTGCGCAAAACTCCGTGCAACGCAGCGCCATCGTAATCGATGCCGGATTACGCGAGGCATCACAGCTGTCGCAGGTCGTGGTACCGATGCCCCATGGCGGCGGCGTTCCGGTCGGGTCGCTTGGGAGCGTTCATCTGGGCGTCGCGCCGTTGACTAGCCAGATGTCGTTCGACGGGCGGCATGCCGTCGCGCTGAGTTTCTATGCGCTGCCCGGCGCGGATAACGTCCGAATGGCCGCCGAAGTCAAATCCCGTCTAGCGCGTATTGCGACACAGGTGCCCGAAGGCGTTTCCCTGCATCGCTATTGGGACGCGACCGATTTGATCGTCGCCTCGCAAAACAACTTGCGCGACGCGATTTTGATCGGCGCGCTGTTGGCGCTCGGGGTGATATTCTTCTTCTTGCGCAGTCTGCGCATGACGCTGGTCGCCGCGCTGATCATTCCGGCCGCCATGGCGATCGCAATCCTGGTCGTCTCGCTCTTTGGCGAGACGCTCAATATCATGAGCGTCGGTGGGCTCGCGATCGCAGTGGGTTTGATTATCGACGATGCGATCGTCGTCGTGGAGGGAATCGCCCGAACGCTTCAAGATTCGCCGGCGTTGCCGTTGCCCGACGCGACGATCGTCGCGATGCGCCGTCTAGTCGCGCCGATGTGCGCGTCGACACTCGCAACGGTCGTGGTCTTCGCGCCGCTGGGACTCTTGACCGGCGTCGCAGGCGCGTTCTTTCGGGCGCTCGCGCTAACGCTGTCGTGCGCGCTGATCGTTTCGCTGGCGCTCGCAGTTTTCGTTACCCCGCTCACGTTTCGCGCGATCCTCGGACGCCGCGCGCCGCACGAGGAGAATCCGTACGTCGCGCATTTGCTCCAACGGTATGGCCCGCTGTTGCGCCGGGCGCTCGCGCGCCGCAACGCCGTCTACGCAACCGCCGGAATCGTCTTGGTCATCACGGTCGTGCTGCTCTCCAACATTCCGAGCGATTTTCTTCCGCATCTCGACGAAGGTCAGTTTGAGATTTCCTATCGCATGCCGGTCGGCACCGCGCTGAACGCCAGCGATGCGGCGGCGTTGAAGCTGGAGCAGCGAGTTCTCGCCGATCCTGCCGTCGCGGCCGAAGGACGTTTTACCGGTATCGACACCAACGGCTTCTCGCCCACACCTGCGCGCGCCGGCATTCTTCGCGTCCGGCTCAAACCGCAGAGCGAGCGCCCGCCGTTCGAGGTGGTCAGCGATCGGTTGCGCGATCGGCTTTCGTCCGCCATCCCAGCCGCGAACCTCGACGTGCATCAAATCCTCGAAGACTTGATCAACGACATCTCCGGGTCGCCGGCGCCGATCGAGTTGGTCGTCAGCGGGCCGGATCAGGCGACCTTGGTGAAGACGGCGATTGGGGTGGCCGATGCCATCGCGTCTGTACCGGGCGTGACCGACGTATTCTCCGGCGTCGATCGCGACGATCCCGCGCTTCACGTCCTTCCCGATTTTGCGGCGCTCGCGCGCGCCGGCACGAGTGTGAGCGACGTCGCGGCCGGTCTCCGGGCCGCAATCCAAGGCAGCGTGGCAACGAATCTTTCCGAGCCGTCGCAGATCGTTCCGGTCCGCATCACGGTGCACGCAACCGGTGAAGGCCTGCCGAGTGCGCTCGCGTTGGGCAGTGGTTCCGTTCCGCTCGCCGCCGTCGCGCGCACGAAAGTCGATCGCACGTCGACGGACATCACGGAGATTAACGGCGAACGATCCGCGCTGGTGACCGCGAACACCAGTGGCCGAGCCCTGTCGGCAGCGGTCGACGACATTCGCGCCGCGGTTGCGCGAGTTGCCATGCCGCCCGGATATCGCGTTTCCATCGAAGGCGCATACCGGGCACAGCAACAGTCCTTCGCGCAGTTTGCGTTGGTCATAGCCATCGCGATCGGCCTCGTCTTCTTCGTCATGCTGGCAACCTTCGGGTCGTTCCGCCAGCCGTTGGTCATCTTGGCGGCCGTTCCGCTCGCGCCGATCGGCGTCGTGCTCGGCCTGTGGCTGACGCACATCGCGTTCAACGTTGCGTCCTTCATGGGGCTGTTGCTGCTCGTCGGTCTCGTGGTGAAAAACGGCATCCTTTTAATTGACGCGGCAAATCGGCGTCGCCGCGAAGGTTTTCCGGTCAACGAAGCGTTGATTCTCGCGGGACGCGAGCGTTTGCGGCCGATTTTGATGACCACGCTCGCCGCGATCGGCGCGCTCTTGCCGCTCGCCGTTGGACTCGGGGCCGGTGCGGCGATGGAACGACCGCTCGCCATCGCGGTCGTCGGCGGTTTGTCGACCGCGACGTTCTTTACGCTCGTGTTGATACCGGTGTCGTACGCCGGCCTCTATCGCCACACGGAAACGCCCGTGTGATCGTTGCAAGCCTCGTGATGACGGCCATTCCCGCCTTCGCGTCGCTCTCACTCCCGGACGCGCAACGGCGCACCGTGAGCAACAGCGTCGACGTGCAGACCGCGGTCGCGACGGTGCGGCAACGTGAAGCCGAGCTGACCGCCGCGAAGCGCGCGAGCGTTCCACATATCGCCGCGGACTACGCGCTTTCACCGCAAGCCAATTCGGCGAACAACGGGACGGTGGAGCAAAGCTTGATTTCGGTGGGTCTCGGTGTCTCTATCAGCGACTTGGTCGCGCAGTCGCCCGGCATACGCGTCGCCGCCGCCGAACTGCTCGTCGCCCAGCGCAATGCCGACGCTGCAGTCGTCGCCGCGAGGCTAAACGCAACGAAGCTCTACTTCACGGCACTGCAAACGATCGCGGTCGAACGCGTTCGAGCGGATGCCGTTGCCGGCGCACAGCGCGATCGCGACGCCGCCAACGTGCGCGCGCGCAGCGGGGAATCTCCGCAACTCGACGTCGTTCGTGCCGACGTCACGCTCGCGCAGGCCTACGCCGATTATGCGCGGGCGCAAGCCGATCGCGCCGATGCCGTCGAAGCGCTGTCCGTCGCCGCTGCAGTCGATCCGGCGTCGTTGACGGCGCTGCGCTCATCGCCCGGGCTTCCCGCCAACGTGCCGACGCAAGAGCGTGCCGTTACGCGCGCGCTCGCGTTGCGCCCCGAGGTGACGGCGCTGCTCGCCACGATACAGTCTCGCATGGCAAGCGTAACGGCGGCGCAGCGTTCCGCCTTTCCTACCGCAACGATTCAAGGCGGCTACGAAACCGGGGTCGACACCGGCATTCCCGTGCACGGGCCGTCAGTCACGGCACACGTCGAAGTCCCCCTCGCTTCAACGGCGTCGCCACGCGTCGCCGCGGCCCAGGCGGAACTCGACATCGCGCAGGCGCAGTTGCTTGCGGAGCGGCGAACGCTCACGCTCGAAATCGCCGCCGCGCTGCGGGATGCACGCGCACAACAAGTCGCCGCAGCGGCGGCGGAACGGGGCCGCGCCGAAGCACAGCGCGCGCTGCTAGCGGTCGAGATCGGCTATCGCGAAGGCGCCAGTTCGAGTCTCGACGTCGCCGAAGCGCGGCGGACCTACGAGCAGGCCGCGGTCGACGCGCTCGTCGCGGAATACAAACGCGGGCAAGCCATCGCGCAGATCGAGGTGATCGTGCCGTGAAGTCATTGATGCGCCTCGCGCTCGTCGCGCTCGTCGCGCTCGTTGCCGTGATCGTTGCTATTGTGCTCTGGCGCGTCGCCGCGCGTCGCCCGACCACAGCGCCGCGCGATTCGGGACCGCAAGTTCCCTTGGCACTGGTCCGCGAAGGAACAGTCGAACAGACCATCTCGCTCGTCGGCCGCGTCGGTTCGCCGGCCGGAACGCAGACGAAGTTGGCGTTTCCGCTTTCGGGTTCGATTCAACGCGTTGACGTCAGCTTGGGGGAACGCGTGGACGCCGGAACGCCGCTCGCCCACCTCGATGCCACGCCTTACGCGCTCGCGGCGCAGCAGGCCCAAGCGGAAGCGTCCGCCGCACGCGCGGCGAGCGCCGTCGCGAGCGTCGATCGCACCTCTGTAAAGTTACGGGTGGACGAAGCGGAGTTAGCGCGTCAACGGCGCCTCTACGGCGCCGGCGTCGTCGCATTGCGCGACGTGCAAGCCGCGCAAGGTACGGTCGCCGCCGATCGAGCGGAAATCGCCGGCGTGCAGGCACAACGTTCGCAGGCGCAAGCGCAATCCCAAGCGGCGATGGTGCATCAACAACGCACCAGCTACGACGTCGAACGCACCGTGTTGCGCGCGCCGGCCGCCGGCGTGGTCGTAGGCGTCTTCGTCCAGGCGGGGCAAGTCGTCGATCCGACGACCGCGATCGTCGCGCTCTCTTCTGATGAAGGCCAAGGCTCTGCAACGCTCGACATTCCTGTTGCGCAAATCGGCCGCGTACATCCGGGCAATCCGGCGATGCTGCATTCCGGCGGATCGGCGTGGCAGGGTCGCGTCGCGGGCATCGCACCGGCGGTCGATCCAGCGACCGGCCTCGCGCTTTTGACCGTCAACGGCGTTCCCCCCGGCACGCCGCCCGGCACGCCGATCGATGCAACGGTCGTCATCGGAACCCAGCGCGGATTGATCGTCCCGCGCACCGCCGTCATCGAAGATCCGCAGACCGGTGCGCATCTCGTCTTCGTCGCGCAACGTCACGCCGACGGCACGCTGCACTTCGCGTCCCGCCCCGTCACCGTCGACGTACAAGACGATCGCTACGCGCGCGTCGCGTCCGGACTACACGCGGGCGAACGCGTCGCCGCGCAAGGCGCAATCGACCTATTGGCACCCTCGTCTTAATAAGCCGTAACTCCCACTTGCGCCGCCGAAAGCCGACGCGACGACGTCAACGGAATGCGGCGTCGCCGTCGAACTGAACGCGCTAGTCCGTTTCGCCGGCTCGGAGAATCACGACGAACATTCGCACCATTCGGTACTGCGCTCTCATTTCTATGGTCGTCGCTGGACCGCTCGCTGGATGTGGCACGTCGTGGCCGCTCACCGGTGCACCGCAAGTGGTTGCCCAACGCCGCACGCCGGAGCCGGGTATCGTGCACGCAGGCTCTTGGATGCTGCCGGAAGCTCGACGTGACGACTTACTTTATGTATCCTCGTCCCGAAGCGACGTCTATGGCGTTTCTGCGTTTTCATACAAGACTGGAAAATTCGTAGGCGAACTCTCGGGCTTCAGTACCTACGTCAACGACCTCTGCACGGACTCGAAGGGCGATGTATTCGTTCCGAGCTCTGACGGCCGAAATGGGCACATCTATGAATACTCGCATGGGGCAACTGCGCCGTTTCAAACGCTGACGTCTCCAGGTCTTCCTTTCGGGTGTTCCGTCGATCGAACTACGGGCAATCTTGCGGTCGTTTTTTCACCGCAGTCGTTTACGCAATGGGGTTTGGCCGTTTTCACGAATGCGCGAGGTACGCCAAGCGTATATTACCCTAGCAATATGTACTATATCTTTTCTTGCGCGTACGACAATGCGGGAAATGTTTACGTGGACGGCTCTGCGGGCGACTCCGAAATAATGTCCCTTGCTGAGATCCCGGCTGGCGGGAATTCATTCACCAGCATTTCAGTAAACGAGGCACTGTACTATCCTCAAGCTCTACAGTGGGACGGACGATACTTAGCCATGGCATTGCTGCGACGGCGCGCGCAAAAGCACACCCGTATCGAGCGGTTGCAGATCTCCGGGTCAACGGCGACCCTCGTGGCTACCGTTGAGCTACGCAGTAAGAACAACGCCGGCCAAGACGTAATACTGAACAATACCGTGATTGAGGCTGGGGCTAAAAAAGCAATCAATGTTGGAGCGTGGCCATATCCGAGAGGCGGTGAGCCGCGGCGCGTGGTCGCGCAAGTCGATGCCTTCATACTCGGCATTGCGTTCAGCGCCGGGCCCAAGTAAGCTAGAGGATCGTTATACAACAACGTCCTCGTCGCGAGGCCGCTGCCCTTGTTCGATCTTCCCGTCGCGCCTCGTTAAAGGCAGCGTGGAATTCGCAGATAACATCCCGTGCTACGCGAGAATCTTATCGGCGACCGGGCTCGGTAGGGCAACCGTTACCACAAACAGACCTGGCGCGAGGACCTGGTCGCTCTACTTCAGCAAGACAAGACGATCGCAGGGCAAATCATGACGTATGAATTGCATCCGTGCGCGCTGCCGTTCATCGCTTCAAACTAATGCGATTGCGTTGAGCCGCAGAGGGACGCGCCGGCCATCACCGACTTCGCGGCGTCATTTTCGCGTGCCGCGGCTTGATCGATCGTCCAGTTCAATCCATCGATCAATCGCGTAACCGGGTTGTAGCCGACGACTAAGCCGGGGACCGATGCGAGATCGATCGTGTACGGATTCGGCGGAAGACCGGCGTAGTTAGGGTTCGATATAAGCGGATTGGCCGGCCCTGGCGTCGAGGGGCCGCTGCGAAGGTCCGATTGATTGATCCCGTTGATGTATGCCTCGCCTTCGTGTTGCAGATCCGCCATCTGCTGCGTGTCGACGAAACCGCTGATGATGTCGAGCGACGCGTTCTGCGCCGCCAGCGCTTTGAGCAATTTTGCTCGAATCTCTTGCAGTTTCTTGTCGTCATCGGGACGGCCCGTCCCGTGCATCAACTCCGGCGTGTCGAGCAACGTTTGGATCGCGATAATGTTGTTGGCGATCGGCCGGATCAAGTTCTCCATCCCGAGCAGCGCGATATTCTGCGAGGAGTTTGAAACGCCGCTCGAATCGCCCGGTACCGCCTGATGCATAGCGCTTCCCGTGTCGCTGCCGTAGAGCGCCGCAGAATTGTACTCGTGGAGCAATCCGGGGCTCTTTTTGATGGTCGAATCGTTCTGCAGCATCATCCCGATCGCCGGGGCAATAGTCTTGTGCAGTTCGCTGCAGAGCGGGCGCGTCACGATGTGATAAATCTGCGGCGGCGGGGTCGCCGTCGGCGACGCTGCCGCCCCGGCCGCGTTTACCGAAACCGTCGGAGCAAGCGCGACGATCGCCGCGCCGGCTATGCAAGCAGCCCGCAACATCTTCAGAGACACCTACTCCCACTACGCCCAAAAGCCCCTGCCTGTGACGCTTGCCTGCCCGTGGCGCCTCTTAGACGTATTTTTTGAGCCAGTCTACGATGATGTGCAGACGCTCCACCCGGTGGATCGGCGAGCCGGTGCGTGAGAGGTCGTGGTTTTCGTTGGGCACGGCAACGTACTCGACGGTTCGTCCCAGCACTTTGAGTGCCGTGAACTCTTGCAGCGTCTGGTCGATCGGCGCGCGCGTATCGTCGTCCGAGTGCAGCAGCAGCACCGGCGTGTGGACGTTCGCAACGTACGTGAGCGGCGAAAACTTCGCATACGTCGTGCTCGCCGGATCCCACGGCGGTCCCCACGTGTAGTAGCCGCCGCCCAAGCCATTCTTTCCGGCGAAATCCGCAGCGAGATTTTCGCTCTGCAGGAAACTCACGCCACGCTCCGCGACTGCCGCTTTGTAGCGATCGGTATGCGCGATCACCCACATCGTCGCATAGCCGCCGTACGATCCACCCAAGACGGCCAACCGGTTTGCATCCACGTCGGAACGCCGAACAGCCGCATCCATCACCGCCTGCACGTCGGCGAACATGGCGTCGCCGTAATTGCTTTCCAACGCCTCTTCAAACGCGTAGCCGTGTCCGGTGCTGCCGGCCGGATTGCTGAAGACGACATTGTACCCCAACGACGCGTACGTCTGAAACTCCTGAAAAAACGTGTCGCCGAACTGCGTCTCCGGGCCGCCGTGGATGTCGAGCAGCGTCGGATGCTTCGCGCCGGCCGTCCCCGAGACCGCCGGCATGAACCACGCCTGGACGGTGAAGCCGGCCGGATCTTTGACGGTAAACTCTTCGGGCTGCGACAGCGTAACACCGGCGAGATAGGTATCGTTCAGGTGCGTCAGTTGACGGCGCGTACCCGAACGCACGTCCGCGGCATACACGTCGGCGGGATGCGTGAAGTCGCTGTAAAGATAGGCAACCCGCGAGCCGTCATGCGAAACGGTGCACGACCACGCCTCTCCCTTGGCAGGCGTAATATTGGCGAACGTTCCGTGCGCGAAATCGAGGCGCCGCAAGTTCGCATAGCCGGGACCATCCATGTTGAGCAGAACGGTTTGCCGGTCCGGCAGGGGCCACGCGCACAGTCCGCCGCCCTCCTTCATGTCGCCCAGCAGCGTATCGCCCCACGAGACCGTGTCGCGCGCAACGACCGTGCGCCGATCCGATCCGTCGAGTCGCGCGGAGACTAGCGACGGCGACTCCGCGGCGTCCTTGACGTCGCCGCTGAAAAAATACACGCGTTTGCCGTCGCGTGAAAAGAACAGACCTCCGTTGGCTGGGAGCGGTGACGCAATCTTCTGCATCTTCCCCCCGGTGGAAGGAATCGTATACACATCGCTTGGACCGCCATCGACCGATTGGTAACGCAACGAATCGAAGAGAATCGCGCGATCGTCGGGCGACCACTCATCGAAGTTTTCGGAATAGCGGCCGGAGGTCAGTTCGACCGGATGCGAGCCGTCCGCGTTGACCACCCAAATGTGCTGATGCTGCTGATAGGTGTAGCCTTGTCCGTTCGTCTCAAAGAACAGTTGACCGATCGTGCGGATGTCGGTCTTGCGTTGCGTGCTCTTCGGCGTAAAGCCCGCCTTGGCGAAGTCTACGTACGCGTCATGCGGCACGTCCGTCTGCGTCACCGCGACCGCGATGCGGTCGCCGGCATGCGAGACGACGGGGCTGGAAACGCCGTCCTTGATATTTGTGAGCCTCGAGACGCCGCCGGTCGTAAGCGCGTACCGATACAGTTGAGGTTTCCCCTTGCCAACGGTCCGCACGAACACGAAGCTGTGGCCGTCCGGCATCCACGCATAATCGCCGTCGCCCGCATGCTTGGTGACGTTGCGTATGAGTTTGCGGCTCGCCACGTCGACCAACTCGATCGAACGGTCGTACGTGTTCTTCGGTCCGTCCATCTTCGACGCTTCGACCAGCACGTGTGTGCCGTCCGGCGAAATCGCGGCGTTGCTCAGGAACGTTAACTTCAACAAGTCCTCGGGCGTGACTGGGGCCGCCGCCGCAGCGGCGCCGATGAATCCAAAGAAAAGTGCCGCGAGAATCGTAGTGCGCATGCCGTTCATACCGCGGTAGCGCACCGAGAGTTTCGGCCGCTCGTATCGGTCATGTTCCCTTCTGCGCGCCGGCGTAGAAAATGATTTTGAAGATCGCCTGCGGCACGGTCACGAGCGTGTTCGGATTGCCATAGGCCAAGTAAATTTCGGTGTTGCGCAGACGCAAGTGATACGCGACCGAAACGTTGGAGCACGATCCGATACAGTCTCCACCCCCGTTGGGAAGCGGCGGGTCGCCGATCACGCGGCGCACGCCGATGGCAAGCGAGGAGTTGCGGCCGATCTCATAGGCGTAGCTCACGCTCTCAAACCATTGCACGTTGTTGTGGAGCGGCGACGGTTGCAACTGCGCGGTATCGTCGAGCGCGAGCGTCAGCGCCCCACGATTGCCGACGCGCATCGTCGTCGTGCGAAACCAGGTGTCGAGACGTCCCGCACCGTAGCGGCCGGTGCTATAGTTGATCGTGGTCGGCGTCGCAGACGTGCCGTGATTGGGAAATTGGCCCGGATTATTCGTCTGCAGGCCGCTGTCGTACGTTACCTGGAATCCGCCGTTTTGGGAAATCGGCGCGAGCACGTTACCGAAACGCCAATAATTGGAGCCCGTAAAGATTTGCAGGTCGAGCGCCTTCTTCGTGAGGACGTCGAGGAGCAGTTGGTTGTCGCTCTGCGCGATGCCCTGCGATGGCCCCTGGTAGCGATCCATGAAGCCGGAAATGCCGACCGACGCGAGCTTGCCGTCACCCGTAAAGTCCCAAATTTTCGCCGCGTAGAGCGCATAACCGGCGATTCCGGGATGCGAAACGAAACCATCGAGAGGATTGTAGTATTCACCCACCTTGCGCGCGCTGGCGAAAAACCCGAACGTCTGATTCGCCCACCCGCCGCCGAGGTCGTAGTATTGCGCCTGATTGGGAACCAGCACGCGCGTCCCTGAATCGTCCCCATAGTTGAAATACGCGCTTAGATGCTTGAGATCGAAGTACGCCAGGCCGGCTTCGGTCACGGTGTCGCTCAGACCCGAAGAGTTTACCGAGACTCGCTGAACGCTCGAGAGCCAGCGCGTGTCCTGCGACGTGTAGTTTAACGTGCTCGCCAGATCGTTGCGGCCGTCGCCCAGCGCGTCGAACGATGCGAAGCCGAACGGCCCCTGCTTTCCCTCGACGGCAAAACCTTCTCGGGGCGTCGGAATGGCCGGCGTATAGAGCGACTGGAGGTTCGGGCACGCGTCGCAGTTGAAACTGTTATAAAAATTGGCGGCCTGTGTAAAGAACGGGCGCACCTCGTTGTAGTACCGCGCATAGACGGTCGGCGAAATCGATTGTTGGTCCAGTTCCACATTCGAGTAATCCGGATGAAAGGTCGAATAGAACGATGCAGTTGGCGTGATAGGCACCGACAAGTCCGCGCCTATGCGCGACGTCGATCCGCCGATCGTTCTGCCGGCCGCCTCACCGAGCGTATAGATCGCCGCTCGCGGCTTAGCACGCGCCGCCCCAATCGTTTGCACTTGCGGCAACGTGATCGCGCCGGCGTGCGCATAGTCCGCGTTCCCATACGTGTCGGGCTGCATCTGCAGCTTATCGTAGGACCAGACCTGTTGCTCGCCCGTCGCGCGGATGTAGCGGGCGAACTGCGCCTTCCAGGCGCCGCCGTGCGCGTTGCGCACCACGTCGAACGGGATCCGCATCGTGACCGTATATCCGTCGCCGTGACTGAGGCCGTGCGATTCCCAGTCCGGCGAATACGCGCTGTTTTCGGAAGAATACTGATAGTGCGTTCCGTTCGGCGTCGCGTAAAACTGGTAAAAATACCCGCTGACTCCGTTGGGCCAGAGATCGACCCAGACTTCGTCGTCGTTGCCTTGGCCCACGTCGTTCGTGTGTTGCTGCGCGACGATCCGTTCGCGTTGGGTCGCGTCGAACCGCACGTACAAGGCGCGACCGTCGGTCGACATCCAGGCCTTCGTGCCTTCGCTAGCGGGGCGCGAGTGCACGGCATCCCAGGGCAGCGTCAAGCTTGCGGCGCTCGACCAGGTCGTCGGCGCCGCTGCCGGGTCCAGCGGAGGATCGCCCGTCTGTGGTATGCCGAGTTCGGGATAGGCGGACGTTGCCGCCGTCGTCAGCAGCATGATCGCTACCGCCGACACGGCGTAACGGCCGTTCATTGCACGATCGCCCCATCGAGCGGCGAACGCGGCTCCCGGCCGCCGTGGCACACGAGCACGCCCCGTAAATCCGTCTCAGTCAGATTTGCATTTCGAAGGCTGACGTGCTGCAAATTGCTGCGCGCAAGATCGGCACGGACGTAGTTTACTCCCGAGAGATCCAAACCGCGAAGATCGCGATCTGCAAAAGAGCAGGCCGCGCAGTTTGCCGGCATTCCCGAGCCGGCGGCGACGGTACAGAGCGCGACGAACAGTGCGCCGAAGAGTAGTTTCATTGGTTTTTCCTCCGATTTATGGCTGTAAAAGTCGCAGGAAATCAGGCCTCAGTCGCGAGAGGCTTTTTTACCGATAAGGGCCGACTAGCGGCGCGAGCCGCTACTCGTTAGATTCGGGCGGACTTCGTTTTCCGGGAAAATCCGTACCGATAAATCTGGCGCGCGACACATCCACGCGGCTCATGTCGACCCCATCGAGCTCGCAGAGGTTGAAAACCGTTCCCGTGAGATTCGCGCCGTCGAGCCGGGCGTCGCTGAAATCGATTCCCTTTAACTGCGCGTCCGAGAGATTCACGCCCCGAAGGTCCGCGCCGGCGAAATCGTCACCGTTCGCTCGCACGTTTGAGAGGTTAAGCCCTCGAAGCTCGGCCTTGTTGAAATCGCAACCGGTGCAACTATTGATAACGTCGCGCAGTTGGGTCGATCCCAGCCGCGCTTGCGTGAACTGACATCCCGTCAAATGCGATCCCGTGAAATCGGCACCCGTGAGATCGGCATGCGAAAAATCGCAGCCGGTCATTGAGCGCCGCGAAACGATGCGTTGCGCAGGTTTGCATAAGTGAAATCGGCGCCGTTGAAGTTGCTTCCGCCAAAGTCGGTACCGACCAGTCGCGCGTTTCTCAAATCGACGCCGGAATAGTTCACTCCCCGCATATCTCGCCCGGACCAGTCCACGGCTCCGAAGTCGCATCCGGAGCAGGATCGTCCGTTTTGCGGTGCGTGCGTGGATTTTGCGCCGAAGGCCAGCGCTAGGCTCTTCTTCACCGTGCTGGTGATCTGCGCGGCATCGACGTACGGCACGCTCGGCATTGTGAAGGTCCGTCGCGGAACATCGACGTTCACCGCGGGTACGTGAATCGTTCGCGCGGCGACGTGCACGCGCGTGGCCGGAATGGTAACGACACGCGTTGTGGACGTAGGGCTCGTGCTTGCGCTTGGTGCGGAGCCGACGCGCACGTAGCGCACGATTTCCCGCGCTTTCACCGGCGCACCGGCAACCGGCGGTGCGGTGACCGGGGCAACGTACGATGCGGCGACCGACGGCGCAACGGCGGCGATGAGTAGCGCTAGCACCCCGACTACCGCAATGGCTGCGACCGCCGGCGCGGGCGCCAGATTCGTCGCGATGTTGCGCCCCGCGCCGAGTAGCCGCTCGATACGCAGCGAGATGTGTTTGCGCGTTGCGAAGACGCCGGGCGCCGGAATCGGATGGCGCGGCCACGCCGCGCGCTCGGCCAGCTTCGTGAGACAGAGGGCGTACGGACGCACCATTCCACCGAGCGAGAGCACCCAATCGTCACAAGCGACTTCGCGTTCCAAGTCGAGTTGCTGGCCGATGAACTGCGCCGCCGGATTCCAGCCCAAGAGGGCAATTAGGACTCGCTGTAGCCCATTGCTCCAGTCGTCGCCTCGGCGCAGATGCGCGAGTTCGTGCAGGCAAACTGGTCCACCTCACCCTGGGAAAGACCGTCGAGTAGCGTGTGTGGGACCAAAATCATCGAATCGAACAGGCCCACCGCGACGGGAACGTCGGTATCGTCGCTCACACAGAGCCGCACGTCGCGTGCACCCTTGTTCGCGCGCATCCACTGCGGCATCGCGTCGCGATACTCGACGGGCAACGGGAGCGCGTCGCGTTTGAGTTGTTCCAACCGTATCAGTCCGATCGCGAGACGCGCCAAGGCGTAGATCGCCAGGAGCAGCCACGCGATGAAGACGGCGACGGCGACGGACGCCGGCAGCGTGAAGTGAAAGCGCTCGCGCATGCGTCGCGGCATCGGCTGCGACGAAGCGGCGGACGCGCTCGTCATGTTGGGCTCTGCGGGCGACGCTGCGCCGGCGCGCGCCGTTCGATCCGTGGCTGGCGCATTGGATGGTACCGCAACACGATGCGGCGTCGCAAAAAACGGTAGCGTCGTTGCGAGCGGCGGGACAAAAGCGCCGACTAGCGTTGCGATCCATACGGTATAGCGGGTCGCCGCGTTGATTCGCGGCCAGAAGCGCAGCAAGAGCGCGATGCCGACGACGAGGAGCGCATCTTCCCACAGCGCGTTGAGCGCCGTGGCCGAAACCGCGCTAGTGAAGGTGATAAAAGCTTGCGGTATGCCGATCATGTGCCGCCCTCTTCGTATTCTTCGATCAGTGCTTTCAGGCGCGCCAGCTCTTCATTCGAAGGACGCTCGTGTTCGATCAAGCGCAGCGCTAGGGAGCCCGGACTGTTGTCAAAAAACCGCGATACCACGTTGCCCACGGCGTGCCCCGCGGCCTCGTCGCGGCCTAGCAGCGGGCGGTAGATGAAGGCGCGCCCGGCTTCGTCGTGCGTCGCGTAGCCCTTGCGTTCCAGAATTCGCATCGTCGTAAGGACGCTGTTGTAAGCCAGCGGCGGCGGCGGGAGAGCCGCCGTCACCTCGGCGACGGTGCCCTGCCCGCGCTCCCATAGCACTTCCATCAGCCGGAGTTCCGCTTCGGTCAACGTTGCGGAGCGTCGTCGTGCCATGGTTAGACGGTCGGTCCCCAGCCGGGAAACACACGCGCCGGCGCCATGGCATCGGGCAAACGGACTCGCAGACGCGCCGTGCGCGCGAGGTCGGAGCAGGGATAATCGGTTCTCGAGTTCATGCGGCCTCCGCGTTACTCTTAAAGATTTAGTTGATACTAGCACCGCCCGATGCGCCTGTCAACTAACTATTTAAGTGATGGGGGAAAGCCCTGGCCGTCTGCCAATAAGGGAGGGCTGTGCGCAGGATCTTTCCGTTTTTGACCCTAGCTGTCTTGACCGCGTGCGGCAAAGGTACGCCGATCACTAGCGGGACGCCCACTCCAGCGCCGACACCGCCCCCCTCGGTGACCGCCCAATATCCGGTTCCGACGGCGTCCAGCAAGCCGGTCGGCATCGCATTGGGCAGCGATGGGAATTTGTGGTTCACCGAATTTGCCGGGAGCAAAATTGGTCAGTTGAATCCCGCCGGAAAGATCTCCGAGATCGTGACGCCGACCAAGAAGTCGGAGCCCAACGGAATAGCGTCCGGACCGGGACCGACGCTGAACCTTTGGTTTACGGAAACCGCGCGGGCGCAAGTCGGCCAGATCACGACGTCGGGTCCGCCGTATACCGAATACGGCTTTCCCGATACGAGCGCGCGGCCCGTGGGAATCACCCTCGGATCGGACGGCAACATGTGGATCACCGACATCGGGACGAATGCGATTTGGCGAATCGTGCAACGGAAAAAACCGCCGTTCGTTCGATTCACGCAGTACAAGTTGGCGGGGAACGCGCAGCCGACGTCGATCACCAACGGGCCCGACGGCGCAATGTGGTTTACCGAACCCGGTACCAGTCACATCGGACGCCTTCCGATCAGCGGTTCTCCGCTGACGGAGTATCCGGTCCGAGCGCACTCCACGCCAACCGGCATCGCGACGGGAACCGACAACGCGCTCTGGTTTACGGAACAACGAACCAAGATGCTCGGACGGATGGACACCACGGGCCACGTTACCGCCGAATATCCGCTCACCGGCGCCATGGCGCCCGACGCGCTCATTCAAGGCATCGACGGCAACTTTTACTTCACGGACATGGCGCTAAACAAAATCGGTCAGTTCTTCTTTAAATCGCATCAGGTGAAGTTCTACGCCGTTCCCACGCCAAACTCGCAACCGACGGCGCTCACCTTGGGTCCCGACAATTTCATTTACCTTACCGAAACCACCGGCAATAAGATCGCGCAGTTCAGGTACTTCCTGTAAGGACGGCTGCCTTCAGGGCTCCGTACGATCTATTTCGGTGGCTTCGAGTTCGCCGAGCGTCGCGATTGCGGCCGTCGCCGTGCCGATCAAGAAATATTTTCGGCCGGCGCGCACGACGTGGATGGTCGCGTGCTGCGAGAGCAGGCGCGATTCCACCACGGTGAGAAAGCCCGACCGTCCGCTCGGAAGCAAACGCGCGTGTCGTAGTTTGCGCGCGAGGGCGTAGAGAATCGCGAGCACGGCGGCGACGATCGCCAGTTTTACGATATAGTCCGACCAGAACGCCGGCGGCACGTGCTATGCTCGTCTGCGCAGCGCCGCGTTGGCTTCGTCGATCTCCATCTCTTCGTACCGCGCCAACTGCGCGTCGTACGCGTCGCGGCGCCGTTCATAGAGTCTTTCCAGAACGCGGCGATCGCGCCGTGCCGCGATGAATCCATCACGTAATTCCTTTAGTCGTACCCGCAACCCGGCCGCCTGTTGCCGCCGTGCTGCGATCCAACGATCGTAGTACCACGGCAGCGCGTCGCAGACGCGCGGAACGTTGGATTCTAGTGCTTGAAGTTCTTGACGGCAGCGAGAGAACCGGCGCTCGCGCTCTTTTTCGATGCGCCGCCGGTGCTCGAGCAGCGGCGCGAGGCCAAAGTGAAACTTCGGCGGCATTCTCTTTGAATAATGCCCAGCTCGCGCCTCAACGCGCCAACTGCGATCGCTCCCGCCCGACGGAGACGAGTTCGATCGGCACTTCGAGCAGCGATGCCAGGCGCTCGACGTACGCGCGCGCCGGCCTCGGCAAATCCGCGACTCGGCGAACGTGGCCGATAGATTCGCGCCACCCGTCGACCTCTTCAACCTCGACTTCCAGATCGGCAGTGGCGGCCGACGCGAAGGTGGCCGGTTTTCCGTTGACACGATAGCCGGTAACGATGCCAATGCGTTCGAATCCGCTGAGCACGTCGAGTTTGGTTATCACGGCGTCGCTCAAGCCGTTCACAGCGACGGCATAACGTGCCGCAACCGCATCGAACCAGCCGCATCGTCGCGGCCTTCCCGTGACGGTGCCGAACTCTCCACCCTGGCGGCGCAGACGGTCGCCACGTTCGTCGTGCAGTTCGGATGGAAATGGGCCGGCACCGACGCGCGTGCAGTACGCTTTTGCTACGCCGGTCACCTGGCCGATGGCACCCGGCCCCAGGGCCAACCCGGTGCACGCACCGCCCGCGATCGTATGGGAACTCGTCACGTAGGGATACGTCCCGTATCCTACGTCCAGCAGCGTCCCCTGCGCCCCCTCGAGCAATATTCGTTTGCCTTCGTGCAGCCGCCGATGTAAGAATTCGACGCCGTCCACGACGTGCGGCAGAACGCGCGCGGCGAGGGCGCCGAAGGCTGACGAAGTCGATACGTCGGCACGAATTTTTTCTGAAAGCGTTTCAGGCTCAAAAAGGTCGGCCAACCGTAATCCAGTCCGCGCAACCCTATCGACGTACGCCGGCCCTATTCCGCGACCGGTCGTTCCGATTGCATTACTGCGAGCTCGCTCCGCGGCCTTATCCCGCTCCACGTGGTGCGGCAACACGACGTGCGCGCGATCGGAGAGCTTGATTCGCGACGTATCGATCCCGAGTGCCGCCAAGCGATCCAGCTCGTCAACGAGCGTACGTAAATTGACCACGGTTCCCCCGCCGACGAACAACTCGACGTGTGGATGCAACACGGCCGAGGGAACGATGCGCAAGGCTAATTCCCGATCGCCGACAACGATCGAGTGCCCGGCATTATCGCCACCGGCAAACCGTGCGACGACGTCGTAGTCGGCAGCATACAGATCGACGATCCGGCCTTTGCCTTCGTCCCCCCACTGCAACCCGAGAACGATATCCGCTTTAGAACTCAACGCTCTAGGAAGGCGTTTCAGTTTGCCGCGCTATTCGGTTCGAAATTCCAGGTCGCTGGTGTCGCCCATCGGTATTTCGGACTGCCCTTCAAACTGCGTCATCACAAATTCGGAGAAGAGCGCGTTGGGCCATCCGAAGTTCGCGCGGGTGTACTGCCGAGGATCGTCGGGATTGAATGACTCGTGCAGCAGATGATCGCCCGGATCGCTCGCGAGCAGTTGGCCGAGGACGTCTTGCTTCTCCGGTCCGGTCGTCGCGGTCATTCCCTCGACGATCAGCGCGAGCGGCCACACCCAGTGATCCGGCGTGTGATAGCTTCCGATACCGCGTGCGACGTGGCCCTGGTAAAACGACGGATTGTCTTGCGAAAGCAAGAAGCGCCGCGTATTTTCGTAGTAGCGATCGTTCGGAAGAATGTAACCGAAGTACGGTGCCGCGAGCAGACTCGGAATGTTGGCGTCGTCGGTGAGAATGGCGTGGCCGAGGCCGTCGACTTCGTAGGCGTACATGTAGCCGTATTTCGGAACCATCACGAGCCCGTAGGTTTGAATGCCGCGTTGCACTTCATCGCGTAACGCCCGGGCCTCATGGGCCTTGACGATGTTGTGATAGACCTTCAATTCGATATCCGCCATATCGCCGAGCGCCACGACGGCGAACATCTCCGATGGTATGAGGTAGTTGAAGTAACACGCGTCGTCGGAGGGCCGGAAGCCGGTCCAAATCATGCCCGTATACCCGACGGGGCGCCCTCTACCGTCGTTCGTCAACTCTTTGTGTGTATAGCGTGAGTCGCGAGGATGGTTCTGCTCGCGCTGCATCGTGACGAGCACGTTGTCGAGCATCGACGAAAAGTCGCCATTAAAAATCGACGTGTCGCCGGTCGTTTTCCAGTAACTCCACGCCAACGCCGTCGGATACGCCAGCGAATCGAGTTCGAATTTCTGCTCCCACACGCGATAATCTAACGTGTACGCGTTTGCATAGGGATCGATCTGCAGGTACTTTACCATGCGCGAGATGATCGCTCGTAGCAGGCTGCGAACGTCGGGATCTTCGCGCGCAAAGAACAGGTACGGCCGCGCCTGCGCGCTGGCGTCGCGCAGCCACTCCGCCGGAATGTCGCCCGTTTTGATGTACGCGGTTCCGTCGGCCGCATACTGTGCGAGGCGGCTCGTGTCGAGCAATGCGGCGCGGAACATCTCTTCGAGGTGCGAGTTAGAACTACGGTAATCGGCAGCGGCCTGTTCGATCGTGCGCAACTCTAGCGCCGACGAGCGCAGCGGCGCCAAAAAGGGAAATATCACCGACAAGAGCGCGAGCAGCGCCGTCCTGCGGACGCGACACCTCATTTTACGCCGGCCACGTGCCATGGGCATACAAAGCCGGTAATTCCCGATAGCGTCCCTGATAATCGAGCCCATAGCCCACGACGAATACGTCGGGGACTTCGAAGCCCCTGTACTTGATTTCAATATCCACAATTCTCCGGTGAGGGCGGTCGAGCAGCGTGCAAACGGCCAGTGACGCCGGTTGTCGCTCTTCCAACGCCCTCACCACGTACTGTAACGTCAGGCCGGTGTCGACTGTGTCATCCACGAGGATCACGTCGCGTCCGTGGACAGGAATCGCGGCGTCTTTCTCGAGCGCGATGCCGTCGCCGTCGCCATATTGGCTGACCGCGATGAAATCGAGCTGGCAGGGGACCGTCACGACGCGCACGAGATCCGCCAAGAAGGTCGTGGCCGCCGACATCAGGGCGATGAGTAAAGGCTGTCTGCCGGCGTAGTCCCGCGAGATGGCGGCGCCCAAATCGGCTACGCGGCTTGCGATTGTGCCGGCATCAAAAAGCGGCTCGCCGATCATGAGGCCCGCTTCAGCGTGCGCGAAAAAACGCGCTCCACGTCGCGGCGCGTAAAGAGTTTGACGTTGACGTCTGGATAGTGGGAACGCATTAAGCGAACTTTTCTGTTCTTACGCGCGTTGCGCGCAGGTTTGGCAACCGTCACTTCGATATAGACGTCGTGGTCCGGAAGATAAAAGTCCGGCGTAAAAAACTCCACCGGACTCCCGCGATCGTCCCACGCGATCGGAAACGTTCGTGGTTCGTATTGCCAGTTGATTCGATAGAAATCGAAGAGGCGGGCGAGCTCGGCTTCACTCGCATGCGCGAAGGGTGCCCGTGACGTAGCCACGGGCTGTTGTCTACGACGGCGAACGGCCGCTATCCCGCCGGTACGCGCAAGATAAATCGCGCGCCGCCGAGCGCTGAAGTTTCGACGCGAACATCGCCGCCCGCGCGTTCGACAATTGCGCGCACAACTGCCAACCCGATTCCGCTGCTCCGCGTTCGAGAGCGCGTGCCGCAAATGCCGAACGCAAAGATCGCTTCTTGCTCCGTCGGCGCGACACCGGCGCCGTCATCTTCGACTCCGATCGTCAACCATTGCTCGTCGCCGGCGCAGCGGATCTGAATCGTTCCATCCGCACTGCCGTGCTTGATCGCATTTTCGACCAAATTGGTCAGAGCGTGCACCAAGGCATCGCCATCGATGCGAACGGCTGCCTGCTCGGGACAATCGGTGCAAATCGTCACGCCACGCGCCGCAGCAAGGGGCGCCACCGTTTCGATCGTCGCCCGAATCTGCTCGGCCGCGTCGCACACTGCGTCGGGTGCCTGCTCCGAGACGTCGAGGGACGACAACGCGAGCATCCCATCGACGAGCCGTCCGAGGCGCAACGCCTCGCGCCGTGCCGTTTCTAAGAAGCGCCGAACGGTCGACGCGTCGAGTTCGCCCTCCAGCAGTGTCTCGAGATAGCCGCGAATGGACGTGAGCGGCGTCCGCAGTTCGTGGCCGACGGTAGCAACCATGGTGCGCAGGACTTGTTCCGGCGACACGTGAGAGCCAACGGCGTTTAGGGACGAACGAACTTGTAGCCGAAACCGTGAACGGTGCGGACCACCGCAGGTAACTTCCAAGGCTCTTCGATCTTTAAACGCAATCGGTGCACGTGAACGTCGATCGTGCGTTCGTCGCCGTTGAAATCGAAGCCCCAAACGCGTTGGAGTAGCCAGTCGCGCGAAAGCGCAACGCCCGCGTTGCCCGCCAGTTCCCGCAGAAGCGCAAACTCGCGCGGTTTCAACTTCACATCGTTGCCGTCCACGCGGGCTTCGCGAGCGCCGTCGTCGATCTCGAGCCGCCCGAAGCTCAACACGGGACTTCGGGCGGCAACGGCACGGCCTGCACGGCGCAGAATCGCTTTGATTCGTCCGCTGACTTCGCGCGGCGAAAACGGCTTGCACACGTAATCGTCGGCACCCAGTTCAAAACCGAGCACGCGATCGATCTCATCGCATCGCGCGGAGAGCATGACGATCGGCACGGTGCGTTCTTCCCTGCGCAACGTTCGAGCGACGTCGAAGCCATCGACGCCGGGCAGGCCGACGTCGAGCACCAAAAGATCGACCCCTGCGCGCGCGCGGCGTAAGGCCGCATTGCCGTCGGATGCAGCAATCACGGAAAATCCATCGCGCTCGAGATGGTGCGTCAGCAACTCGCGAATCGCTACATCGTCTTCCGCTACCACAATCGTTCGCGCCGACATGCCAAAATGAGTACCCCCAGCGAGCCGGAGCGGGACGCCGGCGTTGCCCGCAGCGCGAGCGGAGTCAGCCTTCCTCAGGGGGACGGTGGGCGAGTGGGCCAAAGCGTGCTGCATGATCGCGCAATATGCGATAGATCGTAGCGGCCGGAAATCCCAGCCGCTCCAAGCGTCGTGCTGCCGACGGGTATGCAAGCGTCGGATGTTTGTTCATCAAATGCTCGAAGGCCGCGCTGCAGCGCGACCCTTCGTCGGATTCCAGCGACGCGACAGCATCGGACGCGGCGTCGCAATCGATCCCTTTTCGAATCAACTCGCCAACGAGCCGGCTATCTCCAATCGGTTTGCGCTTGCGTCCCGCGTACAGCTGCGCGTAGAGGCGGTCGTCGACGAAGCCTTCGCGCTTGCACCGTTCGACGGCGTCCCGGACCGCGTCGTCACCAAAGCCTTTGCGCTCGAGGTGCTGCCACAGCCGCGCCTCGGTGCAGCGCTGCCGCGCTAAGAACCCAAGGGCAGCGGCGTATGCAGTCAACGTACACCCATGGCAATGGTTAGTCGGCGACGAGCGCTGCTTTTCCGTTGTTGGAAGCGGTCTTACTGAGCGCTTCGCGGATCTTGCGTTCGATCTCCGCGGCGAGGTCGGCGTGCTCTTCCAGGAACGTTTTGGCATTCTCGCGACCTTGTCCGATGCGTTGCTCGCCGTAGGTGTACCAAGAGCCGCTCTTGCCGACGATGTTCTGATCGAGCGCCACGTCGAGAACCGAGCCCATCTTGGAGATGCCGTGTCCATAGGTGATATCGAACTCCGCTTGCCGGAATGGCGGCGCAACCTTATTCTTCACCACTTTCACGCGCGTGCGGGTTCCGACGACGTCTTGGCCGATCTTGATCGTCTCCAGTTTGCGCACGTCGAGGCGAATCGACGCGTAGAACTTGAGCGCTCGGCCGCCCGACGTCGTTTCCGGATTGCCGAACATGACGCCGACTTTTTCACGCAGTTGGTTGATGAAGATCATCACGGTCTTGCTGCGAGAAATCGCAGCGGTGAGTTTGCGCAGAGCCTGCGACATCAATCTGGCTTGCAAACCGACGTGCGCGTCTCCCATATCGCCCTCGAGTTCCGCCCGCGTCACGAGCGCGGCGACTGAGTCGACGACGACCACGTCGACGGCGTTGCTGCGCGTGAGCATTTCGGCGATCTCTAGCGCCTGCTCGCCGGTATCGGGCTGCGAGACCAACAGATTGTCTAAATCGACGCCCAAGGCGGCCGCATAATTTGGATCGAGCGCGTGCTCGACGTCGATAAAGGCCGCCGTTCCTCCAGTTTTTTGCGCCTCGGCGATCGCATGGAGCGCCAGCGTCGTTTTGCCACTGGACTCCGGTCCGTAAATTTCGACGATGCGTCCGCGAGGGAGACCGCCGACGCCAAGCGCCAAATCGAGCGCGATCGAGCCGGTCGGGATAATTTCGAACGCCATGCGCTCCTGGAAATCGCCCATGCGCATGATCGACCCTTTACCGAACTGCCGCTCGATCTGCGCCAGCGCGTTAGTTAGCGCGAGTTGCCGTTCATCTTCTGTTGCCATGATTGTCCTTTCTCGGTCTGCAGTATCACGCTCTCATTGCGGAGTGCCAAGAGGGTGGCATTCATCTTCGAAGAGGGCTTCGATAAACTCGGACGGGAGGAACGGGCGCAGATCATCGCGCCCTTCGCCCAGGCCGACGAACTTGATCGGTACCTCCAGTTCGTCGACAATTGCCACCAACATGCCGCCCTTTGCCGTAGAGTCCAGTTTCGTGACCACGATCCCCGTGAGTTGCGTTGCGTCGTTAAAGAGTTTGGCCTGAGAGATTGCGTTTTGGCCGTTGGTTCCGTCCACGACCAGCAGCGTCTCCGCCGGCGGCTCTCCCAATTCGCGTTCGATCACCCGCCGAATCTTTTTGAGTTCTTCCATCAAATTCGTCTTGGTTTGCAAACGTCCGGCCGTGTCGATCAGCACGACGTCGGCTCCACGCGCCTTCGCCGCCCGTAGCCCGTCGAAAACTACCGAAGCCGGATCGGCGCCTTCAGTGCCACGAACGAGCGAACTGCTGCTGCGCTCGCCCCAAATCGCGAGTTGCTCGGCGGCGGCCGCGCGAAACGTGTCGCCGGCCACCAGCACCACGCGTTTGCCGTCGCTGCGCAGGCGCGCCGCGAGTTTACCGATCGTCGTGGTTTTCCCGCTGCCGTTGACGCCGACCATCAGCATGACCGCGGGCTTTCGATCGAGACGCAACCTCCCGCCGGGAAGCGTCAAAAAGCGCTCGACGTCTTTTCTGAAGCGCGCAATCGCGCGGTCCGCCGTAGTCCAGGCTTCTTGTTTTGCGACCGTCTGCAAAGCGTTGACGATCTTTGCCGTCGTAGGGACGCCGAAATCGGCCAAAATCAGCGTCTCTTCGAGTTCGTCCCAAAACTCAGGAGTTAGCGGACGTTCCGGACTGCCCAATCGCGACACGGCGGAAAATGCTTCGCGCGCCTTGCCGAGCGAAGTGCGCAAGCGTGAAAGCCAACTCACCCCGCGACGCCTCGCACGTTCACTCCATCGACTCTACCATGCGAACGTATGTTCGTCAATCTGAGCGCCATTTCACGAAGCGGCCGTTCCGCTCAGAGCCCTACAGTATCTCGGTCCTACTGCTGAAATAGCGCTATTGAGAGGGCAAAAGGTCCAGCATTGGCTTGACTTTGCGCGTATCGGCGGTGTATCCCAGCTTGGGCAGATGCCAGACCATTTCGACCGTCGCGAGCAGCGAATACAGATTGTAGAGTTGCGCCGATCGCACCGTGCCTGACACGCTCGTAATTAGAATCAGCGGAATATGCCCGCCCGATTGTAATGGGGGACCGTCGCAGCACCCTACGTTGTTATCGCCCTCGTCCCAAGTAATAAAAAGCAGAGATTTTTGCGTGAAGGCTCCCGAGCTGATGATCTCCTGAACGAGCTTCTGCACCGCGGAGTCGCCTTCTGCGATCAAACGGTCGTTCGGACCGGGACAATATGGAACCGAACCATGCATATCGTGACACTCGTTCGGAACGATGAAGGAGAAGTTCGGAAGTTTGCCGGCGCTGAGCTGCCTGAGGAGGTCTACGAACGTTTGGACGTTCGCTAACCGCTTCGGATTCGTTGCGATGTCTTTAAAGTACAGGAATGGGTCGTGCTTCTGACGATACAGTCCGTCCCCGTTGTGCGGGTACTCCTGCCCGAGGTAGCCCCGGTGCGGCATGGACTCGTTGTACGAAGCCCAGGTCATGCCCGCGGCCTCCAGTGAATCAACTAGATTCTTGTTCGTGAAGACGTGGCAGCCTTTCGGTGGTTTCGGCGTGTAACAGCTTCCATTGTCGTCGTGCACGCCGAAGTAATTGCCGGCGATCAGCGACAAATAGTTGGGCAGGCTCGGGTGCGCGACGCCGAACGCCATCGTGGCAAGCCGCCCCGTCTCGGCGGCTTGCGTGAGAAACGGCGTGAAGAGATGGTATCCGTTGCCGTTCGTCGCTCCGACGATGTCATCAAAGCTATGGTTCTCCATAACGATGATGATGATGTGATCCGGGACGATCGTACTGCCCTCTTCGGCTCGTGCGGAAACATCGGCAAAGCTTGACGAACCGCCTGCGGCGCTCGGGAGTTGCGGGGTGCGTGAACTCTGGCCGCCGCACGCCGGTACGATCGCGCCAAGTAGCAATGCGACGACGAAACACCAACGTATAGCCATGGCAGACCTCCTCTGCGCGGATCGCCCGAGAACCGTTCACCCTCGGCGACCATTGTCATTCTGAGCTTGGAAGCAGGCCGATAGTCGGCGCCGCGCTGACGTTCGCGATGCCGGCGACCTTCCGAATCCGGTCTTAAATTAGACCGGCATACTCGCCGCTGGGGTTCGCCGTTCTTCGCGCTTACGTTCTCTTAGGAAGTGGAAAAACTCCACGCCTTCTCGTAACCGCCGCTTCATGACGTGACGGTCGCCGATCATCCCGCCGAGCAGCGAGAACATCTTGCGCGGGCGGAAGTAAAAGCGCCGGTAGAACTCGTCGACCGATTCGAACATCATCACCGAATTCAAACCGGGATAGTTCAGGGCCGCATGCTGGACGCCGTGCGTATCGACGAGGTCGCTATTGTGTGCCTCGAGCCAGCCGTTCTCTTGCGCTTGTTTGTAGAGGTAGGTGCCGGGGTACGGCGCCGCGAGCGATACTTGAATCGTCTCCGGGTCCATCTCGCAGGCGAAGTCGATCGTTTCTTTGATCGTCTGCGGCGTTTCGCCGGGCATGCCCAAAATGAACGTGCCGTGGATCTTGATCCCCAACTCTCGGCAGTCTTTTGAGAACCGCCGAATGATATCCAGCCGCGTGCCCTTCTTCATGTTGTTGAGTACCTGCTGATTGCCGGACTCGTAACCGACCAGCAACAGCCGCAAGCCGTTCGCCTTCATGATTTCGAGGGTGGCGCGCGGTACGTTTGGTTTCGCGTTACACGACCAGGTGATTCCAATCTTGCCCAGGCGGCGTGCGATTTCTTCGACGCGCGGGACGTTATCGGTCAGCGTGTCGTCGTCGAAAAAATACTCTCGCACCTCGGGGAACAGTTGCTTGGCACGCGCCATTTCGGCCTCGACGCTCTCCACGCTGCGCACGCGATACAGGTGTCCGCCAATCGTCTGCGGCCAGAGGCAGAACGTGCACTTCGACTTGCAACCGCGCCCGGTATACAACGAAAGGTACGGATGCTGTAAGTAACCGTTGAAGTAGTTGGGAATCGTCAGATCCCGCCGGTAGACGTCGAGCACCGATGGAAAAGCGTCCATGTCCATGATCGTTGGACGTTCCGGCGTCCGCACGATCGAATCTCCCTCGCGATACGCGAGACCGGGAACTTCTCGAATTGGCTTACCCGACGCCACATCGACGCACGTATAGTCGAATTCGCCCACACTCACCCAATCTACGGCCGGCGCGCTGCGTAGCGACTGTTCCGGCAAGACGCCGACGTGTGCCCCCACCATGCCAATGATGACTTCAGGGTTCTCCTGCTTCAGGCGCGCGGCGACGCGCGCGTCGTTATTGAAGGACGGCGTGCTCGTGTGCATGACGATCAAGTCATACTCTCGCGCCAGCGGCGCAACTCGATCGATCGTCAGATCGTCTGGCGGAGCATCGATTAGGCGGCTTCCCGGCACCATCGCCGCCGGTTGCGCGAGCCACGTTGGATACCAAAAAGATCGGACTTCGCGCCGGCATTGATAGCGCGAGCCGGCTCCGCCGTCGTAGCCTTCAAAACTTGGCGGATTGAGAAATAACGTCTTGAGCGCGTCGGGCATCCAATAACCTCCGGCGCTCCGATTTTTCTTCCTTCACGCGCAAAGCCTGCCCGGGTGCGGATAAGCCGGCTCTACGATATCGCCCGTAGTGCGCGCTGGAGATCCGGATAACGCCGGAAATTCGAATACGTCACCTGAATGGTTCCCGCACCGGCAAAGGGCCCGTAACTTCCTTTATACTGCTGAATCTCTTGCGTCACTGCCCAATATCCCGGCAGCACCTCGGCCCGCCGATCCGTTACCTCGCCGAAGTTGGCGTGCGGCGGCAGTGCGTTGGGACGGTACGTAACTTGCACCACGTTGTTGTTTGCGTCGTACGTGAAGGAGCCGTTGCCGTGCGCCGCGTCCGCAACCGCCGAGCTGAACGATACTTTTTGCGGCCCCGCGCTTTGATATTGGTACGCGGTTATAAATCGTGGATCGAACGGTGGCCGGAAGGCTTCCGTCGGCTTGGGATGCTCCCATGCGTCTTGGATCGTCGCCTGATCCGCCGCGCTCGCGGGTTTGCCGTCGATAGTGTAACTAACGATGTGCACTTTAACGATCGCACCGTCTTGGTAGATGCCGTCCATCACCAAGTCTTCGTGGCGGCTCGAGAAACCGGCGTGCACGTCGAAGAGCCGATGAAAATGAAAGGCAACGATTCCTCGGTTGCTCTGGGCGAACCGCTGAGCAACCAAGGTCACCGCCGGCGGCGCGCCGGGCGGCGCGGTGACTGCACTCGCGATACCCACTAGCAAGAGCAATGTCACGCCGCTCTGTTACCCGAGCGTTGCGCGCCTCTAACGTAGCAAGCAGTATTGACTACGGTCATTTCACGCCTCTTTTTGCAGGCTTGCGTCTTGTCGGGCGCAAAGCTTTTGCTCCACTCATTTCGGAGGGTATCGTGAGACTATTTCGTGCGCTCATAGCGCTTGGCATTGCGCTGGCCGCAGGTTGCAATTCGAGCACCACGACGGTGCTCGGCCCTACCTCCCCGCCGACCGGTACTATCAAACACGTCGTAATTCTTATTCAAGAGAATCGCAGCTTCAATAATCTCTTCGCCGGCTTTCCGGGAGCCACGACGGCGATGCAAGGTCTGTGCAAGCCATCTCCGCAGACCGGCTGCAACGTTGCGCATGAGGTTCCGCTGAAGGCGCTGCCGCTGGCGCAAGGGCCTCCATCGTTGGGCGGAGAGGATATTTGTCATAGCCACCAGTGTTTTGAATTAAGAGTGCGACGCAAGTTCAGCGCACGTTTGCCAAAACGATGGCTTCAATCTCATAGACTTCGGTGAATTCCAAGGGGGACCGCCGGCAAAACTGTACCCGTATGCCTACGTTCGTCGTTCGGATACAAAAGCGTACTGGGACTTTGCGCAACAGTATGCCATTGCCGACAAGATGTTTTTCACCGACACTGCATCAAGCTTTATCGCGCATCAAATCATCCTTTCCGGTACAGTTGGACTCAACTACCGTGAATCATTGACGGACCAGCCAAGCATCCCACCCTGGGGGTGTGATAACCGCGAGCGCACTGGCTCGGGAAGAACCACCACCCCGGTGATTTTTCGAAACGGTCACACAAATCGAAATGGTCCATTTCCTTGCTTTGATGAATATCCCACAATCGCTGACGTGCTGGATCCCGCAAAAGTTTCATGGCGACTCTACGTCAATGACTATCCGTACGGAAACGAATTTTCCGGCAATGTTTGGAACGGCTTCGACGCAATTAAGAAGGTACGCTATGGTCCTGACTGGCATAACATCGTTACGCCGGAAACGTCGGTTTTTCCCGACCTGAAGAACGGCTCGCTACCGTCGGTCTCTTGGGTGATCCCGACGCTCTACAATTCGGACCATCCGGGCAGCGGCTGTTCCAACGGCCCCCACTGGGTAACGTCGGTGATCAACGCCATCGGCACGAGCCAATATTGGAAGGACACGGCGGTCATTGTACTCTGGGACGATTGGGGCGGCTGGTACGACCCGGTTCCACCGCCACAGACGAACTACACGAGTCTTGGTTTCAGAATTCCCATGTTCGTCGTCTCACCGTACGTGAAAACGCACGACGTCAGTCACACGCAATACGAGTTCGGCAGCATTCTGAAGTTCATCGAAGAAACATTCGGCTTACGTTCACTGAACACGACCGACAAAACGGCGACGTCCATCGCGGACATGTTCGACTTCACCCAATCGCCGACGCCTTACAAAACGGAACCGTTGCCCCGGGTAGACCGCAACTGTCTATCACACCCTGCATCGATGCGAACCGTGATCGAACGTAACCACGGCGCGCCCGACTAGTCGGGCCGGTCCGCCGGGTAGACTGCAAGCATGCAGCTCTTCGCGGACCGAGCCGAGGCCGGCAGGGAGCTCGCCGCGTCGCTCTCGGAATATGCGAATAATCGCAACGCCATCGTGCTCGCGCTCCCCCGCGGCGGCGTGCCGATCGGGTATGAAATCGCTCGTGCGCTCGACATTCCGCTCGACGTCTACATCGTTCGCAAACTCGGCGTCCCGGGTCATGAAGAACTTGCAATGGGGGCGCTGGCGGCCGACGGAACCTACGTCGTCGACCACGATCTCATGGAGTCACTCGGAATCGACCCGGATGCTCTCGATGAGGTCGTTGCTCGGGAAGCGGCAGAGTTGCGCCGTCGAGAGACCGCATATCGCGACGACCGCGCCGAACCCGACATCGTCGGCAAGATCGTGATCCTGGTTGACGATGGGCTGGCCACCGGCGCGACGATGCGCGCCGCGGCAACGGCGCTGCGCCGCCGCAATCCCGCGGCGATCATTACCGCCGTACCGGTCGCGGCCGGCCGAACGTGCGCGAGCCTGAGAAGCCTCGTCGATCGCGTCGTGTGCGTCAGCATGCCCGAGCCGTTCCACGCGGTCGGGCTGTACTATCGCAACTTCGAGCAAACGACCGACGACGAAGTTCGGCGCCTGCTTCACGATGCCGCGACGAGAACAGGGCGACGCATGTCCGCGTAGTAAGAGCGTGGCATGAGGTTCACGTTGGCTACGGCGTTCATGGCGATTCTCGCCCTCGGCAGCGGCATCGCGTCGGCGCAAACGATCGTATACACGTTCGCCGGCCTTCCGGGCGCGGTGGATACGTGCAAGTGGTTCGACGACAACATCAACGACCGCGACGTCGGCGCGCTCACGCGCCAAACCGATCTGCTCTACAATCGGGTCGCGCTACCGCCCGATCAGCCCGTCGCCATCAAGGGAACCGCGGCGACCGATCGTGGCGAGCAGCTCGTGGATTTCGATCTCGACAAACGAACGATTTGCGCGCCCGCCTCTGCGGTCTACGGCCCCACGCCCGAACCGACGAACCAGTCGCCGACACCGCTGCCGACGTAACGCGTTTGTACATGCGCGGCATCGCACTTTCTCTCGCGATCGTTGGACCGCTGTGCGGGTGCGCCGGCTCGAACGTCGTGCAGGCACCGAGTCTTTCGGCGCCGCGCGAGCCGACGACCGCAGAACGTCAACCGGCTGCGGCCTACACGATCCTTTACAGTTTTAAGGGAGGAACGGACGCCGCAAATCCCATGGCGGGGCTTACCATCGTGCCGAATCATCACGATAAATTATTCGGGACGAGCGTGAGCGGCGGCGGCGGGCACAACGACGGCGCCGTGTTTGAAATAACGACCTCAGGCGGAGAAAAAGTGCTCCATTCGTTCAACAAGTCTGAACCGTCCGCGGCACTAACCGTCGTGAAGGGAACGTTATACGGCGATACGCTGCTCGGCGGATCGTCGTATTGCCATTTAGGCTGCGGCGTACTCTTCGACATCACGCCTTCCGGCCACGAAACAACGCTCTACGACTTTAAGGGCGATCCCGACGGCGCAGATCCCGGCGCGGCGCTGCTCGCCGTCGGCAGCGACCTCTATGGAACGACGGAAAGCGGCGGAGGCGGGTGCGGCTCCGTCTGCGGAGCGGGCACGGTCTTCAGGGTGACCCTGCGCGGAAACGAAACGGTGCTGCATCGTTTCGCCGGTACGCCCGACGGCGCGACGCCGCTCGGAGAACTCGCCGACGTGGGCGACGTTCTCTACGGCACGACCTACTACGGCGGCAAATACGGACTCGGAACGGTGTATTCGATCACCACTTCCGGCAAAGAACGCGTCATCTACAATTTTACAGGACACACGGATGGCGCCTATCCGGCGACCGGATTGGTCGTCGTCAACAACGTGCTCTACGGCGTGACCCTCAACGGCGGAGAAGAGTTCGGCCGGTGCGGTCAAGGCGGTTCGCACGGTGGATGCGGCACCATTTTCGAAATCACTCCGCGAGGAAAGGAACACGTCCTCTACCGCTTCACCGGTCCACCCGACGGCTCGCAACCGCGCGGGCTGACTTTTTTTCACGGCGCATTCTACGGAACGACCGTGTGCGGCGGTGGAACGCTCTGTCAGAAGGGCACCGTCAATCCATGCCTTGCTAGCAACACTGCCTGCGGAACCGTCTTCAAATTCGAGTTGAGCGGCAAGGAATCGGTGCTGCACCGCTTCGGCGGCGCGCCCGACGGCAGTCAGCCGATGGATCGCCTCGTCGTCCTCAACGGCCTGCTCTACGGAACGACCTTCGGCGGCGGCGCAAGTAACGGCGGTATCGTGTTCAGAGTCTCGCCCTAACGTCGGCGCTACGGCCGCACGCGCAGCGCCAGGCTAATCCGCGGACCGACCCAGACGCGCGTCTTGGCTACGCCGTGATCGTAGTGCAGTTGCGTCGCGAAACTCATGACGAGGAGGCTTCCAGCCTCGAGATCTACGTCGAACGCACGCTTTCGCGGTTTACCTGCAGCGGCCTTGCTGCGAATCGTCATCTGGCGCGTCGCGCCGAGCGACAGCAATGCGATCGGGTATCCCTCCACGATCTCGTACAGGTGATCGTTATGCGGCGCCACGCTATCGCGTCCGTCGCGGTAGTAGTTGAGGCCGACGCTATTAAACGGTTCGCCGATCGCCGTCGAGACGCGGCGCGCCGCGTCGGCGAGCACCGGCGGCAGCGCCGGGTCGCTCAAGCGATACGCCGCGACCATGCGAGGTACGTCGACCTCGCGATCGTACATCCAACGCCGTTCGGTTTGCCACGGCACTCCGTCGCGGAGCGCTTCAAACCAACGCTGTGACGTCCGCGCGTCGAAAAACGCCGGCGCGTAGTAAATCGTACCGGTCTCGTCGTCGACGAGCGTGCGCCGCGTGCCCCCGAAGAGACCGAGCTGGGTCAGGGGTAGAGACCGCGGAGTTTCGTCGCCTCGGCAACGCGCGCGACCGCCACGCAATACGCGCCCTTTCGCATCGAAACCCTATGCCGCGTGGCCTGCTCGTGTGCTTCGCGAAACGACCGCGTCAATTTGCGCTTGAGCCGCTCGTTGATCTCTTCTTCTTCCCAGAAGTTTGCTTGCAGATCTTGCACCCATTCGAAGTACGAGACGGTCACGCCCCCGGCATTGGCGAGGATGTCCGGCAACACCATGACGCCGCGATCGAATAAGATATCGTCGGCGTCGGGCATCGTCGGACCGTTAGCCGCTTCCGCGACGATCTGCGCACGGATGCGCGCGGCGTTCTCGCGGGTAATCACCTTTTCGAGCGCCGCCGGTACTAAAACATCGCAGTCGTACTCCAACACATCTCGGTTGTCGATCCGGTGTCCGCCGGTAAATCCGACGACGGAACCCGTCTCGGATTTGTGTGCGATCAGCCGCTGGCCGTCCAGCCCCTCGTCGTTGGCGACTCCGCCGTGGGAGTCGGAAACCGCCACCACGCGATAACCGCGCTCCGCCATCAGCTGCGCCGCATACATGCCCGCGTTTCCGAACCCTTGAATCGCGACGCGGGCGCCTTCGATCGTCTTGCCGAGCGCTTCCATCGCTTCGTCAACGATGTACATGCATCCGCGCGCCGTCGCTTTGTCCCGCCCGAGCGATCCTCCGATCGCCAGCGGCTTGCCCGTGACGACGCCGGGAATCGAATAGCCGTGCTGCATCGAGAACGTATCCATGATCCAGGCCATGATCTGGGGCGTCGTATAAACGTCCGGCGCCGGGATGTCTTTCTCCGGACCGATGATGATTGAGATTTCGGTGGTGAAGCGGCGCGTCAAGTTCTCCAGTTCCTGCATCGACATGCGCTTGGGATCACAGATTACGCCGCCTTTCGCACCGCCGAATGGGATGTTGACGAGCGCGCATTTCCACGTCATCCACATCGCGAGCGCCTTGACTTCGTCGAGCGTCACGTCGGGATGGAAGCGAATTCCGCCTTTCCCGGGGCCGCGCGATAAGTTGTGCTGCACGCGATAGCCGGTGAACATGCGGAACCCGCCGTTGTCCATGCGCGCCGGCACGGAAACTTCCAACACGCGTTTGGGCTGGCGCAGATAGCCGTGAAGCGATTCGTTCAGCCCGATGAGTCCAGCGACTTCGTCGAGTTGTCGCTGAGCCATCTCCCAAACGTTATCCCGGGCTTGTACCGCCGACAGATCCTGCGTCATACGCGACGCTAGTAGTATTTCCCGTAAATGGAGCTTCGCATTGCCGGGAGATGCGGATTGCGCCACTTGCTCCCGTCCGCGAACGTAATGCGCAGCGGCACGCATTCCGCCATGCCGCGAAGCGGAAAGATGCCGTGGCTCACGCCGAACTCGTGTTTGATTTCAGCGCCCGGCGAAAAGATGCCCACGTCTCGCACTTCCGCGAGAAGGTTCCCGCCGACGAGAAGGCCGAATTCGACGTCCTTCATCACGATGTGCGTCCGATTGACGTAGTCGATGCCCAACGTTGGATTGCCCCGCACCGGTCGCTGATAGTAGGTGGGCCCGTACACCGACGGCCAGCGCCAGTATGGACCGGCGCCGTAGGGATAGTAGGCCGGCGCAAACCCCGGGGCCATGTAATAGTTGCGCTGTGGATTGCACGTATTGATTTGGATCGGACGCGGATTCGTTCGATGCATGGCCTGCGCGGCCGCGCCGACCGGAAGAAGCATGGCGACGCCAACGATCCATGCGGATGAACGCAAGAGGGTCTTCACAAAAATCGGTTGCTCCTATAACAGAATGGTATAAACGCCGCAACGTTCTGCAAACGAAAGGGCGGCGCCTTGGCGCCGCCCCTTTAGAGGCTCAGTCGATCTCTGCTACTGAGGAGGCCGACGTCCGCTATCGTGTCCACCACCGCCGTTACCACCCGACGGGCGCCCACCGCCCGAAGGAGCGGCGTGCGAGTACGACGCGGCCGACGGACCCGATGGACGGGAGTACGAGGGAGCCGATTGACGCGAGTACGACGGATACGCTCCGCGCGAATACGACGGATACGATTCGCGTGAGTACGACGGGCCGGCTTCTCGCGAGTACGACGGATAAGATCCTCGTGAGTACGACGGATAAGATCCGCGTGAATACGATGGCGCCGATTCCCGAGAGTACGACGGAGCGGCTTGGCGCGAATAGGATTCATAGGGGTTGCGCTGATACGCCGGAGCCGACTGCCGCGAATACGATTCGTGCGCGTTGCGCTGATACGTGTTTGGCGCAACCGTCTCGCGTTGATAGGACCGTTGCGTTGAAGCCGGCGCGCCGACCGCGCGATCTTGCATGCCGCGCAACTCCGTGCCACGCGCCTGGTTGAAACGCTGCCACGAATTCGGAGCGCTGTTTTCCCGGACCGCAGCCGCGTTCTCACGCATTGCTGGAGCGTTGGCGCGAACTTGCGCCGGTGCGCGCTCGTGCACTACGGGAGCGTTCGGCCGCATCTGCGGTGCGAGTTGGCGATTTGCGCGAGTGGTTTCGGAGTTTACCCGTCCGCTCGTCGCCCGCGCAGCCCGCGCCGTTGCGCCGGCTAATCTGCCGCTACTGGTCGCATGCGATTGCAATGCGCGCGCAATCGTGCGCTGCTGTTGCGTGAATGGTGTGCGAACGATACCGCGCGGCGAAGCGAACCGCGGAGAATCGAACGCCTTCGCCAACTTCACCGGAGCTCGCAGCGTTCCGCGGCCGAAGCCGAGATTCGAGCGCGTCGGTCCGAACGGCAGCCCACCGCGAAGCGCCCCGACGCGTGAGACCTTGCGGGGGTCCACTGCGACGGTGTGCCCGACGATCGTTCCTCGGCGGAAGTTGCCTACGAGCGTTCCGCTCCCGCCGTAGTGACGGAAGTTGCGATAGTAGCGGTTGATGTTCGTGATGTTGACGATCCGCGTGATGCTCGGATAGCCGAACCCATAGCCTGGGAAACCCCACCCGAACCCTGACCATGCCCAGCCCGGGTAGTATGGATAGAACGGCTCAAACGGAGCGATCGGGATCCAGCCGATGTACGGATAGCCGAATCCGCATCCGGCATACGGATAGCCATAGCCATACGGGTAGCCGTAGCCGCCGTAACCGTAGCACGGATCGCCGCCGCCGAATCCGACTGAGATTCCAAATCCCGGTCCGCCGACGCCGAATCCGAAGAATCCGACGAGCGCCGGCTGCCACGCCGGAGCGGCGTATGCCTGCGGCGGGTACCACGCCCAGCCGTAGCCATTGGCGTAGAACCAGTTCCCGTAATGATACGGCGCCCAGCCCCACGGTTCGTTGCCGACCCACGTCCAGCCGTAACCGCCTTCCCAGACCCACGAACCGTCGCGATACGGAGCCCAATTCGACGACTGTTGCGGAACCCAAACTTGCCCATAACCGGCGACGTTTTGCCAGTTACCGTAGGTATCTAAGTTATCGTAACCCGCGATTTGCGGATTCAAATTGGGACTGGCGTTGAGCGCGGCCAGCATCGTGGAATCGCGCTTCGCATTGAAGTCGTCGAACGTGTCGAACGTCACCTCAGAAGCGTAGCTGACCGTCGGATTCGAGGCCCCTCCGCGCGCGACGAGCGTGCGACCGCCATCGAGCGTGTACGTGCGCTGCGGCGTAACCACTTCAACGCTGCCGCGCCGAGCCGTAATCCAACTGGACCCATCGTGCGCGATGCTGATGCGATAATCGCCGGCCCGTTGAGCGCGAACGCTCACCGACGGCGTATCGACTTGAAACGCGCGGTCGTCCCGCACCATTCCGATCTCAACGGTGCCGTCGGCCAGTTGCATCTGCCGATTGTTCGGGTCGTTGTTGGTGATCCGCGCTTGAACGTTTCCGCCCAACCGCACCGCCGTCATGCCGTCGAACTGCACCTCTGCGCGCGACGTCTTGCCGGTCGAAAGATAATCGCCAGGCAGCAGCGGTGCATTTTGCACGGCGGCCGTCTGCGTGTGACTGTCGCCGCGTTGCACGACTGCCGACCCCTCGATCACGCTGACTCGCGCGACGCCGGGGCCATTTTTATCCGGCGCTTGCTCGGCAGCTGCCGGAAGCGCACTGCTCAAGGTCACTCCAATTAGAGCAAACCCTGACAAAAGGCTTGTGAACCGCTTGCTTTTCATCTGTTTGTCGTTCCCCTCGCCACCATTGAACCCGAATCGACGTTGGAAAACATCGATTCACGATTAGCGTACCATTAAGCCACCGTGAGATTGTCCACAGTACTGCTTTGGCGGCCGGCGGAGCGGCATGGCAAGAAAGGCCGGTCCGCGTGCATAACTTCTGGCCTTGGAGGTTTTCAAGATGAAGGAATCGTCTCCCGATATGAGTCGCAAGGATTTTGTCGCAAAGATCGTGATACTACCGGCGCTCGCCGGATTCGTGGCCACCGAAACGACCGCCGCCCAAGCCAAAGGCTCGAAGGCCCAGTTCAAATATCAGAACTCGCCGCACAACGGTCAAAAGTGCTCGGGCTGCACGTTCTTCATTCCAGGAAGTTCGGCAACGGCGAACGGCACGTGCAAACTGGTGGACGGCTCGATCAGCCCCAACGGCTGGTGCACCGCTTACGCCGCCAAGAAATAGGCTTCAGACTAGGCTCTTTTCTGCGGTGGGCAGCTTCCGACCGGCCCCGGCCTAAAGGTCGTCGCTATCGGTACATACGGCAGAGGCGTCTGAGAAAAGTCGAAGACGTCTCGTAGACCGTCGCTTTGACCGTTCTGATAGTCATCGGTCCCAAGCGGCGGGAGCCCAAAGGTCGCCTCGACGTATTGCAGTATGACGCTCTGGCTGCGGTACTTGAAGCCCGACGTGGATTTGCTGGAAACATAGCCGCGCGCCTTCACGTAGGGCGAAACGATGATAAACGGCACGCGGAATCCCCATTCGTTCGGATCGTCGGGATTGCGATAGCGATTTAACGGCGGCCTAAACGCAGGCGGCACAGGTGGAACGTGATCGAAGAATCCACCCCAATCGTCCCAGGTTACTATGATCGCGGTCGTGGCCCAATACTTACTCTCACCGATCGAATTAATCAGCCAGGCGAGCCATTGCGGACCATCGTCGCTTTGGGACAGCACCGGGTGGTCGGATTCATATTCGCATGGCGTAATGTACGTCAGCGCTGCGAAAGGGCGTACCGGCTTCGGCGTCCGCTTTTCCCTGCGACTGATGTTGAGAACGAAGTTGAATGCATCGGGGTCCACCGCGAACGACTCTTTACGCTTATTACGGTCGTCGTTATATTGGGTCCACAGATGCCGCACGCCGAGCGGTGCCGCCCAAATCGACTGATCGGAGTACGCAATGTATTGCCAGTCGTCCAGTGAGGGCGGCCCCTCTGTGACCGCAATATCATCCAGTATGGTATTCGGATATTCGTCGCACGTTGAGATCCAGCGGCCGTTGTCCAACGGCGCCGACGATGGAACGGGAAGCGACATGTTGATGCTTCGCACGTGATGCCCCGCCGGGTTACAACCTGACGTTTCCTTCGGGTTCTCTGCCTCCGCGTCAGGCGAAGATAGCGAGCCCGTAATGCCGCCCGATTGACCCGCGATCAAATATTGGTGCGCGACAAAACTTGGGCCTTCGTTCGCCTGAAGCACGTTGTTCGCGAAGGCCCAGTTTTGCACCAAAGAAGCATAGACGGCCGTGTCGGACGTCGGAACATAGGAAAGCGGCGTGTCGTGCTGGGGGCACGGCGGATTCCTACAAATGACCGGCTCTTCTTTCCAACGGCCGCGCGACTCCGAACCCCAGCCGGTCTCATGACTGTGATCCAGTGAAAAATGCGCGCTGATGCTATTGGGCTGCAACGTCGGGACGCTTTGAGGATCGTACAAATCAATATTCTTTCGATCTTGCCAGCGGCCGCCGCCCGGCCCGGTCCACGCCCGGCCGTAGTAGCCGGCGAAGAGGTCGTCTACCGTACGGTTTTCCATGGCCACGATGACGACGTGTTGAATTGGCGTGGGAAACGAAATCAGTCGCGAGACGTCGCCATATCTTCGCCACACGTGGGACGGCCGGGCACCGGTGAAACGGATAGTTGACGTCGCCGGTGCGCCCAAGTCGCGCGTGCCGGCCGAAAAAGCATTCGTGATGGATTGACACGCTGCCGGCACGAACGCCGCTGCAAGGACGGCGATCCAGGGTTTCAAGCGATTTCGAAGAGAGCGGCCGCGCCGATGCCGCCGGCCACGCACATCGTCACGACGGCGTATTTTTCGCCGCGGCGTTTTCCCTCGAGCAGCGCGTGCATCGTCATGCGTGCGCCCGTCATGCCGTAGGGATGGCCGATCGAAATCGCTCCACCGTCAACGTTGAAGCGATCGTTGGGAATTTCGAGCGTATCGCGACAATAGACGGTTTGCACCGCAAAGGCTTCGTTGAGTTCCCAAATCCCGACGTCTCCAATCGTGAGATCGTGCTGCTTCAGCAACTTGGGTACCGCAAAGATCGGCGAAATCCCCATCTCACCAGGCTCGCATCCGGCGACGACATACCCGCGATAAACGCCAAGGGGCGTGAGGTTACGCTTCGATGCAAACGACGCCTCGACGATCGCGAGCGCGGCGGCCCCGTCGGAAAGTTGCGATGAGTTGCCCGCGGTAATGGTCGTATCCGTCACGCCAGGCACCGCGCCTTTGAGATTGGAGAGACCCTCGAGCGTCGTGTCGGGACGGTTGCCCTCGTCCCGCTCCAACTGGACCCGCCTTTCGGCCACCGCGCCGTCGTTCGCATCCTCGACGCGCTTCCACGACGGTAACGGCACGATCTCCGTATCGAAACGCCCCGCGGCTTGTGCGGCGGCGGTGCGTTGCTGGCTTTGCAGCGCGTACTCGTCCTGCATCTCGCGCGAAACGTCGAACTTTTTGGCGACGTGGTCGGCGGTGTAGAGCATCGGCGTATAGAGATCGGGCCGGTGACGCAACAACCATTCCTCACCCAGGTATTGGACGTGCAGATCGTTCTGCACCATGCTGATCGACTCCACGCCTCCCGCGACGACGACGTTCGCGCCGTCGACGATGATTCGCTTCGCGCCGATCGCGATGGCGTCGAGTCCCGACGCGCAGAAGCGGCTGACGGTCTGACCCGGTACGCTCGCGGGACAACCGGCGCGCAGGGCGGCGGTTCGGCCGATGTTGTTTCCGGTCGCCCCCTCCGGTAGGCCGCATCCCATCACGACGTCGTCCACTTCCGCCGGATCGAAATGGGCCCGTTCGATCGCGTGTTTGACGACGTGGCCGGCCATCGTCGCTCCCGGCGTTTGATTGAAGGCACCGCGAAACGCCCGGCCGATCGGCGTTCGCACACCCGAAACGATCACGGCCTCACGCATGCGCCAACTCCACTACTTTGCGACCCGCGGCGCGCTCGGCCAGCAGCGGCGCCGGTTTCCATTGCGGGCCGAACTTTTCTTCAAACTCCACAATGCGCGCGTATACTTTTTCGATGCCGACCTCGTTCGCATACCACATCGGACCGCCGTGATGCGGCGGAAATCCGTAGCCGTAGACGTAGACGATGTCGATGTCGCCGGGACGCAATGCAATGCCGTCTTCCAGCAAATACGCGCCCCGATTCACCAGAGCATACAGTAAGCGCTCGCGGATTTCGACATCGTCGGCGTGGTACGGCGCGATGCCGGCGGCGCGAGCCTCGCCGGCAAACAGTTCTTCTACGACGGGATCCGCAATCGGCTCGCGGCCTTTGCCGACGCCCGTATCGTACTTAAAGAATCCCGCCAGGCTCTTTTGCCCCAGCCGGCCCATCTCGACGAGCCGCCGCAACGTCTGCGTTCGCCCCTTGCCCGCATCGTCGCGCCCTTGAGCGATGTGCCAACCAACGTCGAGTCCCGAGAGATCGCTCATCGCAAACGGGCCCATGGGAAATCCGAAATCGCGCATCACGGCGTCAACGCGAGCCGGCGAATTGCCCTCTTCGGCCAGCGCCATTGCCTCACGCAGATAATCGAAGATCATTCGATTGCCGATGAACCCGAACGCGTTGCCTGAAAGTACGGCCTTCTTTCGCAACGCTTTGCCGATCGCAAACGCAGACGTCAGCGTCTGGGGCGACGTCCGTGCGCCTCGCACGATTTCGAGCAACGGCATGATGTTTGCGGGAACGAAAAAGTGCAAACCGAGCACGCGCTCGGGCCGCTTCGTCGCTTCCGCGATGCCGTCGATGTCGAGCGTCGATGTGTTGCTCGCGAGAATCGCCTGCGGCTTCGCAATGCCGTCTAACTTGGCAAAGACTTCGCGCTTCACGTCCAGATTCTCAAAGACCGCCTCGACGATCAGCTGTGGCGTTGCCAACTCGTTCCAATCCTCGGTAAAAAGGATGGACTGCGCCCGCTTCCAGGCTTCTTCTTGCGTGAGTTTGCCCTTTGCCACCTGATACATGAACATGCCCATGACCGTCTGCCGCGCCTTGTCAATCGCTTCTTCGTTCGTATCGACGACCGTCACCGGAAACCCTGACTGCGCGAAGGCAATGGCTATCCCGCTCCCCATCGTCCCCGCGCCCACGACGCCGACTCGCTCGAGTGCCCCAGTGCCGTGTTGAGCTTGTCGAAGCACGTCTACGCCGTCCACCTTCGTCAGTTCGCGTTCCGCAAAGAAAATGTGGCGCAATGCGAGGGACGGCTTCGATCGAACCAACTCCTCGAAGAGCCTCGTCTCTCGCGCGATGCCGAGCGAGAACGGCATTTCTACCGCAGCCTGCACCGCATCGATGAGTTTATGCGCCGCAAGTCCGCCTTTCTCTTCATCGGGCACCGTTGCATGCGCTTGCGCCGCGACGTACGGCAGCGCAATCTTCGGTACGCCTTCGCCGATCGCCGCATCGCGAGCCGAAACGCGACGCTTGCGCGGCGCTTCTGCCGTGGGATGCTCGGCAACCCGGTGGGCAAATTGCACCGCTTCTTCGACGAGATCGCCGGTCGTGATCTCGTCTAGAACACCGAGTTCAACGGCTCGCTGTGCCGAGATGGAGGATCCTTTGAGCATCAGCTGGAGCGCCGCTCGCGCACCGGTGAGCCGTGGCAGCCGTTGGGTCCCGCCCGCCCCCGGAATGAGGCCGAGCCGAATCTCCGGCAGCCCCACTTTCGAGCGCGCCGACGCCCCGCGATAATCGCACGCCAGCGCGAGTTCCAAGCCGCCGCCGAGACAATTGCCGTCGATCACCGCGACGTACGTTTTTTGGCTTCGCTCGATCGCAGCGATAACGTCGCGCACGCTGATCGCATCCGCCGGCGGCTCCGTCGCAAAATCGTTGACGTCGGCCCCGGCGCTGAAGATGCCGTTCGCGCCGGCAATGACGGCGGCGTGCACGGCGGGATCGTGCTCGGCGTCTTCTATGAGCGCTAACAGTTCCTTACAATAGCTAAAGGAAAGCGCGTTCACCGGCGGATTATCGAGCGTGATAACGCGGACGGCCCGTTCTGAGGGCGCCGAAGGGCCTTTGCTCACGCCGGAACCGCGGTTTTACGATCGAGCTCGAACTGCGCGTCGCTCAGCGATAGTACGTCGGACGAGCCATCGACGATTTGCCGTTGATACCAGGCCGACTGCGATAACACGTGGTTGCAGTAAAACGCCGCGGTCGCCAGTTTCGCCCGGTAAAACTCGACCTCGCCATCGCCGGCTGCGATCTTGGAAGCCGAGATCTGCGCCGCGCGCGCCATCTGCCATCCGCCGGCGACGGCGCCCCACAGTCGCAGATATGGAACGGAACACGCAAAGGCTTTGTGCAGGTCTCCCATCGCGTTCATGCCGATCCACTGCGACGTTTCGCTCAATGTCGCCAACGATTTGCTCAGCGCTTCACCGATGCGTTTCACCGTCGGATCGGCGTGACCGACGCATTCGCCCGCGACCGACTCCATCTTTTTTCCGATTTTCGTAGCGCTCGCGCCCATATCGCGCAAGAGCTTGCGTCCGATCAAGTCGAGCGATTGAATTCCGGTTGTCCCTTCATAGATCGTAATGATCCGAACGTCGCGATACTGTTGGGCGATGCCGGTCTCTTCGATGTAACCCATTCCGCCGAAGACCTGTAGCGCGGTGGAACATAACTCGACGGCGCTTTCCGTGCACCAGCCCTTCACCACCGGAATCATGAAATCGACGAACGCTTTGTGCTCTTTGCACACGCGCTCGTCGGGATGCCGCTGCGCAAAATCCAACGAAGCCGCGGTTACGTACGATAGGGCTCGCATCGCCTCAATCGTCGCCTTCTGCGTCATCAGCATGCGCCGCACGTCGGGATGCGCGACGATCGGTACGGGAGAGCGCGAGCCGGGTTTGAGATCTCGGCCTTGCACGCGCTCCTTCGCATATTCGAGCGAACTCTGATAGGCACGGTCGGCAAGGCCAATGCCTTGCACGCCGACGGAGAACCGCGCCGCGTTCATCATGATGAACATGTATTCCAGGCCGCGGTGTGGTTGGCCGACGAGGTACCCGACCGCGCCCTGTCCTTTCTCGCCGTAGTTCAGCGTGCACGTCGGATTGCCGTTGATGCCCAGTTTGTGCTCGATCGACGCGCACACCACGTCGTTCCGCTCGCCGATGCTTCCATCGGTATCGATGAGGAACTTCGGAACGATAAACAGCGAGATGCCTTTGGTTCCCTCCGGCGCATCGGGCAGGCGCGCCAAAACGAGATGGATGATGTTCTCCGCCATATCGTGCTCGCCGAACGTAATAAAGATCTTCGTTCCCGAGAGCAGATAATAATCGCCCTTTGGAACGGCGCGCGTCCGGACTTGCGCCAGATCTGAGCCGGCCTGTGGCTCCGTCAAGCACATTGTCCCGGTCCATTTGCCGGAAACCAGATTGGGAATGAACCGCCGTTTCTGCTCTACCGAACCGACCAGTTCGATCGCTTCGATGGCGCCTTGATTGAGCAGCGGCCCATTCGCGAAGCCGATGTTGGCGGCGTTCCACATCTCCAGCGTCGGCCCGAGCAAAATTTGCGGTAAGCCTTGTCCGCCGTACTCGGCCGGCACGGGCAAGCCGATCCAACCGGCTTGCGCGAACTTCTTGTACGCGTTTTTGAAACCGGAAGGCGTCGTTACCACGCCGTCTTTGAAGGTGCATCCCTCGATGTCGCCGATCCGGTTGAGCGGATCCAGCACGCCGGCGGCAAAACCCGCCGCTTCCTCGAGCACTGAGTCGAGCACGTCGATCGTTTCTTCATATCCGGGAAGCGCAGCGACTGCATCGATGCCGGCCAACTCTCGTAATGCGAACTGCATGTCCCGCAAGGGCGCTCGGTACGAGCTCATAATGAGCCTCTTTCATCATTTATTAACGCGACTACTGCCCTGCCGCCGACTGGCCCAACCGCATGGCGGGCATTAAAAGATGTGCAAAAAGACGCCGCCTGCTTGCAACAAACAAAGCGCGGGCGGTTATCCTAAGCCTACATCGCACAACGCTGCAAGGAGAACACACACGAATTATGTTGCTCGTTCCAATGCTTCTCTCCGCAATCACATTTGCGCCCGCGATCTCGCACGGCGTGACGGCGACTCCGGCGGAAGGCTTCCTTTCGACGAGAGCCGCAAAAACGACGTGCGCGCCCGGCGACATCTGCGCCTCCACGACGATTAAGCGCAACGGTTGTTTCGTCAATAACTGGTGGGACGGAACCAACGGCGGCACGCCCTTAGCCATCGACGTCACGCAGACCGGCCCGCAGGGCAGTCCCACGTACGTCTACTGGGTCAACAACACGAACAAGAATATCGTGATCAAAGGGAACGTCGTCGGAAAGTATTACTGCCTCTAGGCCGACCCGGCGGTTCTCGACGTCGGCTCGCCGGCAGTACTACCTTGCCGGCGAGCCGACAGGTTTCCTAATAAAAGAACTGTTGCAGTTGGCTGAACCGGGGCCCGAATGCGAAGCCCGTACGAGTGGCCGGATTGATCCTCGGCGCCGGCTCAGCGATCGCAAAATTGAAGCCCGTGATGGTTTCAACGAGGTTGCCGGACTCGTCGTAAACGACGATCGCGCCGCCCTGACTGCAATATTGCGGCTCCGCAACCAAGAACAGATGGTTGACCGGATCGGCGGCGATGCCCTCACCGCTCGTGGTCTGCGACGTGTTGCCGGTGCAGGGTAGCTGGGCGAACGTTCCGGTCTGCTTCGCTAAATCGTAGAACTCCACTTGGGAGTTGAGTTCGGTCGTGGTCGCCGCGATGCCGGTCGCCGAGTCTACCGCTAAACCGTTGACGTACCCCGAGCCGTAAAAGCCATTGTCGAGTCCGGTGAACCGCGTCTCCTTGCCGGTCGCCAGATCGATTAGCACGTTGATGGGGGCTTCGCCCCCGACGCGTCCGCCGTCGGGCGAGAGCGCGATTACCGCTTGATCGGTCGCCGTGTCGACGTCGAACTGTGGACCGTCGCCGACACCGAACAGATTCGGGTCGAGGTGAAAGACCTTTGCGGGTTTGCTGGACGCGACGTCTGCCACAACGACGTCGGGCTGATCTTGGTTCTTCAACTCGATCGCGAAGAGCGCGTTCTTTCTCTTGGTTTGGTTGACGCCGGATTGCAAGACGTCGATGTCTTTGATCGGCGCAGTCCAGCCGGCGGTGAACTTCTGCGCGGTCACGGGGTTCATGACATCGTAGAAGCGCTTGGCGTATATCTTTCCGCGAGGCACGACGTACCGTGTGACCAAGGCCACGTCGCTCGCAAAGATTCCATCCATGCCATACGAGGTACCGCGCGGCGTTTTGCTCGGATAGCTGCTGGTAATCTGCGCGGTGGTTTGATTGAACGTTTCGACGTCATTTGCGGTCGCCATCGCGCCGTCGTTACCGTTGCGGTCGACGTCGAAGCCGAAGATCTGGCCGCCGTTCTTGCTGCTCAGTATCTTGCCGAGTGCGGCGGTATGCCCTCGTCCGAAATTCGGCGTTTGGGAACCCGTCGCGCCGTGCGGCAGAAGCGGTGGCGCCGAAGCGCCACCGCACCCAGCCACGATCGCCGCCAGTACGCAAGCGGCGATCTGGACTCTCTGCGGACCAACGGTCATTGGTTATCTCTCCAAGACTCTGAGATTATTGTGGTTGTCGTCGTTGAAATAGATCCGTGCGTCGAAGGCGTTGCTTCCCGTGGCGACCATGCCGAAGATGGAGCCCGCCGCGCCTTTGTCGACGTTGCGCGTGGCCAGAATTCTGCCGCTGGGCGTCATTTCGACCATGACGTTGCGGCCGTTCGCGTTGCCGGTGTTTCCGACCACGAGGTTTCCGTTGAAGAGCAACGCCGAGCTAATTGGACCGTTGAGCGGGGGTCCTGCCCAGACCAAACGGGCGTTGGCGGCGGACGGCCCCGAAAACGTCATGCCGTTTTTGGCGACCTTGATGCCGCCCGCCGGAATCGTGCTGACGTCGTCAAAGGCGACGACGGTGTTCGTTGCGCCGTCGACGATGTAGAGTGTGTCTTTTCGATCGTCGTAGGCTAAACCCGACGGCGCAAGGATGCTTCCTGGTTTGCCTTTGTTCACGCCGAAGCCGTCGGCAATCTCATCGTAACTGAAACTCGACCCTAGATTGATGCGTACGACCGCGCCGGTGCCGCGGGCGTTGCTTTCGTAGAAGGCGGGGGCGCCCGAGGCGCCGCCGTGCGGCGCAAAAATCTGGCCGAAGGGGTGGTCGAACGGCTTGCCCGCGATATTCAACTCCAACTGTCCCGTCGGCGAAATAATCGGGTTGTCGTTGGCCTTAAAAGCTGCGGCCCAGATGTCGTCCGCCGGTCCCAGCGCCAGCGCGTCGCAGCCTCGCAGCGTCTTGTTGTTCGAAACGAGGACAGGCGTGGAGCCCCGTGTGGGATGCAGCGCCACGATCGTATAGCCGGTCCCTTGTACGTTGGCGCTGTCATTGAAGTTGCAGACGACCAGGTCGCCCTTAGTCAACAGGCCATTGGTCGAGGGCGCAACCGTCAGGCCGTATGGGTTGAGCTGGTGAAGTTTCGGATCGACCGTCGATCCGACGACTCGCTCGCGGGCGAGAAGCTTGAGCATCGAGTAGTCGCTGTTCGGTTGTATCCGATCCGCGAATCGCGACGCCGCACCGAGCGATTGCGTCGGGGTTACGTTTCCGCCTTGGGAGCAACCCGTTGCCGCGAGGCATGCCAATGCGCCAACGGCGAGCCGTTGGCGCGTAACTGCTGAGTACATAGAACCTCCAAGAGTTGGGCGAGGGGTGGATTGCCAACGCTACGCCCTCGGGATGAAAAAATTCTGAACATGCGCCCGCCATACCGCCGTAATGGCTCGGCGGGACGATGGCGCCCATGCAAAAGCATGCGGTCGCGACGGCTCGCCGGCTCTTTGACTATGCCCGCGGACGATTGCCCGAGACGGCCGTCGTCGAAACCCTGCTGCGCTTCGGTAACGGCGCATTGACCTACGCCCTGCGCAGCCACATTCGTATCGTGCTCTTGCGTGCCGGCGAGTTGTACCGCGAAGCGTCCTGCGCGCTGGCCCGCCTGGGCATCGACGTCGATGCGTGGCCCGCCCCACCCGCCGGTCTCTTCGTCGTCGAAGAACGCGCACTCTATCTGCGGTCGCGCAGTCCGATGACCGTCGCGCACGAATTCGGCCACGCACTCGATTGCGCTTTGGGCGGCGGGGTTTATCGAAGCGGTATCGATCCGGCCCTTCGCGCTCTTTTCGCCAATGCCACGACCTTCATCACGCCCTATGCCGCAACCGGCGTCGACGAGTATTTCGCCGAATCGCTGCGCGCCTACGTCGAAGCCAACGATCCTGCGTCGCCTTGGCCGCGCGCAACTCGGGCGCGCTTACGCCATCGCGATCCCGGCATGTACGAGTTCGTCGAGTCCCTTTTCGCCAACGAGTTCGGCGCCGCGCTTCCGCGCGAAGCAGTCGCTTCTATTTAATCGCCTTCACCTGCGCGAGGCTCACGCCCGGGGCACGATTGTGCCACGCGCTGCGAATGTACGTCACGACGGCGGCGATTTGCTCGTCCGAAATGACGCCGCCCCAGTGCGGCATGATTCCGCTGTAAGCGACGCCGTTAACGATCACGCGCCCCTCGAGTCCGTTCTTTACTATCGTAATCACCGCCGCCGGATTGCCCGTGACGACGGGATTGCCGAACAAGGGCGGAAATGCCCCGCGCAGTCCCTTTCCATCGGATTGATGGCAACTGGAACAGTTCGTCAGGTACACGACCGCGCCGTCGCTGGCGGAAGCGGGATTGTTTGCCGCGGCCGATGCTGAAGCCGACGCCGCGGCGCCCCCTCCGCTCCTCGCGCAAGCGGCAAGCCACGACAGCAATGCGACGACGAGGAATTTGTTCATGTGGTCCTCCGTTGGCGGGCGCTCATTGCCCAAACCAACGCAACGAGCAGAAAGTTTGCAACGAGCGAACTTCCTCCATAGGAAATGAAAGGCAACGTAATGCCGGTGAGCGGAAGCAATCCGATGACGCCGGCCACGATGATGACGACCTGATATCCCAACGTTGCTGCCATGCCGGCGGCGAGCAGTTTGGTGTAGAGATCCGGTTGTTCGAGGCCCGCGGCGAACATTCGGCGCACCATAGCGAGGAAGATGGCGAGGAGAGCGATCGCCCCCACGAGGCCGAACTCCTCCGAGAACGCGGCATAGACGTAATCGGTTGCTACGTCAGGGATGAATTGCGGATGGCCGAGACGGTATCCGCTGCCAACCAAACCACCCGCCGCCAGCGAATAGTATGCCTGCGATGACTGATATCCGGCACCGAGTGGATCGGCGAATGGATTGCGCCACACTGCGATGCGCGTCTGCACGTACGGATAGTGATGCACGGCCCAAAAGGCACCCAGCACGAACAGGAGCGCCCCGAACAGTACGATATCGAGGCGGCGCGTCGCTACGAACAGCATCGTAGCGAACGTCGCCAACAACAGCGTCGCCATTCCCAAGTCGCGCTGTAGGACGAGAATCGCCATGGACGATCCCCAGCCGATCAGCAGCGGCCCCAGATACTTGAGATTCGCGCGCAGCGACCACGGCCTAGCGTTCGCGATGACGTCCGCGGTCTCGGCCAGATACGCCGCCAAGAAAAACACGATGAACAGTTTGATTAGTTCGATCGGTTCGTATTCGATCGGCCCTAACTTGATCCAAAGGCGTGCGCCATTGACTTCCTTGCCGAACATCAGCAGCAGCACGAAGAGCGCGAGTGACGCAAGTACCCACAGATATTTATACGCTGCAAAGCGCCGAAACGCCGAAAAAGCCGGCGCGGCAGCAATCGCAAGGCCGAGCGAGACGACCAACCAGAGCTCCTGTTTGTGCGCCAAGAGCGGGGAGAGACGAGCCACGATCGCGAGGCCGAGTCCCGCGAGCAGCACCGCGAGCGCCGGCAAATAGTCGTCACGAACCGCCGTCGTCGGTACCAGCAACACCCATGCGACACAGAGTATCGCGAGAATTGCTAGCAACCAGAGCGGGCCCAAGGCGGCGTGCGGCGCGTACGAAAGGGCCAGCGCCGCGACCCCCAGCGCCGCAATCATGGGCATCAGCCGGCGCAAGACTATCACGCGGGCCGCACGTCGGCGACCATGATCCGCGTCGTTCCGACGTCGATCTCATCGCCTTGTCGAACCTCGATCGCTTCGCTCACGCGTCGTCCATTGAGAAAACTGCCGTTTGTTGTCTTGAGGTCTTCGATATAGACCACGCCCTCGTGCGTTTCGAATCGCAGGTGATGCCGACTCACCTCCGGATCGTTGAGCACGACGTCGGCACTTCGGTCACGCCCCAATTCGAACGGCGGCCGCCCCGTATAGGCGCGATTCACCGAGCGGCCCAAAATATCGAGTTCGACCTGCATGGGCGTAAGTCGCCCGATTTCGGCGACCGTTCGGACCCGCGGTCGCGCGGCGACAACGGCGACGGCGATCAGCGCGACGGTCATCTCTAAGGTTCCCACGCGCATCGTTCGCCCGAAATCTGCGGTCAGCGCAAGCAATTCGTTCACGCGACGGTCTCGAATTTCATCACCGTGTTGCCGAAACGCAACTCGTCGCCGGCATGCAAAGCCGCAGAGGCGATGCGTTTTCCATTAACGAAGGTGCCGTTCGTGGAGTCGAGATCCGTGAGAATTGCCTCCGTTCCCCTCATTGCAATCGTTGCATGCGACCGGGAGACACCCTGATCCAACAAGACGATCTCGTTGTCGTCATTGCGACCGATGCGGACGATGCCGCCGAGCCGATAGCTTCGGTCCGGCGGCACGCCTTTGATGGTTCGCAGAACAAACTCGGCCGCCGTGCCGCCTTTCGGGTTCGACTCGATGGCGATCGAACCCAGCGGCACGCTCTCGCGCGACGCCAGAGTTACTCTGGGCTGGTCGTCCAAAGCGATCCCGACATTGTCGGCAAGTTCCCGCAACAGGTCGCCCCAAGCGCGCTGCAAGTAGTCGCGATGCTCCCGCAACCGCGCATAGTCGTCGGGGCTGATATAAACGCCGTAGTCCGCCGGCGCGCTCAACCGGCCCTCGTTGGTCTGCGCCTGAGATTGCATCGTCGACACGAGCTTTCGCGCGATCTGCGCCGGTTCGAGATCGCTCGGAAACGTCTTGGCAAACGCGCGCTCGATGAATCCCGCGCAAAACTCTTCTATTCTTGCAAACAGACTCACAAGCGGCGCTCCAGCCGCGCAATGTAAAACCCGTCGCGACCGTCGATGCCGGGGGCGATCAACACGTCGCCGGCCGCCGTCAAATAGGGTTCGTAGGACGCGGGTATCAAACCACGCTCGAAGTTTTGACCAGCCAAGAAGCCTTCAACCACCTCGATCGTTTCTCGCGCGTCGGTCGAGCAGACGGCATAAACCAGCACTCCCCCCGGGTAAACGTGCCGCGCCGCGCGCTCCAACAATGCGCGCTGCGTCAACGCGAGCCGTTCGCCGTCGGTTCCTTGCTTCTTCCAGCGTGCCTCGGGATGGCGCCCGATGATGCCGACACCGGAACACGGAGCGTCAACGAGAACGCGGTCGAAGCATTGTGCCGCCGGAAGCACCTCCGCGGCTGCGTCGCTTCTGACGATGACCGCGGAAACGCCGGCGCCGCTTAAACGCTCCTGCAACACTGCAACCTTGCGCGCGTCGCGCTCAACACACGTCAACGAACCCTCGCCTTGTAGCCGCGCGCCGATCTGCAGCGCTTTATTACCCCGGCCGCTGCAGAGGTCGAGAATTACTTCACCCGTTTGTGGCCCCAGCACGTCAACGACCATCGCGGAGCTTTCGGATTGCAGCCACCACAGGCCGTCGTTATCCCGCACTCTCGGATCCACCAATATCGATTCGGCTACGACGGCAGACTGCTCCGCGTGCGCCCCGCTCTCGGCCAGACGCTGCAGCGCTTCCGACACGTCGACTCGTAGCCTGTTTACGACCACCGCAGCGGCGGCCGGCGCATTGACCGCGGCGCAAATCGTCTCCGTGCGATCCGCAAAGACTTCTCGCCACTGCCGCACGATCCACGTGGGCAATGAATGTCGCGTCGCGAAGAATTCTTCCTCAGTCGCAAACTGCTCCCGCGCAGGTGGCGGCGGCCGTTGCCGCAGGAAGTTGCGCAGCACCGCATTGACGAGGTTTCCTAATCCGCGGTGACCGTAGCGTTTTGCCAAATTGACGAATTCGAAAACGGTCGCGTGTTCGTCCGCGCGCGAGTAGACGATCTCGTACACCGCCAACCGCAAAATCTCCCGAATGGTCCCGCGCTCGTCGAGCGGCCCGTCGTCGAACGACAAAAAAGGAGCTAAATACCAGTCCAATGCGCGGCGCATCTTGATGGCGCCGTAGCAGAGTTCGGTGGCAAACGCGATATCGCGACCGCTCAAATGCGCCTTACGCGATCGGTAGTCCAGCGCCGCCTGCGCGGTTCGTTCGATCGCGTGCGATCCCGGCGGCGAAAACACGTCACGCACGACGGCGAGCGCCACGTCGCGAGCGCTGCGAGCTCGATCGTTCACGCCAGGCCGCGGCTGCGCAGATAGTCCTGGCCGTTCATTTTTCCACGATTCGGCGCAATGAGTTGGTCGATGACGACTCGCCCACCATCGTCCACGTGGGCGGAGAGAATCTTGACCGTCTCGCCCGCAATGTCGGTTCGAGCGGCTGGTCTTGGCGAAAGCGCCCGAACCGCGTTGACCACTCGCTGCGCCGGCCAGTTGAGATCGACGAGCAAATCTTCTCTCGTCAACGGCTTGGTGATGCTGACGTCGCCCACTTGCGCGTGCGCGGACAGCTCTCCGTGCGCCGCAAGGTCCAGCGTGTCGCCCAGCAGTTCCGCCCCGATGGCGGCTAGCCGATCGTGCAATTGGCCGTAGGTTTCTTCCGGCTCGATCGCAACGGGTCGCGTCACAATGAGGTCGCCGGTATCGAGTCCGGTGTCCATCAGCATGATGCTGACGCCGGTTTCACGCTCGCCGTTGCGAATCGCCGTCTGAATCGGCGTCGCACCCCGATACTTCGGCAGTAACGAAGGATGCACGTTCAGCGCGCCGAGACGCGGTAGCGCCAGCAATTCGTCTGGTAGAATTCGACCGTACGCCGCGAGTGCAAATACATCGAACGCCGCGCCCGAGATATCACGCGCGAAATCACGCAAGCGGAGCGGCTCGTGGACCGGCAGACCGAGTTCCAGGGCAGCCTTTTTCACTGGACTTGGCGTCAAGCGCTGTCCGCGCCCCGCGGGACGGTCCGGTTGCGTGACGGCGCCCTCCAGTCGCGTCCGAGACGCCAACACGCGTAGACTCGGCACGGCAAAACTACTCGTGCCGAAGAAGAGCGACCGCAATTTACGATTCCCTAGACTTCGGCAGCCGCTTCCTGATTCTCCTCATCGGCGATTGGCCTCACGTTCTTGGCGCGATCGAGATACAGTTTGCCGTCGAGATGATCGATCTCGTGCTGGACGCATTGCGCGAACAGACCTTCCCCCTCGAGACGAATTTTTCGACCGTTGCGATCCATGCCGCTCACCGCCGCGCGCTTGTACCGAACGATCTCACCGACCATCCCGGGTACGGACAGACAGCCTTCACGCAATTCGATCTCCTCGGTACATTCTTCCAACTTCGGATTGATGACGACGGCCGCAGGGTGCTCCTCATGGTTGACGTCCATGACAAAAACCCGCTTGGAAACGTTGACCTGCGGCGCGGCGAGGCCGACGCCCGGCGCGGCGTACATCGTCGCGAACATATCGTCGATCAGCTGTTGAAAGAGCGGATCGGAGATCTCTTTGGGATCGACCCTTTTTGCTCGCTTGCGCAGTGTCGGATGGCCGTCGTGGATGATCGGCCGGACGTATGGCATCGCGGGCGGCTATTCTGCGCGAATGCCGCCCGCTACTTTCCCTGCCGATTCTGCGTGCTACTTCGTTCTAAACGTGCTTACGAGAACGTGCGGGTTGCATCCCGTCCCCCCGTCATTCCAGTAGAGGTTGACGGCTTGCGCGGGCCCGATGACGTATCCCGAGCCGTACGGTCCTGCAATCGCGGAAGCGTAGTAGTTCGGATTCGAGTAACTCGGTTTCCGATGGGGCGATGGAATCTGCGACGCATTGATCGTCGAGAATAACCCGGTGTACGTCGTGTTTCCATTCGATTGCGTCAGGAAGAAGTTGAACTGGTTGCTCGGCGGCAAGGCCGCCTTCGTGGAGACATAGACGTTCCCCAGATTGGCCGGTGCCGTCTTCGAGCCGGGAATCGGGTAGAGCACTTCCAGTTGATTCGAACTCGGAGGCCCGCCGCAGTTCGTTCCGGTCCCGGGCGGCAGCGTGACGTTGTTGTTGCCGTTGCATGCCGCAAGTAGCATCGCTGCGCTGCAGAACGTTGCTAGTGCGCCGATCGAGTATTTCATGAACGAAGCATCCTCTCTGTCCCCGTAACGCCCCTGCGGGCGCTAATGTGATTTGGCTTAGAGAATGTACCCCGAAAGGTCGCTGTCTTTAACGACATCGGCGAGGCGCTCCCGCACGTACGCCGCGTCGACGACGAACGAGCCGGTGCGTTCGGGCGCATCGAAGCTGATCTCTTCCAAGACGCGCTCGAGGACCGTGTGCAACCTTCGTGCACCGATATTTTCCGTTTGCTCGTTAACCTGCATCGCGAAGGTCGCCAACTGCTCGATTGCATCCTCTCGAAACTCGAGCGCCACGCCTTCGGTAGCAAGCAGCGCCTTGTACTGCTCGACGAGCGCGTTCTTTGGCTGGGTCAGAATGGTTTTAAAATCTTCAGCCGTGAGCGAATCCAACTCCACGCGGATCGGAAGTCGTCCCTGGAGTTCTGGAATCAAGTCTGAAGGCTTGCTCATATGAAAGGCGCCCGCCGCGATGAAGAGCACGTGATCGGTCTTTATCGGGCCGTATTTGGTGTTCACGGTCGAACCTTCGACGATCGGCAAGATATCGCGCTGAACGCCCTCACGTGAAACGTCGGCGCCGCCCCGTTGCGACGCACCCGCGACTTTATCGATCTCGTCGATGAAGATGATCCCGTCCTCGCCCGCGCGGCGGAGCGCTTCGCGCTTCACCGCCTCCGTATCGATCAACTTCGCCGACTCTTCTTGTTCGAAGATCTTTCGAGCGTCGGCCACGGTGACTCGCCGCTTCGTGCGGCGCTTCGGAAGAATTCCGCCCAACATCTCGCCCAAATCGCCGCCTTGGTCCATGCTTCCGCCGATGACGCCGATCGGAATGCTGGGCGTTTCCTCCACCTCGATCTCCACCAAGCGCACATCGTAGAAGCCACGCTCGATTTCGGCGCGCGTTTGTTCGCGAACGCGCTGCGCGTCGGCCGAGACGGCCGACGGGCCGGGAGGGGTCGAACCGCTGGGCACGCCGCCGCCGAAAATCGAACCGAGCGCCGCTCCAAGCGGGTTTCCTGGCGACGCCGAGGGAGGCCGCGTTTCAGGATGCAGCACATCGATGATACGCTCGACGGCGTGCCTCGCGGCGAGTTCGCGGACTTCCACGCGGCGCTCCTCGGTGACGCTTCGAATTGCGGCTTCGACGAGATCCCGGACCATGGACTCGACGTCGCGCCCGACATAGCCCACCTCGGTATACTTCGTTGCTTCGACCTTTACAAAGGGCGCTCCGACCAAGGCGGCGAGGCGTCGAGCAATCTCCGTCTTGCCAACGCCCGTCGGTCCGATCATCAAAATGTTTTTCGGCGTGATCTCGTCGCGTAAGTCTTCGCGCGCCTGTGCGCGCCGATACCGGTTTCGCAGGGCAATGGCGACGGAGCGCTTTGCCTTACCTTGCCCGACGATGTATTTGTCGAGTTCGGCGACAATCTCCCGCGGAGTCAGCGAGAGTGCTTGAGAGTTCGCTAGCGAGGCGGTCATGGCAGCGTCTCCACGGTAACGTCCGAGTTCGTGTAGATGCAGATCTCGCCCGCGATCTCCAGTCCTTTACGCGCGATGTCCGCCGCCTCGAGATCGGTGTTTCGCAACAACGCAGCCGCCGCGGCTTGCGCGTACGGACCGCCGCTGCCGATCGCGGCAACGCCTTCGTCAGGCTCGATCACGTCGCCGGTTCCCGACAACACGAACATATGATCGGGATCGCCCACGATCATCAGCGCTTCCAAACGTCGCAGCACGCGATCTTGGCGCCAATCCTTCGCGAGTTCGACCGCCGCCCGACGCAGATCTTTGAACTCTCCGAACTTGCTTTCGAACTTCTCGAGCAACGTAATCCCGTCGGCCGCCGATCCCGCAAAACCCGCCAATACCTTGCCGCCGGACGTTTTTCGGACCTTACGCGCACCGTGTTTGACGATAGTCTTGTCGAGCGTCACCTGACCGTCGCCGGCAATGGCGAGCTTACCGTCGCGGCGCACCGCAAGAATCGTCGTCGATCGAACCTTCATGGGTATCTGATTACCGCACTGCCGCGAAGAGGGTTTCAGATGCGAACGCTTCGACGGCCGCCAAGGCGCGTTCGGCCATGCGCCTGCGCCGCTCCCGCTTCGACTCGACGCTTCCCGTCTTGCTCGGAGCCGCGCTGCGCGCAGGCGTCAAAGGAAAATTGCCCCAAGTGACGTTGCTCGGTTGAAAGTCGTGGGTTTGGCGATTTTGCAAATGCGCCACGACCGCGCCAAACGCGCTGTCCCGCGGAAACGTTACCGGCGGTAATCCATGGACCTCTCGACAGACATGGATCGCCGCCATCGCCCCGGTCGCGGCGGCTTCAACGTAACCTTCCGCGCCGGTAATCTGTCCCGCGAAGTATATGGAACGCGTGCCGCCCAGTTTCAGCCGTTCGTCGAGCAAGCGCGGCGAATCGATGAACGTGTTGCGGTGCATCACGCCTAAACGAAGCCACTCGGCACGTTGTAATCCCGGCAGTTTGGCGAAGGCTGCGCGTTGCGCCGGCCACGTCAACCTCGTCTGAAAACCGACGAAATTGTACGCCGTTCCCTCCAAATTTTCTTTGCGTAACTGCACGACGGCATAGGGCGCGCGGCCGGTGCGCGGATCGCGCAAACCTACCGGCTTGAGCGGGCCGAAACGCAACACGTCGTCCCCTCGATCGGCCATCTCCTCGATCGGCAGACAGCCCTCGAAGTAGCGCGGCGTTTCAAATTCCTTCGTGGGGTGACGCTCTAGCGTTCGCAAATCGCGGATGAGTTGCCCGTAGGTTTCTGGATCGAGCGGGATGTTGAGATAATCTTCGCCCTGGCCCTTGTCGTACCGCGACTTTCGATACATCTGCGTTTCGTCGATGGAATCCGCCGCGACGATCGGCGAGGCTGCATCGTAATAATGGAGGCGTCCTGCGCCAACCATCGGATCCAGAGTGGCCAAAAAATCGCCGCTCGGCAACGGCCCGCACGCCACGATGACCGGACGATCGAGCGGAATCGTACGGACTTCTTCCCGGACGAGCCTGATCCGCCGCTCGCTTTCGATACGGCGCTCGACGGCTAAGGAGAACCGCTCGCGATCGACGGCAAGCGCTCCGCCCGCCGGCACCGCACTTTCCCGCGCGCAGCGTACGATCAGCGAATCGAGCCGCGTCAGTTCTTCCTTTAGTAATCCGACCGCATTCTCGAGGGCGGCCGCTCGAAACGAGTTGCTGCAAACCAGTTCCGCCAGCGTCCCGGTGTGGTGGGCGGGGCCGCTTCGCGACGGTCGCATCTCGTAAAGGTCGACGTCGACTCCGCAGCGCGCAGCCTGCCATGCCGCCTCGCAGCCCGCTAGTCCACCGCCGATAATTAGTAGCGCCTTTGTCATCCCGAGCGGAGTCGAAGGATTACGCCAGCGCGGTTTCCTGCGCCGGCACGGGGAGCGCGAGTTCGTGGTGGCGATCCCCGGCGCACTGCTGCGTCGTTCCCCCGCGGCGCGTCTTGATAATGACGTGCGCTCCACAGACCGGACAACGTTCCTTGGAGACGGGGTCCCACGAGACGAAATCGCACTTGGGATAATTCGCACAACCGTAAAACGTGCGTCCCTTTTTCGAACGGCGCTCCAGAATCGCGCCACCGCATTTCGGGCAAGTCGCTCCAGTTTGCTTCACGATCGGCTTCGTCGTCTTACATTCGGGATAGCCACTGCACGAAATAAATCTTCCGAAACGTCCCGTCTTGATCACCATCGGGCGGCCGCAGTTCGGGCAGATTTCGTCGGTAGGCTCGTCGCGCAGTTCGAGGCGAGGAAGTTTGTTCTCCGCCTCGTGCAGTTCGCTCTCGAACGGACCGTAAAAGCGATGCAGCAGCGCGATCCAATCCTCGTGCCCCTCGGCGATGTGATCGAGGTCAGTCTCCATCTGCGCTGTAAAGTGCAGGTTGACGATCTTCGGAAAATGTTCCACGAGCAGGTCGTTCACCGCCTCGCCGATCGAAGTCGGCAGGAACCGCCGCTCCTGCTGGGTGACGTAGCCGCGCGCCTGGATCGTTTCGACGATCGCCGAATACGTCGACGGACGGCCGATACCGTTTTCTTCCAACGCCTTGACCAACGCCGCTTCGGTGTATCGCGGTGGCGGCTCCGTAAAGTGCTGTTTCGGCTCCAGCCGTTCGCAGCGTAGCGGGTCTTTTTCGTGCAGGTCGGGCAGCGGCGCGCGCCCTTTCGATGCGTCGTCGTCGCGCGAATCGTCGTACACCCTAGTGAAGCCCGCAAAGCGCATCACCGTTCCCGTCGCGCGAAAGCCATAGTCGTTGGCGCCGACTTCGACGATGGTCTGGTCGAAAAGCGCAGCAGCCATCTGAGAGGCGACGAAGCGTTCCCAGATCAGGGTGTAGAGGCGAAGTTCTTCACGCTTGAGGACTCCGGAAAGCCGTTGCGGCGTGTGCTGGACGTCCGTCGGCCGTATCGCCTCGTGCGCGTCCTGTGCGCCTTGTCGGACGCGATGGCGGCCGCCTCCATGAAACTCCGCACCAAACGTGCCGGCGATGAAATCGCGCGCGGCTTCACGTGCTTGATCGCTGATGCGGGTCGAGTCGGTGCGCATGTAGGTGATAAGGCCGACGGTGCCCTCACTGCCCAGATCGACCCCTTCGTAGAGCGCTTGCGCCACCTGCATCGCTCGGCGAACGCGCATCTTCAACTTGCGCGAGGCATCCTGTTGCAGCGTAGAAGTGGTAAACGGCGCAGGCGGCTGCCGACGAACCTCACGCTTCTTAACGGATGTTACGCGATACGCTGCGCCATCAAGCGCGCGCACGATGGCGTGTGCGTGGTCGGCATGGGCTACCTCCAGTTTCTTTCCATGCTCGCTCACGAGTTCGGCAGTGAAGGTCTGCGCGGGGCTCTGCGCCGGAGCGAGAAGGGCCGTGATGCTCCAATACTCTTTCGGAACGAAGGCGAGAATCTCGCGTTCCCGGTCGACGATGAGTTTCACGGCCACCGACTGCACGCGTCCGGCGGAGAGTCCACCACGCACCTTCGACCAAAGCAACGGCGAGATTTTATAGCCCACGAGGCGATCCAAAATCCGCCGCGCTTGCTGGGCGTTGACCCTGTCGAGATCGATGTGATGCGGGTGTTTGAGCGCAGCGAGCGCCGCCGACTTCGTTATCTCGTGAAGTTCGATCCGTTTAGGATCGTCGAGTTTGAGAAGCTGTGCGAGATGCCAAGCGATGGCCTCACCCTCACGATCGGGATCCGTTGCGAGATAGACGTCGGAGGCGGTTTTTACGGCGCTGCGGAGTTCCTTGATGATGTCTGCCTTACCCTTGATCGTCACGTATTTCGGCGCAAAATCATGTGCGACATCGACTCCAAGCGTGCTCTTCGGAAGGTCGCGAACGTGTCCAACGGACGCCTTCACCACGAAGCGCCCCGGCAAGAACTTCTTGATCGTCCGTGCCTTCGTGGGCGACTCTACGATGATGAGGGGCTTTTTCACGGGGCTTAGTATACCGCCGCGGTCAAGGGCCAGCAAATTGCCGAACTCTATTGAAGCGATATCGCGCCTAAAGTTGCATCATTTTAAAAAATTGTCTATTATTCGTTCAAAAGCGCCGCAAGGGCGCTGTCCACTAACGCTAATCGTCCCCGGGGACGAGGAGGAATGAATGGACTCCGATTCGATGATGAATGGCGGCGAATCTGGCGAAGACCAGATGCCGCGTCGCAGAGGACGCCGCAAATCGTCCGCAACGGGCGGCCGTAAAAAAGCCTCAAACGGTCGCAAAAAGACCTCCACCCGCAAAGGTGGCAACGGTCGAAAGAAGGGCGCCGAACGTAAAAAATCGAGCAACGGACGACGCAAAGGCGGCCGCAAGAAATCTGCGGCCGGCCGCAAAAAGGCCGGCGGACGTAAAAAAGCCGCCGGACGTAAAAAAGGCGGCGGACGCAAAAAAGCCGGCGGCCGCAAAAAGACCGCCGGGCGCAAAAAGAGTACCGGGCGCAAAAAAAGTACCGGGCGCAAAAAGGGTGGCGGACGTAAAAAAGCCGGCGGCCGCAAAAAAGGGGGACGCAAGAAAAAGGGCTAGCAGAGCAGGGTAAACGTGAAGGGCGGTTCGAGTGACCGCCCTTCTAAAATTACGGAAGTTTCTCGATCAGTTGCGGCGCTTGGCCACCGTGTTCTTCCACCCAATGGCAGGCCGCAAAATGCCCCGGCACATACTCACGCAGCGGCGGCTCTTCGACCGAGCAGCGCGCAAATGCGACCGGACATCGCGTGTGAAAACGGCATCCCGATGGCGGATTCACCGGTGATGGTATATCGCCGGTCAGAACGACTCGTTTTCGGCGCTTTTCCAGTACCGGATCCGGGATGGGAATCGCCGACAGCAGCGCCTGGGTATAGGGATGGAGCGGATTGTCGTAGAGCGCGTCGCGATCCGCGAGCTCGACGAGTTTACCGACGTACATCACGGCGACGCGGGTGGAGATGTGTCGCACGACCGATAAGTCGTGTGCGATGAAAAGGTACGTAAGGCGGAACCTCGCCTGCAAGTCCTCGAGCAGATTGATCACCTGCGCTTGAATCGAAACGTCCAGCGCGGAAACCGGCTCATCGCAGACGATGAACTTCGGATTGACCGCAAGCGCTCGTGCGACTCCGACGCGCTGGCGCTGACCCCCTGAAAACTCGTGCGGATACCGGTTGGCATGATACGGTCGAAGACCGACTAATTGCAGCAGTTCCTTAACGCGGGCATCGACCTCTTTGCCGGAGGCAATACCGTGAATTCGGAGCGGCTCGCCGACGATCTCGCCGACCGTCATGCGAGGGTTCAGCGATGCGAACGGATCTTGGAAAATGATCTGCATCGAGCGGCGCAGCCTGCGAATCTCGCCGCGACGCATGGCCAACACGTCCTGTTTTTCGAAGAAAATGTTGCCCTTGGTGGGAGGAAGCAGTCGCAACAACAAGCGCCCGACGGTCGTCTTTCCCGACCCCGATTCGCCGACGAGACCCAGCGTTTCGCCTTCTTGGATGGTGAAACTCACGCCGTCTACCGCCCGAATATCGGCGACGTGGCGCGACGTGAGACCGGCATAAATCGGAAAGTATTTGTATAGTTCGCGGGCCTCGATAAGGGCGCCGCCGTTCATGTGTGGGCGACCGTCGGCAACGCTCGTGCGACCTCCGGCCGCTGATCCAGGGACCGTTCGTCGTAGAGATAACACCGCGCGACGTGTCCGTCACCGAAATCGTACAACGGCACGGGCTGATCGCAGATCGGCATGCGATACGCGCATCTCGGCGCGAACGCGCAGCCCGGCGGCAATCGCAACAAATTCGGCGGCTGACCTTTGATCGGTTCGAGTCGCCGGTGCCGGCGCTCGTCGAGGCGTGGAAGAGAAGCCAGCAATCCCTGCGTGTATGGCATCCGCGGCCGGCTGAAGATTTGTTCTGCCGTCCCGTACTCGACCAGATTTCCGGCGTACATGACGAGTACGTTTTTGCAGAATTCCGCCACAACGCCTAAATCGTGCGTGATCAGAATGATCGCCGCACCGGTCTCGCGCTGGAGGTCGTTCATTAACTCCAGCACCTGGGCCTGAATCGTTACGTCGAGGGCAGTCGTCGGCTCGTCCGCGATCAAGAGGGCGGGATTGCACGAAAGGGCCATCGCGATCATCACGCGCTGACGCATTCCGCCCGAGAATTGGTGCGGATAATCGCCGAGTCGACGCTCCGGCAACGAAATGCGGACCTTTCGCAGCATCTCGATCGCGCGCTCGCGTCCTTCTTGTTTCCCCGCGCCGAGATGCAGACGGACCGCCTCGGCGATCTGCTCGCCGATCGTTAACACGGGATTTAGCGACGTCATCGGATCTTGAAAGATCATCGCGATTTTGTAACCGCGAATCTTGCGCATCTCCGCTTCGCTTTTCTCGGAGAGGTTTTCGCCCTCGAAGGCGATGCGATCCGCCGTTACGGTCGAGTTGCGCGCTAGTAAGCGCATGACCGATAGTGCGGTAACCGATTTTCCCGAGCCGGACTCACCGACGATTCCTAGCGTCTCACCGGCATCTAATCCGAACGACAAGCCGTTGACCGCGGTGACCGGCCCGTCTTCGGTGCGGAAAGTGGTGTGAAGATTCTTGACGTCCAGCAGCCGCACGAGGCTAGTCCGCTAGCGCGCCGTCCGCGGACGGCACACTAGATTCCCGTCAGCGACAGCACGAATCCGCAGACGACGAAAAAGACCGCAACGATTCCGGTCAGCCGCTTGAGTTGTTCTTCGGCGCCGAGCCGCCCGCGATAAGCGCTCTCGACGCGGCCGCCGATCGAGCCCGTAAGCCCTTCCTGTTTCGTCGTTTGAATCGCCAACAGGAAGATCAGGGCCAACGCGGACAGTACGAAAATCCCGGCTAGGCCGTGAGTGAGCCATGGCAAATGCGCCGCAATCCAACCCTTGGGCACCACAGCCGGTACCGGAGGTATCGCTGCCGGAACGCTGGGCGGCGGAGCACCCCTCGGCACAGCCGTGAGCGCCGCCGACGGAACGACCTTTGGCGCCGCCACGGCGGCAAGCAACAGTAGATTCAACGGGCTGCTCTTTACGACCGCCGCCCCATGACGGCCTTCTGCAGCTCACGGCGGTATTCGAATAGGGGAAACCGAACGGCGTCGCTGGAGTGCCGGATGCGCAACAGTCGCCGCCCCAGCTGCGCGCGGTCGTACCGATCAAAAACCGGCGCGTCTGGCGCGATCTTGCGCGAATCCTTTCGACGATTTTCAACCCGTTTTTGACCGCGCTCGCCTTATTTTCTATCTTGGCGCATATCGGGGCAAAAGACACGTTCGAGTTTTGGCGACTGCTGTTTGCCTCGACGTTCTTCACGTCGCTAGGCCCGATGATCTACGTTTTCTGGCTCTACGCGAGCGATCGAATTTCGGATCTCGATATGTCGCTGAGAGCGGAGCGTGAGTTGGTTTTCAGCGCTTTTGGCGTCTTTGACGCGCTGGGTGCCATCGTGCTTTGGCTAGTGCACGCGCCGCGCTTGATGATCGCCGCGATGCTCGGCTATCTCGTGTCAACGCTCGTCGTGCAATACATTACCCGCTATTGGAAGATCAGCACGCACGCCATCGGCATCACCGCTCCGCTGACCGCGCTGACGCTCGTTTACGGACGCCAGCCGCTGCCTTTCATGGTACTAATTCCAATGGTTTGCTGGGCTCGCGTCTATCTACGTTCGCACACGATCATGCAGGTCGTCGCCGGAGTACTGCTGGCAACCGCGACCACGGCGTTTTTCTTCTCGCTGTTCCACGTCGGTTTGCTTTCGGCACATTAAGCGCCAGGCGAGGATGCACCAGCGCTGAAAGGGCGAATGGCTTCCGGACGTCAAGCGAGGAGGCACGACGCCCATGTATCTGATTTTGAAGCTCTTTCATGTCGCCGGCGTCGTCCTCTTTCTGGGCAATATCACCGTCGGGGTTTTTTGGAAAGCCTATGCGGACGGCAAACGGAACATGGCAATCATGGCGCACACCATCGACGCCATCATAAAAGCCGACCAGATCTTCACCATTCCCGGCATTATCATCTTGCTCGTCGGCGGTTTCGGCGCGGCCTTCGTCGGCAGCATTCCGATACTCTCGACCGGTTGGGTTCTCTGGGGATTGATCGCCTTCGTCCTCGCGGGATTAGCGTTCATGCCGCTTTCGCGAACGCAGCGCCAATTATCGGTCGCAGCGCATGCCGGAAATCTCGAAGAGTACGAACGTCTCTCAAAGGGCTGGAATTTCTGGGGATTCGTTGCGTTGATTCTGCCGATCACCGCCTTCGTGCTCATGATACTCAAACCGGCTGTGCCTGCGTTCGGGCGTTAGACGAACAACGTTTGCGTGGAAGGCAGCCTCATCTCCGCTGGTAACGTACTTCGTCATGCCGGCGCCGGAGGCTCGATCACCCAACAGTTCGGCGGCGCGTCGCGCTTGCACCAACGCCGGATCGATCAACGCGACGCCGCTGCCGAGAATCGCCTGGAAGTGCTCTTCAAGAACCGGATAATGCGTGCACCCCAATACCAGCGCTTCGAGATCGAGCGGAAGATGCGCGCAAACTTCGGCGACCGCCGCGCGGGCCGGCGGCCCCTGAATCGTACCGGCTTCAACGAGTGGAACGAGTGCCGGCGCCGGGACTTCCACCAGGTCAATGCCGGCGATGCGCTCTCGTAACGTGCGACCGTACGATCCAGCTCCGACGGTCGCCGCGGTCGCGACCACGCCCACACGCCGAAAGGCGCTCATTTCCACGGCGATCGCCGCCGATTCAATCAGATCGAGCACCGGCGCGCGTGTCCGAGGCCAACCGTATCGTTCCGCGATCGCACACGACGTATTGCATGCCATGACGATGGCGTCGACGTCTTGCGCGTCGAGCCACGCAAGATTCCGGCGTAGCAAACCGATAAGCTCGCGGTGGGTACGATCGCCGTAGGGCACGTGCGCCTGATCTGCAAAAAACACTAAATCGGCCGACGGTAATCGCTCCCGCAGCCTCGCCAGAACGGTGAGTCCGCCGAGGCCGGAATCAAAGCACCCGACCATTTAACGCACCGGATTGTCGCGGACGTATCGCTGGATGCCGTCGGCAATTTCTTCCGCGATCTTCTGCCGCCATGACGGCGAGGTCAGTAAGGCATAGTCGCTCGGGTTGGAGAGAAATGCCGTCTCAATCAAGACGGCCGGCATTTTCGTGTGAAACGTGACGTAGTAGTGCGCCTTGACGATGCCGTCGTCTTTGGTTCCGTCGTCGGCCAAGCGCGTCTCGATACTGTGGGCGAGCGCGAAATCTTCGGGCTTTGAGACGTACAGCGTGGTTCCGTACGGACCCGCGTTGATAAACGCGTTGGCATGAATGCTCACGAAGCAGCGCGCTCCGGCGCGGTTGGCGACATCCACTCGAGCCTGCAGCTCGTCATGCGCGCTGTCGTTTGGAGCGTAGACGTCCACGTCGCTCGTGTGCGTCAGTTTCACTTGCCAGCCCGCGGCGACCAGGATGTCGCGCAGTCGTTTCGCCATATCCAACGTGAGTTCGGCCTCGGCGACGCCGCCGTGAATCGTTCCCCGATCGCTCCCTCCGTGGCCCGGGTCCAGCACGATCAAATGCGGGTTCGTCGGAACGTAATTGTTAGTTGCGGGGGGCCCGAACTTCCAGGCGTTTTCGTCAGCGCCGGAAACGTTGCCGGCCGGCTCTTCGACGGGCGCCGGCGTTACGGCGGTCGCGGTTTGGCCCTCCGAAACGATGCGCCCGAGCGAACCGCCTCCCGCGCGCGGCGCATCGGCCACATCTTGGGAACCAACCACGATTCGTAGACCGGTGGTCGAAGGCTCGACCGCGATTCCCTTTGGACCTTGCAGCGTCAGTGCGACCCGCACGACGTTGGAGTCAACTTGCCGGACGCGCATCGAAACCAATGGCGCGGCTTCATTTTGTTCCAGCGGCGGACCCTGCAACGTCGCGTCTTTGATGTCGACCCAAAAACGATTGTCCGGATCGCGGAGGCGATGCCATTCGTACGTCGCGTCGCCGGTGACAGCGATCGAAACGTCGACGCCTTCCTGCGTCGTACTTATTTCGACGTCGGTTACAGTCGTCGCCCCATTGGCCGGGGTCGCCGGCGGCGTGGGCTCCGGCGTCGGCGACGCCTGCGCGATTACCGCCTGATCGCGGGCATTCGGCTCTAACGCGAGTGCGCTTCCTTCCCGATGCGCGCGTAAGCCAAGTCCGCGTACGACGTCATCGAACGGCAAGTACGGCTCGTCACCGCGCTGGAAGGGCGCAAAGCCCGCTTGCATCCTCGAAGAACCTACGTCGTACTGCCGGTCACCCATGCCAAAGCTCACGATTGTAGGCGCCGAGGTCGTAATCAAAACGTAACGCTCGCCGGATTTCCAAGAAAGCACCGCACCGGTTGCGCGAAGCAATCCAATAAATGCGGGATCCTCGATGCCCACGGCCGTCATCCCGGAGTAGGTTACGACGTGCGTCAGATGCATCGTCTGGCCTTGATAGAGCACGTTAAGAGAAGTGTCTGCCATCGAGGGAACGGCCACGAACGCGGCGCCGGCGAACAGCGCCACGCCGAGAAATCTACCAGTCCGACCGATGCAGCGGTTCATCAAGTTCCAAATGGCCGCCAGGAAGCGTCGGAAGCCGAGCGCCGTTAATGGTGACCTGTACCGCATCGATTCCGGGAACCGCCGTCAGGGTGAATACCAGCGCTTTGAATTCTCCCGTCTCGCCAAAAGAGCCGCCGGCTTGCCGCTCGACGTCATCGGAAAGATCTACCCGCGCGACCGATCCGTCCAGACTCAGGGCCTGAACGTGCGTGCCCGGAGGAAAGCGAATCGCCGCGATATCGTTCGGCGGTCCCGCCACGGCTTGAATCGCGGCGTAACGAGCCATATTTTCGCGGTATTGCGTCGCACTCTCGCCTTCGCGCTGCGCTCGCATTGAAACTCTCATTTTACCGAGACTCGAACCGTCTTGCTTGGTGAAATAGAGGACGATCGTTTCGCCGTGCCGCGCTTGATGTGAGAACCAATACCAGGCCCCTACGGCGACGATAGCGAGAAGGGCAATGAGCAGAAGGAAGCGCGGTCCTCTCACTTCGTTCGTTCGTTTCGCGAAGGACGAAGGAAATACCCCCGTCGAACGCGCCTCGATCGGACGCTGTAGATAATGAAGTGGTTACGCAAACGAGTGGAAACGGAGCGGCGCATGCTCGAGCGCGCGCGGCGGCGTTTCGTTCGGAAACCGGACGACCAACGTTTGCACCACGTCCGCACGGCGAGCCGCCGTCTGCGTTCGTTGTTGGAAGATACCGCGTACATCGTGCAAAGTCCAGCACTGTTACGATCGGTCAAGCGCACCGCCAAAGCGACCGACGCCGCACGGGATGCAACGGTGATCCGCGAGTTGCTCGAGCGCTGCGTGGCGCCGGTGGAGCGACACCATGCGCTAGAGTTGCTGCGCACTCTGCGTGCGCAAGAGCAGCACGCGATGGAGCGCGCGTGCAAGCGATTGCAACGCTTGCGCTACCCCGTATGAAACCGCGGGCCATCGTGTTGGAGGGCGTCCACAAGCCCTGCAAACTCGCGCGACGCGTCGTTGAGACCCGTGCCCAAGAAGTCACGCGCCTATCTACGGCGCTCGACGAAGCGGGCAAAGCGGCGTTACACGACTTTCGCATTGCCTGCAAGCGGCTTCGCTATGCATTGGAACGTTTTGCCTGCCTCGAACCGTCCTTCGGAACGGCCGCCGAACAGTTCGCAAACCTCCAAGACGCACTCGGCCAAGCGCACGACCGTGACGTCCTGTTGACGATTCTTCCCGCCGCAATGGGCGAAACGCAGCGCCGGCTCCAACTCGAGCGCGAGGTGTGCGTGCTCGCGGCGACGGCAATGTGGGAAGCAATGAAGCAGCCGACGCAGCGGCTCGTTTCTCATCATCTTTGAACGTAGCTTTAATCAGCGCTGCGCGAAGCGCCCCGTTTGCCGTGGTAAGCAAGAGTCATGATGAAAGTACGAAGCTTGCTCGTTGCATGCGCACTGGGCGCCGCCATTGCGGGCGGTGCCTTGCCCGCGAACGCTCAAGTCTACGTCAACACGGCGCCGCCGGCGCCGATCTACGAAGCCGCACCCGCTTCGCCGGGCGCAGGCTACTATTGGATGCCCGGCCACTGGCGGTGGAACGGGTATCGCTACGTCTGGGTTCATGGCCATTACGCACTCCGTCCGTATGGCGGTGCCGTTTGGAAGCCGGGGCATTGGGTCTACGGCCCCAACGGCTGGTATTGGCGCGAAGGCCATTGGAGCCGGTACTAACACAACGATAACGCATCGTCCACTGCAATAATGGTTGCAGTGGGCGATGCGTAACGGCTCGTTGAACTCGCCGGCCCATGCGGCTGCGACGCACGCTGGGTTTGTTCGATGTCACCCTGTTTTTTGTCGTCGCCGGATCAAACTTGCAATGGGTAGCAACCGCCGCGGCAGCCGGGCCGAGCGCCATCCCCGTCTGGCTCATCGGCTGCCTGGCGATGTTTGTGCCGCTTTCCATTGCGGTGATCTTCCTGTCGTCGCACTATCCCGAGGAAGGCGGCTTGTACGTCTGGACCAAACGCGCTTTCGGTCCGTTCGCCGGGTTCATGACGGGCTGGACCTACTGGGCCAGTAACCTTCCGTACTTTCCCGCGTTGCTGTACTTTGCGGCGGGAAATGCGCTCTTTATCACAGCGTCGAAAGGCGCGGCGTTGGCGGCGACGCCATCCTATTTCATCGCGGTCGCGCTGGGCGGACTGGCGCTGGCAACCGTCGTGAACGTCTACGGACTGCAAATCGGAAAGTGGCTGAACAACGTGGGCGCAATCGCGCGCTGGAGCGCCACGCTGCTGTTGATTGGACTCGGAATATTTGCGGCGGTCCGATTTGGTTCTGCTACTGCGATCACGGCCGCGACGATGCGGCCCCAGGCACACCTCAAGGACGTGATCTTTTGGTCGGTCATCGCCTTCGCATGGACGGGCCCCGAAGCGATTTCGTTCATGGGCGGAGAGATCAAGCACACCGCGCGCACCGTTCCGATCGGTTTGGCGGTCGCGGCTCCGGCGATCGCCGTCATTTATATCGCCGGCACGGTGAGCGTGCTCGCCGGCTTGCTGCCGCAAAACGTCAACGCATCTTCCGGCGTCATGCAGGCGATCTCGGCCGTCGCCGCTCGAATGAACTGGGTCGCACTCACCCCCATCGCGGCGCTGCTCGTAGCGATCAGTTGCATTGGCAGTTGCGGCGCCTGGCTTGGAGCGGTGGCGCGGATTCCGTTCGTCGCGGGACTCGATCGCTATCTGCCGGAAGCCTTTGGGCGGATGCATCCCCGATGGGGATCGCCGGTCGCCGCAATCGTCACGCAAGCCGCCATTGCCGCGCTGTTCATTTTCTTAGGTCAAGGCGGGACGAGCGTCAAAGGCGCCTACGACGTCTTAGTAAGCGCCACCGTCCTGATCACGATGGTGCCGTTTCTGTTCCTTTTTGCCGCGGCGCTGAAGTTGCGTCCGGCGACGACTCATGGCGCTCTCCAGATACCCGGCGGTAGAATAACGGTGTATGCGGCAGCGACGATCGGCTTCCTCACGACGCTGCTCGCGATGATCTTCGCCGGCTTTCCGTCCGCCGACGATCCGAATAAAACGCTCGCCATCGTGAAGATCGTCGGACTCACCGCGCTCGTGTTGGTCGGCGGCGTCGCAATCTATCTCTCCGGAAAACGCCGCGTCGCCGCAGCGGACCCGCACAGTTTGCCGCACACTTGAATCCGGTACCGCTCGTGTCGTTAGCGCATCTGATTAGCGTGGTAAGATTCGCTTACTATAAATTGTTGCAGAGAGCAGGCCGCCCCGTGACGCTTCCCGTGCGTCGCGGGGCGGCTAACCGCATCGGACGGAGCCTGCAACTTGCTCGTTGAACGAGATGGCCGCATGCACTACCGCGTCGCCCGTACGATTACGAGTTTGGCAGCCATCGTGTCGGCGCTTTTGAGCGGCTGCGCCGGCGGCGCGCCGGGGTCACAGCCACGCGCCGGATGGGACGCGGGGGACGGAGCGCCTTCAAGGGCAACGCTCCCGAGCGCGAGGGGCTGGATGTACGACGCGCAACTGTATGGCAACGATGCGGGCGTCTATCGCCGCAACGGTTTTTCCCTGAGTTTCCTAGAGCAGCTCACCAAAAACCTCAGCGGGCCGAAGGGAAGCAAAGTAACGGCAAGCGGCTGGTGGTATGTTGCCGACAGCGTCTTCTCAGACGTACTCGTCTACCGCTCCACGCGCAACGGTCCGGTCGGTCCCAAGGAATTGCTGGAGGACCGCGGTCAGGTCCCCGTCGCCGTCGATATGACCGCCGACCGGCGTCTCGTCGTGGTTGCCAACGCCCTCACAAGGACCGGCGAGCCGGGTAGCGTCAGCGTCTACCTCAATGGGGAACGGCACCATTCGCGCGTGTTGCGTTACGGAACCGCGTTGCTTACCGGCTTCGGCGTCGCCCTCGATTCCATGCGAAATTGCTACTTCAGTTTCAACCAACTCGGACTTGGCGGCGGCGGAATCGTAGAGTTTCAAAAGTGCAGCGGAACCGGAACCCAAGTAGTCGGCGGCATCCGGTCCGCCGGCGGAATCACGTTCGACCGATCCGGAAATCTGTATTACATCGATCAAACGGCCGGCATCTATAAATGCACCGGGACCGCGAATTGCCGGCTGCTTTCGACGGGCTTCGTTCGCCCGCTGAACATGAATTTCGATCGCCATCAGGAGCATCTCTGGGTTGCCGATGGCGCCGGTTTTATCGATGCCGTCGATCCTGAAAGCGGAAAAATCCTCTCTCGTACGATTCCGCTCGATGGGCCCCCGTACGCGGTTGCGCCCTCACCGGGAGGCTAGCCTCGATTTTGGCGCGCTACTGAAGCAATTCAGAGCGCGGACCGGACTCTCGCAGCAGATGCTGGCAGACCGAGCGCTGATTAGCGTTCAAGCGATCAGCGCGCTCGAGCGCGGCTATCGCAAAGTGCCGTATCGTGAAACGCTGGAGCGACTGGCGAACGCGTTAGGCCTCGACGAGCGCCAAAAGACGTTGCTGGAACTATCGGCTCGCAAAGCCCGCGGAATCCGTGCCTTACAACGCACGAGTTGGGTCCACAACAACTTACCCGCACAATTGACTCCGCTGGTGGGACGCGAAGCCGTCGTGCGCAACATCGCGCAACTCGTCGGGGAAGTTTCGCTCGTCAGCATCGTAGGTCCAGGTGGCGTTGGTAAGACACGTGCGTCGATCGCCGTAGCCGAACAACTACTCCAGCGTTTCGGTTCGGGTGCCTGCTTTGTCGATTTCGCTCCACTGACCGAATGTTCTTCGGTGGAGCAAACCATCGCCGGCGCGCTGCACTTACAAGAAGTAGGCGGGGGCTCGATGCTCTCGACGATCTCCACGTACCTCGCGGAAAAGCAACTCTTGATCGTGCTGGACAACTGCGAGCACATCGTCGGGGAAGTGCGCCGAATCGCGGGCTCGCTCCTATCTGCGTGTCCCAGGATCGCCCTGTTGGTCACCAGCCGCGAGCCCTTACAAGTCACGGGCGAAAACGTGTACCGCATTCCGCCGCTCGACGTTCCCCCGAACGGAGAACTCTCGGCGGAACAGGCGCTCTCGTACGGCGCCGTTGCGCTCTTCGTTGAACGCGTGTCGTCTGCCGATGCACGCTTCGAACTCAAATCGCCCGACGTCGAACCTATCGTGCGGATCTGCCGCAGACTCGACGGCTTGCCGCTCGCGATTGAGCTCGCCGCCGCACGCGCCACGGCGCTATCTCCGCGAGAGATATGCGACCGGCTCGATGAGGCTTTCACGCTTTTGTGCTCCGGCGCACAAGCAGTTCCGCGGCATCAAACGATGCGAGCCGTCATCGACTGGAGTTACGCGTTGCTATCCTCCAAGGCGCGATTGCTCTTCGAACGGTTGTCGATCTTCGCGGGCGGCTGCACTTTACAAGGGGCCACGGCGGTGTGCTCCGACGGCGATCTGGCCCAAGAAGACGTTTTCGATTTGCTCACGTCGCTCATAGCCCAATCGCTTGTCATGACGGAATTCGTTCGCGGCTCGTCACGATATCGTTTACTCGACGTAACGCGACAGTATGCGTTCGAGCGATTAGAGGTACGCAGCGAGCGCGACGCGGTCGCACAACGTCATCTCGTCGCTTGTGTCACACTCGCGCAAAGGCTCGACCGGAATTGGTACGCTGCCGATGAACCCACGTGGTTTTACGAGGCCCACGCCGATCTCGAAAACTGTCGCGCCGCACTGCGCTGGGCGATCGCTCAAGGGAACGACGTCCTCGCGGGGTGCCGCCTGACCGCGCTACTCGCTCGCGTTTGGTATTCCATCTCTCCTGCCGAGGGACGCCGCTGGACGAACGCGGCGCTCGATTGTGAAACCGCCATCACGGCGGGCGATTGTGCCGCTCTCTACATCGCCGATGCGGAACTGAATGCGGCCCTGGGCGAGTACGCTCCCTCCTTGCGCGCGGCGGAACAGGCGCTGCTGCTGCGCAACTCTTGCGACGACATCCAATTGACCCGTGCCCTGCAGGCCGCCGGCAGCGCTCTCTGCGCGCTGGGTGCGGGTGCGCGAGGCGAAGCCTTGCTGGGGGAGGCGTTAGAGATTGCACGGCGCATGGGCAACTCGAGATTGGAAGCGCTCGTCCTCGGTGACTTAGGCACGGCGCGCAGCCGCGCCGGCGACTTCGAAGGCGCCCGCGCGTTGTATGGCCAGGCGCTCACCCTCTATCTTGCTTTGCGACTCGAACGGCCCGCAGCATCGATCGCCGGACACCTAGCAGAGGTTCAGTTTGCATCCGGAGACGCGGTGGCCGCCTTGCAACGCGCGCACGAAGCGCTCATCGCGCACGAGCGCACGAACAATCTCCGCTCCGCTGCGAACGATCTCAGCAACATGGCAGCCTATTCCGTCGCGCTCGATCGCTTTGACGATGCTCGGCTCTACGCCACAAAGGCCCTCGACGTTGCGCGACAAGTGAAGGCCACGGTTCTCACACTCTATATATTTCAACATCTCGCTGCCGCTGCGGCGCTGCAGCCGAAAAACTCTCGCTCTCAAGAACGCGCCGCCATGCTGCTCGGCTACGTTGACGCGCAATTGGAATCGCTGGATGCGAGACGCGAATATACCGAACGTCAGGAATACCATCGCGTGCTCGACGCCCTGCGCAGCCGCTTCGCATCGGAACTACGCCGCCTCACGGCGGCAGGCGCGGCGTGGACTTCAGAACGCGCTCTTAGCGCGGCTGTCGACCTCTGAGGTCCCACATCCAGTCCCCGCTTGTCCTACGTCGAGATCCACGATCAATGCGGAATGGTCCGTCAAGCCTTCCGCGCGAAAACCGTGATCGTATTCGGCGCGGCGCACCATTGGGAGCAAGGCAGGCGAGACGAACGCCTTATCGATGCGCCATCCGTTGCGCTGCACGGCGCGGCGATCGGTTCGAAAAGGATACCAACTAAACTCGACCTGCTTGGGGTGCGTGTAGATCCACGCCTCGATCGCATGTCGCTCCAGTTCTTCATACAAGTCCGCCGTGCTGAATTCGTCGCGTAGCCTCGATCGCCCCAAGTTGATTTCGATATCGGTCGCGTTGCGGCCGGAGTTGAAGTCACCGATCGCGATCGCGGGAATTCCGTGCTCGCTCCAGCCGATCGCCGCTGCAATAAAGCAGCGCAGGTGCGGACGCTTGCGGTCCTGCCCTGGTAAATACACGGCGTAGGCGCGCAAACGTCCGAAGCGCGCCTCGACGACGGCGTTCGGATAATCGTCATCGCTCAATCCGAAGGGGTTGTTCACCGACGTAAACGTGAGATGCGACGCAACCATGACCCCGTTTCGGGGATATTCGAGACTCCCCGCGTGACAGGTGAAGGCCGACGCCCGCAACTGATCGCGTAGCGCCTGGCCCGCCGCATTATTTCGGAACTCGGAGAACGTAACGACGTCGGGGCCGTGACTCATGCAGCGCGCGACCAGCGCGCGAAGCGTGCGGCGGCTGCCGCCGGAGCGCAGGTTGAGGGACAGAATCCGCACGGTCGTGCGTCAGACCATATAGGTCTTGGGCGGCGATTCCATTTTCAGAATGGGTCGATCGATCGCGAAGAGAGTCTCGGTTTGGCTTAGGATCGCCGAGTTCCGATCTACCGCGAGGTCCGCAAGCATGCGTCCGATAACGCCGGCGAATTTAAACGCGTGTCCCGCGCCGATCGCGACAGTGACGTTCGGATGTTCGGGCAAGGCGTCGACGACGAAGTCGCGATCTGGTGGCAGTGTGTAGAGACAACTTTTCACCAAGCGAATGGGCCCTAGCGCCGCGGGCAGATAGCGCCGGATAAAATCCTGCACACGCCCGGTGATCTCCGTGTCTTCGCCGAACCCGCGCGTGTTCGGGTCGACCGGCTTACCGCCGGCATCTTGCGTTATCTTCACCGCGCCGGGCTCTCCAAAAACGGGAAAGCCGTAAAACGCGGGATCGTCCATCCATATCCAAATCGGGAAACTGCCCAACGCAAACTTCGCAATGTCAGGAGCTGCGAAATACATCACCTGTTCCTTCGTCACTTCAAGGGGGATTCGCACGCCCAACCGTTCGAGCGTGCCGGCGCTCCACGGTCCCGCCGCAATCACGAGGCTTCGAGCGCACAGACGTTTCCCGTCGGCCACAACGCTGACGTTGTCGTCGCCGCTCGTCGCGATCGCCGTCACGGGGCTTCGTTCGCGTAACGTCGCGCCGTGCTCGCGCGCCATACGCTGATGCATCGCAGTTGCCTTCGCTGCGGCGATGATCCCACCGTCGGGTTGAAACAGACCGTGAACGTCGTCGCCTACGTCCCACACCGGCCAGCGCTTGCGGATTTCGGCCGCGTCAAGCGCTTCAAACGGTACGCCACACGCCTGCATGGACCGGGCGTATCCCTCGAGTGGAATTGCGCCGTCGCGTGGGCGAATGTCGAGTCCGCCCGTTTTGAAAACGACCCGTTCGCCCGAATCTCTCTGGAGGGACGTCCAGGCGGCGTAGGCATCTTTTGCCAGCCGCACGTAGACCGGTGAAAAATACGAGTAGCGAATGATTCGAGAGTGATCGTGTGATTCACCGCGGGCGTGGCCGAGTTCGAACTGCTCCAAGCCCAACACCCGCGCACCCCGTTTGGCGAGCCAGTACGTTGCCGCGCTTCCGATGCCGCCCAGCCCTAAGACGATCGCATCGTAATCCACGATCACTCGTTCTCGTTCGCAGCGGAGTCGAAAACGGGCATAAGCGAGTTCACGTATCGCCGGATGTCGAGACTCGCATCTTCCATCGGCGCATAGTAACCGTAGTCGAATGCCTTCGACCCCATCCCGGCTTGGACGCCTTCACAGACGCGCCAGTCTTGGCGGTTCACCAAATCCCAAAACTCACTGACGTCCGTCGGATCGAACGATTGCTTTGCGATTTCATCCGGATGGAACAGCAAGTCACAAACGATCGTCGTGTTCGACGCATCGCGCGGCCACAGCACGAACGACGCGACGTGATCGGCGGCAAGGCTTAGCATACAATTGGGATAGACGAGTTCGCCCTTGTGCCGGACGCGCTCCTCATCGTTCAGCGTGCCAAACGGCCTGCGGTCGCTCGTACCGGTAAACGTGAACGTCCACGCTCCGTCGCGATGGTCGATCCCTCTTTCCCAATCGAGATGTGCGCCCCCAGCCTTTTTGAAAGCGGGAACCAAACGGCAGAGCTCCGGATGCACGCCCGCGCAGTGATAGCACTCGTTGTAGTTTTCCAAGATCACTTTCCAGTTTGCCGCCACTTCATAGCGCAGTGACCGTGCCGTCCGCAATTCATGCAGCGGATATCGCGCGACGCGCTGTGCGATAGCGCCGAGTTGCGTCTCCAACGTTTCAGGGTGCGCTTGCGGTTCTTCGGCCGACAAGTGCAAAAAGAGGAAGCCGCCCCATTGCGCCACAGCGACGCGGTGCAACCGTCGCGCGCGCTGAGGCACGCTTTCAAGCGCTACGTACGGCGACGCGATGAGCCGGCCGTCAAGCGCATACGTCCAGGAGTGATACGGGCATCGAATCGCGCCCCGCACGGCCCCTTCCCCGCACAGAAGCCGGCTGCCGCGATGCCGGCAAAAGTTGAGGTGTGCCGCCACGCCGTCGGGCGTCCGAATCAGAATCACGCTCTCGCCGGCAAACTCAACCACGCGATACGCACCGATCCGGTCGAACTGCTCCGCACGTCCGGCGTAAACCCACTGTCGGCGAAAGATCGCATCCTGCTCGTGGGCGTAAAAGAGGGCGTCGCAGTATGCGCTTCGTGGAAGCGACCGCTCCAGGCCTTCCTTCGCGTTCCCTCGCTTACTCAGATCGTTTGGCGTAGGCGCCTTCTTTTCCGAACCTTTCAGGGCTCATTGGAGGAAAAACCCGTATAAAACGCCGCCGAAAGGCAGGTTTCGCCAAATGGCGGCGAACTCTTGTGGACGATCGTACTCCGAAGGCGAGGTGCTGCATGGAAACGTTTGTACGCCCGACCGTCGGCATAGGTGCCAAGACCCTCGAGGGCAGTTGGTATACCTCCGCGGAGGTATTTGCTCGCGAGCGCGAGCGCATCTTCGCGCGACGTTGGCTGTGCGCCGGGCGCATTGAATCGCTGCCCGCCCCCGGCGATTTTGTCACGACGGACCAAGGCGGCGAGAGTTTGATCCTTACGCGCGACGGCGACGGAGAAATCCATGCGTTCTATAACGTCTGCCGGCATCGCGGCACGCGCGTCTGCGAACGAGCCTCCGGGCGTTTCTTGGGCTCGATTCAGTGTCCGTATCACGGTTGGACCTATGGACTCGACGGAAGCCTCAAAGTCGCGCGCAACATGGCCCAAGTACCCGCGTTCGATCGAACGCAGTATCCTCTGAAAGAAGCCGCGGTCGCGCTGTGGGAAGGCTTCATTTTTGTCAATCACGATGCGACGGCGCGCTTCGAGCGAGAGTTTGCGCCCTTGACGGCACGCTTCGCGCGCTGGCAAGTCGGCACGCTTCGCACGGCGCATACCATTGCTTATGATCTGGCCTCCAACTGGAAGTTGGTTTTTCTGAACTACTCCGAATGCTATCATTGCCCGGTCGTGCATCCGCAGCTGGACAAACTCTCCCCCTCGGACAGCGGACGCAACGACCTTTCCGAAGGACCGTTCCTGGGCGGCTTCTCGGAACTGCGTGAGCCGCAAACGAGTCTGACCACGACGGGCCACAGCGCGCGTCCACCGGTTGGTAGCGTCGGTGGCGCGGATCTGCAACGGGTCTACTACTACACGATCTTTCCCTCGCTGCTCTTGAGCCTGCATCCGGACTACGCCATGGTACATTACGTCAAGCCGATCGCTGCGAATCACACTGAAGTCGTTTGCGCGTGGCTCTTCGATCCAAAGACGATGGAGCAGTCGGACTTCGACCCCACTGATGCCGTCGATTTTTGGGATCTCACGAATCGTCAGGATTGGCACGCCAACGAGTTGACGCAGTTAGGGATCGGTTCGCGCGCCTATTCGCCGGGCCCATACTCGAATGCCGAAGGGCTGCTCGGCGCGTTCGATCGCTACTACTTAAGCGTGATGGGAGCATAGACACGCTGGCGCTGCTGCTCGCCGCCGGCGTCGTGTTGCCGTCGCTGCATGGTCTCGCGTGGCGAAACATCGGTCCGGCGGCCGGTGGTGGTCGTGTCTCCGGCGTTGCCGGCACGAATTCGGATGCCGGGCTGTACTATTTTGGCGCCGCCGGCGGCGGCGTCTGGAAAACGACGAACGGCGGCGCGACGTGGCGGAACGTCTGGCCGCAGGACGCCGTCGACGCCATCGGCGCGATCGCGATCGATCCGCGCGATTCCAAGACCGTCTGGGTCGGCACCGGCGAGCCGAACCTGCGAAACGACGTTTCTTACGGCGACGGAGTTTGGTTGACACACGACGGCGGCAAGACGTGGCGGAACGTCGGCCTGAACGACACGTGGGCAATCGCGAATATCGTCGTAGATCCGCTAGATTCGCGACGCGTCTGGATCGCCGCCGTCGGAAATCCATATCGCGACAGCGCCGCGCGCGGCATTTACCGCACCGTCGATGGGGGACAAACGTGGCACCACACGCTCTATATCGGGCCGGCCAGCGGCGCGTCGGACGTCGCGATCTATCCTGCGAATCCTAAAATCGTTTTCGCCGGCATGTGGCAGTTTCGCAGGGTGCCGTGGGACTTTACGAGCGGTGGTCCGCTGGACGGGATCTATAAGTCGACCGACGGGGGAACACATTGGCGCCGATTGCACGGTGACGGTCTGCCGGACGGGTTCATGGGCCGCATCGGGCTCGGTGTTGGCAACAGGCGCGTGTATGCGCTCATTCAGTCCAAGGGAGGGATTCTGTGGCGTTCCGATGATGCGGGCGAGCATTGGCGGTTGATGACGCGCGACACGCTGGTCAACCAACGGCCTTTTTACATGAGCCGGCTCGCGGTCGATCCTTCGAATCCCGATCGCGTTTTCTTTTCCTCTGAGGACTTGATCGAAACGAACGATGGCGCAAAGACGTTTCACGACGTCGCGACGGCGGTGCATCAAGACCACCACGGTCTTTGGATCTCTCGCGACGGTCGGCGATTGATCGAAGCCAATGACGGCGGCGCTCCGATCTCCGTCGACGGTGGCAATACGTGGGACTGGCGCTACAATGTCGTTGTCGCGCAAATCTATCGCATTGGTTACGACGACGAAAATCCGTATCGCGTTTGCGGAGGGCTGCAAGACAACGATTCATACTGCGGACCTTCCGACTCCTTGAGTCCACTCGGCATCGAGAACTCGGACTGGCGCGACGTGGGAAACGACGGCGACGGCTCGTGGGTGTGGCCGGAGCCCGGCAACCCCTCCCAAATCTGGAACGTCGGCGTGAACGAACTGAACGGTCAGTTAGGCATCTTCGATGTACGCTCCCGGCAGAACTACGACATCACACCGGACGTGACCGACGCGAACGGCCGCGGTCTCGCCGGACTCCCATATCGCTGGAACTGGGAAGCGCCGATTGCGTTCGCTGCGGGCGGAACTGCATACTATGGCGCAAACGTGCTCTTCGAAACGCGCGATCGCGGACGAACCTGGCGACGGATCAGTCCGGATTTGACGCGCAACGATCCCACGAAGCAGCGCGCCGCGGGGGGTCGGATCAACACCGACGTTTCGGGCGCCGAGTTCTACGACACGATTTTCGACATTGCACCGTCGCGCCTGGACCGCAAGCGCATTTGGGTCGGCACCGATGACGGGCTCGTTCAATTAACGACCGACGCGGGTGCGCATTGGCATAACGTAACGCCGGCCGCCGTTGCTGCGTGGGGTAGGATCGATACCGTTGAAGCCTCCAGTGCGGACGCAAATCGCGCGTACGTGGCGCTCGATCGTCACGTCCTCGGCGATCCGCAACCGTACATTCTCGTTACCGACGATTCCGGCGCGACGTGGCGCACGATCGTGCGCGGTTTGCCGTCGAATCAATACGTTCACGCCGTCCGCGAGGACCCGCTCGATCCGGCCGTACTTTTTGCGGCGCTCGAGCAGGGCGTTTGGTATTCGCTGGACCGCGGCGTCCACTGGAGCAGCCTGCGGCTCAACATGCCGTCGGTCGCCGTGCACGATCTTCGAATCCAACCACAGCGGCACGATCTGCTGGTCGCCACCCACGGCCGCGGCTTCTGGATTCTCGACGATCTCGCCCCGATCGAGGGCTTGAGCAAGGCGGTCGAATCGGCCGCGGCGCGTGTTTTTCCGTTGCGCACCGCCTACACATGGTATCGTTGGTGGACGACCTATTACGGCACCCATCCCGACGAATGTTGTTTGGCCGCCGGAATGTACGCCGGTGAAGATCCCGACGAGGGCGCCTCCATCTCGTACTATCTGCCGAGCGCCAGTAGGGACGCGTGGCTTGAGGTATTCGACGGGAGTGGAGGACGCGTTCGATGTCTGGACGTGCCAGGCGATTCCGGCGTGAATCGCGCCGCTTGGGATTTGCGCGTGAGCCCGCCGATTCCATGGTCACGAGCTCGCGATTGGAATCGTGGCGGAGAAGGAGCGACCGTCGTTCCGGGCCGCTATACGGTTCGCTTGCGTGCCGCTCGACAGGCTCAGGGTAACGGGGTGGCCGAGCAAACGCTCGAGGTGCAGCCCGATCCGCGCGCGCATTGGACGCAAAGCGATTACGTCGCGCGTTTTCAGTTTTTGAAATCGCTCGACGACGAACTCTCCGTCATAGATACGGCCCTCAACCGGTTAGACGGCATTTCGCGCTTTGGCGCACTGCGCAGCCGATCTCCTAGTGTCACCCTGAGTCAGTCGAAGGATGGCGAAACGAAAAAGCAGGAAGCCCGCGACCTCCACGCCGTCTACTCCATGTTCACGTCCGGCGTGGTCAACTCGGAAGACGACCAATTAATGCCCGACCGTGTGCGCGAGCGCTTGACGATTTTGCAGGGTGCGATCGCGCTTTCTCAAGGGCCCCCGCTCGCGCCGCACTACCGGGAGGCGGCGGCGATCCGCGCCGAGTTCGATCGCGCGATGTCTTCCTACCATGAATTTCTGACCAAGTACCGCTTCCAGCCGGATGCCACGACGAGTAACTGCTTCCGTCGTCCTTGACGAGTTGGGATGACATGAGGAGATTCACGGGAGAACGTATGAGACGAGTTGTAGTTGTTGCGCTGACCATTGCTATCGCGGCGTTCGCGCTGCCGGTGCGAGCCGGAACGACCGGCGGCATCAGCGGCATCGTTCTTGAAGCCGGAACCAGCAATCCGATCGGCGGCGTCGCCGTTACGGCCGTCAGCCCGTCGCAGACGGCGAAGACGGTGACCGACGCGCGCGGACGCTTCGCATTCGTGTCGCTAACCCCCGACGAATACACGATTTCACTACAAAAAGCGGGCTACTCGCCCGGCTCGTTTGTGGGCATCGCGGTATTCGCCGATGCGCAGCAAACCGTGACGATGTCGTTGCGGATCGCGCTCAAGACCATTGCCAACGTCACCTCGCGCAGCAGCGCGAGCCTGGTTCGGCCCGGGACGACGGCAGACATCTACTCCGTCAACGCCGCCCAACAGGAACGTACCGCGGTGCTGGGCGGCGGAGGTTCGCTCAATAGCGCATATTCTGCAATTGCGTCGGTTCCCGGCGCCTACGTTCCGGCGAATCAGAACGGATATCTGCAAGCCGTTCACGTTCGCGGAGGCGATGCGTACGAGGTCGGCTATGAATTCGACGGCATTCCCATCAATCGAGCCTTCGATAACTATCCATCGGGATCGCTGTCGTCGCTGGGACAACTGGAGCTCCAAGTCTACACTGGGGCGACTCCATCGAACGCCGAGGCGCAGGGCCTCGCCGGATTTATCAACCAGGTGATCAAGACCGGAACCTCCCCGGGTTATGCGATTGTGAACGCGAGCGTCGGCACGCCGACGTTTTACCATAGTCTCAACGTGGAAGCGGGGGGCGCTACGCCCGACCGAATGTTCTCATACTACGTCGGCATCGGCGGCTACGATCAAGATCACCGCTACATCGACCAGTTCGGCGGCGCGGCCTATACGAATGAGTTCGGCCAACTGATCGGAAACTGTCCGTCGCCTCGACAACTTGCCAAGACGTTTTTGCCGTCGTGCTACACGAACGGAGAGCCCAACGTCGGTCTGAATGGCACGCCGGGCTGGATTCTCGGTCCCACGGGCTTTGGATCCAGCAATGCCGCCAACGTCTCCACCCGCACCGCGATTGCAAATTTCCACATTGCGATCCCGCATCGCAACGACGGCTTGCGCGACGACGTTCAATTGCTCTACGACAACGACGAAATCTTCACGACCTTCTTCAGCTCCGTCAACGACGAAGGGTATTACAACTGGATCAATACGGTCGGCGCTTTCCCGCCCTATTATCTCGACAGCTATCAGTATCGAGGCCCGCTCGGATCATTTCTTCCCGCGAACTATGCCTCGCTCGTTACACCGTATCTCTATCCCTCTTCTCCGGCGCATTCGTTGTTCGGGGCGATTTCCGATCCATGGAACCAACGCGATCGCGGTTATAACGGCCAAGCCATCGTTAAGTTACAGTACCAAAAGAACTTTAACTCGAGCGCGTTCCTGCGACTGTACGGCTACACGTACTATTCCGATTGGATCGAGAACGGCCCCATGATGTCGCTCCAGCCGTATGCCTTCTACGATTCCGGCGACTATGAGATCAACAATCATACGCGTGGAATCAGCTTATCCTTCACCGATCAACTCAGTCCTGCGCATCTGCTCGAGGCCGAAGGAACGTATACCACCGCGAGCGGCGCGCGCATTTACAACGAGCAAATGTTCGGCTATGGCGATAGTTTTGCCGTAGTCGTCAACCGAAACGATCCGAACAGCGGCACGTGCTATGCGGTCGCACATGGCAAGGCCGATCCGACGACGTGCAGCGATGGCGGCGCGAGCGGCGTTACCTACGGTACGGAGCTTCCGACTTTCGCCTCACTCGCCGCGATCTATTCGGGTTCGCCTCTGCGAAGTGTCAACGGCGTGACGTGCGGCGGTGGACCCTGCGCGTACTACGTCGTCGAAAATGGCGCATATGGTTTGAACAACACGGTCACGCCTCACTTCGCCGGCTACTCGATTACGGATCAGTGGCGGCCCAGCGACCGCCTCTCCGTGAACGCCGGCGTGCGCGTCGATAACTACGCCTTCATCGGGGCCGACACGAACACCGGAGCGGCGCGAAACTTCTGGTTCAATGCGTTCAACCAAGACACGTGTTACGACACCGCGACGCTGACCCTGATCGATCGCACCGCATTGATTGCCGACGGCGCTCCATGGAGCACCAACTCACAGAAACCTTGCTCGGCGTTCGGGAAACAGTACGTCAACGCTAACGTACAAAATATCGCGGCCAATTTCGATTACAACATCCCACAACCGCGCCTGGGCGCGACCTACACGCTCGGTCCGGATACCGTCCTTCGCGCGAGTTACGGGCGGTATAACGAGCAGCCCAGTGGCGCGTACGAGCAGTATAACGGACTGGAGCAAAATCTTCCCGATACGCTGTCGCAATTTTATTCGCTCGGCTTTACCACACCGGGACACGCCGTCTCGCCGTCGGTCTCGTATAACAGCGATCTTTCGATCGAACACCATCTGAAAGGGACCGACATGTCGTTTAAACTGTCGCCATTCTTGCGACAGACGCAAAACCAAATCGAAAACTTTTACATTAACTACGTTACGGGTCTCACCTCGGGACTGAACGCCGGATATCAAACGTCTTCCGGTTTTGAATTCCAGTTCGATAAGGGCGACTTTAGCCGCAACGGCTTTGCGGCGCAACTCTCGTTTGCCTATACGTATGCGACGGTCAGGTACAGTTCGTTGCCCAACGGCACGACGGTCATTTCGCCGATCAACGCCGGCATTTCGGGATACAACGCCTACACGGCGGCCTGCGCGCCGAGTGGGAACGCCTATCGCAAACGGCAGTTTGGGGAACCGATCTGCGGCGCCACGAGTGACGGGCAGCCACCGGCGGCATGCTATACCACCGGCGGCGCTCCCGATCGCAGCTGCAGGAGCGACGATATCGCCAATCCCTACTGGCGATCTCCGGCCTTCTCGCTCTTCGATCCGACGGCTTCATATCTGCCGTTTTCGATTTTCCCCGGTCCCATTGGTTCGGGCGTCAATGCCTACAACTATCCGTACGTCGCAACGCTACTGCTGAATTACAAACATAACAAGTTTACGATCACGCCGTCGTTCCAGTTCGTCGCCGGCAACCGCTACGGCGCTCCACTCACGACGCCGGGAATCGATCCGGCGTCCGGATGCGGATTGCTGCCGGGTTCCACGAAAAGCGACCCGCGATATCCTTATGGCGCCGCCCGTGGCGGACCGTTCAACGCCGACAATTGTGCGGCGACGCTCTCGATTCCCGACCCGTATACCGGGCAGTTCGATGCGATCGGCGCGTTTCGGGAGCCGGCGCAGTTGCTGGGCCACCTACAGATTGGTTATGAACTATCGCCCCGCGTGAGCCTCTCGCTGACGCTGGCCAATCTGCTGCAAACGTGTTTCGGCGGCCAGCACACGGCGTTTACCTATTACTGGAGCAACCAGACGTGCCTCTACACGAATCTCATCGGCGGTCCGACGACGCCGCCCGTCGGTAACGCGTATAATCCCGGAGCCAACGTGCAAACCTTCCTGCGATATCCGTACGAGCCATATTTCGGAACGTATAACGATCAAACGAGTTCGCTCAACAGCCCGTTTAACGCGTATTTCGCGGTCAAGATCAAAGTCTAGTGGCGGGCAACGCAACCTACGATGCCATCGTCATCGGCGCCGGCCACAACGGTCTCGTTACCGCGTGTTACCTCGCTCGCGCGGGCTGGCGGGTCCTGGTGCTGGAGCGCCGCTACGTCGTCGGCGGCGCGTGCGTAACGGAAGAAATTTTTCCCGGCTTCAAAGTCTCGACCGCGGCCTACGTCAACAGCCTCTTTCGCGCGGAGATCATCCGCGATCTGCGGCTAGGTGACCACGGTTTCGAAGCGATCGAACGCAATCCGGCGTCCTTTTCGCCGTTCCTGGACGGACGCTATTTGATGCTGGGCGCGGGAATCGAACGCGACGCAGAAGAGATCGCGAAGTTCAGCACGCGCGACGCGGAAAACTATCCGAACTACGAAGCGATGCTGGAGCGCGTCGCGTCGGTCATCGAGCCGACGCTCACGCAAATCCCACCGAATCTCTTGCATCCTACACTCAGCCAGATGCTCCAAGCCGGAAAGATGGGCCGCGCGCTCCAGCGCCTCGGCCCGGCCATGGGCGAAGCGATCGAAGTCCTTACCGGCGCGGCGCGCCCGATCCTCGATCGCTGGTTCGAGTCCGAAGAACTGAAAGGAACGATCGCGACCGATGCGATCATCGGTGCTTTCATGGCGCCGTCCATGCCGGGTACGGCCTACGTCCTCTTCCATCACGTCATGGGGGAGGCGAACGGCAAGCGCGGCGTTTGGAACTACGTGCGCGGCGGCATGGGAGGACTCACGCAGGCCCTCGCATCAGCGGCTCGCGCGCTGGGCGTCGAGATCGAGACGCAAGCCGAGGTCACGAAGATCGTCACGCGTAACGGACGAGTTCGAGGGATCGCGTTAGCAACCGGCGATGAGTTCGAATCGAAATGCGTGGCGAGCGGCGTCGATTGTCATCTAACGTTTGAAAAGTTTCTTGATGGCGCCGAATTGCCCGAGGCATTCCGCAATGCCGTTGCGCGTATTTCGTATAGCAGCGCTTCGTGCAAGATCAACGTCGCGCTGGAACGCCTACCCAGTTTCTCCGCGCTTCCGGGTCACGAACCTGGGCCGCAACACTTCGGCACGGTGCATCTCTGTCCGAATCAAGATTTCATCGAACGGGCCTACGACGACGCGAAATACGGCGGCTTTTCGAAGGAGCCCGTCGTCGAATGTACGATGCCGTCCTCGCTCGATTCAACGGTCGCGCCGCCCGGCAAGCATTTGATGTCGATGTTCACCCAATATGCGCCGTATCAATTGAACGACGGTTCCTGGACCGACGCGAAACGCAACGAGTACGCCGATAAGTGCTTCGATATCGTCGAACGCTACGCGCCGGGATTCAAGGATTCGGTGATCGACCGGCAGATTCTCACGCCCGTCGATTTGGAATCGACGTTCGGACTAACTGGTGGAAGCATTTTTCAAGGCGCGATGCCGCTGCATCAGTTGTTTGCGTTTCGGCCCGTTCCCGGATATGCGAGTTACACGACCCCGATTCGCGGCCTATATCTATGCGGCGCCGCGGCCCATCCCGGCGGCGGCGTCATGGGCGCGGCCGGCTGGAACGCCGCCCGCGTGATGCTGCGCGGCAAACCGTAGGCCGTCGCTCGCGACTACTGCCAGCTAAAGACTACGAGGCCGTCACCCGTGGCATTTTTCCAATTCTGCCAAAAACGAACGTGCTCGGCGCTGGGCTCGGCGTACGAAGAGCCGCCGCCTCCGCCGCCGCCACCACTCCACTCCGAAGAAGATGGGCCCGCCGAACCACTCCCACCTCCGCCTCCGCCATAGTAGCCTCCGCCACCACCGCCGCCTGCGCCGCTATCCCGGACGGGTTTGCCGCCCGTGCCACCGATGCCAAGGTGGCCGTCTTTTCCCGGATAGCCGTGGCCGCTGGATGATGGAGCTCCCCCCGCCCCACCGGTACCGCCGGCATTCTGTGTACCACCCGTGCCGCCGTCGCCGCCCTGAGCGTAATAATCAAATCCATCACCGCCGCTGCCGCCGACGAGTCCTCCGCCATAACCTGGGGCGCCGTCACACGAGAACGTATAAAAGCCGGGGTAGCCGCCGCCGCCTGAACCGCCGGCCACCAAGATGCGGTCGCTGAGTCTCGCCGGCGCAACTCGTACGTCCGACGCGCCACCTCCGCCGAAGGCACTGCCGGACTTGCCTCCGGCGTTACCACCACCGTTGAAACCGCCCAATGGGCCGTGTCCTTGACCGCCCACGGAGACCCACAGCTTCTGATGGGGCAAGACGGGAATCAGGGCAACGACTCGGCCTCCTCTGCCGATGGGACCCTTACAGACCTGTTGTCCGGACGCGCCGCGCATCACGACGTTGATGGCGTATACCTGCGCCGGCACTCGAAACGACTGCGGCGCGCCGGTATAGAAAAACGTCCGGCCCTTCACTGACGTGTTTTCTTGTGCCGCGCTGCGCGCGGCTGACGGCACACCGACCGCGGCGTTCTTGCCGCAGCCTCCTAAGAACGCGATGGCCGTGAAAACGCAAAGCGCGTAGCGAGCGGTAAACGAAGCCTTCATCGTCGTCCTCCTAGCTCTTCAGCGGGACTCGAGGTTTTTCGCAGCCGTTCGCGCCGCTTCCGCCTTCTGCTCGCCCTTTTGACGGCGATGCGTGATGGAGGCAACATGCGGAAGTTCTCTAACGTCCCGACGTCATGAGCGCTCAGCCGCTCTAAGCTCGGCTGGCCCACGTCGAAGGCGCCTTCCTTCAGGTCGACCGTCGACTTGATTCGCTGGAGCGCAGGCTCGAATCGTTCGAGCGATCGATGGAAGGACGCTTTTCTACGATCGATCAGCGGTTCAACTGGCTTATTGGTCTCATGGTAACGAGTTGGATCTCGACCATCGCTACGCTGCTCTTGCATCACTAATTTTTGCCGGAAAATCACGGCGAGGAGCCAATCGCGACCGCATGCGGTCCGCGCGCGAAGCTTCAGGTTTTTACTTCGGCCACTTACGATCGGTCAAAACTCGAACGTGGCGTGCGTAAAGGAGACTCCGTGATAACGATCCATCGCCCGGCGCCTCTTCACCGGCGAATCTCTTCACTACTCAAGGACCGGTATATCCGCGGCGGTCTGCTATTAGAACTCGATCGCGTACTTCGATTCATAGCGCTATTGCGGCGGCCCCAAGAGCTCGATCGTGTTGCCCGATGGATCTCGCACGTAGAGCGACAGCCTCGTACCGCTTGCGACCTCCTCGCTGCGTTCCTCGACGATCGCGATCTCATACGCCGCGAGATGACGGCGCAACGCTCCCTCGTCGTGCACGCCGAGCGCCAGACAGACGTGGTCGACGTTGCGTCCGCCGGCCACGTCGGGCAAAGCCCATTTACCTTCGGGTGCGGCGATATCGACCAAATCGAGGTGCGAGGCTCCGGCGCGAAGCTCGATCATGCCGTATTGCGGCAGCCGTGTCTCGACGCAACATCCGAGCACGCCTTCGTAGAACGCGACACATCGATCCATCCCCTGCACCAACAGCAGCAGATGATCGATGCATTCCAGCACAAAGGGTTGTCCGGACATTCTTATCCCAGATTCACCATATGCGATTGGAAGCCCGCAAAACGATGCCCTCAGGCCGGCTGACGACACCGTCGTTTTCGTGACCCAAGTCGCGACGTGATATGATAACGCCGCATGTTACAGCATTTTGCGCACCTCCATCCGGCGCTCGCGTTTGGCGTGATCGTCAGCACCGCCGCAACCGATGCAGTCTACGTCTTTTTCACGGCTTCCGTGTCGGCACGGCGCCGATTTTCGGCGGCGACTTGGAGTAGCGTGTGGTATTTGCTTTCGTCGTTTGCAGTGATCAGTTACACGCGAGATTGGGCGTATGTGCTCTTCGCCGCCCTCGGCTCGTGGATCGGTGCCTTCATTTCGATGTCGTTAATCCGCACGCCGGCGTCACCGCTGCCCGTGCCCCCTTCGACAGGCTCAGGGTGACACGGGCGCGAGGCTAGTCTTGTTCTTTGGCGTTGGCGGTCGGAATGACGTTCGGATTGTGTTCTGCGAATGCGCCAAGCGGATTGGGCACAAGCCATACCTGAAGATCCCACAACGCCGGGAACTTGAACACGAACGCGACGTCCGAAGCATTTTGCGGCGCTTCGATACCGAGCCGCTTCCAGCGGCTGAGTTTACTGACTTTGACGATGTCGGCCGCGGTCGGATTGTCCACCGAACCACCAACCCGTGCCAGCGTTTTACTTCCGATGCCGCCGTACTGCAAGCCCGACGGCGTCTTGATCGCGAAGTGCACGTGCGCGGGCGAAAAGTCTAGCCAACGCGAGGGCGCAACGCCCCACACGCTTGGGCGCGGCGCATGCGCCGAGTTTTGCAACACTGAAAAGTCGGCGCCGATGAGCCGGCCTTTTGCGTCGTACCAGAGTTGACTCGGATGCGTCGGGTCGCTCTGCCAATAACTGGTGTTCACCCAACTGATCGCACCGGTCTGATCCTCGACCGTGTACTGAAAGTATCCGGCCGCACGCGCTTGCGCCGTGGTCGCAAAGCGGCTCTGCAGATCGGTGCTTACCGAAGACACAAACTGCTTTTCGGAGGCCGACTCGGGCGGCGCCGCGGTCGGCGCGGGCGCGGGCGCCGCTGCGTTGATTACGGCCGGAACTAGCAACAAAACTGATAAAATAACGAAAACGCGATATCCCAAAGGTTTCATGTCGTGGCGGTTCCACCTTGCGACCTCCGCTCCCCGCGTACCAGCGGGCATGGCGCTAATCGCGCGCTCAATTGTCCGCGATCGAGGAGAGGTATGGTGTGATTTCGTCCACAAACCAGTGGCGCGGCGCATATCTTCCTGCGGCCGACCAAGGAGTGACCTGAATGAAACTCATGCATTTGACGTGCTGGGTCGTCGGTATTGGTTCGATTGCCACGCTCTTGGCCGGTTCCGGATGTGGTGGATCCCAGCCGACGCCGCACGTCGCTAGCGGAGTTTCACAAGCGGTGCTCGACAACGGAGTGCGTCTCGGGAATATAGGCACTTACCGAAAGGGAAGCACTCTCTACCTGAAGAGCAGCATTGGACGCAAAACTGCGATAATTGGCTTGAACACGTCATGGGGCGGAGCAATAACCGTTGTTAGCCTCAACGGCACGAATTACGTCAACGCGCACGACGATGGCAGAGAAGCGCAACCGGCGCTATATGACGGCGCGGAACAATACGTAAGCTATTGCAAGGACAACGAGAATTGGGGATGGGATCCAGTTCTGGGCGGAGACTGCTACGGGCACGGCAGCCCAGTTCTATCGGCACACGTTAGCGACACGACGATTTATACGAAGGCTCAGCCGTTGCAATGGGCGCCGTCCGAATTCGGCGGCGGACCGACAAAACCGATCCCCAGCGACATGGTTTTTGCGCAACTCGTTTCTACCGCGCCCGGTGCGCCGCTCGCGTTTAGAATCCATCTACAACTCACGCAAGTTGGGAAAAAGCAGTACTATAACGCCGCTCAAGAGTTGCCGGCCGTCTATACCAATACAGGCTTCAATACGCTGGTGTTTTATGCCGGCACCAACCCCTGGACGTCTGGCAAAGTAACGGGGGAAAAGGCGAATGGCCTGTGCCCCCAAAAGCACGCCGGACTCTTCTATTCCTCGGAAGAATGGGAGTCGTACGTGAACAGTGCGGGGGACGGCCTGACGTTGTACGTGCCGGGCCAGTACCCATACGTTCGCTGCCCAATCTCGTTCCCTGGGTCCGGATCGAATGCGACAAATTATTTTTCTGCGTTGGCGCCGTTCACGGTTAGCCCCGAAAGTTCGTTCGACGGTGACATTTTTCTGATCCCCGGCCCGTACACCGTGGCTCGCAAAATCGTCTACGAGCTTCACAAGACCTTGCCCAGCGCCGACCCGTTCGCACCTCTTGGCAACACCGATTCTCCCGCCGCACATCAAAAGGTGTCCGGAACGACCGACGTCTACGGCTGGGCGTTCGACCACGATGGCCCCGTCGCGTCCGTCAGCGTCTATGTTGACGGTATCGATCGAGGAACGGCGACCTATGGGCTCGATCGAAAGGATGTCCGAGCCGTATACTACCATGCGCCGGTGCGCATCGGCTTCGATTTCAAACTCGACACGACGAAACTGAAGAATGGGAACCACACGGTCGTTATCCGTGCGGTCGATAGCGAGGACCAAACCGCGCTTTTTGCTCCAGTTCCGTTTACCGTGAAAAACTGACGCCGAAGGCGACAAGGGCGGCAGATACACCGACGTATCGTTGCATAACCTGCGATTCGTCGCCGGGATCGGAGCCGCCCTCGTCATTACATGCTTTGCATTTGACCCATGGCGTTCAAATGATACGTGGTTGCGAGGTCCTTCATTGCGGTGGTCAAGATCGCATGGTACTGCGCGTCGGCCGCGAGACCGTATTTCACGTCGATATCGCTCATAACGCGAAAGTGAATCGGATGCGAGACGGCCCGATCGAGCATGACTTCAACGTTATATCCTTCACCCGTTTGGCCCGCTGCCCATAACGCGCCCGCGAGCGCCTCACCATTCGTCGGGTCGGGGATGGGCTTCGCGGGAAGTGAGACGTTCTTTTCCTTAACGATCTTCAGTGAATCGGCAACGACGAAATCAAACGTCTTGAGAAACTGACCGACTTGATCCTTGCCGTACTGCTTGGTCAACTTGGCCACTTCGGCGTCGAAGTGCGAGCCTGCGAGCGTTTTCAGCAACGTGGCCGTCTGAAAACTACTCGGACCGCCGCCGGCAACGATCATGGACAGCGTGACCTGCAACGCCGGCGGGCCGGTGTAGACGCAGCATGGACCGGTAAACCGCGTCGGTTGATTCATGATGTTCGGCATGAGTTTGGCCCAAGCGATGCCGGTAGCCAGCACCCCAAAGATCGCCGCCACAACGGCGGACAAGCGCAAATTACTCATGAGTTCCTTTCCGAGCCGTAGCTCATGACTAAACGAGTAAGTCAGGAAAGAAACGCAAGTGCGTGCGGTTTGGATTGCTAGAGCGTTACCATGGCGATGGGTTTGCTTGTCGGCTCTTGTGAGCCGCCCTCCGGCTCGATACTTAGTGCAACGGCCGCGAGCGTCGTCGCGACCTCGGGCAAACGTACGACGGTCATACCGTTGCTCCCAGGCATGAACGTCATTGAGGGAGCGACGGTTTTCGCTCCTTTTGCGAGCGTCCACGCTTGATAGACTTTGCCGCGAGGCGGCATCGGCATGTCCGTGACGGCAATGTACAGGCGCGGCCCGTGCATCAGCACTTGCCCGTGCTTGAACGGCATCCGCTTGGAGTCCGGCGCCATCATGTCGGCGAGCAACTGTCGCTGCTGCGCCGCTTGCGCGCGATCGTGGTTGAGGCGATCGTAGAGCGCGACGTTCTGTGTCCCCGTAACGATTGCAACCGCGAGGCATGCCGCCGCCGCGACGTACGCGGGCCAGACGCGCGGAGCGGTTCTACGCGGTGCATCGGCGCGAACGCGTCGCATGATCCGTGACTTCAAAAGCGGACTTGCCGTGGCAGCGCCCGTCGCCGGATCGGCGCACGCTTCGGCCGAATAGGCGACGGCGGTCACCGCCGGGCGTAGAAACTGGTATTCGCGCCGGCACTCTTCGCACGTTTTCAAATGACGTACGACCTCGGCGCTTTCCCTTGCAGGAAGGATGCCAAGCGCGTAGGCTGCGACGCCGTCGAGCAACTCGTCGTGCGTCGTCATACCGTCACGGGGTCTTCCAACGCCGCGCGTAGTTTGCGCAAGCCCATGCGAATTCGCGTTTTCACCGTTCCCAACGGAAGGCCGGTCTGCCGTGCGATTTCTTGGTGCGTGATCCCGCCGAAGAAACCGAGTTCGATCGGCTCACGCTGCTCGCGCGGCAACCGGTCGAGCGCACTGCGAACGCGGTCCGCATTGACGTGCGTTATCGCGCTATCTTCGAGCGAATCGTCGGCGGGCAGTGAATCCGGAAACTCGTCTTCGGCATGCGCGACGCGGCTGCGGAGAACGTCCAGCGCGCGATTACGTGCGACGCGCGCAATCCAAGCACCGAAGTTCCCAGCCTGAAAAAGGCCTGGGGTGTCCCATATCTTGAGAAACACCGCTTGGGTTACGTCCTCGGCCGCGCTTGGATCAGCCAGCACGCGCAGAGCCAGCCCGTAGACGAGACGATGATATCGATCGTAGAGCGCTTCGAAGGCAGCGGCATCACGGGCACGCACCCGCTCCATGAGCCGGCTCGCATCGTTCACTAGAGCGGCCTTCGCTGCCCGTTCGTCCTCGCACTTCTCACGTAACGCTCGAGCGGCGCCCGGAGATTGGGACGCGATTTGCCGATTCCGTCGTCTTTCATCCGACACGATCTCCAACGGTCGCGCCTTTGAAACGGCCGGCGACAGCAACCCCGGCGACAGCAAGTATCGCGGCCACGTTCGAAAAAAGCGTGAACCGATCGTTGATTGCCATCGAACCCATTGCGACGCCGCCGAACGTGCTTCCAATCACCTGTTCCATGATCGTGCCCGCCACGAGCGCGCCCAACGTGAAGAGACCGACGAACGCCCACGTGATCCGCGGCGGGAACGATTTGCGGTAGATCGCGATCAGCGGCAAAATCAGCAGATCGCCGTAGATAAAGGTTGTGTTGGCGCCGAGCGGAATGCCGGCATTTGCCAGAAAGCGCGCAATCGGCACGTTGCCCATGGAACAAACAAAGGTTGCGATCGCAATGAGCAATCCGAAGACGAGCAGTAAGAGATACCCGACGGCGGGCAGGGCACCGACGGCGTGCAATGCCGCCGAGAGCCAACCCGGCGGGACGAGAGCGGCAGCGAAACCGGCGATCAAATACCCGACGATGAGTTCGGTTCGGAGCATTCGTACGTCGGCAACAGCCGTGGAGCCCACGGCAGCCCAACTCCGATCCGTCGCTGAAACGCCGTGACAGTGACCTTCTTGCGCCGTTCCATCGCCATCTGCTTTGTCGCCGACGCGCAGTTGGTCGCCCCGAAAGAATATCGACAAGCCGCCCACGACGACTGCGATGATGATGATGCCGCCGAAGAATTCCGCAAAGGCGAACTTCCACCCTAACAACGACCAGAAGAGAATCAGAATCGCGAGGTTCATGTTCGTCGAGGAGATCAAGAACGCAAAAACCGAACGAACGTCGGCGCCGCTGCGGTAGAAACCGCGTGCGGCCGCTGCCGCTCCGTACGAGCACGCGGACGAAATGATGCCGAATCCGGCACCGTAAAGCATTCCGCGGAAATTTCCGCCGAGATATCGGTGCATCGTCACCGGAGTCAGCATCACTTGCACGATTGCCGAAACGAGAAAACCAAAAATCAAACCGAACAGGCTATCCCAGAAGAACGCGACGGCCTGGGCAAAGCCGGCCACTAGCGCGTGCTCGAGAGAAAGATACATCAGCCCCCGAGCGGAAGCGGGGCGTGGCCGAAAAGCGGCGGAATGAAGTGCCCGGCAAGATATGAGAGGGCGAAGACGCCGCATCCGTAAAGCGCTACCTCGAGGCCCTTGCCCACAGAGCTTCGCTCGGTAAGCGTTCCGGCGTAATATCCGACGGCGAAGAGCCCGATTAACGCGAGGACGAGTGAAATCAACGTAGAGCTCAGTACGGAAAGGGGCAGTACGAACGCGATGATTGGTATCAAAGACCCGACGCTAAAAGAGATGCCCATTGCGAGCGGGCCGCGTAAGCCGGTATCTTCTGCTTCTCGCGGATCGATCCCGAACTCATCCCGCACCATTTCATAGAGATAAATCTCCGGAAGTTGCGTCAGTCGCCGCACGATCATCTCGGACTCCTCGGCGCTGAACCCTTTCTCTTTATAAAACGCCACTTGTTCGCTAAATTCACCCTGAGGATCTGCGGCCATCTCGCGCTTCTCCATGTCGATCGTTGCTTGCACGACCTCTCGTTCCGCTTTTCGACCGAGATACTCGCCGACTCCCATCGAGAGCGCTCCAGCCAACAACGCCAAAAAACCGCTGATCAGCACCGCGCCGCGATCCGCTTCAGCGACGCCCACGCCGGTGATGATTCCCAGCGTCGTCAAGATCCCGTCCTGTACGCCGAACACGATTTCACGTACGCTTCGTCGCTGTTCCAACGTTCGGCGCTGCTGCGTATCGGGGATCCGCGGCCGCACCCGTTCCCAGCCCGGTAAGTCGACGACGACGTCTTGAACCGGAGGCGTCAGTTTCGTCCCTTTTTCCGGTTCAGCCATCCATGAGGCTTGCGGTCACCTGCCCTTTGCTTCCTGCGTTATGCTGATGTGAACGTGGTTCGAATGGCGGTGCTCGCAATGGCCGCCATTTTTGTCGCAGCCGGCACGGCGCAGAGCGCCGCGGACGTGTTGCGTTCCGTCGCAATGGCCTACTACCATAATGCCGGTAGCGTTGCGCGAGTCACGGGTCGAGATACCGCCATGGATTATTACCAGCGGCTTCTCGACGACGCGGATCTCGCAAGCGAACCGGCGCCGCGGAATTATCCTCCAGCCCTGTGGAAAGAGTTTATCGACGGCCTTACCCAACTCGACGTTAGCCTCGCTACGCAACTGCTGCATCAAGTCTACCGCCCTATGACGGCGATTCGCGGACTCGGCGAGACTTTCGTGCGTTCGTCGCTCGATGGGACGCTTCAGCCCGTCGCGCTCTACGTGCCGATGAACTATGCACGCGACAATCCGGCGTCCCTCGTCGTTTTTCTTCACGGGCGCCTGCAATCCGAGTCGCAGCTGCTCGCACCGCAGTACCTGACGGACTTGGCCGAAGCGACGAACACGATCGTGATCGCGCCGTACGGGCGCGGTTCCTATGATTTTGCGGGCGCCGAGGCGGACGTGTACGATGCCCTCGATGCGGCAAATCGCGTCTTTCGGATCGACCGGCGAAGGCAATACCTCGCCGGATACTCGATGGGCGGATTCTCTGCTTTTCGACTGGCGCCGATGCGGCCGAACGACTGGGCGGCGGTAATGTGCATCTCGGGTTCGCTGCTGGCGTCACGCGCTCCGCGAGTTTCAACGATGCAGAATACTCGCTTCTATATTGTGACCGGTGCCCGTGACGACAACGTTCCCACCGCATTTGCAACGTCCACCGCCATCTTTTTACGCGACGCCGGTCTTGCGGTCACGTACTATTCGCAACCCGATGGAACCCACGCGCTCTATTCGTTGCAACCAATCTTTTCGGAGGCTTGGCGCGAGATGGAGCGTGGGATCGTCCGCACTCCCGCCGGATTGACCGGCGGCGCTAATTTACCGGAAGTCGCGCCGTCCCGGTAATCGGCAGGCCCCGCGAAGCGGGCGCGATAACCAAACGCCATGCTACGGCGCAGTTACGGTGTTCTGCTAGGTTTGGCATTCGTTGGAGCGACCATGCTTCGGGCCTCGGCGGTAAACTGGCCGGTCTTCGGGTACGATCCGGCGCGCAGCGGATTCAATTCCTCCGAACGAACGCTGACCGTCGGTAACATTCACAAACTGCACGCGCGTTGGCAAATTTCGCTCGGCGCTACGGCCGATTCCACGCCGATTTTACTCGAGCGCGTGCGCGTGCGCCGCTTTTTCCGATCGATGCTCTTTCAAACCACCAAGAGCGGAGTAACGCTGGGCATCAACGCCTCCAGCGGAAAGATCCTCTGGCGATTCAGCGCGACCGGACCGAACTACACCCACTCGACCCCGGCCGCGGATCCGGCGGGAACGGCCATCTACGCTCCGGCGCTCGACGGCATGGTGCACAAGCTCAACGCCTCAAACGGCCATGAGGTCCGTGCCGGTGGTTTCCCGGTTCGCATCACTCGCATGCCGTCCACCGAGGCCGATGAATCGTCGCTCAACGTCGCCAACGGATATCTCTACGCGACAACGTCGGGATATAACGGCGACGCGACACCATACGACGGCCACGTCGTCAGCGTTCGTTTGAGCGACGGTTCGGCGACCGTCTTCAACTCGCTATGCAGCGACTATCGTAAACTCCCGGGACCGCATACCTGTTCGCATCAGCGCTCCGGGATCTGGTCTCGCGGGGGTGCCGTCGTCGATCCCGATTCGTCGCTCGGGGAACGAATCTACGTCGCGACGGGCAACGGCGATTTCAACGCGAATCAACACGACGGCGACGATTTCGGCGATTCCGTAATCTCGTTAACTCCACACCTGGAAATGGTGCTCGGGTACTATACGCCGGCCGATTACCAACAGTTAGAGAATGAAGATCTCGATCTCGGAAGCACGTCTCCCGCGTTGCTGCCGGCGCAGGGTTCGAGCCAAACGCCATGGATGCTCGCGCAAGGCGGCAAAGACGCCGAGTTCAAGTTGCTCAACCGCGCCGCGCTGCCCGGTGTCGGTAACGAACTGCAAGTGATCAACCTCCCGGACGCGCTGTTCGCAACGCCTGCCGTCTGGACTGACCCGTCGAACCACGCGTGGCTCTTTTTGGGCTTTCCGAATATGGTGCAAGCTTATCGCCTGAAGACCGACACGCACGGCGTCAGCGCGCTGCAACTCGTTTGGCAAGCGAATCCCGGGCACACCTCCGGCGAAGGTACGTCACCGGTCGTTGCAAACGGCATAGTCTTTGTCGCCTTCGACGGCGCCTTAGTCGCGCTCGATGCGCTCAGCGGTAAACTGTTGTGGAGCAGCGCGATGAAAGGCGCCGGCAAGACGATCGGGCCAGTCCATTGGGAGAGTCCGATCGTCGTCAACGGTTCGGTGTACTGTTCCGATGAAAAGGGAAACCTTACGGCATATTCCGTGCTCTAACCCGGCTTAGGTACGGTTGCGCCGCGCGTTCGATGGCGGTTCTCTGCTCCACTGAGAGCGGCTGTAACGGCAGCATCGCTCGCTCCCACCGCTCATCCTGTCGCGTATGGGCGATCAGGTGCCGCACCGCCGGAATGAATGGAAAGGCGTCCACGGCGACGCGCGCCGCGGAGAGTCTTTCGCCGCCATCATCCGTGCCAAAAACCTTGCGAGCCAACTCCGGCCACAGGGAAACGCTCCCGGAGATGCAGCCGGCCGCCCCGCGCTTTTTTGCTGCCGGCAAATCGCGCTCTGAGCCAGGAAAGACCGCTAGATCGGGATGGCGTCCAAGCACTTCCGCTTGCAGTTGAGCATCGTTGGAACTATCCTTCATGCCGGCGACGATGCCGGGGAACTCTTTGAGGATAGTATCTACCAAGTCGGCGTGGAACGTGATCCCGCTCATGCGCGGGAAGTTGTAGAGCAATACGCTGAACGGACGCGGATCGGTTCGGCGAAAGAGCGCCTCAAGAAAGGCCACGATGCCCGGGTCGGTTGCGTCGCGGAAAAAGAATGGTGGCATGATCAGCGCGGCAGAGAATCGAGCTGCAAACGCGCAACTGGTCAACGCGACGGCATCGTTGAGGGACGAGGCCCCCGTTCCAACCACGATCCGCTCCATCGGCAATCCGCTCGCTGCGATCGCTTCCATGAATTTGATGCGCTGTCTCGCACTGAAGGACATCGCCTCGCCCGTCGTGCCGAGCAGGTTGACGCCATCGCATCCGTCCTCGAGCACGTCGCGATAATAGGGAACGGCTCGCGCAACGTCCGGCGAATACGTTACGTCGATCGGCGTCACTACCGCAGCCCAAATTCCGGCGAACTTACTCATCTCTTCCGATTTTGGGGGAGTAAATTCTTCAAGAAAAATCCCAAGTTGGCCGGTCTTTCGGCCAGACGCCGCATCAAGTAGGGAAACCAATATTCGCCGTATGAAATTAGCAGCCTCACGCGGTATCCTCGTCGCATCAGATCGCGCGCAAGGGGCTCGCCGATCCCGTAGAGGAACTCAAATTCGAATCGACCTCGTTTGGGTAGCCCACGCCGCGCAGCCAGAACGATGACCTGCTCGATAATTGTTGGGTCGTGCGTCGCCACGGCGGTGTATCCCGGGTACGAAAACGTCAACTCCACTAGCCGCACGTAGTTCGCGTCAACGTCGCGCTTGGACGAATACGCCGCTGACGGCGGTTCCAGATAGGCCCCCTTCACGATTCGCACGTTGGGCGAGAGCGGCAACAAGGCGGCTAGATCGTCGTGAGCGCGATACAGGTACGCCTGCAAAGCAAAACCAATGTTGTCGTAGCGTTCCCGCAGCCGCCGGTAGGTGTCCAGCGTCGCGTCAACGTAGCGCGATTGCTCCATATCCATCCGTACCGCGTTGTTGCGTTGTTTGGCCGTTTCGGCGATGCGCGCGGCATTCTCGAGAGCTAACGCCGGGTCGATGTCGAGGCCAAGGTGCGTGAGTTTGAACGCGACGGTCGCGTCCAGCCCTCGTACGGTGAATTCCCGAAGCAGTTGGCAATATTCGTCCGCTATCGCGGCCGTTTGGCGGCGTTCGTGCACGCTTTCCCCCAAAATCGTTGCCGAAACGCCGAAGCCTTGCGCGGTGGCTTCGCGCGCCGCGCAGAGAAATTCGGCCATCGTTTCCCCGGCGACGAAGCGGCGGGCTCCCAGCCGCATACCGTAACGCGTGACGGCGCGGCGTACCAACCCGTTATCGGCGGCCGCAAGAATCGCCGCCCGCAAGGGCCGCTCAAGCAGGGATGACGCCACGCTTGCCAGGCTCTTTCATCGGCGTGTTGTAACGGGCATGGTTGTGTTTCGCGCGCTTACCGTGGCAATGTGCTCGGCCCTGCTTGGCGTCGTCGTTCCGGTCACGACGACCCCACAGCCGAACAACTCCGGCCGGCTCGCGGACCGTCAGTTTCTGGTACGAACACCACTCGGCAGCGGATATGCTCGGTATTTCGGTACCTCGTCGCTCGACGGCGATGCGTCGGTCACCAGAGCGATCGTTATCGTCCATGGGGTGTTACGCGATGCGGATTACTACTACGATACCGGCGTCATCGCCGCCAATGCCGCGCACGTCCTATCTGAAACGCTCGTGATAGCGCCGCAATTTGTGGAACGCGAAGATTTGGCCGGCCATGCCGCTTCACCGAAAACGCTGTACTGGAACGCGCGGTGGCCCGGCGGTTCGGACGCGGTGGCTCCGGCGGCCATCAGCCCGTACGACGTCTTCGATGCGATGATCGCGCGGTTGTCCGACCCTCGGCGCTTTCCGAAACTGCGCGCGATCGTGATCGCGGGACACTCCGCCGGCGGACAAATCGTCCAGCGCTACGCCGTTGTCGGAAATGCGCCGCAGCTCGACGCCGGCGCGCGCGTTCCCGTACACCTGATCGTTTCGAACCCTTCCTCGTATTTCTATTTCACCGATTGGCGCCCGGTTCCCCAACACAACTGTCCCGACTTCAACGAATGGCGCTATGGGCTGCGCGATGCACCGCGCTATGTGCGCGGTGACGCAGAGCAACTCGAAGCGCGCTACGTCGAGCGACGCGTCACGTACTTGATGGGGACGGCCGATACGAATCCGAACGAAGAAGACCTGGACCGGTCCTGCGGCGGCGAGGCGCAAGGTTCGTATCGATTCGAACGCGCCAAGTATTACATCGCCTACATCGGCCGGCGCCATCCCAAAGGTACGGCGCAAGGCTACGCCTTCGTCCGAGGCGTGCCACACGATAATCGCCGCATGTTTACCTCGGCGTGCGGCCTGTCCGTCATCTTCGGTGGAAGCAACGCATCCTGTGCCGCCCAGGGACGGGTCGATGCAACCGCCGAATGATGCGCGTCGCGTGGTTTGATCACGCAGGAGGTCGCATTGATGCACGGGCTATTTCGTATGTGGATCCCAACGGTCGCGCTCACCGCTCTTCTGACATGGCCGATTGCGGCGGGCGCGTCGTCGGCGCAGGATAGCCTGCGAGGGCTCGTTGGAACCTGGAGTTGCGTCACGCATTCGAGCGATAACAAGACGTATCGCGAAACGGACGTCGACACGATGTACGGCAACTGGCTGCACGTCAGCTCCACGTATCCGGGGCAGAACGGTCAGCCCGAGGGCAGCGGAACGACGTTCTTCGGCTACGATTCGACCAACAAGCGTTGGGTCGTAAGCGGTATCGGCACCGACGGATCGTATTTTATCGCGACGAGTTCGTCACCGACAATCGACGGCTCGCACTGGAGCGATCAATATCCGGCCGACGGCGGGACGGCGGTGTTCCATATGATCCAAACGACGCAGTACACGCTGGATTCGCAGGCGCCGGGTGACAAAGGAACGACGGTTACGAGTCACGCGATCTGCACGAGACAATAGCAATAGGCCGTCTCCATGAAGATTCCGCTCTATCAGCTGGATGCGTTTACCGGCAAAACGTTCGGCGGTAATCCCGCCGCCGTGTGCCCGCTGGACGAGTGGTTACCCGCCGACACCATGCAGGCGATCGCGGCGGAGAACAACCTCGCGGAGACGGCGTTTTTCGTGGCCGAAGGCGGCGATTTTCGACTGCGCTGGTTCACACCCGTTGCGGAGGTCAAACTTTGCGGCCATGCGACGCTCGCGAGCGCCTACGTTATTCTCAATCGTCTCTCTCCAGATCGTACGAGCGTTCGTTTCCGTACGCTCTCGGGGCCGCTCGATGTGGAACGGGATGGCACTCGATTCGTGTTGGATTTTCCCGCCCTGCCGGCGCATAAACGGCAGGACCCTACGATCGTGGCCGACGCGATCGGCGTACGTCCTGCGGAATTATGGGAGGCGGACCGCGGCATGGCCGTACTCGACACCGCCATGCACGTGCGCGACCTCAAACCGGACTTCTCACTGATCGGCGCCCTGCCGTTCTCGACGCTCGTCGTGACCGCACGCGGATTCGATGGCGACTGCGACTTCGTTTCGCGATTCTTTGCACCACAGTACGGCATCCCCGAAGACCCTGCGACCGGCTCGGCGCACTGCGTCCTCGCGCCGTATTGGTCGCGCGTCCTCGGTAAGCCAAAGATGTTCGCGCGGCAACTCTCCGCGCGCGGCGCCGAAATATGGGTGGAAGATTGCGGCGACCGCGTTCGCCTTATCGGCGAATGCGTGCCCGTGATCGAGGGAACGTTCGAAGTTCCATAACGCGCCTAGGCAACGCGATGCAAAGCGCCCCGAAATGATGAGCGCCACGTCATCGCAGGACTGTTTCTAGGCCTTCAGTTGCCGTAGCCCTTGTTCCAGATCGGCGATCAAATCGTCGCACGATTCGAGGCCGATGCTAAAGCGCACGAGACGGTGCTCGTACGCCGGCCTATTCGGCGCCGGGGCGATCGTGTAGGCAACGGCGAGGCTCGTCGTTCCCGCCCAACTATAACCTACTTCAAAGAGTTCTAACGAGTCGACGAACGCGAAGACTTGTTCGCGCGTCGGCCCCGGCTTGAATACGACCGAAAAGACGCCGGACGAACCGAGAAAATCACGCTTCCAAAAGTCGTGACCGGGGCACGACGGCAGCGCGGGGTGCAATACGCGCTGGACTTCGGGACGGTCGGTTAGCCAACGCGCAATCTCCAGGGCAGATGCTTCCACGGCGGCGAGTCGCACCGCCAATGTCTGCAGCCCTCGCAACGCCAGGCTGCAGTCGTCGGGTGACGTGGCGCAGCCGATCACCTGGCGGGCCGCGCCGAGTTTCTGATACGTCGCCTCATCACGCACCGTGATCGACCCGAGCAGCAGATCGCTGTGTCCACCGATGTATTTCGTGATCGCTTGCATGGTCACATCAACGCCGTGCGCAAACGCATCGAACAATACGCCGGCCGACCAGGTGTTGTCTAAAACGACGAGCGCGTTGCGCTCGTGCGCCGCGGCGGCGATCGCCGGCACGTCTTGCACCTCCATCGTGACGGAGCCGGGACTTTCGGTCCAGACGAGCCGGGTGTTTTCGTTCATCAGAAACGCAATCTCTCCGCCGATCAGCGGATCGTAGAACGTCGCGCTAATGCCGAAGCGCGAGAGCAATGCGGTGGTCAGTTGACGGTTCGGGGCATAGACGCTGCGCGGAACGAGGATGTGATCGCCGGCGTGCAACAACGCGAAGTCGATCAGCGATATTGCCGACTGTCCTCCCGGGGTGAGAATCGTGTGCCGTCCGTTCTCCATTTCGCAAATGCGTGACGCGAGCTCGAGCGACGTGGGAGTTCCGTACAGCCCGTAGGTGTATCCGACGCGCTCCTGGTCCCACTTGTCCGTGACGGCAGACGCAGACGGAAAGAGCGTCGTGGAACCCCGGTAGACGGGCGTCGCTAAGGAGCGATAACCTTGGGGAACCGTCGCGCCGGAGTGCAAGAGTCGCGTTTGCCAGGATCGGCCCATGCGGCGCGTTTTCCGGATGCGGGGTTCGACGGCCTCGCGCCGTAGTTGACGTGGATGAACTGCTATTTCTTGCGACACGGGATCGCCGTTGAGCCTGCTCAGTGGCAAGGCCGCGACGAAGAGCGGCCGCTAACGCCCGAGGGATGCAAGCGGATGGAGCACGCAGCCAACGCGATTGCCGAGCTTTTGCCGGAGCTCGAACTCATCGTGACGAGCCCCTTGGTGCGCGCCCGACAAACTGCGGACTTCGTGGCCAAGCAACTTCAGTTGCGCAACGTCGTGGCGGATGAGCGCATCGCTCACGGATTCAACGCCCGCGCATGTCAGGCGATTCTTACCGAGCATCCCGACGCGGAATCGGTCATGCTCGTGGGGCACGAGCCGAGCATGAGCGCGGCCATCGGCCACATGATCGGCGACGGAAACGTCGAGCTGAAAAAAGCGGCGCTCGCCGCCATCGAATTGGCCGAACGAACGTCGACCAGCGGCACGCTGCTCTTCTTGATTCCCCCGAAAGTGCTTGTCCGGTGGGGTAAAAGCATTTGAGGGTCCTTCGACTACAGTGCGGAGTTCGCGTGCGTTCGGCACGCGCGCTTAGTCGCGCATTTAGGACCAGACGAGCTCGTCGATGTAGCACCACTTCCAGTCTTCGCCGGGTTCGGCGCTTTTGACGATCGGGTGGCCGCTGGCGTGAAAATGCTTCGTTGCGTGTTTATTCTTGGAACTATCGCAACAGCCCATGTGGCCACACTCCAAACATTCGCGAAGATGAAGCCAGGTATCACCGATCTTGGGGCAGTCTTCGCAGCCTTCCGAGGAGGGGGTGACTGGGCGAATCGTATCGAGATGCGTGCACGTTTTGGCCATGGTTTTCTCCTTGCCGATGCAGGTCGTACAGACGGGTATGCCGACGATGTGGTTGCGCGATAGGTAGGGCTCGACGCCCTGGAGTAACCGTGTTCCGATATGAAACGGTTTCGCACCGCATTCAGCTGCGGGCTTCTTTTGAGCGCTTTTCCGCTTTGGGCCGCTGCCGCGATTCCGCCACCGCTTCCAACGCCCGTGGCGGCCTTCGACGTCGGCTCATTACACGTTAGCCAATACGGGACCGGAGCGCAGGCGCTGATCTTTATCCCGGGTCTGACGTGCGGACCTTGGGAATGGAGCGGGCAAATCAATCACTTTGCGCCGCAGTACACCGTCTACGCTCTAACTCTGCCGGGATTCGATGGGCAGCGGCCCATCGGCGGACCGCTGTTTGCAACGACGACCGCGGACTTTTGGCGCTTTCTCGACGAACGGCATATCGTGAAGCCCGTCGTGATCGGACACAGTCTCGGCGGCACCATGGGATTCATGCTCGGGACGCAGCATCCCAAGCGACTTGGCGGAGTGATCTCGCTCGACGGTCTTCCAGTTTTTCCGGCGGCAGTCTTTATGCCGGCGGCGAGCATGGCGGCAATGGCGGCGAGGGTCGCCGCGCAAACGGCAGCGATGACGCCCGCGCAGTTTGCCGCCTACGAGCAGAAGACCGTGCTCCCGGACTACGTCACGTCAGCGCAAGACGTTGCTGCGATTGCTGCGCTCGTTGCAAAGAGCAATCCCGCCGCGAGCGGGCGGTGGTTTCAGGAAGACCTGACGTTGGACTTGCGTCCGGAGTTGCCGAAGGCGACGGTTCCGATTCTCCTACTCGCTCCCTACGACGCAACGGCCGATGCGCAGTTTCGTATTCCTTCGATGGAAGCCAAACGTGGATTTTACGCCGGAATCGTCAAGGGTGCGCCCAATGTCACGATTACGATGATTCCGAACGCGCGCCACTTCGCGATGTACGATCAACCCGACGCAGTGACCAACGACATCGCGTCGTTTCTAACGTCTTTGCCACGCTAGGGAACCTTCTTACTTCGGAACCTCTCGTCCCACGATCGGAATTTCACTGACCTCTTCACCGAAGAGGATCGGATAGACGAGGCCCGCCAATCCGCCACCGATCAGCGGCGCGATCCAAAAGAGCCATAGTTGCGACAGTTCGGCTCCGCCTCCGAGGCCGGCGAAGATCGCCGGTCCGGTGCTGCGCGCCGGATTCACCGAGGTGTTATCGATCGGAATGCTGATCAAATGGATCAGCGTCAGCACCAGTCCGATCGCTATCCCGGCGAAGCCAACGGGCGCGCGGCGTTCGGTGGAACCTAAAATGACCATCAGGAAGACGAACGTCAGCACTATCTCCGCGATCAGGGCCGATAGCATTCCGTAATGCCCCGGTGACAGTGCACCGTAGCCGTTACTTGCGAACTGTCCAACGACGAAGCCGGGCCTGCCGCTCGCGATCCAGTAGAGGAGCGCCGCCGCAACGATGGCGCCGATAACCTGTGCAATCCAATACGGTATCACGTCTCGTCCCGGAAATCGTTTTGCCAAAAATAGGCCGAAGGTCACGGCGGGGTTGATGTGACAACCCGAAATAGGTCCAATCGTGTACGCCATTGTGAGTAAGGTCAAGCCGAATGCCAGCGCTACGCCCGCAAAGCCTATGCCCAATTGCGGGAATGCCGCCGCCAGCACGGCGCTTCCGCAACCACCGAAGACCAGCCAAAACGTTCCTAGGAACTCAGCGGAGACGCGTCTCGAGAGTAGCATGAGGTGACGTCCTTTCCGCAAGAATGCAGCGTTCGTCGGATTTTATCAGACGAGAATCGCTCCGCGCAACGTGCCCGTACTGGGTAAGAACGGTCAAAATCATGGAACGACCGCGAAATCGAGCCGCTCGCTATCGCGAAATCGTGGCTACGCTCGCGCGACACGGCATCGGTACCGTCGGAGAGCAACTGTTCAACGCAGACCATGCGACTGACCAGATTCGCGCGGAACATCTACGCCAGGCGTGCGAAGAACTCGGAACGGTCTTCATCAAGCTGGGCCAGATGCTTTCGGCGCGGCCCGACGTGCTGCCGCCAACGTATCGCAGCGAGCTCGTGAAGTTGCAAGACCAGGTTCCCCCGGTCGCCACCGTCGCGCTGGAAGGAGAAATTCGCGATGAGTTCGGCACTGCCCCGCCGGCGATATTCACGTTCTTTGATCCGCAACCCACGGGAAGCGCCTCGATCGGCCAAGTCCACAATGCGCGGCTCGCCGACGGCAGCGAGGTCGTCGTTAAGATCCGCAAGCCCGGCGTCAAGGAGCAGGTCGAAATCGACCTGGCAATATTGAACGACCTTGTCGATTCGTGGACGCCGAGGATTTCGCTGTTCCAGCAGTTCGATGCGCGCGGACTTTTGCGCGAGTTCAGCGACATGCTGCGCGCCGAACTGGACTTTCGACGAGAGGCGGCAAATCAACGGGTCTTTCGCGACATCTTCGCCGGAGAGCGGGGCTACAAGATTCCCGAAGTGATCGAATCGCTGTCGGGCGAACGCGTGTTGACGTACGAGCGCGTCACCGGCAGCAAAGTCGGCGAACTGGCCGAGGTGCCGAGCCGGCGGCGTACGGCGGTTGCCCGGCGCATCGCGCGCTTCGTTGTGGAACCGGCGTTGGAGCGCGGTGTGTTATACGCCGATCCACATGCCGGAAACTTCATCATCGGTGAGAACGGCACGCTCGGCGTCGTCGATTTCGGAATGGTCGAGCGCCTGACCCCGGAAGCTCGCCGGCGCGTCGCCGATGTGTTGGTTGCAATGAAGCGTTGCGATTCGGAACGCCTCGCCGACCGCCTCATCGAGATTGCGGCTCCGCGGCAGCCGGTCGATCGCGTCGCAATCGCCGCTGAACTGGATCGCATGCTCAAACAATACGTGGACGTCGCCTTCGACAGCGTGCCGATGGGCAGCGCGTTGAGCGAACTGTTGGACCTCTTCCGCCGTCAGCGGCTTCGCCTGCCGCCCCCGATCGCCCAGCTGTTCAAAGCCTTGCTGATGTGCGAAGGGCTCTTGCAAAAGATCGATCCGAACTCCGGCCTTTCAGATTACTTAGAGCCGCTGGCCGGAAAGCTCTCATATCAGGCCTCGACGACGAACGCTGGAGCGAGCGGCTACGCGATTCCGTCACGGACGCGGCCGAACTGACGATCGGTCTACCGCGGCGGCTCGATCGAGTCCTGAGCGAGGTGGAGCGAGGCAATCTCCGCGTATGGACGCGTGTCGAAGAGCTGGAGCCGCTGATCAAACGCTTCGAACACATGGTGGAGCGCGCAAATGCGACCATGCTGGCCGCGGCCTGCATCGTCGGAATAGCCATCGTCATGCAGTTTTATCATCCGCAAGGGTGGCGCGATTGGATCGGCGCGGTTTTCTGGATTGCGGTTGCCGCGGCCGTCGTCAGCGTCCTTCGAACGCTGCTGGGCCTCCGTCGCTAAAGTCGCGGAGGCCGAAGCGAGCGGACGGGACTCGTGTGGGGGCCGCAACCCCTAGCACAATGAACGCATTTGGTGCTGTAACGTGAGGTGCCAATGACTTCGACTGCAGCGCGTCCGGTGTGGCCCGTTACCTGTCGCGAGGAACTCCTGTACTTGCTTACCCGCGCATCGGAGCTCGAGCACAACCTCGCGTGTTCGTACTTGTACGCCGGATACTCGCTCAAAAACGATCTTGCTGAAGGCGGCGTAACGGAGACCGAGTTGCAAGCCGTTCGTGGTTGGAAACGCAAGATCGCTCACGTCGCGGTCGAGGAGATGCTGCACCTGGCTCAAGTCTCCAATCTGATCACCGCCGTGGGAGGCGCCCCGCACTTTGCGCGTTCGAACTTTCCGCTGCCGCCATCGGCGTTTCCGTTCGGCATACAAATCGCGTTAGAGCCCGTATCGCATGCCTTGCTCGAACGGCTCGTCTGCTATGAAATGCCCGAAGACGATGCTCTTGACCGTGAACTCGGCCTGCAACGGGCGGCGATCTATCGTGAGATGGGGACGCGGGTCGCCGGAGAAATCGATCGGTCGCGCTGCTTGCCACGCAAAACAGCGTGGAGCCATTCGACATTGACTTTCGCACGGTCGGCGAATTCTATCACAAGATCGAGTCGGCATTCCAAAGCATTCCGCCGGAGCGTCTCTTCATCGGGGACCCCGTCGTGCAGGCCAATCCACAGTACCTCGATTTGCCGAAACAACTCGTTCAGGTCACTGACGTGGCGTCGGCGTGCAAAGCGATCGAGATGATCGTCGAACAAGGAGAATCGCCAACCAAAGAGCATCCTGACGCGCACTTCTGCGTCTTCGATTCGATTCGTCAAGAATACGAAACCTTGATGGCCGCGGCGCAACGCGAAGGACGCCTCTTCGAGCCGGCGCGGCCGTTACTAGTCAATCCGACAACGCGCGGTTATGCCGCTTCTCCACAGACCCAGCGCATCACGGACCCGATTGCCGCCGAACTCGCCGGTCTCTTCAACAACGCCTACGACGTGATGCTGGCCATGCTGTTGCGATTTTTTGCGCACGGCGGCGAAACCGAAGAAGAGTTGCGGCTGCTGGCCCGTGGGACGCTTCGAATCATGGCCTCGGGGCTGCGTCCGCTCGGCGAAGCGCTCGCAAAACTTCCCGCGGGCCCGGAGTATCCTGGGAAAAACGCGGGGCCAACGTTCGGCTACGCACGCAGCCTACACCTCATCGCGCATAAACGCTCGGCCTGGATCGTCTTCTTGGAGCGGCTGTACGATCTGGCCATGCGGCTTACGCGGTTAGCCGAAGAGACGTCGCTTCCGGAAGAAGTGCAAGAAGCGGCGGCGGCACTCGAATCGGTGGCGGAGCATCTGACCCCGTTCATCCCAAAAGAGTTTGCCATGACGATCCGTTCGGACGCCGACGAACGCAACGCGCGTACGACGATTCGGCCCGAACACAACGGTCCGTACATCGTGCGAAATCTTCACAAACTCACCAACTCCAAAGGTGAGTCTCTGCCCGTCCGTCCGATCGTCGCGCTGTGCCGATGCGGCGGATCCGACATCAAGCCGTACTGTGACGGAACGCACGCGCGCATCGGCTTCTCCAGCGCAAAGTCGCCCGAGCGCACGCCCGATCGAGTCGATCGGTATCAAGGCCGCGACATCCTCGTTCTCGACAATCGCGGGACGTGCTGTCACTTCGGTAACTGCACCGACCACTTGCCCGAAGTGTTCCATAATAAAGGCGAGCCGTTCGTCACGGCCGATGGTGCAGCTGCGACTGCGATCGTGGACATCGTCCGGGACTGCCCCTCGGGCGCACTCGGCTACATCCGAGAGGGCGTTCGGTATGACGGCGAGCAGCGCGACGAGGAGATCTACGTGTCACACAATGCCAGTTACTACGTGCGCGGCGGCATCGAGCTCGAAGGTGAGCCGATGAATGTCGGCGCGCTGGCGGAGCACTACGCGCTATGCCGCTGCGGACAATCCAAGAACAAGCCGTTCTGTGACGGGTCGCACTGGTACGCCAAATTTACCGACGACGACAACTGAAGCGCAGCGCGAAGGCCGTCATGCCGGCCAAGTACAACGCGCGATGCAGGATAAGCGCTACGATGAGCGCGACAGCGCGATTGGAGCGCTAGACGAGGCCGCGCTATCGCGTCACATAAACGACGAAACCGAGCAGCGCCGCCGTGATCACGACCCACGCCAGTTGATACCAGTAGAAGAACGGCAGGCCGAAAAGACTAGGCTCGGCGCGATTGTAGATCCACGGCAATAGGGTGGCGATAAAAGGCACGATGAGCAGCAGATAAACGGCCCGGGACCGCCTCATCGCGACGACTTCGGCGCTCTGCCCGCGAAGCCCTCAGCCACTGATGCCTGAACTGCCCGACATCGCGGCCTATATCACCGCCCTAGAAGGCCGCATCCTCGGCCGACCGCTGCTGCACGTCTCCATTGCAAAACCGTTTGTGCTGCGCAGCGTGCAGCCGCCGATTACCGAAGTGCAAGGGCGAACCGTTCGAACGCTTCGGCGGCTTGGAAAGCGCATCGCCATTGGGCTCGACGGCGACTTCTGGGTCGTGCTCCACCTGATGATCGCCGGACGATTGCGCTGGAACCCCGGCTCTACTCCAAACTCGCGAACCACGCTGGCGGCTTTTGATTTTGCGAACGGTTCTCTCGTGCTCACGGAGGCCGGCGCAAAGCGACGCGCTTCAATTCACATCGTCTGTGGCGAGGAAGCACTGCAGGCAATCGACCCCGGCGGTCTTGACGTCTTTGCAGCTGACGTCCAATCCTTTCGCGACGCCCTGAGCGTCGAAAGTCGCACGCTCAAGCGTGCATTAACCGATCCGCGAGTCGTCAGCGGCATCGGTAACGCCTATTCCGATGAGATTTTGCACGCCGCCCGGCTGTCGCCGATTTCGCATACGAGCAAACTCAGCGATGAAGAGTGGCAACGGCTCTACGCCGCAACGCGATCGACGCTAGAGACTTGGATCGCTCGCTTGCGCGCTGAGGCGCAAGCCGAGTTTCCCAAGAACGTAACGGCGTTTCGTAAGGAGATGGCGGTCCATGGGCGCTACGGAAAAGCATGCCCGGCGTGCGGCACCAAGATCCAACGTATTCGTTATGCGGACAACGAAACCAACTATTGTCCCGCCTGCCAAACCGGCGGCCGCATCTTGGCCGACCGCGCACTCTCGCGGCTCTTGAAGTCGGATTGGCCGCGCTCGTTGGAAGAGATGGAGAATGCCGGATGAATGCGGCCTACGGTGTCGAAACGCTCCGGCGCATGTACCGATTCACTGCGATTGTGACTCTGGCCTCGCTCACGGCTTGCGCATCACACTCGCAAGCGCCATTACCGTACCTGCGCGGCGATGCAATCCTGCGAGAAATCCGAGCCACGGGAGCCTCCAAGATCAAGCACGTCATTTTCGTCGTACAAGAAAACCGCAGTTTCGACAATCTCTTTCAGGGATATTCGGGCGCGAATACCGTGTCGAAAGGCATGGACTCGTACGGCCACACGATTACGCTCGCGCCCGTGTCGCTCAAGACGGTTTACGTCATCGACCACTCGGCGTCCGCGATGTTCGCCGCGTGTAACGGGACCGGACGCATTCCCGGCACCGACTGCCGCATGAACGGCTTCAATAACGAATCGTCCTTCGGCGGCCCGGTGAATCCGCAATACGTCTACGTGCCACGCAGCGAGTCGAAGCCATACTTCAAGATGGCGCACGAATGGGTCGTCGCCGATAACATGTTTCAAACGCAACTGGATGAAAGCTTCGTCGCACATCAGTATGTCATTGCTGCGCAGGCGCAATCGAGTGTCGATTTGCCGTTCTCGCTGATCTGGGGGTGTGCGGGAGGTTCGGGTGATGAGGTAGCGACCATCGACCAGCAGCGCAACATCGGCGGTTCGTATCAGCCGGCATGCTTTGACTACACGACTCTGGGGGATGAACTCGACAAGGCGAAGTTATCGTGGCGTTTCTATGCGGTCCGCTACGGCGACGACGGCGGCGGCAACGGCGGAACTTGGTCGGCCTATCAGGCGGTCAGACACATCTTCTACGGTCCGGACTGGAAGAAGAACGTGATCTCACCGAATTGGAAGTTCCTCACCGACGTACAAGCCGGTAAACTCGCCAACTTCACCTGGATCACGCCGACCTGCTCGGAGTCCGATCACCTCGAGTGCGGCGGGGGATATGGACCGTCGTGGGTGTCGGCCATCGTCGATACGGTCGGCGCGAGCAAGTTTTGGGACTCCACCGCGATCTTCGTCCAATGGGACGATTGGGGAGGATTCTACGATCACGTCGCGCCGCCGCTCAAGGACTATGACGGCAACGGCTTTCGGGTTCCTCTCTTGGTAATCTCGCCGTATGCCAAGCAGAACTACGTTTCGCACGTGAAGTACGAGACGACCAGCGTCTTGCGCTTCGCCGAAGATCTCTTCGGCCTTCGCCACCTTGCGGCGGCCGACAAGCGTGCAACTTCGCCGGCCGCCGATTGCTTCGATTTCTCGCAGAACCCGCGGCCCTTCACGGCGATAAAAGCGCCGTACCCGCCCAGTTTCTTCATCGGTCACCGCCGATTTGCAAGCGACTACTTCGCACCCGACTACGAATAAGGGGCGGCTGACTCGCGCGCTCTGAACTTGACGATGCGCTCGATGAGCCTGACCGGCAGCGGACGATCGAGCGGAAATTGCACGGACCCTTTGGCGGTCTTGAATGGCGAGAGCTCGTTTTTGAAGGCCGCGATGGCCGCGGCGCCGGGATAGAAGCCCAGATGTGATTTGAACGCGGCGAACCAAACCAGCATCTTGCCATTGAGGGAAAAGGCCGGCAGATTGTAGCTGATCGTCTCATCGGCGCGCGGCGCGGCGCTCTCGATCGTCGCGCGCATCTTTCGTAGCGCAGTTTGAGCGTCTTGGGGAAAGTGTTTCAGGTAATCGTTGAAGTCGGCGGGCGCGATCCTCTGCATCAGCCGCGACCTCCGTTTAGTTGCTCCTGGAGCCGGTCGTAGCTCGCCGACATTCCGTCGGTCATGCCAGACTCTAGCGCGGCATCGCGTTCCTCCTTCGATAGAAAGCGCATCGTCAGTTCCAGCGTCGTGCCCCGACCGGACGCTGTGAACGAAAGCGTGCACAGCGCCTCACCTGGCCGGCCATCCATCGCCTCGGTATGCACGATCCGTGCCGGTGCCGCGATCTCGCGGAATTGACCTTGAACGCCGAACTCGTGGCCGCTTTCGTCGTTGCGCCAGAGATAACGGTACCGTCCGCCGACCCGCAGATCGATCTCGCAGGTCGGCATGCTCCAGCCTGGCGGCCCAAGGAGCCACCGTCGCACGCGTTCGGGTTTGGTGTGAAAATCGAATAGCAATTGCACCGGCGCATCAAACGTTCGAGTGACGGTTATTTCTCTCTCGGATGGCGTCGTAACGGCAACACCTGACGGCATCGTTCTAAGCCCTTCCTTTCATCTGTCGAGCAAGTGCGCGATCGAGACGCCGATAGTTCTTCTCCCACATTTGCTGATAGCGGTCGATCCAACCGGCGACCTCACGCAGCGACTGCGTGTCAACGGTCGAGGGACGCCGCTGCGCCTCCCGCCCGCGGCGAATTAAGCCGGCTTTCTCGAGAACTTTGAGATGCCGTGAGATCGCCGGTTGGCTGAATGAGAACTGTTCCGTTAACTCATTGACCGTTGCCTCACCGCGCGCTAGCCGCAGCAGAATCGCGCGTCGTGTCGGGTCCGACAGGGCGAAAAACGTGGCATCGAGTCGTTGCGTGTCGAGGTGTACTTGCATAATAAGTAGGTTATATAACAAATATGTTACCCAAAGCAGAAAGGCTTGTCAAGAGTCTCTTGCGTTGCGAAGCTGCCCAGGCGCCCCGCGCGGACCTGGAAGCGCTCTTTAGGGGTGAATGAGGCCGGCGGCCGTCCCGGCAACGATCCCGCCGGCGAAAATGACGCCGAACGTCATCGCAAGGACCTTTCGCGGGAACGCCTTGCGGACGATGAAGAGCGAGGGCAAACTAATTGCGGGCAGCGTGACGAGGAGCGCCACGGCGGCGGCCAGGCTCATGCCATGGCTCAGAAACGTTTGCACGATCGGCACCTCGCCGGCGGTTGGAATGACGAAGAGCGTTCCGATGAGCGCAATCACCGCCGTCGCTCCCATGCCCGACGCGTGAACCGTAAAATCAACGGGGAAGAGCCACGCGCGCAGTCCGCCGAGGACGAACACGATGATCGCATAGCCCGGCAACACCGCCACCATCTCGCCCCAAAGTTCACGCAGCCACGCGGCACTCAAGGTCCGCAACGAGCGATCCGGACGCTCGATCGGCGCCGGCACAAAGCCCGCAATTTGCGCCCTCGCGGGCTCTTCCGGCGTCATGCGATTGGCGATCCCTACCACCGTAGCGATGAGCGCGACGCTCGCAATAAGCCGCATCGCGCTGAATTGCCATCCCAGGACGAAGCCCATGAAGATCAGCGTGGCCGGATTGAGCAGCGGATTTCCGAGAAAAAACGCGAGGCTGCTGCCAATGCTCGCCTGTTGCCGGCGAAGCCCGTTGACCACCGGGCCGGCGCAGCACGTGCACATCATCCCACCGAGTGACAGCGCTCCCGCCGCCGTCGCGGATTTCGTGTTTCGGCCACCCAGTAAGCGCACGAGCCAACGGCGCGACACAAAAACTTGAATGCTGCTGCCCAGAAGCAACGCTAAGGTTACGGCCATCCAAACGGAGTTGAAGTAGGCAACACTATATCGCCAGGCCGCCTCGAGACCGACGGCGGGAGGCGCGATGCCTTTTCCGCTAACGATGGAGGCGCCGATCGCGTGGGTCGTTGCGGCCACGTGCGCCTTGTTCCAGTACGGATGCCACTTGACGATGAAGAGCCCGGCCACCGCCAACGCGACAAACGCGAGGGTGCCGACGATCAGGCCTGAATCGGTCGGGCGATCTCGATCGAACGATCGCGCTAATGACATAAAAAAATGGTGGAGCTGTCGGGGTACCGCCCCCCGAGTCCAAGCAGCCCAACCGACGCGTTCTCCAGGCTCAGCTTCGAATTTTGCTTGATCGGACGGACGCCCCGAAGCACGGCTTACCGTTCGCTGCAGATTCTTGATCTCACGCGAGCGCCGAATCATTCGCTCGCGCCAGCCCGAGTTGATGACCGGAAGGCGGAGTGGTTCGGGCCGACTCTCCGCGTCCGGTGACTAGCCTAGATTAGGCAGCCAGTGCGTATTCGTGATTGGCAGATATTGCCGTTGCGATCGTTTTAGGAGTGCTCGCAACTCCGCCTGCTGACGCCGACTTCGAACTATCCTGTCGAACCTATTTCAGCCCCGTACGAGACTATAACACAGCCGGCCGCTGCCGGGTTCCCCATCGGCAGGATCACGCTGCCTTGCCAGCCTAGACGGTCGAAGTGCGCTGCGGGCTCGACGCCATGGCGAGCACCGTGCCGACGATCATCAGCACCACCGCACCGATGAGCGTCGCCAACCAGGTCCCCTTGACGTTGGGAGCGATCCAAACGGCCAGTGCCAGCAGAATCCAATTGACGACCACCTGAAAGAGCCCATGCGTAAGCCAGGTGATGGGCGCGCTCAAAAGCCGCAGTATCGGGCCGATGAGCATGTTTACGAGACCGAAAATGATGGCGAGTATCACGACCGTCCCGATGCCGTATGCACCGAAACCGGCCTGGCCGGCGTTGTTATGAAACCCCGGAACGAGCGATATCACCAACCACAGGACGATGGCATTCACGATAAAGCGTATCAAAAGGTGCACACTATTCTCCTAACGCAGCCTTGACGCGCGACGCCAACTCCGGCGTCATCCCCTTAACCGCAACGATCTCGTCGAGACTCGCCCTCTTGACCGCTGCAACCGATCCAAAGGCCGCTAATATCCGCTTCTTGCGAACCGGTCCTATACCTGCGAGCGCATCGAGCGCCGATTGCGTCATCGTCTTGCCCCGCCGCAGACGGTGATAGGTTACCGCGAAACGGTGCGCCTCATCGCGAATGCGCGCGACTAAGTGCAGGGCCGGGGAGTTTGCCGGCAGCACGATCGGTTCCGATTGATGCGGAAGGTAGAGCCATTCGTGTTCTTTGGCCAACCCCGCGACAGGCAACCCCGTCATGTCGAGTTCTTCGAGCACGTCGACCACGGCGCTCAGTTGACCCTTCCCGCCGTCGATGAGCAAGAGATCGGGCTTTTTATTGAATTTCTCTCTCTTGGCGAGCTCGCGTTCCATCGGCGTTTCCGTGCGATCGGTCTCGCGGCGTAGATAACGCAAGCGCCGTCGTAGCGTCTCCTGCATCATCGCGAAATCGTTAGGACCGCGATCGTACTGTATTTTGAACTTGCGATATTCGCTCTTCTTGGCGCGCCCTTCGACGAAAACTACCATCGACGCCACGGGATGGCTGCCGTGAATATTTGAAACGTCGTAACATTCGATCCGGTGTGGAGGCGCGGGAAGTTCTAACGCATCGGCGAGATCGGTGAGCGAACGTGCCTGGGCCGTTTCCTGGACTTCCTGGTGCGCCAAGAACGCCTTCAAGTTCTGTTCCGCGTTCTGACGGACGAGGCGCAGGTATTCCGAGCGAGCGCCGCGCTGCGGTTGGAGGATCCGAACCCGTTGGCTCTTCACGTCAGACAACCAAGATTCGATTGTCGGACGCTCGTCCGGCAACGCGGAAACCAGAATTTCCTTAGGCACGGCCGCGGCGCGGCCCGGACTCATGCGGCGTTTCTCGGGCACCGGCGCCTGGTTGTCCCTCGCCACTCGAACCGCCGAAAAGGCCGCGTCGTCCGGCGTGCCCGCCGTGCGCGCGGTGTAAAACTGCTTGAGAAACTCTCCGGTAAGATGACTATCCGACTGCTCGTAAGCCCCTTCGAGGATGAAGTGTTCCTGTCCGATCAGTTTGCCGCCGCGCACCAGGAACACTTGCATGCACGCCTGCCCTTGCGCGCGCGCCACGGCGACCAAATCCATGTCGAGGCGGCTCTTCCAAACGACTTTTTGTTCTTGCGTGACGCGATGGACCTGCACGATGCGATCGCGCAATCGCGCCGCTGCTTCGAAGTTGAACTCTTCGGCCGCCTGAGTCATTTCGCGCTGCAGGCCAGTCAGCAGCGACTCTTGCTTTCCTTCCAAGAAGAGCACGACCTCGTCGATCGTGCGGTTGTAGTCTCGTTCGGTTTGATAGCCGACGCACGGGGCGAGACAGCGCTTGATGTGATATTGCAGGCAAGGCCTTTTGCGACGTCCATCGATAGGTTCGCGGCACGTTCGCAGCGGAAATACGAGGCGCACGAGATCGATGAGTTCCCGCAAGCCGTGCGCGTTGGTGTAGGGGCCGAAATAGCGGGCGCCGTCATTGCGAACCATGCGGGTAAACACCATGCGAGGAAACGGCTCGTTCGTGACTTTGAGATAGGGATAGCGCTTGTCGTCCCGGAGTCGAACGTTAAAGGGAGGTTGATGGCGCTTGATGAGGTTCGCTTCGAGGATTAAGGCCTCGATTTCGTTGGTGACGACGATCGTCCGCACGTCGGTCACTTTTTCGACCATCGCCGCCGTGCGGGGATGGAGAACCGCACCTTCCTGAAAGTACGAGCGTACGCGGCTTCTGAGCGAAATCGCTTTACCGATGTAAAGAATTTGGCCTGCGGCACCTACCATGAGATAGACTCCGGGGGCGTCGGGAATTTGGGCGAGCGGCAATAACGCTCTCACGCCCGGCGGGAGCGCATCCTCACGACGACAATCGCCGCTATGACCCCGATGACGATGGACGACAAGGCGACGTACGCGCCCCGACGGAACACGGGCAGCACGTCGGAGAGATGATTTCCGAGCGCGCTACCGAGCAAAATGAGCACGCTACAGAAGATCAACGAACCGAGGAAGGTCCAAAGATAAAACAGCGCGAGATTCATCTCTGCAATTCCCGCCGGAATCGCGGCGATGCCGCGTAAGACGGGCAAAAAGCGACAGACGAAGATCGCGAAACTGCCCCAGCGTTCGAAAAACCGGTGAACTACTAACAGCCGTTCGTGCGTAACGTGAATGTAACGGCCGTAGCGTTCGATAATCGGAACGCCTCCGAAGCGACCGATGGCGTACCCCAGGGAGCCCCCGGCGAGTTCGCCGGCCAAAGCGACCGTAATGGTCATCGAAAGGCTCGGGAGATGGCCGGTCGCCGTGAGTGCTCCCGCGACCGGCAAAACCACCTCGGTTCCGATCGGTGCGCCGAGATTACCGAGCGCTAAACCAACGAAAAGACCGACGTATCCGTAGTGGTCGATCAGCGCGACCACGGCGTGCTGGAGTTGTTCCACGCAAGGCCTTACTCGATGGCCGAAGCGGTGTTTCGAGACGCCGCTCGCCGCAAAATCTCGGCGGCAGAACTGCTCCCTTCGGTTCGCAGCGCCTCGAAGAGATCGATGGGCGCGACGTCGCGCTCAGCCGCACGTTGTTCGGCGAGCGCGATTATTCGCCGGACTCGCGGCGTGATGAGAATGCCTTCCCAGAGCCGCTCTTCCCCCGTACCGAGCGCTCGCCGCACCTCAGCATGTACCTCGGGCGCATCGATTCCCGCCTCCGCCAAGGCGCGCAACGTTGCCGCATCGCGCTCCTCGAGCAAGGCGACGAGTAAGTGTTCGGCACCGACGTAATAGTGGCTGTGGTTTCGGCACTCTTGCTCGGCTACACGGAGCACGCGCTTTGCCGCTAGATCGAACCTGGCAAACATTAAGGGACGCGGCCGGACTGCCGCCGCCCGAAGGGTTTTAGTCGCAAAGCAATGTCTGCCCCTTTCCCTTCTCCGAGCACCTGGCGGCTTTGCGGAACAAACGATCGGTATACTGGAATAATCAGAGGTTCCTCAAAAATCGGGGCGACACGATTTGAACGTGCGACCTCTTCGTCCCGAACGAAGCGCTCTACCAAGCTGAGCCACGCCCCGAAAGAGCCTCGGCTTTCGCAGCGGGAGTGCGCCTTCCTTTCCACAAAAAGCATCCGCGAGTCATGAGGTACCTCATCGTCGGCTGCGGACGCGTCGGCTCCGCACTTGCGAAACTGCTCGACGCCGACGGCCACGAAGTCATCGTCGTTGATGAGAATCCGGCCGCGTTCAAACGCCTCGGACAAAAGTTCAAGGGACACGAAGTCGTCGGCACCGGTATTGACTACGAAGTGCTCAAGCGCGCGGGCGCGGCGACGGCAGACGGTTTCGTTGCCGTGACAAACGGCGATAATCGCAACATCATGGCGGCACTGATCGCGCAACGGATGTTCAGAATCCACCGAGTCGTCGCGCGAATCTACGATCCGCCGCGCGGTCAAATGTACCGGGAGCTCGGCGTACAGACGGTTTGTCCCACGACCGTCGGCGCCAAGTTAATCCGGGATGTTTTGATCAAGGCGCCGTGGGCTACCGAGACCTTTGACTACGGCAAACTAACGTCGGTTTCGGGTACGGTAGCCGCGAGCGATGCCGGCAAGCGTGTCGCCGACATGGAGCAATCCGGCAAGGTTCGCATCGCGGCGGTGCGTCGCGGTGAAATGGAAGTGTTGGTCGCGTCCGCCGACCTCGTGCTCAAGGAGGGCGATGAACTGAGCGCCGTCGTTGCGCCGGAGGCGATCTCGAGCTTTGCCGAGCGGTTCGCCCGAATCAAAGACTCCTCGAAGATCCCAGCCTAGAGTGCCATCGTAACATGTTCATTCTGATCGTCGGCGGCGGCAAAGTGGGGTCGTACTTGACCCGGGCCTTGCTCAATCAAAACCACGAAGTCGTCGTAATCGAGAAGGACGATCGTAAGGCGCGAATGCTCGATCGCCTGATCGATCGGAAGGTGACGGTCGTCGGCGACGGCTGCGACCCACTTATTCTCGACGCCGCAGGCGTGAATCGTGCCGATGTCGTCGTGGCCGATACCGGTGACGACGAAGACAATTTGGTGGTCGTTTTGTTGGCGAAGAGAAAGTCGAAGGCCCGCTGCATTGCGCGCGTTAACAATCCGGCCAATAAGCTGATTTTCGGTTCCCTCGACTCGGACGACCCCGTCATCGTCATTTCATCGACCGAACTGATTCTGGACGTCCTCAACGAGCACGTCAATGCGTCAAAATATCGCTCCATGCTCGAAACCATGCATCTTTTCGGCAAAGGCGATATGCAACTCGTCAAAGTTGCCATTCCGCAGCAAAGCCCCGTTGACGGAAAGCGCTTGGCCGAGATTGGGCTTCCTCATAACTCCGTCGTCGTAGCCGTCGATCGAAACGATCGCGATCTAGAGGTCCCCACCGGTGAAACGATGCTGCATGCCGGCGATTCGATGATCGTTATCGTCAAGGATCGCGCCGGCGAACGGATCCGAACCCTCCTCGGCGCTTAGTTCTTAGATGTAACCCTTTCGCAGTGCGGCCACGGCGGCTTGCGTTCGGTCCGCGGCGGAGAGTTTCTCCAGAATGTCACGGATGTGTCCCTTCACCGTTCCGAGCCCAATGTGGAGTCGCTCCGCGATCTCCGCATTGGCGCAGCCTTCGGAAATCAACCGCAAGATCTCCGTTTCCCGCGGGGTCAAGGGCGAATCGCGGCGATCCGCAGTCTTTTCGGAAAACCGCCCCAAGACGACGTGGGCAACCCCGGGATCGAAATACGCGCCCCCTTCGCTCGCGATGCGCACGGCCTCGACGACCCCCTGCGGATCCGAATTTTTCAAACAATACGCGTCGGCACCGGCGGCCAAGGCGGCCAGGACTTCCTCTTCTAAATCGATCATCGTGACGATCACCACATGCGTCCCCGGCGCTTCCGACCGCACTCGTTGCGTTAGGGCAATCCCATCGAGCCCCGGAATGCCGATGTCAATCACCGCCACTTGCGGCCGCTGCGCCTCGATCGCTTTCCAGCCGGAGACGCCGTCTGCCGCCTCAGCCACCACATCGTAGTACTGTTGCAATGCGGTTCGTAGGCCGGCGCGCGTCAGGGCGTGATCTTCTACGACGATCACGCGAATTCGAGTCGCATTGTCCACTTCAGGTCTCAATCAAAGGTAACGTCATCGTAAAAATGCTCCCGCGGGGCTGTCGGGGTGCGTAACCGACCGCTCCACCGTGTTTTTCGACAATCCGCCGCACGATGTAGAGTCCCAGCCCGATGCCGCCATGAAAATGGCCGCCGAAGCGTTGAAAGAGGCCGGCGCGGCGCTCCGGCGGGATTCCATAACCATCGTCTTCGACCGCGATTTCTATCTGCTTTGATGCGGAGCAACGTACGGTGACCCGTCCGTCGCACGGCGTCGCGTCGAGCGCGTTGGCGACTAAGTTAACGATGGCGCGGCGAATTTCGTACGGATCCCCCAGCGCCGTGAAGGAGCCTCCGCGCACGTCGGCCCGCAACTCGACTCTTCTAACGTCCGCCATCGGTTGGAATTCGGCAACGATCGAAACGATGAGCTCTCGACATCGTACGGGCCGTCGGACCGTGGAGGCTTCTCCGGCCTCGTAGCGCGCGACCAGCAACAATGTTTCAACGATGCGACGCACGTCGTCGTTAGCGGAAAGCGCCGCCGTCAGCACCTCTCGATAGCGCTCGGACAACTGACCGTACGCTCCCGCAAGCGCCTGGTTCATCGTCACATGTTGTGCCGCTAACGGTGTCCGCAAGTCGTGCGCCAACGCATACACGATATCGCGAATAACGGCGCTACGTTGGGCGAGCTCGTTCTTTTGGCGATCGATCTCGTCATTGCGCTCTCCCAACTGAGTGAATAGCCGTGCCTGCTCAAGCGCCATCGCCGCTTGTTCGCCAAGCGTTCTCAGTGTCGTAATCGCATCCGCCGTAAAGATTCTTCCCTCGCTCACCCAATCGAGCAGCATGTGCTCTGCGCCGGCGTTGGCTCGAATCGGCGTTGCGAGCGCCTCACTCGCGTTGAGTGAAGCCAGCGTCAGGCGTCCCAGCGCATCGTTCATGCTCACGGTGAGAACGTCGCCGCTCTCTGACGTTCGCGCGACCAACGACGCGATCTCTGTGGGAAGTACGCGCCGCTCGACGGTGATTTCGGGTTTCTCGCGCGAGTATGAAAAAATCAGTGGTGGCCCAACGGCGCTCTCACGCGCAACGAGCATCGCCTTCGACGCCCCGATCAGTTGGGCCGATTCGCGGGTGATCGCGCGCTGAACGAGCTCCACGTTGAGCGTTTCTCGCACACGCACCGTCGCCGCGCGCAAGGCGCGCTCTACTTCGACCTGACGCATGCGGCCGGCCGAGGCTCCCGCCTCGCGCGCATATTCCTGACTTCTGTTGCTTAGATAGCCGACCAGGATGTACGACGCCGCCAACAAGAGCCGATCCCCAATTGCGATTCCATCCCAGTGATGGCCCGCTTGAACTCCGTTGACGTAACCGGCAACGATGTTCCCTATTTCGGCCGCGATGACTAAACCGTTCGTGAGTCTCTTTCGTAGCGCGAGGCTACTGAGTGCAATTGGGCCATTGAACAGAATCGCCGCGATAAAAAGTTGCGGCGTGGCGAAATCGATGATCCAAGCGGCAAGAAGTAAGCCGTAGCAGAGCGCAGCCACCGCTTTCGACGTTCTGCCCCGCGGCGAGGGCGCCTTGGCTCCCCGCGCAGAATGTCGCTACGATGGACCGCGCAGCGAAAGCCGAGCAGTTGTTGCGCGAGCTCGGTGGCCGTGCGCGACTCGTCGTATATGTTGCAAGCGCCGCTGGATCGGGCAAAACACGGCGGATCTTGGAAGATGCTCGCAGACTCGCTGCGGAGGGTAAGCGCGTCGTCATCGGATGGATCGAAACTAAAGCACGTCCCGATCTCGAACGAATGGCCGCCGAACTTCTCCGTTTGCCGCCTCGCAAGGTCGCGATCGGCGAGCGCGTTTTCGAAGACTTCGACTGCGAGGCCGCACTAGACGCGAACCCCGATGTCGTCGTCCTCGACGAACTCGCCCACGAGAATCTCCCCGGAACCGCCCACGCCAAGCGTTGGCAAGACGCGCTGGCTTTAAGGGAACGCGGAATCAGCGTCATCGGTGCTTTTAACATCCAGCACGTCGAAACGGTCGCTCCGACCGCCGAGGCGCTCATCGGGTTTCCGGTACGCGAAATCATTCCGTTGTCGTTCTTGCAAGCCGTCGATGAGGTTATCGCCATCGACGTCTCGCCGAGGTTACTTCAAAGTCGGATACGAGCCGGCAAAATCGTCAACGATCAAGATATTGAGCGTGCGTTGAACGGAGCGTTCAAAGAATCGACGCTCTACATGCTTCGCGAGCTCCTTTTGCGTACGGTCGACACGTTGACGTTGCCGGTAGTCCGAGCCGGGCGAACCTCGATGGCAGCCGCATTCGTCTATCCGAATGTCGATCAGACATCGTTTCTCCGGCGCGCCGCGGCCGTCGCGGAAGCGCTTGACTTAGGTCTTGAAGTCGTGCCGACGCGAGAGGTCGATCGCAGCGTACTCGAAAGAATCGTCAGAGATCTGGGCGGCGAGATGCTCAGAGAAACGCTGGATCCGCGGACTCTCCCGACCGATGCGCTGCGAGCTTCACTCGTCGCTGTTCCAAACGGAAAAGTCGCCGCCAAACTCGCAAACCAGTCGCTGCCGTACGATCTCTTTATCGTGGCGGCCGGGCAGACGTATCTCGGGCAGAATCCGGCCCGTTCGCCATATTCCCAGACCGCAGGCGACCGGCTGCGCGTGGGCTACGGTAAATTGACGGTCTATTTAGGCGCCGCTGCCGGCGCCGGGAAAACGTTTGCGATGCTCGACCGCGCCCATCAACTAAGAGCCGAAGGCGCAGACGTTGTCGTCGGTTTTGTCGAAACGCATGGTCGCGACGAGACTGCAGCATCGCTCGAGGGCCTGGAGCAAGTTCCACCCAAAGTCGTCAGCGCGAACGGCATCATCTATCGAGAGTTCGATCGGGACGCACTGATCGCTCGCAAACCAAAAGTCGCCCTCATCGATGAGTTAGCGCATACCAACGCGCCGGGCGGCATCGCGCCGAAGCGCTTTTTCGACGTCCTTGCCGTGTTGCGCGCGGGGATCGATGTACTAACGACTCTCAACGTTCAACACCTCGAAGAGTTAGGTGACACTATTCTCCGGCTTACCGGAACGGTCGTGCGCGAAACCCTTCCCGACGGCATCTTGGCGCTCGCGGACGACGTGATTCTAGTCGACGTCACGCCGGAAACGCTACGCCAGCGCTTACGCGAAGGCAAAATCTATCCGCAGGAGCGTATTGAAACCGCGTTGTCCAACTTCTTTCGGACGGAGAATCTTTTCACGCTGCGCGAATTGGCGTTACGTGAAGCGCTACGCGCGCGCCGGCGGGAACGAATCGCCTCGCCATTCGACCGTATTCTCTTAGCAATTAGCACGGTAGGACGCGATGTGGGAATCATTCCGCGCGCCGGACGCATTGCCGCTCGGCTCGCGATCGACTTCGCTATCGCATACGTCGCCGATCGTGGTAAGCAGGTCGATCCAGCGCTGGTGGAACGACTGCGGGTAGAGGCCCGTAAAACGAACGCGGATTGGATCGAAGAGAGCGCCGACGACGTCCCAAAACGCCTGATCGAGATCGCTCGAGCGCGGCCCGAAACGACGATTGCGGTCTCGGGAACGCATCGCGCTTCCGGCTGGATGCAGCGCTCGTCGTCCGCCCGCCGCTTACTCAACGCGGGGGCTCGCGAACTCCTGGTTCTTATTCCCGCGGCCAACGCGGGATCCGTCGCAACTCAGGAAGAGTAATCAGTCGTTTATTCCATCTTGAGGCCGTCCAGGGCGAGGTTCAATTCCAGAACGTTGATGCGCGGCTCGCCCAAGAAACCGAAGGTGCGTCCGCGGACGTGCTTTGCGATCAGCGCATCGACCGCAGCGACGCTCATGCGTCGGTTCTTTGCCACGCGAGCGGCTTCCCAATAGGCCGCTTTCGGACCGATGTCCGGATCGATGCCGCTCGCGCTCGATGTAACGAGCTCGACCGGCGGCGGTCCGGACGCATCTGGGTTGTCCCTGTCGAGTTGCTCGATGGTCGTGCGCGTGGCGTCGATCAACTTCTTGGAAGTCGGTCCGAGATTGGTTCGCCCGTGGACGTCGGATCGTAACCTTTTCCCGCCGCCGACGGCCGTCCGTGAAAGTACCGCGGCGAGGTCCAAAGTTGTCCGACGATCGCGGAGCCTACGATTCTGCCCTTGATCGTGACGAGATCGCCGTTGGCCTGGCGCGGAAAAAGCGCCTGCGCGATCGCAGTCATCGCTAACGGATACATCAGTCCGAATAGGACGATCGAAGCGATCGTCACGCGCAGGGCCGTACCAAAGTGCTTGATCATCGCAATACCCCTACGTCAAGTGCAGCGCCGCCAGAATGGCGTCGATGGCTTTGATCCCGATGAACGGCACGATGATTCCGCCCACGCCGTAGAGCATGACGTTCTCGAAGAGCAAGCGATTCGCGCCCTTGGGCTCGTAGCGCACGCCGCGCAGCGCCAGCGGAATCAGCGCGACGATGATGAGCGCATTGAAGATCACGGCGGAGAGGATTGCGCTCTGCGGCGTCGTTAGGCGCATCACATTGAGCACGGACATGGCCGGATAGGCGATTGCAAACATTGCGGGCAGAATCGCGAAATACTTTGCGACGTCGTTGGCGATCGAAAAGGTCGTGAGCGCGCCGCGAGTCATCAGCAACTGCTTGCCGATCTCGACGATTTCGATGAGTTTCGTCGGATCGGAGTCGAGATCGACCATGTTGGCGGCCCCTTTGGCCGCCTGGGTTCCCGAGTTCATCGCCACACCGACGTCGGACTGCGCCAGCGCCGGCGCATCGTTGGTACCGTCGCCCGTCATCGCCACTAGCCGCCCTGACCTCTGTTCGCGCTTGATGAGATCCATCTTCGTCTCCGGGGTCGCCTCGGCGAGAAAATCGTCAACGCCGGCCTCTTTCGCGATCGTCGCCGCCGTCAAGGGATTATCGCCGGTGATCATCACCGTGCGAATTCCCATGGCGCGTAGACGGCTAAAACGCTCGGTCATGTTGGGCTTCAGAATATCTTTGAGGTAGATCGCGCCGACGACGAGCGTATCGCGCGCCAGCAGCAGCGGCGTTCCGCCGCTGCGCGCGATTCGTTCGATCGCGGGAGCAAGTTCGTTCGTCGGCGCTCCGCCGGCTTCGCGCACCCAGGCGAGCACGGAATCCGGAGCACCCTTGCGAATCTTCGTCCCATCGGGCAAGTCGAGACCGCTCATGCGCGTATACGCGCTGAACGGCACGAAAACCGATCCAGCCGGCGCTTCTCCGTCTCGCCCGGGCCGCTGTGCAAGTGCGACGATCGATCGGCCCTCGGGCGTTTCGTCGGCGAGCGATGAAAGGTAGGCGGTATGCGCGACGTCCGTCGCCGCAATACCGGCAGGCGTAATGATTTCGACCGCTTGGCGATTTCCGAGTGTGATGGTTCCAGTCTTGTCGAGTAGAAGCGTATCTACGTCGCCGGCCGCCTCGACCGCACGTCCGCTCATCGCCAAGACGTTGCGCTGCATCACGCGGTCCATGCCGGCGATGCCGATCGCCGAAAGCAGCCCGCCAATCGTCGTAGGGATTAAACAGACGAGCAGCGCGATCAACACCGTCACGCTTTGATGCGTGCCGGCATAGATCGAAAATGGCGCGAGCGTCGCCACCGCGATCAGAAAGATGATCGTCAGACCGGCGAGCAAAATTGAGAGCGCGATTTCGTTGGGCGTCTTCTGACGCTGCGCGCCTTCGACCAGCCGGATCATGCGATCCAGGAAACTCTCACCGGGATTCGCAGTCACGCGCACTACGATTCGATCCGAGAGCACTCGGGTTCCGCCGGTGACGGCGCTGCGGTCACCACCCGATTCGCGAATGACTGGAGCCGACTCGCCGGTGATCGCCGATTCGTCGACCATCGCCGCACCCTCCAACACCTCCCCGTCGGCCGGGATGATCTCGCCGGCGCCCACTATAAAGCGATCGCCTCTGCGAAGGCTCGCGCTTGAAACCCGCTCTTCCACCCCATCGTCGCGCACTAGCCGCGCGTACGTATCCGACTTCGTGCGCCGAAGCGCGTCGGCTTGCGCCTTGCCGCGACCTTCTGCGACGGCCTCGGCGAAGTTGGCAAATAACACCGTAAACCAAAGCCACGCGGCAATTGCGAAGTCAAATCCTGCCGATCCCGTGTGCGAGATTAGATCGCGCAGGAAGAAAACCGTCGTGCCGGCCGAGCCGACTTCGACGATCAACATCACGGGATTGCGCGCCTGCCAGCGCGGATCGAGTTTCTTGAAAGAGTCGGCGATTGCTCGGGTAACGATCGCTCCGTCGAAGAGCGCGCGCGCGCTTTCGTCCGGCGCTCCAGCCGCCTCGGACTCAGCATTAGAACGTCTTTCCTTGCAGCATCAGCAGGTGTTCCACGATGGGGCCGAGCGAGTCCGCGGGAAGAAACGTGAGCGCGCCGACGATAACGATCACGCCGAGCAACAACGCCACGAAGATCCCAGAATGCGTCGTGAAAGTGCCGGGACTCTCGGGAATCGACTTCTTTCCCGCCAACGTGCCGGCCAGCGCTAGCGCTGGGAGCGCTACCGCAAAGCGTCCGAAAATCATGTTCACGCCGGTCGTCAAGTTGTAAAAGAGATTCGGACTCAATCCCGCAAAGGCGGAGCCGTTATTTGCGTTCGTCGAAGTAAACGCGTAAAGAATCTCGGAAAATCCATGGGGACCGCCGTTATTGAGCGTCGCGAGTCCAACCGGGACAACCGCCGCAATGGCCGTCGGAACGAGGGACAGCACCGGTGTTACCAACACGGCTAGAATCGCGAACTGCACCTCTCGCCGCTCGATCTTCTTTCCGAGATACTCCGGTGTACGACCGACCATCAAGCCGGCAATAAAGACGGTTAAGACGACGAAAACGATCATACCGTACAAACCGCTCCCGACGCCGCCGAATACGATCTCTCCGAGTTGCATGTTGACGAGCGGGACGAGTCCGCCGAGTGCCGTGAACGAATCGTGCATCGCGTTTACTGCCCCGCACGACGTATCGGTGGTGACGGTGGCGAAAAGCGCCGATCCGGAAATCCCAAAGCGGCATTCCTTACCTTCCATATTGCCGCCGGCCACGCCGAGGTGGTGGACCATCGGATTGCCGGCGGCTTCCGACCAGTATGCCACCGCAAAAGCGACGAAGAAAAGAAACGCCATCGCCGAAAAAATCGCCCAACCCTGTCGGGTATCTCTCACCATCTTGCCGTACATGTGCGTTAGGGCGGCTCCGAGCACAAAAATCAAGAGCATTTCGACGAGGTTGGTCAACGGTGTCGGATTTTCGTTCGGCGACGCGGAATTTGCATTGACAAACCCGCCGCCGTTGGTGCCGAGTTCTTTAATGACTTCCTGCGAGGCCATCGGACCGCCCGTAATGGATTGTGCGAAGCCCTCGAGCGATCTCACGCCCTGGTATGCATGCAGATTCTGCGGCACGCCTTGCGATACGAAGAAAATACCGACGGCGACGGCAACCGGGAGCAGCACGTAGAGTGAACTGCGCGTCAGATCGACCCAAAAGTTTCCGAGCGTCCTCACGTTCGTCCGAACCAGCCCGCGCACGACGGCTACGGCGATCGCGATGCCGACAGCGGCCGACACGAAGTTGTGCCACGCGAGCCCGGCCATCTGCGAGAGGTAACTCATCGCGGCCTCGCCGGAGTAAAACTGCCAGTTCGTGTTCGTCGTAAAACTAACCGCCGTGTTCCAGGCCAGATCGGGCGACATGTTGCGGATGTGTTGCGGGTTGAACGGCAGCCATTTTTGTGTTCGCAGCAGGACGTACAGGTACGCAAGTCCGATGAGCGAGAAGGCCAGCATCGACAGGGCGTAGGCGTACCACGTCATCTCGTCGTTCTCACGGATGCCGCAGAGCCGGTAGATCAATCGCTCGAGCGGAGCAATGATCGGCGTGAGCCAGGTACGTTCTCCGTCGAAGACGCGCGCCATATAGGAACCGACCGGCTTGGTCAACGCCAAAACGATCGCGAAAAAGACGATGACCTGTAGCCAGCCGACCGGAGTCATAACGACGTACTAAAGCCTTTCCGGCCGAAGCATTGCGAACACGAGATAGGCCAGTCCGGCAATCGTGAGAATGAGTCCCAAGGCGTCGTCGAAGAGCACGATGCTTCTAGATCCGCTCGCAACCCACGACGTAGAATTGCAGTGCGGCGAAGCACACAATGGAAAGGGCGACGATTCCGACTTCGAGCAGCATGCGTTCGAAGCATAGCGCAGGCTACGAAGGTCGCGCCATCCGTCAAACGGATCATCCGTTCGGATCGTTCATGGATAGTCTTTTCGGAGGTTTGCTCAACTACACGGCGAGCAGTATACTTGCGGCATTATGCTCTTTGCGCGTCTGGTGAGCATCGCTGCGCTCGCGAGCTGCCTCGCCGCGAACGCGCCTACCCCTGCGGCTTCTCCGGCGCCTAGCCCATCGCCGAGCGCGCCCAGCGATCCGTGTGGATCGATTCTCTCGATCGTCAATCGTCCCACGGTGACCACCGGGGTTTGCACTCTCCGTTCCGGCCACTTCGACGTGGAAACGGGCTACTCAAATACCGTTACGACGGGACCGGGAGGCGGAAGCAATGCGAACTATCCTCAAGCATTGGTTCGATTCGGCACCGGCAATCCGCACGTCGATCTTGAGTTCGGGCTTCCTAGTTATGAAACGACGTCCGTTGGGTCGCCGCTGACCAGCGGCTCGAGCGACGTCAACGTAGGTATGAAAGCCGAACTCGGCTATAGCGCCCGCTCGGATTGGGGCGCCAATGTCGTAGTCGGCTTTCCGACGGGTAGCCGTGCGTTTACCGCGGGAAACGCACAGTTCACCGGAAATGTGAACGCCGGCTACACGCTCACCTCTGAGCTCAGTCTGGCCGGCACGCTGAGTTTCAACGCGTTCAGCGCAATCAACTCCGGCGGCGCCGCCCAATCCTACTTCGCGTTTGTCCCGAGCCTCGAACTCAGCGCAGCGCTGCCCGGCGGCCCGTCGCAAATTTCGGCCGAATACGCCTATTTTTCGGCCGCCGGACCAAACTTGGGCCCCAAGAGCCTATTCGACTTCGTTTATCAACGCGATTTCGGCGCGCACGTGCAATTCGACGTAGAATATGGCTTTTCGCCGACGCTCATCAACGGCCAGCGGCAGCACTACGTAGGAGCAGGGCTCGCCTTCATGAACTAAACTCCGTCACCGTTTCTATTTCGACGGAGGGGTTAGTATGAACGCTCCCGTGCCGGTCAATGTTGGAAACACGGGCTTCATGTTGCTCTGCGCGAGCCTCGTCATGCTCATGACGCCTGGGCTCGCGTTTTTCTACGGCGGACTGGTTCAGCGTAAGAACGTCCTGACGATCATGATGCAGAGCTTCATGTCGCTGGGCTGGACCACCGTTTTATGGTTTGCCTTCGGATATTCGGAGAGTTTCGGACCGGATTGGCACGGCATCATCGGCAATCCCGGAACCTATGCCTTCTTGCACGGAGTGACCTTGCATACGATGTTCACGGGGAACGACGCCGGCATTCCGCTGGTGGTTCACATCGCCTATCAGATGATGTTCGCGATCATAACTCCTGCGTTGATTACGGGCGCCTTCGCAAATCGCGTAACCTTCAAGGCTTACTTCTGGTTTCTCACCGCCTGGCTCATCCTGGTCTATTTTCCGTTCGTTCACATGCTCTGGAGTCCTAACGGTATCTTGGCCCGCTGGGGATGCCTCGATTTTGCGGGTGGCATCGTCGTTCACGCCTCTGCCGGCTTCGCGGCCCTCGCGTCGGTGCTCTACGTCGGACGACGTCACGTGATTGAAAACAAGCCGCACAACGTGCCGCTCATTGCTCTCGGAACGGGATTGCTGTGGTTCGGATGGTACGGGTTCAACGCCGGCTCCGAGCTGCGCGTGGATTCCGTTACGGCCGCGGCGTTTCTCAACACGGATATCGCGGCATCGTTCGCCGCCGTTACGTGGCTGCTGGTCGAGTGGACGCGTGGACGGCAACCGAAGTTCATCGGCCTGCTGACCGGTGCGGTTGCCGGCCTCGCAACCATTACGCCGTGCGCCGGCTATGTTTCTCCGGTGACGGCGGTGATCGTCGGCGTTGCAGCGGGCGTCGTATGCTATTTCGCGGTGGCGCTGAAAAATACGCTAGGCTGGGATGACGCGCTCGACGTCTGGGGCGTTCACGGAGTCGGCGGATTCTTGGGAATCACCTTGCTCGGCGTCTTTGCGTCGACGCTGTGGAATCCTAACGGCGCCGATGGCCTCCTGCGCGGGAATCCGGCATTTCTCGGTAAGCAGTTCGTTGCGGCACTCGTTTGCAGCGCGTGGGCGTTCATCTTTACGTATGCGATGCTTTGGTTGATCAACTTGGTAACGCGCGTCAAGGTAGACGAAGCCGCCGCCGAAGAGAGGGGGCTGGACGTTCACCTTCACGGCGAGGAGGCTTATCCGCTGGGCGTCTAAGACGACGCGCTAGTGCGTGTGCGTAAAGTTCCCCACTCGGGATAAGCCGGCAATGGTCGCAATGGCCTTGCGCATCCCGCGCGGCGCGCGAGGTCGTCCGACCGCCTCGAAATAACGCGCCGGATCGATGTTCAAGGTACGCGTCTGCACCATCGCAACTGGACAGCTCGCAAGAAAATCCTCCATCGCACGGATCTCTTCGTCATCGTCCGTAACGCCCGGATGCGTCAGTAGGTTCAGGCTCACGCGAAGTTTATGGGCGGTCGCCATTCGGATGGACTCAAAGACCTCATCGAGCCCGTATCCCCGCGGACGATAGTACGCTACGTATACCGGCGCCCGAAAGGAGTTCAGGCTGATGCGCACCGCGTCCAGGCCCGCCTCGATGCAGCGGCGGAGTTCGCCGGGCCGGCTACCGTTGGTATTGAGGTTGATCGTTCCATTCGAATGTCGCCGACGAATTATCCCAATGGTTCGCGCAATTGCAATTGACCGCAGAAGTGGTTCCCCTTCGCAACCTTGACCGAATGAAACGATCCCGTCGCGGACGCGCTCCAGGTGATGGATCGCGACGGCGGCTAAGTCGTCCGCCGTCGTCTCCCGGGCGATGCGCGTTTGCGGCGAGGGCACGCCCCAATCGGGTTCCAGTTCCGAGATGCAGCCGATGCACCGCGCGTTGCACGCCGGCGAAACGGGAAGCGCCGCTTCGCCGCGTTCCAGAAATACGTTTTGTGCGGTGAAGCAGGCGTAGTCGCGCGAACAGAGCGCGACTTGGCGCAGTACGGCATTGTTCGGTTCACGCGCAAGGCGTCGGGCGATGAGCTCCTCCAGCCGGGCGGATGCAAAGCGCCGCGGCTCCCAGTCCTCGCCCTCATCGGTGCGCATAGCCGCGACGTAGAGTCGACCCTCGACGCTGCACGCAAACGTATAACCGAAGAGCGGCAGCATCGGTGCGGTCGACTCTTGCGCGTAGGCGGGAAGGAGCAGTCGCGTGTATCCCGCGGGAAGGGCGACGGCCAGAGCGTTTCGGCCCGCGATGGGACCGATGGTCGTCAAAGGCCGCCGTTGCGGCAGCACCATTTCGAGCGTTCCGTCGGGCGCCGCGATGAGTTCGTCGCTCGACGGTTCTCGCACGATTCCACCGTCGGCCAAGGGAACATAGCGCGGATCGTAGGTAATTCGACCGGCCGCATCGCACGATGCGAGCGCCACGCTAGACGGGAATTTCGGTATCAAAAACGCGCACCGCCGGACCGACCAAGTATGCCTCGCCCCCACCGTCCCACTCCACAACGAGTCTTCCGCCCGGAACCATAACGACAACCGGCGGCCGGGTGAGTCGCCGATCGAGCGCAACCGCGGCGCACGCAACGGCGCCGGTTCCGCACGCCTGCGTTAAACCGACGCCGCGTTCCCAATGCCGCGCCCGCAACGTCCGCTCGTCCAACCGGGTCGCAACGTGCACGTTGACGCCCGTCGAAAACGGACCGTCCCGCGCGATTGTTGCAACCAAGGCGGCGAGATCGACCGCCGCAGCATCGTCCACGAAAAAAACGAGGTGCGGATTGCCGACGTCTACGAGCACCCCGTCGAGCGTGCGGAAGGCCTCGTGCGAAACTATGCGCGGTCGCCCCATCGCAACGCGCACCAAGTACTCCGGCTCGCGAGCGACGATCTCAGTTGGAATAATCCCGGCCTCCGTTTCAAAGCAAACGCTCGCGCCTTCGCCCGCTTCGTCCAGCCACCGCGCGGCACAGCGGATGCCGTTGCCGCACATTTCCGCCTCGCTTCCGTCGGCGTTGACGGTGCGCATCCGCGCGAGACCGCGTTCGGACGGCTCGAGGGCAATGAGTCCGTCGGCGCCGACGCCGGTATGGCGATCGCACGCCCAACGCGCAAACGCATTGATATCGGCAAGCGCAGCCCCGCGCTGGTCGACAATGATGAAATCGTTGCGCGCGCCATGCATCTTTGAAAGCGCAACGCGCATCATTCGCGCTTCGTAAACCATCCGAGTTTTTCCCGTACGATGTCGCCGACGCGTTGCGGGTCCGCCCATAGCGTTGCGGGCTCGCCGCGAAACCACGCGCGCTGCCGGCGCGCATAGCGTCGCGTCGCGCGTTCCAGTGATGCACGCAACTCACGGCGCGTACTCCAACCGCGCAAATACGCCAATGCCTGCGGATAGCCGACGGCGTTGCCGGCAATCGCCGCGTCACCGATCCGCTCCGCTTCCTCGAGCAGGCCGCCCTCAATCATCGCGGCCACCCTGTGCGCAATTCGGCGATCGAGCGCGGGCCATGGCAGATCCAGAAAAACCAGCAGCCATGAAATGCCTTCGCTTTGGAGCGTTCGCATGGGATGCGCCCGTAACGATCGTTCGGGCGATGCCAAAGCGACTTCGAGCGCGCGAACGACGCGATAGGTATCGGTTGCGTGCAAGGTGCGGGCGCGTCTAGGATCGCGCAGCCGTAACCATTGCGCGAGAAAATCGGCCGGATGCAGCGATGCCTCCCGCGCGAGCCGTTCGCGAAGCCCTTCGTCGTATTGAGGGGCCAGCGTGACGCCGCCGGTGAGGGCGCGAAGGTAAAAGCCCGTTCCGCCAACGACGATGGCGCGCTTCCCCCGATCGTGGATGGAACGGATTGAATCGAGGGCATCTTGCGCGAAGCGAGCCGCCGAGTATCGTTCGCGCGGATCGAGGAATGCCATCAGATGATGCGGCACCGCCGACAGTTGTTCCGGTGACGGCGCCGCCGTTCCGACCGGCATGTCCCGATAGATCTGTCGCGAATCCGCTCCGACGATTTCCGCATCGAACGTCTGCGCGAGGTCGATCGCGAGATTCGTCTTTCCGCTCGCCGTCGGGCCGGTGAGAATGAGAATTGAGCGATCAGGCACGTTTGAACATGCGCGCGATCTCTTCGGAGCCCAACGCAATCAAAGTCGGTCGCCCGTGCGGGCAGTGCATCGGATTTTGGCAGCCCCCAAGTCGTTCGAGAAGAGTGGACATCTCCGCCTCAGTCAACTGCTCGCCGGCGACGGTTACCGAGTGACAGGCCAATGAAGCCCAAACGCGTTCTCGCACGTCCCGTCGCTTTGGCTCCTCGTTCAGTTCGTCGATAAAATCGGCCAGATTGAATCGCCGCGCGCCATAGCCCGAGGGCGTCGCGATGAGCCGATAGGTCCGCTCGCCGAACGGTTCGATTTCTAACCCCGCTTCTCGCAACGGCTCGATGAGCCGATCTACTGCGGCACTGCGGGATTGATCTAGTTCGATGATCTGCGGCAGAAGCAGCGGCTCGCTCCGCATGCCGTCGCGGGCGCCGGCGAGAATACTTTCGTAGGCGATCCGTTCGTGCGCGGCGTGTTGGTCCACGAGCACCAACGACGTTGAGTCGCTTGCAAGAATGAACGTTCGATCGAGCTGCGCGAGAACGCGCAGTTCGCGCGCGGGCGGCCCAAGGGAAAGGCCCGGCATCGTCTCGACACTCGTGCTTTGGGCGAGCCTGCGCCGCGCATGCTCGCCTAAGGTTGCGGCAATCGCCGTACGGGCGACCTCAAAGATTTGATTGGCGTAACGCAATCGAACGTCGCTCTTGGTGGGGTGGACGTTGGGATCCACGTGATGCGCTTCAAGCTCCAGGAAGAGCACTCCGTACGGATGCCTGCCGGTCATCGCGTACGTTGCATAGCCGGCATTCCAGGCCCCGGCAAGCAGCCCGCTGCGCAAGAGACGTCCGTTAACGAAGAGCAGTTGCATGCGCCGATCCGGCCGGTCGTGTCCGGGCGCGCTGATGAATCCGCGCAAACGGCCTCCGAAAGCGGGGCCAGGCGAATTGTGTAGGGCGATGAGATCGTTAGCGTGGGAACCGAAAACCATGCGCAGCCGCTCGCGAGCATCGTCCGTCGCGGGCATCACCCAAACGTCGCGGCCGTCGTGTCGCAATGCGAACGTGACGCTCGGGTACGCCAGCGCAAAACTAGAGAGCCATCCGGAAACGCGATTGAATTCGGCGCTCGCGGAAGCAAGAAATTCGCGACGGACCGGCAGGTTGGCAAAGAGATCCCGTGCTGTAACTCGCGTGCCGACCGGCCCCGCTTCGGCTTGCACGTTCTCGAAGGCGTCGGCGTGTGCCGCCATCCGCGCGGCGATGGGCGCATCGGCCGTGCGCGACAGAATCTCGAGTCGAGCCACGGCCGCGATAGAAGCCAAACCCTCGCCGCGAAAGCCAAGCGTGCCGATCGACTCCAACTCAATCGCCGCGCGCAGCTTGCTTGTCGCGTGGCGCCGTACCGCCAGCGGCAGATCCTCCGGCTGCATACCTTCGCCGTCGTCGATCACTTCGATGCGATCCATGCCGCCGCGATCGATATATACGTCGATGCGAGCTGCGTTTGCGTCGATCGCATTCTCGACAAGTTCTTTGACGACGGATACGGGCCGCTCGATAATCTCTCCGGCCGCAATCTGTCCGATGGTCAAGGCATCGAGCTCACGGATCGTCGCCATTGTCCGCTATTTCTTGCTGAGCGATTGCTGTCCCAGCCCGGCGCGGGGTTGACAATCGGGCGTTCGTAGGTATTCTGGTTAAGGATTCCTCGTTAGGTGAGGCGTCTGCACGAAGAGACGCCGCTGCCCGGAAAGGTCGAGAGACCCCAACGGGTGACCAGATCTCGCCGAATCAAGGCGGAATCTAATGCGGCTAGGACATGGGGCCCGCGCAGTGCGCGTGGTGCCCAAAAATCGCCCGCGATTTTGGGTTCGAGGTTGTGCAGTGCTAAAGCTCGACACTGAGGAGCGAGCGCGACGACCGCGCGAAGGTTCTCAAACTGTCGACCTGCGAGGAGCAACGACAGTTTTTTATTTGCGAAGGGAGGTGATTCAGCGCCATGGACGACGGTCCAAGGAGTCCCTTTTTGTCGCGTCGATCTTTTGGGCGCGACTAGCCTAACCACAGGAGTTTGTGTCATGAAGCATATCCTAGGTTTGTTCATCGATCTGATCCACCAGAAACGATCGCCGCGCGATCGGTATCACAACGACGCACTGCGCGCAAATCAGTTCAATGACTCGGCGGCATCTTTTAGCTTCTGGCGTTCGCTCGTGAGTTAGCCGTGCTTTTTGCGGTGCTCGTTGCAACGCTTCAGACCACGATGGGGACGGCAGCAACGCCGTCCCCGTCGCCTGCGCCGACGCCGCGTTTTTCGGTTTCCGTTGAAGGCACGAACGTCTTCATCGATCAGGCGACGGGTGGTCCGGGGACGCAGCCGCCACAAGCATCCCAGTTCGCCCGAGGCTCGCCGATCTCGCCGATGTCACCGTATGATTGGTTCAGCAGCGCCCCGGTAACGCCCGGCGTCGCCGGAGTCATGCAGTATCTCGTTACCGGGACGTACCACGCAAGCGGCGTCGACCTTGGGGCGACATTCGGCTTCGGCGGCCTGAACGGCAGCACCACGAACGCGCTCTATTGGACCGAGCCGCTGATTCCGAATCTCAACGATCACGCGCTCTCGCGCGTCGTCCCCTACGCCATCGTTTTTCCGAGCCACGCCGGCCAAGACGATACGAGCGTCGTGAATGCCGCACTGCTCGGCGCGTCTGCAACGGCCAGTGACGGGAGTTGGCGAATTCGAGGCGGATACTTCGATCTTGCGCAAAGCGATCGCTTCGTTTTTGCGCCACCGCCATTAACGAGCGTCGTGCCCTCGCTGGGCGTACAGACGGCGGAGACGATCGGTCCCGGCATGCCGACGATCAAGGACTGGCCGCAAAGTCCTACGGCGTTGCCGCTGCTAGGCGCAGATGCGACCTGGCACCGCGGCAGCGTTAGCGCTGAAATTGTCCGACGCGCTGCTGCCTTCGCTGCCGAACACGAATCTGCGCTTGACTATGGGCTCCGTTGTCTTCGATCGCGGCGAGGCCGGTCGATTTTCGTTGCAACTGGGCCACTTTTGGACAAGTGGCGATCCGATTTCGACGACGACGTATTTTGGCGTAGCGCCGGAAATCTATCGCAGCGGGCAGGGCCGGCTTTTCACGAGCACGATCGCAGGCCAGCGGGAGACGATCGCCGGAGCTCGCGCCTTTTTCCATCCATTGCGCGACTGGGATCTGCTCGCCGAACTCGGCCGCGCGTGGTACGACGCGTCACTGGTGCGCCTGCCGGAAACGTCGCGCTTTGGGAATTACGAGCACGTGAAAATCGCACGCCATTTTGGCAAGGATGCTGCATCGATCGAATATCATCGTTTCGATCCTACCTACGCCACCTTGATCGCGCCGTACGGCATCCCCGAAAACGTCTGGAGCGTCGCCTGGTCCTGGCCGGGCGTGTGGCTGAAATCAACGTATCAACTCGTCGACAACACGATCGTGGGCGCGAATCGCGCCGGCGTTCGTCTCACCTACGATCGCAAATCAAAAGCGGTCGAAGTCCACGTCGCGCTTGGGGATTGGCGCCAACTTTTTCCGACGACTAAACTCAACGCATCGCAAGTGGGCTTCGTCGACGGCTTTTTCTTGTTGCAAAAGAACGGGTTCGCCACGCTGGGACGTGACCGCCAGCTGGGACTCTACGTCGCGTGGCATCTGCCCGCCGATGACGTCGCCTTTGACGGTGTTGAAGATTACCTGAGCCGTCCCGCGGATGCCGGACAAGCCATCGATGCGGTCGCCACGCGGGCGCCACAATTCGTGATCAGCTGGTCGCATCACTTCAGCGAGAAATTCCTATCGGTCGTCGGATACGGCCGATACGCTTTGGCCGGAACGTGGGCCACGACGCCCGTGAACGCCATCTACGGCGACCTGTTTGGCGGCGTCCAGTTCGCAACGGGGCCGAAGACCGCCATGCTGGTGGAACTCCGGCGCTACGCGTTGGTGGGACTGCCCTCCGTGCCGGCGGGCGCGCCTCCGAACATGCGCGGCAGCGCGTTTATCATCGATCAGAAAATCGCCTTATGAGCGATGCGGCGAGTGCCGTTGCGGCGCGGCGACCCGGTCTCTGGCGATCGATCATCATGTTTCTCTCGATCGTCGGCCCGGGCATCATCACGGCGAACGCCGACAACGACGTCGGCGGTATTCTGACCTATTCGCAGGCAGGCGCGCAGTTCGGATATTCGCTGCTCTGGATTTTAGTGCCGGTCACCGTCGCGCTGGTCGTCGTTCAGGAAATGTGCGCCCGCATGGGGGCGGTGACCGGAAAAGGCTTGGCCGACCTCATTCGCGAGAACTTCGGCGTCAAGATCACCTTTTGGTGCCTGCTGCTGTTCGTGCTCGGCGATGTCGGAAATACGGCGACCGAATTCGCCGGCGTCGCCTCTTCGGCGCCGATCTTCAACGGTTATCTGCACTTGGGCAACGGCGAGGCCTTCAAGATTGCGCTGGTCGCGGCAGCAGCAGTTTTCGTCTTCCTCACGGTGACACGGGGAAGCGCGAAGATGATCGAGCGTGTCTTCTTCTTCTTTTGTTTTGTGTATGTCGCGTATATCGTCAGCGCAGTCGTGGTGCGACCCGACTGGCACGACGTTCTGCGTCAGAGTGTCGTGCCGCATTTTCAGGCGTCGAAAGCCTACGTGCTCATGATCATCGCCGTGGTCGGCACGACGATCTCGCCGTGGATGCAATTCTACATTCAAGCCGCGGTCGTCGATAAGGGCGTGCGCAAAGACGATTACGCCTACTCCCGAGTCGACGTTATCACCGGCGGCATTTGGACCGACGTCATCGCCTACTTCATCATCGTCTCTTGCGCGGCGACGATTTTTCTGCACAACCTGCACGCCGCGCATCCCATCGTCGTCAACGATCCGGGCGACGTTGCGGTCGCGCTCCAGCCGATGGCGGGTCAATTCGCCGCACTTCTCTTCGCCCTCGGGCTGCTCAATGCGGCGGTCTTTACCGCCTCGATTCTTCCGCTGTCTACTGCCTATTACGTCTGCGAAGCCTTCGGTTTCGAACGCGGCGTACACCATACGTTTGGCGAAGCGCCGATATTCTATACTTTTTACCTCATCTTGATTCTCGTTGGGGCGGCCGCGGTGATCGTCCCGGGCGCGCCGCTACTGAAGATTATCTTCTACTCCCAGGTGCTCAACGGCATGCTGCTGCCGATCGTGCTGGTCTTGATGTTGCTGCTGATCAACAACAAGAGACTGATGGGAGCTTGGACGAACAATCGGCTCTTCAACGCCATTGCCTGGACGACCGCCGTTCTCGTCGGCTTGCTGACGCTCACCTGGACCGTTCAGACGGTTTTCCCGTCACTCGGCGCTTAGTCGGCACGCCAACGTCGCCTTCGTGCCGCAATCATGTCAGGAAGGAAAGTTGGCGCTCGGGCTGCGGTCGTTTCGGCATCTTTTTTTTCAGCGGCACGCGCGCTTCGACGTCCGCTTGGCCGCTAAGCGTATCGGCGATCTCTTGCGCCCGGTCGATGACCGCATCGGGCAATCCCGCCATGCGCGCAACTTCGATCCCGAACGAGCGAGAGGAACTGCCGGGCTGCACTCTATGCGAGAAGACCGGCGCACCACCGCGCGCGGTGTTTTCCACCGCTGTGATGTGATAGTTCGTGACGACGCTCCAGTGTTCGGTCAACGCGCACAGTTCGTGAAAGTGCGTTGCAAAGAGTACCATCGGGGCTTGATCCTCGAGGGAAAGGAGAAACTCGCAAATAGCCTGGGCGATTGCCAGTCCGTCGAGCGTACCGGTCCCGCGCCCGACTTCGTCGATCAAGAGCAGCGAGCGCTGGGTGCTGCGCCGCAGGATGTTGGCCGCCTCAGCCATCTCCATATAGAAGGTCGACTGCCCCGACGCTAAGTCGTCACCGGCGCCGATGCGCGTGAAAAGGCGGTCGACGACACCGAGTTGCATCCGCTTTGCCGGGACGAAGGAGCCTATTTGAGCCATGATGGTCAGGAGACCCGCTTGACGCAGATACGTCGATTTGCCACCCATATTCGGGCCCGTTAGTAAGATGAAGCGATGTCGCGCTTCGTGCAACCGAAGGTCGTTGGGCACGAACCCCTTTTGCAAGATCGCCTCCATGACCGGATGGCGTCCCTCTTCGACTTCGACCGAGCTTGTCTCGATGAATGTCGGCCGAACGTAACCACGTTCGGCCGCGCAGTGCGCGAGCGACGAAAGCGCGTCAATGTGCGCGATCGCATCGGCCGCGTCTAAGAGTCGCTCGACCTCGCGCGCGGTGCGCTCCACGAGCGCCGCAAAAAGATCTTGCTCGAGCCGTTCCTGGCGAATCTGTGCGGTTGAGATCGCCAGTTCTAATTCCTTGAGCTCCGGCGTTATGTAGCGTTCGCCGCTAACTAAGGTCTGCTTGCGAACGTAGTCGTCCGGCACCGCCGATGCATAACTCTTCGCGACCTCGATGGCGTAGCCGAATGGGCTTGCGTACTTGATCTTCAGTGCCTTGATGCCGGTCCGCTCGCGCTCGCGCTCTTCTAACTCTGTCAGTCGCGTTCGCGCATCGCTGCGTAGAGCGATGCACTCGGAGAGTTCCGCACTGGCTTGGGGCCGTATTGCGCCTCCCTCAGAGATCTGTGCCGGAGGTTCTTCTACCAGCGTCTCCTGCAGGTCGCGCAGTAGTCGGTCGAACTCCGCGGTCCGGTCAAAGAAGGCGGCCAAGGCCGGTAGCGAGAGTCGCCGCAACGCGGGGAGCAGTTCGAGCGTCCGCCGGAGCGACGCAAGATCGCGCGGCGCCGTCCGACGGAAGCGAATTTTTTGTGCGATGCGCTCGAGGTCAAACGTGCCTTTGAGGATTTCCCGAATTGCGTCGCGGCAGCCGTGCTGCGACTTCAACGCCTCGACGGCATCCGCGCGTTGCGCGATTTCCGTGGCATCGATCAATGGCGCCACGATCCACCGTGCCAACAGACGGGATCCCATCGAGGTGACGCACCGGTCGAGCGTCGCCAGCAGTGTCGCTCGGGGATTCCGTCCTTGTGCCGTCGTCAACTCCAGGTGTTTGCGCGTGGCCGAATCGATCGCGAGGTATTCGCGGTGCCGGTAGAGCTGCGGTGCGCCGAGACCATACTCGCCGTTGCTGACTCCGGTTCTTTTAATAAAATCGCCGAGCGCATCGACGGCGCGATGGATTGCAAGCGATTCATCCAATGAAAATCCGCCAAGCGTCGAACGCCGCCGATCCTCAACCAGACCTAAAGGCGGCATCGTCACACGCGCGCCGGTATTCTGCAGCGTACCCGCGACCGCGGCGCGTAACCCGGCGGAAAGATCCGCGATGATCTCGGTGGGTTCGAGACGCGAGAGTTCAGTTAGTACGTCATCGTACGCGCCCTCGCCCGTCATTGCGGTTGCGGCCGAGTAGCCCGTCGACACATCCGCAAAAGCCAGCGCAAAACTCTCGGCCACGGACGTCACCGCGGCGAGGTAGTTATTACGGCTTCCCTCGAGCAGTTGATCTTCGACGAGCGTCCCCGGAGTGACGAGCCTGACCACGTCACGTCGAACGAGCCGATTCGGCTGCGGGACCTCGAGTTGCTCGGCAAGCGCCACGATGAAACGCTGATGCACGAGGCGCGCGAGATACTGGCCGAGCGCATGATGCGGAACACCCGCCATCGCGACCCGTCTCCCTCCGCCCGCCTCTTTGCTGGTTAACGCGATCTGCAGCGCTTTGGCGACGACCTCGGCGTCTTCGCCGTACGCCTCGTAAAAATCGCCGACCCGCGAAAGCAAAATCGCTTCGGGATGCTTTGCCTTCATCCCGAAGTACTGTTCGAGCATCGGCGAGTACTTCGACACCGCAGCGACTATGAAATCGCCATTGCCGTCAGGTCGACCGGCGGCGCGGCGACCGGGACTCCCTCTTCATTGAAGCGCGCCGCGCGTGCCACGATTCTTCCCGTGCATCCCCACACGTAGCCGTCCTGGATCTCCACGTCGATCCATGGGGACGCGGCATAGAGTTCGGCTGCATACGCTCCCGGTTTGTCCGCGACGACCGTCACGTTGTCCGTTGTCTTTGCGGCGATCTTATTAGGATCTTTTTTCGAGTCACCGGTAAGCAGGGCGCGGACGACGCGGCCGCGTTTGCGTTCGTGATAGGCGCGCGTTGCTGCGTTCTGCGCGTCTACCAGCCGCTCAAAACGTTCGAGCGCGACTTCACGGGGAACCTGTTCCCAGCGCTCCGCCGGCGTACCGCGTCGCATCGAATAGATAAAAGAAAAGGCATTGGCAAAAATGCCCGTGGCAACATAGTCGAGCGTCGCGCGGAATTCGCGCTCGCTCTCTCCCGGAAATCCCACGATGAGGTCGGTCGTCACCGCGCAGTTCGGCATGCGTTCGCGAATCATCTCGACCTTTTGGTGGAATTGCGCGAGGGTGTATTTTCGGTTCATCCGCCGCAAGACTGCATCGCTCGCAGACTGCAGCGGCAAATGCATGCGCGGGTTTAAAGCGGCGATCCTCGCCAGATCGTCGAGTATTTTACGCGTAAAGTCTTTGGGATGCGGCGAGATGAACGTCAGCCGTTCCAATCCCTCCAGTCGCGAGAGCTCGGTGCACAAGTCACCGAAGTCCTCGCCGGATGCCGGATCGCGCCAAGCGTTGACCGTTTGACCGACCAGCATGATCTCGCGCGCGCCGCGCTCGATTCGTTCCCGTGCCTCTTGGATGATGGTCTCCCGCGGACGGTGATCGAAGCGTCCGCGCACGTGAGGAACGATGCAAAACGTGCAGTAGTACGAGCAGCCCCGTTGCACCGTTACGAAGGCGCGCAAATGCGAGAAGGCACGTGTGATGCCGTCCGCCGTTCCGCCGAGTGCGAACGGAAGCATGTTATCGCGAACGTCGTCGTCAGAAACGTCACGGGCTCTTTGGGCAAAATCCGGTTCCCACTGCGCGAGCTGGTCCGCCAACCGGCGAAGTTCGCGGGTGCCGAATACCGCGTCGACGTGTGGCGCGAGCCGCTGCATGCGATCGCGATCCTGTTCGGCCAGACAGCCCATGACGACAAGCCGCACGCTCGGATCGCGGCGCTTGAGCACCTTGAGATGATTCATTCGGCCGTACGCGCGGCGTTCGGCGTTGTCGCGAACCGTGCACGTATTGAGCACGACCACGTTCGCCGCTTCGGGTGTTGCGCTAATAGTGTAGCCGAGGCCGCGCGCGCGCTCAGCGATGTAGCGCGAATCCGCCTCGTTCATTTGACAGCCAAAGGTCTCAATGTAAACGCTCGCCATCTTCTAGCGGCCAAGACTTCGCTCCAGACGCCGTTTGTCCCGGCCGGGTCTTGCTTGGCCGGAGTGCGAAGTGAAATGGCGTGGGAGAGCCGCAAACCCTGCACGCCGCAGGCGCGTTACGTCCGGCGACGGTCGCTATCGTAGGCCGACCAAACGTTGGAAAGAGTGCGCTCTTCAATCGTCTGATCGGTCGCCGCTTAGCGATTGTCGAAGACAGCCCGGGTGTGACGCGCGATCGACTCTACGCAATCTGCGACTGGCGAGGACGCGTCTTTAGCATCGTCGATACCGCTGGAATAGATCCGACTGCCGCAAGCGCTCATGGCACCGAACTCTCAAAAGCGACGCGGCGGCAAGCCGAAGCAGCGGCGCACGAGTCTGACGTCATCCTCATGGTGGTCGACGCGCAGACCGGCTTGCATCCGATTGACGATGACGTCGCCCGAATTTTGCGCCGGACGCGCAAGCCCGTCGTACTGGCTGCCAACAAAGCCGAAAGCACGGCCGACGCTGAGGGCGCCTATGCCGAATTCTCACGACTCGGATTCGGCGAACCGTTCTGCGTCTCCGCAGTTCATGGCGAAGGCACCGGCGATTTGCTGGACCGCATCGTCGATCTCTTACCCGCGCAACCACCCGACGCACTCGCCGATGACGAGTTCGCCCTCGCGATCGTCGGACGGCCCAACGTCGGCAAGAGCTCGTTGGTCAACGCGCTCTTGGGTGAAGAACGCACGCTCGTCTCCGAGAGCCCAGGAACGACGCGCGATGCCGTCGATGCCCACTTCACGTGGCACGGCCGCAACTATCGGCTCGTCGACACCGCCGGCATGCGCAAACAACCGCAAACGCATGGCGCGATTGAATATTACGCCGCACTGCGTTCGCTCGGCGCCATCGCTCGATGCGACGTCGCGGTGCTCGTCTTCGACGCGATGGCGGGAATGATGGCGCAAGATCGCCGCCTGGCGGGCATCGCCATCGAAGAACGCAAGGCGCTGATCGTCGTTGGGAACAAGTGGGATTTGGTGCGCGAACAGAGCGGCGAGTTTAGCCAAGCCGATCTGGTGGCGGCGATTTACGAATCTATACCGTTCGCGACGTTCGCGCCCGTGACGTTTCTCTCCGCGAAGACTCATCGCCGGCTCGGAAGCTTCATGCCGCTCGTGACGCGTGTGGCCGAAAATCTCGATCGCCGGATCCCGACCGCGAAACTGAATTCGCTCATCCGCGACGCCGTCGCCGCCCACCCGCCTGCCATGCACGGCGGCCGGATTTTACGAATCTATTACGCCTCGCAACCCGCAACGCATCCCCCGCTGATGGTCTTGCATTGCAACGACCCGCAGTTGGTGCAACCACACTATCGCCGGTTTCTGGAGAACGTTATTCGCGCACATTTCGACTTTGAAGGCGTCCCGCTGACGTTGCGTTTTCAATCTCATCGCGACGGTGCCGCACACGAGTGAGTGACGTCGGAATTCCCGAATCGACCGCCCGCGCTTTAATGGCGATCGTGCTGGCCATTCCGATCCTAACGTTCGTCGGAGCGTTTCTCATCGGCTCGATCCCCTTTGGATACGTTGTCGGACGGCTGTGTTATCGCGCCGATATCCGTGCACTCGGTTCCGGAAACATCGGCGCAATGAATGCGCTGCGCAGTTTTGGGACGACCGGCGCGGTCGCCGTGCTGCTGCTCGATGCGCTCAAGGGATTCGTTCCAACGCTGTGCGCGATGAAGCTCTTTTACGGACATCTCGACTTCGAGTTCTTGCCGCCGAGCGAACGAATCATGGGCGCGGTCGTCGCGAGCGGCGCCGTGCTGGGACACTGCTTTTCTCCGTGGTTGCGTTGGCGCGGCGGCAAAGGTGTAGCAACGTCGTTTGGAGCGATCTTTGCACTTGCTTGGCCGGCGGGTCTCGTCGCCGTGCTCGGGTGGATCGCCGGTGCGGCCGTCACACGTTATTCGTCGGTAGGATCGATGTTCGGGAGCGCTCTCGCGCCTATTGCGCTCTGGTTATTTACGAGGTCTGCTCCCGAGACGGCCTATGGCCTTTTAGCTGCGCTGCTGATTATCCTTAAGCATCGCAGCAACATCGGGCGGCTTCGCGCGGGTACGGAAGGACCGATTCGATTTGCAAAGCGCGGCGCACCGTGAACTCCGTACAGGGCTCGCATAGCGGCGAACCGTAATCTCTTCAACCGCATGATATCATCGAACGATCTTCGCAACGGCATCACCATCGTCGTCGACGGACAACTCTGGACGGTCATTGAATTTTTACACGTAAAGCCGGGCAAGGGATCGGCTTTCGTGCGAACGCGTCTCAAGAACGTCAAGACCGGCACGACGTTGGAGCGCACGTTCCGCGCGGGCGAAAAACTGGAACGCGCCATGGTGGACAACCGCCAGATGCAGATGCTCTATAACGACGGCGACGGTTATCACTTCATGGACCAGCAGACCTTTGAAAACGTAACGCTTCAACGCGATTTGATCGGCGATCCGGCCGATTTCTTAAAGGATGGCATGGTGGTGGACGTACAGTTCTACGAAACAACGCCCATCGGCGTGGATCTGCCCGCGCACGTCGAGTTACGAATCGTTGAGACCGATCCGGGCTTTCGCGGGGATACCGCAACGAACACAACCAAACCGGCCAAACTCGAAACGGGCGCCACCGTCGCAGTGCCGCTGTTCGTAGAAAGCGGCGACGTCATTCGCATCGATACGCGCGATCGCCGCTATATCGGGCGCGCATCGTAACTTTTTCGCTCGCGCTTTTCGGGGCCGCTTTCATTGCGAGCGTCCTCGGTTCGATGGTCGGATTGGGCGGAGGCTTCGTCCTCGTGCCCATTTTGCGGTTGCTGTTGGGATTCTCGCCGGCGGAGACGGCCGGAACGTCTCTAGTTCTCATCGTCGCAAACGGCGCCGGCGGCGCGCTGACCTATTTGCTTCACCAGCGGGTGCATCTGCGTCTCGGCCTACTCATCGCGCTCGGAGCGCTGCCGACCAGCGTCCTCGGCGCGATGCTGTCGTTACGCATTTCGCCCCGGATCTTCGACGTGCTCCTCGCAGCCCTCTTGATTGCGATCACTGTCGACATGGTCTGGAATGCACAACGGCGTATGGCAGGGCGCCCGGAAATGCCGCGCGTTGCTGCGATCAAAGGAATGTCGGATCGTCTGGCGGTGGTGATCGGCTTGGCCGTCGGGATTTTTTTGAGCCTCTTCGGATTAGGCGGCGGTATCATCGTCGTTCCGGCGTTTCTCTATTTTTCGGAACTACCGGTTCATGCGATCAGCGCAACGTCGCAGTTCGCCATTTTGCTAAGCTCGCCGCCGGGTCTGATCGCCCACATCCTGCAGCACGACGTGGCGTGGCGCGATGCGATACCGCTCGTCTTCGGTGGGCTGCTCGGCGGGCCGGTGGGCGCGCGCCTATCGATGAGTCTGAAATCGGCGCAACTGTTGAACGCGATCGCGCTCGCCCTCGCGGTCGCCGCCATATCGCTCATCTGGCGGCACCCCTAGAATACCGTTCAGCCGGGCTGCGTCATCTTGGCGGGGACGACGATTTTGTCGTACTGATCCTCGGTGACGTGGCCGAGGGAAAGCGCCGCCTGCTTCAGCGTCGTCTTTTCGTGATGCGCCTTCTTCGCGATTTGCGCGGCTTTATCGTAACCGATATGCGGTGAAAGTGCCGTGACCACCATTAGCGATTCGTCGACATACTTGCGAATCTGCTCTTCGTTGGGTTCGAGGCCTTCGACGGCATGCAGGCGGAACATCGTGCACGCGTCGCACAGTAACGCCGTCGAGTGAAGGAAATTATAGATCATCACCGGGTTAAAAACGTTGAGTTCGAAGTTTCCCTGCGAGGCACCGAAGCTGATGGCAAGGTCGTTGCCGTACACTTGCACGCACACCATCGTCATCGCTTCGGATTGCGTCGGGTTTACCTTTCCAGGCATGATGGAACTACCGGGTTCGTTTTCCGGCAGGACCAGCTCACCGATCCCCGCTCGAGGGCCAGAGGCCAGCCAACGGATGTCGTTAGCGATCTTCATCAAGGCCGCTGCCAGCATTTTGAGCGCACCGGAAGCAAAGACGAAGTCGTCGTGCGAGGCGAGTGCGGTAAACTTGTTCGGATGCGAGCGAAACGGTAAGCCCGTCAGTTCCGCAATCTTGCGCGCGGTTCGCCGGCCGAACTCCGGATGCGCGTTGAGTCCGGTTCCGACGGCCGTCCCGCCGATCGCCAGATCGTACAGCGGCTCGAGCGCCTCGCCGCAGGCCCGCAGCGCGCGGTCTAACTGTGTGACGTATCCGGAAAACTCTTGTCCCAGCGTCAGCGGAGTGGCGTCTTGGAGATGCGTCCTGCCGATCTTGACGATGTGCGACCATTGTTTCGCCTTCACTTCAAGTGCGTCGCGAAGCGCTTCCACCGCAGGTAGCAGTTCAACCATCGCTCGGGCGCCGGCGACGTGCATCGCCGTGGGGAACGTGTCGTTCGACGACTGCGACATGTTGACGTGATCGTTGGGATGAACGGGAGTCTTCGATCCCATCGTTCCGCCGGCTAACTCGATCGCTCGATTTGAAATGACCTCGTTGACGTTCATGTTGGTCTGCGTGCCCGAGCCGGTCTGCCATACGCGCAGCGGGAAATGATCGTCCAGTTTGCCTTCGGTGATCTCGTCGGCGGCGCCGACGATCAAGTCGGCGCGGCGATCGTCGAGTTTGCCCAACTCTCTATTGACGAGTGCTGCGGCCTTCTTCAACACTGCCATCGCCGCAATGACCTGTTTCGGCATAACGTCACGCGGCCAACGTCCGTCGCCGATGTCGAAATGGCGCAGCGAACGGGCCGCCTGTGCGCCGTAATACTTATCGGCCGGCACTTCGATTTGCCCCATCGAGTCGCTCTCGAGGCGCGCGTTGCTTTTTGGAAGGCTGTCGGTCGTCATGGCACCTCTATTTTCGCCGTTTTTTCGGCGATTCTCCCCAGACCTAAGTCGCTAGACTACTCCACGTCGTGCGGCGGCGAGGCCGTCGACCGTCGTTCCAACGGGCCGCAATTGCACCACTTCGTAGACCGTCAATGGGAAGCGTGGGTCGAACCGCCGTTTGTTGCAACGCGGGCAACTCGCCGGTTTTTGCGGCCGCCTGCGCCGCAAAGTTTCAAAGGCACACTGCTCGCAGCGCAAGATATACCGGCGCATGGATTCCCGTGCCGGCGCGGCATTGCCAAGGTCGTGGTAGATCGATTCCAGGCCGCAGTCCCGCAACTTTCCTTTGAAGCGCGTCCCGTGACTGCTATCGCGAAAGCTTGCGAAACACCACGCGTGAATCATCTCGTGAATGAGGGTTTCCTCGATCGCCTGCGGATGGCGGCGAAACTGTTTGGCCGACAGTTCGATGACCATCGGGCGGCTCGAATACGTGATACGACCCGCGGAGTTGGAGAAGCGCTCGTTATAGACGATAGCACAGTCGGGAGCTTCGCCGTTGAAGAATCGGTAGTTCAACCGCGCAAACAGGAGCTGCAATTCGGCTTCCGAGGGCAATTGCACAAAGACTTTTTTCTGCGCGCGTCCAAGCGAATCATCGTGTCGGCTAATTCCTCGAGTGGGCTCCCTCCGCGCATCTACGTTCCGATGCTCGTACTGATCGGCGGAGCCTTTCTTTGCGTGATGGCCTATCTGGTGACGCTGGGTTTCGGTGTCACGGGCTCCGTCTTCGGAAAGAGCGCGACTTCCCCGGCGTCACAGTCGGCGTCGCAACGCCAAGGCTCGCAGAACGCGGTTGAAGGTGGACCACCGCCTCCCATCGTGGCGCAAGTTCAAACGTTGCGGCGGCGAATCGCGGCGCATCCTGATGATGACGTGGCTTTGACACAGTTGGGCGACATGTATTTGGCAGCCAACAAATTTCAGGAGGCGATTCCGCTCTATCGCCAGGCGCTGCGCGTCAATCCGAACAACGTTGCCGCGCAAACCGGCCTCTCTCAAGCGCGCGACGCATTGCAACATTAGCCTTCATGCGGCTGTACATCTCGTGCGATATGGAAGGCACGGCCGGAGTCTGCTCCTGGAGCCAGTGCGATCCAGAAAACACACAAGAGTATCCGATTTTTCGGCGTCTGATGACGCTCGAAGTGGCTGCGGCGATCGAAGGCGCGCGCCTAGGCGGCGCGACGCAAATGTTGGTCAACGACTCACACTGGTCGATGCGCAACCTCCTGCTGCACCAACTGCCGGATTGTGACGATCTTCGCGTCATCTCGGGTGCCGCAAAACCTTGGAGCATGGTCGAAGGGCTCGCCAAAGGCACCGATGGCGTCTTCTTTACCGGCTATCATGCCAAGGCGGGAGAGCCTGCAACGCTCGCACATACGTACAGTGACTCCATCTATGGCGTCACCGTGAACGGCGTGCCGTGCAGTGAAGCGCTGCTGAACGCCGCCATGGCCGGCTCCTACGGCGTTCCCGTTCTGATGATCACGGGAGATCGAACGATCGTCGAAGAGACGCTTACATACTTGCCGTGGGCGGTCGGCGTTACCGTTAAGGACCCGATCGGATATTCGTCCGTCAACTCGCTAACGCCGCACGATGCGTGTGAAGCAATTCGCGACGGAGCGCGTGAAGCGATTGGACGGGTCGCAAAGGGTCGCCCCTTTACATTCGAGAGCCCTTTTGAACTGAGGATCGAGACAGCGGCGGTCGAACACGCGGATTTCATCGAGTTGTTGCCTAGCTTCGACCGAATCGGCGGTCGCGCGGTTCGCTTTTCAGCGGAAAATTACCCCGCCGTCTTCGAGGCGTTTCTCGCCGCCACGCGGATTGCCGCCTCCGCGGACGCGCCCGCATGACCGCTTCGACTACGTCCAGGATGACAAGACTATATATTTCTTGCGATATGGAAGGGGTCGCGGGCGTCTGCGCGTGGCAACAAGTCGATGCGCGCACGCCACATCCCGAGTTCGAGATCTATCGAGATTACTATACACGAGAAGTGAAGGCCGCGATCGAGGGCGCGCGCGAGGCCGGCGCTACGCAGTTCTTAGTGAACGATTCGCACGGAGCGATGCGAAATCTGCGGCTCGGGGAGTTCGATTCGGACGTTCGTGTCATTTTCGGCAATCGCAAACCGTTCTCGATGGTTCAGGGCGCCGACGGCGGCTTCGCCGGCGCATTTTTTGTCGGCTATCACGGAGCCGCCGGCGACGCCGATGCCGTACTTTGCCACACTTATACGCCCTCGGTGATTTATGAGGTACGTCTCAATGGGATTCGGTGCAGCGAAGCGACGCTCAACGCCGCCTTGCTGGGATATTACGGCGTGCCCCTGCTCTTGATTACCGGAGATCGGACGACCGTCGAAGACGTGCGCGCACAGATGCCGTGGGTACACGGGGCGATCGTGAAAGAATCCATCGGGAATTTTGCCGCTAACTCGCTCTTGCCGGCGGCGGCCTGCCGCAAGATTCATAGCGCAGCGTCGCAAGCCGTGAATGACGCCGTCGTCGCGCAGGCGTTCCGAATTGAATCACCGGCCGTCCTCGAGATCGATCTCGTTACCGCGGCACAAGCGCATCTGGTCGCAACGATCCCGGGCTTCGAACGAGTAGGATCGCGAAGCGTTCGTTTCGTGCACGACGATTACGCCGTGGTCTTCAAGAGTTTCGTCGCCGGCTGGCGTCTTGGAAGTCAAGCCTAGAAGGAGGCTCTCGTGAAACATGCATTGTTCGCTCTCATCGCCACCTTGTCGCTTGGAGCATGCGCGAGTCGATTTAGCGCGCCGTCTCCACCCGCCGGGACCGCTCAGGAACGCGGCGCGAGCCCGTCGGCGCTGAGGTTTCGAGTATTTACGGCGGGTCAAACGCAGGGTTTCCCGGCCGGCGCCGTGGCCGCAGATCTCGCCGCCGATGTAAACGGCAACATGTGGTTCACCGACTACGCGACGCCGGCCATCGGAAAAATTGCACCTGACGGTACGATCACCGAGTACACCGCGGGGTTACTGACGGGAGCGCTCCCGATCGCAATCGTCCTGGGCCCCGACGGCAACATGTGGTTCTCCGATTACAGCGCGGTGGCCATCGGCACGATTACTCCGGGCGGCTCGATTACCGAATACAACGCCGCGCAGTATCCCAATGCGAAAACCATCGGCCTCGCCTTCCGCAAAGGTGAGCCGTGGCTACTCGGCTATGGGGCTCCGCCGCTCCTGGGACATTTGACCGAAGCGAGGACCATCGCGACTCGCCTGCTGCCCCCGCACCTCACGACCGATCCTGCGGTGGTCGCCGATAAGGCCGGGAACTTCTGGTTTGCGGCCTTAAAACAGCACCTGCACGGCGAGATTATCGAATTAGCGGCGCATGGCCATCAGCTCGTGCGGATGCCGATGCATACGCAATATGCGTTCGTGCCGTGCTGCGTCAATCAGGCGCCTCGAACCATGGTCATCGGACCCGACGGCAAACCATGGTTCACAACGCTGTATTACACCCACAAGTCTTCACCGGCACAGTTCATCGGTACGGTGAACAACGGTACGGTAAGACTCTTGCGATTAACCCACCGTGGGCTGACGAAACCGGCTTTCGCGAGCGGCATCGCTACGGGCAAGGGCGTTCTGTGGCTTTCAGGTGACGATCCGTTCGGCAACGACGGCGCACTCTGGCAGATCGATCAAAAAGGCCGGCAGAACGCCGACACCGTCCCCTATAGTCCGTATGGATTGGCCGTGGATCGTCGCGGTCGGCCGTGGTTTACGTCGTTATTCAGCGGCCTCCCGAGCCAAATCGTCGAGGTCATCGGCCGTTAAGGTAGGGATCTTGCGGCTCTTCAAGACGCGACGGCGGGCCGTGATGACCCAAGGGCGATGGCGATCTCTACGACGTCGTCTTCGTTGAGCGAGAGCCGCCGCATGGCGCTTTCATAGAGTTCGATCGTCTCCTCGCTCTTGCTCGATCCGGCGCGCTCTTCGCGAAGGCGCTTCACCTCATCCGTGACGCGATGCGCGAGTTCCGGCGTTACCTCGACGCCCGCGGGTCTCAGTCGGTCGCTGCGCCTACGCAGGGTATCTTCGACGAGCGCCGCGCCGGTGTGTTTTCCGAAGACCCACGAGGTCGCACCGCCGACCAGGTCGGCGGGAACGGCTTCGTACATGCGGTGGTCGATCAGCATCGCCTGCGTGTGGATGCCCGATTCGTGAGCGAACACCTTCGCGCCCACGATGGGCTCGTGCTGCTGTAAGGGTATACCGCTCATGCGCTCCATGAAGCGCGCGAGCCGGCGCAGTTTGTCGTATTGAACGCCCGGAATTTCGATGCCGTACAGTACTCGCAGCGCAACGACGAATTCGTGCAGTTTCACGTTGCCGGCGCGCTCCCCATAACCGTTGGCCGTCACGGAAATTACTTTGAAGCCGCACGACGCCGCCACGATGGCATTGATCGTGCCCAATCCATAATCGTTGTGCAGGTGAGCGACCATCGGCAACTCTTTCGGCAGGGCCGCAACGATTCGCGAGCAGTACCACCGCGTCGCCTCGGGGGTCAACGTGCCGACGGTATCCGGCCACGCCGGACGAGTGCCTCCGGCAGCCAGTCCCGCCCTGAAGTACTCGATGAAGTACTCGACGTCGCCGCGACTGCCGTCTTCAGCGCCAAACTCGATGCGGTCGACGCCCTGATCCCGGGCGTGCGCGATCGCGTCGCATTGCAGTCGGATGTTGGCTTCGCGATAGAATGAAAGCGGCAACTCGAGCCATTCGCGTTCGTCGCGCCCTTCATATCGTAGAAGCGTCTTGCCGATCTTGTATTTGAGATGCAGATCGCTGCCGCTCGTGAAGATAAAGAACGTGACTTCGCGCGGTTGTATGCCGACCTCGCGTAACGTCTGAGCCGTGATGTCGATGTCTTTGCGATTGCTTCGGCACATCACGACGATCTCGGCGTCTCCCAGTTCGCCGCGTCGCTTGGCTTCCATGACGAGGGCTAGCGTCGTGCGGTCGCTCTGGGATGCGGCGGGGAAACCGACGCTCATGATATGAACGCCGACGTCGGCTAACGCTCGCGCGATCTCCAGTTTTTGCTGCGGGGTGTAGCAAACTCCGGGCATCTGTTCGCCGTCGCGAAGCGTCTCGTCGTAAATCCGGATCTCGGATGGATCCGGAAAGGCGACCTTTCCGGTGAATTCCTTGGGATTGCGTATCAGGCGTTCGATCGGCTCGCGAAGCATAGATGATGCGTTCTACGCTTCTTGCGTTATCTCTTGGCTGTTCGCTTGTTCTTCGCTGCGTCCGAAGCGCAGTTCGGCAGTATCTCGTGGAAAAAGGACATCAAGCGTCCAGTCGAACGCCACTCGGAATTTTCGCTCGAACCCGGGCAGGCGCAGCAAATAATAGCTTCGCCAGAAAAACCATGCCAAGAAGCCGGTCATCACGCGATCTCCCGGAAGTTGGGCAACGGCTTTACGCGCGCCGAGCGCGGCCATCATGCCAAGCGTGCGATAGTGAAACGGTTTCGTCGGTTTGCCGCGCAAAACCGCAACGATGTTGTCGGCACACCACGGTCCTTCTCGAATGGCATGTTGCGCGGTCATGGGATACGTACCGCCGCTGCCATCCGGAATCGCGGCGCAATCGCCGAGCGCCCATACGCCGGTCGTTCCTTCGGCGCGCATATCGGGCCGCGTTCGAATCGCCCCACGCTTGTCGAGGGCAAGACCCGTGGCTGCAATTGAGGGCGCCGGCTTCACTCCGGCGCTCCAGACGATCGTCTCCGTCTCGATTCGACGCCCGCTTTGCAGCGTCAATCCCTGCTCGTCGGCGCTTGCAACCCCGTCGCCGAGCGACACGTCGATGCCTCGGCGTTCCAGAATGCGCCGGGAATACTCGCCCATTTTCTTTGGAAGACCCGCGAGTAATCCCGGCCCCGCTTCAACGAGGACGATCCTCAACCAATGCGCTTGCAAGTTCTTATAGAGCGGTAAGGCGCTGCGAAACAGCTCGGCAATCTCGCCCGCGGTTTCGACGCCGGTGAAACCACCTCCGACGATCGCTAAACAGAGAAGCCGCGCGCGTCGCCGTTCATCCCCAATGGTATCGGCCATCTCCAGCAACCAAACGAGATGATTTCGTAACGCGTCGGCATCTTCCAAGGTTTTGAGCGCCCAGGTATGTTCCGCGATGCCGGGTAGTCCGAAGGTCGATGTCGAAGAGCCCAGCGCGAGTACGAGTTGATCGTAGGACTGTTCGCTAACGATGCGCGTCAACACGTGCCGATAGCGGACGTTGCGGCGTTGGACATCGATTCTCTCGACCTCCGCCAAGACGAATTGCGAACGCCGCAACTGTTCACGTATGGGCGTGATGACGTGACGGACTTCGAGTTCCCCGGACGTCACCTCCGGAAGCATTGGAGTAAACAGCGTGTAGTTGTCGCGGCTGATGAGGATGATCTCAGCCTCGCCGGAGCGCAGGCGGCGCTCCAGGCGCCCCGCCGCCGCTACTCCGGCAAAACCTCCTCCGACGACGACGATGACCGGCACGCCGAGCGGTTGAAGTAACTTACGTGGAATACCTCCCGCCTTCACGCGAACCCGAGCGGCCGGCAGCGAAGCGTGCTAATCGCAGCGGCATCGGCGCGGCCGTTGCCGCGCTTGCGGCGCTGCTCGTAAAGTTCAAGTTTCTGTTGCTCGTCGGGGTCAAGTTGATCGGCGTCAGCTGGACGTTCTTGCTCTCCTTGTGGATATACATCGTCATTTTCGGTTGGAAGTTGGCGGTCGTCGTGATGTTGTTGCTGCTTGCGCACGAACTGGGACACTACTTCGCGTTTCGCGCGTATGGTCTGCCGGTGCGTCTACCGGCATTCGTTCCGCTGCTCGGCGCGTTCACTTCGGGCGCAATCCCGGAAGATATGGAACACGATGCCTATATCGCGTTGGCGGGACCGCTCGTTGGATTGGGGTTGGCGGCGGCTTGCTATGCCGTGGGCCAAGTGCAACAAGACCGTTTCTGGTACGCGTGCGCCGACCTCTCTGCGTTCTTGAATCTTTTCAACATGATTCCGATGCCGCCGTTCGATGGCGGTCGCATTATCGCCACTGTCTGGCCTCCTCTATGGATCCTCGGCTTTGTCGCCTTCATTGCGGTCGCCGTATTTCTTCACGTTCCCGTGCTCTTTATCGCGATCATCGGATTGCTCGGCCTTCCGGCGATCCGTGCGGCATGGCGAGGTGAGGTCGATCCTCGCGCCGCCCGGCTGACGACGGCGGGACGCGTTCGCATCAGCGTCTGGTATCTCGCGACCGTGCTGGGCCTGGTGGTCATCATGGCGCAGTCGCACCTCGGCACCGGCGCAACGATGCGATCGGCGTGGTAACGCGGTGGGCGTTGTTAGCCGTCGCGGTTACGGCGATTCTGCTCGCCGTCGGGCCGGCGCGTCCCCGACCGACTCCCGGCCCGTTCCTGCGCGACTTCGAATCGTATTGGTCGGCCGGCGTTACTTGGAATACCGGCCACGATCCGTACACTCGAGCGATTTGGCGCGCGGAACGAAAGATCGCCGGCGTCGACCCGAACCGCGACGAATTGCTGCCGTTTGTAGCGCTTCCGCCGACCCTGTTGCTGTGGAGCACCTTGGCGCGGCTGCCGTACGCGACGGCGGCGGGTATTTGGCTTGCGCTACTAGGGCTCGCTCTCATCGCGCTCGCCGGTGCGTCGGTGCGGCTCGCGCGAACGTCCCCGGCGGCCGCGACCATTACCGCCGCGATCGTTCTTGCGGCCTGCTTTGGTCCGATTGCAAGCGACGTCGCCCTCGGGCAGCTGGCACTCCCGGCGTTTCTGGGCGCGATACTGGCCGTATTAGTTGCGCGGCACCGGCCATTCGCCGCCGCCGCCGCCGTCTGCGTTGCATTTTCCCAACCGAACGTCGCGCTTGGCCTCGTGTCACAGTTTGGACGTAATCGGCAAACGGTCGCGATCCTCGGCGCGGCCCTTGTCACATTCTTCCTCGGTGCGATCGTGTGGAACCCGGCGTGGCCCATTCACTACTTCTCAGTCGTGAGCGCCCACGGCGCCGCGGAACGATTCGTTGCGATTCAAATTCACGCCCGCCGCGATCGCGTATGGTTTCGGAGCCGATCGACAGAGTGCCGTCTATGTTTGGGTCTGTCTCGCCCTGCTGGCCCTCACCGCGGCGATTACGATCGCCTATCGCGTCCGAGATGGATTCGCGCGATTCGGGGCCTTCTCGACCTTGCTGCCGTTCGTCGCAGGCTTTTTCCACGAGCACGACCTGCTGGTTGCGTATCCTGCCGTGATGTGGTGTGCGTTGCGGTCCGACGCCGCGGCGAAACCCGTGGCGCTCGTCGCGACGCTGCTCGTGGCAATCGATTGGCTTGGGCTCGCGCAACGGCCCAACGCCACGGCACAAATCGCCTTGCTCGCCGTCGCGACTTCTGCCGTCTTTTGCAGCCTTGCGGTTCCGTTCGACGCGCGTCTACCGGCCGCGACTTCTTCGTTGGCGGCGTTGCTCGTCATCGCGATCGCACTGGCCCACGCGCATCCCATGCCGGTGTGGCCCGACGCGCTCGGGCATTTCAACGCCCCTGCCGAGGCCGGCGCCGCGACGGTGTGGTTCGAAGAGCAGCGCGCTACCGGCTTACTCGCGGCCTCGCCGATCTGGGCGGCGCTTCGCTGCCTACCGCTGTTGGGTTGCGCCCTGCTGGCCTTTCTTATATATCGACAGTCCCGATGTTATCGAACGGCGTGAACGCCCCCGGATTGTAGCCGGTGAGATTGGGGCTATGAGCGTAGCCGACATTCAGCACCGACAGAACGATCGTTGGGACGTCGGCGAGTATCATACGCACCTCGCGCGCAAACAACTCCGCCTGTTTCTTGGGATCGTACGTTGTCTTGATCTGCTCCATCAGTTTGCTGGCCTCTTTGTTGCAATAGTGAGTGACGTTTTGGCCATTTGGCGGAATCTGATTGCACTCAAACGTGTTGGAATAGTCGGGCATCGGGATGTCTTGCCAAGAAAACATGGTCATATCCCACTTTGAGCCGTAGACGATGCCGCCGTTTTGGTACGGCGCGAAGAACATCGCCGGCGCATATTTGCGCGTTTGAATGTCGATGCCCACAGCGCGCAGTTGCTGCCGGATCATTTCGACCGTATCGTCAGCCGTCGATACGCCGGTGTAGTATGGAAATTGCAAGGACAGCTTGCGGCCGTTCTTCACGCGAATGCCGTCGGGTCCGACTTTCCACCCGGCGGCGTCCAAAAGTGCACCGGCTTTCGCCGGGTCGTGTTCGATAAACGGAATGTCCTTGGGCCCATACGGAAGCACCGGCGACACGAAACTTTCTTGGACGGTGCTATATCCATGGGAGATTTTCGCCGCTATCTCCCGACGATCGAGCGCATACCGAACGGCCTGGCGCACCCGCACGTCGCTCACCAGAGGACGCGTGACGTTGAAGTCCAGGTGGCCGTAGTAGATCCCAGGCCGGACGTCCGTCCGCACGTTCGGTAACGCCTTTACCTGCACGATGTACGACGGAAACACTTCCGGCCATAACTGTACGTCGCCGGTTTGCAACAACGTCAGTAACGTATCGCGCGACGGAACGAGCTTGTACGTTATCCGGTGAATCTCGGGCATCCCGCGGAAATAATACGGGTTGGCCTCCAACTCGATGCTGTCGGCGCGTTTCCATTGAACGACTCGAAAGGCGCCGATGCCGACCGGCTTAGAATTGTACGGGATGTTGTTGATGTTCGGATAGTGCGCCAACAGGTGGGCCGGGAGAACCGTTGGGTTTGCGCCGGCACTTCCGAAAAAGGTCGGGATGTACGGTGAATACGGGTGTTTCAGGTGGTAGACGACCGTGTACTTATCCGGCTCGTCGATCTTCGTGATTAAATTCCAGCCGTCACGACCGACTTCGTTGTTGGCGGGATTCAGCACGGCTTTCGTAGAGAACACCACGTCGTCCGCGTTGAACGGCGCGCCGTCCGACCAGCGCACGCCCTTGCGCAGGCGCCACGTGATCGTGTCGCCGTCGGCACTGATGCCGCCGTTGGCTTGCGTCGGGATCACCGTCAAAAGTTCGGGATAGGGTCGATTCTGCGCGTCGTACTTCACGAGATACGCTTGCGTCATCTGCGAGATGTAGCCCAGCGTCGTCTCGGTGAATAGGTGTGGGTTGAGCGTTGGGACGTCGCCGCTGCCGTCGGCGATTCGCAGGTAGTGCGTTTTCGGCGCAGTGCCCTCGATCGTGCCGGTTTTGGTGCAGGCACCCAGCGCCGCCGCGGCCGCCAAAACGATCGTAAATCGTAACGCGCTCTTCGTCATATCGAATAGTTCCAGGGATCCCAAAACGCCGAAATGACCGGCGACGGATCGAAGCCTTTCAGATCGCTGTTATAGACGTATGGAGTCCGATTGAAGTACAGGATGATCGTCGGAACGTCGAGCGCCAATTGTTGCTGCACGATGACGTAGTCGCGTTTTCGCCGTGCCTGATCGATGGTTTTGAGCGCATCGTTCATTGCGCCCGTTGCGGTGCGATTGTTCCAAAACATGGCGTTCTGTCCGTGCGGGGCCTGGTTATCGCCCGAATAGATCGCGCTGTCGTCCGGATCCGCTGCGCCGAGCCACCCGAAGAGCGCGACGTCGTAATGGCCGCCCTGAAGAATCCCGTTGCTCGAGTTGTCGAAAAACTGGCTCGTCGGATAATTTTTTACATCGGCTTGCACGCCGACGTCCCGCCACTGGCGCTGCAGGACGGTTTCATTCGCCTTCCCCGAGTTCGATTCGGTCTGCGTGCTGAGCGTAAACTCCAGCCGTTGTCCGTTCTTGACGCGGATCCCACCGGGGCCTACCTTCCAGCCGTCGGCGTCGAGCATTGCCTTCGCCTTCGCGGGATCGTATGGATAGTGCGCGATGTCGTTCGTGACCGCCCACGAATAGTGCGGTTGCTGGTCGGTGTTCGCGGCAATCGCGGAGCCGTGGGCGACCTTTTGAATGATCTCGTTGCGATCGGTCGCATAAGCGAGCGCCCGGCGCACCATCACGTCGCTCACGATCGGATGCTTGAGATTGAAGTCGGCGTGCGACCACGCGAAAGCGTCGACGCGCGTGGCGACGAGACCGTTGCGCGGATCGGCCGCCAAGGCCGCGTACTCCGGCCATTTCAGAGCGCTTCCGAGTGAAAGCATGTCGAGTTCGTGCGTCTGCAATTGCGTCACGACGGTGTTTTCATCGGGCAAGATTTTGTAGATGACTTGCTTCAGTTTGGGCTTACCCAAATAGAAGTTGGGATTTGCGACCATCACGACGTCCTGCGCGCGATGCCATGCGACGACTTTGAAGGCACCGCTGCCGATCGGCAACGAATTGTAGGCAGCGGTATTTAAGGAGCCTTTGTCGTCGTTGTATTTCGCAAGCAAGTGCTCCGGGAGAATTGGAGCGTTGCCGTTGACGGCCCACAGTTGTTGGAGAAACGGAGCGTAAAGTTCCTTCATGTGAATGACCGCGACGTACGGATTGCTGCAGTCGATGCTCCCGATATCTTTGAAGCCGTCGGTCGTTACGACGTTGTTGTGAGGGTTCATGACGACTCGCCAAGTGAACTTCAAGTCGTTGCAAGTAACCGGCGGACCATCTTGCCACTTCATGTTTGTCCGCAGTTTGTATTTCAGAGTCAGGCCGTCTTTGCTGACGTCGCCGTTGGCGATGGTGGGTATCTCTCGAAGGGCGTCCGGGGACGGCTTGGCGTTCTCGTCGTAGCGGACGGTCCAGGAGTAGATGAACATCGAGAGATCCAGCGTCGGCGAACCCGAATTCAACATCGGATTCAGATTCTTCGGATCGGCGAACTCCGAAAAGCGGAAGACACCGGGAATGGTCCAGGGATGGGTTCCGGATTGCGTGCCGGCAGTTTGGTTGCCGACTTTCGTGCAGCCGATCCCCGCTGTCGCGGCGGTCAGCAGAAGGACCGTGCAAAGGCGCCTGGCGATCATGCAGATGGTTCCTCCTCTTCGCGCGAGCGCATGATTTCGGGGTCGATCCCGTGGCTTTCGCAAAACTGCCGATACGCATCGGGCGCAATCTCGGATGGTTTAATCTCGCTGCGGCCGCCCCAGAAGACGTTCGTATACGAAAAACCAATCCCGGCTTCCCGCAAATGCGCGTCAATGGCGGCCTTATGCGCGAGGAGGCGGTCCTTTTCAATCCCGTGGGCGACGGCCATAACGTTCACGTTGTGAAACTCCGGACCGCCTTCGCGCCAATACGCGTGCGTGATGACGTAGTGACGCGCCACCTCGCAACCGGCCAAGACTTCGCATCCGAGCGGAACGGCCCAGTGAAACAGCGCGTTGTACCGCGTCACGCGCTCGTTGCCCGCCGTTGCCTTCACATGTTCCAAAAACGTCGAAAACCGCCCGATGACGCCACGCTGTTCGAGCGAACGCGCAATGGAAACGAATTCGTCGAAGTCAAGGCTCGCTTCCGCAGCCCGCGGCCGCCACAAATCGCGCACCAGCTCGTCGGCGTGAAACTCTCGTTTGAGCGCGATCAGCGCGCGCCACTCGACCGCTGAAAGTTCGACGATTGCCGGCGAAATCGGTCGCGCGGGCTCGTCGGCGCGTGCTCCCGGCTCCAAGCCTCGTCGCCGAACGTGTCCGACGCCGAGCGCAAACAGCATCTTGGCGGGCATCAACCGAAAACGCGCTGCTCCGACACGCTCTGCCAGCCACCGCGCGTGTTTGGCCAACGAGAATCCTTGCGGCACCTTGAGCGTCGTCCACAGTCGGTAGGTGCTCCCGGCAGAGGCGGTATCGGTGGTTCGAATTACGACGTGCCCGGAAAACGGGTCCTCGTGGAACATGAAGTCGAACGCCGGATCCAGTCGCTCCGGCGAGACTTCCCAAGCGCACAGTGCCCCCGCAGCCAAATTCGTCGCGAGTAGCGTCTGGCGAACGCGGCGAATCGTACCGGCCGTCAGCATTGACGCGACGCGTTCGATCACCGTGCGCGAGTCAATTCCCGTTCGCGCCGCAATCTCGCCGAATGGATCGATCTGAAAGCCGCTCAAGCGATCTTCGGAAACGGCAAGAATCGCAGCGTTGACCGGATCGGAAACTGTCGCCGGCACCGGCATGGTATCGCCGACCATGCCGGTTATTTAGAGTTGAACGTCGCTGACCCCCGTCCCGTACAAATAGTTTGCTTGCGCCGTGCGGACGCCGTAGAGGGCCGTAATGTATGCCGACTGCGCCGTCGAAAGATTCGCTTCGGCGGTCACGACGTTCAGAATCGTCGTCGCGCCTACCCTATATTGGGCTTGCGTTGCGTCGAGCGATACCTGCGCCGAAACCAACTCCGAGCGCGCCTGCGCGAGCGCGGCGACGGCCGAGATTAGCCTGGCGAGTGCCGAACGAACGTCAGACTCAACCGTCAATCGAGTCGAATTCAGCGTGGCCAGCGCCTGATCGACCTGCGACGCCGCAACGGCAATGTTGTAATTCGTCACGCCTTGATCGTAGATCGGGACGCTCAGATTGAGGCCCAACGCTTTATCGTTGGACCAGCCTGCGGGGCCGGGACAGAGCGCCGCCTGCGCTCTCGCCCTGAGCCCTTGCTCGTAGAGGCAGTTCAGGAAGGTTCGGCTGACGCCGTCGCTCGCTGCAGCGGCAAGCGCCGGGAAACGCGCTAGCTTCGCAAATCGCAGATTCTGCCGCGCCGACTCGACGTTGTATGCCGCCGAAATATAATCGGGACGCATGATCAATGCGCGCTTCAACGATCCCGCGTACGACAAATTTTGCTGCGGAGGGAGCGGACCGAGCGGCTTTGGCACCACGGCGGCATCCGCGTCCAATCCAATCGTCGTGGCGAAGGTCGCCTGCGCCGCGATCGCATTTCCTTGCGCGGTAATCAAATTGCCGCGCGCTTGAGCCGTCTGAAACTGCGCCGCCGCAATATCGGAGCGCGCTGCGGCGCCATTGCGGATCTGCGCCGCGACTACCGCCTCGTTGACTTCGAACTCGTGCACGAGTTGCGCGTCCGCGGTGACCGTCGCGTCGTTTTCTAAGACGGCGTAGTAAGCGTTCGCGATATTAAAGGCGAGCGTCTGCAGGTTACGCAGCAGCGTGGCGCGTCCCGACAGATCGGCTTCCTTTGCCGAGCGAATCGCCGCGATCGTTCGCCCGCCATCGTAGATCAATTGTGTGATGGTGATGGTCGCCGATTCCGTTGTGACGGTCTGCCGGCTGTAGTTTCCGACGGGAGACGTCGCGGAAACCATTGGGACCAAACCCAACGGCGAAGGCGTCGGACTGGGGCCCGACGTTGGTCCGCCACTCCCAAAGGTCGACGTGCTGGTGCCGTTGCTATAGGCCTTTCCGATTCTCGCGTTACCGCTGACCGAGGGATACAGCGCCTGATAGGCTGCGCCGTATTTCGCGTGAATGGCCGCCCATTGTGCGTTCTGCAAGGCAAATACCGGTGAAAGGGCCACGCCGACTCGAACCGCATTGTCGAGCGATATCGACTGCGGAATGCCTTTCTTAGGCGCGAGTTTTGCGACGTCCGGAGCGGGAGTACCGTACGCCGGATAAGGAATCGGCGTTCCGCTGATGGTCGGCTGCGGCAGCGGCGACGGCATCTGCACGCCAGGCGCCGGTTGATCCGAACCGGGAGGGACAACGTTCTGAGCGAACGCGACGCCCGTCATAACGGAGCCGATCGCGAGGGCGATGAGGAGCTCTCGCGTTGGGAGCATTGCACGCTTCATGCTTAGTGCACCGAGCCGGTATTGGAGGGTGCGCTCGCGCCCGCGACCGCCACGAGGCTGCCGTCCTTGAGCGCATCCGGACGAGTCGTGATCACCATCGTCCCCGGCGCCACCCGTGGGCTGATCACCTGCGCCAGCGTATCGGTCTGCACGCCGACTTTCACCGGAACGGCCTGCGCCTTGTTATCGACGACCGTGTAAACCATGTCGCCGCCCGGAGTCTGCGCCACGGCGCTCCGCGGCACGACGATAGCGCCGACTGCGCGCGATTTCGTCAGCGTCACCGAAACGAGCATCCCTCCGCGCAAGGCGTATTCCGGATTCTGTAACTCGATTCGCGCTAGATACGAAAGAGTTCCGGACGTCGGCACCGAGTTGACGGTTTGTATCGCAGCATGAAAGGTGCGGCCGGGAAGGGATGTCGACTGGAACGTCACCGCTGTGCCGGGATGCACGTAACCGAGATCTTCGTCGGGCACGTTAACGTTGATCCACACTCGATCGATTCGCGCGACCTGCAAAACCGGCTGCGACGGTGAAGCGAAGGCGCCGGGATCGACCAGCCGGTTCGCGACCACCGCGTCGTAGGGCGAATACAAGTAGGTTTGTGAGAGTTGCGTGCTGATCACGTGGGCCTGTGCCGACGCCGAGGCGGCTTGCGCCTCTTGCGCTTTCACGTTCTGCGCGCTGACTTGATTGTTGCGCAACGCCACGACCGAGTTATTGTAGGTCTGCTGCGCCTGCACGTAGTTCGCTCTCGATTGCTGTAACTGCGTCTCGGAGACGTAGCCCTGCTTGTAGAGCTGTTCGTTCTGCGCGTACACGAGACGCGCGTTGTCCAGCGACGCCTTCGCGGTCTGGACGGCGGCCTGATTGGCCTGAACCTGAACCGGATACCCGACCACTGCGCCTTGCGCCGAGGCCGAATACTGAGCGGCTTGCGCCTGGGCTTGGGAAAGTTGCGCTTGCAGCGTCGATGGATCGATCGTCGCTAAGAGTTCGCCGCGATGAACCATGTCGCCGATATTGACGTTGATTCGGTCGATGGTTCCACTCTGTTGAAAGGCCAATGTGGATTGCTCGAGCGGAGCGATCTGTCCATCGAGCGTCACGAATGTGGCGAGATTTTGCCGCGTCGCCGCAGCGGCATCGACACTGAGGGCCATCGGGCCCTGCGCCGGCTTTTTGCCGCAACCGGCGCCGGAGGCCAACGCAGCAGCGACGGCAAGCGTTAAAACTCTCACCCTCAGCCGGGGCGAAGACGAAGTCATCCTGAGCATCTTCCTTCTAAGGCAGTCCTTACGCTAGTGATATACGGCACCACGCGCCTTTTGATTCAGTAACCCCGGCATGAGGTCTTTGGCTGCAGGGCGTATCCTCGAGGCATGAGCGTGAAACTCGACATAGGGCGCTCGTATAGCCTTCAAAGCCGAGTCGAGGAATGGATGACGGCCGAAAAGGCCGGTAATAAAGGGGTCGACGTTCTCTCGACCTCGATGCTGGTCCAATTAGTGGAAAGCGCTGCAATTGCATGCGTCGAGCCGATTCTTCGCACCGGCCAAATCACGCTAGGGACGCACATCGACTTGGAACATCGCAAGCCGGTTCCCGTTGGGTTTATCGTGCGCACCGAAGTCGAGGTCGTCATGCTCGATGGTCCTCGCGTCAGTTTTGCCGTACAGGTCTTTGACGAACAAGAAGCTGTTGCCGAAGGCAGCCATGAACGCTACATCATCGACAAGACCAAATTCTTGGCAAAGTTGCAAGAAAAGCTTGCCTAAAGCGGCTCCTACTGCAGGGGAGGCAATCGTTTCCTCCCGAAGAGGACGCGAAAGGCGTTCCCGGCAGGCCCACTAGGGTCAGCGGACGGCACGCCTAAGGTCTCAATTGTTCAACTAGGAGGACACATTGAAGCGACTGAGCATAGGAGTCCTGACCTTACTGATGACGGTAGGCTTAGGATTCACCGCGGTCGCGGCCCATCCCGGTGGATCGCATGGCAACATTGGAACCAACGCGATCGCACAGGATCAGGGCCCGGCCTCTCCTCCGCCGGCGAACTTCGGTTCTCCGCCGTCGGGACAGATCCCAATTCTCTACAATGACCATCACGTGTACACGAAGCCCGATATCCTCAAGCAGGGTCGGGTACTCGCCGCACTCGTTCGTGGCGGAACGCTACTAATTCCGCTGCGCTCGATGTTCGAGCAGATGGGCGCAACCGTATCGTACGACGCGGGAACCAAAACGGCGACGGTCAGCAAAGCCGGCGCCGAAGTTAAGGTGACCGTCGGCAAACCGGAAGTCGTGATCAACGGCGAAACGCGTCCGCTGGACGTGCCGCCGATGATCTATCGCGGCGTGGTGCTCGTGCCGGTCCGCGTAATTTCGGAAGGCATGGGCGCATACGTACAATGGGTTCCGGATCGGCATCTGGTCGTCGTGCGGTACATCCCCGCGACTCCGCCGCCACCGCCGGCTCCGCCGGCGTCGGCCGCACCGCCGCCGCCCCCGCCGCCGCCGCCACCCCCACCGGCACCCTATTACGACTTCTACGTCGCCGGTGATTACATAGTCTCGCCGAAGACCTATAACGAATTCGTTCCAGGCTCTTCGAGTAACAACAACAACGGCGGCTTCTCATATCGGCTCCACGGAGCGATCGAGATTCCGATCATGGCATTGCCGTTCATGATCGAAGTCGACTATCGGCAGTGGAACTGGCAGCATACCTGCGGAGGTTCCGGCGATCCGGAGTGCATGGTTACCACGATCGGTGGACTGGGCCAGTCTTCGGTTCCGACGTTCGTGGGCCGCGACTACGATTTCGATGCGCGACTGGGTCTACGAATCCTCAAGCCTCGCATCTATCTCGTCGGCGGTTACATCTGGCGCGGAAACAACTACGGTTATCCGAAGGAGACCGGCGCTGGCGTCGGACTCGAAAAACTACCCGACCTCGATCACGTCTTCTCGTTCTATGGTACCGCGATGTACTTCTTCGGGGTCAACGGTAACTACACAAGCTCGCCGTTGGCATGCGGAGACCCAAAGGGTGCCACATGCGTGTACAACGTCGGCTACAACATGCTCAAGTATGACATTGGCGTCGCCTACACGTTCCCAGGATTCCCCCTCTTCATCGAAGTCGGGTTCCTCGGCGACCGTGGATGGAACTACAATGCAGCACCGATCGGTTTTTCCGAATACGGTCCATATGCGGGTATCGGCCTGAAGATCTAAGCGCTTAGCGCATTAGAAGAACGAAGGCCTCTGCATTGCAGGGGCCTTCGCTTTTACCGTGACCGACTCTATTAGAGGGGTGCGATTGACGGCTACCCCATGAAACACTTCACTACAGTGCGGCTGATTTAACCGGTGGTGGAACGCACGGCGGCGTGATGACAACCATCGTGGGATGTCCCGGCGGCGGCGAGGGCGTCGGCGTAACGTCCGGCGTTACTTCGGGCATGACTCCGACACCGATGGGAAGCGGCGTGGGGCAGACTTGGGCGGTCGCCATCAGGTGCTCCGTAAAGCCTTTCGCGAGGCTGTTTTTCATGGTCTTGCCGAAATACGTGCCGGGATACCTGCTGACGAGCGTTTGAATAAACTCCCACGCGGTATCTTGCTCGGGCTGCGTGTAGACCTTCCTGAGGACTTGCACGCCCAAGAAATAAGCCCGGGGCAGTTGCGGGTCGTTCGGGTACTTCGAGGCCCAGCGCTTCAGCGCTTCGGTTGCAAAATCCAGTTTGGAGATGAGCCGAGGATCGGTGCTGTATTCGCCGGCGCTGATCGCGCCATCCTTATAGGTATTGTCGATGCCCAGATAACTCATCTTCATGCGTCCGAAATATTCGTCGCCTGGCGCGGATGCGTTGTATTGCTCGCATTGAAGATGCGCCCACTTGCTTTTCGTTGCGGCGCAGACGTCTGTTGTTTCAGCCTCCTGGATGCTGGTGGGCGCCGAACTCGGTTTTGGCGTCACGGCGGCCGATGGCGTAGGATGTGCCCGAGCTTGAGAAAGCAGCCCGGTTCCGGCGATCACAACCGCAAGCGACAACGTCGGTAAGAAACGTTTCACGTGCGAAAACTCTCCCTTCGGGTACCGCTGAGTGCGATATAGCCCATTGGGGCTCATTAATTTCCGCGCCGAACGTTTAGCGGCCTCCCGTTCGGCGGTGTGTAAGGGCGGTTCTAATCCAGACGCGAATGAGCGCGTGCGTGAGTGCTTTCGTTCGTGTCGCGGCGATTCAACTTCAGGCGCACGACCGGCATGACTTTCCCCGCCGGTACGACGACATTCTTGAGAACGTGCGCATCGCGGCGACGCAAGCGGATCTCGTCGTTTTACCGGAAGGGACGATTCCTGCATACGTGCTCGGTGCAGCGCCGCTCGATTGGAAAGCGATGGAAACCGCGCTCGAGCGCCTGCGAGAGATTGCTCGCTCGACCAGCACCATCGTGGTGGCGGGGGCGGCCGCGAGCGTGGATGGGCGCGTGCGCAATAGCGCGGTCGTTGTCGACCGCGACGGCTCCATCGCGGGACGCTCGGACAAACTGTTCCTGTGGCACTTCGATCGACAATGGTTTACCCCGGGTGAACGATTGGCGCCGGTGCAGACGAGCCTCGGTTCGCTCGGCGTACTCATTTGCGCCGATGGACGTATTCCGACGATCGCAAGCACTCTGGTCGAACGCGGAGCAGTCGCTCTCGTCATGCCGACCGCGTGGGTTACAAGCGGCCGCGATCCCGATGCGTTGGAGAACGTGCAGGCCGACTTGCTTGCGCGAGTGCGAGCCTACGAAAACCAGGTTCCCTTCGTCGCCGCCAACAAATGCGGAAGCGAACTCGGAATGGTGGCCTACTGTGGAAAGAGCCAAATCATCGACGCCCGTGGAGAGGTTCTTGCCATCGCTGCGGAGCGTCGCCCAGAAACGGTCACCGCGCGTCTGAGTTTCGCCGGCGTTTCAACTCCTCTGATATCCCGTACGAGTACCCTACCGCCTCACGCGACCGCTTCAGAGGAACCGGTGCGAATCGCAATTTCTTTCGAGCCTCTCGCCTCCGACATCGATGAGCGCGTCCAGATCTTGGGCGCGCGATATGCGATTGCGCCGGAAGACGAGGGGCGTTTTTCGGCGTTGAGTCAGGATGTCGCCGCCGCCACGGCGGACGATACGACGGTGCTGGACCCGACAGGGTTGGTGCCGTTGCGGCGAGCCGGCGTCGCACTGGTCGTTTGGAAGAGCGCGATAGACTCTGCTTGGGTCGAGCGCGTCGCGCGGGCGCGCGCGTTGGAGTTGCGCATCTACGTCGTCGCGTTCGATGGCCGTGCGCGGCGTGCGTTCGCCGTCGACCCCGACGGAGCGGTCATCGCCGGAACGTTCGGCGGCTTCACGTTGGCCGGTTTCGTTTTCGACCCACGCAAGACGCTGGAGACGTGCGTGGCGCCTGGAACCGACGTCGCCGAAGGCCTCGATCGAGTCGGGGCATTGCGATGAGCCACGCGATGGAATCGACGGGGAACAACCGACTCATCTCCGTCATTGCCGCCACCATTGCGGTCCTGGCCGCGCTGGGAACGCTCTTTGCACACCATAGGTCGATCTCTGCACTCTCGTCGAAGAATCAAGCGATCTTGCTGCAGTCGCGCGCCAGCGATACGTACAATGCCTACGAGGCAAAGCAAATTCGATTCAATATCTATCGCGCGTTACTGGCAACCGGATTGGTGCGCGATGCGCCGACGCGAGAGCATTTGCAGTCTTCCGCCGATGCCGAGAACGCTTCGGCGCCGGCCGTTTTGGATCGTGCAAAAGCGCTCGAGCGGGAGGCTGCCGAGGAAGACGCGCGCTCGCAGTCGATCCTGACGTCATACGAGTGGCTGCAGTTTGCCACAACCGCCTTCGAGATCTCGATCGTGCTCGTTTCGATCTCCACGCTCGTCGCGGCACGATTCTTTCTTCCGATGGTCGGCATCTTCAGCACGATCGGTATCGTGCTTCTCGTAATGGGATTCGTGCAAGGATCATAGCGCCGATGTTACGGCTTCGTTTGCGCGGAAGGAGCCTCGTCTCGATCTTTGCGATCGTGCTGCTTGCAACCATCGAGCAGCCGGCGTCGCACCGAATGGCGAGTGGAACGATCGCGACTGCGGCGTGGCCCTACCTTCCCGGCAGTACGATCGCGTTGCGCGTTTCCGGCTTTGGAACGCCGTATCATGCGGCCTTACTCGGCCCCGGAGAACTCGGTGCCGCGGGGCTGTATGAGATCCCCGAACGCGCACGCGCCGGCAGCGCGCTTTTGATTGCGGGAAACGCGGCGGGCCTTGCGGCCACGCGTCTGAACATCGCGCCGCCCCCGAATTCAAAACGTCCGCTGCTCGTGGTCGCGTCTTACGATGACGGAATCGTCTTTCACGATTCGCGCGACTTTTCGGTGCTCGGCGTGTTGGGCACCGGCGGATCACCGAGCGATACCGTCGTCGACAACCTCGGACGAATCATCGCCACCGACACGCAAGGATCGCAGCTAACGGTGGCAACCCTTTCTCCCTGGACCGTCGCGCACGTTTCGAACGTTCTCTTTGGCGACAGCGTCGCCATCGATTCCCAAAACCACTTCATCTTCGTGACCAACCGCGATCTCAATGGAATGGGCGGCCTGACTCGCATCGAGCCGGATGGCAGCACGATGCAGGTCGTAACGGGAGCGACCGCGGAGGGTCTAACGATCGATCAGGCGCGACGCCTCGTTTATGTGGCGAACGCCAACGATGGAACCATTGCCGTGGTGGACGAGCGATCGATGCGGCGGGTTCGGCGCTTTCGAGCCATTCCAAGAGTCTTTTCGGTCGTGCTGTCGTCCGACGGCGAGCGCCTGTATGCCATCGCCAATCAGAGCGTCAGTTCGCCCTTCGGCGAGTCGGGGAGCGCCGTCGCGATCGATTTGCACGCCGGAACGCCGCATATCGTCGCGCGCAGCCCATCGCTGACCTTTCCGCTCGGCGCGGCGCTCGACTCGACGGCGCATCACCTATTTGTCACTGATGAAGCCCTGGGCGAAATTTACGTTCTCGACTCGCGCACGCTACATCCGCAAAGCGCGCCGCTACGGACGTGTCAAACCCCATGGAAGCCGACCTACGATCCGATCGCGCAGCGACTCTACGTTCCATGCGCGGGAGCGGATCGAGTCGACGTGGTCAACTGCCGGACCCTACGACGCGTTCCGGGCGCTCCTTTTCAGACGGGCGGTTATCCGCTCGCCGTTGCGACATGGCATTCCAACGCCGATTAATAGTTCTTATTTCATGTACGCTGCTGGCGATCGCGTACGTGTGCGGACGCGCCGGCGCTGCTACGCTACCGGAGCGCCTCGATCCCGGCGCGCCGTTTCCGGCCATCCTCCAGCAGGCTCCGACGATCGAGGACGTGGCTCCCGGCGTGGAGTACGGCGAATACCGCTTGCGTACGAGCGCAGGACCGTTGTCCGTTCACGTCATCGCCGTGCAGACGCGCCGCAGCGACGTCAAATTAGGCGTCATCCTCGCCGACGACTCGCTGATTTCGCGGGGTGAGACCATCGGATCGATGGCCCGGCGAACTCGCGCGGTGGCCGGACTGAACGGCGATTTTTTCGATATCGGAAACACGAACCGGCCGATCGGAATGGTCGTGCGTGACGGCGCGCTGTTGCAGTTGCCCTACAAGCGTTACGCGCTGACGGTCATGCGGGATGGAGCGGTACGTCTAGCCGAGTTTTCTTTTTCCGGCGAGATTCAAATCGACGAGCGTACGATGCCGCTCGAAGGCATCGACGAGATGCCGCCCAACGGCGGCATCTCGCTTCTCACGCCGATGTACGGCCGGGTCCCGCCCAAAGACGACATCACGCTCGTCAAAGTTGAACCCTTAGGCGAAACACCGCCGCTCGGCCGCTATCGCGTAACGGGCGTCGCCGACAATACGGCCGCTCAACCGCCCGGATATTACGTCGCAATCGGTCCGAGCGACTATAGTTACGTGAACGTGCCGCAGACCAGCGCAGTCGTCACGGTCACCGGCGATCTGCAGCCATTCGGACTCGATGCGATAACGGCCGCGCTCGGCGGCGGTGCGCTGATTCTTCACGAAGGGCAGTGGTACGACGATCGGGACGCGCCCTACCGCGCCGAGAACGAGAAACGCATGCCATGCTCGGGAGCCGCGATCGGCAACGACGGCATGTTGTATCTCGTGGAAGTCGATGGTCGACAACCCGAAGTCAGCGTCGGCGTAACCCGTCGCGAGTTTTCGGCTTTGATGCGTTCGCTCGGTGGCGACGAGGGGTTACTCTTCGATGGCGGCGGATCGTCGACCATAGTCGCGCGCCGGCTAGGGGAGGATGTGGCGAGCGTCCTTAATTCCCCTTCGGACGGACGGGAACGGCCGGTGTCCGACGGAATTTTCGTCTACAGTCTCGCGAAAACCGGTCCGCCGGTTCGGTTGGTCGCGAGACCCGTGACGATACGCGCGATTCCGGGCGCCGAAATACCGCTGCGAATCACCGCTGTGGACGCGGCCAACCACGTCGTCGGAGGCGCCGGCCCAATAGCAACAAGCGTCGTCCCATCAACGTTGGGACAAGTTCGCAACGGAACGTTCGTCGCGCAACATGCGGGTCGGGGTCATCTGTTCTTCCGCGATCGAGAGTTGCGCGGAGAAGTGGCCCTCACAATCGCGTCGGCACCCGCACGCATCGAGATCTATCCCAACCGGCCCAACACGAATCCGAGCGGGACGATCGCCTTGACGGCTCGCGCGTACGATATGGATGGTTATCCGCTTGCGCTGCCTGCCGCTTTGCGCTGGAACGCGACGGGCGGCGCCATCAATGGTCGAGGCGAGTATCGAGCCGGCGCTCACGATGGCCACGTGGAGGTGCGAATCGGAAGCTCGCTGGCAAACACTCGCGTCACCGTCGGTTCGCACGATGTTTTGCTGGCGTTTGCTTCGCGCGCGCGGTTCGTGACGCACCCGGGCGGCGGAGCGGGCTCCGTCGTGAAAGGTTTCGGCTGCGGCAGTTGCGTCGCGTTGACCTTCTCCTTTTCCGGCGGCGAACGCGCCGCGTACGCAGTGGCCGACGTACCGTTGCCGCCCGATACGATGGGCCTGACCTTCGACGTCCACGATGATGGCAGCGCCGCACGCATGCGCGTCGACGTGCGCAATCAAATTAACGAAGACGTCCTGCTCGATGCGACGCAACTCGGCGAACCCGGGTGGCGAACGATCACAATTCATTTCCCGCCGGATACCGATGCCGTGCGGCTGTTTTCGCTGTACGTACTGCCGCCCAAAGGCATCGAGCTCTCTGAAGGAAGCCTCGTTATTCGTAACGTGCGCGCCGTCGTTGCAGGGCAATGAACGCGCTTGCGCCGAGCACTAAGATCGTTCCGACGACGGTCGCGATGAGATTGGGGGCCGAAACCACCTCAACGGCAGGGTAATCGGCCACGGTGGCCCGCAACTGCAGTCCGGCGACGCGCACGCTACGCCCCGCGATGTCGAATCCGATGCCATGCGCGAGCGGCCGATCGTTCTCATCGTCGACGGCAAAAAGGACCGCCGGTTCGCCTTCACCGTCCCGCCCAAACATCGCGGCCTGCGCCGCTGAAAACAGTACTGCTTTGACGACGCGGTGTTCCACGGGAACGTTGAAGGAGTCGTACGGCACGTCGAAACCCGCAATGGTCTGACGGCGTTCCATCAACAACACGGGCGATAGGAAACTTCGTCCCGTGGGCTGCGTTACGGTCAGGTGATTGCCATGCGCGTCGCTGACTTCTACCTCGACCACCGTCCTCATCGTCGTATTTGCGATGAAACTTCCGAAATCGCTCGGGCGCGGGGAAACCGGCGTCGTTCGAAACGGCCGCTGAAGTTGCACGGCGGCATCGTCACGTGCGTGCGCGATCGCCATGGGAAAGATCAGCGTGCCCAAACCTTCGACCGGGACTCGTTGCCCCGGCGATCCAACGATCCGCTGATTCTCCGGTCCAAACAATCCGCTGACACTGCCGGCAACGGCCGTCGTCAGGCAGCCGAAAATAATCGCGGCAATCGCCCGCCGCATCGACGGCTTCGCGTGACGCAACGGCCCGCGCGTCGCCGCCACGCTTATTGCGGCGCCGGCTGCTACGGCAACGTTATACCATCCGTAGTGATAGAGTGCTTTGCCGGGTAGTGCGATTTGCACCACGACCGCCGCGACCGTCGCCAATGCGCCGAGAACGCAGAGCGTCACGAATTGCGAATCGCCGCGCCGACTTCGGAGCGCATTTCATCGAAGGTCAGCGGCCCGTCGAAGCCGCGGAGTACCACGCCCCGCCGATCCAGGATGACCGTCGTCGGAAGGCCGAGCGCCGCGTAGATTCTTCCGTAACGCTCCGTCGAATCGATCCAAATAGGAAAGCCAATTCGCAGCGAGCCGGCGAAGGCCCGCGCGCGTTCAACCGATTCGCCTTCGTTGACGCCAATCACCACGACGGACGCGTAACGATTCGCCAGGCGCTGCAGGTCCGGCATCTCCTCCCGGCACGGCGGACACCATGAGGCCCAAAGGTTGATCACGACGATGCGATTGCGGTACTTTGCCAACGAAACGGTGGAACCGCGATCGTCTTGCAAATCAAAAATGGGCGCAGGTTGTCCAACGAGTGCTTGCGGCCCAGACTTGCTCGATCTACCTCCGAACATCGGCTGGAATACGAGCGCGGCAAGCGCCAGTGCGGCCACGGCCAAGACCCACGGAAGATAACGGTACATCGCTTGGATCGCTGTGCTTCAGCGCGAGCGTCCAGGTTCCGTCCCTTCGAGGCCGAAACGCGCTCGGCGTGGCCGCTAAAATCCTCGATGGACGAAGCCTCGCCGCGGATCTTCGCACGGAACTTCGCGCGCGCACCGCGGTCTTGCACGAGCGAGGAATCGTGCCGCGATTGGTGGTCATCTTCGTCGGAGAGAACGAATCGAGCGTTTCGTACGTGCGAAACCTGAGTCGCACGGGCGAGCACCTTGGAATCGCCGTCGTGGTGGATCGATTGAACGAGCGCGCCGACGCGCAAGCGATTCGCGCGCACCTGGAGCGTTTGGGACGCGACACCCAAACGCATGGTGTGATGCTGCAACAACCGCTTCCGCCGCATCTTTCGATTCGCGAGATCGCCGATGCGATTCCGGCGCACAAAGACGTAGACGGCACGCACCCTACGAATCAAGGAAACTTGGCGTTCGGCAGCGGCACGGAATACGTTCCGGCAACGCCCGCCGCCGTGATGCTCTTGCTCGAGCGCAGTCCGCATTGGCCGCTTCGCGGCCGTCGCGCGGTGATGATCGGCCGCTCCGTCGTCGTCGGCGCGCCCGTGGCGATGCTCATGCTCGCGCAGGACGCGACGGTTGCCATCTTGCACAAAGAATCAAGGGCGCTTCAGCCGTACGTCAAGATGTCGGAAATCGTCGTCGTCGCAGCGGGCGTGCCGGGGCTCATTGCGGGCGACGATCTCATGCGGGGCGCGACCGTCATCGACGTCGGCACGACAATGGTGGGCGGCGTGCTTAAGGGTGATGTCGACTTCGAGAGTGCCGTCGAGATAGCGGGCGCGATTACACCGGTGCCCGGCGGCGTCGGGCCCGTTACAAACGTGGCTCTACTCCGCAATGTCGTGAAGGCGGCGGAATACGCGCAGGTCGCCCGTCTGGAAATGCCAAAGGCGAACTGAACGGTGAGCGAACTCGCACGCGATCTCGACGCGATGCAAACGGCGCCGCATCCCGTGCTGGTACAAGTCGAACAACGAGCGTCTGCGGACCGCGTTGCGCTAATCCCTCGTCAAACCGGGCGGTTTCTGTCAGCGATCGTCACTGCTATGCAAGCCAACCGCATCCTCGAAGTCGGGACGGGGTACGGTTATTCGACGCTCTGGATGGCGTTGGCGCAGCCGCCTGCCGGCCGCATTTGGACGATCGAGCGGCACCGCTCGCACGCCGCCATCGCGCTGGAGTATTTTCGGCACGCCGCGGAAGACGATTACATCGAAGTCTTCACCACACCGGCGCTTGATTTGCTCGAGAACTTTCCGCAACGCAATTTGGACATCGTCTTCGTCGCGTCGGAGCTCAAGCGGTATGCTGATTATTTGGATCTCGTCGTCCCGCTGCTGAAACGCTCCGGGCTCGCGATCTTCAACGATTGCCTCGGCGATGCATCTTTCACGCAGCGCTTCCTCTCGCATCCTTCGCTCGAGTCGACGATAGTGCCAATCGGACGGGGCGCTGCCTTCGGCGCTCGCCGCCGATGATCGATGCGGCGGCGTTTCGCACCGCGATGCGCCACGTTCCCACAGGCGTTACCGTCGTGACCAGTTTGAAAGACCGCGAACCGCGCGGCATTACCGTGAACGCGTTCGCCAGCGTCTCGCTCGAGCCGCCCTCCCTGCTGATCTGCATCAATCGCGACGCCCGCAGTTACCTCTTCATCTCGAGCTCGCGTGTTTTCTGCGTCAACGTTCTCGCCGGAAATCAACGTCGGCTGGCCGAGCACTTTTCCGGGAAAGTGCGCGATCGCCAATTCACCGAAATCCCATATGGCGTCGACACTACAGGCGCCCCCGTGTTGTCGGGCACGATCGCCCACTTCGACTGCGAGGTGGCGCACGAATATCACTTCGGGTCGCACTCGATCCTGATCGGCAACGTCGTTGGTTGCAGCGCGCGCGCCGGTTCGCCTTTAGGGTACTTCAACGGCGGCTTCCAGGACTTCGGCATCCACGTCGATTGATTATCGAAACGTTTGCGGTAGGACCGCTCGCCTGCAACTGCACGATTCTCGCGAACGAGGACTCCGGCGAAGCGATCGTCGTGGACGGCGGCGACGGCGTAAACGAAGTCGTCGCCCGACTCGAACGTAAGGGGTGGCGCGCGAAGTTCTTGATCCACACTCACGCGCACATCGACCACATCGGCAATGTCGGAGCGTTGCGCGAACGCACTGGTGCGACGGCCTATCTGCATTCGGCAGACCTGCCGCTCTACCAAACGCTGCCATTACAGGCGCAGTGGCTCGGCGTAGCGCAGCCTCCAGTGGTCGCACTCGACGGGGAGCTGCGCGGGGGTCAGCGCATTGCACTGGGGGAAACGGAAATCGAGGTGCTTCATACGCCGGGGCACACTCCGGGCAGCGTCTGTTTCGCCGTAGCGACCGAAAACGCAACGACGCTCTTGACCGGCGATACGCTCTTCGCCGGATCCATCGGCCGTTGGGATTTGGGGGGCACTTCGATGCAAGATATCGTCGCGTCGATTCACTCCAAACTGATGCCGTACGCCGATCGGACGCCGGTGATTCCGGGGCACGGCCCCTTCACGACGATCGGCGACGAGCGGCGCACGAACCCATTCTTGGAATGACCGACCCCCCGGAACGCAAACGCCGGCTCTTCGTCGGTATCGAGCTCGACGACATAGCGCGCGACGCCTGCGCCGGCGTCGCGTCGCGGCTCTCCAAAATGGGTTACGCCGCGAAATACGAGTCGCCCGAGAAGTTGCACGTGACGCTCGCGTTTCTCGGCTACGTCCAGCCCGCACGCGTAACTGAAATCGGTTCAGCGCTGTGCGCTGCCGCGCAATGCGTCGTCCGCTTCAACATTACGCTGGATAAACTCGGCGCCTTTCCCCACGAGCGGACGCCTCGCATCGTGTACGTCGGCGCGCGCGATCAGGGTGCCGGCTTCCGCCGTCTCGCATCGGAGACACGGTCGCGTTATAAAACGCTTGGATTTGAATTCGCCAACGATCCGGTTGCGCACGTCACCATCGCGCGTGTGAAACGACCGCAGCGACCCTTACCACTCATCGAGGTTGCACCGATCGCGCTACAGATCGAGCGACTCGCGCTCTTCGAATCGCTCCCCGACCCGGGTCGCAAGAGCTCGCGCTACGAGGTCGTAGAAAAGGCGGACCTCGTACTTACCGGAGTTTGATGAAGACTTTTTCGCTCTCGCGGTCGCTCGAAGGGTTTGCTGCAGCGCGTTGCGGCTTTGGCGCGTCGGCGCGCGGCATCGCGCCGAAGTCCGGGACCGTTCCGCTACTGACTCTCTTGCGGTAATCGTCGAGCGCGACGTGGAGTGCATCGAGGGCCCGTTCCGGATAGTCCTTTTTCTTCTCGGGATAGCCGTCCAGTTGCGCCTCGATATCGCGCGTGGTTATTGCCGCTGCCTCGTCGATCGTCTTTCCGTTTGCCAGCTCGACGACTAAACTGCACGTCGCGGTCCCGAAACCGCAGCCCGTGGTGAAGTACGAGATGTCCTCGATCACGGCGCCGGGTCCCACCTTCAAAAAAAAGTTATACATGTCGCCGCACGAATCGCTGAAGTATTCGCCGCTTGCGGTCGGCGCCTCCATCGTGCGAAAACCACTACGTTCCTCGACCAAGCGCTGAAACTTCGGAAAATCCATTAGCCGACCAACTCCTTCTGCCCCAATGGACTCTCGTCCATCGGGGACCCCGTTTTAGGCTGCAATTCGAAGCGGCATTCTCTTCCGCCGTGGGCGAGCGATTCCGTCTGCACGTGACTTCCGCCGACCATTTCATCCATAACGTGATGGATCACGTTACAAACTTCCGGATGCTCTTTTGCCGTACTCGAATACGGGCAGGTGTGTTCGTGCAGGACGAAGCCGCCGTCGATTAGACTATAATCCGCTACCACCCCGTTGTGCCGCAACATCTCCGTCAGCTGCGAGACCTTTTTCTCGGGTTGAGTAGCCGTGATCTTCTGACGGGCGCGCTCCACCGCGCGCCGCGAAAGACCGTCAAAAATTTGCGCGACGGCCGATTCGCCGAACTGGTCGCGAACTTCGCGCAGCACCGCGCTGAGCAAGCGGTCATAATTACTGAGGAAAGAGCCGATCCGCCTCGCGCGTCAACGAAAACTCGTACGTCGGCTTGGTTGGACCGCGGCGCACCGACTGCTCCGCGACGATGCCGTCGCGCTCCAGAATCGTCAACTGCTGGCGCACGGCGTTGGGTGAGAGGCCGAACGAGCGAGCAAGCTCGGCGGCCGTTGCGCAGCCGCGCCGGCGCAGCTCGCTGACAATCTTGCCCCGCGTCGTCTGAAAGAACCGGTCCACCTGCATCTGGACGCTATCCTAGCACGAAATCGGCGAGATAGTAAAGTTTTTCCTTGACTTTCTAAGATGGGCTCGGCTACGATGAAAGCCATGTCGCAGCAAGGCCTTCGAATCCGGGATCTGCACTGCCGAGTGGCTGGAAATGAGATCCTCAAAGGGATAGATCTGGTCGTCCAGACGGGGCGCGTTGCGGCGCTCATGGGGCCCAACGGCAGCGGCAAATCCACGCTGGCCTTCTCCCTCACCGGCCATCCACAGTACGAGGTGACCGGAAGCGTTGAACTGGATGGCCACGACCTGCTCGCCCTGCCCGCAGATAAACGCGCTCGGGCGGGTCTTTTTCTTTCCTTTCAATATCCCGCCGCGATTCCGGGGGTGAAGGTTGCGAATTTTCTACATGCCGCCCGCCAGGCCGAACGGCCGGGTGACCTGCCGCCGGCAAAATTCCGTGCCTTACTGCTTGAAAAAATGGAGGAGCTCGGCATCGAGCCGTCATTCATGGGACGTTATCTCAACGACGGTTTCTCCGGCGGTGAGAAAAAGCGTTTAGAGATGCTGCAGCTCGCCGTACTCGCGCCCAAGTATGCGATTTTAGACGAGACGGATTCGGGTCTTGACATTGACGCCTTGAAGGCCGTCGGCAATTCGATCACGGCGTTGCGCGCATCGGATGAGGGAAGCACGACGGGATTCTTAATCATAACGCATTACCCGCGCATTCTGCAGTACGTCGTACCCGACGTCGTGCACGTGATGATCGATGGACGCATCGTCCTGACCGGCGACCACGAGTTGGCCCACCGCATCGAGCGGGAGGGCTACGATCGAATCCGCGAGCAGAGTCTTTCGACCGCGCTCGGGACGGGCTCCGTTGTCTAGCACTGTCCAAACAGTAACGCCGACGGACGACCGCAACGAAGGGCTCCATCAACGTCTCGACACGCTCGGCCTCGAAGAGGCGCTCGTTTCGCGCGAGCAGCGGCGCCGGGCTCTCGAGCGCTTCGTTCGATTACCGAGCGGGCGGGAAAAGCCGGGACGCTTTTGGCGCGTTGACTTCGAAAGCGTGGCCCCAACACCACACGCGGTCGCGTCCACAGCGAACGTAACGGCAGAAGGCGGAGGACCCGGTCTAATCGTGACCGATCTTCGCAGCGCGGCTGCGTCGCATTCCGCATTGTTGGCGCGCGCCTTCGGAACGACCGGTGTTGGAGCGACCAAGTTTGGATCGCTGACCACGGCCTTTGTCAACGACGGCATTTTCATCTACGTTCCCGCAGATCGCGCCTGTGACGATCCGATCGTGATCCGCTGCGAAGCGACCGATAGCCACGCGATTTTTCCTTGGAACGTTGTCCTGGCAGAGCGCGGGGCTCGCGTGACCGTGATCGAGCATTTAACCGGAGGCGCCGGCACGTTCGTCTGCGGTGCAACGGAGATCGTTACGGCGGAAAATGCCGAAGTGACCTACGCCGCCATACAAAAAACGGACGCGGGGAGTCGCGTTCTGAGCCAGCGTTTCGCGCGACCGGGACGAGATGCGGCCATCGCATGGGCGTCCGCGGAGCTGGGCGCCGATCTTACGGCATCGGACCTCAAAGTTCTCATCGACGCGCCCGGAGCGCATGCATCGATTACGTCACTCTTCTTTCCGGCGGCCACTCAACACGTGGACGTGATCAGCACCGTCGAACATCGGGCGGGTGACGCGACGTCGGAGACCATCGTCAAATCTGCCGCGCTCGAGCGCGGACAGGCCCGCTTCTTGGGAAATATTCGGATCGCCCGGCACGCTCAGGGCAGCGACGCGCGGCTGCGTGACGATGCACTACTCCTCTCGCGACAAGCCCACGTCGATTCGGTTCCGGCCCTGGAGATCGGGGCCAACGACGTCAAAGCATATCACGGCGCGACCGTTGGCGCGATTGACCCCGAGCAAATTTTTTACATGGAAAGCCGCGGCATCGAACGCCAGGCCGCGGAACGCATAATCGCGCTCGGCTTTTTCGAACCCGCAATCGAGCGGTTTCCGACGACGGCGTTGCGCGATGAAATCCGGGGCGCTCTCGCCGCCAAGTTAGCATGATCCACGAAGTATTGTCGCCCCGAGCGAGCGACAAACTGGAGCGCATCATCGCGGATTTTCCGATTCTCGCGCGGCCGACGTCGCGTGGGAAGCGGCTGGTATATCTCGATTCGGCTGCAACCTCGCAGAAACCGCGCTGCGTGATTCAGGCGCTGGTAGAATATTACGAGCAGTACAACGCGAACATTCATCGCGGCGTCTACGAGATTGCCGCGCGGGCCACCGATGAATACGAGCGCGCGCGGATCAAAGTCGCGCGGTTTATCGGCGCAAGCCCGTCCGAAGTAATCTGGGTGCGTAACACGACCGAGGCTATCAACCTCGTCGCATATTCCTGGGGTGAACGGCAACTGGGACCCGGTGATGCAATTCTGCTCACCGAATTGGAGCACCATTCCGATCTCGTCCCGTGGCAAATGCTGGCGCAGCGTTCGGGCGCGAGTCTGCGTTACATTCCGGTGGACGAACGCGGCATTCACGTTCTCGACGACCTCGACGCGCTACTGGACCGCTGCAAGCTCGTGGCGCTGGGCCACGTCAGCAACACGCTCGGAACGATTGCCCCAATTCAAACGATTATCGCGCGCGCTCACGCTGCGGGCGCAGTCGTAGTCGTCGACGGCGCGCAAGGCGCGCCACACCTGCCTCTCGACGTTCACGCGCTCGATGCCGATTTTTACGCCTTCAGCGGCCACAAAATGCTGGGGCCGACCGGCATCGGCGTGCTCTACGGGAAGAAGTCGCTGCTCGATGCGATGCCCCCGTTGTTCTCGGGTGGCGACATGATTCGCCGCGTTCGCTACGATAACACGGTCTTTGCCGACCCACCGCGGAAGTTCGAAGCCGGCACGAGCAACATCGCCGATGCAATTGCCTTCGGCGTCGCCGTCGAGTATTTGGAGAAGGTCGGTATGGCGTGGGTACGCGCGCACGAGCGCTCGCTCACCGAGTACGCGCTCGAGCGCCTCGCGGAGTTCGAAAAGCGCGGGTTGGCGATTTATGGACCGCGCAATCCCGACCGTATCTCCGGCGTGATCTCGTTTAACTTCGCCGACATTCACGCCCACGATCTGGCTTCGATCCTCGATACGGAAGGCATCTGCGTGCGGGCCGGACACCACTGTACCATGCCACTGATGGAAAAAATGGGCTGGTCCGCAACGGCCCGTGCATCCTTCTATATCTACAACACTCGAGCGGACGTCGATGCGCTCTGCACTGGGCTAGAGAAAGCGGCGCTTGTTTTCGGGCGCTAGGGAGCGTCATCGCTAGAATGGACGACTTCTACCGCGATTACATTCTCGATCACTATCGCAACCCACGAAACTTCGGCACGTTAGAACGTTCCGATATTGAGGCCGAGGACCTCAACCCACTGTGCGGCGATGAGATTCGAATGCAACTGGAAATCGAAGACGGCGCAGTAAAAGACGTTCGATTTTCAGGTAAAGGCTGCGCGATCAGTCAAGCATCGGCCTCGATGTTAACCGAAACGGTCAAGGGAATGAAGTTGTCGGATGTAGCGACGCTCTCCAAAGACGCGGTGCTCGAGAATGTCGGCATCGGAATTAGTCCCACTCGCATGAAATGCGCGATGCTCGGCTTACGCGTGCTCAAGAGCGCGGCAATCGGACGCTTAGCGGCCTGGCCGGACGAAGAATGACGCTACTGCGGCTTGATCGCGTAGTGGTCCGTAATCTGTAGGCCGCCGGGGCCCGGCGCGACCGTAAAAGTCACGTAGTATTCGCCGCTGCCCGTTTGTACGTCGGCCGTGACGCGATACTGCTGCGCCCCAATCGCCGTCGATCGAATCGCCGCGACGCGTGAGCCCGCGGTCATGAAACTCTCCGTGGGCGCACCGTGCGACAGATACTCTGCGGCGGTTTGACGATCGCCGTGCGCGAGAGCCGCAAGGTACGCGCGCACGACGCCGGCCGGATCGCCCGCGGCGGGTGCGGCGGGAGCCGCCGGCGCCGCACTCGGGCGCGCGACCATTGGACGAGTCACAACCGCAGGCGTCGCCGTAACGCGCACCGGCGCGGAACTGCCACGCACCGGCGGAGGCGTGAGGATCGCGCGGGTGGGCGTCGGCGTGCCGGCGATCGCTCGTTGCGTTGGCCGAGCCGTCGGCGCCACCGGCGTTTTTAGCGTCGCTCGGGCCGGCGAATTCACCGACGGTCTTGACGTTGGTTGCGTCGCAACCGCGGTCGGCGAGGTGCTCGCCACTACCGTTGCCTCCGTCGTCGGCTCCGCCGTGGCGGGTGCGATGGCGACCCGCGTCGCCGGCGTTGCAACGCGGTGCGCGCCGCCAAAGAAATGCGCTAACACTCCGCCGAGCAGCAGGCCGGCCAAAATCACCACCAAGACGAGCGGAAAGAGCGGCAATCCCCCTTCGCTTCGCTCGTCGTCAATGCGCCGGCGACGCGGCGGTTCGCGCATTTACCGTGCCGGTTGGGTCAGCCGCGCGGCGAGCGCGGTTTGCAACGCCGTTGGAAGTGCGCCGATGAGATCCGGCCGGCGCTCGACGAAAAGCGCAGTGGACTCTCGAATCAAATCGGGGTTGGTTCGAGCGTATGCAAGGAGCGCCTGAGCCGCACCGGGTTCGCGCACGGTAATCCTATCGAGGGTCGTACCGGCGGCCTCCGCGGCGTCTTCCGACGATTCGCCGCGCTCGCGGAACGCAGCGAAGATGGCTTCAAGGAACACCGCGAACACGTCCGACGGCATCGTTGACAGCTCGCTTTCGTAAAAAGAAGCAAGATCGTCTTCGTCGGTCTTGGCGAGAAGTTTCTCAACTGCGCCCGCCAGTATCCCGGCCGGGACGTTCCCGAAGGACATTAGCCCAATCATTTATTCCCAATGGCAGGCGGCTCCTCGATGCAGCACAAAATGTTCGCACGATGATCCGCGTGAAGGTTCCGCTCGATCTCCACGCCGTCGCTACCGGCGGTTCGGGCGCCTTTGCGTTGGCAACGCCACTGCGCATCGGCGATCTTCTGCGTTTCGCGGTTCGCGAAGCGATTGGTTCGCGCGCGCCGGCCGACAAATTTTCGCGCAGCCTTGCTCGCACCTTGGCAGGTTTGGCCGCGGGCGACTTTATGATCGACATTGACGGACGATCCTTTACGGATGCGGAGGCCGTCGTGGTCTGTGAGCGGAGTGCCGACATACGATTCTTCCTCACGCAACGGCGACGAACTAGATTTCACGGGACACCCAAGACAGCGCACTAAATTACACGGAGCACACCATACTTCTCGGCGTTACCCTTCTGGCGGCGCTTTCCGCTGCGCCGGTTACTCCCTACGCGCGCCTGCAATATCAAACCGCCGGCGAGGACTTCTATCGGATCGAATCGAGCCAGGCAAGCTCGCGAGTTCGATATGCCGGCGTACAACGTCTGACGATCGTTCGCGATGGCGATACGTGGCGTTTCGACGCTCGAGCGAATTACGTGCGGGAGGGCCCGGATGGAAAAAAATCCGCGAACGCGCATTTCGTTCAGACGCTTTGGCCCGACGGTGCATCTGAAGATCGCTTAGATGAGGATCCCGAGTTTCTCACGATCTTGAATCAGCCATTTGCCGTGCGACTCGATCGCTCGGCGCTGCGCGATATTCGGTCTCTTCACGCTGCCGTACCGTTCGCAGCGACGTCTCCCCTCGGCGGGGCGGCTCTCTTGCGGGGCTATCTGCGGCCCGGCGGCTCGGGTCTCGTCGGCGGACGGGCGACCGTTGGTGTGCGTTTCGATGCGGCGGGATCGATGAGCGGAACGCTTCCCGGACACGGTGACGCGACCGTCGCCGGGACGCTACGAATGGATGGGGTCGCGTACTATTCGCTCGATGCCGGCCTTTTGCTCGGCTTGAACGTCACCATGACGATTCATGCGCGCTTGCAGGAACATCAAGCCGCGCTTTGGGTCCCGGTGCAGATCGTCTATCGTCGATCGATCCGCGCGGTTCTTTCGAGTAGCGGAACCTAATAAGCGCCGACGAGCTCGACCTGCAGCGGGTGACGGAACGGTTGTTCGTGTAGTTCCGTCAACGGCGTAAAGGCGAGATGGTTCTGATGACAATCGATGAGCATCTCGATTCCGCGTTTGACCGAACCGGTCTCTTCAATGTATTTGCTGAGTTTCTTGGTGAAGTATGCCTTCGGATCGCGTAGCACTTTGGCGTAATATGGATCGTCCGTCAGTCCTTGCGAGTCCACGCCTTCGGCAGGTATGAGCCAGAGAAACCATGGATCTTCACTTCGGCGATAACCGATCAGAACGATGGGCAGCGCGCGTGCGCTATCGATCTTTGGTAGGAAGCTGCAGATGGTGTACGCGTCGAGCGATATTTCGGTCGGCTCGAATGCTTGCGGCATGTCGAGGCTTTAGGAGCGTTGCGGGAAACCCCTGCCGCGACCAGCGCCCGCGCGGCTGCTGAGGAGTTTTTAACGACGAGCGTGAAACCTCGGGCCTAGCAAGAGTGGTCCGGGGCACTGTATGGGCGCGTTCGCACCACTCGAGTACGGGAGTATTCGTGCCATCAGCGACTACGTCGGGGCGGACCGCGGCGAACCTGCCGCGCGACGGCTCCGCGCCCACCGTCGAGAACTTCGAGGCGATCGTCGATGAATATCAGCGCCGCCTCTACGGTTTCGCTTTGCGCATGACGGGAAATCGCGAAGACGCTGAAGAGATCGTCCAAGACGCCTTCGTCCGCGCGTACAGAGCGCTCGGAAAGATGTCGCCCGAGCAGCGCGCCGATCTCCGGCTACAGCCTTGGCTCTACACCATCACGTTGAACGTTACGCGAAACCGCCTGCGCAGCAAACGACCCACGAACGTCGCCCTGGACGCGCTCGCCGATCCCGACGCCATCCTGCGAGAATCCCACGAGGGGCCGCCGCAACCTGAAAAGATCGTCGAGCAGAACACCGAGATCGCGCTCGTCGAACGCGCACTGTTACAACTGCCCATGCATCTTCGCGCCGCGGCGACGCTGCGGTTCATCGAAGGTCGCAGTCATCCCGAAATCGCCGAAATTCTGAACCAGCCGATTGGGACGGTCAAGTCCCACGTGCACCGCGCCGTGCGTATTCTCCGGCGCATTCTCGGCCCTCAGATCGGTCGATACGTTGCCGAAGGAGTTGCAGTTCATGCGTTGTCGTGACGTCGAAGCGCTCTGGGACGAGTTACGGGGCGATTGCCAAGCCACGGTCAAGCAGACCGTCCACGTCCATCTGCGGGCGTGCCCCTCATGCCAGGACATGTACGAACAATACGAAGGCGTAGCGTACTGTCTGTCCTGTTTACCGCCGCCGGAGCCTTCCTGCGACCTTGCGAAGAAAGTCATCGGCCACATCGCGGCGCTGCGCGGCAAAATCCATCAGACCATCGTGCTGACCTCGGTCACGACGCCGCTTGGTAAACTCTACGTCGGCTTCAAACAGAACAGAATCGCCTATCTTAGTCTCGATACCGGCGAGCCGGTCGAAGAGGTCGTCGAACGGGCAGCGCGGCGGCTTCGCCGCCCGGTCGCTTTTGGCGACACGCCGGAATGGCTCGTCGGAGCGCTCGATCGTTTCTTCAAGACGTGGAAACTCGACGATGCGATGGTCGACATCAGCGAGCTAACGCCATTCGAGCAAGCCGTGCTCCGCGCGGCGGCGCGCATTCCGCCCGGTGAAGTTCGATCGTATGCATGGGTCGCGACGCAAGTCGGTAAGCCACGCGCCGCGCGCGCCGTCGGTCGAGTGATGGCACGCAACCCGCTGCCGTTGCTCTTTCCATGCCATCGCGTCGTCGATTCTTCGGGTGATCTGCACGATTACTATTACGGTCTTGAAACGAAAGCGCGGCTTCTAGAAATGGAGGGCTACCGCCGCTAGACGCCAACTTCGCTTTGGAATGAGCGACCCCCGCACTGCGGCGATTCCCGACGTTCATGGTCATGCCAAGGGGGAACACCGCCCGTATAGCGAGGAGCGGCCGATCGCGTATTCGGCGCGCATGCTTTTTCTTTGGTTCTATCATGCCTGTCGCCGCGGCTCGCCGCGGTTTTTGATGGTGGCCGATCATTCGAACTATTTGACGTTTGAAGATCCGGGGGCGGTCAATACGGTGCGCCGTGCCCTGAATCTCGCCCAAGCCGGCGATCTTCTCGGCGCGGCGGAGACGGCGGGAGTCGATATGGCCCATGCCGCGATCGTTTCCGACGCATTGCGGCGTGGAATGCGCTTCTCGATCGGTGCCGAAATCGACAACGATCCGCGCGCCCGGCCCGACGCCCAGAACATCGTCGACGCAATGCGCCCGGACGGTATAATTCGATCGGTCCATTTCGTGCAAATCCAGCACCCCGAAAAGGGCGCCGACTGGCCATGGGCCTTCGATAACGAAGAATTTGCGCAGTTACATGACGTCATCCCGCCCGAAAAACTTTGGGAACTCTACATCGCGAAATTGCTCGACGACCTCGAGAAATTACCAGCGCAGATCGTCGGTCACTTCTACGTACCGGCCGTCTTGGGACGTTGGCCGGCGCAGAAGAGACTCGAGGAATACGAAGACCGGATGCTCGACGTGGCGCATCGTCGAGGCCTTGCGGTCGAAATCAACACGCGTTTTCTGTATCGTGGACACCCCGAAGAGCGCCGTAAGAAATATCTCGATGCGAACGCGCGACTCATCCGCAAAGCGAAAGCGCGCGGCGTCGGTATTGCAATTGGTTCGGACGCCCACAGTCCCAAAGACCAGGGCAGCGGCTTCGATTTCGCGCTGAAGCTGCTTGACGACGCCAAGGTGAATGAGATCGTTTTCCCGGTCGCGGGCCGCCTCGCGCGAGTGGCGTTGCGGGCGACGCGAGAACACCTGGAGGCCGAAGCGAAAGCCCGGCGACAACCAGTGGCGCCCGGAAGCAGCATTACCGGATACGGACGTGCCGAACTGGGTCTCCCAGAAGAGAGCGAGGCCGCGCACCGCGAGACGTTACGCACCGCTCGAGACACCGGACCGAAAAAACGCGCGGCGGCGTCGGCGACGGCCAGCACGTCGCGACGCACCACCGAATCAGCGTCGTCGGCGACAAGGGCGAAAGCCGCACGTCTTTCCAAGGGCGCGAGACCGTCAAAGCCTGCGAAAAAGAAACAGGCTAAAAGCAGCTCGCGCAAGCGTAAGAAAAGCACGCCGGCGCCGGCGAAGAAAACCGCGAAAACCGCGTCGGCGCGGTCGAGACGCGCTCGCACGAAGCCGGCGCCCTCACGGAGGACGGCAAAGAAGCCGCCCGTCCGCAAGAGCGCGGCCGAAAAACCGAAGAAAAGCCCGCCGAAGAAACCGGCCCCACGGCGGCCGGCTAAGCCGAAGCGCCGAGCGACCGGGGCCGTAAAGAAGGCTGTCAAGAAGAAAAAGAGCGCGGCGAAGCGCCGCTAAATCTCTTAGATAACCATCGCTAACAAAGGAACGCAGAGCATTGGCGGATATCGAACGCCTCAGAAATATCGCATTCGTCGGCCCGCATCATAGCGGAAAAACGACGCTCATCGAAGCGATCCTCGCGCAAACGGGCGCGATCGGCCGGCGCGGCTCCGTCGGCGATGGGACGACCGTGACGGATCACGAGCCCGAAGAGATCTCCCATTTGCAATCCACGACGGCCTCGTTCGCGCACACCAGCGCCGATGGCATCGAAATGACGATTGTCGATACGCCGGGCTTCATCGACTTTTTTGAAGAGACCAGACAGGCCCTAGCGGGCGTTGACGCTGCGGTCATCGTCGTCGAAGCCGATCCGGCGCGCGTCGTGCAGACGCAAACCATCGTCGATCAGTTGGAAGCGGCGCGCATGCCGCATATCTTCGTGGTCAATAAGTTGGACCGTCCGGGAGCGGATTTTGCCGCCACGCTGACTGCGCTGCAAGAGGCCCACGGCCGTCACGTTGTCGCCGAGCAGTGGCCGATCGGCAACGCCGAACAGTTTCGTGGTTACATCGACCTGGCGCACGTGAAAGCGTACACCTTTGAAGCGCCGTCGGCCGGGCAAATTTCTGAAAAGGAAACCTCGATCCCGAGCGAGCTGGAAGAAACGGCGCGCGCGCGACACGCGGAGTTACTCGAAGCCATGGCCGATTTCGACGACCACTTAATGGAAGAACTGCTCGAGGGAATCGAGCCGCCCTCCGAGGAGATCGACCGTGACCTTTGCGAGGAATGCGCTCACGATCAGGTCGTTCCGGTGTTGGTCGCCTCGGGTATTTCGAGCGCGGGCGTTCCCGCGCTGGTTCGGGCGATCGAGCAGTGGTTTCCGTCGCCGGCACAAGCCCCGCAACCCGATGCCGAAGGACGCCCGATCCCATCCGACCCGAACGCACCGGTGGTCGCTCGCATCGTCAAAACGTCCATCCATCCCCAGAGCGGCAGACTATCGATCGCGCGAATTCTCTCGGGCACCGTTCGCGCGGATGCGAGTCTAACCAACGCGAGCAAAAGCGGGGAAAAGGTGCGCCTAGGCGGTCTCTTCCGCCTTCAAGGTAAGAAGCAAGAGCCTATTACGGAGGCAGGACCCGGCTCAATCGTCGCGCTGGGGCGCCTAGAGTCGGTGTCAACGGGTGATACGCTGACGTCGAATGGTTACAAGGCGCTCTTGCCGCGCGTCGCGGTGGCGAAACCTGTCTTCGCGGTGGCGATCAAGCCGAAAGAACGCATCGACGAGGCAAAGATTTCACAGATGCTCGCCCGCATCGTTGACGAAGATCCCGCCCTGCGGCTCGAGCGAGCCGACGTCACGCACGAAATGTTGCTGTTAGGCAGCGGCGAACAGCACGTTTCCATCGCGGTCGAACGCTTGGCGCGCAAGTACAAAGTGGAGGTCGCAACGGCGGCGGCGACGATTCCCTATCAAGAGACGATCACGTCTTCGACGGAGGTTCATTCCCGATATAAACACCAGACGGGCGGCCACGGCCAATTCGGCGACGTTTGGCTGCGCTTTGAGCCGCGCGACCGGGGTTCCGGCGTGACGTTTGAGGAAAAGATCGTCGGCGGCGTCGTGCCACGTCAGTTCATCCCCGCGGTGGAGAAGGGCGTGCGTGAAGCCCTCGTGCACGGACCGAACGGCTATCCCGTCACCGATCTTCACGTGACGCTCTATGACGGCCAGTATCACGACGTGGATTCGAGCGAACAATCCTTCAAGACGGCGGCCGGGATGGGCGTGCGTGACGCGCTTCCAAAGTGCAATCCGGTCGTGCTCGAACCGATTGCCTTCGTGCAGGTGACCGTCCCGTCGAATTACACTTCGACCGTGATCCAGCAGTTGACCGGTAAACGCGGGCAGATTCTCGGCATGAATCCGTCGGAGCGATCCGGCTTCGATCTGGTCGAGGCGTTCGTTCCGGCGGTTGAACTTTCGCGTTATATTACCGAGTTGCGCACGGGGACGCAAGGATTGGCGACCTACACTTGGCGACACGAGCGCTACGATCCCGTGCCGGGCAATCGCGTCGCGAAGGCCGCCGTGTGAAGATTTCGCTCTCCCGTGCGGCTGCCTTCGCAGTTCTGCTCGCGCCGGCCGTTGCGGGGTGCACGAAGGTTTCGAACGAGGCGGTAGGAGCTCGCCATTCGTGGACGCGTCCGGGGATCTTGCGGGTCGCGATTCAGAGCGACGTCAAGACGCTCAATCCGCTGCTCAATTCGAATACGACGGACGGATTCGTCGCAAATCTGTTGTTTGAACCACTGCTCGCCGCGGATGCAAAGGGCAACCCCGTGCCGATCCTTGCGACCGAGGTTCCGACGCTGGAAAACGGCGGCGTGAGCCGCGACGGACTCACGATCACCTACCACCTTCATAAAGACGCAAAATGGACCGATGGCCAGAACGTGACGTCAAAAGACGTGAAGTGGTCGTGGGAAGCCATCATGAATTCGGCCAACAACGTCGTCTCCCGGCACGGCTACGATTACGTTCGCAACATCGATACACCCGACGATTGGACCGACGTCGTTCACCTCAAAACGAAATTCTCGCCGTTCGTCAACACGTTTTTCGCGATGAGCGATCAGCCGATGCCGGTCGCACCGGCCCACGTCCTGGCGAAGTACGCAAACATCAATCAAGTGCCGTTCAATAACGAGCCGACGGTCAGCGACGGTCCGTTCCGCTTCTCGCAGTGGTCGCGCGGAGACCACATTACGCTGCTTCGTAACGACGGCTTCTTTCTCGGCAAGCCGGGGTTGCAGCGCGTCGACGTTCGCATTATTCCGGACGAGAACACGACGATCAACTTGCTGAAAACTCACGCGATCGACTTCATGTTCCAGGCCTCGCCGGAAACGTATCCCTCGCTCAAGACCGTCCCTGACATTCGATTGATCTTCGTCAACGTCAACGGCTACGAGCGCGTCCAACTCAACACCGCGAAGCCGATGCTGTCGGATGCGTCCGTCCGTCTAGCAATTGCATATGCGATCGACAAGAAGCGCCTCGTCGACACGCTGACCTACGGGCAAATGACTCAGGCGACCGAAGACATTCCCGATTGGTTGTGGGCGTTCAACCCCGAAGTGCACACCTATCCTCACGACCCCGCGATGGCTCGCAGCCTTCTCGCCCGCGCCGGTTGGCATCCCGGGCCCGACGGTATCGTGCGCAAAAACGGTCAGCCGCTGTCACTGGTCCTGGTCACGAACAATTCGAACGTCACGCGCCGCCAAGCGGCAGTGGAAGTACAATCCATGCTGCGCGACGTCGGTATCGCGGTGGAGGTAAAGTCATACCCAGGCGACATTCTGTTCGCGCCGGCCGGGATGGGCGGGATCTTGCAACTCGGTAACTTCGATCTCTCCATCAACGGCTGGTACGCCGGCATCGATCCTGACGATAGTTCTCAGTATACGTGCCAAAACGTTCCGCCCGGAGGGTACAATTACTCGCGTTTCTGCAATGCTCAGATGCAAACCGCGCAAATCGCGGCGCTGACGCATTACGACCGTCCAGGCCGCAAGGCGGCTTACTTCGAAGTCCAGCGGCTGCTCTGGCGTTACAATCCCGAGATCTTCTTTTGGTGGCGCCGTCAAATGGAGCCGATCAGCGTCGACTTCAAGGGCTTCGATCCCAATCCGGTTTTGGAGTCTTGGAACGCCTGGCAATGGAGCATTTAGGCCTACCCGATCTCGCGTGGCTGCGCAAAGTCATCGTCGAGCGCGCGCTAACTCGCGGCGACTACGTGCTCGCCGGCGGCGCGCGCAGCGACTACTATATCGACAAGTTCCTGCTTTTCTCCGATCCACACGTCTTGCGCCGTATCGCTCGACTGTTTACCCGCGTGATCGCTGAAGTGAATCCCGACGTGATCGCCGGCACGGAACTCGGCGGCGTAGTGATCGCAACCGCCGTCTCCCAACTTTCGGGACTTCCACTGTTGGCCGTTCGAAAGAAACCCAAAGCGTACGGCGCGTTCGCGAACGAATACGTCGAAGGCCCCTACGCGCCTGGGCAGCACGTGCTGTTGCTCGAAGACGTCGTCACGAACGGCCGAGAATTGCTCGCGGCCTCGTCGCGGCTGAAGGAACTTGGCTTGGAAGTCACTCCGTACGCGGTCGTCAGTCGCGGCCTCGCGCCGGTTCCCGCCTTAATCGCGTTTTCGTTACCGCGCGACACCCCTCAAACGCATAACTAACGCGCTTGCGGCGCTCCGCTAAATCGTGTATTCCTGGCCGTCGTCGGCGACGTCTACAGGACCGTCGAAGCGTTTATGCGCGGCGTCGATGAGATCTTGGTTTGAGCACTTCGCCGGGTAGTGCGTTAGGACTAAACGCTTGACGACGGCGCGACTAGCCATTTCGCCGGCCTCGTAGGCGTTCGTGTGACCCCGTTCGCCTTGCTCCGATTCGAGACCGAGTGCCGCTTCGCACAGAAATACGTCGGCGTCGCGAACGTGGTCGACGACCGCATCGCATGGTGCAGTATCGGCGGAGTAGGCGAGCGTTTTGCCTTCGTGTTCGACGCGGACGGCATATGCGCTGATGAAATGCTGCGTGCGCGCGAAGGTGATGCGCAGTTCGCCGACGAGCAGCGGTACTATGGGCTCATATTCGTGGACGAGATAGGCGTCGTCGAAGAAGCTTCGCCTTCCACCTTCGCTGATCAGCGTGCTCAGCGTCGAGAGTATCTCGGCGCCGCCCGGTGGTAGCCACAGCGCCATTCGCTCGCTGTTCGAGTGCTCCACATATTTCAAGCCATGGCGCAGGGCAACCAGGTCGAAGAAGTGGTCGGGATGCATGTGTGAGATGACGATCGCGTCGAGGTCCGAATACTGGGCTGCGCATTGCAGTTTGCCGGCGGCGCCGCTGCCAAGATCCACCAGCACGTCCGTGCTCGGCGCACGCACGAGATAACAACTGGACGCACCGCCCGGTCGCGGCATCGCGGGGCTGGAACCGATAACCTGCAGCCGCAACCCCTCGCTCAAGGCAACGACGCGAGGACGTCCTCGGCGTGCTCGTCGACCTTTACCTTCGGCCACACCTTCGTGATGCGGCCGCTTTCATCGATCAGAAACGTCGTGCGCGCGTTCACTCCGAACGCCTTGTACAGTTTCGATTCGGCGTCCGAAAGCAGCGTAAACGGAATCGAAAACTTCGCCTTGAAGCGCTGGTGCGACTCGACCGAGTCGCGGCTGACGCCCACGATACGCGCCTTCTTGTTTTCGAAATCGGCATACATGTCGCGAAACTGTGAGGCCTGACTCGTGCAGCCGGGAGTGTCGTCTTTTGGATAAAAATAAAAAATCAGCGGCGTGCCGAGCAGATCGTTTGTGCTTACGGTATTTCCGTTGTCGTCGAGCACGGTGACCGACGGCATCGAATCGCCCTCACCAAGCATCTCCAAGTCCTTTCTAGAACGACGAGTTGTGAGCCAGGCCCCTCATTCTCCGGATTCCGCCGACACCTTTGCGGCGGCGCACCCGCTGGCCCAACGGCTCATCGAGCGGCTGCGTAACGATTCGAGCGCTCGCATCTTGCAAATCGGGACCGGCAGCGGCCGAAACTTGAGGGCGTTACGCGCCGCCGGCTTCATCGTTCTCTCAGTGGATGACCGCGCCGCCGACGCGCCGGAAGCGCTCGCGACGCTCGGCGGGCAGTTTTCTGCAGTGATTTCAACGCATGCATTGCTTCACGGCAATTGCACGTCGCTGGAAGAAATGGTGAGTGCCATCGCGCAGAGCCTGAGGCACGGCGGTTTATTGTACGCAACGTTCGGCTCGTCGCGCGACGCGCGCTTCGGGCGTGGGGAGCGCATTGACAATCGCACCTTCTCACCGACGCAAGGCGACGAGCGCGGTGTAGCGCATATCTATTTCGACGAGTTGGAGCTTCGCTCGCTGCTCCAACCCTACTTCGTCATAGAAGCTCTCCAAGAACACGACGTCGACCGCATCGCGGGCTCGTGGGCGCACAGCCAAGAGCCGCTCTCGGGCGCCGTCCACTGGTTCGCCATCGCGCGCCGCCGCTAGTCGCTTGACCTACGGCTGCCCGGATAGCCACCCGTACCACCGATCGGGTTCGCGTTGCTCATAGCTAAGAACATAGCGGCGAGCGGGACGGCGCCTTAGCTTCGAATCAAATCGTGCATTGGACTCGATGCGCTGGCGTAGAGCCGCTTCTGCATGCGACCCGCCAAGAACGCCTGGCGTCCCGCGGTGACGGCGAGTTTCATTGCCGTCGCCATCAACACCGGATCCCGCGCGGACGCGATGCCGGTGTTCATCAACAGGCCGTCTGCACCGAGCTCCATCGCAATAGCGGCGTCCGACGCGGTGCCGACGCCGGCATCGACGATCACGGGCACTTTTGCACGCTCTTTAATGATCGCCAAGGAATAGGGATTGCACACGCCGAGGCCGCTGCCGATCGGTGCGGCGAGCGGCATCACCGCGGCGCATCCGAGTTCCTCGAGTTGTTTGCACGCCACCGGATCGTCGCCGATATACGGCAGCACGGTGAATCCATCGGCGACCAAGGTTTCCGCTGCCTCGAGCGTCTGACGGATGTCCGGATGCAACGTGTTCTCGTCGCCGATGACTTCGAGCTTGATCAAATCGGTCGCAAGCAATTCGCGAGCGAGTTGTGCGGTTAGCACGGCGTCTTTCGCCGTATAGCACCCGGCGGTGTTCGGCAAAATCGTATATCGCTCGCGATCGATGTAATCCAAGAGCGTTCGCCCGTTGGACTGACCTAAGTGAATTCGCCGAATCGCGACGGTCACCATCGCCGCGCCGCTGGCCGCATGCGCGGCTTGCATCACTTCCATCGAAGGATACTTGCCGGTGCCGACGATCAGCCGAGCTTCGAACTCGTAGCGGCCAAGCCGCAAGGAATCGTTCACGTCAGCCTCCCGCGACTGCCTGGATGATCTCGATGCGATCGCCGTCCTCGATGCGGGCAGCGTCGTAATCGTTGCGGCGCACCACCCGCTCGTTGCGCGCCACGGCGACGCCGGCGCGGCGCGAACCGAGACGATCCAGCAGGCCGCTCACCGTCAATTCCTCAGGAAGGTCTTGGAGGCGCCCGTTGATGGTGGCTTTCACACTGAAGTCATTCGGCTTAGCGTCGCCGCTTCCGTGCCGAGGCGAGCCGGCGCAAAGGCTCGTAGCTCGGCGGGATTGGCGCCGGCAACGAGGTCCGCGACCAGGCGCGCGGTTGCCGGCGCGAGCAGAATTCCGTTGCGGTAGTGGCCTGCGGCGACGTAAAGGCCGCGCAGAGCCGTCGCACCGAGAAATGGCAGGCCGTCAGGTGTCCCGGGACGCAATCCGGTCCAGTGCTCGGTCAATGCGAATCCCGCCAACGACGGCGCCGCGGCGAGCGCAGCGTGCAGTAGATCGTGGACGCCCGCGGCAGTGACGCGCCGATCGAAACCGACGCGTTCTACGGTGGCGCCGATCAATAAACGCCCATCCTCGCGCGGCACCAGATAGGCTCCCGGCACCCACGTGGCGTGTCTCACCAACGATGCCGGCGCCGCAAGGGCAATCATCTGTCCCTTTACGGGCACGACCGGCACGGCACAATGCGCCGGAACTCCCGGCACGTCGGCTGCCCACGCGCCGCAGGCATTGACGACTGCGCGCGCCGGAACGAAGCCTCGATTCGTTCTAACGCCCAGCACCCTACGTGCGTCGCACTCCACTTGCGCTTCGCAATTCTCTTCGATGATAACGCCGTGCGAAATACAGCCCGCAACGAGCGCGCGGCCGAGCCGGCGATTGTCGACGTACCCTTCGCCGTCGATCACCAAGGCGCCGATAACGGATGGACCGATGCACGGTTCGGCGCGCACGATCGCATCACGATCGAGCAGGCTGCATTCCACATTTTGCGCTCGCAACTCGTGGGCATGGTTGCGGAATGCATCGAGTGTTTCCGCGTCAAATGCCGCGCGCACCACGCCGTCGAGATGAAGGTGCGGATCGATGCCGCTTACCGCCCGAACGCGTTGCACGAACGTGGGGTACTCGCGCAGCGATGCGGCGCAGAGCTCGACCAGCGCCGCATCGCGTACGTTCTCGGTATATGGCGCCAGCATGCCGGCCGCCGCCCACGATGCCGCACGCGCCGGTTCGCCGCGGTCGACAACGCGAACTTCGGCGCCGCGTTGCGCGAGTTCGAATGCGATAGCGAGTCCGACGGCGCCGGCGCCGATAATGACGACGTCGCCGCCGGTATGAGTGGCCTGCGTGGCTACATCCCCGTGTAGACCGGTCCCTCACCGCCTTGGGGCGGCACCCAGGTGATGATCTGGTATGGATCGGCGATGTCGCACGTCTTGCAGTGTACGCAGTTCGTGAAGTTAATCTGCAGCCGCCCTTCAAACCGCCCATCCGACGGTTCGAACATCGGCTCGTAGACCGCCGCCGGACAAAAATAACGGCACGGATTGCCATATTCAACGGTACAGCGATCGCGACAGATGTCGGTGTTCTCCACGATCAGATGGCAGGGTTGGTTTTCTTCGTGCATCGTGCCGCTGTTGTACACGTCGGTGAGTTTGTCAAACGTGAGCACATTGTCAATTGTTGCTCGAGGCGTCGGCGGCGGCGTCCAACCCATCTTCTCCATCCGCTCGTACCCACGCTCGCCCTTCAACCGATCGATGAAACCGAAGCCGGCGCCGCCGGTGAATGTGGCGAGTCCCGCATTGAGCAAACCTGCAAACATTCCGCGATTGAAAGCCTGATGGAAATTGCGCGCGCCCCGCAGTTCCGCGTAGGCCCACGACTTTTTGAAACGCCTCTGGTAACCGCCGAGCGCCGCGGCATCGAACCGCTCCGCCACAAGCGCTTCCCAAATCCCCTCGGCGGCCAGCATTCCGGATTTCATTCCGAGATGAATTCCCTTCAAGCGCATCCCATTGAGGAATCCCGCGGAATCGCCGATGAGCATCAAACCGTCGCTCGCAAGTTGCGGCATCGCAAAGAGGCCGCCTTCCGGAATCGCTTTGGCTCCGTACCTGATCAACGTCGCGCCGTCGAGCATCTTTCGAATGACCGGATGCTCCTTGAACCGCTGCAGTTCGTTATGCGGATCGGTGGTCGGATTTTTATAGTCCAATCCCGTGACGAAGCCGATGTCGAGAACGTTGCCTTGCATGCCGTAGATGAATCCACCACCGAACGTTTCCGGCGGCAACGGATATCCCAGCGTGTGGATCACCGCACCGGGTTTGAAACGATCGTCGGGAAGTTGCCAGAGTTCTTTGACGCCGGCGGCGTAGACTTGCGGTTCGCCTCCCGCCTCCAAGTTGAGGCGCTGGATCGCCTGTTTTGCCAGCGTTCCGCGCGGTCCCTCACCCAATACGACGACCTTCGCGAGGATATCCGCGCCGGCTTCGTAATTCGACTTTGGGTGCCCGTTATGGTCGAGGCCTTTGTCCCCGGTACGAACGCCGATCACGCGATCGCCGTCCCAAAGCAGTTCCTGTCCCGGAAAAGCGGGAAAGACTTGCGCGCCGGCTTCTTCGGCGCGATCGCCGAGCCATTTACAGATCTTTTGCAGCGACGCAACGTACTTGCCGTGATTGCGCAGCGGCGGCGGAGTAAACGGCGCCTTCAACTTCGCCCGGCTCGTGAGCAGCCAGAGTTGGTCGCTCGTCACCGGTGCTTCCACGGGTGCGCTTTCGCGCCAATTCGGAAGTAGTTCGTCGAGCGCCCGCGGATCCATCACGGCACCCGACAGGCCGTGATGCCCGATTTCGCCCCCTTTCTCGATCACCAGTATCTCTAGCGCTCTTCCTGCCTCGCTCGCAAGTTGACCGAGGCGAATCGCGCCGGCGAGACTCGCCGGCCCGGCGCCGACGAAGAGAACGTCGACTTCGAGTCGATCGCGCTGCGGCATGTCTAAGAGGTTCCCCGAAGCGAAGCAGAATCCTCAAAACGCCATGGAGATCGCAGCGCGCCGCAGTTTTGCGAGCGACAATAATGCCCCGGTCGCGCCGGAGATCGTTCAAGCACTCCTGGCCGCCAACGATGGCGACGCCGTTGGCTACGGCGACGACGCGTGGACCGCTCGAGCCGTCCGTCGTTTCCGGGAGCATTTCGGCGAGTCGACGGCGGTCTATTTCACCTTCAATGGAACCGGCGGAAACGTCGCCTCACTCACCTCGGTACTTCAACCGTGGGAGGCGGTGCTCGCTCCCGCCAGCGCGCACTTGCAAACCGACGAATGTGGAGCGCTCGAGCGATTCAGCGGATGTAAAGTCATTCCGATTCAAACGCCGGACGGCAAACTGACATGTAGCCATATCGAACCGTTCCTGCGTGCCGGCCACGGCGTCCATTTTCCACAGCCACGGGTTATTTCGATTTCGCAGGCGACGGAGTTCGGCGGCATCTATGAAGTCGACGAGTTGCGTGCGCTCGCCAATTTCGCTCATGACAACGGGCTTCTCGTTCAGATGGATGGCGCGCGGCTCTGTAACGCCGCCGCGGCGCTCGGATTGCAATTGCGGGACATCACGTCCGATGCGGGCATCGATTTGCTGACGCTCGGTGGAACGAAAAACGGGTTGATGTTCGGCGAAGCAATCTGCTTCTTCAACGGCGGGGCGCACGTCCGAGCCGCGGCCTTCGTTCAAAAGCAAGCCATGCAACTCGCCTCGAAGATGCGCTACATCGCCGCGCAGTTCGAGGCTCTGCTGAGTGATGGTTTGTGGTCGCGGTATGCCGCCCACTCCAATGCGATGGCTGCCCGCCTCTACGAGCGGGTTCAACGGATCGCGGCGATCCGCATCACGCGCCCGGTGCGCTGCAACGCCGTTTTTGCGACGTTGGATCGCGATGCCATCGAACGCATTCAGGAGCGGTTCTTCTTCTACGTCTTCGACGAGTCGCTGCCGGAAGTTCGCTGGATGACACACTGGGCCACGACGCCGCAAGACGTCGACGACTTCGCACAGTGCATCGCCGCCGCGACTGCGGCGCCTCGATGATTCGAATCGGGACGAGCGGCTGGGTGTACGGCGATTGGCGCGAGCGCTTCTATCCGAAAGGCTTACCGCAACGCCAGTGGCTTCCGTACTATGCGCAACGCTTCGATACCGTGGAACTGAACGCGACAACCTATCGCCTTCCTTCGCCCGAGCAAGTCCGGCTTTGGTGCGATCTCGTCCCATGCGGCTTTAGGTATACCGTCAAGTTGAGCCGCCTGATCACGCATCGTCGAAATCTGCCGGAGCGCGTCGACCGATTCATCGCCAACTACTTCGAACGAACGTCGTGCTTCATTCCCGAAAAGCTCGCCCAGATTCTAGTGCAGTTTCCACCCTACCTCAAACGAGACGAGCGGCATTTGGAATCCTTCTTGGATAAATTGCCGGCCTCGTATCGCTACGCGGTCGAGTTTCGTGATGCCTCATGGTTTACGGAGGCCGTCCGGGGCATCCTCAAGAATCGCGACGTCGCGTTCTGCATCCACGACTATCCCGGCATGCGCGTTCCACAGTGGGTCACGTCGAACGAAACGGCCTACGTGCGCTGTCACGGTGCGAGCGGCCTTTATGTCGGCTCGTACTCGCGTGGAAGGCTCCGCCGCTGGGCCGCAAAGATTGGCGCGTTAGCGGCACAAGTCAACGACGTCTACGTGTATTTCAATAACGACACCGCCGCGGCGGCCCCTCACGACGCGCTGGCATTGAAAAAATTGCTGCTCCCGGGACGCGAATAGCAGGCATTTGGGAATCGGCCGCATCGCGCGCAGCGGGCAACAGCGATACTTTAAGTTCGGCAAGGGCGCCTATGACGTGGCGGAAAGCGACGACGGCAACGTCTAGTTTACCAATCCGTATGCGGCGCCGTATAGCGTCGGATACATCACTCCCGGCGGCCAGGTGACGCAGTATCCGATGTCCGACTACGGTGGCTTACCTGAATCGATCGTCAACGATACCTCCGGACACCTGTGGTTCACGGTGTTCGGCGGAAGTTCCGATATCGTAGAAATCGAAACCGTCGGCGTCGTTATCGGCAGATTCAAAGCAAGAAACGGCGACGCCCCCCACGTCGCCGACGGCGCGACGGGGCTGATCTGGTTTGATACCGTCGGTAGCCCGACCTCTGTCGGTAAAACCACCAACAACCTGAAACAGATTGAAGCCCCGATCGGCGGCCCTAGTTACATCCCTGGACCGATGGCGCTTGGGCCGGACCGACGGATGTGGATTTGCGACGGCGACATGCTCGCCGCCGTCGACCGCAACTTCAAGGTAACGCTCTACACGCTACCATCCGGAGGCGGATTCGCCGATGTGACGGCGGGTCCCGACGGCAACTTGTGGGCGACGGATTTCGAAAAGAGCGGCATAGTTCGCGTCACGACGAGCGGCAAGATGAGCGAATATTACACTCCGACGCCCAACATGATTCCCAACGCCATCGCCGTCGGTCCGGACGGCAACATTTGGTTTACCGAGATCCAACGGCAAACCGATAAGTCGAGGATCGGGGTGCTCGCGCCGTAGAGCTACTGTCCTAAGGCGTTACGTCTCTCCGTTGAAGTAGTCCAGTTCCGGACTGGCTCGGACGATCATCGAATCTTCGCCTTTCGCGAACGCCGAAAGCGTCCCGACTAACAGCTTGTCGCGTCCCCGACAGCATCCGAACGCTGGGCCTTCCGTCGAGCACAGAGAACTCGATAGAGTGCATCGTACGGCTCAAACAACTGCTACGCGGTCCAATCCAGCATCGAATGCCACTCCGGCTTCGGGAAACGTTGTTTGGCTTTGATCGCTTCGACGTACTTGCGCTTGCCCGCGCGATTGCCTTTACCGAGCATCAATCCGCCGACGAGGCGCTCTTCCCAGAAGAACAGCGCGCGATACCATTTTTTCTCTCGATCGACCTTGCGCGCGATCTCGAGATCTTGACGGAGATCCGTGCCAAGCCCAAACTGCGTGATGGTTTGACCTTTAAAAAGCAGCGATGAATATTCGGGAACGTCGTGATACTTTTCGCTACCGCCCATCATGTTGATCGCCGCTACTTTGCCGTGGGCGCCGGCGTTGTTCCAAGTCCCCATCCGATAGCGAACCTCCAGGATCGGATCGTAAAAATCCGCAACATCGCCGGCGGCGTAGATATCCGTCACGTTTGTCTCGAGATGGTCGTCGCACAGAATGCCGTTCTTGCTCGTCTCGATTCCGGTTCCGTCGCAGATCTCGGTATTCATGATGAGGCCGAATCCGTATGCGTAGCACTGTGCCTCGATCTCGTGGCCCTTCGTCGTACGAACCTTCGTAATTTCGCCGTTGGATCGCACGAACTCTAGAACTTCCTCTCCATAGTGCATTACCACGCCGTCCGCGGCGGCGGCCTCGTGAAGCAGCTCGCCCGCGATCTCGTCCATGATGCGGTGCAGTCCTCGCGGTCCGCGCATGATCCAGTGCGTCTCCAGGCCGCGCGAGGCAAAGGCTTCGGCGAGTTCGTACGCGATAAACGAGCCGCCGATCGCGACTCCCGCGCGGCTGCGATCGACCTGCTCGGAAATGGCGCGCGTGTCGTCGAGATACTGAAACGGGAACAGGTTTGCCGCATCGGCCGCGCCGGGTTTTTGGATCGGCGTGGGGCGCCCGCCCGTGGCGAGCAGCAAGGCGTCGTACGGATGCGATTTGCCGTCGACCACGACGACGCGCTCCTGCGGAATCACGTTTTCAACGTGCGTGCGAAGATGCACGTCGATGCGATTTTTTTCGTGCCACGCCAGGTCCCGGATCATCACCTTCGCTTCGGGAATTTGTCTGCGCAGCATCGGAGGCAACGAGATGCGATTGTAAAGCGTATACGGCTCGTCGCCAAAAAGCGTAATCTCGCAGGATGGATCGTGCTTACGGAGTTGCTCCGCCGCCGTGGTTCCGGCAAAGCCGTTACCGACGATCACATAGCGGCGAATGTCCGAGCCGTTCACGTGCCGCGGTCGCCTAATCGTGCAACGCGATGCCGAGCATCATTTCGAGGCCGGCCTCTAAGGCTCGCTCGTCGATGTCGAATCGCGCGCTATGCTGCGGCTCGCCGCTGCGCTCGTCTCCGCGCGAGCCCAGTAAGAAATACGCGCCGGGCCGTTGTTCTTGCATGAACGACATATCTTCCGACCACATCACCGTGCCGTGCGGATCGATCACTCTCTCTTTACCGAGCGTCTTTTGCGCTACGTCTCGCACGACGGCGTTCGTCGCGGTGTCGTTGACAGTCGGCGGATAGACCCAGTGATATGCGAAGCGGTATTCGAGCCGAAGCGCCTCGGCTAACCCTTCAACGATGCGTTCGATGCGTTCGGGCAACTCTTCTCGAATGCGTCGGTCGAAAGCGCGGACGGTGCCTTGCATCGTCGCGCGTTCGGGAATGACGTTGAACGTCGTGCCGGCCTGGAGCGACCCGACCGTCACGACGACGGCGTGTTGTGGAGCGATTTCGCGGCTCACGATGTTCTGAAGGAGCGTCACGACGTGCGCCGCGCCGACGATCGGATCGACCGCGTCTTGCGGCATCGCGCCATGGCCGCCTTTGCCGATCAACTCGAGCTCGAATCGGTCCGAGGACGCGAAGAACGGACCGTCGCGCACCCCGACGTGCCCGACGTCGAGACCACTGTAGAGATGGAGCGCGAACGTGCGATCGACGTGCGGATTCTCCAACGCGCCATCGTCGATCATCAGCTTGTTGCCGGCGTAACCCTCTTCGCCCGGCTGGAAGCAGAAGACCAGCGTCCCCGCAATCTCCGGCGTCCGTTCACGCAAGACGCGCGCGGCGGTCAAGAGGATCGCCATGTGACCGTCGTGCCCGCAGGCGTGCATGACGCCGTCGTTACACGAGCGATAAGCGACGTCGTTGATCTCGGAAACCGGCAACGCATCCATATCGGCCCGCAACAACGTCACGGGGCCGGGCCGCTCCCCGTGCAGCGTCGCGAGGATTCCGGTCTTTCCGACGCCCGTCCGCAGCGAGTCAACACCGAAACTCCGCAACTCACGCTCGATGAACGCCGCAGTCTCGTGCTCCCTCAGCGAAAGCTCGGGATGCCGATGAAAGTGCCGGCGGTAGCGTACCAGCTCTTTCAAAATCGAGGCGCTTTGAGTGCGCACGTTTTTCACGGTCCGGGCCGATAGTCGGCTCGAAAAATATAGCATACTGAAGCCGCCCGGCAATACGAAACGGACGTTGCATGCAACGCTACGAGCGCTGCCGGACAAAACTCGGCGGAGGTTCGAACTTTTCGGAACGAGCAAAGGAACGCCGCGCCGATTCCAACAACTGCAACGATCCACCCGCGTGCAAACGCAAAAAGGAGTTGCTGCGAGGTCACGGTTCGTAACTCACCCTGACTTCGATTTCGGCGACGACCGGCGTGCAGAGAAACTTCGCCGCGCGAAATTGATGCTGCTGAATCGCTCCGCGTGCAAAGTCGTCCACGCCTTCTACGCCGCTCGAAGTTACGAGGCTCTCGTAAACGGAATGCCCGGCGGAATCAATGAAGACGTCGTACGTGCTCGAAAGCCGGCGGTTGCCGAAGTTCCCAATCGGGAAATCGATGTCTCCGTTGAAGTCCGGCGGCTCATAAATCCGTTTGCATGACGGTGTGCCGATCGGCTGAAGATGGTCCGCAGCAATCCTTACTGCAAATCCGTGAGCGATGGCGTCGGCCGGCATGGCAAAAATGTAGGATGGACAAGTAACGGCGCGGCCGCCGTCGAGGGTGAAGGAATCAACGAAATAATACTTTACCTTGTCGGATGTCGTTAACGTAGCGATTACAGGTCCGGCCTCCCGGCCGCTTCCCGAAATGGACAGGGGCAAACCTTCGAGGTGAAGATCGTACGCGTCGCTTTCTGTCACCAGCGTGACGTGCGCCGAAACCTCGTTTCCCTCCGCGGCGCCAAGCGCGACGGCGTAGCCGGATCCGTCGGCGAGCGGTTGCATCTCAGCCACGACCTTACAGAACGGATTATCGAATTTCCACGCTGTCTCCGTCGCGTCTGCCGGAGCCCATAGCCAATGAACCACGATTAGAAACGCGGCGGCCCTGCACCACATGCCGCTCCGCATTTGGACCCGTGCTCAACCGCCACCTTCGCGCAGGGATTTCATTGCGGCCCGTTTGAGTTAGCACTCTAGTGGCAACGAAGCAGCGGCCGGAATCGAAAACACCGGCGCGGTTTGAGCATTTCGGGCTCCGCGACGAGCAGCTCGTCGCAATGTTCCGCACGATGCTGATGCAACGAATGCTCGAAAATCGCGGTTTTCAACTCAATCGTCAGGGCAAGATTCCGTTTGCCTCCGCCAGCGAAGGGCACGAGGCGGTGCAAGCCGGCGCCGCGATGGCCTTCTTGCGCGAGAAAGACATCCTCGTTCCATACTATCGCGATCTCGGATTGGCGCTCGGAATAGGTTTGACGCCGTATGAAGTGCTTCTGTCGCTGTTCGCGCGCGCCGCGGACCATTGCGCCGGCCGCCAGTTTCCGCACCATTACGCGAGCCGGCGCCTCGGATTGCAGACGATCAGTTCCGTGATCGCGGCACAACTGCCGCACGCCGCCGGCGCCGCGTACGCCCTGAAGCACCTCGGCGATGGCGGACGAGCGGTGCTGACGACGTTCGGCGACGGCGCAACCAGTGAAGGCGAGTGGCACGAGTCGCTCAACTTTGCGGCCGTACACCGGCTGCCGATCGTCTTTCTATGTGAAAACAATGAGTGGGCGATCTCGACGCCGTTGGACAAACAGATGGCTCAACCCGACATTTACAAGCGTGCCGAGGGTTACGGCGTTCCGGGGACGGTTATCGACGGGATGGACGCGCTGGCATGCTATGGCGCGGTGAACGAAGCGCTCCAGCGAGCGCGTTCGGGCGGCGGCCCCACGCTAGTGGAGGCGAAGTGCTATCGGTTTCTGGCCCACACGACCGACGATGATGACCGCGCTTACCGCTCGCGCGAAGAGGTTGCGAACCGCCGCAAGGACGACCCGGTTCCACGGTTCGAGCGTCTTCTGCTCGAACGTTCCATCGTTGAAGCCGCAGACATGGAAGCATTGAAGCGCGGCGTTCTCGAAGAGATCAACGAAGCCACCGATCGGGCCGAGGCGATGCCATATCCGCAAGCCTCGCACCTCTACCAAGAGGTGTACGAACAATACTGGCAGCCTTGGCGCGAGTGATACGAGGAACGAACGACAGCATGGCGAGCGCGGACACTGCGACCGGGACGCTGGAGCGTTACGGTTTGAGCGATGAACAACTGCGAGCGATCTTCCGCAATATGTTGCTGCAGCGACAACTGGACAATCGTGGTTTCCAGCTGAATCGTCAGGGGAAAGTTCCGTTTGCGCTCGGCAGTGAAGGACACGAGGCGCTTCAAGCGGGCGCCGCGATGGCATTTAATCGCGGGAGCGATATTCTCGCTCCTTACTATCGCGATCTCGGGCTCTGTTTGGGCATCGGGCTTTCACCGTATGAGATCATGCTCTCAATTTTCGCTCGCGCCGCCGATCACAACGGCGGACGGCAGTTTCCCAATCACTACTCCTCGAAGTCGGCTGGACTGATGTCGTTCTCCTCGATCTTGGCGGCGCATCTGCCGCATGCGGTCGGAGCGGCGTATGCAATGAAATATCGGGGCGAAAGCGGACGGGCAGTTCTAGCGACCTGCGGCGACGGAACGACCAGTGAAGGCGAGTGGCACGAGTCGATGAATTTCGTCGCCGTCCACAAATTGCCGTTCGTCATGCTCGTTGAGAACAACGAATGGGCTATCTCCACGCCGCTCGACAAACAGATGGCTGAGCCGCAGATTTGGAAACGCGCGGCGGGATACGGCATGCCGGGACGTCGATTCAACGGCTTCGATCCGCTGCAGACCTATGCCGCGGTGAAAGACGCGATGGATCGCGCGCGCAGTGGTGGCGGCCCGACGCTCGTCGAAGGAACGTGCTACCGATATCTCGCGCACTCGACGGACGACAACGACATGACGTACCGAACGCGCGAGATCGTGCTCGAGCGCCGGAAACAAGACCCGGTCCCGTCCTTCGAAGCGTTGCTCGTCGAGCACGGCGTCCTCAGCCCCGATGCGGTTGAGGCGATGCGCAAGGACGTCTTACGCGAAACCAACGAGGCGACCGATGCGGCGGAAGCGCTGCCGTACCCGCAGCCGTCCGACCTCTACACGCACATCTACGAAGGAGCCTGGGAACCATGGCAGTCGTAAGCTCGCAATCAACGGTCATGAATAATGTAGAGACCGTGCGCGCGACCCTCTACGAGGCGATGAAGAGCGACGATCGCACGCTGATTCTCGGTGAAGACGTCGGCGCGCGCGGAAACGTCTTTCTGATCACTAAAGACTTCATCAACGAATTTGGACCGCAGCGCGTGATCGACACGCCGATCGCCGAGGCTTCGATTGTCGGGATTGCCGTCGGCATGGCGATGGAGGGGCTGCGTCCGATCGCCGAGATCCAGTTTGCGGACTTCATCTACCCGTCGTTCAATCAAATCGTCGGGGAGGCCGCGAAAATCCGCTATCGTTCGAACGGCGAATATACCTGTCCGCTGGTCATTCGAACTCCCTATGGCGGCGGAGTGCGCGGCGCGCTTTCCCATTCCGTTTCGGTAGAGGCGCTGTTCTATCACGTTCCCGGCTTGAAAATCGTCGCCCCTGCGTTTCCCGCCGACGTCAAGGGTCTACTGAATGCGAGCATAGACGATCCCGATCCGGTGCTCTTCCTGGAACACAAGAAGACGTATCGCCTGATCAAGGGCGAAGTGCCCAACGGGCACTACACGATTCCAATCGGCAAGGCAAACGTTTTAAAAGAAGGTTCGCAGTTGTCCGTTGTCTCCTACGGTCTCTACGTTCATTGGGCTCTGGAAGCCGCGACGAATCTCCAGCAAGATGGAATGTCGGTCGAAGTGATCGATCTGCGGTCCATTCGGCCGATGGACAAGACGACGATTCTGAATAGCGTCGAAAAGACACGCAAATTGCTGATCGTTCACGAAGATAATAAGTTCGGCGGAATCGGAGCCGAAATCAGCGCGATGGTCGCCGAGGAAGCGCTCTTCCACTTAGATGCGCCGATACGGCGGCTCTGTGCACCGGATGTCCCTGCAATGGGCTACGCGCTGCCGCTCGAGGAAGAGTTTATGTCGTCACCCGGCGAGATGGCCGACGCAATGCGCGAAATGGTGAAATTCTAATGCCGACGACGATTACGATGCCGCAACTTGGCGAAACGGTTACCGAAGGGACGGTCGCCCAGTGGCTCAAGAACATCGGCGACACCGTCGACAAGTACGAAGACTTCGTCGAAGTGTCGACCGATAAGGTCAATGCGGGCGTTCCTTCACCGGTGACCGGAACGATTCGCGAACTGCTCGTCAAGGAAGGCGAGACGGTTGCCACCGGCACCCCGATCGCGATCATCGAAGAGATCGGTTCTGCGGCCGCGTCCGAGCCGAAGCCGGCCGCACAGACCCCCGCACGAATAGAGACACCGCCTCCCGCCCCTTCGCCGAACGGCCCAGCCGGCGCGGCCGTTCAAAACGGCGCGACGGAGAGCGCGCTGCGTGGTGCGTCGCCGGCAGTGCGCCGCCTGGCACGCGAGCATCACATCGACATTCGTGCCGTCAAGGGGAGCGGCAGCAACGGACGCGTGACGGTCGCCGACGTGCTGGCGGCCGCGCGGAGCGTCATCGGGGACCGCCCGACGACGCCGCCGCCCACGACCGGAAAGACCTCCACCTATGCGAGGCCGATTCCCGGAACGCTTATCCCGTTGACTCAGGCGCGGCGCATCATCGCCGAACGGATGGTCGAAAGCCGCCACACGGCCCCGCATGCCTGGTCGATGGTCGAGATCGACGTTACGGATGTCTGGAACTGGCGCCAGCGTGAAAAGAGCCGCTTCGAGCGCGAAACGGGATTGAAGCTCACGCTTCTTCCGTTCTTCATCCGCGCCGTCGTCGAATCGCTCACGGCGTTTCCGTTGATGAACGCAAAGTTCGTTGCCGCAACGCAGTCCAGCGCACCCGGCATCTACGTCAATGACGCGATCAACGTCGGGGTCGCTATCGGCTTGCCCGACAACCTCGTCGTGCCGGTCATCAAACGCGCCGATCAACTCTCGATCAAGGGTCTGGCCGTCGCAGCCGGGCAGTTGATCGACAAGGCGCGCAAGGGCAAACTGGGTGTCGACGATCTCTCCGGAGGCACCTTCACCGTGAACAACAACGGCGCCAACGGCTCTTGGGCGTCCGCACCAATCATCAACGGCGGTCAAGCCGGAATCGTTACCATGGAGGCGGTGGTAAAAAAACTCGTGGTTCGCGACGACGATACGATCGCGATCCGCCAAATGATGAACTCGTGCCTCTCGCTCGATCATCGCGTGGTGGATGGCTACGTCGCCAGCGGCTTCCTCGCCGATCTCAAACGCCGGCTCGAAGGCATGGGCCCTCAAGGAGAGTTGTAGCCTCGCAGATTCGCAAACGCTTCGGCTTCGAAGCGGCGCACGTGCTTCCGTTTCATCCGGGAAAGTGCGCGCGCATGCATGGCCACTCGTATCGCCTTGAGGTTGCCATTCGCGGACAGATCCGTGCCGGTGGGCCGGCACGCGGCATGGTCGAAGACTTCGAAACCGTCGAGCGAGTCGTTCGCGAACGCGTCTTGGACCGCTTGGACCATCACTATCTGAACGACCTCATCGACAACCCGACGGTGGAGAACATCGTCCGCTGGATTTGGGACGAACTCGAGCCCGGTCTGCGCGGTCTCGATGAAGTCGTACTCTGGGAAACCCGTAGCGCCTGCGCGGTCCTGCGAAGGGACGACACGTTGCAGGAAACGTCATCCTGAGCTCGTCGAAGGGTGACACTTCAAATATGCTTCAAGTTTCCGAAATCTTCTACAGCGTTCAGGGCGAAGGTCTCTGGGCCGGTACGCCGGCCGTTTTCGTACGTTTGGCGGGCTGTAACCTCGCCTGCGATTTCTGCGATACGGATTACTCCACGAAATTCTTCGCCGGCGTGGACGAAATCGTCGCCATGGTACGCGACGCCGGCGGCGTCTGCCCGATGGTGGTGCTTACGGGCGGCGAGCCGCTCGCGCAGGAGGAAGCCGGCGTTCTAATCGACGCGCTGCGCCGCGACGGCCGCCGCGTGCACATCGAATCAAACGGAACGATTTTCACCCATCTGCCGAACGACGTCTGGCTCTGCGTTTCGCCGAAAGAACGCGTGGACCGGCGCATGGCCGCCCGCGCCAACGAAGCCAAACTCATCGTCGACAAACGGGTCCCGGAGGAACACCTTCCGTTGTTCAACGATCAACCGACGATTCTGCTCCAGCCTGAAGGAAACAGACCACGCAACGTCGCGATCGCGCTCGAGTATGTCAAAGCTCATCCTGCACGATTTCGTCTGTCTCTGCAAACTCATAAATTCATCGGCGTGCCGTGATCCTTCTCACGTGCGCCGTCGCCGCCGAGTTGGAGTTCGTTCGACCCGGCGACGGCATCGCGACGCTGGTCACCGGCGTGGGACCGGTCGAGGCCGCCTGCGCGATCGCGGCGGCCCTCTGCGCACATCGGTATCAATTGGTCGTCAGCGCCGGGCTTGCCGGCAGCTTCGACGGCTCGCTAGCGATTGGGGACGGCGTTATCGTGGCCGAAGACACCATGGAGATAGGGCTCGAAGACGGTGCCCCGATGCAACTTCCAAACAATGAGCCGCTGGTGGAAACGGTATACTCGGATGAGGCGTTGGTGAAGCGACTGGCGACGAAGGGTTTTCCATCCGTACGCGGGCTCACCGTATCGCGCGTCACCTCGACCGATGAAACCGCCCGCCGTCTGGCGCTCGAGCGCGGCGTGCAAGTAGAATCGATGGAGGGATTCGCCGGAATGCGAGCGGCGCAGCGCGTCGGCGTTCGAGCGATCCAACTTCGCGGCATCTCCAATCGCTGCGGGCCCCGCGCATCGAGCGGCTGGAACTTCGCGGCCGGACGCGCCGGCTTGCAACACGTCGTCAGCGCTTTGCTCGATATGTTCTAATGGCGTATACGCTCGGCTACTCGCCCTGTCCGAACGACACCTATATCTTCGGTGCGCTGACCAACGGCCTGCTGCGCGACGCTCCCGAGGTACGCGCTCATCTCGCCGATATTGACGAACTCAACCATGCGGCGGAACGCGCGGATTTCGAATTGGTCAAGGTGAGTTACGGCGCGATCCCGTTTCTCATGAAAAACTATCGCATTCTGCCGACCGGCGGCGCAATCGGACGGGGATGCGGTCCGCTCCTGGTCGCGCGGCCGGCGGCATCGCCGCCGCTCTTTAGCGATTTCGCGCGCAAGCGCATCGCGATCCCCGGGGAACGCACGACCGCTTTTCTGCTGCTGCAACTAGCGCTGGGCACGCGCCCCAAGACGGTAACGATGCGCTTCGATCGCATCATCCCCGCAGTGCTGCGCGGTGGAGCCGATGCCGGACTGATCATTCACGAGTCCCGCTTCACCTATCGAGACGCCGGTTTGATCTCGATTGTGGATTTGGGTGAATGGTGGGAGAACATGACGCTTCTCCCGATACCGCTGGGCGCGATCGTCGCACGTAACGATCTTCCCGATGACGAAGTCCGTCGCATCAATGCAGCGATCCGCGCGAGTCTAAACTTTGCACGCAACGACGAAGCGGCGGTTATGCCCTACGTGCGAATGCATGCCGCCGAGATGAACGACGACGTGATGCGCGCGCACATCGCCGCCTACGTGAACGAGTTTACCGACTACCTCGGCGACGCCGGGCGCAATGCGGTCCACGCGCTCTTCGCTCGCGCGCACAGCGCGGGCATTCTCAATCGCGCCACGGAACCGCGATTCGCGGAAAGTCCGGCGGAATGAAGCGTAGCCGCTTTCTAACCGCAGCCGGCGCGATGACGTTGACGGGCGTCGCCACGGCGCGGGCCGAGCAGTTGCCGGCGGCGCAGATCGAACTGGGAGACGAGATTTTCTTGCGGCGGACGTGGGAAGAACTCGAAGGCCGGACGGTCGGCGTCATCGCGAATCAAAGCGCCGTTACCTCACGGTTAGAGTCAATCGTCGATGCAATCTTGCGTCACGGGAAAATCCGAATCAAAGCGATCTATGCGCCCGAACATGGTTTCCGGGGAGACCGCAATGCCGGAGCATCGGTTGCGTCATACGTCGACCCTCAGACGCACCTGCCGGTATACAGCCTGTACGGCGCGTCACGACACCCGAGCGCCGCGATGCTCGAAGGTATCGACGTGCTGCTCTTCGACATCCAAGACGTCGGCTCGCGCGCGTACACGTACATCTCGACGATGGCATACGCTATGCAAAGCGCGCGCCAGTTCGATCGCGAGTTTTGGGTGCTCGATCGACCCAATCCAACGGGCGGCGCGATTGTCGAAGGACCGGTGCTCGAGCCGGCCTACGAGTCGTTCATCGGGCTCTATCCGATTGCGATGCGCCACGGCATGACGATCGGCGAACTCGCGCTGCTGTTTAACGACCACTTCGGGATTCGCGCGAAACTGCGCGTCGTCCGCATGAACGGCTGGCGCCGCCCCATGATTTGGCCGGATACCGGCCTGCAGTGGGTCCAAACGTCGCCCAACGTTCCGCGGTGGGAAACGACGATCCCCTATCCGGGAACCGGTTTGCTCGATGCGCTCGGAATCAACAACGGCAGCGGTTTCACCAAACCATTTTTGCTCGCCGGCGCGACAGGCGTGGACGGAACGAAGCTGGCCGCACGGCTGAACTCGCTTGACCTTCCGGGCGTGTGGTTTCGTCCGGCGGCCTGGTCGCCGCTGACCGGGTTTTGGGAAGGCAAGGAACTAAACGGCGTCGAGTTGGTCATCTTCGCACCGCGGCGTTTTCTGGCAGTGCGCACTGCGGTGCACATCGCGATCGCAATCCGCGATCTCTTTCCGCGCGCAATTCACATCGGTAGCATCTCCGGCCTAGATCGCGATTGGGGCACGGATTCGTTCCGCCAAGCGTTTCTCGCCGGCGAGACCGCGGACGCAATCCTCGCGCAGTGGCGGGAGCCGGTGACCGAGTTCGAGTCCATGCGCCGCAGCTATCTGCTCTACTGATTTATCGAACTCGCCCGGTACAGACCATGCTTTCGCTGGGCGACTGTGTCGAGTGCAGGTTGCCCAGTCGGATATGGATTGTCAAGGAGGCGGCGAACCTTCAATCGGTGCTTGCGCAGCGGTTGATCGACGCGTTGGGAAGCGACGCGGTAAAGACCGCGCCCGAAGACCTTTCCGTCTATTCCTTTGACGCATACACCGATGGCGGCACGCCGGCCGCCGTCGTCTTGCCGGCCTCGACCAAAGAGGTCAGCGCCGTCGTAAAAATCGCTCGCGACTGCGGCGAACCAATTGTGGCTCGCGGAGCCGGCACGGGACTTTGCGGCGGCGCGGTTCCGATTGCAGGGGGCATTACGATGTCCTTCGTACGCATGAATCGCATTCTGGAGTTGGATCTGCAAAATCGGCGGGCCCGCGTGCAATCCGGCCTCATCAATCTCGAACTTTCGCGGCGCGTCGCGTCGAGCGGCTTTTTCTACCCGCCCGATCCATCGTCGCAGCAAATTTCGACGATCGGCGGCAACGTCGCAACGAACGCCGGCGGGCCACACTGTCTTTCCTATGGAACGACGGTGAATCACGTGCTCGGTTTAGAAGTCGTCGACGACCGCGGCGAAGTTTTTACGACGAGTCTCGACGATCCAGGCTACGACTTAACCGCGGCGCTCGTCGGAAGCGAAGGGACCCTCGGCATCGTGACGTCAGCGTGGTTGCGCCTCCTGACGCTGCCCGAAGCCGTGCGCGTTTGCGTGGCGGCCTTCGCGGACGTCGATTCGGCTTCAGCGGCCGTCTCGGCGATCATAGCGGCCGGTATTTTGCCGACCGCGCTCGAGATGATGGACGCAGTCATCACTGCAGTCGTGGAAGCCGCATTCCATGCCGGATATCCCACGGACGCCGGAGCGGTCTTGCTGGTCGAGTACGCCGGCGCGCACGACGACGTGGAAGCCGCGCAATCCGCGATTCACGCGATCGCCATGGAGCATGGCGGCAAATCCTGGAGAAGCGCTTGTTCGCAGGCGGAACGCGCGGCGCTTTGGGCCGGCCGCAAAGGCGCCGCCGGCGCAACGGGACGCATCGCGCCGAACTACTACACGCAAGACGTTTGCGTGCCGCGCAGCAAGTTGCCGCAAGCGCTGCGGGCGGTGCAGGTCGCGGCGTCAAAAAATGGAGTCACCGTCGGTAACGTTTTTCACGCCGGCGACGGCAATCTTCATCCGCTCTTGATGTACGATAAACGGGATCGCAAGCAAGTCGCCGCCGTGGTGGAGACCGGCAATACGATCCTTCAGTCGGCGATCGATCTCGGCGGAACGATCAGCGGCGAGCATGGCGTGGGCTGGGAGAAGCGTGACGCGATGACGCGCGTGTATTCTACGGCGGACCTGGCGGCGATGGCACGCGTGCGCGACGTTTTCGATCCCAGCCGCATGCTGAATCCCGAAAAGATCTTCCCCAGCGGCGCGCGTTGTCCGGAAGTAACGCCGCCGTGACCACCGCTGGCGACCGCGTTGCGCCCGTGAGCGTGCACGAGTTGAGCGAAATTGTGGGGCGGTGCGATCGCGCCGGGGACAAGGTCGCGATCGTCGGCGGCGACACGCTGCGCGGGATGGGCGTTCCTCCGGAACGTGTCGACGTGACGGTGATCACCACGCAACTGAACGGCGTCGTCGTCAATAACCGCGCCGATCTCACGATCGCCGCCTTGGCCGGCACGCCGTTGCAAACCATTACGCGGCTTCTCGCGGCGCAAGGGCAGTTCGTTCCACTCGATGCGCCAAAGCCGCAGTATGCGACGCTCGGCGGCACCCTGGCGGCGGGTTGGCTCGGTCCCCGGCGACATCTATACGGACGGCCGCGCGATTACGTCATCGGATCTACGGCGGTCTTGGCCGATGGAACGATTGCGCGCGCCGGGGGCATGGTCGTGAAAAACGTCGCGGGATACGACATGAGCCGCCTCTACGTCGGATCGTTCGGAACGTTAGCGGTGTTGGCGCAGGTCAATCTAAAAACGGCGCCGTTGCCGCCGCACGCCCGCATGTTTTTCGCGCCGTTGCCGGAGCATACACTGGCGCGCGCCTTGGCGCAGCTTGACGAACTCACCATTGCGCCGGCGGCGGCCTTTTGGCTCCAGGGATTTCACAAGACGATCGACGGTGACGATGGCGCGGAAGGACGCGTCGTGGTGTTGCTCGAGGGTAGCGCGACGACGGTGGAACGCGCAACGCGCGATTTCCGTTCGGCACTTGGCGGCGCCGGCGTGCCCCAAACGAGGGTGATCGATGCGGGCGCTCGCGAATCGTTCGAACGCATCGTCGATGGCTACGTCGCCTGTCTCGGCGAGCGCTCGATCACGTATCGCCTTCATAAGTTGCTGCAGGATTCCCGACCGTGCACGCTAGCGGCGTGCGACCTTGCGCGACGCTTCGGCCTACGATTCGAAAGCATCGTCGACGTACGCAACGGGGACGTCGTGCTACGCATCAGCGATCGCGATGCCCGCAGGCTCGGAGCGAAACTCGAAAACTTCGACGATGCCCTGCACGACGTCGAGCCGGGGGCCCAGGTCGTCGCATGCATGCACCCGCATCGCGCCAACCTGCAAGCCTGGGGCGCGCGGCCGGATGCAATCGAAAAGATGCGCGCGCTCAAAGTGCGCTTCGATCCAAATCGAACGTTGAATCCGGGACGGTTCGTGGGCGGAATCTAAAGCGATGCGAGTTCTGTTACTTGGAGGGTCGGGCTTCGTCGGCCGGCATCTCGTGCACGAGTTGGGCGCGCGCGGCCATCAGATTGGCACGGTTTCGTTGCAACGGCCCGAGGCTGCGGCCAATGAGGCGGCGGGATACGATGCGATCGTGAATCTCGCCGGTGAGCCCTTGGCCCAGCGCTGGAGCGCGGAAGTCAAGGGCCGCATCGAAACGAGCCGTGTCGAGTTGCCACGGCGTTTTCTCGAGGCGCTCGCGCAACGCGAGCACCGCTGCACCGCTTACGTCAGCGCATCGGCGGTCGGATACTACGGAACGAGCGAAGAGCAGACGTTTACCGAGGAGAGCCCGCCTGGAAACGATTTTCTCGCCCGCGTTTGCGTCGCTTGGGAGCGCGAGGCCGCACGAGCGGAACAGCTGGGCATGCGCGTCGCGCGAATTCGCACCGGCATCGCGCTCGGCCGCGACGGCGGAGCACTGGCCAAACTACTTCCGCCGTTTCGCGCGGGCGTGGGCGGACGCGTGGGGAGCGGGCGTCAATGGCTTTCTTGGATTCATATTGACGATCTCGTGCGCGTTTATTCGATGGCGATCGACGGTGCTAGCGGCGCACTAAACGCCTGCGCGCCCAATCCGGTTACCAACAAGGCTTTTACGGAGCGACTCGGCGAGGCGCTGCACCGCCCGACGCGCTTTACGGTGCCGACGCTTGCGTTACGGGCGATCCTGGGTGAAGGTGCCGACATGCTCCTCACCGGCCAACGCGCGATCCCGCAGCGCACCCAGGCGCTCGGCTACGGCTTTGAGTTCTCGGACCTCAAAGCCGCGCTAGCGAATCTACTTTAAACTCCAACGCTTCGAGATACTTTTCCGCGTCCATCGCCGCGCGGCAACCGGCGCCCGCAGCGGTAATCGCCTGCCGGTAGCGCACGTCGTAGACGTCGCCTGCAACGAAAACCCCTTCGACGTTCGTCGATGTGCCATCGGGTGAAACGATGTAGCCGCGTTCGTCCAGATCGAGTTGACCCGCGAAAATGGCGGTATTCGGAACGTGACCGATAGCAACGAACAACGCGTCGGCGGGAACGTCATGCATCGAGCCGTCAATGACGTCGCGAAGGCGCAGTGCCGTAAGGTGCGAGTCACCGAGGACTTCGTCTACAACCGTATTCCAACGAACGTCGATCTTGACGTGTGCGAGCACGCGGTCGGCCATGATTTTGCTGGCGCGCAGTCGATCGCGCCGGTGCACGATCGTCACTCGCCGTCCAAAGCGCGTGAGAAACAGCGCCTCCTCGGCGGCCGAGTCACCGCCGCCCGCGACGAAGATGTGTTTGTCACGAAAGAACGCTCCATCGCACGTCGCACAACTCGAGACGCCGCGTCCGCGCAAACGCTCCTCGCCCGGGATGTCCAACCAGCGCGCGCTCGCGCCGGTCGCGACGATCACGGTTTCCGCCACGTGCTCCGCATCGACCGTTCGCACGGCGAGCGGCGATTGCGAAAAATCGACGGAACTCACGTCGACGTTTTCGATCCGCGCACCGAAACGTTCGGCTTGTTCTCGAAATCGAATCATCAGATCGGGCCCCATGATCGCGTCGACGAATCCCGGGTAGTTTTCTACCTCCGTCGTCAACATGAGTTGTCCGCCGTACAGTCCGCCGGCAAGAACGAGCGGCTTCAAATTGGCACGCGCCGCGTAGATAGCCGCGGTTAGTCCGGCAGGCCCCGATCCGATGATGACGACTCGTTCCACTTGCTCGTGCCTTTCGACTTCATGGGCCGCTTTCCGGTTGCAGCGGTTGGCCGACTTTGGTCGAACGTGCGGAAAATGGGTCGAGTCATCCCGCTGGAAGACACGTTCGGCGACATACTACGCAAGGCGATGCGCGGCGTGAACTGCACGGAAACCGAACTGTCGCGTGCGACCGGGATTTCCAAGCATCAAATTTCTCAATGGCTCAAGGATGAAGGTACGGCGACGGATTCACAGGCGCGTGAGGTTGCTACCATCTTGCGCCTGGCTCCCGGGAAACTCGCCGACAGTGCGGCGCAGCGTTGGACTCCGCCGCCGATCGACCTCCCCGATGTGCGGCGGCACGCGCAGCATCCGCACCCGAGCAACGGCTATGTGTTCTTCTTAGAGGGCAGCCGGCGAGCGGCGTTGGTCGATCCGGCCGGCATCCCGCAGAATCTCTTGACGATTTTGCGCGACGGCGATTATCGGCTTGCGTATATTTTGATCACGCACAAGCATGCCGATCACTGCGATGCAACGGCGGACGTCGCGGCTGCCTTCCCTGAGGCGCGCATCGTCATGCACAAACTCGATGTACATGCGATCGGCGCGCTCGCGTCCAAGACGACGCTGGTGAATGACGGCGAGACGCTGCCGTTCGGTGATGGTTCGACGATTCGCATGCTGCACACGCCGGGCCACACCGACGGCTCGTCGTGTTACCTCTTTCAGAGCACCGTCTTTTCGGGCGACACGCTGTTTGCGGCCAGCGTCGGGGGCGCGTACGGCGACGTCAGCACGTATGGCGACATCCTCAATAGCGTGCGCAGCAAACTCTTTGTGTTGCCGGCCGATACGGTCGTCATGCCCGGTCACGGGCCGCCCACGACGATCGAGCTCGAAAAAGAACACAACCCGTTCTTTTAGGGCTTTATCCTGACGGCTGCACCGTCGCTGCTGCTAATTGTTGCGGCGCTGTTGCGAGCGGCGTCTTGGGATTCCCGAACTAGTTCAAACTCGATCGTCGCTTCTCCAGACGACGGCAGTGTCACTTCGACGTGCGCAGGAGAACAAAACTTCGTGGTGCAAAACGCGCCGAGCCAACCTGGCGCGATACCGGAAGCCTTCAAGTCGATGCTTGCATCGGGCTTCCCGACGACGTCCAAACGATACTTCACCGCAGTGGCGCTCGCCGAGGGAAAATCGCGCCCCGGCCACGGCGCGATCGTTAAGCGCGTTGCGGACGCGGTCGCCGCCAACAGCACGCCGGCCGCGATCGATGGTATCACGTGCGCAGTTTATACCCCGTCGCCGTCATGCGCAACGCGATGGCTAGCGCAACGGCTGCCAGCAGCATAATCATCGCCAAAGAAAACCCCGGCGCGAGATCGCTCTGTCCCGTGTAACTTCGCCTGAATGCGTCGATCGTATAAAAGATCGGATTGAATAGCTCGAAGTTGCGCAGGCCGGCAGGCAACATTTTTGCTGACGTGAAGACGCCGCCCACAAAGGTCAGCGGCGTGATAACGAAGGTCGTCAGAATCGCGATGTGGTCGAACTTTTCGGCGATAAGACCGAAGATGAGGCCAAGCGATGAAAACAGCACGGAAACGAGCGCAATTACGATCAGGTAGAGGCCCCAGTTATGCGGGACGCTATGAACGAGCAGTATGCCGAGCGCCGTGATCAGACCGGCGATCAACAACGCCCGCGCGAAGCTTCCCAAAATGAAGCCCCCGACGATCTCGGCGGCCGACATCGGAGCGATCAGCAGTTCTTGGATCGAGTTCATGAAGCGGCCTTGAAAGAGCGAACTGGAACACTCGCCATACGAGGCGTCAATCACCTGCAATACGATGAGGCCCGGAATGAGAAACTGCGCGTACGTTACGCCTTGAACGGTCGGGATTCTACTCCCCAGCGCCAGACCGAAGACCAAAACGTAGAGCAGCGTCGTAATAATCGGTGGCCAGATGACCTGATTGATCACCTTGAGGCTGCGAATGATCTCGCGCTTCGTCAGCGTCCAAAGGGCGACTCTGTTAATTTCGCATCAACTCCAAAAAGACGTCTTGCAACGATTCTCCATGTGCGACCAACTCTTCGGTCGGCTTTTCTGTGACGATCCGTCCACCGCGGATAATCGCGATCCGTCGGCAGAGTTGCTCGGCCTCCTCCAGATAGTGCGTCGTCAGGAAGACCGTCAAGCCTTCGCGGTTCAGTTCGCGAAGCCACTGCCACAGTTCCAAACGTAGTTCGACGTCGACGCCGGCCGTCGGCTCGTCCAGTATCAGCAGCCGCGGCTCGTGGATCAGTGCTCGCGCCAGCGAAAGGCGCCGTTTTTGACCGCCGGAGATCCTCGTATACTCGCGGTGCGCGTGGGAAGTAAGACCGAAGCGCTCGAGCAGCATGTCCGCGCGTTGGGCAACCGCCTTCCCTCGAACCCCGTAGTAACCGGCGGCAAAAATCAGCACGTCGCGCAGCGAAAGGTACCGATCAAAGTTGTATTCTTGCGGCGAAAGTCCGACGAGCCGCCGCGCGTCCCGCCATTGATGCTCGTTATCGAAGCCGAAGACGCGAATTTTCCCGGCGCTCTTGCGCGCCAAGCCGACGATGGCGTTGATCGTCGTCGTTTTTCCAGCGCCGTTGGGCCCTAAGAAGCCGAAAAACTCGCCTTGCCGCACCTGCAGCGAGACGCCGTCGACCGCGGTGAAGTTACCGTAGCGTTTGACCAGCCGCTCGACTTCGATGGCGGGCGGCGCCGCGGCGTGAGAGTTTAAGGAATGTAGTTCTTTAATCGTTTGTACCGATGCCGGCGGAGGGTTGCGATGAGGTCTGCACTTCCCGGAATCCCGCAATTCGCGAGTTGGGTTGCAACGCGCTTGGTATCGAACGCCACGCGCCGGTGCTTTACCTGCCACCCACCGGGGCGTTCGGTAAGGATGGCATATCCGCCACGGGGATCGCCGTCTTTCGGTAACCCGACCGACGCGACGTTGACCAACAATTTTCCGCGCCACGTGCGAACGTACGGTAGGTGCAAATGGCCGAACGCGATCGTCCCTGCCGTGTCGTCACCGATCAGACGCTCTAGTTGCGCGTCCTCTGCATCGGGCCAGAGGTGCTCGTCGTCTGTCTTTGGATTGGCGTGCACGACGAGCAGTTGATTGGCGTCGTCGCCGATGCGAAGGGCGAATGGCAGAGCCTGTAACCACGACCGCCAGCGATCGCCGATTTCCCGCCGCGTCCACGAGATCTGCGCCGCTTCGGCCCCTTCCAATTGTTCGCTCGACGCGTCATCGCCGATGAAGCGATCGGTGTTGCCGCGAACGCAGGCTGCGCCGACTTCTTCCAATCGTTGCAAGACCTTCTTTGGTTTAGGCCCGTCTAAGCAAAGGTCGCCGGCGACGACGATGGCGTCCGCGCCGCCCTGTGACGCGAGATCGGCGAGGCAAGCGTCAAGCGCAAGCAAATTACCGTGAATATCGGAAAGAACCGCGACTCTCATGAGCGCTCGACGGTTTAATCGCGCTTGAGCGCGAGAGCCAGCATCGACGGCGTAATGCCGAGCTTCGTGAACTCGTATAGATCGATCGCTTCAACCGTGATGCCGGCGCGTCGCATCATCGGCAGCGCCGTCCGATACCGGATGTCGGCCAACACGTGACGCTGCCCAAGGCATAATATTCCGGCCGCCATCTCTTCGCCCGGCTCGAACAGAATGGTTTTGAAACCGTCAAACGCACGGAGGTCGACGCTGTCGGTTGCAACGACGATCGTGTCGTTCGCTACCGCGCCCGCTATGGCGCGCAACGGCGGCGTGCCGGGCGCCAGGCCAATCTCGACGACGCGGTAGCCGTGGCTCTGCGCTAGTTTCGCGAATCCTTCCCGGCCGAGTTCGTTTCCGCGGTCGCCGACGCCAATAAAAGCCGTTTCGCCGGCGAGCATCACGTCAGTACCGTCGAGCAATCCCGGCGCCGTAATGTGTCCGGCCAACGGGGCGTCGAGACGCGATAATTCCGCCTCCATCCGATCGCCTTCGGCCCGGCGCGCCAGGGACGTCAGGCGCATGATCGTGACGCCGTCTTCAAAGACGACCGCGGGGTCGGCCGCGGCGCATTCACGGGGATCGTCGCCGCGTGGCTCGATGACGTCAGTCTTGACTCCAAAATATTCGAGCCGTTTTCGTAGGACGTCGTGTTGCTCGAGTGCGCGCGCATAGATCGGCGCCGGCTCGCCTATCAAAGGCTTACCCTCTTCGATTCTCGGAGAAGGTCGTATCAGCACGGCCGCGTTCAAACGTCCGGTCGGCGTCGTGACGAGTCGGGGTCCGAATCCTAACCGATGCGTCGTCATTGCGCCTGATACGGTTCCGGTGCCGGCACGGTCGTAAAGAAGGAGCTCAAATCGGATGCCAGCAGATCGTTGAGCGTGAGCGCCGGAAGGCCAAAAATCTCCTCTTCGGTCTTCAGTATTCCCGCTTCACTCAAATGCGCGTCGCCGAGATAGCCTCGTTTGGCCAGCGGGGAGACGACGATTGCGTAGCTTCGCAACGCGTTGACGTGGTCGGGTAGGCTTCCATCAAGGCCTTCGCCGGCAATAAAAATGGCGGTCGAGCTCCAGTGCGCCGTATGCGACACGTATTCGACGATTTTTCCGAGCGCACGATCCGCGTCGCCGACGGCGCTACGATCGGTCGCCGAAGGCAGCGATACGTAGATGAAGCTCGGCATGCGATCGGCATCGACGTAATGCTGCAAGTCTTTGATAAACTCGGCCGCTCTGGACGTCGCCGTCAGTTTTGGATCGCTACTCGAGTACTGGAAGTCAACGTTGCCCGATAGGGCGGCTAACGCCGGCACGTTGAGATGGTAAAGCGAACCGTCAAATCCCGAAAGCCCAAGCAAACCGCCATAGTCGCGGTAGGTCAACCCCGCTCGCGCAAGCGCATTGAAAATGTAGCCGTTTCTTCCATAATCTTCAGGGTCCGCGCCGCGCTCGCCGAGCTGCGCCGCCGGCGTGCCGGCGATCGCTATGCTCTGTTGATAGAGCGTCGCAGCGCCTTGGAGGGAAAACTCCTTGGCGATTTCCGGCACCGCGTCCGCCGCATAGAAGTTTTCGGCAAGCGCGTAGTCCCGCGCCAGCGTGTGAAGATTAGGCGTTACGGTCGCCGGATACCGAATAAATGCGGCATCGCCGTTTCCGTACGGCCTTCCCGAGGCGTCGGTTAAATCGCCCAGCATCGCATCGTAGCCCGGCGATTGAAACGCAATGTAGATAACGTGGTCGATCACTTCGCTGCGCTTGTTCGAACGCAACGGCGGAATTACAGGATTGAATCGAGCGACTCGCGGCGTCCGGTTATAACGTAGCGCATCGAGGGTCGCCCTGACGAGATACGTGCGCTTCAAGTCGATGCGCTGCAGCGTCGCTTCTCCATCAACGCCTTTGCCCGCGGCGACGTACAGATATCGCCCGTCCCGCGAGAGTTGCATTGCGCGCGGATACCACCCGGTGGGAATCAATCCGTAGCGGTATCGCGCGGGACGCGTCGCGTCCAAGACCGCGACGGCGTTGAGACCCGCGAGTGCGACGTAGAGACGCTTCCCATCAGGACTGAGCGCCTCGGCACTCGGCTGGGCGCCGTACGGCGCGCCGGGATACAGGCGGAGATCCAATCCGCGAATAACGCGCGGTTCCGGATGAAGCGCCACCACGGCGACGCGATCGACGTTTGCGAGCGCGACGTACGCATATTGACCGTCGCGACTCAAGATCGTGTCGCTCGGAGCGGCACCACCGACGTTTTCCGTACCGTCCGGAGCAGGATCCAGTGGAACCGTTGCGGGATCGCCGATCTCGCTCGAAGAGAGCAGGTCGAAAACCGTGAGCGAGGATGAGACCGACGCATCGAATGCGGGAGCACCAAACTGTGGTTCCACGCTGGGTGTCGCAACCGGTGAGTAGCGTGCGAGACCCGTTGCGCTGGCGACCACGCGATCCGCATCTGCGGCGACGTACATCGGAAAATCACCCGCTGCAACGGGAGCGAGCGACGTCCGCCGAACCAAATCGATCGGAATGAGTCGGCTGCCGAACGTATCGACGACATAGGCGGTGCGTCCGTCGGGCGTAACGGCGATGCCCGTCGGGAAGGCCGCGCCTTTCGCATTCGGCGGTAGGGAAATCGGCAAACCGTCCGCAGTAATTTCTCCGTCGCCGCCCAATGAATACGTTCGAACCACTCCGGAACTCGCGTCGGATGCAACGAGCGTCGCGCCCTTTGCGTTGCGAGGGTCTTCGAAGATCGTAATGCCGGTGAACTGCGCGCCGGTGGTGGGATCGTGAAAGACACTCGCGCGACGCATCGTGCGCGTGTCGATAACGGTCAATGAAGAAGCCGACCCTCCATTGGAAAGGACGGCGTATCGAGCATCCGGCGTCAGGGCGAGCCCGAAGGGATGCATGCCGACCAAAGCGCTGGTGCCGACGGGCGCAACGATTCGACCATCCGGAAGGATGGCGTTGCTGGGATGGATTCGATCGACGCCGGTTGGTCGGGTACCCGCCGGCGCCGAATAGATGACCAGCGGAGCCGGGCGGCCGCCGGCGCCTAAGAGCACGGCGACGCAGAGCGCCGCTATGAACGGCCTAGACGACACGGGAGGTTGGCATTACCATGCACGCTGCGCGGACCCTGCCGGAGCAGCAGAGCGCTGCCCGATGATGCCGCGTGCACGTGTGCTGGCGGTTGCGACGGCCGTTCCACCCTTCGCGCTGGGTCAGCGCGACGTGATGCGCCGCATCGAGCTCGCGCTCGGCCCGCGTTCGCCCGAAATCGTGCGATTGCTTCCGATGTTCGGAAACACGGGAATCGAGCGTCGCTATTCCTGCGTGCCGATCGAATGGTATGAAGATCTCCACGGTTGGCCGGACCGAAATCGAGTGTACTTAGAATCTGCAGTCGATCTCTTAGAAAACGCAACCCGCGACGTCGTTCGGCGGGCCGGCCGCCGTACCGAACAGATTGACGCGATCGTCGCGGTTTCCACGACCGGCATCGCGACGCCCAGCCTCGATGCACTCCTCATGGAGCGCTTGGGCCTGCGCCGCACGATAGAACGCTTGCCGATCTTCGGTTTAGGCTGCGCGGGCGGAGCCGTCGGCTTGGCGCGCGCAGCCGCGATGGCGCGTGCAAATCCTGGCGCTCTCGTGTTATTTCTCGTCGTCGAACTCTGCGCGCTTTCGTTTCGGCGCGACGATTTTTCCAAGAGCAACATCGTCGCGACCGCGTTGTTTGGCGACGGTGCTTCGGCCGCGCTACTCTGCAGCTCCGGCGAGGGACCGGAAATCGTCGCCAACGGCGAATACACCTGGCCCGATTCGCTGGATGTCATGGGCTGGGATGTCGCCGACGATGGTCTACGCGCCATCTTCTCCAGAGATATTCCGGAGTTGGTGACGAGCAAACTCCACGATGTCGTCACAGCTTTTTTGCGCGAACACGATCTTGGATTACGCGACGTCGATCGCTTCATTTGCCACCCCGGCGGCGCGAAGGTGCTCGACGCGCTCGAAGTGGCGTTCGAACTCGAACCAGGCTCGCTCGCGGACGCACGCGAGGTCCTTCGGGAATACGGCAACATGTCGGCGGCCACGGTGATGTTCGTGCTCGAACGCTCGCTACGCAACGGAAGGCCCTGGCGCCGCGCGCTCGTCTCCGCGCTCGGCCCCGGGTTTACCGCCGGGTTCACGCTGCTTCAGAACGCGTGACCGTTCTCTACGCGGTGCTAACGTTCGTCGCGTTACAACGCGTCACCGAACTCTTTTATTCCGCGCGTAACACTCGCCGATTGCTGGCCCGAGGCGGCGTGGAAACGGGCGCGATTCAGTATCCGTTCATCGTCGTACTCCACGCCGCGTGGCTCGCAAGCATGGCAATTTTCGTCCCTCGATCGACGCTCCCGAATTGGTGGCTACTCGGGTCCTACGCGGCACTGCAAGTACTTCGGATCTGGACGCTCGCAACGCTCGGACCATATTGGACGACGCGGATCATCAGCGTGCCCGGCGAGCCGCTCGTCCGCCGCGGCCCGTACCGAATATTCCGGCATCCCAACTACGTCGTCGTGTGCGCGGAAATCGCGATTCTGCCGCTCGCGTTCGGGGCGGTCGAACTCGCAATTATCTTCTCCATCCTCAACGCCTCGCTGCTCTCCTGGCGCATCCGCACCGAAGAACGGACGCTCATATCCCGCCGCAACCCGTCATCGTAATCTCCCATCATCCTGTCGCCTTCGAAAAGCTCAGGACGATAGGGAGAGGTCTTCACTTTGGTCCTTCGTCGGGATTCGGCGCGCGACGCCTTCGTCGATGGCCTTTGCGCCAACGGCCTTAGCGACCGCGTCGACGACGCGCGCATCGAAGACGCTTGGAATCACGTATTCGGCGCTGAGTTCGTCTTCGGTGACGATTTCCGCGATGGCAAAAGCAGCGGCGAGTTTCATGCCTTCGGTGATACGCGGCGCGCGAACGTCGAGCGCGCCTCTGAAGATTCCCGGAAAGGCGAGCAAGTTGTTCACTTGATTCGGAAAGTCCGAGCGGCCCGTCGCGATGACGGCAGCGTATGGAGCGGCGATCTCCGGCATGATCTCGGGCGTCGGGTTGGCCATCGCAAAGACGATCGGGTCGCGGGCCATTCGCGCGATGTATTCCGGTTTTAGAATATCGGGCGCCGATACGCCGATGAAGACGTCAACGCCCTCGAGCACGTCACTCAACGTCCCGCGCCGATTTTCGCGATTGCAGTTTTGGGCGAGCCAACGCCAGTGTGGATTTTCGTATCGATCGGTACGATTTAGCGCGCCGGCGCGATCGACCGGGATCACGTCACGCACGCCCGCACCGAGCAGCATCTTGATCGTCGCGGTGCCTGCGGCGCCGCTGCCGGAAACGACGACCTGAAGGTCTTCCAGCCGCTTGCCGACTACGCGTGCGGCGTTGATCAGTGCCGCTAAAATGACGACCGCCGTACCGTGCTGGTCGTCGTGCATCACCGGAATGTCGAGTGCCTGGATCAAACGATCTTCGACCTCGAAGCAGCGCGGTGCGCTGATGTCTTCTAGATTGATTCCGCCAAAGACGGGCGAAATGCGGACGACGGTTTCGACGATTTCATCCACGTCTTTGGTGTCCAAGCAGATCGGAAAGGCATCGATGTCGGCGAACTGCTTGAAGAGCATCGCCTTGCCTTCCATCACGGGCAAGGCGCCGAGAGGCCCGATGTCGCCGAGGCCAAGCACCGCGCTGCCGTCGGTCACCACGGCGACGGTGTTCCGCTTGACCGTCAACTGAAACGCTTTGCTCGGGTCGGCCGCGATAGCCATCGAGACGCGCGCTACTCCGGGCGTGTAAACGATCGAAAGATCTTGCCGGTTCTTGATCGCAACCTTCGGATCGATGCGAATTTTCCCGCCGACGTGCGCTAAAAACGTCGAGTCGTTCACGAAAATAATTCGAGCGCCGTCCAGCGCTTCAACCGCGCGACGGACGTCGTTGGCGACGAAATCCGAGGCCACGCCGATGGTCACGTCGCGGATCACGCGGCCCTTGGCGACGGAGTGCATGTCGACCGCGCCGATGGTTCCGCCGGCGTCTCCGATAGCGTTGGCCAGCACCCCGAAGGCGCCGGGCTCGTTCGGCATGTCGACGCGCAAGATCAGCGTGAGACCGATTGCGGGTTGAGCGATCGTAGCCATCTCAGATCAATTTCCGCTGACCGTCATTTCGGCGATGCGAAACGACGGGGAAACGACGGCGCCGTCAAAGCGAAGATCGTCGGCAACGGCATCGATGCCGGCCAGCATCTCGGGGTAGCGCGCCGCAATTGTAAACTCATCGATTGGATATGCCAGTTCGCCCCCTTCGATGAAAAAACCGCGCGCCCCCCGGCTGTACGTACCCGAGGCGTGTTCGGTGGCAAAGCCGATCGTGTCCATCACCAAGACGCCGCGACTCGTGCGGCCGATGAGTTGGTCGAGCGTTTCTGCGCCGGGCTCCAAGTAGAAATTGCTCGGACCAATCCCCGTCCCGGTAGAGTTACCGGTACTCGCAGCGCCGAGTTTGCGCGCGTAGTAGGTATCGTAGAGATACGTTTTCAGCACGCCGCGTTCGAAGACAGCCGTGCGTCGCGTCGCCACGCCCTCGCCATCGAACGGCGCGCTGCCGAGGCGCCTCGGAAGGCATCCATCGTCAACGATGTTCACGAGGTCGCTGCCGACGCTCTGCCCCAGTCGCCCGGCAAGCCAAGAATTTCCTGACGCGACATTCGCAGCCGAAGCGGCCGCAAAGAGATCTTCCAGTAGGCTCGCCGCGACGTCGCGCTCGAATATTACCGGCACCCGCATCGTCGCCGGTTTTCGCGCTCCGAAAAGATCGACCGCGCGCCGTACCGCCTCAGAGGCGACGTCCTGCAGCGATTCCAAGTCGCGGACGTGCCGGCCGGCCGTACCGTACTGACCGACGCGCTTAACGCTACGGTCGAGCGCCACGGGCGCGGCGGAGCGCATCACGCGCGTCCAAGAATAGGCCGCAGCAAATCCCTGGGAGTTGGCGAGTGCGGTGACGGCGACGGTGTCGGAGTAATGTGACCCTGCAGAGTTCACCACCCGCTCGTCTCTTTGGCGGACGAGGCGTTCGAGATCGAGCGATTCTTGCGTTTTTTCTACGTCATCGCGCCGGTGCAGCATCGCGTCTTCGAGGTCGAGCGACGGCACGTCGCTCGCAACCTCGTCGGGCAACCCGGCACAGCGATCGGGCGATACCATGCCGGCGTGAGCGACCGCTCGGCGTACTGCATCCCGCAGTCCTTCCGGCGATGAGTCCGAAGTCGCCAGCGTGCCTCTTCCGCCATCCCGGAAGACCCTGAGCAACACGCTGCATGAACGGGAATCTTCGAGTTTTGCTATCGCCGCATCGACGGCTTCGGCGTGCATGCGACGCGCGATCGAGACGGTCGCTTCGGCGCTGTGCGCTCCCGCGGTGCGTGCCTCATCGAGTATCCGAGCCGCAAGCTCTAAGGAATGCGCTTCATTCATGCTGTGTTCCGCCGACCGTGATGGAAGCAATCTTCAGCGTCGGCATCCCGACGCCGACCGGCACGTATTGCCCCGCTTTTCCGCACGTATAGTGGCGACGCGCCAATCGGCTGTCGTTACCGACGGCGACGACTTTCATCATAGCCTCGGGTCCATTGCCGACGATGGTCGCGTTTCGCACGGGCGTCGTTATCTTGCCGCCTTCGACCAGATAGCCCTCGCCGATCATGAAGACGAAGTCCCCTTTGCTGATCTCGACTTGGCCGCCGGCAAAAGACTTTGCGTACAATCCACGCTGCGTCGATGCGATGATGTCCTCAACGCTGGAGTCGCCATCGGGCATATACGTGTTGCACATTCGCGGTTGAGGGGCGAAGCGAAACGATTGCCGGCGACCGCTTCCGGTCGACGTCGCACCCATCAGGCGCGCGTTGAGCCGGTCTTGCATGTATCCTTGCAACACCCCCTCGTGGAGCAACACGTTATGTTGTCCGGCGACGCCCTCATCGTCAACGTTCAAACTTCCGCGTTCTTCCGTCAAGTTGCCGTCGTCGTAAATCGTTACGAGCGGACTCGCGACCCGCTCGCCGACTCTTCCGCTGTAAAGCGACGTTCCACGCCGATTGAAATCGCTCTCGAGTCCATGCCCCACCGCCTCGTGCAGCAGTACGCCCCCGCCCCCTGAACCGACGATCATTTCCATCTCTCCAGCCGGTGCCGGCATTGCATGTAAATTGATCGTAGCGATGCGCGCGGCGTCGATCGCGAGATCTTCCGGCGTGTGCTCGTCGAAGTACTGCAACGACGTTCGTCCACCGTCGCCGGCGTAACCCGACCCTCGCTCGCGCTTGTCGCTTGCAACGACTTGAATGCCGAGCGTGACGAGGGGACGGCGATCGTAGACGAGGTTTCCGTCGCTCGTCGCGATCCAAACCTCTTGCAGTTCGTCGCTGACCTGCGCGTTGACCGCAACGACGTTGGAATCGTACCGGCGCGCCGCGATATCGGCGCGTTCCAAGAGCGAGACGTAGCGCGCGGGATCGGCTTCTTCATATTCGCCGTTATAGAGTGAACCGACGGGCCGCGCGCGCAACTCGGCGACCTCCTCGACGCCATCCGCGGCGGTACGCGCAACGAGCGAGGCCGCGTCGGCCGCGCGTAGCAGTGCGTCTTCGCTCAAGTCATCGGAAGACGCGTATCCCGCAGACTCTCCAACGACGACGCGAATGCCGACACCGAGCGTTACCCCCACCGATGCCTCGTATATTCGTCCGTCCTGCAATCGGTACGAGAGGGTCTTGCGCCGTTCGCAAAACACGTCGGCCAAGTCGCCGCCGCGCGCGAGCGCCCGAGCGAGCAATCGCGCTAGAAACGCTTGATCCAGCACGGCTAAAGCGTTACCAGCCGATCGACGGCCTGAACGATGGCAGCATCCGGATCCCCGCGCGATCCGTCGATCATGAACGCGAAGGCGACGCGTCCGCGATGTTGTGTGGTAACGTATCCGGCCAGAGACGCGACGTCGAAAAGATGTCCGCTCTTCGCACGAACGCGGCCGAGCGCCGTCGTAAAATCGTAATCCTCCAACGTACCCTGACGCCCACCGAGCGGCAATAAGAGGTACAGGGCCGATTCTTCATGGGCGAGCAAGCTGGCCAGCGTTATGGCTGAAACGCGGTTGTCGCTCGAAAGCCCACTCCCATCGAAGAGCCGCAGGCCCGGAGTTGGAACGTCGAGGCGCTGCAAGAATTGTTCCTCCGCTCGGATACCGCCCGCATCGGTCGGCTCGCCGACGATTTCGCCGCCGAGCATCCGCAACAGTTCCTCGGCATAATGATTGTCGGACAGAAAGAGCATGTGAGTCTCGAGTGTCGTGAGCGGTGCGGACCGATGATCCCACAGAACGACGGCATCGAGCGGCGCCGCGGCAACGCCTGGGCCGTTATGCGTAGGAATGCCGCGCGTCGTCAGCATTTCGTTGGTCTGCGTCGCGGCATACTGCGCCGCATTTTGTACGGGCGTCCACACCTTCACCTCCGTCCCGTCGATATTCTGTTGCGACTGGATGGTGTTGCCGTCGAGCGAGATTGCGCTGACCGGCGCGGCATAATCTTGTCCGTTATCGCTCCGTTCCCAGTGCGGATTGAGCTCCGGGCCATGCTGCGCCGTGACGTCCACTTTTACCGAACCGTCAATGCGCCGCAAGCCGGATCTCCACAACAACCCGATTCCATTGCGGACGTCTTGCGAAAGCAGCGACGGGTCGCCCGACCCCACCAACCAGAGGTCTCCAGGAATCGTTCCATCGGTTCCGATGCCGTCGCGCGCCGCAAAAATCGTATGATACCGGTACGCCGGCCCGAGGGCGTCCAGTGCCGCGGCGGCGACGATGAGCTTCTGCGCCGATGCCGGCGCGACGGCACGTTCTGCGCGCTCGTCGTAAATCGTTCGGCCGTCCAAATCTACGACCGCAAAACTCCACGCACGCGCACCTGCAATGGCGGGCACGAACGCTCCATGCAATTCGGCCCAAAGCCGTTTGCGATCGTCCGTGCTCCAGCCCAACGCCGATGGCGCAGGCGCGCGAGCTGATCGAGTAGAGGGCACGAGGCTCCTGGCGAGGGTCCTCGATGGCGAATGCGCATGTGCGACCAGCCAGATGATCGTAAGACCAAACAGCACGATCGCAAACGCCCCGCGCTTACGAGCGCGCGAGCGTCTCGATCTTCTCCTGTAACTTGCGCTGCTGTTCACGTAGTTCGTTGAGATCGTCGCGCAATGCGACTACTTGCGTCGGCGTCTTTGCGCCTTTACGAATGCGAATCGCCGCCTCCGCCGCGTCGCGACGAACCCTGCCGTCCGAGGCTTCGTGCTCGAGCCGGTCAAGCGTCGGCAAAAATCGGACCTCGCCGAGTTTTTCGGCGGCGGCAATCGCTTCGAGGGCGATCGGCACGTTAGGATCGTCTAAATGGAGATTTAGTTCGTCCGCGATTCGAGCACGCTCGCTTTCCACGAGTTCGCCCAACCGCGCGAGAGCCGCGATAGCGGCGCGTCGTAGGCCGGCGTCGCGTTGTGGGCCGCAGGCGTCCACGAGGATCGGAAGTGCGCGGCCATCCGCCAACTCGGCCAGACCGAGCGCCGCACCCGCTTCGACGGTTCCGTTCCACGTTTGCGCCGTAGCGGCTCGCTCGAGAACGTCGAAGGCTCGAGGATCGCGCGTCTTACCGAGCGCGGTTAGTGCCGACGCGCGGACGAGATACGAGCGAGCCTCCCTCGCGAGACCGATGAGGGCCGTAGCGACAGAAGCATCTCGAAAGTTGCCGAGCGCCGACGCAACGGCGCGCACGACTTTTGGGTGAGCGTGCCCTAGCGCCGCAACCAACATTTCGCGCGCCCATGGCGCGCGCGTCTCGCCGATGGCGGTTGCCGCCTCGGCCAGAACTCCCCAGAATCCTTCGTGTTCGAACGACGCTGCAAGAGCATCGCGAGCAATCGCGCCTCCATCCCTGGCAAGTTCCCGTGCCGCGCGGATGCGCGCAACGACGTTCGCATCTTCGCGTAACACCGCCGCGGAGAAATCCGCACCCAACGCGTATGTGGCGTCGGCCAGGATGAATGCGCCGGGGTCGAAACGGATCAACGTGGGCTCGAAGCCCAGCGCCGCGGCGATCGTTTCGTGCTCGCGTTCGATGCCCGCCCGAATGCTACGCCGCTGGCCTTCGCCACAAAATTCGACCTCGAGGTCAAGCTCGTAGACGGGATGCGTTGCATCGATCGTCTGTTTTTGATCTAGCGTGAGCGTTACGATATGGCGCTGGGCGTCCCATGCGGCACGCACCTCGAGTATTGGATGACCCTCGCGATAGATCCACTGCCCAAAAAAACCGCGCAAATTTCTACCGGTGGACTCTTCGATCGCCCGAATGAGGTCGATCGTTTCCACGCTTTTGCCGGCGTTCGTTCGGACGTAGTGCCGCAGAGCGCGCCAAAAGCGGGCCTCACCGAGGTTGCCTCGCAGCATATGCAAGACGACGGCGCTTTTTTGGTACAGGTGCCGATCGAAAATCTCAATGGGGTCTCGAAACACGTTGCAAACGATCGGACGGCGATATCGCTCGGATTCTTCTTTGAGGTAAATAGTGAGACACTCAAAGATGTCGTAGAGGTACTCATCGCTGCCGAGGTCGGCCTCTCGCCACACCGCTTCCATGAAGGTTGCAAAACCCTCGTTGAGCCATGCCTGCGCCCAGTCTCGACACGTGAGAAGATCGCCGAACCACTGGTGCGCCAACTCATGTGAAACCAGCGGATCGCTCGAGAAATCGATATGCGCCGTTTCATCGTGCAACGTGCGATCCGTTTGCGTCGTTGCAGCGGTGTTTTCCATTCCCCCGAAGATAAAATTCGATACGGCGATTTGCGAGTATCTCGCATAGGGATATGGCATTCCGGTCCGTTCTTCAAAGAGTTCGAGCATCTTCGGCGTGTTGCCGAAGGCGCGTTCGCCGTCGTTTTCCCGGCCCGGAAGAACGTAGTAGTAAATCGGAACGTCGTTTCTGCCCGCGGTGCCCGCCGCAATCTCGACGAACGGCCCCGCCACGAGCGTCATCAGATAGGTGCTATGCGGAATCTCTTGACGATACCGAAACGTCGTCCGGTCATCCTCGTCGCGTCGTTCCGTCAAGTCGCCGTTGCCGAGCGCGAACATGCCTTTCGGAACGGTGATCGTCGTGCTGGTACGCTGTTTCTCATGGGGATAGTCCAAACAGGGAAACCAGTATCGCGCGTATTGGTCTTGGCTCTGCGTCCACAGATGCGCCGGAATTTCCGGCCGCTCGGGAGTCGGCATAATGAAAAAGAGGCCGTGGCGCGGCCGCGTAGCGCGATATCGAATCCTGAACGTTTCGGAATGGCTCGGCGCGATCGGGGGTTCGAACGCAATCTCGAGTTTACCCTCACGCGAGGCATAGCGTAGCGGCCGCGTTTGCGAATTCGAAACGGCGACGACTTCGAACACCTGCAAATCGACCGCATGTAACGCCAAGCGCGACACCGGCTCGTCCAGCGCGCGCACCGTCGTGGTGCAGATACCATCGAGCGACTCAGTCGCAAAATTGGGCGTGAGTTTCAGATCGATCTCTTCGACCGAAACGATCTTATCGGGACCGTATTGCGGACGCGCGCCGGGCAGCGCAAAAACCAGATGTTCGTGTGTTTCGTCGCGCATCGTGTGGGCTCGACCTTACGAGCCGAATCTTTATTTGTCCTGTACCTTTCGTTCCGCGGCGGTTTGCAAACCACCCGTTACCTCGATCACCGTACCCGTAACGAAATCGCGCTCCTCCGCTACGAGAAAGCGCACGGCATCGGAAACGTCTTCGTAACTTCCCGCGCGCCCACGCGGGTTGCTGGCCTTTCGCCCGCGAGCCGCCGCGCGATCGATGCTCTTGTCAAAAATATCACCGGGTGCGACGAGGTTGACCGTTATACCGTTGGACGCTTCTTCGAGCGCGAGCGTCCGCGCGAAGACGACGAGCGCGCTCTTCGCCGCTTGATAGAGTGAAATTCCTCGAAACGCGCGATTCGCAGCGGCGCCATGTGCCGCAAAGAAAACAATCCGCCCAAAGCCGGCGGCGCGCATGCCCGGCAGGGTCGCGTGAGCCGCGAGCACTGCGCTGCGGATATTGCCGTCGAAGGCTACGCGATAATCGTCGAGTGTGGAATCGGCAAAGCGCTTTGCCACAAGCGGCCCCACGCCGTGAACGAGCGTATCGAAGGGGCCATGCATGCGTATCGTGTCCTGCAATGCTTTTTCGACGATCGCGGCGTCATCGAGGAAATCGAGCCGCTGTGCAACGGCTTTGCTGCCGGCCGCTTCGATCGCAGAAACCGTAGCGTCGGGCGGTGTCGTGCGATAGGTGATCGCAACGCGCGCGAAGCCGTCGCGCGCGAGCGCCGGCGCGATTCCGGCGGCTAAGCCGCTCGCCGCACCCGTGATGAGGGCGCGGCGAAGCGGTGGCTCACGACGGTGTTTATCCGCGAACGAACGTCCAGAACAGTTCGAAGGACGCACCCCGGACCGTCACGCCGGTGACCCGGACGCGATGCTCGCCGGAATCGAGCGGTCCCGGTAAGCCGACAGTAAAGCTCGTCGGGCCGGTTTGGCGCAAGCCCAGCGTTACGTCTCGGCCATCGATCCAAACGCGGCACTCCGCGACCTGAACGGGACGGTCAAACTGAAAGCGTAAGACCGGCGTCGGATTGTAGACCGTGCCCGTCGGCCAGACGCTAACGAAGCGCACCGCATGCGGTGGGGGCGCCCCCTGCGGCGGAGGTCCCTGAATCGTCACCGTGCTCGTTGAATCGTTCCAATTCACCGACGCGCCCAACGCTTGCGAGATGAACCGCAGCGGAACGAACGTGGTGGCCCCTACGATAAAGGGCGCAACGTCGATGCTCTGTGGTTGTCCGTCAACGGTCGCTTGGGTCGAACCGATCGACAGCGAGATCGAACGGCCGGCCGCAGTTGCGTTGATTTGCCCGCTTGAGTAGACCACGCTCGCGCCCAATCGCTCGAAGACTCCTCGCAGCGGAACGAAAACGCGTCCCGCACGAACGATCGGAGGCGCCGCGAAGTTCATCGTTTCGCCGTCGACGATGACCGTGACGGACTGTGCCCGCACGGTCAGCGGATTCAAAGCTACGAAGGCGCACGCGAGAATTAGCGACAATCTCTTCATGCGCGGACCTCTACCCGGGCAATTTGTTTGCCAAACGGCTCGGTGGGGGCTTTAACCGCGCGCCAATCCGCGCGTCGTTCGAGCCAACCGATCCAGGTGTTGTAAATAAGCGGTACGAGGAACAGGGTGAGGATCAACGAGCTAAGCAAGCCGCCGATAATGACCGTCCCCATCGCCTGACGCCACTCCCCGCCCTCGGCGAAGCCGAGCGAGAGCGGCAGCATGCCGAAGATCATCGCGCACGTCGTCATCAGAATCGGTCGAAAGCGCGTTCCTGCGGCCTCGATGACCGCTTCGCGCACCCGCATTCCGCGGCGGCTCAGCGTGTTGGAATAATCGACGAGCAGTATGCCGTTCTTGGCGACGAGGCCGAAGAGCATAATGATACCGATCATCGAGATAATATTGAGCGATTGCCCCGCGTTCGGCTCCACGAGATGCATGAACGACAGCGACACCAGCGCGCCGATGATCGCGAGCGGCACCGAGAACATCACGATCAACGGCTCTAAAAACGACCCGTAGAGGATCACCATCAGCATGTAGACCAGCATGAACGAAGTGAGCAGCGCGATGCCCATGTTGGCCATCGTCTCGTTCATGTATTGGGTATCGCCCTGCGCGGTCAACTCCACGCCTTCGGGCAAGAACCCGGGCTCATGCAGTTTTTTCTCCAGCGGTCCCGTCACGGCGCCGAGCGAGTATCCCGGCAATGTATCGCCATAGACGTCAACGACGCGTTGACGATTGAGACGCTTGATCTGCAACGGGGCCCTGGTCCATTGAAAATTTGCGATGTCGACGAGCGGAACCAGCGTGCCGTCCTGCGCGCGAACTCGCACGTCCTGAAGTTGGTCGACCGTGCTACGATCCGCCAGCGGAAATTGAACGCGGACGTCGACGAGGCCATTTTCCGAGCGAACGCGCGTGGCGACGCCGCCGTCGATCGCCAGTCGCGCGGCGGTTGCCGCATCGGCCGGCGAAACGCCCAGCACTTCAGCCTTTTGCGCGTCAACGTTGACGTTCAAACGGGGCGCGGCCGCTTCGTTGCTGGTTTGAACGTTCACGCTTCCCGGCGTGTTCCTCAGAAATTGCGCCACCTTTTCCGCGGCCGATGCAATCTCGTCTTCGGGCCCCGAGAGCGAATAGAAAATCGTCGTACCCGAACCGCCGCCGTTATCGCCGGAGACTTGAAGGTCGCCGCCAGGCACCAGATAGTTCAACTTGCGGATCTGATCGATCATCTTGTACGTATCGTGCCGGCGATCCGGTAGGCTCTGCGCGTCGAGACGAGCATAGTTGTCGCCGATGGCGCTGCCCCAGCCCTGCGGCTTGCGCCCAACCGTAGAACTGACCGATTTAATGCCGTCGATCTTCATGATCGCGCTTTCGAGTTGACTGACGTACTTTTCCGTTACCAGAATCGGCGTACCCGGAGGGTAGGTGACCGTCATGCTAATTTCGCCGGTCTGCACTTGCGGCACGAAATCGAAGTTGATTGCGCCCAACGACGGAAACAGGATCGCGAGAACGATCGGCATCGCGAAGGTCGCAATCGTGAGGCGCGGGCTCCGTCCGGTAGCATAGAACCATCGCGCGCCGGCTCTCACCATATTTTTCAGAACATCCATTACGCGCTGCCATAGCCTCGTTAACCTGGAATGTCCGTTTGTTGAAGGACTCCAACGATAGTCGAGCTTCGCCTCGTGAACCGCCGCTCGCAGAACGGCTCCGATAAGGTGCCAAAAGGCCGCGAAGATCAAGATGACTGCGTCGATGACGATGGTCTTAATGCCGGCGCCCATTGCAAGCGTCAGCGCGTTGATCAGCAGCACGCCGCAAACGAAAACGACAAACAGACCGTGTCGCAACGCATACGGCAATCCAACGGTTTTGTACCACGTTAAAACGCGATCGTAACGTTGAACGAACGCGTTGAGCAGCACCACGGCGATCAGCATGATGGGGAGGATTGCGCGCAATTCTGCCAGCGGCCAGGGAATCACGATCGCGAGCACGGCGGCGGCGACCAGCGCTAGTTCGGTCTTCCATTTGCCCAGCGCAATCATCCAGTTCGGTCGCACCGTCGATGCTTCTTTGACGCTCCACCTCGCCGCTAGGAGCGGGGTCAGCGTAAACGACACCAACAACGAAAATAGCGTCGCAATAACGACGACGGTTCCGAACTCTCTGAGGTAAGCGCCGACGATTCCGGGAAGAAATGCGATCGGAAGGAAGACGACTACGTCGACCATCGTAATTGCGATGGCGGCGCCCCCGATCTCCGTTCGGCCTTTGATGGCGGCGTCAATCGGCGACTCCCCGAGATCGCGATGGCGCGTAATATTTTCCAACACGACGATCGAATCGTCCACGAGGATTCCGATGATCAGGGATAACCCCATCAACGACATGGTGTCGAAATGGAACCCAAACATATTCATCAACACGAACGTCGCAAAAATAGAGGACGGAATCGCGATCATGATGACGACGGCATTGCGCAGGGAGTGGAGGAAGAGCAGCATTACGATCATCGTGAGCGCGATGCCCTCAAGCAGCGACTGCCAGACGCCGTTGAGCGACTTCTGCGTATAGTCGGCCGGCGCATCGATCTCGCTAAAGGTCAGGTCCGGGAACTCGGCGGCGATTTTCTTAATGTCCTGACGGGCGACTTTGGTCGTCGTGATCTCGTCGGACGTGATGCTTCGGCCGAGTTCGATATACACCCGAGGCTGGCCGTTGTAGTGCGAAATCGACGTTGGCTCGACGTGACTATCAAAGGCGTAGGCGACGTCGCCGACCTTTAGGTTCTTATTCGAACTGCCGGGAACGGTCAGCGGAATGCCAAGTAAATCTTGCGCGCTGTTGATCTCTGCATGAACGGAGACGCTCGTCTCCTGCGTTTTCTGCCGAATGATGCCGCCCGGAAGATTGGCGTTGTTGGCCGCCACCGCGCCAAAAACGTCGCCTAACGTCGCGTTGACGCCCAACAATCGCTCCGGAATCGGCTCGACATGGAATTCGCGAGCGCTGGCGCCATAGATATCGACGGTCTGAACGTTGGGAATGGCCTTGAGCAGCGGCTCTAGCCGGTTATTCGCAAAGTCGGCGAGTTGCGTAGGGCTGAGTGTCTTGGAACTCAGCGCGATATCCATCAAGGGCTGCGACGCGCCGTTCTTATAGACGCTGGGCGGGTCTAAATCCGCCGGTAAATAGACGCGAGCCGCGTCGACGCCGCTCTGAACGTTGATCGCCGCGATGTCGAGATTGGTGCCGAGTTTGAACTGAACGATGACCGTCGCCACGCCCTCTTGTGCCGTAGCGCTGAGTTGATCCAGATTGTCGATGCCGTTCAATTGATCTTCAATCGGCTTGACGATCAAGCGCTCCATCTCCTGAGGTGAAGCGCCGGGATACGCGCAGTACACGACCACTACCGGAAAGTCGGTGCCCGGCGGGTTCGAACTTCGTCCAATCTTCGTGAAAGCAACGGTGCCGAAAATGGCCAACGCAATGAACACCATCGCGGTGATCACCGGCCGGCTAATAGCGAATCGTGTCAACCACACATTAAAACGTCCACTGCGTCCATTCGATAAGCATTACGCCGCGAACCAGGCGGCTGTTTCAAAATCCATTCGCCTCGTCCTTATCCCTCCGCGGTCTCTAGCCATCTGCGGCGAGATCCGGGCTCAAGATGGTGCGCAAGAGAGGACTCGAACCTCCACGAGGTTGCCCCCGCTAGCCCCTCAAGCTAGTGCGTCTACCAATTCCGCCACTTGCGCGCGCGTTTGCCGGGGTGATGGCGTTCGGGGTTCCTCGGCAACGTGCCCTTTTTCAGCGAGCACGGACCGGCGGCGAGGGCCGGGCCGACAGGCGGTAGATCGTACCGCAACCGGTGAAGTCGATGCATTGGCCCGTTCCGCCGCTCGACGTCGCCCCGTAGAGCAACCCGCCGGCGCCGAGCGCCAGACCACCCGCGGGCGTGGCGCCGTCCGGCGGGCCGTTGAATTCGTAGATCGTTCTGGCGTTTTGAGTGGCTAGGTCTACCGTGAAGATCGTCCCGTAGCCGTGCGGAAAGAAGTACGTCGTACGTTCGCCGCCCACCGCGGTCGCTCCGTAGAGGCCGTCTGCAACCAAGAGCAACGCGGTCGGCAGACGCGGCGTTCGCTTGGGAGCGGGATCGAAGCGGATCAAGACGCTCTCCGTATATTCGGCGCCGGAGCGAGCGAGTCGAAAGACGGTGCCGCAGCCGCCCGCGCAGCGCTCATTTCCTCCGGCGGCGGTCGTCCCGTAGAGCGTTCCGTCGGCCGAGGCAATCAGTGAATTGGGAAACGAGCCGTCACTCGCTACGGTCCCGCCGAAACGATAGAGAACTCTCTCGGCGTACTTCGATCCGGTCGGTATAATTTCGTAGACGGTGCCGCAGCCGTTGACGGTATCGCCACACCTTCCACCCCCTTGCGCGGTCACGCCAAAGACGTTTCCCAAAGGATCGACGACAACTCCGCCCAACGGCCTGCTGCCGTCCGATCCGCCGCGAAAGCGATACAGAACGGTTTCGCGATACCGCGACCGCCGGCGGGCCAGTCGAAAGACGGTGCCGCATCCAAACTCTCCGCAACCCGTGCTTTGGCCGCCTTCCGCCGTTACGCCGTACAGCGCGCCTTTTGCATCGATGACCAGTTCGCCGGGATCGATGCCGTCCGATCCGCCTTTGAAACGGTGGATTTGGGTCTTAACGTAGGATGAATCGGCCAGTGCCAATTTGAAGGCGGCACCGCAGCCGAGCGTCGGTAAACAATGGAGATCGCCGCCCTCCCGCGTCGTTCCGTACAACGCACCCGCCGCATCTTCCACGACCGCCGACGGATACGCGCCGCCGCGGCGCGCAAAGCGCGCGATGATTCGAAAGTCGCCGGCAGTGATTCTGAAAATCGTACCGGCCCCACCTCGAAACCCCGCCGTCGCCGACGTCGCGCCATACAAGGCACCGCTTCGATCGGCAAACAAGGCGCTGCTGGGAAAGATCGCGCTTTTTGTCTTTGGATTTAGTTTGAGACTATAGATGATTTGTTCGTCAAACGGCCATGTCGTTGCGCGCGCTGCCGACCGAGCAGATGCTCCGGGTGAAATTTGCCCGGGCGGCCCATTTCCGTACGAACATCCCGCGAATAAAAACAGCGGCAGGAAGATTGAGACGCGGATCTTCCGGGTCGTGATTACGGCGGGCCTAACGCTAAAGCCAACGGCTGAAGAATGCCGTCGGTTATCGTGAGTTTGGGCGTGTCGCTCGCGGGCGCATAGACCTGAACCTGCCCTGACGGCTCCGTGTAACAGGCGACGTACAGGTTCTTGGCGCCGTCAAGGAGCAGCGCCCCGGGTTCCGCGTTGACTCGTAGTTTCCGCAGCAACTTGCCGCGATCGCTGCCGTAAACGGTCACCGTGGCTTTGTTTGCGTTGGAGACGTAGATACGCCGGGGATCGCCCACCACCGACCATGGTGCCCAAATACCTTGGCGTAAGATGCGAACCAACGTGTCGTTCGGAGGAGCGTAAACGCTCACAGTCTTCCCGTAACCAAGGTATGCGTCGCCGACAAAAAGATTGTCCTTTTTATCCAAGGCAACCGCTTCAGGTCCGTCGATGCCGGCCGTTATGGTGCGAAGGAGCGATCCATCGGGCCCGTAGACGGTCACCGTGTTCCCGAAAAGATTTGCAACGTACAGATCGCCGTGCGAGTCGATTGCGATCGACGCGGGATCGTTGATTCCCTGACCGATCGTTCTCGAGGGCGAACTTGCGCCGGCGGGATACACCGTTATCGTGTTACTCTCACCGTTTGCAACGTACAGATTACTCTGAGCGTCCGTCGCGACTGCAAAGGGCCATCCGACGCCTTTGGCGATCGTCCGCACGAGTTGTCGCGATGACGGCGCGTAGACGCCGACGCTAAAGTCACCGGTAATCGCGTAGAGGTAGCCGGAAGCATCGAGGGCGAGGCCGCCGGTCGAAGTTCCTTTGCTGCCAAAACCGGCGGTAATCGTCTTGACGAGTTGCCCGTCCAGCGTGTACTCGGTCACGCTCGTAAAATTCTCAACGAAGAGATCGTCTTGCGACGAGGTGAAAGCCGCTTTACCATCGATCGGAAGCGTTGCCGCATTTTGCGCCAAGCCGCTCGAGCCTCCACATGCGCCCAACGCGCTTACCGCCAACCACGCCGGCGAAAAAGCGAGCATTGATTTAAAGCTCATCTCGTACTGCTTTCTTAGCGCATGTTCGGATCCAGCGCGTCGCGCAGGCCGTCGCCGATATAGTTGATGGCTAACACCGTGATGAGAATGCAGAGGCCGGGGAAAACGGCCGCCCACCAGGCCGTTTGAAGATTGCTTTGCGCGTTGGCCAGCATATTGCCCCAGGATGCCGTGGGCGGCTGAATGCCGAGTCCCAGAAAAGACAGCGTCGATTCGAGGATGATCACGTTCGCGACGTCGAGCGTTGCCTGCACGACGATGGGCGCGATCGCGTTGGGCAAGAGGTGACGGAAGATGATTCGCCCATCGTTATTGCCGAGAGCGCGCGCCGCCTCGGCGAATTCGCGTTCCCGCAGGCTCAAAAATGAAGCTCGCACCAGACGCGCGACCGACGGCCACGACAGCGCCCCGATGATGATGACGATAACGCCGAAACTCAATGCCGCCTTTGAGGAAGTGGCCGCAACGATCGCAGTTAACACCAACAGCAACGGCAGGAGCGGAATCGATAGAAACACATCGGTGAGGCGCATGAGCGCGTAATCGACCCACCCTCCATAGTAGCCCGCGATCGCACCCAGCGTCGCTCCGATCAGCACTTCCATGATCACGGCGAAGAGACCGACGGTGAGCGAGATGCGGGCTCCGAAGAGCAGCCGCGAGAGCAGATCGCGACCGACTTCGTCCGTGCCGAGCGTGTGTCCGCCGCACTGGCTCGCGCCCTGGAAGCAAGGCGGAAGCGGCTGCCCTTGCCAGTGGACGTTGTCGATGGCGTTGGGATCGAACGGTGCCAGTTGCCCGGCCAACGCCGCCGCGAGGACCATGAGGGCCAACACGATCAGACCCGCGAGAGCGAGCTTGTGCCGCCGCAGGCGGGTCCAAAAAGTGACTTTTGAAAATACGATCTCGTCGTCGGCAATCGGGGTCGACATCGGAACGCTCGGAGCCGCCACTGCCGTAAACCTCAGGAACCTAGTCGTACTTTACGCGCGGATCGAGCCAAGCGTATACGACGTCGGCGAACAGGTTCGAAAACACAACGAGAAACGCCACGAGCAACAGATATCCCATGAGCAGCGCGAGATCGCTTTGATACAGCGCGTTGATGAAAAGTCGGCCCATTCCCGGCCATGCGAAAATCGTTTCGGTAACGATCGCCCCCGCCAACAGGCTAGGCAAGGAAAGCGCGATGACGGTTACCACCGGAATCAGCGCGTTCTTCAGTCCGTGCCGAAAGAGAATCGTCCGAAACGCCAGCCCTTTCGCCGCCGCCGTCCGCATGTAGTCGGTGCCGAGCACCTCCAGCAACGAGGAACGCATGAAGCGGCTAAAGAGCGCAATCTGCAAGAGCGACAGCACGACGGCCGGAAGGATCAGGTGCGACAGTCGATCGCCCAGATCGAACGTGTCGCTGCTGGAAATTCCTGCCGACGGCAGTTGAATTTGATATCCGAGGGGCAACGGAATTCCGTGCACCGCAAACGCGAGTTGCATCATGAGCGCGAACCAAAACACCGGCATGGATTGTCCAAAGAAGGCAAACGTCGTGATCGCATAGTCAAGCACCGAGTAGCGATAGACTGCCGAGACGATGCCTGCCGTGATGCCGATTGCGATGGCGATGATAAGCGACGCGCCCATCAATTCCAGCGTGGCGCCGAAGCGTTCGACCAGAGCTTGAAAGACCGGCTCGGAGTTGCTGGTGGAATAGCCCATGTCGCCGACCAGCACGTGTCCCAGCCATTTCAAGTACTGAATCGGGACGGGCTGATCCATTCCCAGATTATGCTTGAGCCGCGCGATATCGGCCGGGGTAATGTGTGGGTTCTGCAGGTACGGCGCCAACGGTCCACCCGGCATGTTGTACAGGATCGCGTACAAAATTACCGAGATCGCCAGTAGCAGCGGAATCGACTGAAGCGTCCGCCGCACGACGTACGTGAACACGTCTTGCTAGTTAAGAGCCACTGAGAAAAAGGCCTGCGGCATCCCGAAGCGCCGGCAAACCCAAAATGCCGCGAGCCTTTTCCGGCGTCGCCACCGGGCGGCCTACTTCCCCGGCGATACGAGTGACGCGCGCAACGAGTTCCTCGTTGCGCGCCAGTTTTCCACGACTGTAGTACAGGTTGTCTTCCAAACCGACGCGCACGTGGCCGCCCATCGCAAGCGCGGCCATCGCCATCGACAACTGCTGGCGGCCGATGCCGGCGACGGACCACGTGCATCCGTTGGGCAAGTCGTCGACCAGATCGCAGAGGTTTTGCACCGTTGCGTCGAGCCCGCCCGGGACGCCCAGCACCAAATCGACGTGTTGTGGAAACGCCAACAGCCGCTCGCGCGCGAGCCGTCGCGCGTTTGCGATGTGTCCCTTATCGAAGATTTCCAACTCCGGGCGGACGCCGTATTCGTTCATCTTCTTGAGGATCGCGCGCATGATCGGAAAGCTGTTTTCGAAGATTTCGTCGCCGAAGTTGACGCTGCCGCACGTCAGCGTCGCCATCTCGGGACGCAGTTCCAGCACGCCGGCGCGCTCCTCGGGCGTCATCCCAATCGCACCTCCCGTGGAGAATTGCACGATCAGATCGCTCGACGATCGTATTGCTTCGTACGCCTCCCGAAATCGGTCGACGCTGTGCGTGTTGCTTCCGTCGTCGTTGCGGCAATGCACGTGGATGATTGAACCGCCGGCGTCCTGCACGGCCCGCGCCGTTTGTGCCAGGAGCCGCGGCGTGTAGGGCAGATAGGGTGTCTGATCGACCCGTACTTCGGCGCCGACGGGCGCGCAGGTAACAATGAGTGGATCCATCGGCCGTTAACTTCGCAACTTCGCATTCCCGTTCATTGCGATAGGGCCCGATACGCGGCCGCAATGAAGTCTCGACTGAGGCCTAGCAAATCGGCTAAAGCGATGGCATCGCCGGCAGCCGATTCGTCGGGATCGACTTCGGCGATGCGATAATCCATCGACGCGCCGAGCGTCGCAAGAACGTCCTCGATTCGGTTTCCCGGTGGCCGTGACGGTATCGCACGCAAGCCCCGGACGGCGAAATGGCGTACGTCCGCCGCAGTCGCGACGCCGCTGAGGTGCGTGGCGAGCAGCGCGCATGCGCCTCGTGCGCGCAGGCGCTCGAGGAGAGCAATTGAGAGCGCTTTGCCTTCGTGAGGGGTGGTCGTGCGCGCAAACTCGTCGCCGAAGAACAAAAGACGCGCGGCATCCCGTTCGAACACGGTTTTGAGCGCCATGACTTCGCGCGCGAAGGATGAGAGTACACCGCCGATTCGCTCCTCCCGCCCGAGCCCTAGCCATGCGATGTGATCGAAGAGTGCGACGCGTGCTTGCCTTGCCGGAACGGGTAATCCGAACGCGACGCAAAGCGCAACGAACCCGGCGGTTTGCAAGCAAACGCTCTTACCACCCATGTTGGGACCCGTCAGCACCGCTCCGCCGCGCAACTCGAGGTCGATCGGCGTGAAGGCGCGGTTGAGGTTCGACAGTTCGACTTCAAGCGGCAGAAAGCGGGCTGCCTCGAACGCCAGCACCGGCTCTCTTACGATTTCCGCCGCGGTGCAGCGGTACTTTTGGCTATAGAGCGACGCGGCGACCAATACGTCGAATTCGCCGAGTGAGTGCATTGCGGCAATCAGTTCTGCCGCATTCTCGCGCACGACCGTCGAAAGCTGCGCGCGGGCGTCTTCTTCGGTTTGGGCAACGCTCCGGTCGGCGTCATCACGTCGTTGCAGCGCCGCCAAGACCGTTTCGTCGTATTCGAGAGCGCACAGTAAGTATGTGGCCGCCTCGCGCATCACACGAACGCCGGCGGGCAAATCACCGCCAAGCTCCGCGCGCATGACGATGAACTCATCGCCGAGTTCCTCACGCCCCAGCGCCGCCGCCACGCGCCGTTCTTCTCGTCCGCGCAACGCCTCGAATTCCGCCTGCATTCGGGCCCGCCGCGCTCGCGCCGCCGCAAGCTTCGTATCGAGCGCGTCGGCTAGGTAGAACGACGTTTCGTCGCGCTGCCCGACGGCGAGCGCGTCGCGCACCGCGCGAACGCCCGCCTGCGACAATCGATCGAACTGTTGGGATCCGCCGAGGATATCGTCGATGCGTTCCAACGTCGTGCAAAAGCGCCGCATTTCTAACAACGCCGGATCGTTCAACGAGTCGCCGATCGTCGCGCGAGAAACGGCCCGCGCAACATCCGGCACCTCGCCCAACAGCGATTGGGCCGCAGCGAGACGGCCGCGATCGAGTGACGCGGCAACGCGCACGATGCGTTGGGACCGCTGCCCTGCCGCACGCTCGTCCCCCGAAAAAAAGGGAGTCAATTCCGAAAAATGCCGCTCCCCGTAGGCACTGACCGGCGCGACGGCGTCGCAAAGCCACCGGAAGCCGAGGATTTCGGCGGTCGGTTCATCGAGTAATGGCGAGCGTTTCACGCGACCCGCGTGCCACGGTAAACGTCGAAGGTGGGAAGGCCCGTCGCTGCTGCAACGGCGTTGCCGAACTCAACGGGCTCAAACTGCCGCTGCGCCGCGATGGAGGCCACGCTCGCGGCAACGACGCGCAACGGGCTGACGCAGCGAACCTTCAACCGCGACAAGGCTTCCACGGCGGCACGGCTGCGTAGCGCGATCTGCGTCGGATCTTGTACGACGACTTGCCGCATCTCGCGCCGTCCGATCAATTCGGTTGCAATCGGCTCGGTAAGTGCACCTGGAATATCGATCCTGGGTTGACCAGAATCGAACGGCGGAACGCGCAATCGCGCGACCAAACCGCCGATCTCGCTAGCGGCTTCCACAACCGTCGCGGCGTCGGCGGCCCCTACGGCGACGACAATGGAACTCTCGATTCCCGCGACCGCCGCGATTCGATCCACGGCACCGTCCACTAATACCAGGTCGCTATACCGTGTCAAATCGCGGATTGCGTCGCGCATGGCGGCGGCCGTCGGAGGACCCGTCACGTCGAACATCGCGCCCGTCTCGACGCCGGCGAACACGATGTTGCCGCCCGGACTCTGCAAGGATGACACGCCGAGGATTCGGCACGCGGGCGATTGCGGCAACCATCCGCGCGCGCTCACGAAAACCGTTCCGGCCATAAGCCACAGCCGAGGTTTGGTGCCGGTTGCGTTTTCCTGCGAGCCGCGATCGCGGCCGAACGACGCCAGGCCGACACGAAGGTTGCCGCCGCGAGCGGCGCCATAGACGGCGCGCAGCGTCGTCGTTTTTCCGGCGTCGCGCCCCGTGCCGACGACGAAGATCACGCGGCTGCCGCTACTGGTCGCAAGCGACAACAGATCGGCTCCAACTCCCACGCCGAGCCTATCCTATTCGCAGCGCCTTGAGCACTGCGAAAACAATTCCGGTCAACGCCAGCAATAAGCCGCCGATAAATGCGGCATTGCGTTCGGCGTACCGGCCGAGCCAACGCCCCAAGGTCAAACCTAGCGTCGTCGATGCAATCGACGTGATGCCGATGACGACGAGCGAGACCTCCAGCGGTACGCCGATGTAGCGAATCGAGAACCCAATTCCCAGCGAATCGAGGCTGATCGCGAGCGACGCCATCAATAATCCGGGACCGCGCGAAAGGTCGAGGCGCGATCTTTCGCTCAACTCGGTTCTGCTCTCGCGCATCATGTACGCGCCGACTCCGAACAGCGCCGCGAATCCGGCGTACCCGGCGACGTCGCCGATCAACTTTCCAGCAAGCACGCCGAGTCCGGCGCCGAGCAAGTTCATCGCGATCTCGGCGGCGGCGAACGACGCGCCGATGCGAAATTTTTGCTCGTTGCGAATTCCCCGTACGCCCACGCCCACGCTGACCGCGAAGACGTCGAGCGCGAGAGCCAGCGCGACGACGAGAATCTTGGCGATGCCCGCGCTCATGGGCACGCTTTGCGCGATAGCTTGGTGAAACATCCTGCATGCGGCCCTCTGGGGAACCGATCTTTCTCATCGCGGCGCTATTGCTGCTCGTCGCGTTGCTGGGTCCCGTTGCAGTGCTGATTGTCGCAATGTCGCCGATTCAAGCGCTCTCGGCTTTCACCCACTTTGGCGCGGCGCCGTTGCGCGTTTCACTGTTGGCTTCGTCGGCGGCGACGCTGGGCGCGACGGTGCTGGGCGTGCCGGCCGGATATTATCTCTCGCGCATCCACGCGCGGTTTCGCGCGGCGCTCCTTTTTCTGCTGGCCTTACCGCTGGCATTTCCACCCGTTGCCTCCGGATTGATGCTGATCTACGTGCTCGGCCCCAATTCGCCCTTAGGCGCGTGGCTTTCGGCGCACGGTGTCGTCGTCACCGACTCGCTGCTGGGGGTCGCGTGCGCGGAGTTCTTCGTCTCCGGTTCGTTTGTCGCAATCGCGGCGACCGCAGCATTCGGCGCAATCGATCCCATCTATGCCGACGCCGCGCGAACGCTCGGCGTCGGCGAATGGCGCATTTTCACGCGCATCGCCCTCCCGGGGGCTGCGACGGGCATCGGCGCCGGGATCGCCTTCGCGTGGTTACGCGCTATCGGCGAGTACGGCGCGACGAGCATCGTCGCGTATCATCCAACGTCGTTGCCCGTCGCGCTCTACGTCACGCTCGCGTCCACGGGCGTTCGTGACGCGTTGGCGCTGTGCTATGGCTTCGTCTTGCTTGCCGCCGTCGCGCTGGCGATCGCGTGGATTTTGCGCCGCGGCGTCGTACACTAGCCCGTTCCAGTGTTACAGAAGAACTTTTACTTTCTGGCGCGCCGCTTCGTGGCCGGCGAAACCGTGGAATCGGCGATCGCGGCGGTACGCAAACTCAATGCCCGAGGAATGTCTGCCACACTGGACTTTCTGGGTGAAGACGTTCGGGAACGGGGCGCAGCGTTGCGCGTACGCGACGTCTACTTCGAAATGCTCGACGCGATTCGCACGTCGAGCGTCGATTCAAACGTATCGATCAAACTCACGGCGATGGGGTTGCTCGTCGATGAGGATTTCGCGCTCGAGAATTTGCTCGCCGTCATGGAACGCGCGCGCCGCAACGCCGATCCTTTCGTTCGCGTGGACATGGAAGGCTCACCGGTGTTGGAAGCGACGTTGCGAGTCGTTTCCGCCGCCTTTGCCTGCGGTCACAACGTCGGGCCGGTGTTACAGGCCTATCTCAAGCGCACGCCCAGCGACGTCGAGCGCGCGATCGCACAGGGCGCGCGCGTGCGGCTCTGCAAGGGCGCGTACAAGGAAGGCGACGAGATTGCCTATACGAGCATGCCGGCCATTCGGACGCAGTACCTCGAACTCGCAAAACAACTCTTACGGCGCGGAAACTATCCGGGAATCGCGACGCACGATCGCCGGTTGATTGCGGCGATCAAGGAGTTCACGGCGGAGTGTGACATCGCCAGCAAACGCTTTGAATTTCAAATGCTGTATGGCTGCCGGCCGCAAATCCAACGCGAGATCGTCGCGCAGGGGTATCGCCTGCGCATCTACGTGCCGTTTGGCACCCATTGGGCGGGGTACTTTTATCGGCGCGTCCTCGAACGGCGCGAAAACGCTCTCTTTGCGCTCTCATCGATCTTCTCGCGCTAATGCGGGCCGTTGTACAGCGGGTTCGAGAGGCGGCCGTGCGCGTCGCCGGGGAAGGAATCGCGGAAATCGGTCCAGGCTTACTCGTGCTGTTGAGCGTTGGCGTCGACGACGACGTGGACGACTCGCGATCCATGGCCGAAAAAATCGCGGGGCTACGTGTTTTCCCGGACGCCGGAGGCCTGATGAACGAATCCCTGCCAGCCGGGGGCGCGGTCTTGCTGGTCTCGCAGTTCACGCTCCACGGCGACGTTCGGCGCGGCAGGAGGCCGTCGTTTATCGCGGCGGCCAAGGAGAGTCAGGCGGTGGAGCTGTTCGAGGCCGCCGGTCGCCGTCTGGAAGACTTGGGAGTGCGAGTCGAGTATGGCCGTTTCGGCGCGCAGATGGAGATAGCGCTGGTCAACGTGGGGCCGGTAACGATCCTCATCGACACGAAGCGCGCGTTCTAGCACGCCAGGCGCCCTCTCGCTCTGTCACAAACCGACTCTCATCAGCGCTCAACTTTCGGAACAAACTTTCAGGCGAAACGCAGCGTTGTAGTAGGTGGAGAGCGCCGCCGCCCGCTTTTTCGGCGGCAAACCAACACAGGTGAACAAAAGAATGTCAGGGACTAGCAACGAGAACTCGCGCGGCGGAGGGATGTCCGTCCGAGAGGCCGGCCAAAAAGGCGGAGAGACCGTCAAGCATAAGTATGGCGCACAGTTCTACGAAGAAATCGGCCGCAAAGGGGGCCTGGCAACCAAACAAGCCCACGGCCAGCAATTTTACGAGCAAATTGGCAAAAAGGGCGGTAAGAAAGGCGGCGAAGCGACGCGCGATCGCTATGGCCCGAACTTCTACGAACGGATCGGTCAAAAAGGTGGTCAGAAAGTCAAGCAGCTCATCGAAGAGGGAAAGCGCGCAGCGACGGCCCAGAAAAAGCGCGCCAGCTAATCGACCTGCGCTCGCGCGCACGCTGAGTCTCTTCGTTCTCGCGATCCTCAGTATTGGCGTTGGTGCAGCGGCGGCGTATCCGACGCCTCCGACACCTATGCCGGCGCCGACGCCCAGCATTTCGCCGACCCCGGCGGCAAGCGTCTTGCCATTGGATTCGGCGCTGCTTTTCGTGCTCGACGATCCAATTTCGTCGTCATCCTCCAAATCGGGTCAAGAGATACGAGCCCATTTGAAGAGTCCCATCGTCGTGGCCGGCCACGTCGTGGCCCCCGCGGGGACGCCGGAAAAGATCAAGATCATGGACTCGTCTGCGGCAGACATCTTGGACGCATACGGTTTCGTCGATATCTACTTCCAGCCGTTGACCTTGCCCGATGGGCGCGTCCTGCCGTTGCGTGCGCCGGTGGCACGGCTCGCGCCGCACGTTAGTTCGGGCCACGAATCGACGGTCGGCGCTGAAGATACCGTCGGCGATATCTTCGTCCCGTACTACACCTTTTGGCAAATCTTACGGAAAGGCAAGAACTTCGTCTTGAAGCCGGGCGCCCAAATTCCGGCTCGCACGCAAGCGATCGTTGAAGCCGCGCCAAATGGCTCGATCGCCATCGTGACGCCCGCGCCGCTGCCGCAACATAATGAGGTACCCGATGCGACGTTTCCCGTCGTGCCTGTGGCAACGCCACTACCAATTTATACACCGGGCAGGGCGAAACCGAAGCCCACGCCCACGATCACGGCCTCGCCAACGCCGACACCCTCGCGGTAACGCTTTGGCGTCCGCTTAGAACGGGACTAGCGATGCTTTCGCCGGATTACCGGCGAAAGTGGCCGTAGAAAGCGAGGTACTTCCCGGTGTTGCTACGCACGATCTCCGCTGTGGCATTGTTCGCGCTCGTCAATCCCGTTTCGCTGGGCGCCGCCACTACTCCGAAAGCGACCCTTCCGCCCCAACCGCAAGGGACTGAGGTCGCGTTCGTCCGCGCAATTCAACAGGATCTGACAGAGCGCTTCCCGACTCCCGCCGCCGCTGAAAAGGCCGGCTACTTCCGCTACACCAATGAAGACGAAGACGGAGCCATTAGTTATGCAAATCTGCATTGGGAGAGCGCCACTCCCAAAGACCCCAGCCAACTCTGGTATGACGTCCATGGCAATTTGCTCGGCGCCGACTTCTCGGTGCTTCAAGCAAAATCGCCGGCTCCGCCGAAAATGTGGGGCGTCGATGCGCGCCGCTGGGTGTCGTTCCGCGAGCACGTTCACTACGTTCTCGTCGGTCCAAACGGGAAAGACGTCTACGGGGCAACCGGGGCCGAGAAGTTTGCGAACGCCGGCGGCAACGTCGAAGATCCCAAGCCGGAAACGCTCGTCAAGATGGGCATCGTCAAAGACGGCTCGCTGGTTAAACGCGTCTTTCTCTTCCCATCGGTGTGGGATCTCATCGTCTGGGTCAAAACGAATCCCAACGGTGCATTCGCGGACAAAAACCCGCTGGTTACTCCGAGTGCCAACGCCAAGAGCGACGAAGAATAGCTGGATTATTTCTTAGGTATGCAGTACGTTTGCGCGGTGTTGTACGCGACGTCGACGGCTTTGTCTTCGGCGGTCGCGATCGAGCCGCGTTGGGCGTTGAACTTTAGATAGCTCTTGACGTCTCGCATTTCCGGTGGTTCGCTCATCTCTTGCGGATCGAAGCCGCCGAGCGCCGGATTCACGCGGTTGATCGGATAGTTCAGCATCGAGTGGTACATGCTTTGCAAGTCGATCGAAAGTTGCCGCTGGTGATCGTAGGCGGTTTGCAACTGCGCAGCGGTGTCGCGGATTTGGCCAGCGGCCTGCGTGTCGGTGGTCAAGCGCGCCCCTTCCCGTAACTGATTAATCTCCCGCTGAATCGCCTGCAGCGAATCGTTGAGCGCCGTTTCCTGGCGAAGCAGGTTATCGCGTACCTGTAAGAAGCGCTGGACGTAATTCGGATAGCTAAAAAGGCCGTTGAGATCGTCGAGCTGGATGCTCACGCCGTCCAAGGTGCGATCGTTACCGAGCATCGGGACGAGTGCTGCATTAAAGTGAGCGCCCAGTGAGTTGCAGTACGGCGACGAGATGACCGTGATAATCGTTTTGAGCGACGGACGCTCCGTCGGCGACGGGCTCGGAAGCAACGCAACCAGCAGCGCGGCCGCCAGAGTAAATTGCATCATGCCGACCTACGTTTACCCTATTCGCTCGTCCAGTAGTCTTTGAGAGCCTTGCCGCGTGACGGATGCCGTAGCTTACGCAGCGCCTTTGCTTCGATCTGTCGAATTCGTTCCCGCGTCACGCCGAACTCTTGACCGACCTCCTCGAGCGTACGCTGGTGACCGTCTTCGAGGCCGAAGCGCAACACCAACACCTTGCGTTCCCGCTCCGTGAGATTTTGCAGGACGTCTTGCATCTTCTCCTTGAGCAGCATCACCGACGCCGCTTCGGCCGGCGCCACGGCCTCTTGATCCTCGATGAAGTCGCCGAGATGCGAATCTTCTTCTTCGCCGATGGGGGTTTCCAACGAAATCGGCTCCTGAGAGATCTTCATCACCTCGCGAACCTTCTCGGGCGTGAGCGCCATCGCTTCGGCGATCTCTTCGACGGTCGGTTCGCGTCCGAGTTCCTGCAGCAATTGTCGCGAAACCTTGATGAGCCGATTGATCGTCTCAACCATGTGCACGGGGATCCGAATCGTGCGCGCTTGGTCGGCCAGGGCGCGCGTAATTGCCTGCCGGATCCACCAGGTCGCATAGGTCGAGAATTTATAGCCCTTGCGATAGTCGAATTTTTCGACGGCCCGAATCAGTCCGAGATTGCCTTCCTGAATCAAATCCAAGAAAAGCATTCCGCGGCCAACATACTTCTTCGCGATGGAGACGACAAGTCGAAGATTCGCTTCGGTCAGCTGGCGCTTCGCCTCCTCACCCCCGTCAACGATTTTCCAATCCGCGGAGCCGTTGCGGCGAGCCTCCAGTTCGCCGGCTTCGATACGCATGGCCAGCGACTTCTCTTGCTCCATGGAGAGCAATGGAACGCGTCCGATTTCCTTGAGGTACATTCGGACCGGATCGTCCAGCGAAAGGCCGTCTGGAATCGGTTCGTCGGCCCCTTCGTCGCGCTCCGCCTCTGGTTTCTCTTCTTTCTGCTCTTCAACCAGCTCAATGCCGGCGCCGGCGAGTTCTTCGAAAAATTCTTCGAGCTGCTCGGGATTGAGGTCTTCAAGTGTTTCAAAGGCGCCGTTGATCTCTTCATAGGTCAGCGAACCCTGCGCCTTACCGCGCGCGAGCAGCTTTTTCTTAATATCGTCAAGCGTTGCTACCGGCGGCTCCGCAACCGAACCTCCGGCCTTTTTCCGCGTCATCTTCTTGTCGTTCACCTCCTCTCTCATGGCGTTTTTCCGTCGTTCCCCTTTATCGTTTTAGTTTAGCGACCAGCGCTTCAAACTCTCCGCGAATCTCCTCCGGCACCGGCTGCCCTTCGGCGAGTTGATGGTCTATCAAATCCGAGAGCTTGCGATACCTTTCACGCTCATCCTGGAGCTTCAACCGTTCGGCGATCCGCTCGAGATGTGCTCGCCGTTGATCGGAGTCACCATATCGCACCGCGGAACTGCGGTCGCGGCGGCTCAGTTCGGAGAGCAAATCCAGAACACCCTGATCTTCAGAAAAGAGTCCGAAGACGTCGGCCGTCGTCACCAAACTCTTGGCCGCTCCCACGATCCTTTCGTAAATGCGGCGATAGAGTTCGTTGCGAAAGCGCACCGCTTCGATGGAGTCGCCGAACTCGCAAGCCAACCCCGGCTCTTCGAGAAGAATGGTGACCACTTCGCGCTCGAAGGAGAGCGGCTCTACCGATGCGGCAATGTGGCGGCTCTCGGAGGGAGCGGTGCGGATGCGCGGCGCGAAGTTAGCGCTGTCGGACAGAAAGCGGCTATTTCGAAGGTCGTCAACGCTCACCTGCAGTCGTGCCGCCAGATACACCCGCCAGCGATCCCACTCTTCACGCGGCGTTAATCCGCGAATCAGCGCTTCAGCCTTTGGAGCGACTTTTGCCGGCGAATCGAAACCCGCCCGGAGTTGTTCGATCTGCCGGTCGATCCTGAACTGAATCGCCGGCGACGCCGTTTCGAGCAGCTTTTCAAACGCGGCCGTGCCTTGCGATCGCACCAAGCTGTCGGGATCTTCTCCCGTCGGTAGCGCCACGATCTTCACCGAGAGGCCGGCGTTCTCAATCACGTTAGACGCCACATCGACCGCTTTGGTTGCGGCCGCCGATCCCGCGGCGTCGCCGTCGAAGCACAAAAAGATGTAATCGGCATACTTTCGCAGTTCCGCCGCCTGCTCGGCAGTGAAGGACGTTCCGAGCGACGCGACAGCATTTTCAAACCCCGCTTGATGCAGCGCAATGCAATCGAGATAGCCCTCGACGACGATCAGGCTGCGCGCGGCCGCAGCGGCCCGGCGCGCCATGTTGATCGCGTAAAGATGACGACCCTTCGTGTAGACGGGGGTGGTGGTCGTATTCAGGTATTTCGGCTCGCCGTCGGAGAGCATGCGCCCACCGAACGCAATGACCTCTCCCGTCGTGGCGTAGGTCGGAACCATCAAGCGATCCCGGTAAAAATCGTAAAAGCCGCGTTGTCCGGGTTTCACCAAACCGGCCCGAGCCGCGAGTTCCAGATCGATTCCGTTTCGTTGCAATTCGTCGGCGAGCGCGTTCCAACCGTTCGGTGCGTAGCCAAGGCCGAAGCGCTCGATCGTTTCCGCCGAAAAGCCGCGTCGCGCGCAGTAGGCGCGCGCCGCGCCGCCCTGCTCGCCGGCGAGCATTCTCGCGAAGAAGCCGGCTGCGAGCCGATTTGCTTCGTAAATTGCTTCTCGCTCGCTACGCGCGCGCTCCGCCCGTGGGTTTTCCGGCTCCAGGGCGATCCCGGCTTTGCTCGCAAGCGCTCTTACCGCATCGCCGAAGGTCAGCTGCTCGAACCGTTGGAGGAACGTGATCGCGTCGCCGCCGGCACCGCAACCGAAGCATTTGAAGAATCCCCGATCCGGGTGGACGTGAAACGACGGTGTCTTCTCGGCGTGAAACGGACAGAGCCCGACGAGATCGTTGCCACGTTTGCGCAGGGAAACGTATTGACCGATCAGGCTCGCGATCTCGACGCGAGCGCGGATTTCACGAAAAGCGTCTTGATCGTATCTCATCGTCTGCGCTAACGCAGAGGAGTTCTTCGCGCTGCAGCGATTCTCCGTCGCTATGAAGCGGATCTTCGACCCAGTCCACCACTTCATCGAGTTATCCACAGCAGAAGCGCAGCTGCTCGATCTGCCGGTTCTGCAGCGCCTTCGCAGGCTTCGGCAACTAGGGTTGGCATATCTCGCATTTCCCTCAGCGGAACATTCGCGTTTCAGCCACGCACTCGGCGCGCTCGCGATGGGAACGCGCGCCTTCGACGGAGTTCTTCAGCACGGCGGGAATTTTTTCTCGGGCGCTGCCGATGCCGCGTATCAACGCCGCCTCGTGCGCGTCGCGCTGTTGCTGCACGATATCGGACACGGGCCGTTTAGTCATTCGTGCGAACCGGTCTTGGGAATCCGACACGAAGCTCGAACGCGCGATATCCTGGCGCGTACGGACGTTGAGGCGGCCGTCGCGGCGATCGAGGTAGACCCGGCCGACGTGCTGGCCTTGATCATCGCCGATCCCTCGAGCCGATTTCCCGCGCTGCGAGAGTTGGTGAGCGGTCCGAATCTCGACGCGGACCGAATGGATTACCTGCAGCGGGATGCTTACTTTACCGGCGTGGCGACGGGGCGCTACGATGCCGACCAACTCATTGCATCGCTGCGCATCCTGGAACGCGACGGCGACCTGATCGTCGGCATCGATCGCCGCGGCGTCGTCGCGCTAGAGTCCTTCGTTATGGCGCGCTATATGATGTTTGCTTCGGTCTATTTCCATCACACCACGCGGATGTTCGAACACATGCTTCACGCCGTGTTCGAAGAACTGTGGCCGGACCCGCGCGCGCTGGACTCGATCGACGAGTTTTTGCGCTGGGACGATTTCCGCGTCCTGGACGCGGCGAACTATCAGGGGATTTTCGGCGTCGAGGCGCTGCGCGACCGCGTTCGTTCTTTCGCGTTGGCAGCCGAGTTTAACGCCGAGCGCGACCTCGAGGCGTTCGACGCCTGCCATCGTGCGTTGCTGCAGCGTTTCGGTGAAGCCAATGTATGGGCCGACTCGCAGTCGCAGTTGCTCCACCGCCTGCCCTTCGGCGTCGATCAGGAACCAACGGTCTGGGTCGATCGTCCGAGCGGCCCCGTCGACGCGCGAGCGGCTTCGGACGTCATCGCAAAGCTCAGTGGCAAGGCGTACTGGCGCAAACTCTTCATTCGCCGCGCCACCGCCGCGGGCGTGCGAGAAGCGCGGCGCATCTGTGCCGAGATCGTCGGATCGCTACGTTAGCGTTCCCATCGTGGACTGCGCCGCCGCAAGCCGCGCGATCGGGACGCGAAAGGGCGAACACGAAACGTAATCGAGCCCCAAGCGTTCGCAAAAGGCAACGCTGCTCGGCTCTCCACCGTGTTCGCCACAGATGCCGATCTTGAGCGACTCGCGCACGGAGCGGCCCAACGTAACGGCTTGCGCCATCAAACCGCCGACGCCGCGACGATCGAGAACTTGAAATGGATCTTCCTTGAGGATTCGCTTGCTGAGATAAACCGGGATGAACGACGCCTCGGCATCGTCGCGGCTATAGCCGTAGGTCGTCTGCGTTAGGTCGTTGGTGCCAAACGAGAAGAACTCGGCGTCGGCCGCCAGTTCGTCGGCCACCACGCAGGCTCTCGGCAGTTCGATCATCGTGCCGATGCGATAGTCGAGCGTAACGCCGCGATTTGCCAACACGTCGTCGGCAACGCGTTTGACGGCATCGCGCGTCACTTGCATCTCCTCTTTCGTTCCGACGCCGGGAATCATCACCTCGGGACGCGCATCGACGCCTTTGGCTTTGCATTCACAAGCCGCTTCGAAGATGGCGCGGACTTGCATGTCGTAGATCTCAGGAAAAACGATTCCGAGCCGGCAGACGCGCAAGCCCAACATGGGATTCTGTTCGTGCAGCTGCTGCACGCGACGCAGCATCGCATTTTTGGCTTTGTATTCGGGCGAATCCGCGCCTTTGGTTAACCGCAGTTCGGTCGTTTCGACCAAAAGTTCTTCCAGCGACGGTAGGAATTCGTGAAGCGGCGGATCCAGCAGACGAATTGTGACCGGCAAGCCTTCCATCGCTTCGAGGATTCCGACGAAGTCCTCGCGTTGAAAGGGAAGCAGCCGTTCGAGCGCGTTCGCCCGGTCAGCCGCCGTTGCGGCCAAGATCATTTGATGTACGATGGGAAGGCGTTCGGGCTGCATGAACATGTGCTCCGTTCTGCATAGCCCAATGCCTTGCGCGCCAAGTTCTCGCGCCTTTGCGGCGTCTTCCGGGGTGTCCGCGTTGGCCCAAACTTGCATGCGTCGCAGTTCGTCGGCCCACGACAGAAACGTCGCGAGCCATTGCGGTAACTTACTCGGCGGCCGGATCAACTGAAGTTCGCCGACCGCGACGTTCCCGGTCGTCCCGTCTATCGTGATCCAGTCGCCCTCGCGCAAGTCGGTTCCGTCGAAACTCGCCCGTTTATTGGGACGATCGATGCGCAAGGCCTCGCAGCCCGCTACGCACGGTTTACCCATGCCGCGCGCGACGACGGCCGCGTGCGACGTCGCGCCGCCCTTGGCGGTGAGAATTCCCTCGGCCGCGATCATCCCGTGGACGTCGTCGGGCGTCGTCTCGGTCCGAACTAGAATCGTCTTGTCGCCGCGTTCTCGCCATGTTACGGCGTCCTCGGCCGAAAAAACGATCTTCCCGGTAGCGGCGCCGGGCGAAGCGTTGAGACCCTTGCACACGACGCCCACGTCCTGCGAAGGATCGATGCGCGCATGAAAGAGTTGATCGAGCGACTGCGCGCTCACCATCGCCACCGCACGCCGCCGATCGATCAAACCTTCATTCACGAAATCGAGCGCGATCTTGACGGCCGCTTCGGCGGTGCGCTTTGCGCTGCGCGTCTGAAGCATAAAGAGCTTGCCGCGCTCGATCGTGAACTCAAGGTCTTGCACGTCGCGGTAGTGCCGCTCCAAGCGCTGCGCGATCTCTTCGAATTGCGCGTAGACGGCCGGCTGTCGGCGCGCTAAGTCGGAGATCTTCTCGGGGGTTCGGATTCCTGCAACGACGTCTTCTCCTTGCGCGTTGCTCAGATACTCGCCGAAGAGCGACCGTTCGCCCGTGTTGGGATTGCGCGTAAACGCCACGCCGGTTCCGGAATCCTCGCCCATGTTGCCGAAAACCATCTCCATGACGGTCACCGCGGTGCCCCAATCGTCGGGGATGCGGTTGAACCGGCGGTAATCGCTGGCACGCTTCGAGTTCCACGAATCGAACACGGCCTCTATTGCCGCCTTTAGCTGACGATGCACGTCTTGCGGAAACTCGGCGCCGCTGCGCTCGAGAACGATCGCTTTGAAACGATCGACCAACCGACGCCAGGCCGCCGCATCGATCTCGGCGTCGGTTCGAATGCGGCGCGATTCCCGCGTCTCTTCAATCAATGTTTCAAAGTGCTCTTTGCCGATGCCCAAAACGACGTTTGAGAACATCATGATGAACCGCCGATACGCGTCCCACGCGAAGCGTTCGTTGTGCGTAAGGCGGGAAAGACCCACGACGGAGCGATCGTTCAAACCGAGATTGAGGATCGTGTCCATCATTCCCGGCATCGAGACACGCGCGCCGCTTCGCACCGAGACGAGCAACGGATTTTCTTCCGATCCGAATACCTTGCCGGTTCGTTCTTGGAGACGGCGCATCGCGTCGTCGACCTGCTCCGGGAGACCGGCCGGAAAGGTGCGCCCGGCGTCGTAAAAACGCAGACACGCCTGCGTCGTAATCGTAAAGCCGGCCGGAACGGGGAGGCCCGCAGCCGACATCTCGGCGAGCCCCGCCCCCTTGCCGCCGAGTATCTCGCGAATCGATGCCCCGTGAGGCAGCGCTCCCTGGGCCTCATCGAAGAAATACACGTATCTCGTTGCGGTCTGCACCATTAGAGTCGCTTTCGAAGGTACACGTCGAGGGCATCGGCGGCCACGCGTTCTTGCCGCATCGAGTCGCGTTCGCGTACCGTCACGCTGCCGTCGGCCATCGTCTCGTAATCCACCGTGATGCAGAACGGCGTACCGATTTCATCTTGCCGCCGATACAGTTGGCCGATGTTGCCGTCGTCGTAGTTGGTTCGAAAAGCGCCGCGAAGCCGCGCCTCGATAGCGCGCGACCGTTCCACGAGATCCGGCTTGTTGCGCGCCAGAGAAAAGACCGCAACCTGCACCGGCGCGATTTGTGGATGAAGACGCAGGACGGTTCGTTCCGTCTCCTTCCCGTTGGGATCCACGCTGCGCTCCTGCTCGTAGGCGTCGATCAAAAACGTCAGGATCGTGCGATCCATGCCAGCGGAACACTCGATCAACAGCGGCGTGTATTTGGTCTTCGTCGCCTCGTCGAAAAACTGCAGGTCCTTACCCGAGAGCCGCATGTGCGCGTCGAGATCGTACGTTCCCCGGTGAGCGATCGATTCGAGTTCCCCCCAACCCCAGGGAAACAGGTATTCGACGTCCACACCCGCGCGAGCGTAGTGTGGACGCTCCGCTTCGGGGAGTTCGTAAAAGCGTAGTCGCTCCGCCGCGATTCCGTATGCGGCGTACCAGGCTTTACGCCGCTCGACCCACTGTTGAAAGACGCTTAAGTCATTACCGTCGTCAGGCACGAAATATTCCAGTTCCGCTTGCTCGAACTCGCGAATGCGGAACGTGAAGTTTCCGGGAGTGATTTCGTTGCGAAACGATTTGCCGATCTGGGCGACGCCGAAGGGTGGCCGTTTTCGCGCCGTCTGGTAGATGTTTTTGAAATTGACGAAGATTCCCTGAGCGGTCTCCGGCCGAAGATACGCCTGCGCCGACGTATCTTCCATCGGGCCTACGGACGTGCGCATCATCAAGTTGAAGCCGCGGGGCTCCGTGAACGAATTGGCGCTTCCGCAATCCGGACACTTCGATCGGTCGGCGATATGGTCCAGGCGAAAACGATGCTTGCAGACTTTGCAGTCGATCATCACGTCGTGAAAGGCGTCAACGTGTCCCGAGGCTTTCCAGACCATCGGATGCATCACGACCGACGAGTCGAACGCGACGATGTCATCGCGGAGTTCGACCGTGTCGCGCCACCACGCTCGCTTGACGTTGGCCTTTAAAATGGCGCCTAGCGGGCCGTAATCCCAAAAGCCGTTGATGCCGCCATAGATTTCGCTCGACTGAAAGATAAATCCACGGCGCTTGGCAAGCGCCGTGATCTCTTCCATGCTCGCGCGTCTCGCCGACGCGGCCGTTTCCATTACAGCGTAGTTTTTAGCGGCTCGCGCCTAAACCCCGCTAGCGTTTCTTTCGGCTCCGCGAAGCGGCGGCCAAATACCGATCCGCCACGCGCTTTGGCGCGCGTGCGAGCCACGCTTCGACGATGATCTCCTTCAGTTTCCTCGCGCCGATCTTCTGTAGCCGAACCAAGATGGCCGGATAGCCGTCGAAATGCGGCGTGGTGAAGAAAAGCTCGGGTTCGCTGACGAGTAAGATATCTTTCAGCTCTAAGTCACCGGTGTAAACGCCGAGAATCGGTCCTTGCGGCGCCGAGTCGCCCAGCGCGGCAAGATCGGATTTCCGCAACGGCCGGTCCCAAACGAAGAACTTCTTGTTGACGATCCAGGCCGGCCGACCGCCGTGATGCGTCTCTTCGCCGGCGCCGGGCAGCGCCAGCGCTAAGCGCCGTACGTCGCTCCAGGTAGCCATGCTTACTCGCGGACGTGCGATTTGGTCAAGCGTATGTCGCGATTTGCCAATCGTTGCCGCACGGATCCGTGATCATCGCGCGGCGAGCGCCGTATGGGGTCTCTGCAGGTTGCTCTACGGAAACTGCACCTGCCGCTAACGCCTTGTCGTATGTCGCGTCGGGATCTTCGACGTAGAGATACAGAAATGCGCGCGTAGGCTCACGAAAATCGGCACCACTGACCATGACGATGGAATCGCCAATTCGCATCAACGACGGCATGTCAGATCGGTATTCTCCAGTCGCCCCAAATGCATCGATCAAGAACTGCACGAGCCTGGCAGGATCGTCGACGACGATCCTTGGCGTTACGGTATGCCATCCTTCGGGGAGAGGCGAGGTCATGCCCTCGCTCTCACGCGTGGCGGCCGAGACTGCGCGCGTAGCTGCCCACACGCCGCGGTAATGTCGCGGCCCATGTTCTGGCGCACCGTCACCGGCACGCCGGCTTGATCGAGAATCGCCGCAAATTTCCAAATGTTCGCATCGCTCGTTGCTTCAAAAGGGCCGTCCGGCGTAGCGTTATACGGGATGAGGTTGACGTGATAGAGCGGCCCGCGCATCAATCTCGCGAGCGATTTTGCGCAAGCGGCATCGTCGTTCACGCCCGCGAGCATAACGTATTCGAAGAAAATCTTCCGCCGCGTCGCGTTGACGTAGCGTTCGCAGGCATCCATCAACGTCGGCAAAGGGTAGCGGCGATTCACCGGCATCAATTGGGATCGAAGTTCGTCGGTCGGGGCGTGGAGTGAGATCGCGAGATTGACCTGAACGTCTTCTCGAGCAAAGGCGTCGATCTTGTCGACGAGCCCGACGGTTGAGATCGTGATGTGCCGATGACCCAGACCGAAGCCATGGGGATCGTGTAGAAGCGCCACGGCGCCCATCACGGCCTCGTAGTTGTGGAACGGCTCTCCCATGCCCATGAAAACGACGTTGGTGATGCGCTTTTCGCGACGGCTCAGTTCTCGGGCGAAGAAACGCGCCTGATCGAAAATTTCCACCGCACGCAGATTCCGGCTGAAGCCGCCTTGGCCCGTCGCGCAAAACTGACACCCGAAGGCGCAGCCGGCCTGCGAAGAAATGCAAACCGTGCTGCGAACTCCGAAGTGCTCCATCAGCACCGCCTCCACGGCATTCCCGTCGTTCAACCGAAAGAGCGCCTTGGTTGTTTGACCGTCGCGCGAACGCTGCACCGTTATCGGTTCGAGCGATGTCAGACGTACCCCGCGCTGCGTCAGCGTGGTTCGCAACTCTTTGGGCAGCGTCGTAACCTCACCGAGATCGTCGCGCAGTTCTTTCGTGGCCGCGTGATAGAGTTGACGCAAGCGATACGGTCGCAGGTCGTGCTCGCCGGCGAAGGCGGCGACGTCGGGATAACTCCCCGAAGTGACCACATCGTTGAGCCAGACCGCTAACGGCTCTCGCTTCACTCGAAGAGTGCCGCCTGCACGACTTCGATAGAGCCGACCATTTCCTCAACGGGTTCGTCGAGTTTGCTCCGCACGGCTTTCAGATCGTCCCAGACTAATCGCTTGACGGCGTCGATCTGGCCGCCGGTTTGGCGCAGGATATATGCGGGATGAAAGGTCACCATCAACGGAATGTCACGGGGACCGACGTACCAGCGCCCACGCATTCGGGTGATCTGAAAACTCGGGCCGAGAAACCATTTCGCTGCCGGAGAGCCCAGCGCGAGAATCAGTCTCGGCGCAACGATTTCGATCTGTTCGTCTAAAAACGGGCGGCAGTTCTCCATCTCTTCCGGGTCGGGCGCGCGATTGCGCGGTCCATTGGGCCCTTCCAGCGTCGGACGGCACTTTACCGTATTGCAGATATAGACGTCGGATCTCGGCAATCCGATTGCCGCAAGCATTCGATCGAGTAACTGACCGGCCTTACCCACGAACGGACGTCCGACTCGATCTTCCGTTTCGCCCGGACCCTCGCCGACCACCATCAACGCCGCGCAGGGATCGCCCTCGCCATAGACATTGTTGCGGCGCTCATATCCGATTGCGCACTTCCGACACGCAGCTGCGGCGACCGAACCTTCGGTCAGACGCCGCTCGCAAAAGGCGCGCTCGTCCTCAGTCACTCGTGCTCGATCTTGCGCACGGCAACGGCCTCTCCGACGGCGACGACCTCGCAGGCGCCGTCGTCCCCTTCGGAAACGAAAAACTGCACGCCGATGACGGCGTTGGCTCCCAGGGAATCGGCGCGTTTGCGCAGCGTCTCGAGCGCCTCGGTGCGCAGTTGCTCGGCGTCGGTTAGTATTTCAGCACTCGCCAGGCCAATCAACATGCCGAGGCTGCGGAACGTCGAGCGTAATCGATTGCGCGGCCGAGACGCAGTTCCGGAAACCTGCCCGAACGTTCGCAGCGTACGGTAACCTTCCAACCGGTCGAGCGTGACGATGTCCTCATGCGCGAGCATCGCGTCAGCAGGCAGCCGGCAATTGCGCATCCGAATGGAGCGGCATGCCGAAGGGTTCACCGTCGGTGCTCATCATCCGCCTCGATGCAATCGGCGATGCGCTGGCGCTTACGCCGATGCTTGCAGCGTTGCGCCGCCGCAACATTCCGGTCGACATCGTTCTCTCCCCGCAGAACGCTGACGTCTTTACCGCAGGGGCGCTCCGCCGCAAGTTCGTCGCCGAATTCGCGCTCCGTGACGGGTCGCGCGCAAACCGTAACGCCGTTGCGACCCTTGGCGCAAGGCTTGCGGGTTCGGGCTATTCGCACGTGCTCGTGGCGACCGAAGACCCGGCGGGCTACCGGCTCGCACGCGCCGTCGGTGCGCCGGTGCGCACCGGTTTCATCGACCCGATCGGAAAGCCGTTCAAGGCGCTCTGGTCGCGCGCACAGTTGACAGATCCCGCATATCGCAGCGCCGGAATGGACTCTCGCGCGCCACACGAGTGCGAAGTGCTCTTTGCGCTCGCCGCGCCGTTGCTCGGCGGCGAAGAACCGACGCGCGACGTCGTCCATCTTCGCCCATTGATCGTCGAAGACGACGCGTTGCGCTCCGACGACATCGTCGTGCAGATTACCGACAAGTGGGAACGCTTGGGAATTCCGTTCGAGCAAGTCGTCGAACTCGTGCGGCGGTTAACGGGGACGGGCTCCCTGCAGTTGGTCGCGGCCCGACGCGAACACGCGTATGCGCAGCGGGTCGGCGATGCAACCGCGCTGCCGATCGCCTATTGCGACCTCGCACCGTGGAAAACCGCGATTGCAAGCGCAGCGGCGCTGGTCGCTCCGGATTCGGGCGCGATGCACGTCGCCGGCATGGTCGGCACGCCGGTTGTCGCCGTCTTTGCTCCCGTCAAGAAGTACCGGCTCCAGGTGGCACGCTGGTCGCCGTGGGCGGCGCCACATCGAATCGTTCGGGCGGAGGACGCTTGGCCTGCGCGCGCCGCCGACGCGTTGGCGCAATTGCTTTAGCATTCAACGACACGGCGGTCGACGAGCAAACAGCGTCACCCCACTGCGCCGCGCGATCGCAGCGTAGCGATCGTGCTTCACTAACTCATCGACGGCGCCTCCATACTCTTGCAGCCGCGGCGAATCCGCAAAGTAATCGTCCGTTAAAATGTAACAAGCACTCGTGGACGCCGCCGGTGTGTCCGGTAATAGCGTTGCGTTTGGATTGCGCAGCGCGAGATGCGTGTACGCTTCTTCTTGCGTCGCGACGTTGGCGTTTGACGGCAGCGTATCCAAAAAGCGGTCCAACATCGCGTCACGCGACTGCAGCGGCCGAAGGTTTACGCCCGGGTGAAGCGGATTCGCGACGGCAAGTTCGACGACGCAGAGGACGATGCAGGCGGTAACGACGCGCGCAGCCCGGCGCCGCTCTAGCCGCCCAATTGCGATCGCATAGGCGGCCAGGACGTAGCCGATCCAGGCGCCGGCGTAGTGCGTCCCCAGAGTAAACGTGGTCGGCATGCGCGAGAACAGCACCTCGCCCAACGGAAGAACGGCAAGCCAAAAATAGGGCGAGCGCAGCGGCACAAAAAGGAGCGGCACGAAGATCAGCAACAGAAATCCAAGCCGAATCGCGATGCCGCCCGGGATGCCGCGCGCGTCGGCGGCGTGCCACGCGTAAAAGCGCTCCGGCCGCCACACCGTGTTTGCCGCCGCGTGCGGTTGAATGACCCCAAAAAAAAGAATGAGCACCATCGCTGCGATCAATGCCACTGCGCCGGCGGCGCGCGCGCGCGGCGTTCCGCGAAACGCCCAGGCGCCCAACGCTCCGGCGGCCATCAAGAACACCGCTTGATCCTCTTTGATCGAGAGCGTTAGCAACGCCGTCAGCACCGTCCAGCCCAACAGGCCGGCGTCAAAGGCGTACAGCATCCACGCAACCGCCGCCGGCGCAAAGCTATTCTCGTGAAAATCGCCGAAGACGAGGCCGGCGAGCGGCGGATAGAGCCACGCGACTACTGCCGCGCCGCGCGCAACCGCGACATTATTGCTCCGGCGAAGAACGAGGGCGTACAGCGGTGGCGCGACGACTGCGCCGGCAACCGCTTGGGGCACGATCAAACTCAACGGCGAGCGCAGCGCCGACACCGGAATCGCTATCGCGTAAAGGATCGGCGAAAAGTGGAACGCCCAGTGGCTGCCCTCGATCGGGTTACAAAAACATCCAAACGCGCTCGCGGTCGTCTGCGCGAAAATTCCAAAGTCCACCAGGTTGCGATGAACGAGGTACTTCCAGACGCCGAGAGCGGTGAACAACAGCGCATAGACGAAGCAGCCCAGCCAGAGCGCCCTGTCGCGCACGAACTATGCGACCGAAGCGCGGCGCTGTTGTAAGTACGGCCAGATAAACGTGTCGATCTCACCGTCGAGGACTGCCGCTACGTTTCCCGTCTCCACGCCGGTGCGATGGTCTTTCACTAACTGGTAGGGCTGCAAAACATACGAGCGTATTTGCGAGCCCCATTCGTTTGCTTGCCGCTCGCCGCGGAGATCGGCTAGTTTTCGCTCGCGCTCTTCGGCCGCGCGGGCCACGAGCTTTGCTCGAAGAATTCCGAGCGCGACCTCGCGATTCTGCGCCTGGGATCGCTCTTGCTGCGACGCGACGATGATGCCGGTAGGCACGTGGATAACGCGCACCGCGGACTCCGTCTTATTGACGTACTGCCCACCGGCTCCGCCGGATTTGAAGGTTTCGATCCTCAAATCGTCGGCATTCACGTCGATTTCTGCGCTCTCCGCCGCATCGACTTCCGGGATCACGTCCACTGCGGCAAACGAAGTGTGCCGTCGATGCGCCGCATCGAACGGTGACAGTCGAACGAGGCGATGAACGCCGCGCTCGCTCTCCAACATTCCGTATGCGTTGCGCCCCCGAACGAAGAACGTGATGGACTTCAGGCCTGCCTCTTCCGCCGGCGATTCGTCCACGATTTGCGTCGGGAAGCCTTTCGATTCGGCCCAGCGCAAATACATTCGCGCTAACATCGCGGTCCAGTCGGCCGCATCGACGCCGCCGGCTCCGGCAAAGATGCTCAGGATGGCATTGTGATTGTCGAACGCGCCGCTAAAGCTGGCGGCCATTTCCAGCCGTTCCAACGCGATGGTGGCGGCATTGAGGCTCCCGTGAACCTCTTCATCTGCAGCGGGGTCGCCTTCAAAAAGCGAAAGCAGTTCGCGCGCCTCCGCTAGACGTTCCGCGATGCGATCGATCGCCGCGCTCTCCTCTCGCAGCTCGGCGAGCTCCTTCATCACCCGTTGGGCCGATTCGGGATCGCTCCAAAACTCTTGAGACCGGGAACGTTCGTCGAGTTCGGCTATTCGTCGACGCTTTGTGGCGTCGTCAAAGACGCTCCTTGAGCGCCTCCAAGCGTTGCTCGAGGCGCGCGATGTTCGTCGTCTGCGTGTCACTCATCTTGAATATCCGGTTTTCTGCGCGCAGAGCGGTCCCCTTGTCATTTGCAGCGCGCGTCGTGATCGAACGTCAACTTTTTCTGGAGGTTCAGCAATGTACGTTCAACCCCTCGACGCGCCTGGAGCCGGCGCAGTTTCGGCGCCCTTGGGAAATGCCGAAGGAAACGGTACGCTGTTTTCAGGCGGCACCCCGCCGCCCGCCGGCGACAACGTGACGCGATTCGTTCCGCCATGGTTCAATCAGAGCGCCGGCAGCTCTCAAGGTTTGTTTACGCCCCTACTCGGTATGCTGCAGCAAATGATGCAGATGCTTTCGTCGCTCATGGGTTATGGTTGCAACGGGTCCTCGGGAAACGGCGTCGGATGCCAGCCGTACGGTAACGAGCGTTACTTCCAAAACGCGACCGGCTCCAGCGAAGGCGATCCTCACCTTTCTTTCAAAGGCGAGAATTGGAACAACATGGGGTCGCAGCCGAATTTGTTAAATTCGAATTCAATTCCCGGCGGCTTTCGAATCTCGACGCAAGCGACGGCGCCGAACGGGAAGGGAGTTACCTGGAATCGTTCCGCGACGGTTACGTTAAACAATGGCGCGACGACCGTCGGCCTCAACAAGGATGGTCAGGCCGAGATCACGAGTTTCGGCCGCGAGCTCTCGATCGCGCCCGGCCAAACGGTCCGACTTTGCGACGGCGACTCGGTCACGCGCGAACAGAACGGCTCACTGCAAATCCTCGCGAGAAACGGCGATGGCGGCTCCATCGAGACCACGCTCTCCGCAACGGGACGCGGCGTGAACGTCGACGTGAGCGCCCACAACGTCGACCTCGGCGGCACGCTCGTCAACGGCTACGATCGACGGCGGGATGGCGCGCACGACCCGGACCCGATCCCAGTCGATCCTCCGATCGCCTACGACCCCATCGCCACGCCGATCGGACCGCCCGTCGTTCCGCCAATCGAACCGCAACCCCCGAGCACTCCGTATCCGGGCCTCTGACTCGGAACCCCACAAATCGAGAGCGCGCGGCTTTCGCCACGCGCTCTGCTCGGTTTTCTCGTGGTTATTTCGGGCCAGGGCCTATTTTTATAACGACCGGACCTTCCGCGATGCCCAACGGATCGCTTAGGCCGGTGATCGTCGAGAACGGCGAGGTTTGATTCTTGTGGTATCCCACGACGTTGGCGGATTGATTCGATTGAAAGAACGCACCGGTGAACGTGACCGCGTTGAGCGTTGGACCACTGATGCCGTCAGTGATCGTTTCGGATGGTGTCGTCGATCCATAGGCATAGACGTTGACGTTGGCGGCGCTGAAGTTCGACACGAACATCTCGTCTTGTTTCCCGAATGAAATGCCGATCGGGCCGGCAAGGCCGGTTAGATTGGCGTTCTGTGGAGTCGACGTGCCGGCAGGAATCTCGTAAACGGCATTCGTCGAGTCGCAGGCGACCCACACGTTGTCGTTACCGTCGACCGCGACGCCGACGGGTTGACCCAACGAACTGAAGTCGATTGTCTCGAATGGCGATGTTTGGCCCGCGAGATAACCCACGACGGTGTTGTTGTTGAGGTTACTGATGAAGACGTCCCCCTTTGAGTCCAGCGCCATCCCGTATGGGCCGCTGACGCCGTTGGTAATCGTCAGGCTCGGCGACGTCTGTCCCTTGGGATAGACCGTAAGCGTGTTGTTTCCGAGATTTGAAACGTACAGTGTGCCGCCTTTGAGGACGGCAAGACCGGCCGGGCTATTGATTCCCGTGGTGATCGAACTGATCGGCGACGGATTGGGCGACCTGGGATCGTAAATGTCGACCACGCTGCTCGAAAGATCGGCGACATAGAGCGTTTCGTGCCGTCGAATGTGTTCCGGTCCGGGCGGCACCGGATTGGTGCGGTGCGTCACCAGCGGCACGAGGATTGGACCGCTAACCGCGGGCCCCGGGAGCACGCGGTAGCCTTGAGGAGCGATAGCTTGGGGTGCATTTAAGGAGCCGGAACTTCCGGAGCAACCGGCAATGAAAGCAAGGGCGATGCCGGCGCTGACTACTCGGCTCCAGAACTTTTCGTACATAGCAGAGCCTCCGAAGGAACTTGGGGAGGGAGCGGTTCCCGCACGCCTGCCGTGCTCCCCTGCCGTTCGAAGTACCTAGTTTTTCAGGGGGGCAGGGGTCCGGAGTTGAATCGGTGAAGGGACCAACACTTTCCCTGCTAGGAATTCTCTAGCTACTCCCTTACAAGAGGTTTACTTGCGTATGTATAAGCGCTCGCGGCTTGTCGGCATTTTAGGGTGCGCGGCAGGACTCGCAATGGTTGGCTGCGCCGCAAATAACGGCATTTCACCGCTCGGCGGAAGCACCACAACGCAGCAGCAGGCCGGCACCATGAGACCGGCCGGCCACGATTGGATCTATTCCGGCGGCGTACTGTATCACACACCGCACTATATGGTCACTCGCCAGAATGCCAGCAAAATCAGAAACACCACCCAACTGACGTATGGCAACGGCCCGGTACTCGTCGCTCCGAAGGTGTATCTGATTCTCTGGGGCTACAAAACGTACGGCGACCCGGATCAGGTGAAGCGCCTGCTGAGGCGATACGACCGCTACATCGCCGGCAGCGGCCACGAAAACATTTATACCCAGTACTACATGAAGTCGGGCGGAAGCACGATCTACATCACCAACCCGTCCAATCAAGACGGTGGCGTCTGGGACGATAACACGACTCCGGTTCCCGCTCATCCGAGCGACGGACAAGTGGCGCAAGAAGCGCTCAACGGCGTCGCGCACTTCGGCTACGATGCGAACGGCTCATACGTCGTCGCGACCCCGACGCAGCACAGCAGCTCCGGTTTCGGAACGCAGTGGTGCGCCTACCATAGCTCGACGACCTACAACGGCAACTACGTGTCGTACACGAATCTGCCGTACATGCCCGATGCGGGTGGGAATTGCGGCGCGAGCATCATCTCGCCGCCAAGCGATGAAAAGGCTGTGGACGAAGGCGTAACGATCGTCGAGGGTCACGAACTCGGTGAATCAATCACCGATCCGGTTCCCTTCAGCGGCTGGAACAGCGGCCAAGGTGAAATCGGCGACCTCTGCGCGTGGTACAATATTCTGAACGATCCGTTCGGACCGCACTCGTACACCTCGCAACCGATGTGGAGCAACGCAAGCTCGTCTTGCGTCCATTCATATCCCTAAAGCCTGATTAGAAATCGTCGGATAAACCGGCGAAGCCATCCGATGGGCCGCTCGCGAGAGCGGCCCATCGTTTTGCATTCGATTCATCCCGCACGGATTGGGGAAGAATCCCGGCCGGAGGTAACCATCGCATGCAAGACGACCGAACCGTCATCGTTGATAGAGACGGCGCCGCCAGTCCGGTAGCCTGGATCGTCGGGCTCATAATCGTAGTGGCGGCCATTCTGTTCGTGCTCTTCTACTGGCATCCGTGGAATACGACGTCGACCACGAACAGCACGACGACGATCACGCAGCCCGGCTCGGCCGGCAACGGCAGCGGGGGAAGCAGCGGCAGCAGCACGACGAACTCGACGACGAACACGCAACCCCACTAAAGTCTTCGTGCGGTTGCTGTTTTTGCTCGGCCTGGCGCTGGCACAGGTCGCAGCATCGGGTGCGCCCGGCGACCGCTATTTCGGAAGACTGAGGATGAGCGCGCTACGGATCCGTTACGAAACCATGCAACTCAAGAAGCGTTACGAAAACCACCAGGTGCTCCCCGGCGACGCGGAGCATCTGGTGGGCCTCACGGAAGAGGCCTACCGCGATTGGGCGCGGCAGTATCCCAGGGACTCGTGGCTACCGTCGACGGGATACGCCTTGGCCCAACTCTACGAGGAACTACCGGGAGCGCAGGCGCGAGATCGCGCCGTTGCGCTCTTGTCGTATGTCAAGTCCCAATTCGCGAAAACGTCCTATGCAACGTTGAGCCGCTCGCAACTGCATCGAGGAGTCACGATAAAGCCGTATCCCGCCTGGGCCGCCAAGCCGAAGCCCACGCCGTCGCCGAGCGCCGCACCTTCGCCAATCTCCACACCGACGGCCGCACCTTCGGCGACACCGGCCTAAAGGCTATTGCGTATCGACCGGTTCGTTCGACGGCGGCTCGTTGAGAAAGTCCGACATCGGATATTTTGCCTTGATCGGAACGAAAACGCGCGGCGCTTTTGTAAAATCGAAGACGTTATCCATCCCGCCGGCGCGCACGTCGGTGTAACCGTCTTTCTCCGCGCCGAGCGGCGGAAGGTTGAACGCCTGCTCGATCAAGTTTAGGATGCTGCCGAACTCGTAACGCAGGTGCGAGACGTAACCTTTTCGCGCGTACGGCGAAATGATCAGGCATGGAACGCGTATCCCCAATCCGCGGAAGTCCAGCTGCTTCGGCGGCACGTTGTCGTACCAGCCGCCCCAGTCGTCCCATACGACGACGATGGCGCTGCTCTTCCAATAGTTGCTTTGACCGATCGCATTGACGACTGACGCGACCCATGAGGGTCCACGGTCGCTAAAGTAGGCCGGATGGTCTGAGTCCTTCGCGCTCGGCGTCACGAACGTGACCGACGCCAACTTTCCGGCCGCGGGATCGCGCAAGATCTTCGTCTGGGGCGCGATGATGCTGTGATTCCAATCCGGCCCATAGCGTACCGACTCCATCGCCTCGAAAGGCTCCCACATTCCGGCATCGAGCACGTGCGTCGCGTAAATCTTCCACGTAACCTTTGCCGCGTCGAGCGTGCTCGCAATCGAATTGAACTGATCGAAACACGGAAATGGGCCACTGTAACTGACCCGCCTTGACGTTGAGAGCAGCGCGCTGTGCGTGCCGGGAGGCGAATCGCAATCGTCCGGCAGGGCGGAGGGGAAGTCAACTTCGGCCTCGGTAGGCGAGAGATTGTCGGTACCGGCGATAAGCGTAAGGTGTCCGGTAAAACTGCCGCCGAATTCGGTTGGAAACATGTGATCGGCGAGAACGTATTGCTGCGCCATCGTCCAATAGGGAACGATCAGACTGGGGTGCACGTACGCATAAGCCGGATTCGGCCCATTGTGCGGGTCCTTGCCGAACTCGTCGAAGCCGTCCATTTGCCCATTGTTCCAATCGTGAATCGCCGCATACCAATCGTGGCGCAGGTCGGCGGCATGGAAGGTGATGCCGTGCAGCGGCACCTTGATCTCGTGTTTGTTTTTGACGGCATATCCGTACATCGGCGCGTCGGCGCCCGGATACCCCGCGAAGAAATTCTCGAAACTGCGGTTTTCCTGGATGATGACGATGACGTGCTTGATGTACTTGCTGACCGGCCGTGAGGCGTTCGGATTCACGCCGTTGAAAACCGGCGCCTGAGCGGAAACACCGCCCGGCAGCGCTCTTCCGAAAGAGCATGCCGTGAGCGTCAGCGCGCCAAGGAATAGCGACGTACGAAGTAGCTTAGCGGTCACTTAATCCCCTCCACGGCGTTCTGATTTCAACATGCCCGGTAGTGACTCCTGAATTGACTTAACGCAACTACTCGTATTTTGATTGACGTCAGTCAACCACTGCAATCACCTTTTCGATAATTTGCTTAACCGGCCCAATTGACCGCGCGGTTTGTCGGACAATACACTAAAGACATACACACTCGTCTCGACTGAGTCGAAGGAGCGCGACCATGAACTGCAGACGGCTTTGCGCCATCGCGATAGCAACCATACTGTGCGGATGCGCGCAGAGTTTTGCCCCGTCACAATCGGCGAACCCGACGCTTGGAAACGGTACGAGCACCTCGGGTAGGATGGCGCCGGCATTTTCACGCGAGATTCCGGGTGCCCTTTCGGCCAAAATTCAACACGTCGTGATCATCGTGCAGGAAAACCGAACCGTCAACGATCTCTTCAACGCGCTTCCCGGCGCGATGACCGTTCGAACGGCGAAAAATTCCTTAGGTAAGATCGTTCACTTGCAGCCGATCTCGTTGACCGCACCGTACGATATCAGCCACCATCACAGCGCCTTTACCGTTGAGTTCGATAACGGGAAAGGCGACGGTTTCAATCTCGTCGATTCCGGCTGCGTAAAAGGTTCGAAGTGCCCACCCAGGGCCTTGCGCGCGTATGGCTACGTGCCGAAGTCCGAGGTGCAACCATACTACATCATGGCGAGCCGCTATACGTTCGCTAACCACATGTTTCAGACGAACCAAGGCCCCAGCTTTCCGGCCCATCAGTATCTCGTGAGCGGGACCTCGACGATCTCCGACGGCTCTAAGTTGCGCGCGGCGGAGAACCCTCTGACGCCGCAAAAGAAGAACACGGGAGGTTGCGACGCTCCCAGCGGGTCGACCGTCGTCTTAATTGACCCCAAGGGCAACGAGAATCAGACCGCACCGCCTTGCTTCAACCGGAACTCGCTCATGGCGCTGGTTGACGATCAACCGAACCTGACGTGGCATTACTACCAATCTCATCTCGGGCCGGGGCTCTGGATGGCGCCGGCCGCCGTCTTGCCGATTTACAACAGCCCACAGTTCTCTACCGATGTCGTAGCGCCGCCGTCGCAGATTCTCACCGACGTCGGGAAAGGCTATCTCGCCAACGTGACGTGGGTCACTCCCACGGGCAAATCGTCCGATCATCCCGCGGGAAACAACGGCTCGGGCCCGTCGTGGGTCGCCTCGGTCGTGAATAAGATCGGCGAGAGCAAGTTCTGGGATACGACCGCCATCTTCATCACGTGGGACGATTGGGGCGGTTGGTTCGATCCGATGATTCCGAAAATCTATAACTCGTACGAGCTTGGATTCCGCGTTCCGCTGATCGTCGTCTCGCCGTACGCGAAAGTGCACTACATGTCCACCAAAGACCATGAGTTCGCGAGCATACTGAAGTTCACGGAAAAGGCCTTCGGACTTCCATCGCTTGGAACGACCGACGTACGGGCCGACGACTTGGCGGATTGTTTCGACTTCTCAGGACCGCCGCACAAATTCGTTCCGATCCCGTCACCCCTTGGGGAGCAGTACTTCTTGCACCAACCTATCTCAGACCAAGATCCCGATGACGATTGACCCCTGGTGCACCCAGTAGCGCTTCGATTTTGCCTTGCAGGTCCTCGAAGGCATGCGGATCTTTGCCATAAACGTACTGCCGCGTGTTTACAAGGAAAGCGTAATTGGTGGCGTTGGGTAGTTGTTCCGCCCACGTATTGGTTCCAGGCATCGAGCCTTCGCGCGCCCAATCCGCGCCGGGCTCCGGCGTACCGACGCCCCAGATGAGATACCGCTTCATGAAGGCCAGCATGGAATCCGCGCTGGTGGCGAGTTGGGCGGCGCCACCAGCGATTTCCAGCGCCATGTCGTCACCGCTATACGGGTACGGGAACTGCCGCTTCGACAACACGTATACCGCCGATAATCCCTTGGACGCGGAATAGTATGCCGCAACCTCGTGCGGAAGTCGATGGCCCATTGTCGGTGAACCTTCGACGTTTTTTACGCCCAGCGATCTGGCGACGCCGTCGACGTAGTCCGTGTAACTTCGTCCCGACGCCTTAGCGACGACCATGCCGAGCACCGTGTAACAGAAGTTGCAGTAGGCATACGTCGTGCCGGGTGGTTCCTGGAGCGGTTCATGCATCTGATAACGGACGTACGACACGGGATCGACCTCGTGGTCAAGATGGAGCGCCAACGCGATGTCACGCATATGGAACGTCGGATCGTAGTAGGGAGGCTTCGAATCGTCCCAACCCGATTCGTGAAGGATCATGTCCTCGATCGTAATGCCGTAGATCCGCGGATCGGCCTTCGCTCCGCGCGGCAACGGCTTAGTGATACCGAGGTATTTGAACACTTTTGCATGGGGATCGATCTTGTGGGCTTCGATGAGGTTGAAGAGCGCACCCGATGTCCAGGCTTTCGTGTTGCTGGCGAGTCGCATGATCGTCGATCGCGCCGTCGTCGAGCGCGCCAGACCGCGATAGGTGTACCCGTGTGAGAATGTCGTCATGCCCTTCACCGAAACCGCGAGTTCGGCGTTGGGCACGTTCTGAGACAGCATGAACTTTACGACCAAACGATCGAGCGCCGCATTTTCTCCGATGCCGGTGATGGCGATCGGTGATTTCGGAAGGGCCGCGCGGGAGTAAGTTTGCGGCAAAAACGCGCCGTCGCCGCCCCCTCTAGGAGCCGCGCACGCTGCCACGAGCGCAAGCAGCGCAACTGAAACCGCTACAGCGCGTCGGTCAGGAATCAAACGCGACGCCAAGCACCTTGGAAAAGTGATCCTTATAGGCCCCGCGCACGGCGCCGCCCGGAAACGTCACCACGACGCCTTCGTTCTTCGTCTCATCGCCGCAGAGTAATAGTTTACCGGTCTTATCGAGCGCGATGTCCACCCAGCGGTCCGGCGTGTCGATCCGCACGCCGGTTGGATAGCCCTGTTCCGTATACTCGGTCACGTGGCCGGCGATGTCGCTCACGAGGATATTGCCCGACTTGTCCGGCTTGATGCCGCCGAGATTTCCGGAACTGAAGATCGGCAGCGAGTGCGCCCCGTACTGCTGACCGTGAGGGAACGCGATGACGTTGCCGGACGTTCCGACGACGGCGGTCGCGAAAACGTTCCCCGCCGCGTCGCACATCACGTTCGTAAAACTGGCGCCCTCGTATTCAAGCGAGCTTGCCACGTGGTGCTTCGCGCCGACGTATCGAGCGACGCCGCCGATAATGTTGGCGACCAAAATCGTGCCGTCTCGACAGACGCCGACGTCTTGAGGAGCGTTGCTCGCTCCATCTGGAAGCGTCAGCATCGGCGAAGTAGCGCCTTGCGCGTACTCGACGACGTTTGACTTGCCCGCGTTGGCGACCCATAGATTGTGCTCGCGATCGACGACGATGCCTTCGGGATATTTCAGACCTTTGGTGATCTTGCCGATCTCCCGGCCCGCGTTATCGAACACGGCGATAACGCTGCGCCCTTCATCGCCGACGTACGCGATCGGTTTTCTCGCAACGGCGTCCCTTTGCGCCGCCGCCTCGCGTTGCGTCGGTTCGACGTTTCCGACGAATCGGTCGCCGGCGTTACCGGCGCACCCGGCCGCCACGGCGAGCGAGTAAAGCGCTACGAGGAGTACGGCTTTGCAGCAACGCACGAGCAGCTTCAAAATACCTAGTTCAATCAGCTGACCCCTGCCAAACGATCGCGTCCGCTAACAATCGCTGTCCGGGCTTATCTCGCTTACCGGCCGGCGCAAGAAATATTTGGCGTCCCTGGCGGTACTGCTGAACTCATGCTGCGCCGAGTCGTATCGTTTCTCCGTGTGAGTTCAGGCCGGACTGCGCGGTGTATGCGCCGGGAAATCCGTTGAATAAATGGTCCTGCGGTTTTTCTTGTACGACGATCGCGACGTTCCGGATCTTGTGCCTTGCCGGATCGCGGAGGGGACGAGCGAACGACGCGGGACCAGCGCCTGCCATAGCGCTGGGGGCCTCAAATGGCGGCGAGAAGCCGGAATCCTTGGCGCACGCCGCCAGGGCGGCAATCGGCCGGCGCACACAGACAAAGGCGACTCGTCTCCGCTCCTTAGGTCACAGCCCCCGATTTTTGCGGTATTTGCTCGGGTGAGAGCAGGGATTGTCCGGCTGGTCCTAGTACAAATCTACTACCTTCGCAAACGGACGCTGTCCGTGGGCGGAGGGCGGAGCGGGAAAGGGCCGCTGGTTTCAGCGGCCCTTTCTATTGGTTGGTTCGACCGCGCGGGTCGGTATTATGAGTGGACGCAGGCCTGGGCGGAGTTGCTCCACATCGGCTGCATGGTGTACGAGAACGAGTGGAACGGGTCGTTTTGGATATTCGTCCACGCACAGATGTCGCCGATCTCGCCGTAACTGCTGTTGTACCAGCCGCTGGGCGGATTCGGATCGGTAACCGACTCGCCTTGTTCGTGTCCTTCCACGACCGTGACGCCTTCATCTACGCCGCTTTCGTCGGAAGGCGGCCCGATGATGTTTGAACCGCAACTGCTTCCGGCGTCCGGCATATATGGCAGATCGGTATACGACACGAGCCTTCCATTGCTGGTCGTCGCGCCGTGATACGCGCACCACTGCGTTCCAAATCCCGAGGTGCTGTGGCCGTGCGCCGTCGCGATGACGTACGATGCGTTGGCGTTGTAACCGAAGTGCGTTACGGCCCTCCTGGCCTCGGCGGCAATTTGCGAATCGGTCGGATGGCTGGGGATAGCATCCGTGTTATCGTCCCAAAAACCGCCGTACTGATTCGACGGATTGGTGATGTAGATGGTGCTGCCGCCCGATACTTCGTAATACTGATCGTAGATGCCATTGTGTGCGCTGCCGCCCATATTCCCGATATAGTTTTTGAGCAGCGCCTGTACGCCCTTAGGATCACCATAGTTGTAGTGCCAGAACACTAGGAAGACCGTGGGGCTGACCTGCACCGGTCCGCCGCCGTAGGTCAAGTAGAGGTCTGGCCTAATCCGGGGCGTGGCGTTGCGCGTCAGCATGTAGTGCGGCACGTGGTAGACGATGCCGTCTTTTTGGACCCATCCGCCGGCGCCGAACGGAACTCCACCGCGAGCTTGACTTTGGCTAGTGGATCCTGCGAGGGGCGTAACGCCGCTGTTGCCGGCGCAACCTGCCAATGCCGCGACGGTGACGATTGCAACGATCCCGGCGAAACGTGAGTGACTAAACATACGACGAATCACCTCATCTTCAGCGAGGCTAGGGGGCGCCTAGCCGAGTTGGTGGGGGCTTATTTTGGCGCGAGCGAAGCACCCCCTGCTTTCGTCGCAGCAAACAAAGGAATGCACGCTTCGCCCGTTGCTATCGCCGGGTGATGGAGCATCGAATGAAACTCTCGAGCGCCGCCTGTGTGAGTCTGTTTTGCGCCGCCGCGTTTGCGGGATGCACGCGCGGTCCGGAGCGCGCCGGGCCGGCGCACGTGCTGCGCATCGCGTTTGCGGGCGACCCGGCGTCCCTGGTTCCGTTCGTCGCCATCGATCAAGAAATTATCGCGCTGGACGCGCTCTTCTGCCAAACGCTGGTCGGCCTGTCGGCCGACAACCGCGACGTTCCGATTCTGCTCAGGCGACTTCCGACGCGTCAAAACGGCGATATCTCTGCGGATGGAACGATCGTTACCTATCGTCTTCGCCCGGATGCTCGTTTCGCCGACGGCGTCGCGTTGACGTCGGCCGACGTCGCGTTCACGTATCGTGCCATCTTCGATCCACGCAATCGCGCCACGTCGGTCGAACCCTATCGTCGCATCGTCTCTTTGGAGACGCCCGATACCCACACCGTCGTCGTCCGGCTGGGAAAACCGTGGAACGCGGCGGTGCACGTTTTCTTCGCGCAAGCCGATTTCGCGTACGGGATTCTGCCGAAGCACGCGTTTGCCGACACGAAGGTCGTCGGATCTGCGTGGGAAAATGCGCCCTTTGGAACGGGGCCCTTTCGCGTGAAGAGCTGGCTGCGCGGCGACCGAATCATTCTCGTGCCGAATCCGTACTATCGGCCCAGGCCGAAACTCCGCCAAATCGTTCTTCAGATGGTGCCGAATTTGAACTCGAATTTCGTCGCATTGCGCTCCGGCGCCGCAGATATCGGCACGCTAACGGCGGAAAACGTCTCGCAAGCCGAGCGCATTCGAGGAGTGCGCGTGCTCCGATTTGCTGAAAACGCGACGCGCCTGCTTTACCTCAACACGCGCAACGGACCGACTCGGGATCGTCGCGTTCGACAGGCCATCGCTGCTGCGCTCGACTACCCGGCCCTGTCGGCGGCGTGGAGAGATCAATATCCGGCGGCAACTTCGTTTCTTCCGCCGCCCATCGTGCGATGGACGAGCGTCGCGATGCCACCGTACAAATACGATCCGCGCGGCGCCGCAGAAAAACTGGATGCCGCGGGGTGGCACGTGCGCAACGGAGTACGGGTCAAGGACGCAACGGCGTTTGCCGGCGTTATCGGTGTGAATTCCGAAGACCCGATCAACGTTCGCATTGCGACGCTCGTGCAAGCGCAGCTAGCGGCCGTGGGGATGCCGCTCACGATCAAGGCGAACCCCGTGCGAATTTGGTTCAGCCCCGAAGGGCTCTTGCGAAATGGCAAGGCGACGATCGTGGGCGAGACGTGGGTTGGCGGTAGCGATCCGGAACAGTCGCTGAACCTTCGCTGCATGCAGGCCATCAAAGGCGGCGACAACCATTCCTTTTATTGTTCTCGTCGCTTTGAAGCGCTGTTCGACGATCAGGCGCGGACGCAAAATCAAGCGCAACGCGAGCGCGACTTCAATGCCATTGCGGAGTTGATCCACGACGACGTGCCGATGATTCCGCTCTATTACGAGAGCCGCTTGATGGCGGTGAGCGATCGCGTTTCCGGATACCGAATCAATATGCTGTGGCTGCCGGTGAACGCCGAGACGTGGGACGCGCGCTAGCTTCTGCTCTAGGTGAATCGAGATCAGCCGAGCGAGCACCGGGTTCCAAGGGATGAATCCACCGAACCAAAAGGCTGGACGGCTTTAGATCGGAGGTGCACGTGTTTCAACGACGATCCCTCACGCCGGTAATTACCGTCCTTGTCGGTACGGGTTTGGCGCTGTCGGGTTGCAGTGGCGCAGGATCGCTCCCGAACGGTACGACGTCTTCGCTACAGTCGCCGTCGATTTTGCGATCGCTCCGTTCAAACGTGTCGGGTGCTGCGCTCTATGTGAGCGACTGGTACGGCAAGTCGGTCTTTCGTTTCGCGCGCAATGCCGACGGCACGCTGGTGACGCCCGCCGGCTCGTCACTCGTGTTACCGTACAATCCCGGTCCCATCGCGATCGGTCCCGGCGGTGAGCTCTTCGTAACGGACGAAAATGCCGAGTCGCTCTTCGTCTATCGCCGCGAGGCTACGGGCTACGATCAGCCCAAACGCGAACTGGATCTTCCCTTCGTCCCAAGCTGCGTTGCAGTAGACCGAGCCGGCCACGAATTCGTCGGCGGCTTTACGAACGGCTACGTCGCGGTGTACGCGCCGGAGGCACAAGGCAACGCGCAGACGCTCCAGCGCATCGCGCTGCCCGATCGCCATCCCGACGTCAACGGTGTTGCCGTCGACGCCTCGGAAAATCTCTACGTTTCAGACGCGAACGAAGTGAGCGAGTTTACGACTCCCGTGACGAAACCGACGCTAGCACGGGCAATCGTTGGATCCGGTCAGCAGAACGTGCCGAGCGGCATGGCGCTGAACGATAAAAATGGCGCACTCTACGTCGCCAACGCCGGCGACAACGACATCCTGGTTTACTCGTCTACGGCTAACGGCAAGAGTCGTCCGGAACGGACGATCTCCTCCAGCAATCCACCGCTCAAAGGTCCCGTCGGCGTGGCGCTGCGCGGATCCGTGCTCTACTCCACCAGCGGTACGTCAAACGACGGGCCACCATCGATCTTCGTATTCGATGCGCTCAAAAAACGGCAGACGCCGCGGCAAGTCGTGACCGGATCGTATCTCGCGATCCCAATCGGAGCGGCTCTTGGCCCCTAAGTCGATGAACGCGTCTCGACACGTCGACGAGCTGATTGCGGGGTCCGGCGACTGGCGCGGCGGCGTCATGGCTCGCCTCCGAAACGTGATCCTGAGCGCCGACCCCGGAATCGTGGAGGAGTGGAAGTGGATGGGCACGCCGACGTATTCGAAAAACAGCGTGATTTGCATCATGAACCCGCACAAGGGCAAGGTGAAAATTACGTTCGCGAACGGCGCGGCGCTACAAGATCCGAACAAACTCTTCAACGCCGGTCTCGGCGGCAAGAAATGGAGAGCAATCGACGTTTTGGAGGGCGACACAATCGACGAGCGCGCCCTGAAAGCCCTCGTTAAGGAGGGGGCAGCGTACGACGCGCTGCAGGCGAAGAGTTCTGCGACCAAAGCAAAGTCCAAGGCTCGAAAATCAAAGTAACCGCCAGGGCGAGACGCATTCGTTACGATTACGAACCCGAAAGGTCGAGACCGGCGATGCGGCTTGCCGAGTCGAGCGTAAACGTCGCCAGCACGTTGCCTTGGGAGAAGCGCATCAGATACTTATAGGCTCGGACCTTCCGCGATCGCGTTTCTCCCTTGTACACAATCGCTTGCAATTCACCCAGCGCTTGAAGATCGCCAGCCAAGCCTCTGAGAACTGCGCCCGGATACTGTCTCGAAAGCGCGGGCGTCAGCTGCGATCGATCGATCCGGCCGTGCAGCACGGAGTTGAGAATCTTCGTAAATCGTTCGCTCTGCGCGCGATTTTCGCCGGCGGCGGCGTCGTCGTAAGCTAGCGAGACGAACGGCGGCCTGCGATACGTCGCAGCGCAGCGACTCAGATTGAGGGCTTCAGCGGAACGGGCCGTGACGAACGCTACGATGGTCGAATCCACGCACGGCGGTAAGTCGCTGTCGTGCGATGCACCGGGAACGGGCATGATTCGCGCGTGGGGCAAGTACGCGAGCGCTTCGCGGGCGTACTGCGGCGGAGATGCGGGGTCGTCGGTCCCCGAAACCATCAGAATCGGCGCGTCGCTGCGTACCGGGTCGACGAAGACAGCCGGCACTGGATCGACGTTCCAAAGTTTACACGCACGCTGCTGTGCCCGCACTCGAGCGTCGCCCTCGAATGTGCCGGTGCTGTCGCGCGCAACGTCCGGTTCGGTAATGAACGGAATATCCTCCGCGCACGTTACCGAAAGGTTGAGCCCGTTATCTAGAATGTTCGAAAAGAGGAACGCCATCTGACTGACCATCTCGGCGAGCGGCGTATAATCGCCGCGATACGCTCGCTCGATGGTAACCGGAATGTACGCCGCCCCTGCGGGGAAGTACATCTCGTGGCGGATCGTCTCTGCAAAGACCTCTTTGGTGAGTTGCACGATTTGCATGCGATGCGTCACGGAGTTTCGCACGGAAAGCGCCACGGGGCCCGAATCGAAACGCCGCACCAGGGCCGTAAAATGTTCGGCGAATTGGGGGAAATGCGCGGAGCAGATCCGATCGTAGCGGCAGGCCTTTTCGAGATTATCGATTGCCGTTTGTGCGCCGCGGGCCATCGGTACCGGGATGATATAGAAGTGCGGCGGCGCCACGCCTTCGAGAACGGCGCTTTCGACGCTGCCGGGATGGCGGCGCGCGTAGTCCAGGTAGAATCGCGTGCCGTACGATCCGCCGAACAACACGAGTTTCGCATAGCCGAGAGCGGCACGGACGTCATCTAAATCGTCGGACGCCTCGCTCGTAGAGTAGAGACTCAGATTCGCGTGCGCCGCGAGCCGGTCGCGACAAGCGCGAACGATCGTATCGGGCCATAGTTGACGAAAATAGAGTTCGGGACGACCTGGAGGCGCAAAATCGCATTGTTGCGCGGACGACTCTCCGGTACCACGATTGTCGACGAGCAGGACGTCATAGCGGTCCCGAAGCGTCGCAACTGCTCCGCTCGTCGCGTCCGCGAAATCGGCCGCCATGGCCGTCGCAGACGCGCCCGGGCCGCCGGGATTAAAGACGATCGCGCGATGCGTTCGATGCTTGGCCTCGATGACGATGAAGTGAATGCCGATCGTGCGCCCGGTGTGAGTGGCGCGATTTTCAAAGACGGTGAGTGTGCCGCAGGTTGCCGCCGCTCGAGTTTGCCCGATCCGGCACGCCGACGTCTTCAGCGGTGCGGCGGGCGCCGGCGAACTCGACGGAAGCGCGGCCTTCCCGGAAAGCGCAAAGCATGTTAGCAGCAAGAGCCCCACGGTGAGTGTACCGCGCGTCGTCGGTCGTATCGTCATCGTAGCCACGTGCGGTCGTATATTGATCGCCTCCTTCCGAAGTCAAGCATCTTAAATGCGAGCCGTTCCACACTCACTGTGAGGCGTTTGGTCGAAGCTGAAAATAAGGTGCCACGCCGAACGTAGCACGCACTGAGGCGTTGACGGAAAATGGAGCAAAGCAGATGACCATCTCGAATTTTAGACTCTACGCACTCAGCATGAGCGTCGTCACTGCAATGCTTGCAGCCTGCGGCGGATCGCAGCCGCCGATCGGTGCGCCTGGACCGGCACACGCCGACAGAATCGATGCTCCCGCCGGACACGGCCAAGCATCGAAAGCGGTGGGAGCCTATGCGCGCAGCCTTCTTTATGTCGCCCGCGGCGCGACGCAAGTCGAGGTTTACACCTATCCTCGCGGCAAGCCGCTGGGTTCCCTCGGTTGGGGAGGCTATCTTTGCTCGGACCGATTCGGGAATATCATCGTCGCTGGGGCCGAGGGCATAAGCTACGTCTGGGTCTTTCCACATGGAGGAAGCCAACCAAGTACGACCCTGTACAACCCGGACGATCCTGGCGGCTGCTCCGTAGATGGGAGTAGCGAAGACATCGCCGTCGCCAGTGCAGATTCGGGTTCAGTGGTCATCTTTCCGTATAACCCCAAGCGTGGCTGGAGGCTCGCCCACAACTACAACGATACGAACATGGGAGCGGGCCATTATTGTACCTACGACCCCCAAGGCAATCTTTTTCTCGACGGGTATAGCACAAGCGGCTCGTTCATACTCGCAGAGTTGCCCAAAGGGAGTTCGACGTTTACTACGATCGCTCTGGATCACGTCGTACACAGTCCCGGCTCCATGCAATGGGATGGTAAGGATCTCGTCATTGAGGACGCCGGTAAGACTTCGTCGAGTGCGGCGGTTATTTACCGGTTTGCAATAAATGGAAGCTCGGGACATAAAGTGAGCGCTACGAGCCTGACGGATTCGGAGGCCGATGCCCAATTTTTGATAAACGGCCGCACCGTCATTGGTCCGGTATCGTACGATTCGATGAAGGGAGTCGGCTTCTGGCGCTTCCCGCGCGGCGGCGCACCAGTGAGGACCATTTCTTCGTATTCTTATCCAACTGGGGAAGCCCTCAGTCTTAAGTAAGTCCGCGACTGATTCACGGCTTGATCGCAGATGAATGCCCTAGTCCGCCGCTCCACTCACGGAGCGATGAACAGCGGCAGATGAAGAGCTCGAATCTTGGCCGCTACGCGCTAAGCAGCTGCGCCGCCAAGCACCCCGAGCGCACTGAGTCCAAACCGTGGTTAGACGCTATCGCCACAACCTTCAAAGGCATCGTTCTGTACGGCGCATGCATCCAGCGTGACGGGAAAACCCTGTTTTTCCTCAACTTTACTCGCGGTTATTAAATTAGCCGCATAGTGCGTAGCGCCCAACGTGCAAGGCTTTCATCTGCTAGCTCGTCCCCCCGTGAACCTTGCTGATTTCCTTGAGCGAAAACGCATCGAGCTTCCGTGCGATCTCCCCTCGGAACGATGCGTGGTCGCACTTACCACGAATCCTTCACTTACCAACTAAAAACAACGAGACCGTTTCCGGACGCGTTTTTCCAGTTCGGCCAAAATCGGACATTCGTAGCGTGGGGCTCAGCGTACGACGAACCGCCGCCACCTCCGCCGCCGCCGGAGTAGGGAGGCTCGGGGGGGCAAGCGCTGCCGCCTCCGCCGCCACCGAAGTAGCCTCCACCGCCGCCTCCGCCGCCGCTGCCGGGATCATCTATCCGATTCCCGCCGCTTCCGCCGAAACCGAGCGCACCGTCCGCTCCTGGATTGCCATCTTTCGAGCATGACGATGCAGTGCCGCCGTCGCCACCGGCGCCGCCCCGCGTCTGGGTGCCGCCGGAACCACCCTGACCCTCGGTGCCGTTATAGTATGGTCCCCCCTCGTTGCCATTCTCACCGGTGAGTCCGCCCCCGCCCCCACCAGTTCCCCAATCGACGCCGTAGGCGCAGCCGTAGTACGTAGCGCTCTCGCCGCCGCCGCCGCCGGCGATCAGAATACGATCGCGTAGCCTGCCGGGACTGAGGCGCACGTCCGAGGCGCCACCACCACTATCAAGGTAGCCATTGCCGCCGGCGCCGCCGCCGTTGAAACCACCCGTCGACCCGGAAGCTGCACCGCCGACATAGATGCTCAACCGCTCCCTCGGGGTGACAGGAATCACTGCGTAGACTCGAGCTCCTCTCCCAGTCCTTGGACAGCTAACGCCGCTTGCACCTCGCGCGACGACCGCGATCGACGTTACGCCCGGCGGTACTTTAAACGACTGCTTTGTGCCTACGTAGTTGAACGTGCGGCTATGCGTTACGGTCGTGGCGATGTCCGACGAGGGTATTGCGCTCACGCGCTCGCCGCCTCCGCCGCATCCGGCCAGCAATACTGCGGTGACACAGCTGCTTATTGCATAGTAGCTAAGATTCCAATGTCTCATGTGGGCTTTGCTCCTTGCTCGCTGAACGCGATAGGCGTCAGCATGATTCGCTGCCTCCGCCCGCCGCTCCGCGGCCACCTTGCCGATCGGTGCCCTGTCGCTCCAGCGCGGAGCTAAGCTAAAAGCGTTTCCAGCGCAGCCCAGTGCCCGGCTTTGGGAAGCCCTTCTTATCCTCGTTCAAACGTAGTCGGCTGGGACCAAGCTCCGCCGCGGCGAACGTTCTCACCCGCCGATTCGCAGGCGTCAGGGAGGCGTAGCAGAGATGCAGAGCTTAGATTCTGGCCGCTATGCATTAACCATCAGCGTTGCCGCAGCAATGCTCGCAGGTTGTGGAGGATCGCAGTTGCCGATCGGTGCGCCGGGCGCGATGTCGCAAAGCCGCGCGATCGCGGCACGCTCGGATAGCACGAGCTATACAATCGTGTATAGCTTTGGCGTCTCCCCTGATGCGAGCAACCCAGCCGCAAGCCTGATCGACGTGGGCGGCACGCTCTATGGTACGAGCGTTTTTGGCGGCTCTGATAGTCGGCCTAAAGGGCGTGCTGTACGGCACCACATTCAACGGCGGGGGCTCCGCATGCTCATTTAGCGGATACGAAGGCTGCGGGACCTCTTTAGTGTTACGACGAGCGGCACGGAAGCAGTGCTGCATAGCTTTGGTGCCGAATCAGACGGAGCGAATCCCCACGCGGGCCTCACCGATGTAAATGGCACGCTGTATGGGACGACATATGGTGGCGGCACGCACAGTTACGGGACGGTCTTCGCGTTGAAGCCTTAACCCCGCCCGCGAGGCGCATCGCACCAGCCGTCGTGTGTTAGCCGGTGCAAGCTTAGAACATGGAGCAAAGCCAATGAGAACGTTCGATTTTTACCGCTACGCTTTTGGCATTTTCGCCGTCGTTGCGATGTTCGCGGGCTGCGGCGAATCGCAGCCGCCGATCGGCGCGCCAGGTGCTGTATACGCCTGGAATAACGAGTCGCCCATTCAAAAAAACCGCGCTGCGCTGCTCTACGTCGTGAACGATGTGGACACCGTCTATGTCGTCAACTACGCGACGGGGCAAATACGGCAAGTACTGACGCTTGCGCCATACGCCAGCGGCGCGGGGGCATGTTCGGATGCTTCGGGCCACGTGTTCATAATCGGGGACGGTGGGAATTCCCGTACTGCCATTGTGGGGGAGATCTACGAGTATCAACATGGCGGACAAAATCCCATCGCCGTTCTGAACGAGCCTAACGTCTCGCCAACGGGTTGTGCCGTCGATCCGGTTTCGGGTGATCTCGCGGTGACTAACCAGGCTTCGTCAACAACCGGAAATGTTGCGGTTTACCCCCCAGGCCAAAGCACGCCAAAGACCTACACGGATCCATCGTTTAGCAGCTATGTTGGAGCTACTTACGACAATCTTGGTAACTTGTACATTATCGGTTATGATTTCAGCCGCAGTACTTCGATGCTCATGGCGGAGCTGCCCAGTGGCGGTTCAGCCCTCACGAATATCACGCTGAATCGTCAGATCCTCAACGGTACTTGTATCCAATGGGATGGCACCTATTTGGCCGTGACTAAGCCCGCATATGATGAAAAAACGTCGGCGCTCGTCTATCGCATCTCGGTTTCCGGCTCATCGGCGAGGGTCGTGAGGACGGTAAAGTTCCCCGACGCGAAAGGCTTTCTCGCGGGAGAAGTGTCGCTCATCACACCGAGAAGAATCATTTTTACACTACATGGAGCGCAAGTCGGAATCTTCAGATACCCTGCAGGAGGGAAGATTCTGCGAAAGATAGTCGGTCTCGCGAGGTTTCGCAAGGTGGGACTCGCCTTGAGTAACTAACATAATGAAGACTTGCGTAGTCGCTGCGCGGACGGTTTTTTCGAGGCTAGCCGCGCCTTCACGTTGTGTCGAACGCGCCTTTGGCTTAGATCGGAACTAGCTATACAGCGAGGAGGGCGCCGATTCGGCGAGGTGGCCGCGGGGCCATAGGGCGACGGTCGGTTTGGCCTTGAAAACGTGGCTCTTGCGATGGAACCAAGGCTCAAGCATCGAACGTCCATCGCCCGTTGCCCCATTTATCAGGTGAGGAGCAAGGCATATGACGATCTTAGATTTCAGCCGCTGTGCGTTTGGCATTTGCGCGGCCGCTGCAATGCTCGCAGGCTGTGGCAGATCGCAGCCGCGGACCGGCGTGCCGGGCGCTATGCCGCAGGGCGTTATCGGAGCGCCTCTCCAGGAGAACGGGCCGTCCTGGATCGACGTACGCGCATCAAGGCGAAATCTTCTTTACGTTTCCGCTTACGCCACCAGCAACGTTTCGATCTTCGACTATCCCGGAGGCAAGCTACTGGGAGTGCTAGGGAATCTTTCCTATCCCGAAGGCATGTGCGTTGATAAATCGGGCAACGTGTGGATTGGCGAAACGCACGAGCTCTTGGAATACAGACACGGCGGAAGAAAACCAATTAATACTTTACAGTTCCCCGGTGGAGACGGTACCACGCCGTTCCCCGAAGCATGTTCAATAGACCCAACAACGGGCGATCTCGCTGCGACATCGACAGGTTATGGAAGTCAAGAGGGTTTCATCGCGGTCTACAACCACGCCTCTGGAAGTCCAAAGTTGTACGTGGGGCCTATTCAACCGTTTTCGTGCGCTTATGACAACCGAGGGAATCTCTTTGCCGACGGAGAGTACTACGCCAGTCAAGGCTTCTCGTTCGTCGAGCTTCCAAGAGGCGGTAGCGCGCTCAAGGCCATCACCTTGAATCGACCGATCAATTATCCAGGTGGAGTGCAATGGGACGGCAAGTACGTCGTCGTCGGCGATGGCACCGCAGCAAATATCTACCGATTCGTTATTTGGAGCTGACCCGGTTTCGTGGATACTTTCCGCTTGGCGGAGAAAGGTCCACCAATGGCACGAAGACACCCCCGATCCTACCCGCCGGAGTTCCGACGTAACATCGTCGAGCTGGTGCGATCCGGCCGCAGCATGCTCGACGTTTCCAACGAGTTCAAAATTGCCCGCCAAACGATCGCGAACTGGCTCAAGCAGGACGACGTCGATAATGGCCGGCGCAGCGACGGCCTGACGACCGCCGAGCACGACGAGGTCAGCAAGCTTCGTAAGCGCGTGCGCCAACTCGAGATCGAGCGTGACATCTTGTCAAAAGCCGCGGCTTGGTTCGCACGCGAGACCGATTCGATTCCCACAAAGTCTTCGAATTCGTGAAAGCGCACCAAGCCATCTGGCCGATCGCCACGCAATGCCGTGTACTGGATGTCTCGCCCAGCGGCTATTATGCGTGGCTCAAGCGCCCACCCTCGAAGCACCAGCAATCCGATGTGCTCCTTGGCGACCGTCTCGTGGTGTTGCATCGGAAATCGCGCGAGAACTACGGGCGGCCGCGTCTTCAGAATGATTTGCGTGATGAAGGCATCTTCGTGAGCGACAAGCGCGTGGCTCGCCTTATGCGCGAGCGCGAGATTCACGGAGCCAGTCGCCGCAAGGGGTTCCGCACGACCGTGCGCGATCGCGATGCGCGCCCGGCGCCGGATCTGGTCGATCGGAAGTTCAAAGCGGACGCGCCTGACCAACTCTGGGTTGCTGATATCACTTACGTCCCGACTTGGGCGGGCTTTCTGTTCGTCGCGATCGTGCTGGATGTCTTCAGCCGGCGCGTCGTTGGCTGGGCGTTCGCGATGCATTTGCGGACCGAACTCGTTCTTGAAGCGCTCGACATGGCGATCTTCCGGCGCGGGCCGAACGGCGTCATCCATCACTCAGACCAAGGGTGCCAGTACACGTCGATCGCGTTCGGCAAGCGCTGCCAAGAAGCTGGCGTTCAACCGTCGATGGGATCGGTCGGCGATTGCTTCGACAATGCGATGTGCGAAAGTTTCAACGCGACGCTCGAGTGCGAGCTGCTCGTAAAGCACCGCTTCAAGAACCAGCGTGAGGCCGCACTCGCCGTCTTCGATTTCATTGAAGGATGGTACAATCCCATCCGACGGCACACATCAATCGGATCGATCTCGCCGATGGAATTCGAACGGCGAATGAGTCAAGCCGCGTGATGTCCAATCAGCCACTCTCCGCGAAAGCGGGCTAGCTCCACAACTACCAGCTTGCGCTTTCTGGTGGCGAGCTGGCATCAGTGGTCTACGATAACTTACCGCAACCCATATCCTTGCCATGTACCCAGTCGGATTTTTGCACTGGGAAAATCACGCTTGCGGCTAACACAATAACTTTTGACCCTAATAATCCCCGCAGCATAGGCCCGCATAGCGGCCTTATACTACTGGGATCAAACTAGGCGCCATGTTTTTCCAGAAATTCTGCTCTGTCATTAGTCGTACGAGCTGCGAAATTAAGATTAAAGCGAAGCTCGACGTCAATTGTATCCGCCTTTACGAGCCTTACATTAGTCACTATTTGGGTCACCATCCTAGCTGGCTGCGACACGCGAGGAGAACTGAATACGGTTGCGCCAGCGACATCAGATGCGGCGACGTCCGATACGCTTCCTAACCAACCAGTTCTCGGCAATGCGAATGAAGTCGCCAATATGCGACCGCGCCTTGCATATAAGGTGCTGTACCGCTTCACTAAAGGAGTTGATGGCTTCTCCCCCGAGTCCCCACTGTACAGCTATAGCGGTATGTTTTACGGCACGACGTTTAATGCCGGCGATGGCTTCGGGACGGTCTTCAGCGTCAGTAATGGCGGCGCCGAGAAAGTGTTGCACACCTTCGGCGGTGGTCCCGGCGATGGCGCGTTCCCGCAGGCGCCTTTGCTTTACGAAAATGGCGCGTTTTACGGGACGACGGCAAACGGCGGCGCTAGCTGCTTATATCGTTTCATCGGCTGCGGAACCGTTTTTAGTATTACTACGAGCGGAATAGAGCGCGTAATCCACAGCTTCGGCACCGGCTCCGATGGTGCGTTTCCCATGGCTGACCTGATCGACGTAGCGGGGACACTATACGGCACGACGCAGGAAGGTGGCGCCTACGGGTATGGGACGGTCTTCAGCATAAGCACCAGTGGCTCCGAGAAGGTCGTACACAGCTTCGGTAGTAAAAGCGGCGATGGTGTCTATCCCATGGCAGGGTTGCATTATTTGAACGGTGTGATGTATGGGACGACGCGGTACGGCGGCGCAAACGGCGCCGGAACGGTCTTCAGCGTAAGCACAGCAAGTACGGGCGATGCCGAAAAAGTGCTGCATAGTTTCGGCAGTGGCTCCGATGGTAGTGAGCCTTATGATAGCTTGATAGAGGTGAACGGCACGCTCTACGGCACAACGGCACGCGGAGGCTATTCCGCGGGTGGCGGAACGGTTTTCAGCATCACGCCGAGTGGGGTAGAGAAAGTGCAGTACAGTTTCTGCTCTGAACGTTCGTGCGCTGACGGAACAGCACCGTATGCGAATTTGATTAAGGTAAAGGACAAACTATACGGGACCACATTCGAGGGCGGCGCTTACCGCGGTGGAACGCTCTTCCGCATCACCATGGCTGGAAAGGAAACGGTGCTGCACAACTTCGGTAAACATGCGGATGGATCCAATCCACAAGCCGGTTTGATTTATGTAAATGGCAGGCTCTACGGCACGACCAATGCAGGGGGCTATCGACATTGCGTCGGCTATGGACGAACCTGCGGAACAGTCTTCGCTCTGGCTCTTTAACCGTCCTCGAAGCCGACTATGTTTTCGACGGACCGTGCACGCATGCAGCGAGTTCGGCCACGCATTGCGGGACGATGCAAAAAAGCTATATGCCATAAGGTTTTTTAGCAAGGCGCGGGTTTTGCAAACGCGAATGCAAAGTTTGCACGAGATGCTGCGCCGCGCGACCCGAACCGCAAGAATTCAAAAAAGCCTTATTCTATAGGCTTTTTTGGGCATGCCAGCCGGATCCGCGACTGCGCACGAGGGGGCCTGGTTTTAGGCCCGTTCCCCTATGCCCCTTAGGCTGCGGCGCGGGATAAGAGTTGAGGCCCTAAAATTGTGCGCCCCCCCGGACTGTCGGGCTCTAAGCGATCCGGGCGCCCGCAATCCAAGCCGCAACGCGTTAAGCGCCGCTATCTAACCTGCGAGGCTGCCGCGAGGCCACTGCGAGCTAAGCTGCGAGGCTGCAATGCTTTACGCGATCGACGCGTGCTGCGCAGCTGCGAGGTATCTAAGACTAAGCGGGTACGCTGCCTAACGCGATGCGGCCTCGCGAGCGCGGAGACGTGGGGGAAAGAATGCCGATGGCTCCGATATAGCGCCATCTTGGGTCGACAGCTTAAGTCACGGCGCAGCGGGTTCATTCGACGTCTTGTTCACCGACTCGGTTACGTTTTGCATTGTGAATGGTAAACGGTATACGCTAAATTTTGGATCAGACTGGAAATTGCAGTCTTGGTCGGTCCAGTCCTGGGGCAACGCCTGCTGAGGTCTTAGAGATTGTCGTCACACTGGAGCCGAGCTTCCCGATGCCCAACGTAACCTGGCGCTTCAGCCTTCTTTGCGGCAAAAGGAGCCAAAGCAAATGAGCATCTCTGGAACCGACTACGCGGTTCGCGTCCGGTCGCCGCGGATAATCAGAGCGCATCATAGTCGCCGCAGTCAGCGGCCGCAATCGACGCCGCTACAACGGGGCGTGGGATGTTGGGCGTGCGAATTTGCTGGCCCCACTCTGGTACAAGATTCCACGCTGTCCACGCGCCACAGGTCGCCAATCCGCTTCTCAACCGTTTGGTTGAACCTACCATTAGGGCCCACGCTATAGATTTCGCGGTATCTACCGCGAGCATCTTCTAGGCCCGATGGCCACGTAACCTGATCGTATAAGCGACCGTTTGATGATCGAAACACGATCGCGTCGCCAGTTGAACCCGCTTGAGTTTCCCACCAAGTCTTTCTTACGTCGGAATAACCATCGTACTGGTCTGCTTGGAATCCAGACGCTACGGTCGACCAACGGAACACATTATATGGCGCGACCGAACCTTGCGCATACATGAAACCCTCCTCAGGCTTCTGACCCGCATCGGGTTTTATCCTCACGTCACAGACCCAGTATCCCACCATCTGTTGCCACCATGCCATTTTTCCCGAAAGTACGTGCGAACCGGTGGAAGCCTCGGCATTCGTCCACGCGATAGATGCGAATGCAAGAAGCAACGCCTTAACATAGGTAATGTTTCGCACTACTTGCCTTTCATACCGATCCGCGGCTGCGATCCCCGCGCCGCAACATAGCCAACAAGAACTGAGACTTTACCTTGGTAAAGGTTGCCGCTGTCATCCACACAGGCTTGAAGCATTTGATAAGACTTTCGCGAGAATGCGACGATTTGCCTGATTCGGTCTTCGCCCCGCTCGTATCATTTGTAGCGCTCGCCGAGACAGCCCGCTTCGCCGCATTAGTTCGCGTATTGGTATCGCTTTGAGCCTCGGCAGAATCGCGGTCATCCACTCGTCGCGCCGCGCATCGGGATACTCGGTATAAACGTCAGCCGCATCAGAGATACCCCGCTCCTCGACCTCTTCCAGCTTATTCGACTCCTTGCCAATGAAATGTAGCTTCTCGATTCGAACGTGCCGCCGATGCAACAACCCCACGGTTTGCTTGTCGCACGGCGCGCCACTGGCATCGGCGCACTTGGCTTCGGGATGAACCTCGTAGTCCTCCAACACGCCGCCGTAGCACTTCACACGCGCGAGCGATCGCGTGGCGCTGGGCAGCGACGCGCTGATCCGATACCGCTTTTTCGAATACTCATCGATCCAAGGCAGCCTTTCCCATTTGCGCGGGTCACTTTCGTACGGTGCGATGAGGTGGAAGCGCTCCGGATCGGCGTCGATTGGATGGCCGAGCGGCGCTACGTGCGCGCTGAGAATAAAGTTGAACGGCTTGATTTGCTGCGCGAAGGATTTGCCAGCGTTGAACGCTTCAAGGGGCTTGAGCACCTCGGGGCTGCTCACGGTGATCTGCCCCACGGCCACGCGATCGGCAATCGGAAGCGGCGCCGCTGCGAGACCCAGCGACCTACGCACGATCCCAAGCCATGCCTGCGCAATCCAGCTACGATCGTCGCCGGTCGGGTCGCTGGGGTTCATAAGGTGCCCAAGGCCATGCTCGGACCATCTATCCTCGCCGACTTCGCCGTTGTTGACCTTCTTGCGCAAGAGCGCTGGTTCGCCATTGCGATCGCGCAGAAAGAGCGCGTATCGCTTGGCGGAAATCGCCAGGCACCACAGCTGCCGTTGCTTCTTCGTCTTCGGGTCGAAGTTGTCGGCTTCGATCTTGAGGATCGGCTCGCTTACCGCAGCGCGATCGTAGGGATTGAGCCGATCGAGCAGCGCAACGATCTCATCCACCTGCACCCACGTCAACGCGCGGATCGCCTCGCGTCCCTCTTCCGTCTTATACGGTCCGCCCGGACAGGCAACGAGCTCCCCGTGCTTACTCGCGACGATCGCCATGGAGTCGGTGTCTTCCATTGCATACGTGCCGCCGCGATCGGTAACTAGGCGCTCCAGCAGCGCGAGTAGCAGATGGCTGCCGCCCGTAATGAGTGAAGCCAGCGGCGGGAAGCAGAACTCGCCCGGCGACTCCGGATGCTTGACGGTACATTCGTAGGGCTCCGGATCGATGCCGTAGCAGGTGAGCTTCACCGGCTTATTACTCTCTTTACGATCCATCTGTGCGAAGATGCCGTAGCTCGTTGCGCTGCCAAAAGTCTTCAGCGAACGCTTAAGCCGATCGCGCTCGTTCTTGTCGAGATCGGTGCGAGCCGCGAGGCGATTGCGCTCCTCAATGACCGTTTTGAAGAAGTCCTGCGTGCGCGGATCGATCGAAACTTGCCCACGAAACTTGACGGGTTGAAGTCCGTCCATCGTGCCGACCGGCTCGATCCTGAACGCCTCGACGATGCGAGGCTGTTTGCCGGATAAGAGCACGGAGGCTACCAGATCGGCCCACGAATACCACAATGCGTCGCCGGGATCATCGCTGCTCGCATAGACGTAGTTGACGCCGATCTGCCAATCGTTACCGCCGTACTTGGCTCGCACGGGCAGCACGTCGCCATCGGGAATGATGCGCGCGAAGCCTGCGAGGCGCTTCCAATTGCTTTGATCGAGCAGCCATTCCGGGGAAACGTCGTGGAGAAGTGCTGCGAGCTCCTCGCGGGCGTCTTCGATGACGCGTATCTCCCTCGCAGTCACGAAGTTCCACAATCCCATGAGCACGTTCACGGTCGAATACTGGCTCATAAAGTCCGTATAGACGACGGGAACAGCGACCTTGCGAACGTGGGCACTCGCGCGCCCGCCGAAGAATGCTGATTCGGCGTGACCAAGATACCGCTTTGGGAAATCGCGCACGCGGGCGAGGATCGGCGTGATCCCCATAGCTTCGAGATAGGCCTTGCCGATTGAGGCGGGCGAATACGCTTTCGTGACTTGCAGCGGGATCGGATGGAGCGCGTATTCGGCTAAGAGCTTGTCGGTGAGTTCACAGGTAGCGAGTACGTCGCGCCGGTTGTAATCGATATATTTTGCAGTAACGACGCCATGGCGCTTAACCTTCTGTTTCCCGTGCTCGACGCCGAACAGCTCGCAGGCCCGTTCGAGGCTCATGCTTTGATCGGTCAGCGCGAATGCCAAGGTCTTCGCATCGAGCATGTGGCCGCGGAAGATATAATGATCGTCCGGCTTGGGAATCGCGGCGCCCTCGGGTATTTTATCTTCCGTATCGCGATCGATCGCAGCCGTAAAACGCTTGAATGAGCGCTTACCGTCCATGTGCTTGATGGTAATCGCGGGGCGATAGGGGTTTGGGCGTAGCACGCCATTAGCATCAGTGTACTGAAACAGCACGAAGCTGAAGCCGCCCAGGTAGCGGCCCTGCGAGGGTTGGTAGTCCAGTGCGAGGCGCGAGATGTCAAAGGGAAAGTTGAATGCGACCAGCAGCGCGCGGCCTTTGTACGCTACGCGGTAGAGCAGCTTGCGAAAATCTGCGAGCGGTAAGAGCCGCAGCTTCGGGTCGCTGGGGATATCGCGTTCCGGAATGCCGCGTGGATCGGTGTCGGCGGCGTGGCGCTCGACGTACCGCTCCAGCACCGCGCGCTCGCGCGGCAGCAGATCGTCGCCATAGAAGAGGCCTTCTTCCACGCAGCGTCCCTCGACCAAAAAGCGATAACTGCCGAAGGTGAGCGCTTGCGCTTTGTCCGTGCGCGTTTCGCAGTCGAAGACGAGCATCGCGTCGATCCTCGGCATGGCCTCGCGATTGGTTGGCGCAGACGGTAGATCGGGATAAACGCGCACCGCGGTTTGCAGTGCGCTTGTCATAAGTTCGTTAATGGCTATTTGGCGTAGTTAGCACGAACTTGCCGGGACTCGAGAAGCAGTACGCGTTGTCGTCTGTAAGCTGGCCCGTTCTATCGAGCAAACCGAGGCGCAGAACGTGCCCCCCCGCTTTCAGATGCGGAAACGTCAGGGCGGTCATAATGCTTCTCGTTCTTACCAATGGATGAATACCGGTAACGCTGGAGTCGTCCAGTTGATAGGCCATCCCCCATTCGTCTTTCAATGTCAGATGAGGATAGCGTCTCGACACACCGCGCTCAATGTCTAGTTCCACCCAAGCGGTGAAATAATCATGGCTGAGAACCGCTTTGCGCAAATGGACATACTCCGCGGCGTCAATAAATACAACCCCAAATTTGCAAGAGAGACGGTCCACCGACCCCGCGGCTGACCTGCACGCCGCTGAAGTCAGAATGACTGCTGTGAAGATAATTCTGGCGATGTGCATTAGCGAACACCTCCGGACAGTGGGTGTTTTCGTCTCTTCTGTTTCCGACGCGGGCTCGGCACTCCCGTTTTCTTGGCGAACGGTGGGGCTGGCGCGGCCGCGTCGAACCACCAGCGAGAACCGTATTTACGGTGTAGCGATGCGCTCAGGAGCTCTAGTCTTTCCGCCTCTTCGACACATTCACGAAGCATATGTTCAACATTATCGTAGAGTCCGCGGAAGCGCGCCGCCGCAGCGAGAAATGGATCACCATCGGGATTCTCCAGGACTTCAGGTGGCCAATGGTATTGTGCCACGCTAAGCACCGCCCGGTGATCGTTGATCGGATAGCGGATCGTCAGATCGCTGTTGCGCTTGCCGAAGACGTGGTTGTCCTCGTAGGGCGAACGCCCTTGCGCAATGCGCTCGCAGCGAAAACAGATCGGGGGCGACCGGCGCGACATCAGCGCAAATGGACGGGCCTCGCCGCACACGCACGGAACGCTGCCGACGCGGCGCCGGGCGCGAGTATCGCGCAACCATGCCCCGATCGGATCGCGCTCGCGCATCAGCCACGCCGCGCGTAAATGCTTTCAAAGGAAAGCGTGCCGAGGTCGCCCTGCCGTGCGAGTTCATCCTCGTCGGTGAGGAACGGCACCTCGCGGCCGGACGCATCGAGAATCTTCGTCTTGCGCAGCTTGCGCAGTTTGGTATCGTCGCCGGTTGCAAGGAACTCGCGCTGCGCAATGGCACGCTTTGCCAGCTCCGATGCAGCGCGCGAGCCGCGGACGCCAACCTCGATTCGGCCGCCATGCACCGGCACGACCAGCGGGCGAAACAGCGTGTCGCTGGGTTTTGCCGCGTATCGGCCGCTTTCGGTCTTGCGCAGCGCAGAGCCGCCGAGTTTGACGACCGTACGTGGATCGACGCCGTACTCGGCCGCGGCGCTCTTGAGCGACGCGCCGTCGCGCATGCGCGTGACGACGTGCGCGACGTTCTCGATCGCGAGCTGCGAGCGACGCGGCAGCTTGTCGAACTGCGCGAGCGTCTTGGGAAGTCGCGGGCGTTGACTGCTGCGCGAGCGCTTTGGTATCTTGGCCATAGCTCAACAACAAGGAAGGGCCGAGACTGGCAGGTCCGGCCCTTAGCCGTTAGCGGTCTCCATCGGCCAGGTAGTACGCAGTGCCGGATCGGCGCAGTCGCTTATTGACGATCGTCCCGCCGCGCGCTAGGTGCGCTTGTGCGGCTGCGAGCTCTTTGTCACGTTTTGGATTGCAGCCCAGCGTGAGTATCTCGCACTCGCGATTGGTCGCTTTAACGGTGATTGTCCATCTATCTTTTCCGTCATAACCGCGACCAGTCTCTCGCACGATCGCGAGAATGTCGAACGTGAGACCTTTGCTCGCATATTCCGCGGCGTCGGCGTACGAGCGTCCAGAACCAAAGGAGAAATTCTCGGAAGTCTCCGAGACTCCGACGTTTCCACGCGTGGACTTGGGTTTATTCGGGCTACTGTGTTTCATCATTTTCCCTTTCCGTAAATGACTCGGGATAGAGACTAGTGGGGAATTCCGGCGACAGCGGCGCCGAACGTGCCGCGAACCAGATCAAAAATCCAGCGCCGAGTAAAACGGCGACGAAGACGATCGAGCTGACCAGCGGCGAAGTCTCGTCAGTAGAAGACTCTTCCCGTTGAGATCGCCGCTGGCGCATTGGACGCGAATCGCCGTCGAGCTCACGCTTGACGCGGCGGACCGTCCAATCTGATATTCCGGTGATCCTCGAAACGGCTCGGCATGAGGGTGGCGGAATCTCGGCGAGGAGCTCCTCAATCCAACTGCGCTCATCATGCGTCACGGCGCGCCCCTTTTGCTTGCGGTGCAGCCGCGGACGCGACAACTTGCGCTGCACCAGCGCGGCTCGACCTTGGAACGGCGCGCCGCGCTGATGCGCTGAGCTGGAATCGGCTTAGCGCAGTATTGGCATCGCGGCGCTGAGGCATTAAAAGCGGACTCGCAACGCGTTAATGGGTGCCCGCTGAGTGTCTTGGGCCGTGCGACTGATTCGGTGTCGCTTACAGGGCCTGAAATGCCGTATTCAGGATTGGCACATGGGAGCGCACCACACGTCAGCATTCTGCATGCTCGGAGTCGGCGCGCTTTCGCTCGGCGAGCAAGGCGTCTTCGACCAAACGCCGCACGATCGCGGAGGGTGTCACCCCGAGCTCGGCAGCCGCGCGATCGAGATATTCGAGATGCACGCGCCCAAGCACAACCCATTCGCGCCGCCAGCGAGGCCGGATCGGATTTTCTGTATGATCCATAAAGGCAGTAACCCGAAGCTCGAAAAAGCTCCGTGCCACCTAATCCGGGGCGAGCGCTCCGGGTAGAGAAATCACCCCTAGCGCTTAGCGCAAGGGCAGCGACAACGACGCTTTGGCTTTAAAAATTCGGATGGATGGATCACTGTGAACTACGCGCCTGACGAAATACCCGAACAGGAGTTTATCGAACGGCTTCGGCATCGCGACGTGAACGCGAACCGCCATCAACTGCGCCACCTCAAGCGCAAAGGCGAGATTCGAGGCGCCGTGCAGCGCCGTGTCCCCGGCCGGCGCGGGTCGGCGTCCATGTACCTCGCGTCAGAGGTTGATCGCGTCGCGGCAATTCTCACGGCAGACGTCGAAGGGCGTCGAACGGTTGAGCGCGCGTCCTGCGCGGCGTGGCTGCAACAGGGAGAGGCTGCACTTCCCGCTGGGATGACCTCGCGGTCGTACATTGTGAGCGCCATCGAGCAAAAGCGCGCCGAGCTCGCGGCGGACCCGCGCGGAGAAGAGTTCCTTCAGTTTGTTCGCGATCCGATTGATCTGGAAGCTGATGCAGACGGCCTGCGAAGCGAAAAGGGATTTAACCTCGCCGAAGACTTGATTCCGCCAAACCAGCAGTCATCCGAACTATCGCTGATCGAGCTTTCGGTGCACGCAATGCTCGTCAGAAACTACGCGGCCGATAGTGAACTCGCCGAGGTGGAATCTGTTGCCGACGTGCTGGGTGTGATTTCAACTCCGCAGAGCAACCGCGAGGTTTGGGGCGACAATGAGTTTCGTCAGCCTGTATCGCAAATATTTCTGAATCCAAGTGAATACCTCGCTGATGTTAGCGACGAAACGATCGAGCAGGCCCGGAAGGTCGCCGTGAAACTGCTCGAATCGCTGCGCGCTTTTAAAAATCTGCCGACGCGGCTTAAAGACTTGAAACAGCAGACCGGCGCGAACGAAGAAAGTCTTGCTGCGCTCGGGACTCTCTTTTCCGGGCGCCTCGCGACCGATCCGGCCTTCGCCGTAGCATACCTCGCGAAAAAGCTTTCCGTGGGTGGTGATTCTGCGCAACAGTTCCTTCGGCAATTGAACATGATGACCGACGGCTTAGCTAATTTTCGAAAGGTTGAGGAGCTCGTCACAGCCGATCCATCGATCTTGAAAAGACTCGAAGAATTCGCGGCCTCGCAGCGAAAGAAACTTGAATAAATAATAGATGCCCCCGGCCGCGCGAACGACCGGAGGCGTCGCACCCGGAGAGGTGAGCTCCAGATGCTAAAGCAGAACTTTACGCCCTTATATCCCCCGCTGCAAGTGCGGGCGGGCGTTCTTATCGTGGACGGCTTCGGCATTGCGCTGCGCGTGCTCTACGGCAAGCTGCAGGTGCAGGACGGGATTGGCGGGCAGCGTCGCTCAATCGTCCTCGATCGCGCGGGCAGCGGCCTCGAACGCTTGGTCCTGATCGGCAAGGCGGGTTCGATCACCTTAGAGGCGCTCGCGTGGCTGCGCGCAATCGGCGCCGCGTTCGTGCAGCTCGGCCGCGACAGCCAGGTACTCGCGCATTCGGTGCCGTTCGGTTATGACGGCCATCCGATCCGCCGTGCCCAGGCGCTCGCGGTTACGAACGGCTTGAACCTGGCGATCGCGCGTGATCTGATCGCGGCCAAACTCGACGGCCAGCGACGCATTCTCGTTCGGCTTAGTACCGATCTGCGGGAGTTCGATAAACTGCGACACTTGCTCGCATCGGCTGATTCGATCGACCGCCTGCGCGTGATCGAAGCCAATGCCGCAGCGCTGTATTTTCCAGCCTGGCGCGACGTGCGGATTCGCTTCCGCGAACGCGACCTCGCACGAATACCTGCGCGCTGGCTTCGGTGCGATTCGCGCGCCTCGGTGCTGACCGGCGCGCCTCGCGCGGCGACCTCACCGATTAACGCTATGCGGAGCTACCTCTTTGCATGCTTGGAGGCAGAAGCGCGCCTCGCACTGCTCGCACACGGCTGCGATCCGCAAATGGGCTGCCTGCATGCCGATCAGCGGAACCGCGATTCGCTCGCACTCGATGCGATCGAACCGGTACGCGCAGACGTGGACGCATTCTTGCTCGACCTGTTGGAAGATCGCGAGTTCACGTGCCGTGATTTCGGCGAGCTTCCGAACGGCGTTTGCCGGATCGCAGCGCCGTTGACGCACGAACTCGCACTCACGTTGCCGCATTGGCGCGAATGCCTGCGGCCGATCGCGGCGCGCCTCGCGCAGACTTTCCGCGAAGCGCTCGTCAACAAAGGCGCGAATAAGGGCCGCAACGTTCCCGGTCCTGAACGATCGCCGCTGCTCGCAACGCCTCGCAAAGCGTCGCAGGCGCGGTCGTATACAACGCGTGCATGGCGCACGCCAACCTTGGAAGCGCCCCCATCCAATCCGATCGCGTGCGCGTTGTGCGGCGAGCCGGTGCTCAAACGAAGGCGTCGCCATTGCGACGCGTGTATGCCAACGGCGCGGCGGGAGCATGGCCTACGCGCGATCGCCGCTGCGCGCAAGGCCCTCGCAGCACAAACCGCTGGGGGCAACGATCCACGTCGCAGCGCTCGCGTGAACCGCAAACGGAGCGAGGCGATCAGCGAAGGCCATCGCCGCAATCGCAGTTGGGCGCAAGAGCATCCAGGCCAGCGCGACGAGGTGTGGTTCAAGCGCGAGATAGCGCCGAAGCTCGATGCTTTTACGCTCGCGGAAATAGCGGCCGCGACGGGCTTATCCCTCGCGGCCTGCTCGCGCATTCGGGCTGGAGCGAGGGCGCCGCATCCACGGCATTGGGAAGTTTTGCGCAGGCTTACGGAGTCGTAAAACGGTCGGCTCCGCTGGAATAGTGTCCCGCCGCGCCGAACGTTCTCAGCCGCTAATCCGTTCAGCTTCGGGGAGGCATTGCTCATGGGAATCTTTGCTCGCTCAGCGCATAGCATCGGCGCCGCGGCTGCATTGCTCGCAGGCTGCGGTGGATCGCAGCCGCCGGATCGGCCCGCGGACGCGATGCCGCAGAGCCATAAGCGATAATGCAGCAGCTTGATTCTAAGTTGTCATATGTAGTGATGCACCGCTTTCTTGAGAAGCTGTGGGAAGACGGCAACGACGATTTGGGAGGCTTGCTAGGGAGTCTGTGCCTGAGCATCGATGGGGAGCGTAGCATGGACCCAGCAATGGTGTTCGCGTGGGTAAAAGTCACTCAGAACAAGAGTTGTTTCACCGAACGCGAAGCATTCGCCGCGGCTAGAGCCTTTCTAGAAGCCTATAATGAAATCGGCCCACTAGCAGAAATCAAGGCCGTGTTAGATTTAATGGAAGGCCCAGCGCCTCAAGAACCCGATGGCTCTAATTCGCTCAAACTATGGCACACCTGCTGGAATGAAGTGACCAAAAACGCGCGGAGTGGAGCGCCTTATAAGGCCGCTTGCTCATACGCACGGAACGCGCACGGTCAACCCGGCCGGTTTCAACGCAACGCTGATGGCTTTCTGGAGTTTGTGCCGGATTGAGGTACCAAAACTGTCGCCTTAGCTGCTACGCGTTTAGCATCAGTGTCGGCGCTGCAATGCTCGCAGGCTGCCGCGGATGGCAGCCGCCGATCGGCGCACCGGACCGCTAATCTCTGGCGCGCAATCGTCGTGAATATAAAGGCTGACAGGCGCCGGCGGCTGATGGAGACATCGATTAATGACCCCGCGGCCGCAGGTTTGATCGATAACTTCTACACCGATTTCAACAGAACTGAAGAGGACCGTGCCTGCCTAGAACGATTCCTCCAATCATCGAATTTGGAGAATCGGAGGGAGGCGCTGTTAGCTTTGATCTGGGACACGGCGTTTACCGGCTATGCCATTGATGCGCTTCTCGTACATATCATCGGCGTGTCCGAACATTCGGAGGCGATGTTCACGGGCGTCGGCGCATTAGCATTACTTCGAGAACGAGGCGATACCCAAGCCAAGTCTATTCTATGCTCGCTCGAAAGAAATGATAAATGGCGTCGGGAGTATATGGAAATTCATATCAAGGGCGCAGACGGGAAATATCACGATTGAATCCAATCAGGCCGTTCCGATCAGGCCTTGTGGCGTCGAAGACGTGAGGAGCAAGGCATGATGTGCTTGTGCTTCCACCGCCACGCCCTCAGCTGCTCGGCCGCGGCAATACTGCCGCCTTTCGGCGGATCGCCGCCGCCGATCGGCGCCCCGGGCGCGATACAGCAATGAGTGATACGGAACTTGAGGGTGCGGTAGTAGCGCTAACCGAGGCTCCCGGGCCTGTGCCTTGGTACGCAACAAAGCCACCACGGCACAAAACCGAGTTCCTTGCTTGGCGCGCGTCATGGAAACATGGTGCGTCGTCCCTAGCAGGCGCCAACTTCTTGCTCGACGGGAAAGGCGCGGTTTTTCTCGTGTTGCCGCGTATGTGCTACGCGCAGCTTATCGACTCAGCGAGGCTGCTTTGTTGGCAATCGTCAAAAGATAGTATTGTATTGCGCCTGTTCAATACCGATGCGTTCGACGCGCCGCTCGCAGACTCAATTAGCGCTGTTCAGGAGAACGTAAGCAGCAACACAGGGATGCTATGGGAGTCCGGCTTAGTTTGGGAAGACAGAATCCCGCGGGAGTTCGAAAAGCGGCGATATGTTCATGAGTTCCCGAGTAGTGATTTAGGCAGCATCAATGAGGTGCTCGTTCTAGCAAATGGTGAATCGACTCAGCTTTATCAGCTACTTCCAAACAAGCGCGAAGTGGCCGTGTATCCACAGGAGTGGTTTAACGAAGGGCCATACGACTTTGGCTACCAATGGCCGACGCTGGTGGCGCGGGATGAGAAATCGCAGGCGGTTGTTGGCTGGGGAGTGAGGCTTGGAGTTTTCATGCTTGACTCTACGTTATGTAATTTGAAGGCTTGGCTCCATAGGGACGCCTTTGCCTACTATCCGCCATACCGCCGATGAGACACGGGCCCGCTCGGCCCCATCGCGCTAGGCAGCGTTACCGCTTAGCGTTGCAGAGCCTCGCAGCTGCGCAGCACGCGTCGATCGCGTAAAGCATTGCAGCCTCGCAGCTTAGCTCGCAGTGGCCTCGCGGCAGCCTCGCAGGTTAGATAGCGGCGCTTAACGCGTTGCGGCTTGGATTGCGGGCGCCCGGATCGCTTAGAGCCCGACAGTCCGGGGGGGCGCACAATTTTAGGGCCTCAACTCCTTGTATGATGGCCGTAGGGCAGGTCACGCTGGTTGAACTCCTTGGGTCCGTAACCCGCGGGATAGATAGGCGGCCCGCCCTTTGAGCGTCTACAGAGATCGGACGGTATCGTGAGCGGCCGCGTTGCGCCAGCTCGAATGCACAAGGTCGATCCAGAAGAGACGCTTGTCATTGGAGGTTGCGCACATGGGATCGTTCTTGGGAATCGACCTCTCGAAGGAGACGTTTCATGCCTATCTGTTGAGCGATCGCGGCGAGGTGAAACGGGTTTTTCCGAACACGCCAAAGGGCTTCGAGCAGATAGCGGCATGGCTCAAGAATCGTCACTCTGTTGACGTCCATATCTGCATGGAGGCGACCGGCGCATATTGGGAGGCTTTGGCATTCTACCTTCACGAGCTGAAGCATCGTGTCAGCATCGTCAATCCCGCCCGCATAAAGGCGTTTGCACAGAGCGAGCTGCTACGAACCAAGACTGATGCGGTTGACGCAGCGCTCATCGCTCGCTTCTGTAAGAGCCAAGCTCCTGAACCGTGGATTCCGCCAGCGCCGGAAATGCGCGTTTTACAAGCCCTTATGCGCCATTACGAGCATCTCAAGACCACCCGGTCGCAGCAGTCGGTGTACGCACAATCGTCGGACGCTGCCATCGTCGCCGCCTCGATCCGGGAAGTGATTGCCGCGCTCGACGAACAGATCACGCAGGTTGAGCGCAAGATTGGCCAGCATTTCGACGATCATCCCGATCTCAAGCGCCGGCGCGACCTATTGACGTCAATACCCGGAATCGGTGAGACCACCGCGGGAACGATTCTTTCAGAGATCCCACACCTCGATGGCTTTCAGTCCGCTAAGGCTGTTGCCGCATTTGCCGGACTGTCGCCGCGTGAGCGCCGCTCTGGGACATCCATTCACGGCCGCCCCCGGCTGTGCAAGACCGGCAACTCGCGCATTCGCAAGGCGCTCTATATGCCGGCGATCGTCGCCCAGAGATTCAATCCGGTTCTGAAAGCCTTTGCCGATCGGCTACTGGCTGCTGGAAAGCATAAGCGGCTCATCATCGGAGCGGTCATGCGCAAACTGTTAGTTCTCGCCTACGGTATTCTTCGGTCCGGCGTCGCTTTTGATGCGAATTACGCTTGACGCGAAATACGGTATCTATCCCCTTAGGCTGCGGCGCCGTGGCAACGTTTGTATTTTTTGCCGCTGCCGCACGGACACATTTCGTTGCGGCCTACCTTCGGTTGATCGCGATGCATCGGCTTTGCCGGTTCTCCGTCTTCTTTGTTGGTGTGCAGTTGTTGCACGCGACGGCCGGCACCCGGCATGGGACCTAATAACTGCTCCACCTGCTGCGGCGGTAATGCACCGGCTGGAACCGGCTGCGGGATCATCTCGCCGGAGGGGATGGTCGTGAAGGGTTGCGTTGGACCCGGCATGCCACCGCCCGACCCGTCGCCAAATTGTGGCGGCGGCGGACCGTGCTCGATCACCACGCGGAACACGCCTTTGATCGCTTCGTCGGCGATGTTGTTCTTCAGCGATTCAAAAATCTCGAAGGCTTCCTTTTCATACTCGACGCGCGGATCTTTTTGACCGTAGCCGCGCAGGCCGATGCCGGTCTTCAAGTGATCCATCACGTAGAGGTGATCCACCCACTGGCGATCGATGATCGGAAGCAACAGATAGCGCTGCTCGACCACCCGCAGAATCTCCGGGGTTACTTCTTGTTCTTTGGCCTCGTACGCCTCGCGCGCTTTCTCACGCAGCAGTCGGCGAATCTCCTCGCGGTCCTTTCCTTCTAAATCTTCAACCGTTACCGACTTCTTGACCGGGAAGATCAACTCGAGCGCCTTGAGCATCTCGTCGAAATCCCACTCGCTCGGATGCGCGTTTTCGGGCGCGTTCTCCTCAACGGCCTCGTCGACTTTCGCCTCGAGCGTTTGCGTCATGAAAGTCCGCGAATCGAACTTGCCTTCCAAGATCGCGCGCCGGTCGCCGTAGATCACCGAGCGCTGCTTGTTCATTACGTCGTCGTACTCGAGAACGTGTTTCCGAATCTCGTAGTTGTGGTTCTCCACCTTCTTCTGCGCCCGCTCGATCGACTTCGTCACCAAGCCCGACTCGATCGGCTGCTCGTCGGTGAAACCCACGCGTTCCATGATGTTCTGCATTCGCTCGCCGCCGAACAGGCGCATCACTTCATCTTCGAGCGACACGTAAAAGCGCGACGAACCCGGATCCCCCTGGCGTCCCGACCGGCCACGCAACTGGTTGTCGATGCGCCGCGACTCGTGGCGCTCCGTGCCGATGATGTGCAAGCCGCCGTTGCGCGCGACGCCGTCGCCGAGTTTGATGTCGGTGCCGCGGCCGGCCATGTTGGTGGCGATCGTTACTTGGGCTGTTTGGCCCGCATCTTTGATGATCTCGGCCTCTTGCTCGTGGTACTTCGCGTTGAGCACGTTGCACTCGACGCCGCGGCGGCGCAGCATCGCGGCCAGCATCTCGCTCTTCTCGATCGAGCGCGTGCCGACCAGAACCGGACGGCCCTTGTGATGCTCGGCGATGATCTCGCTGACCACCGATTCGAACTTCGCTCGTTCGCTCTTGTACACGATGTCCGAGTTGTCTTTACGGACCATCGGCATGTTCGTCGGCACTACCAACACGTCCAGGCCGTAGATATCGCGGAACTCGCGCTCTTCCGTCTTGGCCGTGCCGGTCATGCCGGCGAGATGCTCGTACAATCGGAATAAATTCTGGAACGTGATCGTCGCGAGCGTCTGGTCCTCGCCGCGCACCTTGATGCCTTCTTTGGCTTCGATCGCTTGGTGGATGCCGTCGGAGTAGCGTCGCCCATACATCAGGCGCCCGGTGAACTCGTCGACGATGATCACCTCGCCGTCTTTGACGATGTACTGTTGGTCGCGATGGAAGAGATTCCACGCCTTCAGCGCCGCGTTCAACTGATGCGTCAGCTCGATGTTGCGCTGCTCGTACAAATTCGTGATGCCGAGCATCTTTTCGACCTTGGCAACGCCCGCTTCGGCGATCGGAACGGCGTGCGCTTTCTCGTCGACCGTGTAATCTTCGCCCTTCTTCAATCGCGGAAGAATCTGCGAAAACTTTTCGTACAGCTCGCCCGACTCTTGCGACGGCCCGCTGATGATCAGCGGCGTGCGCGCTTCGTCAATGAGAATCGAGTCGACTTCGTCGACGAGCGCGAAGTACAGCTCGCGCTGCACCAAATCTTCGACTTGCCACGCCATGTTGTCGCGCAGGTAATCGAAGCCAACTTCGTTGTTCGTCACGTACGTAACGTCGCAGCCGTAGGCCGTGCGCCGCTGAGCCGAATCCAACCCGTGCTGAATGATGCCCACGCTCAGGCCGAGGAACTGATAGATGGGCCCCATCCACTCGGCATCGCGCCGCGCAAGATAGTCGTTGACGGTGACGACGTGAACGCCGCGTCCTTCCAAGGCGCGCGCGTAGACCGGCAGCGTCGCGACGAGCGTCTTGCCTTCGCCCGTCTTCATCTCGGCGATGCGCCCTTCGTAGAGCACTTGACCGCCCATGATCTGCACGTCGAAATGACGCATCCCGACCGTTCGGCGGCTGGCCTCACGAACGGCGGCGAACGTCTCGGGGAGCATCGCATCCAGAGATTCGCCCGCCGCTAGGCGAGATCTAAATTCGTCGGTCTTTGCGCGCAGTTCGCTGTCGGAGAGCGCCGACATCGCGGTCTCGAGCGCGTTGACGGCGCGCGCGGTACGCCTCAGCCGAGCGACTTCGCGCTCGTTGCCGTCAATGATGGTCTTGAGAAACGCCATGGTTAATCCTTAGGGAACGATTCCTAACCCGGTGACTGCGCCCGGCGACGAATAGTCGTTCTGTGGCTTTGCGTTGCCGTTCGCGTTTGCCGCGAAGACCAGGATAATACCTAGGCCGGCCTTCGTATCGGCGACATACATTAGACCGTTCGAAGCGACTTTCACGTCCGTCGGAGCGTTGAGTTGCGTGAGACATCCCTGGACTTTTCGAATCGGTTTCGTGTACCCGTGTTTCGCATTATAGGGCGGGAAGACCAAGATGGCTGGTGCGCTCGCCGAACTGCACGATGCCTTCGGACGTCCCTGATCGGCGATGTAGATGTTCCCCGATTGGTCGAGACCAATGCCGACGGGCGTGATGACATCATTCGCCGGACCGATCGTGAAGCGCGGCGAGATGTTTATCGGGGACGGGGAAGCGGTCGGCGTCGGCGTCGGACTCGGTGACGTGCTCGGCGTGGGCGTCGGACTCGGAGTCGGTGTCGGTTTCTTCGTCGGCTTCGGACTCGGAATTGCGAACTGCTCGACTGTCGCGCCTTGAATGTTGGTCACGTAAATGTAGCCGCTGCGATCGATCGCGACTCCGCCTGGAAGCTTCAACTGCGGTTTCGGACCCCCGATCGATTGATACGGTGCCGTCGCGCCGGCGTTAAAAAGCAAAATGCGATTGGGATAGGTGACCGTCGGAATGTTGTCGGCGACAACCATGATATTCGGAACCGGAGTGGGCGACGTCGTCGCTTTTGCGTCAACGGTTGGCGATGCGGTCTCCTTTGGCGTAAAGGCGATGCCGCGCGGACGCCCGACCAACGACCCGGAAAACAGCGGCAGCACGTCGCCCGTGGCAAGCGACTCAAATTCAATCAGGAGCGCCTTGCCCGTGCTGGGATTGAAGTTCGTTACCCAGAGGTTGGTGCCGCGATCGAACGCGATGTACTGCGGACCATTGAGCGTCGTGTTGGGACCACCGATTTGATAGGCCGGTTTACCGCCGAGTTTCGTGCCGGTCCCGTAGATGCTGATTGCGTTCTGATTGCTGTTGCTTGCATACAACGTCTTCGACGGGAAATTCGGCCCCACGTTGACGCCGGTGGTTTGGCCTAGGTTGCTGCACGCGACAATTGTGGCAGCCAGCCCAAGCGTCAAGAAAGCAACGGTCGGTTTAAAAACCATTCGGCAGCGCTTCCCGCAGCAACGCCGGTTTCCTGGGCAGCCACGCGATGCGTCAGGAACCAGACGGCGGCAACAAGTAGAATCAACACTAAAAGGAGGATGAGAAATCGCCGGAGTTGGCGGCGCCGGTACGCTGGACGGCTCGACTCGGTATCGATGATCTGACGCGGCACTACTTGTCGTCCGTTAAACCGCGCGACGCAACGGGTGGTTGAGTTCGTCGTTTTGCACGAGCCGCAGGAGCTCGCCGACCGTGACGAATCGGTACCCCGCTTGCTTAAAGCGCTCGACAACCGAAGGCAACGCCTCGATGGTGGCCAGTTTGCCGCTGTGCAGCAAGACGATCTCCGGCGCCGTCGCGTTGGTCAAGAGATGATGCGCGATGCGCGCGGAGGTCTGCGCTCGCCAGTCGCCACTGTCGTCGGTCCAAAGCACGACCGAATATCCCAACTGCTGCGCGATGCGCAACGTCCGCTCCGTGTAGCGTCCGTGTGGCGGACGCATGAGACTGCGAACGGCAGCGTCGTGCGTGAGGTCCCAAAGGGCGTCGCGCCCGCGCAGGATTTCCTCGCGCACCGCGTCCGCCGATTCCTGATCGAGATTGGGATGCGAGTAAGTATGATCGCCGATCTCGTTACCGGCGGCCTCGATGCGACGCGTAATTTCGGGCCACTGTTGCGCGTCTTCACCAATCAAAAAAAACGTCGCCGGCACTTTCAGATCGTGCAAGACGTCGAGCAACATCGGCGTGAACACCGGATACGGGCCGTCGTCGAACGTCAGCGCGATCAAACGCGGGCGATTTTCGCGATCGTTCGACGATGCATTATGCATCACGCGATAGAGCCGCGGCACCACGTCGCCGGAGATCGCCATGTGCACGTCCGTCTGTGGAGTGACGAGCGCCGGCGGTATGCTGCTGCTGTGGACGAGCAGCCGCCAGCCGGCCGCGAGCAGCGCGACCGCCGCCAGCACCAGCAGCGTGGCCTTCATCGGCCGTGAATCCGTGCGGCGTCGCTCCCAACGATGACCGTCACGTCGCTGTTCGAAAGCGCGTTCGTCGGCGCGCTGCTGGGCGCGGAATCCGGTACGACCGCGGCTTGGCGCAACGCTTTCGGTAACGCGCTGCGGACCTTTGCGCCTGCAAACGTGACGTTCGAATGTTGCCGGATAATCGTGGAATCGTAGTCGAAGCGGTCCGCGTCGCCGATTTCACCAATGGTAAATCCGGCTTGGCGCAAGACCGTCGCAACTCGCGATGCCGCTCCGGTCAGGCCGCTGCCGTTCTCGACGTCGACGCGCAACGTTCCCGGCGAGATTGCCGCGAGCGCCATCGGGTCCGGCGATGGAATGGGCGACGGAGGCGAGAGCAGCATCGCTGCGACGAGCCTGGAGCGCTCTGCCGTATCCGGAACGAGCGAATCGCCATAACCGGGCAGATCCACCTCCCCCGTATACGGCACCTGACTGTTTACGATAGCCGAATCCGGCATGCCCTGGAAGTACGTCGCGAGCGAAAGAAGTTCGCCGTCGGTAAAATCGGTTTGCACGTACTTGCGCATCACCGAAATCAAATCGCCCAAATGCAGAAAGGTGTTGACTCGGTCGCCCTTCAGCTTGCCGATGAGTGCGTGTAAGACTTGCTGCTGCCGCATGATCCGGCAAGGGTCGCTGCACCAGTCGTGGCGGAACCGCATGTACGCAACGGCTCGGTCGCCGCTCAAATGCTGCATGCCTTCTTTGAGATGAATATGGAGATGGCCCCAGGTGTCGTCATAGTCGAGTGAGTCGCCCGTGCAGCCGGTCCTGTATCGTAGACAATCGGAGGATTTCACGTAGACGTTGATGCCTCCGACGGCGTTGACGAACTCTTTTGTCGCGTCGATGCGTAAGATCGCGTACCGGTCGAAGCCGGGAATTCCCAGCCATTGGGCGATGACGGCCTTCGCCTCTTTTACGCCGCCGTCGGACTGCGCTTGATTGATTTTCGCTTGCGAGCCGTTGGGAAGCGTGGCGACCATGTCGCGCGGAATCGACAGTTGGTACACGCGCTTATTCGCGAAGTCTAAGTTGACGGCCCAAATGACGTCGCTGCGCGAGTTCGTGGAATACTCTTCGTCCTTGGCCGTGTAATCGTAGTCGAGGCCTTCAACCAGCACGAGCAGGTTCGACTTCCCAAAAACTTGTTGCGGTGCGGGGACGAACATCTGCGAAATCGCGACGATCGGATTCTTGTGCTCGAACATCGCGAAGCCGGCGATCGTCGAGATGATGCCCACGAGCACGATTGCGAGCAGCATCAAAGGCCGCTTACTCATACGGCGCACCGCTCGTCCGTGAGGGCACTGCCGAAAAAGTCGAATGCGCCGTGGTCTTCGAGTCGCACGTCGACAAATTCACCGACGCTTGCCTCGCCGGTGAAATAGATCCCTCCATCGACGCCCGGCGCTTCACCTTCGGACCGTCCAAACCATGCCCGAGCGACGCCGAGTCGCCGCCGCGCATCATCGTATTCGCGTAAGTAGCGCGACTCTTCGACCAGGACGCGCACGGTACGACCGCATCGTCTGCGGTGCGCGGCTTCGGCCGCGCGTCGTTGAGATTCGCGCAGCCGAATCAGACGCTCGCGGCGCTTGCGTACCGAAACGGCGGTCGGCAACGAAGCGGCGGAGGTGCCCTCTTCGGCGCTGTATTGAAAGAAGCCGACGCGATCGAGTTGCGCGCGCGCTATCCACTCTTCAAGGTACGCCACGTGCTCGTCGCGTTCACCCGGAAAACCAACGATGAAGGTCGAGCGCATCGTGATGTCCGGCACGTGGGAACGAAACCGTTCGACGATCTCCAAGTAACGCTCGCCGTTGCTTGGGCGGCGCATCGCGCGTAAGACCTCGGGGTGAACGTGCTGCAAGGGCATATCCATATACTTGCAGACCTTCGGAAGCGTTGCAATCGCCCAAATCAATTCGTCGTCGACGGTCGCGGGATAGAGATAGAGCAGTCTAATCCACTGCAGTCCGTCGATCTCGTGAAGGCGTTCCAAAAGATGGGCGAGTCCGCCGCGACGCATGCCGAGATCGCGCCCCCACATCGACGTATCTTGCGCGATGAGAATTAATTCTTTGGCGCCGCCTTGAACCAACGCGGCCGCCTCCGCACAGATCGAGTCGACGCCGCGGCTTCTAAACGGTCCGCGCAACGTCGGAATGATACAGAACGTGCACGGATGGTCGCAACCTTCGGCGATCTTCAGATAGGCGCTTGCGCGCGGCGTCGTGACCAGACGAGGCAGAAAGTCGTGCACGGGTTCGGCTTCGAAGTGCAGCCGCACCGGCTTGCGCCCCGCTTGCGCTTCCTGGAGCACGTCGGCAATACCGGTGTACGCGCCGGTGCCGACGATCCCGTCGATCTCCGGGATGAGCGCTTGCAACTGGCTACCGTAGCGTTGCGCGAGACAGCCGGCGACGATCAACTGCTGTCCGCGCTGCTTGCGTGCCGCGTGTTCCAAAATGGTTTGAGTGGATTCGGCCTTCGCGGGATCGATGAAGGCGCATGTATTGATGACGACGGTATCGGCCCGATCAGCGTCGCTCTCCAGTTGCCAGCCTTTGGCGGCGAGTTTGGCGATCATCACTTCAGTGTCGACCAAATTCTTGGCGCACCCCAAACTCACGAACGCTACACTCGGCATAAAGCCCCTTACGGTTACCGGTAATTCACAAACTGCAGCGGCAGCTCGAACTCGAGCGACCGCAGCGCCGCAATTACTTTTTGCAGATCATCCTTATTTTTGGCTGAGACCCGGATGTGATCGTCCTGATACTGAGCGTTGACTTTCAACTTCAAACCCTTGATTTCGGCGAGAAGCGGTCTACTCTGCTCCTTCGGGATGCCGCTGCGAAGCTTCACGACTTGACGCACGGTGCCGCCGGCGGCCGGCTCGACCGCGCTGAAGTCAAACGCCTTGATGTCGATGCCGCGTCGAACCGCCTTGGACTTTAAGACGTCCACGACGTTGCGCATCTTCAGTTCGTCATCGGACGTTAGGGTGATTTCCTTGCCGTCGAACTCGATCTTGGTCTTGCTGTTCTTGAAATCGAAGCGGTTTTCGATCTCCTTGCGAGTCTGATTTAGGGCGTTGTCGAGTTCTTGGCTATCGACGCGCGAAACGACGTCGAACGATGATTCGCTCGCCACTGCTTCCTTTAAATACTCCTCTCAAAGACTAAAGGCACGCTCGACGACGTCGCCGGATTTTCCGAGCTTCCCGAGGTCTTTACCGTTAACGTAGATCTCGACGGCGCCCGCGTTGCCGATTCGAACCAGCGCGCTCTTCCCGTGGAACGTCTTCGAGGTCCCGGCCGGAAACGTGCCTTCCATACTAACATTTCCGTCAACGGTCACGCGGAGCCACGACGGGCCGGAGAGCACCAGCGCGAGCGTGCTTGCTCCGTCGATGCCGGCCGGGACGGCCGCCGAAGGAGTGGCTTGCGGCGCGGCGAGCGGCGTCGTGGAAGCGCTCGAGGCCGTCTGAAGAGGAACGGTTTGAACGGTCGTTCGACGCGGCAGCGTCAGTTCGGTAAAGACCACGAAGGCAATCAGAAGTACCGCAATGGTGCCGGCGGTCCATAGCAACGCCCCGGAGAGCCAAACGGGCGCCCTCGCTCGACCCGCGCCGGACCGCTCCGCCGCCGTCGTGGGTTGGGGCACGGGTTGCGTTCGATTAAAGGCGGCGACGGCTTCCTCGGGATCGAGACCTAGAAAGCGCGCGTACGTGCGCAGGAAGCCCCGAACGTACACCGGTGCGCCGATCGTGCTCCAGTTTTCATCCTCGATTGCAGCGAGATACAGCGAGCGAATCCGAATCTTTTCGGCGGCGGCAGAAAGCGCGATGCCGCGCGCCTCGCGGGCCGCGCGAAACCGCTCACCCAGCGCTTCAGACGCTTCTGACATCTGGGCTTGGAGTTAGCCTCGTCCAAATGTTATCCTGTTGCTGCCTCACATGAGCAAGGAACGCGTTATTGCCGCAATGAGCGGCGGAGTTGATTCCGCCGTTGCTGCCGGTCTCTTGGTCGAAAGTGGATACGACGTCGTCGGTATCACCATGAAGATGTATTCGCCCTCCCGGCCCGCGCACGCGAAGAGTTGTTGCGGCATCGAGGATTTCGATGACGCCAGACGCAGCGCCGCGGTGCTCGGTATTGCGCATTATGTCTTAGACTTCGAGGAAGCGTTTCGGCGCGACGTCATCGAGCGCTTCATCGGCGACTACGCTGACGGACGCACGCCGAATCCGTGCGTGTCGTGCAACAATTTCGTGAAGCTAGGCACGCTGGTTGCGTATGCCGATCGCCTCGATGCGCGTTACGTTGCGACGGGACACTATGCGCGCGTGGAGCGGCGCGACGACGGTCCGCACCTATTCCGCAACGCACACACAAAGGATCAGTCGTATGCGCTCGCTCAACTGCATCCGTCGCAGTTAGAGCGCTTGATGCTTCCTCTCGGGGATTTCGACAAAGCGACGACGCGCGCGCACGCGCAGCGCCTCGGTTTGCCGGTACACGACAAGAGCGAATCGCAAGACATCTGCTTCGTTGAAGGCGGCGACTATCGCAGCGTGCTGGCGAAGTTACGACCGTCCCTCAACGCCGCCGGGACCGTACGCGCGACGACGGGTGATTCGCTTGGCGAGCATTCCGGCATCGCGGGCTACACGATCGGTCAGCGCGCGCGGCTTCCCGCGAGCAACGATGGGCCGCGCTACGTCACACGCATCGATGCAGCGACGAACACCATCGTCGTGGGCCGCGAAGACGAACTGTTCTCAGTCGAGCTATCCGCGAACGAGTTGAATTTGATTCGCCCCGAGCGCTTTCGCGGCGGTGAGGCCGCGGTGCGCGCGATGATTCGCTATCGGGCGACGCCAGTAGCCGCTTTGGCAACGATCGAAGACGGCGGCACGCTGAACCTTCGCTTCGAGCAACCTCAGCGAGCCGTCACGCCGGGGCAACTCGTCGCGCTCCTCGACCCCACAACCGACGAAGTGTTCGGCGCCGCGACGATCGCGACGTCATCCTGACCTCCCCCAGCGTCATCCCGGGCTTGCCGGACGGCGACGATTACGCCGTGGCGAGCGCTAGATCGTCGCGCAGATTCCAGTATGTGTCGCGGATAACCGGACGGAACCCCGCGTCGACGATGGCGTTCTCGATGTCGCGGCGCGTCGCTTCATTCGTGCTGCCCGCGTCGTGCACGACGCGTTCTTCGATGATCGTGCCGCCCATGTCGTCGCAGCCGTAGAACAGCGCGAGTTGCCCTAACTTCAGGCCCGGCGTGAGCCATGAGGCTTGCAGATGCGCGAAGTTGTCGAGATACAGCCGCGAGATCGCGAGCACTCGCAGGTACTCCAGGCCCGTCGCCTCTTTGCCGCGCAGCGGGGTTTTATACGGCACGTAGTACCACGGAATAAAGGCCGTGAAGCCCGCGGTCTCGTCTTGCAGTTCGCGCAAAACGTGAAGATGTTCGATCCGCTCGGCCGCCGTTTCGATGGAGCCGAACATCATCGTGGCGGTCGTCGGCATGCCGAGCAACTGCGCTTCGCGCATCACGCCGAGCCACTGCTGCGGCTGTACTTTGCGCGCCGAGATTCGTTTGCGCACGCGCTCGACCAAGATCTCGGCGCCGGCGCCCGGCAACGACTTCATGCCCGCCGCCTTGAGGCGCTCCAACACCTCGCGCGTCGAGATGCCTTCGACGTGCGCCAAGCCGACGATTTCCGAAACGGAGAGCGAATGAATATCGGCCTGCGGATGCTCGGCCCAAACTCGTCGGAACAGCTGCTCGAACCATTCGATGCCGAGTTCGGGATTGACGCCGCCCTGAATCATGATCTGCGTCGCGCCTCGATCGACGGCGTACTTTACGCGCTCGAGCACCTTATCGTGCGACATCGTGTAGCCTTCGCTGTGGTGCTCCGGCCGAAAGAACGCGCAGAAACTGCAGTGCACGTTGCAGACGTTGGTGTAGTTAATCGTCGTATCGATCACGTACGTCACGACGTCGGGCGAGTGCATCTGCAGGCGGCGTTCGTGCGCCGCGGCGCCGAGTTCGTGAATGTCGGCCTCGTCGTAGAGGCGCAGCCCTTCGTCGAATGACAGCCGGCCCCCCGACGCCGCGCGATCGAGCAGGTTAACTAACGAGGACATCCGTTGCTTTCTCCAAGGTCTGGGGCATTTGCGGGATGGCGCCGAGGTGGACGAGTTCCCGGCAGTACGCTGCCAGGCCGTCCTGCGCGGCAACGTGGAACATGAAGTTCAACTTGCCGTAATAACGTTCGTAAAATCCGGCCGGACGCGCGAAGGCGCGCTGCGCCAGCGCAACGACCTCGTCGCCGTGCGCGCGCGACCACGTGTAAGCGTCGGTCAGCGCGTGCATGCACGACCGAATCGCCAGCGGATCGCGTTCGTAGACGTCGCGCCGCGCGGCCCATACCGCGAAGACCGTTTGGCTGCCGCTCCATTCGTGCCAAAGCCGGCCCAAATCGTGCACCATCTCGGCCGGAAATCGCTCGTGCGCGTCAATGGCTGAGTCGCCGATCAATAGGGTCGGCTCACCACCGGCGGCACGAGCAAATGCATTCGGCTCCTCAACGTACGTCGGCCGCCGGCCATAGCGCCGCTCCAAGATGATTCGCAGGAGCGCGCGGCCACTGGCCGATTCTTTGCTCACGTATATCGGCGCGCCATCCAGCAACGCGGGGGTGATTCGCGACACGAGCACCACCGAAACGACTTCGTCGCGCGCGCCGATGCAGAGATCCGGCAGCAAAACGAGATCTTGCCAGTTCGCGGCCCACGTAAAGGCGCTGATCGGGCTCATGTCGAGTTCGCCGGCGAGGAGCATTTCGTTGAGCCGCGCCGGCACGTCGGCGTGCAGCGTCCCTGGATACTGAATCGCCCGTGCGTCGAAGGCCGCATACACCGGCAGGTCGTTCGTATATTTGATGCGACCGCAGCGCAACGTCATGCTTGCACGAGTTCGCGCGATTGCGCGGGCGGAGTCCAGTCCCACGGAAACTCGTCGTACGTCGAGTTGCGGCGAACCGGAACGTAGCCCGCTTCTTCGATGAGGCGACGGAACTCGCGGTCGTCAACGTACTGCCCCGAACGCGTACCGGCGGCGTGATAGATCATTTCCTCGTCGGTGCTGCCGTGCGTGCCGTCCATGTCGTCCGCACCGAATTGCAGCGCGGCCTGACAAACCTTCAGACCCTGAATCATCCAGTACGCCTTGATGTGATCGAAGTTGTCGAGCATCAGCCGCGCGACGGCGAAGGTTCGCAGATCGTCGAGACCGCTCGTCCAGCCGCAGTATGAAAGTTCGTTGCCATCGGGATGAAACGCCAGCGGGATGAACGCGTTGTATCCGGGCGAGCGTTGCTGCGATTCGCGCAACCGGATCAAGTGATCGACGCGATCCTCGATGGATTCGATGTGACCGTAGAGCATCGTCGCGTTGCTCGCGATTCCTTGCCGGTGCAGTTCCTCGTGGATGGCGAGCCAATCCGCGGCGGAGACCTTGTTCGGACAGATCTTTGCCCGCGTGCCGTCGGCAAAAATTTCCGCGGCGCCGCCGTTGACGTTGTCGAGGCCGGCGTCTTTGAGCGACGCGATGATTGCCGGAAACGCGAGGCGGTGACGCTTGGCCATATACTCGATCTCCGCCGCGGTAAACAGCGAAAGCTGTACGTGCGGCAACGCTTCTTTGAACCGGCGCATCAGCGGTAGCCAGTAATCGAGAGAGAGTTGGCGCGGATCGTGACCGCCGACGATATGGAGTTGATTGAAGTTCGTCCCCGTTTCAACGGCTTTCGCGAACACCTGATCGGCCGTCATCCGGAACACGCGGTCGGCCTCCTTGAACTCGTCGGCGGCGAACGAGCAAAACGTGCAACCCGCAAAGCAGACGTTCGTTGAGTTAATGTAGCGATTCAGAACGTAGAAGACGTTCTTACCGCTCTTGCGCTCCTTCACGTTGCGCGCCATGCGTCCGAGGTTGTGGAGATCCATCGTGCGATAGAGCGCCAGCCCATCGTCCATCGAGAGAGGTTCGCCCGCATCGACTTTTCGCTCGATCGCGGCGAGCGCCGGGTCTGCAAACCGCATGCGCCGCTCTATTCGGCCGGCCGCCGGAGCTGCCCCGCAACGGCCGGGCGCAGTACCGGGCGCTGCGCGATCGCCACGCCCGCACCAACGAGGGCAACCGCGAACAACGCGCCGCCGACAACGTCGGTAATGTAATGTGCGCCCAGCGCCAAGCGTGCCCAGCAGATCGCCACCGCCAGCAAAATCAAGAGCGTTCCTACGACTTTTCTCGCCGCCGCGCGCAACTCGGAAAGATAGAAGATCACGCCCCACAGCGCATAGAAGCCCGTCGCAATCGCCGCGTGTGAACTCGGATACGAATAAGCGGTTTCGTGCTTCACGATCCAGTCGAGGCGACGCGGCCGGGCGAAGACGTGCTGCAACATGTCGGCGCCCCGCCAGCAGAGCAGCAACACGATCAGCGTAAAGACGATCCTAGAACGCCACTGCCCAACGCGCCACGCTACGATCAACAGAACGACGGCTATCGGCAGGAGCGCTTCCACATAACACGACCAGGTCAACCACCAGCCGAGCAAGGCTCCATGGCCGACGATCTGGTGCTCCCAGGCAGCCAAGAGATCCGGCTCCCCGCGGCGTGCTACGTACGTGCCCAACCCATCGAACAGCGCAAAGGCGACGATGGCAATCAGCGCACCGCCGATCGTGTGCTTGGGGCGGCCCCTCATCGCCGCGCTCAGCCGCTCTCCTCCGCAAAGAGATCTTGCTGGCTGCCGGCATTGTTGCCGAGCCGGTTCGCGATCAGTTCGAGTTCCGGCAGGCCGATTAAAATTTTGCGCGGCTTCGTTCCCTCGTGCTGACCGACGATCTTGAAATCTTCGAGTTGCTTCATGATACGTACCGCGCGGGGGTGGCCGATCGAAAACTGCGATTGAAGCGCGGCGGTTGAGGCGTAGTTGCTTTCGATGATGAACTTCGCCGCGCCGTAGCAGAGCGGGTCGACGTCGCGTCGCGCCGCCTCTTCATCGCCGATGGGGACGACCTCGACGTCCAGCAAATTGTCGGGCCGCGACTGACGAGCCCAAAACTCGACGAGCCGGTTCACCTCGGCCGCGCTGATGAAAGCGCCCTGAGCCCGAATCGGCTTGGGCGCATCGATCGGCAGATAAAGCATGTCGCCGCGGCCCAGTAATCGCTCCGCGCCGTTCGTATCGAGAATGACGCGCGAATCGGTCTGTGACGTCACGGCAAACGCGATGCGCGACGGCACGTTGGCCTTAATGAGGCCCGTGATCACGTCCACGGATGGCCGCTGCGTCGCCACGATGAGGTGAATCCCGGTGGCGCGCGCCAGTTGTGCCAGACGCATGATCGTCGTCTCGACCTTCGCGGGCGCGATCAGCATCAGATCGGCCAACTCGTCGATGACGATGACGGCATAGGGCAGACGATCGTCGGGATACTTTGTGTTGTACTCTTCGATCTTTCGCACGCCGGCCTTCGCAAATCGCTCGTAACGGGACTCCATCTCTTTGGTCATCTCGAACAGCGCGCCGGCAGCCAACCGGGGATCGCAAATTACTTCCTTAATGAGATGCGGGATGCCGTTGAAGACCGTCAACTCGACCCGTTTGGGATCGATCATCAACATCTGCACTTGGTCGGGAGTCGCCGTCACGAGCAGGGATGCGATGATGGTGTTCAAGCAGACCGACTTGCCGGCGCCCGTCGCACCCGCGACCAAGAGGTGCGGCATCTTCGAAAGATCCCCGATGACCGGATGTCCGGTAAGGTCTTTGCCAAGCGTCATCCACAGCGGTGGAACGTGGCCTCGGCTCGGAAGCGCATCCAAGAGCTCGCGAATTGCAACGATCGACACCGTCCGATTCGGCACCTCGATTCCCACCGCGGACTTGCCGGGAATGGGCGCCTCGATTCGAACGCTCGTCGCGGCGAGCGCCAACGCGAGGTCGTCGGCGAGGGAAGCGATACGCGAGATCTTTACGCCGCGCTCCGGCCGCAACTCATAGCGCGTAATAGAGGGACCGCGCTCGATGTGCGAGACCTTCGCGCCGACGCCAAAACTCGCGAGCGTGTCTTCGAGGACGTGCGCGCGATTCGAATCGTCCACGACCTGGCTTGGGGGCACGTCAAACAGCGAAAGATCGGGAAGCCGATACGCCTTTCGCCCCCGCGTTTGCACGAAGACGCCCATGTCCTTGGTTTTCTCCGGCGCTTCGAGTTGCGACACGATCGCCGGTACTCGTTCTACGACAATCGGCTCCGGTTCCGCGATTGTTTCGCGTGGTGCTTCGACCGCCGGTTGGGGCGCCTCGACCGGCAGGGCGAAGGCTTCGCGTAACGTGCCGTGCCCGGGCGAAGCGGCGACGCGAAACGTCGGCAACTTCGGTATCGGAAGCGGACGCAATCCGCCGAAGAACACGATGGCGCGTCCGATAAGCTGCTTCATGCTGGCATTGGTGAGCCACAGCGTCAACGTGAGCGCCGCCACGCCGAGTAAAATCCACGCACCGACGGATCCTACGAGGGAACGAAGCGCCCACCAAATGTTTGCGCCCACCATTCCGCCGCGCGAAACGCCGCCCGCGCCGAGCATCGCATCGAACAAAAGGAAGTACGCCAGCGCACTGCTCCCAAGGTTTGCAATCATGCGCGGAACGTTGACTTCGAGAAAAACGATCGCGCCCAGCAACGCTATCAACATCGGAAAAAACGGCGCCGCATGACCGAAGAGGCGCCGCAATTCGACGGCGGTCCAGCCGCCGACGCTGCCGGTATGGTGCGGAACGGCAAGCGCAATGCCACAGAAGAGCGCGAATGCGAGCGCTGCGATACCAACGATCTCGAGATTGAGCCGTCTACGCGCTTTGGCGCCCCGGTTCTGCTTGCGCGCGTCGGAACGGCCGCGCATGCGTGCCATGGAATTCAGTGCTTCGTCACGGTGGAACGGCTATACTTCCATCACGACCGGAATAACGACGGGGCGGCGCTTCGTGCGTGAGTGCACGGCGCCGGCGAGCGCGCTACGAATGTGTTCTTTCACGGTGTTGACGTCGCGCATCGCATCAACCGAGATTCCCTCGATGGCGGAACGCAACTCCGCACGCAGTTCGTCGAGCACTCCGTCGGCCTCGGGGATATAGAAAACGCCTTTCGAGATCAGGTCCGGGCCGGCGATGACGCGTGCCTCTTCGCTGTCGATCGCAACCACGACCATCATGATGCCGTCGTTCGAGAGTGCTTTGCGATCGCGCAACACCGCGTCTCCGACGTCGCCGATGCCCGAGCCGTCGACGAACACGTGTCCGCCGTACGTTTTGCCGACCTTATCGGCATACTCGTGGGTGAACTCAAGCACGTCGCCATTTTCGAGCAGGAAGACGTTGCCGGCGTCAACCCCGGTCTCGACGGCGAGTTTCCCGTGTGCCGCGAGCATTCGATACTCGCCGTGAATGGGAACGAAGAATTCGGGCCGCACCAAGTTGAGCATCAGCAGCAACTCTTCTTGGGAGGCGTGACCGGAGACGTGAGAGCGGCCGTCGGTTCCGTGGATCACGATCGCGCCCAGTTTGCACAGGTTGTTGATCGTCTTGTGCACGCTCTTCTCGTTTCCGGGAATCGGGGTCGCGCTGATCACGACGGTGTCGCCCGGAACGATCCGGAAATTTTTGTGGTCCCGTACGGACATTCGCGAGAGGCCGCTCATCGGCTCACCCTGGGATCCGGTGGTCATGACGACGATACGCTCGGGCGAATATCCCTCGATCTCGTCGATCTTCACCAGCGTATCGGCCGGAATGCGCAAATGTCCGAGCGTCGAGGCAAAATGAACGACGTTACGCATCGAGCGCCCGAGGAACGCGATCTTTCGGTTGAAACGCACGGCGTGGTCGATCGTTTGCTGGATTCGTGGCACGTTCGACGCGAAGGATGCAACGACGATGCGCCCTTTCGCGTGCGAAAAAATTTGCGTAAATGCCTCGCCGACGATCCGTTCCGATAGCGTATGACCGGGCCGCTCGGCGTTCGTCGAATCGGAGAGCATGCAGAGCACGCCCTCGTCGCCAAGCCGCGCGATGCGCGCAAAGTCGGCGGGTCTTCCATCGATCGGCGTCTGGTCGAACTTGAAGTCACCGGTATGAAAGACCGTGCCGATCGGCGTGCGCAACGCCAGCGCGCAGGCGCCGGCCACCGAGTGGTTGACGTGAACGAATTCGGCTTCGATCGATCCGTAGCGCACGCGATCCCCCGGCTGAACTTGCGTAAACTCCGCTTCGCCGAGATACTGTTCGCGCGATTTCGCCTTGATCAACGCGACCGTTAAGGGCGTCGCGACGATTGGAATTTGCGTGAACTCCTTGGCAAAATATGGAATGCCGCCGATGTGGTCTTCGTGGCCGTGTGTGACGAGCAGCGCGCGCAGCTTGCCGGCGCGCTCCCGGACGTACGTAAAATCGTTGATGACGATATCTACGCCATACATCTCATCGTCGGGAAACATCAGACCGCAATCGACGACGATCAGGTCGTCGTTCGTTTCCAGCGCGGTCATGTTGCGGCCGATCTCGCCGCAGCCGCCCAACGGAACGATTCGCAGGTACTCCTGCTCCGGCGGCGGCGCCACCGTTAGGCCATGGGAACTCACGCGCGACTGGTTTTTGCCCCAGCGCCTTGCTCACCCGCACCACGGGCGTGAATTGCCGCGCGGAGGCTAATGTATGACGACGCTTTTGCTACTCGCACTCCTGACGGCGCCAAAACCCGCTCCAACCGCGGTTCCCTCGCCGCTGCCGACTTCGCCGGCCGCGCTGTTTTCGCGGCGGGCCCTTCGGCAGGCTCGGCTCATTGTACAAATGGAGATGCTACAGTTGCGCAACCAGCGACTGGACTGCATTCGTGCCGTCCTACTGCGTCGGCTGCCCGAAGCGCTTCGCCCTCAGGAACCGACCACGTCGGCGGCCCAAGCGAAGCGCCTGTCGCCGTCGCCACGGTGTTCGGAGTTGCTTAACTACTAACCGCTCGGACGCTTAAACGGTTGTGACTTTTTCTCCGCGGCGTGGTAAAGGGTTAACAGACAACTTTTTCAGCGCTTACGGAATAGTTTTGAGATGCTAAACAATCGCATATTTCCCACGCTCATTATCGGGCTCGTCGGAGCGGTCATCGGCAGTTTCTTGATGATGCTGTACGCGACGAGTCACTTCGGCGGGATAACCGGGCCGAATCGCACGCCGCCCGCGGCGGCCGCCGTTCCATTGAACGGCGTCAGCGACCAGGATCGCATCGTGAACGCGGTGCGGAGAACGAAGTCGTCGGTCGTCGCAATCACCGAGCAAGTCAACGGTCAGGAAGTTATTCCGGCGGATCCGTTCTTTCAACAGTTTTTCGGCGGTCAAGGACCGGGCATCGTCCAGCCGTATCGCGGCGAGGCCTCGGGCTCCGGCTTCGTGATTGACTCGCGGGGCACGATCGTGACGAACGCGCACGTCTTGCAGCCCCCCAACGGCGGGCACGTCACTAAACTGACGGTCGTCTTTGCCAACGGCGATCACGTACCGGCACACGTCGTCGCCTATAACATCGCCGCCGACGTCGGACTGCTGCGGGTCGACCACTACGCCAAACTCCCTCCGCCCCTCCAGTTGGGCGATTCCAGCCGGCTTCAGCAAGGACAATGGGCGATCGCGATCGGCGAGCCGTTGCAACTCCAGCAAACGGTCACCGTAGGCGTCGTCTCGGGCTTCGACCGTTCCGAGCCGATTCCAACGGAGAACGGCGGCGAGATTGACTTCAAGGGATTGCTTCAGACGTCGGCACCCATCAACCCGGGCAACTCAGGCGGACCGCTCATCGACATCGACGGCCAGGTGATTGGAATGAACCAGTCCACCGTCAAGTCGGCCTACGCCCAGGGAATCGGTTTCGCGATCCCCGCGAACACCGTGCGGACCGTTGTCGCATCGCTCCAGCGTAATCCTGGGGCACACCAGGGCACCGACACCGGCTTCCTCGGTATCTACATGGCCAACCTGACGGCGGGCGTCAAGAACCAGATCGGCTACAACGGCAACACCGGCGTCGCCGTACAGCAAGTGTTCTCCGGCTCGCCCGCCGACCAAGCCGGCATCCAACCGGGCGACGTGATCCTCCAAGCCGACGGCAAGGGCTACGATAGCGTGAAGTCCCTCCACGACTACATCAGTGCTAAGAAACCGGGCGATACGATCCGCCTCGACGTCTGGTCGCAAGGCGTGAAAAAGTTCGTCGCGATCAAGTTGAGCGAAATGCCGGCCGAGCAACCGCTGTCAGTCCAGCAACAACAACAACCTCAAGAGGAACAACCGTAAAGAACGAGGGCCGCCCTGCAACCGGGCGGCCCTTTTTAGTTGTTGCATGAACTGAAACATCTATCACCGTTCATCATGTATGATGTTGCGGTAGTCCATTCCGACGGTTCGTAAGCGGCAAGGCCTCGCCGACGAGACGCTCGGCACCCACCTCGGCCTCGAGTGCGGTCGCCGGCACAGCTGGTCCAGAGCGGTCGGGAAAAATTTTACAACGAGGTACAGAGTCTTATGGCAAAAACGGTCGGCATCGACCTCGGCACGACCAACTCGGTCGTCGCCGTTATGGAGGGCACTTCGCCCGTCGTTATTCCAAACGCTGAGGGATCGCGAACGACGCCCTCGGTCGTGGCATTCACAAAGACCGGCGAACGGCTCGTCGGGCAGTTGGCGAAGCGCCAAGCAATTACGAATCCCGATCGCACGATAAGTTCGATCAAGCGTCACATGGGCGAAGCAGACTATCACGTAAAGATCGACGGCAAAGATTATACGCCGCAAGAGATCTCCGCGATGATTCTGCAAAAGCTCGTGAACGATGCGAGCAACTATTTGGGTGAACGAGCGACGAAGGCCGTCATCACGGTTCCCGCTTACTTCAACGACTCCCAGCGCCAGGCGACCAAAGACGCCGGCAAGATCGCCGGACTCGACGTCCTGCGCATCATCAACGAGCCGACGGCCGCGGCGCTCGCATACGGCCTCGACAAGAAAGGCAACGAAACGATCTTAGTCTGGGACCTCGGTGGCGGAACGTACGACGTTTCGATCCTCGAGGTGGGCGACGGCGTCTTCGAAGTCAAGGCGACCAACGGCGACACGCGTCTCGGCGGCGACGATTACGATCATCGCGTCGTGGAGTGGCTCGTCGATCAGTTCCGCCGCGATCAAGGCATCGACCTCAGCAAAGACAAGCAGGCGTTGCAACGGCTCACCGAAGCCGCCGAAAAGGCGAAGATCGAACTCTCTTCCGTGGTGCAGACGAGCATCAACCTCCCCTTCATCACGGCCGATCAAGAAGGCCCCAAACATCTCGACTACACGCTCACGCGCGCGAAGTTTGAAGAACTCACGAGCGATCTGACGGATCGCTGCGTCGGACCGTTCCGCAATGCGATCGCCGATGCGAAACTCGACGTTTCCAAGATCGACGAAGTGATCATGGTCGGTGGAGCGACGCGCATGCCGGTAATCCAGGAACTCGTCCGCAAACTCACCGGCAAAGAGCCTAACTTGACCGTCAACCCCGACGAAGTCGTTGCGGTAGGCGCCGCGATCCAGGCCGGCGTGCTTTCCGGCGAAGTTCGCGACGTCGTGTTGCTCGACGTTACGCCGCTCTCGCTCGGTCTCGAAACGCTGGGCGGCGTCATGACGAAGTTGATCGATCGGAACACCACCATTCCAACGAAGAAATCGCAGATCTTCACCACGGCGGAAGACGGTCAAACGTCCGTTGACATCCACGTATTGCAAGGCGAACGTCCCATGTCGCAGGACAACAAGACGCTTGGGAGATTCCGTCTCGAAGGCATCCCGCCGGCACCGCGAGGAGTCCCGCAGATCGAAGTCGCGTTCAACATCGATGCGAACGGCATTGTCAACGTCAATGCGAAAGACCTCGGTACCGGCAAGGAACAGGCGATTACGATCACGGCTTCGACGAACCTCAGCAAAGACGAAGTCGACCGGATGGTCCGCGATGCCGAAGTTCAGGCGGCGGCCGACAAGGAGAAACGCGAGGAAGCCGAGGTTCGAAACAACGCGTCGAGCTTGATTTACTCGACCGAGAAATCGCTTAAGGAAGTCGGCGATAAACTCGATGCAGGCGCACGCGGCGAAGTAGAGGGAGCGTTGGCCGAACTGCGGCGCGTCAGCGAGAACGGTACGATCTCAGAGATCAAACCGGCGATCGAAGCGCTGCAACAGGCGAGTTACAAGATGGCGGAGTTGCTTTATAAGGCGGCATCGCCACAAGGCGAACCCGCCGGTGCCGGCGCAGGTACAGGCGGTGACGGCGCGACGAGCGGTAACGGTGCCACAGCGGGCGCCGGCGCGAGCGACGACGTCATCGACGCGGAGTTCAAAGAAGCCCAGTAGCGTTTCGATCGGGTGACGTATGTCTGACGACCCTGTGCTAAAAACCGAGGCCGGCGAAGCGCTTATCGACGAAGCCGCGGCGGAGCAGCCCTCTCTCGAGGAACAGCTCGCCGCAGCCAACGCCCGCGCGGATGAAAACTACGGCAAGTTTCTGCTTGCGGTAGCCGACTTCGACAACTTCAGAAAGCGCATGCAGCGCGATCTCGACTCAATGGTCGCGTCGCGCCGGCGCATGCTCTTGGAGCGAATTCTCCCCGTTGTCGACAATCTGGAACGGGCGCTCCAATCCAATGCCGGCGGTGACAGTCTGCGAGGCGGCGTTGAACAAACGCTGCGGGGCTTTGAGGCCGTACTCGCCGGCGAAGGCGTGAAACCGCTCGACGTCAAGGGGGAGCCGTTCGATCCGCGCGTCGCCGAAGCGATCGGCACCGCGGACTCCGACGGAGTCGCAGAAGACACCGTGATCGACGTCGCGCAGAAAGGCTACAAGATCGGCGACGAGGTGCTGCGTCCGGCAAAGGTCATCGTTGCCAAGCGCTCTGCCTAACGAGCCGGCATGAACTTCAAGGATTACTACGCCATCTTGGGCGTCCCAAAAACGGCGCCTGAAAAAGATATCAAGTCCGCATACCGCAAACTCGCGCGCAAGTGGCATCCCGATGCCAACCCTGCGAATCCGAAAGACGCCGAAGAAAAATTCAAAGAGATTTCCGAGGCCTACGAAGTTCTCGGCGATCCCGAAAAGCGCAAAAAGTACGACGTCCTTGGACCGAACTGGCAACAAGCAGCCCAGCAAGCCGAACAACAGCGTCGCTACCGCACGACCGTCGATGGCCAAGAGTTCGATTTTGACTTCGGTGAGGGCGGCCCAAGCGGATTCTCCGACTTCTTCGACATGTTTTTCTCCGGCGTCGGCCGACGCCAGACGACGCAGCGTTCGGGCATCGGGCGGCGTGGACAAGACTTGGAAACGACGCTCGAACTAAGCCTGCGCGATGCGTACCAAGGTGGAACCAAAGCCGTCTCCCTTCAAATTGAAGACGTCTGTCCGCGCTGTCACGGTACCGGTACGGAAGGTCGCCGATTGTGTTCCCAATGTCATGGGACGGGTCGCATTCTCACCAACAAGCGCTTCGAAGTCGCAATCCCCAAAGGCATTCGCGAAGGCCAGCGGATTCGTCTCGCCGGTCAAGGGGGCGCCGGAATCAACGGCGGTCCGAACGGCGATCTCTACCTGATCGTGCGGCTGCACGACGATCCCACCTTCAAGCGTAAAGGCGACGATCTCTATGTCGATCTGCCGGTGAGCATCTACGATCTCGTGTTAGGCGGCGACGTCGACGTTCCGACGCTCAGCGGCCAAGTCGCGATGACGGTTCCGGCCGGAACGCAGAACAATCGTTTGCTGCGCCTGCCCGGTAAGGGAATGCCGCAGGTCAAAGGCAAGGGCGCCGGCGATCAATACGTGCGCCTCATCGGTCAACTTCCGCAGAACCTCTCCGACAAAGAGAAAAAACTCTTCAAGGAACTCGCGTCGTTACGTAACGGCAAGGTGTGAGCGCTCGGCGTTCGACGTGACGCCTTGGAGCCGCTCGTCGCTCAGCCATCCGGGCCTCGCTCTGCTGCCGGACTCCTCGCTCTCGCCATCCGTGGCTCCGCTCGTCGATCCGAGCCTCCTCGGCATCACGTCCAACGCCTCGCTAGAAAGTCACGCAACCGGATGAACCGCGAAGACGGTTACCGTATGGCCAATATACCTTCAACACAGCGAGGAGAAGTTTATGATCAAAGAGATTGCATTTACCGCCTATCCGGCGAAAGACGTCGCCGGACTGCGCAAGTGGTACGAAGATAACCTCGGCTTGAAGTTTAGTTCGCCGTGGGTGGAAGACGGCATCGAAAAGTACAACGAAGCCGAGGTCGGCAATGGTTATTTCGGCGTGCTGTGGCACGAATGGATCGAACGTGAGCCGGGAAGCGCGTCGGGCATCGTCTTTGAAGTCGACAACATTGACGACACCGTCTCCCAGCTCCGCGGCAAAGGCGTCGCCGTTGAGGACGTTTACGCCACCCCGGTGTGCAAAATTTCGTCTCTTACCGACCTCGAAGGCAACAAGGTGTCCCTCCATCAACGGACGGCACCCTATTAAAGAGCGGTGATGGCCGGCCACGGGCTGATGTGGTCGAACATCTATCAGCCCGAAAAACCGAAAGTCAAGCGGCGTGTCGAGTGGAAACGCTTGGGCGCGCTGTTTGCTCCGTATTGGCGGCAGCAGGCGACGGTGCTGATTTGCATCGTCGTCGTTTCTGCGCTCGGCTTGATTCCGGGCTTCGTGACGGCGCACATCATCGACGTCGCGATCCCTCATCGAAGCCTGACGCAGCTCGCCGTCGACGTGGGAGTCATTCTGTTCTCGGCCCTGCTCTCTGCGGCGGTCGGCGTATTGCAAGGCTACCTGAACTCGGTAGTCGGCGAAGGCATCATGCGCGACATCCGAACGAGCCTGGTCGCGCACTTGCATCGCATGCCGCTGCAGTTTTTCACGGGGACGAAGACCGGCGAGATCATGAACCGCGTCAGCAACGACGTGGACAACGTCGACAACGTCGTGACCGGCACGCTGACGACGATCATTACCAACGTCGTACTGATCGGAACGACAGTCATCGCGATGTTCTTATGGGATTGGCGTCTGGCCTTGCTGTCGATCGCGATCGTGCCGCTCATGGTGCTTCCGCTCGGCCCGGTGGGACGACGGATGTACGATATCCGTAAGCGGACGCGGGAAAAACGCGATCAGATCGAGTCGATCACGCAAGAAACGCTCTCCATCTCCGGCATCACCCTCATCAAATCGTTCGCGCGTGAAGCCTACGAACGGGCTCGCTTTTCCACGACCGGAACCCGACTGATGCAGTTGGAGGTCGATCTCGCGATGGTCGGCCGGTGGTTTATCGCCTCGGTGACCGCGATGGTCGTCGTCGGTCCGGCACTGGTTTGGTTCGGCGGCGGCTGGCTCGCCGTAGGGTCAACGCTCAAGATCGGCGTGATCGTTGCCTTTGTCTCCTTCATTCAAGGGCGGCTCTACGGGCCGGCCGCGTCGCTGGCGGGAATTCAGGTCCAAATCGTCAGCGCGTTCGCGGTCTTCGAACGCATCTTTGACTATCTCGACATGGTGCCCGAGCAGTACGATCCGCCGGGCGCTGTCGAACTGCCGAACGTCGCGGGCGACATTCGATTCGAAGACGTGACGTTTTCCTACGACGGCGCCCAGCGCAAGATACTGCAAGACGTCTCGTTGCACGTGCGGCCCGGCGAAGTCGCGGCGTTCGTCGGGCCGTCGGGCGCGGGCAAGACGACGATTACGGCATTGGTCCCGCGCTTTTACGACCCGCAGCGAGGACGAGTTTCGATCGACGGCTACGATCTCCGTACGTTGACGCTCGAATCGCTGCGCCGCGACATCGGCATCGTGACGCAAGAGACGTATCTTTTTCACGATACGATCGCCGGCAATTTGCGCTACGGCAATCCGAACGCAACCGACGCCGAGATCGAAGCCGCGGCACGCGCCGCGAACATCGCCGAATTCATCGACGGCCTACCCGAACGCTACGAAACCGTGGTCGGCGAACGCGGGCACAAACTCTCGGGAGGCGAGCGCCAGCGCCTCGCCATCGCGCGCGTGCTGCTCAAGGATCCGCGCATCTTGATTTTGGACGAGGCGACGAGTTCGCTCGACTACGAGAACGAGGCGGCGATTCAAAAAGCGCTGGAGGTCGTGATGCGGGGCCGAACCAGTCTCGTGATCGCGCACCGCCTTTCAACGGTCTTGGCGGCCGATATCATCTTTGTCGTCGACGGCGGGCGCATCGTCGAGCAAGGCCGCCACGCAACGCTGCTGGCACGCGGCGGTCTCTACTCACGACTCTATCGAACCCAATTCGAGGGCCTTTCGGCGTAACGTGGTGCCGGCGGTATGTCGGAAAACCACACCTTCTGCTAGCCGATATCCATAACCATCGGCTCGACGGGCACGTGCAAATCCGGTTCGGTGGCGGCGGCGATTTCATCGACCGTAACGCCCGGCGCACGTTCGCGCAGAATCAGCCCATCGGGGCCAACGTCGATCGTCGCCATGTCGGTAATGACGCGATGGATCACGCGCTTTCCCGTCAAAGGCAACGAGCAGTTTCTAACGATCTTGTGAACGCCACCCTTGGCGAGGTGTTCCATCATCACGATGACACGCTTGGCGCCGTGAACCAGATCCATCGCGCCCCCCATGCCCTTGACCATTTTTCCGGGAATCATCCAGTTGGCCAAGTCTCCGCGTTCGGAAACCTGCATCGCGCCGAGTACCGCTAAGTCGATGTGTCCGCCGCGGATCATCCCGAAAGAGAAAGCCGAATCAAAGAAGGACGCTCCGGGCAGCACGGTGACGGTTTCTTTGCCGGCATTGATGAGGTCGGGATCTTCCTCACCCTCGTAAGGGTAGGGCCCCATTCCCAAAATGCCGTTTTCGCTCTGGAGAGTTACCGTGATGTTCGGCGGAACGTGATTCGGAATCAGCGTCGGCAAGCCGATGCCGAGATTCACGTACTGTCCGTCGCGCAACTCTTGCGCGACTCGCGCCGCCAGCTGGTTTCGCGTGAGCGCCATCGTTATCCCGAGCCTCTCGAAGGACGGGTCGTCACTCGCTCGATGCGTTTTCCTTGCGGCCCGACGTGCACGATGCGTTGCACGAAGATGCCGGGAAGGTGCACGTCTTCCGGGTCGATGGCACCGGGATCCACGAGTTCCTCGACCTCCGCAATGGTAATCTTACCGGCCATCGCGCAAAGCGGATTGAAATTCCTCGTGGCCTTGTGGAAAATCAAGTTTCCGACGCGATCGCCGACGGAGGCTCGCACCAGCGCATAATCGCAGACGATGCCGCGCTCCATCACGTATTCGCGCCGATCGAACACGCGCGTCTCTTTCTTCGGGGACTCCGTCGCAACGCTGCCGTCGGCATTGTAGCGCCATGGGAGACCGCCGTCCGCGACGAGCGTTCCGTCACCCGCGGGCGTGAAGAACGCAGGGATTCCGCATCCGCCGGCACGCAGACGTTCGGCGAGCGTTCCTTGCGGCACGAGTTCTACCTCGAGTTCGCCGTGAAGATATTGGCGTTCGAACTCTCGATTCTCGCCGACGTACGACCCGGTTGTTCTACGGATCCGCCGATGATCGAGCAATACGCCCAAGCCCCAGCCGTCCACGCCACAGTTGTTGGAAACGGTCGCGAGATCGGTCGCTCCTTGCTCCAGCAACGCCTCGATGAGGTTGTGCGGGATGCCGTTGAGTCCAAAGCCGCCGACGGCGATGGATGCTCCGCTGGGAATGTCGGCGATGGCCTCGGCGCAGGAAGCGTAGACCTTCTCCATGCCTCGCATAATGCGCCGACGGAACGGGTGCCGCCTTCGTGGAACGTAGGCCGTCATGGCTATGGCACCTATTCAAATTGAAAGCACCGACGAAGCGACGATGATGCTCGCGGTCGTTCGCGAGCTCGTAGCGGAAAAGGTCGCGCCAAGAGCCGCCGAGATCGATGCGTCCGGCGAGTTTCCTTGGGACGTCAAAGAACTTTTCGCGCAAAACGACTTACTCGGCATTCCGATTCCGGCCGAGTACGGCGGCTTGGGCGGCACGTTCCTCACCTACGTCAAGGTAGTGGAAGAAATTGCGAAAGCGTGCGCGTCGAGCTCCCTCATCGTCGCGGTGCAGGAGCTTGGAATGCTTCCAATCATGATCGGCGGAAGCGACGGGCAGAAACGCCGATTTCTTCCCGACATCGCATCGGGGCGCCATATCGTTGCGTACGCCTTAACGGAGGTTTCCAGCGGCTCGGATGCGCTCGGTTCGATGCGCACGCGCGCGGAGCGGCGCGGCGATGCGTACGTGCTCAACGGTCAAAAGATCTGGATCACCAACGGCAGCGTCGCCGACATCGTCTGCGTCTTTGCCGTGACCGATCCCACCGCAGGATCTCGCGGCGTAACCGCCTTTGTCGTCGAGAAAGGCATGGCGGGGTTCTCGGTCGGCAACGTCGAGAAAAAAATGGGGATCCGCGGATCGCCAACGGTCGAACTGGTCTTCGAAGACTGCGAGGTGCCCGCCGCCAATCGGCTCGGCGAAGAAGGCGAAGGCTTCAAAATCGCTATGAAGGTGCTCGACAAATCTCGTCCTGGAATCGCGGCGCAAGCGCTCGGCATTGCGGCGGGCGCGCTCGAGTACGCGACCAACTACGCGAAAGAACGCATCGCGTTCGGTAAGCCGATCGGCCAGCATCAGGGTGTCGGGTTCATGCTCGCCGACATGAAGACTGAAGTGGAAGCGGCGCGGCTTCTCCTCTACGAAGCGGCGCGGCGGTGCGATGCCGGGACGCAAGACGTCACCTTGTGGGCCGCGATGGCGAAGTTAAAGTGTGGCGACGTCGCGATGTCGGTGACGACGGACGCCGTTCAGGTGCTCGGCGGTTTCGGATACTCTGCCGACTACCCCGTCGAACGGATGATGCGCGACGCAAAGATCACGCAAATTTACGAAGGGACGCAGCAGATTCAGCGCCTGGTCATCGCTCGCGGGCTCGTCGGTCGCGCAAAGTCATGAGGATCTTTCCGTTCTGCGTCGCCGTTTTGTTCGTAGCGGGCTGCGGCCAACAGTCGCCGCATAACTCGTTGCCCGGCATTGCATCGGGTATTTCAACGCCGTCCGGCGACGGCGCTCCAGGCGGCGCGCCCGCCGATATGTCAGCGCTCTTGGGCGGTGGAAAAATCACGCACGTCGTGATCGTCATACAAGAGAACCGCTCGACCGATAATCTCTTCAATGGATTGCCCGGCGCCGATACCGTGAAAACAGGTCGAGACTCGAGCGGCGATGCGGTAAAACTCTCACTACAGCATCTGGCCGTGCCGTTTGACATCGACCACGAGCATAGTGCCTTTGTGGTGGCGTTCGACGGCGGAAAACTCGACGGCTTCAATTTGGAACGTTCCAAATGCCCCGTTCGTCACCACCGCTGCCCGACGGCATTTAGCCGCGCATACGCCTACGTGCCGCATCGAGAAATCAAGCCCTATCTCGAACTTGCCGAAAAGTACACGTTCGGCGATCACATGTTTCAAACCAACGAAGGGCCGAGCTTTCCCGCACACCAGTATTTGTTGAGCGGCACCTCAACGATCGCTCCGGGATCACCGCACCGCGCGTCCGAAAACCCCTTTGGGCCGCATCAACAGTTTACCGGCGGCTGCGATTCGCCGCAAGGTAGCCTGGTGCTCACGATCGACGAGAAAGGCTCGGAAAATAGGGAAGTGTATCCGTGCTTCGATCGTCCGGCAATCACCGATCTCATCGAGGCGAAGTCGTTGACCTGGCGGTACTATCAAGCGCATACGGGAAGCGGTCTTTGGAACGCGCCGGACGCCATTCGGCACATTCGCAATAGCCCGCAATATGCCACGCACGTGATCTATCCGCCCGCACAATTCCTCAAGGACGTGGCCCGCGGTTCACTCGCAAACGTCACGTGGGTAACTCCGACGGCCAAGGCCTCGGATCACGCCGGCATTACCGACGGATCCGGCCCCTCGTGGGTTGCGGCCGTCGTCGACGCCGTGGGGAAGAGTCCGTTTTGGAAGCACACGGCAATTATCGTGACGTGGGACGACTGGGGCGGCTGGTACGATCACGTCCCTCCGGCGCAGCGCGACTCATACGAACTGGGCTTTCGCGTCCCGCTGATAGTTATCTCACCATACGCAAAGCGCCATTACGTCTCCCATAAAGTTCACGAGTTCGGCAGCATCTTGAAGTTCGTAGAAAACGCCTTTCGGCTCGGCACCCTCGGAACGACGGACATCCGGTCGGACAATCTGTTAGACTGCTTCGACTTTTTGGCGCCGGCCCGGCCATTCCAAGAGATCGCCGCGCCGCTACCGCCGAGTTACTTTTTGAAGCAACCTGTTTCAGGTAACGACGCGCCCGACGACGATTTTTAGGGAATCCTAGCCGCGCACGGCGGATCGTCCGAAGAAAACCGACTTCCAGAAGTCGAGCATGCGCGCGAAGACGGAACGTTGCTGCGGGAGCCCGCGGATTGGATGCGTCTTGCGAGGATAGGGATAAAACTGCACGCGCGTCTCGCGCGCCAGAATGAACTCTTGCAAGAGTTGTATCGTGTTGGCCATGTGCACGTTATCGTCGGCCGTCCCATGCTGGATCAAGAGCGGGCCGCTCAGGCGGTCGGCCGCGCTCAAAACGGAACTCTTTGCGTAGGCGGCGGCGTTCGGGCGGGGCATGCCCATATACCGCTCGGTATAAATTGAATCGTACAAATGCCAGTCGGTGACCGGCGCGACGGCGGCACCGGCGCTGAAGAGCCGGCTATGCGTCAGCGCGTAGCACGTTTCGTAACCGCCGAAACTCCAGCCCCATATCCCGAGCCGCGTCGAATCCACATACGGCAGGGCGGCAATGTAGCGAGCGGCGATCTCCTGGCCAAGCAGCGATCCGGGGCCGAAATTCCTAAAGAGCAGCCGCACGTGTTCGTCGCTGTCAACTTGGGATGCCGGGCCATCCACGGAAAAAACGATGATTCCCTCACGCGCGAGCAACTGATCGTACAGCGAGCCGAACGAGTCGCCCGTCGTGGGAGCGTCCGGCCCGCCGTAGACGTACATCACCGCCGGATATCGTTTCGACGCGTTGAAGCGCGGCGGGAAAACCGCGATAGCATCGAGTGGGCCGTAGCGCGATGGAACTTCAAACGTGCGCGTGGGCAGCAGCAAGTTCTTCAAGGCTATCTTCTCCGCCACGAGCGTGCGCGTCGTCGCGCTCGACGTGCTACGCAGCTCAACGCGGGGCGGATCGTTGAGCCGGCTCGACGTGTCGACGAACCGCGCGAAGGTCGGCGACACGTCGGCGGTGTGCCACCCGGGCGGCGGGGTGAGATTGCGCGTTGTTCCGTCTAACGATAACGCCAGCACGGCGCGATCGCGGCGCGTCGGATATGCCGCGCGCACGTAGACGGTGTCCCCGGCGACTCCGTAGAGATCGGTCACGCGATACGATCCCGTAAGGCGCGCAAGCGAGCCGTCGCGGCGACGCAGAAAGATTCCGGCAGTCGTACCGCGGTCGAGTAGCCAGATCGATCGACCGCCGTCGAACCAAAACGGTAAGGGCTGCACGTCGACCCACGTCGGCGAGGTTTGATAGTACAGCAATGCGGCCGGTGCCGGCGGATTGCGCCAAGCATAGACGCGCATCGTGCGTTGCGAACGATCCAAAATTTCGGCTTGCAGTTTGTTTGAGTGCGTCATCCAATCGAACGCCGCGATATACTCGTCTCGACGGCCCGCATCGTAGACGAGCCGATCCGCACCCGTCGTAAGATCCAGGACGCGCAACGTCACACGAGGATTCGCTTGACCCGCCAACGGATAGCGCTCTCGCTCGACCCGGTTGTCGTTCGTGAGAAAATCGACGATCGGAAAGTTGGTGACGCGCCGTTCGTCCATCGTCAGATACGCGATGCGCCGTCCATCGGGCGACCAGCGAAACGCGTGTTCGATGCCCAATTCCTCGGGATAGACCCAATCGAGCGTCCCGTGCAACACGTCGTTCGTTCTACCGCCCACGGTCAGGCGCCGAGAGACGATGCGCTTACCTATTGAAGCAACGTGCAGATCGGCGTCGTGGCTGTATGCGAGCGCATCGCCGCGCGGCGCCCAACTCGCATCGTCGACGTCGTCGGCGACTTTTCGCAGGGCTGAAGCGTGCAGCTCGCGCACGTAGAGCGCACCCCCGGCAAGCAGCGCGACGCGCGCGCCGTCTGCGGACCACCCCAAGACTTCGGGGGTTTCGCGAGCGCCGAAAATGCCGGCGTGAAGCAAAACGCGTGAGGTGTTGCGGACGACGTCGTAGAGCATCAGCGCGAGCGGTTCATCGGGATCCTGAGAGCGACGAACGTACAGAAATCGTTCGCCGTCCGGCGACCAACTTACGCGGTCGATCAATCGGCCCCACGGCGGTTCTTTTGCATAAACGGTATCGAGGGTGAGATCTTGCGCGTGCACCGGCATCCCAGCGCACAGGGCGATGACGATCGACGCGAGAGCGATTCGCATCGTCACTTCTTTTTTGCGACTCGAGCGACGATCGCCGGAGTCGGACAAAGTTCTTGCAACGGGCAGCGAGGGCAGCGCGGCGTCGGCGCCTTACAGATTTGCCGTCCGTGGAGAATCAGCCAATGCGTCGCGTCGCCCCATTTCGAGGGCGGCAGCAGCGCCGTTAAATCTTGCTCCACTTGGAGAGGCGTCTTCCCCAACGTCATGCCAAGGCGATGCGAAACCCGAAAGACGTGCGTGTCAACGGCCAACGCCTGTCCTTGAAACGCCGCCGCGAGCACGACGCTAGCGGTCTTCCTACCGACGCCGGCCAACGATTCGAGGTCTTGGCGTTCGCGGGGCACTCGCCCGCCGTACCGTTCAACGAGATCCCGCGCACACGCGATGATATTGCGCGATTTCATCCGAAAGAAACCGCACGACTTGATCAACTGCTCGACGTCGGACCCATCGGCGGCTGCCAGTTTCTTCGGAGTCGGGTACCGCGCAAACAGTGAAGGCGTGGTCATATTGACGCGCGCGTCGGTGCACTGTGCCGAAAGAATCACGGCGACGAGCAACTCGAACTCGTTGCGATAGTTCAACGCCGTCACCGGATGCGGATACAGACTCTCCAGAATTCCGAATTGCTCGCGCGCAATTCGGCGAGGCACCTTCTTCTTCGGAAACGGAATCACGCGCCGGTCATTCTGGCAGACCGACGCTCTCTCCGTTGCACTGCACGAGTCCGTCGCGCTCTAACGCATTGACAAAGCCGCGCACGTCGGCAAGGCTACGCCGCAGAGTCGATTCCAACTGCGCGTGCAGATCGAGCAGCGAGATACGTCCACCGGCCGGGAGATCGCGCAGTCGATCGACGATCCGGCCGCGCACGTATCGCGCGGTTTGTTCGAACGGCACGCGGCGAAGAGGAGGCCGCCCAGGCTTCGGCGACACCGGTGCGGCCGCGCAGTCCTCCTCGAGCGGGCAGATCAGACACCTTGGCGCACGAGCCGTGCAGATGGTCGCGCCCAGGTCCATCAACGCCGAACTCCAATCGTGTGCGCGGCCGCGCGGAACGAGTTGCGCGGCCCGCTGCGCCAGCGTTTGCGGCGCCACGTCGCAGGGATAGTCGATGCCGAGAACCACTCGGGTAACGATTCTCGCGACATTTGTATCGACCGGCGCGTCGTCAATATTGAATGCAAAGGCGCGAATCGCCGCGGCGCCATACGGACCGATTCCCGGCAACGCCCGAAGTACCGTAGCTTCTCTAGGCAAATCGCCGGCGTAACGTTCCATGACGATCTTCGCGAGTTGCCGCAGACGCAGCGCGCGACTGTTGTACCCGAGACCCTTCCATTCGCGCAACACGTCGGCGGGCGAGCCTGCAGCCAGAGCCGCGAAATCGCCAAATCGCCGGACGAACGACTCGAACTTGGGAATGACCCGCTCTACTTGCGTCTGCGCGAGCATGCTCTCGCTGACCACCGTACGGTAGGGCGAGCGTTGCGCGCGCCACGGCAGGCTTGCCCGACCGTAGCGGCCGTACCAGCGCAGCAAACGCCGCTGCATCGGCGTCAACGCTCGCCTCCCCGTCATTGGCTCCGGCATTTCGTGCTTTTCCTGGGGAACGCTCCCCCTAGCGCGAAAGCCTCGAGACTATGAGCACCGCAGAATACCACGTTGATGCCGCCGTCATTGGGGCTGGACCGGGAGGCTATCACGCCGCCATTCGTCTGGGACAACTCGGCAAGAAGGTCCTGTGCATCGATCGCGACGAGGTCGGCGGCGTCTGTCTCAACTGGGGATGCATCCCGACGAAAGCGCTGCTGCACGTCGGAGAAGTCATTCGTCATATCGATCGCGCGGGCGAGCTCGGTTTGCGCGTGCCGAAGGCGGAGATCGAGCGCGAGAACGTCGCGAAGTTCAAGAGCGACGTGGTCGACGCCAACGTGGGCGGCGTCAAGACGCTCTTCAAAGCCAATGGCGTCGAGTATCTTTCGGGTGAGGCGACGTTCACGAGTCCCACCGAATTGACGGTGAAGCAACGGGACGGCGGGGCCGCGCGGGTCACGGCGTCATACGCCGTCATCGCGACGGGCTCTGCGCCGGTCGACGTTCGGGCGTGGCCTCGGGACGGCGAGACGATCCTCAACTCCGACGATGCCGTGCTCGTGAAACGCATCCCCAAAAATCTGCTCGTGATCGGAGGCGGGGTCATCGGCCTGGAGTTTGCGACGGTCTACGGGCGCCTGGGCGCAAAAGTACTCGTGATCGAAATGCTGCCGCAAATTCTCACGGGAACCGATGCCGAAATCGGAAAAACGCTCGGCCGTATTCTGAAAAAACAGGGCATCGAGATCATGCTCGACACGAAGGTCGGCGCAATCGAGAAACGCGGCGCGGGCGTGCGCGCGACATTCAACGGTCAAGCCACCAACGGCAAAGACGACACTCGAGAGTTCGACATGGTGCTCGTTGCAGTCGGCCGGCGTCCGGTCACGGACAATCTCGGCTTAGACAAGACCGGATTGAGCACCGACGACCGCGGTTTCATCGCCACGGACGTTCAACAGCGCACGAAGGTTTCGAACATTTTTGCGATCGGTGACGTCACGGGTGCGCCGCTGCTCGCGCATCGCGCGATGAAGCAAGGTGTCGTCGCGGCGGAAGTGATCGACGGTGACAAATCCGCCGCGTTCGATCCCGTCGCGGTACCAAACTGCATCTACACCGATCCCGAGGTCGCGACCATCGGGCTCTCGGAAGAGGAAGCGAAAGCCGCAGGGCACGAGGTGCGCATCGGCAAGTTTCCGCTGACGGCCAGCGGGCGCGCCCGCACGATGAACGAGACCGAAGGCCTGATCAAACTCGTCGGCGACGCCAAGACGGACCAACTGCTCGGCATGCACATCGTCGCACCACAGGCCGAGTCAATGATCGGCGAAGGCGTGATTGCGCTGGAAATGGCCGCGACGTTGGAGGACATCGGCCTTTCGATCCATCCCCATCCAACGCTCACCGAAGGAATCATGGACGCCGCCGAAGCCGCGCACGGCAAAGCGATCCACATTTTGAATCCGAAACCCAAAGTACCGGTCGGAACACCTTAAATTAGAGTGCAACGGGCGAACGTGCTGGATCTTGGCATGCGGCCATACCGCGAGGTGTGGGAGTTGCAGCGATGGCTGCACGACGCGGTGCGTGGCGGCCGCGAGCCCGATACGTGGGTCGTCGTCGAGCATCCGCCGGTGATCACGCTTGGGCGCCAAGCAAAGCGAGACAATATCTTGCTCGCCGAGCCCGAGTTATTCGCGGCTGGCGTCGACGTCGTCGCGATCGAGCGCGGGGGCGATGTAACGTACCATGGGCCGGGACAACTCGTGGTCTATCCGATTCGCAAACTGGAGCGTTTCCGCGAGGTGGTCCCGTTAGTGCGGAGTCTCGAAGCGGCGGTGATCGCCGCCTGCGCGCGTTTCGGCGTACGAGGGGAGCGCTGGTCCGACCATGCCGGAGTCTGGGTCGGTCGCAACCAGATTTGCGCGATGGGCCTTGCAATACAAGGCATGGTTTCTTTGCACGGGCTCGCGCTCAACGTCTCGACGGATCTGCACTACGATCGCTTAATCAATCCATGCGGCTTGAGCGATCGCGGCGTCACGTCGCTCGCTGCGGAAACGGGCCACTTGATCGGCATGGACGAAGCCCGAACGGTACTGCTCGCGGAACTCGCGCGCACGTTTGAGATCAAATTCATTGTGGCCAAAGCACCGCACGTGGCAGCATAAATCGTGGCGATCGAAATAGTGCCATCCCGAGCGGAATTGTCATCCCCAGCGGAATTGTCATCCCCAGCGGAATTGTCATCCCCAGCGGAATTGTCATCCCCAGCGGAATTGTCATCCCCAGCGGAATTGTCATCCCGAGCGGAGTCGAGGGACCGCAAGCCGCCGTGGCTGCGAGTCTCCTTGCCGATCGGGCAGGAGTACGAGCGCGTGAAGGCGCGGGTCAACGCGCTGTCGCTCCATACCGTTTGTAAGGAAGCGGCGTGTCCGAACATCGCCGAATGTTGGGGCGCCGGAACTGCGACGGTCATGATTCTAGGCGACGTCTGCACGCGCGGCTGCCGCTTCTGCAACGTGCGCACCGGACATCCGCACGGCGAGATCGATTATCTGGAGCCCTATCGCGTCGCGGAAGCCGTACGGGATTTAGGCTGGAAGTATCTCGTCGTGACGGCCGTCGATCGCGACGATCTGCCCGACGGTGGAGCGCTAATCTTTGCCAATACGGTCCGCGCAATTCACGAACGCGTTCCGGGTGCACGCGTCGAAATCTTGAGCGGGGACTACCGGGGAGACTTTCGCGCGGTAGATATCGTCCTCGATGCGAAACCCGAAGTCTTCGCGCACAACTTGGAGACGGTGCGCCGGCTCACCCCTCACGTTCGCGACCGGCGCGCCGGCTACGATCAATCCCTGGAAGTGTTGTCGTACGTAAAGCGGCGCGTCCCCGAGCGCTACACGAAGACCTCGATGATGCTCGGCTTAGGCGAAAGCGACGCGGAGATCGAAGCGGCGATGGACGACGCGCGCGCCGCCGGAGTCGACATCTTTACGATGGGCCAGTACCTGCAGCCGACGAAGAAACATCTCCCCGTCGAAGAATATGTGACGCCCGAGAAATTCGTGTCTCTCGGCAGGCTGGCGAAGCGTAAGGGTTTCCATCAAGTCGTTTCGAGCCCGCTCTCGCGCAGCTCGTACCATGCGGAGCAAGCATTCCCGCGGTAAAATTCTTTTCCGAAGAATGTCGCAATGAAACCGCCTCAATCGTCTTTAGGTTAGAGCTGCTAACGTGACGAAAGCCTTCTTGAACCGCCCCGTCCTCGCGGCGGTCTGCTCGTTGCTCATCCTCATTGCGGGCCTCGTCGTGATGCCGGCGCTGCCCATCGCGCAATACCCGCAGATCGCTCCTCCCGTGGTCACGGTCACGGCCACGTACACCGGCGCGAGCCCACAGGCCGTGGAGGCTCAAGTCACCACGCCGCTCGAGCAAGCCGTCAACACCGTTCAGGGCCTTCGCTATCTGAGCTCGACGAGCGCCCAGGGGACGTCGTCGATCACCTGTACTTTCAACCTCGGCGTCGATCTCGACATCGCTGCAGCCGACGTACAAAACGCGGTCCAATCGTCACTGGGGCAGCTCCCCGCGACCGTTCAGCAACTCGGCATCAACGTCGCAAAGAATTCTGGCTCCTTCGTGATGGGCATCGCGCTGACGTCCGACAGCAAGAGTCTTGACACGTTGGCGATGAGCAACTACGCGCAAATCAACGTCGTCAACAATCTCGAACGCGTCGCCGGCGTCTCCCAAGTGATTATCTTCGGTCAGCGTCAGTACGCAATGCGCATTTGGCTCAACCCCGTCAAGCTCGCGCAACAAGGATTAGATGCGAGCGACGTGGTGAGCGCGTTGCAGGAACAAAACGCCGCGGTCGCCGCCGGCAGCATCGGCGCTCCGCCGGCGCCGAAGAACCAGCCGTACACCTACACCGTCAACGCGCTGACGCAGCTTTCCGATCCGACGCAGTTCGCCAACATCGTCTTACGAGCGAATCCCAATGGCGGTTACGTGCGGCTGTCCGACGTAGCGCGTATCGAACTCGGTGCGCAGAGTTATTCCACCGAACTCCGATTCGACGGCAGCAATCAGGTCGTTGGCCTTGGCGTCTTGCAATACCCGAGTGCCAACGCGCTCGACGTCTCCCGCAGAGTTCGAGCCGAGATGGAACAGCTAGCTCCGCAGTTTCCAACGGGGATGCATTGGGCGGTGGCTTTCGACGTCACGACGTTCGTGAACGAGTCGATCAAAGAGGTCGTGCTCACGCTACTGCTGTCCATCGGCCTCGTCATCCTGGTGATCTTCCTCTTCCTCCAACATCCGAAGTCCACGCTGATTCCGGCCGCCACGATACCGGTGTCGTTGATCGGGACTTTTTTCGTCATGGAGCTCTTCCACTTCTCGATCAATACGATCACGCTGTTCGGCTTGACGCTCGCTACCGGACTCGTCGTCGACGACGCGATCGTCGTCATTGAGAATATCGCGCGCCACATGGAGCTCAATAAGGGCAAGCAGAGCGGCGTCGCGAGCGCCGCGGAGGCGATGCGCGAAATACAGAGCGCCGTCGTGGCATCCTCTCTGGTGCTGCTGGCGGTATTTGTGCCGGTTGGCTTCCTCCCGGGCACGACGGGGCAGATCTACAAGCAGTTTGCACTCACGATTGCTGCATCGATCACGATCTCACTCTTCATGGCGTTGACGCTTGCGCCGGTCTTGTCGGCGAGGTTGCTCAGCGGCGAATACGAGTCGAAGCTGGCGTTCTTTCGCTGGTTCAATTCAAGCTTCAAACGATTCCGCGACTGGTACGGTCACGTGCTTCCCGGCATGTTCCGCCGGCGCTGGCCGGTGGCTGCGGTCTTTGTCGGAGCGCTCTTGATCACGCTCCTTCTGGCGGGGAGAACGCCGCAAGGCTTTTTACCCGACGAAGATCTCGGCTACTTCATCACGCTGGTTCAGTCCCCTGAAGGAACGTCGCTCCAAGGCGAACAGCGCGTCGCCCAAAAGGCAGAAGCGATCATCGGTGCGCAGCCCGAGGTACAGCACATCTTCGACGTGGGAGGGTTCAGTTTCTCCGGTTCTTCGCCCAACCGCGGCATCATGTTTACGTTGCTCAAGCCGTGGAGCGATCGGAAATCGCCGGCCTGGTGTCAACTGATCTTTCTGTTCGCGCACCCCCCGGCGTGCACTCCGCATTCCGTCTTTGCCCTGGAACAACGGCTAAATTACGCGTTTTATTCGCAAATTCCGGAGGCCCAGATCTTCGCGTTCAATCCACCGGCCATCAACGGCGTCGGCAATTTCGGCGGATTTCAGTTCGAGCTCGAAGATCGAGGAAACGTCGGCCTGCCGACGTTGATGAACACCGCCTACGCCATGATGGGAGGCGCCGCCAAAGATCCGCGGCTGATGAACGTCTTCACGCAGTTCCGCATCAATTCGCCGCAAATCGACTCCAACATCGACCGGAACAAGGCGAAGTCGATCGGCGTCTCGCTCTCGGATATTTTCACGACAATGGAGGTCGATCTCGGATCGCTCTACGTCAATAACTTTACCTATCTGAACCGCTCCTGGCAGGTGGTGGTTCAGGCCGACGCGCCGTACCGCAACAACGTCGCGGCACTCGGCAAACTCTTCGTGCACCCGAGCGAGGCGTCTACCTCATTGCTGGCGTCGGCCATTCCAACGCCTCCGCCGCCCGGGCCGACCAGCGCCACGAGCGCGACCGGCGCGGTGATGGTTCCACTGTCGGCTTTGATGAACGTTCATCAAACGCTTGGGCCGCCGATCATCAGTCATTACAACCTCTACCGCAACATCGAGTTGAACGGCAGCAATGCGCCCGGAACGAGCACCGGCAGCGCGATTGCCGCAATGCAGCAACTTGCGGCAAACGTTATGCCGCGGGGTGTGAGCTACGAGTGGACGGGATTGCAGCTCGACCAAATCGCCGCAGGTCCGCTGACGATAGAGATATTCATCCTCGCGTTGATTTTCGTCTTCTTCGTTCTGTCGGCGCAGTATGAAAGCTACATCGATCCACTCATCGTCCTGTTGGCAGTGCCGACCGCGCTGCTGGGTGCGTTGCTCTTCATCAACCTGCGGCATTTTCCAATTCCGTTTCTTTTCGATCCGACGCTCTCCCAGGACGTATACGCGCAGGTCGGTTACGTCATGTTGATCGGCTTGGCCAGTAAGAGCGCCATTTTGATCGTCGAGTTCGGAAATCAGCAACTGCGTCAGGGCGCGAGCATCGTGCAAGCCGCGATGCGAGCGGCACAGACACGGCTGCGGCCAATTTTGATGACTTCAATCGCTTTCGTCATCGCGGTAATCCCCTTGGTCTTCGCAACGGGTGCCGGTGAAGCGGCGCGTCATTCGCTTGGAACGGTCGTGTTCGGCGGCATGTTGATGTCGACGATACTCAATTTGGGCATCACGCCGGTGCTCTACGTCATCATTAAATCGTTCGAGTTGCGCGGAAGTCGCGCGGGGCACGACGGACAATCGCGTGGCGAGTTGCAACGAGAACCGATAGCACCGCCCATCGGCGTGTAGCGACAGGAATTCAAATACTTTAAACCAACTCCTAATTAAATGGGCGACGGATTTAATGACCGTCGTCAACCTCCACCCCGCTAGGAGTTTTGAATGCTCGGATCGTTCGTTCGCGTACTCGCCTGCGCTATTGCCGCTTCTTTGGTCGGCATCTGCGCTGCAGCGGCTCGCGCCGACGGAACACAAGACATCTACGCTCGCGGTATCGTTTCGGGTGCGAACGGCAGCATCAAGAACTTGCTCGACAGCGAACGCGCGCAGCAAAAAGTGTCACAAATTCCTCCGGTTCGTCAACGCCGGCCCGAGCCGAAAATGGAACTTCCGGGTAACCGGTTTGAATACCGCGTCGATATTTCGGCGGCGTATCCGTACGGCAACATCGGTTCGTACGGAAAGCAGGGTTGGCTGATGGGCGGCATGGACGCGTCGGTCGGTTACGGTTTCAACTGGTCGACGCGGCTCGTTGCCAGCATGTTTCAACTGCAACACTGGCCGTACGGCTTCAACAGCGGGCTCGCGCCGGTGTATCTCGCCGGCTTCCAAAATCCGGTCGGTTGCGCCGATCTGTCCGGTGGAAATCGCTGCGGGCCGGGAACCGGACGCAACATCAACGTTCGAACGAAAGACACGTTCGGCGTGTTCATGTTGCAAAAAATGTTCGTGATCCGCTCCGACAAGTTGCCCGGACCGATACCGATCGTCATCACGCCGACCTACGTCGCGCGCGGTGGCCAGATCGGATTCGCACCGCACAACAACGACGTCGTGCCGTTCACGTACAATTTGCCCGACGGCCCGGTCGAGAACATCCCAGTCCGAACGGCGCAATACTACGCGGTCGCGCTCACGCTGCCGTTTCTGAAGACGCCGAAGATGTTTGGAACCTTTACGGTCGCTCCACAGTGGCTCGTCCACACCGCCGGAGCGAACGTCGGCAACTCGATGCAGTTACCGCAGGTGATCTACCTCGAGTACACGCCTTTCCGCGACACGACGATCTTCTTCGAGCCGCAGAGCGCGCGCGACTATTTGCCGACCGACCCATACCCGGAACACCTCTTCGCGTACTTCTTAGGGGCGTCGCAGCGCTTGAGCAAGTACGCGTTCGTGCAAGTCGTGCTCAACAGCGGCAACGCAACGAATCGCGGCCCGGACGGCGTGGTCGGGATCAAGTGCATTACCGTGCAACAGATTCTCTCCAATGGATGCGGACTCGCCATCGGCGGTCTCAAGGCGACGCAGTTGCAACTGCAGTTCGGCATCGGCTCCCCTAGCGTATTTCCGTTGTAATTTTCGTTGAGGCAAACCATGACAATTTCGAGCGTCACACGTATCGTAGCATTCCTCGGCATCACCGCGCTCGCCGCGTGCGGCGGCGGCGGAGCAGGTAACAACTATTCCGCGCTGCCAAATCATGCCGCGTCGCGCATTGGGCCTGATTCGATCCTGACCAGAATCGTCGGCGTCGGCGACAGCCTCACGGCGGGGTATCAGGCGGACGGCTTCCTCGGCCAGATAGGCGTAAAGAACCCCTATAACCCCCCTACGGCGCTTCCGCCGACGCAAGAGAACGGATGGTGGGCCGAGCTCGTGGAGCAGGCCTCAGGTTTGCCGCTAGATGCGGCGATTGCCGCGATGTACGATCCGGCCACGAGCCAGCTGCCGCTCATCAAGGGGCCTGGGCTTGATAACCTGCTCGCCTATTACGGAATACTGCCTTTTCATCCATTAAAGTCGGGCAACGCCTGCGTCGATAACGGCGGCTTCAACGAAGCAGGGTACCGTCTCAAGGGCGTTCCTCGCGTTCGCATGGACGCTGAGGATCCCAATATTCGCGACGTCGGCATTCCGGGCTTGACGCTGCACGAAGCCAACGTTCTCCATCAGCCGCAAACGTCGACGTGCAAGTCTATTCCGGGAATTCCCGGATTGCTTAATCAAGTGATCTCCGAAGAGAGCGGCACATTCTGGCCCGTCATGTATAGTTTCAGAAACCTTCCCCGTCTAACGCCGGTCAATGCGGCGGCTTCGCTCCATCCGACGCTGGCGACGGTCTGGCTCGGCGCCAACGATGTGCTCAAATACATGGGAAGCGGCGGCCGATTTGTCGGCGGCGACCACAATGCAGCCCAGGCGGAAAGCGATCTGCGACAGGCTATTTCAACGCTGAAGAAGGCCGGCGCCCGGGTCGTCGTCGCGAATCTTCCCGATGTACTGGAAACGGGATACTTTCAACGCGCTAAAGTGCCGTCTCATAAAAGCGCCTGTCGCTACCAAAGCTTCGGGTGGTGCTTTTTCGCACTCGATGGAATACAGGCATTGTTTAAGCCGCTGGTTGAAAAGTTCGGCCTCACAACTCCCACTGGGTGCATCCCCGCTTCGATCACGAGGCCCTGCGGCTATTTGACGCTCCAGGGCGTCCAAGCACAGATCAACTATGTTACCTACCAGAAATTCGGTGTGGCCGACTTAGACTGCGCGGTGCCCGAGCCACACTGCAAATCTAAACCAGGCAGCGGCCTTGGCGTGTACTACATCACACCGGCCTTCGCAGCAAAAGTGCAGGTGCTCAACGATGCGATCAATCAGGGTATCGACAACGCAGCTCGCGCAGAGGACGTTCCTCTCGTCGACATCCACACCATCTTTGCCGGTCTTGCGAGCGGTAATCCATCCAATCCCTACTTCAAAGAAGCCGCCTCAATCAATCCTGGTCTGTGCTGTACGCTCGGATTCTTATGGGGCATCTCGAGTTTCGACGGGATCCATCCATCGAACACCGGTTACGCCCTCATCGCATCGGCCTTCATTCAGACCATTAACGCTGCATACGGTACGCACATTCCGCCCATCGACGTCAAGGCCGTCTATGAAGGCACGCGCTGCAGCACCAAACACTACTGCTTCCCCGATCCCTACGCGCCCCCCAACGATTCGCCGTACACTTTTTAGGCTTATGCGTAGATGCCCCGGAGTTTCGATGCTTTGACGACGCGATCGATCGCGAGCGTATATGCGGCGGTGCGCAGCGTCGCGTGGCGCGAGTTCGCGATCTGGCGAATCTGATGGAGGTTTGAGAGCAGGAAGTCTTCGAGGCGCTCGTTGACCTCGGGTTCCTTCCAAAAGTAACCCATGCGGTCTTGGGCCCATTCGAAATAGGAAACGGTCACCCCGCCGGCGTTCGCCATGATGTCGGGGATCACGCAGATGCCGCGCTCGCGGAAAATGCGATCCGCTTCGGGGGTCGTCGGGCCGTTCGCTCCCTCGACAACGAGTTTTGCCCGAACCTTCGAAGCGCTCTCCGGCGTGAATACCTTCTCGAGCGCGGCCGGAACCAGCACGTCGCACTCACTCGCCAGCAACTCGGCGTTGGTAATTTTTTCGCCGCCCTTGAATCCCTCGAGCGTTCGAAATTTCGCGGTGTGTTCCATCGCGCCGGTCACGTAGATGCCTTCTTCATTGTAGTAGGCGCCGGTGACGTCGGAGATGCCGACGATTTTGCAGCCACGTTCTTCGAAGAGCTTGGCCGCGTAGCGACCGACGTTGCCAAAACCTTGAATGGCGATGGTTGCCTTTTCGGGACGCAATCCCATCACGGCCATCTCGTCCATGGCGCAGATCGTCACGCCGCGTCCCGTCGCCTCCACGCGCCCGCGGGAGCCGCCGATGTCGAGCGGTTTACCCGTTACGACGCCGGGCGTATTCTGACGCACGTGCATCGAGTACGTATCCATGAACCAAGCCATCACTTGCGGCGTCGTGTTGACGTCGGGCGCCGGCACGTCTTTGTCCGGCCCGACGACTTCGACCAACTCCGCGGCGTAACGACGCGTGATGCGTTCCAGTTCGTTCGCCGAAAGCGTCGCGGGATCGCACGTGACGCCGCCCTTTCCACCACCGAAGGGAAGGTCGACGACCGCGCATTTCCACGTCATCCAAAATGCCAACGCCGTGACTTCGTCGAGCGTCACACCCGGGTGGTAGCGAATTCCCCCTTTTGCGGGGCCTCGGGCGAAATTATACTGCACCCGATACCCGGTATAGACTTCGAACTCGCCCGAATCGCGCTGAAACGGAATTGAAAAGATGATTTGGCGCGTAGGATGAGTCAGAATCCGGCGCATCCCGCCGTCGAGTTCGAGCAGGTCCGCGGCCTCGTTAAAGTAGGCGATCGCATCGCCGAACACCGAAACGTCTCGCACCGAGGCCTCGCGTAGCGCAGTAGTCATGGGTGGGGATTGCGCGTTTTACGTCACAGCCCCTTGGAATGCGTTTACACGTTGAATCGGAAGTTCACGACGTCGCCCTCTTGCATCACATAGTCACGGCCTTCGCTGCGGACCCGCCCGGCGGCGCGCAACGCCTCCATCGTCTCATATTCGACATAATCGTCGAACGACACGATTTCCGCGCGAATGAAGCCTCGCTCCAGGTCGGAATGGATCGTTCCGGCGGCTTGCGCAGCCCTCGTGCCGCGAGCAATCGGCCACGCGCGAGCCTCTTTTTCGCCGGCCGTCAGAAACGTCATGAGCCCGAGCAGATCGTAGGCCGCGGCGGCGAGTTCGTCGAGACCGCTGCGTTCGATGCCTAATTCGGCGCGAAACTCCGCCGCATCGTTTTCCGGCAGACCGGCGATTTCCGACTCGATCTTACCGCTCAGCACGACGGCACGGCCACCTTGCTCGCGCGCGATTTCTTCGACCGTGCGAACGCCCGCATGACGCTCGCCGAGTTCCTTTTCATCGACGTTCGCGACGTACAGCACCGGCTTTGCGGTGAGCAGGAACGAGTCTGCGGCCACCCGCGCTTCGAGCGATCCTGCAGGAAAAGCCCGCGCCGCGCGAGCCTCTTCGAGCGCCGCGGTCACGCGATAGGCGGCCGAAAGATACTCGCGCAACGAGGCGTTCGTGCGCGCCTCACGCTCGAGCTTGGCGATGCGGCGGCGCATGGCCGCAAGGTCCGCAAGCGCCAGCTCGATCCCAACGATTTCCGCGTCGCGCTGAGGATTGGGATGACCCTCGACGTGCGTAACGTCGTCGTCTTCGAAGCACCGCAAGACCATCGCGACTGCATCGGTCTCGCGAATGTGGCTCAAGAACGCGTTGCCTAGCCCCTCGCCCGAACTTGCGCCGCGCACGAGCCCTGCAATGTCGACGAAACGAACCGTCGCGGGAACGATGCGTTTTGCGGTGACGAGTCGCTGCAGTACGGGCAACCGCGCATCCGGTACGGCGACTTCGCCGACGTTTGGTTCAATCGTCGCAAAAGGATATTTTGCGGCGAGCGCCTTCGTCGTTCGCGTGAGCGCGTTAAAAATCGTAGACTTTCCAACGTTTGGCAGGCCGACGATTCCGCAGGAGAGTGGCATACTGCAGCGCGCCCGTTCGGCTGCTCGTCCTCCTCGCCCTTGGCGGCCGCCTGTTGTCCCGCGGCGGCAAGAAAATCCTCAAGACGTGTCGGATACGTCTGCATATGCGCCAAATGAAGGTCGACAAACTCGGGATCGACCTGCTGACCCACGATCCGGTGGTCATTCTCAAGGACATGGACGGCTCGCATTATCTCCCGATCCTCATCGGCCCGTTCGAAGCTACCGCGATCGCCTTGGCGTTGGAAGGTGCTCCCGTGCCGCGCCCGCTTTCGCACGACCTCATGCGCAACATCCTCGACTCGCTCAATGCGAACCTCGAACAAGTCGTCATCCACGACATCAAAGATTCCACGTTTTTTGCGAAGTTGATCGTTCGCACCAACGGTGAACTGCAAGAAATTGACGCCCGTCCTTCCGACGGCATCGCGCTCGCCCTTCGCGTGCCGGCGCCGATCTTCGTTTCCGACAAGATCGTGCTCGAAGAAGCCACGGCGGAGAAAAAACCCGTCAACGATACGGAAATGGCGCGCTTCAAGAAGTTCCTCGAAGACTTAAAACCGTCGGACTTTAACCGCTAAATTAGCGAAGCGCCGCCTTGCCGCGAGGACTATTCCGGGTCGCCGTGCTGGACCCCGGGCCGGTGATTTCTGAAGTACGTTATGGAATGTTGCGAGGGAATCACGTGAAACTGGCGCGGGTTTTGCGAAAAGTCAAACATATCGCCGATGCTGGCTGCCGTCGAATCGGTCGTACCGAGCCGGCCTAGATTCCAGTTATCCTCGACGAACCGCAAAATGCTCCCAAACTCGTATTGCGTGTGAGAGATATAGCCGTCTTGACTCGAGGACCCTTGCTTCACGTAGGGCGAAATCACGAGCATCGGCACGCGGAATCCCAAGCCGCCGAAATGATGCTGCGGCGGTACGACGTGGTCGTACAGTCCGCCCCAATCGTCCCATAGGACGACGACCGCACTCGACGTCCAGTACGGGCTCTTCCCGACGGCATTCACGACACTTGCCACCCAGGATGGACCGTCGTCGACATTTCCGTCTCCGGGATGATCCGAATTCTGATCTTCGGGCACGACCCACGAGACGGCCGGCAACGCTCCGTTTTGAATGTCGGTGAAGATGTTCGTCTCCGGCATGGAAACGTTGGTCCCCCACTGCGGACCGTAGCGAACGGCCGCGATGGTATCGAACGCGTTCATGAGCGCACCCGAGCACGTCTTACACTGGTTATTTCCGCAGGACGAACTCGGCGGCGAACCGGCGTAGCATGGAGAGTAGTATTTCCAAAGAACGCCTTTCGCATCGAGCAAGTCCCGAAGCGTGGCATACTGCGACGGGTGAGGAAACGCATTGGTGCACGGAGGCGGTCCTTTACCGATGTACGGCAAGTAGGCGCCGATTTTGGTGATCAATGACGTCACGCTGTTTCCCACGTGGTCGCACCCCCACGGCATCTGGGTTGGATTATCGACGAGGCTATACTTGCGGCTGATTCGAGTGTCGCCGCGAATCAAATCTTGATGCGCGGTGTAACTGCCGCTGCCTTGCGTCTGAAAAAGGTCGTCGGCGAGTCCCCACTGCTCGGCGATGTCCCAGTATGGCTGAATATCGGCCGGCTTCGCGTACTGATACACGAACGTTCCCGTGTACTTGGTGCCGTGCGGGCAAACGCCGAATTCCTCATAGTCGAAGCTGTCCATCTTACCGCCGTCATAGGCCGTGAGGTAGGCTTGATGACAGTGCTGAATGTCGGTAGTGATAACTAGCGCATGGGGATGCAACGTCTGCCATCGATCGACGTACTTACTGCCCACCTTGACCTTGATCTTTCCACGCGTCGCACCATTGGCGCCCGGAAAGAGAGCGAAGAGGTTATCGAAGCTGCGGTTTTCTTGAACGACGATCACAACGTGCGCAAGGGCAGGACTCTGCGGACCTTGCGCGTTGCTCTCAGCGAACCCTCGATTCGGAGGCGATGCCGGTGCCAATCCGCTGCACGCGCTTAGTGCAATCGCAACTAGGGCGGGCAGTGCAGAAGAAAAAACGAAGCCTTTTTTCATGGAGCCTCCGGCGTAGTTGTAATGGCGTACCCTTTGTGCGCCGCCGATTCATCCGAACCCTGCGCTGTGAAGGATTCACGGCGCTACGCCTAAAGCATAGCCGCGATGGCAGATGATTTGCGCGCCGAGATCGGCGTTTTCGGCGGTTCCGGGTTCTATTCGCTCATCGAAAATGCGCGGGAGCATTGGATCGAGACGCCGTATGGAACGGCGAGCGACAAAGTTGCGCTCGGTGAAATAGCCGGACGCGACGTCGCGTTTCTTCCGCGTCACGGAAAGGACCATCGTTTCCCACCGCAAGCGATCAACTACCGCGCGAACCTCTACGCGATGAAAGCGCTCGGCGTCAAATGGATCATCGGACCGACGGCGTGCGGCTCCCTCAAAGAGAGCGTCCCTCCCGGCTCGATGGTCGTCTGCGATCAACTCGTGGACCGAACGAGCGGCCGCAAAGATACCTTCTATGACGGCCCGATCACCACGCACGTGAGTTTTGCGAATCCATACTGCCCCACGCTTCGCCCTATCGCCGCCAACGTTCTGCGCTCCCTCGATATTGAAACGCACGAACGCGGCACGGTCGTAGTAATTCAAGGGCCGCGCTTCTCGACGCGCTCCGAGTCGAAGTGGTTTCAGAGCCAAGGCTGGGAAGTGATCAACATGACGCAGTATCCCGAAGCCTATCTGGCACGTGAACTCGAGATGTGCTACGTCAATATCTCGCTCATTACCGACTACGACGTGGGACTCGAAGGGATGCCGCCGGTGTCGCATCACGAAGTGATCGAAGTTTTTCAGCGGAACAACGATCGCGTGAAAGCCGCGATCGGTAAGATCGTGGAAGCGATTCCCATGGATGCGGATTGCATTTGCCGGCATGCTCTCGAGGGGGCTCGGTTTTAGTTTCGTGGGTCGCCGTCTGCGCTTCGACGTGGGGATGTACGCGCGAGCCGTTCCGCTGTTGCTGCGCCACCCGTCGGTTTTCGCGATGCCGTTGCTTGCGGCAGTCGTCGAACTGCTGGTCAATCAGCTCTCGAACCTCTTCACCGACCCCTTAGGCGGACTAGGATCGAGCATCTTCGGAATGCTGGTGCAATTGATTTACCTCTGGGCGTTCGGCGTAACGATCGTCCAGGCGAACGCTATTTGGCGCCGCGGGCGCGGCACGTTCGATGCAGCGTGGGAGGAGGGCCGCGCGAAGTTCGGCGCCATCGCGTTGGCCGCAATCGGCTTTCAGTTCGTCGTCTACGCCGCGAGTTACATCGGTTCGTTTGTGGGAGCGGCCGGGCTCGTGCTCGGCGCAGTCGCCGCCTTCTTCTTGATCTATACGATTCCGGCCGCCGCAATCGGTGGAATCCCAGGCACGCTGGCCATTTCGGTGTCCATCAGAAATGTGCGAGCCCAACCGTTGGGGTCGTTGATTCTCGCGGCGGTATTCTTTGCGATTTGGTACGTAGCCGTACCGCTCGGTCTCCCCTACCTGCTCGTCCATCTGTCGGCGAGCGTTTGGAGTCTCATCACCGCCGCGGTGCGCGCCATTGCGCTCGCGTATCTCGCCTTTCCGTTCGCAAAACAGTACGACGACATCGCATTTAGCGGCTACTGGTGAGGTTCATTCGCAGGAAGTCGGCGATGGCGTCAGGTCGTACGTTGGTCTGCGACAGGCGAGCGGCATCGTCGAGAACGGTCAGCAGGCCGGATGCGGCGCTCCCCTCCAGCGGCGGCAATTTCCGCAGCCGGTCCGCCTGATCGACGCAAAGCAGCGCGTTACCGTCGAGTCCGCAAACGATCCAATCCCGGACCAGCATTTTGAGAATTTCTAGACCCTCGCCGAGTGATTCACGAGTCGCCCACGATTGCTCGGGCACCTTGCCGGACACGCTGGTAAAGAACCAATCGATCACCGCGCAGCGCAGCGACTCTTCCTCGGGCGCCAATGCCGCAACCGCGCGCCGCACGCTGCCGGCGCCCAGCGACGCTCCTAGTGTAATCGACTTTTCGCCGTAACCAAGGCCCTCGAGAATCGCAGAAAGTTCTTTTTTCGAGAGCAGCGTGAAGCGCACGTCGATCAATCGCGAGCGAATGGTCTCCAACAACCGCCCGGGCGTCGAAGTCGTAACGATCATGACCAAACCGCTCGGCGGCTCTTCCAATAGTTTCAGCATCGCGTTGGCCGCCTCGTGCGTCGCAAAATCTAGATCGCCCAGGAGCAGCACCCGCATTCCCCCCGAGTACGATTGAAGCGACAGTTGGCGAATCAGATCGCGAGCCGAGAGTTCTTCGCTTTCGTGAAAACCCATCGGAGAGTCGGCGTCGCCGATGCGCAGCGCTCCGACGTGCTCGAGGAAATCCGGATGATGCGTGTGCTCTCTCGAGAAGAGAGCACACGACGAACAGACGCCGTCGTAGCCAAGCACGCCGGATTTCGGCTGCAAACAAAGCAGCGATTGCGCGAGGCGGCGCGCAAACGTCTTCTTGCCGACACCGGCCGGTCCGGTGAAGCAGTATGCGTGCGCGAGTCGTTCCTTCGCGAGCGCGGCGAAGTATCGCTTCGGCGCCTCCGCGCCCACGACGTCGAAACGCAAGTCGCTCACGACGCTTGCGCACCAAGATGCCGTCGAATCGAGCGTAGGGCCATTTCCAGCACTTCGCCGCTCGGCAGTGTGCCGTCTAAAAGTGTGTGGTTGTCGGCCTTTGCCAGTTCCAAGAAACCACGCCGTACCCGCTCGTGAAAACCGGCCGCTTCGCCTTCAATTCGGTCGAGATTCAGGTTGCGTCCCGTCATCCGAGACGACGCCGTGGGCCAGGCCACATCCAAAACGAAAACGAGATCCGGCTGCAATCCCGCGGTCGCGATGTCGCAGAGGTTGCGCAGTAACTCTAAACTCAAGCCGCGTCCGTACCCTTGATAAGCGAACGTCGAATCGACGAAACGATCGCAAAGCACGACGCGACGGCGCTTCAAAGCCGGAGCGATGACCTCTTCGACGTGCTGGGCACGCGCCGAATTGATCAGCAAAGCCTCCGCCAAGGGAGAAATCTCGACGGTCCCATCGAGAAAGAGCCGGCGAATCGCATCGCCCAAAGCGGTTCCCCCCGGTTCACGAGTCACGACGACGGCGTGGCCCTCCGATCGTAATCGCTGCGCCAAGCCGGCGGTCAGCGTGCTTTTCCCGCTCCCCTCGATGCCCTCAAAGACTACGAACATGGTGTGCCGTTAGAATGTGCAGCGGAGGGCTCGTGACGGCGAGCGGAGGCACGATGCCGAGAGCGAGCCGCACGGCAGTAGAAGCGCCGCATGGACGCGGCGCGACGAACGCCTCCGACGCGCACATTCTAACGACGCACCTAAGAGTCAGAGGTCTTGTAGATGCGGACGCGGCGATTCGGCTCGAGTCCGGTGCTGCGGGATTGCAAGCGGTACCGCTCGGCGAGCTGGTGCTGCATGCGGCGAATGTACGACGTTTGCGGCGCGAGTTCGATCGCCTGATTCGTCAGCAGCACTTGATAGATCGCCTCTTCGGCCTCCCGCAACGCCAGTTCTTCGTTGTCGACCGAACCCAAGTCGAAAACGTCGCGGAGGGCGGCCTGGATCTGCGTCGTCGTATTCGCTTTGATCGAGTAGATCGGAACGTTGTCGGAGGCGATCTGCTTGAGCTTTGGCTGCTCCTTGCGTTCGAGCGTTTTGAGCGTCAAAACAACGTCGGCGTCGTCCCATTTTCTCGCGATCGCCGCATTCACGTGCAGGTTTGCGATCGCGCGTTCGATCTTGTTGCGTGAAACGCCGTAGGGAAAAATGGAGATCGGACGGTCTCGCTCGTCGGGTTCGCGTTCGCCTTCATACGTTTCGGTGAGACGCGGCACCGACTCCGTGTCGGCCTGTTGCACGACGCGCACCGCGCCGCCGGCCTCACGTTGCCGAATCTCCGGTTGCGGCTGATATCCGCGCAGCAGTGCGTCGATGACGTCGCCCACGTTCTTGTGAATCGCCAGACGGTCGCGATCGTGGATTTCGATGACCACATCGAACGTGGGAGGCGCCTTGCGTTCGAGCACCGTCTTGCGGGTGCCGCGACGTCGCGCCTCTTCATCTGAAAGCGTCACCGCGCTGATTCCCCCCACCAAGTCGGAGAGCGTCGGGTTCATCAGGATGTTTTCCAGCGTTTGTCCGTGTGCCGTACCGATCAGCGTGACGCCGCGCTCCGCAATGGTGCGCGCCGCTCCGGATTCGGCCTCAGTGCCGATCTCGTCAATCACGATCACTTGCGGCATGTGATTTTCCACCGCTTCGATCATGACGGCGTGCTGCAAGGTGGGGTCGGCGACTTGCATACGTCGCGCCAGCCCGATCCCCGGATGCGGGATATCGCTGTCGCCCGCGATTTCATTCGACGTGTCGACGATGACGACTCGCTTGCGCTCCTCCGAGAGAACGCGCGCGCATTCGCGCAGCATCGTCGTCTTTCCAACACCCGGCCTCCCCAAGAGACACATCGATTTGCCGCTGCGCAGCACGTCCATCAGAATATCGATGGTTCCATAGATCGCGCGACCGACGCGACACGTCAACCCTACGATTTTACCGGTACGATTTCGAATTGCGCTGATCCGGTGCAACGTTTGTTCGATTCCGGCTCGATTGTCGGCGCCGAACGGCGAGATGCGCGAGCAGACGTGCGCGATGTCTTCGTGAGTTACCGCGGCGTCGCTGAGATACTTGAAATCGTGTTCGAAGCGCGCCTCGGGCGGGCGTCCAAGATCGAGCACCACTTCGATGATGTCTTCGAGATTTGCAAGTCGGACGAGCGCTTGCCGAATCGGCAGTGGAAAAATGTCCAGCAGTTGTGAGAGTTCCCAACTTGGGGAGACTTGATGAACTCTAACCGCCAATACTCATCCTCGTTTCCGCGCCTTTCCCCAAGGCCCTTGGTTCTGATTGTACGCGCTCGCAGTTCATTCCTTTACCACACGAATGACGCGCAGTTCGTCATCGTATGGTCCCTGAATGCGGACGCCCGCCTTGAGTTCCAAACGCAAATACTCGATGATTTCCGGCGTGATTTCTTCGCCGGGAGCGATGACGGGAATCCCCGGAGGATACGGCGTGATCGTTTCGGCGCAAATTCGTCCACGAGAGTCGCGAAACTTCACGAACTCCGCCGCGGCGAGAAACGCATCGCGCGGAAGCAGTCGCATCGGCGGCATCGCCGGAAGCCGGAAGTTCCCTCGGCGCAGTCGCTGTTGCAGAATCCCCGACGGCGCAAAAAGATCGACGCTCCGCTCCCCGCTCGACAGTTCTTCGAACGCCGCAACGAATCGGTCCGCCGCTTCCGCGGTCGTCCCGATGGTAAAAAGTGCGACGACGTTAAAGAGATCCGCGAGCTCTACCTGAATGTTGTAGCGGCGGCGCAGAATTTCCGACACCTCATAGCCGGTATATCCATGTTCTTTCACGGTCACGGTAATCTTCGTCGGGTCCAGCGCAAAGACGCCGTCGCGGCCGAGCAATTCGTCGCCGAAGCAGTACAGGCCGTCAATAGCGTTGAGACGCCGTCGAGTCTGCTGCGCCAACTCGATCGTTCGTCCGAGCAGCGCGCTGCCTTCCGTCGCCATTTGTTTTCGGGCGACGTCGAGCGAGGCGACCATCGGCAAGTTCGGCGACGTCGAAAGAAACATTTTGACGATCGCTTTGAGGCGATCGAGCGCCACACGCGAGCCCTTGTGATGGAGCATGGCGCATTGCGAAAAGGCGGAGAGCATCTTATGCGTCGAGTTAATGCACAAATCGGCGCCTGCCGACGTCGCAGAGACCGGCAGCGCAGGATGAAAGTGAAAGTGCGGCCCCCAGGCCTCGTCCACCAGTAAGATCTTGCCGGCGCGATGCACGATACGTTCGATCTCGGCCAGATCGCCGGCCACGCCGTAGTACGTCGGCGAAACGACGTACACCGCGACGACGTCGGGATGTTCGCGCAGCGTTTGCGAGACGGTCGCTGGGGTGACGCAGTGGTCCATTCGCAGCGCTTCGTCGACGGGAGGCTGCATGTAAATCGGCGCCGCGCCGCTCATCACGAGCCCACCCAGCATGGATTTATGGGAGTTGCGCGGCACCGCGATTTTGTCGCCGGGATTCGCCGCGGCCATCATCATGCACTGATTGCCGCTCGTGGAGCCGTTAATCAAAAAGAAGGTATTGTCGGCACTCCAGGCCCGAGCCGCCAGCTCTTGCGCCTCCTTGATCGCTTCGGTCGGTTGGAGCAAATCGTCGATCCCCGGCATCGGAGTGAGGTCGATGGCGCAGATATTTTCGCCCACGAATTCGCGAAATGCCAAATCCATGCCACCGCCTTGGATATGGCCCGGAGTGTGAAACGGAATTACACCGGCGTCGACATAGTCGAGCAGCGCTTGAAAGTACGGGGTCCTACGTTGATCCAACGTTCACGCCAGCACTTCGAAACCAAGGCGGTCGAGCATGGCGAAATCCTCCGCGTCGCTGCGTCCCACGGTCGTGAGATAATCGCCGAGCACGATTCCGCTCGCGCCGCTGCGCATCCCAAGATCTTGCAGTCCCCGTAACGTGATCTCTCGTCCGCCCGCAAAGCGCACGAGTGCCCGCGGCAGCGCGAGCCGCACCATGGCCACGAAGCGCAACGCTTCGACGGGATCCAGCAGTGAGGCTTGCGCGAGGGGCGTCCCCGGACGCGGATTCAAAAAGTTGACCGGGACTTCTTGCGGCGCCAATTCCTGCAGCGCTAGGATGAAGTCGATCCTATCCGCCTCGGTCTCTCCCATGCCGATGATGCCCCCGCAGCACAGTTCCAATCCGCGGCGTTTGACGCGCAAGCACGTCTCCCAGCGTTCGTCGTAAGAATGGGTCGTGCAAATCGAGGGAAAGTACCGTCGCGACGTTTCGAGATTGTGATTCACCTTGTCCACGCCGGCGCCGGCGAGTCGTTCCAGGTGTTCGTCGTCAAGAATACCCAACGAGACGGCGACCGTCAGCGGCAACTCGTCTTTGATTCGGCCGGCGGCCGCGCACACTCGATCCAGCAGCCGCTTCGACGGTCCCCGCACGGCAACGACGATGCAAAACTCGCCGGCACCGCGCGCGTGTGCCGCTCTCGCCGCACGAACGAAGTCGTCAACGTCGGACAGCGGTTCGGGCACCACATCGCTCGCGAAACGCGCGCTCTGCGAGCAGAAGTTGCAATCCTCCGAACAACCGCCCTTTTTCGCGTTATAGAGCACCTCGACGGCGATGCCATCACCGCAGTACTGGGAACGAACCGCATCGGCGAGCGCGAGAAGGTCAGGAATCGTTTCGCGAGGCAGCGCGATCAGCTCCGCCAGCAGCGACGCATCGGCAGGTCCGCTGCACTCGAGTACGTGGGCGCGCGCGCGAGCCAGCGCCGGTAGAACGGTCGTCATGTCTTTTTGCTCAACAACTTTGACGGGTCAAAGGTTCGAAGAGGTTTGCACCCATTGCGACGGATTCTTCTTCACGCTCTGAAAAGGGCAAAATCCCCAAACAACGCACTTTTCCTTCAAGGACCCGGAGCACGTCGGCACGATACGAGTCCGGCGCCGGCCCCCAGCGCTCGACGAGCACCGCCGCGCAAACGCTCACGCCGAGATCGGCGCATGCGTTGACGGTCAGCAACGCGTGGTTGATGCAGCCTAACCGCAACCCGACGACCACGACGGCCGTCAATTGCGCCCGGGCCGCTACGTCGCCTAGATGCTCTCGATCGTTGATCGGCACCATGAAGCCGCCCGTGCCTTCTACGACCAACGGGCCCTCGATATCGTCGAGGGTGCGCGCGAGACGCTGCGCCTCGAGCGTCGCGCCCTCCGCCTGCGCCGCCGACCATGGATCGGCAGGCTTGGAGAAGCGTACGACTTCGATGTACGGAACGTTCGCCAACTCACCGGCGCGTGCGGCATCGCCCGGCGCGGCGGGCGACGAGCCGGTCTGCACGACTTTTACGATCGTCGGGGTACGGCCCGCGCGACGCAGCGCGATCGCCAGCGCACCGGCAATGCGGGTCTTCCCGACGTCCGTGTCGGTTCCGGTTACGAAGTAGCGGTGCACCGTGCGAGCGCTTCGATGAGTTGGTCGATCTGCTCGGCCGTATGATCGCAACGGACGCTGATGCGCAGTCTCGAGGTCGACGGCGGGACCGTCGGCGGGCGAATAGCCGGGACGAACATTCGTCGTTCGAAAAGCCGATTGCTCAGGGCGACCGCATCTTGCTCGCTACCGATCACCAGTGAGACGATTGCGCCTGCCGCATCGCCGACCGCGTATCCTGACCGGCGCATTCCCTCGCAGAGCCGTTGGACGTTCGCGCGCAAGCGCAAACGGCGGTCGTCGGAGCGACGGGTTAGGTACAGAGCAACCCGCGCCGCTAGCATCAGCGGGGGCGGCAATGCCGTATCGAACACAAACGTCCGAGCCCGATTGACGAGCAGTTCGATCAGTCTGGCAGGGCCGGCAATAAAACCGCCATGCACGCCGAGGGCCTTCGACAGCGTTCCCAAAACGAGCACGCGCTCATCGTCGAGGCCTCGCGCAAAGCCACCGCCGTCTGGGCCGGCAATGCCCAGCGCATGCGCTTCATCGACGAGTAGAATGCCCGCTTCGCTCAGTGGATTCAACAGCGAACGAAGATCGACGCAATCGCCTTCCATGCTGAAGAGCGACTCGGTCACGACGAGCGCAGGATCGTGCAACAATAGGGGCACGCCGGCGTGCTCGTAGATCGTCGTGCCGGCGCGCGCCAGCCGGATCCCGTCAATGAGCGACGCGTGATTGAATCGATCGGAATACGTAGCGTCCACGAGTTGCGCCAGCACGGGAATCGTTCCGATCGCGGCAAGGTATCCCGAAGAAAAAAGAAGCGCGCGCTCTCGGCCGAGCCAACTGGCCAACTCTTCTTCTAGGAGCCAATGCTCGCGATGGCGTCCGGCCAGCAGCCGTGCACCGCCGGAACCTACTCGCCGTGCCCGGCGCAGCGCCTCGACGACCTGTGGTTCGCCCGATAACGCCAAATAATCGTTCGAAGAATAGTCGATGATGCCCGCGAGTTGATGTGCGGGAAGTTCGCGATAGCGATGCTGTCGCCGAATCTGCTCGAGTATTTCCGTCGCGCGCTCGAGATAGGTCACGCCTTGTCGGCGCCCTCGGAGAATGACAATGCCATTTCGAACGCGTCAAAAAACGCGTCGATCTCTTCGTCGGTGGAACAAAGCGGCGGCACGAACTGAATCACGTCACCGATCGGACGGGTGAAATGCCCCGCATCGTAGAGCGCGTTGGCGATCGCCCAGGCCGACGCGGCAATCTCGACGCCGATCATGGCGCCCGCTTGCCGAACGTCGCACACCAGCGCGTGCGCGCGCAACCGCTCCAGACGCCCCGCCGCGCGGGAGGCGATTCCGGCGACGCGTTCCAGGGTGTGCTCTTCCTCGAAAAGCGTCAGGGAGGCTAGCGCCGCTGCGCATGCGATGGGATTGCCCGCATACGAGTGTCCGTGAAAAAAGTGGACTTGCTGCTGCGGTTCTCCCAAGAATGCGTCGTAGATGCCGCGCCGGACGAGCGTCGCGGAGAGAGGCAACGTGCCGCCGCTCAGACCCTTACCCAAACAAAGGATATCCGGCTGCACCCCGGTCTGTTCCAAGGCAAACATCGTGCCGGTCCGTCCGAATCCGGTCGCGATCTCGTCCAAGATGACGAGCGGCTCGATCGCGCGGAGGTGCGGATAGACGTTGCAGTCGACGAGCCGCATGCCCGACGCCGCCGCGATGACCGGCTCGACGACGACGGCGGCGACATCCGAGCCGAAATGCCGGCTCGCGTCGAAGGTGCGCGACTCAAACGTAATTTCGCCGAAACGCGCCTTGAAGAGACCGATATCCGAGAGACTCATCGCCCCGACCGTATCTCCATGATAGGAGCCGCTCAACCGAATGAATCGCGACCGTTGCGGCTCACCAACGTTCTGCCAGTACTGTAGCGCTATTTTCACCGCAGCTTCAATCGCACTGGCGCCATCGCTTGCAAGGAACGCGTAGTGCAGGCCCGCGATCGCGCAGAGCCGTTGCGCGAGTCGCTCCGCAATGGGATTCGTTGCGCCGAGCAGCGTGGAGTGATCCAACGTTGCTGCCTGTCGCGCGATTGCCTCCACGATGCGCGGATGACAGTGCCCGTGAATCGTCGTCCAGATCGAACTGACCGCATCGTAAACGCGATGTCCCCCCGCATCCTCGAGCAACGTTCCGGATCCGCGGACGAACGTTCTGGCGCTTGGCTCGAACGATTGCATCTGCGTGAAGGGCAGCCAGAGCGACGACACGCGATTGCCTACGCGAACGAGACGATCAGCAACGCTCCCGCGATCGAAACGCCATCCTCCACAAGCGCGGCGGGCACACGACCGATTCCAGCAATAGCACGTTTGCGGGCGGCCAAGCTTGCGTGCGCGCCCGCGATCGCAGCCAGTGCTCCCTGTGTCACGCTCGCGACAACCCGACCGCGTTTCGGGAAAGCGATCCCCCATCCGCAGAACGCACCGCTGATTGCGCGCGCCGTTAGCCCCACGGCCTGAGTCCGCGCCGGCGCTTTGGGCGAAAGATCTCCGGCGTACTCGAACAGCGCCAAACCTGTAAGCAGACACGCCATGGGCCCCCGATGACGCATCAGCCACAGGACGGCCGGCGCGGTAAACGTTCGCGAACCTGCAATGAATCCTAATGCGAAGGCGGCGGCGAAAACCGGCATTTCGACCCGCTTCGTTAGCCTGTAGGTCCCTTCCGTTTGACGCGTGACGCCTAGGAGGCGCCGGCCGTCGAATGAATCAGCGGGCGATATCCCTCGCGCAGCACTTCAACGGCATGGCGTGGCGTAAGGATCTCGACTTCGCCGCGCGACGCTCGAGGCCGCCGGCTGACGTAACTGCGATCGGACCATTCAAAAAGCGACGAATCCCATACGAGCCACGCTCTGCCGTCGACGCAAACGTATGCGCCGTCAGGTACACCATGCAAATCGTCAAAGTACGTTCGCTTTTTTTGGCCGATAAGGCGATCCGCGTGGAGCGTCCAATCCATCGCGTCGGCATTTGCAGGCTCGCCGTAACGGCGGATCCATAGAGCCTGAAAGCGTCGGTAATCGTCGCGGCGGCATTCGGCACACGGACGATGCCCGGCGGCAAACGCCGTCGCTTCATCGAGAAAGAAGAGTTCGGTGTATCGGTGCGGCCGCATCACCTCCCGATGTCGTCCTCGGAACTGGAGCACGCATGCGATCCAGCGCCGTACTTGCCACCGGCGGACGATCCGCCGGGCGTCGTCGTGCAAAATGCCGCGATTGCCCATCATCAAACCGCGGCCCGGCAACGCGACGACTTCGCCAAACGGCGTCACGCGGTTCTGTAGCGACATCCTTCGCTACGACTGCCCGCCCCTAAGCCTCGATGCGTTCGTCGATTGAGACGTTGTAGAGGAAGAGGAACTTACCCCATTCGTCGGGCAGCGTGTTCCGCTTGATTTGGATCCATGGAATGTACTTCGGCTGACGCGGCTTGCGCTTGAGCGACATATTTGCCTCTTGCGGCATGCGATTGTTCTTGCGATTGTTGCACCGCATGCACGCGCAGACCAAATTCTCCCAGGTGGAGTCGCCGCCGCGGCTGCGAGGAATGACGTGATCCACGGTCATTAGCCGTTCGCCGCGCGTTCCGCAGTACTGGCACGTGTGGTCGTCCCGAATTAGGATATTCTTCTTCGTCAGCGCGACCTTTTGCATCGGACGCTTGATATAATACAGCATGCGAATGATCGAGGGCATGCGCATTTCGTACGTCGGCGAGGCCAAAATACGGTCGCGACCGTGGAGCATCTCCGCCTTGCCGGCAAAGAGCAACTTTACGGCGCGCTGAAAACTCGTGACGTTCAACGCCTCGTAGGTAAAGTTCAGCACTAATACTTCGCTCACGAGCGGCGCAGCGCCGAGACACGTAAAAGAGGCACCTTACATGCCTCGCTTCCGGACGAACGTCATTCGGGTTTCGGTTAGCATTTGTGTGATTGCCAACCGCTCTTCCGGTTTCAGTCGTTCTTTCACTCGTTCGAACGCAGCAGTGGCGACGTCGATGGCGATCTCCGCCGACGAGTGATCGGATGCGGGTCCGCCCTCTTCGGTGAGATACGCGTGAGCGGCCAAGGCGAGCGTCGCGATCACCTCGCTGAGCAGCGGTTCAACGGGTGGAATCTGCCCTTGAAAGCCGGCGCCTTCGAGCTCCGGAGATGCGGGCCGAGTAGACATCCTGCGGCGAACTTACGCCGCGGTCGAGTTCTTCCCTCTGGAGTGCTCGATACCGCGCGTCGCGCTTGGTGCTACGCTGTGCACCATACCCAAGAAGTAGCGATGCACGCGTTGGTCCGAGGTCAGTTCGGGATGGAATGACGTGGCCAGAACGTTCCGCTGGCGAACCATGGCGCCATGGCCGTTACGCTCGGCTAGCACATCGACTGAGGGGCCGCACCGTTCGATCCAAGGCGCACGAATGAAAACGGCGGGAAACGGGAGAGCGCCGAGTGCGGGAATCGATAATGCCACTTCGGCGGATGCGTTTTGCCGTCCAAAGGCGTTGCGCCGGACGGTGATGTCGATCAGGTTCAGCGTCGGTTGCTCCAGATCGGCGACGTCGTGCGCCGCGACGATCATTCCCATGCACGTTCCCCAGAGCGGCATTCCTGCTTGGACGCGCTTCACAATAGGCGTTCTCAGCCCGCACCGTTCGAGCAGTTTCATCACCGTGGTCGATTCCCCACCGGGAATGATCAGCCCATCGACTTGGGTGAGCTCCCCTGGAGTTCGTATCGGGGCCGCTTTAGCGCCGGCGCGCCCCAGTGCGGCGAGATGCTCGCCGGCGTCACCCTGTAAGGCCAGAACTCCCACAACCGATTGCGACAAACTCTTAGTTGCCGCGCGGCGCGAGTAACTCGGCTTCGCTCAAGCGTCGCAGGTCTAAGCCCGCCATCGCTTCTGAGCCGCCCAACGATCGGCACGCCTCCAACACTACCTTCGGATCGGAGTAGTGCGTCGTCGCATCGACGATTGCGCGCGCGAAGCGCTTCGGATCTTTCGATTTGAAGATGCCGCTGCCGACAAAAATGCCTTCGGCGCCGAGTCGCATCATCAGTGCCGCGTCGGCCGGCGTTGCGACGCCGCCGGCGCAGAAAAGCACTACCGGCAAGCGTCCTTCGCGCGCGACCGCAGCGACCAATTCGAACGAAGCGCCGAGATCGCGCGCGCGCGCGACGAGCTCTTCTTTGGGCGCGACGCTCAGATCGCGAATCGCGTCGCCGATCGCGCGCATATGCCGCACCGCCTCGACGATGTTGCCGCTGCCGGCCTCGCCTTTGCTGCGAATCATCGCCGCGCCCTCGGCGATTCGGCGCAGCGCCTCGCCGAGATCCCGGGCGCCGCAAACGAACGGCGTGGTAAAAGCGTGCTTATCGATGTGGTACTTGTCGTCGGCCGGAGTCAGCACTTCCGATTCGTCAATGTAGTCGACGCCGAGTTCTTGCAAAACCGCGGCCTCGCCGAAATGCCCTATGCGAACTTTCGCCATCACGGGGATCGTCACGGCGTCCATGATGCTGCGAATCAGTTCGATCGCGCTCATGCGCGCGACGCCCCCGGCGGCTCGAATATCGGCGGGAATGCGCTCGAGCGCCATGACCGCCACGGCCCCCGCTTCTTGCGCGATCGCGGCATGTTCGGGCGTGACGACGTCCATAATAACGCCGCCCTTAAGCATCTGTGCAAGCCCGCGCTTGACGGTTATCGTTCCAGTGCTTTCCATGTCGTTATCTTATCGGTCCGACCTACCTCGGACCTTGGAAGGTTACGGACCGGGCGATTCGACGACGGCAGGCGGACTCTGCGACGTCGTCGGGGCCGGGGACGGCGACAACGGCCCCGCCGGACCGGCCGAGGGAGGGATGGTGGGCAGCGGTTTTTGCCGCCAAATCGGAACGTTTGGCGTCGGCGTCGCGGTCGGTTTGGGGGTTGCGGGTCGCGGAGTCGGCGTCGGCGCCAGCGTCGGCAGCGGTTGCGGCGGCACGCGAGGATCCGGGAAACGTGGGTCTCCCGCCGCCGAGAGCGCCTGCGAGCGCTTCCAATCGGGCCCATAGGCCCGCGGCGACGCGTCCGGCGAGGGGCTTACCGAGATCGGCCCGACGGATTCCAAGGTCTGCTGCGTCGCCTGTCCGATCACGCGATCGCCCATTCGCTCGCCGATCGCGACCGCAGCAATCAAAACGAGCGCGCCGGCCGCGAGCACCAACGTGGGAAAACGCAGTTGCGGCTGCATCACATTGCCATCATACGCGCGCCAGGGGCCGAAGGACGTCGAGTTTTGCGGCTCGCGCACGTCTATCCCTCGGCTTGCCGATTAAGTGAACTTCACGCAGATCGCCCGCGCCCATATCGACGCGCGCGGTGTGACCGCGAAATTCCAAGAGCACGTTGCGAGGACGATCCAAGTGATTGCCCACAAAAATTCGGACGGCATCCGATTCGTCTTCGAAAGCAATCGCTCCGACCTCGGCCGGAGACGTGGTCACTTCGTCGCTTACGTCGCGGCCCGCATAGATGCACGTAAACGGCTCTTCCGCAGAGAGTTCGGGCATATCGCCGTAAATCACGTCGTTGCGCAAATCGATCACGTACGTGCAGCGGCGCCCTCCCCAATGAACGCGGGCGGCCGCGATCCACTGCCAATCTTTCGGCCGCAGCGGCGCCAAGTGCGGACGCCCGCTCGTACGGTATCCATTTAAACCGCCGACCGTTTCGGCGACGGCCCAGAGGAACTTTGCCCCGGTCCACGGCGAGAGGTAAATGCCCCGATTACTCAGGGAACCGCCGTCGAACCATTCCGCAAACTCGCCCGGCACGGTGTTGCGCGGGCTTCCGCCCTCCATCGCCGCGTACGTTGCATCGAGAAAACGCACGGCGTCGTCGGTCATCCCGTTGCGCGCGAGCGCGACTGCATACCATAACGTGAGATCCGGCCAAACTCCACCCAGCAATCCGAAGCCGTAGGATGGGAAATACCAGGCGTCGGCGGTTGAAATAGTCCTGATTCCAACGGCCGTCACGAAATCGGCTTCCTCCAGGCGCTTGAGAATCACGCGCCTCTGCGCTTCATCTGCAATGCCGAACAGGACCGGGAAGATTTCGTCGGCCGTAAAGTTGTCTTGGTAGTTCCCCTCCTGATCGTAGTTGAGCACGAATGCGCCCGTATCGTCGTTGTAGAGGTAATCCATCATGGCTTCGCGCATACGACGCGCTTCTTCGCCGTAGCGTTGCCAGTGTTCCGTGTCGCCGACGATCGCGCAGAGCATCGCCGCTGATTCGAGCGCAAAGACCGCCTCGGCGTTGATTTCGGTCACGGCCCCGTCCAGCGTGTAGTACGGAATGATGTTGCGCCACGATGAGATCCCGTAGAGATCGACCCCTTTGGCGCGGCAATAGATCAAGCCGCGGTCGTCGCGTTGCGTAAGCAGATAGTCGGTGAGTTTCACGATCATCGCGAAGTGCCGGCGCACCCATGCGTCGTCGAGCGTTGCATTGTAGTGGTGGAGCATCGCGATCAAGTGCAACGGCGAATCGTCGTTGATGTTCAGATCGTAGTGCGTCTTGTAACCGCTGACGCCGCGCACGTACTCAACCATCAAGCCGTTGTCTTCGATTGCGTCGTTGAACACCTCGAGCGCATTACGGCTGAACTCGGGCCAGAAATAGTCGAACCCGTGAACCATCCACGAGGTATCGCGCGAAACGAGGATGTCGGAGGGGGGCGAATTCGTCGCGCCCCAACCGTGCGGATACTCCTTGACGATGCGCAGCATGTTGGCTTTCGCCCAGACCACTCCACGGCTGATCGTCGGTGAGGGCGTGAGGAACCGCGCGTCGGCAAGCCGTTCGGTAAAGTAGCGCTGCGTATCGTGCAACGCGCGCTGGTCGTGCAGCAACGCTTCGAGGACGGGACGGCTTCGCTCGGTGCCTTCCTTGTGATACACGACCGCTAAACGCAGCCATTCGCGCGCGCCGGGAGCGACGCCGATGCGGTATTTAAACGCGCCGAAGATTCGCCGGCTGACCAACTCCGCTTGTGCCGGCGTAACGTCGCCGAACGTTTGCGCCTCCGCCTCCTTGGAGAGGCTGCCTTGGCGCATCGCTTCGAGCAATACTTGCTCGCGCAAGGACAGCTCGACGGCTGCCGGCGTGCGGGAGCCGCCCCACCATCGCTCTCCGCCGGTTTCGAGGTTTTTCGAACAGATGAAGCGACCATCGTTCCAAGCGCGCACTTGGTGTTCGGGCTCGCCGTAGAAACGTTGGCCGACGAGCATCGCCCATGGGTAGAGCGACACCTCGGCGTCCGTGGCGCCCGGATTGAACAGCGTTACGTCGATCGTGAAGCAAACCGCGCGGTCGAACGAGGGGCCGTGCGGCACGTAAAACGCTTCGGTGACGTGGACCCGATGGTCCAGGGTGAATTCGGAGATTTGCGCGTAGGGTAGGAATGTCAGCTCGCGCTCGATCTCGTGTGGGAAGAACGTGCGGTCTCCGGTACGATACGCGATATGATGGGTCCCGAAAATGATTTGATCGGTGTCCGCGTCCCAAAGCCCGCGCACTCCGCCCTTTGCGGTGGATTGGGCGTACGTCTTGTAATTGCCCAAGAGCAATCCGTACGGCGTCTCCGACTCGTGCAAGACGTACGCGCAAAACTCGTTTCGCTGCGCATCATAACTCGATCCCATCAAGACCTCTAATTACCGTCAAGGCTTACTGCGGCTTCGGCACAGGCGCCTCCCGGCAAGGCGGCAAACGCATGAACCTTTCGATGGCATCGTTGCTGTTTCGGTCGCCGGCAAAGATCAATCTCACGCTGGAGGTTTTAGCGCGGCGTAGCGACGGCTATCACGGCGTGCGATCCGTCATCGTGCCGCTTGGCTTGGCCGACGAAATCAGGATCGAACCGAGTTCCCGCTTTGTCTTTGCGTGCAGCGTGCCGGAACTCGACAATCCCGACAACCTCGCCGTCGCGGCGCTCCGGACACTGGGAGAGCTTCCGCCGATCCGGCTTCATCTGCGCAAATCTATCCCGATGCAAGCGGGCTTGGGCGGCGGTTCAAGCAACGCGGCGACGATACTTCGTGCCGCGATGGACGGCGCATTCGGGTCACCGCAACACCGTGATTGGCTTCGCATCGCGCGACAACTCGGTTCCGACGTTCCCTTCTTTCTCGCGGGCACTGCGGCGCTGGTCGAGGCAACCGGAGAGCGCGTCACGCCTGCAGGCGCGTTACCGCCCTGGCATGTCCTGATCGTAAGGCCGCCGGTTTCCGTTTCTACCGCGGACGCATATGCACAACTGGATGCGCTCGACCGCCCAACGCGTCGGCGCAACGACAGCGCCTCAATCGCGGCGCTCGAAGCGTTACAGCGTAACGACTTCAACCGCGTAGAAACGGCCTTGCAGAACGATTTTCAGGACATCATCGCGCAACGAAATCCCGAGGTGAGATGCGCTTTGGACGCCTTGCGGCGGGCCGGTGCACCCAACGCGCTGCTGGCGGGCTCGGGATCGTGTGTGTTCGCGTTGGCGCAAACCGGAGACCAAATCGAGGCGTTGAATTCGCGCCTACAACTTCCCGATTCGTACCTACGCCTGCCAACGTCGTTCGCCGAAACGCCGGCCTGGAGAACGGGCTCGTCGACGCCCTAGTGCTGGCCGGTGGACCGCTCGACGACGTCGCTCGCCTGCAACCCGGCGCGCCGAATAAGGCCTTCGTCGAGATCTGCGGCGTCGCGCTCGTCGGACGCGTCATCGCGGCATTGCGCGCTTCATCGACGATCGGTCGCATTGTCGTCGTTACACCGCCGAGCCAGGCACGGCATCCGGCCCTCACGTTAGCCGACGAACTTCGTCCCGACGGCGTTCACATCACCGAAAGCCTGCGCAACGGATTGCACGGTTTCAACGCCGATGCGGCTACTTTGGTGGTTGCATCCGATCTCCCCGTGCTCGCACCATCGGCCGTCGATGACTTCGTCGCGCGCGTGGCGTCGTTGAATGCCGACATCGCCTACGGCTGCGTGGAAAAGAGCACGCATGTGCGGCGCTATCCCGACGTGCCGCACACGTGGGCGCACCTGCGCGACGGCACGTTCTGCGGCGGAGGGATGGTCGGCATCAAACCGCGCGTGTTACCTTTGCTCGAGCGTTTCATCGAGCGTCTTGGAGCGGCGCGCAAACATCCGTTCCGCCTCGCCTCACTCTTCGGCTGGGACATGCTGCTGCGCTACGCGCTGCGTCGCCTCACGATCGCGCAAGCGGAGGACCGCGCCAAGGAACTGCTCGGCGCACCGGCACGTGCCGCAATCTCACCCTATCCGGAAACGGCCGTCAACGTCGACCGCGTATCGGACGTCGAGTTGGCTCGCCGGCTCGTCGCTACGGAGAGCGCCAGCGTTTGAACAGTTCGTTTGCGATGCCGAACTGATCGAGCGCTTTTCCGACGGTGTGCGCGATGATTTCGTCGATACTTTGCGGGTTGGCGTACATGGCCGGAACGGGCGGCAAGATGACGGCGCCGATCTCCGCGAGTCGCGTGAGCGTGCGCAGGTGTCCCAGGTGAAGCGGCGTTTCCCGAATCACCAGGACGAGCCGGCGCTTCTCCTTGAGGCAGACGTCGGCGGCCCGCACCAGCAGGTTTGAGTTCATCGAGTAGGCGATCGCGCTCGCGCTCTTCATGGAGCATGGAATCACCAGCATTCCGTTAGTAAGAAAGGAGCCGCTCGAGATCGCTGCGGCAAGATCGTCGTCGCGATGCGCGACGTCCGCAAGGCTTTCGAAATCTTCGGCGGCCATGTCCGTCTCCAGTTCGATCGTGCGGCGCGCCGCTCCAGTGAGCACTAGGTGCGTTTCGATGCCGCCGACGGAGCGGAGCGCTTGCAACGCCATGTAGCCGTAAAGGCTTCCGCTGGCTCCGCTAATTCCGATGATGATGCGCTGCATCGCAGAGCCGTTATACGTTGCTTGCAGGGGCGCCTGGTGAAAACTGTAACTTGAGATGGTGGTGCTCGACCGCGCCGAAATACGTGCCTTTCTCGACGACGCCGTCGCGTGGCATCGCGATGGTGCAAACGACTCGATTCTTCGCCTGATACGCTCCCCATGGTCCGGCGTTACGCACGACGTCGCCGCCGCGTACGCGGCGCTGGCGCGACGCGGCGGCATGCTGTTCGAGGCCATCGAGCGCGGGCAGTTGGCGGTCGCGCCGGAAGAGCGGGAGCGGCTCGTAGGCTTTGTCCGAAACTCGCGTCGAGTCACGGAAATTCCCAAAGAAGTCGACGACGACTCGCTGCGCGATTCGATCGCGGAAATCTTCGAGCTGCAACGTGGGATTGACGCCGCCGAATCGCCTGTAAGCGACCAATTTGCCGAAGACGATTTTGCGCTCGCGGAGCCGACCGTGTTCGAAGAGAGCGGCGCAATTCCGCGCTGGCGTCATCACTTCAGCGCGTCGTCCCTCAACACGTTTGCGGAATGCCCGCGCAAGTGGTTCTATAAGTACGCCTGTGCGGCCATTGAAGATCCCGGATCGTCTGCGGCGGCGTACGGCAAGGCGCTCCACACCGCATTAGAAGATTTTCATGGCGACTTTCCGCGCCCCGCTCGCCCGGACGAAGCGGCAATGCGCCGGCGCCTCGGCGAGTGCGTCACGTGGGCCTTCGCCGCAAACCGAGATGGTTTCTCGACGGCCGTGGAATTCGAACTGCAGGTACGCCGCGCGCAGCGTACCGCTCAGCGCTACGTGGATTGGCTGTTGACTCAGGCCGACGAGGCGCCGTTTGTCGTGCTCGGCCGGGAAGTCGCAGCGAGTCTGGAGCTGGATGGGCGTCCCTTTGTCGGATACATCGATCGGCTCGATCGTGACGAACGATCGGGCGGTATCCGCGTCGTTGACTACAAGACGGGACACATCGCCACGAGCGCCTCGGACTACTGCGATAAAGTGCGGCGCTTCCGAGACTTTCAATTGCCCTTCTATTACTGGGCTCGAACGGCCGAGGGCGACCGCGTCACTAAACTCGTCCTGATTCCCTTAAGAGACGCGCTGCTCGACGTCCGCCCGATCGTTTTGGAAGTGGTCCCGCGTTCGAAGGGTTCTAGCAGTCGCGACGATGCCTGCGGTACGATCGGCGTCGACGAACTCGAGCGCTCGCGCGATCGCATGATCGAACTCAGCGACCGGCTTTCGGCAGGAAAGATCGCCCATTTCGAGACGACGCAAGACAGCGAAGCGTGCACCTATTGCTCCTATGCACTCGCGTGCGCGAACCGGCCGGCGACGGAGCGGCGGCGTTTCGGACATTGATCGCGCTCGATCTAACGGAAGAACAGCGGCGCGCCGTTGAAGCGCCGTGGGACTGCTGCGTTGCCATCCTCGGACCACCCGCCAGCGGCAAGACGTTTGCGCTCAGGCAGCGAGCCGCTCACGCACGCGATATGTTGCATGGCGTCGCGCCGTTGGAATTGGAAGCCGAACGCGGCGTCGATGTTTTCGCCTTTTCCATACTAACGTCGCAGCGCGGCGGTCTGCGGCTCGTAGACGATGCGCACGCCGAGATGCTGTTCGAGCGCTCGTGTTCCTCACTGCTGTCTTTGGAATGGCTCGAATTCGGTGACGCACTCGATTTTGAAGTCGCCGGCCTGCGCACTCCTGCGCGGTTCATCGCGGCGGCGTTTCGCCTAATTCGCCGCATGCGCGATGCCGGCATATCTCCATCAGAATTTCTAGCCGACGCGTTGCGCGGAGCAACAGACTTTTACGCGCGACCGCCCAATTTTGCCGATCCGTCGTTGCTCGGCGCGACGAAGTCCGACTACCACGACTCGCTCGACGTTACTACGGAAGAACTGCTGCGTCAGCGCAGCCTTGAAATCAATCTCGCGAAGATTCTTCACCGACTCTACGAAGCGTACGTCTCCCTTACCGAATCGAGCGGAGCGATGACGGGTCGGGACGCCGTCATCGCCGCGACTCGCGTGCTGCGCGAAAACGCCGAACTGGCGGCCGAGTTGCGCGAGCGCCATCGCATCGTACTTCTCGACGAGGCGCAAGACGTCACCAACGCGCAACACGAATTCCTGACCACCCTCTTCGGCGAGTCATTAAAGGGCGTGACGTTGTGCGGCGATCCCGCATCGGCGATCTCAACGATCCGCATGACGGCGCCCGAAACGGTCTTCGCGAACGCCGCCGTTCGCATCGAGATGCACAAAGTTTGGCGTATTCCGTCAATCGCGACGGATCGCGGACGCAGCGTTCGGGACGAACGCGCGTCGATCGCGACCGCCGTTCGAGCCTGGATCGACGAGGGTATTGCAGCGCACGAAATAGCGGTAGTCTTTCGTTCGGTGCGCGCGGTCAGGGGCTACGAACGGGCGATGCTCGATGCGGACATTCCGGCGCTCGCCTGGGGCGACGTCAATCTCTTCGATGACCCACGCGTGCTGGACGCGCTGGCGCCGCTCTGGAACGTTCACGATCCGTTCCGTCACGACTGGCTCTTGCGAACACTGGGCAATCCGGCCTTCGGCCTCTCCGATGCATCGTTGGCCGTGCTCTGCTCGGAACCGGCCGATCCTCAGCGTCCGCTTTTCGCGCTGGAGCAAGAACCGCCGGCGACGTCGCGCACGACGCGATGGGACTCCAAACGGGACTTACGATTGGGATACAACGTGCTCTACGGCCAGCGTGACGATGCGTTGACTCCGCAAGCACGCCGTCGCGTCGAACGATTTCGCACGCTGCGGGAGCGATGGCTCCAGGCGTTCCGGAGCGAGCCCTTCGATCAATTCGTGCGCCACGTGTGGCGCGACGGAGTGGCGCGCGACGGCGAGCCCGGCTCGGCGCGGGCGCGAGCGCAACAGTTCGTTCTCCGGCGGCTCTTGCGCCGGCTTGAGGCGGCGCGCACGAGGGAAGCCGCGTCGTTTGGAGAGTTGCTCGAATACGCCGAACGCTGCATCGGCGGCGAAGTCGCGTCCGCCGCCCCAAAGGAGCCGGAACCCGACGGATTCGTTAAGATTCTCAGCGTGGAAGCGACGCAGGGCCGACAGTTTACTTGCGTCGTCGTCGCCGACGTCCGGCCTGGCGCGTTTCCGCTCTGGTACGTCCCCGACGCATTCCTCTTCAGCCCTCAACTTGGCATGATTCCTAAAGACAACGTCGGCGAAGCGCACGCTTCGCGCACCGCCAAGTTCAGCTACTATATGTTCCGGATGAAGGCCGCGCAAAAGTATTACGGGCGAGAGCGGCAGGCCTTTCGCTACGCGCTGAGCCGCGCCAAAAGCAGTGCGCTGGTTACCGCTTCGGGATCGCCGACGCGCGGCCTCACCGCGCCCGAATTGCTTGAAGAACTTCGCTAAGTCCGGCATGTCCTTGCAGCGCCTTTCGGCTCGTCGCTACGCGCGCGAAGTGCTTCCCTTGACTGCGCCGCTGTGGGCCGGGCGCCGTACGTTCGACCAGTATGTCGCCCAGACGCTGGAACTGGCGAGGAGCAGTTACGGTCGCCGGTATTACGGGACGTTCGCACTGTCAGACGGCGACCATCGAGTCGCGTCGCTCAAGTGGTACGAAAGAACGCTACAGTACGATTCGTCCACGCTGCGCGCCGTGGGCTTCGGCGCAGTCTTCACCCCGCAACCGTTTCGCGGGCGGGGATACGCCAGCCTCATGCTGGCATCTGCGCTCGATCACGCGCGTGATTTGGGACACGATGTCGCCTATCTCTTCTCCGACATTCGTCCGCAGTTCTACGCGGATCTCGGCTTTCGCGTGCTCCCGTCACGCGAACTAAAGTTTGCGGCCGATGCCCTTCCCGCCGAACGCCTTCGATTCGCACCGCTCGGACCGGAACATTGGCGCGGCGTGCGCAAGTGCTTCGAACACGTTCGGCGCGCCATGCCGTCGTCGTTCGTGCGGACTCCGGCGGTCTGGAACTGGATATTCACGCGCATGCGTCAAGGATCGGAGCACGGCTGCGGTCAGACAATCAACTTGGTGGCAGAAGCGCGAGAAAGAGTATGCGCGTACGTCTTCGGAGCGCGCGCTCCTCAGCGCGACGCGTTTGTCTTCGACGAGTATGGCTGGACGGCCGATGCGAGCCCCACGACGATTGCAGCGCTGTTGCGCGCAGCCGCGGGCGATTTGCGTCGAGTCTGCGGTTGGCTTCCGCCGCTGAACGCACGGGAACTGTTACCCCAAGGGACCGTTCGTCGGAGAAGCCGGGCTATTTTGATGATGGTGCCGTTGAGCGGCGGCGGCAAGCGGCTGATGGAATCGCTTGCGCGCTCCGGACGTGGCGACTTCCCTTGGGCGACCGATCATATTTAGCGGGCGCGCGAACCTTTAGGCTTTTCTTACATTCCACCGTTAAAGTTGCGACCACTATGCTAAAACTTCGCTTCTTATTCCCCGCGGCCGTCGGCGCGGCTTTCATCGCGAGCGGGTGCAACGCCGGCATGAGCGGCACGCCGCAACTACCGCAGAGCACGAACGCGCAGTCCGCGACGGCACCCGACGTGTTCCCCGCTCTTACGTCGAATATATCGGCCGACGCTTCGGTGCTCAAAAGACTCAAACATGAAGAAACCATCGGCTCGACGGTCGATCCGGTCGACGGGGCTGCGAATCCGTACGGTTTGACGATCGCGCCGGTCACCTCGGGAAAATTCACCGCCGGCGATTTGGTCGTCTGCAACTTCAACGGCAAATCCAACGTGCAGGGAACGGGCCACTCCATCGTAGCGCTTCACCCTACGAAAAAGGCGAAGCCGATCCACGTTTCGTCGAACAAGACGCTCGTGGGGTGCGACGCACTCGCACTTGCGAGTGACGACACGATTTGGGCCTCGTCAATGGTGGCAAACGACAATCCGATCCTCGCGGCAAACGGCAAACTCATCCAAGACATCTTCGGAAAGCCGTTCGATCAACCGTGGGGTCAGGCGTTCGCGCAACCAAAATCCGGACCGCCCGCATTCTACGAAACCAACGCGGGCGACGGCAGCGTGGTGCGCATCAATCTCGGCTCGACGTTCACCTACGATGCCATCGCAACCGGCTTTCCGGTAAATCACGGCAAAGCGGGAACGGCGCTTGCACCCTCCGGCTTGGCCTACGACGCGAAACTCGATACCCTGTATTTCGCGGACGGCGATAACAATACGGTCGTCGCCTTGAAAGGCGTCTCGAAGATCCCTGCCGGCGGCATCCAGGCGAAGAATCGCGGGATGAAGTTCACCGGTCCGTCCGCCGGCGGCGCGCGCATCGTCTTCGCGGGCACGCCGCTCAACGGTCCGATCAGTACGGCGTTGCTTTCAAACGGCAACCTCGTCGTCGGCAACACGCTCGATCCGGCGGGGAAGAATCTGATCGTCGAACTTTCGACCGAGACCGGCAAGGTGATGGACGTGCGCAACGTCGACAAAGGCGCCGCGGGGGCGATCTTTGGAATCGTCGCGACCGGCACGTCGGCGGCAGATACGAAAGTCTACTTCAACGACGACAATAGCAATGCGGTCGAGGTCCTCGAGCCGTAGGCTCGGTTTCAAAACAAGGCAGTCTGTAGCGGGTCGCCGATCGAAAGGGAGGCGACCCGCGTGCCGAGCAGACGCACCGGCGTACCGTCGAGCGCCGCCCGCCGCAGGCAGTACACTGCGGCGCGAAAAATTCGGCGCGCGTCGCGCGTCGGCTCGGCAAGATGCGTCTGGCGGCCGACGATCGAAAAATCGGCGCGTTTGATCTTCACGGCGATTATCCGCGCAACTATCCGGTCTTCTTCCAGCGTCGCGGCCAACTCGCGCGCCTGAACTCGAAGCACGTCGATCAACTTTCGTTCATCGCGTTCGTCGAACTCAAACGTCTCTTCGGTAGAGATCGATTTGGTGTCGCTGTCTTCATCCACGGGGCGCGGATCGATGCCGTGCGCCAGGTCGCGCGCCTGCCGCCACCACGATCCGAACAACTCGCGCGCGCGCTCGGGTTCCAGCGCCGCAACGTCGCCGATCGTCCCAACGCCGAACACTTCCAGCCGGGTTTGCATCTTCGGACCGATTCCCCAAAGGCGCCCCACGGGCAAGGGGGCAAGAAAGGACGCCTCTTCGCCGGGCGCTACCGCCAGCAAACCATCGGGCTTGCACGAGTCCGACGCGATTTTGGCAATCATCTTGCCGGTCGCAATCCCTGCGCTGACCGTTAGTCCCGTGGCGTCAAAGAGTTCGCGGCGCATGTGGGCTGCTACGACTCGCGCCTCCTCGAACGCGAGGTCTCCCAGATCGACGAACGCCTCATCGAGCGAAAGGCCTTCGACCCGACGTCCGCGGCTGCGCAGGATCGCGAAGATCTCGCGCGAGATCGCACGGTACTTCTGCATCTCGGGCGGCACGACGACGAGCTGGGGACATGCCGCGCGAGCCTTGTACAACGGGAGCGCCGAGCGTACTCCGTACGGGCGCGCTTCGTACGACGCAGTCAGCACGACGGCACGGCGGCTGCTCCCGGCTACCGCGACGGGCTTTCCGCGCAACGTCGGATTATCGCGAATCGCGACGTTCGCGTAGAACGCGTCGACGTCGAAATGGGCTACCATCCTTCGACTCCGCTCAGGATGACAATGAACTCCGCTCAGGATGACAATGAACTCCGCTCAGGATGACAATGAACTCCGCTCAGGATGACAATGAACTCCGCTCAGGATGACAATGAACTCCGCTCAGGATGACAATGAACTCCGCTCAGGATGACAATGAACTCCGCTCAGGATGACAATGAACTCCGCTCAGGATGACAATGAACTCCGCTCAGGATGACAATGAACTCCGCTCAGGATGACAATGAACTCCGCTCAGGATGACATTGGGCCGGGGGAACGACGTTCGCGCTGACGGCGGCGTTGCGCTTTTGCCTGATTGCCACACGATGCCATGCTGCACCACGCGCGCGATGCATTCTTCGTGCGGTCGTAGTACGCGAAGCGACAACTCCATTTGCGGCACGCTCGCAGGCGCGGCCACGTTCCAAGGAGTTGCGACTCATAGACGACTGCCAGGAGCGAGGCGATCGGTCCCTTGTCTTCCGGCGACAGCTCGAGCCCGCGGTTGGCGTTCACGGAAAGGCTGAGCCGCGTGCTTGCCAGGAACGGACGCAGATGCTCCCAAGCGAGCGAGGCGTCGCCCTCGCCGTTATTCGCGAATAGCACCGCGCGCAGTGCCTCCCGGAAATCGAGCAAGAGCTGGAGGTGCATCTGATCCTTTACCGGCGCGAGCCCATGGCTCAGGCACCAGGCACGTGCCTTCTCCAGCGAATCGAGTTCGTCGGGACCGCCCGGCAACTCAGCCGTGTTTACGAAGCGCCGGATCAACTCGAGGCCCCCAGGAGCAAAGTCCGCGACCGCACTCATCGACGCGACCGACCTGGCGATATCTTCACCGGCAAAAACGGTTGACAAGTTACCGTCACCACCATATAATGATTGAAGGTTACCAATCCGTCAAGAGGTTCACCAGTAAATGTTCCGCGACCCTATTCGCACCGCCCCGCTGGTTGCCGACATCGGCGACATCGATCTGCGGCTCAAAATCAATCGCGCAGACTCGGTTCTGTTCGTGGAATCCAACCTGCGCTTGCCTCACCTTCGCGTCACGTAACGCGCGCCGAGACGCCTCGTTCGATCGCCAAGATCGTTTGCATGTTGCGAAGATCGTCGGCGTCCGAACCGGGCGTCTCGAGGATTGCCGTCTTCTCGCGCAACTGCGGCTGAGCCAGCAGCGCGCGAAAGCCCTCAAAACCGATATTGCCTTCACCGATGTGCCAATGCCGATCGCGATTAGCGCCTAAGGGCACTTGAGTGTCGTTGAGATGAAACATCGCTACACGCTCCACGCCGATCTCGCCGTCGACCTTTTCCAAGAAGCGCTCGACGCCGGCGCTGGAGTCGATCGCGTACCCCGTTGCCCAGGCGTGCGCGGTGTCGAGGCAGACGGCAAGTTGGGGATGATCGACGCTGCGAATGAATGCGCCGAGTTCTTCAAGAGTTCCACCGGCCAAGTTTCCGGCGCCCGCCGAGTTTTCGATTACGAGCGTCACCGCCGGAGAAATGTCACGCAATGCCGTCTCGAGGGTACCGCAGATGTCGTTGAAAGCGTCGCGACGATTGCGCGTGCCGTACGATCCCAGGTGCGTGTTGACGAAACGAATGTCGCCCTTGGCGGCGACCTCCAGATCGTGCTGGAGTAAACGCAACGAACCTTCGCCGACCTTCGGATCGGCGCTCCCCAAATTGATCAAATAGGCCGTGTGAATCGCGCACGGATCGATCTGCGCGTCCCGTCGCATTCGAGCGAAGTTCTCCACCGCCGCGACGTCAATTGCGCTTCGCCGATAGCTCTTTGGATTGGTCGAGAAGACCTGCATCGCGCGGGACCCGACGTTCTTGGCGTGTTCGACCGCCTTTCGATAGCCGCCGGCGACGTGCACGTGCAGACCGATCCGCACCCCTTACGATGCCTTCGCGTCTCGCAATTCAAACTCCAAAGGTTGGCCGGGCTCTAACTCCGGTTCGGGAAGCTCTTGCAACGAACGTAGACCGAACGACTCCAAAAAGAACGATGTCGTTCGGTATTGCATCGGCCGGCCCACAACGTCTTTTCGACCGGCTTCGGCGATGAAACCCCGGTCGAGTAAGGTGCTCACGACGCTATCGGAGTTCACGCCCCGAATGGATTCGATCTCGCCACGCGTCACGGGCTGAAGGTGAGCCACGATTGCCAAGGCTTCCATCGCCGGCGTGGAAAGCGCGGTTTTCGGCGGAAGCAGATACGCCTCGACGGCCTCGCGTGCGATCGGCGAGGTGGCGAAACGATAACCTCCGGCGACTTCGCGCAAGACGATTCCCCGATCGCCGTACTCCGCTTCAATGAGCTGCAGCGCCGCGGCGATCTCGACTTCCGGGGCGGCCAGCAGTTTGGCGAGTTGCGGGATCGAAAGCGCTTCGCTGGCGACGAAGAGGAGCGCTTCAAGCGGGCGCTGCAATCGCCGCGACGTCTGATCGAGTCCCGTCGTCACGCAGCGCTCCGGCGAAACAGCCGAATGTCGGCTAACGGCTCGACCTGCTCGAAACGGATGCGTCGACGCGCGATCAGCTCCAAGATCGCGAGGAACGTCGCGATGATTGCGTCGCGCGTCATGCCGAGCTCGTGGCACAGTTCGGAAAAAAGCATCTCCTCGCGCTGTTTGAGCCGCCGCGTGATGTAGTCCATCGAGGCAAGCAGGGAGATTCTCTCTCGCGCGATCGTTCGCTTCTGCGGACGAGCGGCGGTCAGCATGGCGAGAAAGGCACGCGTCAGCTTCTGGGGGTTGATATCGAAGCGCTGAACGACTTCGCCGATCGGGTCGCCCGACTCTCGATAAAAGTACGATCCCGCTTCCGCCTGGCGTCCGCGCAGTTCCTCGCCGAAATCGCGATATTTGGAATAGGCGATCAAACGACGGCGCAGCCGCTCCTCCACTTCCTCGGGCGTTTCGCCCGGTTCTTCGCCAAACTCCGACGGCACCGGCGGCAGGAGCGCTTTCGATTTCAAAAACACGAGCGTGGCCGCGATCAAGAGATATTCCGCGGCAATCTCGACGTCGAGCGTGCTCATCAACCGGACGTAATCGAGGTACTGTTGCGCAACGGTTGCGAGCGGCACCGTCGCGACGTCGAGCTGTTGCTCTTTGATGAGGTTCAGCAGTAGATCGAGCGGCCCGTCAAACGCCTCCAGGCGTACGCGGAAATCGTTCAGGAAGTCAAACTTTCCGCCATGGGCGTCGCGATCGTCGGCTCGCCGAAACTGGCCGGATTTGACTCCATGAACTCCACCGCCAAGTCGATCAAGCGCTTTTCGTTGACATATTTTAGCGCCTTGCGAGCCTGGCTCACGTCGAACCAGCGCGCGTCGTCGACCTCGTGGTCGTGATGGGCCGGATCGCCCGAAAGGTACCGCATGAGGAAAAACGTGACGGATTTACGATGCTTCGCCTTTCCGACGTAAAACCAATACGAAATCTCGTTGAGCCGGGTGACGATCTCGCCCCAGCAACCCGTCTCCTCCCGGACTTCCCGAAGCGCCGCTTGCTCGGTAGACTCACGAGCCTCCACGTGCCCTTTGGGAAGCGTCCAAATGCACCGCGGCGCGCCGCGGCCGATCAGCAGCGCATCGTAGGTCGAATCACGGCGGCGCAGCAGCAACCCGCCCGCCGACACTTCGTACTTGATCCGCATGACGCTCCACTATGGGAAGGAAAAGGGCCCGCGTTGCGTGACCCCCGATTACACTTATTATAACGTCGAGACCCAAGAAGAGGCTGCGACAAGGGCCGGCTTTTTAGGCCGAGCGTGCGTTCCGAGCAGCCTCCTGCACGATGCCCGCCGCGACGTCCCGGGCCATAACGCGTAGCTCCGGTACGGCGGTCGCCTCAAAGCGGCACCCGCGCACCAGTGCGCCGGTCAGCCAAAGACCCGGGACGACCGCTCCCTCGCGACCGACGGCCAAAAGGTCTGGACCGGCCCGGAGGCCGATGCCGTGGCGGTCGATGGCGACGATCCCAGCGTCGAGCATGGAGCGTATCAATGGACTGCGCACCAGCATAGCGTGGCGGCCCACGCCGGTGCAGTTGACGATCCAATCGGGATGCAAACGCACCTGCGTGCCGCTTCTGAGAACGATCGTCGCTTGGCCCGCGCGAAACGACCGCAAATGTCCGGCGTACGTTTGAAGTCTCCCCGTTGCATCGTACGCGGCGCGTGCCTCATCGACTTGCGCCGGTGCGCGATGTCGCCGGCGGTCCCAGTGCGATCGCAAATGCCGTTCGAAGCGCCGTTGTTCTGCATCGGGCAGGCGTCGCCAGAGGGCTTCGGACTCGCCGCGAAGCGCATCGATAACGGACCGCCAATCGAATCCGCGTCGCTGCGTCGTCTCTACGTGACGGCGCAAGCTGCGCAGCAGTGCGCGAGCATCGCGCGTGTCGAGCGCGACGATGAGATTATACGGAAGAACGTCGGCATGAACTTCCGGATATTGGCCCTTTCGCGAAACGACGGTGATCCTGCCGCGATGACGCGAGGCCCGAAGGGCGCCAATGACGTCGAGCGCCGTAAGGCCCGATCCGATAATCAGGACGTGCCCACCAACGGCACGGAAGTCAAAGCGCCACGGATTGGGGATATAGCCGGCGTGGAGGCGTAGTTCGGGCGGCAAGAAGTCTTCGTTCGGCGACGGATTTCCCGTTGCGATCACGACGTGCTTCGCGTAAAAGCTTGTTTGGCTAGAGACGTGAACGGAAAATCCGTCGCCGAGGCGCTCGATGTGCGCGACCGCCTCGCGCACGTGCACGAATCTGCCGCGCACGAAGAGCGGTCGCGTCACCTCCCCAACGTAGTCACCGTAGAGACGCCGCGAGACAAAATCGTCTGGACCGGCCCGACAGCCTAGCCAGCGAATGAAGTGTTCGGGGTCCTCCACATAGAGGCTCATGGAGCCGGCGCGCGTATTCAAGAGGTGCTCCGGGTGTCGCGTGCCATAAGCAGCGCCGCGGCCGACGTCGTCCGGCTCGAAAAGCGCGAGCGTAAGTTCCGGGGATGCGTAGCGCGCGAGGTTCGCGGCGACGGCACAGCCACTGAAGCCGCCGCCGATCACGGCGACATCGACGTGAATCATTACCGGAGTGCGCCCGAGTAAACGGAAAGAACGTCGTCGTAGGTGCCGTTCGCCCTTTGGCATCGGCGTCTCAGCGCGTCGTAAACCGAATATCGGCGAAGCGGGCCCGAATAGACGTGCAACGAGACGGCGGAAATACCCGGCATCGAGGAGACTCGGTGAAGGTCGAAACGACCGGAACGCGCATCGACGCCCCCGGCGGCCAATAGGTGCGTTCCGCCTTCTTTGACGTGAGCGTACCCCTCGACGTCCCCTGCATCGAGACGCACGAAGTCTTCGATTTCCAACTGCCCCGCCAAAACCAACATCCAGCAGCGCTGACCGCCGTGGTCGTGGATTGGCGAGGCCGCGCCGGGCGCCCAATTGAGCAGCAGCATCTCGAAATTCTCATCGGAATAGACGCAGGTACGCGTGTAAGTATCGAGACGCGAGATGAGCCGCGGGCCGCCGCCCCAGCGACTCGCCACCCCACCAAGAAACCGTCCCATCTCGTGCGGGCTCCGCGTCGAAGGCGGCTGAGCACGAAGGCCTTCCACGAGCTGTCGTAACATCGAGGGCTCTCCTCAATAAAAATAACTTTAGTTAATATTATGGTCGAGTTTTCCCATGTACGTGGAGAGTCCTCTCTAGTTCGGGGTCGGCCTCCACCGTAGATTGGGGCGCCGGGCGGCCGCCGTTTCGTCGACGCGTCCCACCGGCGTCGTTGTGGGTGCGTGCGACAGCGCTTCGGGGTTTTCCGCAGCGGCTTGCACGATCCGACGCAACGCCTCGGCGAACGCGTCGAGCGTCTCTTTCGATTCCGTCTCCGTCGGCTCGATCATTAAGCATTCCGGGACGAGGAGCGGAAAGTACATCGTCGGCGCCATGAAGCCGCAATCGAGCAGCGCTTTTGCGAGGTCGATCGCGCGCACGCCGTGCTCGCGCTTGAGTTGCTGTGCCGATACGACGAACTCGTGGCGGCATCGCTCCGCATACGGCGTCTCCAAGAATTCGGCGATCCTGACGCGCAAATAGTTTGCGTTGAGGACGGCGAGTTGCGAAACGCGTTTCAACCCTTCGCTTCCGTTGGCGTAGAGATATGCCAGCGCGCGTACCGCATGCGCAAAGTTGGACCAAAACGAGCGCAGCGGCCCAATCGTCTTCGGGCGATCGAAGTCGAGCGCGTAACGCCCTTGCGCGTCCCGTATCACGACGGGGACCGGGAGGTGTTCCACCAGGTGCGCGGCCGCCCCGAGGGGACCGTGGCCGGCGCCGCCGCCGCCGTGCGGGATCGTAAACGTCTTGTGCGTGTTGAGATGCATGAGATCGAAGCCCATGTCGCCGGGACGAGCGTACCCCATGATGGCATTTGCGTTCGCGCCGTCGTAATACATCAGGCCGCCCGCATCGTGCACCGCCCTCGCGATTTCCGCGATCGAATCCTCGAAGAGGCCTAACGTATTGGGATTGGTCATCATGCAGACCGCAGTCGCCGGGCCGAGAACGTGGCGCAGCTCATCGGGGCTAACTCGACCGCGCGCGTCGCTGCGCAGCGTGATCACCTTGAAACCGCACATGGTGGCGGAGGCGGGGTTCGTGCCGTGTGCCGTGTCGGGCACGATCACGGTATCGCGCCGTATCTCACCGCGCTCTTTAAAGTACCTCTTCGCGATCAAGAGTGCGCCGAGCTCGGCATGCGCGCCGGCCGACGGATTGAGTGAAAAGGCCGCCATGCCGAAGAGCGAACTCAACGAGCGTTCGAGCTCGTACATCACTTCGAGCGCTCCTTGCGCCAGCTCGTCCGGCATATAGGGATGAAGGTCGGCAAACTCGGCTCGAGTAGCAATCGCGTCGTTGATCCGCGGATTATATTTCATCGTACAGGAACCGAGCGGATAGAATCCGAGATCGATGCCGAAGGTGCGCTGTGAAAGTTGCGTGTAATGCCGCACGACGTCCAGTTCGCTGTTATCCGGAAGCGGCAGATCGTCGCGCAGAACCGACGACGGAAGATAAGATTCCAACGGCTTACCGGTTTCCAAGTATTCCGTCGTGCGCCCCGTTTGTCCCAGTTCGAAGATCAACGGAATCTCGGCGGCGGCCTTAGACTGCGGCGGCACGTAACACCTCCTGGAGCGCACTCGCCAGCGCCGCAATGTCTCCCGCGGTTGTGAGTTCCGTCGCGGTCATGAGTATGCATGAAGCCAGTTCCGGATAGAAGCGACCGAGATCGACGCCCCCAAGAATTTCGCGCGATTGTAGTTCGCTCAAAACTTCGCTCGCCGGGCGGCCGACTTCGACAGTAAATTCGTTGAAGAACGGAACCGCATGCTTCAAGCGCACTCCCGGAACGTTCGCGACGGCACTGGCGAGTTCGCGCGAACGAGCGAGGTTGAGTGCGGCGGCGTTGCGTAAGCCCGTGGCGCCCATCAGCGCGAGGTAAATCGTCGCGATCAGCGCGCAGTGCGCTTGATTCGTGCAGATGTTCGACGTCGCGCGCTCCCGGCGGATGTGCTGCTCGCGCGCCTGCAGCGTGAGTACGTACGCCGTTTTGCCGCAAGCATCGGTCGTTTTACCGACGAGTCTTCCGGGAATGCGACGCATGTGTTCCTGCGCCGCTGCAATGAATCCGACGTACGGACCGCCGTACGCCGCCGCAACGCCGAAACTCTGTGCCTCGCCTGCGACGATTTGCGCGCCCCAGCTGCCTGGCGGCGCTAGCGCCGCAAGCGACAATGCCTCCGCGACGACCGCGATGGGAATCGTTTGGCTCTTCTCGATCGCTTCCCGTACCGACGGCGAAAAAGAATCGACGTTGCCGAAGAAATTCGGCGACTGCACCGCGACGGCGGCGTAGGCGCCGGCGGCAACTGCGTCGGCAAGCCGCGCGAAATCGGTGGTACCGTCGGCGGTGAATGGTACTTCATCGACCGCGACGTCGAGCCCGTCGCAATACGTCTTCAACACGGCGCGATAGTTGGGATGCACGGCGCGAGAGACTAAAACGCGCCTGCGTCCGGTCGCACCGAGCGCCATGATCGCCGCTTCGGCGAGCGCCGTCGCACCGTCGTAGACGGACGCGTCGGCGATGTCCATGCCCGTGAGCAAAGCGATATACGTCTGCCACTCGTAGATTGCCTGAAGGTAACCTTGCGAGACTTCGGCCTGGTATGGCGTGTAAGCGGTAAGAAATTCCCCGCGCATCGCCAGCGCCGCGATCGCGGCCGGCGCGTAATGGCGATACGCTCCGGCGCCCAAGAAGGAGCGATATGCGACACCGGCGTTCTTGCCGGCGAATCGATCGAAGCGCCTGCCGATCAAATACTGCGGAAGGGCCGGAACCATCTCGATCGGGCCGCGCAATGCGATCGCCTCGGGAACGCTCAACAGTTCGTCGAGCGATTTCGCGCCGACGACCTCGAGCATCTCCGCGATATCGCGCTCGGTGTGCGGGGTGTACATGCCTATTCCGATGCTATCTTCTCGTACTCGTCGACAGAGAGCAGGTCATTCGTTTCCCCGGCATTCGTAACGCGGATCTTGAGAAGCCATCCCTCGCCGTAGGGATCGCGATTGACGGCGGCGGGATCGCTCTCCAGGGCATCGTTTACTTCGAGGACTTCGCCCGACATCGGCGTGTACAGATCCGAGACTGCCTTCACGGATTCGATGACGCCGACGTCGGCAAACTGTTTGATCGCCGAGCCAACCCTGGGAAGTTCAACGTATACGATATCGCCGAGCGCGTTTTGAGCGTAATCGGTAATTCCGATTGTCGCTCGATCGCCGTCAATTCTGACCCATTCGTGCTCTTTGCTGAAGAGAAGTCCCTGAGGCGGCGCCATCTCGTTTAATTCCTTTCGACTTATTTTGCGCGTTTGTAGAACGGGAGCGGCACGACGCGCGCTTCGTGGGAGGTTCCGCGTATTTGTACCTCGACCGTAGTGCCAACCGTTGCAGCGCGCGGCTCGACCAGTGCCGTGGCGACGTTCTTATTCCCGACCGACGGTGCAATCGAGCCGCTTCGGATTTCACCGACCCTTTCGCCTCGCAGCGTGACCGAATACCCTTCGCGTGCCGGGGCACGTCCGTTCATGATGAGCCCGACGATTCGAGAGAAGTCGTCGCGCTCGAGTTGTTCGGATAGCGCGGATCTGCCGATGAACTGAGGTTTGTTGAGTTTCAATGCCCAACCGAGGCCGGCTTGGACCGGCGAAATCTCCTCGGTCAACTCGTGTCCGTACAGCGGCATCCCGGCCTCGAGACGCAGCACGTCCCGTGCGCCCAAGCCGCACGGCTCTAAGCCGCTGCTCGCGCCATTCCGTAGCAGCGCGCGCCAAAGTTTGCCCGCCGGCTCTCCCTCGACGAAGAGTTCGAAACCGTCTTCGCCCGTATAGCCCGTTCGAGCGATGAGCGCCGGAATGCCGTCGGCCTTTCCTTCGGTACAAAAGTAGTAGCGCAGGGAAGCGAGATCGACATCGACGTGAGGCTGCAGGATTTCGAGCGAGCGCGGGCCCTGGATCGCAATCAATGCAGCACGTCCGTGGTTGTTTTCGAGCGACACGCCGGTCGCGGGCAAATGCGCGTCGAGGTGAGCCCACATCTTTTCTGCGTTGGCCGCGTTGACGACGAGCAGCCAACGTTCGCCGGTGCGATAAAAAATCGTGTCGTCGTGCGCGCCTCCCACCTCGTTGCAAAAAATATTGTACCGCGCCTGCCACGGCTTCATCGTCGCTACCGCGTTGATCGTCAGCTCATCGGCCCATTGCGCCACTCGCTCCCCGGACAGCCAAAACTGGCCCATGTGAGAAAGATCGAAAAGACCGGCACGGTGACGTACTGCGTCGTGCTCTTTGAGGATGCTCGAGTATTGAACCGGCATCTCAAAACCACCGAACGGCACCAAACGTGCGCCGGCGCGCGCGTGCTCGTCGTGTAAGGGCGTGCGTCGGGTCACGTGTGCTTTTGTGGCTTCTCTTCCGGATAACTGTTGAGAAAGTCAAGCGTCGCGTGGGCGATGATTTTTTCTCCGCTGCGCACGTAAACCTCGCCGTAGACGATGCGGCGGCCGGCGCGCAGCACTTTCGCCTCGGCCACGAGGTCGTGCGGTGGACCGGCCGGGGCGAGAAAATTACATTGCAGCGCCACGGTCGTGGTGTCTTGTTCTCGACCGTAGATCGACGCTAATGCCACGTAAAACACGGTGTCGCAGAGACTCACGATCGCGCCGCCATGCACGGCGCCGGTTCCGTTCGTAATCTCCGAGCGATATGGCATGCGCATCACCGCTCTGCCGTGCGCAACCTCCTCCAATTTTAGATCGAGAAGGGCGACGAAATTGCTCTTCTCCTTCTCCCAAGCGTGCGGCGCCCGTGAATAATCGATGGTCATCGCTCCGTCTTTTCGCTCGCTTAAAACGTATCTCCGCTCGCGTCGAGCATTCGGCGAAGATACAGCGGAAGCGAAAAGAGCCGTCGATGGGTGATCGAGTCGTAAAAAAAACTCTCTCCCGCCAGTTGTCGGCAATAGTCGTCGATGCGCTCGGGGCCAAGACGCGACAGATCGACGCGATCGCTGCAACCCAAGAATGCCCATTCGGTATCGAACGCGGGAACGTGCGTCGTAAACGAGGCAACGTAGCGATAGTGCTTTCGTAGGCTGCGCGCCATCTTACAATGTAGGGAGGCATTGTGAACGGCAGCCGTGCTCGCCTGAAGCACGTAAACGCCACCATCGAGCAACCGCGATTTTATCAAGGCGAAGACCTCGTCATTGAACAGCGGATTACTCGGCGAGTCCTCGAGGGGCTCGGTGAGATCCGAAACGATGGCCCCATACCGTTGGCCGCGCGAACGCAAGAACTCCAGGGCATCGCCAACGACTAAGTTGGTGCGCGCGTCGTCGAAGGCGCCCGCGGACCATTCCGGAAGATACTTTCTCGAGAGTTCGACCACAGCGCCGTCGATGTCCACCATCGTACAGCGCCGTACCGCCGGACAACGCAACGCCTCACGCAGCGTCGCTCCCTCTCCACCACCGACGATCAGCACCTCGCTTCGATCGAAGGTCGCCGCGAGCGCGGGATGCACGAGCGCTTCATGGTAAATTCGTTCGTCGGCTTGGGCGCTCTGCGTGTCACCGTCGAGCACGAGCATCTTTCCGAAGACCGGCGAGCGAAGTACGGCGATTTGTTGATATTGCGATCGCGTGCTAACAAAGAGTTCCGCGACCGCATGGTGATGTTGCTCGGTAGGGGCAAACTCTTCGACGTACCACTGCCACCGTTCCGTCTTAGGCATGTGCGCCGTAGATTAGCCCCCGAAAAAGAAGAACCCCGCCGATTACGACGGGGTTCGTCGGTCGCCGATATTGGCGTCTTAGAAGCAGTTCACCGCGAAGTACAGCGGCGTCTTGGGCGGAAGTTGGAAGTTCGGCGGGGCGTTAAACTGAGTGATCGTAACCGTATTGCCTTTGATCTGCGAGCTGGCGTTGATCGGTTTCCACGTGAATTTGCCTTTTGAGAAGGCCAGCACGGCCTCGCCACACTTCGTGCCATGAATGCCATGCCCGTCGTTGATCACGTATTGCAGCACCGGCTTCTTGCTGGCTTTCGGGATGATGGTGGCCTTACCCTGATTTACGGCGGCGGCGTAGATGAACGTACCCTTGCCGGTGTAGGGCGGAAACTTTTTGCCCTTCCAGGTAAGAATATCTTTCTTGTCGATCGCATCGGCCACATAGACGATCGCGGGCGCTTTAAGGTTATTCTCGCCGATCGAGCCGGAAACCGTGATGTCGTCGTGTTTGCCTAGCGCGAAAGCGCCGCCCGTGGCCTTCAATTCAAAATGCGTGCAAGTGCCTTCAAAGATCCACTCATACTGCGGCGGGCTGGTCGCGCACGTCGTGACCTTCGCATCGCCCGACGCGTCGTCGGCTGCAACGCTAGAGTTCGGCGACAAATCGGTGACGGGACCGGTCGCAGGATTCTGCGATTCAGGTGCGCTCTGCGACACGGGTGCGCTCTGCGATTCCGGTGCGGTCACGGTGGAGGGCGAAGATGGTACCATCCCGCTGTTCCCGGAACAGGCCGCGAGTGCGATCGTGCAGGCGACGCTGACAACGCCGGCACCAATCATTGGTAAACGCATGTTGTGTTTCTTTTTCACCTCGACTCGAGAAAAGCAGTGACGTTTTTGCATTGCGACAATTGGACTGGCACGCACAATGCGCCTGCCGGAATTGCGATTTTTAAAGGTGATTATTGCTGATGATAACGGTTAAGTTTTTGCTTGCTATGCGCTGCGCACGCCGGCGCCGGCGTCGTGATTGCGACTAAGGACGTGGGTGAACTCCCCGTCGCTCTTTTCAATTCCGCGCTTTAGCTCGGTTGCCAGCACGCTCTTCGCGCGCAGCGTTTCGGCGGCGTACTGACAAGCAAGCCACGGATCGGTATGGTCGCCGCACGTGTAAAAATCCATCGCGGCGTAGCCCTTTTCGGGCCAGGTGTGAATCGAGATATGGGACTCGGCCAGGATGACCGTTCCGGAGACGCCCTGAGGTTCAAAACGGTGAAACGCGCTCTCCATAATGGTGGCGCGAGCCGCTTTCGCGGCGGAGATCATCATAGCTGCGATGCCGTTGATGTCGCAAAGCAAGGATGGCTGACAGCCCGAAAGCTCGCACACGATGTGCCTGCCGAGTGCCTTCAATTTTTTCCAGGTCTCCTTGACCCTTGAGGGATCCCACCTCCGGACCTCGTCGGCTGGCGACTGCGGTGCAGCCTCCTCCCCCGACCTATCGGCGAGTTCTTGCCGGCGCTTTTGATCGGTGCGCGAGCGACTCGCCGCGATGGCGCGTAAGGGCGCGCCCTCCCGAAAACCGTGGTTCCCTTGTACCCCAAAGGAGAACCGGCGCCCATCATAACCCCTTGCTCCCCTGCTGTAAAGGCCTTCGCCACAGCGTCACCCACCGAGATAGTGAAGGTCCTACTGTAATATCTTGACTATGTCTGCCGTAAACGGGTACGCTTTCATATAGGATGGCAGTAAATTTGCAGCAAGCCCCGGTCTCCCCGTCAGGTCTGATGGAGGACTACCGGCACGGTTTTCACGATCCGGAGAATTACGTCTTCAAGTCGGATAAGGGACTGACCCCGGAGATCGTCGAGCGCATCAGCGCGATGAAACAGGAGCCGGCGTGGATGCGCGAATTCCGGCTCAAGGCTTACGAAATCTTTATCGGCAAGCCGATGCCGACGTGGGGTGACGCCAAACTGCTCGGCGAGATCGATTTCGCGGACATTCACTATTTCGTCAAATCGACCGATCAAACCGAACGTTCGTGGGACGACGTCCCTGACGACATCAAGCGCACATTCGATCGGTTAGGCATTCCGGAGGCCGAGCGAAAGTTTTTGGCGGGCGTTTCGGCGCAGTATGAGTCCGAAGTCGTCTACCACAATACGAGCAAGGCGCTCGACGAACAAGGCGTGCTGTTCTGCGACATGGACACCGCCATAAAAAAATATCCGGACATCGTTCGCAAGTATTTCGCGACGATAATTCCGCCGGGCGACAACAAGTTTTCTGCGTTGAACTCGGCCGTTTGGTCCGGCGGATCGTTCATCTACGTGCCGCCGGGCGTCGAAGTGAAGATGCCGCTGCAGGCGTACTTCCGCATCAACGCCGAAAACATGGGACAGTTCGAACGCACGTTGATCATCGCCGACAAGGGCGCCAAAGTTCACTACATCGAGGGTTGCACCGCACCGAAGTTTTCGACGTCGTCGCTCCACTCCGCGGTCGTCGAATTGATCGCGCTCGACGGTGCTTCAATCCGCTACACCACCATTCAAAACTGGTATCGCAACATCTTCAATCTTGTCACGAAACGCGCAGTCGCTCACGCGGGCGCGACGGTCGAGTGGGTGGATGGCAACATCGGCTCGAGGCTGACGATGAAGTATCCGTCGATCTACCTGATGGGTGAAGGAGCGCGCGGCGAGATTCTGTCGATGGCGTTCGCCGGCGAAGCGCAGCATCAAGACGCAGGCGCGAAGGTCATTCACGTCGCGCCGCGGACCAGTTCGGTGGTTACCAATAAGAGTGTCAGCGCCCACGGCGGCAAAACCACCTATCGCGGGCTGGTTGAAATCCATCCCGGCGCGGTCGGTGCCAAGACGCGCGTTCGCTGCGACGCGCTCATTATGGACGACGAGTCGTCGAGCGATACGAAGCCCACGATGAAGATCCACGAACAGCGCTCGACCGTCGAGCATGAGGCCAGCGTCAGTAAGATCGGCGAAGAGCAACTCTTCTACGCGATGTCGCGCGGCCTTTCGGAAGCCGACGCCACGGCCATGATCGTCAACGGTTTCTTCGACTTCTTCGTGAAGGAACTACCGATGGAATATGCGGTCGAGTTGAATCGCTTGGTGAAAATGGAGATGGAAGGCGCCGTCGGCTAAGACGCGGCCGATCACAAACGCGGGTCGTTGACCGTTGCGTTTCCCATGAAAGCCGCGCTGTACGGACGGACCGTCTTTGGAGCCTCGGCCGTACTCTTTGGCGTGATCGCGCTCATGTGGCGAGACCCCGACACGTGGCAGAGCGTGCACAGGATATTGACCGTTCCCTTCGGTGCAGTCATCGGCGTTTGTCTCATGGCCGCTCAAATTGCCGGTGGCATCGGGGCGACGCTTCCTCGAACGGCACGCTTCGGATCGATCGTACTCGGCGCGGTCTATCTTATTTTCTCGCTGGTCTGCATTCCCGGAATCGTCGCCAGACCCAATGTTTTCTTCCAATATGATGGTTTCTTCGAGCAGTTCTGCTTATTGTGCGGCGCGATCGCGCTATATGCGGCGACTGAGCCCCACGCGGCGCGGTCGGCAGCGTTGGGCCGTGGGGCACGTCTCGGGCTTGGGCTCTCCGTGATCGTATTCACGCTGGCTCAAATATTCTTTCCTCGTTTGACGGCCGCCCTCGTGCCGGCGTGGATCCCGCCGAATCAAATGTTTTGGACGATACTGACCACCGTCGCTTTTGCGCTCGCGGCCATCGCCATCGTGCTGAACTATCAGGCGCGGCTCGCGATGCGCCTACTGACGCTCATGTTGATACTTTTTGGCGTGTTGGTTTGGGTTCCGCTGCTCGTCGCTCATCCGGAGACTCATGGGAACTGGTCCGAGTTCGCACTCAATTTCCTGATTACCGGGGCGGCCTGGAACGTCGCTTGTCTGCGGTCCTTCTAACCGTGCGAGGTGTCCAACGGAGTCTACTAGCTTACTGGATCAAGTGAACGTCGCCGAATTCGTGGCAGCGGTACCCGCGTGCCGCCGCTTCGGCGTACGCATCGTCCAAAACGTCTGAGTCGATAAAGGCGCGCAGCATGCCGACGTGCGTTGCGTTAGCTGCGTGAAACCCGGTGAGCAGCGCGTCGACGGCGTTCAACCGGTGGTTTTCATCGATGAACAGGTTGGTCCAACCCTGACTCGCGATGACGCCGTCGCCGGTGGCGGCGCTCTCGAGGGCTCGCACGACGGTCGTTCCTACCGCGACCACGCGACGTTCTTGCCGGCGGGCGACGTTGACTCGGTCGGCTGCCGTCGTTGAGACGCTAAAGCGTTCCGTTCCGGGACGTTCCGGCACCTCGAAACTGGCCACGCCGCAGTGCAGCGTGATCGTTGCGATTTCGACGCCGCGGTCCCGCAAGCGATCGAGGATGCGCTTCGTGAAGGGTCGGCCGGCCGAAGGCATCTCCGACGAGCCGATAGCGCGCGCAAAAATCGTCTGATAATCGCGCAACGGAAAAGTCCGGCCGAGATACGCGTAGGTGATCGGCAAACCGACGTCGGCGATGTACGCATACATCGGCGCCGACAACTCGAACGCAGCGTACCACGTGCGCGGCCGTTCTGGGTCCACCGGCGCGAGCATCGTAGCCCGTGCGCCGTGAGGAGCGGTCAGTTTTTCTCCCGCGACTACGGGCTCGCGTGGCTCAACGATCCAAAGCCGCTCGTCAATCTTGGTGCTGACGTGCAACGCAATCGCGCCACCGGTCTCTCGTTGCGCCGGTATCGCGGCCGGAAGCGTCGCTGAATCGTTGACGACGAGCAGATCGCCGGGCCGCAATACCGACGGCAAGTCGTAAAATCGTGCGTGCGCATGCGATTGCGTACGGCGATTGCTGACGAGCATTCGGACGCCGTCGCGGGCGGCGCCGCGGTATTCCGGCGGCTCCGTGGCCTCGATCAGCCCGCTGCGAGCGGTGAACGCGGCCGTCATGCCCCTTCTCCGCTATGAATCGGCCGGACATCGGAGGCGCGAACGCGCGCGAATGGAGTCGACATCGCTGGGATGGTGCGCAGCAATGCCCGCGCGGAGTCGGCAGGATCTCGAAGTTGCGAGGCATCGGCATCCGGAACGGCATCGCGATGCATCGCCGTGTTCATGTCGCCCGGATCGAAGACGAGGACGCGCGTTGACGTGCCGCCGAGTTCGGCGGCGAGCACTCGCGACAGATGCTCGAGCGCTGCCTTCGTCGCGCCGTATCCGCCCCATGACGGATACGGCTCGACTGCGGCGTCGGATGTAATATTTACGATGGTGCTGACCGCCGACCGGCCCATGAGTTCGAGCGCGTGCCGGCTCAAATGAATGGGCGCAAAAACGTTAACGTCGAAGAGCGATCTAAACGTATCGCGATCGATGTCCCCGACGACGGGTAAAGGCACCTTTCCGAGCGTCGACGCATTATTGATGAGCAAATCGAGTCGTCCGAGCCGTCGAGCGGCGTCGACGAGCGCGTGAACGTGGTCGGAATTACCGACGTCGCCTGGTATCGCGACGAGCTCGCCCAATTGCGACAGCTCTTGCCGCGCCCGCTCCAGTTCGCTTCGATCGCGGCCATCGATGATGACCGTCGGCCCCCTGCCAAGCAGTTCGCGAGCCAGCGCTCTTCCTAAGCCACGCGACCCGCCCGTGACGATCGCCACCTGTCCCCGTTGAAACCATTCCATAACGAGGACGAGTCTACAACCTCGACTATACTTGAGGTCAAGTGCATGGAATACCTGACGGTCGGTGAGATCGCAAAGCGCAGCGGACTTCCCATTTCGACGATTCACTTTTGGGAATCCAAGGGTCTGATTCGCAGCGACCGCAGCGACGGCAACCAGCGGCGCTTTGCGCGTCCCGAGCTGCGACGAATCGCCGTGATCAAAATCGGCCAACGCGCGGGTATTCCGTTGTCGGAAATACGCGACATGCTCGATACGCTGCCGTCCGACCGGGCAATATCCGCGAAGAATTGGGCCGCGCTATCGAAGCGGTGGAAAAGCGGTCTCGACGACCGGATCGCGCGGCTTACGGCGTTGCGCGATCAGTTAGGGCAGTGTATCGGCTGCGGCTGCCTATCCCTCGACAAATGCCGGCTGCGCAATCCGGATGACGAACTGGCACGCGAGGGCCCGGGCCCTCGTCTGCTCGACTTTTAAGGCGCCCCGCAGCCGGGGCCGATTCACTCCGGCAAATCTTTGAAGGACTGCTTCACACGATATTCGCTGGTCGGATAGCGCGAACGAAGGCCGGCCCATTGAGTTAATAGTTCGTCGCTATTCGGATCCTTTCGGTATCGCGCGACACCGAGATAGTACTGCGCTTCAGGCGCGGCATACGTCGTGGAGAAACGTTTGAGTACGTCGAGATATGCCGTCTCGGCTCGATCGAAGCGCTTGCCACGCAGATACGCCATGCCGAATCCACAGAGCGCTCGGGCTATAAATTCCGCCGGCGGAAGAAAGCCGTCCCAACGATAAAGTTCGAAGCCGTCATGATTTAGAATGCGAATGTCGGGCGTCCAGATGTGATGGATGCGATGCAGCAGTTGATTGTTGTCGGCCTTCGAATTGTCGAACTGAACTGGGATGCTATGAGCGAGAATGGTTTCAACGACGGGTGCTTGAGGATACGTCACGGTATCCAGCGCTTGGCATCCCCCTCAACCAGGGTTGAAGATGTCGAGGAACACAAACTTCCTTTCCGATCTCGCTTTCTCCAGCGCGACGTTGTAATCGGATTCCCAAGGAACGTTTGCCATCGTTGAAGCCTCCTTCGAAAAGCCTCGTTCGATTCGTCGCATAAATTAACCGTTCCCGTACAGCGCGAGGAGGCGAGGTCGGTTAGAATCCCCAATGTCGCCCGAGACTATGGAAACTCCGCCGGGCGCCTGGAAAATCATCATGCTACTGGCCGACAGCGCTCAAGCAGTCGAAGGAAAACTCTACATCCTTGGGGGCGGCTGGTCTGCGACCGGACCGATGGCTACGCCCTCTGCCATCGCGATCAAGTTTGAGGTTCCTTGGGAAGCCGCAAATCGCAAACATCACGTTCGTATCGAGCTGCTCGATAGCGATGGCCGTCCCGTGCTGCTTCCGGGGGCCGAATCGCCGCAGCCGATGTTGATTCAGGCCGATCTGGAGGTCGGGCGCCCTCCGGGGGTCACGCCGGGAACGCCACTCGATTCGCCGCTCGCCATCAACATCGGGCCGTTACCGCTGCAGCCGGGGCGTTATGAGTGGCGCTGCACCATCGTCGAGGCCAACGCGGCCCAGTCGTGCGCGTTCACTTTTCGCGAACCGCCGATGACCGTGCGTCTCCCACCCATGCAATGATGTCGAAACATAAAGTTGCGCGAGTTTCGGACATCGCGCCTGGAACGACGCGTCAAGTCGTCGCCGATTCCGTGCGGATGTTACTGTGCAACGTCGATGGGAATATCTACGCCGTTGAGGACGTCTGCACGCACGACGGCGGACCGCTGGAACAAGGAAAGTTAGAAGGAGAATGCATCGTCTGCCCGCGTCACGGCGCAACGTTCGATGTCAAGACGGGCGACGCGCTGACGCTCCCCGCGGTCGTTCCGCTGATGACCTTCGACGTTTCGATTGAGGGCGACGACATCTATGTCGAAGCCTAAAAGAACGTCGCTCAGTCGTCTTGCGACAGTTCGCGGAATCGACGGATCAAATTCTGGACGGCTAGCGCGACGCCGAGCGCTGCGAATCCCAATCGTAGCCACTTCATCGTTATTCTATCAAAGCCGACGATCGGATTTGAACCGATAACCTATCGCTTACGAAGCGATTGCTCTACCGTTGAGCTACGTCGGCACCGCCGTCCGCTTCCACGGGGTGCCGACCGGCCCTTCCGAGCGGGGCACGCGACGGCTCATTGATACCGCACGCCCGCAAAGCGCCTACGCTTCTTCGGGATCGTGGAACGTGCGCCGTCCCGCCGCGGGGTCGAGGTCGAGATCGTCGAGTAAGTAATAGACGATCTTTCGATCTTCGAAGCCGACCTTCGCGAGTTGCCGGCCGTCGATCTCCACCACCTCATGGATTCGGCCGGAACGCCCGGCATACGTATAGTTTACCTCGGCATAATTTGGATCGTTCGGCCTCGGACGCGGCGTCGCTTTGACGCCGCGCAGCGGCGTGCGGTGGCGATGCATTGCTACTAGGTTCGCTGGGGCATGCTCCGAAGCATCGCACATGATCGTTGATTATCGAGGCAAGCGGCCGAAAGTTGCGCCGTCGGCATTCGTCGCACCGACGGCCGTGCTGATCGGAAATGTCGAAGTCGGCGCGGAGTCGAGCATATGGTTTGGTGCCGTTCTACGCGGCGACAACGGGCCGATCCGCATCGGGGCGCGTACTTCGGTTCAAGATAACGCCGTGATCCATGTCAGCGAGCGAGGGGAGACGATCGTCGGCGACGACGTCACGATCGGCCACTGCGCGGTAATGGAGGACTGCCGGATCGAGCGCCGCGCGCTGATCGGCAGCAACGCGACCCTGTTGAACGGTTGTACGATCGGCGAAGGCGCGCTGATCGCCGCAGGAAGCGTGGTGGCAGAACGCAGCGCAATACCGCCGCGCGTCGTGGCCGCGGGAGCGCCGGCTAAGGTGAAGAAAATTGTCGACGGAGAAGCGGCCGAGTGGATCGACGTTTCGGCCGACGTCTACGTAACGCTTTCGCGATCCTATCTCGAGCAAGACATCGGCCGCGCTAATGCTGATGGAGCAACGTCCAAATCAGAATCGCGTTCAGCGTAAGGATCGCCGCGGCAGCGGCGATCGCCAGGAAGCTCACCGTGCGTCCGTTGACGAGGGAACCCATCGTCTCCCGGCGTGACGTCAGCCAGACCAGCGCCACGATTGGCACCGGCAAGACGAAACTCAGAACGACCTGACTCAGGATCAGCGTCTGAGTAACGTTGAGGCCGATCGCGACGACGATGAGCGCCGGAACCATGGTGACGAGGCGGCGCACCCAGAGCGGGACCGTAAACCCCACGAAACTCTGCATGATGACTTGACCCGCCATGGTTCCCACGACCGAACTCGAGATGCCGGAAGCCATCAGCGAGACGAGAAAGACCAATCCGGCCAAGTTCCCGAGCAGCGGCTCGAGCGTCCGGTACGCCGTCGTGATATCGGCGACGGCGCCGTTCCCCGTCGCGTGAAACACGGCGGCGGACATAAACATCATCGCCAAGTTCACCAAGCCGGCAATGCCGAGGGCGATGATGACGTCGAGGTGCGAGAACCGTACGATCCGCCTTACTTCGTCGCTCGATTCGCCGACAATTCGATCTTGCGTGAGCGCGGAATGCAGATAAATGGCGTGCGGCATCACCGTAGCGCCCACGATGCCGACCGCCAGTAAAACGCTGGAAGACCCCCCGAGCCACGGCACCATCGAGTGGTAGAGAACCTGATGCCAATTCGGCCCCGAAAAAACGGTTTCGAGGACGTAGCAAACGGCGATCACGCCGACCAACGAACCGATGGCGCTCTCCATCGTCCGAAACCCAAACCGATGTAGCGCGAGAATGACGTAAGTGAGTATGCCGGTGATCAGTGCTCCTGCGATCATCGGAATATCGAACAGCAGATACAACGCGATGATGGCGCCCAAGAACTCCGCCAGATCGGTTGCCATCGCGCCGAACTCGCTGACGATCCACATCGCGTACGCCACCGTACGAGGCGCGTGCCGGCGCGAGAGTTCCGCCAGATTCTTTCCAGTTGCGATGCCGAGTTTCGCCGAGAGACCCTGAAAAAGCATGGCCGTAAGGTTTGCAAGCACGACGACCCAAAGCAACCGATAGCCGTACGTTGCGCCGCCTTGAATGTTCGTCGCAAAGTTACCCGGATCCATATATGCGACCGACGCTACAAATGCGGGCCCCGTAAACGGCAAAAGTGCGCGCCATCCGCGGCGCCGTCCGGCCAGAACGTCCCGCGCCGCCGCGACAACGTTGGGACTGCTTGCACCGATCCCGTAACTATCGCTCAATGCGAACTAACTTCGCGTGCTTCGGGCGGATCACGACGACGAGCTTTCCGACGCGCACCCGCACACCCGCGGCATCGTTGCGTTCTATCTGCAGCCGACGGCCCGGCAAAATTCCGTCGCCGGCCAGCAGCGCCACGGCTCGATCGTCGCGATCGTCGAGGCTTACGACTCGTGCGTGCGCGCCCGCAGGAACGCCGGCGAGCGTCGGGAGCGCCTTGACGCGCGCTCGTGCATCGCCGTACGGAATCGGATGACCGTGCGGATCGCGTGTCGGATGGCCCAACATCGCCGCAATCCGCAGCGCGACGTTGTCGGATATCACGTGCTCGATGCGTTCGGCCTCCGCGTGTATACGTTCGAGCGGCACCTGCAGGGATCGGTGCAGAAACGTTTCCAGAATTCGATGGCGTCGCACCATCGCGACGGCCAACTTTCGTCCCCGGGCGGTCAACCGCATCGGCGCCGATGCACCGCTATGGGCTTCCAGCAATCCGTCGGACTCCAACAAGCGCTTCGCCTTGCTCACGGAAACGCGGCTCACGCGAAGATAGCGCGCGACGTCGGCGGCGCGGACGGGCTCACCGCCGCCCATCTGATAGATCGCCTTGACGTAATCCTCGCGGGCTCGAAGGGCAGAACGGTCGACTCCGACGGTGAGCAGCTCTCCTCGAGCACTGTTAGCCATGGTTAACGTAAACCATGGTTAACCGGATCGCGCGGCGTCCCTTTTTACGCGGCTCGTATCGCTAGGGCGCCGGGAAGTGCGATTCGTCTCCGTAGGGCAAAAACAGCGTAAACTCGCGCTGGAACCGGAGTTTCACGGTGCCCGTGGGCCCGTTGCGATGCTTTGCGATGATGAACTCAGTGAGATCGGGCTCCGGCGTTTCGGGATTGTAGTAACCGTCCCGATACAAGAACGCAACGACGTCGGCTTCTTGCTCCAGACTTCCGGAATCCCTCAAGTCTGCGAGCATCGGCCGCTTTTCGCTGCGGATCTCCACGCCGCGGTTGAGTTGGGCGAGAGCGACGATCGGAACGTTCAAATCTTTCGCCGTCATCTTCAGCGATCGGCAGATCTCGGAGAGTTCTTCATTGCGATTGGCGTTGCGCACGAAGGCGCTTGGACGAACCAGTTGCAGGTAGTCGATGAAGATGGCTCCCAGGCCGCCGGTAGACTTCAGGCGCCGGCAGCGGCTGCGCACGTCGCTGATCGTTAAGGCGCCGAGATCGTCGAGATAGAGCGGTAACTCGTTGAGGAGGCCCATGGCCCGCGAGATCTCTTCCCACTGGTGCTGCTTGATGTTGCCGCGCCGCATGTCGTTCATCGAGATGCGCGCTTCGGCGCAGATCAGGCGTTGGATCAATTCATTGTTCGACATTTCGAGCGAGAAGAACGCGATCGGTTCGGATTCGACCCGCGCCGCCGCAACCGCCATGTTCAGGGCGAAAGAGCTCTTGCCCATGCCCGGACGAGCCGCGATGATGACGAAGTTGCCCGGCTGGAAACCGGTCGTCATTGAATCGATGTCATGAAATCCCGAGGTCAGTCCCGTGCGATCGCCGCGCATGTGGAAGAGGCGATCGATGTGGTCGAACGCATCTTTCATCAGGCGGCTGACCGGCATGAATTCGTTCATGCCGCGACGCTCGCCAATCGTATAAACCAATTGTTCGGCGCGATCGAGCGCGGATGCGACGTCCTCTTCGCCTTCATAGCCGAGGCGGCTGACTTCCGTTCCGGCATGGATCAGCGATCGAAGCACTGACTTCTCGCGCACGATGGTCGCGTAGTAGCGCGCCGAGGCCGCGGTTTGGACCGTATCCATCAGCGCGCTGATGTAGGAAAGGCCTCCGACGCGCTCGAGAACCCCGCGCCGGCGCAGTTCCTCCGAGACCGTAATCTTATCGAGCGGCTCGCCGCGTTCGAAGACTTCCAGCAAGACCGAGTAGATCGTCTCGTGAACGTGCGCGTAAAAATCGCTCGACTTTAGAATCTCGCCGACCGCGGCCAGCATCTCGCGATCGACCAAAATCGACCCGATGACGGCCATCTCCGCTTCCAGGTTGTTCGGCGGAATGCGATCGATCGTCGTCGCCAAGGCTTGTGCGGTCATGCGCGTGCAGCCATGCGGCGCAACCGCGGTGGACGCCTTGTGAGCCGTCTGTGCATAGGTTCGAATTTACGGGGATAGTGTGCCACACGTGGTGGCACACGGCACTATCGTCGACGGCGCTTGTTGGGCAGGCTTCGCAACACGTGCTCGACGCTGCTGACGGGAACTACCTCGAGTCCCGTCAGCGCAGCGTCGACCTCTCGAATGTTTTCCTTCGGCAACAAGATGCGACGCATCCCCGCCTGCCGCGCGGCGTAGATTTTTTCGACGACGCCGCCCACCGCGCGAATCTTCCCTTGAATCGAAACCTCGCCGGTCACGGCAAGGTCTTGAGGCAACGGCGTCTTCGTCACCGCGGAGTACAACGCCAGAAATATCGCCAGACCGGCCGACGGACCATCGATATTTCCGCCGCCGACGACGTTGATGTGCAAATCCAAATCGGCGACGTCTTTCCCCGTCGCCGCGCGAAGAACGCTCGTCGCGTTAAACACGGAGTCTTTCGCCATTGAGCCCGCCGTATCGTTGAAGCGGATCGTACCCTTACCGGTCTGCGCGGCCGGAAACGCAACGGCTTCGATTTCGATGACGCTGCCCAAGTGATGCAGGACGCCTAAGCCGAAACTCTTGCCGATCTCGCGCGTTGCGCGTCCTTTCACGAGCGTATGCGGCACGAGCCGGCTGGTGCGCACCACGGCGTGTACGTCGTCCTCGACGATCGTCGCATTTTTCACGGCCTCGGCGTGGCGCCGTGGATACAGCCGATAGAGCGCTTGGCCGTACGCATCGGCGACGATCTGCACCGCTTTTCGCCCTTCGATCGTGTACGACGCGATCAACTGTGGCACGCCACGCGCCGCCTTCGCGCCGAGGCGTTTCGTCGCTCCCGCGACGATTGAAACGATTTGATGTTGCGTCAGCGGCGCAAAGAAAATTTCCGCGCACCGCGAGCGTATCGCCGGGTCGATGTCGTCGGGCTCGCGCGTCGTCGCTCCAATCAAGATGAAATCGGCGGGCGCACCCTCACGGAAGAGGCGTTTGATGTATTCGGGCACGTTCGGTGCGCTTTCGTCGTAGTACGAAGATTCAAACATGACCCGTTTGTCTTCCAGCACTTTGAGCAGCCGCGACTGGAGCGCGCCGTCCATCTCGCCTATTTCGTCGATGAAAAGCACGCCGCCGTGCGCGCGCGTTACCAAGCCGAGCTTCGGTTCGGGGACGCCAGCATCGGCAAACTCCCGTCGGCTGCCCTGATAAATTGGATCGTGTACGCTGCCCAGCAGCGGATTGATCGTTTCACGGGGATCCCAGCGCAGCGTCGTTCCGCTGGCTTCCACGAACGGTGCATCCTTCGCGAAGGGCGTATATGGTCGCGCTTTTGCTACTTCCAGCACGAGCCGCGCCACGGTCGTCTTGCCGACGCCCGGAGGGCCATAGAGGATCGTGTGCGCAGGGTACGGCGAACTGATCTTTGCCAACAACGCGCGAACGGCGCCTTCTTGGCCGATGACGTCACGCAGTGTTTGCGGACGCAGTTGCCGCAGCGCGGACGCGGCGAGATGCCGCTGGGAGAGGCTCTCCAACTCTTCGAGTTTGGCCTGCGACGCCGGCGTTTCCGGTCCGCTCGTTTCGCGCAGCGCCTCTAACTTAAGATCTTTGACGTACTCTTGGTGGCGCTCGGCCATCTTTTCGTTGACGCGCCGCTCGATCGCGTCTTGCGCGTTGCGCTGTGCGACGACGTCGGCCATCGCTTCCTCTACTTCGGCCAGCACCTTGCGCTGTTGCGCGCGCGTGGTCACGCGATCCAGCGTGGGGTCCTCGAACACGAGCCGCTGCAGCGCGCAGAGCCGATCCGAAAGATTTTCCGAGCGCATCATCTTCAGCGCGTTGACCTTACCGGCCCGCAACACCAGCTTATCTTGACCGAGCACGGAGCCTAACATTTCGTAGAGCGCGCTGACGTAGCGGCTCAGTTCGTCTTCAACGCCGAACTTGCGGCGGAATCGAGTTGCGTAGGCTTGCTGCTGCACTATGGTCAGGAGGACATGGCTTGCACGTGCACCGTCGCTTTAGCAGTCAAATTGCGGTGCAGCCGGATCTCGACCGGATAGGAACCGAGCGCCTTAATCTGTGACGGGAGCTCGATCTTGTGCTTGTCGATTTCGATGGATAGCGCGCTTGCAATTGCGGCGGCGACGTCGGCGTTGGTCACGGCGCCGAACAATTTGCCGTTGCCGCCCGCTTTGGCTTTGACTGCGATCTTGGCCGCTTCCAAACGCGCCGCCAACGCTTGAGCGTCGGCGAGTTCCTGCGCTTGACGCCGCTCGCGAGCCTTCTGCTGGGCGCCGAGTTTTGCCATCGCGCCCTTGTCGGCCTCGCCTGCAAGCTTCCGCGGCAAGAGGTAATTGCGAGCATAGCCGTCGGCAACCTCGACGACGTCGCCGCGCTTGCCCAACGGCTTTACGTCGGAGAGAAGAACCAAGCGCACGGCCTACTCCGAAACGAAGGGCAGGAAGGCGATGAGACGAGCGCGTTTTACCGCGGTCGTCAGCATTCGTTGATGCTTCGCACAGTTGCCTGAAATGCGGCGTGGAACGATCTTGCCGCGCTCGGAGACGTATTTCTTCAATCGTGGCACGTCGCGATAACTCACCGCTATGGCGCGATCTATGCAAAAATTGCACGGCTTTCGCTTGGTGCGCCGCTCTTTGACGGCGCGCTTGACTTTAGTTGCCATGGTTTCCTTTCGACTAGGTGGTTGCTGGTCCGAGTCGTGCCGTCGACGCGGACCCTAGCCAGGTGATACGAAACTCGCACCACCATCGGCCCGTACAAAACGCAGTGGCCGAATTGCAGCACTTTAGTTCGGGGCGGGTCCCGCCCTCGCCCTTCTGCAGGCTCTTTCGACTCTCGGTGCAAAACGCAACGTTAATGGATCGCTGGCCGCGATACGGTACGGGCATCGGGCTTGGTGTCATCCACGTCGGAGCCTTGGCCGCTTTGCTTCCGACGTTTTTTCATCCGTCTGCGCTGATCGTTGCGGCGATTACGTCGTATTGTACCGGTGTGCTGGGCGTGACGCTCTGCTATCATCGCGTTTTGACGCATCGCAGTCTGCGGTTGCGCAAGCCGCTCGAATATCTCTTCGCGATCTTCGGGACGCTGGCGCTTCAAGGCGATCCGATTCGCTGGGTTGCCATCCATCGCAAGCATCACGCGCACGCCGATGACGACGGCGATCCTCATACGATTCGCCGAGGTTTCAAATGGGCCCACGTCGACTGGCTCTATCGAAACAACGTCGCGATGCCGACACAAGATGAAATTCTGCGCTATGCGCCCGATCTCTACGCCAATCCATTTTATCGCGCGTTACAGCATCTCAGCGCCCCATTACAGCTGGTCCTGGCGGCGGCATTTTTCGTTGCCGGCGGATGGTCGTGGGTCATCTGGGGCGTTTTCGCGCGTTTGGTCGTGAGTTATCATTCGACGTGGTTGGTCAACAGCGCCGCGCATATGATGGGCTATCGAACCTACCGTACCACCGACCGCTCGACCAACTGTTGGTGGGTTGCGGTTCTCGCGTTTGGCGAAGGGTGGCACAACAACCATCACGCCTTTCCATTTTCGGCTCGTCACGGACTCAGTTGGTTCGAAATCGACATGACCTGGTGGCACGTGAAAGCGTTGGCCTTTTTGCGCCTTGCCGATCGGATACGAATTCCGAGCGAACTCATGCGCAAGAAAATGGCTAACGCGAACAACGGCCTGGCGCCGTGACATGCTCTTCTCGCACCTTTTTGCAGTCATACTGCTCGCCGCCGCCTCCTGGACGCAGTTTCGCCTAGGACCGGAAAACAACGTGGTCGTTCCGGGCGACCTTCACGCCTCGTGGCGCGCCGAAACCGGCGGCCAAATTTCGGGTAGCCCAACGGTCGCCGACGGCGTGGTTTTCGTCGGCAACAACAGCGGGTGGCTCTACGCGCTCGCTCTCGACGGCGGTCACACGCTGTGGAAAGCGCACGTCGAGAATCCTTTGATGAGCGCGCCGCTTTTGTACAGCGACGTCGTCATCGTCGGAGAAGGCGATCCGACGAGCCGCACGTCTTCGCCGTCTGAGCCAATCATGGTCGGAGAAGGTCCGAGCGCCTTGATCGCGTTCGATCGGGGGAGCGGAGAAGTTCGCTGGCAGACGACGGTTGCAGGCTCGGCTATGCCGACGCCGGCGATCATCAACGGCGTGCTGGTGCATCACGACGGCGCGGGATGGATCAACGCGCTCGATCCCATGTCCGGAACGAAGCGCTACGCGCGCTGGATCGGCTCGATGGCCTCGATGTCGGCGATTCTGCCGGTGGGCAGCGGCGATTTCGTCACGGCCGGCGTCGGCACCAACGACGTCTGGCGCTTACGCGCCGACGACGGCGCGTTAGTTTGGCGCAGTTCCTTTTCGCGCGGCGCTTCGGGCATCGGCGATTGCCCGCAAGTCAGCGACGGGCGCAGAGTCTTCTGCGATTACGTTTCACCAATCTATCCCGATACCTCAACCGTGATCGGTCACGTGACCGTCGAGCGGGTCTACGCGCTCGACCTTTCGAGCGGAGCACCGGTATGGGACGTTGCCCTGGAATCCGGCGAGCTGCCGATCCGCAACGAGGCCGCGATCCCGATGCTCGCGCGCGGGCTGCTCTACCTCGGCAGTTCCGTCGCACCGTGGATGCACGCCATCGACGCGACGACCGGAATGCTCGCGTGGGAACGCAAGACGCGCGGCGCGGTCAAAGGCGGCATCGTTGCCGTCGACGGAACGATCTACTTCGGCGATCTGGGCGGATATCTGTGGGCCCTCGACGCCAAAACCGGCCGCGTGATCGGCGAGAAGCAAATGCTCACGCCGTTCAACGTCGGTTCGCCGATCGTCGTGGGTCAAACGCTGATCATCGGCAGCGACACCGGCTCCGTCATCGCGGTTCCCCTGGAAGAAATTCGAAAAGCACGCGATCCCTAACGACACGGCGCGACGTCAAGCATCAACGTAATGCCGGACTTATCACCAAGCCATGCGGATAACGGACGCCCTTAGTTATCGTCTTCGTCGGCGATTCTCCGGCAGGATATGGATAATAGAGAACGTTTCCGGTACAAGACGGATTGCATTGATTCGGCACGATCACCCGCTGGCCGGTAATGTAAAACTGCGCGACCGCGCCGATCGTACCAAGCGATGTCGTTCCGACCTTGGTTCCATGATTTCGCTTTATTGTAAATTGGTAGATTACCGATGAATTTTGGTCGCTAACGACCCAGGGCAACGGCGGTACACTCCAGTTCCCATCGACCGGGGCGTATCAGTTCTGCGAAAGGACTGCACTGCGCCCAGGCGTTTCACCCCGCCACGCTGCGCATTCAGCAGTCAAAGGTAGTAGCGCGCGATATGGCCCTGCGATGTTCGCGATCTCGGACGAAAAGCAAGGCTATCGATCACCAAATCTTCTTATTGCACCGCCGGGCTCACAACGGCGCCATGTGGATAGCGAATTTCATTTGCAATTACCTTCGTGGCGGCTCCTCCGGCCGGGTAAGAGTAATAGCGGACGTCGCCGTAGCACGAGCCGTTACATTGATTCGGCGCGATCAGTCTTTGGCCGATAATAAAAAATTGCGCAACGGAACCGACGTTACTGCCGAGCGCGGTCGTGCCGACTCTGACGCCCCGGTCATGACCTATCATGAACTCGTAGACGACTGATGGCGCATTCTGATCGCCCACGGCGAGATGCTGGCCGTCCCACTGTACTCCGCCGGGCCATCCAATAGTCTGGTCCAACTTGACTACCTTTAGTCTTGTGCTGCCTTTGGCAAGCTCAGCGAACCGGAATACACTGTTCGCATCCTGGCCGTCCACAAACAGGTTTCCGGTGCTATCGTATCCGCAGTAATAATACTCTTGAAATGCGGGATTTTGGTAGGTCACTGGTTTGCCACGAGCGTGTTTGTAAATGGCCACGCTGCCGTTACTGCCGAATCCCAGGCTGGCAACGGCCAGATCGCCGCTAGTCGGGTCAACGGCGCAACCAACCGGGTCGGGTCCGGGGCTGTGTAACACGGCCAACGGCCTGCGCGCGCCATGAGAATATTCAACAATTTCTCCGTTGTCAATATTTGTGATGTAGACGTCGCCATTTTTGTCGACGCACTCTGAGAGAGGCACGTGACCAAATTTCAGGACGCCTTCGAGCCTTCCGCGCGGGTAGGAGTACACGGTCACGGTTTTGACATCGGTGACGTAGAGAAGATTTTTCGATTTCGCATCCGGTGCCATCCAAGACGCTGGTCCGCCAAGTGAGGTTCTCGCGTTATCCCATTCCATGACCGACAGCTGGGGCGCATTCAAATTTGGCAAAAGACCAAGCTCTCTTTCGGTCGATCGCGCTGCGGAGGAGCCCGAGAGACCGTCCAGAGGGTTTTTCGTTGCGCCACATCCATCCAGCGTGAAGATCGTAGCAGAGAACATCATGGTCGAAGCGAGGAAAGGTGCGGATCTCATTTTCAATACTGGCCCTCTTCTGGAACGCCGGCTACCCAGCATACCTAGGCTATCAAACTCGGTTCCCTTCAGGAAGGTTAGCCTCGGGAACGGTTCAGTTTTTTTATTCACTGCAGTCATCAAATCGCGTTCCGCTATTCAAAATTTGCCGCGTGAGACCATCTGCTGCAGCCGCCGTCCCACGCCGAAACCGAAACAATGGCGGAAAAGTTTAAAAAGTTGATCTAACTCCATTGCAGATCCCCGGTCATCGCGTGTTAGCCTATAATCCCCGACAAGGCTGAAGTGGTGGCAGCCGGCATAACAGTAAGATGTCGCAAATCAATTCGAATCTCAAACCGATAGACTTCTACGCATCGTCGCGTGTTCACACCGAATCGCCGACCGATTGACCGATCAATGCGTTGCGGACTTGCATAGCTCGACTAGCGCCTTTAGCCTACGCTAATGATTTAGACTGCAGAAAGGAATAATATAAAGTGTCAGCATCAGGCATCGTCAACGTACAAGACTATGGCGTGCTGCCTTCGAACCCCGACAACACCTCAGCCCTTCAGGCTCTCGTGAGCAAGATGCTCAGCAGCGATGGGCCTACCCAAGGTAACGGCGGTACACTCCAGTTCCCTTCAACTGGAACCTTACAAATTTTCCGGGCCGATCACGATCGGCCCGGATGACGAATCGCCTCCCGTAACGCAGCCGTACTCGCTCATTTTCATGGGTACCGGCTCAGGGTCGCTTTCGAAGCCTCTGCTCCAAATGGTCACCAACTCGCTCGACTTGTTTGTGGTAAACAACAACACGAGCCAAGACGAAAACGTCGGCGGCGTAGTCTTCCAAGACATGCAGATAGCATATGCGTCGAATTTGACCGCCGGTGCGGCCATCAAGGTCATCAACTCGCAGAACGTGCGAGTCCTGCGCGTACTTTTTTCACGACTGCCCTCAAGGGGTCGTATTCCAGAATGCCTTGCAGGGATCCGTTCGTGAATGCACGTTTATCTATATCAACCAGCTGTCCGGCGTCGGAGTCACGATCGATACGGCACAGCCGCCGACCCACCACAGTTCATCGAATCAGATTTTGGTCAAGAAATGCGACCTGCGTACGCTTCAGGCGCCTAACACATGCATCGGCGTGGCGGTGTATGCTTGTAAGCACGCGACTCTCGAAAACCTAAGCATCTCAGGGCTCAATAACGCAATTCTCTTGAGTCCGACAAGCGAGGTGCAAAACAACACCTTCATCGTAACGATCCTCGATTGTCAAGTTGACTCGCTGTCGGCGGCACTGCAAATGAAGCCGCAGAGCTCAACGGGTTCATCGTTGCAGGAGGTTCGCGTTGCGGCCTCATCGTTCACGCAAACGGCCGGCCAAGCATACACGGGCGCCGGCATCGTCATCGATCTGCCGGCTGGAGGCAACAATAGCCAAGTCGATACGATCAAGCTCATCGGTGTGACCTCCGAGGGATGGAACGGTCACGGACTCCAGATCAACGGCGGGCAGAACGTCCAGGTTGTCGGCGGCACGTACGCGGGCAACATGCAGGGCGGGACGACCGCCCAGGCGGGCATTGCCATCACTGGGCCGGCAGCGAACATCAGCATCGTCGGAGCGGACCTATCTGCCACCTATCTCGGTAGTGCCCCGCAACAGTATGCCTTGTTGGTCAGCGGCAGTCCAACAACACCCGTCCTCATCAAAGACTCTCCGATGCTAGGCTATTCCGCCAGCCCTGTCGACGTTACCGGCTCTCCCTCAAACCTCCAGATTAGCGACTGTGCCGGCTACAACGACCATAACATTTCGTTGAACGGCGGAGTCGCTCCAACCGGGAGCGGGGTATCCGCCTCGACGTGCTCCACGCCGTATTTCGGTCCATCGTTGGTAACGTTCTCGAACCCAAGCGCTCTCACCGTGCACGTTAGCGGGACGGCCTACAGCATGAGCTTCGGCTCCATCTACTTGGCGCAGCCTTTCGACAAGATCTACTTTTCGGCGGCGCCGTCGACATTCACATGGATCGGAAAGTAAAGAGACAGCTATCGCATCACGCATGAGCGTTTCGAAAAAGGGTAAGGTATCACAGCCAAAGCAAACGGCTCTGATACCTTACGTCTGCAACATCTAGAACAGATTCCACAAGTACTGGTTGTAGACTTCGTGGTGGTACTGCACTTCTTGGGCCTTTACGAAGCTGCCGAGTAAGCGAGGACACCGATCAGCGCTGGCCTGTTTGAGATCCGCGTAGCGGCGTCGAACGTCGTCGCCGAGCAGTTTGCCGGTCCAGTCCGACTTGCGAAAGGCGTCGAGGGCGTCGTAGATGTTGTCGGGGAGAAAACGTTCCGCTTGACGCAGGTTCTTGAGGCTGCTCGTCGTTCCGTCGAGTCCGGTCTTGAAGACGGCCAACATCACCATGTAGGGGTTCGCGTCGGGCGCGACCGAACGGACTTCGATGCGCATGCTGCGCTGATTGCCGATCGGCACGCGAATCATCGCGCCGCGATCGATCGGCGAGGCTTTGAGTTGGTTCGGAGCTTCGAAATGCGGATCGAGCCTACGGTAGGCGTTCACGCTCGAGTTAAGCATCAGGCAGACGTCCATGCCGTGCGTCAACACTCGATCGACGAACTTCCAACCGAAGGCGCTGAGTTGCTCGGCGCCCTTCGGGTCCCAAAACAGGTTGCGGCCGTTCTTGCTCACCGAGACGTTCGTGTGCATGCCGCTGCCGTTGACGCCGACGACCGGCTTGGGCAGGAAACTGGCGGTCATCCCCAACTTCGTCGCGACCTGGCGGCAGATGAGTTTGTAGAGTTGAATTTGATCCGCGGCGGCGACGACCTCGCCGTAGCTATAGTTGATCTCGAACTGCGACGGGGCGACCTCCGGGTGGTCCTTCTCATTTTGGAATCCCATCGCGCGCTGCACTTCCGCCACGGTGTCGATGAAGTTGCGCAACGGATCGCCCGGGAGCGAATGGTAGTATCCGCCCGTGTTGACGTACTCGAATTTGGTGGTCTCGTGGAAGCGCCGCTCCGCATCGAGGCCTTTGAAAAGAAACCCCTCGATCTCGTTGGCGGCGTTGAGTGCGTACCCTTCCTTTGCGTAGCAGTCGTCGGCGTACTTCTTGAGCACGCCGCGAATGTCGCCCGCAAACGGCTTGCCGTCGCGGTCGAGCACATCGCCAAAGACCAGCACCTTGCCCGCGCCGAAGATATCGGCCGGTGCCCAATAGAACGCGCTCCAATCCAGCGATAACCGTAGATCGCTTTCGCGTTGTGGGGTGAATCCTCGAATCGAAGAGCCGTCGAACGTGAGATTGTCGTGCGAGCGCAGCAAGAATTTCTTGTCGTAATCCAGCATGTGCAAGCGCCCTTCCAGGTCGCTGAACAGCAGGGTCAGCGCTTTGATGCGCGGCTCGGCCGCGAGGTAGCGTAGGCGTTCTTCTCGCAGTGCGTGAAGGGGCACTCGCTCTTGGCGTTGCGCCTTGGCGCGAAGGTTCATCTCCTCGAGCTCCGAGTACGGCAGGGTTAGAAAGTCGCGAAGCTCGGTACCGGTCGGCATGGTCGTTGCGTCCATCGTCAAGCGTCCTCCTCACATGGCGGGAGTGGTTATTCGACGCTTACACAAAGCGACGAGCGTGCCTTTAGCCAAACGGTAAAGCGTTGACCCAGAGCGATGAACTCACGGCCCGACCGTCTCCTTCAATGACTTGACGATTGCGTCACCTAATCGACGAGGATGAGAACAGTTGCACCGGTCTGCGCGATTGCGCTGCTGCTCGTTCCGGCCCAGGTTTGCAGCCAGGGCGGGGCGGCCAAACCCCAAGTGATGATCGTGGGCGTCGCGCATTTGGTCGCAAAAAACGACTTGCACAACGCCACGTGGCGGGACGACTCTCTCGCCGCCCCGATGCAGGCGCAGATCGCGACGGTCGTCTCGCGACTGGCGACATTTCGGCCGACCAAAGTAATGATCGAGGCAGATCCCAATGATCCCAAATACGTCGAACGTTATAAAGCGTATCTCGCCGGGGCGTATCGACTCGGGCCGAATGAGGACGACCAATTCGGCTATCGGCTCGCCGCGATTACGCGAAATCCAACGATCTATCCCATCGACGCGGTCAACTTCAGTTTCGACTATCCGACGGTGGTTGCATCGGCGAAGCGCAACAATGACAACGACTTCTTGGCTCAAGCCGAATCCCACGTCCAATGGCTGGTTGCGCGCTCCAACGCACTCGAGCGAGACGATCGCTTGCGCGATCTCTTGCGGTTCTTGAACACACCGCAAGCGCTCGACGCCAATGCGGCATGGTATATGTACGTCAATCGGGTCGGGTCGGCGCGCGATTTCGCCGGCGCGGATCTCGTCGCGTCATGGTACGCGCGCAATCTCCACATCTTGGCGAATATCACGCGCGCCTTGATGCCGGGGGACCGCGCCGTCGTGTTCATCGGCCAAGGTCACGCGGCGCTCTTGCGCCCCTGGGTGGAACTTTCACCGTTCCTAGAAGACGTCGATCCCGAGCCATATCTGTAGCACACACTCAAGCGCTCGAACGACTGAGATCGCTCGAGCGCTTCAGGAATGTGGCGTGGGTCGTGACGGCTTACACGTGGACCGGTTTTCGCGCCTCTACGGTGTGTTTTTCGGTGGGCCGGCGCCCCGCTCGAGGCTCCAACTCGACTTTGATCCAGCCGGGTTTGCGCGCGTCGAAGGCTTTGTACGCGTCAAGCGCGTCGTTCATCGCTTCGACGTTCGTCAAGATCGCCGAGGGTTTCAACTCTCCGGCGGCAACGGCAGCCACGGCGCGCGGCAAATACCTCCGATGCGGACAATCGCCCATTCGCAGCGTGACGTTCTTCCCGAACGCCTTACCGATTGGGAACTGCATTTGCGTCGGCGGATAAACCCCGACGATCGAGAGGATGCCGCCCTTAGCGAGCGACTCCACGGCCCACGTGAGCGCCTGGGAGGGGCCATCGCCGGGCCGCCACTGCCCGTTGCTTTCACCGCTGCCTTTGGTCAAGTTTTCCTTACGCTGTTCTTCCATCTTCGTCGCTTGCGCATCGCTCTGCTTACGCGCCGGGCCCTCATGCGGCCGCTCCGCGTCCACCCCAACCGCGTCGATCGCGCGATCCGGTCCGATGCCGTTCGTGAGCTCTTTCAACATCGCAACCGGATCGTCGGCATCGTAATTGATGGCTTCGGCACCTTGCGCACGCGCCATATCCAGCCGCGATTCCACTCTATCGATGGCAAACACTCGTCCCGCATCCATCTTTAGCGCCGCTGCGATCGCGAACTGACCGACGGGGCCACAACCGAAAACGGCAACCGTTTTACCGCGTTCGATATCGGCCATGTCTGCGGCAAAATATGCCGTAGGGCAAATATCCGAGAGCAGAATCGCATCGTCGTCGCTCACGCTCTCCGGAAGCTTCACCAAGCCCACGTTGGCATATGGAATTCGCGCGTATTCGGCCTGAAGTCCGTCAAACGGACCGCTCATCGCAGGTCCGCCATAAAACGCGGTCGACTCGGGACCGTTCGGATTGGCCTTGTCGCACTTTGAATACCATCCGGCGCGGCAGTACGAACAGTTTCCGCATGCAATCGTGGATGGAATGACGACCCGATCGCCCTCGTTGAGATTTCGTACCCCTTTGCCGACTTCTTGCACGATCCCAACGCCCTCGTGACCGAGGATCGTGCCGGCCTTCATCGGTCCAATGGTCCCGCGTATGAAGTGCAGATCCGTTCCGCAAATCGCGCTGGTCGTCAACGCAACGATGGCATCGTATTGATCGCGGATTTTCGGCTCGGGCACGTCGTCCATGCGAATGTCGCCTACGTCGTGAAATACTACCGCTCGCATTTTGTCCTCCTCATGCGCCAGCGCTTGCCCGGGTCGAGGGCCATTAAACACGCTCGTCTCCAATGCGGGCGGCCGGGGGGTTAAAAGACATCGCGACATGCCCAACAATTTTCGGATTCAGCGCGTCCTGTATCATATGAGCCGTTCGCGAAGGCAACCGTGCCGCTGAACGTTACGGCCGATCTTGTGGAGCGGGCGCGCCACGACCCCAAGGCGCTCGAGACACTCATCGCAGGGTTTGGCCCGATGCGTTTTGGCTTGCGTTCGTAATCCTGCGCGACCGGGGTCTCGCCGAAGACGCCGCGCAGGAGGCTTGCGTCGCTTTGGCTCGGTCGCTCCACACGCTCGCGGCAGCGTCGACGTTTGCCGCGTGGATGCACAAAATCGTGACGCGCCGAGCGCTCGATGCCGCGCGCCGACGGCCTCAAACGGTCGCTCTCGACGGCGTGGCCTATCCGGAGCCTATCGTGGATTCAGACGACGCGATTCATCTGTACGACGCGCTCGCATCCCTTTCGCCGGTACAGCGCGCTGCCGTTCTCTTGCACTACTACGCGGGGATGCGCAGTCACGAAATCGCCGGAGCCATCGGCGTGTTGCCTTCCACCGTTCGATTCCATCTGATGAGCGCCCGTCGCCGTGTGCGCGCCGCGCTGCGCGATTACCGAGAAGCGACGCTAGCATCACAGGAGGTGATTTCTCACCCCCGGCTCCGCCCCGCGTTTGGACGTGGGAGGTGGGGAGCGCGATCGTTGCGTTCACCTACGGTCGCTCGCATGGCCGTTCGTTTATGTTGACTGCGAAGGATGTCAATTCGCAAGACGGACCGCCGTCGAAGTATATCTTTAACGCCGACGAGCGCGACACGCGAGGATTGGTGCGACACGACGTGCTGACCTGGCGTAACGGCAATCAACTCACGAGCGCGGTAGCCGGCCACGGAATCAGTGCATCGGAAATCAGGACAATTCGCACGGCGATGCGGGGCATACCGATTCGCGGGGTCCGGCCGTCCAAAGCGAGCGGCCCCATCACGGAATACCGCATACCCTAAAACGACGTTACGGCGGGAGCGATTGACCCGCGATCGCGGCCTCGCCGTGGAATTCCAATGCGTCCGAAGCCGAACCGAGCGACGCCTCGTACAAACCTTCGCGAATCGTCCATACGTCGGTGGCCGTGTCAAAGTCGGCGAGTACACGTGGATCGGCGACAACGCTCTCGTTGCGCGCCGCTCCAGGCGCCAACGTCACCTTCGACCAGCCCAGCAGTCGCATCTCCGGATCGCCGAACTTTCGCGTGAGATAGACTTGCGGCGTGTCCGTTCCGGTGCGCTTACCGACGTTGCTCACCGTAAAGGTGGCTTTCAGCGTCTTGCCTCCACTAACGCGAAAGTTGCTGTATCGAAACTGCGTGTACGAGAGTCCATGCCCAAATGCAAACAGCGGCTTGATCCCGAGCTTGACGTAACGCCGATATCCCACGTCGGCCCCTTCACTGTATTGGATCGAAAACGGCCGTAGCGCGAGGGCGAGGCGGTATCCGCGTAGTCCGCTGACGATCGCGGACAGCAGCGCATCGACGCCCGGAAGTTTGGGATGCACGAGTTGCGCTTCGGAGTTTGGAAAGGTAATGGGAAGCCGACCGGCGGCATCGACCCTCCCGAACAGCACGTCGGCAATCGCCTGGCCTCCCCGTTGCCCGGGATACCACGCTTCTGCAACGGCGGCGGCGTGGTCTAACCACGGCATGGTTACCGGGTTTCCCGTCTCGATGACGACGACGGTGTGCGGATTGGCGGCCGCCACCGCCGAAACGAGGGCATCTTGTCCGCCCGGAAGGGTCAGATCGGGAAGATCCATACCTTCGGAGCACCACTGGGTCGCAAAGACGATTGCAACGTCGGCCCGCTTTGCGAGCGCTGCCGCCGCAGCGGCCGAACGACCATCAATGAAACTCACCGCACCCTGTGCGTCGTCGTTCTGGATCGCCTCTAGCGGCGGAGAACGATCGTAAAACGCTCTAGGCTGGTGTTCGCCGCCGAACGGTACGATGAATGGGCCGCCGACGGGACTGACCTGCGACGAACCTCCGCCCGATAGGACGCCGGCGTCGGCGTAACCACCGATGACCGCGATGCGACGGATCGCCGGTGACAACGGAAGCACGCCGTTGTTTTTCAAGACGACGATACCGCGTTGTGCGGCGTCGAGTGCGACGGCCGCATGCGCGCCGTAGTCGATCGGCATTTGGCGCGGCGGCGTATCGAATAGTCCGACGGCAATCATCGAACGCACGATGCGCCGATTCATGTCCAGCAAACGCGCTTGCGGAATTCGATCCACCGCCAGATTTACGCGATCGAGTTGCGTCGCCGACTCCTGGTCGAGACCGTTGCGGGCAGCATCGCGGTTCGCAACGGCGCCCCAATCCGACATCACCCATCCCTCAAAACCCCAGTCGCGCTTGAGAATGTCGTCCAAGAGATGAGCGTCCTCGCACGCGTAGATGGCGTTGATGCGATTGTACGCGCACATCACGGCGCCGGGACGCCCGTGGTCCTGCGCTAACTCGAAGGCGAACAGATCGCTTTCGCGCATCGCCGCGTCACTAATGTCGGCCGAGACGATGGCGCGCCCGGTCTCCTGATCGTTGAGCGCGAAGTGCTTCACCGTCGCGACGACGTGTTGCTCTTGAAGAGCGCAGACTTCGGCGCCCGCCAGCGTGCCGGCGAGCAACGGATCTTCCCCGAGGTATTCGAAGTTGCGGCCGTTGCGCGGGTCGCGCGCGAGATTCAGTCCGGGACCCAAGAGAACGTTGAAGCCTTTGCGCCACGCTTCGTCGCCAAGTACGAGACCGTCGCGATAGGCGAGTCGCGGGTCCCAAGTCGCGGCGAGGGAGAGTCCCGACGGCAGCGCCGTGGCGGCGCCCCGCCGACGGAGGTTGCTCGGATTGGCAATGCCCAGGCCGGCATCGGTTTCCTGAAGCGCCGGCACGCCCAGGCGCGGTATTCCGGGGACAAAACCCGCGGAGCCGACAGCGCCGGTCGGAATCCCGTTGCGAAGCGGGTCTCCAGTCTGACCACGAATGAGCGTGAACCGTTCGGTCTGCGTCATCGCCGCGACGATCCTCGCCGCCCGCTCGTCGGCCGACTGTACGAGGGTGCCGCACAACGCGAGAGCAAAAAGCCCCACGGGTGCATCTACTCGCGAAGGCCGTTCCAGTCCCGGTTATGGCTCGGGCGCACGCCGATACACCTCAGGCGGGCGAGAGCTCGTTGTGCTTTTCCCGTTGTTTCGATCGACAGGAGTACCAATAATGAAAAAGTCTCTCTTTTGTGTCAGCCTCATCGCCGTTGCGGCTTTAACCGCATCGTGTACGGGGAACTCCACTCCACCGTTGTTGCCGGGTGCGTCGGCGCCCGGCTCCGGCGGCGTACCCGCCGGTAAGATTCCGCACGGGTGGGCCGCTACCGCCACACGCGCGGTTCCAATCAAGGACTTCCTCGAGCGATCGACCGCAGTCGCTGTCCCGCCCGCAATGCCGTTGCGGATCGTCGTTGGGCTGTACATGCGTGACAGGTCCGGCGCGCAGCAACTGGTCGCCCATCAATACACTCCCGGTCACGTGTCGTTTCGCCGATGGTTGACACCGGCGCAGTTCACCGCGATGTTCAACCCGACCCGCAGTCAAGCGACCGCCGTAGCAACCTATCTCAAAAGCGAAGGTTTCACCGACGTCAAAATCGAGCCCAACGACCTAATCGTGAGCGGCACCGGCACCATATCGCGCGCCGAAGCCGCATTCCACACGACGATCCATGGCATAATGGCCAACGGAAAACTCGTATACGGCAACGTCGCACCCGCATTCGTGCCGTCGCGGTTGAATAAACTCGTCGCCGCGGTGTTGGGCTTGACGAACGCCTATCAGATGCACGTTCACGTCGTACGGGCGCAGTATTCGCGCATCGTCCCGGCAGCGGGCACGCCTCCTCCGTGTCTTCAGGTCGTCAACGGAGTTTGCATCGGTGGTGAATATGGGCCGCCGCAGTACCAAGTCGCTTACGATGCCACGAACTGTCCCAGCACGTGCAGCACGGGTGGACAAACGTCGGTTGCGGTGATGGCCGAGGGGAACGTGAAGCAAGTCGTCAAGGACCTGCGCAGCGCGGAGGCGTTTTGGGGGCTTCCGAGAGTAAAGTACGCGACGGTGCAGGTCGGTACGCCAAGTTCCGATACGTCCGGTCTCGATGAATGGGATCTCGACACCCAAATTTCCAGTGGAATGGCCGACCGATTGCAAGAGCTCTACGTGTACGATACGACGTCGCTCAGCGATTCCGACATCTCGCTCGAGTATAGTAAATGGGTCAACGACAACCTTACGAAGGCGGGCAACTCATCGTTCGGGGAACCGGAACCTCTGGCATACGCCGACGGAGCGATGACGCTCGACGATGAGGAACTGAATCAGGCCGCCTCTCAGGGGATGACCATGTTCGCCTCCACCGGCGACAACGGCTCCGGCTGTCCCGTGCTGCTTGCGACCGGCGCACCTAACAGCGGCGCACCGGTGGTGTGTTATCCGGCGTCATCACCCTACGTCGTCGCGGTTGGTGGTACCACGCTGGACACGAACGCGAACGGCAACGAGCCGGGGACCTATTACGGCGAGCATGTCTGGACCGGTACCGGAGGCGGTTACAGCGCATTTGAGTCGGCGCCATATTGGCAGAGCAACGGAATCTGTGCGGAGTGCAGCCCAGCTGCAGTCAGGGGAATCGCCGACATTGCAATGTGCGCCGACAATAACGGTTGCCCTATGGACGTCTTCGTGAGCGGCACACAAACCGGTGTCGGCGGAACGAGCCTGTCATCGCCCATGTCGATGGGCATATGGGCGCGCCTCGAGACGCATTACAGGAATCGTCTAGGGTTCGCAGCGCCGGTCTATTACGGCGTGTACGGGTATTACGAGCCGTGCCCGCTGGCATCTAAGGCGTGCACGCCCACGGGAGAGCCGGGCGACGACACCTCAGCACTGCCTCCCGATACGACGGCTCCTATCGGCGGTTTCCACGACATCCTGTACGGCTCGAACGGAATTCCGAGTTCCGCGGCGCCTGGATGGGACGTGCCGACCGGTCTCGGGACCGTTGACTATTACGTCATGCAGCAAGACATCAAGAATTCGATCTTCTAACCGCGGAGCTCGAGTAACCGACACTTACTAAAGGAACGTCTGGTTTCGTCGACGCGACACAGCGATCGACGAAACCGGGCGTTCTAGAAGGGGATCTCGTCTTCGAGATCGTCGCCGCCAAGAGCATCGCCAGTACGAGCGGGCGCGCCGGCGGGTACGGCGGCTCGCCCGCCGTTGAAGTTGCCGCGATCGCCGCCCTCTGAGTCATCGCGGCGCGATGAGAGCATCTGCATTCCGGAGATGACGACTTCCGTGGCTTGGCGTCGAACGGGTTGGCCGCTGTCGTCACGCAACTTCGAGTCGTCGTACGAGCGTATCGAGAGCCGTCCCTCGACCAGAACCGGACTACCCTTCTTTAAATAGGTGTTGCACGTCTCCGCGAGACGCTCCCAAGCCACGATATCCACGTACATCGTATCTTCGGGCTTCGCGTCGCGCTTGTTCGGGTTTACCGCGATGCGAAATTTTGTGACCGCCGAACCGGAGTTGATGTAGCGAATCTCCGGATCGCGGGTGAGGTTCCCCACCAAAATCACTCTATTAAACGAAGCGGACATATCTAGCTCTCTTTCGCTTTCACAAGTATCTGTGCTGCAAGTTTATCGCGTAGGAGTGTCAGGTGTATGGCACACACGTGGCCAAAAGGCTGCCCGGGCTACGGCGGTCCTGGAGGAGGCGGCGCGCCGGCAGCAAGGGACGCCAAGTGAGTACGCATCTTCGCGTCAACGCGGACGAGCAGGGCTCGCAACACGTCCTCGTGCAGTTTCAACTGGCGCTCGAGCTCCTTGGAAGCCGGCGGGTCGCTCTTGAACTGCATCACGACGTAGTGACCCTCCCGAAGCTCCTTGATTTCATAAGCGAGCCGCTTCTTGCCAAGCCGCTCGACGTTGGTCACGTCCCCGCCCCGGTCGCGCAAGATCTGCGCGACGGCGCTCGAACGGGCCTCGACCTCGGAGTCCTCGAGCGTCGGCCGCAATATGTACGTTACTTCGTAGTCGTTCATCGTGCGCATGCTTTCGAGCAGACGCCCAAATTCCCCATCGTACTAAAATTCGGGGCTTCTTCGATGCCGCTGTAGGAGTCGCTGCGGGCGTCTTTGAACCGCCTTGGCCGGATGACTAAGCCGTTGCTGCTCCCCGTCACTTTCGCATTGCTTCTCGCGGCAGGCTGTTCCTCAAGCTCCGGGGCGACGAATGGGCCGGGAGCCTCCACGAATCTCGTACCACGATTCGGCCCGGCGCTGGGCCATCCCGCGAGCCAATACCTCTCGCACGTCATCGTCATCATTCAAGAAAACCGCAGTTTCGAGAATTTCTTCGCGGGTTATCCGGGCGCGAACGCGCCGATGTCCGGCTGCGCCAACGTACCGCATGCGCGCCGGACGATCGTCCGTCCAAACGCGAGTCCAACGTGCCCACCCGGCGACACCGCCGTGCCGCTGCACCAGATTACGTTCAATGGACCCGATTTAGAGCATGACTGGCATTCGTCCATGGTATCTTGGGACGGCGGAAAGATGGACGGTTTTTGGCAGTTCGGCCAAAATCACGGTCAATACTCGGCCTATGCGTACGTCAAACGGAGCGCGATTCATCCGTATTGGGAGATGGCGCAGCAATACGTGTTGGCCGATGAAATGTTCCCGACGGAGTTCGGCGGCAGTTTTACCGGTCACCTCACGCTCGTCGCAGGGACCGATAACCTCACCCAGGTGCCCAAGACCGCGGAAGTAGATTTTCCCTCGGTGGCGCCCGACGATTGCGATTCGGCGCCCGGCACGAAAAGTTCGTACATCACTGACAACCGTAAGAAGCACGGTTTCAAGGGACCGTTCCCGTGCTTCGACCAGTTCAAGACGATCGCGGAAGTGTTGGACGCAGGCTCGGTGCAGTGGAAGTACTACGCCACGAAAGTCCTCGATGCCGGAATGTGGGAGCCGTTCGAAGCGATGAAATACGTGCGCTACGGCCCCGACTGGAACAAGAACATCATCGCGCCGCAGACCCAGATCCTCAGCGATCCCGGAAGCGGCCAACTGGCGTCGGTCAGTTTCGTTACGCCCAGCAAAAAGGATTCAGACCATCCCTCGCAAGGGCCGCGAGGTCCCTCATGGGTCGCGAACGTCGTAAACGCGATCGGACAGAGTCCCTATTGGAACACGTCGGCGATCATTGTCGTGTGGGACGATTGGGGAGGCTGGTACGACAACGCGCCGCCGCCGCAACTCGATTTTCGCGGGTTGGGCATTCGCGTTCCGTGTTTGATCGTTTCGCCCTACGCAAAGCAAGGCTACGTTTCGCACGTACCGTATGAGTTTGGCAGCATTCTGCGGTTCATCGAGGAAGTCTTCAACTTGCCCAACATTGGGCCGACGTATAAGGGCTACACCGACGGGCGTGCCAACAGCCTCGACGACGCCTTCGATTTCACGCAGTCACCCCGCAGGTTCGTTCCTATCACGCGGCATTTTCCGGCCTCGGTGTTCCTGCACGAGCCGCCGTCGAACGAGCCGGTCGACACCCAATAACCCGACGGGCGCATCGAACTAACAGGGAGCCTCCATACAGAGGCTCCCTTTTTTAGGGTGTTGCGACTATTGCTTCCACAAGTAGAGTTTGTTGGTTTTTGTGTCGGTCAAGAACAGCGCCGTGTCGCTATCGGTCGTGCCGATGGCATGAAGCGCAAAAATGTGAGGGATTGAACTCTTGTCGATGGCTCGGGTATCCAACACTTGACCGTTGCTGGCGATCTCTACCAGCTTGTTACCGCCAACGGTGTTTGCGATGATGAGGTTGCCGTTGGGAAGGAGCGCCATCGCGACGGGTCCGCTGAGCGGCGCACCGTGATAGATCAGTCGTGCGCACGTAAAGGACTTATGCTTGCACTTGAATGTCGTTCCGCCGGGTAGCACGATGATTTCATCTTTGGTTAGTAGGTTGCTGGCGTTGTCAATGGCGACCAGCGTATTGTCTACGCCGTCGACCACGTAGACGATGTCCGCCTTTTTGGCGCCGTAGTACTGCAGCCCCGACGGGCCCAAAACGTTCCAACCCGATCCGTTGTTCACGGCGAAGCCGGTCACGACCTGAGTCGGTTTCGGATTGCCGAAGCTGTTGCTGCTAAAACTTATGATCGAACCCGTCTTCGCATCGGACGTATACAAGGGTTCTGCCGAATACAGATGCGGGTTATAAGCGTCGACGTTCGACATCGGCTCTTCGATGGGAGGCCCGTAGGTGCGATAGTACTTGGGCTTATTCGTATAAGCGACGAGGTCACCGTTCGTGAGGCTTCCCGCATACAGGTAATTCCCGCTCGACAGAGCATCCGCATCGCAGCCGGCAATGCGAGAGTCACGGACGTACGTTACGGGCTTTGAGTTGGCCGTCGGATTGAAAACGTCGATCGTCGTTCCCTTGCCGGCGTTGCCGGAGGAGTCGGCGTAATTGCACACCAGGATCTGGCCCTTTTTCAGCCCACCGAAGGTTGTGCCGGCCTCAGAGATGGAGCGCCCGCCCATGTCGCCGTTGGTGGGGTCCACTGTCGATCCGATGACGACGACCTTCTTGAGCCGCTTGAGGATCGACGTCGTATCTACCGCTTCGGACGTAACGCCGCGTTGCGACCGTTGCGCCTGCGGATTACTAACCGACTGCGACGTCGCATTTCCGGCGGAAGTCGCCGATGGAACGGAGTTGCTTCCTCCGCACGCCGACGTCGCTAAAAGCGCTGCGGCGACCGCCAACGCCGCACGATGGTTCCAATACATTGTTAACCTCGCTGAAATTTCAGTGATAAACGGGAAGGAAGGCCTTCGAATTCCTATTTTGGCCGCCCTGCAATTGTGGAGCGACCGGCGTCACCTTTTTAATGAAAACTCCGAAAGAAGAAGACCATAGTCATCGCGATTCCAATTGAAACGACGAGCACGCGCGATATTCGCTGTGGGACTCGCCGAAAGAAGCGAGCGCCGAGATACCCGCCCAGCACCGCCGCTACCGCCATCGGAACGGCGAAGCGCCAATCGACGATTCGCGCAACGACGAACGGAATCAGCGCGACGCCGTTGATCGCAACGGCGAGCATGTTTTTGATCGCGTTCTGCGCGTTGAAGCTGGGCAACCCGGAAAATGCGAGCACCGCGAGCATCAAGATCCCCATTCCGGCGCCGAAATAACCGCCGTAGAGCGCGACCACAAACTGTACGGCGATTTGCCAGGGTGCGTGTCGAGGAACCGCCGGAGCGTTGCGCGTGAGGTACGGGCTGATCGCAAATACGACGGTCGCGAACAGCAACAGCCACGGTATCATGCGCGCGAAGACGGATTGCGGCGTAACGAGCAGCAGACACGCCCCGATGATCGAGCCGAAGACGCTCGCAATTATCACCGGCAGCAGCAGTCCACGATATACCGTCAGTTCTTCGCGATAACCGCGCGCGCTGCCGATCGTTCCTACCCACATCGCCGCGTTATTCGTCGCATTGGCCGATATGGGAGCTACGCCTGCGAAGACTAATGCCGGAAAGGAGAGAAAACTACCGCCCCCGGCGACGCTGTTCATCACGCCCGCAACGAATGCGGCCGCCTCCGGCAGAATACAATGGATCGCGGGCACGCTTGTTTTTGATCTACAGGGCGCTGCGTTCGCGTTTGGTCACGCGATAAACGCGACGAACGTTCTTGAGCGTTTCGAGTTTCACCAAGATTTTGTGCAAGTGGTCCAAGTCTCGGATCTGCACGGTGAGACTTGCGACTGCAACGCCGTCGCGCCGTACGCGCGCGTTGACCGAACTCACCTGCGTTTTGACCTCGGAGAAAACTGCCATGATGTCTTGCAGCAACTGCGACCGATCGTCTGCCTCCACTTCGACGTCCACACCGTGCGTCAAGCCGGTATCGTCGACCCACGTAGCCTGAAGAATCCGCTCGGGCGTCGCATTCATGAAGGCGATGTTCGGACAGTCCGCGCGATGCACGCTCACGCCGCGGCCGATCGTCACGTAGCCGATAATCGGATCGCCGGGCACCGGCGAACAACACTTGGAGACGCGCACCAACATATCGTCGACGCCGGCGATTCGCACGCCGCTCGAGCGACGCACGCTCTTGCGCGCGACCGGCTTTCGCCCGATCTTGGTGAAATCGACGACGTTGTCGTGTTTGACTTCATCCCGCAAGCGGTTGGCGACGGCCTGCGCGGAGGCGTCGCCGAAGCCGATGGCCGCGAAGAGATCGGTTGGCGTGCTATAGTTCATCCGCGCCGCGATCCGCCCGATCAACTCGCCGCGCGCGAGATCGGTTCTCATGCCGGCGCGTGCCAAATCTTGCTCGAGCGCTTCCTGACCGGCTAAGACGTTCTCTTCCCGCCGTTCTTTACGGAACCACTGCTTAATTTTATGTTTTGCGCCGGATGTCTTGACGATCGACAACCAATCCAACGAAGGGCGGCCGCTCGACTTGTTCACCAGGATTTCGCAGATGTCGCCGTTGCGTATCTGATAGTCGAGTGGAACGATGCGCCCGTTGATCTTGGAGCCGACGCAGTGATTGCCGACGTCGGTGTGCACCTGATAGGCGAAGTCGAGCGGCGTGCCGCCGGCAGGAATCGAATAGACGTCGCCGCGGGGAGAAAACGCAAAGACCTGCGAGTCGAAGAGATCGAGCTTCAGGTTTTCCATGAAGACGCGCGAGTCACGCATGTCCTTCTGCCATTCGAGCAGTGCGCGCAGCCAAGAGAGTTTGTTCTCGAATTGATCCGCCTTACCACCCTCTTTGTACCGCCAGTGCGCCGCGATGCCGTACTCACTGGTGCGGTGCATCTCCCACGTCCGAATTTGAATCTCGAGGGGATCCCCCGCCGGGCCGATGACCGTCGTGTGTAGCGACTGGTACATGTTGGGTTTCGGCATGGCGATGTAGTCTTTGAAGCGACCGGGAAGCGGGGTCCACATCGTGTGCACGGCGCCGAGCGCCGCGTAGCAATCCTTCACGCTGTCGACAATGATCCGAATCGCCGTCAAGTCGTAGATCGTCGAAAAATCTCGACCTTTGCTCAGCTTCGAGTAGATCGAGTAGAAATGCTTCGGGCGGCCTTGAATTTCGGCGTTGACGTTCAGGTTTGCAAAGTCACGGCGCAGGTTTGCGATCGCTGCATCGACGTCGGCCTCGCGCGCCGTGCGCGTCTTGGCAACCCGCTCGACGATGTCGTGGTAGCCGGACGGATCGAGGTAGCGCAGACACTCGTCTTCGATTTCCCACTTGATTTTCCAAATCCCCAAGCGGTGGGCGATCGGGGCGTAGATGTCCAGCGTCTCGCGCGCGATCGCTCGCTGCTTGGCCGGCGGAAGGCTCGCCAGCGTGCGCATGTTGTGAAGGCGGTCGGCCAACTTGATGATGATCACGCGAATGTCCTTAGCCATGGCTAAGAACATCTTGCGAAGATTTTCGACCTGAGCGTCTTCCTTCGATTGATAGGGGATGCGCGTCAGTTTGGTGACGCCGTCGACGAGCCGCGACACCTCCTCACCGCAGAGTTCGGCGACTTGCTCGTGAGTCACCGACGTGTCTTCGACCACGTCGTGCAGCAGGGCGGCGGCGATCGTTTGATGATCCATCTCGAGATCGGCTAAGATCCCCGCCACCGCCAACGGATGCTCGATGAACGACTCGCCGGAAGCTCGCCGCTGGCCTTGGTGTGCAGCGACGGCGAGCTCGTAGACGCGCTCCAGCGCCTCTGCGTCTGCGGCAGAATCGTAGCGGCGAACGCGGTCGATGAGCTCGGCGATGGGCATAGGTATCCCGCTATTATAACGCGCGGAAGGCGCGGGCTGTCTACGTGGCTGTCGGCTGCGGGGCCGGGGTCACCGTTTCGACGTCCAGTCTATTCTTAAAAAGAATCGTCGCGATTTTGCCTTGCGGATCGAGCGCCAGCCATAGATAGATGTTGCCCGAGGTGCACCGCATCTGATAGACGTAGCCGCGGGCGCCGGGCGGAAAATCGGCTTCGATCCATGGGCCCAGATACACCATCTCGGTGAGCGCGCCGAGTTGCGCGAGCGATTTGGAGGTTTGAGAGATCGTCGAATCCGACAATTTATCGAGGACTTGCTGCGCGTAGAGATTCTTATTGATGATGCCGGCCTGCCATTGCACGAACTGCGCCCGCACGAGCTTCGTGATGGCGGGGTCCGCAACCGGCGTAGGCGTGGGCGCGGGTGTCGGCGTCGCGTGCGGGCGCGCGAATGCGGGAACGATACAGAATCCAACGAGCGACGCCAGCAACGTCGCGGCGACGGGTGCGCAGCGTTTGAGCCCGTCGTTAGTACGAGACAAACGTAACGACCTCGCCTTCGGGCAACGCCCTACGGCCGTGCAAAGCGCTCAATTCAACCAAGAAGGCAAAGGCCTCGACCGTGGCGCCCAGCCGTTGCAGCAATCGCGCCGTCGCCGCGGCCGTTCCGCCGGTAGCCAGCAGATCGTCCACCACCAACACGCGATCGCCGCTGCCAATGGCATCGGAATGAATTTCGAGCGTGTTGGTGCCGTATTCCAGCGCGTATTCTTCGCTCAACTTCTCGTGCGGCAACTTCCCGGGTTTGCGCACCGGAATAAAACCGGCGCCAATTGCGTAGGCAATCGGTGCTCCCAAGATATAGCCCCGTGCCTCGATGGCGACCACGTAATCAATCCCACGACGGATGAATTTCTCGACAAAAAGGTCGATCGCGCGCCGAAAGCCTTGCTTATCTTTCAACAACGGGGTAATGTCACGGAAAAGAATCCCTGGAATCGGAAAATCAGGGATTGCTCGAATCAGGCTTTCGATCTCCACGCGCAATCGGTTTGAGTTGGAAGATTGAAGGGCCTGCAGAAAGGAAGGTTGATGAATAGAACGCATGCCCTGGCCGCCGCGATGACGTTAGCGCTTGGCGTTTGCGTCACCGGCCCCGCCCTCGCCAACGGCGGCGGCAGCACGAATACGATCTTGCTCGTAACCGCCGTTACCGCGGGCTCGATACCGCTGGTCGTGAACTACAATCACAAGGTACGCGAGCGGCGACTACAGGAACAGGAAGTGACGCGCCGTCAAGACGCCTATCGCGACTGGTTCTATCACAAGTACGGCTACTACCCAACCTACGATCAGTTCAGGCAGTGGTACGTACAGACGTACGGGACCAATCCACCCTAAACACCAACGATCGCGTTACGCCGAGCCGTTCGTAGCCGACCGGCTCGGCGTTCTCTTTGGAGACTCGACGTTTCGCCGCGTCTGCGTTGCCTGCGCGATCTCCATCGCTATACACGAAACCGCGGCGGGATTAATTCCCGTGAGCCCGCCGCAGCAGCCGGTGCGGCGCGAAATCGTCACTGAGGCGCGGCTCATCCGCGTAGTCATTACGCCCAAGTCGCCCGTGCGGCCGATCCGGCTCCACGTCATACCACATCGTCGTGTGATTCAAATAACGCCGCAGCACACGATCTTGCCGGCGGCGGCGGGCGGACGCCGTTCCAGCGGCGCGGTCGCAAAGAGCGTCGCGCATCCGGTGACTGGGCTCGCGTTGCGATTCGCGCCCAAGCCGGCGTGGGCGAGCGCGATCCACGGCACCGAAGTCGCCGCCAACGCCGGGCTCGGCGCGTCGTCGAGCCAAGGCTCCGGCAGCGGGAGTGGCGCGGGTCCGGACGCCGCAAACGGCGAGGAGCCGTGCGGCTTCGTTACGTTCTCCGATCCCCACGGTTCGCGCTTCGATCCGCAGACGCGTGGATTTTGGGTCGACGTCAAGATGTCGGTGCACTTTGCCGACGGCTCGATGCAATCGTTACTGCTGGATTATCCTTGGTACTACACGAGCGAAGCGGTCAACCCGTGGTCGGACCAGAATCTGCGGGATCCCAATTTCCCCACCCGTTTCCAGCCGCCGCCGAGCGATAAACTCGCGGGCGAACCGCCCGTCGTGAGATACGTGATCGCGCACAGCACGCCCGAAGGCATGACGCTGCTACGCGATTGTCCGGTTGCGGCACCCGCACCGCAACCCTGACGAACTGTTACAGAACCGCGTCGGGACTGACCGCGATCGGCCAGTTGCCGACGGTCAGGCTGTTGTCGATCTTGTCGGTCAGCGAGGTGCCGTTCGGATAGGCCAGCGTCTGAACGATGAACCCACCCGTAACTTCGACGGTCACCAAGAGTTGCGTCTCGGATTTGTTCAGCGACAACCCGAAGGCGCTCCCAGCCGTCACGGCGATCTTTTTCGACGGCTGCGTCTGTCCGTGCGGGAAAACGTCGATCGTATTGGCAGCCTCGTCGATAATGACGATGTTGCCGGACTTGTCGACTTCGAGTGCCCAGGGGGCGCCGATCACGAGCCCGAGGTCTTTGCCCTTCGTGGACCCGGGCGGGAACTCCATGACGACGTTTCCGGCCGAAACATAGAGATTGTCGGCGCTATCGACGGCAAGGTACTCCGGGGTATTCGAGCCCATCGGGATCGTCAACGAGGGTGAAGTCTGGCCCTTCGGATACTCGGTAACGGTATTGTTGCCGACGTTGGCGCAGTAGACGGTGCCGGCCGCGTCCACGGTGAGGCCCGTCGGACTGTTGACGCCGTCGCTGATGGTCAAGAACGGCGAGGTAGCGCCGCGTTTATAGGCGGTGATCGTGTTGTTTCCCAGATTGGTGGCGTACACGTTCAAGGATTTGTCGATGAAGAGCCGCTCCGGATTCGAAAGGCCCGTTGTGATCTGACCCTTTTCCGGCGGGTTGGTTCCCTTCGCCGAATAAACGGTGATCGTGCTATTGTAATAGTTGCCCCAATAAATGAGCGATTTCTTCCTTCTGGCGTCGGGCGAAAGCCAACCGCGCAGAGTCGTCTGGCTGGGTTGCACCCGCGCCAAACCGCTCGCGAGCAGTTGGTTGTGCCGAACGCTGGCAGAACCGGTACGGCCGCTTTGATCGCCCGCGCCGCTCGGCGCAACGGCGCCGTTCATCGAGCAGCCCGCGATCGAGAGGCCGACGATCACGGCGCCGGCGGTGCGGCGCGCGTGCAAAACACTAGAGTGAAGCAACGTTGAACTCCTTACGTTGAAACGCAAACTTGAGGGTGCTCGCATTCATACGTTCAGACTTTGAGTTCGACCTTCTCCAGCGCCCCTTTCGTCGGCACGACGTGATGATTCAGGCGTAACTGCTCGGGTTCGAGACCGAAGGCTAAACCCAACAACTGGGGCAGATGGAATATGGGGACGTCGATCTCTTGCTTGAGTACGCGCGCGGCATCGGGTTGCTGACCGTCGAGGTTGAGGTGGCAGAGCGGGCAAGGCGTCACGAGAAGATCGGCGCCTTTTTCTTTGGCTTCGAGAATATGATTGCCGCCCATCGCCAGTGCCTTGTCGCGATTGAACGTCAGCATCGGGAAGCCGCAACACTTCGTCGAGCCGCGATACTCCACGGGCTCCGCGCCGAGTAGCGAGATCAACCGCTCGAGATAACCCTTGCGTTCCGGGCGCTCGCGCAAGCCCAGCGATTCTACCGGTCGTAAAATGTAGCATCCGTAAAACGGCGCGATCTTCAAACCGGTGAGTTTGCGTTTGATCGCCGCGGCAACGCGCTCGATGCCGATGTCTTCGAACAGCATCCACAGCAAGTGCTTCACCTTCGTCGTCCCGCCGTAACGAAAGCCTTGATCCGCGATCGTGGCGTTGGCGCGATCCAACCTCGCGCGATCTTGCGAGAAGGTGTAGTTGTGGCTGGAAAGCACGCCTTGACACGTGCTGCAGATCGTCATCAGGTCGGCGCCCTCGGATTCTGCCATCGCCAACGTCAAGCCGTTCAGCGCGTCGGCCAGATCGGGATTCTGCTCGCTCAGCACGCCGGCGCCGGTGCAGGGCGCCTGCGTCAGTTCGTGCAGTTCCAGTCCGAGCGGCTCCGCGATCAGATTCGCCGAAGCGTAGAGTTCCGGACAGGCGCCTTTTGAGACGCAGCCGGGAAAGAACGCGACCTTCACTTAAACCGTCCTCCGACCCGTTCGAAAATCGCCTTGATGCGTTTGACGCCGGGAATCGCTTTGTGAATCAACGGTGGCAGTTTACCGGCGCGCGCCATGGCGATCGCGCTCGGTAGCGTTTTTAATTGCCCAACGATGTTGAAGAATCCGGTCGACTTCGGCATGAGCGTCAGTTCGTTGAGACGGCCGCTATGTTTGACCGAATCGGCAAATGCGTCGGCGTGCCGAGTGCCCGCATTGTTGGTGAAACCGGCGTCGACAGCCAAACGGCGCAGTTTGAGAATCTGCTCGAGCGGCGCCACCCCTTTCGGGCACTGCGTCACGCATTCGTAGCAGTGAGTGCAGTCCCAAACTCCGCCCGGTTTGCTGTACTCGCCCAAGCGCTCTTTCGTCTTTTCATCGCGCGGATCGCCGACGTAGCGGTACGCCTGCGCCAGCGCCTGAGGACCGAGAAAATCCGGGTTGACCGCAAACGACTCGCAATCCATCAGGCAGGCACCGCAACTAATGCAGGATACTTCTTGAATCAGTTCTTCCATCGCCGCGTTGGGAACTCGATACTCCTGGTCGGGCGGCGGCACGGGTCGTTTGGCCTCTAGCCACGGCTTGACGGCGAGGTGCTTCGCCCAAAAGGGCGCCATGTCGCAGACCAGGTCGCGAATCACCGGCATGGAGGGCGGCGACTCCACCCGCGTCTTTCCGTCCTTCGTAAACTCTTGCAGCTTGCTCTTGCACGCAAGGTGCGCGTGCCCGTTGATCCACATCGCGCACGATCCGCAGATCGCGCTGCGGCACGCGCAGCGAACGGCGAGCGACGGATCTTGGTATTCGCGGATCGCGATTAACGCGTCGAGAACGACCGCGTGTTCCGGCAGGTCGACGCTATACGTTTGATAGCGCCGCACCGGCGACCGATCCCACGGCGGCGGGAACGCCTTGCCGGGAACCGCATTGAGCGCATAGTGCCCTTCGGAATTGTAGCGCCCAACCTCGATTGTGAACTCCATTAGTACGTGCGTACCTCGGGCTTCCAGCGCGTGATCGTCACGGGCAAGTGTGAAATATCCGGTTCTTCTTCGCCGCGATGCGTCAACAGCGTGTGCACCATCCAGTCTTCATCGTTGCGTTCGGGATAGTCCGCGTGCGTGTGCGCGCCGCGGCTCTCCTTACGGATTAACGCGTCGCGAATGATCGTCTCCCCGCAGTCGAGCAGGTATCCCAGTTCCAGCACGAAGGTCAGCGCTTGATTGAAGATACGGCTCTTGTCGCCGACCGCGACGTTGCGATAGCGGCGGCGATATTCGTGCAACTTGTCGAGCGCTTCGTGCAGCCCGGCGTCGCTGCGATATAAACCAACCTTCTCGTCCATCATCGTGGCGAGTTCCAAACGAAGGCCCGCGCACGTTTCGCCGGTGTACGGACGCTCGAGCAGTCCTTGCAGCCGCGCTTGCTCCGATTGCAAGAGCTCTTCGCCGCCCACCCCGCGCGACGTCTGGACCGCATATTGTGCCGACGTTTTACCGGAGCGCCGTCCGAAGACGATCGTATCGAGTAACGAGTTAGCACCGAGGCGATTGCCGCCGTGGACGCTAACGCACGCGACTTCGCCGGCCGCGTACAGGCCGGGCACGACCGTTGCTCCATTGGTATCGGTCTTGATGCCGCCCATTTGATAGTGCATTCCCGGACGCACCGGAACCGGTTCCTGGATCATGTCGATGCCGAGGTAGTCGAGCGCCATCTCGTGAATCTGCGGCAGTTTTTTGAGAATGACGTCCGGACCCAGATGTCGCAGGTCCAGCAGCACGTTGCCGTTGATGCCCCGTCCTTCCGCGATTTCGGTTGCCTCGGCGCGCGACGTGACGTCGCGTGCCGCGAGTTCCATCTTGTTGGGCGCATAGCGCTTCATGAAACGCTCGCCCTCGGAGTTGAGCAGATACGCGCCTTCGCCGCGCGCCGCTTCCGTCATCAAGAAGCCGCTGCCGGCCAGCGTCGTCGGATGGTACTGCACCATCGCCATATCCATCAGCGGCGCGCCGGCGCGGTAGGCAAGCGAATAGCCGTCACCCGTGCACATCAATGCGTTCGTGCTGGGCTCGTAGAGTCGCCCTAGGCCTCCACTCGCGACGACGACCGCCTTCGATCGCAAAAGGTGCAACTCGCCGGTCAGCATCTCGAGCGCCACTATCCCGCGACAAGCGCCGTTCTCGACCAACAACTTCGTCGCGAACCATTCTTCGTAGACTTTGACGCCGGCCTTGAGAATTTGGTCGTACAGCGTCACGAGCAGCGCCTGTCCGGTGATGTCGCCGACGAAATACGTTCGAGCCTGTGACGCGCCGCCGAAAGCGCGCGTCCCGAGCTTTCCATCGGGAGCGCGATAGAAGATCACGCCCATGTGCTCGAATTCTATGATGTCGCGCGGCGCCTCTTGGGTCATGATTTCGACGGCATCCTGATCGGCAAGGTAATCGCTACCCTTCACGGTGTCGAATGCGTGCGATTCCCAACTGTCGCCCTCGCCCAGCGCGGCGTTGATGCCGCCCTGCGCCGCGCTCGAATGGCTTCGAATGGGATGGACCTTCGTGACGATCGCCACGTTGACGCCGTTGCGTGCCACCTCTAACGCGGCCCGCATCCCGGCGAGGCCGGCGCCGAGGACGAGAACGTCGTGATCCTGCGTCACGAGCCGCTAGTTTCCCGCCCGCAGCGACCCTGCCCTCGGAAATTCTTCATGGGACTAGGCGAGCATAGCAGGGCAATTCACCAGACCGATACGGTTTTCGTAGCCGCTATCAGCCGGAGGGACGCAGGACCGCAACCATCGTAGGCCGGCTTCGTTTCGGCCTCTCGCGGCGCACTAAACCCGCCGTACGCGACGCTAGCCAATATCCATCGTGAAGAACACCGGTTCGCCGCGCGAGTCTCATCGGTAGACTCTCCTGACGCAGAACGCGCCCGGCTTCATCGAGCTGCGCTGCATGCGCGCACGTGAAGGCGTGCAGTACGGGAAAACGCCGATTGTATTCACTGAAGTCGACGAACTCGGCACGGCAACCGACGTGCTGCGCGATCTTCGAAACGGATTGTTCGGAGAACCACCAGAGATGCACCGGTGGAAGATCGGTGCTCCACGGCCGTTCGTAGCCGTAATACGTTCTGTTGGGAGTCGTCAAGACGATCGAACCACCCGGCGCGAGCAACTGCGCGGCATCGCGCAATAAGGCGATCGGCTCTTCGAGATGCTCGATGACTTCAACCATGACGATCGCATCGAATTTTCGGTTAGCACCGGCCGCGTACGACTCAACCGATTCGGCCCGGTAAAACTCACCGTATGCGCGCCGCGCCTGCGCGACCGCTTCCTTTGAAATGTCGATGCCGAAGGCATCGTAGCCGGCCGACTTCAGCGCATAGGTAAGGTATCCCAGACCGCACCCTGCCTCGAGGATGCTCTCCGCCCCATATTTTCGCAGGGCGCGATGCACGCCCCACGCCGCGTCGACGCGGGTCGTCAGATAACCTAGCGGGTCGCGCTGGTGCACGATGCGACGCGCGTATTGAAAGTAACGGTCGTATCCCGGCGCGCCTCCCGGAACCGCATAAATCGCGTTGTACACTTGCGCGTCGATTTTTTTTGGATCCGCGACCATCGTCATACACGCGCGGCAATCGAAGATCGCATAACTCGCCGGCCGCTGATATCCCGGAACGCTCCCCGCGGATATCAGTTCGCCGCCGCAGATTTCGCACTGTCCCATCGCGGCGGCCTGTTCGACGCCTAGTCGGCCCCATTCATTGTCGCAGTAGAGCGCCGACCAAAACTTTCTTCGGGAGGCAGCATGCTGCAGAATATCACCGTTACGCCGACGCGGCGCTCTTTGGAGTTCGGAATTTATCGCGACGGGGATAACAATCTCGATGCCATTCAAGAATCGACGCTCTCGCAGGCGCTTCGGACGAGCCAACGCGACTCGCGAATCGAATTCACCGTCGAAGACACGACGCAACTGCGCGCCGACGGCGACGCGATTCGTTCCGGCGAACTTCATACCGAGCAGTACACGATCGCCGACGGCGACGTCGCGCACGTCCGCCTGAGCCGCGCGCACGACATGAGCAACGAATCGAACCTTGCGCGCTTCGTTGCACATACGCTTGATAACGCGCAAAAGAGCGGCGCGAAGCAGACCTGGATCGACCTGGTCGACCACGGTGGCGGCGACGGCGGCGGCTTAGAAACCGGCGACGGAAGCGTGATGGCGATGCCGCAGATCGCGCGCGCTATCGCCGACGGCATGGCGATCCATGCACACGCGCATCCCGAGGACGGCACGCGCCGCGTCGACGGCATCGTCGCCAATCAGTGCTTGATGGACACGATGGGCTTTGCCGACGCTCTCTCGCACGCAGGCGTAAAATATCTCGCCGCGAGTCCCGAAACGATGTTGGCGCCGGGCGTTCCAAGCGACGTCGCCCACGTCATCGCCTCACATCTCAACGATTCGCAGTCGATGTCGAAGGCAATCGTCAACGACGTCATGCGAACGAGATACGACGCCGGCGACCTCGGCGGTTTCGGCCCGGCGGCCGCCTTCGACGTGCTGGATTTGGACGCCGCAAAGATCGCGCACGCGGAGGATGCGATCAGGCGGCTCAACGACGACGCCGTCACGGCCGCGACGCAATCCGGCGTACGCAGCGCGATACGGGAAGATGCTCGGGCCATCGACGGCATGGCGCGGTTTCCCCAAAGTACTGCAGACATGCCCTGGCGCGCCGATCGTCCTGCGATCGCGTTTTACGATACGCTCGCCCAGGATGGCCGCTTGAACGAGACGGTTCGCGGCGATGCGAAGGCGGCCGCAGACGCCGTCGGCGACCTCGTGCTGGCTCACCGCGAGAGCGATGACTTTGCGCCCTTCGGGCACGCGGACTACTCGGATGCCTCCGGTCCGACGGTTCATCTTCCGACCTCGCGCCGCCAGATCGACCCATGGGCCGCAGCCGGCGTCACGGAGACCGACAATGATTTTTACAAAGACGTCGATCAGGGCGCGATGACTCGCGTGCTGACCTAGCAATCCTTCGGCTACGCTCAGGATGACAAAGCGATCCCTCGCTCGATGTTCTCGTCGGCAGGAGCGGCTTCTGAGCCGCCTAAACGTGAGGTCACCTAAGTGCGTTTCTCGGAGGATGATATGCGCATCAGCGCGCTCACGTTTACCTGTGCTTCCGCTTTGCTCATCGCCACCGGATGTTCCTCAAGCGGCGGCGGCCCGAGCGCGAACACGACCGACGCTTTCCGCAATCCGCTTCCCGCCACGCAGCATCGAGGTCACAGTCCCGCGAGTCAATACATCTCGCACGTCATCGTCATCATCCAAGAGAATCGCAGTTTCGAAAACTTTTTTGCCGGTTATCCCGGCGCCGACGCTCCCATGTACGGTTATGGACTGCAGGGTGGCAAATCGGTAAAGATTCCGCTGCACCAAGACACGTTCGAGGTCGAGCCCAATCTCCCGCATGAATATGAGAGCGCGCTCGTGGATTGGAACGGCGGCAAAATGGACGGTTTCAACCACTTCGGCAAGGCCGGCGCCAACGCGGGCTACGCCTACATCGAGCGCAGCCAAGTCGATACGTATTGGGACATGGCGAAGAACTACGTGCTTGCGGATCACATGTTTCCCACTGAGTTCGGTCCAAGTTGGACGGGGCACATCACGTTGATCGCCGGCACGGACACGATCCAGCAGCAGAGTCCGGCGTTATCGCTGGCGGACTTCTCCGACGGTGCCTTTAATAGTTGCGATTCTCCGCCGGGAACCAGAACGACGACGGTCAAGGGCCCGAATCATCAGATCCAGCATGGTTATGGACCGTTTCCATGTTTCACGCAATTCAACACGATGGCCACGACGCTCGACGCCGCCGGAGTCCCCTGGAAGTATTACGTAACGAAGGTGCGCCACGCCGGCATTTGGTCGCCGTACGAAGCGATGAAAGCGGTTCGCTACGGGCCCGATTGGAAAACCGATCTCATTGCGCCGGAGACTACCGTTATCACCGATGCGCAGAGCGGTAAACTGGCGTCCGTAAGCTGGGTCACGCCCTCGAAGCCCGATTCCGATCACCCGGGCCAGCGTAGCGATTTGGGCCCCTCTTGGGTCGCTTCCGTCGTCAACGCAATCGGAAAGAGTCCGTACTGGAAGTCGAGTGCGATCGTCGTCGTTTGGGACGATTGGGGCGGATTCTACGACAATGCTCCGCCGCCGCAACCGGACTATCGCGGCTTGGGAATTCGCGTGCCGTGCCTCATCATCTCCCCCTATGCCAAGCGCGGATACGTCTCGTCCACGCCGTACGAGTTCGGTAGCATTTTGAAGTTCATGGAAGAGGTCTTTGGCCTGCCGCCGCTGGGCAGCGTTTCGCAGGGCTACACCGACACGCGAGCTACGAGCATCAGCGATTCGTTTGACTTCGCACAGAAACCGCGCGCATTCACGCCGATTCCGGCGAAGTACTCGATGGAGCACTTCATCCACGAGCCGCCCTCCGATCTGCCCGTCGACGAATATTAGTCCCGGATGGGGATCCTAGCGTAGTAACTGGACGCGCGACGGATAGATCGGGCGGTTGATGAGCCGCTCGAGCGTCGTCGCCGGCGCGCGCAACGCCAGCTCGCAAAAGCGCGCAAAGGCATCGCGCGTGGCTTCCCCTTCCGCGTACCGCTCGTTGCGCTCCATCTCGACCCGGCCCCGAACCGGCAGAAAACGGACGTATTCTCCGTCGCCGTCTTCGCCGAGTTCAACCAGCTCTGAATCGGCAAAGATCAATAGCGCGGTTCTGATCGTCCGCTTGTCAACGCCGCGGATATCGAGAGCGCCGGCGATGGCAGCGTTGTCGGCGCGTAGTACAGCCTGTCCGCCTGCCGAGGGGCGCGCCATGGCCTTCATTCCGCGATAGATCTCTCGTAACCGCGGTATCGGCGGAGACTCGCAATCGATCAGAAATTCATTGACGGACCGGTCGGCCTGCCCGTACAGCAAGTGGATCTGCGCCGGCGTACCGTCACGCCCTGCCCGTCCCGCCTGTTGATTGAACTCGCCGGCGTTGAAATTCAAATGGTAGAGCACGACGTCCCGCACGTCGGGCAAATCGATTCCTTCGCCGAACGCCGTCGTTGCGACGATTATTTGCAGGCTGCCGTCGCGAAAGCGGCGCTCGATCTCCGACCGCTCGGCATTGGGCATCTTTCCATGATAAAACATCACCACGTCGCCCAACTCCCGGCGCAATCGTTGCGCGACCTCCGTTACCTTCGGACGCGAATTGCAGTAGACTATTCCCTTGCGCCGACGCGATTTCGGAGCGCCGAACAGTTCCAACAGATATCGCAGTTTGTCGGTCGTATCGCGCGCGTCCACGACGTGAAGGTTATCGCGCACGGTTGGATCGATGACCCACGCAGTGACTCCGAGGTCGTTCACGATTCGTGCAAAGGCGTCCTCATTGGCGGTGGCGGTAAGCGCCAGGACCTGCGGTCGGCCAAACGCCGCAATCGTTTCACCGAGTCGCGCGTACGCCGGGCGATGGCGCGATTCGATAAGATGGTGGGCTTCGTCAACGACCACGAACGAGGGAATGCTGGGCGCCGCGAACGCATCGCGATGGAACTCCAAGAACTCCGGCGTCGCCATCACGATATCCCACGTTCCCTCGCGCAGCGCCGCAAAGAGATCGTCGCGTTCGTCGGAGTCGATCGACCCGTTGGCACGGAAACAGCGCACGCCGAACGGGTCAAACTTTCGCGCCAGGGCATCGAATTGGTCGTTCGCCAGCGCTCGCAACGGATAGACGACCAGGGTCTTGCCTCGATCGGCAAAGGCCCGCAGCGCGGCGCTGTATTGAAAGCAGAACGATTTTCCCCGCCCCGTTCCAAAAATGGCCAGCGTATTTTTACCGGCCGCGATGCGTTCCAGGACGGCGCGCTGCGGTTCATGCGGCCGTGCGTTTCCGATCAGCGCATCGCGTACCCGCTCCGCAACGGCCGCGCCGTCACCGATCGAAGTGCGCACGGCACGGTCGCGCACGTCACGGGGTAGCGTCGCGACCACCTCGCGTTCGAGCAAAATGTTGACGCCGCGATGCCGCCCTTCACCCGATCCAGTGAGCGAGGCGATGCGCGCGCGGTACTGAATGCCGGCGTCCATGACGCTTGCGAGATGTGCGGCGAGTTCCCGGTTTAGGAATCCCAATCGCAAATTGCCATAGTGAACGGCGATTGCATTGCAATCGTGAGGATTAGCCGGTTCGCGATGGAGATCCAGCGGCGCCCCCGAGCGCAAGCCCGCAATGGTGTCTTGCCGCCCTTCAAACGAAACGCCGGCGATCTTGGTGTGAAAGCGGGGCGCATCGCCGATGTTGGAATAGCGATCGTGCAGGTACTGCCGGCCCTTCGCAAAGACGCGCTCAACGAAATCATCGGTTCCCTCGACCGGCGACTCCGCTCGGGATGAGTCAAGAGCGCGAAGCGCCGCCTCGAAGGCGGCTTCCGAGGGCGTCGGCGGCGGGAAACCTTTAGGAGTGGGACTCGCCTTCGGGCGGCGGCGTGTCGAACTCGTCGAGGTTGAGCGAGATCTCTTCGTGGCCTTGCTCCAACGCGGCTTCGTGCAGTCCGGCGTTCTGGGCGTCCAGCGGGTCGATGGTCGTTTCCTCGCCGGCGAACGGTTCTTCAACGGCGACGACGGCCTCCCCATCGGCGCGCTTCTTACGATAGCGTTGTGGTACGGCCGGCGTCACGGTGCGCGCCGCTCTCGCTTTGGCGCGCCGTTCGCGTCGCGCCGCGACGATGTCCTCCCGCGCGACGCCGCTACGGCTTTGCAGCACGCCCGACTCCGCCCTGGATCGCGCCGTCACGGTGCGGTCATGCGCGAGGCCTGCGCGCCGGCGTTTCGCGGCCGCTTCGAGTTGACGCTTGCGGAAGCCGAGGACGAGGGGGGCCGAGTAAAAGATCGAGTGATATCCGCCCGAACAGATGCCGACCAGCAGCGCAAAGGCGAAGTTTTTCAGACTGCCGCCGCCGAGCGCCAGCAGCGCGACGAGGGTGATGACGACGGTCGCGAGCGTGTTGAACGAGCGCGTCATCGTCTGCTTGATCGACTCGTTGACGATGCGGTCGTACGGTGCCCCGGCCATCAGTTTGGTGTTTTCGCGAATTCGATCGAGGATGACGATCGTATCCATGACGGAGTAACCGATGACCGTCAAGACGGCCGCCAAGAACGCATCGTCGGCCCGTCTGTCGGCAAGCGCGTAGATGCCAATCATCATCGCGGCATCGCGCAGCAGTGCGATGACCGTCACCAAGCCGAAAATGTAGTTCCATCCGAAACGGAACGCGATGTACATGAACTGGATGCCGAGCGCGATCACGAGCGCCCAGAGCGCCTTCGTCAGGTACTCGCGACCCAGCGATGGGCCGACCGACGTGATTTGCGACGACGCTCGATCGACCGGTGCGACCGTGTTGAGTGCGTTCCACACCGGCGCCGAATTATTGGCGAACGCCGTCTGCGTCGCAATGACGAAGCCTTTGCCGTCGGTGCCGGCGGTCGTGATCGATTCCTCGGTCATGCCGAGCCCCGCAAGGGCTTGTTTGACCTTATCGGTCGTCGTCGGCTGGGTGAACTTCACGGTGATGTCGGTGCCGCCCGTGAACGAGAGGCCGAGCCGGAGCATTCGATTGGCGTGGAAGCCGTTGCCGCCCGCAAAGCCGTGGTAGAACATCGACCCGATCCCCAGCGCGATGACGGCGTACGAGATCCAGGAGACGATCCGGAACCATCCGACGATATTCCAGTTCAGCCGTCTGAAGAGCATCGTTATGCCTCCGCGCCGGCGGTCTTGGCGAAGATGCCGACCTCGTCGCGCTTCACGCCGTAGAATTCCGGCGCGGTGAGTATCTCGTTATCGACGAGCGTGTCGACGAAGAAGCGCGTGATGAAGACGGCCGTGACCAACGAAACGACGGTTCCCCAGAACAGCGTGAAGGCGAACCCTTTGACCGTTCCGGTGCCCAGCATGTACAGCACGCCGGCGCCCACGATGGTCGTGAAGTGACTGTCGAAGACGGCCGAAAACGCGCGCTGGAATCCCACGCGCACGGCGGCCCGCATCGTCTTGCCGTTCCACAGTTCTTCTTTGATTCGCTCGAAGATCAGCACGTTGGCGTCTACCGCCATGCCGATCGAAAGCACGAAGCCGGCGATGCCCGGAAGCGTGAGCGTCGCGTGCGAGAGCGCAATGATGGCCATCATCACCAGCACGTAGATCGCGAGCGCGACGTCGGCCAAAAAGCCGGGCAGGCGATAGACCACGATCATGAAGAGCAACACGAGCGCGAGCCCCAAACCCGCCGCGCGCATCGACTGTACGAGATCGATCTTACCGAGCGTCGGTCCGATCGTTTCTTTTTCGATGATCTTCACGCTGACCGGTAACGCGCCGGCGTTCAACTCGTTGGCCAGCGTCACCGTGTCTTCTTCGGTGAAGGATCCGCCCGTGATTTGGCCGCTGTCATAGATCGGGCTCTGTACGATCGGCGCCGAGAGATAGCGGTGGTCCAAAAAGATGCCCAGCGGTTTTTGTAGATTCGTGGAGGTCAGTTTCCCGAACTTCGCCGGATCTTTGGTCTGAAAGTTGATGTCCGGACGGCCGGACTGGTCGTAACTCGCCTGTGCACCTTTGAGATCCTTGCCGGAATAGACGACGTCGCCGCTCAGGCGGTACGCGTCTTGAGCGACGTATTTTTCCGCGGCGGCCTTCTCTTTCGCCGGCGCATTCGGATTAGCGAGTAGCGCGACGGCGGCATCAGCCTTCTGCATCACGTCAAACGGCACGATTTTATACTGCAAGACCGCGACTTGTTTGAGCACCTGTTCGGCCTGGTCGGGATTTTTCACGGCCGGCAACTCGACCAAGATGCGATCGGTCCCGACGTTGCTGATCGACGGTTCCGCGACGCCCAGGCCGTTGATGCGCCGGTCGATCACTTCCCGCGTCTGGGCTTGAATCTGCGAGGTGATCTGCTGAACTTCTTCCGTCGGATACAATTGAAGTAAGAGACGCGCGCCGCCCTGCAGATCGAGGCCGAGGCGGATCGTTTTCTGCACCGGGATAATCGTCCAGATGCCGATCGCACAAACCGCGACGATGACCAGCGCTTTGAAAGGCGCCCGAAGATTCTTCCAGTTCATTGGAGCCGTCCGAGCTTAGCTTTTGGCCGGGGTCGGGCCTGCCATCGGCCGCCACAGCCGGCGACCCGCTGCGAGCAACCCGCAGATTGCCGCGAGCGTCACGGCGCTCCACGAGATCCCTTGCACCGTGCGGCCATAGATGAATCCGCCCGCGGCGAAGAGCGCTCCATACACGGACGCTAGCCCCAACACCCAGCCGAGGAACGCGAGCGGCAAGGAGTCCGGCGACGGCGGCAGCCCGCTCGCGCGCGCAACGTTGCGCCATCCCGGTCCGGCGGGCCGGACCTTGGCGTAGAACTCACGCAGGGTCGACGTATCGACCGCCGGTGTCGCGAACGTGACGACGATCCACACCAGCGTCGTGACGCCGATCGTCACGAGGAGCGTCGTCACGCTGTCGGCGGCGTGACCGGTTTTTGCGGCGACGAAAAAGCCGAGCGAGACGGCGAACGACGCCAGCATTGCGCTGACCTCGCTCCACGCGTTGATGCGCCACCAGAACCAACGCAGCAAGTAGATCAGGCCCGTGCCGGCGCCGATCGAAAGCAATAAATTAAATGCGTTCTTGGCGTTGTCGAGCAACAGCGTGAGCACGATTCCCAGGCCCATCAGTAGCGCGGTCACAATGCGACCGGCCAGCACGAGTTCGCGTTGGCTCGACTGCGGGCGGATGAAGCGCTGGTAGAGGTCGTGCACCAGGTACGACGTGCCCCAGTTCAGATGCGTCTCGATCGTCGAACGGTACGCCGCGAAAATGCCCGCGACCATGAACCCCGCAAAGCCGGCCGGTAAAAAAACGAGCATCGCCGGATATGCGATGTCGTTCCCAAGGAGGCTCGGCGACAAGTTGGGGAAGCGCAGTTGAATGTCGTGCAGCGTCGGATAGACGATAGTGGAGGCCAGCGCGACGACGATCCACGGCCATGGCCGCAACGCATAATGCATCACCGCAAACGCGAACGTTCCGAACAGCGCGTCGGACTCGGTGCGCGCGGAGAGCATCCGTTGTGCGACGTAACTTCCGCCGCCCGGCTCCGCGCCCGGATACCAGACCGACCACCACAAGACGGTCAGCGGGATCACGAAGATCGCGAGCGCCGTCTTCCAGTCGGCGAAGTTCGGCAGGATTGAAAGCATCGTGACGTTGTGCGCGCGCACGTGCGCGATCAGCCCGTTCAAACCGCCGACACTCGGCGCATGAATCGCGAAGTAGGCGGCGGCAAACGCCGAACTCATGGTGATGCAAAACTGGATCATGTCGGTCACCATCACGCCCCACAGGCCGGCCGTGGCGGCGAAGACGATCGGCACCGCGACGCAGATCGCCAGCGTCTCGGCTCGCGGCCAGCCGAACAGAATGCCGGCGATCTTCACCAGCGCCAAGTTCACGGTCGCGATGATCCAGCAGTTAAAAAATAGGCCGAGATAGATCGCGCGGAAGCCGCGCACGAACGACGCGCCCTTTCCGCTGTAGCGCAACTCGTAGAACTCCAGGTCCGTGAGCACGCCGCTGCGCCGCCACAGGCGCGCGAAGAAAAACACCGTTGCCATGCCCGTGAGTAGGAACGACCACCAGACCCAGTTCTCCGCCACGCCGCCGTCGCGCACGAGATTGGTGACGAGATTCGGCGTGTCGGTTGAAAACGTCGTGGCAACCAGCGAAATTCCGATCAGCCACCACGGCGCGCGCCGTCCCGCCGCAAAAAATTCAGAGATGTTTCGTCCGGCTCGCCGCGCAAGGACGATCGCCGGAACGAAACTGATGCCTAAAGAAACGACGACGATAATCCAGTCGAGCGCCGTTAGGTGCACGTCAGCGCGTTCGGTTTGATCGCTTCGATGACCTCGGCCGGCGCAAGCGCCGTCTCTCCCGGCAACTCTCCGTACGCGAAGACACTCACTCGCAAGCCCGAACGTACGAGAAAATCGGCGAGCGACGGACGTAGCGCTGCGGTACAGACGACCGCGGCCCGGTCGCGTGGCGTTCGCGATGCGTACGCTCCAATTCGAGTGCGCAGCGCGACGGCAGCCGTAGGGTCCGGTCCGGTCGCCGCGACTCCGCACCACGCACCGACGAGTTCCTGTTCGAACGTCGACTCGAAAATGATCGGCTCGAGTTGCACGACGCCGCGCCGTCGCAATAGATCCGGGATGACGGCGCGTCGCGCCGCTTCCGCGAGTTCGCGCGGATCGGCAGTGTTGGCCTCGAGCATTGTTTCCAGAACCGCGATAGGATCTCGCGGCCAGGCGCCCTCGCGCAAGAGTAAAGCGAACGCTCGATGCACTGCCGCGAACGGCAGGCCGTCGCCACCGACTTCTTTGACCAAGGCCGGCACGGTGGAGCGCAGATGTTCGAGCAAGGTCTGCAGCTGCTGACGTCCCACAAGTTGCGCGGCGTGCGTTCGCGCAACCTCGGCCAGATGCGAGCCCAGGACGGAGATCGGATCGAAGACGAGCGCGCCGGCATTCACCGCGCCGTCGCGCAGCTCCGGCGGAATCCAGGCCGCAGGCAAACCATACACCGGCTCGGATTCAATGGCCAGGTGCAAACGCTCCAAGACGCTCGCATCGGCAACGGCCAGAAACCGTTCGAGCTGCAAGCGACCCGTTCCGACCAAACGGTCGCGCACGCGTACTCCGTAAGTGCGCGGATCGCGCGTGAGATCGTCGCGCAAACGCACGCCGGGTAAGACCACGCCGATGTCGGCCGCCAAGGCTCGGCGTACCTCTCCGATGCGATCGAGCAGCAAATCACAAAGCGGCGGAGCGAGAAGCGGCGCCAAGTCGGCTCCAATGTCGATCGCTACGGCATCTACTCCCACCAAGCTCAACGCGAGTTCGGGTCGGCGCATCGCATTGCGCTTGCTTCGATCGCGCGCATCGCGCGCGTCGCTCTCGCTGCGCTTGCGGCTGCGCTGCGCCGCGTGCGCGACGGCAAACGCGCTTGCCGCGAGTACCGCAAAGAGAGGCCGCGGCAACGCCGGCACACAGGCCAGCACGACCAACAGTCCTCCGGCGCTCCGCAAAACGTCCGGTCGAGCAAACAGTTGGGCCGCGAGATCGGCGCCGAGTGCGCCGTCCGAAGCGACGCGTGTGACCATCATTCCCATGGCGGTCGAGATCAAGAATGCCGGCAGCGTAGTAATTAAAGCGTTGCCTATCGACAGCAACGCAAAAGTATCGAGTGCGTCCAGCGGCGCCAGTCCGTGGTACGCCACTCCGACCACGACGCCGCCCACTAAATTGAGCGCGACGATCACCAATGCCGCGATCGCGTCACCCTTGACGAACTTTCCCGCACCGTCCATCGCCCCATAGAAATCGGCCTCCTTTTGGACGACCGCGCGTTTTCGACGCGCGCCTTCGACGTCGAGCGCGCCCGCGTGAACGTCGGCGTCGATCGCCATTTGTTTTCCCGGCATCGCGTCGAGCGTGAAACGCGCGGCCACCTCGGCGACGCGTTGGGAGCCGCTGGCGATGACGACAAACTGAATCGTAATTAGAATGGCGAAGACGATCAAACCGACGACCAGATTTCCATGCACGACGAAGGCGCCGAAGGCGGGAATAATGCTTCCGACTCCGCCCGGCATCGCACCGTTTGTGAGGATGAGCCGCGTTGCGGAAACGTCGAGGGCGAGGCGAAAGAGCGTCGCAACTAACAGCGCCGGCGCGAATGCTGAAAACTCGAGCGGATCTTCAACGGTTACGGAGAGCAGCAACACCAAGGCGGAACCGAAGACGTTGATTGCAAGCAGAAAATCCAGCACGGGCGGCGGCAACGGGACGATCAAAATCGCTACGATGGCGAGCAAGACGCCCGCAAAGGCATACACGGCACGCCGCTGCACCGTCATCGGCCCGGCTCCAAGGCGCGGCCGAGGGCGACGACGACCTCCGCGACCGCAACGTAGTGCATCTGCGGGATGGCTTGCCCGGCACGAGCGTCGCGATAGAGCGCTCGCGCCAACGCGGCGTTTTCAACGACCGGTATTCGATGTCGAGACGCCGCGGCTCGGACCTGCACCGCGACCGCATCCAGCGCGCGGAGCAACACGCGAGGCACCGGGACGTCGGGCGGCCGATATTCGAGCGCGACGGCAACGTGGTGCGGGTTGGCAACAACGAACGCGGCGTCTTTGATTCGTCGTAACCCACCTCGCAGCAACGCCCGGTGCAGTGCGCGGCGCCTTCCCCGCGTCGTCGCATCGCCTTCTTCTTCTTTGATTTCGCGCTTGCGTTCGTCGAAACTCATGCGGAGTTTGCGCAACCACGCGCTGCGGGCGGAGCCGTATTCTCCGGCTGAAAACAGTAGGCCGACGGCTAGGCAGAGCGACGCGACTGCTTGCGCGGCGCTCCACGCGTGTGCGGCAACGACAATGGTGGCGCCCGCTTGCATCATTGCTGCGGCGTGCGAAGCCAGCACCGGAAGCATTAGGACGCTCGCACAACAAAAAGCCGCCACCGCGCGCAAACAACTGTCGAACGTTTCGCGCGAGCAGAGACGGCGCAATCCAGCAATGGGATCGAGCCGGTCGAATTTCGGCGCGACGGCGACGAAGGTGAGCCCTCCGTTCTGCAGCACCGCTGCGATGACGCCGCCTGCAGCCGCGCACGCAACGCACGCCAGGGTGAGTGCGACGATCAACCAGACCGCCGGCGCAATCGCCAAACGCGCCGCGACATAGGCAAGTTGCGCGCGTGCGATCGCGCCGATGCCCTGCGCCGTGCCGGTTGCAGCGAGGGCCGCCAGCGCGAAAGAAAGATTCGCCGAAAGTTGGCTCGACCGCGCGACGTTTCCCTCGCGGCGAGCCTTACGAATGCGGTACGGAGTCGCCTCGAACGGCTTTTCGTCGAACATTACCGTGCTATCTACGGTGCGAGATTAGGCCAGATTGGCGCGCGTAAGTGCCCGGCGATCGGTGGCACTGCAATTGCCGTAACGATCAACGCCGCCGCAAATGCCAACGGAAAGGCGAGCGTCACGCTTCCAAAGCGTGGCACCACTCGCGCGAGCGCCCCAACGGCGATCTGGACGATAAAAGCAACGCCGATTGCCGGCGCCGCGATCTCAAGGGCGACGCCGTAAAACGACGCGAGGAAGCTCGCGGCAAATGCCGCCCACCCAGATGCGTGAACGGTGGCGTTGGGCGAAAGGCGCTCGAAGCTCCGCGCGAAGTCCATCAAAACGATGCGGTATGCGCCGGAAAGAAAAAACGCGCCGGTAAACGCCAGGGACCAGACGCGTCCAAAACCGCTGGGCGCGACGAGCGCAACGCTGGGAGCGATCGCTTTCACGCCGACGTAATCGTCCACGGCGCGCCCACCAGCGTAGGCAGCGTCGTACAATAAGGCGCTCCCCATGCCGAGTGCGCTTCCGATCGAAAACTCGAGCGTCAACGCGAGAATCGCGGCCGCCCCGTCTACGGGCGCCGCCCGGGCGATCCCGGCCCGAATAATAACCATCGCGAGCAACATGGCAAAGCCCGCGCGCAGGGGTGCCGGCACGCTTGGATGCGAAAAGCCCGGCGCGCGGAAGACGAATCCGACGCATCGGGCAAATACGAGCAGTGACGTTACCACCGAGCGGTCAGTGCGGCGATCGACGTCATTGCATGGTGGAACAGCGAGGCGAGCAGATGCATCGCGGTTTTTGCCGAACACTGCGACCATAAGACCAACCGCGATCGCCTTGGGCAATAAGGTGAGCGTTTGTTCCTGTATTTGCGTCGCGGCCTGCGCGATAGCGACAATTGCTCCAACGAGCGCGGCCGCAATCAGCACCGGCAACGCGACGATCGCCGTCGTGACGAGGGCATCGTGCACGAGGGCGTCGACCGCGTCCACGCGTTCCAGCTTACGCAGCCGGCGTTACGGCGATGTTAGCGAGATATTGTTGAGAAGGCCGGGCGCCAGGCGCTGGCGGCAACCAGTGCCGAAACGATTGCGCGCGTCGCCGGGGAGCGATTCAGCGTATAGAAATGGATTCCGGGCACCCCCGCGTGGAGTAACTCTAAGGCTTGCATTGACGCAAAAGCGACCCCGAGGTCCTCGACGGACTTTGTGTCGTCTTTACGTGCTTCCATCTCGACGCGAAGTTTCGGTGGAATCGTCGCGCCGCACATCGCGACGAAGCGCTGGATCTGATTGAAGTTCGTAATCGGCATCAAACCCGGAAGGATCGGCACGTCGACGCCTTCGGCTCGTGCGCGGCGAGTAAAGCGTAGGAACCGCTCGTTATCGAAGAACAGTTGCGAGACGAGAAAATCCGCGCCGGCCTCGGCCTTCAATTTGAGATAGCGCAGGTCGTCTTCGAACGTTGCCGCTTCGGGATGCTTCTCCGGGTAACACGCGGCACCGATGCAAAAGCCGTAGTTACGGCGCAGCATCGCGATGAGTTCGGTTGCATGAGCGAATCCGCCGAGCGGCGGCACGAACTGCGTACCCGCAGGCGCATCGCCACGTAAGGCCAAGACGTTTTCAATTCCGTTGCGCGCAAGATCGTCGAATAGGGAACGCAATTCGGCGCGGTCGGCGCCGATGCACGTGACGTGCGCCACGACCGTAAGGCCGATCTCATGCTGAATCTCTTTGGCAAGCGCAACGGTGCGGGAGCGCGTCGACCCGCCCGCGCCGTATGTGATCGAGACGAACGCGGGCCGCAGCGGCGCGAGGGCCGCGATCGTCGCAAAGAGTTGTCGCGAGCCCGCGTCGTCTCTCGGAGGAAAGAATTCGAAGGAGAAAAATGGGCGCTGCGTCGCCAGGGCCGTGCTGATCCGCATGTCAGTGTGTCTGCGTTATCGAAAGCTCGTCGCGACGCCTCCGCAGAGCAGCGCCCAGCCGTCAACCATGACGAAGAGCAGCAATTTTACGGGCAGTGAAACGACAGGGGGACTCAGCATCATCATCCCGAGTCCCATCAGCATTGCAGCCACCGCTAAGTCGATCGCCACGAACGGCAGATAGAGCGCAAATCCGATAGCGAAGGCGTTGCGTAGCTCGCCGACTACGAAGGCCGGCAACAAGACGCTGAGCGCAATGTTGCCGTCCTTGGAGCGGTCGCGCGCGATTCTTTCGAAGAGCGCGACATCGCTGCTTCGGACCTGGCGGTCCATAAAGTCGCGCAGCGGAACGAGGCCTTTTCTCAAGGCTTGAGACGTCGAGATCTTTCCCTTGGAATACGGCTCGAACGCAACTTGACGGATGCGCTGGGCCGTCGGTGCCATAACGACCAAGGTCAAGACGAGCGCGAGGCCGGTCAGCACGGCGTTCGGCGGGAGCGCCGAGGCGCCGATCGCCGACCGGACGAGCGACAAGACGACGACGATCCGCACGAACGACGTGCACATAATCAGCACCAGCGGCACGAGAGAGAGCAGCGTGAGGCCGATCAGCACGTCGAGCGGCGCCGTCGCGTGACGGTTCACCGTGAACAGAGAGTCAAACGCCATGGAGCGATGAACGATTATACGGAGAGCAATTCGGTGATGCGCAGCCCGAAGTTCTCCTCGACCGCCACGATTTCTCCACGTGCGATTGGGCGGTCGTTCACGAGCAGTGCCACCGGCCTATCGATTGGGCGATTCAGCTCGACCACCGAGCCGGCGCCGAGTTTAAGGATTTCCGCGACGGACATCGTTGCAGTCCCTAACTCGACGGACAGCCGCAGCGGCACGTGCATCAGCAGGCCTATCGCGTCCGACGACTCGGCCGTTTTTGATTCCGGCATTGCTAAGTTTGATTGAGCGACCGCATGGAAATGGCAAACCGGCCGTTGCGCGCGCCGCAGGACCCCGAGGCGAACGCACGGCCTCCAAGCGTCAAGCGGCAGCGCGACAAGTCGGCCGTCCGAATTGGGAGCAGAGAGCCGCTTTGCAAGTGGAAGATGTCGCCGGCGTCGATCCGTCCGAGCTCTATCGATGCGACCGCAGTGACCGGCACCCCGGAAAGGTGCTTTTTTTCGAGGGTCCCGCGAGCGTCCGTGGTGGGCTCTCGCGATAGCGCGACGCCGATGCGTGCTTGCACCGGTTTTTCAACGATTAATTCGAAGAACGTCGCGAAGCCGAGGAGATTTTCAACCCTGTGAGCCCGGAGCCGTTCCGATACACCGCACACGGCACTCAAATTCACCGCGACTCCCTCGACCATTCGATCCAGGACTTCATGCTCGATTGCAGAGAGGGCGCGCCCCTCATCGGCGAGACCTTGCGGTTCTCCGAAGGCCGCGCCAACCAACGCCGTCGCGTCTCGAAACGAAAAGATGAGCCCTGCGTCGGCGACGGCGCCGGCGATCCGATAGAACAGGGCCTCGCCGAGCAGCACGTCCCAAACGTCCGGGGCGGGGACCATCGGTTCGGTCAAGCGCAACGTCACCGCGGTGCCCAACAAGGAGCTCAACATTTCTCGAACGCCGTTAGCGACGACGCACGCCGCACTTACCGGCAGCGCCGACCTCGTCTCGAAACGCGGGCCTCGCACCAAAAGTCCCGCGGTATTTTCCAGTGAGGGCCCAAAGGTCAGCGATTTCATTTGACGAGATCCAGGGCCGTCTTACCGAGATGCGCCTTCGCCGTTTCTGCGGCCCGCAAGGCATCGAAGGCTAAGTATGCCTCCTTTAGGCGAATCAAACTCAGATCGATATCGATGCGGCTACGGTCGCGCTGCATAGGTGCAACGGCTTCGAAGCTCCCATCCTTCGGCAGGCCGACATGCGGGATTATGCCGTGTGGCGGGGTGACATCGATCCCGTCGCTATTTTCTAACTTGGTACCGGCGGGAAAACGTGCCAATGCTAACCGTCCAACGACGATCCGCTGTGAATAGCCCGAGGCGGTGCGCGGATCGATGGTCTTGCGCCGGTACACGAGCGATCCGTCGGGTTCGATGTGCGCGCTCATGACGCGTCCCAGCGCCGTATCGATGGGGTCGGCGCGCAACTCGACGGGAACTTCGCTGCCGGCGTGAAGGCCGCACACGCTGCGACCACGCTGATCGACCAGTCTCCCTGCCGAAAGCGTAAAAGTGCCGTCGCGCGTATACGCGACTTCGCCGCGTTCGTCGCGCGTAATAAAATACGCGCCCGCCGGAGCGCTGACCGACAGCGGATCGAGCGTGAAATCGGACATCGGGACGTCCGTTGCGACATCATCGTGCCCAGGCAGTGCTCCGGGAGTAAAGGCGCGGCGCGCGTCCGCCGCTCGCTCCGCGATTCGGTCGAGGGCCGCGCTCATTGCGGAATTTAGGAACATGCGAATTCCCTCTCGTAGGCACAAGTCGGCGACGACTCCTCGTGCCGCAAGGCAAAGGCGCGCCTCGGCTAAGGCTCGGGAAACTTGTCGCGAAACCGCGGGTGAACACAGCGCGACCAGAGCAGAAACGCCTCCGCGGGTCTGCAAGAGAACGTGAACCCTTGCGCCGCGGCGCCCCACGGAAAAGGTCGCGCGGCGCAATGCGTCGCTCGGAGTACAAAACGCTTCTTCGATCGCGCGCGCCAGTGGCCGGCGCGTCGTTAGTTTCAATCGAGGCAGCGACTCATCTCTATCGACGATCGTACGGACGCTGCGCCGTTGGAACGCTGGAAGCGGTTTCGAAGCCGGCAGTCGCGGTGTGTTCGAGCGTTCGCGTCGCACCTGCGGCCCCCGTGCGCCGCGGCGTTGCGGGCTCGGCGCCACCGGGCGCAACGACCCGTTGCGCGCTATAGGTTGCTGCGCGAGACGGAGCGCCGAATACCAGGCTTGCGAAAGCATCCGTCGATCGATCGCGGCGAGCGGCGCAGCCAAGACGCTAACTTGTAACTCACGCGTCATCATTGGACGATTCTTACAGCGAAGTATGATCTCGGCGAGACTCGTTAGTTGCCGTTTTTAGAACGGTACGCCGACATCACGTTGCGCACGTAGGCTCGTGTTTGCGGATATGGCGGTACCGCACCGTATCGTTCCACCGCCGCAGGACCGGCATTATACGCCGCAACGGCGAGTTCCACGCTGCCGAAGCGATCGAGCAATCCCCGCAAATAATCGGTCCCTCCCCGAATGTTTTCGGCTGGATCGTAGGCATCGCTCACCCCTAAGCCGGCCGCAGTTTGCGGCATGAGTTGCATCAAACCACGAGCGCCCGCCGAGGAAGTGGCTCGTGGGTCAAAGGCCGACTCATTTGAAATGATCGCCGTAATCAACTGTGGATCGATGCGGGAGCGCGCGGCATTGGCATCGATTATTCGATCGATCGCCAGGCGTGAAACGGAATCGTGCGGCGGTGACGCGTCCCGCGCATTCGTCGATTGCCCCGCGACCGTCTGCACGACGTCGCCAAAGGTGGCGCTCGATACGTCCGGCCCCGCTTCCAGTTCCGCTATCCTGCGCTGTACTGCGCTCAGTGTTTCAATCAGCAACTCTTTCCTCCAACTCGGCCGCGATCGTTTCCAGCCGCGACAACGTATCTTGCCACGGTGAAGCGCAACGATCTTGGCGCAGAAAAGCTTCCAGTTTCGGCTCGATGGCAATCGCCGCTAGTTCTTCAGGTTGCACCGGGGTGATGCCGAACGTTCGAGCGTCTTCCAATCGATCGAGCAGTGCGATCGCGCGTCGCACGCGCGCGGCGGCGCGCCGATGCGCCGGCTCCGTAACCGCTTCCATCGTTCGACTGGTGCTCCCGAGGACGTCGACGCTCGGGTAGCGGCCGGCATGCATCAGTCGCGTCGAGAGCGAGAGATGTCCGTCCAAGAAAGAGCGCGCCGCTTCACTGACGGGATCCCGCTCATCGCCGTCGTTCAGGATCGTCGCAACCAACGTAATGGAGCCCACTGCCAACGCTCCCGCAACTTCCGTTATTCGCGCAAGCCGTGCAAACACGCTCGGCGGATAACCCCCACGGCCGCAGCTTTCCCCGCCGGCCGCCGCGATTTCGCGCGCTGCCAATGCGACACGGGCCAAACTATCGAGGAACAGCACAACGTGCAAGCCGCGTTCCGGCAGGGCGTCGGCGTGTGCCAAGGCGACTTGCATCGCACGAATTCGTTCCTTCGCGGGACGATCGCTCGTCGCGCACACGACGGTAAGGCGCCGGGTTCTGCGCGCGATCCAGCGGTGCGCCTCACGGCCGCGTTCTCCGATCAGCGCCACGACGACGGCATCGGCAACGCAGTTGTCGACTATCGATTCAATGAGCGTACTCTTGCCGCTTCCCGGCGCGCCGAAGATGCCGATGCGCGCGCCGCGTCCGATGGTAAGCAATCCATCGATGACGCGAATGCCGGTCCACAACGGCACCTCAATCGCGGCTCGCTCGTCCGGACGCGGCGGCCCCGTTTCGAGTGGTATGGAGCGTCCCCGCAACGGCGGCCCGCCGTCCAGCGGCAGGCCGAGCGCGTCGATCGCTCGGCCCAGCGCGCACGTTCCCAAGTCCATGACGCCGAATGCCATCAAGCGGCAGCGCCCTCCAAGACGGCGCTAAGGCGGCTATGCAACGTCATATTGATGGTTCCGCTACGCAAGACGAGAATGACGTCTCCGCGGTGTAACGTTTCATCGGCGACGCAATCGATGCCGGCATCGGACAGTGCCGAGAGATCGTCGCGGTGAGCACGGATTGCGACGATTTGATCGCCGGCATGCCGAGCCAGCGCATTGCGCACGATGCTCGTAACATCACATGGGCCAAGTTGCAGTTCTCGACCGAGAACTTCGTGCGCAATCTCGCGCAGCAACTCTTTGGCGGTAGCCTCTACGGCGTCGGCGACGGCCGCCCGAAAGAGGCGCGCGCTTGAAATCGCTTCCGCCGATTCGGGCGTTAATCGGTCACCGTTCACCAAACCACCGAGATCCTGCGCGGACTCGACGGCGAAATCCGATTGCGTCGCGCGCAAAAACACCCAAAGGGGAACGAATTCCTCATCCACAGCGTCGGAGCACTTCGTGCGCGTCGTCGATCACCGGCGCGGTGCGTCGTTGCATCCGTCCGACGATCGCCTCTCGCTCGGCGGGCGGATACAGATCGAGCACGGCCGTAGCGGTCGCGGCGGGAAGCGCGCTGATAATTGCCGCGGCAGCGTGGGGAGGCTCGCGCTCGAGCAAGGAGCGCACGCGCGCCGGCGGAAAGCCTTCTGCCTCTCGAGACGTTCGCTCCAGTGCATTGCGTTCGATGAGCGATTGTACGATCGAACCAACGGCCGGCAGCGCAAACCGCGCGCTCAGAGTGAAGGCGACCGCAATGACGAGGACCGGCGCCAGCGGAACCGCGACGCCGTAGAGCAGCCACCAGATGTCTTTGCGTGCGGTAAGCGCGCGGTGAAAATCGACCGCTTCTACCGTCAGCGTATCTCCGCGACTGCGATCGTATCCAACCGTTGCCGCAGCAAGGTCTCGAATTTTTGCAAGATCGAGGGAGCGGGATTGGTCAACAAAAACTGCCGCTGAGACTCGTTTTAGGGCGCCGGGCTGGGCGACGGCAAGTGAATCGCGCGTTTCGCTGCCCCGGTCTTGGCCCTCGTCGAGATGGCGATAACGCTTGCCGCCGCCATCGTACGTTTCGCTGCGCCGGCTCTCTGCGATGGCCGTAGATCCGAGAGGGGCCCGGCGGATCTCGTGCTCGGAAACTTGTCGGGTATCGTATTCGGCGCGAACGCGCACGAGCGTTACGCCTTCGCCAAAGCTGCCATCGAGCGCGGACTGCAAAGAGCGGGTCAGATCGGCCCCGTCACCGTCGCTCGCCGACGCCGAATCGAGCGCAACGCCTCGATCGTCCATAATCGTAACGCGCTCTCTCGCAAGTTGCGGCACACTCGCCGCCACGAATGCCCGGATTCCGGCAATCGCTTGCGACGATAGCGTGGCGCCGTCACGCAAGCGGAGTCGCACCCCGGCGCTCGCGTCGCCATTGCGGTCGTCGGCAAACTCCGAAGTCTTTGCCGGCGCCAAAATGACTCGAGCCTCTTCGACTCCTTCAATTCCACGCAGACCGGCCTCGATGTCGCCGGCCAGTCCGATGCGCGCTTGCGCATCGACGACTGCCTGCGGCGTGAGCACGCCGATGCCGCTCACGGCTTCTGCGGTGCTGGCGACGTGTTGGTGCGGAATGCCCGCCAAGGAAAGCCGCAGCAGCAGATCGTTGCGCCTACCCGCGTCGACGATGACGTTTTCAGCGGTCGGAGTAAATGAAAAATTCCAACCCGCTAGACGGTCTTCGACTTCGGCAAGTTGGTCGGGATGGAGCGGTTGCGCAAACAGCGGCGTCCGTGCCGGATGGGTTCGCAATACGGCGACGAGTGCAATCGCGCTCAGCAGAACGGTGCCCGCGCATGTTCCTAGCCGAAGCGTCCTCGGAAGCGATTTCCACTGCGCTACGAATTGCGCAAGGGCATTCACGTCGAGGCTCGTTAGACTTGCATGTTCAGCAGCGATTGCACCGACGACACGATGCGCGCGGCGCTAGAGGTCGCTACTGCTAGAGCGACGTCGGCTTGGGCCCGCTCGTACACCGCCTCCTGAAGCGTTCCGGCGCCGGATGCGAAGGCATCTTCTGCGCCCGTTGCGTCTCCCAGCGTGCGTGCGATCGCGTCGAGGGCCGCCGTGAAAGCGCCCGCGTCGTCGACCCGCTGTCGCTCGTGTGGAGCGACTTCGGGAGCCGGGGCGACGTCGGGGAGAATCGGTTCTGCGGTCATAGCCGCTCCAAGTCGATCGTCTTTTCCGCCAGCGTCTTCCCGACGTCGAAAATCGAAGCGTCCGATTCATACGCGCGAGATGCGTTCATCACTGCGATCATTTCCGTCAGGAGATCGACGTTCGTGCCGCGCTCCGTCCGAGTGCCGGCGAACGCGACGATAGCGTTACCGTCGGCCGAGTCGACGACGCGAAACTCCGGGATCATTCGCGCGTACTCCGCATTCGGTCCGGCGGCTTGGGCGGCGGCAACGTTGCGCGCCGCTACGTCAAGCGCGGCCCGCTGCGCATCCATGCTGCTGGCTGCGGCGTCGAGCAGGTCGAACGTCATTTCGTCGCAGCCTTCAGCTCTTGCAGGCGTGCATGCTCGGCGTTGATGAGTGCTTCCGAAAAAATGGCGGCTTGCGCGGTCGCCGCCATCGCGGCATCGCCAAAGCGCCCTCCGCCGGCGTTGGCATGCGCTACCGCGCGTTGCGCGGCGTGTAGTTCGACGGTAGCCCGCTCGAGAGCGGCGTGGAGTGAATCTGCGACATCAAACATAGCGAGATCCTAGCCGTCAGAGATGACTTTGCGACATACGAAGCATGGCCGGAATGTTGTGTGAGAGATGGGTGAAGATTAAGTTGGAACCCGCTGACGGCAGGGTAAGAATCCTGTGAAACCGCTCGCCGGGCGCGCAAAGCGGTAATAGCGTCGTGCCCTCTAGGCTATAATGAACGGTATAATGTTCTCCGACAAAGGAGGAAACGTGAAACTCAAGAGATCCATCCCCGCAATCATCGCGGCATTACTCATCACCGCAGTCCCGCTGCCCTCGCCGGCGCAGTTCTCGATCGGCGTCGGATTCACGGTCGGCTCACCGCCGCCGCCCCTGCCGTATTACAACGTCCCACCCGCCCCGTATCCGAACTACATGTGGACGCCGGGCTACTGGGGCTGGGGACCGGCCGGTTACTACTGGGTACCCGGAACCTGGGTCGCCCCGCCTTCGGTCGGGCTCTATTGGACCCCGGGTTACTGGGGCTACTCCGGTGGCGGCTACGGCTGGAACGCCGGCTATTGGGGCCCGAGCGTCGGGTTCTACGGCGGCGTTAACTATGGCTTCGGATACTTCGGCTCCGGCTTCGTCGGCGGCATCTGGCAGGGCGGTAACTTCGCCTACAACACGGCCGTGCTTCCGGTCAACCGGACGGTCATCAACCACGTCTACGTGAACAAGACGGTCATCAACAAGAACTACTACAACCACAGCCGCGTCAGTTACAACGGTGGCCGTGGAGGCATCAGTGCCAGACCGAACACGTCGCAAATCGACGCGCGGCGCCACGGTATCGCACCGACGACGATGCAGCGGGAGCACGCGGCCGTAGCGTCGCGCGATCGCGCTCTCTATGCCAATGTCAACCACGGGAGACCGCCGGTGACGGCCGTCGCCAAACCCGTGACCGATCCCAGGCAACTACCGCACTACGCGCCGGTCACCGCGGCCGACCGGAATGCGGCACAGCGACAACTACATAGCGGAACCGCTACAGGCGCGACCAATAAAGCGACGACCACACATCATGCGACACCGGTGACCGCAACGCACCATGCCGCACCTACGACGGCAACGCATCATGCCGCCCCCACAACGGCGACTCACAAGCAGCCGCCTGCGTCCGGCACGATGCAGCGCCCCGCGCAGCCTATGACGGCGCGCCGTCCGGAAAACTCCATGTACGCTCACCCGGCCGCGCATCATCCGCCGAGCTCCGGCTCGATGTACGCCCCACCGCACCACGCGCAGCCGGCCGGCCAAGGAAAGCCTCCGAGCGGTCAGGCGAAGCAGCCCCCACCCAATGGCGGCAAGCAAAAGCAGCCACCGGCATAGCTACTAAAACAAATCACTCGCCGCAGGGACCCACTCGGGTCCCTGTTCTTTTAGCGCGCGAGCGGCAACAGATCGCGGTCGAGCGCGACGCCTAGCATCAACCGCGTCACCTGATCGTAGTTAGCGATTCCCGCCGCAACGCGATTGCTTTTCAGGTACACGTTGTACGTGCGCCACGACCAGTGCGCGAACAAAACGTTGATGTGCCGCGCGTTGCGTTCCCGCAGCGCCGCAAAATCGCGCCACACGAGCGGCACGAACTCATGGCGCGCATAATGCCGCTTTTGCGGAAGATACAAAAAGAGTTCGAACCACCCCGAATAGCGCACCGCGGGATCCTGCGAACGCAGACACGAGACGATCGCGAGATAGTTGGCCTCATCTTCGCGTGCGTACGCCGCATCGTGGCTCCACTCGTGCGCGAGATCGAACGGCCGCTCGAACCAGAGCAGATCCGACGCGAGCGCGACGTTGAGCGTCAGGGGGTTGATGAAGCCGCTCGTTCCATTCGCAACCATAAAGGGATCGGCAAGCGTGGGTTTCGGGAGGCTCGTCAGCGGCATCCATCGATCGCCTGCGCGCATGACCGCGGGCAACCAGTCCCCGCGCAGTGCCGTCGTATCCAACGGGACCGAGGCGCGCGCGTGCGCCGCGGCGGCGAGGGCGTTCATTTCCGCCATCGCCCGGCCGCGCAATTGCACGGCGGCACCCGCGGTGATGCGCGCGGCATCGAAGCGCACGCGACTCTCCAACGGCGCGCGTGCGTAGTTCCAGCCCCAACTCAGTTGAAACCACAGCGCGTAGAGCCCCAGGATCGTCAGGCAGTTGAGCAACGTGACCGCGAAGCGCCGCCGTCGCCGCGGTCGCGCGCGGAAAAATGCGGCGATCTGCCAGACGATCGCGAGGCCGCCGGCGCCGAACGCGAGATCGCCGAGCGACCATGGAATCGGCGCGGTCAAGGGGACGATGAAGTGCTCCCACGAGGGATAGGTGCCGTTTGCGTAGACGCGCTCGATCCAAGCGGCGTCGGGAGGAAGCGCCAGCGCGAGTGCGCCGAGCGCAACGATGAGGAGCTTAGGAAAAGTCCTTAGCGTTTGCTGTATTGGAAACGCTTGCGCGCGCGCTTACGGCCGTACTTCTTCGATTCTTTTTCACGCGGATCGCGCGTTAGGAAACCGTTCTTGCGCAGCGACTCTTTGAGCGCTTCATCGATCTGCAACAACGCCCGCGCGATACCGTGCCGGATGGCGCCGGCCTGCCCGGTGATTCCGCCGCCCATGGCTTTTACCATGACGTCGAAACGTGCCGTGCTCTGCGTCGCCTCGAGCGGTTGGCGCACGATCTGATGCAACTGCGGGCGCGGAAAATATTCTTCCAGGCTCTTGCCGTTGACGGTAATCGCACCTTGGCCGAGCGTCAGCTTGACCCGCGCGACGGCGCGCTTGCGACGCCCGGTCGATTGCACCGCTTCCGCGTTTTCGTACACTATGGGCGGCGCTCCGGTAAGTTCGCCGGCTTCTGCGCCTCGTGCGGATGGTCGGAGCCGGCGTAGACGCTCAAGCGACGCAATTGAGCGTCGCGCGTCCGATTGGGCGCAAGCATTCCGCGCACCGCCTTTTCGATCAGGCGTTGCGGATGGCGGTCGGCAATCTCCCGGGCCGTTTGCACCTTGAGGCCGCCGGGATAGTTGCTATGGCGATAGTAGAGTTTTTGCGTCCACTTCTTGCCGCCGAGTTCGATCTTCTCGGCGTTGACCACGATCACGTGATCGCCGCCGTCGATATGCGGCGTCCAGGTGGGCTTATCTTTACCGGAGAGCGCGCGCGCGACCCGCACCGCCAAAGTCCCCAAACGCTGACCGGCGGCATCGACGAGGTACCATTGATGCTCGGCCTGCGCAGTGGTCTGCTGATACGTCCGCACAACCCACGTAGTCTACGGGAAAGCGCGGGGGGCGTCAAGGCGAAAGTGGGGCCCAACGCTACGCCTCGAGCGAGCGGGTGCGCCAGAGCGGGTGGGGGCGGTACGAATCGTACCCGTCGCCGTAGCGCACTCCCGCGAGGCACAGGCCGCGGGCCGGCGCGGTTACGCCGGCGGCGGTGCGGTCGCGCGAGGCGATAATCGCCGAAAGGTCGGCGGCCCTGCGGCCGGCGGCGCACTCCAGCAGCGTTCCGACGATCGTCCGCACCATGCGATGCAAAAAGCCATCCGCGACGATCTGGATGCGAACCAACTCGCCGGCCGATTCAACGGCGAAGTGCCGGACGATGCGCACGCTCGAGGCGCCGTCGCCGCTCCCCGCAAAGGCGCGAAAGTCGTGTTCGCCGAGCAGTTGCGCGCCCGCCTCGCGCATCGCGTTCAGCTGCAAAGAACGCGCGACGTGGCACGCGTAACGGGCGCCGAGGGCCCAACGCTGCGGCGCGTTGACGATCCCGTACTCGTACGTGCGCTCGATCGCGGAGAACCGTGCCGAAAAGTCGTCGTCGACGCCGGCCGCATCCCGCACCGAACAGTCCGGCGGCAAACAGCCGTTGAGCGCGAGCGCCAGGCGTTCGATGGGAAAACGGGAGCCCGTTGCAAACGAGATCACTTGACCGCTCGCATGGACGCCGCTATCGGTCCGACCGGCGCCGACGATTTTGATCGGCTCGTGCAACAATCGAGTCAACGCGCCCTCGACCACGCCGGCCACGGTTCGCACTCGGGGTTGCCACTGAAATCCACAAAATTCGGTGCCGTCGTATTCGACGGCGAAGCGCAGTTTGATGGAGTTACCCGTGTTGCCGCTGCATTGGAAAGAGCAAAACGTCGCGCACCGAGCGTTGATTCGTCAACAGCATCATCAGCCGATCGACGCCGATGCCGATGCCCGCGGTCGGCGGCATGCCGTATTCGAGCGCGCGCACGAAGTCCCAGTCCGGCTCCGGGATCTCCTCGTCGCCGGCGAGGCGATCGGCCATCTGAGACTCGAAGCGCGCGCGCTGGTCGTCGGGATCGTTGAGCTCCGTAAATGCATTCGAGATTTCCATGTGGGCGCAGAACAACTCGTAGCGATCGACCACCTCGGGATCGTCCGTTCGACGCTTCGCGAATGGCGAGATAATCGCCGGATAACCGCTCACGAAGGTGGGCGCCAGCAAGTGCGGCTCGGCGACGCGCTCGAAGATTTTGTCGAGTGCGTGTCCGTGCGTCGGCGATGGGGCCAGTTCGAGTTCGGCTAGGATCCGCTGCGCCTCGTCGGCATCGAGCAATCGCTCGCGGCTATACTTCCCGTCGCTGAACGCGGCCAGAGCTTCGAAGTACTCCATCCGCGCGAAGGGTCGCGCGAACGAGATCGTTGCCTCGCCGCGCGGAAGATCGGTTGCTCCGCCGGTCACGACGTCGACGAGATGCGAGATCAGCGCTTCATTGAAGTCGCGCATATCCGACACGTCCCAGTACGCCGCGTAGAGCTCCAGCATGGTGAACTCGGGATTATGCGTGGTGTCGATCCCCTCGTTGCGAAAGATCCGTCCGATCTCGTAGACGCGTTCCATCCCGGCGACGATGAGGCGTTTGAGGTTGAGCTCCGTCGCGATGCGCAACTGCAGTTGCCGATCGAGCGCGTTGCAGTGCGTTACGAATGGACGCGCCGCCGCGCCCCCGGCAACGTGCAGCAGCGTCGGGGTCTCGGCTTCATAGAAACCCGCCGCGTCGATGAAGCGGCGCATCTCGGCGATGAGGCGGCTGCGCAGCATCAGCGCGTCGCGAGCGTCGGGATTGACAATGAAATCGACGTAGCGCCGGCGATAGCGTTTTTCGATGTCTTGCAATCCGTGCCACTTGTCGGGTAACGGCCGTAAGGCTTTCGCGATGGGCGCGAAATCGCTGACGTGCACGGTCAACTCACCCATCTTCGAGCGAAAAACGTAACCGTGGACGGCGATCATATCGCCCCGGTCGAGATCGGCCCAATCGTCGAACTTTTCCGCGCCCACCTCTTGACCGCGAACGTATACCTGGATTCGTCCAGTGCGATCGCCGAGATCGGCAAAGACCGCCCTTCCCATCGTGCGCTTCGCGAGAATGCGTCCGGCGAGGCTCCACGCTTCCGAGGCCGCGTCTTGGCCGGGCTGTAAGAACGCATAGCGGGCCAGCAGTTCCTCGGCGCTGGCGTCGACGTCGCAACGGCGCTGCGCGAACGGATCTCTGCCCCGCGAACGCATCGCGGCCAGATTCTCTCGTCTGGCCGCGATGAGGGCTGCCTCAGTCTTACCGAGTTCTTCCAATGAGGGCCTCGTTATGAAGCCTTGCGCGTCGCCTTCTTCGGTGCACTGCTCTTGATCGACTCGATCTTGTACTTTGCGAGACCGCGCGGCGTCGCGACGTCGACCGTGACGCCCTTCTTGTTCCCCATCAAGGCGCTTCCGAGCGGCGATTCGTTCGAGATACGGCGATTCGACGGGTCCGCCTCGGCCGATCCCACGATCGAAAACTCATAGGCGTCGTTGTTCTTGAGGTCGCGCACCTTCACGAGCGCGCCGAGATGGACCTCGTCGGCGGCATATTCCGACTCGTCGATGATGCGCGCGTTGCGAATCATCGCCTCGAGCTTGAGAATGCGCCCTTCGATAAAGGCTTGCTCCTGCTTGGCGTCTTCGTATTCAGCATTTTCGCTGAGATCGCCGTACTCTTTGGCCTGGCGAATGCGGTCGTTGACCTCTCGGCGATGGACGCTCTTGAGCTCGTCGAGCTCGCGTTCCAACTTCGAGAGGCCTTCGGCCGTCAAGACGATCTCTTTTTCGTTCAACCTATAGACCCTCACCGGGGCTGATGAAAAGCCGGCCCCGCCTTTTCTAGCGTCGGCTCGACGCTGGCGCGGGTTGTTCTGAACTGCCCGCTCCAACGCCTCCCGATAGAATTGCGCGCTAACGCGCGGCTACCACTATACCCACGTCACGCTTCGCTGAAGCGCTCCGAGAGCCGCACGACGCGAGGGTGCAGCTTCAAGTCGTCCAGCAGCCGATCGTAGTCCTCCGGCGCGACGTCACTCCAGCGTTTGCCGAGCAGCGCGATCAGTGCCGCTTCGAGTACGTTCGTTCCGAAGGATCGGCCCTGAATGTCCGGCGTCGTGGTGATCAAGAGATCCACGCCGCGTGCCGCGAGTTCTTCGACGTTCGCGGGCGTCACCGTATTGGTCAGAACGGTTTTGCCGTCCAAGCGCTGCGGCATAAACTGACGCATGAAATGAAAGTCTCCCGCGACGATCTCGGCTTGCTCGTAGTACTGGGGGTACTTCGGCTCGGGGGGCCTTTCTTGTTTCTTTCCGGTCGGATAAAAAAACGCAAACGGCAACTTACAAGCATCGGGCAGATATTTTTCTGCCAACTCTTCGAAGTGATGCAAATCGCGCACCGGCATGTCTTTGTCGAGCGCAAAAATGAAGTCGCCGAACAGTACGTCGGCGCCTGCGTCGACTAAGGCTTGCGCCATTCCGAAACGATCCAGCGCGCTCACCATCAGCACGCGTTTGCCACGCAAATCGATGCCGAGCTCCGAGCGCATGTATCCGACCGCCTTACGCTCGAGGGTGTTCTTTAGGCCGCTACCGTCGACGACGGGCGTCGTCTTCGCCGCCTCCAGCAAGCGCAGCCCGTCGCGTAGCGCATAGCGATGTCGTCCGGCATAGAGATAGACGTCGATCCCTCCCAAGCCGATGGCATCGACGGTTCCATCGAGTTCGCGTACCATGGCGATTGCGGCGTCCAGTTTTCCGTCCGTGCCGACGCGCGAAATATCGAAAGTCTCTCCCAAGAACTGCGTACGCGCATGATGATCGCGAGTGCTCGAGCCGAGCGATACGGAAACGACCCGCTTCATAAGCTCACACCAACCTCGTCATCGAGCCCTTCGACCCCGCTCAGAGCGCGTTCCGCCGTGGACCGGCGGCGTTGCGCCGCGGCACGCGTTGCGGCAATGTTGTCGGCCGTGATGGCTGCGTCGAATGCGCGCATGTCGGCGAGTTCAAAACCGCAGCGGTCGGCCATTTCTGAAATTTCCACGACCTTTTCCAGCGCGATACCGCGCCCCAATGTGTAGGGCTCCAAGCGGCCTTCTAACGCCAGCACCATGGTCTCGCTCATACAGGCCAGCGCCGTGCGGGGCGGCAGGTTCAGATCGAATTCCGTTCCGGGCTCCCGCACGCGTTCGAAGCGAGGATTTCCCGGCACGAGCATGTTGCCGCCCTCAACGACTAAGACGTCGGGGCGCTGCTGTGCGACGCGGCGGCTCACGTCGTGCGGCAGAGAGAGCTCGCAGACGACCGCACCGGTTTGCAGATGCTCCGGTTGGATAATGTCGTTCGTCGAACTCGTGGCGGTCAGTATCAACTGCGAACGGCGCACCGCCGAGTCGAGATCCGTCGTATGGCTGCTCGGGCACGGCAAACGGCTCGCGATGCCATGGTGAAATTTGCGCAGGCGAGTCTCATTGCGCGCGACCAATATAAGCTCTTTGACCTTCGGCGCGATGATCGCCACGCATGCGGAACCGATCGAGCCGGTTGCGCCGATCACCGCCGCGGTGGAGACGCTCGGATCGATGCCCATCTCGTGCGCACCGCGAAACAGGCTTTGGATGCCGCTGGCGATCGTCAGTGAGTTACCGGTGGTAACCGGAATTGGCGAACGCGCATTGATCGTGATCCCGGCATCTCCGACGACGCCGGTAAACGCACCGAGACCGGCGACTTGCGCGCCTAATCGGGTGCCGATTTCGATCGCGCCGAGCACCCGCCGATACACTTCTTCGCGAGGAAAGTCCATCAGCTGCTGCGGCAGGAGTGGCGCGGCGACGAACCAGCCCTCCGTTTCGCGCCCGTCCGGCGTCCGGACGCCGCTAACGTGCACGGCGGCATACGGCGGCATCCATTCCATGATCTTGCGAAGGATCGGCTCTCCCTTGCCCTTCGCGCCGGGCTCGTAGCGCGCGATATCTTCAAATGAGAGCGGATGGATGACGAAGCAAAACCGATTCATCGCTGTTCGGCCTCACGCTTGAGGGCGTCGAGCATCATCGCGCTATTCTCCCGAACCTTCTTCTCGAGCGTCGGACCGATCAACTCCGCCAGCGTCGGCACGCCAAAATCGTAATAGACGCCCAGCATCACGTGCGTTACGCCATCGCGATGCTCGAACGTCCACGCTCCTTCGAATCTGTCAAGGTCGCCTTCGATCAACTTGTATTCGATCCGCAACGCCGCATCGTCGAACCGGTCCTCCTCCGTCCACTCGATCGGCGCCTCTTCGACGAGCGTCTTCCAGCGCGAGATGGCACCCTCCGGTTGCCGCTCCAAAACCGTCACGCTCTCCACGTCCGGCATGAACTGCGGAAACCGCTCTTGGTCTTTTGCCAACTCGTACACACTTTCGGCCGGCGCGTCGATTTCGATCCGGGTCTCGACATACGGCATCTACAACGATCCGAGTTTGTCGTACGCGGCAGCGACCCCGCGCCGCAACGCTTCCAACCCGCGATCGACTTCGGCGCTGCTGACGATGAGCGGCGGCTCGAGGCGAATCACGCGCTGTTGATTGAGGGTCCACGCCGCCGTGACGCCTGCCTTGAGCATCTCCGGTATGATGAAGCCCCCGTACCCTTCGTGCGTTAGTTCGACGCCGACGAGCAGTCCGAGTCCACGCGCTTCACGCACCACGGCGGGATATTCGCCCGCAATGGCTCGCGCGCCGGCGAGCAACTGTTCGCCACGCTCGCGCGCACGTTCGACCAGTCGCTCGTCTTCCAAGACGTCCATCGCCGCGAGTGCCGCCGCGCACGCGATCTCGCTACCGCCGAACGTCGACGTGTGCACCAGCGGCGCGTCGGCGAACGCGCGCGTCCAGACCGGCGTGCGTGCGATGAACGCGCCGACGGGAATCACGCCGCCCGAGAGTCCTTTCGCAAGCGTCATAACGTCGGGGACGACGCCGTCGCGGTCGCACGCCAAACGATATCCGCAGCGTCCGAGCCCCGTTTGCACTTCGTCGGCGATAAAGAGCGCGCCGGTTCGATCGCACAGGTCGCGAACGATGTTCAAGTAACCCGCGGGCGGAATGTTGACGCCGCCTTCGGCCTGGACCGGCTCGACGATGAAGGCCGCCGCATCGTTGAGCTCCCGTTCCAGCGCCTGCGTATCGCCGTATGGGATCACTACCGAATCGGCCAACAACGGGCGAAACTTCGCTTGAAACGGCTCCCGCCCGCTGACCGAGAGCGCACCGAGCGTCTTGCCGTGATAGGCATCGATCGTACTGACGATCTTGGCGCGCCCCGTCGCGGCGCGCGCGAGCTTGATCGCTCCTTCGATGGCTTCCGTTCCGCTATTGCACCAAAACGAGATTTGCAGGTCACCGGGAGTGAGTTCGGCGAGTCGCCGAGCGGCACGCCCCAGCATCACGTTGAACATCGTCTTACCCGAAAGGGCGATGTGCTCGAGTTGTTCGCGCACCGCGTGCAGCACGCGCCGATGACGATGCCCTAACGTAAAGACGCCGTATCCGCCCGCAAAATCGAGATACGCTTTGCCGTTCTGATCCCAAATCGTGCAGCCTTCGGCGCGGACTTCGACCGGCGACCCCGAGAGTTTCATCACGCGGGCCAGCGGCGGATTCACGAACTGCTTGTAGTTGTCGTATACCTCGCTCGCCAACGCCTGCGCCGACTCCACGCCGTGCAAATCGGTTTTCATGCCGCGACCGATTCGGACGATTCGAGCCGCGCTATGGTCGCTTCGATCAATGCCGTTGCGTCGGCGGCGCGATCCAAATGCATGACTCGTTCGCGCAAGGCCGCCGCGCCGGTAATCCCTTTGAGATAGAGCGCGACGTGTTTGCGCATTTGCGGAACCGCGCGCGCCTCTCCCAACTCCTCGACCATGGTTCGGTAATGCGCCAGCGCGAAGCGCAGGCGATCCGCCGCGCACGGTACCGGCGATGCGGTACGCCCTTCCATCAGGTCGCGAATCTGCGTGATCAACCACGGATTGCCGAGCGTCGCGCGGCCGAGCATAATGGCGTCGACGCCCGTTTCGCGGACGCGCGTCGCCGCGACGTGCGCATCGTCGATGTCGCCGTTGCCGATTACCGGAATGTCGACCGCGCGCTTGAGCCGCGCGATATGTTCCCAATCCGCCGCCCCTTTGTAGAACTGCTTGGCCGTGCGAGCGTGGAGCGTCACGGCTTGCACGCCCGCCGCTTGCGCGCGGCGAGCGACGTCGACATAGACGAGCGAATCGTCGCTCCAGCCTAAGCGCATCTTCATCGTCACCGGACAATCGACCGCGCGGACCACGGCGCGCATGATCGCCTCGCAACGGTCGGGATCGCGCAGGCACGCCGAACCGCCGTTGGTCTTCGTCACCTTCGGCGCGGGGCAGCCGAAGTTGATGTCGACGATGTCGGCGCCGCACTCGCGCACGACTTTCGCCGCGAATCCCATCGTGGATGGATCGTCGCCCCAGAGTTGCGTCGAAACCGGTTTCTCGAGGCCATGTTGATCGATCATTTCCATCGTTCGACGGCTGCCGTACGCGAGCGCGTTCGATGACACGAACTCGGTCACGGTCAGGCCCAGTCCAAAGGGACGATAGAGCGCGCGCATCGTGCGATTGGTCACGCCCGACATCGGCGCCAAAATCAGCGGTGGCCAAATTTCGATCGACCCGATTCGAAGCGCCCGCATCTCCATTCTATTTTGCCCTTGCCCGCGCAGCGCCTCGGACGGCGTTCGCGCGGTAAAAGCGCTCGAGTCCGATGAGACTCAAGTGCGGTTCGATCGCGTCGACCACGGACGTTTGCTTTCCGACGATCGAGGCGACTCCACCCGTCGCGACCACGCGGGCGTCCGCCCCCATCTCCGAGCGCATGCGCGCGACAATCGCTTCGATCTGACCGGCGAAGCCGAAAAGTATGCCGCTCTGCAACGCTTCGATCGTGTTGCGGCCGATCGATCGCTTCGGCGGCTCGAGCGCGACTTGCGGCAACTTTGCCGTTCGTCCGATCAGCGCATCGATCGAAACGCTCACCCCGGGCGCGATCGCGACGCCGAGATATTCTCCGCGTGCCGAAATTGCAATGAACACCGTCGCGGTCCCGAAACTCACGACGATCAACGGCGTGCCGAAGATCTGACGGCCGCCGATCGCGGCTGCCACGAGGTCGGCGCCGACTTCGGCCGGATTCTCGGTAAGAACGGGGATGAGCCGTTGCGTTTGCGGCATCAAGAACACGGGCGACGTCGCGAAAACGTTCCGGCACGCCCCCTCCACAATCGCATCGAGCGCGGGAACGACGCTTGCGATCGCGATTTCGCGTACGTCTTGCGGCGCGACGTCGCCGGCCGCGAAGAGCTGCGCAAATAAGACCGCGTACTCGTCGGGAGTTCGGCGCAGTTCGGTCGTGACGCGCCAGGTCCGCCGCAACTCTTCACCCTCGAAGCAGCCGAGTTTGGTTTCGGTGTTGCCGACATCGATCGTTAGGAGCATCGCATCAGTTCCTCGATCGCGTCGAGCAATCGTCCCGCGAGCGTCGCTTTATCGGCTCGTCCGAGTTCACGGCGGCCGTTCTCTCCCCAGAGGAGCGTCAAGTCGTTCTCGCCGGTGCCAAAACCACGCTCGCCGGAGACGTCGTTCACCGCGACGGCATCGAGATGCTTCGCCTTGAGTTTTGCGCGCGCGTTTTCTTCATGCCGTTGCGTTTCGGCGGCGAATCCCACCAAGAAGGTCGTGCCCTTGCGCTCACCGAGCGCGGCTAGTACGTCGGGATTCGGCTCGAACGCGATGGTGAGCGCTTTTCCGCTCTTCTTTAATTTCGCGTCAGACCGCTGCGCGGGACGCCAATCGGCAACGGCGGCGGCAGCAATCGTTACGTCCGATCCGACCGCGTGCTGCAACGCCGCGTCGTAGAGTTGCGTTGCGGTTTCGAAGCGCACGACGTCCACCGCGGGCGGCGGATCGAGCAGCGTCGGACCGAGCAACAGCGTGACCGATGCGCCGCGCAGCGCCGCTTCGCGCGCCAGCGCGATTCCCGTGGCGCCGGTCGACGCGTTGCTTGCAAAACGCGCCGGATCGAACGGTTCGCGCGTCGGTCCGGCCGTAATCGCGACGCGCTTTCCCCGCAGAGTTCCGCGCCGGGCGACGGCCCGTTCCAGCGCGTCCAAGATCCGTTCTTGCGGCGCCAATCGTCCCACGCCGCTCTCTCTCTCAGCCAAAAAACCGCGATCCGGATCGACGGTCTCGTATCCTCGCGCCCGCAAGGCGGCTAAATTCGCTTGCGTGGCGCCGTCTTCGTACATCGCGTCGTTCATTGCGGGCGCAAGAATGCGCGGAATGCGCGCGGCCAGCAGCGCCGATGTCAAGAGATCGTCGGCGATTCCGCTCGCAAGTTTCGCGATGAGATTCGCCGTCGCGGGCACGACGAGGGCAACATCGGCTTCGCGCACCAAGCGAATGTGCGGAATTCGTTCGGGCGCGTCCCAGAGCGACGTGTATACGGGACGCGCCGTCAACGATGCAAACGTCAACGGCGTCATGAACCGCCGCGCCGCCTCGGTCATGATCACATCGATCGTGGCGCCGCGTTGCACGAGCGTACTGGTAAGCGCCGCTGCCTTATACGCGGCGATCCCGCCGCTGACGCCGAGCAGTATCCTCACCGGTTGATCCAGACGTTATCGATCAGCCGCGTCGTGCCGAAACGCGCTGCCGCGACGAGGAGCGCCGGTCCGTTGGGCCGTTCCAGCGGTGAAAACGTTTTTGGATCCACTAGTTCGAGATAATCGAGCGTGGCGCTCGAATCGAGCGCTCCTATCCCTTGCGCGATCGCATCCTCTTTGGAACGATTCGCCGCCAGCGCGTCGCGCGTCGTCGTCAGGGCGCGATACAACGTCGGCGCCCGCGCGCGCTGCACGGCGTCGAGGTATCGATTCCGGCTCGACAGCGCCAAGCCATCGCTCTCGCGCACCGTCGCAACAGTTTCCACACGCACCGGCACGTTCAAATCGGCGATCATTTTTTGCACGATCGCCGCCTGTTGCGCGTCTTTCTGGCCCAACACGATGGTGTCGGGCGCGACGATGTTGAGCAGTTTCGCGACGATGGTCGTCACGCCGCGGAAGTGTTGCGGGCGGCACGCTCCTTCAAAGACGCCGCCGAGCGTACCAACTTCAACGTACGTCCCGAAGCCTGGCGGATAGAGTTCGTTCGCGTGCGGAAAAAAGAGGACGTCCGCCCCGGCCGCCTCCAACTTCGCGCGATCGTTTCCTTCATCGCGCGGGTATGCCGCGAAATCTTCCGTAGGCCCGAACTGCAGCGGATTGACGAAAATCGAAACTCCGACGGTTGCTCCGCGGCGCCGAGCGTGACGGATGAGCTCGACGTGCCCTTCATGCAGGGCACCCATCGTCGGAACGAAGGCCAGCGGACGCGCCGACGTGCCGAAGAGCGCGCGCGCCCGCGCGACGGTTTGCGCAGTGTCCATGAATGAATTTAGGCGCGAGTCACTCTTAGAACGGTACGCCCCACCATAAACGGAACCCCGAGCGGCAGAGGGACGTCGCCGATGACGGCCTTGCCATCGAGCCGCGTACCATTGCGGCTGCGCAGGTCCGTCAAACACAACGCGTCGCCGTCATTGCGCAGGCGGGCGTGACGCCGCGAGACATATCGATCCAGGTTGAGACACGCCTGCGCTACCGCCTCGTCGCGGCCAATCGTGATCTCTTGCTCGAAGGGCCAGGTCGTGCCGTCGAGAGGACCGCTGAGCACTTCGAGCAGGTACATGGCGGCCAGCCCTTCTCTAGGCAATCGGGCCGCTTCCTGGCATGGGCCTACCCGGTCACCGCCCGTGCCGCGAAGAGCGCGCCGAGCAGCGAGTGTGCGACGCCGGCGCCCCCCTGCACGTACACCTCGAACGGGGGACGAAGCGGCGCGTCGCACGAGAGCTCCAGCGTCGAGCCCGCGATGAACGCTCCGGACGACATCACGACCGGCTGCGCGTATCCCGGAACGAAGCCTGGCTCGGGGCGGAATCGAGCGTTGATCGGCAACGCCGACTGCAGGCCGACCGCGAAGCGGCCGATCGCATCCGCAGAGCCGAGACGAATCGATTGGACGATGTCGGTGCGCAGCTCGCCCGCTTGCGGATCTACCTCGTAGCCGAGCGTCGCGAAGAGCGCGGCCCAAAAATCGAGCCCGCGGATCACCTGCGCGACGATCGTCGGCGCCAGAAAGAGTCCTTGCAACAGTGCGCGTCCCGCGCCGAGCGTCGGGCCGAGCGCGGCGCCGAGTCCGGGAGCGTAAACCCGCGCCGCAACGCGTTCGACGGCCTCCCGTCGTCCCGCGACGTATGCGCCGGCCGGCGCCACGCAACCGCCGACGTTCTTGATGAGCGAACCAACGAGCAGATCGACGTCCTTCGTCGGCTCCCGCTCCTCGACCAACTCCCCGTAGCAATTATCGACGATCACGAACGCGTGCGCAGAGATTGCCTTCACGCACGCGGCGGCGGTTTCGCACTGCTCGACGCTCCGCGAGCGACGGGGAGCATATCCGCGCGAGCGCTGTATGAAGACCGTCGCTACGTCATCCGCCCGAATCGCCCGCTCGATCGCGTCACTGTCGAACTCGCCGTTCTCACGCAACGGCACCTCGCGAAACCGAACGCCCGTCGATACGAGGCAATACGGCGCGTCGCAGATCGCGTTGCGCAGCGTATCGTACGGCGGGCCTGAGATCGAGAGTAGCGCCGTGCCCGGTCGCGTGCAGGCTGCCAGGGCGGCGACGATCGCATGGGTGCCGCTGACGATCGAGAGCCGCGCGAGCGCGTTTTGCGTTCCAAAAACTCGGCAGAGCAGCGATTCGTACCGCGCTCGAGCCGCATCGTCGTAGCCGTATCCGGTCGTCCCGGCGAGATCGCTTTCAACGATTCCTTCATCGAGGAAGGCTTGCAACACTTTGACCGCAACGCGATCCGCGGCGGGATACGTCAAGCGCTCCGTGCGCGCGTACGCCTCGATCGCCGCTTGACGCACGCGACCCTCGATGCCAAATCGCTCGCACAACGACTCGATCACGCTACGCTATCGACCTTGGCGCGGTCGAGGGACGCAACGTGCCGTTCGTAGGCGCGCACGAACGGAAAATAGACCGCCGTCGCGACCGCTATGTTGAGCGCAACGAGCCCGACGGCGCGCGGGTCTTGCGTCGCCAGATAGGTCGATAGAAACGTGGGGATGGACGAGGGCACGTAAAACGCCGCGCGAGCGACGAAGCCGAGCGCGACGGCGCCATAGGTAATGGTAGCCAATATGAGCGGTGCAACGACGAACGGAACCATCAAATGCGGATTGAAGACGACGGGCGCTGCAAAGAGCAGCGGCTCGTTGAAATTGAACAGTGAAGGGACGAAGGTCGCGCGTCCGATCCGCCGTAGGCTGCCGACGCGCGAAACGGCAAGCAGCGCCGCGAGCGGCAACGTCGCGCCGGCACCGCCCGGGAAGACGAACAAGAATAGCGACACGACGACGATGTAGGGCAGCGGGGCGTGCATGGCGAGGGCGTGCGTGTTCTGCAACTGCATCGTGAGATAGACCGGCGTCACGATGGCTGCGAGCATCGCAGGGCCATGAATTCCCGCGGTCCAGAGCAGCGTTTCGATCAAGACGATCGCGAACAGCGCGGCATACGTATCGCCGAGTTGCGCAATAGGATGCATTGCGGCCGCAATGGCGACCGGTAATGAAAAACCGACGGCCGCGATGGCGGCGAACGTCGCCGCGGCCAAACCCGCCCCGACCCAATCCGCGACGGCCCGAGCGAACCACCGGCGCAGCAACCAGATCCAACCCGCAACGACGCCGCACGCGATGATCGCCACAAAGAGTCCCGACGGTCCTAAAAATCGCAGATAGGCCGTCACGTTCGTCGCCGTCCTGGGCAACGAAAGAGCGAACCCGAGAACGCTTCCGGCGAGGACGGCACCCACGGAGTACGACGCGGCACGCGCGAGCCGAACGGCGAGAATAACGACCAGCGCCGCGGCCATGATCGCAAAAGACGGCAGCAGCGCCGATGCGACGCGCAAACCAAGCGGAGCCCAAACGCGTTGCGGCGTGCGAAACTCTAGTAGAAGAAAAAAAGCGAACGCCGCGAGGAGACCGATAAAGCTCCAGGGCAGCGCGTCCCGCACGGCGGCGATGAACGGCACGTCGGCGATCCGGCGCATGAGCGGAACCGCGGTCCGCTCGAAGAAGCCGGCCGCGTTAGAGCCGGCGAACCACCGCTTCGACGCGACCGATGATTTCGACATCGCTCGCGTAGATTGGCGTCATTGCATCATTCTCCGGCTGCAGCCGGACGCGACCCGACTCGCGATAGAAACGTTTCACGGTCGCTTCGCCGTCGAGCATTGCGACGACGATTTCGCCGCTCTCGGCGGTGCGCTGAGGCCGCACCATGATCAAGTCGCCATCGAGAATCGCCGCGTTGACCATCGAATCGCCCTTGACGCGCAGCATGAACGCGCTCGAGCCGCGCGGGGCGAAGTCCGCGGCGAGCACGAACTCGCCCTCCACATCCTCCTGCGCGGTAATCGGGACGCCGGCGGCGACTCGGCCGAGCACCGGAAGCGTCACCACCTCGGGCGCGGCGGGGACGGCGTTCGATCGAAGCGCTCGCGGCTTCGTGGGATCTCGCGCGATCAAACCGCGACGCTCCAGAGCCTTCAGATGCGCATGGATCGTCGAGGAGGACGAGAGACCGACGCGCTCGCCAATCTCGCGAACGGACGGCGGATAGCCATGCTCGGCGGCAAAGGCATGAATCACTTCTAGAATCCGCCGCTGCCGCTGCGTCGCCGGCTTATCGATTATCTCGTTAGGCAATCTACCTCCGCGCCAGAGAATGCCAGCCGTTTGGCACTCCGTGCGGGTATAAGACTACCATGATTCCGGTGATAAGGCAAACATACGTTCGCAACGGCTTGACACGCCTTGGCCGCTCCGTGGTAAAATCTTGGGGACGAACACCAGTTTGGCACTAGATATAGGAGGTACCACGGTGCGGAGGCGCAGACGGTTCACCCTCATGCCGGCGATAACCCTGGCGGCCCTCGCCCTCATGGTGGCCCTGCCCACGCTCTCCAGCGTGCGGCTATACGCGGCCTCTGCGCAACGGTATGCCGTCGTCACCGTTCATCCCGGCGACACTCTCTGGGCAATAGCGACGGCTCACGCGACCGCCGGTTCCGACGTCCAGGAGTTGATCGACAAAATCACCGCCGCCAACAAACTGCAGGGCGGAACGCTTCAGCCCGGCGAGCGACTGAGAATACCGGAGTAGCTCTTCCTACAGCGGCGCTTAGCGACGCGCCACGATGACGATGGCGTGGCCCTGGTGGTCGTTCAAAAAATTCAGGCCCTCCATCATCCACGAATCCAGTCCATCGCCTGAATGCGCCGCGACCTCACGGACGACATGCAATCGCTCGCGCAGCCACTGGAGCTGCGCGCGCGTCGTTACCGGAAATACCTCGCTAGAGCAGTCCTCGCAACGATACCCGTGGCGCGCTATTGCTTGGCCATCGAATCGGAAACGAGGCTCAGCGTCGTCTGAAAGATCGTCGTGCTCGTCCCCACGACGCCGTTATCGTGTCGCTGGGTCACGTACTCGTCGACGGCGATGGGAACGGAGCGCTTAGAATCGTACGCGATCTTGCTCTGAACGTCGGTCGTTAGGTTACCGCCGCCGGATGGCCGAATTCTTCGCGTCTCGCCGATCTGCAGGATGCCGTTGTTATCGCCGTTCACAGAGTAATCGGCGGAGACGTTGATGTTGCCGCCGTTCTGCACGATCTGCCAGTGCTTCTTCGGATCGAGCGAGTTCTGGTCGTAGAAGTTGGCGCCGAGAAAACGGAGCAGCGTGTATTCTTCCGTGTAGACCGTCTTGTTCGGATCGCAGATCACGCTCGTGTTGCCGTACACCACGCACGTTGCCGGCGGAGCCCGGTGAATGTCCTGGCCTTGTTCGCTGATGTTCACCACGAGCGCGCCGTCGGGCTGCTGGTGGACCACCGCAACCGTTATCGTGCCTTTGTCGCTAATGGAACCGCTGTAGTGGCTGATACCGTTACTCCCGCCGTCGAACGTTCCCAGCGGCGTCGGGTTTTCGACGGAATTTGCGGAATCGCGAGCCGTCACGTTTTGGTTCGAGCTGTACGTAAACGAATAGACCAGCGTCCCCAGCGTCGATGAATCGGCGCGCGACGCAATCGGGGCCAGAAACAGCGCGGCGGCTACCGCCGCGGTCAGTTTGCTCGAATGGAACATCTTACTGAAGCGCCTCCCTAGAATTTTCAGCGATTTACTTGCCGCACTCGCTCAGTGCGGCGGTGATGGTCTGACCGGCAGCGTCTTCGCGCTTGTGCGTCTCTTCACGCAGCCACTGCAATCCGTCCATGATTTTTGACAAGGGGTTGTAGCCTACGCTCAATCCCGGAATTGTGGCAGGATCGAAGGCATAGGGATTCGGCGCGAGGCCCGGAGTGTTTGGATCCTGCCATGGATTCGGCGTTACCCTTATCGGTTTCGTCGTCGTTTCGCTGCCCTGAATCGAACCGAGATACTCCTCGCCGGCATGCTGTAGTTGCCCCATGCGCTGCGTCTCGACGAAGCCGTTGATGAGGTCGAGCGCGGCGCTCTGAAACGCGATCGTTTCGAGCAACTCGCTCCTGATCTTTGTCAAGGTCGCATCGTCCCGGGCGTTTCCCGTGGGCGCCAGCAGTTTGGGATCGTCCAGCAACGTTTGCGCCGCGATCAAATTGCGCGAAACCGGAAACACGAGGTACGACATCTGCTGCATCGCCATGTCCGTTTCAGGCGTGTGCGCGTAGATCGAGTCGCCGTTCGGTGTCTTGGCATTTGAATAATCGGAACTGGCGACGTCCACGGAGGTCAGCGCGCCGCGTTGGTACCTCTTGAAGAGCGGCGGACTCTTCGCGATCGTCGTGTCGTTCTGCAGAATCATTGCGACGCCGGGCGCGACGCGTTGGTGAAGACGCGCGCACAGCGCCGTTGTGACGATGTGGTAAATCTGCGGCGGGGGCGTTTTCGAACCCGTCGCGCCGCCGTCCGAACGAGCCGCCGTTGGAAGCAAGCCCGCGCAAATCGAAAGGCAGGCCGATAGCAGAAAGGCTTTCTGCATTGTCGGATGTTCTTCGCGCGTCGATTCGCCGCGCCTTCAAAACGAAGAAGCGGGATCCGAGTGGATCCCGCTTCCTTGCGCTACCTCGTAGACAGACGTTCGATCGTTAGATCTTGACCTGTGCGTTGACGTAGAGTTGAATCGGCTGACCGATGGTGCCGATCGCACCGTTGTTGCCGCCGGTGGGCAAGTAGCTGTTCGGGAACGGCGTGCGAGCACCATTGGCCTTGAAGTCGTTGATGCCGGTGCCGTTGTAGAAGTTCGACGGATACAGCGTGCTGTTGAGCGAGGCGCCCGCCGGCGTGTATCCGCAGATCACGTTGCTCGGCGGATACGCCGTCGTCCACGCCGCCGAAGTCCCACCGAAGCAGGCGTGGAAGAGGTTAACGCCCAGCACTGTCAAGCGGACCTTCGGGCTGATGTCGTACGTGACTTGCAGGTTGCCGAAGATCGAACTCGGGTTTTGGTAGTTGTCGAACAGGAACGTGCCCGTCTGGGGGTTGGGGATGTAGAGATACCCGAACGCCGTGTGCCCAGGCGAGTTCACCGTAAGGTAGTTGCACTGGAGCGGATTGGTGTTCGGCGAGAGCTTCGTGATCCCCGTGGTCGCGGAGTTGTTGAGGCAGGCACGCGGATCCAAGCCTTCCGTATCGAGCGGGCTGCCATAGTAGCCGCCCGTCTGGAAGTTTAGGCTCGGAGTAACCGCGAGCTTGTCGTGACGGTAATTCAGGAGCAACGACGCAACCCACGGCGAGATGTACGACGTTATCGGGCCGTTGAGGTTCGATGCGACGGCGGTCGTATACGGATTGTACCAGCCGTTCGGATCGAGCAGCGGCTGCTCGGATTGGTTGTAATACGGGTTGAGGATCACGTCGCATTTCGGACCGGTCGGTTGGCTCGGATTGCACGGCTGCGTCTTCGCGCTGCACGACACCGGGTTTCCGGCGCGATAGCAGGGGCTGCCGCCGCCGGCCTTGGTGAGCTGGTTGTACTGCGCGATGTACGAGTTGAGCGACGTGGTGGCGTTGGGAATCACGCCGCCGGTGCTCAGGGGCTCGTTTTGGAACTGCACCTTCGAGTTGGTGTAGGTCACCGCGAGCAGACCGGAGAGTCCGTTGCGTGTGAAGTCACCCTTGTTCATCTGGAATTCGACGCCGTAGTCGCGATTGACGCCCACGGGAACCTGCGTCACGAAGCCCGCCCCGATGAAGGTCTGCTGCTGCCACTGGTTGACCCACGTGTAGAACGGCGTGAGCTTGAAGCTCAGGTCCGTGCCACGGAAATGGTGTTCCAGCGACAGGTCGTATTGCGCCGACGAGATGCCCGGAATGGGATGGAACGGCGAGTAGAATCCGAGATTCATCGTGTTGTTCCACACCGAGCGATCGTCGCCCGACGCGCTGAGATACTGCACCGACGCCGAGATCGGCGGTTGCGTGAAGCGGCCGGCCGACGCGCGAATGACCGTATCCGGCGAGGCCGTGTAGGTCATGGAGAAGCGCGGCTGCCAGTAGCTCAGGTTGTACGAACTGGGCGAGTTGGCGGTGAAGTTCGGCGCGGTTACGCCGTCCTGCACGGTGCCGTTGGGATGGACGTACCCCGTAACGTGCGTGTGCGTGAGGGCCGAGATGCCCGCGTTGCAATCGCCCAGGATGTACTGAGCGGGCGCCGGGGGCGGTACCCCCGCCGCGAGGGGAACGGTGAACACCGCGTTGGTCGCGGCGTTGACGCAGGTGTAGTTGGCCGACATGTTCGCGTAGAACTGCGTCGCCGGTGTCAGCGAGTCGGGCAGCACGTACGTGAAGTTGTCGTAGCGGATTGCCGCGTTGATCAGGAACTTGTCGTTCGGACGGAACTGATCCGACAGCGACCCGTTGACGAAGCGCGGCCGTACCGTGTTGTACGATCCCGTCACCTGGCCGTTCCAGAGCGAGACCCATTGGGCTCCCGCCTTTGCGGCGGGCGTTCCGCCTGCGGCATAGGCGTCGGGCCCGGTCTGCGCGGTCGCGATCCACGTCGGTGCGAGATTCTGTCCCGACGCAACGTCGTAGTATCCGCTGGCCAGGCACGGTACCGGGAAGCCGAACTGAGCGCTCGAGCTCGAACTGTTGTTCTGGTTGCCGTAGCACGTGAAGCCGTGTGCGCCCTTCGCTACGTAACCGATCGGCGAAGTTCCACCCCCCGCCGTGGCGTTGTTGAAGCGCATCACGCCGGCCGTCGTGTAGTTGCCGTCGAGCGCCAACAGGTTCTGGTCGTTGAGCTGATCCTGGAAATCCAGCGCGCCGCCGGAGGTGTGGGTGATGAGTTGGTATTGCGCGGAGCTCGGGAAGGCCGGAAGCTCGCCGCCGCCCAGCGAGGCGTACGTCGGACTCGTCAAGTACCAGTCGGAGTAGAAAGTGTAGCCGTACAGGCGCAAATACGCCGACTGGCTCAGCGAGTAGGTATACTGGACCTTGGTGATGCCGCCGTCGTTTTGATTGACGTCGAGTCCGTTGGCGTTAACCGGGATCGCTCCCTCGAAGGGGTGCGCCGGCGTGTTCGGCGTGTAATACACCGTCGGCGACGTCACCTGCCCGGGACCCTTCGCAATCGGGGTACCGAACGGCAAGTTGTACGTGATGGCGTCCGGGTAATGCACGTAGAAGCCGTTCGGCGAGGGCGCGCATGCGTTGGCGGTTAGGCCGGGCGCGACCACGGTCGGTCCGCAAATCGGCGGAGCATACCCCTCGGCGCCTCCCGTGACCGCCCACATGAGTTGGTTCGCGGTGGTGCCCATGTCGGTCAAGCTACTGTAGCCGTAGTTGCTGAGCGCGGACCCGCTCCACAGCAGCTGAAGGTCGTCGCGCAGCCCATTGTGCTTGGGAATGCCCATGTGCAGGTTGACGACGTCCTCCCGATCGGTCACCTGAAACGGGCTCGCTGCAATTCCGTTGTAGTATTGCCAGCAACCCTGGGGCGGGCCCGGGGGGACGAATTTCTGCCCGTACAGCGGGCACATCGGTTTGACGCCTTGGCACGTGGCGGCGCAGGTCGTGCTGTCGCTGTAGCCGAGGCCGAAACCGAGCGTGGGACCCGAGAAGATGCCTCCGGGCACCATGTATCCGGCGCCGTTGGAGTTGTCGAAGAAGCGGTAGTTCTGGTTATAACCCAGGAGACCGACGTAGTAACTGAAGGTCCGGTCCGGCGTCGAACCGCCGACCTCGACCTGTGCCTGGTGATAGAAGGTCGGGGTGCCCACGCCGAGATTTGCCGTAGCAAAACCCGGGAAGGTTCCGGTCTTGATCACCTGGTTGATGAAGCCGGCCGTCCCTGAGGTCGCGACCGACGACGGACCGCCGCCGGTGTAAACCTGCAGTTCCTGCAAGCCTAGGTTCGACTCGGTCGACGAGTTGTAGTTGTCGAACGAGCGGTTGACGGGAATGCCGTCATATTCGTAACCGGTATAGTACGAGTTTTGACCGCGAACGTACGCGGCGTTGAAATCCCAACCGATGCCGCCCTGCGACGTCTGCACGCCGGGGACCGACGCCATCGCCGAATAGGCGTTGTTGAGATTGCCCGACCCGCCGAGCGGTGCCGCGGCGGCCGCTTGCGAGGCGTTGACGCTATAGAGATCGCTGCCGACGCCGGATTTTACCAGCGACGCGCCGGCTGACGACGTCACGCGCGCGATCGTCTTGAGCGCCTTCGTCATGGTGTAGGCCAACGTTTGCGTTTGGTCGGCAAACACTACGACGCCCGGGAACGAGATGCTCTGGAATCCCTCCCGAGTGAGGTTGATCGTATATGTATCTGGTTGCAGCGAGAGCAACGTAAAGTGCCCTCCTGCGTCCGTCGTTGCGGTACGGCTCATCGAGGGCGCAATTGCCTGCACTTCCACGCCGGCAACGGGCGCACCGCTCGTATCTCGCACCGTCCCGTTGATGTTACCGGTGGTCCCGGCCAGTGCCCATGTTCCCTGGCTGAGAAATGCGACCGATAACAGCGCGGTGACGACCGCTTGACGGAGGGTTCGATGTGTTTTCATCTTTCTTAACCCTCTGTTGTATTTAAGTTGTCAAAAGGCGAGCCGCCCCACCTTCCCGCGCTTTTTTTCCGCGTCAGGAATTGATCGGGGTGACCCACTGCGCTAAGGATTTGCTCAGGATCGGGCCACTTCCTTTAGAGTTTCTTAAAGGGAAGCGACTTTTGCGGGCTGGCCTCGGCGCTCGATCTCGCGCCTCAGAAGCGCTGGGATGTCCGAAGGGCGCTCGGCGACGGGAACGCCGGCGTCCGTGAAGGCTTTGATTTTGCTTTGAGCCGTTCCGAAGCCGCCCGAGATGATGGCGCCGGCGTGGCCGAGCGATTTGCCGGGCGGAGCGTTGCGGCCGCCGACGAACGCCACGACCGGCAGTTCCGGGAGGTGTTCGGCGACGAACGCGGCGGCCTCTTCCTCATCGGACCCGCCGATCTCGCCACAGACGACGACCGACCCCGTCTGCCGGTCGTTCTTGAGCTCGCGCAGGCATTCGACGAAGGTCGTGCCGATAATGGCGTCCCCGCCGACGCCGATACAGGTCGATTGTCCGAGCCCCGCGCGCGTGAGCAGATCGACGATCTCGTAGGTCAGCGTTCCGGAACGCGAGAGCACCCCGACGCTTCCTTCCATAAAGATGTGCCCGGGCATGATGCCGGCGAGCGCCTTCCCCGGCGATACCAAGCCCGGACAGTTTGGGCCGATGATTCGCATGCCCGGCGTCGTCCCGACCACCTTGAGGGTGTCGTGGACGGGGACCCCCTCGGTGATGCAGATCGCGAGCAAAATCCCGGCGGCGTGCGCTTCGTAGAGGGCATCCGCCGCAAACGGCGGCGGAACGAAGATGCAACTGTGAGTCGCGCCCGTCGCATCGACCGCCTCCTGCACGCCGTTAAAAATCGGGAGTCCCTGGGGCGTGCGTTGCCCCCCTTTACCCGGGGTCACGCCGCCGACGAGATTCGTTCCGTATCGCTGCATGCGTTCCGCATGGTACGAGCCTTCGGTACCGGTGATGCCCTGCACGACCACCTTGCTGTTTTTGTCGAGAAAGATCGCCATTACGAGGCGAGCTCCACGGCTCGTCGCGCGCCTTCGTCCATCGTTTCGACCGGCGTCATTCCCGCCTGCGCCAGGATCCGCCGCCCCTCGGCTTCGTTGGTGCCCGTCAAACGAATGACGAGCGGTATTTTGCGCGACGTGGTTTTGTTCATCGCCTCGACGATTCCGCGCGCTACCTCGTCGCCACGCGTAATGCCCCCGAAGATGTTGATGAAAAAGACGGTCGCGCCGGTGTTGTTCACCACCAACTCGTAACAGTTGCGCACGCGCCCCGCGTTCGCGCCGCCGCCGACATCCAGAAAGTTCGCGATTCGTCCGCCGGCGTTGCTCACGGCGTCCATCGTCGCCATCGCGAGACCCGCGCCATTCGCCATAGTTCCCACGTTCCCGGGGAAGCGGCGGAAGTTCCGAATCCCGACGCCCGCGCCTTCGGCCAGGATCTCGTCTTCATCCAGCGGCAACACGCCGCGCCACTCCGAAAGACCCGGATGCCGATATAACGCATCGTCGTCGAGTTCGATCTTCGCATCCGAGGCGACGACGTGCCCGTCGGTCGTCAGCGCGAGTGGGTTGATTTCAACAAGTTTAGCGCCGTATCGAAAGAAGAGGTCGTAGAGCGACGCGGCGATCGCCGGGAAGGCGCGATGATACTCTGAATCGAGTTGCGCTTGGTAGGCTAGCTCCCGGCCGATGAACGGCGAGTATCCGATTGCCGTATCGACGTAGTACTTCGCGAGCGACTCCGGATGCCGCTGCGCAACCTCCTCGATGTCCATCCCGCCGAAGCGGCTCACAATAAAAACCGGCTTGCGCGCCGCGCGATCCACCGCGATCGCGCAATACGCCTCCTTCGCGATGCCCAAGCGCTCCTCGACGAGCAGCGAGTTGACCTTTTCACCGTGCGGATTCTGCCGGTTCGGCGGCATCGGCGTCGCCATGATCTCTTGCGCAACGGATACGCCGGCGGACGCGTCATCGGCCAGTTTGATCTTTCCGGCTTTCCCGCGACCGCCCATCAACACTTGAGCCTTGACGACCCACGCCCCGGGCGACGCCGCGATGAACGACCCCACGTCTTGCGGAGTCTTCGCGTGCGCGCCACGCGGTACCGGAATCCCGGCGTCGCGGAAGAGCTGCTTGCCCTGATATTCCATCAAGTTCATGGCCGGGCCACAGGTTCGCACCGCTCCGCAAACTCCCTTGCCGCGTCACAACGTGGTGGGATGCCTCGTTCTCAACGTCGTATAATACGATTCCACTCGTGCGGTAGGAGCGTTCGCATGAAGATTATTGCCGTTTCGACCCGTCGCAGCGTCGGCGCTTGTCTGACGTTCGCCGTATTAACAGCCTGCGGAGGACTCACGCAACAAAGCGTTGTGCCGTCCGCTCCATCGTCGATGCGTCAAACGACGATGAGGCCTTCGTTCCAACACTCGTGGATGTCGCCGCATGCGAAGAGCGAGGACCTCATCTACGTATCGAACGAGAACAACAATACCGTCACGGTCTACGGGTTGTGGACGCACAAACTCCTTGGAATGCTCACCGGAATTAGTCAGCCGTATGGCGTCTGTTCCGACAACGCAGGGAACGTCTGGGTCATCGGCTGGGGCAACAACAAGATTTTAAAATACGCGCATGCCGCGACGGCGCCCGCGAAAGTCCTCACCCTTCCGCCGGAAGACGATCCGTACGACTGTTCGGTGGATCCGACGACCGGGGATCTCGCGATCACCAACTGGGGTTTCGGCTGGTACGAGGGGAACGTTCTCGTCTTCGCCCGCGGCGCGGGAAAGCCGAAGGCGTACATGGGTCCGGGATTGTGGTTCTACTATAGCTGCGCGTACGACGACAGCGGCAATTTGTTCGTCGACGGATGGGATGCATATCTCAACGGCTATTTTGCGCTCGGCGAAATGTATAAAGGAACGGGGTTCATCAAAAACATCGTCCTGCGACCGAATCTCGATACGACGACGCTCGGCGCCGTCCGCTGGGACGGCAGATACGTCGTCGTGGGGTACAGATACTGGGTCAACGAATACCGTATCAGCGGGCCCAACGCGTATCAAGCGGGGACGACGCTGCTGACGTTTAACCAGCCCGTCGGATTCTTCTGGATTACCCGCTCGAATAAACCGAAGATCATGGCGCCCGATCAAGCCGGCAGCCCGGATGCCGTTCAATACTGGGACTATCCGACCGGCGACAGCCCGACGGCGACGATAAAGCAGGCGCTCAAGGGAACGTTCGGCGTCACCGTCAGCATGGCTGTCCGCCGCTAATCGAGGCGTCCCAGCAACGATCGCGCGATGATGACCTGTTGGATCTCCGAGGTGCCTTCGTAAATCTCGGTGATCTTGGCGTCGCGATAGTGCCGCTCAACGGGAAATTCGTTGGTATATCCGTATCCGCCGTGGATCTGCAGCGCTTCCGCGGCGTGCTTGCGCGCCGCGGTCGAGGCGAACAGTTTCGCCTTGCTCGCCGCAATGCCGAACGGCTGCGCCGCATCCGCCAATGCCGCGGCACGATACGTCAAGAGTCGCGCCGCGTCCAGATCCGTCGCCATCTGCGCGACCTTAAACGACACGGCTTCGAACGCACCGATGGGCTTACCGAACGCGAAGCGCTCTGTTGCAAACTTTACCGATTCATCGAGGCAGGCGGCGAGGATACCGATGGCCTGCGACGCGATCCCGATGCGCCCCGCGGTGAGCGCGGTCATCGCGTTGCCGAAACCGGCACCTTCGTCGCCGAGGCGCGCGGCTTCACCGACCCCGACGTCATCGAACGCCAAGTCGCACGTATTGCTCGTGTGGATTCCGAGTTTCTCGGTAATCTTCTCGACTGTGATGCCGCGCCGGTTGGGCTCGACCAGAAAGGCGCTCACCCCGCGAGCGCCCGACCCTCCGCTGCGAAACATGCCCATGATCACCGCGGCATAGCTTCCGCTCGTGCACCACTGCTTGCGCCCGTTCAAAACGTAGCCGTTACTCGAACGCTTCGCCGTCGCGCGAAGCGCCGACGCATCCGATCCGGCATCCGATTCGGTCAGCGCGAATCCCGCGATCGTGTCGCCGCCGGCCAGCTCCGGAAGCCAACGGTCTTTTTGCTCCGGCGTCCCTAGTTTCGCTATCGCCGAACAGATCATCGAGTGCACGGAAACGGTGACTGCCGTTCCGGCGTCCACGCGCGCCAACTCTTCGATCGCGAGCGCATACGAAATGTAGTCGGCGCCGACGCCGCCGTAGGCTTCGGGGACGAGCATCCCCATGATGCCCGCATCGGTCAGTTTGGCGTACAGTTCGCGCGGAAAGTAATGCTCGCGGTCCCAACGTGCGATAAACGGCGCGATCTCCCGCTGCGCGATCTCGGCGGCGAGCGCTCCAATCGCCCGCTGCTCCTCCGTAAGTTCGAACTGCGATCGCGCGGCGGCATTCTGTGCGATCATAAGGTTGCCTACATCCGTCGCTTCAAACGCTCGGCCGCATGACGTGATGCTGAGCGTCTCCGAGAACCGCGTGCTCCTGCACGATGAATCCCAAGTCAGACCGCAACGAGCAACGCATCACCCTGTCCGCCGCCGGAGCAGATCGAGGCAACTCCCAGTCCACCACCGCGCTTGCGAAGCTGATTGATAAGCGTCATGACGATGCGCGCACCCGATGCGCCGATGGGGTGTCCCATCGCGACCGCGCCGCCGTATTGGTTGATCGTCCCGTCCTGGAGATCTAACCGTCTCGACGAAGTGAGCGCGACGGCGGAAAAGGCTTCGTTGATCTCCCACACCGCAATATCCGAGTTGGTGTAACCGGTGCGATCGAGCAACTTTCGCGCCGCCATCGCCGGCGTCAGACAAATATAGGGCGAATCCCACGCGACGGTCGCGTGTTCGACGATCGTTGCCAGCGGTTCGTAACCGTGTTGCGCGGCGTACTCCGCGTCGGCGAGTATCAGCGCCGCGGCGCCATCGTTGACGCCCGGAGCGTTGCCGGCGGTCACCGTACCGTTGCGTTCCAACGGCCGCAGTTTTGCCATCGTTTCGTAACTGGCATCCCCCCGCACGGCCTCGTCACGATCGACCGTCGCGTGCGGCGCTTCGCCGGTAATAAAGGGCGCGTACGTCGCGTAATCGAGCGTAAACTCTGCCGACGGTTCGTGTTCCCACACGCCGTTCGATGCGCCCACCGTCGCCGGAACGCGCACCTTGCCTTGTTGTGGGAGGCGCTCTACGACGACTTTGTCTTTGGCTTTAGAAGCGACTTTCAAGGGGACGATCTCTTCGCCGAAGTGTCCCGCGGAATGCGCGGCCGCGGCGCGGCGATGACTTTCGTAGGCAAAACGATCCTGTTCTTCGCGCGTCATCGCCAGTTCCGTCGCGACTTTGTTGCCTTGCGTCGCCATCGTCATCGGAAAATACTGATCCCACAGCCCATCGTAGATCATCCCATCGACGACCGTGCCATCGCCGAAGCGGTAACCCCAGCGCGCGTCGCGCAACAGATAGGGCGCGTTGGACATCGATTCCATGCCGCCGGCCGCGACGACGCTCGCGGCACCCGCATCGATCGAGCGCTTCGCATTGACGATCGCGAGCATTCCGGAGGCACAGACTTTGTTGATCGTGTCCGCCGTTACGGTCTTCGCTAAGCCGGACTTGAACAGCACTTGGCGCGCCGGATTCTGACCGACTCCCGCCTGCAACACTTCGCCGAAAGTTACGTGCTCGATCTCCGACGGATCGATCTTCGAGCGGTCGATTGCGGCGGTGAGCGCTACCGCACCCAACGTCGTCGCGGAGAGCGGGGCGAGCCCTCCCCCAAGTTTACCGAACGGCGTGCGAGCCATTGCGAGAACGACGGTCTTCGAATTCACCTCAGCCATACCGTCGCACTTCGCGCCGCATTCTGAGCCTACCTCGGGGAATCAGCGATCGTCGGGCGCTTGACGCGAAGGCCGCTGCGCGACGAAGTACGCGCGCGAATATTTGGTTGCGATCGGTTCGAACCTCCGCGCCGGTCGACGAAAGTCGAAAGCGTCGCTGATGCTGTACGCACGTCCGTCGGTATAACCGCTTCCGTAATTGAGCGTGGATAGTTGCGGCAGCGCGAATGCTTCTTCCACGAACTTCAGCACGCTCCCGAACTCGTACTGCGTGTGCGACACGTAGCCTGAACGCGCATACGGTGAAATGATAATGCAGGGCACGCGCTCGCCCAGCCCGCGAAAATCGATTTGCGGCGGCGCGACGCTGTCGAAAAACCCTCCCCAATCGTCCCACACAACCACGACGGCGGTCGATTTCCAATACCGGCTTTCACCGATCGCGTTCACGATGCCGCCGACCCACGACGGGCCGGTATCCGAAGAAAAGCCGGAGTGATCCGAGTTGACGGCATCGGGAATCACCCATGAAACGCCTCGCAAGCGACCCGCCGCGACGTCTTGCAAGAACGTGCCGGGCGGTGAAATCACGTCGCGCCGCCAATCGGCGCCGCGGCGAACGGCTGCGATTGCGTCGAACTCCGACCACACCTTCCCGCCGAGATCCCAGCCATTGACGGGCGGCGCGTAATAGGCCCACGTCACTCGTGCGGCGTCAAGCAGATCGGCCATCGTCGCGAATTGGTCGAAGCACGGAAACGGGCCGGCCCCCAGAGTTTCGCTGCGATTCGCATTGACAACGGACGTTCGCGTCCCGGTCGGAGCGTCGCAGCCCCAGGGCGATCCCAAAGGATTGTCTGCCTCGGCGAGACCGTCGCGCAAATTCGTCGTGCCGGCGATCAAGTCGAGGTGCGCCGTGAAACTTCCGCCCAGCATGGTGGGAAACATACGATCGGCAAGCGTGTAGCGTTTTGCCATCTGCCAATAGGGTTCGATGTAGCGTTCTTCGACGTACGCGTACGCGCGGCGTCCCGCCGTTCCGCCCACACCCAGATGATTCAAATCGAAGCCGTCCATTTTGCCGTTGTCCCAATCGAACAGCGCCTCGTGCCAGCCGTGAAAGATGTCGGGGCCCAGGAGGCTCGTGCCGCGCAGCGCGACTTTCGTGCCGTCGTGCGTGTAACCGTACGTCGCAGAACGCGCGCCTTTGAAGCCATGGAAAAGATTGTCGAAACTGCGATTCTCCTGGACGACGATAACCACGTGTTTGATGTATTTACGAACGAGACGCGGCGGCGGTGTCGGCGGCGGCGAGCCTCCGGGCGGCGCCGGAACGAAGCCGCCGCTCGAGCCGCCGGAGGAACCGCCGCCCGAACAGGCTGCCATCGCGAGCAACGCGAGGGCGACCGCAAAGGCCCGCGTCAATGCCGCACGACGACGGGACAACTCTCGCATTCAAACTGTATGGTAACATGCGTGATCCCGAAGTGCGTTTTCGCGCAGCGATCGATTTCCCGCATGACATCGGTCGCCTCGCTCAACCGCCGATCGTCGAGCAGCACGTGGGCCGAAAGCGAATGCGAACCGCTGCCGATCGACCAGACATGCAAGTCGTGAACGCCCGCAACGCCGGCGATCTTCGCAATATGGCTCGTAAGATCGCCTGAGTCCACGTCACGCGGGACGCTTTCCAATAACACGCTCGTCGCGTCGCGCAGCACCCGGGCGACGCCGACCACGATGATCGTGGCGACGAAGAGCGAGAGAAGCGGATCGATCCAACCGGCTCCCGTCAAGGCGATCGCAACGCCGCCGACGATGACCGCAAACGCGCCCAAGGCATCGCCAAGCACGTGAAAGAGGACGGACCGAACGTTGAGATCGCGCTTGCTTTCGCCACGAAGGAGCAGCCCGATTGCGGCGTTGGTCCCCAGGCCGACGGCAGCGACGACCGTCATCGTCACGGCATGCGGCTCGACCGGAAACGAGAAACGCCGAGCGGCGGCGTACACAATCGCTGCAGTCGCGGCGAGCAGCAGCGTGCCGTTGCCCAGCGCACCGAGCACCTCGACGCGTCCGTAGCCGAAGGTACGGCGACGATCGGCGGGTCGCGCCGCACCGAGCGCCGCCAGCAACGCGAGCGACAGCGCCACGACGTCCATGCAGACGTGCACCGCGTCGCTCGTCAGCGCAAGGCTGTGCGATGCCGCGCCGCCCCAAAACTCGAGCAGCGCGACCAGCGCGCTTGCAATCAGTGCGAAGAGTAGACGACGATGCGCTCGCACGAACGGCCGCTCAAACGATCGACTTGACGAACAGTAGCAGTACCACGCCGGCGAAGATCAACATGGTCTTGGTCTCCGCTTCCAACAGCACGCGAGGATGCCACGTGCCGTTCGACTCGGCCGGTGCGCGACCGCGTGGAACGATGCGAGGGACGCGCGCGCAATAGTCTTCAAATTGGCCGCCGAATTGGATTCGTAAGAAGCGTTCTTCATGCTGCACGATGACGCCATAGAGGCAAAGCATGAAGGCCAGCGATCCAACGACCAACACCAGGCGCCCACCGAGAGAGTTGGCGCCGGTGAAGGCGATGGCGAATCCGGCGGCCGTGACGAAGTTGGCGAGGTAGAGTGGATTGCGCACGTAGGCATACGGACCGGCGGTAATGAGTTGAGGCGCGGTGACGACGTCGTCGCGTGTCGTCACGCCGGAATAACCGACGGCCCAGCACCGAATGGACTCGCCGAGGAACGCGAGCGGCAGGCCGAGCGCAGCGCTGAACGCGCTCGGACGACCAAAAACCACCAGCGCCGCGGCGGGGACGGCGAGCAGCAAGCCTCGATTCTTGAAGATCAGCGCTCGCGCTCCCGCGCCTCGATCGTCACCCATGCTCTGCGCCTTTGCCTGGGTTCACGACATCCCCGCCCGCGCCGCCTCATAAACGTCACGCAGCGACTGCGGCAAGGAAATCTTCGGGCGCCAACCCGTCCGCTCGCGCAGTTTCGAAGGATCCCCGACGCTGAGCGGCGTTTCCGCCGGCCGCAATCGCGGCGGGTCTTCTCGAACCTCTACCGGGACCCGCGCCGTTGCGATCAATTCGCGTAAGACGTCGTGAATCGTAATGGCACGGCCGCTGCAGACGTTGTAGATTTCGCCCGATTCGCCGTCGCGGCTCAGCGCGACATACGCCTCCGCGACGTCCCGAACGTCGAGAAAATCGCGAGCCACGGTGACGTCGCCGACGAAGAGTTGCGGGCGACCGCCAGCAGCCATGCGCGCCAACTGCGTCGCGAACGAGGCGACGACGAAGCGATCGTTCTGGCCGGGGCCGATGTGATTGAACGAACGCGCGATGACGACGTCCACGCCGAAGCTGCGCGCCGCCGCTTGGAGCATCGCCTCGGCGGCGGCCTTCCCTGCGCCATATGGATTGACGGGACGAAGATCGAGCGTCTCCCGCAGCGGGTAGTCACCCGGCGGCCTCCGGCCGTAAACTTCAGCGGTGCTCGCGAAGACGATGCGCGGCGGATTCGCCGCCGCGTAGCGGCGCAGCGCTTGCGCCAGTCGCGCCGTGCCCATCGCGTTGATGTCGTAACTCTCAATCGGCGATTGGGTCGCCTCCGGGACAAACGTCTGCGCGGCGAGATGAAAGACGACGTCTGGACGCGCCGCCGCGAGAGCGGCGTCAATCGATGCCGCGTCGCGCACATCGAGCCGAAGATATTCGGCGCCGTCGCGCGGGCCGCCGCAGGCGATCGCCTCGGCGCCGTCGCGCCGCAGCGCGTCGACGAGATATCGTCCGACGAAGCCGCTTGCGCCTGTCACGAGCGCGCGCATGACAGGGCTTGCCTATGCGTGCAGGCGCGAGGAGAGCCGGTCCAGATCGGCCTCGACCATCAGCGCAACGAGTTGCTCGAAGGTGACCTCCGGTTTCCACTTCAGCACCCGATGCGCTTTGCTCGCATCGCCGATGAGCCGATCGACTTCGGCGGGACGTACGAAGCGGGGGTCGACGACGACGTACGATTCGTACGAACCGAGTCCGGCTGCTTCAAATGCCAGCCGAACGAAATCCCGCACGCTGTGGCTTCGCCCCGTCGCGATCACGTAATCGTCGGCGCGCTCTTGCTGGAGCATCATCCACATCGCACGGACGTAGTCACCCGTGTAGCCCCAATCGCGATGCGCGTCCAGATTTCCGAGCCGCAGTTCCTTGGCGAGGCCGAGTTTGATGCGCGCGACGCCGTCGGAGATCTTTCGCGTTACGAATTCCTTGCCGCGTCGCGGGCTCTCGTTGTTGAAGCAAATTCCGCTGCACGCAAAAAGATCGTACGACTCGCGATAGTTCACGGTGATCCAGTGACCGTAGACCTTCGCGACGCCGTACGGACTACGCGGATAGAACGCGGCGTCTTCGCTTTGCGGCCACGTCGGCGTGTTGCCGAACATTTCCGAACTCGAGGCTTGATAGAAGCGAATCGCCCGGTCCACCTGCCGAATCGCTTCGAGCACGCGCGTGACGCCGAGCGCGGTGAACTCCCCCGTGAGCACCGGCTGACTCCACGACGCGGGTACGAACGATTGCGCCGCCAGATTATAAATCTCGTTGGGGCGAACGTCGTTGAGGATGGACGTGATCGAGCTCTGATCAAGCAAATCGCCCGAAACGATTTCGATATCGTCGACGATGTGCTCGATGCGCTCGTGCACCTCCGTGCTCGTGCGACGCGTCATTCCGACGACGCGATAGTTCTGCTTCAGCAGGAGCTCCGCGAGATAGGAGCCGGCCTGGCCGGTGATGCCCGTGATGAGCGCGGTCCTCGGCAAAATTCGTCGCCCTAGTGTGCCGCGGCGACGCGCAGACGGTCCGCCAGCGTCACGGCAATAAAGGCGGCGACTTCGCTGGGCAGCGTGCCGCGTCCGAACCCCGCATCGTATCCCAGTTCGCTCGCGAGCCGGTTCGTGACTCGCGGGCCGCCGCAAATCAGCACGATGCGATCGCGCAACCCCTCGGCTTCTAGCAACTCGCCCAGGGCGGTAAAGTTCTTGATGTCGCTTCCCTTTTGCGTAACCACCTGCGACGCTAGGATGGCGTCGATGCGGTTTTCCTTCGCGTGATGCACCAGCGCTTCAGGCGAAATTTGACTACCCAGATTAAATGTTTCAAACATGCGATACCGTTCGAGGCCGTAGTCGCCTTTATAACCCTTCATGTTGAGGATCGCGTCGATCCCGACGGTGTGAGCGTCCGTGCCGATACACGCTCCGGCTACTCGAATCTTTCGGCCGATCCGCTGCGCAACGAGATCGTCGACGTCCTCCATGGTCATGGCGTGCGTTCCGATGGACGATGCCGCGATCGTATCCATGTCGATCGCTTGCGGCGTGCTCCCATAAATGACGAAAAAGGAGTAGCCGGATGCGATCGGACGACCGTCTGCGACTTGCACGTCGGTAAATCCCATTTTGCCGGCCAACTGGCGCGCCGCTTCATCGGCCGCTTCACTCCACTCCACCGGTAAGGTAAACGAGAGTTGAACCTTGCCATCGTTCTGCGTGTCACCGTAAGGTTTCACCAATTTACTCATTACACTGAAGCCGCCGTGGCGGTTCGGGACAGCGCTTCCTCGAACGGGTTCAGGTACTCCGGCGCGCGCTCGAAAACGCCGTCGAAACCACGCCCGCCGTCCGGCGTCCGCGAGACGTCGGCAAAGGTCGCCGCTTCGATCGCCCGCATGAGCCCCATCTCGGCCACTCGTTGCAGCAGCGATTCGCACTGCGAGAGGACGTTGCCCGCTCGGCGTTGGATGGCGCCTCCGGGGCGCAGCACGATCTCGTCGCCGAAATGCCGCGCCGTATTCATGATGTAACGCGCGTTCTCGAGCGACAGCGTGCGGTCGCCCAAAAACGGCGTGTGGATCGCCTCGGTCAACATGCCGCAGAGGTGAATGTTTTGACCCGTCATCACGGACGTGAGATTGAACATCGCGTCGATCAAATGGCCCTTGAAGACGTCTCCCGTCATGTGCTTGGTGGGCGGCATATATTTCAGCGGGGCGTTAGGAAATATCTCGCGTGCCAATTGCGCCTGAGCCACTTGAAAGAGAAAACTATCTTCGAGATCGGGATTGATCTCGTAGGCGTCGCCAAGCCCTATTTGTTCGTCGGGTAATCCGGCTCGATGTGCGAACTCTTCGTTGATGAACTGCGACGCCAATACCGCGGGTGCTTGCTCGATCGCATCGGCCGTGGTCAGGTAGTTGTCTTCGCCCGTGTTGATGACGATTCCGGAATAGGCGTTCAGCATTCGGCTAAAGTGCTGGTCGACGAACGTGCGCTTCATGTTGATGTCGCGGAAGAGAATTCCGTACATCGAATCGTTGAGCAGCATGTCGAGGCGTTCCAACGCCGCCATCACCGCGATCTCCGGCATACACAGCCCGCTGGCATAGTTGGTCAGCATCACGTAGCGCCCGAGGCGCTCGCTCACTACGTCGAGCGCCTCCCGCACGATGCGGAAGTTTTCTTGCGTGGCGTAGGTTCCGCCGAAACCTTCGGTCGTCGGTCCGAAGGGAACGAAATCCAGCAAAGACTGCCCCGTCGAACGGATCACTGCAATGACTTGCGCGCCGGCTTCGGCCGCCGCCACGGCGGCCGTTCGGTCCTCGTAAATATTGCCGCTCGCGACGATCACGTAAAGCAAGGGCGATGGAAGTTGCGGCAACTCGGCGAGGTACCGGTCGCGCTCCTTGCGCCGCGATGCAATTCGCTGCAGTGCGGTCTCGACGTGCGGACGAAGCGCTCCACGCGCCGCCGCGGGAGGCGTTTGTGAGAACTGCGTCAGGGAATATCGGCCATGCGCGATGGCGTCCCCCAGCGGCGCCGGATCGAGCCCGGTTTCGGCCAGCGCGCGTCCGAACGCCAGCGCGGCGCCGTGACTTTTGACCTCGGCGCGAACCTCGTCCAAAATGGCGTTCGGAACTGGGACCTGGTCCTCCGTAACGCCGTCCACGCCGAGCAAACGCAGGACGGCGCGCTCGACCGAAACGGTCGAGTGGCGGGCGATGAACGCCTCTACCGGTCCGACGATTTCTGATGCCAGTGCACGGCAGCGCCCCACGCATGCGCGGTCGATTTGGAGTTCCACGGCAACCCTATCTTAGCGCTCGGCGTGGGAAACCCCTAAGGAAACGAGTGCCAGGTTCCTTGCCTCGAGCCTTCATTAGATCAGAAGATCAGATCGTGGATCGGCGTCTTCCGGAGTTCCGCTGCAGAATCAGCGTAACCGCAACGACGACCGCCGCCGCGCAATTTCCGACAACCATGATCTCCACGACGGCCGCAAGCGTTCGATGCGCCACCGCAATCACGCCCAAGGTTCCGAACGTGCAAACGATCAGCGGCGCCGTAAAGGCCAAGCGATGCGTCGCTATTCCGTAGTACGTCAAGGCATTCGTAAGCGCTAGCATCACCATTGCGAGTCCATAACTCACGAGCAGCGGCGCGGCCGCATCGAACGCATGACCGACGAGCGCGTGCAGCACATAGAGGCCGAAGAATTTAAAGATGAAGAGTCCGCAGCACGCGACCAACGCGAACATCGCTAGGCCGCTGAGCAGAACCTCTCGCGTCTGCGCTCCTCGCGCGTGGCGGTCCGCCGCCTGCGGCAGCAATACCGTCGCAACGAATCCCACGAGATACAGCAGTATCTTTCCGCCAAGCGATGCTGCGGCGTACAGGCCCGCCGCGTGGGCATTGAAGAAATGCTTCACCAACACCACGTCCGCCGATCCCATCAACGCCGTTGCGATCGTAGCGGCGGCCGCGCCCGCGCCCGCATTGAGAATGCGCCGCCAATCGTAGCGAACGCGATGCGCCGTCGCTGCCGAATACCGACGCCTCAAACGCAGCGCAAGGTACACCAATGCCGCGAGCGGACCGAAGGCGAATCCGACGATTCCGCCACCCAATCGCAAGCCGATCGCGACGAGCACTCCGATCCCGCAAACCTTTGCAAGGCCCTCCGCGACGTTTGAGAGCGAGTAGCCCGCAAAATCCTGAGTCCCTTGCGCGATCGCGCGTAACGCGGCCACAAATAGCGTGATGCCCGCCAAGAGACCGACGAACGGAACCGACCATACCGGGACGTGCAAGAAGCGGGCAAAAGGTACCGCTCCGGCGGCCGCGACGACGAGATAGACCGTTCCGAGAGCGGCGAAACCGAAAGCGACGCTCTCCATCAGGCCGCGCAGGTGACCGTCGTCGTGAAGCGCGCGGAACTCCGCCGCGAGTTGCGCGACGACGGGCGCGACAAATGCCGCCGGAAGCGCCGCAATCACGCCGGTGCTGATCAGTGCGTAGAGTTCGCCGTAAATCGTAACGCCCAACCGCCGGCTCGCGACGGCATGTGCGATAAATCCGCACAGATTCAGCACGGTACTTGCGACGAAGACGAGCATGCTCTGTTTGAGCATTGCACTGGCCCGAAGGCGTTCGAACCCGCGCCGCAACACCCACGTGCGCAGCGGAGTCACGCTGCCGTTCATGGTGTGCCCGTGTTCGCTCTTGCGCCGGAACGTCTTGCGGACTTCGCGACGGTGCGCGACTAGCGAGCCCCACCCTGCGCACTGCCGCACGACGTAACAAAACGATGGCGGCTAGGTAGAAGCCGCCAGAGGAACCGAATCGAGGAGGGATGGCATTCCGTGATCAGAGCGATGAGGCTCTGGTGCAACGAGTGCGTTCGGGGGAACGGGAGCTCTTCGGCGTGCTCGTCGACCGTTACAAGCACGGCATCGCAAACTTCATCGGCGCCACCGTGCGGAACTCGGCGGAAACGGCCGATCTTTCACAGGAGACATTCCTGCGGGCCTACGCCCACCTTGCCACGTTCAATCCTCAACTCGGAAAATTTTCGACCTGGGTCTATCAGATAGCGCGTAATGTGATTCGAACGTATCTCGCAAAGTCGCTGCGAGCCCCGCAACTGGCGGAGCTCTCGACCGAGCACGGCATCGAGAGCGCTTTTCCCGACCTGTCTCGCGATGCCGATCCCGCCGGCGGAGTGCTGCGGCAGGAAGCGGAGCGCGAGTTGCGTGCCGCTCTCGCCGAGCTCCCGGAGCGGACGCGAACGGTGTTGGCGTTGCGGTACTTCGATAACATGGAATATCAAACTATTGCCAGCACGCTCGGATTGTCGCTTGGCAACGTCAAGACCCTCATTCATCGCGGCAAGATTGCGCTGACCAAGAAAATGCGCGAACGGGAAGCGCGCGCGCAGAGTGCGCTCGCGTACGATCGCCCGAAGCGAGGTGCCCATGCGCTGCTCATCGTGTGAGTTGTTGCTCGACCACTACCTCGAGGGGACGCTGCGGCCCCGAAAGGCCGCCGAGATCGCTACGCACGTGGCGCAATGCCGCCGGTGTACGATCCTGCTCGCCGAATTGCGCGTCATCGACGGGCTTTTGATTACGGCTCGCCCTGCGGACCTGATCGAATCGGATTTCACGCGGAGCGTCATCTCGGCGACCGCCGCGGCGCAGCCCAAGCCGGTTCGTCGCATCCCCTTTGCGACCGCCTTAGTCGCGTATCTGGCCATCGCTTGGGCGCTGGCGGCGTTTACGTTCGTCCGCGGCGGCACCGTCGGCGCGGTCGGTTCGGTGATAGCGTCGGAGCAGCAGAGCGTTGCGGCGATCGGCGCAGCGTTGCGCGCGTTGGCGCCCGACGCTCCCGTCGCGGCGGCCGTCGTGACGGGGGTCTTGCTGCTCGATCTCTTTTTGCTGAGCGCGCTCGTCTACGGCTACCGGCGGTTAGGGGCCGCGACGACGTCGCGAGTCATTCGAGGAACTCATTCATGAGCGTACGATTATCGTCCATCGTTGCAATCTTTGCGGCGGCCTTGGCACTCACTTCGGCACGCGCGAGTGCCCAGCCACAAGCGATTTATCACGGCGGCACGTATTTTGGTTCGGTGGTCGTCGAGCCCGGTCAGGTCGTTGACGGCGATCTCACGGTAATCTTCGGCGATGCAACGATCGCGGGAGTCGTTCAAGGCGACGTCAACGTCGTCGGAGGAAACTACGATCCGCGCCCCGGTGGAATCGTGACCGGCCAGATCAACCAGGTGGGCGGCGCCGTAACGCAAGCCGTCGTGCCCTGGGCGCCCGGCGATACCGCGTACGCGCCATGGGTGCCGGATCATCGCCTGCTCTGGCGACTGTCGTGGAATCTGCTCGCGCTGCTCGTCTTTCTAATATTTCCGCTGCGCACGCGCATGGTGCTGGATAGATTGGAGCGCCATCCGGGCCTTTGCGTAGGCTTCGGCGTCCTCGGTTGCGTCGCGGTGATCCCCTTGGCGGTGCTCCTCGCGATTACGATTCTGTTGATTCCCCTGATTTTGGTCGAACTCGTGTTCCTCGTAGCGAGCGCATTTCTGGGCACAGCAGCGCTCGCGCTGCTGATCGGTCGACGGCTGTGCGAACTGATCAGCCCCGTCACGACTCCATCTCCGCTGCTCGCGCTGTTGGTCGGGCTTGCCTTGATCACCGCCGCGGAGTGCGTGCCCGTCGTGGGCGCGCTCGTGCTCATGCTCGTGGGATTGACGGGCTTAGGCGCCACCATTCTCTCCTTTACCGGAGAGTCGATCGTACGGTCGGGGACCCCGACCCTCGGTGTCCCGATAAGCGGACCCCCAATGGCAACTGGCTAAGTTCCCGCTCTATGGCGATCATCTCGCGAGCCGCGAAGTTCGCTGCGCGAACGGCGCACCTGCGTGCTTCGACGATCCGCGAGATGCTCAAAGTCACCCAGCAACCCGAAGTCATTTCGTTCGGCGGAGGCTTGCCGGCGCCCGAACTGTTTCCCACCGAAGCGATCGCTCGCGCTACAGCGCACGTCATGGAGCGCTATGGAGCCGCGGCGCTGCAATACAGCGTCACCGAAGGCATTCCGGAGATGCGCGACTGGGTCGCGCAGCGACTCGGCAGGCGGTTCGGATGCACGTTCGATCCCCAGACCGTAACGATCGTCAACGGTTCTCAACAGGGCCTGGACTTACTCGGAAAAGTCTTTCTGGATCCCGGCGATCACGTGATTCTCGAAAACCCCTCGTACCTCGGCGCCATTCAAGCCTTCGATGCATATCAGTCGCGTTACCTCACCGTCGATACCGACGAACAAGGATTGATCCCCGAGTCGCTCGAGCGGGTGCTCGAGCGCGCCGATCCCTTTCCAAAGTTCTTGTACGTCGTCCCCAACTTCGCAAATCCGACGGGCAGGACGCTTTCCGCGGGACGCCGCCGCCAGGTCGTTGCGATTTGCGAGCATTTCGGCTTGCCGATCGTGGAAGACGACCCGTACGGTGAGTTGCGCTTCGAGGGCGAAGATTTGCCTTCGCTCATTACGTATGGCAGCACCGCGCCGATCGTCTATTTGGGCACGGGCAGTAAGATCATGGCGCCCGGAATGCGCATCGCGTGGCTCGTCATCCCCGATCCTGAAATTCGGGAAAAGATCGTCCTCTCGAAACAGGGTGCAGATCTACATAGCGGAACGCTCGCCCAGTACATCTTCGTTCAATACGCGGGCGACGGCGCCGCGTTCGATGCTCACGTCGCTCGGATCGCGCGAACGTATGCGCTACGTCGCGGCGTCATGTCGCAGGCGCTTGCCGAGACTATGCCAAGCAGCGTTCATTTTACGAAACCCTTAGGCGGCATGTTTCTCTGGGTTACGGTGCCCGGCGTGGACACGACGGAACTGTTGCGGATTTGCGCCGAACGGAAAGTCGTCTTCGTTCCGGGCGTTAACTTCTTTCCACACCGCAACGAGAACGACGGCATGCGGCTGAACTTCTCCAACGCGACGGAAAAGAATATTCGCATAGGCGTCGAACGGCTTGGCGACGCCGTTAGAGTGTACGGCCGGTAAAGGAGTTTCAACAACTCGTGGCAGCAGGCTTAGTCGTCGGGATTTTCCCGCAATCCGACCCCGAAGCGTTGGAAAAGGCGCTTTCAAGTCAGCAGATCGATCTGAGTAAGGTTAAAGTGGTGAGCAGCGCGGCCGAGGACACTGAGTCGTCGCCCATCGAATTCGTCGACGTTTTCGAAGAACTCGAACACGACTCGTTCTCCGACGATCTTACCCATGGCCAGGGCATTATGAGCGATTCAGGCGGCACGGGGGTTCCCGGGATCGGCGGCGGCCATCAGGCGACCCTTGGATCGTTTCGTTCGCACGGGAGTGCCTCGCGCCGCTATTTTTCCGCGTATCCGATTCCTTCGGATGAGATCGACAATTTCAACGATGCCGTGGTGGGCGGGCACGCCGTAGTGCTCTATTCCGATGCAGGCGCGGACTCCGAAAAAATCGCGGCGGCGTTGCGGGCCGCCGGATTGCGTAACGTTCGGTCGTATTAAGAAAACTATCTCCGCCGTCGCGGCGGCGATCGCACTGGCGAGCTGTGTTTCATCCGAAAAGTTCGACTACGCGCACCTACCTAAAGGATATCATTGGCGTGCCGTATACGACGCTTCAACCAACGCGATAGTCTTCTACGGACGGGATCCATTCAACAACGATACGGTCTACGTCGGACCGGATAGCCGCTTTTACATTTTTCGCCATCCCGGACACATCCAAATGAAAGACCTCAGCCGCCACTGGAACCCACACGATGCGCTCTAGCGCTCCGGTTCGCCGAGTACTGATAACGGCGGCCGGAACAGTCACCGCGCAGTCCTTGATCAAAGCCTTACGCGAAGACGGCCGCGTCGAGTTCATCGCGACGGGCGACATGAGCGCGCTCAACGCGACGCGGCTTTTCTCCGACGCGTTCGTAGTTCTCCCTCCGGCGTCGGACGCGCGCTTCGCCGGCGCATGCCTCGAGGCTGCCCGACGCTTTGATATCGACTTGGTCGTTCCGCTGATCGTCGAGAGCGAATTTCTTCCGCTCGATGACGCGCGGGAACGTTTTGAATCGATCGGTTGCCGCCTGCTGCTGCCGGCGCGCGCGATCACCGAACGCACCGGCGATAAACTCAACTTCGCCGGGTACCTGCGCGATCTCGGCATCCCGGGGCCGGCGACCCTTCCGTACGCCGACAATTTGTCGGTTGAAAAGTTTCCCGTGTACCTCAAGCCGCGTCGTGGGTCGGGTTCGGTCGGAACCACTCGAGTCGAGAACCTCCAGTCGTTGCATGAGGCCGCGCGGGGCCGCACCGACTTAATCGTTCAAGAAGCCGTCGAAGGCACCGAATTCACGGTGGACTGCTTTGCTGCGGAGCCCGGTCGCGTCGTTGCGGCGGTGCCGCGAGAACGGATTGCGATCAAGGCCGGTGTTTCGGTCAAAGGCCGAACCTATCACCATCCGCGCATCGAAGCGATCGTCCGCGACGTCGTTGAAAAGAGCGGTTTGCAAGGGGCCGCCAACGTTCAGGGGATGTTGCGCGACGATGGGGCTTTTTCCATCATCGAAATGAATCCGCGATTCTCCGGAACGCTGGCCCTGACGACGGCCTCCGGGATCAATTTCGCTTCGCTGGCGATCGACATGATCGAAGGCAATGCCATTTCCAACGTGCTTGGACGCCACGAAGCCGGCGTGGTGATGTTACGGTACTGGAGCGAAGTCTTCGAAGAAACCGACGGGACGACGCGGATGGGAACACCGCTAGGCGCGACGGCCGCGCAAACGATCTACACCGAATCTCAAGGCCTGTCGCCAAAACTCGAACCCGAAGGCGGCGCTGAGAAAAGGATGGTACACCCATTCGCTGCGCCGGTCGCGCACCAAGCCGTTGACCGCGGCGATGGCGGGTAGCACGAAACTGACCGAGTAGAAAGGCCATGCGAAGGCACGCGCCCGCTGTCCGCCGCGCGATCCGCGCAACCGCACCCACATGGGCTGAGAACGGTCGGCCATCCGGGCCCGAAACCGGGGTCCGAACTTAGCCAGTGCATCCTTGAGGCCGCCGACGGTGTGGTGTTCTAGGGTTGCCTCCGGAACGAACGCGATGTCGAATCCCTGCGAGATGAGAACCTCCACGGGCGCCACGTCGTCTTCTTCGGTCCCAGGAGGTTTGCGATACGGAAGGCGCATGGTGAACGCTTGGGCCAACGCCACCAACGGCGTAGGGCCCGCGGCAAAGTCGTACACGACGTAGTCGGCGGTCTTGCGTTTGACCGGATAGACGCGATGAAACGAAACCGCCGATGTGGCGGCTCCATAAAGAAAGTGATTGAACGGATCGGTGAAGGCGTTGAAATAACGCGTCGTCGCGCTATCCGCGGCGGTATTGACCAAAGCGGGAAAGGCCGCGTTGACGCCGGGATCGGCGAATGGCCGCGACAATCGTTCCAAGAAAAACTCGTCGCCGAACACGTTGTCCGCGGCCAACCAGGTCGCCACGTCGCCGGTCGCGCGCGCTAGGAGCATTCCGGCCCCGGGCTCGGCACGCCGGATCGGATTCGGCACGACAATTGCGCCATACGATCGCGCGATTGCGACGGTATCGTCGGTCGAGCCGCCATCGGCCACCAACAATTCGACGCAATCGGGCGGATAGCGTTGCGCTTTGATCGAGTCGAGCAACGCGCGAACCCGCCACTCCTCGTTCAGCACCGGAAGCATCAGGGAGAAACGCAGCATCGCGGTCGCGTCCCGACTAGAGATCGATGCGAAGGCTTTGATTCTTCGCAGAGCGCAGCGCCGCTTCGATTACCCGGACGACACCCGCGCCAAACCGGCCCTCCGATCTCGTCGGCGTTCCGCTATGAATCGAATGGGCAAAATCGTCGATGAGTTTGCCGAGCGCTTCGCTATTGTCGACCAGGGGCACCATTAGATCGCCCAGCCGGTAGGAGACCATCTGCTGTTGGAGCGTCTTGCTCGACGGATCTAGAATCACTCCCTTATCGTAGATGTAGATCTTTTCGTTTGGATCCACATCGTCCCAAACCGCCATCTTCCGACTGCCGGAGATCATCGTGCGGCGCACCTTGACGGGCGAAAGCCAACTAAGATGAACGTGCGCGATGGGTCCGCTCGGGTACCACATCGTCAGGAAGGCGACGTCAGGCGTTTCGGCGTGAACGCATGCAATCAGTTGCAGCGCGACTCCGTTGGGTTCCTGACCCAAAACGTAGTTGATGATCGAAACGTCGTGCGGCGCAAGATCCCACAGTACGTTACTCTCTTGGAACAGCCCCAAGTTCACGCGCACCGAATCGATGTAGTAGATTTCACCGAGCTCGCCGCTATCGTGAAGCGCGCGCAGCCGCTCCACCGATCCCGTATAGAGAAAGGTGTGGTCGGCCATCAGCCGCACGCCGCGGTCGTGCGCAGTCGTTACGAGGTCGCGAGCCGCGTCGTACGTTTCCGCCAACGGCTTCTCGACCAGCACGTGCTTGCCGGCGTCGATCGCCCTACGCGCCAGCGCGTGATGCGTACGCGGCGGCGTTGCAATCGCGATCGCATCGACGTCCGGATCCTTCAGCGCGGCATCGATGTCCCCAGCGACCGCGACGTGAGGATAGAGCCGCGCCAATTTGTCCAGCTTCGAACGATCTCGGTCGACGATGTAGCCGACCCGCCATGCGTGCGAAGCGTGAAAGTTGCGAACGAGGTTCGGCCCCCAGTAGCCGGCGCCGACCACGGCTGCCACCAGCTCGCGCACGATGCTTGACTTTGTTGAGTTAGGCCGGGACGAGGCGCCGCGAGCGTCCGAGCGCGCCCACAACGTGGTCGATCTGGTCGACGCTCAGTTCTGGAAACATCGGAAGGGAAAGAATGCGGCGCGCCCGGCGTTCGGTCGTCGGAAATGTCCCCGCCGGTAGACCGAGATCCGCATAGGCTTGTTGCAAATGAACCGGGACCGGGTAGTGAATGCCCGTCGCGATTCCGCACTGCGCCAAAAACTGCGCGACGTGCGCGCGTCGTTCGATCTCGATGACGTAGAGATGGTAGACGTGCCCGTCATCGGTCAAACGGCGGGGCGTTTCGATCCCGATCTCAGCGAGTTTTGCATCGTACCGTCGCGCGTTGCGGCGGCGAGCCTCGTTCCAACGGTCGAGGTGGTGGAGTTTGACGTCCAGCACCGCGGCTTGCAGCGAATCGAGCCGGCAATTACCCGCCCTAATCGCGTGCTCGTATTTCTTGCGTTGTCCGAAATCGCGGAGCAACCGCAGTCGTTCGGCGACATCGGGATCGTTCGTCACGATCGCTCCGCCGTCGCCATAGGCTCCCAAGTTTTTTCCCGGATAGAAGCTGAAACATCCGACATCGCCGAAGCTCCCCGCCGCTCGACCATTGGAACGGGCGCCGTGCGCTTGGCACGCATCTTCGATGACGCGCAACCCGTGGCGGCGCGCAAATGAAACGACCGCTTGCATTGGAACGAGCTGACCGTAGAGATGCACCGGCATTATGGCCTTCGTTCGCGGCGTCACTACGGCGTCGAGCGCGTTCGCGTCGATCAAATAGGCATCGTCACAGTCGACCAGCACCGGCGTCGCGCCCGTCGCCGAAACGGCGATGGCAGATGCGATGTACGTGTTGGCGGGAAGGATTACCTCGTCACCCGTGCCGATTCCCAATGCTTCCAAACCAAGTTGCAGCGCGGCCGTTCCGGATTCAACGCCGATACAATACTGCGTTCCGGTGTAGTCGGCAAAACGTTCTTCGAAAGCCGCTACGTCGGGGCCCAAAATAAAACGCGCTTCTTCCATCACACGCAGCATGCGAGGGACGACTTCATCGCGCAAGTCACGAAACTGCGCCTTTAAATCGACGAACGGTACTTCGATTGCTGCACTCACTGCACGCCGCGCTTCGTCGGCTCGCGTGCAGCGGCCTTCAGCAACCACAGCGCGAGCGCAATGCCGACCAGTTCCGCAAGCAACTGCGCGACTGAAGTCGCATGTATCAAAACGATGCCGCTGGACTGAGGCGCGTCGGCGAGTTGCCAGCCGTTGGTCGCCAGGTCGATGCGAAGGTGTGGTAATATTCGGCCGCCCGCGACTGCAATCCAACCGCGATCGTAACGCGCGTTGAAGCGGAGAAGTCCTTGCCGCGAGTTCGGTGGTTCGACGAAATAGAACCACGGCGTAACGCTTCGAAATTCCAGGGGCGCGACGGGCGACGGCCGTGCATTGAGCGGTACGAGCGGAACCCGTTGGGCCTGCGCTACCAACTCGCAAATGCCCGCGCACCGAACCGATTCCGGCGATCGCGCAATCCAACGAAACCGGCCGTTCGCCCGATCGAGCACGGCGTTATTTCCCGCGTCGAACAACGTACCGCGCACAAAGATCAATGTCGCGCGGTCCGGCCGCAAACGATAGAGCCGAGTCGAGACGGTGAACACGCCGCCGATGCCTTGTGCGAGCTGCGGCAGCGCGGCAAACGCAAATCGCGCGTCGATCCAGTCGGTTTTCGGATCGATTGCACCGCGTGCGGGCTCCAACGGCATCACGTCGAAGCGCGACGGCGATGCATCGCCGAAAAAAACGGCGCACGCGCCCGGTACATTTCCCAGCGCGACCGTCTGCGTTCGTTCGCAGCGAGAGAACAGCCCCGCGGGATCGCTAACGTAGCGAATGACCTCCGACGCGGCACCCCGCCGCGCCCGAGCCAGAGACGCGCCGACCAAACCGATCGCGCCGTTCGAGCGCGAGACGAGCCAGGGGCGAGCCAGGACCTCACTGACGCCTAACCCGCGTAACGCACCGGTCGCGCCGAGCTCCTCGTAGTTCGCCAGTGCCATATCGACCGGATAACTCGGAAGATATTCGTTGACGACCGTGACGGCGGACGGATAGGTGTGTGCGTCGGGATCGGCACCGTCGCCGCCGTCGCCGCGCAATTGCAGCGGTTGAAACGCGGGAAGAAGCGCGACGCGCTCGAACGGCGCCGCCGCAATTTGTGGATGGGGATATGAGTCGCTGCGCACCCAGAATCGGCCGGGCGGGTGGAGCAGCCACAGCACCGGAAGAATCGCGGCCGCGGCCACCGCCACGTAGCGCAACGGAACGAGCACGGTCGTCGCCGCACAGGCGCAAAACGCCACGAGTACTGCGAGTATGCCGGCCAAATCGTATAACTCCCGAAAGACGCCGCTCGCCGGGATGTTTTCAACCGTCCAGGTGTAGGCCGCTCCCAGAGGGCCGTTGACGCCCGTAACGATGAGGAAGACGAGTACGGCCGCGGCGGCCGCGAAGACGATCGCGCGCGAGCGGCGGTGCGCGGCGATCCCAACGATGGACAAGGCCAAGAAAACCCACACCGCAATCGATGCCAAAATACTCAAGCGATCGGCGTATCCGGGAAAATAGCCGCCCAGCGCCGACAGCGCCGCCGGCGCGACCGACTGATTTGACTGCCACGCCAGCGTATATGGCGTTTTTGCCAGCGTGCTTCCCTCCGCAACGACTCCAATGACCGATGGAAGCGCGAGCGCGAATCCGGCGATCGGAAGGAGCCATTTGCGGGTCATCGCGGCGAAGAGAATCGCTGCGACGAGCGCAACGATCAAAAACTGCAGTTGCGTCTGCGCGATCGAAAGCCAAAGCGCACACCGTAGTTGCGACGCCGCGCGCCCTAGCGACATCTCGGCAAACAAGCCGATCGTTGCGCCGTACGCGAGCACCATCACGAGGTGCCCGGCGACGATCTCGTTATAAACCCATGGATTGAAGAGCAAAAACGCGATCGCTGCGATCGTCGCGAGCGCCGAGTTTCCCCAGCGGATCGCTAGCCGGTTTGCGCCGACTGCGCAGAGCAATCCGATTGCGGCGGCAAAGAGCACGAGCGCCGCAAGAGGGCCGAAGAGCCACATCGATAACGTCAACGGCAGCGCGATGATGTAGGTCGTAGGATGCGCGTTGAACTGGCCGAAGCCGGTCGGAACCCAACCGCCGACGGAGGCCTCAAAGAACGTTGGAATCGCGGTCCGATCGATCGGCCAGTTCCAATCGTGGCGTAACGTCGGGATACCGGCGGCGCAAACGAAGGCCGCGAACGAAAGCGCCCCTACGATTTCCGGAATCCGCGCCTGAAAACGACGCGGCACTTATGCGGGTTGCGTTGCCGGCGCTGCGCGCCTAATTGCGACGATCGTTGCGTACAACGCGACGATGATGGCAAACAGTTCCGCTCCCGGGCTAAATGCCAATGCGGCTCCGCCCACGAGCCACGCCGCCACAATGGCCGCGGCGAGCGGCCATGTGCGGACGCCCGGCAGGACCGGCTGCGTATCGATCGCTCGAAGTCGCCAGCGCGCCGCGATCGCAAATGCCGCGAAGAGCGCCGCAAGATACGCGACCGTGGCAAAACGTTCGGCGTAACTCGGAGGGAGAAGGCTCGCGAAAAATAATCCGGCGACGACCGTCGCCGCGGCATACCACACTGCGCGCGCGAAGACGGCGGCCGCCGCCGGCGTCGCTAAGAGCCGGCTCGTCTGCACATAGATACGACGCGCGAACGTCCCGGCGCGTAACGGCGCAACGAGCGACGCAGCGAGCGCCAGCGCGGCGACGAACGTCGCCGCATAGGCGAGTTTTGCGAACGCATCCGTGACGTCGGTGACGAGCAACGCAGCCGCCGCGAGAGCGCACACCGCGACGATGGCGCAGTACCGAACCGTGACCGTCACGGCGTCGGCATCGCCCAATTGCCGGCGAAGCGCCGAAACGGCGCCGGAGTGCACGACCGCCGCGGCACCGATGACGCCGAAACACAGCGCGACGATACGGACTTCGGCGACCGTCTGCGACGCCGCGAGCGCGCCTGCAACGATCAGCACCGCGATCCCAAGAGAAAACGTAAAGATTGCGGGGAAACGCGGCCCGGCAGTAGCGAGCGGCGTATCGAACTGCGGCAAAAACCAGCGCGCGACGGCAACGATCGCCGCGACGATCGCCGCGACGTATGCCGTCGTCGCAAACCGTTCGGCGCTCGGCCCTCCCAGCAGCGTCGCGAGCGCGAGCGCCACGACGGCCGTCGCCACTGCGTAGCGCAGCGCTCCTTCGAGCGCCCACGCGCAGGCCTTCACCGCTGCGATGACCCGATGGGCCACAATTCCGGTTTGACTGCCAAGGCGGTCAGAAGAATCAGCGCGATTACCGAGAGCACCGCCGCAACGATGTAGAGCGCCTGCGCTCCGAACTTCAGTGAGATCTCGCCGCCATTTGGCAGACTCGGCACGACCCATCCGTTGATGATACCGTCCACGATGACGTGCGGAAGTGGTTGGCCGTCCAACGTCGCCTGCCACTCGCGATGATACGCCTCATCGAAGACGAGCAGGAACGGATCTTGCACGCGCTTCACGGTCACGGTCAAAGCCGTGGGGGACCGGCGTTGCCAATCGACCCCAAACGGGGCCGTTCGCGGAAGGGAGACCGGTTCGACGGTCAACAGGGTCATGTTGACTTGTCCGTCAGCGCTTGTGACGACGTGCCGTCCGGCGGGCAGAGAAACCGGTCCGCTGCCGATGCGCCTGCCGTCGACGCGGATTGGAAGATCCACGAGGGACTGGGAATGGTGCAACGCTCTGCCGGGGACGGCATGAACGTTATAGTAGAGTCCCGAGAACTTCGGACGAGCGTCTCGCCAAATGAACCACATGCCGGCGATGTGTTGCCCGGCATCGTACCAGTCGTTCGGAAAAGCGTGCAAAAAGTTTACGTCAAACGGTCCGCTCGGCGAGACGGAAACGACGCGATACGACGCTCTACCGTGATCGAGCAGAGCAACGGCGAGCCAAGCGCCGCGATTACCGATGCGCTCGACCGTGCCGGCGATCTCCGGATCACCGATCAATCCGGCCGGCGGCGGTGCGACCGCGACCGCGTTGAAGCCGCGATCGTTCAAAGCAAACTTCGAACCCGACACCGTCGAGGTTCGCGTAAACTCCAGGTCCGGCGCGACGGCTGCCGACAATACCGCGGTCCCTAAATCGTCACGCTCGCCGCGTAGTGAATGAAATCGGAAGTCGACGTCGTTCCATCCCGGTTGCAACTCCAAGGGGAAATTCACGGCGACCGGCGTCGGTCCATCGATCCGCGACGGCGTGTCGTAGGCCTGGGGCGCCGCCGCGGGCCCCGCGACGATAACGTCCTGCGCGCGTCCGCCGTTGGCGCGAACGGTCATCACGTTACTTACCTGCAGCCGGCTAACGCGCATCGCGACGGTTCCGCGCACGGCTTGCGATCCAGTGACGAAGACGCGAACGTGGGCATCGCGCGCGAAGAGCAACCATTGCATCGGATCGCCGCGTTGCCACCGATACGCGGCGGGATCGTCGGTATACCATTGCGGCGGCATCATGATCGCCGACGTTGCCAGAACGCCGGCGGCCGGAATAAAGGGAAGCACCGGCATGAGGGAGCGCGGGAATGCGCCGCGAGACGCGCCCCTCGACAACGCATGCGTTCGCGCTTGGCCGTCCGGCCCGAACGGCGCAACGGCACCGGCGTGAATGCGGTAACGCCCTGAACTCGGCAGTGTGACCACCGCCTTCGATCCGTACACCAGCGTCGTGGTCATTTGATTGTGCGGCAGGGCGCGGACGAGAGCAGCGATCCGGTCTTCCCACGCGCGCAAATCGTCTTCGTTAATCAACGCGACGACCAATCCGGAATCGGGATAACCGTCGGAGAGCGAATGAGCGCCCGACGCCAAGTCAAGTTGCCCGTAGTCGGTCCAAGCGCCGCCGGTCGTCAAGGGCGAGAAGTACGTGCCGTCCACCTCGAGATTCTGGGCCGGGCTACGTTGGAACAGCAGCGACTGCTCGTACGAAAAAACTTCGTACACGCCGCCGTCGCGCACGTCGAACGGCGTCGTCCAACCCACGTCGGCCGGCGGCGGATGCACGCGAATCCCGCCGTGAAGCAATGCCTGGTTGACCGCGAGATCACGAATTTGTTCCGGCGACGACGGAAGAACGGGCGACAGACTCTGCAGAGCGCTGGAAAACTCATCGGTCGAGCGACTCGGCGGATCGAATTGCGCCTTGCCCGCCGCCATCGCGGGGACATTGCCGAGATACGCGTCGGTGAAGATCGGCGCGGTGCTGATCACGGGATGCGTGACTCCGTAGAGCAGCGGCAACGTGCCGTTGAGGTGATAGACGCGCAGCGGTCCATCGAAACGAACTTGCGAAGCGCCGACGACGCGGTGGACGAGATCGTGCGTCAAGGTCGTCGTGTTGAACCGCCATTCTCCCGGCGAACTGAAATCGATGACGGGAATGAAGTCGTCGCGCTGCAGGATGGTATCGACGCCCAGAACGCGCAGCATGTCGGCAGCGAACGGCAGCCCTTCGCGGGTGGCACGATACGTGCGCCGCTCCCAGACGTCGGTTCCCTCGGTCGGCGCACTTCCCAGCAATCCATAGATCATCGGCCGATCGATCAGCGAGTCCTCGATATAGAATTGCGGAGAACCCCAATCGAATTGCTCCAGATATTGCGTGGGGAAAAGAGCCACGCGATGCCGCTGATCGTTGCCGACCAGAGCCTTCTCGCGATACTCCCACGCCGGAAGGACTGCGCCCGGATAGTTCATCTTCGCAATCAGGACGGGGACGAAAATCACGATCGGCATGAGGATGAAGCCGGCAGTGATCACGGGGACACTCCAGCGCCAGCGCGTCGCTCCGCGTGGCGCCGCGTCGTTCAAGCGTTCTCGGAGCGCGTTGACGATGGAGCCCGCGGCAATTGCATAGAGTCCGCAGAGCCCAAACTCCACTCCTGCGACCCATTTGTACGAAAACCGGAACATTTGAAAGCCGGGAAAGTTGCGGTACAGTAAATCGTAAATCGGCGTCGTCACCGCGTCGCCGACTTGATCGTGATAGTATCCGACGACGAGCGGCACGGAAACGATCGTCACGATCAAAAAGTACAGCATCGTGGGATTCTGATTGCGCCGTAACGCGATCCCGGCCAGTGCGACCATCGGGACGAACCACAGAAGCGCGCCAAACAATCCCGCGGCGTAGGGTGCCGCCCACGGAAAATACGCCTTTCCGGCAAATGAGACGAACGTCGCCCAGTGTCCCAACCCGCGCAGCACGTTGGCAAATGACGTCGCCGCGTTATGCATCGAGGGCGCCTCGCTCAACACGCCGTTGAGATATGCGCCGCGGAAGAAATCGACAAAAGGAACGAGCCAGTAGAGGTTCAGCGCGATCGTTCCGATCGCCGCGATCGCGAGGAAGGGCCACGTTCGCCGCAACGCCGCAGACGGCGACGGCTCGAATAGAATCATGAAGGCGACGAACAGCGCGAGCAATATCGCGTTGATGCCGACCAGCGGCGGATTGATCCCGGCGCCCAGGAAGACGAGCAAGGCGATGAATAACCCGGCGCGCCAGTAATTCATTTCCCCGCGCATCGCACGGGCCGTGATGCCGACCATTGCCGGCAGCGTGGCATAGGTCAATAGCCAAACGATTTGCGCCTGCGAATTCAGCGCGACGTACATGTTGAAGAGGTACGCGCAAGCACCCGCGATGCGTGCGGCCTCGGCCAAGCCGGGCATCACCGATCGCAGACAGTAGTACATCGACCACAGGCAGCCGAGGTAGACGAAAAAGACGATGCAATGCTGCGAGAATGCCGCCGGTACCCGCAACACTTCGCCGATCGCATATGCCCATGCGTAAGGGGTCTCGTAAGGGAACCAAAAACCGGTATGGGTGCCGAGATGGAGCGCGGGATTCCAGGCCGACAGCAGTTGGCCCAAAAACTTCAACGGATCGATATGCAAGGCGGCCTGTCCGTCGTTCAGTTGGACGCCCTGACCGTACGCGCTGGTAACCAAAAGGGCAAACGCCACAAACAGCGCGGGAACGCCGGCCTTGCGTAGAAGCGCCGATTGCGTTCGAGCGACCGCCCAGGGAGGCGTGCCGGCCGCAGCCTGCACCGCTTCTTGTTTCACGAATACGCCTTTCCGTAGACTCTAAAGGGACCTTCCAAGCTCAACTCTTGTCTCACCGTCGAGAGTTCGAAGAGATGGTCTACGTTCTCATTGACCGCGTCGAACTCGACGTCGCGCAAGATGCAGCGGTAATCGAGTCGCCGTACGCACACGAAGCGGGACGATCCTTCGTCGTGACACGCGGGACAGAGCGATGGACGCATCGCGATCGCCGGTCCAATCGGCGCGCCACGGACTTCACTCGTCATCCCGAAAAGGGCCAAGGTCTTCACGCCCAGCCCGGACGCCAAATGACTGAACCCGGCGTCGTTCCCTACGAAGACTTCACACTGCGAAAGCCTTCGCGCGGCCGCAGCGAGCGGTTCCCGAACGACGGAGATCGCATCGTCACGCGCAAAGTCGTCGCGCGCGCGGGCCGCCTCACGCTCTTCGTGCGGACCGAGAAACACCCGCACGCAACGGCCCTTTTTTGCCTGCGCGCGTGCCAGCGCAACGAATCGCTCGTACGGCCAGCGCTTTGCCTCGTTGCCTTTGTAGGCCATGGAACCGGGATGGATGCCCAACGTGCCCGGTTGCGTCTCGCTGCGCCACTGCTGCGGGATCCAATACTGCAACGCGTGCGGCGATTCGGGCAGTCGCATTGCGCGCGCGAGGCGGAGGTTCTCGGCGAGACGATGGCCGCCCCGCAGCGGAAGACGCGTGTTTGCAGTCGTCGACGCGATAGCGCTCGACGCTCCACCGTACTCGTGCATCCAGAGCCTGCGCGCTCCGATTGCTCGCGCGACCGCCGCATATTGCCAGCGAGTCGCCGGAAAGGGAAGAATGCAGCTTTCGTAGCGGCGCCGACGCAGTCGCGCGATCGTTGCAAGCATCGCGCCGGGCGTCGGACGTAGCGGCAACTCGATGACGTCACTCGCGGCGCCGAGCGCGCGAACGTACTCGGTCACCGGCGCCTGCCACGTCATCGCATCGAACTGAGCCGGCGCTTCGGCCAGGCCCCGCAATAGGGGGCTAGCCGCAAACGCGTCGCCAAGGCCCGGCAGCAAAAGCACGAGCACCCTATGGGACGCGCGCGAATGGTTACTTTGCGATCGTGACAGGAACGACGATTTCGTGCGAGCCGGCGGCGAAATCGAATGCTGCCGGACGGCGGTGCGGGCGGTCGTAATAGTGCAGGATTCGCATGCGGTAGAAGATCGCCAGCGTATCGATAAACACTTTGAGCACCGCCGGGAGGCGCAGGCGGCTGCAGACGCGCTGAAAGTTCAGCGTCACAGGTGCTTCGGCGATGCGGTAACCGAAGTGATGAACGTTGGCGAGCAGTTCGAGATCGAACGCGAAACGCTTGACCAAGATTCGCGGCAGAACGTGATCCAAGACTTCGCGGCGAAAGAGTTTGATGCCGGTTTGCGTGTCGCGGACCGGCAAGCCGAAAAGCGCGCGCACGAGCATATAATAGCCGAGACTATACGCACGTCGCGCGGGCGGATAGTCGACCCTCGATTGAGGATGAAACTTGGAACCGATGACCACGTCGGCTTTCGTCGCGTTCATGATCCCAAAGAAATCGGCGAGTTGTTCGGGGTGTAAATCCATGTCGGCGTCGAGAAAGGCAACGTAGTCGCCGCGCGCGTACGCCGCGCCGCAAATCAGTGCGTTTCCCTTCCCTTCGTTTCGCGTGCAGCGGACCACCCGGACGCGATCGGGCCAACGGCGAAGCGCATCGCTTGCGGCGGCATGCGTGCCGTCCATGCTTCCATCGTCGATAACGACGATCTCGAATTGAATCCCTAGCGCCTGCATCGTCTCTACCGTCTCACCAACATTTTCGGCGATGGAACTCGCCTCGTTGTACGCCGGCATGAGGATCGAGAGCATGGCGCAGGTAGGTTGGCTTTTCTCGAATATCGAGCCTGCCCGTTCAATAGTAATCATAGTTAACTTTCGCCGCTCGCGCATACGCGCGTAGTTATGCGATGGGCGCCTCTCGATTTTCCGGGGGGCTCACCAAATTGCGCTCGAATTTCGCGACAATGGTGCGCCATGCAAGATCGAGTTCTTCGACGCCCAGCATTCGCGCGGCCGCGATGAAGACCGTTGCGCCGATCGCGATTTGGCCGAACAAAAACCAAGCGCGCGAGGCCAGGCTTGCTTCGGGCGTCACGCCGAGGGCGCCGATCCACCCCAAGGCCAACAGCATCGCAATCGAACTCAACAAAACTTTACCGCCCGATACGGCCAACGCACGCCAATCGATTCCCGAGACTAGGCGTGCGGCAACCATCAATAACAGCGCTGCCTGAACCGTCTGGCTTACGGAATTGGCCAAGAGCAAACCGCGCGCGCCGAGGTTCGGTAACCACACGAGCGACAGCAAAACGTTGAGCACCACGGTGGCGACCGAGATCGTCACGGGCGCCAACGTCTCGTGGCATGCAAAGCAGCACCGCGTCAGAACGACGTTCGCCGCCAGCGCAATAAGACCGACTGCTGCGTAGGGCAAAAGACCCGCCGTGAGGTCGGTCGCGCTGGCTTGAAACGTTCCTCGCTCGAACAGCGCCTGAACCATGGGATGCGCGAGCACGACCAGCGCGCAGGCGGACGGAATCGTGATGAAATTGACCAGGCGCAATCCCGTGACGACGCTGCGCGCCACGCCACGACGGTTTTCACGGGCGAACTGAGCCGCCAGCAACGGGAAGATAACCGTGGCGATCGCCGCGGCAAAAATCTGCTGCGGGAAGTTCACGAGTTTGATTGCGTAGTTCATTCCCGCGATGTACCCCGGCGCCAACGTTGAGGCGAAGAATCGATCGAAAAACAGAGCCAGCTGCCCCGCGGCGGATCCGACGATGATCGGCCCCAATAACAGCCAAATTTTTCGCAGGCCGGGATGCTGAAGGTCGATGATCGGTCGGTACCTGCCGATCGATAGAAATGACGGAAGTTGAACCAGCAACTGCGCGGTCAGACCGAGCACGGTCCCAAGCACGAGTGCGTAAATGCCCATTCCGTGACTCAATACGACGACGCACGCCATCGTAACGGCATTGACGGAGACCCCGACGAGCGCGGCCGAGCGGAATCGGTGGTACGCGTTGAGCATCGCGGAGAGGACGCCGCTGAGGCTCACCGCCACGATGCTCGGCATCAACCAACGCGTCATTCGAATGGCAACGGCCATCTGCGGCGCCGGAAATCCGTGTGCGATGACCGGAACGTACCACCGGGCGGTAAAGAATCCAACGACCGCGCACGTCGTAAGGACGATCGCGAGAAGATTCAGCACCGTGCTGGCAAGTCGCCACGCCTCATCTTCTCGACGGCGTGCCAGGTATTGTGAAAACGTCGGAACGAGCGCGCTCATCAGCGCGCCGTTGAAGACTCCGAAGAGAATCGTCGGGATCGTGGCGGCGGCCAAAAAGGTGTCCATTTCCCAACGAGTCCCGTAGTACCGCGCGTTGACGACCTCTCGCATAAAGCCCAAGAGCGTCGACGCAAACGTCGCCCCCATAATAAAGAAGGTTGATGCGGCGATCGAAGCACGGCGTCGCGGGCGGCGAGGTTCCGGAACGACCCGCAGGTGCAGCGACCCGTTAATGCGCTCCGTTCCTCCGTAAGACGGCCGGGATGGTTTTGGCCACGATGGCGAGATCGCCTAGCGGCGTCCACGTGTCCACGTATCGATTGTCCAACTCCATCCAATGTTCGAACGAAACTTGGCTGCGCCCGTTGATCTGCCAGAGACACGTTATGCCCTGCGGAACGCTTTGGCGTCGCCGGGCGAAGGCATCGTAGTGCTGTACTTCGCTGGGGAGCGCGGGCCTGGGACCGACGAGCGACATATCACCGAGGACCACGTTGAGCAGATTCGGCAGTTCGTCGATGCTGGTGCGGCGCAGGAAGCGTCCCAGCGGATGTAATCGCGGATCGTTGCGTATCTTGAAGACCGGACCGTCGACCTCGTTGAGGTGCATCACGCTCGAACGCATCGCGTGCGCTCCGGCGACCATGGTCCGGAGTTTGAACATCTTGAAGCGCCGGCCGTTCATCCCGACGCGTTGCTGCGCAAAAAACGGCGTGCCCCGAGTGACGAATGCGATGGCCAGCGCGGCGGCTCCAATGATCGGAGCAGCGATGAGAAGCAATAGGGCACCCAGCACGACATCAGTCGCGCGCTTCAGGGCCCACCACAGTTCGGGAACGCGACGTTCCGCTGCAAGGCCGACGGCTATCTGCACGGTGTGAATGCCTCTCGTACCGTTCGGCCCACGTAATCGAGACCCTCGATATCGCCGAGCAGGCAACCATGCGCCGGGCCAGAGTGGATGAATGGAACGAATTCCCGCGTGTGGTCGGTCCCCGGTGCGGTCGGATCGCAGCCGTGGTCGGCGCTGACGATCAGCTCGTCGCCTGGACGGAGCACGGCTTCTAAGGCCGGCAATCGCGCGTCGAGCTCCTCGAGCGCCGCTCCGTAGCCTCGGGCGTCACGGCGGTGACCGTACTTGGAATCGAAATCGTTGAGATTCGTAAAGACGAAACCGCCCTCGCAGCGCTGCAGGATCTGCAGGGTGCGCTCCACTGCCTCGCGATTGTCCGCGACGCGCACCGACGATGAAATTCCGCGCCCGCAATAGATATCGCTAATCTTTCCTACGGCGTGCACGTCGATGCCCATGCCGACCAAATCGTCAAGCAAATTAGGGGGCGGCTCAACCGCATAGTCCCGTCGATTCGGCGTTCGCGCCAGCGCCCCCGGTTTTCCGACGAACGGACGCGCGATCACGCGGTTGACGTTATGAGCGCCTCGCAACATCTCGCGAGCGCGTCCGCACCATTCGTACAATCGTTCCAGAGGCACGATCTCTTCGTGGGCGGCGACTTGAAAGACGGAATCAGCGGAGGTGTAGAGGATTGGCCGCCCGCTTTCCATGTGTGGCACCGCGAACTCTTCGATGATCGCGGTCCCCGACGCCGGTTTGTTCCCAAGCGGCGGCTTGCCGCTAATCTTCGTGAATTCGTTGAGGACCTCGTCGGGAAAACCATCGGGATAGGTAGGAAACGGCACGCTCGTAACGACGCCCATCATCTCCCAGTGTCCCGTAATGGTGTCCTTGCCGCGACTCCGTTCGCGCAGACGCGCGACCCGTGCCGCCGGACGCTGCGCCGGCGCGATTCCCCGAATCTCTGCAAGCAACCCGAGGCCGAGACGTTGCAGATTTGGAACGTTCAGACCGCCGCGATGTCGGGCGGTGTTTGCGATCGTATTAACGGTATCCGCGTCACCGTACTCGGAGGCGTCGGCAAGCGCACCAATGCCTCCCGAGTCTATAACCAGCACGACGACGCGCTTCATGCGCCGCGTTTCTGGATTCCACCGTATGCGCCTTCCCGCATAGGAGAGACGGCTTCACGTCGAAAAAGCGTGGCGACCGTGCGACGAACTGCGCTTTCCGCGGCGCTTGCAACGCTAACGTTCCTGATTGCGTGCCGCAGCGCGCACGCGGCGGCGCCGGCGCCGGCGAGTACCGCGGCGCCCCCCGGAACGTCGATCGTGTATCTCAATGCGACGCGCATCGACTTTTACTACGATCGCTTTTTGCTCGAGGCCGACGGCAACGTACGGCTGCGGACGAGCGACGGTTTCACCGTTACGGGCGACGCATTTTCGATGGACTTGAAGCTCAATCGCTTTGTCGTTGCAGGACACGTGCACTTGCACGACGCCTCCGGCGACGTCAGCGGCGCGGCGATCTCCGACTTCCTCGATTTTCGCCGCATCTATTTCGTTCCGATAACGTCGGAGCCCGATCGCTGGACGTTTCTCGACGGCGACTTGGCGCATCCCGCCAAGGGACGCGTCATGCCGGGAGACGCCTTCTATTTTCCGTCGCTCCCCCAACAACCGAGCGTCACCGCAACCGGAGCAGTCATCGGAACGAAGACCTACGTCCGGTTCATCAACTCACACACGTACCTTGCAGGCGTGCCTATTCCACTCGGGTCCGACGTGGTCAACTTCAGCGCTAACCAAAACTTCGCGCAAAACTCCCTCTCCGGCGCCACGGCAGATCTCACGTGGAACCTGGCCGGCAGCCCGAACTCCCTCACCGCCGTCCACCTTCGATACGACCCGACATACCATCTGTATCTCTCGACGGAGCAGCACCTCGTCGGCGATCACGACTACGCAATCTTCTCGGTGAACCCCGCGACGCGCGCCGAAAAGTGGTGGAATACGATGCTGTACGACCGCATCGGCAGCCGCTTCCAAATCCAAACCTTTACACAACTGTATACGCAGCAAGACTGGCTGCGAGAACCGCGGGCGGCGCAGCAGACGACCTACCTCAGTGCGACGTACGCCTTTCCCCATTCCTACGTCCAGGCAACGTCGCAATTGACCAACTACAACATTCTAGGACCGGGGGCCCTCGAGCTCCCGCACACGGTCGCCGGAAGCCTCAACCACCCATCGCAATTGGAAGTAACGGCGACGAGCACCCAAAATCAGATCGGCAAACTTCCGCTCTACGAACAAATCTACGAAGGCTACGGATTCAACCACGATAGCGTCGGGGGTGGACAGTATCTCAACGGCTTCCCCGGATATCCGCAGTTCCCGCCTATCCCGACGCCCGGCTTGCAGGCATACGGTGCGCCGTGCAAATATCAGCCTGTAAAAAGTCTAACGTATTACTGTCCGGTCTACACGACGATCTGGAATACCGTGCTCGGTTTCAATTTCTTCACGCCGGCGATCAAACTGAACAATCCGCCGAGCCCATACCAAATTGACTATTTCAACGCGAGCTTTACAAAGCAGTATCAGTGGAATTCTTTGCCCCACTGGATAAGCACTTCGTCGGAGAATTTTACGATCAGCCGCCAGTTCACGCGTGCGCTCCACACGTACGTCGGCTATCAGATCCTCAACATCGGCGATCATTACCTCAGCGGCGGTTATCTGCCGTGCGAGCCGGTCAACAGTCATTTTTGCCCGCTGAGTTTCACGTCGTTTAGGGGCGTCTCGACGATGCGCACGACCAGCGTCGGAATAACGGATGCACCCAATCCCGAATTTAATTTCTCGCTCTTAGTTCGTCACCACGACGATTTCCCGATCCCCGTTCCGGGTGTATTCGCTCTCCCGCCGAACAACATTTTGGGCCAGCCGTTGTACACGTACTTCCTAGGCCAACCTCCGTACGACGCGACGTTCGACGTGCGTTTTCAACTCTTTTCCCACGCCCTCGTCGACATCTCCAAGACGCTCTACTGGTACGGAAATCCATATCGCACGCAGTTTTGGCAGCCCGCAACCGTCGTTCAAATTCTGCCGATCTGAGGGCGATTGGCCCGGTCCTTCTGCTGTTTGGCGTGCTATCGTCCATCCTTTGCGCTCTGGCGCACTGGCGGTACGCCATTTTTCGGTATGATGTCGACCTCGGGATCTTTACGCAAGTCGTTGCCGGGATCGGCCATGGATTTTCCAGCACCGCGGAAGGCGGGGTCAATCACCTCATCGTCCATTGGTCGCCCATCATCGCCACGTCGTGGCCGTTTCTGCGAATCTTCGGTCCCGTCGGACTTCAGTATTTTCAGGCGCTCCTCGTCGCAGCAGTAGTTTTTCCCCTCTGGGGATTGGCACGCGCGAGGTTCAGCCCTCCCATGGCGCTGGCCATCGTCGCGGCCGCGGCGCTCTATCCACTACTCTGCGCGAACGGCGCCGGCGATTTTCATGAGATGGGGTTCGTGCCGCTTCTCTGCGTCGCGCTGGTCTACGCGCTCGATCGCCGCCGCCGGCTCATGGCCGTCGTTGTGGCGCTACTGTTATTGTGCACGAAAGAGGATCAGTTTATCGTCCTTGCGGCAAACGGCGTATTGTTTGCCGTAACGTCGCGCGGCGATCCAGCGAGCAAACGCATCGGATGGCTCATCGCCGGTATGGCCGCGGCGGCCTTCTGCTCGTATTTCGGCGTCCTACGGCCGCTACTGCACCCCGGAATCCCGTACGATTGGCTGCGCTTTTTCAACTGGCACGATGGCCACACCGATTGGCGCGCGTTTGGTTCTTCCGTACTCGTTGCGCGTATAACGTACGCGCTCATGGTCCTCGCTCCGCTGGCGTTTCTTCCGTGCATTTCACGCTACGGTCTATTCTTGATTCCGGGCTTCGTCGAAATCTTGGCGTCGCATAAACCCGTCGTCCTTGCGCCAGGCGCGCACTATAGCGCATTGCTGTCCGGCTATGCCTTGGCCGCGTTCGTGGATGGCGCTTATCGCGTGAGTCTATACCGGCCGCGGGCGGCGCAGACGCTCGTCGCCGTAGCCGCGGCCGCATCGCTCTGGGTGACGATCTTCGCAAACCCGATGGAGTACTGGTATTATCTCTACCGGCGTCCCAATGCGCACGATGCGCTGCTCGAAGATACCTTACGGCGGCTCCCTACCGCGGCAGACGTCGGCGCCGAAGACGAAATCTTTGCGCATCTCGGCCTCGATCCCAACGCCTCGGTCAATTTCCGCAATCAACGATGGTTCGTTTACGATCGGAGTCACTATTCGACACGCTGGCGCTATGTCGATCTCCCCGCGATACGAGCCGCAATTGCGCGGCACGACTACGTGCTCGTCGGCGATCGCGATGGAATCGTGGTGCTCAGGCGTGCAAGTTGACGCGCGCCTAGCTGCTGTGGCGCAGCCAGGGCGCGGAGGTCCACAGGCTAAACGTAGTCGCGGTGATCGGGCGTGGCATCTCCGTTACGATTATGGCGCTCGCCGTGTTGCTGATTGCGGCGACGTCGCCGATTATCGTAAGCGGCCAGTTATTGGCATACCAGGATGGTTACGTCTTCTTTACGACCGGCGATGGCTTTCGGGTCGCTGCCGACGTGGTGATTCACGATGCCAAAACGGGCGCCAGTACCGCGCTCAAGCCGGGGCCTCGCGTTTGGGCAAGAGCCACGTTCGACGCGACGGGGACGGTCACCGAACTGGACCTATCGCGCTCGCCGTTGCCGCCGCAAGGAGACTTTTCCGCGGTGCAACGGTACGCCGTAGCGCTCTCGACCCCGGCGCCGAATCCCGATCTCTTGGCATACGCGCCAACGCCCGCTCCCGGTGAACCGGTCGCGGCGACGCAGCATTTCTCCGGCCGTCCCGTGCTGGTGACGTTTATCGTACAGGTTCCACCGATCACGCCCTTTACCGCGAGCGTTTACGTCACGACCGACGCTAGTGGATGGAACGCTCAGGCGATTCCAATGGATCGCGTTGATGCTTTGCATTACCAAATCACTCGTCGCTTTAACTCCGGGACGATTTTCCGCTATCTCTACGACCGCGGCTCATTCCAGTCGGCGGAGATCGCCGGCAACGGTCTGCAACGCACCCCGCGCAACCTCGTTGTAACGGATGCAGACGTACGGGTCATTCGCGATACCGTCGCCGCATGGCAAGATCAGGTCAATGGAGGCGTCAATCAGGTCCAACCTCAAGTGATGCCGACACCCTACAATCCCGCGCCATTTCCGAATTTGCCGTGTCTGCCGCCACCCGAACCGCCGGGGCACGGAAAACCGCCTCCTCCTCCGCCCGGCTGCCCGGGCGGTCCGCCTCCGCCACCCTAGCCCTTCGACGACCCTCAGGAACGAGAACGGGCCTCTAGCGTACGGCGATCGGGACCGCGCGACTCACGGTGTCGCCATTCGTATTGCTCGCGATGACGTTCATGGTGAAGTTTCCGCGGATAAACCACGGTAGCGATACTTTGTAGGTCAAAGCAAAGCGGCCGACGCCGACCTTCGAAAGCGTCACGGCGTATCCGCCGATGCGCGCTTGCACGCTGGCAACGTTAGAGGTGGTCACGACGTTGCCGGATACGCGATCGCCCGGATGTACCGTCGTTTCACTCATCGAGACCGCAAGAATTTGTGGTGCGGCATCCGGTTCAAGGCGCGGCACGCGATTATGCAGATGCGGCGCAGGGATGAGGTTTGTGGTTGCGGTCCGCATCCGGACCGGCGCCGGCGTTACCACGGCGATCGTCGGAACCGCGGTCGGCGGCGCCGCCGCCGGCGAGGTCCCCGTGGGCCGTGCGGAGGGCGCATGCGATGCGGGTTGTCCACCGCGGCTGCAACACGCAAGCGCAATGAGCGTGGCAACGATCCCAACCCGAACGTCTCGCCTTTTCATCGCGCGTTGATTTCTTAGATGGCGGCCGGCATTCCGCTGGGCAAGCGGCCGTCGCCGACGCGTTGAAGCTAGTCGTGTATGCACGAACCGGCACGCCCCATGCTGAGCATCGCCGTTCCACTGTACAACGAAGCGGAGAACGTCGCACCGCTATTGGATCGGCTCGGCATGGCGGCAGAGCGTCTGCGCGACACCTACGAGATCGAGATCCTGCTCGTCAACGACGGCAGCAGCGATGGGACGCTGGGGGCGATCCGCGCCGAAATGCGCAAGCGTCCGAATGTCGTGCTCGTGAATCTCTCGCGCAACTTCGGCCATCAGCTCGCTGCCACCGCGGGCCTCGAGGTTGCGCGCGGCGATGCCGTCGTGCTCATGGACGGAGACCTTCAAGATCCGCCCGAGTTAATCGAAACGTTCGTACAAAAGTGGCGCGCGGGATACGACGTCGTGTATGCGGTGCGGCGGACGCGTCCCGGCGAGAGCGGTTTCAAGGTGTTCACGGCGCGCGCGTTCTACCGCATTATCAAACGTCTCACCAAGGTTTCGATCCCCGTCGATGCCGGAGACTTTCGCCTCATGAGCCGTCGAGTCGTCGAAGCGCTGCGGCGGTCGCCCGAGCGACATCGGTTCTTACGCGGCATGGTAAGTTGGGTGGGATTCAATCAAACCGCCGTGGAGTACGATCGCGACGTGCGGCATGCCGGCATCACGAAGTACCCGCTCGCGAAAATGGTGCGCTTCGCGATGGACGGAATTACGTCGTTCTCCGATATCCCGCTACGCTTTGCGTCGTACTTCGGATTCACCGTAAGCGCAATCGCGTTCGTCTACGCCCTAGTGGTGATCGGATTCAAGCTCTTCAGTCTCAAACCGCCGGGATATACGCCCGGATGGGCTTCGACGATCGTAGCGGTATTATTTCTCGGTGGCGTTCAGTTGATGAGCCTGGGCATCTTAGGCGAATACCTCGGCCGCGTTTACGATGAAGTCAAAGGCCGTCCGCTGTATCTGATCAGCGACATCGAACGCTCGTGATGCCTTGATCTACCGCCCCGTCGTCGACCGATTTGTTTTTCCCGTCTTTTTGGATCCATTGTCCGCAGTGCTGTTTGTCGCGGCGTTCGCCGCGGCCGCGATGCTCGCGGCGCGTCGTCCCGCATATGGTTTGGCCGCGCTGATCCTTTCGATTCCGTTTGCCTTCTCCCACGATTTCGCCGGAACGTCGCTGACGTTACAAAAAAGCGTCCTCCTTGGCGTTATCGTGGGCTTGACCACCTATCCCGGAATCGCGGCGGCGCTTCGCAAGCCTCCGGCGGCGCCGTTGTTTGCCGCACTCGCGTTGTACGTCGGCGTATTTGCGCTCACGCTCATCGATGCGGCGCATCGAGGTGCCGCACTGCGCGAAACGTTCAAAGGCGTCGAGTATGCCGCCCTCTTTGCGGTCGCGTTCTGCGCCTACCGCATCGACCCCGACGATGCGCTGCTCGCCGGCGCATTTTCCGTAGCCGCGATTGCAGTCGCTCTTTCCGCACTCGCGCAGGAAGTCGTCGGCGCGCCCTCCGGACTCTACGTCGGCGCGGCGATCGTTCCGCGAATCGCTGGTCTCTTGGAGGGGCCCAACCAGCTCTCGGCTTACGCCGAGATCGTCGTTGCGGCGCTCGGCGCCTGGGCGCTCGTACGGCGAACGACGTTGCTGGACTACGCGCTGCTGTTGATGGTCTGCGCGGATGTGCTGACGTTTTCGCGCGCGGGTCTGTTCGGCCTCGCAGTCATCGCCGTCGTTCTCTTCGCCGCCGGCGGCAAAGCGACGCTGCGAGCGGTCCGCGCGGCCGCGACCGGGCTGGTGCTCGGCGCGCTCGGTTGCGCGTGGTGGATCGTCTACGCGCATGCGCCGGGAGTTTTACGCGTCTCGCTTGCACCGAGTCTGTACGCAGGCGGCGTCGGAAATCGCGACGAGTTGTGGCGCGCCGCATGGCAAATGTGGCGTTCGCATCCTCTATTGGGCGTCGGCGCGGGTAACTATGAACTCGAATTGCCGCGCTACGGCGTCTTTGGCGTTCGCACCCATGCCAACAGCTGGTACTTGCAATCGCTGGCCGAAGGCGGAATCGTGCTGTTCGTGGCCACGCTGGGAGTACTGGCGGCGATTTTTGTGACGCTCTTGCGCTCGCGTTCGCTGCAATCGCTGCGCGCCGGTTCACCGTGGATCGTCGCGGCGGTCGCGGCGACTCTGGCGCTCGCCCTTCACCAAATTGTCGACTATCTCGTCTTCTATCCGAAAGTCGGCGCCGCATGGTGGATTCTCCTGGGAATCGGCGTGGCCGCCCTCTCGTCTCGAGCGTAAGTTGCGCCCGCGGTCTTTCATCTTAGCCGCTGCGCTCCTCGCGGCAGCGATCCTCATGCGCTTTGCCGTCGCCGTCGCTCCGGCACATCTTCATCGCGACCTTGCGCAGCCGCTCGTGGTCGCGACGGATTGGCGATCGTTCGGCGCAGCCGTGCTTGCGGTGCTCGTCGCCGCGCTGTTGGCCGGCGCGGGGACGTACGGACAGTCCATTCGTTCAACGGTCGTCGCTTCGGCAATGGAGATCGTCGCGCTCGCAGCCGCGGCGCTGGTCAGCGCATGGTTCGTGCCGGTGCTTTTTTCAAGCGACGTCTACGCGTACGGTGCCTACGGGGAACTTTCGCGGCTCGGAATAGATCCATACCTTCGCACGGCGCCGATACCGTACGATGCGCTGCTGAACGCAGCAGCCTGGCAGTGGAACAACGCCGTACCGGTGTGCGTGTATGGGCCCGCGTTCGTCGCACTATCGCGCTCGATCGTAGCGACATTCGGCGCCCTCGGGCCGCGCGCCAGTCTCGACGCCCTGCGCGCCGTGGCGTCGCTCGCGCTGCTCGCCTGCGCGCCGCTTGCGTATGCGGCGTTCGACGGTGACGAACGATCGAAGCGCATCGCCGCCGCGACGATCGTTGGAAATCCCGTGACGATTTGGTGCGCCGCCGAAGGACATAATGACGCGATCGCGCTGGCAATCGTGTTAGCCGGTTTCGCGCTCGTGCGGCGCAAATGGTTCACCCTCGGCGCCATGGTCACGGCCTTGTCCGGTCTGATCAAACTGCCCGGAATCGTATCGCTCCTCGGATTGGCGCTCATCGAGCGTCGTACGCGCATCGCAAGCGCAACCGCCGTCGTCGTCGTTTTACTCTTGTGCGCGCCGCTCTTCTTCGGCGCCGGTGCGGCCCTCGCAGTGCGCGGACACTACTTTCCGCAGGCGTCGCTTCAAGGACTGATTGCGCCGATTGCCGGGCCCGCCGCGGCCCGTACCGTCTCTCTTCTCGTCTGCGCCCCGCTCGTCGGGCGCGGCGTCGCGCGACTTCGGCATGGGAGTCGTGAAGGCTGGCCTTGGCTCGGCCTTGCGGGATGGGCCCTGGTTCCTAATCCGTATCCGTGGTACGCCATTTGGCTCGTAGCGCTCGCGGCAATCGCACCGTCCACGCGCGCAGGTCGGGTCGCATTGCTGTGCTCCTTCACGTCGCTGTTGCGGTACGTTCCCGACGCCGTCGGACCCCTCAACGGCTTGCCGGCCGTCGCCCTGAGCGCCGCCGCGTCGTTCCCCTTGCTGGCATCTATCGTTCCGGCCCGGCAACGCCGGCGATAACGCCCTTGTTATACTAAGCGTCCCGTGACCACCCAAACCATGCCCCCGCCGAGCGCCACGCCGGCGCATTCCGGCGAACTGCTCGCGTCGCTGACCGGTCCGAGTCGGGCCTGGCAAAGCGCCGTCGCGCGGCTGCGAGCGCTACGAGCGATCGAAGGCCGCAAACCGGGAGGCTATGCGTTACACGAAACGATTGCTGCGGCGCGCCCGGCGCTGCTGGCGGCGTTGCAGAAAGCGCTCGGCGGTACGTTGGTCGCAATTGTGGCGACGCCCGACGCCGCCGAACGGCACTACGCCGACCTGCTGTACTACGTCGGCGAAGAGAACGGCCGCGTCGCGCTCCTGCGATCGCGGGACGAGGCGGTCGGCGCAATCGAAACGCCGTCGGAGCGCAGCGCCCGCATGACGTTGCTGGCGGAATTGCTGGATCGTACGCCGCGCATCGTGCTCGCGCCGATCGCTGCCGTCCGACAAGCCTTTATGCGGCGCGACCGCTTCGAATCCGCGCGGTTTACGCTGTGCAGCGGAGACGACGTGGGCTTCGACCGGCTACAAGAACGCCTCTTTGAGGCGGGCTACACGCGCTGCGACGTCGTCAGCGCCGTCGGCGAGTATGCCGTTCGCGGCGGAATCGTCGACGTCTTCGCGGCAACGGCGGAGGCGCCGGCGCGCATCGAATTCTTCGGCGATACGATCGAATCGATGCGCTCTTTCGCCATTGAGTCGCAGCGCAGCATTTCATCCGTAGATCGATTGGAGCTCGTCCCTTGGTTCGAAGAGGCCGATTCGGAGGCGACTTTTTTCGATTATCTTCCGAACGACGCAACGATCGTCGTCGAAGAGCCCGCCTCCATTGCCGCAACGGCGCGCGCGCTCGATGAGGAACGCGCGCGCGAGCGCCACACCGTGCTCGCGGACGAACGGGCCGCCTCGCTGCTGGCCGCGCAAGTCGCTGCAGAGCCTGCACCGCTCGCCCAAATCGGCGAAAGGCTGGCTCGCCACGCCGTGCTCACGCTACCGGGAGCGATCGAACTTGCTCCGGAGGGACTCGACTGGGTGCCCGCGACGCTGGAGGCGTTCGTTTACGAATGCCGTCCCGTCGAACACTTCAATCGGCGAATTGGACTTTTCTCCGAAACGCTGCGCGCATGGATCGCGGCCGGTGAAACGATCTTCATCGTGGGCGCCGCGGTGTCGCGTACCGCCGATCTCGTGCGCGCGGCCGGCATAGAACCACAACGAACGTCGCACGGCGGCGTCGCGATCGATCACGGTTCCATTGACTCCGGATTCCGCGTCGCCGACTTGCGGCTACGAGTACTGGGCGATCGCGAAATCTTCGGCGCTCCGCCAAAACGGGTCAAGATCCGCGCCGTGAAGGAAGGCGTCCCCGTCACGCTGGCCGACCTGCGGGTAGGCGATTACGTCGTCCATGCCGTTCACGGCATCGGCCAATACCTCGGTTTACGCCCGGAAACGGTCCTTGGCGCCACGCAAGATTATCTCGATCTGCGGTATGCCGGCAGCGACCGGATGTTGGTTCCGGTAACGCAAATGCATCAGATCGGAAAATACTCCGCCGCCGAAGGGCAAAGCCCGCGGCTTTCAAAAATGGGCGGCGCCGACTGGGCTCGCACGAAGGCACGCGTCTCGGAGTCGCTCGCCAAAATCGCCGACCGTCTCGTCGAGCTGTACGCGCAACGAGAGCTATCGCGCGGATTCGCCTTCGGTCAAGACACCACGTGGCAAGTGGAAATGGAAGAGGCGTTTCCCTACGAGCCCACACCCGATCAACAAAAGGCGGCCGACGCAACCAAAAGCGATATGGAACGGCCGCGCCCCATGGACCGGCTCATCTGCGGCGACGTCGGCTACGGCAAGACGGAAGTGGCGATGCGGGCCGCGTTCAAGGCCATCGCCGACAAGAAGCAAGTCGCCGTGCTCGTGCCGACGACGCTGCTAGCGGATCAACACTATCGAACCTTCAGCGCGCGCTTCGGCGCGTTTCCGGTCCGCGTCGAACGCCTCTCGCGCTTTACGCCCAAAACGGAACAGCGCCGCATTTTGCACGACCTGGCCGAGGGACGCGTCGACATCGTCATCGGTACGCATCGCTTACTGCAAAAAGACGTCGTCTTTGCCGACTTGGGACTGATCGTCGTGGACGAAGAGCAGCGGTTCGGCGTCATGCATAAGGAGCGCCTCAAGGAATATCGCGCGAGCGTGGACGTGCTCACGCTTTCGGCCACGCCCATCCCACGAACGCTTCACATGTCGCTGCTCGGCGTACGCGATCTCTCCTTGATCCAAACCGCCCCGAAGAACCGAATGTCGATCAAGACAGTCGTTGTCCCCGCCGGCGACGGCATCGTGCAACGCGCCATCGCGGCGGAACTCGACCGCGGTGGACAGGTGTATTACTTGCATAATCGCATCGAATCCATCTATGCCGTTCGCAACGCACTAGCCGAACTGCTGCCGCAGGCTCGCATCGGCGTTGGGCACGGCCAAATGCGCGAAGCGGAACTCGAACCGCTGATGCAACGCTTCATCGATGGCGAGATCGACGTTCTCGTGGCTACGACCATCATCGAAAACGGCATCGACATTCCCAACGTCAACACGATGATCGTCAATGACGCCGATCGCTTCGGATTGGCGCAACTGTACCAGCTGCGGGGGCGTGTCGGTCGCTCCAACCATCAAGCGTACTGTTATCTTATGTTTCAGGGCCACAAGGCACTGACCGAAGACGCCAAGGCGCGACTCGAGGCGATTCGCGAGTTCGCTCATCTCGGTTCCGGTTTGCAGATCGCGATGCGCGACCTGGAAATTCGCGGCGCCGGCAATCTCCTCGGTTCGGCGCAATCGGGATTTATAGCCTCGGTTGGGTTCGATACCTATTGCGAACTGCTGGCCGAAGCGATCGCGCAGCGTCGCGGTGCGCGCGAAGCGCCCGAGCACGAACCCGAGACCGTCATTGACGTCAAAGTGGACGCCTTTATTCCGAACGACTACATCTCGCAGGTTTCGCAGAAAATAGCCGTCTATCAACAGTTGGCAAAAGCCCGGACAACGCATGAGGCCGAGGAGGTGGAAGCGGGCGTGCGCGATCGCTTCGGTCCCTTCCCTCTCCCCTTGCGTAACCTGATCGAACTGACGAAGTTGCGAACGATCGCGCTGCGCAAGCGCGTCAGCCGCGTCGTCGTCGACGAGCACCGCCTCACTTTCGGCGTCGGTTCGGGCTTCGAACTCAGCCCCGCGGCGGTGCCCGAATTTGCGCGATTGACGAGGAATCGCTTTCGCTTTGGCGATGGACGCATCGTCGTCGAACTCCCTCGTCCCAAAGAGACGCGCGCTCGGCTAGAAAGCACGCCCAGTTGGATGCCGCTTCTGCGCTCATTGCTCGAGGCGATTTAGGCCATATCACCCGGAGTGGCCAGCAGGACCCCCAAGCGAACACGCGAACCTCGCCGCCGTATCGCGGGGCTTGTAGCCCCGCTTGCTATGCAGTCATACCTTTTTACGGAGCAATGATGTCGAACGCCCTACGCATCGCCGTGGGCCTCGCCGCAGTTCTGATCGGCACGTCGCTGGCGGCGTGTTCGGGCGGCGGCACGGTCGCAACGGTGAATGGCCAACCGCTTAGCCGATCGGCCTTTAACGGCCGGCTCGAGAACAGCCCAATGGCGCGCACCGTGTTGCAACAGATGGTGCAAGAAACGCTGATCGAGCAGTATGCCAAGAACAATAATATTAACGTCACCGACGCCGAGGTCGACCAACGGGAGAATCAAATCAAGGCGAACTTTCCCAGCGGCTCCTGGGATGAGATGCTCAAAGCCCGCGGATTGACCGAAAGCGATGTCCGGTCCGCGCTGCGCGAGCAAATCATTCTCGATAAGGCGCTCGCAAGTCAGGTCAAGATCTCTCCGGCGGAGATCAAGCAAAATTTTCAGCAGAATCACGCGCAGTACGACAAAGCCGATCAAGTGACCGCGCGTCACATTCTCGTGCCGAGTCTGCCTCTCGCGCAAACGATCGAAAGCGACCTGAAATCCGGGCAAAACTTTAGCGATCTCGCCAAGAAATATTCGACCGACACGGCCACCAAGGACAAAGGCGGCGAACTTGGGACGTTCCGCCGCGGTCAGATGGTGCCGGCATTCGACAAATACGCCTTCTCGGCGCCGGTCGGCAAGATCAGTCCGCCGATCAAGTCGCCGTTCGGTTACCACATCATTCAAGTGGAGTCGCGAACGCCCGGACGAAAAGCCACGCTGGAAAGCGCCACGCCGCAAATCACCGACACGCTGCGGCAACAGCACGAAGCGCCGCTGATTCAGCCGTTCCTGCAGAGCCTGCAGCAGAAGGCGACGATCAGCGTGAACGACCCGCAGTTCGCCGGCCTCTTCCCCTCGGCGGCCTCGCAGAGCGCGGCACCCAGCGCATCGGCGTCGGCCTCGCCGGCTGCATCGGCATCGCCGGCGGCACCGGCATCATCGGCGGTATCGCCCGCGCCCAGCGCGACCTAGTAAGGCGCCTTCGCACGAGGCGCGGTTGACGGACCCGCGAAGCGTTGCGCGATGTTGCTTCGCATCGCGGGTCTGGGCCCCGGCGATCCGAGACTCCTGACGCTGGGGACGCTCGACGCGCTGCGCGACGTCGGCAAGGCAGCCGTGGCGCTGGCCCCGCCGGACCTCACCGCCTATTTGGAACGCAACGGCATCGCGATCGTCCGCGACATGATCGACGATCCGGCGCTGTTCGTACGCGGCGGCTCGGAGCAAATCACGACGTTCGCACAACGCGCCCAGACCTTGACGGACGAGGCGCTCGGCCTCGGTATCTTAGGGAATCCGCTGTCGGATTTTCCGGGCCTCCCGGTCCTCCTGCGGACCGCCGAAGAACGCGCCATGCGCACAGAAATCATCGCCGGGATGCCACGCGCGACGCTGTCTGCGTCGATCGCAATGCCGCTCGTCCCGCTGCCGCCGCAATCCGCTCACTATTCGTGGGATGATATCGTCGAAATTATGGCCCGGCTGCGAATGAGTTGCCCCTGGGATCGTGAGCAGACGCACCGGACGCTGCTTCCCTACCTCATCGAAGAATCGTATGAGGTTGTCGAGGCGATCGAAGACTCCCGCCTCGACGCGTTGTGCGACGAGTTGGGCGACTTACTGCTGCAGGTGCTCTTTCACGCGCAACTCGGCATGGAGGTTGGGAAGTTTAGCATCGCCGACGTCATCGATGCGCTGGCCAACAAAATGGTGCGCAGGCATCCCCACGTTTTCGGCGATGCGGTCATCGAGGACGTCGACGCGCAGTGGCGCAGTTGGGAGCGGCTCAAATCCTTGGAAGACGCCGGCCGGGCCCGCAAGAGCAGGCTGGATGGAATCCCCAAACATCTCGGCGCGCTCCAGCGGGGACAGCGCATGCAGGAAAAGGCCGCGCGAGTCGGCTTCGATTGGCCCAGCGTGCAAGGCATTCTCGATAAACTGGGCGAGGAGTTGCGGGAACTCTCGGAGGCGCGTCGTTTGCCCAACGACGATCCCAAGGTGCGGGAAGAACTCGGGGACGTCTTCTTTACGTTGGTGAACTTGTCCCGAGCCCTTGGCATCGATGCCGAAAGCGCGATGCGCGAGGCGAACGAAAAATTTCACCGTCGCTTCGCCTTCATGGAAGACCGCGCCGGCGCGCGGGGCAAGGCACTCGCCGATTTGGATATGGACGAACTCGAGGAGTTATGGCAACTGGCGAAAGCGTAAGTGCGATGCTGCGCGTCCGGATGGGCGCGCACGACGCGCACTATGGCGGCAACCTCGTCGACGGCGCTAGAATGCTCGCCCTCTTCGGCGACGTCGCTACCGAACTGCTGATTCGGCTCGATGGCGACGAAGGGCTATTCGCCGCGTACGACGGCGTCGAATTCTTAGCGCCGGTCTATGCGGGCGACTACATCGAAGCGCAAGGACGGATCGTTACAACCGGAAGGACGTCGCGCCGCATGGAGTTCGAAGCGCGAAAGGTGATCGCCGCGCGGCCTCAAGTGAGTGAAAGCGCCGCGGATGTGCTCGAAACGCCGATCGTCGTTTGCCGCGCAAGCGGCACCTGCGTCACGCCGAAAGCCAAGCAGCGGCGAATTATGGACTGAGCGCGAAACCGTAATAGAACGACGTTCCAACCAGCCTCGGATTCGCGACGAGGCGTTGATTCATGCTCGGATAGTCGAACTCGGCCGGCACATCCCCGAGCGTCATGAGCGAACCGGTTCCCTGTTCCAAGTACGCGGGCGCGTAGAGCCGATTTCCCGTAAGCGCAAAAAACAACGGAAACCAGCCGTCGCCGTACTCTGCGATGACGGTCGCAGAACGCGAACCGTGTGGGAAAAGCAGAAGCTGATGGATCGTCCCGGCCTCCTGGGAGTTACCGATAACGAGATTGGCGTTTCCATCCACCGCGATACCGTAGAAATCGTTGAGCCCGGGCGCAAGTAGGTGCAACTGAGTGCCCTTCGTCGTCCCCGGCGAATATTTCATCACGTCGGTTACCCATCGTTGGCTCTGCGGATAGTAGATGAACGTGACGTACAAGTTCAACCTTGCGTCGACCGCTACGCCGTTGGGACACCCCGGGACGTCGGTAATGACAGCCGTTGGTTTCATGCTGCCTTTCGCGTATTCGAGAACGTTGCACGCCGTCGAGCTCACGAAGTTCGCGACGTAGAGCGTCCCCCGAGCATCGACCGCGACGTCGAGTGGCCCTGTGACGCCATCGGTATAGATCTTGCTCGGCCTGGTCGACCCGCGCGCGAAGACTTCAACGGACTGTGCTCCGTAGGGGTTAATCACGGCGACGTAGAGATTCTTGGAAGAATCGACCGCCATGCTGAAGGGGATCGCGCCGTTGAACGTCAGTTGGCCGCTCGGCGTGATCGCGTTTGCGGTGACCGTCGAGATGCTGACGGCACTGCTGAACGGCTCGGAGACGTACAGCAGCGTCTTGCCGGCCCGGGGGGCGATCCAGCTCTTGGTTCGGGGCCGCTCAACGGCCTGAATTCGTCGCGCGCAAGCGATCGGGTTCGCCGCCAGATTGAAAACGCAGGACGGCACGCCTGGCCGCATGGCGACGGCCGCCACTAAGGTGAGCATCATAGACGATCCCTCCTAACGCGCCGGTTGAAAGACGGCGTCATCGTACGCGACGAACTGACCATAGTTAAACATTTGGTTATATTCCAGCCACAGCGGCTGCGATTGTCCGCGCGCGTATCCGCTCGCTACCGCGCCGTACGCCGACCAAACCCCTTTCATGCGAGCGAGACTCTCAAAGGCGCTGACGATCAAGATGTCGCCCGGCGTCATCGAGATCATCAATGGCTCGTCAAAGAGACGGTATGGACCGCGTACTCGCAACGTGCGCGACGGCTTCGTGGCGTGGGGCGCGTAGACACCGATATACGATGATCCGCCCATGACGTTGGCAACGTAGATGTCGTCGTGGGAGCCCACCGCGATCCCCGTCGGACGCAAGAGACCGCTCAGGCGCAACGATTGCGGCGTCGTCGCGCCGTGCTTGAGTTCCAGCACGTCGTTTGCGGAGCTATCGGCGATGAAGAGATCGCCGGCGCGATCGACCGCGAGCCCGTCGGGACCCTTGAGGTTCGCCGTAATGGTCGCGCTCGGCGCGCTCGCGCCTTTCGGAAAGACTACGACGGAAGCCAAGAGCTTGTTGCTGACGTACACCGTTCCGGCCGAGTCAACGGCGACGCCCAACGAGGTGTTCAGCCCTGTGGTGAGCGTGCGCGTCGGCGTCGTGTGCCCGCGCGGGTAGATCGTGATAGATCCGGCGCCCGTCGCGTCGGTCTGCGCGTTTGCGACGTAAATCGTGCCGTCACGATCGACCGCAATCTGTACCGGATTCGAAACGGCGGCCAGCTGACCGGTCGGAGACGTGAAACCGTTGCGGATGTCGTAAAAGTTCGCGGGACAAATCCAAACGGTATCGTTGACCAGATCCGAAACGAAGACTTTGCCGTCAAATTCTCCGCCGGAACGGCCCCGGAACGTCGCGTGCGACTGCGCAGCGTTCGGTACCGGTGCACTAAGGGGGACGTTCCGACCCGCGCAACCGGCGATGAAGCCCAGCGTTGCGGCGGCGGCGCTCGCGCGACGAGGCCAATGGAAAGCGAACATGAACCGTTCTCCTTCAGCTCTCTTGACGATGTAGCGTTATGGGCTCACCACCGCGCTGCTTGGGCCAAAGACCGTGCGGTAGAAGGCGATGATCGGCGGCCCACCGGCGGGGTATTTGTAAACGTTGATGCTCGGCGCCGATCCTTCGTCCGGACAGATCGCGACACGACGTCCCACCTTTCCATAGATGTACGACCCCACGCAATCCGTCCCGTTGACGAGCTCGGCGGTCGCATCGACGGTCAACGTCGTGCCGCGCGGCGTGGTTCGGTAGATGACTGAGTTGCCGTTCGCCCCAAGCTGATCTTCAACGTTGACGTATGCGCCGGTGACCTGAACGGAACCCGGCGAGTTGATCGTGGCTCCGCTGACGGTGAGCGGGATGAACTTCTTTCCGTCAAATTTCGCGATGGCAAAGTTGCCGCTGGGATTTTGGCCGTCGATGAAGACGTTTCCGGCAGAGTCGTAGGCGTCGAAATAGAGCTTGACGATGCCGGAATACGGGAAGATCTGGGGCCGCCCTCCGGCGCCCTTGTAAATGCTCAGGCTGCCCGCACCGTATCCGTGGCGCTGCTGCTTTGAGAGAATGTTTCCCACGGCGAGGTCACCGTTGGCGCTCACCGAGCACGACGCCGGATATTGGTGCGGATCGGAAAGGCGCTTGATCGGGGTGACGCCGCCGTGAGGAAACTCCAGTATTTGTGACTTAGCCGTGTCCGTCACCCAAACATTCGCGTCGCCGTCGACGCAGAGTCCTTGGGGAAAGTGTAGCCCGCTCAGGTTGCCGACGAGTCGCAACTTCGGCCACGTGAACGCGAAGACGTCGTCGAGACTCGAGTCGGAGACGTAGAGCAGCGCGCCTTTCGCTGCGCGCGAATCCATCCAGGAGGCCGCGACGGCGCGCCGGAGAGACAGGTCGACGCCGGGCGCACTCTTCGCCGCCGTAGACGTTTGCAGCCCGATCGCCGCGTCCGGCAGAGGCGGGGATTGCGGCGCCCCCTCACCGCAACCCGCCAGCATCGCGAGCGCACCGAATAGGCCCGTGGCACGCCGCAGGTTCATGGCAACCGGCATACTCATGTCGCCCAGTTCCGGCATAGGAAGAATTGCTCCGGTGGGCGGAGCGATAAGGTCTCAAAGATGTTACAAAGGCTCGGTGCCTAACATGACGACGCGCGCGCAGCCGGCGAAATCCTGGGATGTCGCGTGGCGCCATCTCTTTCGTCACATCGACGAGCCGAAAGAGCTGCGGCGCAATCCCATCGCGCGCGAGTTTCTCGGCAACGGCGCCCGCGCGGGTGAATGCGACGATGCGAGTGTCCGCCTCATCCGAGCGTTTATCCTCGAGATGCTCGACCGCGACGAACTGTGCAACTTATCGCTGGGCAAGGCGGAACGTGCCCGCCGACGGCGCGCCATCGTGGAGGCCAATATCCTGGGGCATCGTCCGGCCCGCGCGATCGCCGCCGAACTCCACATTTCACGGATGCAGCTCTATCGCGAGCGCCGCGCGATCTGCGAACGTTTAGCTCGGTCCTTGGTCCGCGCCAAGCATCGCGCTCTGCGCATCCAGCTCACCGACGCAGAGAGCGCAGCAATAGCGCGCGCAAAGGCGCTCGTCGGGCAGTATGCGATCGAACGAGCGCTCTTACTCACCAACGACGTGGCGTGTAGCTCGGCCGCGCCGAGTGCGCGCATTGAAGCGCTGTGCACCGGGGCCGACGCGCTCACGGCTGAGTTGGCGTTCGATGCGGCACAAAGCCGGTTGAATGCCGCGCGGACGATTATTTCGGACAACGCAGTGCAGCTCGGCGAAGCTCTCCCGGTGTACGTCGCTCGCGCCGAACTCGCCACGGCTCGTCTCACGCTGGCAAAGGGAGAGGCGCGCAAGGCTCGCCGGATGTCGGCGGGCGCGCTCGAAGGGCTTTGCTCGAAATCGCTCACCGCGCAGCCCGAGCGGTCGATCGCGTTCGACGAGCTGATGCTCGCCGCGACGCTGGCGCTCCGTGAGGGACGCTTCAAGCAGTTCCGCCATCACTTTTCGGCAGCCCATTACGTCTATGGGCACCTGCACGATCCAAGCCCACTGCAACAGGCGCATCTCTTTCTGCTCGCGGGGTTGCTCTTTGAGGAGAGAAGCGAAAATGAAAGCTTTGGCAACGCCCGCCGCATGCTGGCGACGGCGTCCGCTATAGCACGACGCGAAGGGTTGGTCGCCCTCGAGCTCGATGCGAGACTCTCCGCGGCCGGAGTATTGGCGTACGGCGCCGGTGATACGCACGGCGCCTTGCAGGAGGCGCAGCCGGCCCTCGCAGCCGTGTTGCGAACGCGCAATCGCCCGATGATCGGAACGGCCTGCCCGTTCGTAGCCGTGCTCCATAACGAACGCCGCGAGTTCGCCGCGGCCGCCAGTCTCTTAGAACTCGGCCTGCGGCACGGCGTACGCGACGCCTTTGCGGATGGCGCGATGCACGCGATTGCGGCGCACACGTATTTTGGCCTGGGCAACTACCCTCGCGCGAGCCGGCATGCGGATGAAGCGGCTAAGCTCGCGGGACGCTTAGGAAACCGACGCATGCGCGGCGCGGTGCTTCGCATCTCCGCGCTCATGCACCACGCGCGCCACTCCGCCGATGCAGGCGACGAAATCGAAGAGGCCGTGGGCCTTTTGGAACGGCACGGCAGTTGGGACTCGTTGCGACAGGCATACCGAGCTTCAGCGATGATTACCGGAAACAGAGAGCACGCGCGCCGAGTCGCGATGCTTACCGCGCGCGCGGCCGGCGATGCCCTATACTAAGCGTTCGTGCGTCTTGCGCTTCCAGACGAACTCGTAGTAGCAGAACTGCAAGATGAGCACCACGCAGTACGAGATCGGGTAACCGAGCCAGACGCCGTCGAGGCCGACGCGCCGCATCAGCAAGTACGCTGCCAGAACCTCGACGCCGATGGCGAAAATGCCGTTGATGGTTGGGACGAGCACCGTGCCGCTTCCGCGCATCACGCCGCTGAGGACCGCCGAGTTCCCGAAGAGCAAGTAACTCCACAGAGTGATCATCAGCAGCTGGTGGGCGATCTTTAGCGTATGGGTGTCGGTGATGAACCACCCGAGGATCACCCACGCACAGAGATAGCACGCGCCGATAATGACTCCGCCAACGACGTAATTGAGTCCGACCGCGGAACGGATCACGGTGCCGAGCTTATCCTCGCGCCGCGCTCCGATGCATTGTGCGCCGAAGATGGAGGCGGAGATCCCAATCGAGATCGCGGGAAACTGCACGTATCCGACGACCTGATTGACGGCGCCGTAGGCAGCGGTCGCGCTCGATCCGAAGCGGTTCACAAACGAAATCACGGCGAGCTCAGCCAGCGACACCATCATGACTTGTATGCCGGTCGGGACGCCGATCCGAACGACCGCGCCGAGTATCTTCCAGTCGATCCGCATATCCGCGAGCGTTTCCCGGTCGAACTTCAACGGATGACCCTGTCGATTCAAATAGTAGAGAAGCCACGCGAGGGCGGCGGAGTTGGCGATCAGGCCTGCGATCGCGGCGCTCACGACGCCGAGCTTGGGTAGGCCGAAGAGTCCGACGATAAAGACCGGCGTGATGAGGATCGCTAGAATAGCCGAAACGATCAGTGCGTAAAACGGTGTCGTGGAATCGCCAGTGCCGCGCAGGATCGTCGCGTAGACGAAGTACACGAAGAAGACGGGCATCGTCAGGAAGATCACGCGCGCATACGCGTCGGACGCCGCGATAATGTCGGGCGGCGTGTGCAGCCAGCTGAGGACGGTCGGAGAGCCCAGCGCGCCAAGCACCGCGACGATGAGTCCAAGATACAGCGCGGCGCCGAGCACCGTTCCCGCGATCTTCTTCACTTTATGCTGATCGCGTGCGCCGTAGGCCTGACCGATGAGGATGCTGCTGCCGCTGGAAACCCCGAAGACAAACGAAAAGAGCAGAAAGACGATCGGAAACACGGCCGAAATTGCGCCAAGCGCCTGCGTCGAGATGAGCCGGCCGATCCAGATACTGGCCATGGTCTGCGAAGCCGATTGCAAAACGTTGCTTAGCATCAGGGGAACGAGAAAGACGAGGAGGATCTGCCACATCGGCTTGCCCTCCTCGAAAACGTTCACTCCTCGGCGTTGCACCGCGCGCGCTTGCGCCATATCGCTAAATCTCTACTCCGCTGCCAATAGGCCGTAAATCTCTTTTCTAACTCCGTCGAGTAACTCGCGGACGCGCTCGATGGTTTCGGGCTTCGAGGTAGGCCCCAGCTGACCAATTGCGAGCATCAGTCTTTCCGCCGAAGCACGCATCTGTGAGTCGACGTCGCTTCTCTGCTCTGCGCCCTCGTCATCGAGATCGAGCACGCCTTCCAGTTCCGCGGCGTGCTCGCCGAGGAGCCGCCGGCCCTCGTCGGTGATCTCATAAATCCGCCGTCCGCCCTCGACCCGACCGGTCACCAATCCGGCGCGTTCCAGCGCGGCGAGAATCGGATAGACCGAGCCAGGTCCGCCTGCCCAGCCCTTCTCGCGCACGACGCGAATCAGATCGTAGCCGTGCCGAGGAAGTTCGTGGAGAAGCTTGAGCAGCGCAAACTTCAAAACGCCGCGCCGCATGCGTCGCATGCCGTGACGGAAGCGCCCTTGTTCTTGCCGTCCCCGCCAGTCGTGATGACGCTGACCCCAAAACCCAGCATCCATGCTTTCGATATTATTCGATATATCGAGATACTGTCAATGGTGTCAAGTGCACCGGCCCGAAGAGGCCTCGGTGCGGCTCGATAAGTTCATGAAAGTCTCTCGGCTGGCGAAACGGCGCAGCGAGGCGCACGAAGCGCTGGAACACGGCCGAATCACGAAGGATGGGAAGTCGCTCAAGCCGGGCTATCGAGTCCAGCCCGGTGACGAGCTGGAAATTCACTATGCATCCAAATACGTCACGGTGCGGGTCCGCGAGGTCCCGCTGAGGGTGACGCCCGCCACGAAGGCCGCCGATCTGTACGAGATCCTTGACTCCCGGCGTGACGAGACGGAGTGGCTGTGATCTCACCCGATACGAAGGACGCGCTCGCGCGCATGGCGCCGCAAGGAGCGCATTGCCGCGAGGCGTTGCTCGCCGGACTCGCATTATACGGCCGAGTTGGTGAAGAGTTCGTCACGCACCGAAATGCCATCGCACGGCTATTTTGGTCCCTCCTCGCCGAGCGCAAGCGCCATCCCATCGAATCTCGTCTGCCGACGCCATTCCAACGGTTGCCGACGTTTGCCGTCGCGCTTCCGTCACAACTTACGAGTGTGCCGGCCAAGCCCGCACACAAGTGCGATCGACTGATGGAAGTGCGGGCGGCGTTCTTGGCGTGTGGTTCGCTTGCAGCCGGAGCGCAGGGCTATCACTTAGAGTTCGCGTTGCGCAGCGGCGACGCAGCGGCCCGGCTGACTTGGATGCTGCGCAGCGTTGCGGCCGCGCCGAAACAAACGCAACGTAAAGGACGCACTGTTCTGTACTTCAAAGACTTCGAAGAGATCGCAGAAGTGCTCACACGCATCGGTGCATTCGGCGCGGTGCTGCATCTCGAAGACGTGCGCGCACTGCGTGAAACGAAAAACCGGATTCATCGGCTCGTAAACACGGAGGCCGCCAACCTGCAGCGCTGCGCGCATGCCGCGGCGGCGCAATGCAGCGCGATCGAATATCTTCAAAGCGCGTACGGTCTACCTCGGCTATCACCGGCCTTACGCGAAATCGCCGAACTGCGGCTCGCGCATCCCGATGAATCGCTTGCAGAGTTAGGGCGGCGGTGCACTCCGCCGATCGCTAAAGCCAGTGCCAGCGGCCGTCTTGCGGCCCTGAGCCGTTTGGTCGCATCGCTACGAGGCATGCAGGGGAGCGCCAAACCGGCCAGGTAAACGCGCGTATGCGCATCGGCATTAACGGCTTCGGCCGCATCGGAAGAAACTTTACCAAAGCAGTCGTCGAACGCCATCCCGAGATCGACATCGTTGCGGTGAACGATCTCATCGACGCGCGACATTGTGCGCATCTGTTCAAATACGACAGCAACTACGGGATCTTTGCGGGCGACGTCGACGCCGACGCGGAGACACTGACGATCGACCATCATCGGATCAAGGTCTTCGGCGAACGCGACCCCGCGCGCTTGCCGTGGCGCGATCTCGGCGTCGACGTCGTCATTGAATCGACGGGGCTGTTCACCAATGCCGAGAAGGCGCGGCTCCATATCGACAGCGGCGGAGCCAAGAAAGTCATCATCTCCGCGCCGGCCACCGGCGAGGACATTACCATCGTGCTCGGCGTCAACGACCGCCGCTACGACCCGGAGAAGCACAACATCATCTCCAACGCCTCTTGCACGACGAATTGCTTGGCCACGGCGGTCAAACCGGTGGTTGATAACTTGGGATGGGTCAAGGGATTCATGACGACCGTTCACTCCTATACGAACGATCAAAACGTTCTCGACGGTCCGCACAAAGATCCGCGGCGAGCACGCAACGCCGCCACGAACATTGTGCCGACCTCCACCGGAGCCGCAAAGGCGCTCTACTTGACGATTCCGGAGGTTCAAGGCACCTTCGACGGCTTCTCGCTGCGGGTGCCGACACCCACGGTATCGATGATCTATTTGGTCGCGCAAACGCGCAAGCCGACGACGAAGCCGGAACTCAACGCAATTCTAAAGTCGGCCGCGCACGGGGAACTTCGCAAGTACGTTGCCTATACCGAGGAAGAGTTAGTCTCGAGCGATTTCAAGCAGAATCCAGCAAGCTCCATCATCGACGCCAAATTAAACAACGCCAACGGCGATTTAGTGCAGATCGCCGCTTGGTACGATAACGAATGGGGTTATTCGTGCCGGCTTGCCGAGTTGACTGCGATGATTCTGACGGCGATTCCGGCCGCAACGCACTAATAACGGTAGGCATCGTGGCGTTTCGCCGGCTCGAGGAGCTTGACGTTCGCGACAAGCGCGTGTTGGTGCGCGAAGACCTCAACGTTCCGCTCATCGGAGGGAGGATTGCCGACGCCGGGCGCATTGATGCCGCGCTTCCGACGCTGCGGTGGCTCCGCGAGCACGATGCACGGACGATCGTTCTTTCGCATCTCGATCGGCCGGACGGCAAGCCTACGCCAGAGCTTTCACTGCGGCCGATCGCGCAAGCGCTTGCCGACCGATTGGATATCCGCGTTGCTTTCGCCGACGAATGCGTCGGCGAACCGGCGGAAAAGGCGGTGGCGGCAATGCGTGACGGCGACGTCCTGCTGCTCGAAAACGTCCGCTTTCACGCCGAAGAGGAGCGCAACGACCCGTCCTTCGCGCGCCGCCTCGCCGCGCTGGGAGATCTCTACGTCAACGATGCCTTCGCGACGGCACATCGCGCGCACGCGTCCACCGAAGGCGTCGCGCATTTGCTTCCCAACGCCGCAGGATTCTTGATGCAAGCCGAGTTGGAAGCGCTCGCCGCGATTCTGCAACGTCCCGAGAAACCGTTCGTCTGTGTCGTCGGCGGCGCGAAGATCAAAGACAAGCTCGGATTGCTGCGTCGTTTGAGCGACTTGGTCGATGGTTTTTGCGTCGGTGGCGGAATGGCAAACACGCTGCTCGCGGCGCAAGGCATCAACGTGGGTCGGTCGCTGCGCGATGAGGATCTCGAGCCGGCCCGCGGCATCCTAAAGGTCTGCGAGGAGCGTAGCGTCTTGCTCGGCTTACCGGTGGATGCGGTCGTAGCGCCATCGCTCGATGCCTTGGAGCACGCGGAGGTCGTCGTTATCTCCGATGTTGGAGATGCGATGATTTTGGACATCGGTCCGGCCACGGCGACATCGTACGCGAAAACGATCGAAGGCGCCAAAACCATCGTTTTCAACGGCCCTATGGGTGTCTACGAACGATCGGCCTATCGGAACGGAACGCAAGTCGTCGGCGATGCCATCGCCGCAGCAACGGCACGCGGTGCAACGAGTCTCGTAGGAGGCGGCGACGCCGCCGCCGCCGCCAACATGCTCGGCTTCGCCTCACGCATGACGCACGTTTCGACCGGCGGCGGCGCAACGCTGGAGTTTCTCGAAGGCTCGACCCTTCCCGGAGTCGCCGCGCTTGAACGGTAGAACGATCTTCGCCGCTAACTGGAAGATGCATAAAACCGCGGCCGATACCGCTGCGTTCCTTGACGCGTTTCTGCCCAAGGCGGTGGACCTGCCGCAACACGTCGAAATCGTTATCGCTCCGCCGTTTCTTTCGATTCCATCCGCGTGGCCGCAACTGCGAACGACTCGGATAAGACTGGGCGCTCAGACGATGCATTGGGAATTGGAAGGCGCCTTCACCGGCGAGATCAGCGCGCCGATGCTTCGCGAATTCGGCGTCTCACACGTCATTGTGGGCCATTCGGAGCGTCGCACGTACTGTAACGAAACCGATGAAACGGTGCATCTCAAGGTCCGCACGGCACTCGAGCAAGGAATTACGCCGATCGTCGCGGTCGGCGAAACGCTCGAGCAACGCAACGCCGGCATTACCGACGAGCATGTAACCGCGCAGACGCGCGCCGCCCTGCGAGGGCTCGCACGGCCCGATCTCGGGCGCGTGATTCTCGCGTACGAGCCGATCTGGGCGATCGGAACCGGCCAGAACTGCGCGCCGGACGAAGCGCAGCGCGTGATGAGCGCGATCCGTGGATGCTTGCAGGGTCTGAGTGAAACGCCGATACTCTACGGAGGCAGCATGACGGCTGCGAACGTCGCGCGCTATCTCGAAAAGCCCGACATTAACGGCGGCTTGGTCGGCGGCGCCTCGCTCGATCCCGAAGGTTTCGCGAGCCTGATCGCCACCGCCACAACCTGAGGTTGTCATCTTGAGGCGAGTCGAAGGATACCGGCCCGTTATCCTTGCGGTGCTCGACGGTTGGGGATTTCGCGGCGAGCGCCGTGGTAACGCGATTGCGGCGGCGGCGCTGCCGGTGTGGCGCGATGTACTCCAGCGCTGGCCGCATACGTTGCTGGAAGCATCCGGCGAAGCGGTCGGTCTGCCCAAAGGCGTCATGGGCAATAGTGAGGTCGGCCACATGAACCTCGGAAGCGGACGAGTCGTTCCGCAAGGCGTGACGATAATAGATGCGGCGATCGCCGATGGGGAGCTTCCTCACAACGAGACGCTGCGCCGCGCATTCGCCCATCTCGCAACGACCAAAGGGACGCTGCATCTGATGGGGTTGCTCTCCGACGGCCGCGTTCACAGTTCGATGGAGCATCTTTTCGCGCTCATCGAAGCGTCGGCCGCCGTCAACGTGCCGATCGCGATCCATGCATTTCTCGATGGGCGGGACACTCCGCCGCGTTCGGCCATAGGCTACGCGGAGCGACTCGACGCGAAACTCTGCTCCGTCGATCGCGCCGGATCGATTGCGGACGTCACCGGACGTTACTACGCGATGGATCGCGACCGTCGCTGGGAGCGGACGCGCCGCGCATACGAACTTCTCGCCAACGGCGACGCGGAATACCGGGCGAACGACGCGCTCGACGCGATTCGAATGGGTTACGAACGGGATGAAGGCGATGAGTTCGTCGCGCCAACGATCGTCCGCGAACCTCGCCCGATCGAAGACGGCGATGCGTTCATCTTCTTCAACTTTCGCCCGGACCGAGCACGGCAGTTGCTAACCGCCTTCAACGCCGGAACCGATCTCTACTACGATGACGGCTTCGGCGTTTTTCCGTCGAAGCGCTATCGTAATCCGTTCTTCGCGACGATGACGAAGTACGAAGAACAATACACGAACCCGGTGCTGTTCGCAGCACGCCCGCAGTACGATACCTTTGGCGAAATCGCGGCGCGCGAAGGCTTGCGGCAACTCCGGCTCGCCGAAACCGAAAAGTACGCGCACGTCACGTACTTTTTTAACGGTGGACGAGAGGATCAGTTCGAAGGCGAAGACCGCGATTTGATTCCGTCCGACCGCTCCGTGGCGACCTACGATATTGCGCCGGCGATGCGCGCGAGAGAAATAACGGACGCCGCTATCGCGGCGATTCGAAGCGAGAAGTACGACGCGATCGTCATGAATTACGCGAACGCTGACATGCTCGGCCACACCGGCAAATGGCAACCGACGATCGAAGGGCTGGAGATCGTCGATGAATCGCTCGGGCGTCTCGTCGATGCGACGCTGCAGGCGAACGGTTTGCTCGCTATCACTGCCGACCACGGCAACGCCGAAGAAGAAATCGATGGTGCAGGCAATCCCATCACCGCCCACACGACCAACCCCGTGCCGTTCGTTCTCATCGGCAACGACCTGCATGGAACGCTCGCGGACGGAGGAAAGCTCGGCGACGTCGCCCCGACTCTGCTGAGGATCATGGGTCTACCGGTCCCTGAACGGATGACCGGCCGCAATCTTTTCACAGGGCAGTCACAGTTCATCTTAGGGTTATTACCAGCATCGCGTGAGAGCATTGATGCCGGAGGTAGAAATGCATCGAAACCGCAGTGAGATCCATGACGTCCTGGTGTTCGCCCAAGGTCTAGCCTACTTCGTGTTCTTCGGCCTCGCGACCGTCGCCATCGCGATCGCCGCGCATCTACGCTAATCGGCGCGATAAGAGCCGCTGACGTCGACCGCCACGCGGCGATTGCCGACGACGATGCTCCGAATTTGATGATCCCAGAACGAGAGCACTCGAATGACAATCGGTCGCAGCTTCGCGATGAGTTCGCGCGCGCGCTGCGACATTGCGACCGCATCTTTGACCCAGCGCGGATGGTCCTGTGGGAGCAAAGCGGTTTCGAGCTCGGCATCGGGAATCGCCGCAACGACTGCCTCAGACCGGCTCGGTTCAAGCCGGAGCGCCGCAGGTTGTAGACTTTCTTCGCCTTCAATGCGGCGCACTCTGCGCCAATCTCCTGAGGGTCGCGAGGGCGCTCAAATGCAATTGTGACGCGCGCTGCGGCGAGATGGCCATTCTCCTGCTCACCGTCCGCAGCGACGTCTCATTGAAGTAGTGAAGTAGTACGACCAGCCGCTGGCGCGGTGTGAGGCCCTCGAGGAGCGCCGCAAGATAACTGCGCTCGTGGCGCCGCTCGACGATGCGAGCGGGATCCTCGCTCCAATCGCCGGCGAGCGATTCTCCGATCGGAAGCGGCGCGTCAAGTGAGAGCGGCTGTCCGCGATAGGCGGCGGCGATCGCCCGGCGATATCCCGGACGGCGCCGGTCCATCTCGTCGGTGCTGGGTACTTCCCCGCGCTGCGCGGCGAGCGCATACCGTTCGTTCTCACCGTCGCGCACGATCCGTCGCGCGCGTTCGGAAACCGGATCCATCCGGCGAACGCCATTGAGCATCGCGCCGACGATGAGGCGTCGCGCGTACTCCTCCAATTTCGTCCCGCGCTGCGGATCGAATGAATCGATCGCTCGAATCAATCCAACGCAGCCGTCGCTAATCAGATCGTCGAGATCGAAGTGCGGCACCAAGCGCTTGAGGCGCCTGGCCAACCTGCGAGCCATCGGCAACATCGCCTGGACGCGTTCTTGTCGTTGGAGACTGTCGTTCACTGCTGCTCCAAGCGGGCCGCAATCAGGCGAGCAAAAACGTCATCGCGCCCGGCGATTTCGCGGGCGAGCGCACCAAGCTCATAGTCGCCGAGCACTCCGATGCCCGAAATCATCGGACGCAACGCCGGGGCAAGCAGCATCGCCTCGAACATCTCGGCGGCTCGATGGGCCGTGACGCTATCCACGCTGCAAGTTGTTGGCGATGCGCAACATTTCATCGGCGGCTTGGACGCCCTTGGCATTCGCCTCATACGCCCGCTGCGCGGTCAGTATTTGCATCATGGCGTCGATAACGGTTACGTTGGACTCCTCGAGCATTCCAAAATGCAACTTCGGACCTTCGTCGGTTCCGGGCGTGAGTTGGCGGGGTTTGCCGGCTTGCGGCGTCGCTTCGAAAAGCGCGCCGCCGAGCGAACGCAAACGTTCGGGGCAGGCAAATTCCGTCACGCGAAGGCGCGCGATCGTTCGTGTACTGCGAGCAAACGTGGCCACAACGTTGCCGTCGACGCTCACGCTCACCGCGAGCGCGTCGGCGGGAATGCGAACGCCCGCTAGGCGCAAATCTTGCCCGTTGCGAAGCGTCCCGTCCGCGGCGCGCGAAAACTGGCCGTCGCGCGTATAACGTAAACGCCCCGCAGAATCTACGAGCGTAAAGAAACCCGGTCCATCGATTGCGACGTTAAAGGGCCCTGGACTCCGCGCGAGTTTTCCCTGCGCAAAGATAACCCGCGGCCCAAGTGCGACGGTCCCGAAACCGACGTCGCCAGGCGCCACGAGCGCCGCAAAGGTTTGGGCGGATCCCTTGAATCCGACGACTCCGGCGTTAGCGAGATTATCGGCAATCGTATCGAGATTGCGTTGTTGTGCGGCCATTCCGGTGGCCGCCGCGAAAAGCGCGCGATCCATTTCTACTCCTGAGGTCTTACTTAATACGGGCGGCTTCGGCGGATTTTTGCCGCGACGAATCGATTGCGGCGACCGCCTTTTGTGCGCTTTCGAACGAACGCTCCGCGGCGAGCACGTCGATCATCGCCGCAATCGCGTCGACGCCGGACGCTTCTAGGAACCCCGTCGCCACGCGACTTCCCGGCGGAAGGCCGAGCTCGGCGGCATCGACTCGAGCGCTGCTTGCGAGCACGATCGAGCCATGCCGGCCCAACAACGTTCGTCCGGCGGCGTCACGCAACGTTCCGTCGGAGGCGCGGACGAATGCGCCCGAGCGAGTCTCGTGGACGCGCCCGGCGGCATCGCGCACCCGAAACGCGCCGTCGCCGACAATCGAGAAATCGAGATCGCGCCCGGTGTGCCGCAAGGCACCACGTTCCTGCGCGCTCTCGCGTGCGATCGAAACGCCTTCTGCTGTGAGAAAGCCACGCGCGACAATGCGCCGGAAACCGTCGCTCGAGCAGTTCGCGAGGTTGTTCGTCGCGATCTCCAGTCGCGTCCGTGCCGCGACCATGGCACTGGCAGCCCAGGCGATTCCATCCATGCCCGCATGGTAGCGGTTTCGCATGGCCGAATCGTTGCCGTACGATGACCGCCGTGCGGATTGCGACGCATATCGCTTTGGCAGCGCTGATTGCCGCATGCAGTCCGCCGCCGCAAGAGCGTATCGCCGATGCGGAATTGCATGACCTCGGCGCACTGAAACGTCAATATCCCGGCGTCGTTGCGGGCTTCGACTTGCGTCCCAACAACACGCTGATTATCAGCCTCGACCTACAGCACTACATCGAGATGGACGACGACGCCGTCGTCGCGCTCAAACGCGACGCGCTGGAGCGCTGGCGAAGCGTGTGGGTTCGCCGGCATCCGCACGCCCACGGCACCTTGCATCTACGTTTCATCGACTTCATCGGCCGCAAAGTCGCCGACGAGACAGCGCGTGTGTAGCCGGCTGGTTTGATGGCAGGAATCGCAGCGTGGCGTACGTTCGCGATCGCCACTACCCTGGGCGCCATCGCATTCGTCTGCTATCATCAGACCGTCCCCGCCCGTGAAGACTTCGGAATCGCGAGCCAAGAAGGGCCGGTTCGAGCCAGTCAGTTCGTCGTTTCAGTCGAGCCGGGATCACCCGCCGCCCGCGCCGGCATCCGTAGAGGCGATCGAGTTGCGTATCCCGGCTCGGCACTCTCGTTCGCGCGAGCCGCCTTCGCAGCGCCCGGCGATCGCGTCACGCTTTGGGTCAATGGTAACCGGCGTGTGACCGTGACCGCTCGCCGCCGGCCGCCGGCGGGGATACCTTGGTGGATTACGGCAGTGCGGCTGGCGTTTCTACTGGTTGCAGCGTTACTTGCGTGGCGGCAGCCCGGCGATCGAGCGGCGCGAGCGCTCTTTACGTTCCTCCTGTGCTTCGGACTCGGAATCGCCTTGGACAGCGGCAGCCTTCCTTGGCCCCTGATATCCTTTGTCGTCCTTCAGATCGGCACGCCGGTCTTCTTCATTGCGGGCATCGCGGCCATCGCGGTCTTTGCGGCAATCTTCCCCTCGGGAGTGGCTCGTCGCGTTCCTGGGGTGCTGGCTCGGATCGCCGTGGCAATTGCAGTCTTCTTTGCGATTGCGGACGTCGGTTTCAATTTCACGCCACGCGGCACGCCGATGGCTCGCGCGGCGTTGCCGCTGAGCTTCGGCTGTTTCGCTATTGAGGTGGCGCTGGTCATCGCCATCTTCATCGTTGCGTATCGGCAGGGCGCGCCGCAGGAACGCGAGCGCCGGCGGTGGGTTTCACTCATGCTCGCCGCGGTCGTGGCGGTAATCTTCGTCGATGCAACGCTGCAGACCGTGCTTGGATACCATCAACTCACCGACGAGGCCGCTACCATTCCCATCGTCGCACTTCCCTTTGCGCTCGCCTACGTAATCCTGCGCCATCGAGTGATTGACGTCGGCTTTGCGTTGAACCGGGCAGCGGTCTATGCGCTCCTATCCGCGGTCGTCGTCGCCATCTTCGTGATTGCCGAGACCTTGGTCAGCACCTACGTCGAGCGAAGTAATCGGATCACGAGCATCAGCGTGCTTATCGCTGTGGCGCTCGCCGTGGGGTTCTCCGTTCGGTACATCCACGAGCGGGTCGATCGTTTCGTCGATGCAGTGCTTTTTCGGAAGAGGCACGCGGCGGAGGCTGCGATCCGTGCCTTCTCACACGACGCAGCGTATATCACCGACGCTGCGGTGCTGCTGCAACGCAGCGTTCAAACCATAACGCGATACACCGGAGCGTCCGGTGCGGGCGTTTGGCTCTATCGTTCGCCGAATGAATATTTTGCGGCCGAGTCGTCCCTGGACGTGACGCCCGCAGTCGATGAAAATGACCCCGCTGTCGTCGCAATGCGAGCCCGAGGCGTCGTCGTTGCGCTGCAAGAGAGCGAATCGGCGCTGCCGGGGGAGTTAGCCTTTCCGATGATCGTGCGTGGCGAACTTCTCGGAGCGCTGATCTGCGCGCCCAAGAGAGACGGCGAATCCTACGCGCCGGACGAGCGGGACGCACTCGCTCTCCTGGCCACGAGCCTCGGGCATGCGCTCGACACGATCGAGGTGCGGCATCTGCGCCAACGCCTCGAGGAGCTCACAGCCGCTGAAGCACTCTCTCGGTAAACGTCTTCGTAGAGACGGCGCCGCGTTCGGTCAGCTCCGCCGTCCGGAAGCCATCGCAATACGTTACTTCGACGGCATGCTCGATGCGAGCCGCGTTGCGATCGTCGTCGAGCGAGTAGCGCAGCAGCAGCGCACCCGACAAAATGGCAGCAGTCGGATTGGCGACGTCCTTACCCGCAATGTCCGGCGCCGTCCCGCCGATCGGCTCGTATAATCCGAACCGGCCGCTCGCGACGATCTTCGTTCCGAGGCTGGCACTGGGAAGCGTGCCGATGGAGCCGGTCAGAATCGCGGCTTCATCAGAAAGGATGTCGCCGAACATGTTCTCGGTGACGATGACGTCGAAGTCGCTGGGCCGGCGCACGAGTTGCATCGCTGCGTTATCCACGAGCAAGTGTTCGACGTGAACGTCGGGATATTCGCGCGCTACCTCCCCAACGACGCGCCGCCATAGGCGTGACGTTTCCAAGATGTTTTGCTTGTCGACCGACGTGACTTTGCGGCGGCGACCGCGCGCGGACTCGAAGGCAACGCGCGCGATGCGTTCGATCTCGGGCGCGCGGTAGAACATCGTATCGACGGCCTCGTCGACGCCGTCAACCGTTCGCTGCTCTTTCGGCTCTCCAAAATAGATGCCGCCGGTAAGCTCCCGAACGACGAGCAAGTCGAGGCCTCGCACGAGTTCCGGTCGTAACGACGAGGCGTCTTCGAGTCCCGGAAAGACGCGCACCGGGCGAAGGTTTGCGTAGAGCTCGTATTCGCGACGGAGGTGAAAGAGGGCATACTCGGGGCGCTCTGCCAGCGGTTTGGCGTCGTACTCCGGCAATCCGACGCTCCCGAAGAGAATTGCATCGGCGCAATCGCATAGTTCCCCGGTCTCGCGCGGAAATGATCCCAAGCCGCATGCCAACCCGGCGCCGCCGACGACGCCTTCGATGCATTCCAGGTCGGGCCGAACGGCTTGTAATACGCGCACGGCGGAGCGCGTCACCTCCGGGCCGATTCCGTCGCCCGGCAACACTGCTATTTTCGGCCCCACCGGGCGAGCTAGTAAACCGTGATGCGCGTCGTCTCGGTTTTTGGCGGTGACTCTTCGATTGCGTTGTTGTCGACGGTCGTTGGGCTCGGCGCCTCGCCATTGCGTTGAGATCCATCGCTTCGTTCGAGCAACGCGAGGTGCGTCATCAAAAGGCTGCGCAGTTCGCTTCGCGCTTTCTCCGCGGCTTCAACGGCGCGTTGCTGCTCGCGTCGCACTTCGGCGATTCGGTCGTTGTAGCCGGCGATCTCGCGCTCTCCGGCCAGTCGTGCCTGCTCGCGAATTAGATCGGCCTCTTTGTGCGCCGATGCCTTCACTTCGTCGGCCGTTCGCTGCGCGAGCACGAGCGTGTTCTGCAGCGACTCTTCCATCGCTTTGAAGTGGCTGATTCGCTCCTTCATATCCGCGACCTCGGCCTCGAGCGCGGCGCGTTGCTGCGCTTCGTCTTCCAGCGTCTCGATGATATCGTCCAAAAACTTATCGACGTCGGCGCGATCGTAGCCTTGCAACGCCTTCTTGAAGCTCTTGTGCTGAATGTCGACCGGGGTGATTTTTTCCATCGTCTCGCTTCCTACGGTCTATTTGTTCATGAAGTCGAAAGTGCCGTCCGCCATCATCGATTCCTTCAGGCCCCCGGCATTGACGACGATGCCTGCAGGAACGACGAGATAGATGGATTCAGCGAGTTTCTGAATCTTGCCGTCTATCGTATAGGCGACGCCAGACGTGAAGTCCACCACCCGTTGCAGCAAGGTCCGATCTGCGTTCTGAAGGTTCACGATGACGACTTGGCGGTTGCGCAACGAATCGGCGATCTCCACGACGTCCTGATAACTGCGAGGAGAGTATACGCTCACCTGAGTGCCGCCGCGACGCCCGGCGTTGCTGAGGGGAACGACGCGCGGCGATGCAAGTTCGTCGCTATAGAACTCTTCTTCATCGTCGCGGATCGAAAAGAACGATCCGATCTTACTAAAGACGCTCACGAGTGCCTCCCTTGCCCGGGCGTGGGCCGAACAGTGCTTCACCGATGCGGAGCATCGTTGAGCCGGCTCGTACCGCTTCACGCCAATCGCCCGACATGCCGATTGACAGCGTACTTCCACCTATCCGCCCCAACGTCTTGGCGGCTACGTCAAACGCGGATGAAATTTCTGAACGGTCGCCCGTGAGCGGCCCAATCGCCATCACACCTTCGACCCGCAGTGCGGGCAAGCGGCGCAGCGCTTCGGCCAATTGCGGCGCATCCGCGGGCGCGCAACCGAAGCGTTCCGCCGGCGAGATATTAATTTGCAGCAGGACCGGCAAGGTCTTGTCCGATGCCTGCGCCGCCTTGGACAACGACGCCCCGGCATCCGCTCGGTCGACGCTCTGCACGAGGTCGAAAATTTCCGCGATCGCCTTTGCCTTGTTCGTTTGCACGTGACCGACGAAATGTTTCCGTACGGTCGGCAACGTCGGAAATTTTCGGCGCGCCTCTTGCAGGTAGTTCTCGCCGATGTCGGCCAGGCCGGCCGCTATCGCCGCGGCGACGCTTTCATCGGACTGTCCCTTGACGATGCCGACGAGCGTAATGCTCGCTGGATCGCGCCCACAATGGAGCGCCTCCTCCTCGATTGCTCGGCGTAAGGCTCGAAAGCGCTCCGCGACGCCGGCGCTCATTTAGAAGGCGCAAACGCCGGTCCCACTTCGGTTCGCGGCACGGGCCGCGTCGCGCAGTAGACGATTCCGATGATGCCCAGCAGGATCATCGGCAAAGCGTAGAGTTGACCTCCGGTGAGGCCCATGAACGTGAAATCGGCTTGACGCCAGAGTTCGGCTAGGCTTCGCGTTACACCGTAGAGCGTAAACCACGTCCACGCCACGACTCCGTCTTTGGGCTTGAGGCGGTAAAGAATCAACAGCACCGGCAGCGTGAGGATGTCGAGGATCGCTTCATACAGTTGCGACGGATGGCGGTACAGCGCTCCCTGATCGGGAGCCGATGGAAAACGCAAGCACCACGGGTGGTCCGGACGGCATACGTCACCCCAAAGTTCGTCGTTGATGAAATTGACGAGCCGCACCAGCATGATCCCGATCGGAAGCAGCATCACGACCTCGTCGCCGACAACGATGTATTTCAGCCCCGGGTGCTTGCGGATGAAGAGCCATATCGCGATGGCCACCCCGACCAAGCCGCCGTGAAACGCCATGCCGCCATTCCACACGGCGATGAAATTGATCGGATTCGAAAAATAGAAGGACGCATCGTGCTTGCTGATGATGTCGTTGATCACGAAGAAGGTTCGGCCGCCCACGAGCACGCCGACCAACGCATAGAACAAAAAATCCTGAATCTGCTCGCGCGTGAGGCCTAAGCGACGGCGCCCTGCCGGGCGACTCATCCACAGATAGACGCAAATAAATCCGACTAAATACGCGATGCCGTACCAGTGGACGTTGATTCGCCCCAAATGAATGGCGACCGGATCGATGTTCGGATAGGTGAACCAGTGTTGCATTCCTAACAATCTTCAAAGCGCATGACCACGACGACGCACATTACCGCCGGCATCGCTTTCCTTGCGGGCCTCGTTTCCTTCGTGTCGCCGTGCGTCCTTCCGCTCGTGCCGGCATACCTGTCGTTGCTGACGGGAGAGAGCTTGGAAGATTTGCGCTCGGCCGTAGACGGTGCCGCGCGCCGCCGGACGCTGCTCCACGCGATTGCATTCGTCGTTGGATTCAGTTTGATCTTTGTCGCACTCGGACTCAGCGCCAGCGCGCTGGGAGGCGTTCTCAACGGCAACCGTTTGTTGCTGGCGCAAATCGGCGGGGTGATCGTGGTGATTCTCGGTTTGCACATGATGGGATTGGTTCGGATTCCGGTATTGATGCGCGATACTCGCGCGCACCTCGTGTCCAATCGCGCGACCGTTTGGACTTCCGGGCTCGTTGGGATGGCGTTTGCCGCGGGTTGGTCGCCGTGCATCGGCCCCATTCTGGCCGGCATTTTGGCCATCGCCTCACAGCAGCGCAGCACGCAAGCCGCTCTGCTGCTGAGTTGCTATTCGCTCGGCTTGGCTCTGCCGTTTCTCGCGGCGGCCGCCGCAATCGGCTTCATACTTCCGATGCTGAACCGCATCAAAGGCTCCCTGCGAGCGATCGAGTTCGCCGCGGGAATTTTTCTCATCGCGGTGGGCTTCGTTCTCGTCAACAACGCTTTTTTGAACGTGGCGGGATGGTTCTACCAGTTCGTTCCACAACCGAAGTTGTAATGGCGCTTCTCAAACGCTATCGCGCTCTCAGCCACACGCTCGTCATCGCGGCCGTCGCGATCTTCGTTCTATGGGCCGATCAGTTTAGTAAGCACCTCGTCCTGGAACGGGTTCGCGACGACGCCTACGTGCGCTACATCATTCCCGGCTTGCTGCGTTGGAACTTCGCCAAAAACGTCCATGGCGCGTTCGGCTTATTCGGCAGCAACGCCGTGATGCTGATCGGCATGGCAATCCTCGTCTTAGTGCTATTTTGGTTCAGTTTTCGCGACGCAGCCTCCCGTTCGCGCACTGTGCGAATCGCCTTCGGCATGATCGTCGGCGGCGCAATCGGCAACATCGTCGATCGTCTGCACTACGGTTACGTGATCGACTTTATCGACTTTTACCGCATTTGGCCAAACATCTTCAACGTAGGCGATTCTTGCATCACCGTCGGCGTAGGTCTCTTGCTGCTCTCCAGCCTTGTTGCACGTCGTCACCACTGAGCAAGCCGGAACGCGCACCGACGTCCTGATTGCATCGCTGTCCGGAGCCTCGCGTTCACGCGTCGCGCAGGCGGTCCGCCGTGGAGTAATTCTCGTCAATGGCTCGGCGGCGAAGGCGAGCCGAATACTCGAAGCGGGCGATAGCGTCGAGTTTGAAATTCCACCCGCACGGGAGCTCGTCGCAACGCCGGAAGCGCTGGACCTCTTCGTCGTGTTCGAAGACGATGACGTGATCGTCGTCAACAAGCCCGCCGGAATGGTGACGCACCCGGCGCCCGGCGCGACGAGCGGAACGCTGGTGAACGCATTGCTCGCGCACGTCGGCACGAGGCTGCCTGGAGACGCGCTGCGTGGCGGTCTCGTCCACCGGCTCGACCGCGACACGTCCGGCTTGCTGTTGATCGCGAAGACGGAAACCAATCTGCGCACGCTGCAAGCGGCGATGAAACGCCGGGACATTTCGCGACAGTACCTCGGCCTCGTTTGCGGCGTTCCGCACCATCGTCGGGGAACGATTGAAGGCGCACTGGGCCGCGATCCACGCAATCGCCTCAAGTTTGCAATCCTGCGTACGGGAAAGCCTGCCGTGACGCACTACGAGGTGCACGACGCCTTTGCTCGTCACGCCGAGCTGCTCTTTCGCTTGGAAACCGGGCGGACTCACCAAATCCGCGTGCACTGCGCCGCGTTCGGTCACCCGCTGCTCAACGATCCGACCTACGGGCGGCGAGACCCGCGCGTCGCATTGCCGGGGCAAGCGCTCCATGCGTGGCGGCTAACATTCGCTCACCCGCGCGATGGCAGGCTCATGGAGTTTGAAAGCGGTCCACCGGCCGGATATGTTGAGGCCCGGAGGCTTCTTTCGGCGTAGCAATCCCGTCCGGAGCGGAGTCGAGGGACGCGCCGTTCTCCGGCGAAGTTTTCCTCATGCGCGCAATGCTTTTCGTATTGGCCGCGGTTCTGGCGTTCGCGGTCGCGCCTGACGGCGCGCTGGGAGCCTCGAACGGCGACGCTCAGGCGAAAGCACTGTTGGAAAAGCATCGCGCCTTTGTCGGCTGGCAGTTCGGTGACGGCACGTTTCGTACCATGCGCATTACCGGTAACGTGACCGACGAACACGGCGAAAAGACGGTTTCGTTGGTGAGGGTTTCCGAGGGATTGCTCTACAGCAATAGCGTCACGTACCTCAAGCGTGGCGACATCACCGAGCGCAACGGCTTCACGGGAAATCTCTTCTGGGCAACCAATGCCAATGGATTCACGAACCCGGTTTACGGCGATTACGCGAAATTTCTGGCGTCGTTCACCGTGCTGCTGTACGAAGGAACGACCGAACTACCGGCGGCCTCTAGCGCATCCAAGACGCTCGATGGAAAAACCGTTGACGTCGTTCGCGTGAGCTTGCAAAACGGTGACCCGATCGACCTCTACATCGATCCGGCAACCGGAGCCTACGTCCAAGCCACGATCGACCCCGACGGCGCGTACGAGACCACCTATCACATTCTTTCCTACCAGGACGTCGTTCCCGGCAAGAAGATGATGGCGTCGTACCGGATCGACGAGGGTAAATCGGTGCACGCCTATACGAAGTTCGAACCGAATATCGCGGTAACGGCCGCAGATTTGCACCCGCCGCTGCCGACGGCTTTTTGGAGTTTTGGGAAGGGCGCTCCATTTCCGTTCACCCTGACGCATAATCGGATGCTGGTGGACGCAACGGTCGACGGCGTCAAGGGTCGATTCATCCTCGATACGGGCGCCGACTCACTTTATCTCGACGAGCACTTCGCCGATCGCGCCGGCGCCGAGCTGCTCAAGGGAAAGAGCTACTCGTACACGCTCTACGGAAAGGCCGAGGATCAAATTCGCAAGGTAAAGACGATGACGTTCGGCGACGCAACGCTGCAAAACGCCGTGGTGTTCGCGTACGACTTCGAAAAGTACAACTACCGAGGACTCGATGCGAAGGGATACGACGGCCTCATCGGCTTCGATCTCTTCGCCGGAGCAATCGTCAGACTGGACGTATACGACTCGACGATGGCGATTCTCGATCCGGCAACCGACATCTCAGCCGAGAAAGGGCTCCCGATCGTCGTCGATACCTCTGCGGGCGTGCCGACGATCCCCATGACGCTCAACAAGACGATCGCGGTCAACGCTATGCTCGACACCGGCAACCCCGGCATCATCTTCTTTGGGCCCGACCTCGTTCAAAAACGCCACTTTCGAACCTTCGACGGCTGCACCAACATCGACAGCCTTTCGATCGGCCCGATCGTCTACGCGTCGGAATCCGCCTGCCAATACGGAATGGCCGCGGATTACATGCTCCTCGGATTCGATTTTCTCAAGCACTTCGATTTTGTGTTCGACTATCCGCACGGCCGCATGTTCATCCGCCCAAACAAAAACTGACCGCCGTTAGACAATCTGTCAGCCAGTTGCATCCCGAGCTAGTTGTCATCCCGAGCTAGTTGTCATCCCGAGCCGATTGTCATCCCGAGCGGAGTCGAGGGACCAAAATTGTCATCCCGAGCTAGTTGTCATCCCGAGCCAGTTGTCATCCCGAGCTAGTTGTCATCCCGAGCGAAGTCGAGGGGCGAGGAGAGCGCGAAGGCCTTTACGTTGTCTCGGCCGGTGGAAATTGAACCATGCATGAAGGTTTATTACGTTTATATGCTGCTGTGCGCGGACCATTCATTCTACGTTGGGATCACCAACAACCTCGAACTTCGCGTCGAGCAACACAAATATGGACTCGATCCCAATTGTTACACGTTCGGCCGTCGACCGGTGGAACTCGCGCATTCGGCGGAATTTCACTACGTTCATGACGCCATAGCATGGGAGAAGCGCCTCAAGAATTGGTCGCGAGCGAAGAAGGCCGCGCTAGCGAAGGATGATTGGAACCAAATCCATCGCCTCGCTCAATGCAGAAACGATACGGTCGCGGTGCGTGGTTGCGTCCCTCGTCCCTCGACTCCGCTCGGGATGACAAAACTAGATGCTCGGGATGACAAGGACGTCCCTCGTCCCTCGACTCCGCTCGGGATGACAAAACTAGATGCTCGGGATGACAAAACGTGACGCTCGGGATGGCAAGTAATGTTTGAACTGCTCGGGCAAGGTGGGGACGCGCGGCGCGGACGACTGACGCTGCCTCACGGCGTCATCGAGACGCCCTGCTTCATGCCCGTGGGCACCGCGGCAACCGTCAAGGGTTTGACGCCGCCGGAGTTGCGCGATGCCAAGACGCAAATCGTTCTAGCGAACACCTATCATCTATGGCTTCGTCCGGGTCTGGATACGATCGAAGCCGCGGGCGGACTTCATCGCTTCATGGCATGGGACGGACCGATCCTCACCGACTCGGGCGGATTTCAGGTGTTCAGTCTGCAGAACCGGCGCGAAGTTGACGACGGCGGCGTGACGTTCCGATCGCATTTGGACGGCAGCCGACATCGCTTCACGCCTGAAAGCGTGATCGCGTTCCAACAGGCGATCGGCAGCGACGTCGCGATGGTGCTCGACGTCTGCGTCTCACTGCCGGCAACGCGCGAGGCCGCGGAGGAAGCGGTACGCTTGACCACTCGCTGGGCACAGCGCTCGGCAAAGGCGGCGACGCGCGACGGCACCGCGTTCTTCGCGATCGTGCAAGGGGGCCTCGACAACGAACTCCGACGGCGCAGCGCCGGCGAACTCGTTGGCCTCGACTTCCCGGGCTACGCGATTGGCGGGCTGTCTGTTGGAGAGACGCGCGAAGAAATGCAGGCCACCGCGCGCGCCACCGCAACGCTCTTGCCACGCGAGAAGCCGCGATATCTCATGGGAGTCGGGACGGTGCGGGATCTGATCGCAGCGATCGACTCCGGCATCGACCTCTTCGATTGCGTCTATCCGACGCGCTGCGGCCGAAACGGACGCGCCATGACGCGCGCCGGCGAGCTGAACATACTCAACGCATGCTTCACGCGCGACTTCTCGCCACTAGACGAGCGGTGCGACTGCGCAACCTGTACGACGTTCACGCGCGCCTACCTCGCACACCTGTTCCGGGCGAAGGAAATGCTCGGGCCACGTCTACTCTCGTATCACAACGTCTATCTGGTCAATACGCTGATGCACGAAGCACGCGCGGCCGTTGAGGACGGTTCGTGGCGGCGCTTCCGCGACACATGCTAGCGCGCCGCTTGCAGCGCCTGGACGACCCCCGCGCACTCCGCGCAGATGGTAGGATGGTTGGGGTCCGCGCCGAGTTGACGGTATTTCCAGCAACGTACACATCTTTCGCCGCCGGCGGGACGTAATTCAAACGCAACGATCCCGTCGTCCGTAGCGCCGTCGGCGCGCTCGGCCTGAGCGAGCGTCAGATCGGAGACGACCAGCGCTTCGCGCAAATTATCGCCCAACGCATGCAGGCGTTTATAGAGGTCGCTGCTGACCGTTAATTCCAGGCGCGCTTCATAATCGTGCGGCGATGCAACCGCGGCGACGCGGGCGCGCAGCGCACGCAGTCGCTGCCATAGCTCGAAATCGCCGTCGGGGCCGCCCTTGCGTCCCGCATCGAACGACGAGTCGAAGACGCTGTTCCAGCGCTCCAGCACGAACGGCGGCAACGACTGCCAGGCCTCTTCCGCGGTGAACGAAAGCACGGGTGCGATGACGGTAAGGATCCGCGTCAGTATGTAGAGTAAAGCCGACTGCGCGCTGCGCCGCCGTGCGCCGGTAACGGCGTGCGTGTAGAGCGGATCTTTGAGGGCGTCGAAATAAAGCGTCGACATCGCGCTCTCGAACTCGACGATCTGCAAGAAAGCATCGTGGATTTCACATCGGTCGTACGCGGCCTTGGCCGCGGCAACGAATCGATCGGTTACGCTGCAGGCAAGCCGGTCGATCGGCTCCATTGAATCGCGGGGCACGACGCTATCGCGGCTCAGATCGTTGAGGTTCGAAAGCATGAAACGCAAACGATTGCGGATGTTACGATAGACGCGGCCCACTTGTTCGATGACGTTGGGGCCAAAACGAACGTCGTCGATCGGCTCGACCGACGCCGCCCACAGTCGCAACACGTCGGCACCCCATTTCGCCATCGCATCGCGCGCGTCGATGCCCGTGCCGCGCGATTTCGACATCGGGCGTCCCTCCTCGTCGTTCACCCAGCCGTTTTTCATGACATGCCGATACGGCGCGCGTCCACGCAACGCGACGGCGGTGATCAACGAACTGCGGAACCAGCCTCGAAATTGGTCGCCGCCTTCCAACACCAGATCGCTCGGCCACGGCATGCCGGCCCCGCCCAACACTGCGAAATGCGTGACGCCAGACTCAAACCAAATATCGACGATATTGTACTCTTTTTCGAAGCGCGTGCCGTCGCAGTTCCGACAGGCGAAGTGTTCGGGCAAATACACGTCGACGGGATCGCTCCACCATGCGCCCGCACCGGCCTGGCCAAAACGCTTTGCGGCCAGTCGCGCGACCCTAGCATCGAGCAGCGCTTCGCCGCATCCCAAACACTGCAGCGACGGGATCGGCGTTCCCCACGTTCGCTGCCTGGAGAGGCACCACTCCGGATGCGTCGCAATCATCTGCGCTTGACGCGCGCGGCCCCAGGGCGGCGTGTACGCAACGTGTTCGGTTGCATCGATCGCGTGCTGTCGCAGTAAATTTTGGTCCATCGCCAGAAACCACTGGGCCGTCGCTCGAAAGATCACCGGATTATGGCAACGCCAGCAGTGGGGATACGAATGTTCGTATTCGGCCGCTCCCCATAAGGCGTCGCTCCTGCGCAGATCTTCGACGATCTTCGGATTCGCTTCGAAGATATGCAGCCCGGCATACGGTCCTCCCTCCGCCGTGAAGCGCCCCGCCGCATCCACCGGATTAAGAATCGGCAAGCCGTACTTCATTCCCGTGTCGAAATCGTCGGCGCCGTGGCCGGGCGCAGTATGCACCGCTCCGGTGCCCGTTTCCAGGTCCACGTATTCGGCGAGCACGATGACGGAATCTCGGTCCATGAAAGGATGGCGCACGGCCAGATCGTCGAGTTGTGCGCCGGTTGCGCGTCCGATGCGTTGCGCATTCGCAAAGCGCTCGCCCAGCGCCGGTTCCGCTAAGGCCTCGGCGACGATGACCGCCTCATCGCCAATGCGGTAGAGCCCGTAGGATGCATCGGGATGCAACGCGATGGCCGCGTTGGCCGGCAGCGTCCATGGCGTCGTCGTCCAAATGAGAAACGATACGCGCCTCGCGTCGGGAGCGCCCATGACGTCGAGAATTCGCCGCTTTTGTTCTTCGTTCGCGCTGAACCGCACGTAGATCGAGGGCGAAACGCGTTGTTCGTATTCGATCTCGGCTTCCGCCAAGGCCGTCTCGTCGTGCCAACACCACAGCGTCGAACGCAGCCCCTTGTAGATCTGGTCGCGTTCCGCCAAGTCCGCCAGTGCGTTGACGATCGTGGCCTCGAACGACGGATCGATCGTGCGATAGGGATGGTCAAAATCGCCGAAACACCCCATGCGCACGCGTGTCTCCCGCTGGCGGTCCAGCCAAAAAAGCGCCCGTTGTTCGCACGCCTTGCGCAGGTCCAGCGGCGCGATCGAATGGAAATCTTGCACGCCCAAATGTTTGAGCGTCTCGAATTCGATCGGCAAGCCGTGCATGTCCCATCCCGGCACGAACTTTGCATACTTGCCGTCGAGTAACGCAATCTTTACGAACATGTCCTTGAGCACCATGTTCAGAAAGGTGCCCATATGCAACTCGCCGTTGGCATACGGTGGCCCGTCGTGGAGAATCCACGGCGGATTCTGGGCGTTGCGCTCCAGGCACCGCGCGTAGGTCCGCTGTTCCCGCCACCACGCGAGCCGCTGTGGTTCACGCATTGGCAGGTCAGCCTTCATCGGAAAGGCGGTAACCGGCAGATTCAGCGTCGCGCGATAATCGATCGAACTCATGATTCGTTTACGAGTTCCGCGAGCACGTCGAAGTTGCGCGTCGCCGCCGCGCGCAACGTTTCCATGCGACGGCAAAGGTGTGCGGCCAGCTCATCGCGCGTCGCCATGAGTCGATCGACCAGGTCGTGCACCTCGCCATCGTTTCGACGCCCGGATCCCGCGGTCCACAGCGGCGTCAAGGGATACTGAAGCTCGTCGCAGAGTGCCGTCACTTTCGGATCGTACGCCATCGCGAGAAACGGCACGCCGTAACGCGCCGCCAAGATTAAGGCGTGCAGTCGCATGCCGATGACGACGCGCGCGCCTTGCAGAATCGCAGCGCTTCGTTGCGCGGACGTCTCCGGCAACAACACCGGCGCCGACGAACACGCCCGAATCACGTCGGTCGAAATTGCCGCATCGCCGGCACCCCCCAGCGGCAAAAACGCGGTCCGCACGCCATGGCGCCGCGCGAGTGCGTCGACGGCGCGCGCCAGGACCGCGGTCGCGTCGCGGAGCCCTGCGCTCTTACGGACGCTCACGATGGCGTAAGGGCCGCTTTCGGGGCCTAGCCCTTCAGCGCAAAGGTCTAGTGATTCGACGCTTGCATCGAACAGAAACACGGGATCCGCAGTTCGCTCGACGGGTGTGTGCGGCAGAAGCGTTTGCAAGAGCGTTCGTGAGCGCTCGTCGCGCACGGTCGCGCGATCGAGGCCTTTGCACCAATGCTGCACGGTCAAGCGACCCCAGAAATCGAGCGGTCCGATCGATTGTGCGAACACCATCGTCTTACGCCGTCGCCGAATCGCCTGCCGCAGGACCGTCGCATAGTAGAGCAAACTGCGCAGGCTGGTCGCGTTCTGCAGAAGACCGCCGCCTCCCGACAGCACGACGTCGGCGCGTGCGATCGCCGCGCCGATCGCGCGCCAATCCCAGCGCGGCGCTGCCTCCACGCCGTACGTCCGCGCAGTCGCGTTGGGCGTCGCGGAGAGCACCTCCAAACGCGATGCGGGAAAACGCCGGCGCAACTGCTCGACGATCACTCGGAGCAATGCCTCATCCCCGAAGTTACCGAATCCGTAGTAGCCGGAGAGCAGCATTCGAGCGCTCACGGCGCCGTTGCTGCGACGCGCCGATAGACAAATACTCGATAGATCCAAATGAAGAGCGCACCGATAACGGCGCCCACCAACACCCCATAGATAACGCGAAGCAGCGATATTTCCACCGGGGTGTGCAGATGGGAGAACGTGTCGATGACGTCGCCCACGCCCACGCCCGCCGCAAGCGCCAGCAGCCACCCAATCGCCCGCCGATGAGGAAAGGCGAGCGCGGGCACCAACATCATCGCCGGCACCCCAACGAGGAACTCCTTGAAACGTGGACGCACGCTCAGCACCGCAGTCAATACGTGACGCAGCGTTAACTCAAACGACGACGGCGACACGTCGCTTTCGTTGCCGCTTCGCACGAGCATCAGCGCCCCGAGGGCGACGATAACGATCCCCGCCAAGAGTTGATACGCGAGGACCGGCGAGAAAAAGACGTCACGCGGGCGCGCAACGCCTGCGCCGAAACGTCGCTCGAAGAGATACAAGCACAGGCCGATCAGCGGCGGGAGCGCGAGAATCACGCGGACGCCGCGGAAGCGATCGATCTCTTCCATCGCGAGCGGCGAACTCATGATACCGACGACGACCAAAGCGCCCACCAGCGCGACGGCGGTTGCGGCGATCGTCCACCCGAGGCTGCGCAAGAACTGTTCGCCGGCGCGGGGCGCCGGCGGCTCGTTCCATGCCGGGATCAAAACGAGCAAAGCTGCCGTCGCGAAGAGCAGCGCGCCGGCGAGGGCGATGACCGACCGCACAAAAATTTCGTGATGACCCGCGATCCCCGCAAGGTACAGCAGAACCGTTAGCGCGTAGGCGGCAATCGCGATGCGTCGCCGGTACCAGCCGAAAAACTCGAGCAAGAGCAGGAAGACGGAGGGCACCGCCAACGTCGCTACGCCAACGAGGAGCCGGTTGTTGCCGTGATAGAGCGGGATCGGCGTTGCCCGTCCCAGTCGAAAGCCCGCCGCTTTTAACTGGTCGGCGATTCCCTTCACCATCTCGACGTTCGTCGCTTCGATCGTGAGGTCTCCGTCTTGATGTGGCCAGGGGCGCAGATACACGACGCGCACGTTGCGCTCGCGCACGCCTAGGACGTAGCGCGCGACGATTTCCTCTAGCTTCAGTTTATCGAGTTCCGTCTTGGCAATGGCTTGCACGCGCACCGTTCGGCCTGGAATCAGCCGCGCGAGTTTATCGTTGCCCTTCTGCACCTGACTAGTATCGTACGTTTCGATCGAACCCAAACTGAAGAGATGGCCCTTGAACGCCTCCGCGGTGTCTTCCAAATGGTCGGGATAGCCCAAAACCTGATTCCCTAAGCCGAAAAAAATGACGGTCGAAACTTTGGGATCGTAGCGAAGGACGTTGTCGAACGACGCATCGATCTGCGGCGCCCGAAATCGCTCGTCGTTTTGCAGACGCGGCACCACGAGCAGATGCAACCGCCGCGCCAGCTCGATTTGATCGGTGGGAATGCCGAGACCCAACGCATTGAAGTAATCGATCTGCGTGAGCACTTCGACGAGCCAAGGGCGCGTCGAGCGCAATATTTTGACGCTCTTGCGCTCGAAATGCAGCGCCAGCTGCGCACGATACCGCGCGTACGTTGCCGGATCGAAGACGACGAGGTAGATGGCGCTCGGATCGACGCGCCGGTCGCGTACCAGCGCGGCGAGAAGAGGATCGGCGAGCGGCGCGACTCGGCCTTGATTCAATAGGGCGGCGCCTTGTATCGCATAGGCTTTGCCGTCCAAACCTACGTTGGCGCCTAACTCTTCCGTTAAGGCCAGCGACGTAAGACCGGCGCGGCGCAACGCGATCAAGAATGCGGCTGGATTGTAGTTGTACGAACGCGCCAACGCTTGGAAGTCGGTGAAGTCCATCGCGATCTCGACTCGACGTGCGTGCGATTCGGTGCGCACGCGAAAGGCCGCGACCGCGGCGCACGCAATCAAGGCAATGAGCAAGACGATGGCTGCATACCGCGTTCGCGGCGTCAAGGAGGTCACGAAGCCGCAGTAGTTCGACTAGGACTGCGGTTTCTCTGCTACATCACAGAAGGGCCCGCCGTGTGGCGAGCCCCCTGCCGTCGCGTATGCGCTGATCCCTTTTTGTCGGGCCGCGCATACCGGGTGTGGGCGACGCTTTCTGATTACATCGCCACGGACGCCCACGGATCCAGCGGCGGACGGCATGCCTTCCACGCATGCCATTGGTGCCCTTCTAAGATCGCCAGTGCGACGTGCTGAGCGATTTACTGCGACCAATGCGGCGCCCTTCGTTCCAAGAATGCGGAAATGCCTTCGCGCGCATCCTCACGTTGCGCGTTTTGCGTCATCACTTCTTTGGTATAGTCGTATGCCGCTCCCTGATCCAAATCGATCTGCGCGTAAAAGGCCGCCTTACCGATGCCGACGATGCTGCGGCTGGACGAGCCAATCCGTCGGGCGAGTGCGAGCGTCTCGTCCCGCAGTCGATCCGGCGCGGCGACGCGATTGATCAAACCCCACGCGAGCGCGGTGTGCGCGTCGATCGGCTCGCCGGTGAGCAACATCTCCATCGCGCGCTTGCGTCCGATCGCGCGGGAGAGTGCAACCATCGGCGTGCTGCAAAACAGGCCGATGCGCACGCCCGGCGTCGCAAAGGTCGCCTCCGTCGAAGCCACGGCGAGATCGCACGCCGCCACGAGTTGACATCCCGCAGCGGTCGCAACTTTTGCGACTTCTGCGATCACGGGCTGAGGGATCGATGCGATTCGCGTCATCAGGTCGACGCAGGCGTCGAAGATCGCTCGATACGTTTGCGCGTCGCGATCGACCAATTCGCGCAAATCGTGCCCCGCCGAAAAAGCGGGCCCCTCACCGCGTAGGATTACGACCCGGACCGTGTCGTCGGTGCCCAACTCCGCGAGGCGTTGCGCGAGTTCGCGCATTGTCTGCAGCGACAGCGCGTTGCGCTTCTCGGGACGGTCGAGCGACACGATGGCGATTTCACCGTCGCGCTCGAGCGTGATTCCGGCTGACGTCATAGTTTTCATCGCGGTACCATGGTACGCGTATTGCGCTGCTTCGGCAAGCGACTCGCTAACTGCACGGAAGCGAACGCGCGTTTAGAAGGCCGGCGCAGGGGGGATTGCACGTGTCCGGCAACTGCTCACAAGGGGAGGTGCGTTGGACGATGATGCGTTGGTTTGTTGCGGTCATCGGCGTGTTAGCGTGGATGGGAGCGGCGGCGGTGCTGCCATCGACCGTAACTTCAGACACGGCGCTGGTCGGATGGGCCGCCGGTCCGCCGGTCACGGCGGAGTTGGCGGCCGAAAGGGTCGTCATGCAGGTTCCATCGGCCGGCAATGCGATGGAAATAGAGCGCCATCTTTCGTCCGTCCCGCACCGCGCCGGATCGGCGGCGGATTACGCCACCGCGCTCTACGTGAGACGGCGTCTCCAGCGCGACGGTTTTACAACGCGCATCAAAGAGTATCGGGTGATGTTTACCGGACCGCTCGAGGAAAGTCTCACACTTCTTTCGCCGCGGCAGGTCAACTTCGACTTACTCGAAGGCGCGCCGCGACACCATACTAAATGGGAATTGATGGCGGGTCCGCCGTTCCTCGAAGAATCCGGCGATGGCGATGCGACCGGTCCCCTAGTGTACGTGAATTCCGCTTCCAAGGACGATCTCGCGGAAATCGATGCGCAGCGCGTCAGTCTGCGCGGCGCCATCGCGCTGGTGCGTCTCGGGGCCCCAGGCGGCGGAGGGATCCGTAGCGCCGACCCGAGCTACGTCGCGTATAACGAACTTCGAAAGCGCGGCGTCGCCGGGATTCTCGAGTTCATGGAACCTGCGACGACCGGCTATGGCGGTGGTGCGACGTGGCCCGCGGGGAATTATAAGAACCTCAACATGGCCGAACGCATGGGCGGAATGTCGCCGCGCGGTTTCATGATGTTTGCGCCGGGCGATCCAACGATCGCGGGTAAAGCGCCGCTTCCCGGCGCGCCGCATAAGACGTGGGATGAAATACCGCACGCGACGATTCCCGAACTGAGCATCACTCAGGCGACGGCCCGCGTGCTCTTGGGCGGAATGACGGGCAAGGTCGTTCCACCCGCATGGCATCCCATGTTCGAGTTCGTCCAGCACTTCGGCGGCAACGAGATCGTGCACGTTCATACGAAATTCGAACGCCGACTCAAAACCATTTGGCTCGTCTTCGGCGATCTCCGCGGCCGCGAGCAACCCGACTCGATCGTGATGATCGGCAGCCACCGCGACGCGATGACGTTTGGCGCCATCGATCCGGGAAGCGGCACGACGGTCATGCTGCAAGATGCCGACGCCTTCGCGAAACTAGAGTCGCAAAATTGGAGACCCAAGCGCACGATCGAAATCGCATCCTGGGACGGGCACGAACTGGGCCTCTACGGTTCGGCGGCCTACATCTATGAAAACGGACCAGAGTTGCGCAAGAACGTCTTTCAATACATCAACACCGACCAACTGACGACCGGCGACCCATTCGTGGTCAGCGCGTCGCCCGGTCTTTACGCCTTCATGCAACAGATTTGCGACGTCGTCCCGGCGGCAGACGGTCGCACGATGCTGGGCATGCGCGACCAACGCGTCGAGCCGCTGCTCAATCCCATTGTGGGCGGCTCGGATCATCAGAACTTTTCCTACATGCTAGGCGTCGACAGCACGTCGAACGGCTACTACGGCGCCTTCGGCGCGCATCATACCGCCGAAGATAATCTCGATGGACTGCGCACGTACGACCCGGGCATGAAGCAGGCCGTCATCACCGCACAAGTCACCGCGATTCAGGCGATGCGCGCCGCCGGCGCAACCGTCGCGCCATTGCGCATCGAAGAGATCCCGACGCAGATGCTCAAAGATCTTACTGCGTTGCAGGCCGCCACGATCGCGCGGACCAACGGCGCGGTAACGTTGGCGGAACTGCGCGAAGCGTTGGTCGTCTATCAAGCGGCAGCCCACACAATCGACGTCGCCATGCAACGGGCCGAAACCAAAGGCGATGTCGTGACGATGCTGCAGCTCGCGGCGAAGGAACGAGCCGCACGCGACGCGTTTTACGCGCCGGACGGACTACTGGAGAACGGTTACTATCACACCATCGATCGGGTCTTCACGAGTTTTCCCGAGATCGTTTTTGCCGGCGGCAAACCGGAGATTGTCAAGAAAGGCGAGGATCGCATTTTGCATGCAATCGCCGAGGCCGCCGCGGCATTGAAGACGTGACCAAAAATCGCAAATACCGGTTGCGCGCGTCCTTCGTCCACTCGTATCCCTAGCCTATTGGCATCGTGGGATCAAGACATGGGCGATGCAGGGCTCGAACCTGCGACTTCCTCCTTGTAAGGGAGGCGCTCTCCCAGCTGAGCTAATCGCCCCCTACAGTCCACGCCGCTACGGGTGCGCTTGCGCGAGCTTCTTTTGCAGGAACGCAATTGCGGCACGCAGTTGTGCGTCGGATGCGATCTCGCCGAAGCGGGCATCCTTGTTTTCATCGACCCGCAGGTCCGGATCGATTCCGCGCAGGTTGATGTCGCGATGGTTGGGAGTGAGATAGTGCGCGGTCGTTATTTTGATCGCGGCGCCGTCGGGCAGCGGCGTGAGCGTTTGCATCACGCCTTTCCCGAACGTGCGCGAGCCGACGAGCGTGGCGATGCCGTCGTCTTGCAACGCACCCGCGGTGATCTCCGAAGCCGACGCGGTGTACTGATTCACCAACACGGTCACCGGCAGCGTCACCGACGGATTGCCGTCGGAATCAATGGTCGTGGCGCGGCGGCCGCGTTCCTCGACCGTTAACAGCGCCTTGTTGGCGATGAACCGCGAACTGATGTCGAGCGCCGAATTGACATAGCCGCCGCCGTCGTTGCGCAGATCGAGCACGAGCGCTTTAGCGCCTTGGCTGAACAGACGGCCGATGGCGGTGTCGAACTCGTTCGGCGTCGAGCGTCCGAACGCGATCACCCAAACGTAGGCGATGTCGTTCGGAAGCATCTTGAAGATAACCGTCGGCGGCTGAACGTTGTCTCGAGTGATCGAAACGACCGATGATGCCGTGGAACGGCGAAGCGTCACCGAAACCACCGTTCCGGCCTTTCCCCGCAGCAGTCCGCTGACGCCGTCGATGTTCAGGCCTTTCGTCGTGGTGCCGTTGACAGCCGTGATGATGTCGCCGTTGAGAACTCCGGCACGCTCCGCCGGCGTCCCGGGAAGAACGTACGAGACCCGCACGAACCCGGACTCGGCGTCGGGCGTAATCATGACGCCGATACCGCCAATGCGTTGCGGATCGAGCGCTTCGCTGAACGAGCGATACTCCGCCGGCGTAAAGAACTGCGTATAACGATCGTTCGTCGCTCTCGCCATCGCGTCGATCGCAACGTAGGCGAATTCGCTCGGCGACGCGTTTGCGGCTTGCGCCGTCGATGCAATCGCTTCGTCGAGTTGGGTCAAGGCCGCGTCGCGTTGACCTTGCATCGCCGGTACCGCAGTCGTTACGCCGTGCTTACGCGCGGCGGCCGCCAGCGCATCATCTGCCGCAACGAGCAGCATTTGTGGACTGAGCGGATCGTAGTACGTCGTCGTGAGCAGACGGTAGCTTTGCGCCACGTCGCCGGCCAAATCGCCCGGTAACGTAGGCGCAGGCGCTGCGCCGAGGCATGCCAGTGCAAGAATCGCGGCCCCTGCAAACGCGCGGTAGAGCGGCTGAAAAATCGGCATCATGGATCCTTTCTTCTTTCTCTACGCGTGCAACGCTTGGCAAGCGTCCGGCGTTTCAGCGCGCCGCCGCACGTTCTAATCGATCCATCATGGCGAGTCCCATTCCGTGGTTCGGCAGCGGTTGCGCGTCTATGCGGTCCAAGCCCAGGCCGTCGAGTTCGTGGAGAACGTCGAAGAAGGCAGTGGCCGCCTCATGCAGATCGCCTCGTTCCGAAAGCCGGCGGCTAACGGCGTAGCCCTCGAAGGCGTCCCGAAGACTCAAGGCTCCCGCGCGCCGGCGCTCCTGGGGCGGCACGTCGCTTGGCTCCACGATCCGCAATTGGGTGCGTGGGGCATAATGCACGGGAAGTTGCCCCGGTGCCAGAACTCCTGTGCCCAACCGCCGCTCGAGCGGGCCGATGACCGCCTCGACGCGTTCGGCCGGAATCGCGCCCGGTCTAAGCAACGCGGGCGGGTCGAACGCGACGATCGTCGACTCGATCCCGTACTGCGTGCGGCCCGCATCGAGAATCAGATCGAGCTTCGCGCCCAGCGCGTTCGCGACGTGTTCGGCTCGCGTTGGACTCAAATATCCGAAAGGATTGGCGCTCGGTGCGGCAATCGGCTCGCCCAGCGAGTGCAGCAGAGCCGCAGCGGCGGGGTGCGAGGGGGCCCGGACCGCCACCGTGTCCAAACCCGCCGTCACCAACCGCGACAGTCGAGGCTGTTTGGGAAGCACCACGGTGAGAGGTCCCGGCCAAAACCGCTCGATCAGGGCTTGCGCCGTCGGAGGAATTCGAGAGGCTACTCGCTCCAGCATCGACTGCCCGGCAATGTGGACGATGAGCGGATCGAATGCGGGGCGGTTTTTCAGTTCGAAGATACGGGCGACGGCTCGAGCGTCCCAAACCAGCGCTCCCAATCCATAGACCGTTTCGGTCGGAAACGCCACGACGTCGCCATTGCGCAAGAGCGCGACGGCGCGAGCGATGCCATCGGGATTCGCACGGAAGAGCGGCACGCGGCGCCTTTGGCCAAGACCTCGGTGAAAACCCGGGGCTCGAGGTTGCGAAGGAAGGGAAGCCGCCCTGCCTGCGGCGATAGGGCTTCCTCAGGATGGGACGCTGGATCGCGGCAACACTGCTCGCAGGACTAACCGGCTGCGGAGGCGGCGGTGCCGGGAGCGGCGCGTCCCTCCCGCCTTTGCCCCCACCCCCGCCCGCGAAGGCCGGAAAGTATTTCACGCACATCGTGCTGGTGATTCAAGAAAACCGTACGTTCGACAATCTCTTCGCGACGTTTCCCGGCGCCGACGGCACGCGCTACGGCAAGTTGCACACCGGTAAAGACTACTTGCTGCGCAAGAGCAATCTCGACAGCCCGGTCTCCCCGAACAACGGCTACGCTTTTTGGAGCCGGGACTGGCACGGCGGAAAGATGGACGGCTTCGATACGGTGCCGATCGGCAAGACGCCGGGCATCTACGTCTATCAGTACGTTGATCCGGCGCAGATCGCACCGTACTGGAACCTGGCGAAGCAGTACGTCCTCGCGGACCATCTGTTTCAAACGCAAGGCAGCGGGAGTTTTACCGCGCATCAAGACTTGATTCGCGGCGGAACGGAGATCAATGCGTCGCAACAGATCATCGACTTTCCATCCGCCCTACCGTGGGGATGCGACGCGCCGGCCGGCACGACGACGTCGCTCATCACTGCGAACAACACGTATCGTGCGGGGCAGGGACCGTTTCCATGTCTCAACTACCGAACGCTTGGGGACTCCCTCGACGCAAAACAACTCTCGTGGCGGTATTACACGCCCGCCGTCGGCGGTTTCGGCGGGAACTATTGGAACGCGTTCGACGCCATTAACGCGGTGCGTCACGGACCGGAGTGGGGAACCAACGTCGTATTTCCCCAGACGGAAGTCTTGCGCGATATCTCGCGCAACACGCTTCCCGCGTTGTCGTGGGTAATTCCGGATTTTGAAAACTCCGATCATCCCGGTCGCAATAGCGACACCGGCCCATCCTGGGTTGCGCAAATCGTCAATGCGATCGGACACAGCCCGGCATGGAAAACGACGGCAATCGTGATCGTCTGGGACGATTGGGGCGGCTGGTACGATCACGTTGCGCCGCCGGGATCCCATCGCTACGGCGGCCTGGGGTTTCGCGTGCCGATGATCGTCGTTTCGCCGTACTCGCGGCCAGGGTACGTTTCCCATAACACCTATGAATTCGGCAGCATCGTCAAGCTCGTCGAGGAGAATTGGCAACTGCCGCCGCTGGGAACGACCGACGCGCACGCGCCCGACTTCGTCCGAGATTTCTTCGACTTTTCTAAAGCACGTCGCTTCGCGTCCATCGGCGCAAAGTATTCAGAGTCATTCTTTTTACGGCAGCGCCCGTCGAATCGGCCGGTCGACGATGAGTAAAAATAACTAGGATTACCGATGAATCACCAATTCATCGAAATGTGCGCGCACGCGGCGAATGGAAGAGCCTAAGATGTGGCGAATATCGCTCGCCTACTCCAAATGCGTACGTTAGAGAAGGTCGGCGAATCGGCGTCGCCTCGCACGGCAAGCGCTGCCGGCACGATCACCGCACAATCGCGGTTCCAAGCCGTGCCCGTCGTACTATCTGACTTCGAGCGAATCGAAGTTACGAAGCCCCGCGCCCAGGACGAGCTCAAACTGATTCAGGCCCACTTTATGACGGTGGCGCAAAGCGCCGCACGCGGCATCAGCGATTCAACGCAGCGCGACGAACTGGGACGGCTGCTGCACGAGCGGATGTCGCGCTACGGCGCATCTGCGGAGCACATCGCGCAGCGGCAGGTCGGCGTGTTGAACTCACGATTCGTAACGCCCGACCCCAACAGCAGCATCGAAGGCGTCCGGCGGTACGGCGACCTTCGCAATTCGACGGGCGAAGCGCTCGACGAACGGATGAATCTCTTCGAAGAGGTCGCGTGCGACGTCTTCGAACGCGTGTATCGCGATAAGGCGGCCACTCCGCCCGACGACATCGTGCACGTCAGTTGCTCGGGTTACGTCTCGCCGAGTCCAGTCCAGACGTTTCTTTCCCGGCGAGGCTGGCTCAACGTCGGAGTGACCCATTCGTACCACATGGGATGTTACGGCGCATTTCCGGCCATTCGCACCGCGCTCGGCCTGGTGGGGGCTTCTCACGTGTCGCTTCCCAAGCGCAAGCGCCGCGTGGATTTGGTTCACACGGAGTTCCTTTCGCTGCACTTCGATTTGCTGAGCGACGAACCGGATAACTTCGTTACGTCCACGTTGTTCGCCGACGGCTTTATCAAGTACGCCGCCTCGCCGCAAGCGGAGTTCGAGCAGCGCGGCGGCAGCGGCTTGAAGATTCTGGCGATTGACGAATATATTCTGCCGGAGTCACTGCCCGAAATGACGCTGCGTCCGGGGCCGTTGCAGTTTGATATGTCGCTCTCCAAGCGCGTGCCGTTTATGATTCGCGATTCGATCTCGGAGTTCGTCAGCGCGATTTGCGCACAGATGGGGCTGGATTTCGAACGCGAAAAATCCTCGATGGTCTTTGCGATCCATCCCGGCGGCCCGGCGATTCTCAATCAGATTCGCAGTCGCTTGGGAATCGACGAGTCGCAGGTCGCGCTCAGCCGCAAGGTACTCCACGAGCATGGGAACATGGCCTCGGCGACGGCGCCGCACATCTGGCAGCACATCACGGAGTCGCCGGCGATTCCGCGCGGGGCCAAGGTGTTGAGCATGGCCTTCGGACCAGGGCTCACCGTCATCGGAGCGCTTTTCGAGAAGATATAAGCCGCGCACCGCTAAAGGGAACCGCGATGCCTGAACGTTCAACTTCGACACCGCCGCAATTTTCCGTGCCCGCACCGTTCTATTGGAGCGTGCGCGCCGTTCATGCCGGCGCCCCGCTTTTCGTGGGGCTTGGGAATCTCGAAACCCGCATGCTAGCGCGCCGCCTGGCGACGCAGCGGGTGGACCGGCCGGTCTACATCTGCGGCCTACCGCGAGCGGGAACGACGATCACGCTGCAGATGCTCAGCGAGCATCCCGACGTCGTCACCCACAAGTACGCGGACTTTCTGATGCCGTACATGCCGTACGTCTGGAACACGATCTTCCCGCGCATTCCGGTAGACGCCATGAAGAAACCGGTCCCGCGAATTCATCGCGATCGAATTCAGGTGACGCGTGACAGCGCCGAGATGGGCGAAGAAATTCTCTGGGAGCACTTCTTCCCGCATATCCACGACGAAGCGAACTATAGCGTGCTCGACGGGAGCACATCGAATCCGGACTTCGAACGCTTCTACGACGAGCACTTGCGCAAACTTGCGCTGGTGCACGGGCGGACCCGCTACGTGAGCAAAGCGATCATGTGCTTCGAGCGCATGCAGTACTTGTGCAAGATGTTTCCCGACGCGCGCTTCCTGCTTTACATGCGCAATCCCATCGATCACGTCGCTTCGCTGATCAAACAGGACAGGATCTGGGCGGAGATCGAGCGCGACGATCCGCGGCAGATCGAGATCATCGAGCTAACCGGCCACCACGAGTTTGGACCAAATCAGGTAATGGCCAATCTCGGCCGCCCCGACGAGCTGCGTGAAATCCGCCGCTTGTTCAATGAAGGAAAATGGGCGCAATCGAGGGCCCGTTATTGGGCCTATGCCTACGATTTCGTCGCCAACCAAATCGAGGGCGATCCGCAATTGGCGCGACGGGTCCTCGTGGTTCGTTACGAAGACCTCGTGGAAGACTCGCTCACGACGATCGACCGAATTCTCGCGCACGCGGAACTCTCGGCCGAACCATTCGCCGCGACGCGGGAAGCGTATGATAAGAAGCTCACGCATCCGACGTACTACAAGCCGGAATTCACGACGGCGCAACTCGAGGCGATCGTGTCGGCGACGCGCGACGTGGCGAAGCGCTTCGGTTACGACGTTGACGCGATCGCGCAACGCGTCGGAGCGACGGACGCGCCCGCGCAAACGACTCAAGTATCGTCGTGAACGGGCCGCTCCGGGCTTTCTTGTTGCTCGCCGGAGCCGCAATCGCGGCCTGCGGCGGCGCCGGTGGGCAGGGTGTCGGTTCGACGGGCGTCCTGCTGCCGCAACTGCCGCAGCCCAAACGCGGCTCGCCGATCAAGCATATCGTCGTCGTCATTCAAGAGAATCGCAGTTTCGATAATTTCTTCGCGACGTTCCCGGGCGCAAACGGCACGCTCACGGGACAGGCAGCGGCGATGCCGACGCCGATCGCCCAATCCTGCGCCGCGAAATCTCAGCCCGTGATCGCGCAGCCGACGACCGTTCCGCTGACCAAGGTAACCATCACCGGTGAAGGATTCAAAAGCAACTTCGGCTGGGACAACGACCTCGATCATATTTACAGCGGGTACCTGACCGAGTACGACGGCGCGAAGATGGATGGCTTCGATCTCGTTCGGTTCGGGCCGGACGGCGAAGGTCCGCAGGCCGAGTGTACCTACGCGTATCAGTACGTCGATCCCAAGCAGATCGCGCCGTACTGGGACATTGCGCAGCAATACGTGCTTGCCGACAATGCGTTCACCACGCAGGGTAGTTCCAGTTTCACCGGTCACCAAGACTTGATCGCGGGCGCAACGGCAATCAGCCCCACCGAGAGCATCATCGACAACCCGACGAACATGCCGTGGGGCTGCGACGCCCCTCCGGGAACGCGAACCTCGCTGATCACGATTTACGGTCAGTACGACCCGTATGCGGGACCGTATCCGTGTTTTACGTACAAGACGCTGCGCGACCATCTCGATGCGAAAAAAGTATCGTGGAAGTACTACGCCGTCGGCGTGCACAAGGGCGGCGGCGGAATCTGGAGCGCCTTCGATGCGATCAAGGCCGTGCGCGAGGGGCCGGAATGGAAAACGAACGTCAGCACGAGTCCGACGCAAATTTTCGGCGATATCACGCACAAACGCTTGCCCGCGCTATCGTGGGTGACGCCTGACGCCGCGAACTCCGATCACCCGTTCGTCATCATCAACCACCAACCGGTGGATGACGGCCCTTCCTGGGTCGCTTCAATCGTTAACGCGATCGGGTTGTCGAGCTATTGGGACTCTAGCGCCATCATCGTCGTTTGGGACGATTCAGGCGGCTTCTACGATCACGTCCAGCCGCCGTTTTTGGATAAACAAGGCGGCCTCGGTTTTCGGGTGCCGATGCTGATCGTTTCGCCGTACGTGCAGCCGCACGTCGAGCACACGCAATACGAGTTCGGCAGCATCCTGAAATTCGTCGAGCAAACGTTTGACCTGCGAAGCCTTGGTACGACCGACAAGCGCGCCACGAGCATCGTCAACGCGTTCGACTTAAAACAGAGTCCGCGCTCGTTCAAGAAGATCCCGTCGCAATATTCCAAGGACTTCTTCCTTCACCAAAAACCCTCGGGCCTACCGGTAGATACCGAATAGTAAAGTTACTGTTCGTCGGGCATTCGATTGTCGTTGGGCATCGCCAAGAAAAAGTTCGCCTTTTCGGGTGTTTCGATTGGGACGAATTTCCGCGGCGGCTTCGTGAAGTCGAAGCAATCGGCGGCCGGCGATTGCGCGCGTTCGTCGGCTTTGGTTAGCTGAGGAAGACCAAACAAGTCTTCCGCAAACCGCAGCACCGAAGTGGTTTCGTATCGTTTGTGCGAGACGTAGTTCTGTTTGGCATACGCAGAGATCGCGATGAGCGGCACGCGAAAGCCTAGGCCATCGAACCCCTCGTGCCGCGGAGGAACGTGATCGTAGAGGCCGCCCCAGTCATCCCATTGCACGAATACGACGGTCGAGTCCCAGAACTTGCTTTCGCCTATGGCGTTCACCAATGTGGCGACCCACGAAGGCCCATAGCCGCCGCCGCAGGCAGGGTGATCCGACTCCAAGCACAGCGGCGTAATCCAGGTGAAGTTCGCGAGCGTTCCTAACTTGACGTCCTTGAGAAAGCGCTTCTGCGGCGTGATGATGTGCGCCGACCATTCCTTGTGATTGCCGTAGATGTGTTTCACGGCTTGGTAGCCGGACCAAAAGCCGCTCAGCGGCTGCGTATACGCACTCGTGTAAAAGCGCCACGAGAGGCCGTTGTGCTGCAGTTCGTCGCCGAGCGTTGTGTAGTCGAAGCACGGGTTCTGGTCTTGGCTGCTGTACGTGCGCTGAGGCGTGAGAATAGCCACGACGTCGTATGGCGGCCCTTCGCAGCCCCAGTAGGACGTCGGCACGTTGACGCTCGACTGGGCCTGCGCGGCGATGATGTACTGATGCGCCACGAAACTCTCGTCGAGTTGCGATGCGAACATGCGATCAGCTAGCACGAATTCGTGCGCGATATCGAAGAGCGGCTTGGTCTCCTTGTGCGGAACGTACGCGTACTGGCCGAGTTTCGGGCCGCCGAAGAGCGTCTCTTTATCGAAGCCGTCCATGCGGCACCGCGTTCCGGGAAGTTTACCCGTGCCGTCACAGGCGGCGAACATGGCGTCGGCGGAGTGATCGATCTCGTACTGAGTCTTCAGGCTGATCGGTTGAAGTTTGACGGTCTGACCCTTCGACGTCTTGCCTTCTGAAACGGTATCGGCGCCGGGATAGCCCTGAAAGAGATCGTCGAAGCTGCGGTTTTCTTGCACGATCCAAACGACGTGCGAAATTTTCGCCGAGCCGAAGCGCTGCATCGTCGCAAGTACGCCGTTGTCGGCAAACGCCGGCACAACCGGCGACCTGTTCGTCCCCGCGCAAGCGCTAACAAAGCACGCAATGACGGCGGCTCCGACACCGCAACGCAACCGTTTGAGCATGGTAAACGCCATGCTGCCACGAGCGCCGCGCGCGTACCTGCGGCCAATAAGAGCGAGCGCTCGTACGGGGCGTGCAGGTATCCTCTTGTGAGATGCCAATGTCTCCGGCCTCCCCGGACATTTAAAAAATAAGGAGCATGTGTGAACGGAACCATTAAACTGGTGGCGCCGCTGCTTGTGGCGCTCGGAATCGCTGCGTGTAACGCAGGCGGTTCATCGAACTTGCCGGGTATGACCGGCCAATCCGCAAATCCGATGATGAAGATTCTGCCCGCCTCGAAGGACCCCGACGGCGTGCAAGTTTGCCCGAACCTCGGACCGCAGTACGCCGCGTGCATGTCGCGCTACGTCGGCGAGAGCGTCGGACCCGCGATCGCCGGCTGGCAGCCGACGGACTTCCAGACGGCGTACAAGTTGCCGTCGTCAACGAACGGGAAAGGTCAGACGGTCGCGATCGTCGACGCGTACGACAATCCGAACGTCGCGTCCGATTTGGCGGCGTATCGCAAGCAGTTCAACCTCGGCACGGCCAACTTCACGAAGTACAACCAGAACGGCCAGCAGAGTAACTATCCGCAAGGCAACAAGAACTGGGGCCTCGAGGAAGACCTCGACGTGCAGATGGTATCCGCCGTCTGCCCGAACTGCACGATCTACCTGATCGAGGCGAATACCCCGTACACGAACGATCTCGAGACCGCCGAACTCGAGGCGGTGAAACTCGGCGCGCATATCGTGAGCAACAGTTGGGGCTGCCGCGGTTCGAACGCATGCGTCAGCTCGTCCGATTTCGACACCAAAGGCGTCGTCTATCTCGCATCGGCGGGCGACAGCAGTTACGGAACTCAGGCCCCCGCGGCCCTCGCCTCGGTCGTTTCGGTGGGCGGAACGGTTCTGCAAAAGTCGAGCAACAACTATACCGAAATGGCCTGGCACGGAACCGGTTCAGGTTGCGCGACCGGCGTCACCAAGCCGTCCTGGCAGCACGATTCCGGCTGCACCTATAGGACGATGAACGACGTGTCGGCGGTCTCATATTTTGCCGCAGAATACGACTCGTACCAATATAGCGGATGGATCGTCGTGAACGGCACGAGCATCGCCTCGCCGATGCTCGGCGGCGTCTTCGGTCTCGCTGGCAATGCCTCGACGCAGAACGCCGGAGAGAAATTCTGGACGCAAAGCAAGCGCAAGTATCGCAAGGACTTGCATGACATCACGACGGGCAACAACGGAACGTGCACTCCGAGTTATCTGTGCACCGCAGGGAAGGGCTACGACGGCCCGACCGGTTGGGGAACGCCCAAGGGCATCAAGGCCTTCTAGGAACCCGACCTTCACAGGGAAAGGAAAGAGGCGGGCGCGCGAGCGCCCGCCTCTCGTTTTTGTGCGTTACTGGTTGCCGTTCTTAGTACGCCTTGATTCCCTTGGGCGAGCCCCAGCCGCCCGGACCCGAATAGGTGTGGTACTCGTGCGTTCCGGCCGTGCAGAGATAGGTGGGGCTGCAGCTGCCGTCGCTGCCCGTCTTGATGTTGTGCAGCTCCCGCATGCGCGTGTGCCGCTTGATGCCCCAGAAGCTCCCGCCGGCGTTCAGACTCGAAGCGTTGCCCGCGAGGCCGATCACGCCCGCAGTGAACGGCGACGCCACGCTGGTGCCGCAGACGCCCTGCCAACCCGCGTACGAGCCGGCATAAACGGCCACGCCCGGGGCGCAGCCTGACTCGGCCGATACGTCAGAATCGGTACGGTAGCTGCAGCCTGGATCGGTTTGCCACGAAGGTTTCGGCACGCCAGGGCTGCCAACGGTCGTCGGATCGGAACATCCGGCGCCCGCGCTGTTCCAGACGCTTTCCGTGTAGTTCGATCCTTGGGCGCTGAGCTGCGTCCCTCCGATGGCGATCACGCTGTCGAGCACCGAGGGACCGCCAATGGCGCCATAGGCGGAGTCTCCCGACGACGCGAGATATGCGATTCCCGGCGTGTCGAAGTAGTTCGGGAAGTTCGTATCGCCGCAATCCCAGCTACCGTAGCAGATCCAACTGTTGCTGAGGATCGTCGCGCCTTGAGCGACGGCCGAAGCTTCCGCCGCTTCGAAGTCGCTGATTTGGCCACTGGCCTCCATGAGATAGATGGTGCACTTCGGGCAGGCCGCCGATACCATGTCGATGTCGAGATAGCTCTCGATGCACCAGCCGTAGTTAGAACAACTGGGTGGGTAATTGCTTTGCTGCCCCTTTTCGTTGTATTTGACGAGCTTCGCGGTGCCGAGTCCGTATTGATTACGGTACGTGGCGAGCGCTGACGTCGCATCGCCGACGTCGCCCGCTTCGATCACGGCGACCTTCATTCCAGAGCCGTTCCCCAACTTATTCGTGAGGTCGTACGCCGATTCGAGTTGGCTCGGCGTGAAGCCGCAGTTGGACGATGGGGAACAGAGCGGAACGATACCATGCTTTTCGACCTGCAATGCAAGACAGGTTGGTTTACCCACGACTTGCGGACAAACAGCCCGCGCCTCGTGCTTGGCGGCCCAGTCGGGAACATGTCTGAGGCTCGCCGACGAGCCTTGTGCGCCTCCGAGCGATGCCGGCATGTTTCCGTTGCTGCCTCCGCTACAGGCAGCGATAGCAAGCGCCGCGAGCAGCGGCGCGATGAGTTTGAATTGCTTCATAAGCTCCTTTATAGGATGGAGTCGGTGTTGGGAGAGGCCCAAGTAATTAAGCACGTACGTAGGGTGGCACCTGCTTGCAGCCGCGCTAAAAAGGTCGGGCGCCACGCCGCGCTGCACTCTCACGGCAATGCAGCGTCTATTCCGCTTGGTGTTTCTCCAGGCAGCCGTGATATTCGCGGGGTGCGGCGGCGGCTCGACATCGTTCTCTTCGCTGGCGTCTCACGACGTAAACGGCGTCTTGCAATCGGGTGAGCCGGCGAGAGCGGGAAAAATCAAGCACATCATTTGGGTCGTACAAGAGAATCGCAGCTTCAACGACATGTTTGAAGGCTATCCGGGCTCAACGACCGCTTCGAGCGGTGAGGATTCGTACGGAAAGATGATCCCTTTACAGCCGATCTCGCTCAGGACGGCGTACGACATCGATCATTCGGCATATGCCATGTTTCAAGCGTGCAACGGCAAAGGAAAGCTTCCCGGCACGAAGTGCCGCATGAACGGTTTCAACCTCGAGCGCCTCTACGGTGGGCCCGTCAACGGACAGTATGCGTACGTGCCGCACCGCGAGTCTAGGCCGTATTGGGACATGGCGCATCAGTGGGTGCTTGCCGACCAAATGTTTGCATCGCAACTCGACGAAAGCTTCGTTGCCCATCAATACATCATCGCGGCGCAGGCGCAGTCGAGCGTCAACGTACCGTTTTATTACTGGGGCTGCGGCGGCGGCAAGACGGACGAAGTCGAAATGCTTAAACAGGATCGAAAGTACGCCGGCGTGCAACGGCCCTGCTTTAACTATGAGACGCTGGGCGACGAATTGGACGAGGGCGGCTTAACGTGGCGATTCTATACGAGTCACTTCCGCGTGCCGGTCAGCGGCTTATGGTCGGGATACCAGGCGGTCAAACACATCTTCTACGGCCCCGACTGGAAGAAGGACATCGTGACGCCGCAGAGCCGATTTCTTACGGACGTGGCGGCGGGCCAGCTCGCCGACTTCACCTGGATAACGCCGCTCTGCCCCGACTCCGACCATCCGTCCTGCGGCGGCGGACTCGGCCCGTCGTGGGTGTCGTCGATCGTCGACGCCGTCGGTAAGAGCAAGTTTTGGAAATCCACGGCGATCTTCGTCCAGTGGGACGACTGGGGCGGCCTTTACGATCCCGTGCCGCCTCCATACAAGGACTACGACGGACTAGGCTTCCGCGTTCCGCTGATCGTGATCTCGCCGTTCGCGAAGAAAAATTACGTCTCGCACGTGCAGTATGAAACCGCCAGCGTATTGCGGTTCGCCGAAGATATCTTCGGACTTGCGCAGCTGTCCGCGGCGGACGCGCGCGCGACGTCGCCCGCGGCCGACTGTTTCGATTTTTCCCAACAACCGCGGAGTTTCGTTGAAATCAAGGCGCCGCAGGACCGTGCTTTCTTCCTCACCCAGCCAAGCGACCCGCGGATTCCGGACACGCAGTAGCGGCCACGTCTGGAGGTCCCGGCAATGCGTCCCGCGCAAGTCGCCAAAACCCCGGATAATTTTCCTCTGTAAGGAGCACTTGTGAAGGGAACCATTAAACTAATGGCGCCGCTGGCTGCGGCGCTCGCCATCGCCGCGTGCAACGGGTCTTCGAACATGCCGGCAACGACCGGCGGTGCGCAGGCTGGACAATCGATGGCATCGCTCAAAAACGGCACGCCCGATTGGACCGCCTATCGTGAAGCGCAACTCGCCTGCCCCGCCATCATCGGCAAACCGACGTGTTTGGCGTTGATGCAAACCACGGCGGCCGCACATCCGCCGGTTGCCGGCATCGCGCCCGTTGACATCCAGACCCGCTACAAACTACCCATTCGCCAAGGAAAGGGGCAAATCGTTGCCATCGTGGACGCGTACGATCAGCCGAACGCGTCATCCGACCTTGCAACCTACCGCACTCAGTTTGGGCTGGGCACTGCAAAGTTCACGAAGTACAACCAAAACGGGCAGACGACCAACTATCCTCAGAGTTGTACCGTTTCGTCGAGTTGGTGCGTCGAGGAAGACCTCGATATCGAAATGGTCTCTGCGGCGTGCCCGCGCTGCAAGATCTACCTCGTCGAAAATGACGGAACGAACGCCGGCTTCGACGACGCATTGAAGACCGCTGTAAGGTTGGGCGCGCATATCGTCAGCAACAGCTGGATTTGCTATCAGTCGCTGAACTGTGGCGATCGGAAGTTGCCGAAGATCATGAGCACCAAGGGCGTCATTTACACGGCCGGCTCAGGCGATGCCGGCTATAATATGAACGGCGCACCGGAAGCATTGGCGACGGTCGTTTCCGTTGGAGGAACGAATCTCATTAAATCCGGCTCGAACTACACCGAAAACGTTTGGCCCGACGCCGGCGGCGGGTGTTCGAACAACGGCAGCGGTCAGGGAATCGCCAAACCCTCCTGGCAGCACGATCCGAGTTGCACCTATCGTACCGACGCCGATGTTGCGGCGGTCGCCAACGGCGTTGCCGAATACGACAGCCTCCAAGGCGGCTGGTTTGAGGTCGGCGGCACCAGCGTCGCGACCCCCATCAATGCGGCGATCTTCGCGTTGGCGGGAAATGCCGGCACGCAAAACGCGGGCGAAGCGTTCTGGAAGCTGAAACGGCACGCGCGTAAGCACGATCTCCACTACATCAGCTCAGGCAGCGACGGTTCGTGCGGCGGCAGCTACCTCTGCACCGCCGGAACGAAGCAGTTCAAAACCTACGCCGGTCCGATCGGTTGGGGAACGCCAAACGGCATCAACGCGTACTAAGGAACGGATCGGTCATTGCGGAGAGGCTGCGCCGAACGGCACGGCCTCTTTCATTGTTCGTCGGGAATTCGGTAATCCGCGGCCTGCGTGAGGAAGAAATCGCGTCCTTTCGGTGCGTTGATCGGTATGAACCGGCGCGCCTTTCGCGAGAAATCGAAACAATCCGCCGCGGGCGAGGTGGCGCGCGCATCGGCCGCTGCGAGTTGACTCAAGCCGAAGAGATCTTCCGCAAACCGTAAGACGCTGGCCGTTTCATACCGCACGTGCGAGACGTAATTTTGCTTCGCATACGGCGAAATGACGAGCAGCGGCACGCGGAAACCTAAGCCGTCGTAGTCCTCGTGCGGCGGAGGCACCGGATCGTACAGGCCGCCCCAGTCGTCCCACTGCACGAAGATCGCCGTCGTGTTCCAGAATTGGCTTTCGCCCACCGCGTTGACCAACGCGCTAACCCACGACGGGCCAAAGCCTCCTCCGCAGTCGGGATGATCCGAATTCTCGCACACCGGAGTGATCCAGGTGAAGTTCGCCAGCCGGCCATGCGCGATGTCTTTAAAGAAGCGCTTTTGCGGCGTGATCACGTTCTTCCAGCCGGGTCCCTCGTAAATGTGCTTCACCGCTTGATAACTCGACCACACGGCGCCGAAACCGCTTCCTTTCGTGTTGTACCAACTGGAATAGAAACGCCAGCTCAGTCCGGCGCTGTCTAGTTCGTCGCCGAGCGTCGCGTAGTCGAAGCACGGCGGCTGCACCGGCCCGTACTTTCGTTCCTGGGTTAGCGTAAACACGGTGCTCTGCGATCCCATTGCGCATCCCCATTGGCCGAATGGAAGGTCCACGCTAGCCCGCGCTTGCGCGGCGATTGCGTACTGGTGCGCCACGAAACTTTCGTCGAGCTGTGATTGAAAGGCGTTGTCGGCGAGCACCCACTCATGGGCCATATCGAAGTATGGCTTGGACTCCGGGTGCGGCACGTAGACGTACTGCGGATACTTTCGATGCGGTACGACTTTATCGACGTATTCTCTGTCGAAGCCGTCCATGCGGCACTTCGTTCCCGGCAATTTGCCCTTGCCGTCGCAGGCGGCAAACATTGAGATTGACGAGTGATCGATCTCGTACACGTAGGTGAGGCTCAAAGGCTTGAGCGCTATCGTCCTGCCGTTCGAAATCTGCCCGCTGGAAACGGTGTAAGCGCCGGGAGAATTCGCAAAGAGATTGTTGAACGAGCGGTTTTCTTGGATGACGTACACGATGTGGGAGATCTTGCCCGCGCCGGTTCCGGGCGATGCGCGTAACGGACGCGCGTTCGACGGCGCCAAAAGTCCCGACGACGCGCTCGAACAAGCAGCCGCCACCACTAACGCACCAAGTGCAAAAAAGCACCCGACGAATCGGCGAGTCATCGTCGCGGTGGTTCGCCGCACGGCGAGCGACCTCCGCGCGATACGAACGCAGGGGCCGAGTCGGAAATGCCCAACAGCGCGTGATGCGTTATACGAGCGTCGTGCTTCTTCTCGCGCTGGCCGCTTGCAACGGCGGCTCGAACGCGGTGAACGTGCCCACAACGGCCGCCCTGGCCGCAAAGCCGATGCGACGTTCCGTCAGCACGACGCCGATCAAACACGTGATCTTCATCATTCAAGAGAACCGCTCGTTCAACAATCTCTTCGTGGGCTTCCCCGGCGCTACGACGCAAGACTACGGTTACGATACGAGGGGCGACAAGATCGCGTTGCAGGCCGAAGACCTGGCGACGAATTGGGATATCCAACACGCGTCGGTCTCGTTCTTCGCGGCGTGCGACGGACACGGCAAGATCCCCGGCACGCATTGCAAGATGGATGGCTGGAACAACGAGCTCGGGTCGATCGGCGCTCCCAGAAACTTCCCCTATTCGTACGTGCCGGAAAACCAGATCGCACAGTACTGGGAGATGGCGCAACAGTACGTCCTGGCCGACAATACGTTCAGTTCGAACATCGACGGCAGCTTTATCGCGCATCAATACTCCGTCGCCGCGTATGCCGACCACGCCGCGGACTATCCAGAGACGGACTGGGGATGCCCCGGCGGCGTAGGCGACAAGATCGAAACGTTCACGAACGAGCGGAAGTACGGCAAGAGAATTGTAGCGTGCTTCGATATCCCAACGCTTGCAAATGAGGCCGACGCGGCGGGCGTCACGTGGCGCTACTATACCGGCTCGCTCAGCAGCAGCGACGGCTTGTGGTCCGCGTACCAGGCCGACCGACGCATCTACGATACAGCCGACTGGACGAACGACGTGATCACGCCGCAATCGCGGTTCTTAACGGATATCGCGGGCGGCTCCTTGGCAAACATTACCTGGATCACGCCCACCCTCCAAGACTCCGACCATCCCGGCCTCGAGGCCAACGGCGGCCCTGCCTGGGTCAGTTCGATCGTCGATGCCGTCGGGAAGAGCGCGTTTTGGAAGTCGAGCGCGATCTTCGTCATGTGGGACGATTGGGGCGGTTGGTTCGATCCGGTAAAACCGCCATTCGTCGATTACGACGGCTTAGGGTTTCGCGTGCCGCTGATCGTCATCTCACCCTACGCGCGTGAGGGCTCCGTGACGCACCTGCAATATGAAACCGCGAGCGTTTTGCGCTTTATCGAAGATAACTTCGGATTAGCGTCGCTCGCGGCCAGCGATGCGCGCGCCAACGATCCCGCAAACGATCCCAACGCCTTCGATTACCGGCAGAAACCGCGCCGCTTTCACAAGTTCGCCGCGCTTCGGCCCCGCGCAATTCACTCCGGCCGCACGACCGTGGTGGGCGACGATTAGCACAAAAAAGGCGGACTAAAAATAAGATGGCCGGATCTCTCCGGCCATCTTCTTGGTTACGCCCTCTTAAACGAGAGACGCCGTTACTGTGCCGACTTCGGCTGCCAGGCGATACCTTCGGGCTGCTGACTCGAGATCAGTCCGTTGTTGAACGAGTAGAGGTACGTCAGGCCGCCCGTCGGGCTGTAGTCGTAGAGATCGACTTGGCCGTTGAGGTACTCGACGCCGGCGAAACGTCCCGTCGCCTTGTTGAGACGACCGAAGATCGTGCCGCCGTGGAGGGCATAGGGTCCGCCGACCAGCGTGCAGGCCGGGTTGCAGCCCGAGTAGACGTAGACGTTGTTGTTCTGGAAATCGATCGACACGATGTTGCCGGACGAGTCGATCTCGAGGCCGCCGTACGACTTGTTCACATAGCCGGTGGCCGTGACGCCGGTGCCGGAGCAGCCGGCCCAGTACGTCATGATCGACGCCGTGAACGACGCGTTCTCGGACGTCATGTAGCAGTTGCCGCTGTTGTCCATCGCAATGCCGCCGCCGTAGCCGGTGATCGACGGGCTGGTGAGGTTCGTGGTGCACCCCGCGGAGACCGTGCACATCGAGATGCTGCCGACGCCGGCGGAGTCGACGATGTTGCCGACCGCAATCGGTCCGGTCATCGCGTTGGCGCTCGACGCGTCAGACGGCTGGCCGTAGGGATCCGAGATCGTGGCCGCAACGGAGCCGCACATCGACGGGCCGCTGTAGATGATCACGCTGCGCGATCCGCCGTCGGGATCGATCAGGTTCTTCTGGCCGTCGACGGCAACGTTGTTGACGGACGATCCGGGGACCGTGCAGTACGGCGCCTTGTTGCCGACGTTGCGGCGTAAATAGCCCAGGATGCTGGTGCCGAAGAATTCGCTGATATACATCCCGCGGCTCGCAGACTTCGGAGCCCGAACGCCGTGGAACGGCGGACGAACTTTCGAAATCATCCATTTGGGAACAGCCATCACGGGCTGCATGTGATGTCCGGCAGGCGCGACGCCGCCGCCGCCGGGCATCGCCGCTGTTGGCGATGACAGATTGCTCCCGCCGCAGCCGGCGAGCAGAGCAACAGCCACCGTCGTACACAGCGCTGATGAGAGTAAACGCATACGGAGGTTTCTCCTTTGGTGTAGTTAGGGAAGGTGCCCAGGTCGCCGTGCGATTCGACGCAGTGGTGAAGCGCGGCCCAGGAACGGCATAGGTTAGTCCGACTGCTGCGAAATCCTGCTTATGGTTATCTTTCTTGCAGCGCGATGGCGCCCGTCGTGGTAGTGAGAGAAAGTCGAGCGCTTCCGTTGCGGAGCCGTCCCTGGCCGGTCATCCCCACGATACTTTCACGCCGCGTGGCGACGCCGGGAAAATCGCTCGAGATGCTGCCGACCGTACTGCGCGCTTCGATCGCAACGTCGCTGCCCGGCGCGAGCGAACAGCGGATGGAACCGGTTGTGGCGCGCAACGCGATCGCTCGATTGAGCGCTACCCTGCCGAGATCGGCGGTGATCCTGCCCGCCTCCGTTTCCACGGACAGGTCGCCCGCGAGACCGGCGACGTCGACGCTGCCGGCGTCGTTGCTGATCTGCACTGACGTACGTACTGGTACGAAGATACGGTAACTCACGCCGCCGGTGTGGAAGCCGGCGCTGTAATGCGTTGCGACGCGCAGCGTGTTGCCGCTGCGGTTGACGGCAATCGCGATCGCGTGAAGTTCCGCCGCGTTGTAGCCATCCTTGACCGCTACAATATCGATCGCAGATTTCGCCCAACCTTCGACTCGAACCGTCCCGGCAGTGTTTTCCAATCGCAGTCGCGCGACTCCATCGGTAGGCAACGCTCGATGCACCGTCTCGTGCATTTGCGTCCGGAAGGAACCGCGACACGCGACGAGCGCAATCGCGGTGAAGATAAGCGTGGCGCGCCGCGTCACGGAAACAACACTGCGGCGCCGCGCAACTCGTCGTGTTTGAGCATCGTAAGCGCTCGATTGGCTTCATCCAAAGCCATCCCTACCGTGCTCGTGCGGATCGGAATCGCGCCGGCAATCTTTAGGAATTCTTCGCCGTCGGAGCGCGTATTTGCGGTAATGCTGCGAATCTCACGCTCGTAGAAGAGATCGCGCTCGTACTCCAGCGGCGGGATCGTCGAAAGATGAATTCCTGCGATGGCAAGTACGCCGCCGCGTCGCAGCGATCGCAGTGCAGGCGGTACGAGACCGCCGGCCGGCGCAAAAAGAATGGCCGCATCGAGCCGCGCCGGTGGTGCTTCCGACGCTTCGCCGATCCAGTCTGCTTGCAAATCGCGCGCGAGGTCGCGATGAACGCCGCCGCGGCTCATGACGAAGACGCGACAGTTCCAATATTTGAGGACTTGCAACGCCAAGTGCGCGGAGCCGCCGAATCCGTACAGACCGACGGTCGCACCCGGAATGACGCCGGCCCGTTTGATTGCGCGGAAACCGATGATGCCCGCACAGAGCAACGGTGCCGCGTGCTCGTCGTCGATCGCCTCGGGAATTCGATACGCAAAATCTTCGCGAACGACGGCGAACTGCGCATAGCCGCCGTTTTCGTCCCATCCGGTGAAGCGGGCGTTCGGACAGAGATTTTCACGGCCGATCGTGCAGTACTCACACACGCCGTCCGTTTCGCGCAGCCACGCGACGCCGACTCGCTCGCCCGACGCAAACCGTTCGCTGTGCGTTCCGCATTCTTCCACCACGCCCACGATTTCATGTCCGGGCACGACGCTGGGATGCTTGGGCCGCAGATCGCCCTCGCAAACGTGAAGATCGGTGCGGCACACGCCGCACGCGCGGACGCGTACCAAGATCTCCCGCTCGCGCGGGGCGGGTCGCCGCAGATCGCTCGCCTGTAGCGGGTTACTTTCGATCGGCGCGGTAGCGCGTAGCAGCATGGCTTTCACCGCGCGGTGCGCTTCGGCGCGCGCTTCGGCGATTCCCGACGAGGGAACGATATTCAACGATATGGCGAGTACGGTGGCGATCGCGTTGTCCGACGATGCGCCCGATTACGATGGAGTCTTGGACCGGATAGGCGATGCCGCTGTCGTTTTGATCGGCGAGGCGACGCACGGCACGCACGATTTTTACCGCACGCGCGCGGAGAGCACGCAACGCTTGATCGCAACGCGCGGTTTCGACGCCGTCTGCATTGAAGGCGACTGCGCTGGAACCCAGCGCGCTTTGGCGAGAAGGCGAGGTGCCCGAGACGTTCCCGAGCGGCGTCTGACGAAATGCTAAGGGCGTGCCGTCAGGCACGCCCTTAAACCAACTAGTCGCGCGTACTACTTAGTTCGAGTGGTATTTGTACGTTGCGACGCCGTACGGGAGCGAGAGACCGTTGGCCGAGCCGAGCGTCGTCACCAACGCATCCGTCTCGTAGTCAACCACGTACACCTCCGCGGTGGCCGCGTCGGCGATGAACAGGTACTCGTGCGTTCCGTTCGGATTCTTCGTGTTGCGCCCGGTCAGCGCATCGTGGAAGTAATCGGTGCCGCCGGCAACCGTGATCGTCTTGCTGATCGAGGTGTAGGGCGGCGGGATGATATCGATGCCTACGAGCTGATCGCACGCAACGAGATCGCCGCTGTTGTCGACCTGTAGTCCGCCGGCGAAGCTAAGCGTCGGCGCGAGGTCCGTCCAGGTGCAGCTCGCCAGACCGCCGGGAGCGAACTCCCAGATGTTGCCGGTACCGCTGGAGTTGTTGCCGCTCACGAAGAGATCGCCGGTCTTATCGACGGCGAGGCCTTCGTTCGCTAAGTTCGTGTTGCAGCTCGCGGTCGGCGTATTGCTTTGTGCCGGGTACTCCACGACGTTAGCGCTTCCCGCCGCGCCGTAGTTGGCAACGTAGACGTTGCCGGAGCTATCGGTAACGACGTCGACCGGATCGGTCAGGCCGTTGTTATACGTGAAGATCAGCGAGCCGCTTTGATTGTACTCGTCGACTGAAAGCGACGCATAGTCGGCAACGTAAATATTGCCGCTTGGATCTACCCAATCTCCATCGCCGTACGAGTTGGAGAACGATGAGACCTTGGCAAAGGCGCGGTTCAGAAGCACGACCTCGTTCAGGCCGGCGTCAGATACGGCGAGTTCCTTGAAACGGTTGGGGTGCGAAGGAACGTTCTTCGCTTCTCTGGCGTGGATCTTCGAGAACACCGCCGGATCGATGCCCGTACGCCACAACAACGATTGGCGGACTTGAGTCTGCATCGAATTGCCCGGCACTGACGATTGTGTGCCGGTAACCCCGTTGCTCGAGCAGGCGGCCAACATTGCGGCGCCGCCGACGAGCGTCAGGGTAAAGAGTGCTGATTTGGTTCGCAAAGCATTCTCCTTACGGAAAGTGAGAGGTGGCAAAGGCGTCCCCGGTCCGCGGGACCGGATCGGGAACGTGCAAAATGGGAAAATGAACGGCCTCGGTAATTTTCGTACTGGTATGCTCGTTCCCTGCTTAGCCTCCGGCCCTGCGGTGTGGAACCCTGAAGCCGTTGCCGGACGGCACCTCCATCATCGAGCCGCACGGGGACTACGGATACGGCGCCGCTCGCTAGAGATTCAAGCGTAGTTGCAGCGTGGTTTGCGTGCTTTGCGACGTGCTGGGATCCGTCGCGATGACGCGCAGCGAAACCGCCTGCTGGCCCGGCATCGTGCGCAGCGTAACGGTGAGGTTGAAATTGCCTCTCGGCCCTGCGGTGGTAGTGCCGTTAAACTGGCCGTTGAACGATGGCGTGGCGCCCGCGGTGACGCGAACGCGGCCGTTCGAGACGGTGTTGCCGGCAATCGTAAACGTTCGCCCGACGGCCGCGTTCGACGCGGGCTGAGAGATCGTCAAGCGCATCGGCGGCGGCGGACCCGAACGTCGCACGCTGAACGACCAGGATCGATCGAATGGTCTCCCACCGGGACCGCGGCCCGAGACGCGAACCGTGTGCGATCCAAACTCCAGCGGCGCGGGCGGCTTATAGGAAAAGCCCGTCGCCGACATTCCAGTGCGGTACGTAACGTCGTTGCCGTCGAGCAACACTCGCACGCTTGCGGCCTGGACGTTCATCGAAAACTGCGCTGCGATGACGTGAAAGCGATTATCGATCACGGCGTCGGGCGGCGGTTGTTGGACGCGCAGTTGGACGGCGGATGGCGGCGGATACGGTGGCGGAGCGGGCCGCACCGGCGGCCGCACCTCCACGGGGACGCCGGCCGCGATCGCGATGGAGACTACTTGGCTGGAATCGTTGTATCCGACTTCGGCTCCGAGGGATTGGGCGATGAAGCGCAGCGGCACGTACGTCGTCGCGCCGACGATGAAAGGCGCAACGTCCAAAGTCTGCGGTTGACCGCTCACGACGGCCGCGGTCGAGCCTATGCGCAGAGCGACGGTCGTGCGACCCTTGGTGGCATTGATCTCACCGGACGCATAGACGACCGTCGCGCCGAGGCGTTCGAAGATGCCGCGCAACGGAACAAAAACGCGCCCGGCTCGTTCGATCGGTCCCGGATTCAAATACAGGGGCTGACCGTTGATCCGCACTGTGACGCCCTGCGCGACGGCCGGGTGCTGCACGGCAACCACGATCGCAAGCAGTAGGGCGGCGGAAATACCGCGGCGAGACAAAAAAAGCACGGCGACTCCTTTCGATTGTCATTCCCAGCTCTCGAAGGACCCGGACAATTTTGCGTTCGCCGGAGATGCTTCCCTGCGAAGGCTCGAGCGTCCGGTCGTTTGCAGCTGCGCCGAACGTGGTACAAGTTCGGCGTGCCGAAAAGTCAGATCAACCCGACGAACTACGATGCGATTCCGACCTATGCGCCGCATGAAAAAGAGAAACTGGTCCACGCGGTGATCGAGACGCCGGCCAATACGCGTCAGAAATACGCGTTCGAGCCGAAGTACGGCCTCCTGGTGCTCAAGCAGACGTTGGCCGACGGCTTGGCGTGGCCGTACGATTATGGCTTCATTCCGCAGACGTTAGCCGACGACGGCGACCCAACCGACGTGCTCGTGATCAACGATACGCCGACGTTTCCCGGATGTTTGCTCAAAGTTCGCATTCTGGGGGCGATACTTCTGAAGAAAAACGGCACGATCAATAACCGTTTGGTTGCGTGCCCCGAGCGCCAGGATGGCGTATCCCTGAAAACAGACAGTTTCGAAAGTCTGAAAGACGTTCCGAAAGACACGATGGACGGCATCCAGCGTTTTCTCGTCGAATACTCTGAGGTGCAGGGCAATAAGATCGAATATGAGGGCACCTGTTCGCGCAAAAAGGCCTTCGCGATGATCGACGCCGACCGCAAGCGCCGAAAGAAAACCAAGAGCAAGTCGTAGCAGTTAGCGGGAAACCTTAGTCGCGCCTTAAAAACCTGTCGGCTCTTAGCTCTTCCATTAAGCCTTGGAGGTCGTCTTGTCACGCTTCAGCCGTAAATCGGCGTCGCTTGTCTTGCTTTGCACCCTTGCGGTCGCATCCGGCGGATGCGCCGGCCAGCGGTCGTTCTTGCCCGGCGCGAGCGCGCAAAACGCCGGAGTCTTGCAAGCCGGCAAGTTCGCTCGATTTCAAAAAATAAAACACCAACCACCGACCGGAATTCTCATCACGTTTTTGATGACCGACGGGTCGGTGCTGGCGCAAAGCTCATCGAACTGGCGGCAATGGTATCGCTACCGCCCTGATTCTTCAGGCGACTATGCCAACGGAACGTGGAGCTCCGCGGCCAGCCTGCCCGCGGGCTACGCGCCCGACGCAGCCGCCTCCGCAACGATGATCGACGGGCGGTTCGTCATTACCGGGGGCGAGTACAACAGCTACGGATCGTTCCAGCTGCAGTTGACGAATCTGGGCGCGGTCTACGATCCGGTCGCCGACACCTGGACCGCCATCGGACATCCGCATCGTTGGAAATGGATCGGCGATTCGCCGTCCAGCGTCTTACCCAACGGTCAGTACTTGCTCGGTGACAAACTGCACGTCTGGGATGCCACGCTCGATCCAAAAACGTTGACCTGGAAAAAAGTCGGCGACGCAGGCAAGTCAGATTTCAATGCCGAGGAGGGCTGGACGCTGCTCCCAAACGGCACGGTCCTCACCGCCGACGTTAAGAACGCGCCTAACTCGGAAATCTACGATCCTGCGAAAGGAACGTGGAAGAACGCAGGTTCCACGATCGTCGATCTTCATTCCCCGTCGCCCTATAAGAGTTGCTTGCAGTACGGCCCCAAGCCGAAGGATTGTTATCTTCCCCCCGGCGAGATCGGCCCCGCGATGCTGCGCCCTGACGGTACGGTCTTCGCCACGGGATCCGGTTCGGGAACGTTCGGAAGCGGCACGGGCCACACCGCGATTTATAACACGTCGACCGGGAAATGGAGCGTCGGCCCAGACTTTCCCAACGGCGACAACGCCGGCGATTCTTGGGCGGTGCTGCTTCCCAGCGGCAACGTTCTGGTCTTCGGCGCGAGCGGCCAGATGTACGAATTCAACGGCACCAGTTGGTCGCAAGACGGCTACGCATCGGGTAGTCCGCTGCTGCTACCGACGGGCCAAGTAATGATGGTCGGTTACAGCGTCACGCTGTTCAATCCGAGCGGCAGCGCGAAATCGAGTTGGGCGCCGGCCATTACGAATGCGCCATCGAAACTCGCGCCCGGTAAAACGTACAAGATCACGGGAACGCAGTTCAATGGACTCTCGCAAGCCGTGGCGTTCGGCGATGAATACCAAAATCCGACGAACTATCCACTCGTGCGCATCACCAACAATGCGACAAAGCACGTCTTCTACGCGCGCACGCACGACCACAGTTCGATGGGCGTTCAAACCGGCTCGACGCCGGTTTCGACAAACTTCGACGTGCCCAAGACCATCGACGCCGGTAAGAGCACGCTCGTCGTCGTCGCCAACGGAATCGCTTCGAAGCCGATCAACGTTACGGTCAAGTAAGCCACCTTAAAAAAGCGCCGGCCCGTCGATCGGACCGGCGCTTAATTTACGGTCGCCACCAATAGCGGTTACGGTGGCGGAGGCTGACCGCCGGTGATCGCGGTGGCATAAAAGTTATTTCCGTTCCAGTATCCGTGCGCGACGATTTGCCGTCCAACCGCGACGCGTCCCGTCGTTTGATTGTTGAGCGCGGCGGAATCGTCGATGACGATAGAGCCGGTCGTCTGCTGCAACGTCACGAGATGACCCTTGACCGATGTGATCGTCCCCGTGACGACCTGGTGTCTGTAGTTCGTTGCCGTACAGGTGCCGTTCGGAACCCAGGTATCGCCCTGCCATTCACCGCACGCCGTATCGACGTACGGTGCGGTCTCGGTCCCTGGCGGTGGTGCAGGCGGCGGAGGTCCGCCGGGCGGCGGCGGTGCGCCTTGCGCGATCGCGACCGCACCGAAGCCCAGCATGCTGACGGCCGCCGTTAGAATCACAAAGAAGGCTTTCATAGGAGCGTAATTCCCATTGCGGCGGTACTTAAGCGCAAGCGAGCGTTAGATTGACGTTAAAGCGCCTACAGAAAGAACGGGATCGCTGCGAGTTGCAAAACGGTCGAGAAGATCGCGAGGGCGACGAGCGACCGATCGAGGAGGACGCCGGCAATCACGCTTCCGCCGAGCCATGCGACGCCGAAGAGCAAATCGTAGGCTCCAAAGGCAGTCGCGCGGCGAGCCCTTCCGATCGCTCCGGCAACCAAAGCCAACAGCAGCGCGTCCTGGACCGCCGTTCCCAAGCCCCAGAGCGCCACTCCTACGCCGGCGAGCGCGCCCCTGCCCAGAAATGCCAACGGCGTCGCGCCCGCGCCAAGGGCGACCGCAACAGCGATGACCGTCTTTCCGCGCCGGTCGAAAAGCCGCCCTAAAAGCGGAGCCGCGAGCGCGGCGACGGCCATCGCGAGCGCGAACCACAGCGATATCGCGGCGACGCTTGCGACGTGGTCGCGCGCGAAGCGGAACGCGATGAGGGCGTAATCGACAAATCCCGCAGCGATCAGCGCGCCGCCGATCGCATATCGAATGAAGGCGGGGCGATCGAGCGGCGCCGGTTCGGTCGCATCGCTCCGGTGCGGCACAAAGCCGCGGCCCGCGCTCGCCGCAACGACGAGCGACGTCAAAGTGAGTGCGGCCGGGAGCGCGAGCACCGCAAACCCGATGCGGAATCCAGCCGCTGCAACGGCCGCGGCGACGATCAACGGGCCGACGGTTGCGCCGATTTGGTCGAGTGCCTGATTGATGCCGAAGACGTTTCCCGTACCGATATCCCGGCCGGCTTCTGCGAGCATCGCCGACGTTACCGGTTTGCGAACACCACGGCCGAGTCGCTCACCGACGATCAAACCGGCCGCGGCCGGCCACGCGCCGGCAAACGCCAATGCCGGAACGCAGAGTACGTTGATCGCGTATCCTACCCAAGTGGAGAGCCAATACCGACGCGTGCGATCGGCGATCGCGCCTGAAATAGAGCGAATAGCGTAGCCGGCAAACTCCCCTCCACCCACGACCGCACCGATTGCTGCGCCGCTCGCGCCGAGATGCCCGAGAAAGGCGCCGGCAACCCCGCGCGCGCCTTCATAGGCCATATCGGCGAAAAGATTCACGACGCCCATGATTAGGACGAAGCGAACGGCTCGGCGCGCGCGCAGACTCACGTTTCGGGAACGTCAACCATGAGGCGAGAATAACGCCCCATGGCGCAAAAATACCGCTACGGTGAGATGACGTGGCCTGAAGTACGCGAAGCCGCCGCGCGCCATCGCGTCGCCATCGTACCGATCGCGACGCTCGAAGATCACGGCCGGCATCTCCCAATCGATACGGATCTGTTGCTCTGCACGAGCGTTTGCGACTTGGCGGCGTCGCGTTCGGCGGATCGAGCGGTAGTCGTTCCGGCGATCAATCACGGGTACAGCCCGCATCACCTGGATTTTCCCGGCGCGCTGACCATCGGCCCGCACACGCTCATCGACTACGGATTCGACGTTTGCAAGAGCCTCGCGCATCACGGTTTCAAGCGCATTCTCGTGGTCAACGGTCACGGCAGCAATACGCCATTTGCAGAGATTATTGCGCGCCTTTGTACCGTTCAAACCGACGCGCTCGCTGCATCGGTGAACTATTGGGCCGCGCCGGGAGTGCGTGAGATCGCCGAAGAGCTGCGCGAGTCCGAAGGCATCGGCGGCATGAATCACGCCTGCGAGTTCGAGACGTCGCTGTACCTGGCACTGCGCGCGGAGTTGGTGCAGATGCAACATGCCGTCGCCGAACTGGGTCACCGTCCATCCAAGAATTACTGGACCGATTTGATCGCAGGCGATGGGCCGCTCGCGATGATGGAACATTGGAGTTGCTTGAGCGACAGCGGCGTCATGGGCGACCCCATGAAGGCGAGCGCCGAGAAGGGCCGGGCGTTCTTGAACGCCGCCGCGAACGGCATCGTCGAACTCGTCGAGGAGTTGCGAAGCAGAGAACTAGTGGCGCGCAAAGACCATCATTGATCGAGCCGGCAATCGGCGACGTCGTATTGAAGCGTGCCGCCGGTAAGTAATCGAACGCCGTCGGTCAGGCGATGTCGTTGCGGCGCGCCGGAATGCATCAAATGTTCGACCTCCACGCCGCGACCTAAGACGAGCGCGTCGGAGATCAGCCGCCGATGGCAGCGCCACCACAACGTTTCGGAGCACATGATCGCCGTCCTGACGGACGCCGCATCGGCAAGCAGTTGTGCGAGCGCGTCGCCAAAAGGCGGCGTCTGCATGTAATCGGCATAGCCTCGGAACGCGGGGTGGCGCAACGTGACGTTCGGACTCTCCGGTAAGGGCCTACGAAACCCGCCCAGTTGCGGTCGCCATTCGTATGTTGCGCCGGCGAGATGGGGAATCCAGCTCGCCATTCGATCGGCCCATACGTGAGGATGTGCGCGACTCTTCGGTACGCTGCGCACGTCCACCACGGCTTCAATGCCGGCCTGTCGTAGAAGGCTTGCGATGGCGACTTCGTCGGCGCTCCCGTGGCCAAACGTGTAGATTCGCTGCGGCGCTTGCATCAGCAAATCATCAAAACGTGGCGATTTGACGACGCCGCTTCGGGCTTGATGCTAGACTGGCTATGCCGTGAAGTTTCAAACCTTCGCGCTCTCGCTTATTTGTTCGTCTGCGCTCCTGGCGGCCCCCGTCCATGCCGCGGTAGGGCAGAGCTTCGTCTTTACCGTCGCTCGCGCGCCGCATCCGCTCCCGCTCGATCCCGTCTTGGCCGATCCGGCTTGGGGCGCGGGGATGGTGCCGACGGGGAATGGGCCCTGGCAGGACGTCACGACGCGATCGCCGGCGCGCTTTGCGACCACGGCGTACCTCCTCTACGACGACAAGAACTTGTACGTCGCGTTTAACGTCGAACAAGCCGGCGTTCCGATCGTCGCCACGCAGAACGCCAACGACGTCGGCTTCGGCCTCGATGACTTCGTCGGCATCGGCGTCGACACGAGCGGCACGGGCAGTCAGGTGTACTATTTCGAAACGACGCCCCGCGGAATCCGCTACGAGCAAGCCAACGAAAACGCGCGGTTTCGTCCGCGCTGGAGCGCGGCGGCGAGGATCGATCGGGGCGCTTGGAGCGCAGTGATGATCATCCCGCTGAACGTGATCCGGGTACCGCGCGGCGGAAAGCAGACGTGGCGCTTTCAACTGGTTCGCGGGATCGCGGCGCGCGGCGAACATATCGCGTGGGTGTGGGATCCGATCATGCAGGACGCCGCTTCGGGCACGTGGCCGCTGCTCACGCCGGATCCGCGTTTTTGGCCGGCGGGCCAAATCGATCTCGCCGCTTCGGCGGCGACTCGCCCTAAGCCGCGTGCCGACCTCTACGGACTCGAAAGCATCGGCCACGACCGAAATCTCTTCCAGCAAGCCAACGGCACATTCTTGCCGATGAACGTTCGGATGATCGGCGGCGATGTAAGTTATCCGTTGACGCCGACGATTCGATTCGTCGGCACGCTGAATCCGGATTTTTCAAACGTCGAGATCGACCAGCAGACGATCGTGCCGCAAGAATTCCAACGGCAGCTGGTCGAGTACCGGCCGTTTTTCGCGCAAGGCGCAGCCTATATCAATGCCAACTCCAGCGTTCGTGCGCCAGTCGGAACGAACACGCAAGCGCCCTATCTCGCCTTCTATTCACCCTCGATTGGTCCGTTCGACAGCGGCGCGAAAGTCGAAGGGACCTTCGACGGCAATGCGTTCGGCGCGCTGACCTTTCACGGCTATGACGCGACGACGAACAATACGATCAGCGACTCCGCGTATGGATTCCAGCACAGCGTGCCGGGCGGCGCGTTCACCTATTGGAGCGACGGCGTCTTCGCTAACCACAGCATCGCCGGCTGGGACAACACCATCGAAAACGGCTTCGAAATTCGCAATCTGCGCAACGGCATGATCTACTTCGGCGACTATTCGTTTGAAGACGGCTCCTGGGTCCCCCAGGGACACGCCGATCTACTAGAGCTCTTCGTCGATCGCCATAAGGGGAACATCGAATTCAACGGCAGTTACTTGGCCGTTTCGCCGAACTACGACCCGATCGACGGCTACGCGGCAAATTCCGACATTCGAGGACCTCAATTCTTCGCAGACGTGGCCGGCACGTCGCCGGCATTCAAGAACTATACGGTCTTCGTTACCGCCGACCGGTTCTTGGATGAGTCCGGTGCCGTGCATCAGGCCGACGTTCAATACTTCATCAACGCGGTCTTCAAGGACCAGTTTTCGCTGGACGGCGTCGGCGAAGCCGTCGGGGAACTTCGCTCGTACGGCATTCCTGCGGGCCCCGGCTGCACCGGACCAACCCTTTTCGAATCGAGTTTTACCGGATATCCATGCTATCGCGGCGGCGTCACGCAGCCGTTCAATCTCTATCAGATTCCCATCGGCTACCGCGATGGGACGCCGACGCCGATTGACGCCACCTACTATTGGGGACCCTTTGGCGACAACTACGTGCATCTGTTTACCGTTCTCACGAGCCGTCCGCTCGGGCGGCGGATGAGCCTTGGTTTGGAATACGACGGTACCTACGAGCGCGCGTTCGCGAACGGAGTGCTCCAATCACAATGGCTGCGCCGGATTTCGCTCGGCTACAACATCAGCAGCGAGAGTACGTTCACGCTGGAACTACGCGACATCAACGGCCGTGGCGGTTTCGCAACCCAGATCGGCAACAACCTCGCGCTCGCATTTCACGAGCGTTTTCCACGCGGCGACGAACTCTACGTCAACTACGGCAGCCCCGCTGCGGGCGCAACCTTAAACCGCCTTATCGTGAAATACATTTTCCACTCGGGCGCAGACGAAGGAACGTGAGAACTTACGAGGATTTCGAGGCGAAGGCTATGCAGTAGCCGTTCGGTGATATGGATCCCTCGACGATTTGACAGCTGGCGCTCGCGCCGGCGTCTTGCGAGGGAATGAAGAAGCGGCACAACGAGCAGTGCATGCTTCCATTGGGTGTATTCTGATACCGCATCGAACTTTGCGTGGTCTTAGATTGGGCTTCGCCCCGGCGGGTGACCATGCCGCCGAAGGTGGCCACGGCCATTCCACCGAGGAACGTGCGCCGGCGGAGACGACTGGTTGTATCCATTACATACGATGGTACCCACTATTCATGAAGAAAGACTAAAGTCGCTGAGAAGATTTTTCCGCTCATCGACCCACGCTGAGGCCGCTCTGGCGCAATTCTGCTCGAAGGCTCGCAATCTCCCGAAGTATCTGCTTGACTTGTTCTTCGCCCGCCACCGGACTGCGGCTATCGCTCGCGTCTTTGTTAATGAAGTAACTCGAGACGGGCGCCACGCGAACGTGTTCACTAGCCATGGTCGAGTTGTACCCAGGCCGCTTGCGGATTTTGTTATACTAACGGCATGAGGCGTCTCGTTCTATCCATAGCGCTTTGCGCGTTCCTCGCTCCCGCCGCGGCCGGCGCGGCCGGTTTGGATGAGTTGAACCGCTTTGCCGGAATTTGGGATGCTCCGGGAACGCTCTTGACGACGCCGTACAGCGCGGCCGCCCGCGCCGATGCCGTCAACACCTGCGGCTGGTCTGCGGACCATATCTTCATGATTTGTCAGCAGAGCCTTTCCATGAACGGCAAGCCGAGCCACGTCATCTCGATATACACATATGACGAAACGGCGAACGCCTATCACTTCTTCAACGTGCATCGCAACGGCGTCGCATCGACCACGATCGCGGTCGCCGGCGATACAGTCACCTACACCGACAGCTTCACCGACAAAGGCAAGAGCGTCATTATCCGCACGCTCAACGTATGGGAGAATCCCGATCGCTACCGCTGGCGCACCGAATATTCGACCGACGGCGGAGCGACGTGGTCGCCGATGGCGTTAGGAACCGCGCAGCGGCGACGAAGCGAAGCGTCGCACTAAATCTGCCGGATCGCGATAGACCGCTTGTGCACCCTTCAGTTCGGCGGCGTCCCAGGCGCCGCACGTGACGGCGACCGCGACCACGCCCGCACGGTGAGCGGCGGTGACGTCGTAGGGCGTATCTCCGACGTATGACGCTTCGTCGGGACGAACACCGGCCTTCGCCAACGCCTCGGTGATGATGTCGGGATCCGGCTTCGAGCGGTCGACGTCATCCGCATTCGTACTGAGGTCGACGACGTCTTGAATATCGATGACGTCAAGCAACGCCTTCAACTCTTGTGGTTTCGCCGACGAGGCGATAACGCGGAGCAGTCCCTCCTCGCCGATGCGCTGCAACAACGCTCGCGCACCGTTGGTCGGTTTGAGCGATCGCACGTAGTCGTGCATGAAAAGTTCCTGATGCGCGCTTGAAATGGACTTTCCCGGCCCCCGATCGTCGCGCAGCGTGGGATCGACCTGTTGCAGCAGCTTTTCGCCCCCCATACCGATCCATCGCCGGATGCGTTCCGGGGGCACGTTATAACCGATGCGCTCGAACGCGCGGCTCCACGCCTGCGCGTGCGCCTCGGTGCTGTCAACCAGCGTTCCATCGAGGTCGAGCAACACCGCCTTGCGCATTATCGCAGGTTCTACCCCCCGTGATTGTATCCCAAAAATGGGTATCTCATCGGCATGGAAAGGGACGACAGGCGCGACGCCGTCACGAGCGCCGATGATACGGGCATGATCGCCGGTGAAGAGTTGATTACCGAAGCGGAAACGATTCTGCCGTCGGAGCGCCCCGGCTTTCCCCACGAGCGGCTCCACGCGGCGCTCCCTCGCGATCATAGCGCGCACCAAACGATCGATCGGCTTCGCGACGAAATGGCGGCGCCCGCGCCGAGTCGAGCATCGATCGAGCGGCACGTCGGAATCTTGCGTGGTTTGCCGGAACTCGAAGCGACGGTCGCTACTTGGTGGGAGTCGCCGGGCACGCAACGATTTGTCGCAAATTTAAGTCAAATCGGACTCTAGTCTTCAAGGAGAAAAGAACGTGAGTAAGGATCCGTTGGACAAAGCCTCCGACGCCGTGAAAAAGGCGGTCGACAATACGCGCGATTCGGTTCACGAGGCGGGCCATCGTTCTGGCGCAGAAGATGAGCGCGCCAAGCGGGAAACGCTGGGCAACGCCATGACACCGGGCGAAAAAACGCGCTCCGCGGTGAATGAGGCGAAAGAACGGGCCGCCGCGGCGTTCGACAAGAGCAAGCGCGACGTACGCAATAAAACGTAGTCGCCCGGGCATACGTTAGCGGCGGCGCGCTGCCGCTACCATGATTGAAACCGGTTGCGACGCGATGCCGTTGGCGATCACCTGCAGCGTGCTTGCACCCGGTTCAATCAATGCGGGAACGTCGAAGTACGTCCACACTCGCTTACGACCCGTCGCAACGCCCATCGTGCTGTGGTCGTGCGTTCGCGCGTAATAGACGCGATGATTCGCAGTATTGGTGATGCGGACGAGCGGATAGTTCGTCGCGCTTTGATATTCGTCGCCGTACGAAATCGCTTGGCTGAGTCCGTTGAACTGTGTGCCGGTTAGCTTGTACGTCTCTCCGGCTTCTACGTTCTTGGGAAAGCTGGAAATCCTGGGCGCCCACCGTAGCCGCGGAGAACCGATGGGTGTGTACAGCACGATCGTCGAGGCAGCCAGCAGCATGATCTGTCCCGTCGGCAACAACAGGGGCGAACCGACTCCCGAAAGCCCCCGTAACTGTGTAAAGCTCTTTCCGTTCCATTCATACGTCGAACCGCTGGCGCCGTACACGAGCACGTTGCCACTGGGCTCGAGCACCGCAAAAGAATCGCCGGCATTGTCGCCGTTTGGAAAATCGGGACCAGCGGCCCACGTGCCGGCCCTGGGGCCGGTCGAGTAATAGATCGCCGTGTGACCCGCTCGATTGCCTTTCGTCGAAAAGGATCCCGTGCAGAACACGCTTCCATCCGGACGAAGAATTGCCGGGCCGATCTCGCCGGCGGGGTAATAGCAATCCTTTGGCCGCGGACCGTACTGCTCACAACCTTTGAATAGTGTCGGTGAACGCAAATCGACCACCGTCGAACCCGCGCTGCGCCATTTGCCGGCCTTAGGATCGTAAATTTCGGAGTTGGGGGCGTGTCTCACGTCGGCTGTGAGCACGGTACCGTCGGCTAAGAGCGTCCAGCCCTCCTCCGCGTTTTCGTCGTCTTTCCCGGCGTCGCTCACGCGTGTCCACTGGAGAGTCTTGGGGTCGAGATATGCATCCCAGCGGTGCAACTTGTCGCCCATCAGAAAATGCCCGTCGGGCAACACGGTCGCAGGCGAATCTCCGATCCAATGCCACCCTGCGGGGTGGCCGATCGCCGTCCACGTCATCGTTACGGGATCGTAGATGGCACCCTGGTTCGTGAGCGCCAGCGTGTACTTGCTGCCTTGGTTATACTCACCACCGCTGATAACGAATCTGCCATCCGCGAGTACGCCGGACGCAGCCGCGCCCGGCGCATAGCCTTTGGGCAGCGAGTGAACCTTGTTCCACGTTCCCTTTGAATAGTCACCGTACGCGTCCGGCACGTAGCGATAGAAGTTCTGATGTTTGGCTGCGTCTTGGGCAAGAACCGAACCATCGGTCATTAGCCATTCGAGCGTCATCGAGACCGGCGGCCGCGTCGAAATCGGTACGATTCTCGATCCCGTGCCCGCGCCTCGAACGTCGAGTGGCTGTCGCAACGAACTCGGTAGAAGGGCATGGCTCCCCGCACAGCCTTCAACTGCGCCGACGAGCAACATCGCAAGAATTCGCCGGCTCATCGTTGCATGCTCACGGTCGCGCCGAACGGCGACACCACGACGCCTTGTCGATGAAACGCGGGTTTCCCGCCTTTCGGATAGACCCACACATCGACCGTGCTCTTCTTGTATGACGTGCACGAATATTCGTTGTCGGCGCCCACAACGCTCACCGCCGTGCCGCTCGTCGCAAGCGCCGCTTCGGACATAAAACACAGCGCAGCGTTCCTATGGGTCACATAGAACGTCGGCCGCCCGACAACGCCCCCAGTCGATACCGGATAACTGCAGATGGTGACGATGTCCCGGCAAAAGGTGTCGAAAATGACGAGTCGTCCCTGCAGATCGTCCCAGGCGACGGCTCCCGGCGAGAAGATGCTTCCTCCGGTAAGGCTCATCGTCGAACACGTTTTGCCGTCGCATTTGGAGAGGATGAAGTGCCCAAGGTTGTCCAGACCGTCGACCCACAGTGCGCCGCCGGCATCAAAGGCGGCGAAATAATAGTAGAGTTGCTCGGGATTGCGCAAGATCGACGGAGGCGAGGATGGGCTAGCGTAGATCAAGACCTCTCCCGGCTTCGAACGGGGGCGGTTAGAGATGGTAATTGCGATTGCACCGTTGCGCAGACTCACCGCACACGACCAGACGTAGTACGTCGGCGTCGTAATCTTGTTCAGGCGCGCACCGCCATGCGAGTACTCGTCGAGTTCGTGCGGGCCGTAGTTCGCGACCCACACATTGCCGCGCGCGTCGGTGCACTCGCCAAGTGGTCCCGCGAAACCGGTGATACGGCCCTTCAAAGTTAAGTCCGGCAGAGAAAACATTTCGACATCGCCCGTCCCGGGGTCCGATTCAAAGAGTAACTCCGCGGCCTTTCGTGCCTCCGGCGCGATCCAAGATTTGCGATGATCGCGTTGCACGAGTTGCGGAATAACATAAGCGGGCGCTACGCTTGCCGTGTGTCCGTATTGCGGTCGCGCTTGAAACTGCGACGCGCTGCCGCAGCCGGATAAGGCGGCAAGCGCGGACACTGAGGCAACCCATACTACCATGCGCATCGGTCGGGCCTCCTACTCTCTGCCCTCCAGTGAGCTCGGTGGCAACAGTTCGCACTCCACCTCGGCCAATCCGGCATCGAGGTGCGGTACCGTGCGTCTACGATGCGTTTATACTTTCTTAACCCCCGAGCGATAACGTACGTGGTAGCCAGGAAAGTTTGAGGACGTTATGGACAAAAGATTCCTTGCGATCGGAGTCGCGATGGTCGGCATCGCGGTAAGCGCGTGCGCCGGGCACGTCAACCCCGGCAACGTCGGGACATCCGGCAGCACCTATCTGCTTCCCGCCCTCGACTCCGATCTCCAAATTACCGCCGCTCTTCCGAAAAATACTATCGGCGAGGAGCTCCCCACCGAGGGCCTCGGGCAAATAAAGGACGAGAAATGGGAAGCGCTCTTGGGCGGCTTCACGCAGCAACGGTACTCCGAGCAACTCGCGTTTCCGCCGGGAACGAAAATCACCATCCGTAATCTCTCCAAGAGCGTTCCGCATACGCTGGACGTCGTGCAGGTCATCGCCGGGCCCCCGGCGGTCTTTCCGAAGAACCCAAATCTGTCGGTCAAGGCTCGCGGACACGGCCGGCTCGAAGCGGGTTATGCGAGCGGCGTAATCGAGCCCGGCAAATCGGTGACCGTAACGCTCGTGAAAAAAGGGATCTACGAAATTGGATGCGCCTTCCACTACGCTTCCGGGATGCACGACGTCTTAGTCGTCGGCAAGTTTGCGCGTCATGGACCGCAAGCCACGCCCGATCCGACGACACGCCCAACTACGACGCCGACGTCGCGTTCCAGTTACGATCCGTAAGGCCGTAGAATCAGAATAGCGTCGGCACTTCGGGCGACCGCGCTGCCACTGAACGGCAGCGCTTCCAAGCCGCCGGCGATCCATGCGCGCGTAAGGTCCGTATAATGGCCCGAACCCGGCTCGCCCGACTCGCCGCTTGGAATCGAGATGCCTCCGCGATCCCAATCTCCGGCGTCCCAAACCGCGCGAAATCCCTGCGCGAACCCCGGCTCTTGCAGATGAATCGTGTACTCGTCGCCGTTCCCAGGCAGCCAACCACCATTGAGGAACCCGAAATTCATCGGCGCGAGTGGATGTTCGATGCGTACGCCACCGGCCGACGACCAGTCCGCCCCCTCGACAGACGCCGATTCCAGTGCAGTCCGTAAGCGTTCGTCGGTAAAGCGCTGCGCCGTCAAGGGCCCGTCGTTGAACAGCGCCTGACGAATTGCATGCTCGAGCGTTGCGGCACGCGATCGAGGTTCGTATCGTCCATCCCACCGCATCAACGTCCGCACGGCGTCCGCATCCGGTATGGCGGGGCGACCCGTCCGAACGAACCGAACGATGTCGCGTGCAATTTGCAAGTCAATGGGCGAAAGCGAGTCGAGTTGCATTCGGGCAAAGTAGCCGGCGTCGTAGCGCGGACGGGACCGGAGCAGCTCGGCGATTCGATATGCCCGGTAGGGGGAGTCGAATTCCGCCGAGAGCCGATACGGGTAACCGTTAGTATACGGCTTGTTGTTTGCGGAGAGCAGCACGGCGTCTCGGCTTGGCCCGCGTCCGGGAAGTACCGCAAAGGGCAACGCCGCAAAATTCTCGCGCAAATCGCTTGCGGGATGCACGTAACGACCCCACGCCGCATCGTCCGGTACGACGCCGGCTACGTGGTACGCGATCTTGCCGCTGCGATCTGCGACGATGAAGTTCTGCGGCGAACCGCGATAGCGTTCAATGATTCGCAACGCGTCTCGCGCACTGCGAGCGCGATCCAGCGCGAGGACCGTCTCGATCGTCGAACGAGTCTGCGCGTAGATCGGCCAACGAACCAGCGCCAACTTCGAGCGCTCGTTTTCGTCCGGCACGCCAAATTCGCGGGCGGTGCGATAGTACGCCGCCGTGACGCTGCGCGAAAACCGTACCCCAAAGCGCTCCGTCACCCAAGATCTCGGATCGAGACGTCCGGCCTCGAAGATGCTCGTGGTGGACATTTCGGCATTCGTCGATGCCCATGCCACGAATTCGTTGTGCCCGAGAATCACACCGGGAATGCCGGGAAGCGTTGCTCCCGCCGCATGGAGTTCGCGACAATGTAGGTCGACCAAATACCAGATGCCGGGAATCGTCACGTCGAGGTGCGGATCGTTGGCGAGCAGCGCGTGGCCGTCGGCGCTGCGCGCGGCCCCGGCGGCCCAGGCGTTACTTCCAATCCCCTGACGGCGCTCTGACAGCGCGACGCTGTCGCGGTCGCACCGTGCCGGCACGCGCCGATCGTCGTACCTGACGCGATCGCCGTTCGCCGTGACGTCGTAACGCGGATCCGAGAGCGGAAAGAGCGCGTCGAAGCAGGCCGCTCGGTGTTTACGCCACAGCGCATCGCGCGCAAAGATTTCGTGCCATGAATCGGCGAGTTCGAGCGAAGCCACGATCGAAACCGCGAGCGAATCGAGTGGCGTCCAGCGCGCCGCGTGATAGAGTAGCACGCGAAATTCGATCGGTAGCGGTTGAGTCGTCGCGGCGAAATTAACGCCTTCGCTAAACCCGATGAGCGCTTGTCGGTCGCGTGGCGGTAAGGCGTGCAGTTGACGCGCAGCGATGTGTGCGATGTCGACGGCGCGCTGCCGTCGGTCGAGCGACAACGCTTTGGGTCCTAGCACTTCGGCGAGCCGACCATACGCATATCGGCGCGCTAAATCGAGTTGAAAGAGCCGATCCGCTCCTTGGACGTAGCCTTCGGCAAAATAGAGATCGTGCTCGTCGGCTGCGACGATATGCGGAACGCCGCGGCGATCGCGTACGATCGTAACGGGGCGATGAAGAGCCGGCACCGCGAGAGTGCCGCGCGTCATTGCCGCTACATGGAAACCGGCCACAACGTTGATGGCATAGGCGCAGAGGATCGCCGCTAAACTCAGCGTCGCGCCAATTGCGTTCCGGCGCAACGCAAGGAAGATGGCTGCGGCGGGAGTGGGATCGGCGCTCTCGATGAGCCGCGGATCCGGTCGCTCGAAGAAGCCCACGCTGACGGTTACTTCAGCGCAAGCGGCTCACGGCCCGTGACGTTGAAGGGCAAGCAATGCCTCGCTCGTATAACCCGTTAGATCCGCCATTGTAAGTAAGGAGGATGCAAATGGATCACCATGGTCACTCTGGCCGAACGGCCGCTGTACTTTCAATTGCCCTCGCCGTTGTATTCTTTTGCGCGGGATACTTTTTACGAACCACTCAGACGGCCCGCGCCGCATCGGGAACTATCGTCCGGGACGGGAATCCGGTGGGACACGAGCTTGCACCCAAGGTGTCCGCTCCCCCAACGCTGATGCAATGCCTGAAAATCCTCGCGGGGCACCCAATTGCAATCCGATACCATACCGCGCAGCCCGGTCAGCCGCCGCACCTCGGCCACCTGAAGTGCAAAGACGGCTCCAGATGCGTGGAATTCAACTGGGCGAACATGGACCTCTATACCGTCGGACCAGGCCCTAGCTATATGCCGGCTCATCATGAAACGGTCGACGTCTACGGGACGTTCTCTTTGATCTAGGAAGGCTGTTCCCGTTCGCGACTACCGAGCAGAATCAGCACGACTGAGCCGATGACCGCCGTCCCTCCTGCGAGGAGGTTCCAGGTCACGGCCTCATGCAAGAGCGCCGCACCGAGGATCACCGCGATGACGGGATTGACGTAGCCATAGGTTGCGACGGTCGCTGTCGGAAGCCTGCGCACGGCATACGCGTACGCGGTATAACCCACCATCGCGCCCGCGGTGATGAGCCATGCTATTGCCCACAGCGAGGCCGGCGCAATTGCCGCAATGCGAAGGTTCGCCGCTTCTCCAGCGAGCAAACCGACAACGATCGAAATGGCTCCGCCAATCGTCATCTCCAGCGCCGCGGTAATCGCGCGATCCTTCCGGCCACGCGCATAAATCGATCCCATCGCCCACGAGAGAGAAGCGATGACGATCGCACCCGCATAGAGCGCATCCCCATGCCCGGGGCGTTTGCCGACTAACATCACGATGCCCATCGTTCCGAGAACGATACCGGCTATCGCGACGCCCGTTGGCATTTTCCCGATCTTTACCGCATTCAACACCACCATCAATATCGGCGTGCTCGCCAACAGCAAGGCGGCGGTTCCCGATTCGACACGCGTTTCGGCAACGCACAGCAGACCGTTGCCGACGACGATGAGCAACACCGCCGTCGTTGCGGTACGCAATAGTTCGTCGCCCGTTGGGAATGCCGGCGGTTTATTTGACGTACTGCGCTGAAGCAGCAACAGAAACAACCCCGCCGTCAGAAAGCGCGCGCCGGTCATGAGATACGGCGGAATCGTTTCCACCGCGACTCGAATCCCAAGGTACGTCGATCCCCAGACGAGGTAGACGACGCCAAGGCAGATCCACGGCAAGGTGCGATCTAGCTGGTTGGACGGGATAATCGAACTATTCTAAAAGGCGATAATGTTTGGCGACCCGCAAAGGGCCGGTTGCGCGCCCCACGGTCCAAATTCGTATGCGTCGTAGATCTGGAACGGCGCCTCACTCACCGATGAACCGAATGCCGGCGTCGCGAGCATTCCCCACGTTCCCCATGCGCTTCCCCAACACAGCGCAACTGGCCGTGGAAAGACGCCACGACTCCAGACCCACGGTCGCCAGGGGTATCTCAGCGCTTGTTGCTCGGCGGTCGTTGCTCGAAGCGCAGGGTGAACCGGCACAGGGCCGGGTCGCACCAGGAGCGGCGCGGGATGCACGACGATCGGCGGCACGTGAACCGCAACCGGGCCGGGACGCACGAGCACCGGAGCGGGATGCAGCACGATCGGAGCCGAGTGCACGGTCACCGGGACGGTTCGAATCGGCGATGCATGCTGCGCCAGCGCAACGCCCGCAGCGGCGAAGCTGAGTATACCACCGAGCGCTAGCGACCGAATCACGCCAACTCGCTACTTCCGCAGCGTTCGACGCCGATCCCTAGCGCGCTCGAAGCGACTGAGGCCCGACGGGCTCCTCCCCCTCCCTGCCGTTCGCTCAATCGACCTTGCCGGTTCAAGCCAACGGAATCGGACCGGATCACCGCCACGTAACGATCTTTACGGCGAACCGCGACGACGCGAGCATCCTCGGCTTCAGCGTTAAGTCGAAGGGCAACGCGGCGCCGACCGTCAGGATCGCGGGCTCCAAGACCGTTCGGCCGTTTGCACTTTCGTTCGATGGTACGGGTAGATTGCTCGTGGCCGACGAGGACGTCGGAGTTCTCGTCTTCGCCAAGGGAGCAAACGGCAACGTTGCATCAGTGGCAACGATTACGGGATTGAACCACGCAGACGGCGTGGTCGCCGACGCCTCGAACCATATCTGGGTCGCCGAATTCTTAGCCAACTCGGTCAAAGAGTTTGCGGACAACGCCAACGGCAACGCGACGCCGCTTCGCACCATTCAAGGCTCAAAAACGACGCTCAACGGCGCAAACTACTTAGCGCTGCATTAGCGAGCGGAAAACGCCGCAACGCGCGCGAACGCGTGCGGCTCACCCATGGGTCATGACGATCGATGGCGACGGGGCGCAGTCCTCGTTCCGATCTTAGCGGCTACGCCACATAGCATCGTCTTCGTCGAACGCGCGCAACATTTGCGCCGGCATCCGGGGCAGATCGGGTTTCCCGGCGGAATGGCCGACGCAATCGACGCCGGCGACCCCGTAACGACCGCCTTGCGCGAACTCGCCGAAGAACTCGGAGTCGCAGCAAAACACGTTATGGTCGTCGGAAAATTAGACGACCTCAGTCAGGCGATGAATCGGTTCGTTATCACGCCGATCGTCGGCATCCTCGACGCGCAGACATGCTTCTCTATTGACGGCAATGAAATCGTCGGCGTCTTTACCGTGCCTTTGGACGCGATCCTCATGGACGGCGCGATCCGTTCGGACGATGAGCTGACGAAATTGCGCGGCAAAGCGATGTACGCTCTAACCTATGAGGGCCGGCGCATTTGGGGTTTTACTGCAAGGATTCTCAAGTCGTTCGTGGATGCATGGAACGCGCCCGCGCCCTCCCTCGCCGACACCGTGCGCGCGGCTTTAGCCGCTCGTTAATCGCACTGTTCGTCCGGGAAGTCGATTGGTAGCGCCGTTCCCGGGTCCCGCGTCGTTGCCTTGCGCTCTCGACGCATCGTAGAATGTTTCAATGAAGCGCAAGGCCGTTCTTGACGGAGCTGCGGCGGCGGTTATCGTGATGCTGGCGCCGCGGCGGGCGCTGGCCGTCGCTCCACCGTGGCGCCATCTTGCCAGACAAGTCGGGCCGCGATTGCTGCAATTGCACTCGCCGCTTACAGCCTGCCGCCGAGACGCCGGAGGGCTTGCGTGCAGCGAACTTTTCGCCAATCTGCGCAACCCCTATTACATCGGCGATCGTCCGGAACTCACGCAAACGCTCGGATGGGTCGACGCATGGGCATCTCATGCTAGTCCCTATGCCGTCGCCGCTCAGAGCGCCGGAGACATCGCAGCGGCGATTGATTTCGCGCGGCGCTATGACGTTCGCATCGCAGTGAAGGGCGGCGGACACAGTTATCAAGGAACGTCGAACGCCGACGGCTCTCTTCTGATCTGGACGCGCCAGCGAACGAGATAGCGCTGAACCGCGACAGCGTTGAAGTGGGCGCCGGCAACATGTGGGGACGCGTCTATCAAGCCGTCACCACGGAAAATGGGCGCTACGTGCAGGGCGGCGGCTGCACCACCGTAGGAGTCGCGGGTCTCGTTCAGAGCGGCGGCTTCGGAAGCTTCTCCCGACGATACGGAACCGCGGCAGCGAGTCTGCTCGGTGCGACCGCCGTAACTGCGGATGGTGCAATCCGGCGGATCGACGAGGCGCACGATCCCGACTTGCTGTGGGCGCTCAAGGGCGGAGGCGGCGGAACGTTTGCCGTCGTCAGCAACGTGACGCTGCGCCTACACGATCTCCCGGACTACGCCGGCGCTGCGGTCCTCCGGCTTCAAGCGCTCTCGGCTCAAAGCTATCGACGATTACTACGTCGCTTCGTTGGGCTATATGCAGATCGTCTATTCGACGAACATTGGGGTGAATCGGTTTCTTTCAGTCGCGACAATCGTCTGTCGATTAACATGGTATCGTCGGCCCTGGACGAAACGGCGATCAAAGCGCTGTGGGAACCATTCGTCGGCTGGATTGCGCGGGACGATTCTGACGTCCAGTCGCTGCGCGAGCCGATCTTAGCCGCCGCGCCGGCTCGCCGTTGGTGGGACGGCGAATTCTGGCGCACGAACGTGCCGAGCGCAATCGTCACCGATCCGCGTCCCGGCAGAACCACCGATTGGTGGTGGGCCGGCGACAGCGATCAAGTCGGCGAGTATTTGTATGGATTTGAATCGTTGTGGCTTCCCCAATCGCTGCTGGCGGACGATGCGTCACAAGAGCGCTTGACCCTCGCGCTCTTTGCTGCATCCCGGCAATTCGATTTCGCATTGCACTTCAACAAAGGCATGGCCGGAACTCCGCCGGAGGTCAAAGGCGCGGTATCACGCACAGCGATGAACCCAGTCGTGCTCGATTCTTTCGCGCTCGCCATCTGTGCCGATGCGCAAGGACCGGCCTATCCGGGTGTAGCCGGACACGAACCCGACGTCGCCATGGGGCGCAGGAGCGCCGCCGCGATCCACCGCTGCATGAACGAACTGCGCGCCGTTGCGCCGGCAGGGGGCGCCTATGTTTCGGAGAGCAACTACTTCGAACGGGACTGGCAGCACGCGTACTGGGGCGCCAACTACGAGCGGCTTGCAACAATCAAAAGAAAATACGATCCCGACGGATTATTCGAGGTGCACAACGGCGTGGCGTAAGGGTGCGTCGCGCGGAAATTTGCCTTAGGGTGGATTCGGTTCCGGCGTGGGCGCGCCCAGATAAGGATTGTGGGTCGGCCTGATCCGAAGCGTCGGCCGCTCCGAATATGAAGACGGCGAGCAGATCGCGTCACCGAGTCGCACGATGCACGCTTTCTCCGTCACTCGGTCGATGCGCCAGACTTCATTTCCCGCGGCGACGTATCGGTACCGCAAAAACAGATCGAACAGAATCAAGATGATTGCGAGCGCAATCAGCGCATACCCCGCTGCTCTGTACTGCATGGCTTATCGCTTTTTCCTTGCCCAGCAGGGAAAGCGATTAACCCAATCTCATCAAGGTCTAAAATTGAGCGGCTTTACATGAATCGTCGGACGCTCGCCGGGCTCGTAACGATTATTTGGGGTGGCCTGGCGGTTTCCGGGCTCCTCGGAGCGGCCTGGTTCGGTGGATAGTCGAGCCGGACTACACACGACGATTCTACAAGCCGTAATGCCAAGGTTGCCCGAGAGGATGGAGTTTCGATGGCCACCAAATTGCAGGTCGAGAAGGCAATCCTCGAGCGCGAAGGATTCCGTGTTGAATTCGAATTGTTCGAGGGCAAGAGACAGCCGTTGCCGCCCTATGAATACGCGGCGATGGCGCCGCAACGATGGAAGATATCGGATTGGAAGAATGCGCGCCTCTCCGCGTATCGGCTGCTCGTGAAAGGCGTCACCGTTTACCGCGGTGACGGAAACCCCGTGCCTCGCGACTTGCAACTCGGTAACCTACGCGATACCTATTACGAAGCGGCGTACGGATCGCTGGACCTGTCCTCTGCGGCTGACGAAAGGCGCTGACGTCCGCCGATCAGGCGAAACGCAGCTTCGATCGCTCCTTCGCCTTCGCGGCTTCGAAGTTGCGGTCACGCGTCGCGGAATGAGTGACCAGTGAGCCGAGCAGTTCACGGGTTGCCTCGGTCACTCGCTCGACGGCGCGGTCGAAGGCCACTTCGTTCGATTTGGACGGCCGCGTGTAACCGCTCAACTTGCGCACGTACTGTAAGGCAGACGCTCGAATCTCTTCTTCAGTGGCCGGAGGCGCAAAATTATGCAAAGTCTTGATATTGCGGCACATTGGGACTCCTTAGACGAGGATCGCTCGCTAACCCGCGAAGCGCCGAATCACGGTAGTTCGGCGCGTCGAGAAGCGTGAGGCGACGATGCGGTGGGTTGCCTTTGCGCCCCCGTCCACGGCCGATTAAACATGCCGTGGACTTGACTTCAAGTACGCTTGAGGTTGTAGCGTACGCCCATGAGCGTACAGGTTTATGGTTGCAATCACGTGGCGATCGAGGTAGGCGACGTACGGGACGCGGCTGCCCTACCGGGAGGTACAGCAGACGGGAATTCGCTTTGCTAGCAGCGCCGCGCCGAAACCGACGTAGTAACCTGTAGGGAGCTGTTGAGAATATACGACGCGAGCGACGTTCGCCGGTAAAGCACGAAGTAGCTCTCGCGCTCGGCGGTAACGAGGTCCGCGTCGCGAAGAATCGAGAGGTGGCGAGAAACGCCGCCTTCGGAAAGCCCTAGCATTCCAGCGAATTCTCGAGTCGAGAGATTCCGGTCAGCGAGAAGCTCCAGCATATGCAAGCGAGTCGGATCGGCGAGTGCTGCAAACCGCTTCGCGGCGCCCTCCCATAGCACAACTTTCCCGCCAAGGCCCGCCGGCGGCGCGATGGGATATGCTATGCGAAAATCAACGACGTCGCGGCGTAAGATAGTAAACGTGGCATGGGGCCAAATAAAGTACGAAGGCGTTAGGACGAGCGCCCCGCTCGACGGAAATTCGAGCCGCTTGCCCTTCGATGCTTGCCCCCCGAACTCCAACGTCGCCCGAGTGCGATCGCCACTTGCCCTCAGATCCCGCGTTAGCGTCCGAAGCGTGGGACGTGACGCCAAAGCGTTGCAACAGTTTTTTGCGGGCCCGCGAATCGCGCAACGCCGCCGACTCGAAATCGTCCCAATGCGCGGCCAGACACCGTTCGAAGAACTCGCCGAGTACTTGGCAGAATGCAGCGAGCGCTTCTTCGGAGTCGCACGTCCCCGTTTCGTGCGCCAATCGCGCGAGCGCCTCGCTCCGCGCTTTGGGCCTTATATCGACGCGCATCAAAAGCGGCTTGCCCATAAAGCGGCGACAACTACCTCGCGGAACGCGCGATGGTTGCTCGATAGCAGCCGCAACTCCTCGGGGAACGTTACTGCCTTGCTGGAAGGGAAAAGGTTCGAAAACAGTTCTGGGCTCGGCGTTAATAAACAGGCGAAATGTTTTGCGGCCCGTTTCAACCGCGGTGACGCGCGACGTCTTGCGTGCCGGAGCCACGCCATCTGGCCGCGGTTCGACGAAGACTTTGAGAGCGCGCAGCACTTCTTGAAGAGGCGAAAACGCAAAGCGTATGGATTCACGCCTTATGCCGCTCACCACCACTGATTTACAATATCACAAATCAGTTGCCACCGCCAATCGCGCTGCGATACAATCCGCGGCATGAACGTGGCGCCCTGGCTGCTCGTCGCTGTAGTGGCCGCACAGACGAGCTCGCTATCTGCTTCCGGCGATTCGGCATTTGCGCGGGGCGACTTCGACGCGGCATTTCGCGCATACAGCGCAGCCACCTCAGCCGAGAATTTCGATGCTCTCTTGGGCTTAGGAACGATCGATCTCTATCGCGGCGATCTCGCCTCGGCACGAGCGTACCTCACCAAAGCATTACAGATCAATCCGAGCGACCCACGTGCGCAAGGCCGCATGCGCGCCTTGCAAGATGCCCAAGACCGCGCCGGCGACTTCGACGTTTCTATGCAGCGACGACAAGTCGACGTTCCGTTCGTCGTGACCGATCCATTGCCGATGGTTCACGCAAAAATCGACGGCAAAGACGGACTCTTTCTCATCGACACCGGAGCACCCGGCGTGGAGTTGACCGCAGCGACGGCTGCGCGTCTAGGCCTGCACATGCATTCGGTGGGTGAAGGCGTCTTCGCGGGAGGGGTGGCGGGAAAGGTCTTCGCGGGACGTCTTGATTCTATAGAGTTTCCGGGAGCGCTCATCCGCGGCGTGCCCGTCGGCCAGCTCCCATTTGCCATGCCGACCAAGCTTGCCGGCCGTTCGTACGATGGCGTAATCGGAACGAAGCTGCTACGTAAGTTCCTTTCGACGCTCGATTATCGTGATGGAAAACTCGTCCTGCGCCCCCGTTCGGACTCCGATCGGTTTGAGGCCGCCGCTCGAGCAGCCAACGCGGCCATCGTTGCGATGTGGTTAGTGCCGGATCACTTCATCTTTGCGCGAGCAACGGTGAACCGTACGCTCGATGGGCTTTTTAGCATTGATACCGGCGGCGCGGGGATCGGCATAGCTCTCACTAAGGCGTCTCTCGCGGCGGCAGATATAACTTCGGACGAATCGAAGGGATCTTCAGGGTTCGGCGGAGGCGGCGAAGTGCGTGTCGTTCCGTTCACCGCGGCAACCGTCTCACTGGGGCCCTTCACTCGGCACGGCGTCCCTGGTTTATTCACTCCCGCCGGAGACCCGTACGGCCGATTTCCTTTTGCCGTCGCGGGCGCGATCTCGCACGAATTTTTCCGATCGTCGACACTGACGTTTGACTTCAGCGCGATGAAGCTAGTTATTGGCCCTTAACCGATGGCTTACTGGGCGGACCTGTCTAAGGGCCGGCGTTCTTCACCAGCGCGATAGCGATAAACGATACGGCCTTTCGTCAAATCGTACGGCGAGAGTTCCACATCGACACGGTCACCGGGAAGAAGCCTAATTCGATGGCGGCGCAGGCGTCCGGCGATATGCGCGAGGATGACGTGACCGTTGTCGAGCTCGACCGAGAAGGTCGTGCTCGGAAATACTTGCTTGATGCTCCCCAAAACTTCGAGCGGCGCCTCTTTGACGTTTTGTGCAGCCTTCGGTTTGACGGTACGCGGGCCTCGTCTACGATTGCGAATGCGTGGCGGAATGTCGAACGCTCCTTTTTGATCAACGGCTAGAGGACGTGAACTATTTAATCACAAGCCAGACCCATTTCGCCACGGCTCAGTTGCACCTTCACGCGTGAAACGAGCAAGAATCCGATCGTTTCGTGCTCCCGCGAACCTTAACGTGGGGTTATGGAAAGCCCGACGTCGAATCCGAACATGGGCCTGTGGAAGTCCCAATCGAGAGTAACAACCGGCGCACGATAGGACGGCGCATGAGACACTTCGTTTTGGGTCATATCGCGATGACGAGCATGCTCACGGCATTGCTTTCAGGCTGCGGAGGATCGCCCTTGCCGGGCGCTGCGCCGGGGGTAGTCGTGAAGGCTCACCGCGTAGACGCATCGCCGGAGCTGCTCTATGCGTTTAACGCAACGCCCTATAACAACGACTACGTGTACGTCGTGTCGTGGCCACAAGGCCGAATACTCGACGAACTGGGGCCCTTTTTTGCCATCAACGGCATTTGTACCGACGGTAAAGCCAACGTCTTCGTGTTGCACTGGGGAGTGAAAGGATATATCACGGAATACGCGCATGGTAGAGTCAAACCGATACGAAGCCTACAGCAACGCCAAAGATACCCGACCGGCTGCGCAGTCGACCCGATAACCGGTGACTTAGCCGTCACAAACGTCGCTAGCGTTACGATTTATCGCCCTCATAATCGCTACCCGGTGCCATTCACGGACCCGCGTATCGCCGTGTACGATAACGATGCGTATGACTCTGAGGGCAACCTATTCGTCGATGGGCACTCAAAGAATCATGCGCCGGTGCTTGCGGAGCTCGCGAAAGGCAGTAATGCCTTCACGATCATAAAACTAAGCGCAAGCATCGGAAAGGCTCTCACGACGCTTCAGTGGGTAAACGACGAGCTTGCGGTATCGACGCAGTTCGGTCACGAAATCTATCAGGTGAATATCTCCGGCTCAAGGGGAACCGTTGTTGGCAGTACGTCCCTCGGCAAGTGTCGCCCCATCAACACATATATTTTCCGCCGAACGGCCATTTCGAATTGCGGAGCGCTCACGGTGTTTAAGTATCCAAGGGGTGCGCCTCCGATCAAAATCTACCCGGGACTAGGCGCGCCGCAGGGACTCGTCGGCCTGGTCATCAGCAAAGAACCGTCGAGACGCCGCTAATGCCGTACAAAACGCCCCAATGGCGACGCGGTACGTTTCGTTCATGAAACGTTCCGAACTCTTGCAACATACCGCAGCGCTCGGGGTCGTGACGGCAGGATTACCCATCTCGGGAGGGGCGGAGGCCGCGCGCGAGATGCCGATCGTTCCACTCGTACCGCAGCAGAATGGCGTCCCGGTCTCATTCTTGCTCTCCGACGGTGCCGTGATGATCGACTTCGCAGGGTGATGTCGGTTTGCACGGGCGCGCTCGTGCTCGCGAAGAGCGGTTTGCTCGACGGTCGTACCGTGACGACGCATCACAGTGCGTTCACGACGCTGGTCATCGCCTATCCCAACGTGACGGTTCTTCGCGGCGATCGACAAGAGTACGATCGCACACGTCTTGGGACTCCTCGCGACCGGGACGAGCGATAGCGATACAGCGCTGTACTATACCGACACCAAGACAAACACGTTTCAAGAACTCAAACAGTAGAAGAATTTCACGTAGCGTCCGTGCGAGCGGTCGAAGGTGCGGCCGCGGAGGTACTGCCGTTGACCCAACATTCGGGTGGAAGGCGCGGGGGACGAAACATTAGTCAACAAACTTGTTGACTTTTCCGGATTCCCCAGGCTATCATATCGAAGTGCCGAGACTCTGGCGCGAAGCAGATGCACTGCCCGCTGTCTTCAACGCATTGGCGAACGAGCAACGGCGTGCGATCCTTGTCCGCTTAGCACGTGGCTCCGCAAGCACACCGGAAGTCGCAGCACAATTCGGTTTTACGAAACAGGCGCTGAGCCGCCACGTAGCGGTTCTCGAAGGCGCCGGGTTAATCGAGCGCACGATCCAGGGACGAGTTCATTACCTGGCCCTGATTCCCGCGCCGCTCGACCGAGTCTCACGATGGCTCGTCGAGATTCGCCGCGGTTGGCACGCCAGTCTCGACCGCCTCAATGCACTCTTGTCGGAGGAACAATGACTGACCGATTTATTCTCGAGCGCGAATTCACGGCTGGACCAGAGGAACTCTTCAACGCGTGGATCGATGTGAGGATGCTAAGACGCTGGTTTGGATGTGGCAACGACCAATTGTGGAACGTGCATGAGTGGGACGTTCGCAAAGGCGGGTCGATTTATGTAAGCCTCGATTTCGGGGGTAAGCCGTACGAGATTAGAGGCGAATTTCTCATCGTCGACCCTTCGCGGCGTTTGCGTTATCGCTGGGAGGCGGACGAGACGGTGACGTCACGTTCGAACCGCGAGGCAACGGCACGCTGTTGCGGCTGGAGCATCGTTGGCGGCCAACCGAAGAAGCTCGATCGATGATCAATGCCGGCTGGAGCAACGCGCTGGAGCAACTGGGCCACGCGCTAACCGGTAGAGTTGCATCGTGAGCGATATTCCTGCCGCGAAGTTGGTACTCTATGAAAGCTTCTAGCGACCATCCCGAAGATCGAGCGTAAGGGAAAAACGAACCCCTACACGTCCCACAACGGCCATATGTTTACTCACTTGGCTCCGCCGGGAACGCTCTCGATGCTCTTACCCCACGCCGAGGTCGAGCCATTTCTGAAGAAGTACAAAACGAGGATCTTCGAAGCGTACGGCGCCGTTCGGAAAGATTGGGTCGTCGTACCGGATCGCCTTTTGGAGAAAACGGCGGAGCTCGTGCCTTATCTCGAGATGAGCTACCGCTTCGTCAAAACGCTAAAACCCAAGACCGCCGTGAAAAGATAAAACATGGTCGGCTGGTGCCTAGCACGTTGGGGGAAGGGCCCCGTCATTTCCTCACGCATGGGAGCGCGTCATTTTAGTATCGAAGTGCTCGATGCGGGAGGGTACCATATGAACTGGGTACCTCGTTACTCCGGAAGCGATCGGCTCGCCGGCTGTGTGTGGCTGGGCCGGTTGATCGACAAGGGCCGCGGATACGAAGCCACCGGCGTTGCTCCCGGCGAGATGCTCGGCGAGTACATGTTCGGCAATCACGACTACATGGACGGGAAGTTGCTGCGCTTTCTCGGTTTGAAGGACGCACACATCTCCGAGATTATTCGCAGCGAACCCGACGATGAGCGCGCCGCTCAGCGCATCATCGCGCGAAGCGGTAAGACGGCGGCGCAATGCGCCGCGTTCAATCGTTCTTTCGTGCGAGCCAACGCCCCATTTCTCGCGATGATGGACGCGGACGAAGGCCGGTGCAATCCGGGACTGGGTACCTCGTTGATGAAGGCAGCTTACAATGCGGTCATCTTCCCACTTGGCATTCTGATGTATCGATCCGGGTCTCGCAAACGGTCACGTACGTAAGGGTCGCCGCTTAGGTCCCTGAAGAACTGCGCCTAACGATCGTTATCGTTCAAGGGACGTCTTCGGGCAAAAGAGCCTTCGTCTTCCATATGACACTTGCTTAATGCCCTTCGCGTTGGCATTACTCGCGCTTTTCCTCTCGATCTGGATTGTGATTCCGGGCCCGATCATTCCGCTGTTCGTTCTGACGGTCGGCGGTACCGAATTCTGGCCAATACTGACAATTTTTGCGACCGTCGCCATGTTCATCGCGTTGCGTTCAAGAGGGTACCTGCGACCTGTGGCAATCGCCACCTCGCTCGCGGCGCTGCTGTGTACGCTGGTCCCGCCGTGTGCCTATGCAATAAGAGGTCCGTACGTCCCGGTGTCCGCGCTACTCACGCCGCTTCCCGAACGTTCGAATTCGATCGCAGTTCGCCCGGGTGGTCCCATCGTGCTCGCAATCTATGGCGGCGCGTGGGAGCACGGTTCGCCGAAGAGCGATCCGCAATTCAACGCGATCGTCGCTTCTTGGGGGTATCGCGTCATCGCGCTGGGTTATCCGCACGCACCGCGCTCGCGCTGGCCTGCGCAGCGTGACGCTATTCTTCGTCAGATCGACTCTCTGCCAACTGGCCGAGTCGCGGTTCTCGGACATTCGTCCGGCGCGCAGCTGGCCATCATCGCCGCCGCCATGCGACCGCACCGGATCAGCGCCGTTATAACCTACGAAAGCCCGGTGGATCTCGGGCTCGCGTATGAATATCCACCCAGACCTGATCTTATCGACCTGCGTCACGTTCTGCTCGACCTTTGCGGTGGCGCGCCGGATCAGCAACCCGCATGTTATCGAAGCGCATCTCCACGATACGTGGTCCATGCCGGTATGCCGCCAGTGCTCATGATTGCGGCAGGACGCGACCACGTCGTCGACCTTGGTTTCGAACATCTCCTTCGTGACGAATTGCGTGGCGATGGCGTCAGCGTTACCTACGTCGAGCTGCCCTGGGCCGATCATGCCTTCGAGAAACTCGCCATTGGTTTTCACAATCGCATCGCGCTCTGGTACGTTCGGCAATTTCTCGACCAACGTTTGAGTAGCCCTTAGCGCTCACTGTCGAATCGGCGCGATTGTCGCAACCTTAGGCCGGCGGCGCCGGTTCGCTTGAGTATGAAAATTCTCGTTATCGGCGCTGACGGTACGATGGGCAGCGCGATCCTCGACGAACTCAAGCAACGGCACGAAATCGTCGCCGCGGGAAGGTCGCATGGCGAGCACAAGGTCGACATCGCCGATCTCCAAAGCATTCGCAACTTGTTCGCCAGCGTCGGCAAGGTCGACGCGGCCGTAAGCGCCGCCGGCGCGGTGCACTTCGGTCCGCTGTTCGAGATGACTCCGGAACAGCTTCAGGTCGGAATCGGCAGCAAGCTAATGGGGCAGGTTCATCTCGCGTTGGAGGCGGCGAAGCACTTGAACGCCGGAGGTTCGGTAACGCTCGTCGCGGGCACGCTCAGCAAGGATCCCATTCGGTACGGTGCAAGCGCCTCGCTCGTAAACGGCGCGCTCGAATCGTTCGTGCGTTCGGCCGCGCTCGAATTTCCCGCCGGAACGAGGATCAATGTCGTCAGCCCGACGGTACTGCGCGAATCGATGGAAGCGTACGGGCCCTACTTTCCCGGCAGCGAAGGCGTTCCGGGCAAGCGCGTCGCCCTCGCTTTCGCTAAGAGCGTCGAAGGCGCTCAGACCGGTCAAGTGTACTACGTAGAATAAACCTCCATAACACGACGGCGTCTATGCGGCAATCTCCGTATACAATAAACCGCAAGCCGCAGAAGTCGTCCGCCGCACCCTGGTGCTTCCCTTAGCGTAGACCGTCACGGTGCTGCCGCTGCCGTAATACCGACGTTCGCGACAAAGAGATTGCCGAAGCCGTCAAAGGCCAGGGCATACGGCCCGTTCACGCCCCCGGAGATCGTCTAGACATGCCCAGGCCCATTATCCCCTCCGTCCTTGAGTGTTGCCTCAGGTATCGTCTAGCGGTTATACTTTTGGTATGAAAACGGCCGTCTCAATACCGGACGATGTTTACCGGCGAGTCGACCGGCTCGCGCGCAGAACAAAGCGCTCGCGTAGCGGGCTTTTTAGCGAAGCACTCGCTGAATATCTTGCTCGTCACGAAAACGATGCAATTACCGAAGCAATGAATGCGGCCGTAGCCCAAGTCGGTAAGGCCACCGATCCGTTCGTCAATGCCGTCGCGCATCGGATACTGGAGCGCACCGATTGGTAGTCGCACAGGGAGAGGTCTGGTGGACTGATCTTCCCGCTCCGCGAGGTTCGGCGCCGGGATTCCGCAGACCGGTTATCGTCGTGCAGGGAGACTCCCTAAATCGAAGCCGCATCGCCACCGTGATTTGCGTTCCCGTTACGAGCAACCTCAAATGGGCCGACGCGCCGGGAAACGTTTGCCTCGCGGCTGCTCAAACCGGATTATCTAAAGATTCAGTAGCCAACGTTTCCTCGATCGTTACCCTCGATAAGGCGATTCTTACCGAGCGAGTCGGCCAATTGCCGGCGTCGAAGCTTAAGCTCGTTCTCGCCGGAATCGATGTCGTGCTCGGAAGATAATGCTCACGTTTTCCCCGTTTTTTGGATCGCAGCCGAGCGAAATCTCAAAATTTCTATAGCGCCAGCGGAAATCGAACCGCGTTGATTGATCTGACGCAGATCTTTGAATTTGCAGACGCGATACCTTGATGTCCTCAGCGAAGAATCGGATAGTAAACGAGCACATAAGAAATATTGAGGATCGCCAATAGGATACCCCCGCCGACTTGAACCCAACGGTTGCGAATGAACAATGGAATTGCGACGACAGGCAACATCGGGAGAACGATCGCGTTTTCGCTGACCCATTTTTGCACGCCAAGCATGGAGCCGCCACCGAGGTTCACTCCTATCGAAACTACGATCAACACGAGAAATGCGGCAAGATACGAGCGATATTGTTCGCTTTGAAATAGTCGGAGGCGAGTTCGTGTTCCATTGCCACATGCTGTTCCACGAAGATCACGGCATGATGGGCATCATTCGGGTCGTGTAACGTTGTCCGTGCCGGACCGCTAAGGCTTCAACTTAAACGCAACGTCGCAACCGAGTCGATTGCCGCACTCTTTGTCACCGTACTCGGTAATCGCGTACAGATATCCGGCTGCATCCATGGGGGAAGCCGGACATCGGCTCGAATCGGTCGCTTTTTCCCGTGAAGCGATATAATAGCCTTTCCTTGCCGTTGGCATCGATCTCGAATGCGGTGCCGCAACCGGGACCCTGAAAACCGAATCTGCGGCCGAACTCGGTCGTTCCAAATAGATTACCTGCCGCATCTTGCATTACACCGCCGAGTGTGCTGGCGCCCTCCGATCACGGTAAAGCTATAGAGAACCGTTTCCTTGCTCACAAGCTAGGCAGTATCTTTCGCAAAAGCGATTGGACATAAGACACGTGGCCGAACTACTCCGCGAAAGGCAACATCGTCTCGCGCGAACGGTCGAAGGCGGCCGCCGCGCAAAGCCGCATAGCCTCTATTCAGAATAGCGCCAGCGGGAAGCGAACCGTGAATCGAGGTCCCGGCTACTCCCGTCGATTACCGGAAACTCCCTTCCTGTACGGGTTTTCGCGATTTTGAGTCCCAGCTAGTCCCGACGAATCCCGGCGAGTTTTGCGGAATCCGTTAGATCGCCGTTAGAGGAGCGAGCGCCGTCTTGCCCGTGCCTCCCGACGAGTTCATTTGCCGCACACGTCTCGCGCAAAACGGCGTCGCCGAATCATTCATGGGCACGCTCAAGCTCGGGTGCGTCTCGCAGCATCGTTTCGAAACCAGAAACCGACGCTAGTCACTCACCTACAATGATGATTTCCGTTGTCTCAGATAATCCGCGTGTACACATGTTAAGCGCGCACCCACTAGTCAAACCCGGCTCCACACGATAATCGGAACGGCGGTCGACACGCCATGGATCACGAAGATTTGCTCAGCTGTGCGCTGAAAAAATGGAGATGCGCAGAGTCAACTCAGGCGAGATCGGATGGCAGCCGCACGGCTCTCCGACCAAGAGATTCTTTCGAGACGAAAAGAAGATATCAGAAGCGCTCGGACGGAAGCCGAAATCGATGGATCTGCTCGAGCGCCATCCCTTCGATGTCGGAATGGCACGGGTTCCTCCCGGTTCCTCACTGTGTCCCTACCATTCTCACAGCGCGCAGTGGGAATTCTATCACGTCATCTCCGGGGGCGGCGTCGTGAGGCACCAAAGCGGCAAGATCGAGATCGAGCCAGGCGACGCATTTCTCTTCAAACCGAACGAGCCGCACCAAATCATCAACAATCGTGCCAATGACTTGATCCTCTACATTGTCGCTGATAATCCTATCGGTGAATCCTGTCATTATCCCGACAGCGAGAAGTGGGCCGTCAAAGCGCCAGAGTACCGCATCATGCGCGGTGAGGCGCTCGATTACTACGATGGTGAGGAGTAAGGCTTCGCGCCTCAGCCATTTGAGTCAGGCTCGTCGGCAAAGGCCTTACAGGCTTTAAGACTTTCATGGTAGCGCCAACGGGAATCGAACCCGTGTATCGAAATCCCCGCCACTCCCGTCGATTACCCGAAGCTCCCTTCCTGTACGGGTTTACGCTTTTGAGTCCCGGCTAGTCCCGACGAATCCCAGCGAGTTTTACCTAATCCGTTAGATGGCCCTTAGAGCGGCAAGCGCTCTCATCTTTGCCTAGCGGAAAGAGGTGTCAGGACAAAGATAACTTCGGGCGGGCATGACCACCATAATTTCAACGTTCCGCGCGGCTTGCCCCCAGCGAGCTCTGTTCAAGACTTCGCCACGAGGCTCTCTTCCAGGATATAGCGATTCTCGTATTCGGTTTGAGTCGCGATAGATTAAAGTCGTACTGGGCGACAGTCGGCGCGTGGTCAGAAAAACGCTCGGTCCATGTTTTGGGACGCAGAACGTCCGCACGACGTACTCGGTCTGCGAGCGGTGCGCTTAGGAGTTGAAAACTCTATCGCAAAACCTTCATCAACGCCGTCTTTTCCGATGTACGCTGCCTCGCGATACCAGACGGCCGCGCGGCGGCGGTCGCCGTGAACGACGCGGTTGTCCCCCCCCATCCAGCCTGCTGCACCGCGTTTACGATTGGGTTCCGATATCTCCACCGACTGGCGGTTCGCCCAGCCGCCATCCCATTGCGGTATGCGTGAAGACGTCTGGTCGCGTAAGCGCGACGGTCGCGCCGATTACGATGATGCACCGTCGGCTGGCATTCCGGCATATATACGCGCCTATACACCCGTTAAATTTCCTCGCGGATCGGCCGCCTGGATTTATCGTCATCGCGTCATCGCGGTGGGCATGCGTTCTCTTAGGCGTATACCACAAACGCAACCGTTTCCATCTTTTTCATGCCGGCGCGTTGATATTGGATTGTCCACCTTTTCAAAACCCCAAGCCGGTGGTCGTGCGCGCGAGCGCACAACTACCGTTTGCTACGGGTCGCGATGCTTGACACGTCCGCTCCTACGCACGCTAGCTGCGGGGCAGTCGCCCGCACCTAGACCAGAAGTGAAGCGATGATAAAATCGGCGATTCGTCGGTGTGCGAGCACTCATTCAGACCGTGGCCAGAAGGGAAAGGAGCTAAGCCGTTTCAAAACGAGAGCGCCCGCTGCGCCGGGGCGGTGCGGCACCGACAGTGCAATGGGCTTATCGAGTCGGGCCGAGCCCACTGCAGTGTGGATGCGTAGCGTTAGCTCCTACTTACCGAGCCAACCGAAGATGGTCGGCGGCGAATCAAAGCCGATTAGGTCCGTCGGACGCGATAAATAAAGGTCGCCGAATTTCATCGGACAACCATTTGGTAATCCACTAACGCGAACGGTAATCTCTGACGCATTCCAAAACGTAACGACGGACGGACCAAAGTACGGCGTTGAGCAAGTTGCCGCGGAGATTGGAGTGCTTGGCGCGTTATTTCCATTGAGCGTTGGACGCTGATCGTTGTATCCGGGGCAATGAAAAATTTCCAGCAGCCCGAATTTTTCAGGATGTATCGCCTCCACCGCGTTGGCGACGCCAGTACAATCGCAATGAGCTACGAAGACCTGAGAGGGGCCGGCAACCGTTCCATCCACGACCAGGCTATTCGTCAGGTTTCCCGTGAGATCGCAGGCGTTGATGCGAACGCTCGATGCTCCATTGCTCACATAAATGCCGTACTTTTGGTACGGGTTCTGCGGATGTCCGTTGAGCGCATTGGTAACAGAGTTGTTACAAGCAGCGCCCGTGATCCTGACGCCGGATACGGGTCCTACCAAGGCTATCCCGCTGTTACTGAACGACGCGCTCTGGGACTGATTGTTACACGAATAATACCCGCCAAGAATTTCGATGTTTGTCCCGCCGTTGATGCTTATGCCTGCACCTCGCCAACTGCATGAGTAACAGCTGATAAAGCGCACTTGATCGAGCACGTCGCCGGCGTCCGCTCCTACATCAAGAGTAATCCCCGCCCCAGTATAAGCGGTCCCGCCTTCAGGTGCCGAAAGCTCGCACTCAGCGAACACCACTTGCGAGACATTGTTTCCGCCGCCGGCCTGGATCAGCACCGCACCCCAAGGTGCCGAAGCAGTAGGCTGATACGGGAAACAACTGACATTCCCGAAGTACAGCTTACGGGCATTGCCGGTTCCGCTGAGGGCCTGAATTGAAAATTCCTTGCCCGTAGGCCTCTAGAGGGTGTTAATCATGCGCAGGTGCTCGCAGCCGTAGACCTGCACCGCTACTCCTAGGCCTTTTGCTGCTCCAGCTGCTTCAAACGTACAGCCTGCGATGAACGTTTCGATGGCGCTCCAGGATTGTGTCTGATTACCCAGCATCAACGCCGTTCCTGCGATTGATCCATTATACACTTGACTGTCGATCATGCTGCATGCCAGGGAGTTGTCGAGCCAATAGCCGATCGGGCAATTGACCAAAGTGACTCGATGCAGGCGCACGCAACTGCTACCGCCGGTCACATGCACGGCGGCATAAGTCCCCGAGCCTCCGCTCGTATAAGACATCATCAAGTCCTCGAAAACGACTCCGCCGATATCTTGAGAACCTCCCGGGTTCTTGTTCACCAGAAAGAAGTCCACGGTCAGCGTTTGTTGCAATAGCGGAGCGTTGATCTGCGCCTGCCCGTCCCCCTTTAGGATGATCGAGTACGGCTGAATTTGCGTGCCATCTGTCGAAATAGTAATTGTTCCGGCGAAAGCGTACGTCGCTCCGCCCGCCGACGGAAATTCGAGGGTGCCTCCCTTGCCGTTAGTCGGACCGCTTACGCTTAGCAAGGACTGTATCATCTGGTTCAAGTGGTTCATGTTTTCCGTGGGATGCGTCCCGTCGGCGTATAGTCCAGGGATACCCTGATTCGGAAATCCTGCAGTGACGTTGAACGAAGCAGTTAGCACTGGCGCGGGCATATCGATCCTCTCTTTCGAACTGTGCTGAGCGACTGAAGCGCACTAAAGTTTCATCTCAGCTGGGCGGCGCTCCGTTAAATGGAGCGTCTTATCAACGTTAAGCCATTCGATTCGGGTCACCGTCTGCTTCCTCCACCGAAGTCCGGTGGTCCTGAGGCATGGCTCAGCGCGACACCACGAGGATCGGTAATGTCTTTTGTCAATATGGCGGTCGGCGAACCACCAGCTGGATATCTATAGAAGAGCACATCGTGCTTTTCGGCGTAATCGACGTAGTACCAGTTCGGCACGATGACAGTACCCTTTAAAATGGCGAACTGAAACGACGTAAGATATGCAGGCTTGCCCAACGGCGTCATTCCGACTTCGTTGCCCTGTGAGCCCGAAACCTTAAACTGATAAATAACGGGAACCGAAGCTTTCCTCTTGCGCTTGACGTAAGCACCGACTGCGACGTAATGTCCGTCCCACTGTATGCCACCGCTGCTGTCTATTGGCGCATCTAGTTTAACATCCACGAGCTTCGCTTTACCCTTGGGAAGCTCTGCTAAGTTAGCTCCACCTCCCGGGGTTGGTCCATCGACAAAGAGATCGCCACTTCCGTCATATCCACAAAACTGCGTAAAAAGAAAAGAAGAGTCTTTATAAAACGTTGGTTTCCCCCTGGCTTGGACGAACACATCGACTCCTCGGGCACCCCCGAATCCGGAAACGGCTAAGTTACCGGTAGTTGGATCGACCGAGCAGCCTACCGGGCCGACGTGCGTCTTCTCTAAATATGCAATAGGCTGAACTCCACCGTGATCATATTCTGCGATCCTTACGGTCCCGTGCCTATACGCATGATTCGTAATATATACATGGCCCTTTTGATCGTTACAGGCACCAACGGTTGAGATGAATCCCTTTAGTTTGCCGACAAGCTTACCTTGTGGATATGTATACACTGATACGTACGAGTAGTTTGTTACGTAAAGCAAGTCTTTCGTTTTTGCTTCAGGCATCATCCACGACCATACGGTATCTGTGATGGCGCGATTTGATGCGACGTCCGGGACTACTTTGCCGAACGTCGGTATAGTTCGATTACCGCAGCCTGGAAATGCTGTGAAAGCAAGAATCAAGCAGAATGCGCAAGACTGAGGGAAAGCGCTCTTCATATCATAACTTCAATGCATGAGGTTGTGGAAGAGGTACAAGCCCGGAGTAGTCGCTTTCAAAATGGCCTCTCCTTTGGGGCGGATGCTCTTCTCGCTGGGGGGAAAGGCATCCTCGCTGGATTTTTCCGGCGCCGTTCGCAACCGAAGCGCCTGCTTCGCGCTCGCGCGACAATCTCGTGGCCCTTCATCCTACGATGCGAGAGGCGGCAAGCGCGGAGCCGAGGCCGCGTCGGTCGATTCCCGTCATAAGGAGCGAACTCTCCGCGTTTGAGTCAGCCATTACGAGGCTGTCCTTTACGGCTCGGTAGGAGCATTTATAGCGCCCTGCATGGAGTCTGCTTTCTGCGCGTCGCTCGCCTCTTCGCCTTGCATTCGAATTTCTGCGATCACGACTCTCCCACATGGTTCGTTTTTAACGCCTGCAGAGAACAATGGGACATCTGCGCCTGCAGTTTGAATGAGTGTCTAACCTTCCTCCCCCCGGATCTCAATGGACGACTCAACCGGCGGTTCAAGCGAGATTGTGCCGTTGATCGCATAGATGCCGGCAGGGATCGTGATCGTTCCGCCTCCGGCAGCTTCAGCGCTGTTGACCAGGCGCTGCAGTGCCGCAGTATTGACATCGGCACTATTATTGGATGCGATTCCGGCGTCGACGGCATTGAAGTGGTTTAGCGACATGGATCGTGCTTCCATTGAAAATGATCGGCTTCGATTTTACGGCGACGCTGGCGGAAGTACAATAGCCATGCGAATAGATGATCGCTCAAAGGGACATCCATTCGTCAGCCGTCACTGGTCCTGGAGTCGTCCCGGCACTTGTTTCCCCGCTTGTCACTTCTAGTCCCTACGAAGTTTATCTAGCGCCAACGGGAATCGAACCCGTCTTTCCGCCTTGAAAGGGCGATGTCCTAACCGATAGACGATGGCGCCGAGACTCCGAATACTCTAGCCAACGCGCTTCGCGTCGTCAAATCCGTACGCCTGGACCATCGGCGCCGCGTCGATCTCCGCGGCAGCGGGTGGGTCGACGGCAGGGGCGGATTACGCCGGCGCCCGCGGTGGTCGCAGAGATTGTGGGTACAAGGCGGGCCATGACGACGACTCCTACGACCTACTACATTATCGGCGCGATCGTTCTCATCGCGCTCGTCCTTGCCGTCGTATTTATCGCTCGGGGACAGCGCTCCGCGCGATTACGACGCCGTTTCGGGCCCGAATACGAGCGCACGGCTCGTCAATATGGCGATCGGACCAGAGCTGAGCGAGAGCTGGCGGAAAGAGAAGCTCGCGTTGAAAAATTTCACTTGGAAGAGTTGCCCGCAGGTGCGAAGCAGCGGTATACGGAGGAATGGCGACGCATTCAAGAGCGATTCGTCGACGAACCAAAAGCCGCTCTCGCGCAAGCGGACACTCTGTCGACAAACGTGATGCGCGATCGCGGCTATCCTATCGTAAACTTTGAGCAGCGCGCGGCCGACCTTTCCGCGGATCACGCTACGGTAGTGCAAGATTATCGTGCGGCGCACGAGATCGCGCTGAGGAGTGAAAATGGGGCCGCGACGACCGAAGACCTTCGGCAAGCAATGCTCCATTACCGAAACTTATTCACCGACTTAGTCGGCACCGATGAGGGAGCGAAACGATGACAGCCGAGTCCACCAGTCCCGAAGAATCTGCGGCATCCGATGGCGGCGCAATGCCGGAGGAAGATCGTGCGTTTCTTCCCGCCGAGCGCATGGATGAGTTGCGCCGGCGCTGGAGCGACATTCAAGCTTCGTTTGTCGACGATCCGAGAGGTTCCGTCAAGGACGCTCATGCCATGGTGGCGGAGATCGTCAAAGAGCTGACGGACACGTTCACGCGAGAACGTACGGGACTAGAGAATCAGTGGAATCGCGAAGAAATGCCCGACACGGAGGAACTGCGCGTGGCCTTGCAGCGTTATCGTTCATTCTTCAACCGTCTCTTAGGGCCGCCCGATGACACGACCTAATTCCCTGTCTGTTTGAGCGGGCGGCAGGGTGAATCGCCTTGGCAGCGTAGCGTCTTCCATGACCCCAGCGTACATCTGCTAAAGGAAGGCACGTATGAAGTTGCTCTCTTGGATCGTTTTTGGGCTGCTTTTGGGCGGTGGCACGGCGTTCGCAGCGACGATGGGAAGTCCGGCGGTCGTCACGCCCGATAATCTACACTGGGTCGCCGGCAGCGGCCCAACGAAAGGTACGTGGTCCGCGGTGCTGACCGGCGATCCCACCAAGTCCGTGAACTCGGTTATTCGGGTGAAGATGCCGGACGGCTACACGAACCAACCCCACTACCATTCGCACCCTGAATACGTCACGGTGATCTCCGGCGCCATACTGTTCGGAACCGGCGATAGCATAAACAGGGCAAATGCGAAGGAGTTGCCCGCAGGTTCCTTCGTAATGGTACCGGCCGGCGTACATCACTGGTCGATTGCCAAAGGTGCAACGATCGTCCAAGTTGGCGGAATGGGGCCGCTCAACAACATTCCGATCAAGCGCGGGGCGATGTAACTCAGGTCTGGTGGGCCTGGTAGGATTCGAACCTACGCGCAACCAGTTATGAGCCGGCCGCTCTACCGCTGAGCTACAGGCCCGAGCGACGGAAGACGTTAGCGCCGGGATAGATTGCCGCCTGCCCGAGTAGTTCTTCGATTGCCATGAGACGATTGTATTTTGCCGTTCGATCGCTGCGCGAGAGCGAACCCGTTTTTATTTGTCCGGAAGCGGTTCCAACGGCGAGGTCCGCAATCGTCGTGTCTTCCGTTTCGCCGGAGCGGTGAGAGATCACCGTGCGATATCCGGCGCGGTGCGCCGTCGCGATGCAATCCAACGTTTCGCTCAGTGTACCGATTTGATTGAGTTTGATCAGAATCGCGTTGGCGACGCCTTGCGCAATGCCGCGTTCCAGAAACTCGACGTTGGTCACGAACACGTCGTCCCCCACAAGTTGAACGCGATCGCCCAATGTCGCGGTGAGCCTTTGCCAGCCGGCCCAATCGCTTTCGGCTAATCCATCTTCGATTGAAACGATGGGATATCTCTGGCAGAGATCGCCGTAGAGCGTAATCATATTCTCCACGTCAGCGGCACGATCGCGCGACAGTGGATAGTACGTACCGGCATCGTAAAACTCACTCGATGCCGGATCGAGAGCGATTGCGACGTCGTCCCCGGGACGATATCTCGCTCGTTCGATCGCCGCCACGATCAGATCCAGCGCCTGCGCCGGCGCCTCCAGCGGCGGCGCGTAGCCACCTTCATCGCCAACCTGCGTCGGCAATCCACGTTCGTGCAAAATCTTTGCCAGCGCGTGAAAGGTCTCGGCGCCATAGCGTATCGCCTCAGCGAAGGTCGCAGCGCCGAGCGGCACGATCATGCACTCTTGAAATTCCAGCGCGCCGGAGGCGTGTTTGCCGCCGTTGATCACGTTCATCATCGGAACGGGCAACGTTGCGGCCGACGGTCCGCCGAGATACCGGAACAACGGAAGGCCAACGCTAGCCGCCGCGGCCCGCGCGACCGCGAGCGAAACGCCGAGGATCGCGTTTGCGCCGAGGTTGGCTTTGTTCGGCGTACCGTCGAGTTCGATCAGTTTTTGATCGATCTCGCGCTGTGTCGTCGCGTCGAGGCCTTCGATCGCGGGCCCCAGCAGTTCGTTGACCGCGCGCACGGCTCTTCCGACGCCCCTACCGTTATAACGCGCGTCGTCGCCATCGCGCAACTCGACGGCTTCGTTAGCGCCGGTCGACGCACCCGAAGGCACCATCGCTTCCTCTACCGCGCCGGCGCTCGTCGCCACCATCACCGCAACGGTCGGATTCCCTCGCGAGTCCAGAACCTCGCGCGCGCGTACCGCCTCGATCAGCGGCGCGCCCGCGCCGCGCAACGATTCGAGCGACACGCCTATTCTTTGATCCAGCGCTCGAGATCGTGTCGCCGCGATACGAAGTCGTTGTCCTCGAAGAACAACTTTAACTCCCGCTCCGCGCTGGCCGCGCTGTCGCTGCCGTGCACCAGGTTTCTTCCGATCGTTTGCGCGAAATCGGCGCGGATGGAACCTGGAGCTGCGAGGATCGGATTCGTCGCACCGATCAATTGACGGCAGCCATCGATCGCGCTCTCACCTTCGGCTGCGATGGCGACGAGCGGACCGCTCGTGATAAAGGTGGCCAGATCGTCGAAGAAGGGCTTGCCGCGATGCTCTGCATAGTGTTCGCGCGCGCGATCGCCGGTGAGTTGCATCAGCTTCATCGCGGTGATCACGTAACCGCGTCGCTCGATCCGCGCCGTGATTTCGCCGACCAGCCCGCGGGAAACGGCGTCCGGCTTGCAAAGAATTAGCGTTCTCTCGATGGGCATAGAAGCGCGCAATACGCCGCAACCTCCTTCGAATCCGCTCAACATGGTGCCGGAGGCGGGGCCGTATGAATCGGTCGCGCGTCATCTTGACGGTTCGCCGTTTGCGGCCATCAGGTACGTCGAGGAAACTGAAAGCACCAACGACGACGCAGCGTCACTGCTGTCGGAAGAACGCTACGGCGGGCTCACGATCGTTGCGGAATATCAACGAAGAGGCAGCGGTCGCAAGGGACGCCGCTGGGAAGCACCGGCCGGAACGTCCCTGCTCTGCACGACGATTCTGCCGGGAAGCATTGCTGCGCGCAATCTCTGGCTCGTTCCGTATTGGGCCGCGCTCGCGATATGCGACGCTCTCTCGGAGCTCAACGTATCGACCGTTTTGCAATGGCCGAACGACGTTCTGTGTGGGCAACGCAAGATCGCCGGCATTCTGTGTCAATCCAGCGTTGCGGGCTCGGTCGCCCGCGTTGCCTGCGGCGTAGGAATAAACGTCCATCGTTTTGCGACTGCCAATGACGCGATCGAGCCCGCGCCGGCATTTTGCGACGACGTGGCGGCGCTTGAACGGCCCGAAATGCTCCGCGCGCTTTTGCTATCGTACGAAAGTTCGCTGCCGTCACTCCACCAACCCGAGCTCGTCACTCAACGCTGGAACGATGCGGCGCAGCTGCCGGGCAGGCGTTATCGCATCGCCCCGGATAGCGGGATGCCGTTCGACGCTATTGCTCTCGGCCTCGCGACGGGGGGAGGCTTACGGGTGCAGCGGAAAAGCGGCGAACGAGAGACGATCGCGTTGGCCGACGCGCGTATCGAACGCTAGCGCGCGTCCCGTTCGCGGGTTAGGCGGCGATCGCAGCCCTCACAGAAATGCGGCATCTTGTTGTCCGTCTCGAAGATCGAGTTGGAGTAGTACATCGCGCAGCGCGCGTTGTAGCAGTGGCGCAGCCCGAAGACGTGGCCGAGTTCGTGCGCGCATTCCTTGAGCGTCCGCTGGAATACGAGATTGGCATCGGGTTGTTCGCCGTAGAACTCAGGCCGTAAGCGATACGTCGAAACAACGGCGACTCGCTGACTTTCGTCGACGTCACCGAAGACGAATCGATGCGACGTCTTGTACAGGTCGAACGTGGTGATGGCGAGCACGGCGGCATCGTCGACGTTCGCGTGCGCGCGTCGTACCTTTCCGGTCAGCGTCGAAGCAAACAGTTGGCCGCGTGCCGCGTTGAGCACGCTACGCGGCACGGCCAACGAACGTTCGATGCGGGCGCGTGCGAGAAAGGACTCTTCGAGACACGCGGCAAGCCGTTCCAAAAAATTCGCTTCGATCGCGTTCACCGGTACGATGCCGATCTGGCTCATCTGCTCGCCGATCCTTCGCCAATCATCGCTCAAAACTTGCAAAACACTAAAAACGCCGTAAGATGCGCCGGAGGCGAAGGCGTCGAAGGCGTCGCGATGATCGTGGGAATGGGAATCGACGTCGCGGAGGTGAAGCGCTATCGGTTCGATTCGCGCGCGCTCGCATGGTTCGCGCGCAAAATCTACACGGATGAAGAGATGTCCTACGCGATGCGAAAGCGTAACTGGCACGAGCGGCTGGCCGGATTCTTTGCGGCAAAGGAAGCGACGCGCAAGGCTTTTGGTCACGCGATTCCATGGCGGAGCGTCGGCGTTACGCATTTGCCGAGTGGCCGACCGACGATCGAACTGCGCGAAGACGCGCGAATATTACTGCAGCGCCGGAGCGTTCGTGAGATTCTCTTAAGCATCACGCACACGGCCCAGTCCGCCGCCGCGGTCGTTATTTTAGAAGGATGATCTATGTCTTAACGCCGGAACAGATGCGCGCCGCAGACGCAGCGGCCATTCTTAACGTAGGTGAAGAGGCGCTGATGCAGACCGCGGGGCGTCGCGTTGCGCAACACGTGCGGCGCATCGCCGCTTCCGGGACCCGCGTGGTGGCGTTTGCGGGACCGGGCAACAACGGAGGCGATGGATTCGCCGCGCTCGCGGAGTTGGCAAACGAGTACGAATGCATTCTGGCGGCGGACGTCGTGGAGAATCCTTCGGCGGCGCGTGCCGCGGCGCACGAACGCGCGAAAAGGGCCGGCGTCAAGATCCTGCCGCTGCCGGTCGATGAGGAGAAGGCGCAAGATTTGGCGGGTGACGGCGTCGGGCTCGATGCGCTCTTTGGCACCGGCGTACGGCTTCCATTAACGGAAAAGTATCGCGCGATAACGCCCGCGTTAGACGCGCGCAGGCGTCGCGTGGTGGCAATCGATATCCCAAGCGGAATTGACGCGCTTACGGGCGAGGTGGGAGCCGGCGCGGTCCGCGCGACGGTGACCGTTACGCTCGCGGCCGCAAAGCCGGGATTGCTCATCGAACCGGCTCGTGAAAACGTCGGGGAGTTGTGGTGCGTACCCATCGGCATCGGCGACGCAATCTTAGCGGCGGCAGCGCCCGAGTTTGCGGCGCTCGATTCCCGAGCGTTCTGCGATCTCTTGCCGCAGCGCGCGCCGAATTCCGACAAACGCGCTGCCGGAGCACCGCTGGTAATCGCGGGATCGTCGCAGTTTCCGGGCGCCGCGGTGTTGTGCGCGCGGGGCGCGGCGCGCGCCGGCGCGGGTTACGTGACCGTCGCGACGCCGAAATCTGCGGCCCCGACGCTTCGCATGCATCTCGTCGAGCAGGTCGTCGTGGAGATGGATGACGAGGCCTCGCCGGGCGCCATCGTGGAGGAATTGCTCGATATCTCAAAGCGCAACGGCGCGGTTGCTCTCGGCCCAGGCTTAGGATTGGACGAGCGCACTACCGAAATCGTTACGCGTTTTCTCCAAGCGAATCGACTGCCTGCGGTGATCGATGCGAGCGGCTTGTTTCATTTGAGCAGACGTTTAGAGCTGTTGCGCGGTAAGCCGTACGTCGTTACGCCGCATGGCAGTGAGTTTGCGCGCCTTTCAGGGAAGGGAACCATTGCGCCCGGCACGCGGGTCCAGCGCGTTCGCGAGTTCGTGGATCGGACAGGTATCACGACGCTGCTGAAGGGCTCGGATACGCTGATTTACGACGGGTCCACGGTGCATATCAACCCAACCGGCACCAATGCTCTCGCCACGGCGGGAACCGGCGACGTCCTAACCGGTATAATCGCCACGCTTCTTTCGCAAGGATTATCAGCCGTCGACGCGGCGCGCACTGCAGCATATTGGCACGGTCTGGCCGGAATGCTCGCCGCTCGCAAGCGCAGCGTGGGGGTCGTCGCAGGCGACGTCATCGCGTCGTTGGGCGAGTCGCTGCCCGATGCCGCCGGACCCAGTGAGTACGGCATAAGAATACGTTAGTAAGTTCGTCACCCTTCGACGAGCTCAGGCTGGCAGCAGCACTACCCCTCCAATAACTTACGCAAGGCGGATTCGTCGAGGATTTCGACGCCGAGTTGTTCGGCTTTCGTGAGTTTGCTTCCGGCTTCGCTACCCGCAACGACGTAATCGGTTTTCTTGCTGACCGAACCGCTAACTTTGCCGCCGGCCCCGAGGATCAGCGAAGATGCCTCTTCACGCGACAACGACGGCAGCGTTCCGGTGAGCACGAAAGTCTTGCCCACGAGTTTGGCGTCCGCCGTGGCCGGTTTTCTTGGAGCAGTCGTCTTGACGCCGGTGCGCCGTAAGCGTTCGAGCATCTCCAAATTGGCCGGTTGTTTGAAGAAGAGCGTCACGCTGCGGGCAACCTCCGGGCCAATCCCATCGCTGCGTTGAAGTTCTTCTTCGCTCGCTTTCGCGATTGCCTCGATCCTGCGGAAGTCGCTCGCGAGGATTTGCGCGGTCTGCGACCCGACGAAACGAATCCCCATCGCGTAAATCAAACGCGCCAGACCTCGTTCCTTGGAACGTTCGATGTTGCGTAAGAGAGTCTCGATGCTTTTCTTTCCCGTGCGCGGAACCTGCGCCAACGTTGCCTCGCCAAGCGCATAAATATCCGAAATATCCCGCACCAGCCCCAATTCGGTGAGTTGCTGGGCCATTACGTCACCGAGCCCTTCGATGTCCATAGCACCGCGTGACGCGAAGTGGCGTACCCGTTCGTATACTTGTGCGGGGCACGCCGCATTGGTGCAGCGCGACATCGCTTCCCCGACGGGATGATCGACATCGGAACCGCAGACGGGGCAGCGTCCCGGCATGGTAAAGCGCCGCTCTTTTCCCGTTCGGTCCGCCACGATCGGCCCCACGACGCGGGGGATCACGTCGCCGGCGCGCGTCACCAACACGGTGTCGCCGATGCGGATGTCGTTGCTTTCGATGTAGTCGCGATTGTGCAGTGTTGCACTCTTGACCGTGACGCCGCCGATCTGTACGGGTGCCAAAACTGCATTAGGATTGAGGGTTCCGGTGCGGCCGACCGTTACTGAAATGCCGAGCAACTTGGTGCGTGCTTCGCGCGGTTTGAACTTAAAGGCGATTGCCCAGCGCGGATCGCGGGCTACGACACCGAGGCGCTCTTGCAGCGCAAGATCGTCGATCTTAACGACCACCCCGTCGATCTCGTAATCCAAATCATCGCGTCGCCGTTCCCACTCCCTGCAGTATTCGACGACTGCTTCGAGCGACGGCAGCCGCGCAACGTGCGGGTTGACGGGAAAGCCGCACTGTTCCAATCGGCGGAGGCCGTCCCATTGGGTCCTGACACGGTTGCCGCCGAGCACGAGCTGATAGGCAAAAAAAGAAAGCCTGCGCTGCGCCGTCAGGGCCGGGTCGAGTTGGCGTACTCCGCCCGATGCGGCGTTGCGCGGATTGGCGAAAACCGGCAGCCCCGCGCGCTCGCGAGCGGCGTTGAGCCGCTCGAAATCGCTCTTACGCAGATAGACTTCCCCGCGCACTTCCAAGAGTTTTGGGGTGCCTGACCCTCCGCGAGCACGCACGCGCAGTGGGATCGTCCGAACTGTACGGAGGTTCGCCGTAACGTCCTCGCCGACGCGCCCATCGCCGCGGGTTCCCCCACGCAGCAACACGCCGTCGCGATAGTCGAGCGCAACGGCGAGCCCGTCGATCTTCAGTTCGCAAACGTATTCGACCGCACGACCGGCAACTTTACGAGCGCGCTCGTCGAAGGCGCGCAGCTCCTCGAACGAGACCGCATTAGCGAGGCTGAGCATGGGACGCTCGTGCTCGTACGGCGGGAAGCGCTCTGAAGCCGCGGCGCCGACTCGCTGCGTCGGTGAATCCGGAGTCCGTAGTTCGGCGTGCCGCTCTTCGAGTTCGATCAGTTCGCGCAATAGCCCGTCGTACTCGGCGTCGGGAATCGAGGGATCGTCGAGAACGTAGTATCGGTAATTGGCCTCTTCGATTTGCGCCCGCAGGCTTTCAGCGCGGGCCTCGTACTGCTTTGTCATCGTTCGACGGAGCCTTTCCTTCAGCGAAGTCGAAGGGCTCAGGACGACAAAATCGCGACTCTGCCGCTCTCGGCCAAATCTCGTAGCACGAAAAGATTTTCCTGTTCGAGCCGCTCCAGCTCCGCGTCGTCGGGGCGATGGTGACCGACGGCGCGTTGATCGCATAACACCGGAACGAGATACGCGCCGGTGTACGAAGCATCGTTGCCGGAGACTTGTTCGGGCGTTCCCGTCGCAACGACCGTGCCCCCGCGATCGCCGCCTTCGGGGCCAAGGTCGATCAAATAATCGGCGGTTTTGATGACATCCAAGTTGTGCTCGATTACCAGCACCGTGTTTCCCAGTTTCACCAGCCGTTGTAAGACGTCGAGCAGTTTATGAATGTCGGCAAAATGTAAACCTGTGGTCGGTTCGTCGAGCACGTAGAACGTGCGGCCGGTCGAACGACGGGAGAGTTCGGTGGCGAGTTTTACACGCTGCGCTTCGCCGCCCGAAAGCGTCGTCGCCGGCTGACCCATCTTGATGTATCCCAAGCCGACGTCGCAGATCGTCCGCAACTTGCCCGCCACGCGCGGAATGTTGGAGAAGAAATCGCTGGCCTCGTCGACGCGCATCTCCAGCACGTCGGAGATCGTCTTCCCTCGGTACTTCACTTCGAGGGTCTGCGCATTGTAGCGCTTTCCTTTGCACACTTCGCACGGCACGTAGACGTCCGGAAGAAAATGCATCTCGATCTTGATGATGCCGTCGCCTTGACAGGCTTCGCAGCGGCCGCCTTTGACGTTGAAGGAAAACCGTCCAGGCGTGTACCCGCGCATCCGTGCGTCGGGAACGAGCGAGAACAGTTCGCGAATGCGGTCGAACGTGCCCGTATAGGTCGCGGGATTGCTGCGGGGCGTTCGGCCGATGGGCGACTGATCGATGACCACCAGCTTGTCGAGTTCCGCGGCGCCTTTCACGCTGCCGTACGTTCCCGACGGCGGCTGCTTATGCAAGTGCTGGTTGAGTGCGCGCACCACTACCTCGTTCACGAGCGTCGACTTCCCGCTGCCGCTCACGCCCGTCACGGATGCGAATACGCCGAGCGGAATTCGTACGTCGATTCCTCTCAGGTTATTCGCGCGGGCATTACGTACTTCGAGCCAGCCGCACGGCTCTCGACGTCGGCGCGGGATTGGAATGAACTTGCGGCCCGAAAGGTACGCGCCGGTTTCAGAGTGCGGATTGGCGATCACGTCGCTCAACGAACCGCTGGTCAGGATTTCGCCGCCCTGCGCCCCCGCCCCGGGCCCAATATCCACGACGACGTCGGCAGTGCGCATCGTGTCTTCGTCGTGCTCGATGACGATCAGCGTGTTGCCGAGATCGCGCAGCGTCTTGAGCGTCGCCAACAAACGATCGTTGTCGCGCTGGTGTAGTCCGATGGAAGGCTCGTCCAAGATATAAAGCACGCCGACCAGCGCGCTTCCGATCTGCGTGGCCAGGCGGATTCGTTGCGACTCGCCTCCCGCGAGGGTCGTGGCCGAACGGGAAAGCGTTAGATAACTTAGTCCCACGTTCGCCAGGAATCCCAGCCGCGCGCGAATCTCTTTGACGATCTGATGTGCGATCTGTTCTTGGCGCGCCGTCAGCGCCAGATCGCGGAAAAATCGTTCTAGTTGTTCGATCGACATTCGGGTCAGCCTATCGATATTGCTCTCGTCCACCGTCACGGCAAGCGCCTCCGGTTTCAGGCGTGCGCCTTTGCACGCCGGACACGTAGAGGCCGACATGAACTTTTCGATCTCTTCCTTGACGTACTCGCTCGACGTTTCGCCGTACCGCCGCTGAAGATTATTAACCGCGCCTTCGAACGACGCGCGATATTCCCACGTCCTGCCGCCGCGTGACGTATATTCGAACGTCTGCTCGCGATCGGTGCCATAGAGGATTGCGCCGAGCACTTCGTCGGAGAACTGCTCGACGGGCGTCGTCATCTTCGCGCGATACCGTCGAAGCACGCGCTCTAATTGCTGCAGGTAGTACGGATTCATCGACGGGTATCGGCCGCTGCCCAGGTTGCGGCTCCACGGAACGATCGCGCCATCGGCGATGGACTTGCTCCGGTCCGGGATCACCTTCCAGGGATCGATCTCGATCTTCTCGCCGAGTCCGCTGCACGACGGACAGGCGCCGTACGGAGAGTTGAACGAGAACAGCCGCGGCGCGACTTCTTCGAACGAGAGTCCACAGTCCACGCAGGCAAACGCCTCGCTGAACGTTAGCTCGCGTCCCGGGCCGATCGGAGCATCTGTGAGCACGGTGACGATGCCGCTCGAAAGACGCAACGTCGTCTCGACGGAATCGGCCAAACGCTTGCGCACTTCAGGCTTGAGCACGAGCCGATCCACCACGACTTCGATTCGGTGCTTGCGTTTTTTGTCGAGCGCGAGCTTGCCGCTTGCGGATTCCGGCCGAAGTTCGCTGATCTCGCCATCCACCCGCACGCGCGAAAACCCCTCACGCGTAATCTCATCGAAGAGCTTGACGTACTCGCCCTTTCGCCCGCGCACCATCGGAGCGAGCACGGTGATCCGAGTCCCTTCCGGCAGCGCCAGTATGGCATCGACGATCTGCTCGCTCGACTGCGAACTGATCTCGCGACCGCACTGATAGCAGTGGGGCGTGCCGACGCGAGCATACAGCAGACGCAGGTAATCGTAAATTTCGGTGACCGTGCCCACCGTCGAGCGAGGATTGCGCGAGGTTGATTTTTGATCGATTGAAATCGCGGGCGAAAGGCCTTCGATATAATCGACGTCCGGCTTCTCCATTTGCCCCAGGAACTGTCGCGCATACGACGAGAGCGATTCGACGTATCGCCGTTGCCCTTCGGCATAGACGGTGTCGAACGCCAACGACGACTTGCCGGAACCCGAAAGGCCGGTGATGACGATGAGGCGATTGCGCGGGAGCACCAAATCGACGTTCTTGAGATTGTGCTCGCGGGCGCCCTTAATAACGATCGAATCGAGAGTCATGTTATCGATTTAGGATACACCGGCTGGAACCAAGAGTATTCGGCCGACGTCACCGATGGAACTGCACGTGGCGTCAGGCGGCGTCGCTCCTAGCGGTAACTTCTCGCCGCGAACGTTGAGCCAGACGGCATACAGCCCGGCTTCGAGAGCGCCGCGCATGTCGCGGTCGTATCGGTCGCCGACCATCGCGGAATGCGAAGGTGCGCTGGCGAGCGTTCGACAGGCGTGGGCGAAGAGCAACGGATCGGGCTTGACCATACCAACTTCATCCGCAAGAAAAATGGCGTCGAAGAGCTCCGTCAAACGCAGCAAAGCGATTTTTTCACGATGCGTCTCCGAAAACCCGTTCGTCAAGACGCCCAGTTTGCACCCGCGTTTTCGCAGTCGCCGTAACAACTCGATCGCGCCCGGAAAGACAGTATAGTACTTTGCGCGGTAGGCGTGATAGCGTCGGGCGCTGCGGCCGGCCAAATCGCCGGGTGCCCCGACGCTTTCCAGGGCCGCTTGCCACAGCGTCGCTCGTAGCGTTGCCAACTTTCCCGTCAAATCGCTGCCGGTTAGGCGGTGCCAAAAGCCCTCGGCCTGAGCGATGTAGGCGTCTTTGAGCGCCAGCGCGTCGATGCCGTGCTCTGCGGCGATCTCACGCGCAACGTCTTCGGCAGCGCTCTGATTGGCGAACGTATCATCGTGAAGCGTGTCGTCGAGATCGAAGAGGACCGCGTCGATCCGGCGCAACGGCGAACTCATCGAACCGCGTGCATGCGCTGCTGGAAAAATTGCCAACCCTCCGAAGAGATTCGCACGGAGCCGGAAAACGGCGTCGAAAATTCTGCGATCACCACGAACAGTATCCCGATCAAGCTTACCAAGATTCCCGTCATGATCAACTGAGCCGGCCGGTTCTCGACTCCGAAAATGTAACAGAACGCAATCATGGCCAGCGCTCCGCACACCAATGCAAACCACAGTACCGACGGAACCGCGGGAACGGCCTGAACCAACCGCTGGCGCCGGGCATCGAAAAGGCGCTGCATGTCGGCAATTGCGGCTTGCTGCGCGGCGAACTCCTTCCAGTTGTGCGGCCCGAACATATCGATGCGATACGCCGCATCCTCCAATTGCCGCGCCGCGGCCCACGAGATCGGCTGTCCCGCAGCCATCGCCGGCCACTCCTGCGAAACGACGATCTGCGCGTAACGAGCGAGATCGCTTCGGACTCGACTGCGAGTCGCCGCATCGTAGCCGTCGACGGCGTGATAGAGGTCGGCGGTCGCATCGACCTCATTTTCCACATTGGAGACCGTACCGTCGTACTTCTGCCACACGACGACCACGACGAATCCGAGCACGACCGCATAGAGCACGCCGACGGCCGAGAAAAGGTAGCCCGCGACGTCGTTGTGGCGGCGTAAGACTTCGCTGCGCAATTGGCGTTGCACGACGAAGTGGAGCGCCACGAAAAAGGCCACGGCGAGCGCGATGAACAGAAGCTCCAAGAGAGCTTCGGGGACGCTCAGAATCGTGCGGCTGACGATTTGGGCCAAATGCAGGACGCCGTCTAATTGCTAACCAGCTCGGCGAGCGCTTTATCGAAGATCTTCGGGGCTCTGCCTCCGAAGAGAACCGATTCGTTGCCGCCGATCTGTCTGCGTAGTTCGACCAACTCATCGCGGAGCGCCGCAGCCTTTTCGAACTCTAGGTTTGCGGCGGCGTTGCGCATCGCACGCTCGAGGTCTCGCGCCATGTTGAGCGCCGCGTCTCGCGGCAATCGATCGAATTTAAGCTTCGTCGTGTTCTCGTGCGTCGCACCAACCATGCTGAGGATGTCGTGAATCTGCTTGCGTACGGTTGTCGGTTCGATGCCGTGCTCCCGGTTGTATGCCAGTTGCATTTCGCGCCGGCGGCGCGTTTCTCCGATGGCCCGCGCCATCGATTCAGTCACGACATCGGCATACATGATAACCTTGCCTTCGACGTTGCGCGACGCTCGCCCGATCGTCTGGATCAGCGAAGTTCCGCTGCGCAGATAACCCTCCTTATCGGCGTCCAGAATTCCCACTAACGACACCTCTGGAAGATCGAGCCCCTCGCGTAGCAAATTGATCCCGACGAGCACGTCAAAAACGCCCGCGCGAAGATCGCGTAGGATCGCTACGCGCTCCAGCGTGTCCACTTCGCTATGCAAATAACGCACCCGCAGGCCATTTTCCAGCAGATAATCCGTAAGGTCTTCCGCCATCTTTTTCGTCAGCGTCGTCACCAAAACGCGCTCCTTACGGGCCGCGCGCTGCGCGATCTGCTCCATGAGATCGTCGACCTGATTGCGGGTGGGGCGCACCTCGACTTCCGGATCGACCAAGCCCGTGGGACGAATGATCATCTCCACGACTTGACTGCTGCGGCGGGTCTCGTACGCGCCGGGGGTCGCCGAAACGTAAACCACCTGTGAAGTATGCGCGTCGAACTCGTCGTAGGTGAGCGGGCGATTGTCCAGGGCGCTGGGGAGACGGAAGCCGTGTTCCACCAAGACTTCTTTGCGAGAACGATCTCCGGCATACATGCCGTGCACCTGCGGCAGCGTCACGTGAGATTCGTCCACGAAGAGCAGCCAGTCTTTCGGAAAGAAGTCGATCAAACACCAGGGCGTCGAACCGGGCTCGCGTCCGGTTAGGTGGCGCGAGTAATTTTCGATTCCATTGCAGTAACCCACCTCACGCAGCATGTCTAGGTCGTAGCGCGTGCGCATCTCGAGGCGCTGCGCTTCGAGCAATCTGCCGTGGCGGCGGAAATAGGCCAAGCGCTCTTCGAGTTCGTCTTCGATCGAAAGAATCGCCCGACGCAGTTTCTCGTCCGGAGTGATGAAATGCTTGGCGGGAAAGATCAAGAGCTCGTTCTTTCGCTCCAGGTACTCGCCGGTCAGCATATTGACGACGTCGATCGACTCGATCTCGTCGCCGAAAAAGGAAATGCGATGGACCATCTCCTCCTCCACACCGACGAACTCGAGCGTATCGCCGCGCACCCGGAACGTCCCGCGCACGAGATTGAGATCGTTGCGCCGGTACTGCATGTCCACCAGTTTGCGAAGTAATACGTCGCGGTCGACCGCGTCGCCGATGCGAACGCGGGCCGACATCTCGATATAGTCCGACGGCGACCCCAAGCCGAAGATGCACGAAACCGATGCTACGATGACGGTATCGCGACGAGTCAACAGCGACTGCGTCGCAGAATGGCGCAAGCGTTCGATCTCGTCGTTGATCGAACTATCCTTCTCGATATAGGTATCGGTTGAGGGGACGTACGCTTCCGGCTGATAGTAGTCGAAGTATGAGACAAAATACTCAACGGCGTTTCTCGGAAAGAATTCGCGAAACTCCGCGCAGAGCTGCGCCGCCAGCGTCTTGTTGTGACACAGCACGAGCGTGGGCTTACGCACCAACTCGATCGTGCGAGCCATGGCCATCGTCTTGCCGCTTCCCGTGACGCCGAGCAATGTTTGAGCGCGGTCTCCCCGCAGCACGCCTTCGGCCAGCGCTTGTGTGGCTTTCGGCTGGTCGCCGGCGAGTGCAAAAGGGCTGACCAAGGTGAACTCTTGGGGCACGTCCTTCCTTATAAACCATCCCCGAGGGCGGAACGATTCAGGGCGCGAACTACGCCGCCACTGCCGTGACACACCCTCCCTTGCTGTTCTGTGGGAACTCTAATCCACAGTTGGCCGAAGAGATCGCCAAACGCCTGCGCCTGCACGTCGGTAAGGCGCTCGTTTCGGAATTCAGAAACGAGGAGACGCGGGTGGAGATCGGCGAGAACGTGCGCGGCGCGGAAGTTTTCGTCGTGCAGTCGATCTGTAAGACGCCCAAGGGCAAAGGCGTGAACGACGCGGTAATGGAGCTGCTGCTGATGATCGATGCGTTGCGCCGGGCATCGGCAGCGCGGATCACCGCAGTTATCCCATACTATGGCTACGCGAAACAGGACAAAAAGACCAAAGGCCGCGAGCCGATCTCGGCTAAGGTTATTGCGAACGTATTGAAGGTGACCGGAGCGCGGCGAATCGTCACCATGGATCTGCACGCGGCACAGATTCAGGGCTTCTTCGACATTCCGGTCGATAACTTGATGGCCATGCCGGTGCTGTGCAACTACCTGAAGAAGGAAGGTCTCTGCGACGATAAAATCGTCGTCGTCTCGCCGGACGCCGGAGGGGTGCATCGCGCAGAGCTCTTTGCGAAGCGTCTGAACAGCTCACTGGCCATCGTATTCAAGCGGCGCCCCGAGCCGGACATCTCCGAGGTGACCGACATCGTTGGTGAGGTTACCGGTAAGGTGGCGGTCGTCGTGGACGACATGATCTCGACGGGCGGCACGCTGGCAAAGGCGGCTGCGGCGATCAAGTCGCGGGGCGCGACGCGCGTCTACACCGTTGCCTCTCACGGCATCTTCGCCGGCGAGGCCGTCGAAGTTCTGGAAGATTCGGAGATCGAAAAGGTGCTCTTCACCAATACGATTCCCTTTGAAGATGCCTCCAGGCACCCGAAGTTCGTGCAACTCTCGATCGCGCAAATCTTTGCCGACGCCATCAATCGCATCACGACAAACCGATCCGTCTCCGAACTCTTTGCGGGCGAAGAAGCTATTAACGCGATGCTGAGCGCTCCCGAAGCCGTTGCGGCCCTCTAATTCCACAGAAAGTACCAATGGCCAAGAAAGATCTCTCACTCACTACCGAGCGCCGGGAAAGACTGGGCACCACCGGCGCCCACGCGCTTCGTGCGGACGGTAAGATTCCCGCGGTCGTCTACGGTCACGGCACCGCGCCCGAACACGTCGCGATCGATGCGCGGGTTTTTAGCGAACTGCTCCATCACAGCGGACGGAATGCCATCATTACGCTCGCCGACGGCAAGCGTAAGCGTGAAACCGCCATCGTCCGAGACGTTCAAATCCATCCGGTCTCACGTCGAATCATCCACGCGGATCTTCAACGCATCTCTGCGAACGAGGCGATTGACGCCCGACTGGCCATCGTGACGGTCGGCGTGTCGGAGGGCGTTCGCAACTTCGGCGCGGTGATGGACGTCATCACGCATGAGTTGGAAATCGAAGGTCCGGCGGACAAGATACCGGAGCACTTAGAAATCGACGTCACCGCACTCAACGTTCACGAACACGTGAGCGCGGCCGATGTGAAACTGCCCGAGGGATTTAAACTGTTGACTTCGCCGGAAACGATCGTCGTGACGATCGAGCCGTCGCGGACCGCGCACGAACTCGAAGAAGCCGCAGCACCCGCCGAAGAGGCCGCCGAACCGGAAGTCATCGGCGCAGAACCAGGGGCGTCCGAGACACAGTAGCCGCTGCTTCGTCTCCACTACGGGCAGCTGTGCGGCTCATCGTCGGCCTTGGCAATCCGGGGAAAGAGTACGCCGCGACGCGGCACAACGTCGGCTTCACGGTCGTTGACGAGGTCTCACGCCGTTTCGGCATCACGACCTGGAAGCGCAAGGACAGCGCCGTTCAAGCGCTCAATTCGGACCGCGCGCTCGTCTTCGTCAAACCGACGTCGTTTATGAATTTGTCCGGCATCCCCGTACGCCTGATCTCGTCGTGGTACCGCGTACCGCCGAACGACGTGTTGGTCGTCAGCGACGACATGGATTTGCCCTTCGGTAAACTTCGCATGCGCCGCAACGGCGGACACGGCGGACACAACGGCCTGCGTTCAATCATCGCGACCATCGGCGAAGACTTTCCGCGCATTCGCATCGGCGTCGGACGCCCACCGTACGACGGCGTCGATCACGTGCTGGGGGCGTTTAACCAGCAAGAGCGCGCCGCGATACCCGAAATTATTGCCGCCGCCGCGCATGGCGTCGAACTGTGGGTCGCCGGTGACGCGGAAGCGGCGATGCGCTTCGTTAACTCGTGGCCGGCCGCTTCGCACGACGCTTAGGGACATCGACTCGGCACGTGATTGATAGCCTCAATTCGCGCGCCAATCCCGGGTAACGTCGAGAGGAAGAGCGTCGCCGAGGTCTCGGGGCAAATCTCTTCCATGCGTTGATCGGCCTCGCGCACGAGCGCTCGAACCGCCGCAGTCGGATCTGCGGTGAGCGCGATGGCATATCGATCCGCATCGAAGACATAGGGCCGCAATGCGGCATTGCGTACCGGCACCGCAATTAAATAGACGAGTGCAAAGAGGGCGCCGACGATCGCCAGGCGCGATAGCGGATCGTCGTCGCGCCGAAATCTGATCCGATCCGCTATCGCGATCGCTAATGCGGCGAAGATGACGATGGTGCCCCCCTCAATCAACGCGATCGAAACCGGATCCCCGTGCGCGATGCCGCCTAGTTCGTACGCGGCGCGGTATTCAATTTCGGCCGGCGTATAGGCTGAAACGAGCGCATGGGTCAAGATGATTCGATGTGCGGGGCCGGCGGGCAACACGATGACCTCGCCGATCGGCGTCTCTTTGGCAGTTTCAAACGCCGGCATCGCCGCGAATCCGGCTCGCCGCAACAACGCATCGAGCTTCGTCTCGAGCCCCTCGGGTACCCGATGCACTCCTCGAAGCGGCGTTTGGACGTACGGGCTCGCGAAGCCCCACCCGACGCTCACGGCGAGAGTCGCAGCGATCGTGTATGCGTACCATTGATGGGTGCGATCGACCAGCCACAGCACGACCGCCGCAATTATGCCTGCGACCAGCATCGCCAGCAGCGTGTGAAAGATCCAGAAGAGGCCCCATGTTCGCGTCAGCATAGGCGTCATTTGCAGCGTTCGCTCGACGCGGTAGAGATAAAACGCCGGAAGCAACGCAGCAAGGCGTGCCAGGAGTCCCAGCGCCGCGCCGTACGCGAAGCGCAGCCTCCATTGGGAACGAACCCGGCGCGCAAGCCAGTCCCGTAGCGCCGCCGCGCCGCCGGAACTCCACAGATAAAAGAGCGCGATTGCCTCGAAGACTGCCGCTAAAATCCATCCGATCGCGGTCCAATGCACGCGTCGCACCGCAGCCGCTTGCCGTTCGTGATCCACCAACGCGATCGCGGGCTTGGCCATCAAAGCTTGTGTGGGAATTGCCGTAACGTGACGATCGAGCACGTTCGGCCGCTGGATCGCCGCAGACGAAGATCCCGTTTCAATGAAAAACAGGATCGCACCGGCAGCAACGACGTAGACGATCGAGAGCGCTAGATGACGGTGCATGTCGCGTCATACCGCTCAAAAAGTAAAATCATTGCACGTTTACGCGACTCCCGGCCTCGCCTCGAAGCTACTTCTTCGGTAGGGGACGCGCCGGGTTGCCCGCGACCCGCTCTCCGGCCGGAACGTCGTGAGTCACGACGGCGCCCGCGCCGGTGAGCGAACCGTCGCCGAGATTTACCGGTGCGACCAGCGAAGTGTTGGAGCCGATCGCAACGTCGCGGCCGACCGTCGTGGCGTTCTTTCGCTCGCCATCGAAGTTACATGTGATCGTTCCGGCGCCGACGTTCGAGCCGTCGCCGATCGTGGCATCGCCGAGATACGAAAGATGGCCGGCCTTGACGCGATCTCCGAGACTGGATTTCTTGATCTCGACGAAATTGCCGACGTGAACGCGCTGGGCCAACACCGCGTCGCCGCGAAGGTGCGCAAATGGGCCAATCGACGTGTCATCGCCCACCGTGGAGTCGGAGATTACGCTTTCTCGTACCGTTACTCTCGCGCCGAGGCGAGAATTGGAGAGCCGGCTGTTCGGACCAATGGTACAGTGCGCGCCCAACTGCGATAGCCGAGAAATCGTCGTGTTTGGGTAGATGACGGTGTCCCTTCCGATACGCAATTCGGGCTCCAAATAGGTCGTTGCCGGGTCGACGATGGTGACGCCGTCGGACATGTGCTGCGCGCACAGCCGCGCGTTCATCTCCTGCCTTGCAAGCGCCAATTCTGCTCGATCGTTGATGCCTAGAACGTGGCGGTGGTCCGATGCCGTAACGGCTTTAACCCCTTTTCCGGCGTGGCCAAAATATGCGACCACGTCGGTCAAGTAGTATTCGCCTTGCGCGTTATCGTTGCGTAGGTCGTTCACCGCTTCACGAAGAGCCGCTTCATCGAATGCATAGACGCCGGCGTTCATTTCGTCGATTGCCAACTGTTCGGGCGCCGCATCCGACACTTCGACGATTCGCTCGACGCGCGCGCCGTTGCGAACGACTCGCCCGAAACTCGACGGCAGCGGCATTTTCGCCGTGATCAAAGACATGACGACGTCATTGTCCTCGAGCGGTTGCAGGACGCAGGCGAAGAGTTCGGGGGGAACGAGCGGCATATCGCCGCAGGTCACGATTACGCGTCCGTTGGACGCCGCATCAAGGCGTTCCAGCGCGGCACGAACCGCGTCGCCGGTTCCCCGCTGCTCGCGCTGAACGATCGCCGGCACGCCGAACTGCCCCATTTCGGCGTTGAGTTGCTCGTTGACGACGACGACGATTTCGTCCATGCCGCTGCGGCGCAACGACTCGAGGACGTACCACAGCATCGGCCGCCCGCAGATTTCGTGCAAGACCTTCGTGCGGGTGCTCTTCATGCGCATCCCTTTTCCGGCGGCGAGCACGATCGCGCGAATCACGCCGGCACCTGCGCCGATCCCAACAACGACTCCCACGCTTCTTGTTCGCGCTTACTTGGGGCTCCCACGAGGCCCAAAGCGATGCGCAGACGTTCGCGGGTAAGATCGCGTCCCAACAATTCCATCGAATCAAATAGCGGAATGCTGGTGGGCTTCCCCGTCATGGCAACGTAGAAGGGGCGTGCCACATCGCGCGCCTTCTTTCCCAGTACGGCCGCGACGCGTTTGATGACGGTCTCGATTGCCGGCGCATCCCAAACCGGCAGAGCATCCAACTCGGCAATCGCAAGGGCGAACGCTTGACGCACCTCCGCTTCGTCGAGTTTTGCAGCGAGCAAAGCTTCTCGTGTCACCGTAAGCCGTCCGGAAAAGAGAAACCCTACCAGCGGCGCGAGGTCGCTCAGGCGCTCGATGCGCGGCGCGCTAATTTCGGCCAGACGCTTCAAACGCGGTGCCGAGAAGTTCCATTGCGCAACGCGTTCGATTAACGCCTCCGGCGAGAGCCGCTCACGAATGTACCGGGCGTTGAGCCAGTCTAATTTCGTTACGTCGAAAATTGGGCCGCCAGTCGGCACTTGATCTACGTCGAACCGCCGAACCATGGCGTTGCGATCCATCAATTCGTCTTCGCCTTCGCGTGCCGCATTGGCCAACAAGCCCAAGAAGTTCATCAACGCTTCCGGGAGATAGCCCATCGCGCGGTAGAACAGGATTCCGGTGGGATTTTTGCGTTTGCTCAATTTGCTTTTGTCGGGATTGCGCAGCAAAGGAAGATGCAGCAATTTCGGCGGCTTCCAGCCGAAATACGAGTAGAGCAGCAAGTGTTTCGGCGCGCTTGAAAGCCACTCTTCTCCCCGAAACACATGCGTGATTTCCATGAGGTGATCGTCCACCACGTTGGCGAGGTGGTAGGTCGGCATGCCGTCGGATTTCACGAGGACTTGCATGTCGACGCTGCGATACTCGAAGTCGATCGTTCCTCGTCGCAGATCCTCGACGACGCACGTTCCTTCGTTTGGAACGCGCAGCCGAGCCACATGGGGCTCGCCCGCGGCGATGCGTCGCTGCACGTCTTCTGCACGAAGCGTTAGGCATAGCCCGTCGTAGCGCGACGGCTGCGCGGCGGACCGTTGTGCCGCGCGCATTTCGCGCAGCCGCGCTTCCGTGCAAAAACAGATGAAGGCCTCTCCTCGCGACAGCAACTCCGCCGCATAGCGCCGATATATTTCGGAGCGCTCGCTTTGGCGATAGGGTCCATGAGGACCGCCGACGTCCGGCCCTTCATCCCAAGGGATGCCGCACCAATGCAGCGCCTCTACGATCAGCCGCTCGCTCTCCGCGGTACTTCGCGCGACGTCGGTGTCCTCAACCCGAAGTATGAAGTCACCGCCGTGTTTTTTAGCGAAGCAATAGTTCACGAGCGCGACGTAGGCCGTACCGACGTGCGGATCGCCCGTCGGCGACGGCGCGACGCGCGTTCGAACTGCGCTCATTTTGGATTATCCGACGAGCGCTCTTCGCTTACCGCATTGGGTTTGAACGAAGTTCACGATCTCTTGCAACGGCGCTCCAGGCGTGAAGATTGCGCGAACTCCGAGATCGCGAAGGCGCTGAGCGTCTTCGGGCGGAATCGTCCCGCCTCCGAAAAAGACGATGTCGCCGGCGCCTTGCGCCTTCAACTGCTCGACGACCAACGGAAAGAGCGTCATGTGGGCGCCCGACAGGATCGACAATCCAATTCCGTCGGCGTCTTCCTGGATCGCCGTCTGTACGATCTGCTCCGGGGTTTGGAACAGGCCCGTGTAGATGACTTCCATGCCCGCGTCGCGTAGCGCTCGCGCAATGACTTTGGCGCCTCGATCGTGTCCGTCGAGGCCCGCTTTAGCGATGACGATTCGAAGAGGTCGCTCGTTCATTGTCTTTCTCGTTCTTGTGCCGGCTCAGCGCAAGTGCTTCCTCGAGTTTACGCTTCACCTTCGCCAACGTGCGTCGAATGCGATAGATCTCGATGTCGGTCCGGCGACGCCACCGATCGCGTGCCATCACACGACCGCGGTTTCGGTGTACCGGCCGTAGACCGCTACCATCGCTTCGACGATCTCGCCCTCAGTGCAGTACGCGTTGACGCAGTCGATGAGGTGAGGCATCAAATTGTCTTTTGGATCGTGGCACGCGGATCGTAGTCGCTCGAGGCTCGATACGACTGCGGCGCCGTCGCGTCCTCGCCGAATCTCGGTCACTGCTCGCGCTTGGCCGCGTTCGGTTTCGTCGGTAATCTTTAGGAGGTCGATTTCCCGGTTGTCGTCGTCTTTCGTAAAGGCATTGACGCCGACGACGACTCGATCTTTGGCTTCGATGGAACGCTGATAACGGTAACTCGCCTCGGCGATCTCGCGCTGGAAAAATCCCGCCTCAATCGCTTCGATCACGCCGCCGTACTCGGCAATTTGCGAAAAATAACTCTCGGCCTGGCGCTCCATCTCGGCGGTGAGCGCTTCGACGTAATAGGATCCTCCCAGGGGGTCGACGACGTTCGTGACGTTCGTTTCGTATGCCAAGACCTGTTGCGTTCGTAGCGCGATCTCGACCGATTTTTCGGTCGGCAGCGCCAAGACTTCGTCCATAGAGTTCGTATGGAGCGACTGCGTTCCACCCAGCACCGCGGCCATCGCTTCGAACGCGACTCGGACGATATTGTTCTCGGGTTGTTGCGCCGTCGCGCTGCAACCCGCGGTCTGCGTGTGAAAGCGCAGTTGCCACGAGCGTGGATTGCGGGCGCCGTACTTTTCGCGCATGTGGCGCGCGTAGATTCGACGCGCCGCTCGGAACTTGGCAATCTCTTCGAAGAAATCAATGTGCGAATTGAAAAAGTAGGAAAGACGCGGGGCAAAACTGTCCACGTCCATGCCGGCCGCCATGCAAGCTTCGACGTACGCAAACCCGTCGGCGAGCGTAAAGGCCAGTTCTTGGGCCGCGGTTGAGCCCGCTTCGCGAATATGGTAGCCCGAGATGGAGATCGTATTCCATTTCGGCATCTCGCGCGTGCAAAAGTCGATCATGTCGACGATGATCCGCATGTGCGGCCGAGGCGGAAAGATCCACTCCTTTTGTGCGATGTACTCTTTGAGTATGTCTGCCTGAATCGTCCCGCCCAGTTTGGCGCGCGGAATGCCCTTCTTTTCCGCGGCCGCAACGTATTGCGCCAGCGCGATGCACGCCGGACCGTTGATCGTCATGGACGTGGTGATGTCGCCCATATCGATGCCGTCGAAGAGCAACTCCATGTCGGCCAGCGAATCGATCGCGACGCCGCACTTGCCGACTTCGCCCCGCGACTGCGGCGCGTCCGAGTCATAACCCATTAACGTCGGCATGTCGAACGCGACCGAGAGTCCGTGCTGGCCCTGCTGCAATAAGAAATGATAGCGTTCGTTGGTTTGCGCGGCGGTGCCGAAGCCGGCGAACTGACGCATGGTCCAGAGCCGGTCGCGATAGCCGTTGGCGTGGATTCCGCGGGTGTACGGATACTCGCCCGGCCAGGTTAAATCGTCCGCGAGGTCGAGATCGGCGACGTCGCTGGGGTCATAGACGACTTTGAGCGGAACGTCGGAGATCGTACGGTCGACCGCTCCCGATCCCGCACCGCGGCGCGCGCGGCCTCGTGCGGACCGTTCCTCCCAACGGCGCCGTTGCTCCTCAAACTCTGGTGTGGGCTGCGCTCCGAGTCCACTGGAACGCTCAATTAACTTAGCCATTGGGCCCGAGCCATTCGACGGAAGCGCCAAATTTTCCCTAAAACGCCGATAGAACGCGATCTGCGGCTTCGTACGGATCGATCCCGTCACGCGCGCCGTCGCGAATTGCTCGATCCAAACGTTCCTCTAGCCGCCCCAGCGCCAACTGGCGCACCTGATGCACGAACGCATCCCGCCGCCGCAATTTCATTTTGCCGGTTTCGTTGAGATAGGCGAGGTGGCGTTCGATCGCGTTCCACAGAGCGTCGATTCCCGTGCCGGCGAGCGCTTGCGTGACGATCAACTCGGGAACCCAGCCATCCCAGTGCAGCATCTCCATCGTCGAGCGAATCTCTCGGCGGAGTTGATCCGCCATTGGGTGGTCGGCTTTGTTGACGACGAAGATGTCCGCGATCTCCATGATTCCGGCTTTGAGCACTTGGATCGAGTCGCCGCTGCCCGGCTGAAGCGCGACGAGCACCGTGTGGGCCAGTTCGGCGATTGCGACTTCGCTCTGTCCGACCCCAACCGTCTCGATGAGCACCACGTCAAAGCCGAACGCGTCCATCAGAAGTGCCGCATCGGCGGTTGCCCCCGCGAGGCCGCCGAGATGCCCGCGGCTCGCCATCGATCGGATGAACACGCATTCGTCGGTAAAGTGCTCCGCCAAGCGGATTCGATCGCCGAGGAGAGCGCCGTGGGAGAACGGGGAGCTCGGATCCACCGACACCACACCGACTCGTTTTCCAAGAGAACGCGCCTTCCGAACCAACCCTGACGCCAGCGTCGATTTACCGACTCCCGGGGGTCCGGTAAGCCCGATCGTCATCGCGCGCCCGGTCTTCGCATAGAGGGCCCGAACGAGGTCGGCGCCTCGGCCCGATTCGGCCCAAGAGATCGCCCTCGCCAGAGCGCGTGGCTCGTGCGCTTCGAACTCTTGAACCAGTCGCTCGTAGGTCGCGCCGCTCAAAACACGGCTTGTTTGCGGCTTGCGGCAAGGCCGAACCTCTCGCAACAGAAAACCTGCGGCGAAATGGATCAAGGCTACTATCGCTTTCCGACGATCGCGCGCGATCGTCTCGTTTTTGTGTGCGAGGACGACCTGTGGAGCGTATCGCCGGAAGGAGGCGATGCCGTACGGCTTACCGTGAGCTTCGGCGCGTGCTCGTATCCAAGGCTCTCGCCCGATGGCGAATCCATCGCCTTCATCTCGACCGACGAAGGCAATCCGGAACTCTACGTCATGCCGGCGCAAGGCGGCGAGCCTCGCCGTTTGACGTTTCTCGGCTCAACTCTCGTGTGGACGGCGGGTTGGAGCGACGACGGCAGCGAGATCTATTTTTTGGCAAATCCAACGACCTGGTACGAAGGCGAGACGCGTCCGTTTGTGATCGATCGGAACGGCGGCGCGCCGCGAGACCTCGGCCTCGGCCACGCACGATCGCTGTCGCTCGGGCCACGCGGCCGGATGGCCATCGGGCGAAATGCCGCCGATCCCGCCCGCTGGAAGCGCTATCGTGGCGGAACGTCCGGTGAAGTTTGGATCGATGCCGACGCCAAAGGTCGCTTCGCGCGCTTGCGGTTGCCCGACGGCAATCCGTGCTGGCCGATGTGGCTCGGGCAGCGCATCTTTTTTTTGGCGGATCACGAAGGCATTGCGAACGTCTACTCGACCGCGATAGACGGAAGCGATATCCGCCGCCACACGCACGAAGCAGAATACTACGCGCGTTTCCCGAGCACGGACGGCAGCGGCATCGTATACGGGGCCGGCGCGCAAATCAGACTCTATGACATCGCCTCCGACACGGTACGGCACGTGGAGATCGCGACGAAATCCGCCGCTCCTCAAACGGTCCGGCGATTCGAAAATGCTGCGGAGTCACTCGATCGATTTGTACCGCATCCCGATGGAACGCAAATCGCCTTCGATTCACGCGGACAGCAGTTCACGATGCCGCTGTTCGAAGGGGCCGTGACGCGTCACGGCAACGGTAGCGCCAGTCGAGCGCGCCTAACGCAATGGTTTCACGATGGCAACCACATCGCGTTCGTCACCGATCAAAACGGTTACGAACAGGTCGCACTGTGCCGTTCCGACGGGCCGAGCGACGCGAAGCTCATTACCAAGGGCGACGTCGGCCGCATTACCGATCTCGCCTGTTCTCCCAATAGCGACGTCATCGTATTTGCCAATCACCGGCACGAGCTCTGCGCGGTCGACGCGGACGACGGTAAAGTACGAGTTCTGGACAAGTCGGACTCGCATCGCATCGAAGATTTGGCCTTCTCGCCGGATGGGCGTTACGTCGCATACGTGTGGTATCCAACGTATGGAACCTCTATCATTCGAATCGCCAAGGTTCGTTCCGGCAAAATATACGACGCCACGTCGCCCTTACGCATGGACGAATCGCCCGCCTGGGATCCTGACGGGAAGTATCTCTATTTCATCTCGACGCGTGACTTCAATCCGGTCTACGACGCCCTGCAGTTTGACTTGAGTTTTCCCCAAGCGAGCCGACCCTTCGTAGTGACGCTGCGCGCCGACGTCCCCTCGCCGTTCGTCCCAAAGCCCAAGCCGGTGCACCACGATCACGATCGAGCTCGAGAACATCCAAAAGACGATAAGAAACCGGTGCGGATCGACATCGACTTTGACGGAATCACCGGTCGCGTTTTGGGCTTTCCTATCGACGAAGGCGATTACCATCAGATCGTCGCCGCTCGGGAGCGCGCGCTTTTCACCCGATTTCCGGTTAAGGGGATAAAGCCGGCGCGGCGTGAGGACCTCGATCATGACGAACACGGTACGCTCTTGGCGTACGACCTCGAACAGCAGCGCCTGGCCACCATTGCGAACGAGTGCGACGAAATACGCCTCGGACAGGATGGCCGAACGCTGATTTACCGCTCCGCTAATAAGTTACGTGCCATCGACGCGCTGGCAGAACTTCCCGAGGAAGATGAAGAGCCAAAACCTTCCAATGAGCCGGGCCGGCGAAGCGGGTGGGTCGATCTCGAACGTGCCAGCGTCGAAATCGTCCCGCGCGACGAATGGACGCAGATGTATCGCGAGGCATGGCGTATGCAGGCCGAAAATTTTTGGGTCGCAGATATGAGCGACATCGATTGGGATCGCGTGTACGATCGCTACGCGGCGCTTTTGCCGCGCGTGCGCACCCGCGGAGAACTGTCGGACTTGATCTGGGAAATGCAGGGCGAACTCGGGACCTCACATGCCTATGAATCGGGAGGGGACTATCGCGAACCCCCGCAGTATCAGCGCGGCTTTCTCGGTGCCGACCTCTGCTGGGATCAACGCTGTCACGGTTATCGGATCGAGCGCATATTTCGCGGCGATTCCTGGAATCGCGAAAGCGACTCGCCGCTGGCCGAACCGGGCCAGAACATTGCGAAGGGCGATTGTATCGTCGCGATCGGGGGGAACCGTCTGTCGCGGGATATTCCACCCGAGCGCCTGTTGGTCAACGCGTCGGAACGCATGATCTCATTAACGCTGCGAGACAAAAAAGGCCACGAACGCACGGTTTTGGTGAAGCCGCTCGCGAGCGAGGCCGCGTTGCGCTATCGCGCCTGGGTCGAAGCAAATCGGCGGATCGTTCACGAGCGGACCGATGAACGCGTAGGTTACGTGCACATTCCCGATATGGGCCCCTGGGGCTTTTCGGAATTCCATCGCGGCTATCTGAGCGAATTCGATCGCAAGGGCCTCATCGTCGACGTTCGGTACAATCGGGGCGGCCACGTCTCTCCGCTGTTGCTTGAAAAACTGGCTCGAAAGCGGGTGGGCTACGACCTTCCCAGGTACGGCGCACCGGTTCCATATCCGCCCGAATCTGTCGGCGGTCCAATCGTTGCGCTGACGAATCAGTTTGCCGGTTCGGACGGCGATATCTTCAGCCATTGCTTTAAGTTGTACGAACTAGGACCGCTCGTCGGCAAACGCACGTGGGGCGGCGTTATCGGCATTGAACCGTACCATCATCTCGTAGACGGCACGGTGACGACACAGCCGGAATTCTCGTTCTGGTTCGTTGACGTGGGATGGCGCGTCGAAAACTACGGTACCGAACCCGATTATGACGTCGATATTGCGCCGCACGACTATCGTCAAGGAAAAGACCCGCAACTCGAGCGCGCGTTAGCATTGATGGATCGAGCGCTGGAGACTTACGTGGAGGTTCGCCCCGATCTCTCAACCCGTCCGTCACTGCCGCTACCCACCTTGGTCTGAACGGGCCGCGGGCGTGAGATGGCTCGCGTTTCTAATTCCGGCGGCAATCTACGCCGCCAGCGCATCGCACGAGCCGGGGTCCTGGGACACGGCCGAACTGCAAGGTGTTCCATATATCTTAGGAATATCGCATCCGACCGGATTTCCGTTGTACGTGCTGCTCGGTTATGCATGGTCGCACGTTGCGCTCGTCGATACGATCGCCTGGCGAATGAACGTCATGAGCGGCGTCGCCGTCGCGGTTGCAGCTGCAGCAGCCTATGCAACGGCGCGCCTTCTGGGTGTTGAAAAGCCAATTGCGCTCGCGGCGACGCTGTGGTTCGCCGTCACGCGGAACATTTGGTCGCACGCCTCCCGCGCCGAGGCGCAGGACCTCGCGTTCATGTGTTCGGCACTCGCCCTCTACGCGATGCTGCGTTGGATGCGGGGCGCATCCCGAGCATGGTGCGTTGCGGCGTTTGCTTTGTGCGGATTCGGAATCGCCGCGCACCCGAACGCACTTTGGATAGTCCCGGCGTTGATCGTCGGTGCGTTCTTCGCGCGGCGGGGCGGCGTGCCGCGGCGCAACACACGGTCGCCGATCGCCGGCCTCGCGGCGCTGTGCGCCTTCCTTGCGGGCATTTTGCTCTACGCCTATCTCCCGCTGCGCTCGGATTACGTCGTCGCGCACGGTCTCGATCCCACCCACCCACTCGTCGGCGCCGGCGGCGGAATTTTTTGGAACTACAACGATCCACGCACGTTTGACGGCCTGCTTCGCGAACTCTCGGGAAGCGAATTCCAGACGCCGTCGTACCTGTTGGCATCGCTCAATCCCACGCACTTTATCTCCGCCGCCGTCGCCCTCGCCGGTGAAATGAGGACGCAGTATGGAATCGCCGGCGCCATCGCAGTCCTGCTCGGAGCGATTTTGAGTTGGCGGCGCGATTGGCGCAGCACGCTGGTCCTTTTGCTCGCCGCCGCCACCGGCTTGGCATTCTCGGTAATCTATCCAAATGAAAGCGACGTGGAGCGCTATCGTTTGCTGGTTCCCTGGATCGCCGTCCCGTTACTCGGCGCGCTCTCGCCGCGCGTGCGTCGCGACACCGGGCGTCTGTTATTGACGCCGATCGCCGTCGTGATTCTTGCTGCAGCGGCGTGGAACGTTCAGCGTCACTTCAACTTTTTCCATCATCAGGCCGGTGAAGGAGGTCGATGGGTCATCAACGCGGTGCGGCCCTACGTCGGCCGAAATGAAGTCATCGTCACTGGATGGCTCGACGCAACCTCGCTGGCATATGGTGCCTACGTCGACGGCTCGCTCCCGCAACGAATCATCGTCTCGGACAATTCGTTGCGACTGGACCTCTATCGCCGATGGGCAGCGAATCGGCGTGTCTTTATCATGGTGGACCCGCGCTCCGCGAAAGCCGTGCCGGGAGCGCAAGATTACGCCAAAATCGACGATTACCACGAACTTTACCGCGTTCAGCGCTAATGCGCGTGCCGGTTGAGCGCTTGACAGCGCAGGCATGCCCGCCTATATAATTTCTTTTTCTCGGAGGTCGGTGCAGATGAATGTGAACGGACGAGCCGCGACGCTCGAGCAACGTTGGGCCACAGAGAGTCGCTGGCGGGGTGTCGAGCGGCGGTATACCGCCGACGCGGTGCGTCGCCTTGCCGGCAGCGTCGCACAGGACCACACGTTGGCGCGATTGGGGGCGGAACGACTGTGGGAGTCGTTGCAATGCGAGGAACCGACGACGGCGCTCGGAGTGGTTACCGGGAATCAGGCGGTGCAGGCGGCACGCGCAGGATTGCCGGCGCTGTATTGCAGCGGCTGGCAAGTCGCCGCAGACGGCAATTTAGCGAGCGAGATGTATCCCGATCAAAGTCTCTATCCCGTCAATAGCGTTCCCGCGATGGTAGAGCGGCTCAACAACGCGCTCACGCGGTTGGATCAAATCGAATCGCTCGAAGGCCGCGGCGGCACGGAGTGGTATCTGCCGATCGTCGCGGACGGTGAGGCGGGTTTCGGCGGCGCGCTCAACGTTTTCGAACTTATGAAGGCGATGATCAAGGCCGGCGCCGCGGGCGTCCATTTCGAAGATCAACTGAGTTCCGAGAAAAAATGCGGCCACCTCGGCGGTAAAGTCTTGATTCCCACGCAACAGGCCATTGCCCACTTGGTCGCGGCGCGATTGGCCGCCGACGTGCTCGATGTCCCGACGATCCTCATTGCAAGAAGCGATGCCGGCGCCGCAAGAATGGTTACGAGCGACGTCGATCCGCGTGACCAGCGCTTTCTGACCGGAGAGCGAACCTCCGAGGGGTTCTTCCTTACGACGCCGGGCATCGAACCCTCCATCGCACGTGCCATTGCCTATGCGCCATTCGCGGATCTCCTCTGGATGGAGACGTCGGAACCGAATTTAATAGAGGCAGAGCATTTTGCGAGCGCGGTTCGCGCCCGTTATCCCGGAAAGATGCTCGCGTACAACTGCTCTCCGTCGTTCAATTGGCGCAAGAAACTCGACGCAGATACGATCGCGCGTTTCCGAAGCGCTCTCAATGAGATGGGATACAAGTTCCAGTTCGTCACGCTGGCTGGGTTTCACGCGCTGAACCACAGTTTCTTCAAACTGTCCTACGAATTCAAATCGGCCGGCATGTCCGCGTATGCCGATTTCCAGGCGCAGGAGTTCGCCGACGAGTCGCTGGGCTATACCGCGACGCGCCATCAGCGCGAAGTCGGAACCGGCTACTTCGACGCCGTCGCCGAGATCATCGGCGAAGGGAAGGCCTCCACCACGGCGCTGCACGGCTCGACCGAGCGCGAGCAGTTTTACGAGAACACGACCAAAGCATGAACGTCGCTCCGGCCGGCTTTGCGATCGAGCGCGACCTACCGGCCGGATTCGCAGAGTTCTATCTTCCGCTGCATCGTCGCTTTACTCCGAAACAACAGAACCTCGCCCGAGCGCGCAAAGAGCGTCTGACGCGCGCGCATGCCGGCGAACTCCCGACGTATCTTAGTCCCTCAGACGCAAGTCGCGACGCCTGGCGCATCGATTTGCCCGCGTGGTGCGCCGATCAGCGCAATCAGATGACGGGACCGGCGGACGACGCAGAGTTGTGCGTCAAGATGCTAAACTCCGGCGCGCCCGGCGTGATGCTCGATTTAGAAGACTCCATGGCCAACACGTGGGAGCATTTGATGTTGGGCCACCGCAACATCGTCAGCGCGCTTTATGGGGAGCTAACGTACGAGGATGTCAAACGCGGCGGCACGGCGTCCATCAAGCCGAGCCAAACGGTGGTCTGGAATCGCGTGCGCGGTTTGCACCTGTCGCAGGCCGGCGTCATCGCGCACGCTGCCACGAGCGCCTCACTGTTCGATCTGGCGCTGATCGCCTTTCGCCTCGATCGCGAGCGGTTGAGCCACCCGCTTTGCATCTACATCCCAAAGTCGGAATCCGCGAAAGAGGCGCTCTGGTGGAAGGACGTCTTCGATGCATTGATCGAGTCGAAGCGCTGGCCACGCGACTCCATCAAAGCGATGGCATTGATCGAATCGCATCCCGTCGCGTTCGAGATGGAAGAGTACCTCTATAACCTCCACGACTACATCGCCGGCCTCAATCTCGGTCGCTGGGACTATATGGCGAGTTTGATCCACTACAACTTCGAAAACCCTGCGTGGCTCCTTCCCGACCGCAATACGATTCCATTCGACGTGGCTTTTTTTCAGCGGCTTCGTACGCTACTGCCCGAGATCACGCACAAACACGGGGCACTCGCAATTGGCGGTATGACCGCGCTGTATCCCAGCCGCGAAGATCCCGAACTCAACGCACGCGCGCTTGCAGTCCTGGAACGCGACAAAGGCAACGAGGCGGCCTGCCTCATGGACGGTGCGTGGACCGGTCATCCGGATCAAAACGAGATCGCGGTCGCGCAATTTCCTTGTCCGAATCAACTCGACAAACGCCCCTCACTCTCGACGGTACACCCCGATTTGCGTCCCGTCCCCACGGGCCTTGGCGCGACGACGCTCGACGGAACTCGCGCCGCCGTACGCACCGTCATTCGCTACCGTCACGGCGTGCTCGAAGGGCGCGGCGCGAGTTTGCTCGACGGATACATGGAGGATCTTGCAACCGACCGCATTTACCGTTTGATGATCGCGCAGCGCTTACGCCATCCCGGCCCGTATACGCCATCGTCGCTCAGCGAAATGTTCGATGAAGAATTGGAACGTATTGTCCGCGAGCTCTCGCCGGACTCCGACGACGCCGCGCGGTCGCGCTATCGTACGGCTCGCGCGATCTCGGAAGAGATGATCCTTTCGGGCAGTTTCGATCCAACGTAGTGCGCGCGCGGCGCGGCCGCCGTTGCTTCCGTTCAACCCTTGCCGAACGTCCGTCCGAAACTTCGGCGCTATATCTAACGCGAAGCGCCCGGTCGTTTGTGCCAGGCGCAAGTGATCAGATGATCGTTCACCAAGCCGGCCGCCTGCATGAATGCGTAACAGATCGTCGGACCGACGAATCGAAACCCTCGGCGGACGAGGTCCTTGCTCATTGCCGCGGACTCTTTACTCGAACTCGGCACCTTGTGGGCGCGGCCCGGACGATTGACGATCGGGCGTCCATTGACGAACTGCCAGACGTATGCATCGAAACTGCCGAACTCGTCCGCGACGTGCAGCAGCGCCTTTGCGTTTGCGATCGTGGATTGAACCTTCGCGCGGTTGCGAATTATGCCGGGATCCTGCAAAATGCGTTCCATCCGACGCGGGCTGATTCGAGCAACCGCTCGGGGATCGAACCCGGAAAACACCGCGCGATAACGTTCGCGCTTGCGTAAGACGGTCTCCCAACTCAAGCCGGCCTGTGCCCCCTCGAGCGACAGCAACTCGAAAAGGGAAGAGTCATCGTGGAGCGGCACACCCCACTCTCGATCATGATACGCCGTCAAGATGGCGCTCGTCGCCCAAGGGCAGCGCGGGAAATCCATCTGATCGCCGCCGTCGCGGCGTTGTGCACGCTCGCCGTTCACCTCATCGCCAATCCTCACTACGGATTTTTTCGCGACGAACTGTATTTTGTGGTCTGCGGTTTCCGACCGGCGTGGGGATACGTCGATCAGCCGCCAATCGTACCGCTCTTGGCCGCGGGTTCCCAGCTCTTTGGCCATTCACTCTTCCTCCTTCGTGCCGTTCCGGCGCTTTTTGCCGCCGCGTGCGTCTATACTACGTGCCTGCTCGCAGCAGAGTTGGGCGGCGGCGCGTACGCCGAACTGTTTGCAGGGTTGGTCGCCGCCGTCACGCCCGTGTTGATGCACTTCGGTACGACGATTACTACCGACATCGTGGGCTTATGGCTATGGCCGCTGGCCGCCCTCTACGTCTTGCGGATCGTCAAAGGGGCCGATCCGCGTTGGTGGCTGGCGGTAGGAGCGATCGTCGGCGTAGCGCTGGAAAGCAAATACAGCATTATCTTTTTTATCACCGGGATCGTCGTCGCGCTTGTGGCGCTGCCTCAGCGGCGAGTCCTGGCGACGCCGTGGTTCCTCGTCGGCGCAATCGTTGCCGCGGTCATTGCCTTACCGAACTTCCTCTGGCAGGCGATTCACGCGTATCCGATGTGGACGCTCCTTCGTGACGCGGATGAATACAAAAACGTGCAACTGTCGCCGCTTCAGTACGCGGGGACGCAAATCTTGATCACGCATCCATTACTGGCGCCGGTCTGGCTGATCGGTCTCTGGACATTGCTACGGCGTGGCACCGAGCGGTTTTTAGGTCTTGCGTATCTCGTGCTGATCGCCCAAATGATCGGGTTGCACGGCAAGCATTACTATCCGGGAGACGTTTATCCCATCCTGATCGCAGCCGGCGCGGTGACGATCGAGGACTGGACGACGCATGCGGTCGTCTGGCGGCCCGTGTTCGCAGCGTACACGCTACTCGCGGGCATCCTGCTGGTACCGCTGTTAATGCCGGTGCTTCCGGAACGAACGATGTCGGTGTACGACCGGATCGCGCAAGGCATGCTCGACCGGGAGGTTAACTTAGCGCGCACCGACGGTTCAAATATCGGCAACTTACCACCGGATTGGGCCGACATGCACGGTTGGCGGGAACTCGCCGGCGTGGTAGCGCGCATCTATCGTTCGCTGCCGCCGGCGCAACGAACGCAGGCGGCAATTCTCGCGAGCAACTACGGCGAAGCCGCGGCGATCGATTTTTTCGGTGCGCGCTACGGCCTTCCGCCGGTGATTTCGGGACACAATCAGTACTGGCTATGGGGTACGCGCGGCTACAGCGGCAACGTCGTCATCGACGTGCATGGAGAATGCGATCGCGACGCGCACTTGTTCCGTGTTCACCGCGTCGTGGCGCATTTTTCAAATCCGTGGGGCCGCCCATTCGAAAACGGATTCCCGATTTCGGTCTGCGAGGGAATCAGCACGCCACTGGCATCGCTTTGGCACAAACTGCGCAGCTACAATTAAACGGACAGCGGCTGCCTTGCCGGATCGATCGCCGATAAGAGATGAGGCTGTGCTCGTTCGGCGAGTCTGCGGCTGCGCAGCGGCGAAACGATGTCGTGGGACAGAGGAAATCCGGTTAGCATAATGAGTTCGACGTCGTTTGGACGCGCCAGGCGCCAACTCTTGAACAACCGGCGAATCGCATAGTTGTTGACGGCGATTTCCGCCGAGTTCGTAACGATTGCCAGGCGCGCCGCCCGGGGGCGCGTCGTACGCGACTCGTCGAGAAGTCCTCGCGCGATGCGATACGAGTTCGCGATGGCATGCGTAGCGTAACGAGGATATCCGTTCGTTGCCAAAAATTGCCGTTCGCGAAGGATGGGATTCCACCAATGAAAGCGGTTGGGTAGCCGCAGCAGTCGTTCGGCGAGCGGTCCCATCAAAATGTTCGGGATCCAAGACACGCCCAGAAAAGGCGCAATGGGAACGCAACGATCGATGGCGTAGCGTTGGCCGATCCAGGCGGCGAGCAAACCACCTAAGGAGAAACCTGCGACCGTGATTCGAGCGCCTAACTCCCGCGCGATGGCCACGTATCGTTGTGCGGCCTCGTACAGTTCTTCGGAACGCAGCCGTTCCAATGCCGTCGAGAGTGGATTGGCATGGCCGTGATGGGGTAAACGCGGAATGAGAACGTTGTGACCTCGAGCGAATAACTCGCTCCCAATCCGCTCGAACTGTGCCGGCGTTGCGCTCATTCCGTGGAGTAAGACGACCGCGCGCTCCCGGCGTTCCGCGTGGACGTACGCGATCGTGCGGCTCGCTTCTGCAACGCCGGGATGATCGCGCGCCGTAAACCGGTCCAATAACGGAAAGCAGGTAGTCAACGAAAATTCCTTAACAGCCGATGGGTGTATCTCCTTTCAGAGAACGCGCGTGAATTAATCGCCCGAGAAGATCAGCATGGCGCGCGCAATTACGCGCCGCTCGATCTGGTCGTGGAGCGCGCGCAAGGCGTTTGGCTGTGGGACGTAAGCGGCAAGCGATATTTGGACTGCATCAGCGCCTATTCGGCATTAAATCAAGGTCATTGTCATCCACGCATCCACGCTGCGCTGGTGGACCAAGCCGCGAAGGTGACGTTGACGTCGCGCGCGATGCGCAACGATAAACTTCCCGACTTTCTCGCCGAGTTAACGCGCGTTGCGGGTTATGACAAAGCGCTGCCTACCAATACCGGAGTCGAAGCGGTAGAAACGGCGATCAAGCTTGCGCGTCGTTGGGGCTACGTCACCAAGGGCATTCCTGCAGGTCGTGCAGAGATCGTCGTCTTCTCCAATAATTTCCATGGACGTACGCTTGCGGCAATCAGCGCGAGCTCAACGGCGAAATATCGCGCGCACTTCGGCCCGTTCCTTCCGGGATTCCGGACCGTACCGTTTGGGGATGCGGACGCGGTCGAAAGTGCGATCACGCCCCACACCTGTGCGGTACTCGTCGAGCCCATTCAAGGAGAGGGCGGCGTCAACGTGCCGCCGGACGGCTACCTTCGTCAGTTGTGGGCGCTGTGTCGCCAATACGATGTTTTACTCGTTGCCGACGAGATCCAAACCGGTCTGGGACGAACCGGTAAACTCTTCGCATCTGACTACGACGGGATCAAACCGGACGTGCTGGTTTTGGGCAAGGCGTTGGGCGGCGGTTACTATCCGGTTTCCGCAACGTTGACCGGCGTAGATTTGATGAACCTCTTACAGCCGGGCGATCACGGCAGCACCTTCGGCGGTAATCCTTTGGCCTGCGCGGTGGCGCTTGCCTCACTGGACGTCGTGATCTCCGAGAATCTCCCCGCCCGCGCTCGCACCGCCGGTGCGACGCTCATGCGCGAGTTGCGCGCCATCGACTCGCCGCTCATCCGCGACGTCCGCGGCCGCGGGTTGCTGATCGGCGTCGAACTGAACGTGCCGGCCAAGAAACTGTCCGAGGCGTTGCTCGAACGCGGCGTCGCCGCGAAGGAGGCCCGCGAGTACGTCCTGCGCATCGCGCCCCCGTTGATCGTCGACGACGGCGACATCGCCTACTTGCTAGACCGGTTCACCGAGGCGGTCGAAGCGCTGTCGCCGCAACCTTGACAGTCCCCCCTTCGTGCGTGATATGGTTGGCGGGCCGAAGCAGCGGCTCGTTCCGCTCACCGGATGCCGTACGGTTATCCGGTCTTCACTCTGAAGGAATCCGCGGCGGGTTCCACGGTGGGGCTGCTCCGGCGGCGCCTTTTTTGTTTATGGAGATGAGCTCATAGCACGACCCCTGCGCGTCAACGATCAAATTCGAATCCGAGCAGTCCGCGTGATCGACGAAAACGGACATCAACTCGGGATTCTCCCGACCGAAGACGCGCTCGCACGCGCGCAAAGCGCGGGCCTCGACCTCGTCGAGGTCTCGCCGAATGCCCAGCCCCCGGTCTGCAAAATCGCGGACTATGGGCGGTTGAAATACGAGCAATCGAAAAAAGACAAAGATACGCGAAAAAAACAACGGCACTTCGAATTAAAGGAAGTCAAACTTCGACCAAAGATCGAGACGCACGATTACGAGACGAAGGCCCGGATGGCTGAGCGATTGCTACTCGACGGAAGCAAGATCAAGGTAACGATCATGTTTCGCGGGCGAGAGATCACCTACACGTCGTTCGGACGCCGGTTGCTCGACCGAATGGCTGAGGATTTGGCGCCGTTGGCTACGGTCGAACGTGAAGCGCGACTCGAGGGAAAAAACATGTTTATGATCTTGGCGCCCCGCATGACGCCGACGGGACCGCCGAAGTTTTCGATAATACGCGACCGTGAAGCCAAACCGGTGGCGCAGACGACAGAGAAGGAGCGAACCAGTGCCTAAAATTCGGACGCACCGTGGAACCGCAAAGCGCGTAAAGGTCAGCGCGACGGGCAAGGTGCAGCACCGTCATCAGTTTGACGGGTGCGGCCACATTCTCAGCAAGAAGAGCCGTAAGCGCAAGCGGCGGTTCCGCAAAGACCAACCGACGGCCAAGGGCGATCTCAAGCGCTTGGCGCCGACGATCCCGTATCTCGTTTAAGGAAGGCTCCGTAAAATGGCACGCATCAAGCGCGGCGTCGGCGGTATAAAACATCGCCGCAAGGTCATGAAACTTGTCAAAGGATTTCGCGCGGCGCGTCGGCGCAACTACCGCGTCGCAAACGAGGCGCTTCTCAAATCGCTCGCATATGCCTTTCGCGACCGCCGAGTTCGCAAGCGCGATTTCCGAACGCTCTGGATCAGCCGCATCAATGCGGCAGTTCGCAGAGAAGGACTGTCCTACTCCGTCTTCATGCACGGATTAAAGAAATCCGGCGTGAACTTAAATCGAAAAGCGCTCGCCGATCTCGCGCTGACCGATGAAAGAGCCTTTGGCATGCTGCTCAACATGGCCAAAGAGGCGGCTCAGAAGTAACCGAAGACTACTCGTCTCCGTCGGCCAAACGTCGGCCCGTTGCCTCTACCACTTTACCCAACATCGTTACGGCTTCGGCGCGCGTCGCATTGCTGAACATATAGCGTAGTCGTTCGTCGGCGTCTTCAACGATGAGCACGGCGCGCCGGCCAAGCCGAACGGCCGCGATCAGCGAACTCAAGTACGCCTCATCCTCGGGCGCCAGAACCGATGGGCCCGCGACTTCTGCGCCATGCTCCAACAAGCGCTTCAGTACGCTATCAATGTCGCTCGGAATCTCCACGTTTACCTCCAAGACCGATTCCCTACGACGGTAGCAACGGAGTAACAACGTTTCCGCCGGTAGAGAACTATCGACGGACGATTCTTCCAAATTTGCGGCGCTCACCCTGCAGCCACAACAATGCCAGCAGCGTTTTTCCGTCGGCGGTTCCATCAGCGACCAGGCGCCATGCCGCATCTTGTTCGAAGATTCCCACGTCGATTCGCTCGTCATCATCGAGCGATTGCGGGCCACTCGCGAGTCCCTCGGCATGAAAAAACTGCATCGCTTCGGAGCAGAAGCCGGGCGTCGTCCAAATCGCCCCCACGGCCTTCATGCGGGCGGCAACATAGCCGGTCTCTTCGCGCAATTCCCGCGAAGCCGCATCCGCGGCGCTTTCATCGCGTCCAACCGTTCCGGCCGGAATTTCCCAAAGGCAGGCGGCCGCCGGATGGCGATATTGGCGCACCAGGACCAAATCGCAGGGCGTCGGCGTTGCGACGATGGCGACGGAAAGGCCGTGTTCGATCACGTCGACGCGATGTTCCGCCCCATCCGAAAACGCGACCGTATCGCTTCGCACGTCGAAGACGCTCCCTTCGAAACAGCGCCGCGTGGCGACGATTCGCGGAACTTCGTCCATCACAGGCACTTGGCGGAAGGAGTCGCCGCCGCCTCGTAATCATCGCCGCATGGCGCGCTCGCCCTCTTCGATCTCCACAGAGATCGGGTGGCTCGTATTTTTCTTGGTCGTTTTCGTCGCGCTCGTCTATTTGTTCGTGCGCACCCTCGTACCACACCACTTCAACGACAAGATCGCGATTTGCTTAGCCGCGCTCTTCGCCGGTTTGGTGATGATTGTGGTACGGGCGTTTGTCACTCGTTCCAGAGCCTAGCGTGGCAGTTTTGCTGGGACGGCATTCCGATCGTCTCACGGCGCTGCGCGCGCTGCACAGCGTGAAGGGTCGCCGAGAACAACGACGGTTTGCATTTGAGGGCCCGACGCTGCTGAAAGAAGCCATCGCTGCCGGCTTCCCTATTCAGGAACTGTATGCGACGCAAGCCTCGTACGAGTCGGTGGGGGGCATCCGAGAACTCGAAGCCGACGGCGTTCCGGTTTATTTGGTCGGTCCAGAAAGCGCCGCGACGATATCTGCGACCGCCTCGCCGAGTGGCCTGGTGGCCGTTGGGCCCGCGCGGCTGCTCTCCGCAGCGGAACTCGTCGGTCCGCAGAGTCTTCTGCTCGTCATGGCGGATCTCAACGATCCTGCGAATGCCGGGACGCTGTTACGATCCGCCGACGCCTTCGGCTGCCACGGCGTACTCTGTGGAAGCCTTGGCATCGATCCGTATCATCCAAAAGTCGTGCGGGGGGCCATGGGGGCAATTTTTCGGCTGCCGCTTGCTTTGGCCGAACCGGACTCGGTTATGGCGGCTGCTCGAAACGACGGAGTGCGCGTCCTTGGACTCTCGGCCGACGGCAGAAATGTCGCGAGCCAAGAGTGGGCCCGGCCGCTGGCCTTGGTTGTTGGGAACGAGCGTCACGGCCTTGGGCGATGGAGCGCCTGCTGCCACGGATTCGTCGCAATTCCGATGCGTCATCCGACGGAGAGCCTGAGCGCGGGAGTCGCCGGCTCGATCGCCCTTTTTGTCGCTAGCTGGAACGAATTGCCGGCAAAAAGTCAAGACTACCGATGCTAAAAGTCGCATGGTATACTGAACCCCATCCTGTGACGCGGATCCCGGAGCCGACGCCTGGAGAAGGAGACTGAAAGCGCAATGGCAACGTCCAATCTCTTTTGGAAGCTCTTCGCCCAAACGGGTTCGATCGACGCCTACTTGGCATATCGGAGGCTGCACGCAGCGGCTGCAAGTTAAACGCTGCGGATCGGCGACACAAACAGTTTCTCGCCCGATTCTCAAAGCGCCCGGTAGGATGAAGAGACCGGGCGTTTTAGTTTGCTCGGGAATATGACCGACCTAGCCCAAACACTAGAGCAACTACGCGAGCGCTTTGACGCACACGTCGGCGGCGCCGTCGACGAACGCCAACTCGACACCGTGCGGGTGCGCTACCTCGGCAGGCAGGGCGAAGTCACCGCCCTACGCCGCACGATCGGGACCCTTCCGCCGGATCGTCGCGCAGGCGCCGGCAAAGCCATCAACGACGCGGTCGAGGCAATGGAAGAGCGTCTGGCGGCTGCGTCGGCGGCGCTCCAATCGCGCGCTTTCGAAACGGAACTCGAACGTTCTATCGACGTCACTTTTCCCGCAACGCCGCCGCGTTTAGCGTCGATTCATCCCGTTCGGCGCATCATCGAGCGGATCTGCGACTACTTCATGCGCCACGGTTTCGCAGTCGTTCTCGGGCCCGAAGCCGAGCCGGAATACTATAACTTCGATGCGCTCAACATTCCCGCCGATCATCCGGCGCGCGAAAGTTTCGACTCGTTTTGGCTCAGCGACACGGTGCTGCTTCGGCCTCACACCTCGCCGATACAAGTGAGAACGATGCAGCGCTATTCTCCGCCGGTCGCCATCGTGGCGCCGGGAAAGTGCTATCGCCGCGACGCGACCGACGCGCGCCATCTCTTTCAATTTCACCAGGTCGAGGGCTTGCTCGTAGCCGAAGAAATTCACTTCGGGCACCTCAAGGGTATGCTGCAGCAACTCTGCCGCGAAATCTTCGGACCGCAGCAAATGCTGCGATTTCGTCCATCGTACTTCCCGTTTACCGAGCCGAGCGCCGAAGTCGATACGACGTGCCCGAAATGCTCGGGTACCGGTTCCGTCTCGCGAGATAGCCGATGTGCAATGTGCGGCGGATCGGCATGGATCGAACTCGGAGGTGCCGGCATGGTGCATCCTAACGTGCTGCGTGAAGTAGGTTACGATCCGCAGATACATTCGGGCTGGGCTTTCGGCTTCGGCGCCGAACGCCTCGGCCTCGCGCTCTACGAGGTGGACGACATTCGGCGCTTCGTCAACAGCGATCCCGATTTTCTTGCTCAACTGAGTTGAACGATACGCCGTGCGCGTCCCGATAAGTTGGCTGCGAGAGTTCGTCGCACTTCCGCGCGATTCGTCGGAGGTCGCGAGTCGCTTGGCCATGCTGGGCTTTCCCGTCGAAGAGATCGAGCGTCGCCCGCAATTCAGCGGAATCGTCGGCGGCCGTATCCTCGAACTCAGCAAGCACCCCAACGCCGACCGCCTTGCGGTTGCGCGGGTTGACGTCGGCGCTTCCGAGTCGCTTACGATTGCGACCGCAGCCACGAACGTCGCGGCCGGGCAGAGCATCGCCGTCGCTACCGTCGGCGCGCAATTGCCGAGTTTAAGAATCGAACGCCGCTCGATGCGCGGCATCGTTTCGGAAGGCATGTTGATCTCCGCCGATGAGCTCGCACTGCCGGCGGAATGGTTCGAAGACGGAATTCTGCAGGTTGATTCGGCGGCATCACCCGGCAGCAACGTGGTTGAGTTATTGGGTTTGGCCGACGACGTTCTCGAAGTAGAAATCACCGCCAATCGCCCGGATGCGCTTTCGATGATCGGCCTGGCGCGCGAGTTGGCCGCCTCGTACGGCCTTCCGCTGAAACTTCCGCCGTCGCACCATCCCGGCAACGTGCCCGAACAACCGCAAGATCGCGTAGACGTTGTTTTGGAATCGCCCGATTGTCGCCGTTTCGTGGCACAGCGCTTCAGCGACGTCGTCGTCCGCACGGCCCCGACGTGGATGCGCGTACGCCTCGCAATGGCGGGGCAGCGGCCAATCAATAATCTGGTGGACATCTCGAATTACGTCATGCTCGAGACGGGACAACCGCTCCACTTTTACGATGCCGGAGCGATTGATGGAAGGCTGCTCGTTCGCAATGCGTCGGAAAACGAGCGCCTCATCACGCTGGACGGCGTAGAACGCACGCTGACCTCGCAGGCGCTCGTCATTGCCGACGACCGGAAGGCGCTCTGCCTAGCGGGCCTGATGGGCGCGAGCATCGCAGAAGTTACCGCGTCGACGACGTCGATCGTGGTCGAAGCCGCTAACTTCGACGGTGCGAGGGTGCGGCGCATGAGCAAAGCGTTGGCATTACGCTCCGAAGCGTCGTCGCGGCATGAAAAATCATTACCGCTTGCCTTGACCGATGCCGGCGCGGCGCGAGCGGCGCAACTGTTAACGCAAGCCGGCGCAACCGCATTTTCACCACGGGCCGTCGGCGCGCCCGTAACGCCCCCACCGCCGATCGAGTTGCGCATACCCGATGTCTCGCGCATTCTGGGCTTGAACATCCCACGAGTTCGCATCGTTGCGCATTTGCGCGCTCTCGGGTGCGACGTCGAAGCGGCCGGCGACGAGAACGCCGTCTCAGTTACGCCGCCGCGGTGGCGGCGAGATCTGGTCGCGCCCATCGACCTCATCGAAGAAATTGCACGAATCGAAGGATACGACAAAATTGAGCCCACGGTGCCGCCGATACCCGCGCACGGCATTTCGAGCGAGCAGTTCGATCTCGAGCGCCGCGCTGCGGAAACGCTGGCGGCGCTCGGCTATCGCGAAGTTATCACGTTGTCGCTGCACGGTAGCCGGCCTTACGACCGCATCGCTCGGGCGGGGCTCCGGTCGCCCGCCGAAGCGATTGCAATACGTAATCCGCTCTCGGAAGAGCAACGCTTCTTGCGAGTCTCGATGGTACCGTCATTGCTACAGTACTTTTCGGACGAGCGTGAAGCCACGCCGGTGTTTGAAATCGGCCAAATCTTTTCTCGCCAAGAACACACCTTCGTAGAGCGAACCGTTGCGACGTTCGGCTTCACCGCCGACTTTGACGAAGAACCGTGGCGGGACGCGTCGTTCTTACGGCTCAAAGGCGATTGCGAGGCGCTCGTGCATCACATTAGCGGACAAAAGCCTTCGATCGCCGCGGGAGATTCGTTCGCACTGCATCCCGGAAAGAGCGGCAGAATTTCAATTGGGCAACGTGAGGTCGGCTCGTTGGGGTGCGTCGATCCCCGCGTGAGCAACGCGTTTGAACTGGAGCGGCGGGTCTATCTCTGCACGATCGAGCTCGGCGCGATTCCGCCCTACGCAACGCCGCGATATCGTCCGCCGTCGAGGTTTCCATCGACGTATCGCGACATCGCAATCGTCGTGGATACCACGATTACTGCCGCACAGATTGAGTCGGCGATTGCGGCGGCCCTCGGACCGCTGGGCACCGCGGTGGCGGTCTTCGACGAGTATCGCGGCCCGCAGATTCCGGCCGCGCGCAAGAGCCTGGCGGTTCGAATGACGCTCCAACGATTCGATACGACCATCACCGACGAAGAAGCGGATGCCGCAGTTTCACGAGTCGTACACGAGCTGAACGAACAGTTCGGAGCGGCGCTGCGTTCGTGATTGGCGGCATTGCGTGGCCGGACCTCATCATCGTCGCCATCTTGGCGATTGCGACGTTGAAAGGGTATTCGCGTGGCTTCGTTTCGGAACTCGGCGGCGCCGTCGCGGTCACCGCCGGGCTAGTAACGCCCTGGTTTTACAACGGCTTCTTCGATCCGCAAATCGAAGGCATTACGAAGTTGGGGCCTGGTTCGGCGCACGTCGTCGGCATGTTTGCCACCGGTCTCATTACCTACATTCTGATCTTGATCGTCGCGCGTTTGCTCGGAGCGATCGCCAAACTTCCGGTACTCGGACTCGGAAACGCGCTTGGCGGCGCAATCATCGGATTCGCAAAGGGAGCCATACTCATTTGGCTCGTGTTTTTTATCGCACTCTTCTTTCCGCTGTCGCCGGATATTCGATCTGGCCTGCATGCCTCACGCTTGGCACCCTATTTCGTTACCTACGATGCGCCGATTGACGACGCGATTCTCTCAACGATTCCGTGGTTTGCGCGACCCTTCGTATTGCCGTACTTTAGGCGACACCACTTGTAACGCGTCCGCCGAACGCTTCAATCGCCGCCGCGCAGCCGGTCCCCGGGTCGATCGCAATGCCCAGATCGAGCAAGGCCAGTTCGATTGCAGCGATCGCCGCAACGATCTCCTTTTCACCGACGTCTCCCATCGTTCCGAAACGCAAGACTTTTCCGGCGAGCGTTCCTTGACCGCCGGAGAGGACGATGCCGTAACGATCGCGCAGGCGCTGCAGCAACGTCGCGATGTCCACTCCGGAGGCGGCGGTTGCGGCGACGACCGTCGGCGAGTGCGCACCGGGCTGGGAGAAAATCCTAAAGCCGAGCCGCTCGAGCGAAGCGCGTACCGCGCCGGCGTATCGCGCATGGCGCTCGAACGCGCGCTGCGCCCCTTCGGCGTGATAGCGCTGCAACGCCACGTCCAGCGCGAAGAGAATCGGGATCGGCGGAGTCCAGGGCGTCTGGCCCTGACGCGCCGCGCTGCGCGCCGCACCCAGATCGAAATAAAAGCGGGGTGAGGACGGGCTGCGGGCGCGATCCCACGCGCGTTCGCTCAGCGCGATCATGGCCACGCCGGGAGGAGCCGCGAAGGCCTTTTGCGATGCGGTGACGACGACGTCGTAACCCCAATCGTCCATGCGAAACTCGGACGCACCGACACCGCTGATCGAATCGACTAAGGTGAGCGCGCCGTGCGATCGCAGAATCGGCGCAAGCGATGCCATGTCGTTGGTGACGCCCGTTGACGTTTCATTGTGGGTCAGCAAGACGCCCGTAATTTCTCGGCGGACATCGCGCCGCAATCGGGATTCGAGGGCGCCGAGATCCAACGCCGATCCCAACGGCGTCTCGAGCGGTTCCACCTCACAGCCGTAACGTCGTGCGATCGCCGCAAAGCGCTCGCCAAACACTCCGACGGCACACGACAGCACGTGGTCTGCCGGAGAAAGGGTATTGGCAACGGCCGTCTCCAGTGCGCCGGTTCCCGAGCTGCCGAGGACGATTACGTCATTGCGCGTTCCGAGTGGAGGGCGCAACGCTTCGCTAATTCGGCCGAGTAATTGCGCGAACTCAGGGCCCCGATGATCGATTAGCGGCCGCGCGAGCGCCTCGGTGACGGCCGGCGCCGTGCTCACCGGCCCGGGAAGGAACAACAGCTGCCTCGCCATCGAATATCCCTTCTATGGATGTCGCAAGCATCCGCTTAACAGAACTCTCCTCATGCGCGGGCTGTGCGGCAAAACTCGGTGCTGCGGAGTTACACAGCGTCATGCAACGCGTTTCGCCGGCAACCAACGCGCACGTACTGCTCGGTTACGGCACGAACGACGACGCGGGAGTTTATCTGCTCGAGGATGGGCCTGCGCTCGTGCAGACGGTAGATTTCTTCACGCCGATCGTCGACGATCCGTACGATTTTGGACGGATTGCCGCGACGAATGCGCTCTCGGACGTTTACGCGATGGGCGGGCGGCCCCTGACCGCGCTCAACATCGTCGCGTTTCCCGAAGATCTCGACCTTGCGATTCTATCGCGCATATTGGAAGGCGGAGCCGAAGTCGCGCGCGCTGCCGGCGTGGCCGTCCTCGGCGGTCACACGATCAAAGATGCCGAGCCGAAATACGGCATGGCGATTACTGGCATCGTCGATCCGAAGCGCATGGTCACCAATGCCGGCGCGCAGTTGGGCGATGCGTTAGTGCTGAGCAAGCCGCTCGGTACCGGCGTGCTGACCACCGCGCGCAAGCGTGGCCTGATCGCCGATCAAGATCTCGACGAGGCGATCCGCTGGATGACGCTGCTCAACGACCGCGCTGCTGCAGCAATGCTCATCGCCGGCGCGCACGCCGCAACGGATATTACGGGCTTTGGCCTACTCGGCCATGCGATCAATATGGCGCGGGCTTCGAAGGTCCGCCTGGTGTTTGATTCTACCGCTGTGCCGTTCATGCGTAGCGTTCTCGATTTGATCGAACGCGGCGCCGTCGCGGGTGGTACCCGCCACAATGCCGAGGCGCACGCCGCCTTCACGACGTTTTCGCCGTCGGTCCCACGAGCCGTTCGCATGGCCCTCTCCGACGCTCAGACCTCCGGGGGCTTATTGATCAGCGTCGCGCCGAGCGCGGCCGATCGCCTGGCCAACGACCTCCAAAAGCACGGCGCCCGCGCTGCAATTGTTGGAGAAGTGCGCGAAGGCGCCGATATCGAGGTCCGCTAGCGGCCGGCTATCGCTTGATTGGCCGCTTTCGTTCCGGAGCGCGTCTGATCGCGCCGTTGCGGCGCTTCACGGGGCCGTTGCGTCGCATCGGCACTACGTTACTCGCCTGCGCTTGATCGCCCAGCGGTACCGGCGAAATGACGCGGCGGCCCAATGCGTGATACAGCACTTCAGAGAGCTCGTCGACCGGTACGAACGTCATCGTTTCACGTACTTCTTTGGGAATGTCATCGACGTCCGTCTCGTTGCGGCGCGGCAGCAGAACCTTCAGAATGCTCGCGCGTTTTGCGCCGAGCACCTTTTCTTTGATGCCGCCGACGGGCAGCACTTGGCCGGTCAGCGTAATTTCGCCCGTCATCGCCAAGTTCGGATCGACTTTGATGCCGGTAAGCATCGATGCAATCGACGTTGCCAGAGCGATTCCGGCCGAAGGGCCATCCTTCGGCGTCGCTCCGGCGGGGACGTGAATGTGGATGTCGTGTTTGGCGAAGTAATCGTCGGGCAAGCCGAGTTCCGCGGAACGCGAACGCAGAAACGAGACTGCGGCCTGCGCGCTCTCCTTCATCACGTCGCCGAGTTGGCCGGTGAGCACCAGTTTGCCGGTACCCGGCATCGCTTGCGTTTCGATGAAAAGAATGTCGCCGCCGACCGGCGTCCAAGCCATTCCCGTCGCCACACCGATCGAGGCGACGCGCTTGCGCACCTCGTTGAAGAACTTCGGCTTCGAGAGATACTCCGACAGGTTCTCCGGCTTGATGCGCGCCTTGTAGCGCGGATTCTCGGCGATCTTGCGGGCAACTTTTCGAAAAACCGTTCCGATCTCACGCTCCAAGTTGCGAACGCCCGCTTCGCGCGTGTAGTCGTTGATGATTCCGCGAATCGCCGAATCGCCGATCTGCGCCTGCGTGTCGCGCAGTCCATTCGCGACACGCTGTTTCTTTAGCAGATAGCGCTTGGCGATCTGCAGCTTTTCGAACTCGGTGTACCCCGAGAGCGTGATGATTTCCATGCGATCGCGCAACGGCGGCGAGATCGTATCGAGAGTATTTGCGGTGCAAATAAAGAGCACCGCCGAAAGATCGAACGGCAGATCGAGATAATGATCGCGAAAGTTATTGTTCTGTTCGGGATCGAGGACTTCGAGCAGCGCGGATTGGGGGTCGCCGCGAAAATCTGCACCGACTTTATCTATTTCGTCGATCATCATCACGGGGTTGCGCGTTCCGGCGTCGCGAATCGCGCGCACGATCGTGCCGGGCATCGCACCGATGTAGGTGCGGCGGTGACCTCGAATTTCCGCCTCATCGCGGACGCCGCCGACCGAGAGGCGCACGAATTTGCGTCCCATCGCGCGCGCGATCGACTGGCCGAGCGACGTCTTTCCGACACCGGGCGGCCCAACGAAGCACAAAATCGGTCCGCTGAGTTTCTTCTTCAGTTTTCCGACCGCCAAATATTCGACGATTCGGTCTTTGATTTTTTCGAGATCGTAGTGATCTTCGTCAAGAATCTTTCGCGCCGTTCCGATGTCGATGTGATCGGCCGTTTCCGCCTTCCACGGCAAGGTGACGAGCCAATCCAGATAGGTGCGGATGACGCTGTATTCGGGACTCGCTTGCGGAACCCGGGAGAGCCGCTCTAACTCCCGGTCGGCAGCCTTTTTGACATCCGGCGGCATCGAGGCTTCGTCGATCTTAGAACGAAGCTCGTTGGCCTCGGCTTGTTGCGGATCCGCTTCGCCAAGTTCTTCTTGAATCGCCCGCAATTGCTGCCGGAGATAGAACTCGCGCTGGTTCTTCTCCATCTCGCGTTGGATGTCGCTTTGGATCTTGTGTCCCAGCTCGACGACTTCTAATTCTTTCGTCAGCAAGAGCGTGAGTTTGCGCATCCGTTTTGCCGTATCGCGCTCTTCCAGCAACGCTTGACGATCCGCCGTCTCCAAACGCATCGTCGAAGCGACGAAGTACGTCAGCACCGCGGGATCCGTGATGTTGGCGACCTCCATCTCCATCTCGCGCGGCGCCTGGGGAAGATACGAGAGCAATTTTTGGAAGAGTCCCGCCAAGTTACGCTGCATCGCCACGAGCTCTTCGTTTTCTACGGTGCTGTCAGGAAGCTCGGAATACGACGCCACCATGTAAGGCGACAACTGCGTGAAGTCATCGATCCGAAAGACCTGCTGACCCGCGATGATACAACGCAGCGTACCATCGGGGACCTTTAGCATTTTTTGAATGACGCCGATCGTTCCGATGCGGTGCACGTCGTCGGGTCCGGGTTCTTCGGTCTCGCGATCGCGCAACACCGTCAGGCCGATCGGCTTGCCCTCGCGTAACGCCTCTTCAACCAACGCGATGCCGGGCTTCTTTACGACCGCAAGCGGGATCACGGTGTGGGGAAACAGCACGGCTTCCTGCAAGGGCAGAATGCCGATCGTATTGGCGTGAACTTCAGCGTTCTCGGATTTTTGAGACATAGTATTTATGAATGCGTTCTTCGGATGACTAGGTGCAACTCGCTCTTTTCGCTCGTGATGTATGCACGAGACTCGATCGGTGCGACGATGGTCAGCACGCCGTCTTCGTAACTCGCGGAAGCCGCGTTGCAGTCGATCGCAACGGGCAGGCGAATGCGCTTGAGGAACTCGCCGTGTGCGATTTCTTTTTGGAGAAACGAACTCGTTCGAATACGGCGGGGTTCGCGTCGGCGCCCCGCAATGACGAGCGAGCGGCCGTCGAAACCGAACCGGAGCGACTCGGCATCGGCGCCCGCTACTTCGATCACGACGACGATCCGCTGCTGTTCTTCATCCACAATAACGTCCGCGTTGGGAGCAAAAACAGCGAGGCGAGTCCGAGCAACGAACTCCATCGCTCCTATAACCCGCTGGTCGAGCAGCCGGATGCGCGCGATGCTACTTAGAGCATCGGATCCGGCAGCGCGCGAGCCGGCGGCCACGCAACGCAGGGCTGAAGGCGGAATCGAAGTGCCTCCATCGCCCCGGGCGCGAGCCGAACTTGGAAAAAGCGCGGATAACGAGTCGGAACGCCGTAGCGGCTTTCGGGCGGGAATTCGCTGACGTTTTGATTGGGAAGATGCGTTGAGGCGAGAACCTGATTGATTGCCGCGGCGCTCGCCGGAGAGATGAATGCGGAACTGCGCTGGCCGAGCCAGGTCGAACCATCGGCCGTCGTGTAAAGGAAGCCGATGATTTCATTGGGCGTCATCGTCGCCGTCGAAATCACTTCGTCAATCCGTACGACTTGCAGCGATCGAACGACCGGCGCCTGGAGTGCCTGCGGCACGGCGCGCGGCGAATCGAGACAAGCGCCGTTCTCCAAAGGCGCTTGGGCCGGCATCGGCGGAGGCGGAACTTCCGGAGGCACTTGCGCGACGGCCGCGTGCAACGCGCCCATGAAAAGCAAGGCGATTGTTAGCATGGCCAAACTCTTCGCGTACTCCGCCTGCGCTTCATTCGCGCCGACGTCGCTCGAGGACGCTTATCCCGCGCCCTTCGGCTGTGCCGCGCACCGGCGTCGTCGGGCTCACCATGCCGGGTGCATTCCGTAACCATGGCGCAACCACGGCTTCTTCGCCGTTTGGGAGTGCGCGATGCCGCCTTGATCGTGATGGGCGGCATCGTCGGATCCGGAATCTTCATGAATCCCTCCGTCGTTGCGCAAAAAATTCCAAGCGCTTTGCTCATTATGCTCGTCTGGTGCGCGGGCGGCGCAATCGCGTTGCTTGGAGCGGGAATCTTCGCCGAATTGGCCTCGCGCCGGCCCACCGACGGCGGGCTGTACGCGTACATGCGCGACGCGTTCCATCCTGCGCTTGCCTTCATGTACGGTTGGACGCTCTTGCTCGTATCGCAAAGCGGCGGCATGGCCGCCGCCGCCGTAACGTTTGCGGCCTACTTCGGCGCGCTCAGTGGTGCGCCGGCCTCGGCATCCCTCGTCGCGGCCATCGCGATCGCGGTATTTACCGCTATCAACGCGCTCGGGGTGCGCAGCGGAACGACCACACAGAATCTCTTCATGATGGCAAAGATCGTTGCGATCGCCGGCTTCGTCGGCATCGGCCTGATCGCGTCGCACGGCCATTCGAGCGCATCGGTACCATCGCCGGTGCACCCAAACGCGCTCGCGGCCATGGGATTGGCCCTGGTGCCGGTGCTGTTTGCCTATAGCGGCTGGCAGACGTCGAGTTTCATGACCGCCGAATTGCGCGAACCTTGGCGGACGCTGCCCAGAGGCCTGATCGTCGGCGTCATCGGCGTCGTCGCGTTGTATCTCGCCGTCAATGCGGTGTGCCTGCGCGTGCTGGGGGTCGCGGGCCTGCGCGCAACGGCGACGCCGGCCTCCGCGATCGCGCAGATCGCATTCGGCGCGGTGGGACTACGAATCATGGCGGCGGTGATCGCCCTGTCAACGCTCGGATTTTTGAGTAATCAAATATTAACTTCGCCCAGGATCTATTTTCAGATGGCGGCCGACGGCGCGTTTTTCAAGCAACTCGCTTGGATCAACCCGCGCACGCACGTGCCCGTCGTCGCCATCGTATTGCAGGGTGCAGTCGGACTCATTATCGCGCTTTCCGGGCGTTACGATCAAATCCTCAACTACGTGACGTCGGTCGATTACGTCTTTTTCGGGCTTTCGGCGCTGGCACTGATCGTTTTTCGCTATCGGGATGCGCGCAGTCCGTCGGCGCCGCGTCCTACGATATGCATGCCGGGACACCCGGTAACGACTCTGCTCTTCGCCGGCATCGCATGGGCGATCGTGGCCGACGTCTTGATCAAATCGCCCGTCGCAACCGCGATCGGACTGAGCATTCTTCTCTCGGGTCTGCCGGTGTATTGGATCTTTACGCGATTGCGTCCACGATCTGCGGCAATGCTTGCGCCGCCGGCATCCGCAGAACGCAATGCACCTCGCCGCTGATCGGCGTCGATTGGGGATTTATTTCCGCAACGAAGGCGCTCGCGTTGTAGCTCGTTGCCAGCGCCGCCGCGGGATACACGACCGCACTGGTTCCGATCACTAAGATGACGTCGGCGCGACGCGCAGCAGCCTCGGCGACGCGCCAAGCCTCCCGAGGCAACGATTCTCCAAACCAAACAATATTGGGCCGAAAGCGGCCTCCGCACTCGTGATCGATCTCATCGAGCGGCAATCCATTATTCTCGAGCGAACGGCGCGCGTCGCAGCGCGTGCAGCGCGCCTCTCGCAGATGGCCGTGAAGTTCTACGACGTTACGCGAACCGGCCCGCAGATGGAGCGAGTCGACGTTTTGCGTCGCAAGGGTAAATTCGTTCGCTTTGCGTTCCAGTCGCGCGAGCGCGCGATGCGCGGAATTGGGTTGCGCGCCCCGGTGCGCCGCCAAACGTTCGTTATACCACGTCCAGACGAGTCGCGGATCTCGCGCGAATCCCTCCGGCGATGCGAGTTCTTCGACGCGGTGAGTGCGCCACAGGCCGCCCACGCCGCGAAACGTCGGCAGGCCGCTTTCGGCGGAAATGCCTGAACCGGTCAGCACGAACACCGAAGATGCGCGTCTCAACGCCGCGAGCAGCGCGTCGCTCACGATGTCACCGCGACGCGACGATGCAATTTCCCGAACGGCAGATAATGACGCGCCGGAATATTGGCCATGGCGGCGTGCCGCAAGCCGAGGATCGTTGCGACCAGCATGCATGCACCGACGGCGATGCACGCCAAGAAGGCGGATTTTAGACCGCCCGCCAACGCCGACTGCGCCGGGAGGCCCGCGTGCGTGAGCGCGGCGGCGCGCAGTGCCTGAACGGCCGCGCCGAGGGCGACGCCAAACCCAATGCCGAGTTGCAGCGCAAAACTCATGATGGCCGACGAGCTCCCTTCATCGACATCGTCGACGTGGGCCAGTCCGCCGATCATTCCGGCTTGATACGCCAGCATTCCGCCAAATCCGCCGATGCAGGTCGCCAGAAAAACTCCGGTCCAATACGACGAATGCGGCTCGATCGGCAGTAAAATTGCCTCACCCGCGATCATGACGACGCCCGTGACGATCCCCATCGTCTTCACGCCGATCTTTTTTGCAATCGGCATCGTCAAGGGAGCGGCCACGAAGGAGATCAGCAGCGACGACGGCAGGAAGGCGAAACCAGCCCGGAGCGGATCGTATCCGGCAACGTTTTGCAGGTACATCGAGGCAAACACCATGACTCCCGCGTACGACATCGGCTGCAGCATGACGATCAGTGCGCCCGACAGCAGATCGGGATAGCGAAACAGCCGCGTGGGCAAGATTGGCTCGCTCGCGCGCCGTTCGACTGCGACAAGCGTTACCAGCAGAGCGATTGTGACCAACACGCCCACCGACGTTTGGAGCGACGTCGCGCCGCGAACCGGGATCGCTTCAATGGTGTAGACGAACGTGACTAACGCTCCGGTAAGGAGGATCGCGCCCACGACGTCGAGTTTTGGACGTCGTGCATCGCCCGAATCGCGCGGCAAATAGCTCGATGCGAGCATCAAGATCGCGAGCGCGACGGGAACGTTGACGTAGAGGACCCAGCGCCATCCGAGATACTGCACCAATATTCCGCCGAACAACATGCCCGCTGCGACGCCGAGGCTTCCGATCGTTCCCCACAGCGCGACCGCGCGCGAGCGCGTCGGTCCCGGCGGAAACATGGAAAGCGCGATCGCCAGCGCCGCCGGATTGACGAGCGCCGCGCCCAGACCTTGCAGCGCCCGCATCGCGATCAGAAAAGTGCCGGTGCGCGCCATTCCACCCAACAGTGACGCGACGGTGAAAACAATTAGACCGGCGATGAAAAACCGATAGCGTCCGTAGATGTCGGCACAGCGTCCGGTCAGCATCAAGAAGCCGGCCAGAAATATCGCGTAGGTGCTGATGATCCATTGGGCCGCAGCGCCGCTCATGCCCAACTCGCGCTCGATCGACGGCAACGCAATGCTCACGATCGAGAAGTCGACAAGCAGCATGAAAAACGTCGCGCTCAACAGCGCAAACGCGATCCAAGTTCGCCGTGCGTTTAGGATTTTATCTTGGCAACGAAGGTGTAGAAATTGCCTCGAACCGTCGCGGTACCCACAATGGTGCCGTTCCCTCCCAGCGTCCCGCGCACGGTGAATCCTCCAGGCGCCGCAACGTACAGCGTCACGTTACCTTCGCTGACGCCGCCGCTCACGGAGAGAATGCGGCCGTAGAGCGGATCGGGACGCACCGACTCGGAGACGTACGTTCCGCTGATGACGCCATTATTGACATGCAACTTGATCTTAGCCGCGTACGGAACGCGCGATGCCCCGAAGGTCGGCTGGTACGCCGCGATGTACGTCGCCTGCCAAACACGGCCACGTACGACGACTGCAAGCGCGGGAAGGGCGCACGCCGACATCCACACGGCGAGCAGCGCCGCGCCGAACCGTTTCATCGAGTCAAGCCCTCCCCGCTTCCATGAGCCGCTCCCACTCATCGTGCGGAATGCGCAGCGCTTCCTCGTCGAGCGCCGCCAGCGGAGTCCGGACCAGGCGCTCGCGCTCGCACAGATCGCGCTCATTCGTGTCGACGAAGAGCAAACCGGTGACGAACTCGCCGCGTTCGCGCGATTCATGGATCGTTCGCAGCGCGCCGATGCCGTCGGTCGGATCGTAATCGACGTCGAGTTTCCGAAGCAGCACGTGTGAGCCGTCCTCGAGCTCCACGTCGCGGACCGCCCCGGGCTCATACTCGACGGTGATTTCACGGCCGCCGGCGATGTAGTCGGCGGTATGCAAGACGACGTCGTGGTCTTTCACGTAGGCGTAGCTCTTCGTCGAGCCCTCGTGGTCGTTGAACGTTACGCACGGACTGATGACATCTAGAATTGCGGTGCCGCGATGCGAAAACGCCGCTTGCAGCAGGGGCACCAGTTGCTTCCCATCGCCGGAAAAGGAACGCGCGACAAACGTCGCGCCCAGTTCGATCGCAAGCCCACAGATGTCCATCGTTTGGTATTCGTTCACTTTGCCGCCCTTTTGCGTCGAACCAACGTCCGCCGTCGCCGAGAACTGCCCCTTGGTCAAGCCATAGCAGCCGTTATTCTCGACGATATAGGTACAATCCAGATTGCGCCGGATCATGTGGCAATACTGTCCGAGGCCGATGCTTGCCGTATCGCCGTCGCCACTGATCCCGAGAACGAGCAAGTCGCGATTGGCAAGCTTCGCTCCGGTCGCGGCCGAGGGCATGCGCCCGTGCAGCCCATTGAAGCCATGCGCCTGTTCGACGAAATACGCGGGCGTCTTCGAAGAGCAGCCGATACCGCTCATCTTCGCAAGGCGATGCGGCTCGATTCCGTATTCGAACAGGGCCTTGATGAGATGATTCGTTATCGAGTTATGACCGCAACCCGCGCAGAGCGTCGTCGGCAAGCCTTTATAGACTTCCCTGGTCAATCCGATGATGTTGAGGTTAGCTGCCATAGATTACTCCGCCACGACGGCGGGCAGGCGTTCGGCCTCAAGGAGTGGATCGATGATCGCGTGAGCGTCGATCGGCACGCCGTTGTAGTGTCGAATCGATTCCAGCCGGCCGATGAGATGCGTTGGAAGTTCGGTGCGCAAGATCCCGTAGACTTGTCCGTCGCGGTTTTGCTCGACTACGTAGACGCGCTCGTGGCGCGATACGAAGGTGGCAACTTCGGGTGAAAGCGGCAGCGCGCGCACGCGCATGTAATTGAGCTCGACCCCGGCTTCGAGCAGATAATCGCGCGCCTCAACCACGGCGTGATGCGTCGTACCGTAGGCGAGAAGCGCGACCTTGCGTCCCTTCTTTTCATCGACGACCGGCGACGGTACGACGGTGCGCGCGGTGTCGTGCTTGCGGGTCAAGCGGTCGAGATTGCGCTGCCATACGTCGGGCTGTTCCGAATAGCGCGCCTCTTCGTCGTGGCCGGTGCCGCGCGTGAAGAATCCGGCGTTGGGATGTTTAGTGCCCGGAAGCGTTCGATACGCGATCCCGTCCTTGTCCACGTCGCGATAGCGTCCCCATGACTTCATTGAAGCAAGATCGTCGGTGCCGAGCACTTTGCCGCGATCGAAGGGTTTCTCCGGGTAGCGCAACGGCGGCGTGAGCCAGGCATTCATGCCCAGGTCCAAATCGCTCAGTACGAAAACCGGCGTTTGAAAGCGTTCGGCCAGGTCGAACGACTCCATGGCAAATTCGTACGCCTCGCTGACCGTCGCGGGTAAGAGGACGATGTGCTTGGTGTCGCCGTGCGAGAGCGTGTACGCAAAAGCAACGTCGCCTTGCATCGTTCGCGTCGGCAAGCCGGTCGACGGCCCGGCGCGCTGGACGTCGAAAATCACGCCCGGCACCTCGGCAAAATAGCCGTATCCCGCGTATTCCGCCATGAGTGAAATGCCCGGACCCGACGTCGACGTCATCGCACGCGCGCCTGCCCAACCGGCTCCGAACACGACCCCCGCAGCGGCCAGCTCGTCTTCGGCTTGGACGATTGCAACGTTGCGGTCACCGGTCTCTTTGTCGATTCGATAGCGTTCGCAGTATTGAATGAAGTATTCACACAGCGATGACGACGGAGTGATCGGATACCACGCCGCCACCGTGCATCCGCCCATCAGGCAGCCGAGCGCGGCGGCTCGATTCCCTTCCATGAACAGTAGACCGTCCGTCTTTCCGCTCATCGGCACGAGGCGGAAGGGGTCGTGCTTTTCAAACTGGCGCGCATATTCGCGCCCCACGCCGATTGCCGAAAGATTTAACTCGACGGCCTTCGGCTTGCTGCGGAACTGCGCGTTCAGGCTTTCTTCGACGATACCGGGCGGGATTTCGAACAACTGCGCCACGACGCCGACGTAAATCATGTTCATCAGATACTTGCGAAGGTCGCCCTTATCCGCGAAATGCTGTTTCGCAAGCGCGGTAAAGGGGACGGCGTAATACGTGAGGTCTTCGCGCAGCGTCTCGCCCCTGCACGGAAAACTCTCTTCGTATACGACCGCGCCCCCGGGTTTTATCCCGGCGACGTCTTGCTGCCACGTCGCGGCGTTGAGTGCGACCAAGATATCGAAGTCGCGCGCGCGGCACTGGTAGCCGAGCGCCGAAACGCGCACGTCGAACCAAGTAGGCAAACCTTCGATGTTCGAGGGAAACACGTTCTTGGGCGCCACAGGAATACCGAGCCGCGCGATGGCGTTGGTCAAAATGAGGTTCGAAGACTGACTACCCGAGCCGTTGACCGTTGCCACGCGTATGGTAAAGTCGTTCGTTGTTCGCGCGGACATCTAACGTCAAGGTTAGCCGCCGCAGGCACGCGGCCTGCTTCAATCTCACGTGGCTGCATGGACACCCATGCGTCAAACCGAAGCAGTCGAGCGTGGATCTGGCCCACGTCGTCCTTCACGTTGGCTTTTGCCGCGCAATCAGCCGCGCGGCTGAAGGTACCGGCATCGCGCTGCGCGTGCATCTCGCGGACCGTATCGGACGAGCGCAAGTCGACCGCGTCTATCGCATCCAACGCGGCGACGATAACGAAGCGATTCTGGAGTTCGATAGTGCCTTCGGCATTTACCGGCTCGACGTCGAAGCGCCTAAGTATCGTTGCGCCGCGACCGATTACCTCGTGTTTATTCCGGGTCACGACCGCAGCATTACGGAACCCCTTCGCGACGCGCCCGCGCCGCCGCCAAAGCCCCTGCTGCTTTCCGGCACCGCCCCTCAGTCGTTCCTTTACGTAGAGCCGACGTTCGTGTTGTTCGATAAAGGCGCCGCGGCATGCGACAAGCCGATCCCTTCACCTCTTCCTTCGAACCTTACCGTAGAGAACGATCAAGACGCGTATTACGTCTGGCTCTATCCTGATTCCAGCGCGACGACGGGAACGCCGGAGCTGCTGACCTTGCGTCTGCGGACGCCGACGCATCAGTACCATTACGTTCGGATTCCCATTGCGTTTCCAATGCCATGGGGCGGCTGGCCCAGCAGCATCCAGTTCAACGTAACGCAAGACATGGTGGACTCTCTCGCCGGCGATCCCGTTAACACGCTGCTGTGCCCCAAACTCTGGCGCACGTCGGTGGGCTGAGTGCGATGGTGCTCGATACCCCTGCGCGGGTCGATGCAAACACAATCTGGTTGCACACGCGGTCGGCCGTCACGAGCGCGCAATATCCGAGGCGGGTTGCTTACACCATTGCGATCAGCGGACTAGACGGCGCGGTAGATTCCGTGAATCACTATCGCGCCAGTTGGAGCGCCGATGGACCGATTCACGTATTTCCAATCAGCGACGAAGAACTCGCCGCGCCGCCCTCCGTTCCGCATGGAGTGAACCTGTATTTTAGCGTTTCGCTTTCGGAGGGCAGAGGAGCGCCGGCCGTCGTCAAAGTGAAGGCCGGTCATCCGGCCCCCATAGCAGATCTTTTGGGCGAACCGTTGCTCTCGCCGGCCTATATGTTCGGACTCAACTACCGCGTGCCGATGACGCCGCGCTCGGAGACGCCAAGCTCCTTGAAGACGATCGCCATCGTCTCCGCTCAAACGCCCGAGTATCGAGTCACCCTGATCGACATGCCGACGGTTTACGGTTTACCGACGTATCATTTAGAGCTCACGCCGCTGCGGAATCCGAAAGAGAATCGCCTTCGCGATTTATGGGTCCGCACGATCGATTATCTGCCGGTGAAGGCGCTGGTCGCAGGAAATTTCACGATCGCTCCGCTCGTCGACGTGCCGTGGATGATTGATTTCACGACCATCGATGGAGCGCCGTATATCGCGCGCGAAAGCGCGGAGTCGACGCTCTATCTCGCACACCGTCGCGTCGTGCGACATGCTGTGATCGCTTTTGACAACGTTCGCGAATCGAACGGCGGCATCTACGACGAACCGCTCGTCACGCCGGAGGCGACGGAAACCACGACGACGTTGACGGAGCCCGGTCCGTAGCAACGGCTCGATCACGCAAATAAAGGAGGCGCGTCGCGTAACGCGCCTCCTTCGATTTCGCCTCCCCGTCGTGGTTCGACAGGCTCACGATGACAGTGGGAAGACTACATCATGTCGTAGCCGCCCATGCCTCCGCCGCCGGGCATTCCGGCCGGTTCTTTCTTTGGTTCGGGCTTGTCGGCGATCAGCGTTTCCGTCGTGAGAATCATCGAGCCGATCGACGCAGCGTTTTGCAGCGCCGCGCGCGTAACTTTCAGCGGTTCCACGATGCCGGCCGTGAACATGTCGACGACCTCACCGCTCATCGCATCGAACCCGTACGGCGCACTCTTGGTGCGAACGGAGTTCACCTGCACGGAGCCTTCAAAGCCCGCGTTGTCGGCGATTTGTCGCGCCGGCTCCTCGAGCGCCTTGCGAACGATGTTGATGCCGATCTTTTCATCGGCCCACGTTGCGGCCTGGCCGTTCGTCTTGGGAGGCTCGTACTTGTCGATCGCCTTGATGGCGTGCAATAGCGAGGCTCCGCCGCCGGGGATCATGCCTTCTTGCACGGCAGCGCGCGTAGCGGAGAGCGCATCCTCGATGCGGTGTTTTTTCTCTTTGAGCTCCGTCTCGGTGGCCGCGCCGACTTGGATCACCGCGACGCCGCCCGACAACTTCGCGAGGCGCTCTTGCAGTTTCTCACGATCGAAGTCCGAGTCGGTTTCTTCGACCTGCTTCTTGATCATCTCGATGCGGCCTTTGATTGCGTCTTGCTTGCCGGCGCCGTCGACGATCGTCGTCTCTTCCTTGGTGACCTTGGCACGCTTGGAGCGGCCGAGTTGATCCGGCGTCACCTTGTCGAGTTTCAGACCAAGCTCTTCGGAAATAACGGTCGCGCCGGTGAGGGTCGCGATATCCTTGAGCATCTCTTTGCGTCGGTCGCCGAAGCCTGGCGCCTTTACCGCGACGGACGTGAACGTGCCGCGTAGTTTGTTGACGACGAGCGTCGCGAGGGCTTCGCCTTCGACGTCTTCGGCGATGATGAGCAGCGGCTTCTGCACTTGTACGACCTTTTCGAGCAACGGCAGGATGTCGGCGATTGCCGAAATCTTACGCTCGGTCACGAGGATGTAAGGATCGTCAAGCACGGCTTCCATCCGCTCGGAATCGGTAACCATGTACGGCGAAACGTATCCCTTGTCGAACTGCATGCCGTCCTTCGTCTCGACCTCGGTCTTGATGGTCTTCGATTCTTCGACGGTGATCACGCCGTCTTTGCCGACCTTTTCCATCGCGTCGGCAATAATGTCGCCAATCTCCGGATCGTTTGCCGAGATCGAGGCGACTTGCGCGATCTTGTCTTTGGTATCGACGTCCTTCTTGAACGACTCCATCTCTTTGACGGCGATCTCGACGGCCTTGTCGATGCCGTGCTTGATGAGCAACGGATTGCTGCCCGCAGTCACGTTACGCAGACCTTCGCGGATGATCGCCTGCGCTAGGACCGTTGCGGTCGTCGTTCCATCGCCTGCGATGTCGTTGGTCTTCGAAGCGACTTCCTTCACCAGTTGCGCGCCCATGTTTTCGAATACATCGGGCAGCTCGATCTCCTTGGCAATGGTTACGCCGTCGTTGGTGATCGTCGGCGAACCAAATTTCTTGTCGAGCACGACGTTGCGGCCCTTAGGGCCGAGCGTCACTCTCACCGCGTCGGCGAGCGTGTTCGCACCGCGCTCCAGCGCGCGTCGCGCGCTTTCATCGAATACGAGTTGCTTTGCAGCCATGATAACCTTTCGAACTCCTTAAACGCCGGCCGGCACTTTGTCGACGATGGCGAGAATATCTTTTTCCGGGATGATGAGGTACTCGGTGCCGTCGATCTTGACTTCGCTGCCCGAATACTTGCGGTAGAGCACGCGGTCGCCGACCTTGACTCGCATGTCGAGCTTCGTGCCCTTATCGGTCACGCGGCCCTCGCCGACTGCCCGAATGACGCCCTCTTGCGGCTTTTCCTTGGCCGTGTCGGGAAGAAAGACTCCGCCGGTCGTCTTGTCGTCTTGCTCTACGTGCTCGACAACGACGTTGTCGAACAAGGGCTTCAGATTCACGTAATCCTCCACTGGTTCTAGACTGTACAGATGGGATTTAGCACTCTTAGCGCGAGAGCGCTAGCCGTGCTATCTTAGCAAAGCCGACCGGGGAGTGCAAGGGGCGTCCAAGAAGCCTCTGCGGCCGTAAGCAAGCCGCAAGATTCCACTTGCTCCCTCGGCCGAAAGGAAGTCACGTGGGCCTACAGCCGGAGGTACAGACCGTTCGATATGGCCGCTTGCCTACAGTAAGAGGCAAGCATTAGCGGCTCGATGTTGCGACGGCTGATAATTTTCAAGGCCGCCATTGCGCACAACGCCGAGACGCTGAGCGCCCTGATCGGGCGCGGTCACACCGCGTTCGTCGTAAAGGGCAACGCGTACGGGCACGGCTTGATTGAAGTCGCGCTAGCCGCCGCGCCGTTCGCGAATCGTATCTGCGTCTATTCAGTCGATGAGGCAATCGCGTTGCGCGGCGCAGGAGTATCCCTTCCGATCCTCGTCCTCGGACCGGTCCCGGCAGAGGTTCTCGACGAGGCGATCGCGGCAAAACTCGAACTCTCCCTGTGGAATACGGGCGAGTTCGCCCGCAAGCTCGTCCAGGCGGCGCGACGACGACAGAGCCGCGCGATCGTGCACGTGAAGGTAAATACCGGCCTAAACCGGCTGGGTCTTGAACCGCTCGAATTCGGCGACGCAATCGAAGACTTTTTGCACCTTAGTGAGCTCGAGTTGCGCGGCGTGTTCTCTCATCTCGCGTCGGCCGAGGAACTCGACTCGCCGTATACGATGCACCAACTGGAGAGCTTCGAACGCGCCCTTACCTCGGCGAGGCCACTCTTTGAGCGCGCCCAGATCGCTCCGCTACGCCATATCGCCGCGTCCGCCGCGGCGATACTGTGGCCGCAGACGCGCCTCGATCTCGCGCGCGTCGGCATTGCGTTATATGGCCTTTGGCCTTCGAAACAGACGCATGAAGCCTCCCGCGCCAACGGCGTGACGCTCGAGCCGGCGCTCTCCTACGAGTCGAAGATCGTTGCCGAACGGCTCGTGCCGACGGGCTCTGCGATCGGCTACGGCGGAACTTTTCACGCGCCGCACGACATGCGCGTCGGCATCGTGCCGGCGGGCTACGCCGACGGAATACCGCGCGCACTTTCAAATCGGGGCGCGTTCATCGTAAACGGCACGCTATGTCCAATCGTCGGCCGCGTCGGGATGAACGTGACGCAGCTCGATCTCACGCCGGCAGCGAGTGCACGCACCGGTTCAACCGTAACGCTAATCGGCACCGACGGCACCGCGAGCGTTACGGCGGACGATTGGGCGAACTGGGCCGGAACGATCAACTATGAAATCGTAGCCCGTTTACCAAGCGAGTTGCCTCGGGTGTATGTGGACTAACGAAGTGTGACTCCTGAGTCATCCTCCGACAAGCCGCGGATGACAGGCAGGATGTCAGGGCGCAGCTTTAGGCTACTGCGGCGATTGCTTCCTTGAGATCGAGCGTGCCGTTGTAGAGTGCGCTGCCGACGATGCACGAATCGACCGTTACCGGCGCCGATCGCTTCAACAAGAGCAGATCTTCGATATTGCGCGCGCCGCCGCTGGCGGTCACCTTCACTTCCGCGGCGTCCGCAACGTCGCACAGCGCGTCGATATCGTAACCTTCACCCATACCATCGCGACGAATCTCGGTGAAGATGATGCGCGAGACGCCCCATTGAGCGACGCGGCGAACCAGCGCATCGCGGTCGACCGGAGTGCGTTCCTGCCAGCCGCGAATCGCCACTTCGCGTCCACGCGCGTCGATTGCGGCGATTACTCTCCCGGCAAAACGGCCGATGATATTGCGCGCCAAGCGTTCGTCCTCGACCAGCAGCGTCCCAATAATTACCTCGCTCGCCCCCGCCGCGCAGGCTGCCTCTGCATGTTTGAGGGCTCGGATTCCGCCGCCAACTTGAACCGGCACGTCGACCGCGGCGCAAATTTGCGCGACGGCCGTCAGGTTTTCGCCCGAGCCGAAGGCGCCGTCGAGATCGATGACGTGCAGCCGTTGCGCGCCGTGGGCGACGAACGATCTCGCCCGTTCGACGGGATCGCCGTCGTACGTCATCTCCGTCGTGGGATCGCCCTGCTTCATCCGCACGCATTTTCCGGCGCGCAGATCGATTGCAGGGACGACCAACATCGGTCTGCTACCCTCGCGCGCCGTTGGCGGGACGTTGTTCGAGCGGAACGTACGGCCCCGCCGTCGGTCCCTCGTAGGTCGCTTGCGGCCGAATGAGGCGATTATCGGCGAGTTGCTCGAGAATGTGTCCCGTCCAGCCGGCGATACGGCCGCACGCGAAGCAGCAGGTGAACTCCTCGCCGGGAATTCCTAGATCGGCCAAAACGGGAGCCGTATAGAAGTCCACGTTGGCATAAATCGTGTTGCCCGGCTTGCGTTCTTGCAACACTTTGCGGCTCGCTTCCTCGAGCGCGTGCGCGGTCGGATACCACTCGCTGCCCCCGACGTGCGCCGAGACTTCTTTGGCCATCGCTTCCAGATGACGCGCCCGGGGATCGCGTACCTTATATTCACGGTGACCCATGCCCATGATTCGCCGGCCGCGTTCGAGCGTATCGCGGACATATGGCTCGGCGTTTTCCGGCCGCTTCACTTCGGTAAGCGTCCGGAAGGCCGCAGTAGCGGCACCGCCGTGCAAGTCGCCCTGCAGGGTCGCGAGCGCCGCCGTCACCGATGCGTACATATCGGCATGAGTGGACGCGGCGACGCGCGCCGCAAACGTCGAGGCGTTGAACGAATGATCGGCAAGCAAGACAAAATACGTGTCGAGCGCGTCTTCCTCGATCGAGTGCGGCACCTTTCCCGTGCGCATATAAAGAAAATTTCCGGCTTGCGATAGATCGCTGCGCGGCGCGATCGGATCGGAGCCTCGCCGGATTCGGTCCCAAGCCGCAACAATTGTCGGAAATTTTGCGATCAGTTCGATCGCGGTGTGAACGTCCGAGACGTGTGCGCCATGCGCGTTGACCGGCGAAAATAGACCCAGTCCACTGACGACGGTGCGCAGAACCTCCATGGGCCATGCGGTTTTGGGAAAGTTCTGCATCGCGCCGAGCAGCGGTTCCGGCAACGCCCGCCGGGAGGCAAGTTCGCGCTCGAACATCTCGAGTTGGTGGCGATTCGGGAGTTCACCATAGAGCAGCAGATGAACGATCTCTTCGAACGTCGCCTTTTCGGCGAGGTCATCAATGTCGTATCCGCGATACGTTAAGCGCCCAATTGCTCCCTCGACGTTACTAAGCGCGGTGGTCCCGACGACGACGCCTTCGAGGCCACGATCGACAACGGTTGGCAACGAAATCCTCCATGAATTCGGTAATGTTTTGAAAAGCCGACTCTCTTTCGACGGCCGCAAAGGTTTGACTCCTGTGCCCGATTCCGCCGGGTGGGCCGGTGCTACTTTTACCCTATTCGGAGGCGGGAACAACGGCCGGGGGAACATCTAAGGATGGACGCGCTCGACTTAACTCGCAGGCCACCGCGAAGCCCTCGGGCGCCCTTGGCAGATCTCGACCTCGTAATGCTGGCGCGAACGGTTGACAAGTTGCGCGCAACGCTGCCGGGGGGTAATCTGGGCAGCTACCAAATCACCGGCTTCAGCTCGCGATTGCTCGAAAAACTCGGCATCGTCGAAGCGCTGCTGCGCGGAACGATTGCACGCGCAAACTCGGATGTTGAGATCGCAACGTGGATTCGTGCGCATAGCGATCCGGCAACGTATCCCGATATCAACGCTGCGTTCGAAAAGATGACGATCGGGGAGCGACTCAACGATCCGGAATTCGTCGCCCGCTATCCCGTGGTCAAGCGGCTTTCGTCACGAGCGTCGCGGCTCGATATGCTGGCCGCGGATGATGAAGAGAGTTTTGGAACGTCAGGCGACGGCGTCGCGTAGTTCCCCCCGCCCCAATGCGTAACTTACAAGACGATCGATGAGAGCCTCGAAGCCAATGCCCGCCGCCGCGCACGCATCGGGCACGAGGCTGCGCGGTGTCAAGCCGGGAAGCGAGTTCACCTCCAAAATGTACGGGCGGTAGTCGCGCGTCACGATGAAGTCGCTGCGCGAATAGTCCCGCAAGCCGAGCAGGCGATGCGCCGAGAGGGCTAACATCTGAAGTCGCGCGGCGAGATCTTCGTCGATCTTCGCCGGAGCGACGTGCGTGCTGCCGCCCGGCTCGTACTTCGCGTCGTAACTGTAATAACCGTCGCGATTGGAGACGATCTCCACGATCGGCAGCGCCTCCTCGCCCAACACCGCGCACGTAAACTCGCGTCCCGTCACGTACTCTTCGGCGAGGATTTGTGCGTAGCTCTTCGACGCCTCGAGCATGGCATTCGTCCACGCTTCGTGCGTGCGAACGATCGTGATGCCGTTCGACGAACCCTCGTATCGCGGCTTGATCGCGAGGGGAAGATCGAGCGACCCCGGCAGGAGCGGTAGCGTTCCCCCCGCGAGATCGAAAAGATCCCAAACGGGCGTCGGCAGACCTTCCGCCGCGAGCAGTTTCTTCGTAAGATGTTTGTCCATCGCAAGCGCCGACGCTTCGAGGCCGCTGCCGGTATAGGGAATCGTCAGGTACTCCAAGAGACCTTGAATGTGTCCGTCTTCTCCGCCGGGCCCGTGAAGCGCGATGAAAACTGCGTCCGGCGCAAACTCCTTGATTCCGTCCAAAAATCGCTCGTCAAAATCTAGCGCCTGCGTTTGGTACCCGAGCGAGCGCAACGCGCCCATGACTTCGGAACCGGATTGAAGTGAAATCTCACGTTCCAGGCTGTTGCCGCCCATGACCACGAGGATTCGTCCTTTCGTCGCGCTCTTAGGCTGCGTCAACGAAAACTCCGATGAGGTGCACTTCGAGTTGCAGATCCACGCCGCTGCGTTGGTGGACCTCTCGGCGAACTCGAGCCAACAGCGTCGCGACATCTTTAGCGGTCGCTCCGCCGAGGTTATTGATGAAGTTGGCGTGCAACGTTGAGAGCTGAGCGCCGCCCTCCCGCCAACCTTTTGCCCCAACCGACTCGATCAGACGCGCGGCCGTGTCACCCGGCGGATTGCGAAAACACGACCCGGCGTTGGGCAATGTGAGCGGTTGCGTTTGTTTGCGTCGTACCAACCGCGATTGCAACTCTTGGCGCACGCGCTCGGATCGCTCGCGTTGAAACTTCAACGCGACCTTCGACACGATCGCATCGCGCTCGAGCGTCGAGCGGCGATAGAAGTAGGCAACGCCGACTTCATGCGGTTCCGGCGTGCTGGGCGATTGCACCCATACCTTCGAAATGAACTCACCAAACTCACGATCGGTTCCGGCGTTCATTCGGAGCGATCCACCGACCGTGCCCGGAATGCCGGCGAGCGCATCGACGCCCAAAGCGCCGGCCGATGCCGCTTTTGCGGTGACCAAACCCATATTCGCCGAGCCGCCCGCTTCAACGACCACCAGGCCGTTCTCCGCGCGCACGCGCACGTCGCTGAAGTCTCCGGCTAAGCGAATGACGATTCCGCGCACGCCCCCGTCACCGACGAGCACGTTGCTGCCGGCGCCCAAGACCCACCATGGCATGCGACGGCGCAAACAAAACCGCAGAAGTCGTCCAAGCGTCGCTTGGTCCGGCACGGTGGCTAACGCGTCGGCCGGGCCACCGATCTTCCACGATGTGAGCGGCGCGAGCGGTTCGTCGAAAGAAACTCGATCTCCCAACGATCGCTCCAGTTCAGCGCGATCTGCCGACGTAAGCAGCGGCCGCATCGCCGCCGCGGTCGTGAGGCTCACGCCGACGCGGCCGCGGGAGCCCGCAGTCGCGTTGCGAGCTGCACTGCCACATCGCTGATATCGCCGGCGCCGAGCATCAAGACCATCGTCCCGGATTGCGCCTCATTGAGAATCGTGCGCGCCAACTCGTCGGCTCTGACGTACCGCACCGGCGTACCTAACGCGAAAAGCGCCTCGCCGATGGATCGCTCGCTCACGCCGGGAATGGCGGGCTCGCACGCGGCATAGATCGGCGTCAGATACACACGATCCGCCCCGTTGAGCGCTTGTGCAAAATCCCGCGCCAAGAATGCGGTCCTCGTGTAGCGATGCGGCTGAAAGGCAACGACTAGATCGCCGCCGTGATACTGACGCGCCGCCGCGATCGTCGCCCGAATTGCGGTTGGGTGGTGCGCGTAATCATCGACGAGCGTCAGGCGTCCGTCAGCGAACAGGATATCGAAACGTCGGCGAACGCTCGTGAACTCTTCGAGTGCTTTCGCCACGTCGGCAAACCGCAAACCGAGCCGATGCGCGACCGCGATCGCCGCCAACGCGTTCTGCACGTTCATTAAACCCGGCACTCGCAACCGCACGTCACCCAGCCGCACGCCATCGACAGAAACGCTAAATTGTGAGCCGAACCCCGCGAACGCGAGTTCGATGGCCTTGACGGCCGCGTCGCGAGCGATGCCGAAGGTAAGGACGCTTGCGCGTAGTTCGTGCGACGTCAACGAACCCGAAAGCGCGTTGTCAACGCCGATAACCGCCACTCCGTGCGCCGGAATTTTTCCAAGAAACTCCGCAAACGCGCGGGCCAATCCCGGAAGTTCTTCGTCACTCGAAAGATGGTCGTTCTCCAGATTCGTTACGACGGCGATCTCGGGCTCCAGCAGCGCAAACGATCCATCAGACTCGTCGGCCTCGATCACGAACCATGGCGCCGCTCCATCGCGACCGTTGCTTTGCAGCGATCCATCTATTCCGCCGAGCACCAAACCCGCGTCGATTCCGCACTGCTGTAGCACGCCGTAAATCATTGCCGTCGTCGTCGTTTTTCCGTGCGTGCCGCACACCGCGATCCCGCGCCGGTCGCGCACTAGCCGCGCCAGCATTTCGCCGCGATGAAGGATTGGAATGTTGCGCCGCATTGCCGCGACGTATTCGGGATTGCGGCGCGCGATGGCGGAACTCACGACGACGGCGTCGACGGTCCCGACGTTGCCCGCATCGTGACCGATTGCGATTGGAATACCTTCGCTGCGTAGCGCCTGCGTCAGCGACGTCTCATGCAGATCGGACCCATAGACGGTCTCGCCGCGCGCATGCAAGACGCGCGCAATTGCGCTCATTCCTATGCCACCGATGCCGACGAAATGATAAATCACGATGTGGGCGCTCCCTGCGGCCTTCGAGCTACCAGGGTGTCAATCCGCGCCAAAATCGTTGCCAGAGGATCGCTTCCCTGCAACCGTTGGGCGTGCCCGGTCATCTCCTGCAAGCGCCGGCTTTGCGTCGCGGTGATAAGCACCGCCGGCAGTTCCCCCGCTCGCACCTGCGAATCCTCGATGATCAGCGCCGCACCGTCGTCGCGCATTCGAGCTGCGTTGGCCGCTTGGTGCGCCTCGGCCGCGAATGGATACGGAACGAGAATCGCCGGCTTTCCGAGCGCTGCGAGTTCTCCGAGCGTCGATGCCCCGGCACGCGCGACGACGAGATCCGCCGCCGCGTACGCGTCAGCCATGTCGTCGAGATACGGAAGGATCACGTAACGATGGTCGTTTCGGGGGACCGGTTCGGCCGAGGCCGTCACGCGCGCGTAGTCCCTCTCGCCGGTAAGGTGCAGAACCTGCCACCCAGCGGGAACTCTCCCTTCGCGAACAAGTTTCGCGATCGCGTCGTTGATGGTTCGCGCGCCCTGGCTTCCGCCGATCACCAAGATACTGCGCCGGCTCGGGTCGAGCCCCAGCCGTTTCGCGGCCGTCTCGCGCGCCGGCAGCCGGCGGAGCGACGCGCGAATTGGGACGCGATGCCAAATTTCATCCACGATGGGCGCCAGAACACGATTCGTTAAGCCCGCGGCAACGTTGGGTTCGAGGAGCACGACCGGTGGGCCACCGCGTTGCATCCATCGGCGCAAACGAGCCGCCAGCGCGACTGGGAAACACACATAGCCGCCCGTCGCAATGACGATGTCAGGCTTTAGCGACGCGAGGATGCGCAGACTCTGCAGCGTGCCGAAGAAATTTGCCAAGGCCGTCCGCGCGATTTCCAACGAGAGGCGCCTGGGCACCCAGTGGCTGTGGATCGTATAAAGCGGGTAGCCGGCCTTCGGCACGATCGAACCTTCGAGCCGGTTCGCCGTGCCGATGAAGGCGATGGTTGCCGGGCGTCCGCGCAGCGCGTCGGCTATCGCGATCGCGGGATAAACGTGGCCACCCGTTCCGCCGCCGGCAAAGACGACGGTCAATGCGCGCGTTGGCGGCCGACGTTTGCAATGAGAGCGACGGCAAGAAGATTGACGACGAGCGAACTCCCGCCAAAGGAAATGAAGGGTAGCGGTACGCCGGTCACCGGCCACGAAGACGAAACCACGCCGATATTAACGAAGGCTTGAATGACTATCATTGCGGCGCAGCCCAGCGCCAGAAAAAATCCGAACCGATCGGGGGCCCGCAGCGCGATTCGGATCGCGCGGTAGGCGAGCGTCACGAAGAGCGCTACGACCGTCAGGGTGCCGATGAGCCCTAACTCTTCGCCGAGGATGGAGAAGATGAAGTCGGTATACTGTTCCGGCAAATAAAAGAACTTTTCGCGCGACGCGCCTAATCCGACGCCGAAGATTCCGCCGCTTCCGAGCGCAAAGAGCGACTGAACGATATGGAATCCGGTATTCAGTGGGTCCTTCCATGGGTCCAGAAACGCAAAGACGCGCGCGCGGCGATACGGACTCGCGAGCACCGTTAGCGCGGCGACCGGAACGATGGCCAGCGCGACGGCAACCAGATGCACCAGGCGCGCGCCCGCCGCAAAGAACAGCGTAAAGGCGATGAACAGAAAGAGGCTCGCCGTCCCCATGTCCGGTTCTTTTAGAACCAGCACCGCCATGAGCGCGACGGGTACACACAGCGGAAACAAGCCGCGCACCAGCGACGTGATCCGTTCCTGACGCGACGACAACATTGCGGCGAGATAGACGATCAGCGCGAGTTTAGCAAATTCCGAGGGTTCGAGACTGAACGCTCCGGTTCCAATCCAGCGGCGCCCACCGTTGACTCCGACGCCGATGTGCGGCACGAATACCAAGAACAGAGCCGCGGTGGCGGCGACCAAGATGTATGGGGCCAGACGTTTGAGCCGTTGGTAATCGAACCGGTACAACGCATACGCGAGAACGAGACCGACGCCAAGCCAAAGCAGTTGGCGTTTGACGTAGTAGGCAATGTCGCCGTGTTGCGCGTACGCCGTCGCACTCGAAGCGGAAAATACCATGACGAGGCCGATTCCCACCAATGCCGCCGCGGCCGTGAACAGTACGGTATCGAGCGGCGCCCTGCCACGCGCGGACGAATTGCGCGTCCTCAACGAACGGACTGACGGCTCGGCGGCGAAGCTATGCACCCGCCGGAGCCCTCAACGCTGCGACGGCGTCCGCAAATCGTTCGCCACGCGCCTCGGCCGAAGCGAACATGTCAAATGACGCGCATCCCGGCGACAGCAGTACGACGTCGCCGGCGTTCGCCAATTCGCGCGCACGATACACGGCCTCTTCTAATGAAGTCGCCGCGAGCGCCGGGGCACCGTGAACCTGAGAAAGAATTTCCGGCGCCGCCTCACCGATCGCCACGACGGCCTTGACACGGCGCGCCATTTCTTCGGTCATCGAGGAAAAACTCGTGCCCTTCGATCGGCCGCCGGCGATGAGGATTATCTGCCGGTCGAAGGTTCGCAACGCCGCAATGACCGAGGAGGGCGTCGTTGACTTCGAATCGTCGACGTACAGGATGCCGTCGATTTCGGCGATCGTCTGCAGTCGGTGCGACATGGGCTCGAATCGCGCGATTGCCTCGCGGAGGATTGCCGGTTCGCAGCCGACGGCAAGGGCGGCCAGAAGCGCCGCCATTGCGTTGCGGAGGTTGTGTTCGCCGGGCAAAGCGATCCGCTCGCGCTCCACGACGGGAATAGGCCGCGGATCCCCGGTGGGGGGCGCGTACATCAACACGCCGTCGCGCAGATACATCGCTACCTGATCCGGGGCATGCAAACTAAACCATAACTGGCGCGCAAGGACGCGCGTCTCACCGCGTCGCCAGTCCAGCGCCGCGACATGCGGATCGTCGAGGTCGCCGATAAACCAGTCGGTCATTCCTTGATTTGCCGTAATGCGATACTTGGCTTGCGCGTACTCTTCCATCGAATGATAGCGGTCCAGGTGGTCGGGCGATACGTTCAGCAACACCGCGACTCGCGGCCTGAACGCTCGAATCGTCTCTAATTGAAACGACGAGACCTCGGCTACCACCCAGCCGTCGGCGCCGATGCCGCGGACCTCTTTGATCAAGGGATTGCCGATGTTTCCGCCGACGCGAACGTCTCGACCACACGAGCGCAGAAGGTGACCGATCAACGCCGTCGTCGTCGATTTGCCTTTGGTCCCCGTTACCGCAATGATCGGCGCGTTGCACAGCCGATAGGCGAGCTCGATCTCTCCAAGAACGGGAACGTTGAACTCATAGAGCCGCCGCACGACCGGTGAGGTCGGTCCAACACCCGGCGAGAGAACGGCGCAGTCGATCGTGGAAAGAATTGAACCGAGTTCATCGGGCGGGACGAATCGAACTCCAAAGTGTTGCGCCCGCGCAATTGCGTCCTGCAGCCGACTCGGGCTCTCTTCGTCGGTCGCATACAGCGTGACGCCAAACTGGGAGAGCACTTCGATGCTGGCGAGGCCGCTGCGCCCCAGTCCGATGATCAGCGCCGTTTCGCCACGTTCGAATCCAAAGATCTCACTCATCGCACGATGGCCCATCCTAACAACGAACAGAGCACCGATGCAAGCCAGAAGCGCGAGGTCACGCGGTTTTCGCTCCAACCCGAGATTTCAAAATGGTGATGCAGGGGGCTCATAGCGAAGATCCGTTTGCCGTGCGTCGCTTTGAAATAGGCGACTTGCAACATGACGGAGAGCGCCTCAGCCACAAATACACCACCGACGATTACGAGCAACAGCATTTCGCCGGTCAGAACCGCAACGCCTGAAAGGAGCGCGCCGAGCGCGAGCGACCCGGTGTCGCCCATGAACAGTTTGGCGGGATGGAGGTTAAAGACCAAAAAGCCGGCGCACGCGCCCACGCCGATTGCGGCGCAAGCCGCGGCTGCCGGCATCGGCAAAGAGACCGCGATCAGGGCCAACACGATCAGCGGCGGAACGATCGTTCCAGCCGCCAGACCATCGAGTCCATCGGTGAGGTTCACCGCATGAATCGTACCGGTGATCGCGAGGATTCCCAGCAGTAACCAAAGCCAGTGCGGAGCGGTGAGCCACAGCGCTCCCGCGTGAAAGAGTGTATCGATAGGAAATCTGCCCGGCAATCCTGAGATCGCCCGCAGAAAGATCGCCGCCGCTAATGCGCTCGCCAAGAATTTCGTGCGCGCGCGCAAGCCTCGATTGACGCCGTGCACGATGCCCAACGCATCGTCGATGGCGCCGATCGCGCCGCAGACCACGATCAAAAAGACGAGTTCCGGAATGAGTGCGAGTCGGACGCCGACGGCCGCGGCAAGAAAGACCACGATAAAGGTCAGGCCACCCATCGTCGGCGTTCCCATCTTGCGGCGGTGCGCGGCCGGCGCATCGTCGTAGGTGCGCTGGCGAATGCCGAATCGTCGAAAAAGAAGTAACAGGAACCACGCCGTCGGTATCGCGCCGGCGAATCCGATCGCTCCCCACGCGCCCACCGCCACCGTTGACGCGCTCACGCTGATGGTTCGAACAACGGAGAGTCGCCCGCTGCGCGCCACTTCAGAACCACGATCGGCGTTTGTTCGTCGCTGTTGCCATGGGGATTTTGCAGCAGTGCTTGTTCGACGACGACGCTGCGGACGCGGCGTGACGCGCCCAAGACCTTCGCCTTGCCGAGATCGTTGGCATCGACGACCGCGCACGCAATCCCGGTCCGTTCACAACAGGCTCGCGCGAAACCGGCGGGATCCCGGGGGGCAAAGACGATTGCTCGCTCGTAGGGGGGCATGGTGCCGGTGTAACCGTCGAACGCCGCAATGGCCTCGCCCATCAGTTCGTAAAACGTTCCACGCCGGCCCGCCGCGCGCGCGAGCGTATGCGCCAGCGTGGCATAGAGCACTTTCCACGTTCCGACCGTATCGATTACGAGTTGCATGGATTCGGGTTGATTGATGGTGGCAAGGGCTCCGGTGCGGCGACAGAGCGCATATGCCAGGCGGGACGGCCGCACGTGTTCGGCGGCAAGAAATTCGCCCTGTGCAATGGCAAGCGCGCTCTCGGAGACCGTTACCACGTCGCCCGGTCGGGCGATTCCGGCGATCGCCGACTTCGTCATCGCAATGAGGTCGTCGTTGGGACGCACCAGCCCGGTACGCAGTGGGATTGCCTTCAATCCCTGCGGAGCGTTCGGCACCGCTACGTCGAAGCCACGAATCGCAAAACTCACGATCGTAACTCCTCGACGATTTCTTCCAGCCGATACTTGCGCGAGCCCTTGAGGAGCACGACGTCGTCAGGCCGCGCGTGCTCGCGGATCCAAGCCGCAGCGCTCGCGTTGTCTTCGACGCAAACGATTTGCTCGGCGCCGAAACCGGCGCGTCGCGCACCTCCCGCAAACGCGTCGGCAAACTCACCTTGCAGCACCAGCAGGTCGACTCGTCTCGCCGCGTGCTCGCCGACGCGCTCGTGCAACCTCCGCGACTCTTCGCCGAGTTCGGCCATTCCCGCCAAAACGGCGATCCGCCGCGGCGCCGACTCCGCGGCAAAAGCGTCGAGCGCCGCGATCATGCCGCTCGCGTTGGCGTTGTACGCGTCGTAGATGACCCGTACACCGCCCAAAAGCGCGATCGAGTCGTACCGGCCGCGAGGGAGGTGTACGTCCGCAAGCCGCGTGGCCAGCCCTTCGAACGAGGCGCCCAACGCAACTCCCGCGGCGAGAGCCGCCGCCAGATTGGCGCGATTGTATCGCCCCGGCACCCGTACGTCCACCGCTAGTTCTTGCGACGACGTTGCGTCTGCGTACATCGCGTGGTCTGCGCCGATCAGCGCCGTCAAACTGGGAAGGTCGCCGTACCCTCCTAACTGCGACGCCGTATCGACCGCCGCAAACCAATGCGCGTCTTGGCCCAGCGAAGCGGCCCGCTCCTGCGATACGGCATCTTCAGCGTTGAGCACCGCGCGCGCGCCGCGGTCGAAAAGCGCCCACTTCGTCGCCGCGAGCGTTTCCCGCGAACCCATGATCTCGAGGTGCGCTTCGCCGACATTCGTGAGCACGCCGACGTGGGGTTGCGCGATTGCGACCAGTGCCGCGATATCGCCGGCGTGACGCGCTCCCATCTCGACGATCAACACATCGTGCGACTCATTGGACGCATGCAACAAAAGCCTGCTCACGCCGATCTCGTTGTTTTCGTTTGCCGGTGTGGCGAGAATTCGGCCACGATATTGGCCGTCCAAGAGTTGACCGAGAAACGTCTTTGTGGTCGTCTTTCCCGCGCTTCCGGTGATGCCGACGACACGACCCTCGAAGAGGTCGCGTGCGGCGGCTGCAAGCTTCATGTAGGCGCCCAGCGTATCGCCGACCACGAGCGTCGTCACTGCATCGATCTGCGGCATCACCCGGTCGACAACGAGCATGGCGGCGCCGCGACGGCGTGCGTCGCCGGCGAAATCGTGGCCGTCGTAGCGCTCGCCGTGCAGCGCCACGAAGGTATCTCCAGGCTCGATCGTTCGCGTGTCGGTGGAGACCCGCACGTACGCCGGCGCGGCGCCACGATTGAGTACGTCACCGCCCGCGGCGCGCAGCGCAACCTCGAGCGGCAGCTTCATCGGCGCGTGCTGCGCGCGTGCAAGGCGTCGCGCGCAACCGCAACGTCGTCAAAGGGAAGCCGTTGATTTCCGATGACTTGATACCGCTCGTGTCCCTTCCCCGCGATGAGGAGGACGTCGCCGGACCGCGCTTCCGCGACAGCGGTCTCGATGGCGCGGCGCCGATCGAGTTCCACGACGTGCGGGTGCAATCCGATGCCCGCGGCGACGGCACGCGCGATCGCCGCCGGATCTTCATTGCGGGGATTGTCGTTGGTCACGTAGATACCGTCGGCGAAGCGTGCCGCGACGCTTCCCATTTGCGGCCGTTTGCCTGCGTCTCGTTCGCCCCCGCAACCGAAGACCACGATCACCGATCCGCCGGCTCGCTCGCGCACCGCCTGCAGCGCTTGCGCAAGTGCGTCGGGCGTATGTGCGTAATCGACGACGACGTCGACGCCGTCGTTCTCGAGGTGCTGCATGCGGCCGGGAATGAAGTTCAAGCGTGCCAGTGCGCCGGCACTGACGGCATCGCGAACGTCCATCAGCCTCGCCGCCCCGATCGCCGCGATCGCGTTGTACACGTTAAAGCGCCCCGCCAGCGGCAATTCGAACCGCTGACCGTCCAATGTGAAGCGGCTGATCCAGCGATCCACGGTGAGACTTTTTGGGCGAAGGTCGGCGCCACGCTCGAGGGCATAGGTCAGCACCTCGCGGTCCTTCAACTCGGTCGCCCAGCGCGCACCGTACGCGTCGTCAACGTTGATGACGCATCGCTTCGCTAGCGAAAAGAGGCGCCGCTTTGCGGCCGCATACGCATCCAACGTCGGGTGAAAATCCAAATGGTCACGTGTGAGATTCGTGAAAACGGCGGCATCGAAGTGAACGTCGTCCACGCGTCCGAGCGCCAAAGCGTGTGAACTAACTTCCATTGCCACGCAACGAGCGCCACGGTCACGCATCGTCGCGAGCAAACCCTGTAGCTCCGGAGGGAGCGGGGTCGTATGTTCCAACGTCCACTCCTCCATGCCAAACTCCGCCCCAACGGTTCCGACGATTCCGCATGGCATGCCGGCCTCGTTGAGAATCGTGGCCAACATGCGCGACGTCGTGGTCTTTCCGTTGGTGCCCGTAACGCCGACCACCCGCAACGATACCGAAGGGTCGGCGAAAAATTCCGACGCCAACAGCGAAAGCGCGCGTCGCGTATCGCGGACTTCAATCACCGGAGCATCGACGGAAAGGTGGAGCGGAACTCCGGCCTCGACGACTACCGCGCTCGCGCCCTGCCTCAACGCCTCCGCCACGTAACGATGGCCATCGGCGCGCTGGCCCCGCATCGCAACGAAAAGAGCGCCGGGCCGCACCGCCTTCGAATTGGTTTCTATCGCGGTGATGGGTTGCTGCAGATCGGCGTTCGACGTAACGTCGGTTAGGCGATTGAGCAAGCGCCCTAACGCGATGGTTCGCTCACGTTCCACGGTGCGGCACGTCCGGTGTTGGTAATACGCCGGCGTGCAGCATGGCTTCCCGCGCGATCGCGGCAAATGCCGGGGCCGCGACGACGCTGCCGTAATACGAACCGATGGGGCGTTCCACTTTAACGTAGATGACGTAGCGCGCTTTAGGATACGGAACCATGCCGATGAAGGAGGCCGCATAGTAGCCGGAACGATACTCGCCGTCAACGACCATTTCGGCCGTTCCCGTCTTCCCGGCGGTCGCGAAGCCGGGGACCTGCGCCGTCGGGTTCCCGGTGCCGTGCAGCACGACGCCGCGAAGGAAACCGCGTAGCTCTTCGGCCGTCCGACGTGAAAAGACCCGGCGCAGGACCTTGGGTCCAAAGCGTTCGGCTAACTTGCCGTGCTGATCGTAAACGCCGGCCACGATCCGCGGCTGGATCAGCAAACCGCCGTTCGCGATGGCGCAGTAGTATCGCGCCATCGCAAGCGGTGTAACCGAAACGCCCTGCCCAAATGACATCGTCGCCAACGAAGAAGCGCTCCACTGCGACGGCGGCGGGACGATTCCGGGGTTCTCACCCGGCAGCCCAGAGTCGGTGACGACTCCGAAACCGGCCTTGCGTTCCATCGAATAAAACGTTTTTGCTCCGATCGAAAGGCCCACTTCCGCCGCGCCGACGTTGTGCGAGAGTTCTATGATTTGTCGGAGCGTCTCGCTACCGCCCGTGCCGGCCAGAAAACCGTCCTCCGCATTGTGAATGGTCCGGCCGCCGACGACGATGGCATCGCGCGCCGGAAAACGGGTGTTCAGCGTCACCTTTCCGGAGTCCAGCGCCGCCGCGGCCGTGATCAGCTTGTACGTCGATCCCGGCTCATACGCGTCCATCACCGCGCGATCGCGGCGTTGATCGTCGGGGTACTTCCAAAAGTGATTCGGATCGAAGTTCGGCAAATTCGCCACGGCGAGAATCTCGCCGCTCCACGGATCCATGACGATTGCCGTGCCATCCAAGGCGTGAAAGGCGTGGACCTGACGCGCCAGCGCTCGCTCGGCAATGAACTGCAAGTACGGATCGAGCGTTAACTGCAACGTCATCCCGGGTTGCGTCGACGTGATGGTACGCTCTAAGCCGAAGGGAATGGGCCGTCCAAACTCGTCCGCTTCTAGCGTAATGCGGCCGGAACGACCGCGTAGCAGCGCGTCGTCCGCGTACTCAATTCCGTCGAGACCGTTCTCGTCGGTTCCTACGAAACCGAGCACGGTGGAAGCAAGTCTTCCGGCATTGTCCACGCGCAGCCCCGTGTCTTCTTCTTTCAGTTCGATGCCGGGGAGGTTCAGCGCGGTGACGCGCTGCGCTACGTCATGCGGAATCTTTCGCGCCACCCACACAAACCAGCGATGCCGATCGTGCAGTGCTTCGACGAGCGACGGGTCGAGCCGTCCGAAAATAGAGCGCAGTTTGGCAACCGTCGTCTCGGGCTGCAGAATCTCTTTGGGAACGGCATATACGCTCTGCGAGGGCAGCGAACGTACCAGCACGTTCCCATAACGGTCGACAATGCTGCCGCGGCGAGCGAAAACTTCCACGGTATCGGAACGCTGGGCGAGCGCTTCGCGGGCATAAACCGCTCCGTTGATCGCCTGGATCGTACATAGCCGATACGCAAGGAAGAGCGCGACCGCGATGCACCCATAGAAAAAAAGCCGAGCCCGCACCGGGGCGACGCGGACGAACGTTCGCTGATGCATGAAGCCCGCTGGAAGGCCCGCTACTGCCGGCGAGCGACGGTCGAGACGAACAATCCCGCTAGTGACGAGAAGAGCGGGAAGGGCCTCGCGTGCACCGCAACGTGCACGGGTTGCAGCCGTATCACAGCGAAACGCTGCGGTTCGCTCATGCCCAGACGCGCCGCCAGCCCGGCGAGCCGGTCATCGGAACGCAGCGCCGAAATCCGATCGTCGAGCCGCATCGTCTCTTCCTGCAGTGCTTCACGTTGTGCCTTTACACTGGAGATCGCGTAACTCAATCCGGTAAGGCTCGACATCAACACCACATAGCTCATGAGCAACATCAGCGCCGCGAGGATGACGAGCCCTGCGCGCGTGACGCCGACATATCGGGCCCGGCTTTTTCGTGCGATCCGCCGTTGTGTCGCGGCCCGAACCGTTCGGGTGTTGATCCCGCGAGGCCGGCTCTCGTGCCACTCTCGAGCGAGCACTCAACTGGCCTTTCGTTCGGCGGCGCGCAATTTGGCGCTGCGGCTGCGGTGATTGGCCGAAATTTCGGCCTGGTCCGGCCGAATCGGCCGCCGCGTAATCACTTCCAAACGCCCGTCGTTGCGGAACGTTTGTTTGACGATGCGATCCTCGAGCGAATGGAAACTGATGGCGACAATGCGCCCCGCGGCGCGCAGCCGGACGATCGCGCTTTCAAGCCCCTCCCGTAGCGCTTCCAGTTCGTCGTTCGCCGCGATGCGCAGCGCCTGGAAGACTCGCGTTGCGGGGTGAATTCGTTCGCGACGACCCGGGCGGCGAACGATGCCCGCGATGAAGGCTGCGAAGTCCGATGTTGTCGCCGGAAGTTGACCGGCGTCGCGACGCGTCACGATCGCGCGGGCGATACGGCGGGACGCGCGTTCTTCGCCGTAGCGAAAAAATAGTTCAGCGAGTTCGCCTTCAGTCGCCGTCGTCAAAATGTCATAGGCGCTGCGGCCGACCTGCGGATTCATCCGCATGTCGAGCGGGGCAGCGCCGCGCAGCGTGAAGCCGCGTCTCGCGTCGTCAAGTTGCATGGATGAAACTCCTAAGTCGAAAAGCGCGCCGTCGATGGCGGCGACGCGGCAACGGTCGAGCACCGCTCCCAGCTCGCGAAAGTTGGCGTTGATGAAGGACAGGCGCGGATCCGAAAGCTTCGTCGCAAACTCCGCAGCGCCGGGATCCGCATCCAACGCAATGAGCCGGCCGGAGCGCAGCCGAGAAAGTATCGCGCTCGCGTGCCCGCCGGCACCAAACGTTGCATCGACGTAGATCCCATCCGCCCGGATCGCCAAATACCCCAGGGCCCGATCGAGCAGCACGGAGACGTGCATCACACCACCACATCGCCAGCGTCAGAGTCCCAGCTCCGCGAGGAACGCGGGGAACTCGCCTTCGGGAGGCGTTTCGAAGGCGTACCGTTCTTTGGCCCAGATCTCGACGCGGGTCAACAGCCCCACGGAGACCACGTGCCGTTCGATGCCGGCGTACGAACGCAGCAGCGTCGGGACGACCATGCGGCCCTGTCCGTCGCACGTCACTTCCTGCGTGTGAGCGAAGAGGTACCGGACGAAGCGCCGGTATCGCGCATCCTTTTGGGGCACGGCCTCCAAGCGGCCGCAAAACTCGATCCACGTGGCGCTCGGGTAGAGCGCGAGACAAGGATCCGGGGGCGCAATGGTAAGCACGAAGACGGCGCCGAGCCGCTCGCGGAAACGGGCCGGGATAATGAGGCGCCCCTTATGGTCGAGAGCATGCTGCTCCGATCCCGCAAAACGCGGCAACTCCGCGTGCACAATGTCCTCCGAAAAGCACCACTTGGCACTACTTTCCACCACTATACGCCCCCGCACGCTCGATGGCAAGACAAAATAAGAGCGGCCCGCCATGATGGCGGGCCGCTTATACCTGTTCTCCAGGCGAGGCTCAACCGCCCGGAACTGCCACCGGAATGTCTTTTATTTGGGCGCCGTGTGCGGCCGCGTCGTTACCGACCGAGGTGGTCTGGTTGTCGAGCGAGTCGGCGTCCGAAGGATCGAAATGCCCGCTCTTCATTTTTTGCCCTACCGCGGCAAAGGCGCCGCCGAGTGCCGCGATTTTCGTGTCTAAGGCGTGGAGCAACGGATCGTTGCTCTTGTGCGCGATGTCTTCGGCGACGCGGACTTCGTGAACGGCGAAGAGCAACGCGACTCCGCCCTTGACGAGCGCGGCAATCCGATGCGGACTCCCCGCAGCGAAGGCGCCCTGGCGATACGGGTTGAGCACCCAGTGATGGAAACAAAAGTATGCGACGCCAACGTGCGCGAGAAAGCGGGTCTTGTCCAAGAACGCACTCGCCGGACGCATCGCGGCGAACGTTACTGCCAGCGCCAGCAACACCGTAATTACCGAGCGTTTGAATTGCGTCATCATAGCGATCCTAAGATTCGCTTGGCGAAATCGGGCGCAAAATGCTGCAAGACTTGCGGGTTGTTGCTGATGAGCGAAATCGCGTCCTGTTTGAGCGCGGCCGGATCGGAGCCGTGTTGCGAAATCAGTCCCATGATTTGCTGCGCGATCCCCGACTCGCCGTTTTGTTGGGCGTTGTCCGCGGCAGTCTGCAAGTGCTGCGTCAGTTCTTGATGATCCATCGAACCGACGTTCGCTTGCGCCGACTGCGCGACCGATTGCGGATCGATTTCCCCCGAAGCGAATCGCTGGACCATGCTTTCGATCTCTCCAAACATCGTTGACCTCATCTTTCTGCCGCGGCGCGGCGCGCCGCCGGCGCGGGAACTGCTTTGCCGCGAGCGACGCCGCTTCGCTTCGAACCGAACCGGCGCGCGTAGACTTGCGTGAACTCGGCGCCGATCAACAGAATCTGCGCCGAATAAAAGGCCCAAACCATAAAGACGACGAGTCCGCCGAAGCTTCCGTAGCTGGACGAGATGCCTGCACGGCCCAGATACCAGCCCAATAAGAATTGGCCGACGACGAAGAGAGCGGCAGAGACGGCGGCGCCGAGCCAAACGTCGCGCCACGAGATTCTGCACTCCGGCAAATATTCAAAGAGCAGAGCGAAGACCAGAGCGATCAAGCCGAACGAGACGACGAAGTCGAGAATCTTCATCACGCTCGGAAACACGGGCGCGACGCCGGCGAGCGCCCCACCGGCCACGGTCATTGCCGAGTTTATTCCCAGCGACACCAAAAGAACGAACGCGACTCCTAAGACCATCCCGAACGAAAGCAGTCGATCCTTTATGGTTTTTAGAATGCCTTTCTTTTCCGGAGGGATGTCCCAAACGGTATTGAGCGCTTCTTGCAGCGACGCAAACAGCCCGATCGCGGCCAAGAAGAAGACGATCCAGCCGACGATTTGCGCGAAGAGGCCGGCTTTGCGTTGTGAAAACGTGGCGCTTACTATCGACTGAATGCCGTGCGCGGCCGAGGGGCCCGCGGTGCTTGCCAGATAGCCGTAGAGCTGATGGAGCACGACGCGGTGATGTCCGAGAAAGAAGCCCGCGATCTCCACGATAACGATCACCAACGGCGCGATCGCCAACATCGTGAAATACGAAATCGCGGCCGCGAGCCACTGGCTCTTGTGCCGCTGGAACTCAGAAAAAGTTTCCTTGGCGAGCGGAACTATCGCTGCGGCCGCGTCGCGCCAGACCGAGCCCATTGCAGGTCCTCTTTGACGTCGGCGATCGTCTGCTCGGGAAGAAAAGGGGATGCGTCTTCCACCTTCTTCTTTCCAAAGAGCGCGAGCGCGGCGCTCGCAGCCGCCCATACTATCGTAACGATTAATGCCGCGAGCCACGCCGGCACGGCGAGCGAGAGGGCCACGATCAGTAAGGCCGTTAAGGATGCGAGGGTAAAGATCGCGCAGATCGCCGACGCGCTGAGCATCCCGGCCCCGACTCCCGCCGCCTTTACTTTCTCCGCCATTTCACGACGCGCCGAATCGAGTTCGCTACGGATCAACTCTCCGAGATCGGCGGCGAATTGTCGAGCCGAGACGGTTGTCGTTTCGTTGGAATCGTCCGCTGCGTCCATACGCACCTCCGATTTTGGGCTAACATACCCTCATCGCAAGGCATCCATGCGTTGCTGCGCGTCGTGCGTTTCCAGCGGCGCCAACCTGGGAAAAGTTCGCGTAGATTCGGGAGGACAAGTATGCCTGCAAAAAAGGCCTCACGTAAACGCACTCCAACCACGCGGCGCTCGCGGACAAAGTCGGCCGCCGGTACGGTAAGAAAACGCGCGACCGCCATGACGAAAAAAGCTCGGTCGACCGGTGAATCCGCGCGAAAAGCCGGCGGCGCCGCCGCGAAGAAGGCCGGCAAAACGATGAAAAAAGCCGGCTCGACGGTTTCGAAAGCCGCCAAGAAAGTCACCAAAACTGCGCGCAAGGCCGCCGCCAACCCCCGCCGCACGGTAACGGCTGCGGCAGAAAACGTTCACCAGACTGCGAGCCGGGCACGCAACGTCGGGGAATCGGTGGTTACCGCGGGCGAGATCATCAAGCAAACCGCCGATATGGTCGATTCGATGGCGCAGCGAGCCAAGAGCCGGGGACGGGGACAGGGGGACGGCGCAAGCAAGCGGCGGCAATAGGAACGGTGCAACTTTTCATAGCTTTTGGCACTCTAAGAGATTGAGTGCTAACGTGGCCTTTTGACCGAGGCCGCACGATTCTGTGGAAAGGAGGATGCTTTATGACGGACTTTCTGGTACGCAATGCCGGCCGCGGCAACGCCACGCGGGCGAATCCCTGGACGCCGTTCCGGGATCTCTTGGGTTTCGATCCGTTTGCGGCGACGCGCTCGAACTGGCCGTTTGAGTATGACGTCACGAGGACGGAGAACGGCTACGAGGTCGAGGTTCCCGTCCCAGGCTTTAGGCCCGACGACGTCGAGGTGACCTACCAGGACGACGTTATTTCGGTAAATGCCAAGAGCGAGCGACGTTCGTTCTCACGCTCGTTTACGGTCCCCGAGGATGTCGATCCGGAGAAGATCGAAGCCAAAGTGAGCGATGGCATGCTGGTTCTTATGCTGGCGCGCCGTCCGGAAGCGCAACCCAAGCGGATCAGCATCAAGTAAGGCGCCGCTAAACTTCGTTCGCCGGGGCCGGTTCGGATGGAATCGGCCTCGGCGATTTGCTTTGGCTCAGCGGCCGTCAAGGCTCGGACGTTATGATGCTGGTCTTCCCGCCGAAGCTAATGCGAGAGGTAGAAAATTTGATTTGCCAGGCGCGGTTATTGGGCAAGAAGAAGAGCCGTTGTCGATGATGCGACTGCTCGCGCCGTGCGTTCTTTTGGGAGCCCTGAGTGCCTGCGCCGGCGGTGGCTACCTGCCGTATGCCTCCCATTCGCTCGACTCCTTAGCGCTCAGTTCGCTCGTCAACAACGCCTCGCAGACCGACGGCGTGCCCGCGGCGCTCGTGCGTGCCGTGTTGATGGCGGAGTCGGCGGGGAATCCGTCTGCCGTTAGCGTCGCGGGCGCGCAAGGCCTGATGCAACTGATGCCCGGAACCTCGGCCGGTTGCGGCATCGCCAATCCTTTCGATCCGGTCGAAAACGTGCATTGCGGCACGTCATACCTTCACTCGCTGCTGCGACGCTATCATAACAATGTCACGCTTGCGGTCGCCGCGTATAACGCCGGGCCCGGAGCGGTGGACCGCTACCGAGGCGTGCCTCCCTATGCCGAGACACGCGCCTACGTCGTACGCGTGCTCAATGCCTATCGCAGCTACTGATTGCTCGCGTTTTCCTTCGGCAGCCGGCCGAATCTGCTAACTAATTCTTCAGTGGCCACGCTAACGCATCGACAGCCTTTCGGTCGTGTTCGGACGGCGGCGTTGCGCCTGCCGATTCTCGATAGTTATCTCCTGCGCGAAATGATCGGGCCATTCATGTTTGCGCTGGGCGCTTTTTTGCTGTTTTGGGCGCTCAACATCTTCTTTCTCGCCGCGGATTACGTCATCAATCAGCATGCGCCGTTCTTTCTCGTACTCAGATTCGTCGTTTTTCGCATCCCGCAAGCGACGCCGATGGCCTTCCCATTTGGAGCGCTGTTTGCCGCGTTGCTCGCGATGGGGCGGCTCATGGGCGACAACGAGGTAACGGCCATGCGTACCGCCGGCATTCCGATACTTCGCATCGCATTTTCTCCGTTGCTGTTCGGCGTCACGGCGTTCGCGCTGGCGTACGGAATCAACGAATGGATCGCGCCGCGCTCGGTCGACCTCTCGACCCGTACCTTTTACCAAATCATCTATCACACGGACGCGCTGCCGGTTGAACCGCAGTTCTTCCGAAAAGATCCCGACACCGGCAATACGTTCTACGTTACGCAGGTCGCGCCGGACAACAAGACCATGCTCGACGTACAGATCTTTAAGCCCGCCAAATACGGCGTTTGGAACGAGACGCTGCAAGCCAAATCGGCGACCGTTACGGGGAGCACGCTCGTACTCCATGACGTCGTCGATACGCGCTACAACAACGACGGCCTACTGACCAATCAGCAACACGTCAAGAGCGTTTCGATCGGACTGCCGCTGGGCGAGACGGCGTCGCAATTCGTCAGCCAAGTGAACAACGACCCATGGACGATGAGCAGCAAGTCGCTGAGGACGCAGGTCAACGCCCTGTCGGCACAAGGCATCGGCGGCACCGCGATGGGAAACCTGCAGCTGCAACTCGCCGATAAACTGGCCTGGCCGTTCTCGTGCATCATCGGCGTGATCGTCGCGGTTCCGCTGGCGCTGCGCTTTGGGAAGCGCGGTCGAACGCTCGGCATCGCGCTTTCGATCATCGCTTTTTTCATCTACTACTTGATGGTCTCTGCGGCCGCGGCGTTCGGCCGAAATGGAGCGTTGAACCCGTACCTCGCATCGTGGCTTCCAAACATCATCATGGGAACCGCCGGCGTGGCGTTGCTGCTGCTGGAAGAACGCTGAGGCCGACCGTGCACGCTCGCGCGCCGCGTAGTATCGCGCTCCTCGCGATGCTGGGAGTTTTTCTTGCCGGCGTATTGCCGAGCAATGCTTCGGCCGCCGCGGCGGATTCGCAGGAAACACTCGCGCTGCAAATGCTCAACGGTCAAAGCTGCGCGCTCAAGGCGAATGGCGATCCATCCACAGGGGACGCGACCGTCGCACAAGCGAGCCCCTCGCCCGTATCGTCCGCCTCACCCACCGCGAGTCCGTACCCCGCTTTCACGCCCGGGCCGGCGAACGTTCCACCCGGGACGAACAACGGGACGTACACCCTCAATCCGACTCCTCGACCGTTCCCCGGACAAACGCCGTCCGTAACGCCGCCGCCCATTCCAACGGCGACGCCGAATCCGGCCGCATCGACCGAACCCATTTTTCTTATCCGCGGCGGCTCGACGCCGCCCCCCATCCCTCCCGCAGGTCAAGCGACTCCCGAGCCGACCGCAGCGCCGACTGGCGCCCCCACGCTGGCGCCGGGAGTCGTCGCGGTGATCTCCGATTCGTGGAGCGGCAACCGCGAGCGCGGACAACCCAGCGACGCGATCGGAAACGTCCACGTCTTTTACGGCGACGAAGAAATCGTCGGTGAGAAGGCGCACTTTGACGGGGTTCGCACGATTACGATTACCGGTCATCCGTTTTTGGTCAACCACGAGCATAACTCGGTGCTCGCCGGAGACGTCATCGTCTTCGATACCGTCGAACAAACGGCGAAACTCCTCAACGGCAAGGGCGCCAGCGACGAAGGCGTGCAGCGCGGACTCGTCCACTTCCAGGCGAGCGACTTGCACACGAATCCCGACGGCACCGCGTACGGGCTCAATCCGTACGTCACCACCTGTGAAAACCCGCGCGGCGGCTATCACATTACCGGAAAAGACATGGAAGTCTATCCGGGCGACAAGATCGTGATCCACAAAGCGGTGTTGTGGCTCGGTCTAGCGGCGGTCTTTTATCTTCCGCTGCTCGTCATTCCGTTACGGAGCGTCGAAAATCAGCGCACGCGCGCCAAATGGTTCCCCGAAGTCGGCTACGATTCGTACGAAGGGGCCTGGATTAAGATCCAGATACCCTTCGGCAAGGATCAGTATTACTACGGTTACTACATCGTCAACTATTTCACCAAACTCGGCTTCGGCCTCGGTTACGTCGGTTTTTATTCCAGCAAAAAAGGGCGGCGCAGCGTGAGCGTCAACGTTTATACCGTCAATGGCGGCGGCGGCAACGGCCGGCAGACGAACCTTGCGGTCGCGGAGCAAGAAAATATCTCGCCACACCTCAAGAGCAATTTCCAGTTTTCATACCAATCGAACTATGGCTCGTATGTCAGTATTCCGCCGAACGAAACGTTTACCGAGGCGATCGTCCATCAGACCGCGCAGACTTCCCAGAACTATAGTTTCAGCCATAGTTCGGTCGGAAGCCAGGGAAACAGCAATAGCTTTACCTTCACCGATACGCGGCAATTCAATCAGGCGCTGAATCAGACGACGACGTTCAATCTTACGAACAGCAGCGCAAGCTTTGGCGGAATCACTTCGTTCAGCAATCAGTCCGAGTTCGACTACCTGCTGCAGTATACAACCTCGGGCGCCGACTATCAGATGGAGTTCGACAAGATCTATTCCCTCGAGGCGGTCGGAATCAACAAGATCCCGGAGTTTCAGGTACGTCCCAGCGACTTCTTCCAGCACTTTATCGTGCCGCTTTCGGCGCAGTTGACGTTCGGAGAATACAGCGAACCGTCGGGCACGGGAGAACCGCAAAGTTTGGCGACGTGGCGAGGCGACGCGAACCTCGTCGTCGGTCCGGTGGAACAGAAGGTCTTGGGGAGCGACTTTCAGGGGACGGTGACCGTCGATCAATACGCCTACGGCACCGGCGATCTCAAGGCGGCGATCGAGCAAGACTTGAGCCTGACGACGCCGCTCAGCCGCCACATGGTTAACACGCTTACCTATAACGAGGCAAACTACAACGGTCCGGCGCTCGTGCCGTTCCAGTATCTCGACCAACAACCCACGCAAAACACCAAAAACGCCCAGGACATGCTGCGCATCTTCAACGACGACATTTACGCGCTTTCACTGGGCTGGACGACCAACTTCGACGGCATGGCGCAGCCCTTCAGTTATCAGTTGACGGCGAAGCCATCGCCGCGCTCGGTCGTCATGCTCGCCGGTTCGCTGGTCCCCGGCCAAGGCTTTCAACCCACAAACTTACAACTGTCGACCCCATTCGGCCGCGATGCGTCGCTGCAGTTCGTGACCAACGTCAACTGGAAGGGCCCGGGAGAACTCTTCGCCGACAAGATCATCTACTATACGCGGACGATCGGCAACTGTTATCAGTTGATGGTGCTGTACAACGAATCGCAGCAATCCGTCAACGTCGGGCTGAATATACTCGCGTTCCCCACGCAGACCGCCGTGTTCCAGATCGGGGCGCCGCAACCGGTCGTTCCGACAACGTTTAACTTCTGAAGCGGCTCTATTGTGTATCGCAAGGAGGGTGGCCGCACCCGCACACGTCGTCTTCTTCGCGGCCCTCGACCGCATTGCGGCAGAAGTCGCCGCAATACGCCTCGCCGCCCTCGACGGGTGCCGCGACGGAGCAGTTACACGGTTCGTGCGTACACTCAACGGGGACTTGTTGCATCGTTATGGGCAGGAGGTTGGGTGCACCGGATTGTTCGAGATCTCCACGCTGACGATCTGAGACTGCGGATCGGGTGGAGTGAATCCCGTTGCGTAGTAGGTGTTATCGAACGGTTCCGTCATGCAGAGTATTGGAGAGACCCACTGGGGATCGACCGGTCCACCCGACCCTAGTGAGTCGTAGAACGTCAAACTGTTTACCGGTCCGGGTCCGACGGTAAACGCATTGAAAGTCCACTTGCTCGGGGGCGATGCGCTCGGCGAGGGCGACGGCGATACGAAGATCGCTCGCTGCGCCAGCATCGAGAATTCTGTCCCGGTGCCGTTGCTATTGAGATTGAAGGAAAACTGCTGCGGCGTCGTATGGGGGCTAAAATATCCCGGCGGCCCATGTCCGACCTGCGGCGGCACGTATTGCACAACGTGCGCGCCGGCTCCGATGCCGTTCCCTGACGCGACGAGGGCATACGAGTATCCCGCCCAGTTCGTTTGGAACGTGTCGGTCGACGGCGTCACGCCGCTGCCCGTCGTGTTGAAAACCATCATGTACTGGTAGGTGGAGAAGTTGAAGGGCGCGGCAACATCAAAGTGGATCGCAATAAATCCAGGAGGAGCGCCGCCCGGTCCTAAACCCGGCGGATTGGGCGTCACTTGACGACCGCACGCCACGACGATGAACGCCGTTACTAATACGACGACAAAACCCAGACTCAATTTGCGCATCATGTTCTCCTCGGCGCTGCTGCGCGACGCGCTGGTCGTTGCGTGCGCGGCGCTCCTACTCGCGGCGGCATTTCCAAAAATCGGCGCAGCGTGGCTCGTTCCATTTGGAACGGCGGTATTGTTCTGGACGTGGCAAGGCGCTTCCTGGAAACGCGCGTTGCTTCTCGGTTGGTTGTTTGGTTTAATTTTTTTTGCCTTAGACTTTGCTTGGGTCGGGCATACGGTCGGACGCTACATCGGTATCTTCGGGCCGTATCTCGCATTCGGTCCGGCGGTGATCGAGGCGCCATTTGTCGCGCTAGCCGGCGCCCTCGCCGCAGTCGCGTACGCGCACATGCGGCCGAGCGTCGCACCACTCGGCGCGGCTATCGCGTTCACGCTGGCTGAATGGCTGCGATCCGTCGGACTTCTCGCGGTGCCCTTCGATCAACTCGGCTACACGCAGGCCTCGACGCCGCTGCGCGCCTTGGCCGCGTACGTGGGCGCCTACGGCATCACGTTGGTTCTCTGCGCGTTTGGCGCGTATCTGGCCGATGCGATCCATCGAAGAACGTTTCGGCCGTTCGGGATCGCAACGATCACGCTGTCGGCCGTTACCGTCTGCGCGTGGATCGCGTGGCCCGCGCGAACCCTCGCGACGCCGAGGATCCCCGTCGCGGCGGTTCAGGGCAATATCGCCCAATCGTTTAAGTGGAACGCGTTGCGGTTGGCCGTCGATCGGTACACCCGCATGACGCACGCGGCGAGCGTCGCCGGTCCGCGTCTGATCGTGTGGCCGGAGACGGTCATTACTACCGATCTGAACGGGGATCCAGCGCTCCTGTACAGTTTCGAAAACCTGGCACGAGAAGCGAACGCTACGATCGTGGCGGGAAGTCTGCGTTGGAGCCCACGAAGAAAACTCTACAACGCGCTCTACATTTTCTCGCCGAACGGATCGTACGCCACCTACGATAAGCGCGCGTTGGTTCCGTTTGCGGAATGGTTCCCCGGACGGCGATTCTTATGGTGGCTACCCTACATCGCTTCGCTCAACGGCGGGTTGAGCGGCGGTCGAACCAACGGCGTATATCCGACGCTCGCGCTGCCGATTGCGCCGCTGATCTGTTGGGAGTCAGCCTTCGCCGATCTTGCCTACGCTCAGGTTCGCGCCGGCGCGCAGCTCCTAGTAGTCAGTACCGACGACGCATGGTTCGGAACGACGTCGGGACCGTACATGCACGCTCAGATCGCGCAAGTGCGCGCGATCGAAAGCGGCGCGTACGTCGTTCGTGCGGCGGCGACCGGGATTAGCGGCATTATCGCTCCGGACGGATCGTGGCAGCGGCGCAGCGCTCTGGATCGGCAGACGATCGTGCAAGGACGCGTCGGCCCGCGCGTCCCGACGGTATTCTCGAAGATCGGACCGACGCTCGTCATCGAAGCGCTCGCAGCGCTCTACGCGATCCTCTTGTTGATTCGCCGCGAGTCGCGCCGATCGGAACCCGTACTCTGATGACACGCAGGCGGCTTTGGTACAAGCGCTTGGTAATTCTGAGCGGCGCGCTGCTCCTCACTTGGGTCATCGTCGAGATGGCACTGGCCGGCCGCGGCATTCCGCCAATACCTCGGGGACAGGCGCCGGTCGAACTGCACGGGGGACAGGTTCTCAACAATCACATCAGCACGCGTTCCTGGAGCTTCGATTACGATCGCGCGCGTCTTTCACCCGATGGAATGAGCGGGAGCGTTGATGGCGTGCGCAACGGCATCGTCTTTCGCAAAGGAAAGCCATACTTGCGAATCTCCGCGAAACACGTCTCACTCAACCTTACCTCTCTCGACTTCACCGCCGTCGGCAAGGTCCACATCGAGCGGATCGACGATCCGGAAAACCGCGCGTTCGACACCGACCTGGTCGTCTGGACGAACGATGCGAAGGTTCTTCGCATGGACCATCCGAGCTACGTGCACTCGGGCGGTGAAACGCTACGGATCGATAAGATCTCCGTCAACTTCGACGACAGCACGATCCACTTAGGGAAAATCACCGGCGGCGTCGACATCCACTAACCCTGATTTTGGAGCAAATTTCCGCAGGCTGCCCGCTGCTGCTCTTCACGACCTGAAACGTAAAAGCCGCAGTCACCATCTCATACCGGTCCCGAGGCGTCTGAAGCGCCGCGGAGGCACGGATGCCGGGAGCGGCGCTGAAGCCGAGAGCAGCGGAGCACACTGACGTGCTCCGCAAGCGTCCGAGGGAATGGTATGAGATGGCGACTGAGGCCTAGGTTTCAGGCCCCAGTTTTTTCTTTGCTTCCGCGATCAGTTTTTTGACTTTTTGCCCGCCCTTGTGCCCGATTTCTTCGTAGAAGTCGGAGCCGTACTTTTCCTTGACGACCTTGCCGCCTTTTTGTCCGATCGACTCATAGAACTCTACGCCGTGACGATCGCGCGTCGCCTTTCCACCTTTTCGACCGATGTCTTCGTAAAAAGTCGACCCGTAGCGGTCGCGCACGGTGTCGCCGCCCTTTTTGCCGGCTTCGCGGACGGACATGTCGCGCTTTGCCGCATGATCGGATTTTTCAGCCATCGGTCGTCATGGCACGTTTTAAGACGCGGTAGTTTTACGCTTCGGCCGTTGTCCGCCTTTCTGACCGATGACCTCGTAAAACGATGGACCGTACTTGCTCTTTGTGGCCTCGCCGCCCTTACGGCCAATCTCCTCGTAAAATTCGGAGCCGTATTTTGCCTTCACGCGTTCGCCGCCGCGGCGACCCGCTTCGCGAACGCTCATGCCGCCGGCCTGACCAGACTCTTGTGCCATTGTGATCCTCTCTATGGATAGTAGCAATTACTCTTTCCCATACAAGCGCTCGGTAAACTCAGGATTTGCTGAGAAGGTTAGCATTTCTTAACAAAGTCACGCTGCAAGCGCGCAAAAAACGTCGCGCGTGGCGGCCGCCAGGCGCGTGAGGTCGCCGTCGTTGTCGATCACGAAGTCGGCGCGCCGGCTCGCCTCTTCTTGCGGGATTTGAGCCGCGATTCTGGCCCGCACGCGCGTCTCGTCGAGGTGGTCGCGTGCCACGATGCGCGCAATTCGGTCGAGCACAGGCGCGACGACCACGATCGACTTGTCCACGAATCTGTCGTACCCGGTTTCGAAGAGCAACGGCACGACGTGCACGACGATCTGCTCGAGTCTGGCGCTCGCCTCACGTTCGAGGGCGCGGCGGCGAATGTGCGGATGCAGGATCGCGTTAAGGCGCGCACGCGCTGCCGAATCGGCGAAGATGATGTCGGCGAGCCCCGCGCGATCGAGCGCGCCCTCACGAACGACCTGCGGCCAGACGCGCGCGATCTCGACGAGCGCATCGCCGTACGGAGCGACGACTTCGCGCGCGATTTCGTCGGTATCGACGATGAACGCACCCAGGGAGCGCAAGATCGCAGCTACCTCGCTCTTCCCGGCGCCGATACCGCCGGTCAAGCCAACGCGCATACGCGCGGTTAGGTCGAGGGCTCCTGTACCGCGGTCCCCGCGACGCCGAGGTCCGCGCTCTCTTCCTCTACGGCATATTGCTCGATCTCTTCGGGCGGTATGTCTGCCACGTGCTCGATAGACGCGGTAATCCGACGCGTCGCGTGATTGATGCTCAGTAGAGTCACTTCGACTTCTTGCGCGGCGTTGAACTGAGCCGACGCGTCGAACTCGCCCTTCGGAACCATGGCCAATATGCCGGGAATGACTTCAACCAACAGATAGTTTGGCGTGACCTTGACGATCTGCGCCTTCAACTTGTTCGTTTCATACAGACGGTCCGCGTATTGATCCCAGGGATCGGGAAGCGCATGTTTGAGCGAAAGGCTAACTTTTTTCGCTTCCGGGTCGAACTTCATGATTTCGACGTGCACCACGTCGCCGATCTTCACGACCTCGGACGGATGCTTGATGCGCGCGTAGGAGAGTTCGCTGTTGTGGATCAAGCCGTCGATGCCGCCCAAATCGACGAAAGCGCCGAAGTCCGCAAGCCGCACGACGACGCCCTCACGAATCTGCCCGACTTCCAACGTATCGAGTAACTCTTGTTTTTTCGCTTGCAACTCCTCTTCAAGCACGAGGCGCTGCGACAGTACGACGCGATGGCGCTTGTGATCCAGATCGATCACCTTGAGCCGAAGGTGCTGGCCGATCAATTCGTCCAGATTACCGACCGGTTGCCGGCGAATTTGCGAAGCCGGTACGAAGCCGCGCATGCCGAGATCGACGAGTACGCCGCCTTTGACGACCTGAGTGACGGTTGCCTCGATCACCTCGTCGCGTTGGTGCGCCTGGATGACCTTCTCCCACGTCTTGAGCGCGCGGGCGCGGCGCTCTGAAAGGAACAGCGTGCCGTCCATCTCGTCGATGCGATGGACCATCACTTCAATCGTGTCGCCGACGCGTAACAGCTTCGGGTCGATCGCTAGCGATAATTCTCGAAACGGCAGAACGCCTTCCGATTTTCCGCCGACGTCCACGAGCACTTCGTCCTTGTCTTTCTGAACGATCGTGCCGGTGAGTACTTGGCCCTCATCGAGGACCTTGAGCGATTCTTCGTATAGGCGCTGCTCCAGCGCCGATTGATCTTCTTCTTGAATCGGAGCTACTTCGGTTGTAGAGATAGGTCTTTTCCCACTTTCATCATTTTATCGTTGGCAGCGACGACACCACCACGTTCCACGTTGCCCTAGTACGCTTCGCAAGATGCGACTCGAAACGCATCGGCGACACGGCTGACCGTGCCGGCCGTAGACCGCGAGGTCGTTTTGGAAACTTCCGCGCCGTCCTTGCGCATCCACGTAGTCGTCCACGCTCGTCCCACGGCGTGCAATCGCGCGCTGCAAAACGTCGACAATGGCGCCATGTAAACGCGTAATTGCGGGCCTTGTCAATGCGCGGGCGGACCGGCTCGGACGGATCCGCGCCTGCCAGAGCGCTTCGCATGCATAAATGTTCCCTATGCCGGCGATGCGCCGCTGATCGAGCAGCAGAACCTTGACGGGCGTCGTCCGCCCCGCCAGCATACCCGCAAAGGCGCGCTGTGTAAAGTCTGGGGACAGCGGCTCGACGCCAAGCGATGCGTCCCAGTCGTTCTCCCGCTCGACCACACGCATGCGGCCGAATGTCCGTACGTCCGAGAACCGTAACTCGGTCCCGTCGGCGAGATGAAGGACCAGGTGGGTCGCCGGATCTTCGGGGGCACCCTGCCGGGCCACGACCAGCCGGCCCGTCATTCGCAGACTCGTGACCATCGAACGGCCCGAACCCAGCTCGATCACCACGTACTTGCCGCGCCGACGAATGCCGACCACGCCTTCCCCAGCGACGGCCCGTTCAAATGGTACGTTGGGCGGCGAGCCGACGATCCGGCGTAAACGCACGCTCGCGCCCTCGATCGTGGTCCCGACGAGACGCGATCGCAAGCCGCGCACGATCGTCTCGACTTCGGGCAGTTCCGGCATTGCGCGCTAGGGCTGGGCGCTTGGCAACGACGGCAGGCTCAAGCGAATGCCTGCGACGATGCCGTCGCGGGCGGCCTCGCCTGCCGAAAGCTCGATGACGTACTTTCCTTCCCCCGCGATGCGCGGAATGAGCTCATCGCGAATGTTTGGATCGACCGTTGGAACGTCGGCCGCGACGCGACGTACCACGCCATCGGACGCGATGAACAACATGTCTAGCGAGACGAGGGTGTTCTTCATCCAAAACGAAACCGGCGCGTCGCTCGCAAAGACGAAGAGCATACCGGTATGTGGAGCGAGGCTCGATCGGTTCATCAATCCGCGCTCGCGCTGCGCGGGCGTAGACGCCACCTCCAGCGTAAGCGTCGCGCGGGGAGCCTGCACCACGATGGTAGGAAGCAGCGCCGCCAAGATCAGCGTTCCGACGCTAAACACGTTCCAACGCATCCGCTGCGATCGGTTCGACGTCGTACCAGTTGTGACCCGATTTCAGCGTGACCTCCAGCGGCACGGTAAGACCGATCGCGTCTTCCATGTGCTCGCGTACGAGCGCGGCGACGTCGTGCAATGCAGACTTTTTCACTTCAAAAATCAGCTCGTCGTGGATTTGCAGGAGCATAGCGGCGTCGTCGCCGCGAGCTCCGAGCGCTCGATCGATGCGCACCATGGCGAGTTTCATGAGATCGGCGGCACTGCCTTGCAGCGGCGCGTTTGTGGCTTCGCGTTCGGCCGCGGCACGCAACAGGTAGTTCCCCGACCGCAATGCCGGCATGTACCGGCGACGCCCCAGGATGGTCGCGACATATCCGGTTTCACGAGCCTCGTGGAGGGTGGCATCGATCCATTCGCGCACTCGAGGAAACCGATCGAAGTACGCCGCCGTCATCGCCTTCGCCTCAGACCGGCCGATCTCGAGCCGCGCCGCCAGCCCGAAATCCGACATACCGTACAAGAGACCAAAGTTTACGATCTTGGCCATGCGTCGCTGCTCGCGATCGACGCGGACCTCCGGGGGGACGCTGAAGATTTGACGTGCGGTGAAATCGTGAATGTCCGTTTGTTCCTCGAAGGCTCGGCGCATCGCTTCGTCGCCCGAAAGATGCGCCATCAGCCGTAGTTCGATTTGACTGTAGTCGGCGGCCAATAGCACGTATTCGTCGTCGCGGGCGACGAACGCGCGGCGAATCCGGCGTCCAAGTTCCCCGCGTACCGGAATGTTTTGCAAATTGGGATTCGTCGAGGAAAGCCTGCCGGTTGCCGTAGCGGTCTGTTTGAACTCCGTTCGCAATCGTCCGTCGCGCTGGTCGACCAAACGCGGTATGACGTCAACGTAGGTGTTTTTGAGTTTGGTGACTTCGCGCCATTCGAGCACGAGCGCGCAAATCGGATACTCGCGCGCGAGACTTTGGAGCACCTCGACCCCCGTCGCCCATCCGGTTTTCGTTTTCTTGGACCCGGGGATTTCCAGTTTCCCAAACAGCACGTTGCCGAGTTGCTGCGGAGAACCGATATTGAATTCTTCGCCGGCAAAGTCGTAAATTTGCCGTTGCAGCCGCATGACGGCACGGTCTATTTCGCCGCCGACGACGTCCAACTCACTGGGATCGATGGTTACGCCGGTGGTTTCCATTTTCGCCAGGACGGGCGACAGCGGCACTTCCACTCGTTCATACAGCGACAACTGTTCTCTGTTCTCGAGCTCGCTGCGCGTCTTTGCGGTCAGTTGCAGCGTCGCATCGGCGTGGGCGGCGGCTTCGGGGGGAAGGTGCACTCCCAAAAACTGGACTGCGGCATCTTCGATGTCGGCGAAGCCTTGTGCGGGATCGAGAAGGTGGGCCGCGACCATGGCATCGTCCGTAAACCTCGCACGCCCGATTTCATGTCTTTCGAACAAACGCAACATTCGCTTGGTGTCGTACGCCGCCAAGGACCTTGCGCCGCCGACCAGTTCGGCGAGCGCGGCGCGAACCGGATCCGACGAAAGCGCCGCGCGATTGAAACTGAGCCCTTCACCGGCACTCGCACTCACCCCGATGGCATCGCCGAGCGACGCGATCGCGACGCGTTCCGCCACGGAGAGTCTTTTCAGATCTTCTGCGAGCGCGATGAACTCGGGCGGATCGGTCGACACGACGTAGCTTCGATATGTACCGCTCAGCAGCGCGTCGGGCTGTAAGAGCGGAACATCTTTGGGCGGCGCAAGTTTGCTCAACAAAGTCTTGAACTCGAGTTCGCTGTAGAGCCGGTAGAGTTCGCCGTCGCCGGGCGTCGCGTAGCGGACGCTTTCCAAATCCAACGTAACCGGAAGATCGCGGCGAACGATCGAGACCGCGCGGCATAGGCAGGCCTGCTCGCCGTATTCTCGGATGAGACGCTCCAGTTTTGCATTCCCCGCGAGCGACGGATCCGCAACCAGCGCGTCAAGGGAACCGGCGCCTTGCAAGAGGCGGCTGGCCGTCTTTTCCCCGACGCCGGGAATGCCCGGCAGATTGTCGGATGGATCGCCCTTGAGCCCGCGGTAATCCGGGAGTTGCGATGGCTCCAAGCCGAAGCGCTCACGCACCGCCTCGGTATCGTAGCGACCCAGCTCCGTAATGCCACGGCGCGTGGTAAGCACGGTGGTACGCTCGTTGACGATCTGTAACAGATCGAGGTCGCCCGTGACGACGATCGTCGCCTCTCCTGATTCCTCGGCCTGACGCGCGAGCGTTGCGATAACGTCGTCCGCTTCCTGGCCCTCCACTTCGACGATTGGAATGCGATGCGTCTCGAGCACCCGGCGCACGATCGCGAATTGACTGCGCAAGTCGTCGGGCATGGTGCGCCGCTGCGCTTTGTATTGGGCAAACTGAGAAAGGCGATCGGCGGGCATGCCTTTGTCGAACGCGGCAATGATGTGGGTGGGCTTCTCGTCGGCAATGAGTTTGTTGAGCATCATCGTGAAGCCGTAAACCGCGTTAATCGGCGCGCCTTTGCTCGTGTTCAGGGGCGGTAAAGCAAAAAAGGCTCGGTAAACCAAGCCATAGGTATCCAACAACATCAACGCCACGGCAAGAAAGTTCCTATCGAACCAGAATCGTTGAGGAACCCGCGGCGACGCTGCCGTCGTCGCAGATTGCCAAAATGGAAAGCGTGTATTCTCCCTTCGTTTGCGGCAGCGTGATCGGTATCGCGTCCGTGCTGGTACGAACCGCAGTCCACGTCAACGACTCCGTATACGCCTCCGGCAGCGAAACGTCGATGGGCGGTTGACTCCGGCGCACGAAGCCGAGCATCGCAGCGTGATCTCCCGTCGAGTTGACCCCGGGATGCCACGTCGGCGTTGCAGAGGCGCTGTTTTGCGTCGTCGCCGATCCGATGGACAAGAGCGCGGGAGCGGAGCCGAACATCGCGCTCCCGGATGGCGCAACTCGACTGATGCGCACGACCGTGGTCGCGCGTTGGTTTGTGCCGTCGAGGCCGATCGTGGCGGCGGCGCCGGCCGCGAACTCCGAGCGCCCTAACGCGACGCGGGAAGTCTCCGGGCGCCCCGCGGCAGACAGTGCGACCGGCACGGTATTCCATTCGATCGCGCCGTTGCGGACGACTGCGGTCCCTATGCGAAGATCGCCGGCGGCATTGAACGCGCGCAAACGAGCGACCGCCTCTCCCCGGGCGACCGGAACGACTTGAACTTGCGTACCTACCGCGCTCTCGAAACTGATAAAAGCCTTACCTTGAGCGCCCGATGCATCGGCGCGGATCGTCATCGTCTCGTTCGCTCGATACGCGTCCTTATCGAGCGCGATTCGAACGTTGGAACTGCGCCCATCGGTGGATCCCGACGGTGCCGCAGGATCGACCTGAACCTGTGCCGCGTCCATCGCGCGGCCGCCGTGGTCGAGCGTGGCCAACACCAGATTCGTCCCGAGTTGCGGCGAGCTAAAGTTTGCGCGCGCGCGTCCGCCCGAATCCAGCATAATGGTTTGCTGCGCGACGGTGGTTCCGTGCACCAACTGCACGGTAACGGGAGCGTTGGCCAACGGGCGCCCATCGCGACCGACCGCTTCGACGTCAAACGCAATCGGCGTGCCGACGCCCTGCTCGGCGCGGTCGACCTGCACGCGCAAAATCGCATCTGCGGTTGGGACGATCGCGCGCGTATCGGCGGTGGCACCCTGCGCTTCCACGTGCACGCCATAGGTAGAAGCAAGACCGTCGGTCGGCCGCGGCACGAGAACGGTTGCGTCGCCGCGGTCATCGGTGCGAATAGAGGTTTCGAACCAACGCGTCGTTCCCCACGCGAGCGTTTGCGGTGAATCCGAAAGGTCGATGTGCGGCGAGCGAAAGACGCTCAGTTGCACCACGGTACCCGCGTGAGAAGCATGTACCCGCAGGGGGAGCTCTTCACGATAGTCGCACGTCGTTGTGCAATTGGCGCCGACCTCGAGCGAAAGGCCGCCGGCATTGGCATCAACGTGAATCGTCGTGCCGCCCACGCCGCCTGCGGTTTGGGCCAAGACCGCATAGTCGCCCGCGGGCGCCTCGGCCGGGATCCTCAACGAGGCGACGAACGCACCGGCTTCATCGAGCGAGGCTCGCCATTGCGCAATCGTTCGCGCGCCCGCATGAACCGTGATGAGCGCGCTTCCGCCGGATGGGCGAAGAATGCCGCGCACTCGCGTACGTGCGAAACCCGCGACGTGGACCGCCTCGCCGGCGTGGACCACCGCGGAATCGGTGCGAACGCCCACGATCGTGGTCGGTAGCGGCGGTTGCGGCAACAAACTCAAAAAGGCGTAACTGCTTCCCCATTGCGCCAACGCGAAGACGGGATGCGCCGCGCGATTCCAGGAAACGACTCCATCGCCGTTGGTCAACATCGTTACGAACGCGCGATTAACGACGAACTCCACGCGCATGCGCGCGATCGGCATGCCGGTGCCCAAATCGGTGCCGTAAAGGATCAGGCTATTTGGGGTTCCTTTCGCGAGAATACCGACGCGCGAGCGATTGATCCAGACTTGCTCGCCGACGTTGCCGCGCCGCGCTTCCACCACGAAAAAACCTTCTCGCGTACCGAGCGGCAGCGTAACTTCATTGGATTGGAACTGATATCCGCCGGGAGGATCGAACGTGAACGAAAGCAAGGCGCGCCGACCGTTCGTTCCGATCGGTCGGGACCGCGAATTCGATCCTGCTGAAAGGACTTCGCTTGGATCGGCCTGATAAATCGCAAATGCGACGGGCGCACTCGTATAGGTGTCCAAGCGAACCGTAGCCGGCTTCCACGGCACGCTCGTATCGCCGGCAAACAGCGCGAAGTACGCATCGAGGCGGTGAAGATCGACGATCGGGCGTTCTGCATGCACAGGAGCGATACTCATTGCGAGAATCGCAGCCGCCGCGGCAAAAAAACGCGCGAGGTACATGCCGCGCTGCTGCTTCGGCAGGGTGTAGTACGAAGCCCGCGTAAAGCGCCGGTGTGGACGAAGAAGCATCGAGCGAGCATCCGACCTCGACGCGCTGCCGCTTCTGTGGCTTCGAGGAAGATCGCAGCGACGTGAAAGCGACCCGTGATAAGAATCATCTCCAAGTGGTCGTTGCCTGTGGGTCGTGCGGCCATGCCTTCGCGGTCCTGTCGCGTAATTAAGGTCCGTAAAGTTTCTGTGAAACGCATCACGTGCTTCGCGGCGTCGCTCGTTGCGGCAATGGCCATCTCGGCATCGCCGCTGGCCGCTGCTCCGACGCCAAAGCCGTCCGTGGCCCATCCGTCACCGATCCACTTACCGGCGATCGGGCTGCACAGCGAAGTGGTCGTTGAAGTCAACAAAAAAGGACAAGTGGTTCGCGTCAAATCGACCAAGCCGAGCAAAGTGCGGTCCTTCAACGTCCAAACGTTCGGGAATGCGTTGCAGATGTGGATCCGTAAACCGGACGGGACCGCGCAAGTCGGTCTCTATCGAATAACCTACGATTACAATCCCAAGACGACCGGCGTAACGCGTCACGTGTCCCTCGTCTCCGCCGGCGGCAGTTGGGCCAACGACGAAGGCGCCGCCAACGTCATGATCGGCATCGCTCACAAACAAGCGCTCGAGATGCAAAAGGCGGCGTTGGAAGCGGCCAAAAAGCAGCAAGAGCGCAACGCAAAACTTCCTTCGCTGAACGAAATCCGGGGAGTTCATCCAAGCGCGAGCCCAAAGCAAACGCTTCCGCCGTAGCGCGCAGCCCTAGACTTTGAAGTACGTCACCTATCGATCGGCGCAAGGACGATCGCGGCCGGGCGTCGTCGAGGGGACGGCGATTCGTACGATTGCCACCGGCACGCTGCGCCAGTATATCGCCCTTGCACCGCACGAGCGCATCGCCTGGCATTCTTCCGATGCACTGATTCCGCTCGGCGATGTGGCGCTCGAGGCGCCCGTCCTTCCACCGCGCAACGTCTTCTGCGTCGGGCGCAATTACGTCGAACACGCGCGCGAAGGAGCGCGCGCCGCCGGCCGAGAGTTGCGCCTTCCCGCCGTTCCAACGTTCTTCACGAAGGCGTCGACCTCGGTCGCCGCGCCGGACTGCGAACTGCATCTCGACGCGCGGATATCGTCGGAGTACGATTTTGAAGCCGAACTCGCAATCGTCATCGGCGTGCGATGCAAAGACGTTTCGGAAAGGGAAGCGCCGCACGTCGTCTTTGGATATACGGCATTGAACGATATCACCGCGCGCGATCTACAGCGCGCACACGGGCAGTGGTTCAAAGGTAAAAGCCTCGACCAGACGTGTCCGATTGGACCCTGGATCGTCACGCCCGAAGAGATCGGCGATCCTGCGTCACTCGATTTGAAATGCTACGTGAACTCGGTTCGAAAGCAACACGCCAACACGGCGGCGATGATATTTTCCATCCCGCGGCTGATCGCGGAATTGTCGAAGGGACTCACCTTACTACCGGGCGACGTCATTGCGACCGGAACGCCCGAGGGGGTAGGCTTTGCACGTACGCCACCCGAGTTTTTGGCCGATGGTGACGTGCTCGACGTCCACATCGAGCGCATCGGTCATCTGACAAACACCGTGCGCATCGGCTAGCAACCGGTAACCGGGGTTCGAAGGGTTGCGGCGACCGCCATCGGGGCGCCGGTTCGCAGTCGCCGGAGTAGGAGTCGGTTATTTTTCGAACGTATGCACGGGAACATGGTAATCGGCGTTCCGCGTGAGAACGCGGCTAAGGAGCGCCGCGTATCGCTCGTGCCCGAGACGGTTACGCGTTTGACCAAAGCCGACGCCGAGGTGCGAGTGCAGCGTGGCGCCGGCGAGCCCGCGGCATTTCCGGATTCCGTCTATCGCGACGCGGGCGCCACGTTTGCGGACGATGCACACGCGCTTGCGCAAGCCAGCGACGTTTTCGTCTCGGTCGGCCGGCCCAACGACGACGCGCTCGCACGTTTGCGCTCCGGCAGCGTCGTCGTGGGATTCTTGAATCCACTGGGCGACCCCGCATACCTACAGCGGCTTGCGGGTGCAAACGTTACGGCGATAGCCATCGAGATGATACCACGGATCACGCGAGCGCAGTCGATGGACGCGCTCTCGTCGCAGAGCAACATTGCCGGCTATAAAGCCGTCCTGCTGGCCGCATCGGCGTTACCGAAGTTCTTTCCGATGCTTACTACGGCGGCGGGGACGATTCGACCGGCGAAAGTACTCGTGCTCGGCGCCGGCGTTGCCGGACTGCAAGCGATCGCGACGGCCCGGCGGTTAGGTGCCGTGGTGAGCGGTTACGACGTACGCGCCGTCGTCAAAGAACAAGTACTGTCGCTCGGCGCGCACTTCCTCGAGTTCGACCTCGGCGCTGACGCGGAGGGAACGGGTGGATACGCGAAGGAGTTAACTTCCGAGCAACAAGAGCGCCAGCGCGCGTGGATGGTCGAGCAGATTGGCGCTAACGACGTCGTCATCACTACGGCGCTCGTTCCCGGAAGAAAAGCCCCCGTTCTGATCAGCGAGCTTGCCGTCGCGGCGATGAAGCCGGGCAGCGTCATCGTCGACATTGCCGCCGAAGCCGGCGGCAATTGCGCGCTCACCGTTGAGGACCAGACGATTACGTCGCCCAACGGCGTTACGATCGTTGGAACGACGAATCTCCCGAGCACGATGCCGGCCGACGCGAGCCGATTGTACTCGCGCAACGTATATGCGCTGCTTTCTCCCTGGATGAAGGACGGCAAGTTGGAAATCGATATGAACGACGACGTCGCCAAAGGCGCCGTCGTGGTACGTGGCGGCGAAGTGCTGCTGGGCGGCGCCGCATGATCGATATCGCGCATCTTATCCAACTCCTGACGGTGCTCGTTCTTGCGATCTTCGTCGGCTTCGAGGTAATTTCGAAAGTCCCGACGACGCTCCACACCCCCCTGATGTCGGCGACCAATGCAATCCACGGAATCGTGTTGGCCGGCGCCATCGTCATCGTCGCGGCATTGGCTGGTGCAGGCATCCATTCAACGATGTTGGATGTGCTGGCAATCGCCGCGGTGACGCTGGGGGCGATCAACGTCTTCGGCGGCTTTGCGGTCACCGAGCGTATGCTGCAGATGTTCCGTCGTAAGGAGAGCGGCAAGTGACCGTCGCGATCGACCTTGCCAATCTGCTGGCGATCGCGCTCTTCATCTACGGGCTTCACGAACTAAACTCGCCTGCCACCGCACGGCGCGGCAATCGCTTCGCCATGCTCGGCATGTTGATCGCGCTGGTCTTTATCTTGGTTCGCACCCAGGGAATCGGCTGGACCGCCGTCCTGATCGGCGTGGCGATCGGCGCAATCGTCGGCATCGTCGCCGCCCTGAAAGTAAAGATGACGGCCATGCCGCAGATGGTCGCGCTCTACAACGGCGCGGGCGGCGGCGCGGCGGCGTTGATTTCCACCGTCGAGCACTACGTGGCGCACGGTGCCGCGATGAACGATGTCATCGCGGTTTCGCTCGTTCTTTCGGCCATCATTGGAGCGGTGAGTTTCGCCGGTTCGATCATCGCGTTTCTCAAGCTGCAGGAAGTGATGACCGGACGTCCGGTGACGTATCCCGGCCAGCAAATAGTCAACGCGCTCGTGCTGCTTGCAATCATCGCGCTGGCGGTCTGGTGTATCGTCACGCTCGGCGCGCTCCCGGCGTGGGGGTATGTCGCGTTGCTGCTCGGCGCGCTGCTGCTCGGCGTCCTATTCGTGTTACCCATCGGCGGCGCCGACATGCCGGTCGTGATATCGCTGCTCAACTCGTTCACCGGCGTCGCGGTGGCCATCACCGGTTTCGAAATCGATTCGACGCTGCTCATTATTTGCGGCGCCCTCGTCGGAGCGAGCGGAACGATTCTCACGGTTGCAATGAGCCGCGCGATGAACCGTCCGCTGACGAACGTGCTTTTCGGCGCGTTCGGCGCGAAAGGCGGTATGGAAGTTGCGGCGGCCGGCGGCGGCCCGCAACAAGTCCGCAGTGCCGGCGCCGACGACGTCGCGGTGATGCTCGCCTACGCGAACAAGGTGATCATCGTGCCCGGTTACGGCATGGCGGTAGCGCAGGCGCAGCACAGCGTCAAGGCATTGGCCGATCAACTGGAAAAACGCGGCGTCAAAGTGTTGTATGCGATTCATCCGGTCGCCGGCCGAATGCCGGGGCACATGAACGTGCTGCTGGCCGAAGCGAACGTTCCGTACAATCAACTGCTCGACATGGAAGACGCCAATCCGGAGTTTCCGACCGCCGACGGGGCTTTGGTCATCGGCGCCAACGACGTGACGAACCCGGCGGCGCGCAACGTCGCGAGCTCGCCGATCTACGGCATGCCGATTTTGGACGTCGACAAAGCGGCCAACGTCGTGGTGCTGAAACGCTCGATGCGATCGGGCTTCGCCGGCATCGAAAATCCGCTCTACGAAATGCCCAACTGTTCCATGCTGTTCGGCGACGCGAAAGCCTCCGTCGACGCCCTTACGGCGGCCGTTAAAGCGTTGTAGCGCCCGGGAGGGACGAGGTCGCAATCGGAGCCGGCGGCAAGTCCTCGGGAAGCGGCGGCGGCGGTCTCCTTTTCTTGCGCTCGGTAAGCTCGACGACGATGACGTAGAGCACCGGGACGATCGCCAAATTCATTATCGTCGAGAAGAACATGCCGCCTAGGACCGACGTGCCAAGCGAAATGCGGGATTGCGCGCCGTCGCCGTGCGCGAACGCGAGCGGAATGATGCCGAGCATGAACGCGATCGACGTCATCAAGATGGGCCGCAATCGCGTCGCCGCGGCGTGGGCGACCGCGTTGATCGTCTCGAGACCCTGCTCGCGGAGTTGATTGGCAAACTCCACGATGAGAATCGCGTTCTTCGCCGCAAGCCCGATCAGCATGACGTAACCGATCTGCGCATAGATATCGGACGACGTAATTGGAATCGGCACGGGATGGCCTGCGATCAGCGAATGGATGACGAGGCTCGCGAGTTCGAGCAGCCGGCGGATGTAGATCGCCGCAATCGCGCCGAGCAACGCCAACGGCACCGCCAGCATGATGACGAAGGGCGTCGCGACGCTCTCGTATTGCGCCACGAGTACGAGGAACACGAAGAGCAAACCCATGAGAAAGACCGCGACGGTTTGTGGACCGCTCTGCACTTGTTGGCGCGCAATTCCGCTCCATTCGTACGCCATACCATTGGGCAGGCGACTGGCGACGATGCGGGCGATGGCGTTCAGGGCGTCTCCGGAACTGGCTTTCGTCCCTGGCGAACCGTCGATCTCGTAGGCGTTGTATTCGTTGAAGCGCATGATCGCGACGTTGTCTTGTACGAGGCGCGTGTCGAGGAACTCGCTCACCGGCATCATGGCCCCAGCACTGTTTGCCACGTAGATTCTCGACAAATCGGCCGGCAGGCTTCGATGTTTGCTCCCGGCCTGCACGACCACTTGATACGATCGCGTGCCGTAGTCGAAGAAATTGACGAACGTGGATCCGGTCGTCGCATTCATCGTGTCGAAGAACGCCTGCGGCGTGATGCCGTACGCGAGCGCCTTGGAGCGATCGAATTTCGTCACTAAATATGGACCGGTCAACAGCGTAGGAACGCGAACTTGCGCGAGCTGCGGGTCGTTCTTGGCGTCGGCTAAAACGGCGTTGCCGACCCGATTGAGCGCCGGCAAGCCGAGGTCGTTCACGTCCTCGATCTCAATGGCAAAACCGCCCGTAGCGCCGAGCCCCGGAATGGCGGGGGGATTGGCCGGCAACGCCGTGATTCCGGGCATCTTGAGGAACCGTTGGTAGAGTTGATACTGCACGGAGAGCGCGCTGCTTCCGACGCCGTGGCGCTCCCCAAGCGGTTTGAGTTGGACGAAGATAGTGGCTTGATTCGAGCCATTATTGGCTAGCCCGTAGCCGATGCCCGACGTGACGGCTTCGACCTCGGGCATGGCTGCGATCGTGCCTTCGAGGCGCTTCACCGCGGCCGTCGTTTGATCGACGGATGACTGGATCGGCAGCGTGACGAGGACGTAGAGCAAACTCTGGTCTTCATTGGGCAGAAAGCCCTGCGGCGTAATCTTGAACATGACGCCGAGCATCACCAGGCCGCCCACGAAGATGGCGATGGTCAGGCGACGGCGAGCGATCAGCCGAGGCACCAGACCTTGATACCACGCCGTCAATCCATGGAGACGCAGATTGAACCACACCATGAAGCGATTTGTGGTCGGCTCGGCACCATGAACCAATTTGTAGGTCAGCACCGGTGCCAGCGTCATCGCGGTAAAGAGCGAAATGCCGATCGACGCCGCCATCGTCAACGCAAACTGCTGGAACAGCAAGCCGGTCGTTCCCGGCAAAAACGCGACCGGAACGAAGACGGACATCAGCGCGAGCGACGTTGCGATGACTGCCCCGCCGATTTCGCGCATGGCGCGCGCGGTCGCCTGGAATGGGGTGGTTTTATCGTCGACGATGTGGCGAACGATGTTCTCCAGCACGACGATCGCATCGTCGACGACCAACCCGGTAGCCAACGTGATGCCAAAGAGCGTCAGCGTATTAATCGAAAAACCCAACAGTTTCATCGCCGCGAACGTTCCGATCAGCGAGACGGGAATCGTAATGGACGGGATCAGTGTGCTGTGCCAACTTTGCAGGAAGATGAAGATCACGAGCACCACGAGCAAGATCGCGATCAACAAGGTGACCAAAACTTCCTTGATCGAAGCTCGCACGAACTCCGAGGTATCGAACGCAATTTTGTAGGCGATGCCGCGAGGCATGTGGCGTGCGATACGCGCCATCGTGGCGCGCACGTTCTGCGAAATCTTCAAGGAGTTCGCCGTGGGCTCGCCCTGAATCGCCAAGACGACCGCCGTTTGCCCGTTGTACCGCGCCGAGGTCACATAATTTTGCGCTCCCAGTTCTACCGTTGCCACGTCGCCCAGTCGAAGAAATCCGCCGTTGGCCTGCGGCGCGACGACGATTTGCCTGAAATTCGTCGACGCTCTCCAAGCGCCCATTAATTTGAATCGGTATCTGGAACGGTTGGGAGCCGTTGGTCGGGGGCTGCCCGAGTTGGCCGGCGGCGACGTCGGCATTATTCTGTTTGATCGCATTGAGCAGCGTATCGAGCGAAACGTTGTTGGCTTGCAGCTTGTGTGGATCGACCCAGATGCGCATTCCGTAGGTCCGATCTCCCAGCACCGCGACCTGACCGACGCCCGGCACGCGCTTGAGCTCTTCGATCACGCTGAGATCGGCATAGTTGCTCACGGCAACATCCGAGACCGAAGAACTCGTTGAGAGCATCGCGATTGCAAGCGTGATATTTCCCGCGCTTTTTTGTACGCTGACGCCTTGGCTTTGCACCGCGTTGGGCAGCTGCGCCAGCGCTAAATCGACGCCGTGCTGAACGTTCGTCTGATCGGTCGTCGGATCGGTGCCGAGCGCAAACGTGCACGTGATCGTGCTCGCGCCATTAGCGCTCGAGTACGACTGCATGTATTGCAGTCCATCGGCACCGTTGATGTTCGTTTCGAGCGGCGTCGTTACCGAACGCACTACCATCGCGGCGGTCGCGCCGGGATACTGCGCGGTCACGGTCACGGTCGGCGGCGAAATCTGCGGATACTGCGAGATCGGCAAATTGGGAATGGTGATGAGTCCCGCTAAGAGGACGACAAAACTCAGCACGCCGGCGAAAAGCGGACGGCGAAGGAAAAACTCGATCACGGCGTGGCTCGCACGCTACTGGGCCCCCAATTCACGCTGAGCGTTCTGACGATAGCAAACAAAATCCCCGGCTATCGCGCGAAGCGGCCCGCGTTGAGCCGCCACTGATAGGCGTTCCACGTCGGAAGAAGGGCGTTCGGGCGAAAGTTCGACAAATTCCGCCGGTACGCATAGATGTAATGCGCGTTAAATAGGTAGAGAACCGGCACTCGTTCGGCGACGATGCGACCGATCTGCGCGTAGAGCCGTTTGCGCGCCGCCCGCTCGTTCGTCGCGAGTGCCGCACGCTCCAGCCCATCGACTCGCGAATCGCACCAGCGCATGTAGTTCGATGGGCCTCGGCAGTCCAGCACGGCAGAATCGTCGGGATCGGCGCCCATCGTCCAGGGCACATAGGCCAAGTCAAAGGCACCGGCGGCCAGCACGCCCGTTTTTGGAAGGAACAGTTGGGCGTTACTGACGGCCTTGATGACGACGTCGATTCCGCGTTGCCGAAGTTGCGCTTGGACCGTCGCCGCGACGCGCACTCCGGTGACCGACTCCGGAAACGCAACGTAGACCAAACGCAGCACCGCAGCACCGCGGCGCCGTAGCCCCCCGTCACCGCGTGGCCAGCCTGCGGCATCGAACAGCTCGTCCGCGGCGGCGGGGTCGTAGTGCGGCTGGCGGACCGATCGATCGTACGCCCAGGAAAATTGCGGTTGAATCATGTCCGTTACCGGATACAACCCGAGCGTAATCTTGCGCGAGATCGCCGCACGGTCAACCGACATCGCGAGCGCGCGCCGCACGCGCACGTCATCGAGCGGCGAACGCGAAGTATTGAACGCTAATCCGGCGACGACCGCGGTCGGAACGTTACGAAAAGCGATTTGGCGGTACCGGCGGACGATCGCAACCTGCGCCGGCGCTATCAAATTCCAATCGAGATCGCCGGTCTGCAGCAAAAGCAAGTTCGTCGATGGATCGGGTAGCAGGCGGATCTCCAACGCGTCGGGTTGCGGCCTGCCGCGCCAATAGCGTGAATTCGCAACGTAGCGCAAACCTTCGCCCCGCCTCCACCACACGAATCGGTAGGGTCCATCGACAACGGTGGGCGCCGCGTTGAATGCAGCGCGATTCAACGAGGCCTCGTGGCCCAATACGTGGGCCGGCAGCACCACCTGGGGCGTGAGGCCGTATGAGAAGTACGTCAGCACGGCGGGCGCCCACGCGTGGCGCAGATGCACGACGATCTGAGATGGCCCATTCGCTTGGGCGCGATCGATCAAGTCATAGCCTTCATGCGAGCGCACCGCGTTGCGCGGATCGCGAATCGCGTGCAGCGTAAAGAGAACGTCGGCGGACGTGACCGGCGTCCCGTCGCTCCACTCCACGCCGTGGCGCAACCGATATCGAATCGTTCGACCATCCGCCGATAGCCCGCCGTTGAGACGGCTGGGAATGGCCGCCAACAAGGCGGGTCGCGGACGGCCGCGCTCGTCCAAGTCGACGAACGGCTCGAATGCTAATCGCGCGAGCTGCTGCTCGACCGATGAAGCATCCGGGACGGCCAAGAGCGGATTGAGGGTCCGCGGATCCGCCGCGACGTCGAACCGTACCGTCAGGCCTAACGCTCGGTCGCTGCCCGCCGAGGTGCAGGCGACCGGTAGGATGCCGGCGAGGGCGACCAGCCGGACTGCGGCTCGGAGGGTTGCGCCGAATGGATTGCCGGTGTTATGCTGTTCGCGCCGAATGTTTTTCGGCAACTTTCCTCCATTTGTCGAATATGCTGGCGGTAACTGAAGATCTCGACGAACTAGACGTACGGCTCTTAGACGCGTTGCAACGCAACGCGCGCTCGACGTTTACGGAGCTCGGCCTCGCGGTCGGGCTGAAGGCTCCCGCGGTGCACGAGCGCGTCAAGCGCCTCGAGCAGCGCGGGTACATTCGCGGGTATTCCGCGCAGCTCGACGGAACGCGCCTTGGGTTCAACCTCGTCGCCTTCGTCAGTTGCTACACGTCTCCAGACTGCGCATACGATCGTTTCACTCGCGCACTCAGCGAAATGCCCGAGATCTGCGAAGTCCATTCGGTCGCCGGCGAGGAGACCTTCCTTTGTAAAGTCGTCACGCGTTCCACGCAACACCTCGACGAGCTCCTCGCGCGTTTGAAGGCAACGCCTGGAATGGCGCGGACGCGCACGACGATCGTTTTGAGCATGCCGTTCGATCGTGGCGGGATCTCGGTGGAGTCGCTGTGAACCCGGCCTCACGCGTTCGCCCGCATCGTCTGGGAACCCATCGTGTCGTCGAACCAATCGGCGCCATGCCGCAACAGGCGTGGCGCGTCGATAACACGCCGGCGGCTGCAGAGAACGAGATTCTGTGCGACGTGGACGTGCTCAACATCGACTCCGCGTCGTTCAAGCAGATCGCGGAGGCATGCGATTTTGATGCTCGCCGAATCGGCGAGCACGTCGTTGGAACCGTTCTCGAACGTGGCAAACAACACAACCCGGTAACCGGAAGCGGCGGCATGTTCGTCGGACGCGTTCTTGAAATCGGCGAGGCGCTTCGCGATCGCATCGACCTGCGCGTCGGCGACCGCATCGCATCGCTCGTTTCGCTCAGCTTGACGCCGTTGCATCTCGAGGCGGTACGCGACGTTGACGTCGCAACGGGGCGCATCTGGGTCAACGGCAAGGCAATACTCTTCGAGAGCGGTATCTGGGCACGATTACCCCACGACATCGACGAAAACGTAGCTCTGGCGGTGTTGGACGTCGCCGGCGCCCCGGCGCAGGTGCCGCGTCTTTGCACTCCGGGCCAAACCGTCGTCGTCATCGGCGCCGCCGGCAAGAGCGGTCTCTTCTCGTGCGCGCAAGCCAAGGCGTGTGTCGGCGCACGGGGCCGCGTCATCGGCGTCGTGCACGACGCAATCGCCCCGGCGGCGCAACTCTTGACCCGCGCCGGCTTGGCGGATGACGTCGTCGAGGCCGACGCACGTCGAGCGCTGGAGACGAGCGCCAAAGTCGAAGCGCTGGCCCCGCAACTTGCCGACCTCGTGATCAACTGCGTCAACGTGGCGGGAACGGAACTCACGTCCATTCTATGCGCGCGCGACGGTGGGACGATCTACTTCTTTTCGATGTCCACGTCATTCACCGCCGCGGCCTTGGGCGCCGAGGGCATCGGCCGCGACGTGACGATGATCGTCGGCAACGGCTACGCGAAGAACCACGCCGACATCGCGCTTCAGACGCTGCGCGACCATCCACACCTGCACGCCTATTTCAACGCGAAATACAAAAGAGGAACCACACCATGAGCACCGTGACCGCGATCCGTCACCTAAAGCCGCCCGCCCCCACAACCCAGTTCGAATACAAAGCCTTGAAACGGGGTGAGTTTTGGCGTCACATTCCCGCCTACGCCGAGATCGACGAAAGGACGTTTCTCGATCATCTCTGGCAACAGCGTCAATCGGTCAAGACCGCCGACGAATTACTTGGAAACGATTCGTGAGGTCTGCTCGCCCGAGTTCTTCCGCGATGCCGAAGCCGGCTTTCGCCGCGCGCCGATGGCCGTTCGCGTTTCGCCCTACGCGATCTCGTTGATCGATTGGAACGACCCGGTAGACGATCCGATTCGGCGCCAATTCATTCCCCTCGCGTCGACGTCCCTGCCGGACCATCCTCGGCTGACCTTGGATTCGCTGCACGAGCAAGAAGATTCGCCGGTGCCGGGACTGGTGCACCGCTACGTCGACAAAGCGCTCTTCCTGCCGCTCAACGTCTGCCCCGTCTATTGCCGATTCTGCACGCGCAGTTATGCGATCGGTCCGGATACGGAAAACGTCGACAAAGTCGCGTTGGCCAAGACGCCCAAACAATGGCAAGATGCGTTCGCGTACATTTCGGAGCGCCCTGAACTGGAAGACATCGTAATCTCGGGCGGCGACGTCTATCAGTTGCCGCCGAAGAACATCGAGTACGTCGGCAACGCGTTGCTCGACATTCCGCACGTGCGGCGCATGCGCTTTGCGACCAAGGGGCCGGCGATCATGCCGATGAAGATCATCACACATCACGAATGGCTCGACGCGCTGACGTCGATCGTGGATCGCGGACGGAAGCTCGGGAAAGAGGTCGTGCTACACACGCACTTCAACGCCCCCGAAGAGATCACGTGGATCACGGAGCGCGCGATGCGCATTCTGTTCGAGCGCGGGATCTTCACGCGCAACCAATCGGTGCTGATTCGGGGCGTCAACGACGAGCGCGAGCGCATGCAGCTGCTCGTCAAGCGCCTTGGCCACGTCAACGTGCATCCATATTACGTGTACATGCACGACATGGTGAAGGGCGTGGAGGAGCTACGCACGACCATTGCCACCGCGGTCGACACGGAAAAGTTCGTTCGCGGCAGTACCGCCGGCTTCAATACGCCCACCTTTGTTTGCGACGCGCCCGGCGGTGGTGGAAAGCGCGACGTCCACTCTTACGAATACTATGACCGCGAGAACGGCATCGCAGTCTACGCGGCGCCGAGCGTCAAGCCCGGCAAGGCGTTCATCTATTTCGACCCGATCGACAAACTATCGACGGGCGCCCAGGCGCGCTGGGCGGTCCCAGCGATTCAGGAGCAAATGATCCACGACGCCGTGCGGAAGGCCGGCGTCGGCGACGAACAACTCGTGTTGGCGTAGCGGCTCAGTTGACGCGGCGCGATACCGCGCGCATCGTGACCGGACCCGCCGGACGCAGCGTTACGAGCGGCGCGGTTCGGAGAATTGCATCGGGTTCGAGCGCATAACGAAATCGCGACAGAAGCGCCGTTAGCACGGCCGAAATTTCGGCGAGCGCGAATTCCTCGCCGATGCACCGGCGCGCGCCGCCGCCGAATGGTACGTAGGCAAACGTCGGCGGTTCGCCGCGCAACCACCGGTCGGGGTCGAAAACGTCTGGATCCGCAAAGTAATCGGCCCGGCGGTGCAGCAGAAGCGGCGCGAAGAACACTGTGGTCTTCGCGGCGATCGACGTTCCGTCGGAGAAACTAACGTCGCGTAGCGTTTCGCGCCCGACGATCCACGCCGGCGGATACAGCCGTAGCACTTCTTTGATGACGCGCGCGATGTAGTCGCCGTCGCCGTCGCATGCTGCCGAGGCGGTGCGTTCTTCGACGGCTGGATTGCGGGCGAGCAAGACCAACGCAAAAGTCAGTGCGTTAGCCGTCGTCTCATGGCCGGCGATGAAGAGCGTCATGATCTCGTCGCGAATTTGTTGGTCCGAAACGTCCGCGTCGTGAGCCGCCAGGAGCAGCGACAGCGCGTCGCCGCGAGCCCCGGCGTCGATTCGTCGCCGCGCGATGAGGCCGAAGATAATGCCGTCGAGCGTTGCGCGCGCCCTCCAGAAACGACGAGTCGCTCGGAGCGGCAGACGCGAGCGCAGGGAGCCGATCGGCGTCAACATCCAAGGAAACTCGTCCATCATGAGGCGTAACGCGTCGGCGACGATGCGCGCGGCGTTGCTTTCGTCGCTTCCGAAGAGCGATTCCGTCGCAATGCGCAACGTCAGTTCCGCCATCGCGGCATGCGCGTCGAAACGTCGCCCTTCCGTTAATCGGTTCACGAAGTCGCCGGCATCGCGGCGCATGATGCGAAGGTACTCGGCGATGCGTTCGCGGTGGAACGCGGGCTGGACGACGCGTCGCATCCGGCGGTGGAGCGGATCCTCGCTGGTGAGCAGCCCGTCGCCGAGGAGCAGCCGCAGGACTCGCGTTCCAAGCGACTTCGAAAATGCATGCTGTTGCGTAACCAGAATCTCTCTTATCAGCGCCGGCTCGTTGACGAAGACGTACGATCTCCATGGCAACGAAAAGGCGACGACGTTGCCGTACCGCTCCGTCGTGTCGCGCAGAAACTCTCCGAAGCGCACGAACGGAACGGGAAACAATCGCCGCAGCGTCGTCCAACGGCTTGGTCCGGGGATCATCGCGAACGCGCCGCCTCATACGCGTTTACTCGGCCGTACCGGCAAATGATCCGATACCTTCCACGCGCAACCTCCGTGGCGATCGCGGGGCGCAGGTATCGCTGGAAATCGTTGTTTGGAAAATCGTCCGCATAGACGAGATACGCAATCCCCTTCGTGCGATCGATCGTCGCATGCGGACGCCGGGCGGCGATCGCGGAAAACCATTCGTCGTGCGTCGCCAGCGGCGCATCCTTTGGGACGCACGCAATTGCTTGCCGCGCGTCGGCGAGGTGATCGTATTGGCGGTGCAAGTAATGCAGCGGGTGCATAGGATCGAACGCAACGAGAAAGACCACGCACATCGCCCCCGCGGCTTGCACCCAACGAGACGCGACCGGAGACCCCCGCTGCAGGAGCGTCACGGTTCCCATGATTGCCCCGACGAGGAGCCATGGGATCCACAGCGCCGCATAGTGATCCCCCATTCGCCAAACGTAGCCGGAGTTTGCAAGAAGCACGACCGCCGCGCCCGGCAACGCCAACAGCGCCCATCGCGAAAAAAGCGGTAAGAAGGCGAGCGGGACTACTGCTTCCAGAACGTAGGTCAAACGGCCGACGGTGAAGATCGCTCGCACGAATGGGAGGGTCCGCGCGAACGGCGCGAGCGCCAACGCAAGCGGACCGTTGGCAAAGGAATACACGTAGAAATGGCTGGGTTTCCAACCTCCAAAGCGCGGAGCGATGATGCCATAGTACGTCGCGAGCGCCGCGACGGAGGCCAACGCGAGTCCGATCCCCGCGATTCCGAGCGCGCGCGGGGCCGAGGCGTAGCCCTCGAGCAGTCCGCGTCCAAGGCCGTTCGTTTGCGAAGAACGCCACGCAACGACCGCCAAAACGATCCCGAAGAACGCGAGAGTCAGCGCCGCATCCTCACGTAGGCCGACGGTCGCGATGGCGCTAAGCGAGAACCACAACCACTGCCGGCGGTCGGCAAACAGAAACAGCGCGAGGACCAGCGGCGTGAACAGTCCCAGTTCGTGAAACTCGTCAAACCCAAGCGCGATCAGCGGCGGGTAGATCAACGTCACGAACCCCAAAGAATCCGCAAGCGCCTTCCCGGCGTAGGGCCGCGCGATTGCCGCGACGAGAGGGCCGCACGCGGCCGTCGCCGCGGCCTGAAGCAACTGCAACGCAAGGGCGCTGCCCGATATCGCGACCAAGGGCCAGAGCAACGCCAGCGTCGGCGACCAATGGTAGCGAAAGTGCGAGCCCGCCTCGACGCCGTTGCGCATGCCGTGGAACGCGTCGGCCACGATCTGGGCAAACGTACCGGTGTCGGAGCCGTACGTCCACAGTTTCGCGCGAACAAACGCGAGGCAACCAAGAACCGCGAACTCAATCGTTGCACAGAGGATCAGTCGCATCGGCAGGCTCGAACCGGCGCCTGCTCCAACGGCGCTCGTCGATGAAGCAAATCTGCGTTTTTTGCGGCTCTCATCTCGGAAACGATCCCGCGTATGCGCACGTGGCTCGCGAAGCCGCCGAGAAAATCGTCCGCGCCGGATATGGCATCGTGTACGGGGGCGGGAGCGTGGGATTGATGGGTGTCGTCGCCGATGCGGCGCTCCAGGCTGGAGGGCAAGTCATCGGCGTCATACCGCAGGCGCTCGCGCGAACCGAAGTCGCGCACGAAGGTCTGACGGAACTTCACATCGTCAATACGATGCACGAGCGAAAGGCCCTCATGGACGACCGTAGCGACGCGTTCATCGCGCTTCCAGGCGGCTTTGGAACGATGGACGAGTTCGCTGAAATCCTTAGCTGGCGGCAGCTGCGCATTCACGACAAGCCGATCGGTCTCTTGAACTTTCAGGGCTACTACGATTCGCTGCTGCGGCTTTTCGATTCGATGGTAGCGCAGGGTTTCATCGGTCCGCACACACGCGCTCTTTTCGCGGATGCGAGCACCATCGAAGAACTGCTATCCTCCATGTTCGAACCAAAAAATCGGCCGTAGGGCAATCAAGTCTCGGAGGTTACTCCGATAACGCGGTGGTCACGATGCGTTCTTGTTCGACGGCATGCTGCCCGGCGTAGCCTTCACTGGGACTCGCGCGATAGCCGCGTCCAATGTACTCGATATCGAAACCGTCGCGCTTTCCCTCCAGCAGGCGGCGGCGCACGAAAGCACGCGCGCCCATATTCTTGGGCTCCTCTTGCACCCAGACGATCTTTTTCAGTTTCGGATAAGCGCCGATGACGCGGTTGATTTCCGCTACGGGCAGCGGCGCGAGGAGTTCGATGCGCGCGATGGCGGTCCGCGACAGACGTCCGTAGGCTTCGTGTGCGATCAGGTCTTGATAAATCTTTCCGCTGCACAAAATTAGCCGTTCGATGTTTTCCCGGTCGAGCGGACGCGGTTCGTCGATGACCGGTATGAAACTTCCGGAAGCCATCTCCTCGAGCCGGCCCGCGGCGCTTTCGGCGCGCAGCAGCGACTTGGGCGTCAGTACGACGAGCGGAACCGCAATGGGCGATCGCGCCTGCAGACGCAAGAGGTGATAGTAGTTGCTCGCGATCGAGGGCGAGGCGACTCGGAGATTTCCTTCGGCGACGAGTTGCAGAAAGCGCTCGGGTCGCGCGCTGGAGTGCTCCGGACCGCCGCCTTCATAGCCGTGCGGGAGCAGCAACGTTAGGCGTGAACTCTCGCCCCACTTCGCCTGACCGGCCGCGATGAATTGATCGACGATGATCTCTGCGCCGTTGAAGAAGTCGCCGTATTGGGCTTCCCATAACACGAGCGCCGCCGGTTCTTGAGCAGAGTAGCCGTATTCAAACCCCACGCAGGCGTACTCCGACAGCGGACTGTTCCGCACTTCAAAAGAGGCTTGCAGCGGCGCAACGTGCTGTAGCGGAATCCACGTTTGTCCGCTCGCCGGATCGTGGAAAACGGCATGCCGGTGGCTAAACGTTCCGCGCTGCGTATCTTGCCCGGTCAGGCGTATCGGCGTCCCCGCAACGACGAGCGACGCAAAGGCCAGCGACTCCGCCGCTCCCCAATCCACCATACCGTTGCGGGCAATGGCCGCGTTGCGCCGTTCGAACTGACCGGCGAGTTTCTTATTGAGGGAAAAGCCCTCTGGCACGCTCGTAAGCGCGGCGTTCCAAGAGACCAACTGCGCTGCGTTCACCGGGGGCAGAACCGTGCCGTCGAACGTGTTGCTTCCCGAAATTTTTCGTCCGTGGATGTGTGATGCCAGCGCGCCTTTGACGGCGCGACGTGCCTGGGCAAGCCGTTCGAACGCGTCGTCGTACATCGCTCTTGCCTGATCCGCGCTGAGCAAACCTTGATTGACCAGCTTGTTGGCGAAGAGTTCGCGCACCGTCGGATGACTCTTGATGCGCTCGGCCGGCTGCGGCTGCGTGTACGCGGGCTCGTCCTGCTCGTTGTGGCCGAAGCGCCGGTAGCCGATCAAATCGATGAGCGAATCGCGGCCGAATTGCTGACGAAAGTCGACCGCAAAGTGCACGGCCGCAATGCACGCGTCTACGTCGTCGGCATTGACGTGCACGATCGGAACGTCGAAGCCTTTCGCCAAGTCGGAGGCGTAACGGGTGGAACGTGCATCGCTCGGATCGGTCGTGAATCCGATCTGGTTGTTGGCGATCAGGTGAATCGTTCCGCCGGTTTCATAGCCGGGCAACGACTGCAGGTTGAACACTTCGGAAACGATGCCTTGCGCCGTAAAGGCGGCGTCGCCATGGATCAATATGGGAACGGCACGGGGGTGATCGAGTGCGGGCACGCCGCGAGCATGATCGGTCTGCAAGGCGCGCGCACTGCCCTCGACGACCGGATCGACTGCTTCCAGGTGGCTGGGGTTATGTGCGAGCGTTACGTGGATCTTTTTGCCCTTCGAGGTCGTGAAGTCGCCCCTAGCGCCGTGGTGGTACTTGACGTCGCCCATGACGTCGTCGTCTCCTAAGTTTCCACGGTACTGCGCCGCTTCGAACTCAGTCATGACCTCTTCATAGGGCAAATTGACGACGTGGGCGATCACGTTGAGCCGGCCGCGATGCGCCATGCCCAGCACCGCATCGGCGACGCCGTCGTCGGCCAGCATGTCGAGCATCTCTTGAAGCATGGGAACCATAACGTCGAGCCCCTCGCCCGAGAAGGTCTTTTGGCCTATGAACGTTCTGCGAACGTAGCGATCGAAGGCTTCCACGTTCGTAAGCCGCGTGAGATACTCGACCTGTGCCTGCGGCGTGTGCTTGATCTTGCTGCGGCCGGATTCGATGTAGTCGCGCAGCCATATGCGTTCCGTCGCGTTCGAGATGTGTTCGATCTCGTACGCGATCGTCGAACTGTACGTTTCGCGCAGGCGCGGCAACACGTCGGCCAGCGTGGTGCCCGGAACTTTGACGTTGAGCACGCCAGCCGGAATCGCGCTTTGGAGAGCCGGCGTCAGGCCGTACGTCTGCGGCTCCAAGGACGCGTCGCCGACCGGGGCGGCGCCGAGCGGATCGAGATTCGCGGCCAGATGGCCGTGCCGGCGGTAGGCGGAAACGATCGCCATGCCGGCCGCAACCGCGCGAAGCATCTCGTCGGACGGTGGCGCCGCGCCGACCGGCCCGAGGGCGATTTGCGGCAGCGCCGCCGCCGTAAGTCCCAGCGCGGCAAACACGGACTCGTAGAACCCGTTGCGCCCTTGGAGCAACTCGTCGATTCGGCGCAAATATTCTCCCGATTGCGCGCCCTGAATCACGCGATGATCGTAGGTACTGGTCAACTGCATGACGCGCGAAACGCCCAAAAGCCGCAGCGATTGTTCGTTCGCCGATGTGAAGCCGGGCGGATACCCGATGGCACCCGTCGCGATGATCGCGCCCTGACCCGCCATCAAACGGGGTACCGAAGCGACGGTTCCTAGTCCACCGGGATTGGTCAAGGTGAACGAAGCGCCTTGCAGCTCGTCCGGCGTCAATTGATTGTCGCGCGCTCGCGCAACGAGACGTTCGTAGCGCTGTTGGAAGGCGGCGAAGTCTAAGTTGTCGGCATCGCGTATCACCGGGACGACCAGCGTTCGCGTGCCGTTCTTGCGCTCGGTGTCGACCGCCAGCCCGAGATGAACTCCGGGTTCCACGCGGAGGGGCGCACCGGTTTTGTCACGGCGGAACGAATGCGTGATAAACGGCATTTCGATCGCTGCACGCACCAACGCGTATGCGATCAAGTGGGTAAAGGAAATCCGTTCGCCCCGCCCGGCGGCTTTAATCGCGCCGTTGAGCTCCTTACGCCGAGCGTCGAGCACGTCTACCGGAACGGAACGGAAACTCGTTGCCGTTGGGATCGAAAGACTTTGCTCCATGTAATCGGACAGCGCCGCGGCGGGTCCGCGCAGGTCAGTAACCGTTGCATCGGCCGGAATCGGCGGCGCGGGCGACGCGCGCACGTCGGAGCGCCGGCGCGCGGACGCGGCTTGACCGAGCACGTCCGAGCGCACGATCAAACCAGCCGGCCCAGAACCCCGAACCAATGAAAGATCGACGTCGAGTTGCCGCGCGATGCGTTGCGCGGCGCGATCCGCAACCGCCGCATCGCGCGGCGCGGGCGGCGGCGGCACGGCCTGCGGCTTCTTTGCGCCATTGCCACGAGTCACCGGTTTTACCGCGGCTCCGTCGTGCTTCGAGGTGTCGATATGCGCAAGCACGGTTCCGACCGCAACCGTTTGGCCCTCGCGCGCGAGTATATCCGTGAGCTGCCCGGACGCCGTCGCGGGAACTTCGACGTCGACTTTGTCCGTCGTCACTTCGACGAGCGGATCCCCTTCGGCGACGAACTCGCCGACGCGACGGCGCCATTCCACGATCGATCCTTCCGTCACCGACTCGCCCATCTCGGGAAGCGTGACGCTTACGACGATTTGATCCAAATCAGCGTTCATCTTATCTTTCCGCGGCTCGGGGGCCTAGTGTGCCGTCGCTTTACAGTTGGGGCGCCAGATACGTATAGCGGTAGGTTGCCTGCAGTACGGCGATGGTCGCGACCATGGACGGTACGACGACGGCGCCGGCAATCAAGTGGGTGAGGATGTCGTCGGCAATTTGTTGGCGGCTCATGCCCGGCGCGAAGCCGCGGGCAGCCAGCGCCTCGGCGTGTTCTTGCACGGCCGTGTGACACGTCAGCACGACCAAGCCGCGCCGCTGCAGCATCCGGATCGATCTGTCTTGATACATGCCGGCCTCGTCGTCCGGATCGGCCCCGGCGTTGAACGACGAGCGTTCCGAAAAGAAGACGTTGGAGCCGATCGGCATACCGCGGCCATCGGTCAATTGAAGAATTCGCCGATGCGATAGCGTTTCCAAATCGCGTCGCTGTAGCCATACGCGCCGGAGACTCCATGAGCCGCAAAGACGAGCGAGATCGCGTCGGGCGGGTAACCGAAACCAAACTGCAGTCCGTTGAACGAATTCTTGATATTGTTGAGGATCGCCGGATGAAATGCTATCGCTTCGTACACTTGACGAATCTGCGCCCGGCCGCCGACGGCCCTCGCAAAGCCTTGCGCATCGAAGTCCGACCGGCGCTCGACGTAGTGAGCGCCGCCCGGGACGCCTTGCGACGTCGCGCTCGCCGCGCCTGTAAGCGCCGTGGACGATGCGAGAAAAGCTCCGCGGTTCATATTCGTCCGTTTTCCCACGCGCTGCGCCGAGGACCCTTTGCCGCTCGAGTGAAACTCTTTTCATACATGGTACCGGCGGAGATCGATCCGACGAACGCACTCTCGACCGTACTCAATCGCCGAACTTTCGTTGGTGTCGCCGCCGGGGCGGCAGTGCCGGCGCTGGCATTGGCAAGCAAGTCCGGTGGTGAACCGCACGCGCCGTACGTCGCAGAAGATCACCCCGCGATCGCGGCCCAGCGGGTACCGCTGAGCTCTTCTGCGGGCGCGCTGAGCGCATATACGGCAAAGCCGGCGCACGCAAACGGCTCTACTCCATCAGTCGTAGTCGTTATGCACGTCTGGGGAGTCGATACCTCCATTCGCGACGTCGTTCGACGACTCGCCAAGGCGGGATTCGTCGCAATCGCGCCCGATCTTTACGCGCGCATGAACGCACCTAGCGGCGACGGATCGACCGATTTCGCCATCTTTCGACAGTACGCACAGCGGCTGACGAGCGAACGAGAAGATGCCGACATTGCGGCCGCGGCGGCCTGGCTGCGCGAAGGATTTCCGACAACCAAAATTGCCGTCATGGGTTTTTGCATGGGTGGGCGCATCGCAATGCGGGCTGCAATCGATAACGCAGGCACCTTCGCTGCGGTTTGTTCGTTTTACGGTGACGTAAAAACGATCGACCCTCGCGCCATCGTCATCCCGTACTATGGAAGTTACGGCGCCCGCGACACCGGCATTCCGGCCGAGAACGTGCGCGCGTTCGCAGCGTCGCTAACGGTCGCGCACGACGTGCGCATCTACGATGAGGCGGGGCACGCCTTTTTCGACGATCAACGCGCCTCGTACGTTGCCACTGCTGCTGCGGACGGCTGGAATCGCTTGCTGCGCTTTCTTCAAAAATATCTAGGTCCGCCGGCATCGTGATCGTCACCGAAGCACTGTTCCTGTTCCTAATCGGCGGAGCGGTTGGCGCCCTGGTCGTCTGGCTGGTCGGTAGGACGGAGGCGACGGCGCTCCGCGTTTCGCTGGCGCACGCACAACGCGCGGAAGAGAAGGCCGTCGAATCGCTGATCGAGCGCGCCAAGAACGAACTCCGAGAGACGACCGCATTGCGCGCGAGCGAGCGCGTTGGCGAACTCGTTTCTCCGATGGCACAGAAACTGTCGGAGTTCGATCGGCTCATCACGGATTTGGAAGCCCGACGCCGCCATGATGCCGGCAGCCTGCGCGAGCAGATCGACCTGCTCCTTGGTAGAGCGGATAAGCTCGAAAACGCGGCCGCGCATCTCTCGACGCAGACTTCGACGCTGGTGACCGCGCTGCGCAATCCCACGTCGCGCGGGAAATGGGGCGAGATGCAGTTGCGCAACGTCGTCGAGAAGGCCGGCATGCTGCCGTACTGCGACTTCGTCGAGCAGCAAACCGTGGCGGTCGGCGAAGTGCGGTCGCGTCCGGACATGACGGTCAATCTTCCGGGCGATCGTCGGGTGTTCGTCGATGCGAAGGCGCCCGTTGATGCGATGCAAGCAGCGCTCGAAACCCCCGACGATCAAAGCCGAAAGAGTTTGCTCAAACGACACGCACGTGCGCTGCGCGAGCACGTCGATTCTCTCGCTCGCCGCGGCTATCACACCGCGACGGGTTCGGCCGACTACGTGGTGATGTTCGTCGCGGGAGAAGCGTTCTTGAGTTCTGCCTGCACCGAAGATCCTTCGCTCATCGAGTACGCGCTGGATCAAGGCGTGCTCGTTACGGGCCCCCTGTCGCTCGTCAGCCTGCTGCGTACCTTCGCAATCGGTTGGCAGGCCTTACGTCAAGAAGAGAACGCCAAACGCATCGCCACAATCGGTAAAGCCTTTTACGAGCGAGCCTGTAAGTTCTCCGAGCATCTTCTGGAGTTGCGCAGGCATCTCGAGCGCACGGTGAACGCGTTCAACGCGACGGTCGGGTCGTACGAGAGCAAGTTTTTGCCGCAAGGGCGCAGGCTCAAAGAAGAGGCGGCCCTGTCCGCCGACGATCTCGCCGAACTGCCGCCGATCGACGTCGTTCCGCGCGACGTCACCGCACTGGACACAACCCCCCCTGCAAAGCGGCTGCCACGTTCGCAGCGCCTTTTTCCGAAGGACGACGCGGTCTAGTATTCGTGAGGTGGGCTGCCTGAGGCGTGATCCGCCTTCCAGGCTTTCAACGCATTCAGGGTATTGGCGACGTGCAAGGACGGATCGAGGCTCGTATAGGTGTAGACGATCGTGCCGTCGGGCGCAATCACGTAGGACGTTCGATTCGCGTACTGCGGATGCGACGCGAGGACGGCGTCGTACGACTTCATCACGCGCTGATCCGTGTCGGCGGCCACCGGAAACTTGCTGCGGCACTCGCTAACGGAGAACTTTTGCAACTTGTCCAGCGGATCGTGAGAAACGCCGATCACCGTCGCGCCGAGCGCCTTGTATTGATCGATAGCATCGGCAAACTCATGGGCCTCGATCGTGCACCCCGTCGTGAACGCGGCCGGATAGAAGTACAGCACAACGGGGCCGCTCCTGAGCGCCTCCGCTAGCGTGAAGGTAAAGACGCTTCCCCCTTGCGTTGCCTGGAGCGTAAAGGGAGGGGCTTTGCTGCCGATGGAGAGCGCCGCCAGGGCCGGAGCGGCGAGCGTGACCGCCAACGCAGGGCCCATCAATAAAGAAAGACGCTTTCCCATTTCATACATCCCCTCTCCGTCGCTTACACTTTGAACTCGATATCTCGGAACTGCTTCTCGTCGTAGTTCGGATCGCCTGGCGGTCTCAGAATTTGCCTCCACCAGGCGCTATACATCGCGAGCCACTCGAAATTTTCAAAGATGTACTCGTTGTCGCGGACGCGTCGCAGTCGGAAGATGAACTCGCGGATGGTTTCCCATCGGACTCGAATCATATATCCCACCGCATCGACGAGGAGCGACGCGTCGAGGACGCGCCGCCGCGCCAGCGTCGCAACCGTTTCGAAATATTGCGCGACCAAAAGCAGTGCCCGGTCGTCGTCGGAATTGTCGAAGCGCTCCAGAATGGCGTCGTTGGTAGGATAGCGGCCCTGCACCCCTTGCAATCCTTCGAAAGCGGCCATTGCAGCGGCATCCGTCAAGCGGTTAATCGCTTCCAAAATCGCCAGTGCGTTGCGTTCGTGTTCGAGTTGCTTGTTTTGGCGCGCCAGCAAGATGGTCGAGAGGCCGAGCGCAACCATCGACACGATTACGGACGCTGCGGCCAGGACTTCGCCCGGGTTCACGGCTACGTCGTTACAACCCCATCAGCCGAGCCAACACCATGCGTTGGACCTCGTTGGTGCCTTCCCCGATTTCGTTGATCTTCTGATCGCGATACATTCGGGAAATCGGATACTCGTCCATGAAACCGTAGCCGCCGTGGATTTGCAGCGCCTCATTGACGACCCGATGCGAAAGCTCACCCGCGAACAGTTTGGCGAAGCTCGCCGCTTGCACGTAGTCGCGGCCTTGATCCTTTTCCCATGCCGCCCTCAGCATCATGAGTTTCGCATGTTCGATCTGCGTGAGCATATCGACCAGTTTGAAGGAGACCGCCTGGAATTTACTGATCGGTTTGCCGAAAGCGTGACGTTCTTTGGAATAGGTTAGCGCCTCATCATAGGCCCCCAATGCTAGGCCGATGGACAGGGCAGCGACCGAAATCCGCCCGCCGTCAAGAATCTCGAGAAATTGCCGGAAGCCCTCACCCCGGCGGCCGAGCAGGTTTTCTTCCGCCACACGGGCATCTGAGAACGACAATTCGCGGGTATCCGACGCCCGCCAGCCCATCTTGCGATATTTCCGGCTGCGCGTGAACCCAACGGTTTCTTGCGGCACGATGATGTTTGAAATTTCGCGCGATCCGTCGGCGCGCCGCCCCGTCACGGCCGTGATCGTCGTACCTCCGCTGATTTGTGTACCGGAGTTGGTGATGAACGCTTTCGTTCCGTTGATGATCCAGTGGCCGTCGCGCAAATCGGCTTTGGTTTGCACGTTCCCCGCATCGCTGCCGGCATTTGGTTCGGTCAAACCAAAGCCCCAAAGCGTCTGACCTTGGGCCAACGGCACGAGATATTTCTGTTTCTGTGCTTCGTTCCCGAAAAGAAAGAACGGCGTCGCTCCCAGCGAGACGTGAGCCGCAAGCGTGATCGCAGTGGAGGCATCGGCACGAGCGATCTCCATGACCGCCAGCGCGTAACTGACCGTATCGGCGCCCGCTCCGCCGTATTCTTCCGGAAACGGCAGTCCCATGAATCCCAGCGCGGCCATCTTCTCGACGAGCTCGTACGGAAAACGCTCTTCGCGATCCATCGCCTCGGCGCGTGGCCGTACCTCCTCTCGCGCAAACTCGCGCGCAAGGCTTTGGATCGCCTTTTGCTCGTCGGTTAGATCGAAGTTCATGGCGAAGGTATAAGGGCCAGCTTCAGGAAAAGTCCTCTTTGAACTGCCGATGATTGCTCTCCGCGGCGTTTCGCTGGTATATCCAAACGGCGTGCGCGCACTCGACAACGTGAACCTTGAAATTGCCAAGGGCGAATTTCTCTTTCTCGTCGGACACTCGGGCACGGGCAAGTCCAGTCTGCTACGATTACTGTACCGAGAGGCAAAGTGCTCCGCCGGCGAGATCGTGGTGGACGGCATCCGCGTCGATCGCCTCCGGCGCAACCGCATTCCAGCCTTACGGCGCCATCTCGGCGTCGTTTTTCAAGACTACAAACTGCTCATCGACAAAACGGTGTGGGAAAATGTGGCGTTTGCGATGCAGGTGACGGGAGCTCACACGCGCGACATCATGCGACAAGTCCCTCGCGTATTGGATTTAGTCGGGCTCTCACACAAAAGCCGGATGTATCCAAGTGAGCTTTCGGGCGGAGAGCAGCAGCGTGCTGCGATCGCCCGCGCGCTCGTGAACAATCCGAAGATCTTGCTCTGCGACGAGCCCACCGGCAACCTGGATCCGGCAAACACCACGGAGATCACGGCGCTGTTGCAGCGCATCAATCTGAAGGGCACGACGGTCGTCGTCGCGACCCACAATCAAGCCGTCGTGGATCGTATGCGCAGGAGAGTCGTACGGCTCGACGACGGACGGATTACTACCGATGAAGAGCGAGGCTTTTACTATCTTGGATTGGGGCAAACTCAAGTTCTTTCTGGGTGAAGTGACCCGCAACTTTTCAAGGAACGCCGGTATGCAGATGACGGCGATTGGAACGGTTGCAATCACTATCGTCCTGCTGGGCCTCTTCCTCTTCGTTCGCGCGGCGCTCGCCGACGTAGGAACGCGCCTCCTCGATCAGATCGAGATTTCGGCGTATCTCAGCGCGGATGTAACGTCCGCACAGGTGCGCGCGATCGGTCTTCTCTTGGCGCAAGATCCGCGCATCGCGTCGGCGCAGTTCGTACCGAAGCGGCAGGGCCTCGCAGAGTTGCGCGAGCGCACCAAAGGGACGATCGACACCGCGTTGTTAACGGAGAATCCGCTCCCGGATAAATTCCGGGTCAAGACTCGCGTTCCCGAGCAGGTACCGGCCGTCGCTTCGGAAGTTCGGCGCCTTGCCGGCGTCACGAACGTCGTCTATGGTCAGCAAGTCGTTGCGCGGCTCTTGCAACTCGGTGCGGTGCTGCGCCGCATCGGCATCGCGGTCATCGTCGTGTTCTTCGTCGTCGCAGGAATCATCATCGCGAACACCATTCGGCTTACCGTCTTCGCCCGCCGGCGCGAAATCGCCATCATGCAACTCGTCGGCGCGACGAACACCTACATTCGATTGCCGTTCATCTGCGAAGGATTGCTCGACGGCGTGATCGGTGCGGCCGTAGCGGTGGGATTGCTCGTCGTGGCTCGCGGCGCGCTCTGGCCCCGACTGCTTGAGGCGCTTCCATGGGTCCAGTTGAACGCGACGCCGATGGATCCGCGCATTCTCGCCGGCGAACTGATCGCCGTCGGCGCCGCCATAGGGCTCGTGGCTTCGTGGATTTCCGTCGGACGACATCTGCGGACGTAGATGGCGGCTCCTAGTCGCTTCTTCGCCGTCGCGCTGATTGTCGCGGCGGTCCTCTCGCTGCCGCAAACCGCAAAACCTTCGATCGTGGATCGAATCGCCGCGGAGCGCGCGAAGGCTGCCGCCATCGCGGCGCGATTGCACGCCAAGCGCGCCGAGCTGCAGGCGGTAAGCCTCCACTATGACGACCTCCAGCGGCAACTCGGCGAAACGACCGCCGCCATCGGGACGGTTAGTGGGCGAATAGATTCGCTCGACGTTCAACAAGCCTCAACCCAGCGCCGGATTGATTGGAACTCGTTACAACTGGGGGCCGCACAGCGGTCGCTGCACCTGCACGATTCACTACTGAAGCGTCGACTGGTCAACATTTACGAGTACGGGAACCTCACCTACCTCAGCGCACTGTTAGCCGCGCGGTCCTTCAGTGAGTTCGTCGAGCGCTGGGAAGACCTCCGCCTGCTCATCGCCGCCAACCAACGCGCGGTGCGCGCGCGAAAAATCGCGGAACAGCGGGTTGCCGCGATTGCCGCCGATTTGGAACGTACGCGCTTAGAGTTACAGCGCGAAGAAGAGTCGGCGCAAGAAGCGCGCAGCCAACTGAATTCGCTTGCCGACGAGCGGCGTAATCTCGTGGAGCTTACATCGATGCGGCGGCGCAGCGTCGCGTCGCAGGTCGCAGAAATCGAGAGCCTCTCAGCTTCCGAGGAAGCGCAACTCGAATCGCTCATCATGGAACGCGAACGCGAGATCGAGGCACAGCATCGCGCGGCCGGCATCGCGGGCGGAGTCGAGAGTGAAGGCGCCGCGGGTTCGTTCTCATGGCCGGTGACGGGCACGATTACGTCACCGTTCGGCTGGCGTTCGAATCCGTTTGGCGGCGGTCCCGAGTTCCATCAAGGGCTCGATATCGCCGCGCCCACGGGCACGACGGTTACCGCCGCGGCGGCCGGCACGGTCATCATGGCCCAGTGGTACGGCGGTTACGGAAATTACATTCTGATCGATCATGGCGGTGGCTATTCGACCGGATATGGCCACCTTTCGGCGATATTTGTCTCGACGGGGCAGGTTGTGGCGCGCGGGCAAGCAATCGGAGCCGTTGGATCAACCGGGCAATCGACCGGTCCGCACCTCCACTTTGAGGTGCGTATCGCCGGAAAACCTGTCGACCCTGCGCCCCGGCTTCATTAAGACTTCGCAAGTAAAGTTACTAAAGAGCAACTTCTCACCTCTAGGAACGGGTAGTGATAGACGACACATGAGCTTGCGCCCACGTTTTCTTCTCGCCGCCTTACTGACGATCGCGTTCGCGGCATTCGCTTTCTTTTTTATCGCCCAGCGGGCCGGGACGCTCGGACGAGCGTCCGTTCTTGAAGTAGCGACGACCGGAGATCTCCGCGACCTTTTCGCCCAGCGGGATCCGACCGGCCCGTTTATCGCCGATCTCACGCTTCGCCGCTTAGAGCTTTCGTATTACAAACCGGTCGATCCACAGACGCCGATCGCCGGAGAAGTGGGCGCGCTGCGAAGCGTCTTGAGTTCGAAGCGCGGCGGCGTCTCACTTCCCGCGCACGCCGCGACGGGTAATCCGAACGCTGACGGCGAGATTGCCGCGCAGATTTTGGCCTTTGCGGAGGAACACTACGCCGGCATCGGGGCGCATGCGCGGGACGGTCTTACGGATGCCGCGCTGCGCGGAATCATGAAGTCCGTCAAGGATCCCTACACGGTCTATTTGTCGCCGACAGAGATTCGCGGCCTGAACGAATCGCTCTCGGGCGGTAACTTCGGCGGCATCGGCGTCTATATCTATCAATTGAGGGACGGACGAATCATCGTTCAGCCGATCGAGCAACTTCCCGCGGCGCGCGCCGGGATGAAGCCGGGCGAGGTGGTCGACAGCGTCGACGGCAGGCCGGTGCGCGGCGTGCCGATCGACCGCGTCGAGTCGATGATTCGCGGCGAAGCCGGCACCGTCGTTCACTTGCGCGCCCATCTGTATAACGGTTCGCCGCCGGACCATAGCTATGCGATCGTCCGGGAGATCATTCACGTTCCGACGGTGCGAGCGAAGATGGAGGACGGCATCGAGTACATTCGGCTTTCGGACTTTGGAACGACGTCGGCAGACGAAGTTCGTAAGGCGCTGCTGGCAGGACGCGCCGCCGGCGCGCACGGCTACATCTTGGATCTGCGCGACAACGGCGGGGGGCTACTCGACGCGGCGGTAGCGATCTCGAGCTTCTTCATTCCTCAAGGCACGATCGTTTCGACGATTCGGCGCGACGGGCAACGCACGAGCGAAGAAGCCCTCGGTAATGCCATCGGCGGATTGACCCCGTTGATAATTCTGGTAAACAAGTACACCGCGAGCGCGTCGGAAATCACGGCCGGCGCATTACAAGATTACCACCTTGCAACGCTGGTTGGGACGCGTACGTTCGGCAAAGGCGTCGTTCAGAGCATCTTCCCGTTGCCGGACCAGGGAGCGCTCAAGATCACTACGGCTCGCTACGTCACTCCGTCTGGCCGCGATATCCAGCATCGCGGCATCGAGCCTGACGTCCCCGTCGCGCAGGACCCGAACCCATCTTTGATCGATACGCCGGCCGATAAACAACTTTCCGCCGCGAAGAAACGCCTGCGTCAACTCGTACGTTAAGTGGAAAGCATGAAACGCAATCTTACGCGACTCGCTGCCTTTGCGCTCGCAACGGCTTTCCTTCAGTCCCCCGTCGGATCGGCGGCCTCACCGACGCATCTCTCGTCGGTAGATGCCGGGGAAATATCGACCAGCTACGTCTATCTCACGGACAATTTCTACAAGCGAGTCGACGCACAGGCTGTCCTGGACTCCGTTCGCACCCAGTTGATTTCAGCGATGCGAACCGCGGGCATCAAACATATCGCGCTGCCGGCGGTTGCAGCGGGCCTCAATCCATCGGGCAACGTTCGCGAGATCGATCGCGAAGTCGAGGTCGCCGCTGCGGAATCGCGTCCCAAATTCAGCGCCCATGATTTGAGTTATATCGCGATCGACGGCATGATGCGGGCCGTCAACGACCGGTACACCGTCTTTCTGACCCCGAAAGAATTCGCGGGCCTCAATCAAGGATTAGACGGCGGCGACTTCGGAGGAACGGGCATCGTGATCCAGATCGACGATAAAACGAAGTACGTTTCCGTGCAAAACGTCGTTCCCAACGGTCCCGCGGACAAAGCCGGAATCGAGCAGGACGATCTCATCACGGCGATCGACGGCGCCTCAACAAAAGGGATGAGTCTCAATCAGGCCAGCGCGAAACTGCGGGGCAAAGAGGGTACTCGCGTGACCTTGACGGTCCAACGCGACGGTTCGAGTCTGCCTGCCATTCCGATCACGCGGGCGAAGATCCATCAACTCAGCGTCTATGAAAAAATGCTTTCGGGCAAGATCGGTTATATCGCGCTCACGGTTTTCGGTCGCGAGACCGGTAACGAGCTGAACGTCGCGCTCGATCGTTTGGTACGGCAGGGCGCGCGCGCGCTGGTGCTCGACCTGCGCGACAACGGCGGAGGATACCTGGAAGCTGCGGTTGCGGTTAGTTCCAAGTTCGTTCCCAGCGGGCCCATCGTCTCGGTAGAATCGCGCGCGTCGAATATCACGACGCTCGACGCCGACAATACGGCGATCTCACCCATTCCGCTGGCCGTACTCGTTAACGGCTACACCGCGTCGGCGTCGGAGATCACGTCCGGAGCAATCCAAGACAGCAGCGTCGGTACGATCGTCGGTACGAAGACCTTCGGCAAAGGCGTCGTTCAAACGATCTATCCGCTGCCCGACGGCAGCGCGATCAAGATCACCACCGCGCGCTATCTGACGCCGCGAAACCGCGACATCAACCATCTTGGCATTACGCCCGACATCGTCGTCGCCGAGAACAAGCATCCGCAGTTCGGCGTTCCGGCGAAAGACGAACAGTTAGCGCGCGCGCTCCAATACCTCGGCGAAAAACTCGCGCACCTTACCCAAGATAACGGAGTGTAAGACCCCTTACCTCTTATGAGGCTTTCTTCCGCGGAGCCGTAGCGCGCTTGCGCTTGGGCTTTTCGGGGGCATTTTCTGACGAGCTTTCGCTCCGCGTGGCGCGAGAACGTTTTGGCCTCGCTTCCGGCGTCGTTTCTTCGGACGCGCGCTTCAAGCGACTGCGGCGCACGTTTCTTTGCGCGGGGAGCGCGAGGGCGCTCGCCGCCCCTTCCAACTCTCCCGGAGTCGCGGGCTGGACCGTGGCGGTGCGGCGCCGTCGCCGGGTGGGTTGCGGCCGCTTCGGCTCTTGCGCGGGGGGCATCGAAAGGCTCGGAGGGGGCGGCGCGACGGCCGGCGGCGGGGCCGGGAGGACGGGAGCGATCGGAAATGCCTCTTCCGTGACGGCTTCCGCGACTCCGATCGGCGGTCGCCCGCCGCGGCCACGGCGTCGCCGACGTCGTCGGCGGCGTTTCCGCCCGCCTCCCTCACCTTGAGTTGAGGCTTCGGCTCCGATGACGATCGCGTCGGGTTGCGCTTCGCCCCTGCGCTCTGCGCGCAGCGCCTTGTCTTGCTCCTCTTCTTCCTCAGTTGCCGAAGATATGCCGATCGGCGGGCGCGCCGCCGATTGCCGTGCGGCGTCCTCCGCAAGCTCGCGCAATTGACGCGTCCGTTCGGCAGGGGTCGGCTCCGCACGGCGCGCCGGCCGCCGCTTGCGGGGCTTCGCACCCACAGTCACGAGGTCGGCCAAGACGTAATCGCGTTCGTCATCCACGTCCAGAATACGAATGCGAACGAAGTTACCGGCGTTGCTTGCGGCGTTTTCCACTTCCGCGATGCGTCCATCGACCACCGCGGCGGCCGACGTCGCGTTGGGCAAACGCCCCGGCAAAAGTTCGACCTCTTGTTCGTCGCCGACGCGCACCGCGTGTGCACGTTTCGTCCCGCGAGGCGCGACTTCGATCCGCGCCCTTTCGGGATGAATCATTGGATCGACGCGAACGAAGATCGTACGACCGAGCGCTCGCGCAAGTTCCTGACACTCGTTTTGGTACCAAAAATCCATCTGAACGGCGACGGTCGGCGCGACGTGCGCGATCACGTCGCCGGTCGCGCCGTGGCGCACTTCATGCCGAATCTGTCGAAACGTCTCAATCGCAACGGACTGCGCCGACATGACGCTGCCGACGCCGTCGCACGTCGGACAACCGCCGCGTAACTGAGCGCCGAGATCTTTTCCGATTCGCTTTCGAGTGAACTCGAGTAATCCCAAGTTGGAAAACGATTGAATCGTCGCCCGAGTCCGGTCGCGCCGAAGACTTTCTTCCATTTTGGCGATCACTTTTTCCCGCGACCCGTCCGAAGCCATGTCGATGAAATCGACGACGACGATGCCGCCGATGTCGCGCAAGCGTACTTGCCGCGCGATCTCTTCGGCCGCCTCCATGTTCGTTCTTAGGATCGTATCTTCGAGGTTGCGGCCGCCCGTGAACTTGCCGGAATTGACGTCAATCACGGTAAGTGCCTCGGTCGATTCGATAACGATCGACGCGCCCGAAGGAAGATTGATCTTCGGCTTCATCAGCTTTTGCAGTTCTTCGTTGATCTTGTAGTCCTCGAAGAGCTGTCGTCCCATGTTGTAATACTCGAGCCGGCCGATGTATTGCGGACCGAGCAGTTGAAGAAGATCGCGAACCTTGCGGTACTCTTCCTCGTCGTCGATCAACACGCGATCGACGTCCGCCGTAATGAAATCGCGCGCAGCCTTGTAAATCAGATTCATGTCTTTATGGAGCAACGACGGGGAAGCCGCGCGCTTATACGTTTCAAGAATGCCGTGCCACATTCGAATCAGCACCCCCAGATCGGCGATAAGCTCGGCTTCGCTCGCGCCCGACGCGGCGGTACGGACGACGGTTGCCATGCCTTCGGGGCGGATGCGCTTCATCACCGACTTGAGCCGGTTGCGCTCGTCGACGGAGTCGACCTTGCGCGAAACGCCCGAATATTTGCCCGTCGGCATCAAAATGAGATAGCGCCCGGGCAGCGAGATATTGGTCGAAATTCGGGCGCCCTTGAGCCCGCGCGGCTCCTTGACGATCTGCACCAAAACGTCGTCGCCGCGTTTTACCTTCTCGCTGATCGTGAAACCGCTATGGCCCTGTGTAATTTCGACGTCGCCGATGTTGAGCGGTTGCTTGTTAATATCGTCAACGTAGAGAAAGGCGTTGCGGCCCAAGCCGATATCGACGAACGCAGCCCCCATCCCGGGAAGCACGTTCTGCACCTTTCCTTTATAGATCGAGCCGATGACTTTCTCTTCGCGCTCGATGTAGAGCTCGGCTAAGCCGCCGTTCTCTAGTATCGCGACCCGGTTTTCCCACGGGTCGCTCGAGATCAATATCTCGCTCGCCAAATTGTCCTCAAGAAAATGTTCGAACTTGCCGGTCGCCACGCTGCTCCTCGCCGCGCGTCTGACAGGGCGGCATCGGCCGCCACGACAAGGTCGCTAAAAACTTTTGCTCGCGATTTCCTGACGCAACCCAGCGGGACCTTCTCCGGCGGCTAGGCATTGCCGAGAACGTCGCGATCCTTCTGAGAATAAATATTCAGCAGAATACCGACCGCGGCAAAATCGGTCAGCATCGCCGAGCCGCCGTAGGACATGAAAGGCAGCGGAATTCCGGTGATCGGCATGATGCCGATCGTCATCCCAACGTTGACGAGCACGTGAAAGAACAACATCCCTACTAACCCGGCGGCCAACAGGAAACCGAAGCGGTCGCGCGCCGCCAGCATTGTCCGAATACCCGCATAGACGATCGCGGCATAGAGCACCAGCAAGAGCAGTGCGCCGGCGAAGCCCCACTCTTCGGCGAGTACCGTAAAGATAAAGTCTCGAGAATGTTCCGGCACGAAGTTGAGTTGCGTCTGCGTGCCATGATAAATTCCGCGTCCGAAGAGTTCGCCGTTGCCGACGGCGATCTCCGATTGGTTCAAGTTATACCCGGAGCCCTGCGGATCGGCTTTGGGATTGAGAAAAACGAAAAGTCTCGTCCGCTGAAACGGTTTGAGGACCGCATTGGTCCCCACGGCGCCCGCTGCAATAACCAGCATCCCCAACAAATAGATCGCGAAATCACCGAGTTTCGGAAGCGCAAAAAAGAGATCGACGGTAAGTATCGCAACCAGCACCAACGAGGTTCCGAGATCGGGTTGCTTGAGAATCAGGAGCGCCGGAACCGCAACGGTGAGCAGCGGCTTCCACAGCTGGAGCAAATTATCAAACGTCTTCGCCGACAACACCGCAGCCAGCGCGATTGCAACCATCAGTTTGGCAGGCTCCGACGGCTGAAACGTACCCAGCGGCCCCAGAGAGATCCAACGCTGCGCTCCCATGGCGCTGTGTCCGCCCCGCAAAATGAAGAGCAGCAGCAACAGATTAGCGATGTAGAGCGGCAAGGCCCACCGCTGCCAGTTGCGATAATCGACGAGCGATAGCCCAATCATCAGCCCGACGCCCATGGCGAAATACAGTGTCTGCTTCTGGAACTCGCCGGTCGCGCCGGGAGAGTGAATCCCTGCCGACTTAATACAGACTAGTCCAACGAATGCTATTCCGACGGCACAGCACGCGAGGAGCCAGTTGTTCCGCCGCGCGAAGCGCCGCATTTCGGCGGCGCGAAGCGCCAGTACCGCCACGGTTTCGTTGACTACGGAGCAACTGGCGCCGGCGCAGGCGCTGATTTCTTGCGACGGCGTCGTCTGCGCGTGGGCGGCGTTTGACCGGCAGCACCCGGTTTTGCGGTTCCCGCTTTCTTCCTTTTGCTTGCGGCCGAAGAATCCGAGGCGACGGCCGTCGCATGTTCTTCACGCTTGCCGTTCCCGTTAGGAGTGGGCCGGTTGACGGAGAGAATCGGGATGTTGGCCAGCATGGCGAGCGCGCTCTCTTGACGTTCGAAGTTGACTTCGATTCGTGCGCGATCGACCTCGACGTGACGCGAGATCACGTCGACGAGATCGCGTTTCATCATGTCAATTATTTCGGGCGCGAGTTCGAGATGATCCGTCATCAACACCAAACGCAGGCGCTCCTTTGCGGTCGCGCTCGAACCACGTTGGCCAAAAAGCCGTCGCAAGAAGTCGATCACGAGCGACGGCCTCCGAATACCGAGGTTAGCCGCTCGAGCAGCGTTTGCTTCGCTACCGGAGGCATCGGGACGGGAATCTCTTCGCCGGCGAGTCGAGCCGCGATTGCGTGGTAGGCTGCAGCGGTGGGATTATCTTTGCGTAATGCCAGCGGCTCGCCTCGATTAGTGGTGATGATGATTTCGGGTTCATCCGCAATCACGCCCAGCAGCGGCAAGCGCAGGATCGCATTGACGTCGTCGACTGAGAGCATCTTTCCGCGCTTGACCAACTGCGGACGCAGACGATTCACGATCAGCTGCGGGTGAAAACGGTTCCCGAGCAGCCCGATCACGCGATCGACGTCCCGCACGGCCGACACTTCAGGCGTGCAAAGCACGATCGCTTCGTCGGCGCCCGCGATCGCGTTGCGAAATCCGAGCTCGATCCCGGCCGGGCAGTCAATCAACACGAAATCGAATCGCTCTCGCAGCCTGCCGATCAGGCCCTCCATCTGCGCCGTTTGTATCTCGTCCTTCTCGCGCGATTGCGCGGCGGCCAGCAACCGAAGGTTCTCACCGTGCTTGCCGGCCACCAAGGCTTCGTCAAGATCCACGCGCTCTTCCAAGACGTCGAGCACGTGGTATTTCACTCGGCTTTCGAGGCCCAGTACGATATCGAGATTGCGCAGACCGACGTCGGCATCCACCAACACGACGCTCGCGCCTCGCGCGGCCAGCGCCGTGCCGAGATTGGCGGTGGTGGTCGTTTTGCCGACTCCGCCTTTGCCGGACGTTAGGACGATGGCTCGACCCCGCCGCACGGCCGCGGCGTTGGCCTCGGCTTCGATCGCAATCGGCTCGATGTCTTGCACGTTACCCCGCTTTCAGCGCTCCAATGAGACGGCCCAAGAGGCCTGGCTGGTCAAAAGTCGTAAACGGAACTAGTTCGCCTTCCAAGCGCCGCACGATCTTGTCATAAATTACACTGAGCCGGCTCGCGTCCCGCAGGGCAATCGGTTCGCCGCGATTGGTCGTGTCAATGACGTCTTCATCTTCGGGGACGACTCCCACGAGTTCGATCGCCAGGACGTCACAGACGTCTTCGACGGACAGCATGTCGCCGTTGCTGACCATTTCGGGCCGCAAGCGGTTGACGATGAGACGAATCGGTTTGCCGGCGGCGGCGATTTTGCCGACGACGCGATCGGCATCACGGATGGAACTGACCTCGGGCGTCGTCACGACGATTGCTTCCGCAGCCCCTGCGACGGCGTTCCGAAAACCGGCCTCGATGCCGGCCGGCGAATCGACGATCACGTAATCGGATTGTTCCGCCGCCTGATCGACGATCGACGTAAACTGCTCCGGCGTGATCGCGTCTTTTTCGCGCGTTTGAGCCGCCGGTAAGATCGCCAGGGATTCGAAGCGCTTGTCTTTGATGAGCGCCTGCCGGAGTTGGCAGCGTCCTTCGGCCACTTCGACCAAGTCGAACACGATTCGCTTTTCCAGCCCCAGCACCAAATCGAGATTGCGTAAGCCGATATCCGCGTCGATGAGTACGACGCGTTTTCCTCGCTTGGCCAAGGTCGCGCCAAGGTTCGCGGTCGTCGTCGTCTTGCCGACGCCGCCCTTGCCGGACGTCACGACGATTCGCCGAGCGCTCATGACGGCACGTTGGCGGCCACGAGTTCGGCGAGCCGTCGCAGTGGAACGATCCCGATTTTGCCGTCGCGCACGAACGCGACTTCGGGTGACGTCGCCAATCGGCGCGCCGGTTCCGGCTCCGTCGCGATGCACGTGGCGATACGCAGTTGCGTCGCAAGCAGTTCAACTGCATAAATGCGCGATTGCAGTTCCCCGCCGGCCCCGGCATGCGCGATGCCGCCAAGCCTTCCGAAAACGACGATATCGCCCGTAGCCACCAACTCGGCACCGGGATTGACATCGCCCACGACCACGATGTTTCCGGTATGGTGAAGCACCTGCCCGCCCCGCAGCGTCGCCGCATGATAGAGGGTGGCCGTCGGCGTTTCGACGAGCCGCAGGCTCGCTTGCCGCGAGTCTTTGCTATCGATGCGTAACCGCGGGACGCTGGCCTCGCCTCGCCGTCGTCGCTGCGCGATGTCGCCGCGAGCGCCCGCGAAGTCTGCAATGAGCGAGCTCGCCGAGTCGGACAGTTTGATGCGTGCGCGGCTCTCGAACGCCAAGGACGCATCCGTGGCGAGCTCCTCCAAACCGTCGGCGGCGCCGGCGAGAGCGCTCAGCGTGATTCCGGCCTCGCCCAAGAGCGCCCGCAGCCGCGCCACGCTATCACGCGTGGGACATGCATTACCGAAGTTCGCGACGGCGTGACTTCCGTTGTAAAAGCCGGGTTGCTGGGCGAGGCGAGCTTCCAGCTGCACGAAAGCCTGCTCCAAGTCATGCTCCGGCAACGTGACTTCAAGTCCGTCACGCCTGCCGCGCAAGAGTGTCACGCCGCCCTGTGCGGGAACGCTAAAGAAGAAACCTTGCCCCCTCCCCACGAAACTCGCAGATTCTTAACGTTGTCCACATATAATACACAGTGGCTTACAATAGACTACAAGGGCCCTTGCAAAAAAGGAAGTCACATCGCATGTTGCGTCGCACCATTCCACTAGTCGTCGCCGCCTCATTGCTGGCAGGCGCGGTCGTTCCTGCGCCCGTTCGGGCAATGTCCACGCAGGCCGAAATCGCTCTGGGTCAGGCCGAGGATCAACAAATTGTGGCAAGCAGCGTCATCGAAACGGATCCGCTGCTCAACGCCTACGTCCAAGGCATCACGAGCAATCTTTGGAATCAAGTCGAGCGCAAGGACGTCCCGTACTCCGTCAAAATCATCAAGGACAGCCAGATCAATTCGTTCGCGACACTTGGCGGGTTCATCTACGTCAACGAGGGACTCATCGACTTCGTGCAGTCGGACGACGAACTCGCGAGCGTCCTCGGGCATGAAACCGGACACATCGAGCGGCGTCACGTGCTTACGAACTACTCCAAGGCCGAGATCCTCAACATCCTGTTCGGAATCGCCTCTATTTTCTCGCCGCTCATTTATGAGTTTGGCGGACTTGCCGAGGCGGGACTGATGGCGAAAGTTTCGCGCGAAGATGAGATCCAGGCCGATCGGTACGGCCTGCAACTGATGTCCCGGGCGGGTTACGATCCGGAATCTATGGTGACGATGATGGCGCATCTTGCAGTCTTGCAAGGCGAGCACAGCGACGCCGTTAGCAAATATCTGGAAGATCATCCCGATCCGAAGGCGCGCGTCGCGCATCTCATGGGGTATCCGGAGCTCGATCCCAACGACGTGACGCTCCCGCAGCAACTCGTCCAGGCATCGAGCGATGAGGAACGCGCTCGCTACGAGTTTTCACGGCTTCGCCTCGCGCAAGTCCTGAACAAAGACCCGCAAAACCCCGAAGCGCTGCTGGATCTGGGACAATCTGAGCTAGCTCTCGGACTACCCAGCAAAAGCGAGCAAACGCTTGCCGAAGCCGCTCAACTCGGAACGCCCGCCACGCGCGCAGCGGCCAACGCTCGAATTGCCGCGTTGCGTCAGATGGAGATTCAGCGCGTCAATTTAACGAAGCCCGACTTGCCGAAATTGCAAGCCGCGGTTACGGCAGCCCAGGCATCGCATGCGCTTGGCGCAACCGAAATCGCACAGCGCGCAGCGCAGGGCAAAGACCAACTCAAGGCAGTCACCAGCCGCCTCGAGACGCTCCAATACGAAGTTCCCGACCTGAGCCGCGTCAACGTTCGCCGCGGCACGCGCGTCGAAGCGATCGTGAAGAACCTCAACTCGATAGCCCGGTCCCTCAACAGCGCGATCCAGGATGCGGGAAGCGATTCGGGACCGATCGGCGGCGTCGGATCGCTGGAAAAGAATAAGGAGGGCGGACTACTCAAGGAGAGCGCCGACGTCTATCAAGAGATGCTCGCACCCTTCGCGCTGCGCCCCGTTCCGACGCAATCGGTCGCGGTGTTTCCGTCCTACGGGTCCATGATGAACGAGCTTTCGCTCGCCGACGGCGACATGCTGCGCTCAGTAGATGCCGCTCGCGCCTCGCTGACAATGCTCGATCAAACTTTCGGCGATCTCGACGAATTTCTAAAAGCACTCGACCACGCATCCTTGAGCTTCAACGGCGATATCAGCGAAAGCGAATACACGACGCTGGCACCGATGATGCGCAAGGTGGTGGAAGAATTCAGCACCGCTGCAACCGCCTCATCGCAGGGAGCTCAACTGTTCAATCTGGCCCGCTCGCGCATGCTGTCGACGCGCATCACGCTCCTGGGTCTCGGAACTTCTCCGCAGATGTATTCGACGCTCCGTTACGCTTTGCAGCGACGTTTCGGCATGGACGGCGTCGATTACCGGACGATGCTCCGTGAGGGCATCACGCCCGGAGACGTTGCGGCGGCGACGATCATAGCCGCGGACATCAAGAGCACGCCCCAGAGCGTCATCGCAGAAGCGAAAAGCTCGGGACAAACGGTCATCGACGTTGCGAACGACCACAAGATGCACGCGTGGCCGCTCGAAATCTTCTTGGGCCTCGTCTATTTGGATTACACCGACGATCCGACCAAAGAACTCCGTCAGGCTGACGGAACGCTGGCGGTCAATCTGAGCCGGCTCGGATTGTAGGCGACTCACAGCCAATGACGACCCGGGCCGACGCTCGAACGCTCTTAGGTCTCCTCCGTAAAGCAATCGACGTTCGCTCGCTCGGTGCGCACGTCCGGACGCCGTTCCGGTTCTTGCTCTGCGGCGATCCCGCGCTGATCGCCCAGATGCGCGGCCTGCTGCTGCGAGGTCACGACCAGCCGGTTCCGCCGGAAGCCTCCGCCTGCCTCGAGACGTTACGGCTCGACGCTCCGCTGCAGACCAACTGGCAGGAAGTTCGCGCAATCATTTTTCTGGGCCGTAAAGGGGATCTCGCATCCGCCCAGTTGAGCCGTTTGAGCGGGGCCCGGGTGCCGATCTTCGCGCTTACCGTCGATCCGCAAGCGCGTCCCAGTGGACCGGCAACCACGCCGTCACGGGGAGAATGGAGCGAGTACGTCGTCCCGGAGATCGCCGCGGTGCCGCTGCGTCCGACGTTCTTCACCCACCTCGTCGACTCTGCGAAGGGCGCAGAGATCGCCGTTGGACGTCATCTGCCGGTGTTGCGCGAAACCGTCGCCGCCAAACTGACGCGCGATGCGGCAAACAGCGCGCTGAAGGTAGCCCTCGCGAGCGCCGTCGTCGATCATATACCGATCCTAGGCTTAGCTTTAGGTGCCGTGGCTTCGGCGGGCGACATGGTTGCGATTACCGGGATTCAAGTGATGCTGATGCTGCATATCGAGGCCGCTTACGGACGCGACCCGGACCTACAGCGAACGTGGCAGTTGTTGCCGGTTATCGGCGGCGGCTTTGGGTGGCGCACGTTGGCGCGCGAACTCTCCGGATTCATACCCGTCGCCGGTCTCGCCATCAAAGGTGCGATCGCCTACGCGGGAACCATCGTCGTCGGTGAAGGGGTCACGTTCTTTTTAGAACACGGGCATGCGATGACGCCAAGTCAGGCGACGGCGCTCTACGAGCGCACCAAGAACGACGCCTTGCGCGTCGGTCGCGAATTCGTCGCCAAACTGCGCAGTTAGTGCTCGTCGGCTCACTGGCCGAAATTCGGCGGTATCCGATCAAGAGCCTATGCGGCGAGCATCTCGATTGCGCGCAGATCGGCCGCGACGGACTCGTGGGAGATCGCACGCGAGCGTTCTTCGTTCGCGCCGGAGGACGGCGCATCGGGAACACGTACCGCGGTAAAGAAAACGACGAGCTGCATCTCTTGCGGCGGCCGAAAGACGCCCATAATGCGGCGGCTCGGCGGGGCGTCGAAGTCGAACTGCGCGACGGCGAACGCTTTTTCGACGCCGCGGCAATTTCGGTCATCGTAGATGGATGGTTGAATGACTTGAGCCGCCACGTCGGATATGCCGTACAGTGGCAGCGGTTCCGGCCGAATTTCTTCGTCACCGCCGCAAGCGATTTCAACTTGACGGAAAGCGCCTTGATCGGTACGGCTCTGTGCGTTGGAGACGTTCGCCTCACGGTTCAAGCGCCGATCTCACGCTGCGTCGTGACGACGTACGATCCGCACGGAAACGGAAAAGATCCCGAGGTGTTGCGCTTTATCGCGAATCAACGCGACAACATCATGGGCATCTACTGCGACGTCATCTCGGCGGGGCGAGTTCGTATCGGCGACCGAGTGAGCAGCGGTCTCTAGGGAGGCCTGATTTCGTCGAGCGACTCCGCGAAATCCGGCCTACCTGCACCCACACCCGGAATGGTCCTAGCGTAGCGCACGCAGCGCCGGCGCGCCCTAGATAAAGCGCGGGCATTATATACTTGGCAAAACGGAATACCTACCGTATAGTGGCCGGGTGACAGGGCGACGAATCTTCAGGCATGGGACCGAAAGGCTTCTGGGTCGCACTTGCAATCACCGTGGCGTACCTAATCGCTCGGCCTCATCTTGGCTCTGTCTGGTACGTTGAAGCGTTTGGCTTGACGGCTAGCACTCCTGAACCGCCAACTAATCCGCATGGGACGGGCTCCCTCCTTGAGGGCCTTCGTCCCCTTGATTCTCCCCCAATGGGGCCACCTGCTGCTGTCTTCCCTGACCGGCAATCTTGTTTTAGCGCGCTGGCGGCCTATGAACGAACCACGGGCGTTACGGGAGCTTACTGCGCTACCCGAACGGCCCTGCTGTGGGGCTGGTAGTTTTGGCGCTTGCCGTCAACGGGGTTACTCGTATTCCGAGATAGTTGGCGGAGTTTCATTATGGCGCTGCGTTTCTTCGGTTGAAACTTGAGTCTTAAGAGGAAGCTTGGGCTGCGAGATCACACCCCGGACTTTCACGATCTCGTAGGAAGGGTTTGATTCGCCATCCTTGGTGCGTCTTACGATAACCCTGGCCTCGACTCGGAGGAAATCCCCGCCGCGAATAATCTTCTCGCCTCGGTCAACCGATTTTACAAAATCCGCGTCCAACATCGCGGCGCGAATGTGAGCTTTGCCTTCCCAGAACCGCCAAGTTTTTAAGTCGGGGTCGAACGTGATTTGGCGCACCTGCCATGTCCGCGGCTGTATGTCGTCTGAGAGTACGTCGCCTTCGTCTGGTGTGATCTCGGTGCCCTCGGGTAGATTGACGGTAAATCCGCTAAGGTCGTCTCGCCTTATCTGGTTCGTTTTTCGCTGACCTTTTTTAAATCGAAGCTCCTCTATGCCGTCGCGCCGCAACGGATTTGTAAGCGTTTCAAGGTCGTTCCGAACGTCGGCGCGCTGGTACATTTCCCAGGCTCCAGAGTCAACAAAAAGCGTGGCGTTGTTGTAGACCACCCTGGTTGCCGCCTCGTCTTTTTCAATCAGTGACGGCTTCCCGTGTCCGATACGCTTGGCGATTCCAATAAGCCCGAGCACGCCTAAGCCGCCCCCGATTTTTATAACGTCGTCGCCAAGAACGCCGAGGGTATCCAAAATACTCTTGAGGTCCTTAATTTGCGTCGTGCCTAAGAGAGACCTGATTTGCTCGATAGTATTCTGGATAAGGTGAATGTCAATTCCGAATGAGCCGCGTTTAAGATCGGCGCGCACCCGAACAGAAACTGCCGCCCGCTCACCGTTAAGCGTTTGGTTCGCCTCTGTGCAAAGACGGCTGAAGGCCAGCAGGGAAGGAGCGAGGTCCGTTATATCCATCTCGCCATTCTCAACCGCTATGCCATTAAATTCGAGGGTGAACTCCTCGGAACTAGACATCTGCCACGGCGCTTTCATCCTTGGATACCCCTAACCCATGGGACATGGTAAAATAGCTGCGATGGGCACGAAGATTCGAACGGCCGAGGAGGTTGAGGCCCCCGAAACCGCTTTTGAGCGGTTCAAGAAGGTGGTCATCGCGCTAGCGGTGACACCGAAGAACGGCAAGCCTGTATCCACGACGAAACGCCGGAAGAAGCCTAGCTCGGCTCGGGGCCGATAGCCCCCTTTTCGGGGCGCTCCATTATTTCGCGGTGCTTGCGCTCCGCTTCCCAATAGGCTTCGATAGCGGCTTCTTTCGTTGGGCCATGAACGGCCCATCCGTCGCCGTGGGCCGCCCACCCGTACTTAATCGGAGTAACGATCGGGTATTGCTGCTGCATACCCCTTAACGATAGCCAAAGCACAAGGGCGCATAAAATACAGTATCAGAATAGAAGTGCTCGGACTCCCGCTAGCCCTTGACTTTTGTTTTGGTATTCCGTAGGATATGTTCCGTGTTAGAACCGCTCGAACAAGATTTTATGCCCTACGGTCCGGGTGCCCGGACGGTCGCCGTGATCAACCGAATCCATGAGGGAAAATCCGGCAGCCCGCTCACCCCGGCTAAGTTGGCCGCTCTCGGTGTAGCCGAAGGGAACGCCGTTCGTGTGCAGCGTTCGCTTTATTTTTTGGGGCTTATTGACGAGGAGGGGAACCTCACCGAGGGTGCTACGCGGCTACGGAAGGCGGCGAGCGGCGAGTATGCCGAGGCCCTCGCGGAGATCATTCGCGATAAATACGCCCCCATCATCGAAATGTACGACCCGGCAACGGCGACCGGATTAGATCTGAACAATGCGTTCAGGCAGTACGAGCCTGCCGGACAAAAAGACAATATGATTCGGCTATACACGGCTCTTTGTCAAGAGGCTGGGTTAATGCCGACGACTGAGAAAAAGCGTGGTCGTCCGCTTGGGTCAAAAGCCAGCGATGGGTCGGCGAAGCTGCAAAAAAACCGGGAGCAGGCGCGTACCAATGGCACAACTCACCAAAACCATCCTCCGCCGGCACCCTCAATAGTGAACCTTCTCGTATCGAAATTTCCGGACTTTAATCCAGAGTGGGAGTCCGCCGTCCAAGAACGATGGTTTCAGGCGTTCTCGCGGCTTCAGGAGGAGCTTAAGAAATAAAGCAGCTTTGATCGCGACAGAAGCCGCCCCCGGTCGTAAAGGGGAGAGCGGCTCCGTGGTAAGTGCCGGTATCGTCGTCCGGCGGCTACCTTGGCGGTCAAGAGGTACGGGGGTCGTTTGCGGTAAGAGGCGACGGCCCTCGATCTTTTCTTAGCGGCTTTAGCGTTTCCCCGTCAAGGTCTTATACGTTAGCCGCTTGCCCTCGGCTAGCTTCGCGGCTTCAACGAAACGCGGCCCGTCTGTATTCTCGCGCTCATTGAACCGATAGACTTGCTCCTCGACGTATCGTTGCAGATGCTTCGGGCGAGGAGCAATATACGTTCCGCGAATGGTGCGCTTGAATACGCTGAAGAACGATTCGATGGAATTCGTGTGAACGTGGCCCTCCACATAAGAATAAGCGTGATCTATCACCCGATGGATAAAGTCCCGCTCTAGTCCTTGGTACCAGCGTCCGCCGTCAGTATGAATCTCCGAACCGCGCTTCACGCGGCGGCGAATCTCGGGCTGTAGCTCGCGGCCCTCTACGAAGGGCGCAACCCATGCTCGCACCTTACCCTTGCGCTCTTTGGACGAGCGCTGCACAATGCCCATGACGGCGGCCTTATCGCCTGAAAGACGACCTCGCATATAGCTCGACGGCGACCCTTCAAGCCGCGCACGCCGCTTGCGGTTCATTAGCTGGACCGAACCGCCGACGTAGGTTTCATCGGCCTCGACGGGGCCTTCCAGGGGTTCTTCGGACTCGTCACGCATGGCTTCGCGAATCCGATGGAGCATGAACCAGGCCGTCTTTTGCGTGACGCCAAGCGCCCGCGCAAGCTCGCAGGATGACGTTCCGTTACGGGTCGCCGTCAGCAACCAGATCGCTGGCAACCACTTGGAAAACGAGATCGGGCTATCTTCAAAGATCGTGCCCGTCTTGGCCGTAAACTGCTGGCGGCATTCCTTGCATGACCAGCGCCGATACTTGGGCATATACGCGACCTTGGCATTCCCACAATGCGGACAACCCGCACCATTCGGCCAACGCAGGCCCGCGAAAAAGTCATGCGCTACCTGGGCGTCAGCGAAATACGCGACGGCTTCGGTAAGAGTGCGCGGGACTTGTAACTTGCCCATACCTCTACTTTACCAGGCAAAGGTAGTTTTGTCAAGTATATAATGCCCTAAAGCGCATTAGACCGTTCGCCAGTGCCGATTGGTCGTTCCGAGGGTAACGTTCTAAAGTGCGCGGCGGCCTTCCAAGGCTTTTGTTATCGTCATTTCATCGGCGTAATCGAGGTCGCCGCCGATGGGCAAGCCGTATGCGAGCCGCGTTACCGCGACACCGAGCGGCGTTAGTAATCGCGAGAGATACAGCGCGGTGGCCTCTCCTTCGGCATTTGGATTGGTCGCCAGAATGATTTCGTGAGGCTCGTCGCGCCCAATCCGTTCGACCAGGTCTTTGACGTGGAGTTGGGCGGGGCCGATTCCATCAATTGGCGAGATCAAACCGCCCAACACGTGATATCGCCCCGTAAACGCTCCGGTTCGCTCGATCGCATAGACGTCTTTCGCCTCGGCAACGACGCAGATGGTACTTGCGTCGCGCCGTTCGTCGGCGCAGTATTCACATTCGCCGTTTTCCGCAAGCGCGAAACAAGTCGGGCACGAACTCACGCCGTCTTTGAGCGCCACGATCGCTTGCGCCAAAGTCGCCGCTTCGTGGCGCGGACGATTCAACAAATGGAAAACGAGTCGCGCGGCGGTTTTCGGGCCGATCGTCGGCAGCTTACTGAACTCACCGATCAGCGTTGCCACCGGGCTGGCGATTTTTGTCACATCAATCCGGGAATGCGCATCCCTCCGGTCACGGAGTTCATGCGATTTTGCGAGATCTCGCCGGCTTTGCGCAGCGCTTCGTTGACGGCAACCGTTACGAGGTCTTCCAGGGTCTCGAGATCGTCTTGGTCCACCGCGTCTTTACCGATCCGGATGCGCTTGACGCGCTGGTCACACGTCATCTCAACGGTCACCGACCCGCCCGCAGCACTTCCCGTAACCACCGTATCGGCAAGTTCCTTTTGGGCTTTCACCATCTCGGCTTGCATCTTTTTGAATTGCGCCATCAAGTGTGCTTGATTCATGGTACTCCCTAGGAGGCGCTAACGAATCCGTTCGTTCGCGTAGTCGAAAAGCGCATCGGCATCCGTAGCATCCGCTGAAGTCGCGGAAAAACCGCTCGAGTCGACTTTGGCACGCACCTGCAACGGCACGCCTAAGACCTCCGCGATGGCGGATTCGATCAGTTTAGCGTGTTGCCGCACGGCGTCGGCGTTCCAATCGCTCGGAAGCTTCAGCACGACGGCGTTACCATCGACCGCCTCGACGACGGCACGCGAAAGCACCGCCCGCAGCGGCTGCCGTTCGCCTTCGACTTTAGTGCGCACGCGCTGCCACGCAGCGCGCACTTGATGCACTGAAACCGCGCTCGAGGGGGCCGAGGAAACCGGCGCATTTGCTTCTTTCGAAACGGTATCCAGCGGCGCAGCCGCCGCCGGCCCTGCCAAGCGCTCTTCGAGCGTCGCGATTCGGGCGCCAAGCGCCTGGAGGGACGCGTCTTCCCCGGACAGGATGAATCGCAAGAGTGCTGACTCGAGCTCCAACCGCGCGTTCCCGCCGCTGCGCGACAACGTGAGCCCCTCTCCAAAAACGCGCAGCGCGCGAACAAGCATCGCCTGCGACAGGCTTTGCGCCGCGAGCGCCGCTCGATGGGCGTCCTCCGGCGCGAGATCGCGGACGAGCAAATCCGGATCGATACGCGCGATGAGCAAGTTGCGAAAGCCGACGATCGATGAACGGATGAGGATTTGAAAGTCGATCCCGGCATCCCCGGCGCGCTCGACGGTCGCCAAGGCCGCGGCTGGATCGCGCGCGATGACGGCATCGATGAGCTCTTGCGCAAAGCCGTGTCCACTGGAGCCGAAGGCCTGGTCGAGCATCTGCGTGTCGATCGTCGCGCCTTGTGAAAAAGCGGCCAACTGCTCTAGCATCGTCAGCGCGTCGCGCAAGCCGCCTTCTGCCCGGTAAGCGATGGCAGCCAGCGCATTTTCTTCGACCGCGATGGCTTCGCGGCGCGCAATTTCCCTCAAACGGTCGATCATCACCGGCACGGCGATGCGGCGAAACGCGTATCGTTGGCAGCGTGAAAGAATCGTAACGGGGAGCTTGTCGGGTTCGGTCGTCGCCAGAACGAACAACGCGTGCGGCGGCGGTTCTTCGAGCGTTTTTAGAAATGCATTGGCGCCTTCCCGCGTTAACATGTGGGCCTCGTCTATGATGTACACCTTCATCCGCATCGTCGCCGGTGCGAACTTTACCGCCTCACGCAGCCTCCGAATCTCGTCGATGCCGCGATTGCTCGCCGCGTCGATCTCCAGCACGTCCAACGCCGTCCCGGCCAGCGTCGCGGCGCAGTTCTCGCAGGTGTTGTCGGGAACGACCGTAGGGCCGCCGACACAGTTGACGCACCGCGCCAGGATTTTTGCGGCCGAAGTTTTGCCCGAGCCCCGCGGCCCGGAAAATAGATATGCGTGCGCGAGCTTTCCGCTTTCGATTGCGGCGGTGAGCGTTCGCACGACGGCGTCTTGGCCCACGAGATCGGCGAACGTCAAGGGACGCCAGGTGCGGTAGAGAGACACGGCGCACAAACTTTAGCGGGGCGTTTGGATGGTGCCTGCCGGCGGGTAAGGTTGCAACGAGCCGGCCGGCGCAATGGTTATGAGAGTTGCTTCCCAAGCGGCGGTGCTTGGTTCATTGTTGGGATCGGAATAAGAAGGATGCCCGTAGATCTTCACGCAGCGCTCCGCGAAAAATTCGGCTTCGCCGGCTTTTATCCCGGACAAGAAGAGGTTATCTCGCGTGTTTTGCAAGGGCAAGACGCGCTCGCGATCCTAGCAACCGGCGCAGGCAAGAGCCTGACGTACCAACTGCCGGCGCTGTTGCTAGACGGCACGACCGTCGTGGTGAGTCCCTTGATCGCCTTGATGAAGGACCAGCTCGATATGTTACGCGAGCGCGAAATCACCGAGGTGGTGGCGCTCAACTCGACGCTATCCGAGGATCAAGAAATCCGAGCCAGGCAGCGCATCGCTTCGGGAACGTTGCGCATCGTGTATACGACCCCGGAAAAGCTCGAGGATGAAGCGTTTTTGGGATTGCTGCGCTCTATCCGCGTACCGCTCTTCGTCGTCGACGAAGCCCACTGCATCAGTCAGTGGGGTCACGATTTCCGCCCGGCATACCTCGCGCTCGGAGCCGCAATTAACAAACTGAACCATCCGACCGTGTTGGCCCTTACGGCGACGGCCACGCCCTCGGTACGCGAAGATATCTTGCATCAACTCGGCATCGAACACGTCAAGCCGATCGTCCGAGGATTCGATCGCCCCAAGTTGATTTACGAGGCTCGCAAGGCCGACAAAGAAGTCGACAAGCTCAAGATTCTTACCAGCCTATTCACGGGGGAAGACGCGCTCAAGGGAACGGGGATCATTTACACGGCAACGATCAAGAACGCACTCGAGGTAACGCGTTACTTAATGGATGATTTGCGAGTTGCAGCCGCGGTCTATCACTCGAAATTGCATAAAGAAGAGCGTACCTCCGTCCATAATTTGTTCATGGATGAATCGATTCGCGCCGTCGTCGCCACCAATGCCTTCGGCCTGGGCATCGACAAGCCGAACATTCGGTTCGTCGTGCATTACGATCTGCCGGGCTCGCTGGAGGCCTATACTCAGGAAGCCGGACGCGCGGGACGCGACGGTGATCCGTCCCGGTGCATCTTGATTTATCGGATGAGCGACACGCGCGTGCAAAACTATTTTCTGACGGGGAAGTATCCCGACGTCGAAGAGGTCCAGCGCGTTTTTGGAACGATCGAGGTTTTCGCGGGTCAATCCGCCGGCGTGTCACTAGTCGATTTGCGTAAGATTCTACAACTGCCGCTCACCAAGTTGAAAGTGATTCTGGCGCTGCTGAAAAAATCGGGCTACATTCAGCACGTCGGAAAATCGGCCTATGGGTTGACCGAGGCGGTGCGAAAGCATCGCGAGTTAATCTTGAATCTGGCGAACTACGAAACGAAAAAATCCTACGATCAAAGCAAACTGGCGATGATGCTGCAGTACGCCGAGACGGCATCGTGCCGGCGGCGCTTCATCCTCAACTACTTCGGTGAAGATTTCGAGCAGGCCAACTGCGGTGCGTGCGATAACTGCCTGCGCGCGCAACGGCAAGGTGCCGCGATTGCGGCCATAGACAGCCGCTTCAAGATCGCCGAACTCGTGAGCCATGCAAAATTCGGAACGGGAACGGTCGAACGCACGGAGCGCGATCTCGTTACGGTGCTGTTTCCGAGCGTTGGTTATAAGACGCTACTGGCCTCTGCCGTCAGTCGAGCCGAAGCGCAAATTGCATAAGGCGGGCGTGCTGTTTGCGGCGTTGGCCGCACTCTCCGCCGCTGCGCCTCCGCCTTCTGAATCACCGACGCCCGTACCATCGCCGACGCCTTCCGCGACCCCGGCCGTGACGTCGACGTCGCGGCCGGCCGCAACGCCGACCGCGCCACCGCTCACCGTCACGCCGGCGCTCGCGCAAGTACCCGTCGGCGCCAGCGCACAAATAACGGTCGGCTCGGCGATCAGTCCTATTTCGGCGTCGGTACCCGACCCCTCACTGGTCTCGATTTCGGTCGATCAGCCCTCGTTGCGCGTGACGTTGACTGGGCTGGCGGTCGGCACGACGACGTTGCACATCAGCGATGCGCGTGGCGTGACTCGCGACGTACCGGTCCGCGTTGCAAACTACGCAGGAGCAATCGAACCGCATCTATCGTTGCAGCTTACCGGCGACCCGGCCTCCGCGCAGTTCGTGCGCGAACAAGTCAGCAATGCCCTGGAAACGGCGACGCGTGCGCGACCCGGGGCCGACGTCGTTGTCACGCAGGACGACGTTCCGATGCGCGGGCCGCTCGAGCAGGATGACGTAGCGTCGTTCGACGTCCCCGTTTTGATTCAAGGCAATCAATACTTCGAGGTCGATGGTTCGACGCGGGTGGACGTCGTAAACGTCGCGGTACCGCCTATCTCGCCAAACTCTCTGATGGTCAGCGATTATCCCGAGCGTCTGACGGAGAACGGAACGCTGTTCACCGCGGATCTTCGCTACGATGAGCCTTCGAGGTTTCTCTACTTTCACTACAATCCGGGTGGACAGCCCGATCGTCGCATCGTGTTGCGCGCCGCCAATTTGTCCTCAGAACCGTCGATCGTGCAATTTATTAGCGGCCAAGGTGGCCCGTCTTCCAATGAGATGGAAGCAGGTCATTCGGCGACGCGCCGCTTTTTGGTCAACGTCGTGCAGAATCAGGGAAGGTTGATAACGATCCCCGGCAAGAGCTCCATCAACCTCGTGGCGCAGCCGCTTCCCGCCCGCGCGATCGTCTGCAATCTGTTGCAATTGCGCGTGTTGTCCGGAGGGAACGTTCACTTGACGCTCTTTGCGCAAAATGCCGCGGAGGATCCGAATGCTGCACTGGGCACCGCCGATCTTCTGGAAGCGGCGCACAAGCACGCGCGCGGCATCTATCCGATTGCCGAGTTTCACTTTGCGGCGCAGTGGAGGGTCGATCAAGAGTACCTGGAGTTGCCGATCGGCCAACTGCCGCTTCCAAACCACCTAGTAGGACAGGCGCTTGCCGGCGATTATGGCGTACTCCAGTCGTTTGTCGTGACGTTGGAGAACCCGCTTTCGACACCCACGGCTGTGGCGCTATATGAGAACCCGCGCGGAGGCCGAGCGACCGCGACCTATCTCATCGATGGCGTCTTAGTGCAATCTCATCAGGTGCCGCCCTACTCCCGTTACAAAGTCCGGCAATACGTCGTTCCTGCGCGCGGCTTCGTTCGCGTGACGATCGTCACGATGCCGGAAGCGGGATCCAGTCTTCCGTTAAAACTGATCTTCGCTCCCGACGACGGGAGCGTCGCACCCAGCGCGCCGGGTTCACCGGTCTACTAGCGCGTAGATTCGCTCGACGGCGGCCGCCGCGCCATCCCACGAGAAGCGCGCGGTTGCGCCCGCGCGCCGGCGCAAAGCACGTTCGTCTTCGCGCCCTTCGAGCGCGGCTCGTAATGCGGTAATCCAAGTGTTGAAATCCTCGAGGGCGACGACGGGCGCGTCGTCGCCTACGATTTCCGGAAGCGACGTTCGATCCGAAACGATGCATGGCACGCCTGCACAGAGCGCCTGCGCCGCCGCATATCCAAAGCCTTCGTAGGTTGAAGGCACCGCTACGACCGCACTGCGGCGATAGAGTGCCAACAGTTCGTCGCGCGAAACGTATCCGCGTAGTTCCATGCGGTCGGCGACGCCCAGCCGCTCTGCCAGCGCCGAACATCGGCGAGCATAGGGCGTCTGCGGGCCGACTGCGATGAGTCGCGCATCGGGGAGATGCGCCAACGCTCGGACCAGCAGTGCGAGATTCTTGCGCGGCTCGATCGTACCGACCGCTAAAATAGTGCGGCCGTCGCCGCCATGTCTGACGACGGCGCAAAACTCGGCCGCCACTCCTGGATAGACGACACGAACACGATGCTCGTCGAATCGGCTTAAGAATCGCAGCAGCGCAACGCGCGAATAGTTCGAGTCCACGATGATCTGGGCGGCGGCGCCATATCGCTTCAACGAAAACTCGCCGAAATAATAGCGCGCGTAGGCGCGCGCGTGCTGTTGGGTTGACAGCCATGCGACATCGTGCACCGTCAGAACGACCGGTAGAGTTCCGATCATTGGAAGCGTGCCGGCCGGGCAGTGGAGCAAGGATGCGCGCGACGCTTTCGCGCGCAGGGGCAACAAGATCTGATCCCAGAGCACTCGACGATCGAATCGCCATGGATTGAGTCTGCGCTCGAGCAACTCAACGACTTCGGTGCCACGGCGGCGCAAAGCCGGAACGAGCCCGCGCACGTACTCGCCGATTCCCGTTGCCGTTCCAACGGTCAGTTGAGCATCGACCGCGATCCTCACCGAAGATCGCGTTCCAACGCTCGCACCATCAATGCCTGGGAATCGATCCCCTGCGCCCGCGCCAAGTAGCGTCGCGCAGACGCTCGATCGCCACCGCGGTACGCAACGATCCCGAGTCCTGCGATCGCGTCGGCGCTTCCGGGGTTCGCGGCCGCGGCGCGCGCAAAGAGCGACCTCGCGAGGAGTTCGTCTCCGAGCAAATCGGCTTGGTTTGCCGCCGCAATCGCATACCGGTCCGATAACGGCGCCATATTGGCCGCCGTGAGAAAGTGACGCAGCGCGGCGCGCAACCAGTCTCGCTGCAGGCGGCCGCCGGGAACTTGTCTCCACGCGCTCTCGTTCGCGAACAATCCGAGACGCCAGGAACTCGCTGCGAGGGCGTCGGGATGTGCGGCTTCGAGTTGTATGCGCCGATAGAGCAGTTCTTCGATTCGATATGCGTCCGCTGGGTCGCGCTGTGCGCGGACGTCGGCCAGCGATTGCACCGCGGCGATATCCGGCGCGGCGATAAAATACTCAAACGCGAGCCGAGGTTCGTGCTGCGCCAGCGCAGCACGAGCCAGCAGGTCATCCCGCACGGCCGACGACGGCAAACGCGTTGCGTAGCGCCGTGCAACGTCGGCGTCACCGGCATCCAGCGCCGCCTCCGCTAGCGTGTCTTCCACATAGGGTGCGGGTGCAAGCCGGGCCAACGCGTGGTAGACGTGCCGACCAAAGCTGCGCGGTACGTAGCGAACGAAGCTTTTCGGCGCCGCCTGCGCAGCATAAAAGGCATCCGATGCCAGCTGGACCGAGGCCAAGGCGGCGATGAATCCGACGACGACCGCGCCAACGATTATGCGCAGCGCGCCAAATCGTCTCAGAACTTAACGGTGAAGTTTACGTCTTCGCGCAGTTGCGTCGAGCCACCCAGGGGCAGAGCATTACCGGAGAATCGCTCTTGATAGGCCGAAACAGAAAGCGACTTTGAGAACGACCCGGGAATGTCGAACGTTAGCCGGCCGCCATACGAGTTGTTGATGGCATCGAGGTTCGTCAACCCGGGCAGGCCGTAGCCTCCGAAGAGATGTCCGGCATCGTAGTTCAGATTCAGCGTCAAACCGTGCACGAGCGGCACGGCGAGGCCAGCCCCCACGGAGAGGCGACTCAAATTTGCATAGTTGGGGATCACCAACGGCGCATTTGCGCTCGGAAGTTGCCACGCCGCCGAATCGAGCGTAGATGCCGAGAATCCCGTCGGATCGCTACGCGATACGTGCTCGTACTGCGTCCCGAGATCCACGGATAACTCGCGGGACCCTGCTCGCACATTGAAATCGGCTCCCGCGCCATAGTTCGTGGAGCGCAGCGATAGTTGTGGCGATACCGTGGAACTGCCGCTCACGTTCCCCTGAAACTGCACGTTTCCGACCTGGAGAGGCGGAGTCGCAAAGGACGGCGTCTGCACGGCGTTGTGCAGTGCCGCGAGGCCTTGGGCGGCGTCGCCGAACGCCAGCGTTCCGGGTTCGGGCGAGATGTTGGGCGCCGGCACGACGGGCTGATACGTCGCGGTCAACAGGGTGTTGGGAGCGAGCGTCGCGCCATCGCGATCGGTAGTATCCATTGAGAAGCGGACAGGCCCGCTGAACAGCGCGACGTCGGCAGGACGGGTGAGGTCGGCCAGGCCGCCCGCGCCGGAGTCCGGGGTTGCCGCGACCGGGACCGACGCCGCGACGAGCTCGCTCGGACCAACGTCGTCGGCCGGCCCCGAAATTTCCAACGCGGCCGCGCGCAACGGCGATTCGCTGATTCTGTTGCCAAAGGCGGCCTCCACGGAGGCGCGCCCGTCGCTGGTTTCACCGAAGAGGCGGAGCATCAATTGCGAGCCGATGTCCGGCCGCGTCACGGCTGGAAATGGGCTCGCGACGCCAATGCCGCAGCATAGCACTCCCGCGAGCGCTACACCGAACACGACGCCGATTGGACGCACGAATCCTCCCGTAACCCTGTCGTTGACCGCGCATCATTCCAGGTGTTCGCGCGGGATATTTAGCTTGGAGGTCCAGCCTCGACTCCCCTGGCAAGGAAGCGGCGCGCAATGAGAATAGCAGCGTAATCGTCGATGGGCCGCGAGGGAAGCTGCAAGCCCAACGGGATGAGCCGCCGCCAGCCGATCGGCGGATGGTCTTCGAAATAGAGTCTGCGGGCGAACCGGCTGGTTTCCCGCTCGTCAACCAGATGCACCGGCAAACCGAATCCCTCGAGCATCGGCAATACCGCCCGCGCGTTCGTGCCGCGGCCCAAGGCAATCGCCTCGACGGCGGATCCGGCCAATACCTCGGTCAAACGGCCCGGCAATCGGTCGAGCCGTTCGATGCCGGCGGCAATCACGGCGCCGTCGCTTTCGACCACCGCATACCCCGCCTTCGCGCGCCCGGGATCGACGCCGACGACGGCTCTCACGGTTGCTGCGTGAGCACGATAATGATCGGAATTCCGCCGATGTGCGGATAGAAGTCTGCTGCCGCGTAGGCCGTTAGGAGAAAAGTTCCGGCCTTGTTGATTCTTTGCTGCATTTGGGTCGCGTCCGGTATCAATTGCATCGGTTGAAAGATGTCGGAAAGAAAAGGCGGCAAACGCAAACGTCGGGCGGTAATGGACACGTAGTTTTGAAGTTGAATTAGCGCGATGTTGATGCTTGCGCCGCTTTTGCCTGGAACGACCAACTGCGCGATGACTTGACCTTTTTGAAAATAGCGGATGTCGGGAGTGACGTTGATTGCAAAGTGAATCTCGTCGTTCTCGAACAAATTCTGATCGGAAGTCACGGTCAACATGGCGTTCGCTTGGGAGATCTTTGCGACGGTCGTCAAATCGTCCGCAAGCGAACGGAGCTTATGCTCGGCATCCGAGGGAATTGCGTAGGGCCGCAACCCGAGTCGCGGGTACGTCGCATTGACGTATTTCACGGCAAAGAAGTAGTAGTCGCGGATCGTTTTCAGGCGCGCCGTCTGCGTCGCGGATTGAGGAATGATCCGATAGAAGGGCACCATGAGCGTGTCGACGGGGAAGACCAACCGCCCCGAGTTTACCTTCGTTTCTAGGTCTCGCTCGCGCGACTGCAGCTCGGCGATTTGTGAGTTGAGGGCGGTCAACCGAAAGAACGCCGTCTTTACCTGTTCCGAAGCGAAGATTGCCACCAGCGTCACGACGAGCGCAATCACCATGCCGGTCGCTATGGCGACGATCGTCGAAGTGTACTTTGGGCGAATGCCGTAGAGGCTCAGCCGCTTGCGGCCGACCTGATGTCCCACGCGATCGCCGACGTACGCGACGATGCCGGCCAAGGCCATGACGAACGCGACGTTTCCGATGCCGCGGACGACCTCGACGAGATTCACGTGAGCGCGGCGCGTCGCAATCGAACCATGCCGATCGCCGTAAAGAGAACGTTTGGGAGCCAGGCCCAGAGGGCCGCAAGCGCAACGAACGCCTCGCCGGCAAACGAGCAAATGGTCATGACGACGTAATACACAAAAACGATCGCCAGCGACATTCCAAAACCCAAACTCGTGCTTCCGCTCGAGCGAATCGAGCGCAATCCCAAGGGAATAGCGATGAGGATAAAGACGAAGCAGGCAAAGGGGCGCGCCAGTTTTTCCTGGTAGGTTGCGACGTATTTACGGTATTCGGCCGGCGTCAACTGGCCCGAGCGCAGAACGTCGGCGATCTCCGCTCGGCTCATGTTCTCTGGATCATCATTCGTCAACCGCTTCACGAGATCGGTTGGATTCTCGCCGATTTCGACCTCCTGCTGAGGTATACGCGGTTCCGCGAGCGTCGAACCATCGGGATTGAAGCGGTAGACGCTGGAATTCTGCAGTGTCCACTTGTTGGCTGAAAACATCGCCCGATCGGCGAAGGCGACTTGCCGCGGATCGTTGTGATTATCGTATTGAATCAGCGTAACGTGCAACAGCGCGCGAGAATGCGGCTCGTACGCCGTCGCGATCGTCACTTGGCGTCCGCCTCCGGGTAACGGCGCGGAAACCGTCAAGTCGCGATTGAACGCGCTGACGTGATTGATGACGTTGTTTTCGATCTCGATAAGTTGATCGTTCGCGTACGGAACCGCCCTTTCTTGGAGATAGAGGGTAACGAACGACAGCACGACGCCCGCGGCCAGCAGCGGCGCAACGATCCGGGCAAACGTTATGCCCGCCGCCTTCATAGCGACAAGTTCGCTCTCCCCGGAGAGGCGCTGCACCGATAGCAGCGTCGCCAAAAGTAACGCCATCGGAATGACGAGGACGACGTCGGCCGGTAAAGACCAGGCGAAAACGGAGAGCGCGGCCCAAACCGGAGCGTGCTCGTGCGTAACGAGTTTGCCGACGTTGAGAATCTCCGTCGCAGCGAAGATCAACATGAAAGCCGACAAGCCGAAAACAAACGGACCTGCGAGTTCCATCAGCATGTACCGGTCGAGAATAGTCAGCTTCACGGAACTACGGCGCCGGACTCGGTTCTATAGCCTGAATCCTTCGCCTAAATAGAACTGCCGCGCGATTGGAGAATCTAATACCTCTTGCGCCGTACCGGAGACTTCGATCCGGCCATTGTTCAAGATGTAGGCTCGGTCGACGATGGCGAGCGTCTCGCGGACTTGGTGGTCCGTAATCAAGATGCCGAGCCCGCGATCGCGCAACTGCCGAATCATGGATTGGATGTCGGCAACGGCGATCGGATCGATCCCGGTGAACGGCTCGTCGAGTAACAGAAAATCGGGTGCGATTGCGAGCGCCCGCGCGATCTCGACCCGCCGCCGTTCGCCGCCCGACAGACTGTCGCCACGAGCGTCGATAAACGCGCGCAGCCCAAACTCTTCGAGCAAACCGGGAAGCCGTCGCTCGCGCTCGTCGTGCGGCACTCCGTTTTGCTCCCAAATCAAACGGATGTTGTCGCCGACGGAGAGTTTGCGGAAAATCGAGTTCTCTTGAGCGAGATAGCCGATCCCGTTGCGCGCCCGGGCGTACATCGGCGCAGCCGTCAAGTCGATCTCGCGAGCGCCGTTATTCAAATAAACCGCTCCACCGTCCGGCCTAATCAAGCCGACGACCATGTAAAACGTCGTAGTTTTTCCGGCGCCATTGGGGCCCAGTAAGCCCACGACTTCCCCGGTCCCGACTTCCGCGGTCACGCCGTTGACCACGGGCCGCTCGCCGTAGCGTTTGACGAGTCCGCGGAGTTTAATCGCTCTACCGTCGTGCGTCATTGCATTCGCATGTGCGTCAAAGAAATATCCGAATCAAAACTAGTTCCGCTCGCCCGAAAGCCCCTGGGATCCGTCACCACGACGTCCCCCCGGCCGCGCAGCATTCCCGTAGTCCGTAAGTACACCAACTCCCGGCACTGCAGCGTCATTCCCGACGACGTGACCGCGTTCACGCCGTCCAGCAGCGTTACCGTGTTGCTGCTTTGGTCCACGACGGCTTGCGGTGCCTTCGCGGAAATGCGGGAGCCGCGCTGGTCTTGGAAGGTCACTCGCGCGTTCGTAAAGACGGCGCGCGCCGCTCCTTGCGGACCCTTGCTTTCGTAGGAGCTCGCGAGGAGATCGTAATCGATGCGGTTGTGGACTTGCTGAATGAGATGCACGGGCCGGCTTGCGGTGCCACGTCCCTTGATGGTAAGAACCAGCGGCGTCCCGGTAGCGCGAGCGTGGACCGGCGCGCTGGGACCGGGTGTAGGTTTCGGCGGCGGTGCGGGATTGCAGCCGCAAAGTAACGCTATCCACAGCGCTGCATGCCGTCGCGGCATCAGGGAACCTCTGAAGAACTCGCTGGGCCTTGCGCGGCCGCCAGCGCCAACGCAAGGGTAGGCATCATCAAACCAAAGATCACGACGCTCACGGTATCGATCAGGCCTTGCACGGCAACGCCGACCAGTCCCGCCGTGATGCTAACGGCCAACAACGTCGCGTTTGGCGGCGCGGTCGCCAGCCGCCGGCGCAACTCCTTGACGAAACGCCAAATCAGCCATGCCACCGAAGCGACACCGATCAAACCGAACTCGGCGAAGAACGTCAGATAAAGGCTATGCGCGTGAAACGCGGTGGGATCCGCATCCGGAGACCGTATAACGGCATAGAGACGCGAAAAGTTGAACGGTCCGACGCCGGTCAACGGAAAGCGATCGATGATTTGCATCGCGGCTTGCCAAATCGAGACTCGGGTGTAATCTTCGCTCGGATCGTGATGAGCGTTGAAAAGAATTAGCACGACGACGACGCCCGCCGCCAAGATCCCGACGGCGGCGCGAAGGCCGAGCCGGCTTCGAAGCGCCACCAAGAACGCCACCGCCGCAGCGAATCCCATCCAGCCCGCACGCGAATAGGTCAAGACGAGCGCCGGAATACCGGCCGCCAACGCGCACCATCCGAGGATCCGCAGGGACCGAGCGTTGGCGACTCGCGTCACGGCAAAGGCCACGGGTGTCAAAACGATCAAATACCCCGCCAGTTCGCCCGGCAAGATGAACGTGCCGGTGGCGCGGCCATGTTGCAGCGCATACTGCTGCACCGGCGTCCGCATGACGACCATAACAATTGCCCCCGCCGCCGCACAGGTTCCCGACAATAAGTAGACCCAAAGAATCGTTTCCGCCGCATTGCGGTCGTCGTAAAAGCGCAAAATAGCGCAATGCCAAACTATGCCGAGTCCCCCAATCGCCGTGAAGAGCAGCCCGGCCCGAAGGTCGAAGCCGAAGCACCCGGCCAGAAGCCCCGCCCCAAAAACGCAGAGCAACGGAAGCAATAACGGCTGACAGTCGCGACGGGGGCAGCGCGCGAGCATGGTCAGCGCATAGATTGCCAACAGGCCGCAAGCCGCTAACACGCCGAGCGTGGCGCCCCGATCGATGAGCGAGATCCCGGGAAATGCCACGCCGCTGAGTGCGATGAAACTTGGAAACAGCGGAAGCAACGCATAGACGAGCCCCAACGCCGCCGGCATGAGTCGCCGCACTATGCGACGCTCAATGAGGCGATGCGCTCCGCGATCCGTCGAGCGCTGCCCGGAGGGCCTAGCCGTTGCCGTCCGACTTCGCCCATGATGCGAAGCCGCGCGGGATCGTCCAAGAGCGCTTGCACCGCACGAGTGCCTTGGTCCATGCGGCGAGGATACACGACTAACGCTTCGCCGAGTAGGCCGCGTTGGCGGCGCCGATACCAACTCGTCGCGCGCCGATGCTCTTCTTCGAACGCCACGATCGGCACGCCGGCGGCTGCGGCGATCTCGTTGCCCGTTCCCGCTTGTCCCAAAACGAGCGTCGCGTCCACGAGTAGCGCGCCGATCGACCCTCGCCAAGCATGGACGACCTCGCGGCCGTCGCTCATCAGGGAAAAAGGCCGAACCTGATCGTGGCGCCCTTGCACCTGCCAACCATTGCGCTGGGCATCGCGACTGAAGCGTTCGGCGTTGAGTCCGGGCGCAATCGAGAGCGCTGCACCCAGCGTCGGCGACGACCCCGCGAGGCGGCGCGCGATCTCGAGTAGGAAGCGCGCATCGCCGTAAGCGCTCTCGCGACTTCCCGGCAAAAGCGCGAGCGCCGGGGCGTAGCCATGCAACGGACGAGGCACGCCTTCTACGTCGGCGGATCGAACGAGATCGGCGATCGCGTTGGCCGCCTGGGCATCGACACGCCGTTCGCGCAACGCCGCCGCCGTCGCTTCGTCGCGTACGAAACACGCGCGCGCGTGCCGTAAAACGGCGGCCTCGAGCGCCCCATATCCCGCGACCGAGACGCTCTTGGCGGTCCCAACATAGACCGACGCGGCCGCCGTCAACAACGCCATGAGGAGCGCGTACACGTCTCCGACGGCCACCACCGCGGCGTATCGTCCTCGTGCGGCGCGCAGATATGCCGCCTGCCGCCACGTCAACTTCAGTAAACCCGCGCGAACGTCCGACGCGATGTTGCGGAGATTACCCATTGCGATCAGACCCCCGCTGGGCATCTCCGCGCGCGGGCCCACCTCATTCATCGTCGCTGGTCGTAGGCTCCCCACGAGTGCGAGATGATCGATGCCGATATCCGGCGCTATCTCGCGTAGTTCGCGCGCGATTCGTTCTGCGATCGCCATTTCACCGTGTCCGTTCGTAACGAACAACACGCGCAATTAGGAAGCCTCGCGAGAAGCCGCTAGGAGTGGTACCAATTCGAAATCGAGCAACGGAAAGCGACCGTCAACGCCGCGTCGCTCGCCGAGCTCGGTGCGAGAGACGAAACGGCCGTACGGCCCGGCATGGACGATCGGTACGCCGGCGCTGGTGTCCGGCGAGGCGAGCGTATCGTGACTGTGGCCGCCCAGGATCAGATCGATGCGCGGGACTCGCTCCGCGAGGCGGCGATCGAGCGACAGTCCCAAGTGTGAAAGAACGACGACGAGTGCGCCGTTGGGGGCGTTTGCGACATACGGTTCGATCGCGTCCCACGGCTGTAAGAAACGCCAGCCGAAGATACGCTCCCACCGGCTTCCGGCCGGATATTGCATGATCAACGCGCCCAGCACGTGAACGTCGAACGGACGGTCGCCGCCGGGAGGCAACGCAAAACGCAAAGACCGCGCGAACGGTAACGGCCTTCCTTTCGTGTCCACCAAATTGGTGCACACCAATGGATGCCCGAGACGCGCCGCACGAGCTCGCAGGCAACCGAACAAATAATGGAACTCGCGATTACCGACGGCTTGCGCATCGTAGCCGGCAGCGCGCATTTCGTCGACGACGGGTTCCTTGCGATGGTACACCGTTTGACTTCCTCGAAGCGAGTCGCCGCAATCGAAGAGCAACCCGGGCCGGCGCGCGCGCAAATCGTTCAAACGCGCAACGAAGCCACGCCGATCGTGCAAGTCGGATGTGTGGTAAATGCGCACCATTAGGAAAGAGCGGGCGCAGCGCGGGCCGCCAAGTCCACGGCGAGGTGCGCACACGCTCGCAAAGCGCCGCTCGGGCCGAGCGCCGCTCGTAACGCTATGAACTCACGATACTGTGACTGTGGTTTTTCGAGCAGTCTCTCGAGCGCATCGGCAAGGGCCGATGGAGTGGCTTTTTCTTGCAACAGTTCGGGAACGACTTCACGTCCCAACACGAGGTTCGGCAACGTTATAAAGCGGTGGCGCACCATGCGCCGGCCGTACCAAATGAGGATGCGTGGAATCACGTAGAGCGCTACCGCTGGAACGCCGGTTAGCGCGCATTCGAGCACGGCGGTTCCGGATGCCGCCCAGGCGCCGTCGGCCACGGCGAGGGCGTCGGCCGCGCCGCGAACGACCTCGGTGCCTCGCAGACGTTCCCGTTCGATTGTTCCTGCGATCGTCGCGGCCGCTCGAGCGTCGGCGGCGGCAAAGACGCCGCGCAACCTTGGACGGCGTTGCCGTAACGCGCGATAGGCGCCGGCTAGCACGGGCAAGTGCCGCTTCAACTCTCCGCTGCGACTACCGGGAAGAACGGCGACAACCCCCGCGTCGGCGGCCGGTGCGGTCGGTGCGGCACGCAACGCGTACCGATCCGCCAGCGGGTGACCGAAGAAGCGAATCCGGCAACCCAAACTACGATAAAACTTATATTGATGTTCGAAAGCCGTGATAGGAATCGTTAGCGCGCTCACGCGTCGCGCCTTCTCCGGATTGTCCAGCCACGTTCCCGGGGGGAAAAGATCGAGCACCGCTCCCGCGTAACCGAAGCGGCGCAGCGTCGAGACCAGCCGCAGGTTGAACACGCCGAAATCAACGAGCACGATCAAATCCGGTTTCGATGCAATTAGGTGAAACGCCGTCAGTAACATCGCAGCGAGCAATTTAGGGATGCGAGGAATTGCGGCCAGCGGACCCATGCTGGCCCAGCCTGAATGGTCGCGCCAAAGGCTGAAGCCCGCCTCGCGCATCGCTTCGCTTCCGATCCCTTCGAACTGAGCGGCGGGATCCAATTCCGCGATCGTTTGCGCCAGTGCTAACGCTGCCGACTCGCCGGAGGCTTCTCCGGTCGAAAAAAAGTACCTCAGCGGTTCCCTATTTCAGCACGCCGCGCTGCGACGGCGTTTCGAGAAAGACGATGATCTCGCGGCCCGGGCCCGTGGAGACCGCGTTCTTCATCGCTTCGATCGCCTGCGAAACGTTGAACTTCGGGTTGTAGAGCAGTTTGTAAAACTTCTTGATTTCGTTACGCTCTTCAGGTGAAAACGCCGCCCGACGCAAACCAACGCTATTGAGTCCGTACGGTTCGCACGGATTTCCCTCGACTAAAAAGAATGGCGGGACGTCCTTCGTGAGCTTGCTCATGCCGCCCACCATCGCGTGGCGCCCCACACGGGTAAACTGATGCACGCCCGTATGCCCGCCGATGGTCACGTTGTCGCCTACCTGCACGTGCCCGGCCACTTGGACCAAGTTGCTCATCGTAACCCCGTTGCCGACGATGCAATTATGCGCGATGTGAACGTAGGCCAGTAGTAAACAGTCGTTGCCGACCGCCGTGACCTCCTCGTGCCCCGTGGCGCGTTGAATGCTGACGTACTCTCGCAGCACGGTACGGTTTCCGACCCGCGTGTACGCTCGTTCCCCGGCGTATTTGCGATCTTGCGATGCCGCGCCAACAGTCGAGAACGGATAGAGCTTACAATCCTCGCCAATCGCCGTCCAGCCGTTGACGACGACGTGCGCCTGCAGCACGGTGCGCGCGCCGATTGAAACGTGCTCGCCGATCACACAGTACGGCCCGATCTCCGCGTTTTTGCCGACCTCGGCAGCGGGATGAACGATCGCAGTCGGGTGAAGCACTTGCGAAACTTAGACGTGGAGTACGGTGGAGTCGCCGCCGAACATTCGCGGATTCGAGGCAATAGAAAACATCAACTCTGCGGAGCATGCGAACTGTCCCTCGACTTCGGCTTGCGCGCTCACCCAACCGATGTTGCGCTTATGGCGGAGCATCGTAACCTCCATGTCGAGGCGATCTCCCGGGATCACCGGTCGTCGAAATTTCGCTTTATCGATTCCGGCCAAATACGGCGTCTTGCGCGAAAATTCGCCCGGCTCTAAAATCATCGCCCCTCCCAACTGCGCCAGGGCTTCGATCATGTAGACGCCAGGCAAAACCGGATTGTTCGGAAAGTGCCCGGCAAAGATCTGTTCGTTATACGTAATGTTCTTGTAGCCGCGCACCCGCACCATCGGCTCGAATTCCAAAATACGATCGACCAGCAGCATGGGATAGCGGTGCGGCAATACTTCAAAAATCGCACGGATGTCGTATTCGGCCAAGTCGTTCTCTCCTAAGAGCCTGTCGGAACGGGAGCGCAGGCCCGAAGCGTTTGCGTGAGCGATGCATGGAGTTCGTGTCCGCTCTTGATCGCGACGATCTCGCAGTGCGGCCACGCGCCCAGCAGCGCGAGATCGCCGATGAGATCCAGCACCTTGTGCCGTACCGCCTCGTCCGGCCATCGCAGCGGCTGCACGGGTCCGTGCGGTGCGAAAACGAGCGCGTTTTCAAGCGTTCCCCCGCGCGCCAAGCCGCGCGCGCGCAACGCCTCGATTTCATGGAGATAGGCGAAGGTCCGCGCTGCGGCGATCTCATCGCGATATCGCTCCGGATCGACCACCATGTCGAGATATTGCGTCCCGATCGGAGTCGGGAAATCGGCGATGAAGCGAACGCGAAAAGCCGGCGCAGGAAACGCAAAGATCATGCGGTCGCCGCGTTCGATCACGACGGGCTTCTCTAGTTCAAAGGTTCGCCTGGAAAGCCGTTGTTCGACGATGCCGCATCGTTCGATCGCTGCGACGAAGTCGGCGGAGCTTCCATCGAGCGCCGGAATCTCGGGACCGGCGACGCGAATCACTGCATTGCAAATCCTCATCGCAAACAGCGCAGAGAGGAGATGCTCCGTCGTCGACACGCGCGCTCCATCGCGACCAATCACCGTCGCGCGGCTGGTGTCCACGATGAAATCGGCGGTGGCCGGAATTTCCGTGCGATCGAGCAAAAAATTCAGCCCACGATCGACCTCTGCGGGCTCCACCGATATCGCGCACTGCGCGCCGGTATGCAAACCGACGCCTTCAAAAGGCAGCGCCTCACGAAGCGTCGCCTGCATCATGAGGATTTACGAATTAGCCGATCGCGAACGTTCCAAAGCCTCAACACGCTCGAAGAGCTTTGGCAGCTTGCGAAGCATGACCTGTTGACGAAGTTCGTCGCGATGATGATGCGCCGGATTCCCGGATACGGTCGCATCGTCATCAATATCGCGCCACACACCGGAATGGCCCGCAATAGTGACGCGCGATCCGACCTTGACGTGCCCCCGAAAACCCGATTGTCCCGCGACTCGAACGTAGTCTCCGATGATCGTCGAGCCGGCGAGACCGGTCAGTGCCGCGATGACGCAATGCTTTCCGATGCGGCAGTTGTGACCGACCTGAACGAGATTGTCGATCTTGGTACCGGCGCCGATTCGCGTGCTGCCTATTTGCGCGCGGTCGACGCAGGTGTTAGCGCCGATTTCGACGTCGTCTTCCAATTCGACGTTACCGATCTGCGGAATGCGTTGCGCGCGACCGTCGGCGAACGCCCAACCGAAGCCGTCACTGCCGATGACGCAGCCCGCGTGCAGAACCACGCGGCTGCCCAGCCGACATCCGGTCATGACGCTCGCATGCGGATGAATCCAAACGTTATCGCCGATCGCAACGCCGTCACCGACGTACGACTGCGGCCCGACGGTGGAGCCGGCCCCGATTCGAACGTCGCGACCGATGTACGCGTGCGCGCCCACGTACACGTCCGAGGCGATTCCAACGTCGGAGCCGATCACCGCGCTCGGATGACGAAACGGACCACGCGGCCGCGCCGGCACCTGAGCGGCCAACAGTTTCCCGAGCGCGAGGCGAGCATTGGCGACGATGAGAAGCGGCTTTGATGTCTTCGCCGGAATGAGATCGCGGTCGAGCAATATTGCCGCGGCGTTGCCGGCAAGCGCCGCGCCGACAAACGTTTGCGTCGTTGCGAACGTCAGCGTCGCCGGCGTCGCGTCCTCCACGGTGCTAATGGCCTCGATTCGGACGCTGCCGTCGCCGATGACTCGCCCGTCGACGAGGGCGGCCAACTCATCGAGCGTCCCCAGTGTGCGGGACATTACGTGCCGGGCGGCGGGGAACTCTTCTCCGTGATGTTCAGCGCCTTTTCGACGTCGGACGTTATGTCAACGCCTCCGTATCCTATTCCTTCGCGCGTGAGGACGAGCTTTAATTGCCGCTGCGCCGCGACCTTGCTCGCCGCGCTGCGGATTTGTTGCGACAGTTGATCGGTGATCTTCGAGTATTTGCGTTGGAGGTCCACGGCGGCGCGCTGCTTTCGGGTCGCGCTTTCGCGCCGTGATGATATGGAACGTTCTTCACTGAGCATCTGATTTTGATAACCCTGATACTCGGGCCAGTTGACCACGATTCGCTGCACGTCGACCAAGCCGATCGTGCCGCGCGACGCACAGCCGGCAATCATGCCGGTAAGACAGAGCGTGACGATACTGGCATGAAGTTTCACTCGTGCTGGCCTTCAATATCCTTGATGACTTGATTGGTCATGTCGTAGCCTCCCACGGCAGCTCGAATATTGACGAAGACGATGCTGAATCCTCGGTCCTTCGCGATGCGCGAGGCGTCGCGCTCGACTTGCCCGACGATCTGCTGATACAGGTCGCTCCGCCGTTTTTGCAGCGAATTGAGTTCTTTTCCGGCGGCGCCGGTGGCGCCGACGTCGGCTCCATGTAGCGCCGCGAACTGGCGGTCGAGATCGGTTTTCGTAGCCTCATACTGCGCGACGGTTTTGTTGGCGTCGGCCTGGAACCGGGTGATGAAACGGCGGTGAATCTGCGCCAACTGGGCCTGCACGTTCGGCGGAAGATTGGACGGAGGCGCCGGCGCGAGGCTTCGCAACTGTGATGTGACCGAGTTGCGGTGTTCTTCGAGCTTCGCTCGCGTCTGGCTCGTAATGGCACCGACGCGACCCGCGATCGCAGCGGAGGTTTGTTTGTCGAGTTGCGCTCGATACGCGCGCAGCGCCGCCGCATCGGCATCGCGCTGCACCGTCAACTCGGAGGTTTCTCTTGCATCGATGGCGGCGAGTTGCGACTGTGCCTGTTTTCGCGCCGACGGATCCATCGCGAGATTCGAGAGTCTCGTCTTAATCGCGAGACGCGCCGCCGCATCCTGTTGAGTGAGCCGCAGAGAAAGATCGGTTTCGTTCTGCTGCAGTTGTTCCGCTTTGGCGCGATACTTTTGTTCCGCCTGCACCTGCAGTTGTTTGGCGATCGAGGAACTGGCCGCGTTGTCTTGCGCGACGACGCTCTGTTGATACGCCAACAGATCCGCATCCGCCGCGCGAGCCGCCTGTTGGGCTTGCGCTGCCGATGCATTGCTCAGCTGCTGTGCGGCTGAACTTCCGCTATTCCGAACGCCCGCAGCCGATAGCGCTGCCTGAACCGCCGCCTGTTCGCGGGCTGCGTAATCGCGCTGCTTTTGCGCGAGTATTTTATTGGCGCGATCTTGTGCGGCGCGTAGTTGTCGATTCAGTTGGGCGGTCTGCGCAGCGATTTCGCGCTGGCCCAGCGGCACGGCGGGCGCGCTAAATTGAAGGTTGATCGCGGCGATCGCGTCGCTCAGTTGCGACAGCTGAGGATAGAGCGGATCGTGTTTGACCGCCTCGTCAAGTCGAACGTACCCTGTTCCCCGTACTGTTGACGAATGAACGTTGACTCCGCATCCCGTGACGAACACCGCTGCCGTGGCCAAGATCAACGGTACCGCGCTCTCGCGAATAAGCGACGCTCCGTTACTTCGAAAGCTCATTCTGGACGTCGCTCGTAATATCGACGCCCCCATAGATAATGTCGGCCCGGTCGACGATCAGCATAAGGTGCTTCTTGCGCGCGGCGTCGGCGGTGGCGGCCTTGGTCTGATCTACGAGCGGTTTGAGAAGTTGGTTCTGCTTGTCGCTAATGAGCTTGTTGTACTCGGTGAGCAACTGTTGCTTATCCGCATTGCTCCTGGCCTGCGCGATGCGCGCCGAATACACCTGACGCTGGGTCGTCTCGAAAGAATTCATCGCGTTGTTTGCGCTTTGCACCTTAGGAACGCCGTCGAGCGCGTTTTGGTCGACGAAGCCGATCTCGGAAGGCGGCGGGGTCGCAGCCGGTGGAACGATCGATTGAGAGCTCGAAAAGACCGCCTCGACGTCTTTGGTAATGTCTTGACCACCGTAGATGACGATCCGCTTGTCGACGACGACGGCGATGCCGCGCGACGCGCTCACCGCGGCAATTGCGAGCTGCGCGCGCGAGACCAGCGGACCGACGATCTCACGCTGCCGGTCGTTGAGCTGCTGCTGAAACTGCATCGCGACTTGCTGCCGGTCCGCGTCGGTGCGGGCGCGCCGCAATTGTCCGTTGTACTGCGCGTCCAGTCGGCTCTTGAAAGCTGCAAGTTGCCCGTTGGCACTTACGAACACCGGCAAGCTTGCCAGTTGGGCCTGATCGACGAAGCCCACGTCGGTGATGTCCGCCCCGATGGCAACCGGCGCGGTTCCAATCGCCAGCAGCATCGCGAACACGGCGAAAAGCGCGAAGCGTCGAGTCATCGAGTTTTCACAAGACTCCCTAAAAGCTTTGGCCGATTCCGAAACTCGTATGCGTCCCGTTGACTCCTTTGGCGAAATCGATGCGCACGGTGCGTAGACCGAGTTGCGGGACGTCGAAACGGATTCCAAAGCCCGCGTCGCCGTATAGAGCCCAATCCGACGGATATCCGGTGATGCGGTTGGTATATGGATTGAGCAGCGGATAGGCGCCTCGAATTCGGTAGTCGAGTTCATCCACGAATATGGCTAGCGTGATCCTACGATCGACCGCCAGCGGTTGGCGCAACTCAATCTGGCCCAAGTAGGCATTGGTCGCATAAAACACTTGGTTGTATCCGCGCATCTGCTGATCGGAGAACGTAAACAGCGAACTCGGTGGAATGACGCCGGTGGAGAAATAGCCGACGCCATGGACGCCTATCGTCGCGCTCCTCAGTACTGGGAAGAACTTCGTGAGATCGAGCGTGCTCTGCGTGAATGAGAAGTTCGAGCCGATCGCCGGCGCGGAGAAGGTACTGTTCAGCAGCACTTTCGCGCCGTTGCGCGGGTTGAACGGGTCGTCCAACGTCACGGTCTGCAGGCTGAGCCCGGCAGTGGACAAGTTGTAAGGAGCGCCCGTATTTACGTTGGCGATCGAGCTCGCGGCGATGCCGAACGAGCCGCCGAAATTCTGAGCGCTCGAGTTTAGCGGGCCCGGCGTGGGACCGACAAAAATGTTCGGCTGATTCCCTTGGAAGTAATATGGCGACGGCACCGTCGTGTTGTAGCGGATTTTCTGGCCGCTGACATTGAAAGAGAGGAGCGTATAGTCGCTCAAGCGCCGACCTATGTTCGCGGAAGCACCTATAGCGCTCGAGGTGCTGGTTGAAACGACGTTGCTCAACTGCTGCGACGTCGAACTTGGATAAAGCGTGACGGGAATCGGAATTTGGGCGCGCGACGCAACGGCGCTGCTGCTTCCGGCGATGCTGTAGACCGGATAATAGTAGGTCGAGTGGTTCGCGAAGATGGACGCGCCCGCGGTATAGCGCTGGCCTTGAGGCGTATTGCTGAGGTACGGAATCGACGCGGTGATCTGCGCTACCCCGGTTCGTGCGCCTTCTTCGAACTGAATTCCGGCCGAATTTCCGGTTCCGTGGAGATTGTTATCCGAAAACCCTAGCGTTCCGTACAGCCCCAGGCCCGTCAAGCCGCCCGAATAGCCGAAACCAAGCGAAGCCGTTGCGGTGCGCTGCTCGGTGACGTGCCAAACCAGCGTTACGTCTTGTGGTTTTTTCGGATCGGGACCCGGTTTGACGTCGGGCTCGACCTTGGAGAAAAAATTCAACGCTTGCAAGCGCTCATAGTCACGCTTGATCGCATCGGTGTTGAGCACCATGCCCGGCCGCTCGCGCAGTTCGCGGCGAATTACCTGATCCTTGGTGCGAGTGTTGCCGGTGACTTCGACGACGGCGACGCGCGCGACGTAGATATCGTACTTGACGTCGGCTGTTCCCGCTTGCAAGTCGATCGACGACGGCACGATCCCGCCGACGAAGTTGCCCACTTCGAGGTGAAACCGGTCTTCGTACATTTTTTGAAGCGCCTTGTAATCGGCGTCGCGTACGGCCTCGGAGTACACGCTGCCGGCCTTCAGCGTAAGGGCGGGCAGAATCATCGGCGGCGGAAGAAGCGGATCGCCGCCGATGATGATGTTCTTGACGACTAATCCTTCTTGAATGACGAGAGTTAGCGCGCCGGTCTTTGAATCGAGGTTGATGTCCTTGACGTGAGTGGGTACTTGTCCGCCGTAGCCGATGCGCTCGTAATAGTTGTTGATTTTCAACACGTCTTGACGGAAGGTGTTCGTGTTGAAGACTTGGCCGACGGAAAGGTCCATCAAGGCGAGAAGGGTATCGCCGGGAACCTTTGCGTTGCCGGCAAAGGAAATCTTTGTCAGCACCGGATTTTCGACGACGCGATACGTGATCGCGACGCCCCGCGGGCGTGGTCGAACGAGTGGCGGTGCAATGTCCGCAAAATAGCCAAGAGCGTTGATGCGCGCAAGGTCCGCTTGCACGACCTTAGGATCGTACGACTGACCCGGGCGCGCTTCGATCACCGACATGATCGTCGACGTCGGAACGTGTAGGTTTCCGCTGACGTCCACCGAGACGATTTTCGGCGCGGATGCCGCGTAAGCCGGAGAGATCGGCGCTAGGCTCGCTATAATCGTGAGCATCGGAAGAAGGATGCCTGCGCACAATTGAAATGGGCCCACACGCCGAGTGGGATCAAAGGTCATGCAAAAATGTCGTCCTCGATCTTCCAGACAGGTACCAAGACGCACCCGAACGCCGCCCCTTGCGCTCCAGCCAACGTCATGCGGCTCGGCACGCCCTGTTCCGCCCACGTCAGGCCGGGTCCTTTGCAGGCCTTCACCAGAAGTAGCGCTGCACCGATAAGCTGAAGCCGCTGTTGCCGATCAGCGGTTGAGCAATTACGTAACCGGCATTATAGCCGACCGGCGAGTTGGGCAGCTGTAAGAGCTTCGTCGGACCACTTTGGTAATAGAAATTAAGTCTTGCTGAAGTTTCCGCATTCGGCTGCACCATGAGGCCAAACGATTGAATTTGCGGTATGCCGAAAACGATCGCGTACACGAGGCTCACCGCCTTGCCAAGCAGCCGCGTCGCGGTAAGGCCGACGTTTCCATAATAGCCAAGCGTGAGGTTGACGCTGGAGAGTCCGAGTCCGGCACCGAGCGCGCTTTCGAGCGGCGCGAGCAATCCAGCGGTGAACTGCGCGTTCAGCAAGTTGAACGCTTCTTGCCCGACCGTGATCGTATTGCGCTGTTCCAGATTCACTTCCGGAATGGGCGAAAGGGCCCCGAGCGGTACGAAACCGCCCGGCTGTTGGCGCGCCAACATCGATTGACGGCTGAAAGCGATGCCGTTCACGAAGCCGCCGAACGGAGCGATCAAGCCCAGGATCTCGTCCCGGCCGTAACCCGGAGGGTTCGACGTCAATCCCACTTTGAGCGCCGAGATTGGCCCGTCGACCGTAATTGTGATGTCGGCACTGCCGTAAGGATTTCTCGCACGGTCGGGGTCCGGATTGACGACAGTCGTCGACGCAACGGCATGGAGCGTCGGTACGATGCCGTCGCTGGGCGTGAATTCGACGCTGCCTTCTTGTACGCGAAACGCCCGGTCGAAATACGTCAGCGTCCCACCGCCCGATCCGATCGTTCCGGAAAGAGTCGGCGCTGCGAGCGTTCCGCCCAGATGCACGCCGCCCGTTGCGCTGATATCCAGGCCTGCCCCATAACCGTTCCCGCGCACGCGAACGTTTCTACCGGCCGTCGCATCCAAATCGAAACTCAGCGGCAACGTACCGCCGGCCAACTGCGACGATTTGCCTGCCGCTTTTAAGAACGTGGCGAACGGCAACGTCGCGTTGCTCAGCGTAACTCCGCCGGAAACCAGGGCCGGGCTGCGCGGCGTCTTTTGAACCGAGACGTGCGCATCGAGCGTACCCGAACCGTACGCCGGGACATCCAGTTGCGCGCCGCGCGCCAAACCGTGCGCCGACAAGGATGTTCCACCAGCCGAAAATCCGTTTGGGAACTCCATATTTCCGGAAAAAATCACGCTTCCGGGCCCCACCCGCGCGATCGCTTGCGACAGCGTTGCGGATGTGTGGTTGAACGCCAGTGCAGCCGAAATTCCGGTAATCGGCACGAGTTCGAGCTCGCTGGTGTACGAGCCCTTAGAAAGTGCCAGACGACCGACGATCAGCGGCCGTCCAATGGTGCCGGACAGGCCGATGTGGCCATCGATAGCACCACCGAGTTGCGTGCCGCTGCCGAAGATGCTATCGAAAACCGCTGGATCGAGGCCCACCAAATCGAGGTCGAAACTGATCGGCTGATCCGCCGCAGCGAGGCGTAGGGGCGCTAGTGTCAGCGGCAGCGATCCCGCCAACGTCACATCTCCACGTTGCAAGCTCGCTCCGGCGTTGGAGAGCACGAGCGACCGGCCTTTCAAACGAAGCTCGCCGAAGAGCGACGCAATGCCAACGCCATAGAGACGGACGTCAGTGGCGTCGAAGCCTGCTGAGAGCGCCGGCGCGTGGTACGTTCCACCTAAATCGAGCGTCGATTCGAAGAATCCGCTGACCGGAACGCGTCGATGCGTGAACCGATATGCGATCGTCGCAAGATGTTCGGTTTGCGCGTGTACCCGAACGTCCAGTGGCTGCTCCTTCCCCAAGCCGAAACTCCCCGACGCCGACGCGGTCAACTCGGGCGTTACCATCTCGGCGCGATCGATGATCATGCGACGATGCGCCGCGTGCAACGCAAGCTCCGCGCGCTCGAGCGTCAGCGGTCCCACTGACCCATTCGTGATCCGAGCGTCAGCGCGAACGTCCAGCAACGGAAAACGGCCGTGCAGCGTCGCACTGCCGAACGCGCGGCCGGTAATCGGTACCTGCTGCATTCCAAGGGCCGGCATCCAAAGTGCGAGGTCGAGATTGTTGACGGCCGCCGCCACATCGAAGCGCGCTCGGGTTAACGCGTTGTTTGCAGTGGCCGGCAATGAAATCGAGCCGCCGGCGTGCAGCATCCCTTCGGCTCCGCCGACGGCAAGAGTTCCACGGACCGTATTGTGCGCGCTCGTCCAGATGGCGCGCGTGTTTCCTATCGGCAGGTTTCGATACCGAAATCCCTGCACGTCAACGTCGCCGCTCGTTGAGATTCCCGTTCCTCGCGCGGCGGCAAGGAGTTTCACTTTTCCGACTCCGGCGAGCGTATCACCCGTATCGAAAAAATTGTTGAAGTCGGCGAGCCGCGCACGCGTGGCGTCGAGATGCACCGCGTTTTCGCCCGGTCGCGCGACCGCCGTGAATCGTGCCCTGGTCGTGCCGACGAGCACGGTGCCGTTTCGGATCGTAACGCCGCTTGGATCGGCGGCGAGCCGCGCGCGGCCATTCACGAAGGGCAGTCCGTTAATTTCGCCCGCGGGAACCGCGACGGTCCCAACGATGAACGGGCGGCCGCTGCGTCCACCGATATGCAATCGCGCGTTGAAGGTGCCGCTCGTGGGATAGTTTGCAAAATCGCCGATGCCGAACGATCGGAGCGACGGAGCGACGGATGCGGCGGGAACGTTGGCGTCCAGCGCGTACGTCGGAGAGCCCGACGACAGAGCTCCGATCGTTCCGTTGATCTGCGCGTACGTGCCGCTCAAAGCGCCGACCGTGCGCTTCAACGCGACGGTGTCGCCGCCAAGCGCAACGTCACCATTGCCGGAGAGCGTAAATCCCGTCAGTCGACTCCGTTTGATGCTGACGGCGCCGTCGAACGTCGGCAACGGCGCGCCGGCCGCCAGCGTACCCGTTGCGCTCAGAGTTCCAGAGCTCAGCGGCAAACCGATTCCGCGCAGTTGCGACGTCTGCAATGCCGCGGCGACCAAAAGGAGCCGTTGCGGCGACCCGGCGCGACGCGTATCGGCGAGTGAATAACTGCCGGCCGCGACAACGTCGCCTCCTGCGGCGTGGGCTCGCGCGGAAAGAAGACGCAAGACGTTGCCTTCAACGGCCAGCGTGAGATCCGCGTGACTTATTGGGACGCCGCGAAGTGTTGCGTGTTCCATCGCGAGATCCATCCCCGTCACCACGATACGCTTGGGCTCGATCGCGACACCGACCGTTCCCTGTAACGTGCCGTGCCCCGCGATCGCCGAACCCAGATAGGGCTGCAACCCATCCAGCGTTCCGCGATAGGCACCGTAGGCATCGAAACCTTGCGCGGAAAAGTCGCCTTCGCCGCCAAAACGTCCCCACGGTCCGGCCGCGCGTATTTCGCTGGTGCGCAACGCGGCGAGCGATCCCGAGAGCGTTGCGAATACGCGATACATAGGGATGCCGGCAATGGACGCGTTGCCGGTTTCCATCGTTCCCGCGAGCACCGTATGCTTTCCGGCCCCGCCGCCTGCAAACGCGAGGTTCACACTACGCCCGTTCATCGGCGGCATCGCCGGTAACGACAGTCCGGCGAACGTTAAAGCCGGCGGCGCACGCAGCCGCAAGTCGCGCCCCGCAATCCAAAAAGCGCTCGTATCATTCGGTCGGTCGAGCACGTAGCCGCCGTCTAATTCGCCGCGTTCGGTGTGCAGCCAAAATGGCGCAATCGCCGCCGTGCCGTTGGGATGCATCGCGATGAGTGCGCCTACCCGATCGGTACCGCGCAGCGATGCGGCGCTGCCGTTCACTTCAAAACGCAGATTTTGCCCGGCGAGCGCAGCGTCGACAACGATGGGTTCCTCGCCGAGCATCTCGTTGAGATATTGTAGCCGGTTCGCCGGCGCGCGAGCCTCGAGCGCAAACTGCGATCGCGTTACGGATCCGAGCCCCAACGTGCCGCGCAGCGCCATATCGATGCCACTGTAGCGAACTTGTAGCGGCGCCAAACCAACGACGTTGGAATGGTAGACGACGCGCGCCTGCAGGCGCTCGAAAGGCATCGCTCGATACGCCGCATGGGGTGCGCGGACCCGCGCCACGATGACCGGATCCGCAATCGGACCTGCAACGAGCACTCCGAGTCGCGCTCGCCCTGAAATGGGTTGACCCCGAGCAAAGGCAAACGCTTGTCGAAGTCCAGACAGATCGCCGGTTCCTTCGATGCCAAGCCGCAGTTGCGGATGACCGGTGAGCGCGCCGCTGATGTCATACGCGCCGCCGCTGATCTTCAACGGAATGCCCGCAAGCATCGCGTGAGCGCCACGCACGAAAAACGAATCGTCAACGACTTGGAGATGGGCGGAAAAGCGTTCTACCGGCGCGGCCAAGACACGCATCGCCAACGTTCCATCCGTAACGTCCAGCGTGAGATTTGCGTCGTAAGCCGCCGCTCCTCGCTGCAGCGCGCCTAGCGAATAGAGTCGCGCATCCAAGTTGCGACCCGTCGCCTTGAGAATTTCGCACTTCCCGCGTATCGGCGAAATAGTTCGCCAGCGCGCGCAATGGGAATTCCGCGGCGCGAGCGTGATGGATCGCGTATCCGGCCGGCGCATCGACCCTGCCAACGACCGTAAACCGCTCCGGCCGCTCCGCCGCAAACGCGCCCTCGAGCCGATAGTGCGTCACCTCAGCGGTGTCTATGCTTCCGTCGAGTGTCAGACGTACCGCCTGTAGTTCTTTCGCGCTTTGGTCGTAAGCGAGCGGCTCTCGAAGAACCAGTCGACCGTCGCGAATTCGCAGCGATAAGCGTAGGGGGACCGGATTAGGACGCGGCGCTTGCGGCACACCGCCTCCGCGCGGAATCGTAAAATTGAAACTCCCGTCGCGATGGCGAACCACCGTTATCGTCGGATGTTGCACGACGACGCCGAGCAAACCGTAGCGATGCCGGCTTCCCGGAAATAGATCGCGAAGGTTATATGCAATTTCGATGCGATCGGCATCCAGCAGCGGCTCGCGCTCCCGGATTACGCGGACATCGTCAAACACCGCCCTACCTCCGCCAACGTGGAGCGCGCCGATCTGAATCGAGTAGCCCGTCGCGGCGCCCGCCGCGGCGATCGCCAATCTCGCCAGGCTTTGGCGCGCGCCGATGACGACCGCAAGGAGAACCGCTGCAGCAAGCAAGCCGGTTGCTAAGCGCGTGCGCACGTAACGGCTATACCCCGCCCGCAGCCGGCGACCCCGCCGGGGCGGTACGCTTCTAAAAGAAGATTTACATCAAAGATCCAGATTCGTGACGCTCTTTGCGTAATCGAAAATGTACTGCTTGCGGGGTTCTACTTTGTCGCCCATCAAATCGGTGAAGATTTGTTCGGCTTCGACGGCGTCTTCAACGGTGATCTGCTTGAGCCGCCTGTTGCCGACTTCCATGGTGGTCTCCGCGAGTTGCTCGGCATCCATCTCACCCAAGCCCTTGTACTGCTGAATCGTGAAATCTTTGCCGTCTTCGCCCACGATCGACTTCAACTCCGTCTCACTGAAGGCCCACCATTGTTTCTTGCCTCTACGAATGCCGTACAGGGGCGGCTGCGCGATGTAGACGTGCCCCTCTTCGACCAATGGACGCATCTGCCGGTAGAAAAACGTCAGTAAGAGGGTGCGGATGTGCGAGCCGTCGACGTCGGCATCCGTCATGATGATGATCCGGTGGTAGCGCAGTTTCGAAACGTTGAACTCGTCGCCGAAACCTGTCCCGAGCGCCGTGATCATCGTGCGAATCTCTTCGTTGGCGAGCACTTTGTCGAGCCGCGCCTTTTCGACGTTGATGATTTTACCGCGCAGCGGCAGAATCGCCTGAGAGTTGGGGTCACGACCACCCTTGGCCGTACCTCCCGCCGAATCGCCTTCCACGAGGAACAGTTCGGACTCGGCCGGATTGCCGTTCTTGCAATCGACCAACTTCCCGGGTAGACCCGATCCCTCGAGCGCGTTCTTGCGGCGCGAAAGGTCGCGCGCCTTTTTCGCGGCGTCTCGTGCCCGCTGCGCCTGCATGCACTTGTCGACGATGGCTCGCGCGAACTTCGGATTCTCTTCCAGGAAAAACTCAAGCCGCTCGTAGACGAGCCCGGCGACGATGCTACGGACCCGTGCGTTTCCGAGTTTGGTTTTGGTTTGACCCTCGAACTGCGGTTCGCTGAGTTTTACCGAGACGACCGCCGTGAGTCCCTCGACCACGTCGTCGGTAGAGAGCGATCCGTCCGAGTCCTTCAGTATGCCGCGCTTACGCGCGTGCGCGTTCACCGCGTTTGTCACCGCCTGCCGGAAGCCCTGAAGGTGCATCCCGCCTTCAATGGTGCCGATGTTGTTGGCGTACGAGAAGATCTGGTCGGCGTAGGTATCGGTGTACTGCATAGCGACTTCGACGTCCACGCCGTCGCGCTCGGCATGCGTTGAGAGAATTGGATGCAACGGATCTTTCTTTTCGTTTAGCCATTCTACGAACGAGACGATGCCACCGTCGAATTCATACGATCGCTGGCGGGCCGTTTCACCGCGCTCGTCCCGCAGCGTGATCGAGAGGCCGCGATTCAGAAAGGCGAGTTCGCGCAGTCGTTTCTGCAAGATATCCCAATGAAACTCCATGACTTCGAAAACGTCCGGGTCGGGCTTGAACCATTGCAGCGTCCCGGTGCCGTCGGTTCGACCGACCTTTTTCAGTTTCTGCACGGTATTGCCGCGTTCGAACTTCATTTGCCACTCGAACCCGTCACGTTTCACGAGCGTGATCATCCATTCCGAAAGCGCATTCACGACCGAAATGCCGACGCCGTGAAGGCCTCCGGAAACCTTGTAACCTCCCTTTCCGAATTTTGCCCCGGCGTGTAGTAGCGTCATCACGACTTCGACGGCAGGAAGCCGTTCTTCGGCGTGCACGTCGATCGGAATGCCGCGCCCGTCGTCTTGAACGCTACACGATCCGTCTCGATGCAAGACGACGTCGATGGTTCGCGCGTAGCCCGCGAGCGCCTCATCGACCGCGTTGTCGACCGCCTCGTAGACGAGTTGATGCAGCCCACGCTCCGCCGTGTTGCCGATGTACATGCCGGGGCGCTTGCGCACTGCTTCCAGTCCGCGCAAAACCTCGATTTGCTCGCCAGTGTAGTTCGTCGTCATCCTGCTTTCGTTCGTTACGTATCGTAAATCAAATGGTGAAGCTCATCGCCGAGAATGCCGCGCACCGTCGCCGGAATGATCTCGTCCGGAGGAACGTTACTGCGCAACAAAACGTACGAGCTGGCTATCAGTCGCTCTCGACGGTCGTAAGAAAGCCGCTTGTTTTTGAGCGCCGCGGTGAGAACGCTCCACCATCGCGCAAGGAGCTGCGCTCGAATCCGCTCGTACTCCCCTTCGTATAACCCTTCGACAAGCTCGGCCGTTCCGCTATATCCGAGCCAGGGTGCCTCGAAGAGTAACCGGGCGATGGTTTGCACGCGGCGCTCGTCCGTGCTTGCCGTGCAACTGACGCACGGCGCAGCCGCAAGCGGCGGGACGAACGCCGCGCATTGCGCACAGCGCCGCCACCCTTGGGTGGCCTTCGAGCGCTCGCTCTGCTCCACGTCTCGTCTGAAGCGCCGCAGCGCTTCGTCGGCCGAGGCGGCCTGCGGCCGCGGTACGGCTCCACGGCTTTGATGCCAGCGCACCCTGCCGGGTGCGGTAGCGCTTCGGCGCTGTGGCAGCGAGCCGACCCGAAACCGCAGCCGTTTGATGCCGGCGTCGGGTAACCGAACCGCAATGGCCGCTAGGATGGACTCGGCTAAAAGAGTCAGTTGGTGACTCCAGCTGCTCGAGCGCGTCGTCACGAGCACGGTGTCGCCCGTAATCCGGCTCGGATGCGAGTTGTCCGCCACGTGCGGACCGACGATCTCCGCCCAGCTCAGCTCCAAGGCGGTTCGAGGATCCGTCGCGCCGTCGTTGGGCACCCAGCGGTGCAATGCGTCAGCGACTTTTAGCATGCCGCCCATTCCGCAGCACCGTTGGAGATTCGCGCCACGCGGCCGCTCGCGATGTTCTTCGGTAATTGGGTCGCCGTAATGAATGCTTGTTCGTAGATCCCCATTTCGACGAGAAACGCCGACGCACGCGTTTCATCGAGTTCAGATAACACATCGTCGAGCAGCAATAGCGGTGCATCGGCCGTGCGTTCACGCATCACGCTATATTCGGCAACCTTCAGCGCAAGTACCGCCGTGCGCTGTTGGCCTTGTGAGCCGTACGCTTCCAGCGAAGCGTCGTCGAGGAGCAGACCGAGATCGTCGCGATGCGGACCGACCTGCGTCGCTCCGCGCGTCCGCTCCAACGGCGCGCTTTCTGCGAGCCGCGCGCGAAAAGCCTCGGCAATGTCCGCCGGCGACGCCGATTCGAAACGACAGTTCGGGGCGTAACGTAGCTCGAGCCGTTCGGCCGGCGCAAACCGGCTATGGGCGCGCGCCGCCACGGGGCCCAGCGCCGAAACGAGCGTGGCTCTCATCAGCATAATTTGCGTCCCCGACTCGACGAGCGTATTCGCGTAGACGTCCAGCAGGTGCGTATCGAAACCCGCGTCCCGGAGAAGGGCGTTGCGTTGTTGTAACGCGCGGCGATAGCGCGCCAGTTCGTGATAGTAGCGCGGTTCGCTTTGTGACAGCGCGCGATTCAAAAACGCGCGTCGCACGGCGGGCGTTCCCGTAATCAACTGTAGGTCGCCCGGAGCGAACGTGACCACTCGCAAGCGCCCGAGGTATCCAGCGTAGCGAACGCCGTTGCCGTTCAATGTAAAGGTCTTACGAGTTCCGCGGGGGTCGCGTTCGATCGCGCACGTCAAATTGATTTGGCCCGACAGCGACGTCGCCTCACCCCGCACGACGGCAAGATCGCATCCGGTGCGCACGGCGTCGGCGTCTCGGCCGGAACGAAAGGATTTTCCCGTGCCGACGAGCGCGATCGCTTCGAGCAAGTTGCTCTTACCCTGTGCGTTAGGCCCGATCAAAAGGTTCAACCCTGGCGACGGTTCGAGATCGAGTCGGCGATAGTTGCGAAAGTTTGAAAGCCCTAACCGCCGCAGGAACACATCACTGCCGGAGCGGCATAAGCACGTAGAGTTGCGTGGCGCCTTCTATTGCTTCGTGCGGACGAATCGCCGCAGGCGAAAGCGGTCCCAGGAACTCCATCACCGTGCGTTCACTCTTCACGTGATTGAGAATCTCGATTAAGTAGCGCGCGTTGAAGGCGATCGTCAGATCCTCACCGCTCTGTTCGACCTCGAGTTCTTCGTACGCGTTGCCCGACGTATCGGAGCTCGCGGTCAAGATCAGGGTTTGGTTCGCGATGGCGATTTTCACCATGCTGGCTCGATCGCCGGCGACCAGTTCCGCGCGCCGGAGACTGCCGATGAGTTGCGGCGTGCTTACCGTGATCGAGCGATCGAACTTCGCCGGAATTACTTGTTGATAGTTCGGATACTGGCCGTCTACCAGACGAACCGTGATGGCGATATCCCCGCCGCTCATTTGCAACTGATTGCTCTGCGCACCCAAGGCATTGATCTCGACGCGCTCGGTGCCTCCGAGATTGCGCGCAGCCTCGGCGAGAGCGCGAGACGGAACGATGAACTTTTCAGTGCCCGAGACGGCCTCGTCCAGCGTTGTGGCAAACTTCGCGAGGCGATATCCATCCGTAGCGACCAGCGTCAGGGCGTTTCCGTCGAGTTCCAGAAGCGTCCCCATGAGCACGGCGCCGCGCGCCTCTTCGCTGGAGGCGGCAAAAATCGTCGCATCGACCGCCTCGCGAAAGCGTTTTGCAGCGATTGCAAACTGCGCGCCGCGCGCCGCCGCTGGTAAGGGCGGATATTCGTCGGCCGGTAGCGCGTGGAAATCGTAGTTGCTGCGCTCGTACTTGATACTCGCGCGAGTCGGCGTCCCGGTGAACTCGAGGCGTCCCGGTGCGAGGTTTCCGAGGTAGCTCGCGAAAAGTTTCGCCGGCACGGTCACCTCGCCACGCTCGGTGATTTCGGCCGCGAACGCGTATTGCAAAGTCAATTCGAGATCGGTGGCGCGAACGGCGATCTTGCCGTCGTCGGCCTGCAACAGCACGTTTGAAAGCACCGGCACGGTCGTATGGGCGTTGACGACTTTGCTGGCGGCTCCGACCGCGGTCGAGATGTCTTTGGTCGTACAGTTGAACTTCATTGCAATCCACCGTTGGGCGCCGGGACCCGTTTTCCTAGGAAATTAAAACCAGAGTCGCAGCAGCAGTAGGGCGGTGCATTCTGCGAGTAACGCGCGGCGGCCCTTACGGCAGCGGAGTTTTCAGGTTTGAATAACTTGTGGCCCGGCGAGTCATGCCGATGCACTTTTCCACCGACGCATAGCGTGAGCGCAGTTATGCGCCTGGGTCCGGCGAGGGATGTGCGCAAACTGTTTAGGGGTTCTGACACATCGCGATGAGTTGGCGGATCTTGTTGCGGTAGGCCTCATCTCGTTGCATGTGCTCCTTGATCTTGTCGCGCGCATACATAACCGTGGTATGGTCTTTCTTGCCGAACTCACGCGCGATGTGCGGCAGCGAGTAGTTGGTGAGCTCCGTCGCGATATACATCGCGATCTGGCGCGGTGCCGCCAGGCGCTGATCGCGCCGGCCGTTGTCCATCTCTTTGACCGTGAGCCCATGCGCGGCCGACACCGTTTCCTTGATCTTCAAGATCGTGATTCGACGGAGCGGGGTTTGAGCGACGGCACTCTTGAGGACGTCTGCGGCTAAGTCCGTAGTGATCGGGGATTTCGTCAGCGACGCGTACGCGATGACGCGAATCAGCGCGCCCTCGAGCTCGCGAATATTCGAGGGGATGACCTTGGCGATAAACGAGGTCACCTCGTCCGGAACCGGAATGTTTTCGCTCCCGGCCTTCTTGCGTAGGATCGCTTCACGCGTCTCGAGATCGGGGGCCTGAATATCGGTCAGCAAGCCCCATTCGAAACGGGAGCGTAGGCGCGCCTCGAGCGTTTGAATCTCCTTCGGCGGTCGATCCGATGAGATGATCAATTGGCGGCCCGACTCGTGCAACGCATTGAAAGTATGAAAGAACTCTTCTTGCGTCGTCTCCTTGCCGGCTAGGAACTGAACGTCATCGATGAGCAACACGTCAACCTGACGATACCGGTTGCGAAACTCCGGAGTGCGATTGTTTTGCAGCGCGATGATGAATTCGTTCGTGAACTTTTCGCACGTGACGTAGACGACGTTGGCCGCCAAGTTGTCTTGGATGACGCGATGCCCGATCGCATGCATGAGATGCGTTTTGCCGAGACCGACTCCCCCATACAGGAAGAGCGGATTGTACGCCCGGGCGGGGGCTCCGGCGACCGCCTGAGCCGCCGCGTGGGCAAACCGGTTTGAGGTGCCCACGACGAATTCTTCGAAGGTATAGCGGACGTTAAGGTTCGCGCTGCGGAAGTCGTCGAGAGGCCGCGACGCTGCGGCGCCGTTCGAACGAGAGCCTTCCGGCGGCTCCGCGACCGAGAGCCGCAGTTCCACCGGGGCACCGAAGAGCTCGGTTAGGACCCCGACCATTTGAGCTCGCAACTTGCTTCCCACCCAATCTTGTGCGAACTTCGTAGGGACGGCCAGCTGGAGTTCGTTCCCATGGAGCGAGATGAAGCGGATCGGCTTGATCCACATCTCAAAAACGGGCTTTGAAAAAGTCCGCTCTAGAGTATCGAGGGCCGTTTGCCAGAGTTCTTGAGAGATCTCCGAGTTGGTCGCAAGCGCCATTTCCACGTCCTCTTTGTCGGTTGTCCTGACATGCTACGCTCGGCTCTTCATGTCTAGAATTCGAGCCGTGCCACCCCCGTGAGGGCGCAACCAATTGGCTTAATGAAGCCTCGGTCCTGCGGTTTTTATGCACGACTTTATCCACTTATCCACAAGGCCTTAACGCACGCTTTTCGCGGGTTTTTCCGAATTGTGGCCGACAAATGTCAGAGCTTTGGCAGAGCCTGAATTGGCCAGCAAAATAAGGCCCGCGAAAGCAGCAAACGCCCGCAATTTAAGTCGTTCTCCACAGCGTTGTCCACAGGTGTGGAAAGGGTGCTCGTGGGGCCAAATGGCGTTAGATGCGTCCTGCTGCCGCCCGTAGACGGCCAATGAACGAGTAGTGCCGGGGAGTCCAGGATTGATCGCACTACCCTTCCAAACCGGGCAATACGACGATGGCAAAAAAACTGCAGCGGCGCTGGAAGATCGGGCAGGTGTACCAGTTGGAGGGCACGGGCCGGCGTCGCATTCGATTGGTCGGTCGCGGCAAAATCGGCGACCGGAAAGTTCTGATGTTCCATCCGATCAGGGCCGTCCCCAAGAGCCGTCTTTAGCCCATCCGCTAACCGATCGCGCGCGGTCGGTTCCGTCGTTGCATTTTCGGTGCGCTCTGCTACAATGGGCCGGCGATGTTTGACTTCGATTTGCAACTCTTTGCTTCGAAAAAGGGCGCCGGCTCGACGCGCAACGGCCGTGACTCGAACGCTCAGCGCCTGGGAGTGAAGCGTTTTGGAGGCGAGCGCGTGGTTGCCGGTAACATTTTGGTGCGGCAGCGTGGGACCCAGTTTTACCCCGGCGCGAACGTCGGCATTGGACGGGATCACACCCTTTTCGCCTTGGTCGAAGGGACCGTCGAGTTTAGCCGCAGCACCCGCCGGCGCGTGTCCGTCGTTCCCGCTGCATAACGCCACCAAGACGACTCCGGTAGTAAGGGCCCCAGGGGCCCTTTTTGCTTTCCCGACGGTGGAAGCTCGATAGCCCGATGCAGTTCATCGATGAAGTGGAGGTCGTGGTCGCCGGAGGTGACGGCGGCGACGGCATCGTTGCGTGGCGGCGGGAGAAGTACGTTCCCAAAGGTGGACCAGCGGGCGGGGACGGCGGCCGCGGCGGCAGCATCTATCTGGAAGCGGTGCCTACGCTTTCCACGCTGGTCGAATTTCGCTATAAGCGGAGTTTTTCGGCAGAATCGGGACGTCCGGGCGGCACCTCCAATAAATCCGGACGCAGCGGGGAAGATCTGACGGTCGCCGTTCCCGTCGGCACGCTGGTCTTTTGCAAGTCCGCGGACGGCTCCGAAACTTGCATCGCCGATCTGAACGCACCGCAATCGCGGGTATTAGTCGCGAGAGGCGGTCGCGGGGGCTTGGGCAATCAGCACTTTGCCACGAGCGTACGCCAGGCGCCCCGGTTTGCGGAGCGCGGCGAACCCGGTGAACGTACGACGTTACGATTGGAACTTCGTTTGCTAGCGGACTGCGGCATCGTCGGGGTCCCGAATGCAGGCAAGTCCACGCTGCTATCTGTAGTTTCAGCCGCGCGTCCGAAGATCGCCGATTATCCGTTTACGACGCTCGAGCCTCAACTTGGGGTCGTGCGCATTTCGGAAGACGAATCGTTTGTGATCGTCGACGTCCCGGGGTTGATCGAAGGAGCGCACGGGGGCGCCGGTCTTGGCGACCAGTTTTTGCGACATGTCGAACGCACCCGCGTGCTGGTTCATCTGCTCGACGGTGCCAAACCAGTCGATGACCTTCTCGCCGATAAAGCGATGATCGACGCGGAGCTTGGAGCGTGGAATCGCGGCGTATTGGAGAAGCCGACGCTGTTGGTGCTCAACAAACTCGATCTCCCCAACGCGCAAAGCTCGCTCGCCGAATTACGCGAACGATTCGGCGACGTGCGCGGCATCAGCGCCGCAACCCACGAGGGTGTGCGGGCCACGATGCTGCAGGTTGCGTTAATGATCGTGTCGGCCCCCATGCCGCAGATTGCCGCACCGGCCGCACGAATCGAACTGACGCCACCTGCCGGCTTTGCGATCGAACGGCGGGGCGACGGCACCTTCGTCGTTTCAGGGGAGCGCGTCGAACGGTTGGCCGAGATGACCAACTTCGATTCGGACGAAGCGCTGGCGCGCTTCGAACGGACGCTAGGCCGAATGGGAGTCGAACGTGAGTTGCGCGCCATGGGGGCACAGGAAGGGGATACCGTGCGTATAGGGTCGCACGAGTTTACCTATTCGTGAAGTTAGGCGTTTTCGGCGGCACCTTCGATCCGATTCACAACGCGCATCTCTTCGTGGCGGAGTCTGCGCGGATTCTGGAAGGTCTCGACGGCGTGCTATTTGTGCCGACAAACCGGCATCATTACCGCGACAAACCTCACGCTACGGCCGCCGATCGCTGCGCGATGGTCCTCGGTGGGATCGAAAGCAATCCCGCCTTTTCGCTGGACGAAAGCGATCTGCGCGACGATGCAAGCGGCTACACGGCCGATCTATTGCCGAAGTTGGCACAAAAATATCGGGATGCCGGCTTTACGTTTATCATCGGCGCCGATTCGCTCGCAAGCTCAAACTGGGTGCGCTTCGATGAGGTCTTGGAAAGGCTCGACCGATTCGTCATTGCGCCGCGCGCGGACGTGCAGTCGGATTCCCTTGCGCGCGTGATTGCGGCCGTACCGCCTGCCTTGCGCGAGCGCGTCAGCCTGCTGAATCTTCCAGAGATCCCGCAATCGGCCTCGCTAATTCGAACGCTGCTCTCGCAGGGGCGATCCGTGCGTTACCTGGTTCCCGAACTGGTCTGGCAGTACATAACGGCGCAACGGTTGTACGGACATCAGCAAAATGCATAGGCGGATGACGCTGCTCGCATTGTGCGTCGTTGGCGGCTGCGCCGCGACCCAGACGCCGGACGATGCAGCGCTGTGCCAAGCGTATACGGCGATGCGTTCGCACGTAGAGATCGTCGCCGACGGCACGGTGACGCGCGTCTTGGGCGTTGCGGCCGGTCGAGTCAGCCCGCACGAAGGCTTTCTGTTGCGGTTACGCTCCGGCTGCCGCCTGATCGTGCGTGTCGAGGCGAATACCGATTTCACCGGAACTTTCGCGCTGGCGCCGGGACAAGTCGTGACCGTCAAGGGCGAGTACGAGTATTATCCGCGCGGCGGCGTCGTCCACTGGACCCATCGCGATCCTCGTGGCCACCATGAAGGCGGGTTCATCCAGACCGGCGGCCGCATCTATGAGTGAGGCGCTGTCGCAGGTGCTGTTGGCCAGCATCTCTCCGCGACGGTTGCAACTGCTCCAGTCGCTAGGCCTCAGGGTCGAAACGACGACGAGCGGCTATGATGAGCCGCCGCAACCGCACTGCTCGCCCCGGGAGTTAGCGAGTCGCCACGCAACCGAGAAGCTAGATGCGGTGCTCCGCCGCGGCGTACAACCGGTGCCGGTCGTCGCCGCCGATACCGTCGTTGACGTTGACGGGCAAGCGCTGGGAAAGCCAACCTCTGCCGACCATGCGGTTGCGATGCTCTCGCGACTCTCCGGGCGGACGCATCTGGTCCACACCGCTTTTGCACTTGCAACGGGCGACGGCGCCCGACGCGAAGACGAATGCGTGACGACGCGCGTGCGCTTTTACGCGTTGGAACCGCACGAAATCCGAGAGTACGTTGGCACCGGCGAACCGCTCGACAAGGCCGGCGCCTACGGCATTCAAGGGCGTGCTTCGGCGCTCGTGGAGCACATCGAGGGCGACTTCTATGCCGTGATGGGGTTGCCGCTCGGACGCGTTATTCGAGCGCTGCGCCGCTTGGGATTTCGCCTTGCGGACCCGAAATGAGCGCGACGTAAGAGGGCAACATTTTTACGTATCGGTACGAACGCCGGCTTTTGGCGCTCATTGCAATCATCATCGGAGCCGCATTGCTCGCGCTGCTCCAAATCGGAGCGCAGCGCGCAGGAACGTCGAGCCCCGTTTCAGTCGCGGCCGGTTCGGTCGTAGGAGTCGCTCAGACCCTGGTATCGGGTGCGCTGGGCGGCCTTCGCAATGCAGCCATTGCTATCGTTTCGATTCCTGAGTTGAAGCGCGAAAACCGCACGCTCCACGCGCGCAACGTGCGGTTGGTCGAAGAGAATGCGCGCCTGCACGAACTTGCCGCCGCATACGCGGCAGAGAGCGCCGTGCGTCCGGTCGTCGATCTCTATCACGGCATCGGGGCGCGCGTTATCGGCTTTCCTCCGGAGAACGAATCGCGCGCGATTACCATCGACAAAGGGACGCGCAACGGCGTCCACCGCAACGATGGTGTGCTCGCGCCCGACGGCGTCGTCGGGCGCGTCGTCGACGTACGCCCGCTGACGAGTACGGTGCTGTTGGCAAGCGATTACGCGAGCCGCATTCCCGCCATCGTCCAACGAGGACGCTGGTGGGGAATCGCGCGTGGTAATGTTACCAGCGTCGTCGTGGAATATCTTCCGCAAGATGCGGTCTTGCGCGTCGGCGATATCGTCGTAACCGGCGAAGGACTCTCGTTTCACTCCGGCGTCCCGATCGGCAAGGTGATCGCGGTGGAACGGGGCGCCGCGACGCTGTATCAAACCGCCGTGCTAAAAACCGCCGTGGATCTCGGCGCGCTCGATCGCGTTGTCGTCGTACCGCACTAAACCACACTTCGCGCCGTTCGTTGGCCCGGCGTGGTACGTGGCCGCGGCTTGGCTCGCGGCGGCACTCGTGACGCAGTCGACGATCGGTCATTACGCTGCAATCCACGGCGTCGTGCCGAGCCTCGTTTTTGCGGTCGTCCTCTGGTACGCGATCCGCGTCGATCCATGGCGTGCAACGATCTTCGGGCTGTCCGCCGGATTCTGTGAAGACGCGCTTTCGCCCCAGAGTGGGGCGGGTTGGATGATCGCCACCGGCGCAAGCGCCATGCTGGCGAGCGTCCTATCGCGTGGATTTTTCGCCGATTCCGTACCGCTCGTGATTACGATTACGCTGGTCGCGACGCTGCTCCGCGCGCTGATCTTTTGGTCGCTCGAAGGGCTACTCGGTTATCCGATCGGGCTCGGCGTCATACACCTTCACGAAGCGGTGCTACAGAGTGTCTTGAACGCAATCGTGATGGTGGTGGCGGTGCTGATCGTCCGACGAACCGGCCCCCTGCGGCAATGATCCTTCGGCCACCGCCCCGTCGGGCGCCGTGGCGCGTGCCGGCCTGGCGCGTTGCGGCATTTGTCGCCCTAGTCTTCTTTGCGTTCGTCGCGATTCTGACGCGGCTGACTATGGTTACGATCGTCCACGGCGACCGGTATCGCGCCGCCGCGCAAGAGAATCAAATCCGACTCATTCCCGTAGCGGCGCCGCGCGGCGTCATTTACGATCGGCACGGCACCGTCATGGCGCGAAGCCGCCCGTCATTCGTCGTCGCGCTAATCCCGTCTGAAGTTAGCGATCCAGCGCGCGAGCTATCGACGCTCGCGAGTATCCTCGGCGCCGAACCTGCCAATTTATGGTTCGTGCTGTTACACCATCGCGGCGTCACGTACCAAACCTTCGGCGACGTCGTTCGCAACGAGCCGTATGGTCCCGTAATTCTGAAAAGAGAGCTGCCCGTGGCCTCCGTGGCCAGGCTCTCCGAGCGGCTTGCCGACCTGCCCGGCGTCGATCTCGAGGTGCAACCCGTTCGCGATTATCCGCACGGCCTGCTCGCATCGCATTTAATCGGCTACGTCGGAGCAATCACGCAAGACGAGTACGAGCGGTTGAAATACCGGGGCTACTCCCCGAACGACGTGATCGGGAAAGACGGGCTCGAATATTGGTACGATGCGTATCTCCGCGGGCGTCCGGGCGGACAGCGCGTCGTCGTCGATGCTACCGGGGCCGTAGTTCCAACTATCAAGTTGGCGGCGCGGCCCGCCGTATCGGGCGATACCCTAATCACCAGCATCGATTGGCGATTGCAGCAAATCGCCGAAGACGCGCTCGCGCAGGAGGTTCACTCCTTGGGACGCCGCTCGCTGTCCGGTGCGGTGGTGGCAGAGGATCCTTGGAACGGAAACATTCTCGCGCTGGCGAGTTATCCTAACTACGATCCGAACGACTTCGCGGCGGAACGTGCCAAACGCATCGCACGCGACCTCACCGATCCGAGTGAGCCGCTCTTCGATCGCGCGATCGCTGCGGCGACGCCGACGGGCTCGACGTTTAAGATGGTCACCGGCTCGGCGGCGTTAACCGAAGGGGTCGTCCGCGTCAATCAACCCGTTTACGATACCGGCGGGTGGGACTGCGGCGGGTATTATGCGCGCGACATTGCGGCCGGCGGATTGGGCAGGACGACGTTCGTGCCCGCGCTGGCGGCCTCGAGCGACGGGTATTTCTTTCGTCTTGCGTGGTGGCTCGGTAACGCGCGCTTGCGAAAGTATGCCTTGGCCTTCGGGCTGGACGCCAAGAGCGGGATCGATCTTCCGGGAGAAAACGAAGGTAACTGGCCGACGAACGCGTGGGAGCTGCGAACGTTCGGCGTGCCGATGGAGCCCAGCGAAGCGTGCTTTCTTGGCATCGGACAGGGTGCGATGCAAGCGACACCGCTGCAAATGGTCAACGTTGCATCGGCCGTCATCAACGGCGGCACGCTCTATCGGCCGCAAATCGTGCAACAAGTTCGCAGTCCCAGCGGAACCGTGTTGGAGCGATTTTCTCCGCGCGTCATTCGGCGCGTCCCGGTTACGCCGCAAGCGCTCGCCGCGGTGCGGGCCGGAATGGCGCGTGTCACGGATCCTGGTGGAACGGCCTACGGCCTAGCCATCGATGGACTGCCGTTTTCGGGAAAAACCGGTACGGCTGAGACGGAAGGCGGAAACGGTCCGAACACAACGTGGTTCATCGCGTGGGCTCCGACGGATCGTCCACGCGTCGCGATTGCGGTATTCGTTGACCGAAGCGGCGGTTACGGTGCCACCGTTGCGGCGCCGATCGCGCGACAAATGTTGGTGCAGTACTTTCACAAGAAATCCTAAGGCCTGCGTAAGACTACTGATTCCAGGTTCGAACTCGCGTTCGGGCGAAGCGACGAAGGTTTTCAGCCGTTCCGCCGCACGTGTCCGCGCATCGCATCGTGCCGGTTCGCAACAATGAAAAATGGAGGTTGGCTTGCTCGCAGTACATGAAGATCGTCTCGCCGAGGCCGTTGCGCGGCTGGGATCGGAAAACGCCTTTGAAATTCTCGCGCGAGCGCGAGAAATCGAGGCACACGGTCGCCGCGTCGTTCACATGGAGATCGGCGAACCGGATTTCGACACGCCGGAACACATCAAAAAAGCCGCGGTAGATGCGCTCTACGACAACCATACCCACTACTCGCCTTCGAGCGGTATCTTACCGCTGCGGGAAACGATCGCGAAGTATGCCAGCCGCTTTCGACGGATGGCGCCGCAATGGGAGGCCGAAAACATCGTTATCGCGCCGGGCGCTAAGCCGGTAATCTGGAACACGCTGAGCGCATTGCTCGATCCCGGCGATGAGTTCGTTTACTTCGATCCTGCCTATCCTGCCTATGCCTCGGCCGCAAGTTATCTACAGGCCAAGATCCACGCGATTCCGTTACTGGAATCGCGCAGCTGGCGGATGGACCTCGAAGAACTAAAACGGCGCGTTTGTGAAAGAACGAAAGTGGTCGTGATCAACTCACCGCACAATCCAACGGGCGGCGTTTTGATGAAATCCGATTTAGAGTTCATCGCCGAACTCGCGCAACGCTTCGATTTTCTGGTGCTGGCCGACGAAATTTACAGCAGAAATTTCTATCTCGAGAGCGAGTATCTCTCAATTGCATCGCTTCCCGGAATGCGCGATCGCACGATCGTGGTCGACGGATTTTCAAAGGCGTACGCGATGACCGGTTGGCGACTGGGATATGCCATAATGCCGGAACGCCTGGCGCGCACCGTGACGCTCTTCAACAACAACACCTTCAGTTGCGTCGCAACGTTCGTCCAAATGGCCGGCATGGCGGCGCTTACGGGGCCGGACGAGCCGGTCGTTGCGATGAACGAAATTTTCCGCGCGCGGCGCGACCGGCTGATCTCGGGCCTCAACGAAATCGCCGGCGTCTCATGCTTGCTGCCCGAAGGCGCTTTTTATGCATTTCCCAACGTGTCGGCGGTTACGGATGACGACCGCGGCCTCGCAAAATTTCTGCTCGAGGAGGGCGGCGTCGCTTGCGGCGGCGGCTCGTCGTTCGGCGCGGCGGGCAAAGGCTATCTGCGTTTCTCCTACGCAGCATCGCTCGACGACATCGATTGGGCGCTGGAATCGGTCGCGAAAACTCTGCCGAAGTTCAAAGGGTAAAGTCGGGGGCCCGACGAGGCAACACTAGATGTTCGAGGCGATCAACGCCGCGGCGAGCGTTGCGACCCTGGTGGTCTTGACGGGCGCCGCGATTGCCGCGCTCGTGCAACTTCGGCACATGCGAGCGAGCAATCAACTGGCGGGATTTATCGACATCTACGCTCGCGCGAACACGCCGGAAATGATGCGACTTTTTGATTTCGTTCTCACCGATCTTCCGGGCAGAATCGAAAAAGATACGGACTATGTTGCGGACGTCGTGAATCGCAAGATTCCGTCGAACGAGAGCCCGCTGGCGGTGGCGTTCTGGTTTGACGAAGTTGGGATCGCGCTGCGTCAGCGACTCGTTCCGCCCGAAGTCATCTTCCAAATCGGCGCGAGCGCCTTTGCGACGGTCCGCGCCTGGACCGCTATGCGTCCGCTGATCGAAGCGTTGCGAACGCGGTCCGCCGCGTCGTTTCTGCACTTCGAGTACGCCGCCGTACTCGCACACCAGTGGATCGAGGCCCATCCGGAAGGCGATTACCCGCCCGGTGCCCCCCGCTGGGAACAAATCGCCGGCGGCCGCCGAGCCCTCGCGGAGTAATCGCGTGCGGTCTTCCGGAGCGCGAGCCGAAGTTTTGGAAAGCGTCGCGCGCGTGTGCGATGATTGGCGCGCCCCAGACACGATGAGTATCGAAGTCTTCGAGCGGACAACCGACGTGCCGCCGAACGCTCGGAGCCGAAAAGAGTGGTGGTAGCGGTGCGCGTCGCCGTTGCGGCGCTTCTCATGCTCGTGGCGGCAGCGATCGTGTACACGCTTTCCAGCGGCCACGTTTTCTTTTTTCCGTTCTTGCTAATTCTCGGTGCGCCGCTTGCGGTCGCGTTGCGCCGACCGCCACCTCGTCCACCACGTCCACCCTCGCCAAACTGACACAGCGCTCAAGTGAGCTTCATCGCTCTTTTGACGTCGGCTAGTACGCAGGCGGCGATCTCACGGGTGCGTGCCGTCCCGTCCGCGATGATTCGTTCGATGCGCGACGGCTCGTTGATGTACGCCGCGTAGCGTTCGCGAATCGGACGCAGATACGAATTGAGTTGCTCGGCAAACTCGCCTTTGTCTTGCACACAGCCCAGTGCGCCGGATCGGCATTCCGCCGCGATCCCGTCTACTCGCAACGGATTAACGAACCGCCATAGGGCGAAGACGGGGCAGATCTCGGGTCGCCCGGGATCGCCACGCCGAATCTTCAACGGATCGGTGACCATGCCGCGGACCTTTTTCGTCGTCGTTGTTTCGTCGTCGGCAATCAGAATCGCGTTATCGTAGGATTTGCTCATCTTCCGGCCGTCGGTGCCTGGAATTTCGGGGAACTCCGAGAGCGTCGGCTGCGGTTCGGTCAAGACTTGGCCCCCGTCGCCGTACAGATGGTTGAATCGCCGCACGATTTCACGAGCGAGTTCGAGATGCGCGAGTTGATCGCGACCGACCGGAACGTATTCACCCCGAACGATCGCGATATCGCACAGTTGGAGCAAGGGATATCCAAGAAATCCATACGTCGCGATGCGCTGGCCGAGCGCTTCCATCTGGCCTTTGTACGTCGGAACGCGTTCGAGCCACGAAACCGGCGTGATCATCGAAAGGAGCGCCTGCAGTTCACCGATTTCGGGAACGGCCGACTGCAAGAAGATCGTAGAACGCTCCGGGTCGACGCCCGCCGCCAACCAGACGGCGACCATCGCGTTGCGGGCATCGCGAATCTTCACCGCGCGTTCAAACTCGGTGGTGTACGCGTGAAGATCTGCGATTTCGAAAAACGCCTCGGCGGTCTCGCAATAGTTAGCCCATTGCGTGAGTACGCCCACTAAATGGCCCAGATGCAATGGGCCCGTAGGACGCATGCCGGAGAGAACGCGCGGGCGCGTAGTGGAGACGGTCAACGACACGGACGAATGGTAAACGAGATCGTCGCGCCAAGCAAATGCAGAGGTCCCTAATGTTTGGCGATCTGCGTCCGCACGTAAGCGCGCGCCGAGCGAACCGCATCCAAGAGCAACATTCCGGCGGCGACTTCGCAGGCGATCGCCATCGCCAGCGTGCAGCCCGTTCCATGCATTCGGCCGGCGATTCGCGGCTCGGTGAACAATTCCACGCCTACCGCCGTGGCCAGCGCATCGGTCGGTTCTCCGTCTAGATGGCCGCCTTTTAGCAAGACGGCGAGACAGCCCCGAGCCCGCAGGGTCGCGGCGGCCTCTCCAATGGAGCCGCGGTCGATCCGGTCGGCGGCTAACAGGATGGCCGCTTCATCGAGATTCGGCGTGAGGATCGCGTTGCCCAAAACGCCGAGTTGCTCGCCGCATGCGTTCCTAGCCTCCGCGTCGACCAGTTCTCCCCCGCGGCTCGCGGCAAAGGCGGGATCTACGACGGCAACAAGTTCGGATCGCTGTCGCAGGGCGGTTGCAACGACCGCCACTGCTTCGCTCGTCGGCAGGGCGCCGATTCGCACCGCTTGCGCGGAATCCCACGGAAGTGAAGCCAGCTGCGCTTCAAAGACATTCCGGTTGACGGGTTGCAGCGCCGTGAGTCCCTGTGGGCCTTGCGCGCTCACGGCCGCGATGGCGGTAAAGACCCGCGCGCCAAAATCGGCTGCAACGATAAGATCTCGTCCGGTCCCCGCGACGTTCCAAGGATGCGTCGTTCCAATTGAGAGTACGATTGCCGTCACCGTAGGCTACGCTTGCAAATTCCAGTTCGTAATCAAATCGCGCGCCGCGATTGCCGCATCGGGCGCCGTTGCGATGGCCCCAATCACCGCAGCCATAGCAACTCCGGCCGCGCGTATCTCGCCGATATTCGCTGCCGTAACGCCGCCGATCGCCGCGACGGGCACGCGCGACAGTTTCCCGAGTGCCCGCAGGCGTTCGACGCCGATGGCCGGGCCGGCGTCGCTCTTGGAGGGCGTCGCATAGACCGAGCCGACGCCGGCGTAATCGATATCCGTCGCGTTAGCGCAACGTACTTCGTCCGGCGTGCCGCAGGAGAGCCCGATCACCCGCTCGCGCATCGCCGCTCGTACCGTCGCTACGTCGCCAAATCCGGCGTCGTCCGGACCAAGATGCACCCCGTCGCAATCGAACCTCACGGCGGCACGCCAATCATCGTTGAGAATCAGCAGCGCGTCCTGCGCGCTCGTCAGCGAGCGAAGCGCGCGCAGATGCGGCTCGTCGATTCCGTGCTTGGCTCGGTATTGTACGATGCGCACGCCGACGCTTAGGACCGAAGCGGCGCGCTCGACGATCCCGGGTCCTTCGTTGAAAATGGCGTAGATGCCGTGAAGCCGTGCAATTCGCTGCGCTCTCACCGAGGACGACGAATGCGCTGCCACATCGCGACGTTCGCGATCAAATACGCGATGAAAACGACGCCGATCGCCACCGCAAGCGCCGGCATATGGCGACGCAGCGACATTGGCACCAACAGCGCAAAACAAAGTACCGCCGCCATGGCGAGCGTGATGATTCGTGAGAATGGAACGAACATTATTCGCCGAGCAACAAGTCCCCTAAGCGCATCAGCTCTGCGTCGTTGGCGAAACGCAACTCGATGCGTCCGCCACGCGCGCTTCGGACGAGGTTGACGGCGGTTGCGAACTTTTCGCGGAGGCGCGCCTCGAAGTCGCGTTCCTCCGCCGAGGGCGCCATCGGCCTGCGCACGGTGTTGCGATGCTTCGTCTGCTCGGCAGCTGCGAGGCGCTCCAGTTGGCGAACGTTGAGGCCCTCGCGAGCCGCGCGCTGCGCCAGCGCCTCCCGCATTTCCGGCGGCGCGCCTAACAGCGCGCGTCCGTGGCCCGCCGACAGGCGCCCCGCCAAGAGCATCCCTTTGATGGAGTCGGAGAGGCCTAGCAACCGTAGCGCATTGGCGACGGCGGGACGGCTCTTGCCCAGGCGCCGTGCGATGTCGTCGTGGGTTAGGCCGTACTCTTCGATGAGGTGCGCCAATCCGGCAGCCTCTTCGAGCGGATTGAGATCTTCACGCTGCAAATTTTCGACGATTGCCAACTCGAGCGTCTGGCGATCGTTGCTCGCGCGAACGACCGCTGGAATAGTTTGATGCATGAGGGCGGCGCAGGCACGCCAGCGACGTTCGCCCGCGATCAATTCGTAGGCGTCTTCCCGACGGCGCACGATCACGGGCACTAAAACGCCGTATTCGGCGATCGAGGCTTTTAGTTCGTCGAGCGTTTCGTCGTTGAAGTGCTTGCGGGGCTGGAATGGATTCGGCCGAATTTCCGCAAGCGCGATCTGTCGAATGACCTCGTGGGGACCGGCAACGGGAAGCGGGCCTTCTCCGAGCAATGCGGCCAAGCCGCGCCCTAGTCCGCGTCTTCTATCGGTCATGCCGAGGCCCGCGCCGGTTCCAGCAACTCGCGAGCGACGGCGAGATAGGCTTGCGCGCCGCGGCTTTTGACGTCGAAGAGAATGACGGGTTTGCCAAACGACGGCGCTTCGGAGAGGCGGACGTTGCGCGGAATTTGCGTCTTGAAAATTTGCTGCGGAAAATACTTCTCTACTTCACGAATGACTTCGAGCGCCAGACGCGTTCGTCCGTCGAACATCGTGACCAAGACTCCGCTAACGTGTAACTTCGGGTTGAGCGCGTCGCGCACGCGCCAAATCACGTTCGTCAACTGCGCCAACCCTTCTAACGCGTAGAATTCTGCTTGGACGGGGATGATGCAATCGTCGGCGGCGACCAGTGCGTTGATCGTTAGCAGCCCGAGTGACGGCGGTGAATCGATCAAGATAAAATCGTAGGTGGCTGCGATTGGGGCCAGCGCCTGACGCAAGCGCGTTTCGCGGGACAGCGCAGCTACGAGTTCCACGTCGGCTCCGGCGAGATTGATCGTTGCCGGCGCGAGAGCGAGATTCTCGATCTCCGTCGTGATAATGACTCGTTCGAGCGGTACGTCGCCGATCAGCGCGTGATAAACGTCGTGCGGCAAACGGGTTTTGTCCACGCCCAGTCCGGTGGTGGCATTCCCCTGCGGATCGGTGTCCACGATGAGCACGCGGCGTCCCATCACCGCCAGTGCCGTGCCGAGATTTACTGCGGTCGTGCTCTTTCCGACGCCGCCTTTTTGATTAACGAGCGCAATGATTCGGCTCACGCAGACGCATCCCGTGCATCCGACTCGCCGGTGAAGTACTGCTCGAGCAATTGCAGCAGCAAACTCGGCTCGTTACGTTCGGGTTTATCGGTGACCTGCTCGAAAAGCCACCGCAGTGCAGCGCCGACCCGTTCGTCGCCGTGATAGTTCGATGGCGCATCGCCCCGCGCGATAATGGCCGCGATAACCTCATCACCGCCGATTGCGAGATCTCGAACTGAAAAGGCCGGCTGGCGTTCCAATTCCGCGCGAACGCGCGCCTCAAAGCGTTCGTTCGCGTCACCACGTTTTGGCAAGCCGCTACCGGCAATATCGGCGTGCCGTACTACGAACATACGTTCGATATTCTGTGGCCCCACTCGTCTGATGAATCGTCGTAGGCCAGCGTCGCTGAGTTCCGGATCGACGGAATACATGTGTTGGCGAACTAGATGCGTCGCCGTCTGGACGGTGCTCTTGGGAAAGCGCAGGCGATCGAGCATCGACTGCGCCATTTCGGCGCCGACGATCTCGTGTCGATAGAAGTGCGGCCCGTCCTTTGTGCGCGGCTTGCCAACGTCGTGTAAGAGGGCCGCGAGTCGGACCGGTAGTTCGCGAGAGGCGCAGGCATCCGCCGTGGCGAGAGCGTGTTTCCATACGTCGTAAGCGTGCCACTCGTTTTGTTCGACGCCGACGCCTTCGAGCAGTTCGGGCCACACATATGCCAGCACGCCGGCGGCTCGCAAGATTTCCAGCCCGACCGAGGGCTTGTTGGCTCGCTCAAAGAGCTTAGTGAACTCTTCTTGCACCCGCTCGGCGGAAACGCTCGCTATCAAAGGTGCGGCTGCCCGGATTGCGTCCGAGGCGACTCTGGTCGGCCTGTAGTCAAAGCGAGCGGCAAATTGCGCCGCACGCAGCATGCGCAGCGGATCCTCGAGGAAGGCCGCCGGCGTTAGAACGTCGATGCGCCGCGCCCGGATATCGGCCTCCCCGCCATACGGGTCCACGATCTGCCCGGTCGGTAAGGCGCGCGCCAACATATTGATCCGGAAGTCCCGCCGGGCGAGATCCTCTTCGAGGCTGACCGCAGGACCGGTCTCGACGTCGAAGTCACGGTGCCCTACCCCTCGCGAACGCTCGCGGCGCGGTACTGCCACGTCAGCCGTGGCGCCGTCCACAGTCAACTTTATAACGGAAAACGCGGCGCCTACGATATCGAGCCGCCCAAGAGGAGCCAACAATCGGGCTAACTCGTCGAGGGAGAGCCCCGTGACGACGTAGTCGAGGTCTTTGTCGGGCGCCGGTGCACCATCGATCGCCGAGCGCAGTTCATCTCGCACGCGGCCGCCGACCGCAAAGAGGCTTCCTGGCGGCACGGCTTGCGCCAATCGCTGGTCGAGCGGACGGAGTAAATACATCCCACCGCCATCCTACCTTACCGCCGAGCACTTATCCGTGCCCGAGGCACGTATCTATGACCGCTCCCGCTGTTTCACGGGAAACAGAACTAACCGCAGAGGGGGCGCTTCTGGGGTACGCCGGCGCGCCTAGGGAATCGGTCCGGCGTCGGTCGCTTTTTGCGGATCAGCACCAGCCGCCTGTCCCCCTGGAGTGTGTGCTCTTCTTCTACGCTGCCGCCCAGAAGGAGGACGGCATCCTCCAGCGCCGTTCGTTCGGCCGGTCCGAGCCGTCCACGTTGCAGCACCGCGAGGCCGTCCAATCGCAGCAGCGGCAGCGCCAGTTCGGCGACCGTCGACGGCGAGCCGACGGCACGGCACGTGGCCGATGCGAAGCGCGCGCGCAAATCCGGCCGGTGCGCGGCGCGTTCCGAGCGGTCCGCCACGACGTCGCCCGACACCTCGAGCGCCGCCAGGACGGACTCGAGGAATCGTGCCTTCTTGGCGTTAGACTCGATGAGGGTAACTTTCGCGTCGAGCACGATCGCGAGCGGAATCGCCGGGAAACCGGCGCCGCTCCCGACGTCGACGTAAGGCTCCTCGATAAACCGGGCCACCGTGAGGCTGTCCAAGATGTGCCCGGCCAGTTCGAGCGGCGTCTTTGCGCCGGTGAGGTTGAAGCGCTCGTTGGCCTCCAGTATCCGGCCGGCAAACCGCGCGAGCCGATCCCGTACCGGCGCAACGACGCCGGCCCGTTCCAGGCGCCGGTCGAATTCGCCCGTGTTTTCCGAAGGGGTCAGCCCGCGAGCGGTTCGCTGGGAGCTCGAAGGTCGCGATGCAGGAAGATCGCTACGATCGCGACGTCCGAGGGCGTAATGCCCGGTATTCGGCCCGCCATTCCCAGCGTGCGAGGCCTCTGGCGAGTCAGCTTCTCCCGCGCTTCGCGCGAGAGTGCGCGGATTGCCGCGTAGTCGAACTCCTCAGGGATAGCGGCTTCTTCGCTTTTGCGCGCCCGTTCGACCGCTATCTCCTGGCGGCGAACATAACCTTCACACTTCAGTTCGATCGCCAGTCGTTCACCGAGCTCCCCGTCGAACGTAGGGTCAAAATAGCGTGCGACGTCGCGGAAGACAATCTTCGGACGGCGTAACGCGTCGGCCAGCGTGCTTCCTGCGGCCAGGTTTTCGCCGGCGATGGTTGTCGGTCTAAGGCGCGTCTGCTCCGCTCGGCGACGGGCAGTCCGCAGCCGTTCACGCCGTCGTTCGAAGCATTCCCACGCGTCGTCGTCGACGAGTCCCACGCGTCTTCCAATCGGAGTGAGTCGCAGATCGGCGTTATCGTGGCGCAGCAAAATACGATGTTCGGCGCGCGAGGTCAGCATCCGATACGGCTCGTCGACGCCACGCGTCACCAGGTCGTCGATCAAGACGCCGATGTATGCTTGACTGCGCTGCAGACGCAGCGGCTCTTTCCCGAGCGCCGCGGCAGCCGCGTTGATACCGGAAACCAGTCCCTGCGCGGCCGCCTCTTCGTAACCCGAAGTGCCGTTGAGCTGTCCGCAAAGATAGAGGCCGGCAACTCGGCGTGTTTCGAGGGTTTCGCGCAGCTCGGTCGGCTGTATCATGTCGTATTCGACGGCGTAACCCGGTCGGAGCATCGCGCAGTCTTGTAAACCCGGCAAGGTGTGGAGCATCTCGACCTGGATGTCCGCCGGAAGCGACGTGGAGAAGCCGCCGACGTAGAGGGTTGGCTCCTGCCAACCTTCGGGTTCTATGAAAATTTGGTGCGAGGGGTTATGCGCGAACTTGACGACCTTGTCTTCGATCGACGGACAATAGCGGGGGCCGATGCCGCGGATCAGGTCCAGGCCATAGAGCGGCGAATGCCGCAGGTTCTCGCGCACGAGCGCGTGGGTTCGCGCGTTCGTTTCGGTGACATAGCACGGCAGTTGGCGCCCGGCAAACCGTGCCTCGCTGCGGTACGAAAAGAGCAAAGGAACGGGACTCGGCGACTGCAGCAGCATCGCGGATACATCGATCGTCGCCTTATCGATACGCGGCGGCGTCCCGGTCTTGAGCCGCGCCATGGAAAAACCGAGCCCCTTCAACGATGCGGACAATCCGGTGGCCGGCGCTTCGCCAACGCGCCCCTCCGAACGCACGTCGTTGCCGCGGAAGGACCTTCCTCCTAAAAAGGTGCCCGTCGCCAAGACCACGCTTTTGGCGCTCCAGTGCCCGTCCGCGCAGATCACGCCGAGCACTCGTCCTCCACGGACGTTCAGGTCCTCAACCATGCCTTTGCGGATTTCCAGGTTCGGCTGGGCGCGCAGCAGCGCGCCGGCGAGTGCGGCATAAGACGGCTTGTCCATTTGTTGCCGCAGCGCTCGCACGGCGGGGCCTTTGCTCTCGTTCAAAAACCGCGCATGCACGCTGCAGTGATCCGCGATCGTCCCCATCGCGCCGCCCAGTGCGTCAATTTCTCGGACGAGCTGACCCTTCGCGCTGCCCCCGATGGACGGATTGCACGGAAGCGTACAGATCTTCGCGGGATCGCCCGTGATCAATAGCGTCGGCACGCCGAGGCGCGCCGACGCGAGTGCGGCCTCGACGCCGGCATGACCGCCGCCGACGACGATCGTGCCGGCATCCAACATCGCTATGTCGTTATCGAGCCGCCGCGACGCCGACCGCATGATGGGCGTGCCGGCGCAAACGCATCGCAAAGCCGATCATCAGGATCCCGAAAACAATCGCGTACGCCGCAATCAACCAAACGATGGCGAGCACCGCCGGCAACGGTCGCCACAGCATCAGGATGCCAAAGAGAATCGACGCGATGCCGCCCAAAAGGAGCCAAAACTCGTTGGCGAGATGCTTGCGCAGTTGAATCGCCGCGGCGATTTCCAAAATCCCGGTCAAGAAAGCCCAGGCGGCGATCGTGAGGTAGAGCGCGAAGAGCGTAATGCGAATGTCGTAAAAGGTGATCGCAGCGATGATGATGCCGATGATTCCTTCGACGAGGAACGGCCACCACCGCTGATGCGTTTCCGCGGCACGCACGGACGCAACGATTGCGAAGATTCCGTCAACCAGCGCGTACGCACCGAACAATATCCCAATGGCCCAAATCGTCGCGACCGGCCACAGAAACGCGAGAATGCCGAAGATAATCGCGGCGATGCCGCGGACTAGCCAAGTCCACCAATTGCGCGCCAGAATGTGGCCGCTTGCGAGGATGCTCATCAAAGGCTCCCCTTAGAGCGTTGTGCCGTTAGCGAGATACACGCGTTCCACCCGACAGGACTTCGGCTTCGGACCATACCATGGCTGGCCCGTCAGCGCATTGGTCAGGTTGTGGTTGATCTGCGAGCCGCGGGTGAACGTTCCTCGATCGATCAAGAGATACCGATGTCCCTGATAGTTAACCGTAAAGTCTACTTCGGTCGCGGCGGAGTCGTGGGTATTGTAATAAACGACGTTGATGCCATTGGTCACGTTGCCGCCGTTGGAATTCACGACACAACTGACTATGTTAACGCCGAACCGAGAAACGTTGCGGGCGTTCGCGGTGGCTGGGGCGATGGAAGCGGCGATCAAAAGTATGATTGCGAGGGGGCGGTGCATAGAGACGACCTCCTTATTTTCCGATGCAAAAACGGGAGAAGATTCCCCCGATAATCTCTTCGGCGCCTTCCCGTCGACTCACATGCCCGAGCGCCGAAAAAGCGCGGTGCAGGTCGGCCGCTGCGAAATCAACCGGATCCTCGCGCCGCAGTGCGTCATATGCCGCATCCAGCGCCTCGATTGCCTCGTTGACTGCCTCAAACTCGTGCGCCGCCGCCAAGTGCGGCCGCGCCAGGTCGATCTGCTCGGCGCCCCAGCCGGCTTGGGCGATGGCGGCGCGTAGCATCTCCAGCGTCCGGGGGTCCCGAACGCTCCCGATGATGGCGCCCGGAATTTGCACCAGTCTCGCGGTCCGCGTGCCGAGATCGGATTTATTGAAAAAGACGATGCGCGGCTGGCGCCGAGTCCGCTCGAGGAGTTTCTCGGTCTCGGCGGCGGGCGGCGCGGATCCATCGATAACGACGAGCGCGATACGGGCGCCGCTCAGCGCGCGATCGGTACGTTCAATGCCGGCGCTCTCCAGACGATCGGCGTGCGTGCGGATTCCGGCCGTATCGACCAGGCGCACCGGCACGCCGTCAATAGCGATGGTTTCCTCGATCGTGTCGCGCGTCGTTCCCGGCAGCTCCGAAACGATCGCCCGATCGGTGCCCAGCAACGCGTTGAGCAATGACGATTTGCCGGCGTTCGGCGGCCCCACGATGGCGACGCCGATGCCTTCACGGATCAGTTGGCCCAGTTCGCCGTCACGGCGTAAACGTTGCAGTCGAGCGCGTAGTTCATCGAGGCGCGCCCGAAGTTGTGACGGCGCCGGCTCGGGCACTTCATCCGGAAAATCGACCGCGCCGGCGAGCTCCTCCAAGAGCGCCCGCAGCGACTGCCGGGCCGCCTCTATTTCGTGGGTCAACCCGCCTCCCAGGTTGGCGAGCGCCGCACGAGCGGCGGCCGCTGTTTCCGCATTCACGACGTCGGCCACGGCCGCCGCAGCGTGCAGATCCATCTTGCCGTTGAAAAACGCCCGCCGTGTAAACTCGCCGGCCGCGGCCAGACGCGCTCCGCAGGCGAGCAGCGTCCGCAGCATCTCGCGAGCGATGACCGGCGATCCATGCATTTGTAGTTCGAGCATATCCTCGCCCGTGTAACTTTGCGGCGCCGAAAATCGAATCGCCAGCCCGCGGTCGAGCCGTCGGCCCGTCTCATCGCAGATCGTCGCGCAGGTCGCCACGCGGGCCCGTAACGGCCGTTTTGTGCGCACGAGTTGCCGAACGAAAGTCCTTGTTTTGGGTCCGCTAACGCGAACGATCGCGATCGCGCCCTTCCCGGGCGGCGTCGCGATCGCCGCTATGGTGTCGGTATCGCCATTCAACGGGGGAAAATGACGACGCGCCGCTCCGGCTCTTCTCCTTCGGATTCAGTCCGCACCAACGGCGATTGCGCTAAGGCGAGATGAACGATCTTACGTTCGGACGGCAGCATTGGTTCCAACTGTTGCGGCGCCTTTTCGCGCATGCATCGTTCCAACACTGCGAGGGCGAGATTTTTTAGTTGATCGGCGCGCTGCGCGCGATAGCCTTGCGCGTCGATCGTGTAATAGTGACGATCCGTACGCACACCGGCGTTGAAGGCGTTGTTGAACAGAAGATTGAGCGCTTCCAACGTGTTACCGTGACGCCCGATCAGCATTCCGAGATGCGGGCCGTCGATCTCCAAGTACTCGCCTTCCGTTCGCGTGATATAGGCGATGTCGACCGGGCCGATTCCCATGCGCTGCAGGATCTCTTCGAGCAGTTGCAGGGCCGGCTTGGCGTGTTCGGGGACCTCCTGACCCTGTCCGCCGTGCGGGGGCGGACGCCGCGGTTGACGTGGACGCCGAGTGCCCGTGCGTTCGCCGGGTTTACCGCCGATCGTGCGATCGCGCACGTTCGTGGGCTGTTCTTCGAACTCAAAATCGTCTTCGTAGAGCATTCTGGCTCTTATACGCCTTTCTTATTCTTTCTTTTGCTTCGCGAACTGCGCCGCGCGCGGGCCGCGCTGCCTTTCGTTACGCCGTTGCCGCTGAGCGCCGTCGGCGGCACGTTTGCCGCCTCGGTTCGCCCGACGGCGCCGGTGATGACGTGCTCCGAATCAATCAACGCCAGCGGTTGATGGTGGCGACGCAATAGGTACAGCTGCTGCGCCATGGTGAGAGCGTTGTATGAGAACCAATAGAGCACCATCGCCGACGGCCATTGGTAACGCCAGCCGAAGAACCCAAGCATGAGGGGCGAGAAGATCGCCATCATCCGTTGCATCTGCGCTTGCTGCGGATCGGTAGCCGGCGCGCTGACGTACCGCACGCTGAGGTACATCGAAAAGGCATACAGGAGAACCAAAACCAAATCGGCGTGCGCGAGGCTCGCGGCGATGACCGGGATGCCGAAAATCTTCGGAAGGGAAGCCGCATGCGAAAGGCCGCTGCCCACCCACAACCAGCTTTGGTTCTCGAAGAGCGTTCGATGATTCATCACCACGTAATAGACGGCGATGATGACCGGATATTGAACCAGCATCGGCCAGCAGCCGGCGAGCGGATTGACTTTGTGCTCTCGGTAGAGCGCCATCGTCTCTTGCTGAAGTTTTTGGCGATCGTCTTTGTAGCGGTCTTGGATCCGCTTCATGAGGGGCGCGATCTTCTGCATCTTCATGATGCTCTTGAACTGCGCCGTGTTGAGTGGCCAAAAGACCAGCCGGATCAGGCCCGCGAGAATCACGAGACTCCAGCCTAAATTGTGGATCGGCTTGTCGATCATCAACACGATCCCGGAGAGGATGTCGACGATCGGTTGGAGCCACGAGGTCGCGACGAGCAGATGAATCATTGCGCGTTACGTAACGAGTAAGCGCTGGGCACGAAATCGACTCCACCGGGATGCCACGGATGGCAGCGCGCGAGGCGCCGGCATGCCAGCCAACCGCCCAGAACGGCGCCATGCCGGGCGACCGCTTCGAGTGCGTACTGCGAGCAACTCGGATAGAACCGGCACGCGCGCGGCAATAGCGGCGAGACGGCGGCTTGATAGACGCGGATCGATGCCATGACGAGGAAACGCATTACCTGTTCTACGCTCGCTGCAATGCCGAAGTTACTTCCGCCTGCAACAGCCCGAAGGGAGTTTCAAGCGCGTTTGGGCGCGCGATGACGAGCAGGCGCATGGCACCGTGCGAGGCCAGCACGTCGTGGACGGCGGCCACGATGCGGCGGCGGACTTTGTTCCGATGGACGGCCTTTCCGACGGATTTGGTGACCGTGATGCCGACGACCGGCTGAAGATCGCCTGGCAATGCGTCGCATCGATAGATCGTCAGGCTTTTCGTCGAGAACCGGCGGCCGCGACGCCGCAACCAAGCAAAGTCGGCCTGCCGGCGCAATGCAGCAAACCGCCGCATTACCGCTTCCCTAAACCGTAAGCCGATGACGGCCCTTTTTCCGGCGACGCGCCAGTACGGCGCGTCCCGCTTTCGTCCGCATGCGTTCCAAGAATCCGTGCACGCGTTTGCGGCGCCGATTGTGCGGCTGATACGTCCGCTTCATAACGTCCCTTTAAAAGCGAAGAGTGATCTCCCACACCCTATGGCAGACAGCGCCTGATTATACCTGAGCCGCCGTGCGCCGCGCAAGGCGCGCCTCGGCAAGGGCGGGGAAGCGTCCTGGGGCCGCCGTAACTTGGTGAAGTTTTGAGTCCCTCTACTATGCAGCCGCCTGCCCGCAGACGGGTCGTCGTGACGGGACTTGGGGCCGTCACGCCGATAGGCAACACACGCGACGATTTTTGGAAACGGTTGATCGCCGGCGAATCCGGCATCGCCACGATCACGGCTTTCGACCCCACGGATTTCGATACAAAGATTGCCGGTGAAGTCAAAGACTTTCGCCCCGAAGAGTTGATCGGACGCAAAGAGGCCCGCCGCATGGATCGCTTCACCCAGTTCGCCTTCGTGGCCGCGCGCGAAGCGATTGCGGACGCTAAGTTACCCAAGGACGCCGACTTCAAAAAACAGGTCGGCGGCGTGATCGGCACCGGAATCGGCGGCATAATCACGTTCTGGCTGAACTCGGATAAGGCGAATGAAAACGGCACGTGGGCGAAGGTGACGCCGTTCTTTATTCCGATGCTCATGGCCAACGCGGCCCCGGCCCACATTTCAATGGCCTACGGCTACCAAGGTCCGTTCTTTGCCGCGGCGAGCGCCTGCGCGAGCGCGAACGACGCCATTTGCACCGCATACAACGCGATTGCCTACGGAGAGGCGCTCGCAATGATTACGGGCGGAAGCGAGGCGACCGTCTCGCCCTTGGCCATTGGGGGCTTCGGCTCCATGCGCGCAATGTCGACGCGGAACGACGACCCGGCACGCGCAAGCCGTCCGTTCGACCGGGAGCGCGATGGATTCGTCCTCGGCGAAGGCGCCGGCATTTTGGTGCTCGAGGAGTACGAACACGCGAAAGCACGCGACGCTTCGATCTACTGCGAACTATTGGGGTACGGTCAGTCCTCCGACGCGTTCGACCTCGTTGCCCCCGATCCCGACGGTAACGGGGTGCGCCTCGCATTCGCGCGTGCCTTCGCGAACGCCGGCGTCGGTCCGAGCGACGTCGACTATATCAATGCGCACGGCACCTCGACTCCGGTGGGCGATCCGGCGGAATCGAAGGCCATAGAAGCGACCTTCGGCGAGTCGGCGTATCGCATCGGCGTGAGCTCCACCAAATCGATGCACGGTCATGCCTTAGGAGCGGCGGGCGGTATCGAAGGCGTCGCCACGGCGCTGGCCGTCCATCACGATATCATGCCGCCGACGACGAACTATGAGTTTCCAGACCCGCAATGTCGTCTCGATTACGTTCCGAACGTCGCCCGCAGTGCTCCAATTGGGGTCGCCCTCTCGAATTCGTTCGGCTTCGGCGGCCACAATAGCGTGATTGTTTTCGGAAAAATCCGCTAGCGCACTTTTGTGAGTGGAGAGGCGTACCGGCGACGATTACGCCGGGTGCTTGCGGTTGCGAAGATCCGTCGCCCGACGAATTTGGGGGGCTTCGAGCTGGCCTTCACGCATCAAAGTCACGCTAAAGAGCGCGCGACGGACTCGAACGAACGCATGGAGTTTCTCGGCGATTCGATTCTCGGATGCATTACCGCCGAATGGCTGTATCGACGCTTTCACGACGAACCCGAAGGTCTACTTACGCTTCGCAAGGCCGCCATCGTCAACGATGCGCAACTCGCTCGCACTGCGCGGCGCCTCGAATTCCCTGCGCTGATGAGACTCGGCGCCGGAATGCACGCGGCCGGGGGGTCGGAAAATACTTCCGTCTTGGCCGATGCATTCGAAGCCTTCGTCGCTGCCCTTTACCTTGGGTACGGGATGGAAAAGGCGCGGAACTTCGTCGTCGACGCGCACATCGAGCATCTCGATCATTGCGCCGATGCCCTGCTCGACGCGAAAACGAGGCTGCAGCACTACGCGCAAGAATACATGCGCGCTACCCCCGTCTATCGGGAAACGAGCCGTGGCACGCCACAACATCCCGCCTTTAAATCCCGCGTGAGTGTGAAGGGAAAGATCCTGGGGCGGGGCGACGGCCCCTCGAAGAAATCCGCTCAGCAGGCCGCCGCCGCCGCGGCGTTGCTCGCCATCGTGGATAGTCCGGTAGGATGAAGCTCCGGCGCATCGCTGCCTTTGGATTCAAGACGTTTGCGCAGCCCACGCGCCTCGACTTCGAGGACGGCATTACCGCGATCGTTGGGCCGAACGGCTCGGGTAAATCGAATCTCGTCGACGCCTTTCGCTGGGTTTTGGGGGAAACGTCGATCAGAAGTCTTCGATCGAATCGGCTCGAGGACGTTATCTTCGCCGGAAACGAACAACGCAAGCCCCTGGGCATGGCCGAAGTCTCGATCATCTTCGATAACGCCGACCGAACCTTACCGATCGACTACGCCGAAGTCGAACTGACGCGCCGAGCGTATCGCGCCGGCGAGAGCGAATACTTCATCAACCGAACCGCGGTGCGGTTGCGCGATATCGTCGACCTCTTGATGGGCAGCGGTCTCGGGCCCGGCTCGTATGCAATCGTTTCACAGGGGCAAATCGACGCAATCCTGACCAGCAAACCCACCGAACGGCGGGCGCTCTTCGAGGAGACGGCCGGCATCGGCAAATTCTTGTCCCGCAAGCAAGAATCGTTACGTCGCTTGGAACGCACCGAGCAAAATGGAATCCGGCTCACCGATCTCATCGCGGAACTGCAACGGCGAATTCCCGAACTGGACACCGCCGTGCGTCGAGCGAAGCGATATCGCCGGGTAAACGCGCGCGTTCGCGATCTGGAAATTTTTGGATACCTGCGTGCGAGCGCGTCGCGAAGGGACGAGAGCACCGCGTTGCGCGAAGGGTTGGCGCCGATCGAAGAGCGCCGTGACGCCGCGGCTGCGCGGGCCTCCGCGCACGCGGCCGAACTCGCCGCGGCACGAACGTCGCTCTATCGTTGTGAGTTGCGGTTGGAGGAGTTGCGCGCGCAGCTGCAGAGCCGGCGCAGCGAACTAGCTTCGATGGAAGCACAATATGCCGCGGTCTTAGCGCGGCGCGAAGCGCTCGAACGGCAATCGACGCAGACGTCCGCAGATGTCGCGCGCTCCGAACACGAGCGTGGGACGCTTGCGTCCCAAATCGACGAACTCGAACGTCAAATCGCGCCGTTGAACAAGGAGATCGAGCTCGCGCGCGAGCGCGATAGCGCCGCTGCGAAAACGCTGGCAGAGAGCCGCGCGCGCCTGGACGTCGTCTTTAGCGACCTCCGCCGAATCGAAGCCGCAGCAGGGGAACTCGCGGCCGAGATGGCGGCGCGCCTTGCCAACGCGCAGAACCTGCGCGGCGAAGCCGAGCGACTAGAGCGGGAAGAACGAGAGGCGCGCGAGCGAGCCGAGCGGCTCGAAATTCACGCCGGCGGTACGTCGCACCGGCACGGGGAACGCCGGCGGCGGTTCGATCAGCTCGAGGAGGCGCTACTCGACGCGAGCGGCAGGACCGAAAACGCGGAGCGGGATGCGCGCATCGCCCAAGAAGACGTGACCAAGGCGCTCTCTACGGTCCACGAGCTCGGCGCGGAAGTTCGCGCCGCCGAATCCCGCTTGCACACGATCGAGGAACTCGAGAATTCGCTTGAAGGCCACGTGCCGGGAACTCGGGCGGTGGTCGATGCCTGGCAGCGGGGTGAATTGCGCGGAATCGAAGGCATCGTTTCCAATCTCATCGCGACGTCCCAACGTTATGCTCGCGCGATGGACATCGCGTTCGGTGTGCGCCTTTCCAACGTCGTGACGGCGACGTCGGAGGACGCACAGCGTTGCGTCGAGTTTCTCAATCGTACGGAAGCCGGGCGTGCGACGTTGCTGCCGCTCGATACGTTGGGCGCCCGGGAAGGACGCCGAATCGAGAAGGAAATTTCGGCCGTCCCGGGCGTGATCGGTTACGCTCACGCGCTCGTTGAAAGCGATGCTCGTTATCGTGGAATCGTCAATTTTCTCGTCGGCAACGTTTTGATCGTCGAGCGCCTAGCGGACGGGATCGAGTTGGTGCGCCGGCGTGGCGTGCGCGACACGATCGTGACCCTCGACGGCGAACAAATTACGGGGGGTGGCGCAATCACGGGAGGGCGGTTCACCCGCGAACGGTCCATCCTTTCGCGCCGCTTTCAGGCGGAGAATTTACGCGAAGTGCTCAGTGCGCTACGGGTCCGGTTAGACGACGCGCAGGGACAATTACGCTCCGCGCATCTGCGCGCCGAAAGCGCCATCGGCGCGCGCGACGCTGCGCGGGACGCGTTGGCGAAGGCGCAGGAGCAAGTCGCGGTCGCACGCGCACAACTGCAGGCCATCGCGTTGGAAGTCGAGCGGGCCAATACCGAACTGCGACAAGCGCGCGGGCGCGTAACCGAACTCAAGGCGGCGGCTCTCGATGCTCGGCAACGCGAAGTCGAGAGCGAAGCGCCGGTTTCGGGGGATCGCACCGAAGCGCAGCGCGCGCAATTGGAAAGCGAGCTCGCGCGCGTGCGCCGGGATATCGCGGCCGCGGAGGCCGACGCCGGCGCCGCGGCTGCCGAATCGGCCAATTTGCGCGAACGCGCCGCGGCGCTTTCGGCCGAGCGGGATGCCGCGGGCGCACGTCTGGGCATGCTCGACGAGGATAGCGAACGCGCCGGCACGGCACGGGAAGAGATGTTGGCCGAAATCGCGGGCCTCATGGAAGAGACGCGAAACGTACACGCGCGAGCTGAAGGGCTTCGGCGCGGCGTTGCGGACTTGGATGGGCAGCTCGAAGTCCTCCGCCAAGAGCGCGAAACGTTGCAAGCACGACAAACGGAACTAGAGCAGCAGCAACGTTCGGCGGAACACGAGGAGCGCGATCTTGCAGCGCAGGCGGCTCGTCAGCGCACGCGCTTAGCGGAGGTCGAGGCGGAGCTGGGGATGCTCGTTTCACAGTTCGCTGCAAACCCCGCGACGGAAGAAGAATGTCGCGAAGTTGCGCAACGCTACGACGATGCGGCGGACCCGGATCCGGCGGAGTTGGCGCGTCTCCGTGACGAGCTGACGCGCTTGCAGTCCAACGTGAACCTCAATGCGGAGACGGAGCGCGACGAGTTGGCGGAACGGAAACGCTTCTTGCAAGCCCAACTCGATGACTTGAGCGCCGCGCGGCGGACGCTGCTCGAGTCGATCGCGGAGATCGAACGAGAGACGCAAGTGCAGTTCAACGAAACGTTCGAACGAGTCTCTGGCGCTTTTTCCGCGACGTACCAGCGACTCTTTCCCGGCGGTCAGGCACGAATGTGGCAAACCGACCCGGGCAATCTCTCCGAAAGCGGCATCGAGATTGCGGTACAGCCGCCAGGGAAAAAGGACGTCTCCCTGCCCGCGCTTTCCGGCGGCGAGCGCGCGATGACCGCCGCCGCACTCATTTTTGCCTTGATCGCCACGAGGCCCGCTCCCCTTTATCTGTTGGACGAAGTAGACGCGGCGCTCGACGATGCGAATATCGAGCGATTCTGCGCGATGGTGCGCGAATTTGCCGCGCGCTCCCAAATGCTGATCGTGACGCATAACAAGAAAACGATGGAGATGGCCGATCGCATCTACGGCGTGACGACCGGCGAGTCGGCTGCGAGCGAGATCGTTTCGGTGGAAATGGCGCGGGAGGCTGAGGCACTGCTTGCCTGAACCAGGCTGGGAGCGCGCCGCCGTATTTTCGCTGTACGACAAGAGCGGCGCCGGCGATTTAGCGATGGCGCTGAGGGCTCGTGGGGTTACGATCTATGCCACCGGCGGAACGCGTGACTTCCTTACCGCCTGCGGCGTTGCCGCGCGCGACGTGGGCGAATTGACGGGTTCGCCGCCGCTGTTCGCGGGACGTGTGAAGACGCTTCATCCTTCGATCTTCGGCGGCATTCTGTACGACCGAGCCAGTAACGACCAACGCGACGAGGCACGATCGCACGCGATCCCTGAAATCGTTGCCGTCGTAGTCAACCTGTATCCGTTTGAGGCGACCGTTGCTCGTCCCGGAGTGATGCTGAATGAAGCCATCGAACAGATCGATATCGGCGGCGTCGCATTGGTGAGGGCCGCCGCCAAAAACTTCGCCGCGGTGAGCGTGCTGACGCATCCGGCGCAGTACGGTGACTTTCGGGATGCACTCGAACGGACCGAGATCGGGTTGACCTTGCGGCGAAAGTTTGCCGTTGCGGCCTTTGAACGGACCGCCGAATACGACGTTGCTATTTCGCATTACCTTACCACTGCGGGCGAGATTTTGCCGAGCGATCTTCCGGGAGCGCTCGCGCTTACGCTGCCACTGGTCAAGCGCTTACGCTATGGAACGAATCCTCAAGAAAGAGCGGCATTCTATCTCGACCGCACCGAGCGTCTCCCCAAGCAACTCGGTGGAAAAGGACTCTCCTACAACAACCTGCTCGATCTGGACGCCGCGTTACGCCTACTCTCGCGCGCGCCGCTCGACGCGTCGGTTCCCGTCGGGCCAGAATCCGCCGTCCGCGCCGCGACGATCAAGCACGCGGTGCCCTGCGGCGTCGCGCAACGCGCCCACGTCGGAGCCGCCGTACGCGAAGCGCTCGACACCGATGCCGTCTCCACCTATGGCGGAATCGTCGCCGTCGATTCGGCGATCGATCGTGATGCGGCCTCGGCGTTACGTGACTATTTCTTAGAGATCGTCGCCGCGCCGGCTTTCCAATCCGACGCGCTGGAAATTCTTCGGAGAAAGAAACACCTACGGATCATGCAGTTTTCTTCGGCATTGCCGAGCGAACTCGCCAAAGAACTCCGTTTGCGCAGCGCGCTCGGCGGAGTGCTCGCCGAAGACGATGATCCGGCCGCGGCCGCCGAACGATGGCAGGTCGTTTCGCGGCGCGTCCCCACTCCTTCGGAATGGCAGGATCTTGCGTTCGCCTGGGACGTCGTTCGTCACGTAAAAAGCAACGGCATCGTCATCGCCCGGGATCACACCACCCGAGGCATTTGCGCCGGTCAAACCAACCGCGTGAGCGCGGTGCAAATCGCTGTGGACCGCGCCGGTCAACGTGCGGCTGGTTCGGCCTGCGCCAGCGACGGCTTCTTTCCGTTTACGGATGGAATCGAAGCGGCGACCGCGGGAGGGTGTTCCGCGATTATCGCTCCGGGCGGCTCTATTCGCGATGCGGAGGTCATCGCGGCAGCGGACCACCACGGCGCCGCCCTAGTTTTTTCGAGCCATCGATACTTTTTGCACTAGTGCGCTAATAGGAGAACAAATGCCGCGGTTTCTGCATACTGCAATTTTCGTAAATGACATGAACGAGTCGATCGCGTTTTATACCGAGAAGCTGGGATTGCGTTTGCTCGATGGGCCGTATCATTATCCGGGCAACGCCGACATGGCATTCGTCGGCCGTGACTGGGACGCATATATCGAACTGGTCTACGATCTCGAGGAGCATCCGCCGTACTCGCTTGGAAATCGCTACGAACATCTTGCCATCGAGGCCGATGGCGACCTGCGGCCCTACGTCGACGAATTGAGAGCAAAAGGCGTTACAATACTCAAAGACGCGTATAAATCGCCGAGCGGCACGCGGGCGATCGCGTTCGTCGAAGATCCCAACGGAATCCCCGTCGAAGTCTTGGAGCCGCGAAAAACGAACAATCTCTCGTAGGTTTCATCAACGATAGATAAACGGGTCGCTTGGCGCAGCGATGACCTCAACGCGTCGGGGAATCAGCGTGAACTCGCGGCCGACGTTTGCTATGTTGCCCTCGACTCTCAGCCATCTGCCGTCAAATCGGCGAGGAACACCGGTGACGGCTACGACGACGGGCGCAGCATCGGCGCGACAGCACGTAATCGCATAACGAATCAGAGAGCAGCGTGAGACGTCGCAGCTCAGTACGCCGCTGAACTGCAGTTCTTCGCCGGCGAAGAGAGCGCTCAAGGTCGTTTCGGTTGCATGGTATGCGGGTGGAGGGGCGCCGATCAACGTACCGCTCAGCATCAAAGCCGGTGCGATCCTCGCCCGAGAGCATCGCTGCCGGCGAAAGATTACGCTACACGCAAATGCCACTGCGGCGCAGATTGCCAACGCTCCGGTAAACATGGGATGAACCAATGCCGCGCCGTGCCGAAAAGCGACGCCGGCCAGCGCGAAGCCGAGCAGAGCGTACGCGAAACCGTCGTGTGGACGCGGCGCGCTGCAACGAGCCGCGCGTAGCGCGCGAAGGTCAATGACGCCCGCGACGCAGAGAAAGGCGACCATCGCTGCCGGCGCATGGGCGCGCAGCGTCCCCGCCAGCGCCACCGCACCCAACGCGCAGGGTGCCGTAAATCCAAGAGCGGCACCGATCGCGGCGGTCGTTGCAACGCCGAGCCGCACCGAGGCGAAGGCGTTGAACAGATGGGTGAGGGCCGCGGCGAGCACCGCCGCCGGAGCGAGCGTCGCAATTTCGTGCAGCGGCTGGGCACGAGCCACTGCAACGTTGCTTCCTTCGATCCGCCGCCATACGAGCGCCGCCACCAACGACGCTGCCGCGAAGCGTCCGACGGCAACGATCGGGCCGAATGCGAACCACGTCGCCGCTGCGGCCGGAATGGACCGCGCCGAAGGTCCCGCAGTGCAGCCGCAGCCCAGGTACGCAATCAGCGCTTTTGCCCGAGGCACAAGCGATTCCATCGCCGCACCGGCGAAAATGAAAGGCGTCGCTTCGAGGAGCGCACTGACCGAAGTCGCCAGCGCGGCGCGAAGATTATCGACATTCCCGAGCGATGCGAGGCCGAGGATCGCCATCGCATAGAGTGCGATCCGCATACCACAATCATCACCCGCAACGGGGCAATGGCTAGTGAAATCTATCGGCGAACTCGGCCGCCATGCCCGAAAAGCTGACGGCTCCGCGCGGAACGTCCGACGTGCTGCCACCCGACTCCGCGCGCTGGAGCGAACTGGAACGTCGAATCCGCCGTCTTGCCGAGACGTTCGGGTACGGGGAGATTCGAACGCCAATTTTTGAATCGACGCAGCTTTTCGTTCGCGGTGTCGGCGAGCAGAGCGACATCGTAGAGAAAGAGATGTATAGCTTCAGCGATCGCGGCGGACGCAGTCTCACGTTGCGCCCGGAGTGGACCGCGCCGGTGGTTCGGGCGGTGCTGGAGCACGATCTCCTGGCTTCAGGGCCGCTGCGGCTATACTATTTGGGTCCGATTTTTCGCTACGAGCGCCCTCAGCGCGGCCGTTACCGTCAGTCGCACCAGTTCGGCGTCGAGGCGTTCGGGTCGTCCGCGCCCGAAGCGGATGTCGAAGTGATCGCTTTGGCGTGGGAGTTGATCGCGCTCCACGGCATCGCCGACGCTCGACTTCAGGTCAACTCCATCGGCGACGAGCGGTGCCGCCCAAAATATCGCGAGGCCTTACTCGAGCACTTCGCGCCGCATCTTGGATCCATGAGTGGCGACGCGCGCCGCCGCGCCGAGCGAAACCCCTTGCGCCTGATCGATAGCAAGGACCCGGCCGACGCACGGTATGTCGCAACGGCTCCCGCGTTCGAGTCGTTTCTTTGCTCCGCATGCCGAGAACACTTTCAAGCGGTCAAATCGTATCTTGAACTGGGCGAAATTCCGTTTACGGTGAACCCTAAGATTGTCCGTGGATTAGACTATTACGATCGAACCGTGTTCGAGATTACCTCAGGGGTACTTGGCGCTCAAAACAGCATTTGCGGAGGCGGACGGTACGACGGACTCGTCAAGGCGCTGGGAGGGCCGGACGTTCCGGCGGTCGGGTTTGCGCTCGGAATCGAGCGCTTTTTGATGGTTCTCGAAGCGTCGGTCGGCCCGATCTCGCCACCGCGACGCGGCGTCGCAGCGATCGCATTGGGTGCACAAGCGCGCACGCTGTTGACGCCCCTGGTGACGGAACTTCGCCGGCGCCTCACCGAACCGGTGTTCATGGATTACGAAGACCGCAAGCTGCTCGCGCACCTGAAGATCGCCGACCGGAACGGGGCCAGATATGCGTTGATCGTCGGCTCGGAAGAAATCGCCGCCGGCCAACTCGTGCTACGCGATCTCGAGCACCGTGCCGATCGCCGGCTGCGCTTGGATTCGCCGAAAGTCCTTGCCGATGAACTCGTAGAAGCGGTGGCCGCAGGATGATTGACGAGCGATATGCGCAGGAAGCGCAGACGTTGCGGGAGTTGTTGGCAATCATGCGCGAGCATGACCTGGAGTCGTTGCGAATTCGGCTGGGTGACGCCGTTTATGAGTTGCAACGCCGCTCCGGCCAGGAAGAGTCCGGTGATGGTAACGAGTCTTCGGCCCAGCGAGACCGCTCGAAGGGCACTCCCGCGGTATCGAAGCCCGACGCCGGCGTCAGTAAGGTGTTGGCGCCGTTAACCGGCGTCTTTTATCGCGCTTCGTCCCCTGACGCTCAACCGTTCGTCGAAGTGGGCGATCGTGTAACGACGGGCGACGTCGTCTGCGTGCTCGAAGCGATGAAACTCTTCAACGAAATCCAAAGCGAAGAGTCCGGTACGGTCGTGCGCATCATTCCCGAGAACGGCGAACTCGTGTCGCAAGGCGAGGAACTTTTTTGGATCCAGCGATGAAGTATCACGGCGAACGCGACTTTGCAGAGTTGCTCGCCGATCGTCGGCAGCTTCTGGAGGCGCCTCACTATCCGGCACAAGTTGAAGCGATCGTTGACGCGATTGTCGCTGCGCTGCGCGACGGGAAGAAAATACTCTGGTGCGGCAATGGCGGAAGCGCGGCCGAAGCGCAGCATATGGCGGCCGAGCTTTCGGGGCGTTTCTTGCGCGACCGCCCCGGCCTTCATAGTGAAGCGCTGTCCGTGAACTCGTCTACGCTCACGTGCGTGGGCAACGATTATGGGTACGATTTCGTATTTTCGCGCCAGGTTGAAGCCTTCGCGCATGCCGGAGACGTGGTGATCGGCATGACGACGAGCGGCACGTCGCGCAACATCGTACTCGCGCTCGAAGCGGCGCGAAAGCGCGGTGCCGTCGCGATCGCTTTTACCGGGAACGGCGGTGGAACTGTCGCGGAGGTCGCCGATTATTGCCTGTTGGGCCCCGACGGTTACGCGGCAATCGTCCAAGAGGTCCATCAGGTGATGGCGCATATCGTTTGCGATCTGGTCGAACAGCGCTTGATCTTTCAAGGCGGCATCCGATGATGCCGCAGTTGATGCTGTCGCCGGCGCAAACGCTCTTCGAGCGAGCGTCGAGCCTGCGGATTCTCGTCGTCGGCGATTTGATGCTCGATGAATGGATCTGGGGTACCGTCACGCGGATCTCGCCCGAGGCACCGGTCCCGGTCGTCGCCGTCACCGACCATTCTTTTACTTTGGGCGGGGCCGGCAATGTCGCGAACAATCTCCGCGCGTTACGGGCGCAAGTGCTCTTCGCAGGAACGGTCGGCGACGACGGCTTTGCCACGCAAGTTCGCGACCTGCTTCGCAGCGAAGACGTTGACGACGCCGGCGTGTTCGCCGCAGTCGACCGGCCCACGACGCGAAAGACTCGAATCGTCGCTCACAATCAGCAGGTCGTTCGCGCGGATTGGGAGTCGATGGCTCAGCTTCCGACGCAAAACCGCCGGCGGCTCGCCGACTTCGTACGCGATCGTGCGCGAGGCTGCGACGCGGTCGTACTCAGCGATTATGCAAAAGGCTTGCTGTGCCGAGAAATCGTGGAAGCGGCGCAAGAATGCCGGTTGGTTCTGGCCGATCCCAAACCGCAAAATATCGGCATGTATTACGGCATTACGTGCGTAGCGCCCAACGTTGCCGAGGCGGCCGCAATGACCGGAATCGCTATCCTCGACGACGCCGGCTTAGAGAATGCCGGTACCCGCTTGCTCCAAATGCTGGGTTGCCGCTATGCCGTGATCACGCGCGGAGAGCACGGCATGGCCCTATTCGGAAGCGCCGGCGAACGGTTGCAAATCCCTTCGGTTGCGCGAACGGTCTATGATGTAAGCGGCGCCGGCGATACCGTAACCGCCGTCCTCGCATTGAGTTTAGCGGGCGGGGTGCCTGTGGAACAGGCGATGCAACTTGCAAATTTCGCTGCCGGAGTGGTTGTCGAGAAACTCGGTACGGCGACGGCATCTCCGCAAGAAATTTTGGCGTTACTCGATCCGGCGCGTGAATGACGGCGCAAGAACCGTTCGGCAAACTGCTCGATGCCGGCGGCGCGGCCGAATGGCGCGAGGCGTTACGGCGTGGCAAGCACAGCGTCGTCTTTACGAACGGCTGTTTTGACGTGCTACATGCGGGCCACATCGAATATTTGGCGTGGGCCCGAAGCCAAGGTGACGCGCTCATCGTGGGTCTCAACGGCGATGAATCCGTGCGGCGCATCAAAGGCAGCCCCCGCCCGATCGTCCCGTTCGCCCAGCGCGCTCGTGTTTTGCTCGCGCTTCGCAGCGTCGACGTCGTCGTTGGTTTCGACGAGCTCACGCCCGAAGTATTACTCAATCAAATCAAGCCAGACGTTCACGTGAAAAGCGCACAATATCGGGAAGACGAACTTCCGGAGCGTACGGTGGTGCTCAAGCATGGAGGGCGGATCGCGCTCGCGCCACACGTGGCTGGAGCGAGCACCACGGAAACGATTGGCCGAATTCTCTTTGCGTATCGCCTTCACCGCTAACGGACCGGGCGAAGTCGCCGGCTGGCTCAGACCGCTCCTTCGGGCGCTGTATCTTCGCGTTCCAGACTTGGAGAGCTACGTCTTTTTGGTTCCCGACGACTATGCGAGCGGATTCGAAGCCAAAATGGTGCGCGAAGCGTTTCCGGCGACGCGGGTTCTCGATCCCAAGAGTTACCTAAGGTTCGCCTTCGGCGCCACGTTCGCCGATGTTCCCCGTCGCGTGGATATCGTCCAATATATCGGCGGCGATTTGCTTCACGCTGCGCGCGTTCACGCGCGTCTACGAGGACGGGCAGCCACCTATAAATTTTCGAGGCGGCCCTACCGGCGGCTGTTCGCTCGTGCGTTCGCCGTGGACGCGCGTAACGTTACGCAGCTGGTTGGTTGGGGCATTTCCCCTGACGATATTCTGGAGGTCGGCAACTTAGCGATCGACGGCGCGTTGTTTGAATCGGCTCTCCCGCAGGAGCCCGGTACGCCGATCGACGGGATCTTGTTTATGCCGGGCTCGCGCTCGTACGAAGTGGAGAACTTGATCCCGTTTTATTTTGCGGTTGCGCTGGCCATTCTACGCGAACGGCCCGAGATACGCGTGGCTTTTGCGCTGTCTCCTTTTACCACACGGGAGCAAGTCCGGGCCGCGATTGAAGGCGGCGGACATCCGAGAATGTTCGGGCGCAAGGGGCGATTCGTCGGCCGAGGCGCGGAGGACTTTCTCGCCGACGTTGCCGGCAACGTGCAGATTCCGGTTCTTTATAACGCGCTGGCCGCCGCGCGCGCGTCGCGCCTTGCGCTAACCATTCCTGGAACCAAGACCATCGAACTGGCGGCGCTTGGGGTTCCGATGGTGACGATCTCTCCCTTCAACGCACCGGAGATCGTCACGATTAACGGACCGCTGACGTACCTCGATCGCATCCCGCTTGTCGGTATTCCGCTCAAGCGCGCGGTGACCGTCGCGTATGCGAGTCGCTTCGCCTACCATACGCAACCAAACATAGACGCGGGCACGTCGTTGGTGCACGAGATGCACGGCACCGTTACTGCGGCCCGGGTTGCTCGCGTCGCGTTGACGCGTTACGACGATGCGCAATGGAGGCAAGACGTCAGCCTCCACCTGCAAAGGCTCTATCGGGGTCATCAAGGCGCTTCGCATCGCATGGCGGACGCACTGCTCGCGCTCGCCGCATAGTTCCGTGCTCTTGTCCGTCATTATCGCGACGAAAGACCGCAGCCGCGAGCTGGCGGCGGCGCTGGATTCGTTGCAGGGCCAAGCAGGCGCGCCGGCATTTGAAATAATCGTCGTCGACAACGGGTCGAGCGACGATACCAAGGCGGTGGCGGAGCGCTACCGTGAGACCGTAGGAGTACGGTACGTATGGGAGGAGCGGCCCAATCGCGCGCGCGCACGCAATCGAGGCGTCGAAGTGGCCCGAGGAACGCATCTCATCTTCTGCGATGACGATGTGGATCTTCCTCAGCGCTGGGTGGCGGCGCACGCTGCGGCACAGCGTGACGAACGTTGCGTTGTCAACGGTCCCATCCTGAACGTTCCATCGCGTAACGACCGGCCGTTGCCCCGGCTCGCGAATTTCTCACGAGCGTTTCTGTGCAGTTGCAACGTCTCGCTGTCGACGGACGCCTTCATCGAGGCAGGCGGATTCGATGAAAAGTTTGACTTGTACGGGTGGGAGGATACGGAACTCGGCCTGCGACTGCGCCAAATGGGCGTCGCGTGGAAGTTCGCGTGGGACGCGTATCTCTGGCATATCAAACCCGCGCGCCAGGAGCACGTCGCAGAACAGATTCGCAAGGCGCTCGAGAAGGCGCGCATGGCGCGGCGCTTCGTCTCGAAACATCCATCGGGCCGGGCTCGCTTAGCGACCGGCACGCACGTGCTGAATCTCGTTCGCGCACGCTATCTTCTGCCCGACTCTTGGCTCTGGCTTCTCGCCGGAATTTCGACCAGCGAACGGGCCCCACGTCGGCTTGCAACGGCGATGCGAGCGCAACTGCTCGATGGGATTTACACCCGAGAGCTCTTTCGGACGATGCGTGCCGACTGAACGCGCGCTACTTTATTGCGCGGGTGGAGGGCTCGGTGATTCGCTCGTCGCTTCACTCGTGGCCCGCGCGTTGCATCAGAGATTTGCAACGGTCGATGCGTTGACCTTACCGGCGCACGCCCCATTATTGGAGAGGATTCCCGACATCGACGACGTGCTGGTCGACGACGGCGACGAAGACCGGGCCCTCGCGGCCGTTCTGGCCGATCGGGGCTACGACGCGGTCGTCGTTACGTGGGCGACCCGCAGAACGGCGCGCGTGGCGCAGCTTGCTGGAATTCCATTGCGTGTGGGACAGGCCCGTCGCTTTTATTCCTTTCGCTTTACTCACCGAGTCGTCGTCCGCAGCGAGTGCGGCGACGTGACGTCGCACTGGTCCGATATTCTGCTCGATTTTGCCCGCGCGATCGAGTGCGATACGAGCGATCGCCATTACCGTATCGTGCCGACCCCGCGTGACGATCGCGCGGCCGGCGAGCTCTGTGGCGACCGCGAACGATTCGTTTTGCTCGCGCCGTGCAACGCCGTAGCGGCAACGCGGCGTCTGTGGCCGCGCTCCGGTTGGGCGACGCTTGCCCGCGGGCTACAAGCCACGCTGCGTGCGCGCGTGCTCGTGAGCGGCGCACCGGCGGAAGGCTCCATCGCCGATGACGTCGTTCGTTTGGCCGAATCGAGCGACGTCGTTTCGATTGCCGGCCGCACCGGCGTGGGCGTCTTCGCTGCGCTCGCGCGCCGTGCGGCCGCCTTTGTCGGAATCACTACCGGCGCGATGCACGTGGCGGCTGCGGCGGGCTGTCCCACCGTCGGAATCTTTCCGTTTCAGTCCGACTTTCCCGAGCGTTGGTCCCCGCTCGGACGGCGGACGTCCGTCGTTCGGCCGTCGTATCCGTGTCACCACGGCGATACGAAGGAACGTTGTCCGGACTACGCGTGTATCGCGCACCTGGACGTGCCCCGCATTCTTGCGGCCACAGCGTCGCTGCTGCGATGATCCATGCAACCATTCAGCTTTGTACGTACAACCGCGCGACGCTGCTCGAGCGGGTCCTCGAAGCCTGTTTCGACCAGAACGTAGACGAGCAGTACGAGGTTATCGTCGTCAACGATGGATCGATCGATTCTACGGCGGAGACGATCGAACGCCTGCGAAGGCGGGCGACGTGCCCCTTCACTGCAATCCATCAGGAAAACCAAGGCCTCGCGAAGGCGCGTAACGCCGGAATCGCGCATGCCGATGGACGGCGAATCCTCTTCATCGATGACGACGTCGTGCCGCTTCCAAATTTCGTCGCGGAGCATCTGCGCGCGGCCGCGCGACATCCCGAAGCGATCGTCCGCGGCGGCGCGATTGACGTTGAGAATCTCGATATTCTTCCGACGCCGGTTTGGAGCTTCAAAAACTACAGCGGCAACTACTTTTGGACGACGAACGTGTCGGTGCCGCTAGCGACGATTCGAGCGATCGGAGGCTTCGACGAATCGTTTTCGGAGTATGGCTGGGAGGACATCGACGTCGGCTTGCGTTTGCGCGCGCGAGGCGTCCGCGCCGTGTTCCATCCTGCAGCACTCGTCTATCATTACAAGCCTCACCCGAAGGCCCGCGACGTCGCGCGATTGCTTGCGCAAGCGCGAGCGCAGGCGCGAACCGCGATGCGACTCGTTGCGCTGCATCCGAATTGGCGCGCCTATCTGGCGACAGGGATCAATCCGGCGCAGCGAGGCTTTCATTGGATCACGCGGCACGCCGGGCTTCCGCAACGCTTTCGTAGCAGACTCGCTACGCTCGATCCCGATGCTCCGCTTCGCGGCGCCGATCTTCGCGCCGCACGCGCGCTCGCGAGCGAAGCCTATTTCGAAGAACTCGAACGCTTGCTGTCGGTATGAAGATGCTCTTATCGCGCACCGATCGCATCGGCGATTTGGTGCTCTCGACCCCGGCCATCGCCACCGTGCGCGCTTCGTTTCCCGATGCGAAGATTACTCTGGTCGTCAGCGAGCACAATCGCGTCGTCGTCGCGCGAAACAGCGATGTAGACGAGATTGCCGTTCTTCCCCGGGGCGTCTCGCCTCGGACGTTCGGCACACGCTTTCGAGGCTATGACATCGCAATTGCGCTCGCTCCGCGCATGGCGGACCTGCAACTCGTGGGAAACACGCGCGCAAAAATTCGGCTCGGCTACACGTACGAACGGCGCTGGCTCGCACGGTTAACGGCGCGGCTCTACGTCAATCGTTTCATGATTTCAGAGGCCGACCCGGAACTCTGCGACCGAAACCCAACACGCCGAGTTCGCCATGAAGTCGTGCAGCTGCTCGACCTCGTGGCGCTCGCGGGTGCCCACCGTCGCATAGAAGACCTGCGGCTCGATTTACTGGATGAGGATCGTTCTATCAACGCAGGCCTTCCGGCAAATCCTATCGTCTTGCATCTCGGACAGCGATGGTTTCACGGCGGCAGTACGCTGGAGGGAACGGTTGCAATCGTGGACCGGTTGTCCGATATCGCGCCGGTGGTCGTCACGTGTCCGACGGACAGCGAGCGTTACGCGGGCCACTTCGAACAGCGGGGCAGCGTCGCGCGGCTCCTGCGCGGCCTGGAATTCCATCAATGGGCCGCCGTGCTCCAGCACGCCCGCGCGGTCGTCACCGTGGACACCGGCGCGACGCATGTGGCCAGCGCCGTCCACCGGCCGACCGTCGTGGCATTCGAACGCCATTACTTCGCGCTCAACTCGCAAGAGTGGTCGCCCTACCGCGTGCCGCATGTCTGCGTGCAAAAACCCGAACGCGACAACCCCGAGTCGCTCGCGGAGTTCGAACGCGACGTCATTGGCGCCGTGGTGCGGTTAGTGGGATAGCAGCATGACTGAAATTTCCGTCGTCGTGCCGACGTACAACCGTTTGGAGTTGCTCGTACGCGTTGTCCCCACACTGCTCGAGCAAGACCTTCCCTCGGATGCGTACGAGGTGCTGATTTGTGACTCAAATTCCACGGACGGCACCGCGGAGTACCTCCGCGATATTATGGCGGTCCACGCAAACGTGCGCCATTTGGCCGGGGCGTATGGTGGGCGCGCCGCCGCGCGCAATGCCGGCATCGCGGCTGCGCGCGGCGCGATCGTCGTTTTCAACGACGCCGACATCCTGGCGTCGCCGAATTTGCTTTCCGTGCACTTGCGCCGCCATCGAAAGCGACAACGTATTGCCGTCGTTGGATTGGAAGTCCAGGTGAGAGATTTTGAAGATTACCTCTACAAGCGCGACCGTCCGCAAGCGCGCGGGCATCTGCATCCGGCCTCGCGAAAGCGGCTCTCATGGCTTTACTTTCTCACCGGCAATGCCTCGGTTCCGCGTGAGGATCTATTGCGAGCGGGTGGTTTTGACGAGAGTTTCACCGGCTACGGTCACGAGGATTTGGAGCTGGGGTATCGCTTGCGCGCCCTCGGCGTCGATATTCTCTACGAGCCTTTGGCCGTGAACTACCACTGTCAAGATATTGCGTACGAAGATCAAAAGTCGAAGATGCGGTTAGCCGGGCGCTCGGCGGCGCGTTTCTATCGAAAGCATCCCGACTTCGAAGTGATGCTAAGACTGGGGATGACGCCGCTCTCGCGCGGGTTGCACTCGCTGCTGACGCGTTTTCCGTTCGCATTGGGCTATCTCGATCGGCGCGCCCGCGAGTCACCTTTGGCGCGTGACGTCGTACTGCAGTATTTTTACGTTTCGGGAATCAAAGATGGCGGCTAGTCCTCGCGTCTCGTGTGGCGCGTTGCGCGCCGCGGATGAAGGCGGAACCGTGGAGATGTGCGGTTGGGTGAATCGGCGGCGCGATCACGGCGGGTTGATCTTCGTCGATATGCGGGATCGTGAAGGCATCACGCAAATCGTTTTCGACCCTTCCCATCGCTCTTTCGCAACGGCCGAGCACTTGCGCAGCGAGGATGTCTTGCGCGTCTGTGGGACCGTTCGACGCCGTCCGGTGGGAACGGAAAACGCGCGGCTGTCGACCGGCGAGGTGGAAGTGGCCGTCGAAGAGTTGGAGATCCTCAACCGCTCGCAAGTGCCGCCGTTTGCGGTGAACTCCGACGAGCCCGTCGACGAAAACTTGCGCTTAGAGTATCGCTATCTCGACCTTCGGCGCACTCGCATGCAAGGCAACCTTCGCATGCGTCACCGTATCATCAAGGCGATGCGGGATTTCTTCGACGAGCGCGGATTCTTGGAGATCGAGACTCCCATGTTGATGAAGTCGACGCCGGAAGGCGCGCGCGATTACCTGGTTCCGAGCCGGCTCTATCCCGGCGCGTTCTACGCCTTACCGCAATCGCCGCAATTGCTCAAGCAGATCCTCATGATAGCGGGTTTCGGACGGTACATGCAGATTGCACGATGCATGCGCGACGAAGATCAGCGGGCCGATCGGCAGCCCGAGTTCACCCAGCTCGACGTCGAACTGTCCTTCTGCACTCAGGAAGACGTGCTCGAAACGATGGAATCGTGCATGCGTCACGTCTGGAAGCGAGTGCTCGGCATCGAACTTCCCCAGTTTGCGCGGCTGACCCATCGGCAAGCATTCGAGAAGTACGGCCTCGACAAGCCGGATTTGCGCTTCGGGCTCGAACTGGTTGACGTGACGTCCGGTTTCGCCGGGACGGAGTTTACCGTTTTCCGCTCGGTCATCGAGCGCGGTGGAGCGATCGTTGGCGTGCGCTATCCGGGAGGAGCGTCACTTTCCCGTCGCGACTTCGACGCCCTGACCGAAATCGCGAAGCAATATGGCGGCAAGGGCATGGTATGGCTTGCGCTCTCCCGCGACGCGCCTAAGTCGCCGGCGGCCAAGTTTTTGTCCGACAGGAACGTCGCAGACGTCCGATCGGCGCTCTGCGCGCACGACGGCGACGCGATTTTGCTCTTTGCCGGCGATCGCGCGGCGGCGTACGGGCTTGCCGGCAGAATGCGCAATGAGGTGGGCGACCGCTGTAAGCTGCGGGATCCGAGGGCATTCGTTTTTGCCTGGGTGACCGATTTTCCGTACCTGGAGATCGACGAAAGCACCGGCCTGCCTGCTCCGGCGCACCATCCGTTCACGTCGCCGGCGGCGGGCGATTGGGAGCTGGTCGAGACGGCACCAATGCAGATGCGCGCGCAACACTATGACCTGGTGCTCAACGGCTACGAACTCGGCTCAGGCTCCATCAGGATCCACAAACCGGAAGAGCAACGCCGCATCTTCGAGATGCTCGGCATGTCGGCGGCCGAGGTTGAAGAACGTTTCGGATTTTTCATGCGAGCGCTGGACTACGGCGCGCCGCCCCACGGAGGAATGGCGCTCGGCATCGATCGCATCGTCATGATCGCGTGCGGCGAAGAGAACCTGCGCGAAGTCACCGCTTTTCCAAAGAATCAAGTCGCTCGCGATCTCATGATGGACGCGCCGAGCCGCGTTCCCGAGCAACTCGTTGCGGACGTCCACTTGCGTGTTTCCTCAGGAGCTCGTTTGCCCGGCTAAAAATTCCGTCGAACATGGCGACCGTCAATTTGCCGGTGTTGGTGTTTTGGCGGCTAGGATGATACGACGCGATGACCGCGATCGTCCGCCCGTGCTTCGTGGCGTTCAGTTGGGCCCCGTGTCCGAAGCCGTTTGGGCGATCGAATGCGAATTGCCGCTCCCGAAGGAGGCGCACGATCGAGGCAAAGGCGATCGAGCCGAGCCCGACGATGACGCGCAAGCGCGGCAACGCATCGAACTCTTCGAGGAGATACGAAAAACAATTGCGCAGCTCGGAAGGCGTCGGTTTGTTTTTTGGGGGCGCGCAGCGCACCGCCGCGGTGATGAGACAATCGTGGAGCGCCAAACCGTCATCGGGGGCCAACGCCCGTTCCTGCGACGCAAATCCGGCGCGATAGAGCGCGGGATACAAAAATGCGCCCGACGCATCGCCGGTGAAGGGCCGTCCCGTGCGATTGCTCCCGTGGGCGCCGGGCGCAAGGCCGACGATCAGGAGACGCGCGCGAGGATCTCCGAATGCCGGCACGGGCCTCCCCCAATAGAGGCAGTCGCGATGCGCCCGCTTTTTTTCACGGGCGATCTGCGCGCAATAGGCGCGCAACTCCGGGCAGCGCGTGCAGCCAACGACCGTCGCTTCAATCTCGCGCAGCGACCTCATGGCTGCGAAAGCACGTCGAAGTAGTCGATTCCGACCGGCGCAATGACGTAGGCGACGCCTTCGTTACGCTGCCACAGCGTCTCGATCGCGGCGCGCGGATAGACGACGCGCACGTGCTGCGCAGCGGGATCGTTGATCGCGCAGTCGCCATCGCCGGTAAAGCCGCATAGGACCACCACGTGGCCGTCGGAGTGCGGCAACGGCGCGCCGGGAAGTTCGCCGTCGCGCCAAGAGTACGAAATTGCGATCGGCAAATTCCGTTCGACCAAGCGCTGCGCGTGATCGAGATTGCGCAAGTGCGCCACGACGCCGCGCAAGCCGAGGCGGCCGCTGTAGGCGACGTTGAACGACCAATTTCCGGTGCCGTTGTAGGCTCGATCGAAGACTGCGCGGGCCGTATGGGCCAGCGATCGATCTATGCCGTGATAGGCGTGAATCATCGCGAGGCTGGCCGGACTGCACCAGCCGCGCTCATCATGTTGCGTGCAGTACTGTGAGAGACCGGGAACGTCGAGGATCAACGCATCGCGCGCGTAAGGAAGCGACGGACGCGAATGCACGGGTGAGGAAAACGCCAATAACTCGAATTCAACGTCGCGCGCACGGACTTCGATTCCGTCAAACGGCTGCGCGGCTCCAATGACGTCGACGTCGACGCGCGTGCCGGCGTGCTCGGGACTGAACGATTTTGCGCCGCTGGGTTGCCACTCGGCAAAATCGAGCCAATCGTCTTCGGCATGTCCCGCGCGGAGCAGTCGAAATTCGAGCCGTCCCTTGGTGGCGTGCGTGTTCCAGCTCAGTACGCCGCCGCGCGCCGGCTCGAAACGCAGCCGAGCCGACTCGTGCACGTGCGATAGTTGCGCGAAGGCAGATGGCATCAAATCCGCCATTGCCAGGCGTTCCAGCTATCTCCGATGAATGCGGCGGGCACGTAGTTGCGGACGTCAGAGTTCATTGCGGTATAGTCGGTTTGCCAACTGAAAAAAACCGCCGGCACCAACTCACGGATACGTTCCTCTTCACGCTGGTAGAGCGCTTGGCGTCTCGCCCGATCGAACGTCCCGGCAGCGGCCGCGCTCGTTTCGTTAACGATCGGATCGTCTAACCAGGACGTGTTCGCGCCGTGTGGCGGAATGAAGGCGGCGTTCCAGCTTCCGGAGTTGTCGGGATCGGGTCCGTTCGTTTCGATGGACCACTCGAGGTCGTATTTGCCGGTGTATAGCGGTCCGTCCATCGCAAAAAGATAACTCCCGGGATAGTTGCGCACCGCGAGGTCAACGCCGATGTTGCGCAGCATCGACTGAATCAGTACTTGCGATTGCGTGTTCTCCAGGTGGCCGGTCGTCGCGTAGATCGTCAACTCCATTGTCAGCGCGCCCTTGTGAAGGACGCCGTCGGCGCCGAGTCTCCAGCCGGCCTGCGCCAACAGCTTCTTCGCGTCCTCGGGATCGTATCGGTAGGGCGCAAGCTTCGGCGCCGCCCACGACTGCGGAAAGATATCCGACACGGCGAGGCGATCGAGCGAATGAAAAACCCGCGCCTCGATTCGGTTCCAGTCCACGCCCTCGGCGATGGCGCGGCGCACCCGGACGTCGCGCAGTTGCGGCCGACTCATGTTGATGCCGAGGTGGCGCCAATTCGCGCTCAGGCGGTGAACGACGGTGATTCCGCCAATCTGTGCGAGTCGCGCAATCGAGTCGGCGTTGACGCTCGGATAGACGTCGACTTCATGCGTGGAGAGTTCGTTGAAGAGTGTGTTAACGTCCGGAACGACTTTCCAAACCACCTCTTTCAATTTCGGCGGCCCACGGAAGTATCGCGGATTGGGAACGAAGACCAGCGACGTACCGTGATTCCACTCTTTGAGCAGATACGGTCCGCTCGAAAGGGGATGGTTGTTGAACGAGGCGCGGTTTAGATTGGGAAGTTTTGCCAAGAGGTGCGCGGGCATCGGTGGATATGCGGCCCCACCGATTGCAAGGATCCCCAAAATCTCCACGTTGGGGCGCTTCAGGCGAATGTCGATCGTATAGGGGTCCAAAGCGCTTGCCGATGCAATCGCGTCCCAGCCATAGCGAGTCTTCACCGCGTTGTCCGGATTCATCACCGCGCGATACGTGAAAAGCCAGTCCGCAGCGGTTAGGGGCGCGCCGTCGGCCCACACGACGCCCTTGCGCAGGTGTACCAAGATCCGTTTGCCGTCGCGGCTGATGCCGCCGTTGGCAATGGTGGGGACCGTTGTCGCGAGGTCGGGAACGTAGTTCCCTTCGGCATCGTAGCGCAGGAGAAACGAAAAAATCAAACCGGCGACTGAATCCGTCGCTGCAGTATGCCCATACATCAAGTTGAGCGAGTCCGGCTCTTCGTCTTCGCCGAGCCGTAGGACGCCGGGAATGGTCCAGGCGTTGCGTTCGCCGCTGCTGCGGCGCGGTGCGGAGGGCGCGCAGCCGGTAAACGCGATGCAAAAAATCAGCATTGTGACCGCCGCCCGCACCGCTCTCACTCGATGGGTGCCTCGGCCTGAAGCGGCGACCGCTTCACGACGTGTGGGGCAATCTCCGCATACAGCCGGTGTGCCCCGAAACGCACGACATCGTCGGCCGGTAGTCCCGTCGCCTGCCTTGCGCGTGCGATTTCGGCCAGCGCCTCATCCTCGCTGAGTCCGAGCGTCCGTAACGCGATGCCGACGACGTTCGCCGGTTTAATCGTCCCGAGCAAACGCTCGTGGATGTCGATCAGCTCGGCGTACTCCAACGCCGGCGTCCGATACGATTCGATTGCTTTTCGCCGGGGGTCGCAGACCAAAACCATCGCATCCGGCGCGCAGCCGGTCATCAATGCGGTCGTCACCGCGGCGTACGCCGGATGATTGAGGGCGCCTTGCCCCTCGACGACGATCAGATCCGCGCCCTCATGCGCGGCGTAGAGCACTAATTGTTCCGCGGCGCCGGCCGCGAAATCGCTGATGACTCGATCGACCGAAATTCCCCAGCCGGCAATGACAATTCCCGTCTGTCCCGTGGGCACGAATCGCGCGTTGTGTCCGCACGCTGTGGCCGCGCGCACGAGTTCCAGCGTAACGGTCATTTTTCCGACCGCGCAGTCGTTGCCGACGGTCAGCAAAATCGGCGCCTCGACGCCGTAGACGGCCCCGGAAAACAGCGGTACCTCGGGCGGCTGACGCACGTCCCAAATGGTGGTGCCGGCCGCGCGCGCGGTCACGCGAAACTCTCGATCGTTATTGAGAATGTCGTGCAACCCGCTGACGATTTCCAATTTTGCGCCGATCGCCGCGAGAACGTCGGTCCGCCACTCGGGCGGCAGCCCGCCGCCCTTCGGGGCCGTCCCGATCAGAAGGGACGTCGGCGAGAGCGCAAGCGCGTCGTCCAGGGTTGCGACGATCGGCGCGTCGCTGCCGAGATACGACAGCACGTCGCGGACTCGTCTGCCCGCGAGCGCGGGATCGATCACTGCGACGACGTCGTCCGTTCCATAGCGGATCACGCCGTGCGCGGTCTTTGCGTCCGTTTGGAAGCAGTGCGGCGCCAGTATTGCGTAGCGTCGGCTCATGCCACCGCGGCTTCGAGAACGCCCAAACCGGGCATGTCCGGCAACACGAGTTTGCCGGCCTCGTAGCGCACGCCCCTGAACGGATCGTTTGCAACGAGAAACGGGCCGTCAATATCGACCCAATCGGCCAACGGCGAAAGATGCGCTGCCGCGGTGGCGGCGATCGCGCTTTCGACCATACAGCCGATCATCACTCGCATGCGCATCGCTCGTGCGGTGTGAATCATTTTGAGGGCGCCACGAATGCCGCCGGCCTTGGCGAGTTTCACGTTCACGCCGGCAACGCACCCGTGTAATGACGGAAGGTCGGCGGCCGTCAGCGCGTCTTCGTCCGCAACGATGGGGATACGCACCGATTCAGAGATGACTTTGAGCTCCTCGGGCCTGCCCGACGGTATCGGCTGCTCGCAGAATTCGATTTCGAAGGATTCGAGTTGACGCAAGATCGCGATAGCGGTTTCGACTGTCCAGGCCTCGTTGGCGTCTATGCGGAGCGTCCCTCGGTAACGCTGTCGAATCGCGGCGATCGTTTCGACCTGCGCTTGAGCGGTGCCAATGCCGAGCTTCACTTTGAGAATGGGATGATCTTCGATTTGCGCAACTTTGCGCAGCGTGGTTTGGGGATCCGCGATACCGATGGTGAACGACGTGACCGGCGTTGCAGACGGATCTAGTCCCAAAAGCACGTACAGCGGCTTCCCCAGATCCTTCCCGATGAGGTCGTGCAGCGCCAGGTCCAAGCCCGCACGGGCTGCGGGCGGAATCCCCCCATGCAAGAGGGTTTCGAGACGATACGGATCTTCGTGCCGCGGCGGGTTTGACGCAAAATAGGCGACGACGCTTTCAACCGACTCGCCGTAGCGCGTGATTGGAGTCGCCTCGCCGATGCCTTCGAGATTTCCCCAGCGAGCCCGTACGATTGCGCTGCGCGCGACCTCCTGCTCGCTGCGCGCAATCTTGAACGGATGAGCGAGCCGCAGATCCATCGGCGTGGCGGTAACCTGCAGTGCGGGCATCAGTGGACTAGCCTTGGCAGCGCTATTGAAGCGTTCCTCGGCGCGCCGCTTGCCGCTTGACTGCGGTGATACGGTAAAGAGGCTCGACTGCGCCTAGCGCGCAGCGCACGAAGGTACCGAACCGACTTGAATAACATCGGGAGCATCAGCTCCGGTGGCGAGGTTTTCGGCGCAGCGACACGCATGCCGGAGCCGGCGGCCGGGCCGCACCCACCTGCGAGAACGCAGGTTCGAACACCGCGTGTGCAGACGCTTGTAGTGCGGTTGAGTTTCTATTCTGGGTGACTATGTGCCAGAACGTTGCGCCAGCGGCGTACCGCTCGGATCATGTGCGCTTGCTCTGCGCTTCCATCCCGATGGTCGAGCGATAGAAATCCGACAAAATCCCCAAACGCAGCGTTGATATCCGCGATGGAACGTTCTGTTTGCGTCGCGACGTCAGTCCAGAGCAGCACGGTGTTCGCGCGCAACGCAGCGACGTCGCTTCCCCCTTCGAGCGCGTCGGGTTCGGGGCCATACCGAAGCCAGGCGGAGTCGGTTTCCTTTGCCACCCGCCGATAGTCGTGCGTTCCTGCCGCAAACGTGTCGATCGCGTTGCGCACCGCGAGCGTGATATTACGCGCTTTCGCCATGGAGGTCGCAACGTTGAGACGTTCGAGTTGGTCGCTCCACGAACCGTCCACCACCCTCCCCAGCGGAGCGGCAATCAGCGGCGCGCCCAGCATTTGCGCCCGATGGAGCGCGCCTTCCATCGCATCGGCCGATTCGCTGAAGAACCGCGAATCGGTCACGGCCGCAATGGACAGTCCCCAATCGGTCGCAAGTTTCTTGACCTGTGCGAGGTAGTCGTTGTCGTTGCGCGGAAAGTGACGGACGTCTAATACGATGCCGTCGCAAGTCAGTTGGTGCGCGCACAGTTCGAGAAATTCCAATTGCGTCAGTTCGCCGGATCCAATTGCGCGATCGAACGCAGTGCTGGCACAGGCTAACTTCATCGGGCTTTGAGGTTCGATGCAACAATGAAAATCGCCCTTGGTGCGGACCACGCCGGCTACGAGTATAAGGATCGCATCGTGCAGGTTTTGCGCGAGCGCGGTCACGACGTGCTCGATTTTGGAACGCACGACGCCACGCCCGTGGATTATCCGCAATATGGCTACGCGGTCGGAGAAGCCGTCGCGACGGGACAGGCCGAGCGCGGCATCGTGGTGTGCGGTTCCAGTTTGGGCATCGCGATGGCGGCCAACAAAGTCCCCGGAATTCGTTGCGCTCCCGTGAGCGAGCCATACTCGGCCGAGTTGGCGCGACGCCACAACGACGCGAACGTCATCGCATTTTCCGAGCGCCTCAGCGGCTGGGAGATGATCGAGCGGATGCTCGAGATCTTTCTCGAGACGCCCTTCGACGGCGGCCGTCACGAACGCCGCGTCGCTACGCTCTTCGAGTTCGGCGACGACCAACGTTCACGTACCCTCAAAGATCTGGAGCGCGGCGAAGTGACCGGCGCACAGACCCCAAAAGACCTTATTGGAGTGCCGCAAGGCGATTAGGTCGAAGCCGGGGCTCGTGGAGACGCTTGTAGGCAGTCGTTTACAGAACCAAGATCCTGAAGTCTTTGCCGCGATCGCCGGTGAGGAACGCAGGCAAAAAGAGAACCTCGAACTCATAGCATCCGAGAACTACGCGAGCCGCGCGGTACGCGAAGCGATGGCCTGCGTGATGACCAACAAATACGCCGAAGGTTATCCCGGAAGACGATATTACGGCGGATGCGAGTGGGTCGATGTCGCCGAGTCGCTCGCCATCGAACGACTCACGCAACTGTTCGGTGCCGACCACGCGAACGTTCAACCGCATTCCGGCGCCCAGGCCAACATGGCGGTCTTCATGGCCGTCTTGCAGCCGGGAGAGACCGTTTTGGGGATGTCGCTCGCGCACGGCGGTCACTTGACCCACGGAACCAAAGTGAGCTTTTCAGGAAAGCTTTACAACGCCGCCGCCTACGGCGTCAAGAAAGATTCCGAGTTGATCGACTTCGATCAGGTGCGCGCCCTGGCGCTCGAGCATAAGCCGAAACTTATTGTCGCCGGCGCCAGTGCGTATCCGCGCACCATGGAATACGCGCCGTTTCGCGAAATCGCCGATGAGGTCGGCGCCGCGTTGCTGGTCGACTTCGCGCACATCGCGGGCCTGGTGGCCGCCGGACTCCATCCTTCACCCGTTCCACTGTCGGAATTCGTTTCGTCGACGACCCACAAGACGCTGCGCGGGCCACGCGGTGGTTTCGTCCTGTGCACCGACAAATGGGCCGTCCCGCTCGACAAGAGCGTGTTTCCCGGGATCCAGGGCGGCCCGCTGATGCACACGATCGCCGCCAAAGCGGTCGCATTCGGTGAAGCGTTAGAACCGGAATTCGCTACGTATCAACGTCACGTCGTCGAAAATGCGCGCGCTATGGCCGCCGAGTTCGTACGTGCGGGGTTGCGCCTGGTCGCAGGCGGGACGGATACGCACCTGATGCTCGTCGACGTCTCGGTGAAGGGCCTCACCGGTAAAGCAGTCGAGGCGTACCTCGACGAGATCGGCATCACGGTCAACAAAAACGCGATTCCGTTCGATCAACAAAAACCCATGGTGGCAAGCGGAATCCGTATCGGCACGCCGGCGATCACCTCCCGCGGCTTCGGCGTCGAAGAATGCCGTGAAGTCGCGCGTATCATCTGCGACGGCTTCGCCGATATCGGAGCGCGCGCAAAGGTCGACGTGCTGCGAGGACGCGTTCACGAGTTAACATCCCATTTCGACGTCCCCTGAAAGAGGACCGACATCCCGAAGTCCAAAGGTCGGAACCCCGCGGCTTACTAAAGATAACGCATGCGTCCGGGCTGGGACGAGTATTTTATGCAGGTCGCGCACACGGTGAGTACGCGAGCGACGTGTCCGCGCGCTTCCGTCGGATGCGTGTTGATTCGGGATCATCGAATCCTCACGACGGGCTATAACGGCGCGCCGCGCGGCGTCGCCCACTGCACCGAAGTCGGCTGCACGCTGCTCAACGATCATTGTCAGCGTGCGACGCACGCCGAAGCCAACGCCGTGGTGCAAGGCGCGTTGCACGGCGTAAGCTTAGCGCATGCAACGGCCTACTGTACGCATCAGCCGTGCGTCAGTTGCTCCAAACTGCTGATCAGCGCGGGCGTCGTCAAGATCGTTTACGATGAAGCGTATCCCGATCCGGTGGGCACCCAACTGCTGGCCGAGGCCGGAGTCGCGCTGGTTCACTACGCGTCCTTAGAACCTGTGCGCGCGTGAGCGCTCATCCTGTCAGCATCGGAGTTCTTTATGCGGCCGCCTTTGCGCTCGCCGTCGGCGTTACGGCGCTGGCGACGCCGGTAGTCGTCCGTCTCGCCGTCCGGCTGGGCATCGTTGACGACGATGCGTCGGACCGTCGAATGCATGCGACGCCCAAGCCGCGTGTCGGCGGCATTGCGGTCTTTTTGGGCTTTGCTTTCGCGCTCTTTGCGGTGCTCGGCGTTTCCCTCGGCGAAGACGTTCATCGGTTCGTGGGGCTGCTCTTTGGCAGTTTCTTGATCTTGGGCGTCGGAATCTGGGACGACTCCATGCAGATGCGTGCGCGTAACAAGTTTATTGCCCAGATCGTCGTCGCGCTCATCTCTATGCTGTACGGGTTCATCATTCCGGGTGTCAACAACCCGTTCGATCACAACCCAGGGACGAACTGGATCGATTTTTCGATTTGGGTTCAGGTGCCGCTGACGCTACTGTGGTACGTCGGTATGATGAACGCGATCAACTTCCTCGACGGATTGGATGGACTGCTTGCCGGCGTCACAGCCATCTCGAGCCTGTTTCTTTTCATGATCGCGATCGTGCACGGAAATCCCGTCGTGGCTCTCGTCGTCATCGCGCTCGCAGGTTCGGCGTTGGGCTTTCTTCCTTATAATTTCAATCCGGCTCGAATCATTTTGGGCGATGCGGGCTCGCTCTTTATCGGCTATGTCTTTGCCACGGTTTCCATCATCGGCGCGAGTAAGACGGCAATCGCCATCAGCGTCGTCGTGCCGCTGCTGGTCCTCGCGCTGCCGGTCTTGGATACCGCCGCCGCGATCGTGCGCCGCGCGACCACCGGAAAACGGATTACTGAAGCGGACCGCGGGCATTTTCACCATCAGTTGATCTTTCGTTTCGGCCTGAACGTGCGCCAAGCCGTTCTGCTGTTGTACGCGGTCTGCTTCGTCTTGGGAGCGGTAGCGCTGGCCTTTTCAGGCGAGTTCACGCACGCCTTTCGTCACGCGTAGGCAACGCCGATGAGCGAACGCCTGCGCGTCATGAGCGTCTTCGGGACGCGCCCCGATACGATCAAGATGGCGCCCGTCGTGAGTGCGTTGCGGGAAAGTTCGCAAGTCGACGACCTGGTGTGCGTCAGCGCGCAGCACCGCCAGATGTTGGACGATTTGCTGGCCCTTTTTTCGATCGTTCCGAAATTACGATCTCGACGTGATGACCGAAGATCAGACGCTTACCGAGATCACCACGCGCGTCTTGATCCGCATGGAGAGCGTGCTGGAAGAAGCGCGGCCTGACGTCGTGCTCGTGCACGGTGACACGACGACGAGTACGGCAGCGGCGCTTGCTGCGTTTTACCAGCGCATTCCGGTCGGTCACGTCGAAGCCGGCTTACGCACCGGTAATCGGTGGCTGCCGTATCCCGAAGAGATGAATCGGCGGTTGACGGGAGCCTTGGCGTCATACCATTTTGCCCCGACGCAATTGGCGCGCCGCCATTTGCTGGACGAAAGCGTCCCTGCCGACGATATCATCGTTACGGGGAACACGGTGATCGACGCCTTCCAGCAAACCGCGCGGCGCGACGATCTTCGAGGAGCGCCGCAGTGGGATGCGTTGGATCCTACGCGTCCTGTGATTCTCGTTACCGCGCATCGGCGAGAGAACCACGCGCACATGTCCCAAATCTGCGAGGCACTCCGCGCCATCGTCGGACTACCGCAACGCCCGCAAATCTACTGGGCGGTGCATCCATCTCCGCGCGTCGCGCCGATCGCCCGCGAAGTGCTCGCCGGCGTTCCCGGAGTCGTGCTGGTCGAACCGATCGACTACGCGCAAATGGTGCAGGCGGTGAAAAGCTGCACGCTCGTGCTCACAGATTCCGGCGGACTGCAAGAAGAAGCACCGTGCCTTGGCAAGCCGGTCCTGGTCATGCGCGAGGAGACGGAACGTCCCGAAGGCTTGCGCGCCGGCACGTTGCTATTGGTAGGTCACGATCAACGACAAATTGTCGCAGCGACCCGGGAATTACTATCCGATTCCGCAGCGTACGCGCGGATGGCACGGGCTAGCAATCCTTATGGCGACGGCCGAGCGGCGCGGCGAATTGCCGGCTGGCTCCTAGCGCGGCTGCACGGCGGCCCCTTCCCCGAACCATTCGAGATTTCGCTGACAGAGCGGCGCGCCGGCGCGCTGCCGTGAAACCGGCGGTGACGGTGATCGTCGCCGGCAGCACCTTCGCGGGCGCAGGGATCCTGGGTTTGATCGCCGGCGTCGCGCTGGCGAACTGGCGGGGCGTTCCGCTGGCGGCCCCCATCGGGCTGCTGCTCGGTGCCGCCATCGGCGGCTACTCCGCCGTACGGCTGATGGTGCGTTCGATTCGCTGACATGACGTGAATGAAGACCTTCGGCGACTGACCCGACGGGTCGGTACGGCGTGCCTAATCGTAGGAGCGGTGTGCGTCCTCCTACTCGAGGCGTGGCGGCAGGGCTACGCCGCTCTCGCGCTAGGGATCGGCATCGCGTGCGGACTGGCAAATATGCTGACGCTTATGTATGGAAGCGAGCGCTTGCTAGATAGCCGAAACGCGCTCGTTTTTGGGTTAAGTAGTTTACTGCGGCTCGCTGCCTTTAGTATAGTAGCCGCGGCATTAGCGCTCCGCGGACCCTGGTGGTCGCTCGGGCCGTTTCTGGCCGGCTTTTTTTTTCCGCTCGCAACGTACGCTCTGGCGGCGGTGCGAATCTTCCGGACGCGACGCTAACAGATCGATAAACGTGCACGAACAAATCGGCGAACATATTCTTTGGCACCTACCGGTGCTTGGTGCGGTGCATGCCGACACCATTATGACGACCTGGCTCGTGATGGCGGTGTCTCTGGTATTCTTTGGTTGGATCGGCGCGAGTTATCGTTCGCCCTACCTGACCAAACGGCAAGCGGTTCTGGAAGCGGTGTTCAACTACATCGCCGACCTGGTGACGAGCGTCTTGGGCGAAGAGGGGGAGCCGTTCGTGCCGTTCTTCGTCGCGCTTTTCATCTTCATTTTCTTGCTGAACCAGTTCGGGATGCTGCCGTTCAAGGCGTTCGATCTACCGTTTGGCGGATCGCCGACGGCCGATCTCAACAGCGTCGTTCCCTTGGCGCTCGTCGTCTTTTGCATGATCCAAGTGGTGGCATTCCGCAAAAAGGGCCTGTCGTATTTCGGGCACGTGCTCAAACCCTTTCCTGCGTTGCTACCGGTGAACGTTCTCGATGAAATTCTGCGCCCGGTGACGCTGGCCGCGCGGCTCTTCTTCAACATCTTCGTCGGCGAGCTGCTCTTCATCATCGTCACCTCCATTATCGTGGCACGCGTTAGCATCGGCTTCTTCAACTTATCGGTGGGCGTCGCGGTCGTTCCGACTCTGATCCAATTTTTCAACTTTTTCGTGGGAACGATCCAAGCGTTCGTCTTCACGTTGCTCGCAATCGTTTATCTCTCGTTGGCGTTGGCCGACGAACACTAGAAAGGACACTGTAGTGAGTTCAGAAGCGTTAATTGCGGCCGCGGCGCTGATTTGCTTCGGCATCATTATCTCGGGCGTCGCATTCGGCTCGGCGGTGGGCGACGGTACCGTCGCCTCGAAGGCCGTCGAGTCAATCGCGCGCCAGCCCGAAGCGCGCCCGAACATCTTTCTGTTCATGTTTCTCGGCGTCGGCGTTTTGGAGGCGGTGCCGTTCATCGCCATCGCGCTGTCGTTTTACATTCTTCTGGTCGTAGCCAAAGTTCCGGCCATCATGTCGGCGCTAGTGAAGTAAGCGATCCGCTAATCGATGTCGTTTCTCTCCGTCGACGGGACTCTGGTCGTGCAACTCATCAACTTCGCGATATTTTTCGCGCTGCTGAACCTCGTGTTTTTGCGTCCCGTCGCCGCGGCGATCCGTCGCCGCCGCGAGTACATCAATAGCCTCGTTTCGGATTACGATCGCTATCAAGCCCAGTCCGGCGAACTCCGTGCGGAGGCTCAAGCGATTCGTGCGCGGGCGCGGCGCGAAGCGGAGAACGCCGTTGCGGCGGCTCGCGCACGTGCGTCGAATGAGGCCGCCGAACTTGCGGCCCGATACACACGACGCTCGCAGGCGACGATCGAAGAGTCCCAACGTACGGCGCAGGAAGAACTGGACGGCGCCCGCGCAGGTGAAGGCGCCGCGGCGCGTGCAGTTGCGGACGTGATGCTCGCGCGCGTTCTCCCGGAGGGCACACGATGACGCCGGCTCAACTCTATTTCGAGATCGCCGTCTGGAGCCAAGTGGCCTCGTCGATCGTTTTCATCGCCATCTTGGTCTTCATGTGGTTCAAATGGCTGCTCCCCGTTTTCATGGCGGCGCAGGCGCGAAGCAATCGCCAGATCGCGGAAGCCGAGCGCCATCGCGATGAAGTGAAGGCGGCGCTCGAAGCGTTGCGGACCGAAATTGAGACGGCGCGGCAGGATGCCGGCCTCATCGTTGGCCGCGCGAACGATCGCGCCGAGCACGAGAGCCGCGCGTTGCTCGCTGAAGCGGTTGCGGCGGGCGAGCGCGCCCTCGAAAACGCGGGGCACGAATTGGAACGCGCACGCACCGCCGCTCGCCGTCGCTTGCGAGACGAACTCTTCGAGCGCGCGCTTTCGCTTGCGCGCGACGATGCGTCAAAGCGCTCGGGCCCGGCGCTCGACGAACGCCTGATCGCGCGCGTGGCCGGCTCCCTCGAGAAGAATCTTCGTGGTTAACCAAAAATTAGCGCGCCGCTACGCCGTTGCGATTTCAATGCTCGCCGGCGAACAACATGTCGCCCAACGCGTCGGCACGGACCTGGGAATTCTCTCCGAGAGACTCACTCAACCCGGGAAGATTGGGGACTTTTTCATGGCGCCCGTGATTTCTCGTCCCGATAAAGAGCGGGTCTTGCGGGAGATATTCGACGGTAGAGTTCATCCCGTCGCGTTGCACGCGCTCTTGCTGCTCGTTCGCAAGCGCCGAGAAGCGTTTTTGCCGGCGATTCTCGACGAATACCTCGAATTGCAGCGCGTGGCACGGGGACGGCAACGCGTGACGCTGGAATCGGCACGGCCGTTGGAACCCGCGGAATACGAAGATTTGGTTCGGCGCCTCGAGCAAATTTACGGCAAGGCGTTTGACGTGACCAAGGTCGTCAAGCCCGAACTGATCGGTGGAGTACGACTCATGATGGGCGATCGTCGGATTGACGGTAGCATTTGCGGCCGGCTCGAAGCGCTGGCTCGGGAACTCTCACAACGGACCTAGCATTGGCCGGAAACTTCAGAAAGTGAAAACATGATCAACGCAGACGAAATAGCCGGAATCCTCAAAGAGCAAATCGCTCAGTTTACCGCGGGAGTTCAAGAAGACGAGGTCGGCACGGTCATCGCAGTCGGCGCGAATCTCGCGCGCATTTACGGCTTGCGCGGCGTCCGCTCTTCGGAATTGGTCGAATTTAGCAACGGCTTGCAAGGCGTAGCGCTGAACCTCGAAGAGGACAATGTCGGCGTCGTGATCATGGGCTCCGATGCGGAAATTAAAGAGGGAGACAGAGTTCGCCGCACCGGACGCATCGCGTCGGTTCCGGTTGGCGACGCGATGTTGGGCCGAGTCGTCAATCCACTGGGACAAGCGATCGACGGCAAGGGCGCAATCGAAACGACGCGTTTCCGAACCATTGAAAACACTGCGCCGACAGTCGTACAGCGCCAGCCCGTCAAGCAGCCGTTACAGACCGGCATGCGGGCCATCGATGCGCTCATTCCGATTGGGAAGGGGCAGCGCGAATTGATTATCGGAGATCGCTCGACCGGCAAGACGGCGCTCGCGATCGATACGATCATTAACCAAAAAGGTCGCAACGTCTTCTGCATCTACGTTGCGATCGGTCAGAAAAACTCGACCGTCGCGGCCCTCGCGCAGATTCTCGAACAAAAGGACGGCCTGTCGTACACGACGATCGTCGCCGTGAGCCCTTCGGAGTCCGCGGCGCTGCGATGGCTCGCGCCGTTTGCGGGATGCGCGATGGCCGAAGAGTTGATGTACGCCGGCAAAGACGTGCTGATCGTTTACGATGACCTCACCAAACACGCGCAATCGTATCGCGAGATGTCGTTGCTGCTGCGGCGGCCGCCGGGGCGCGAAGCGTATCCGGGCGACGTGTTCTATCTTCATTCGCGGTTGCTCGAACGAGCCGCGAAACTCTCCGACACCATGGGCGCCGGCTCGCTCACCGCGCTTCCCGTCATTGAAACGCAGGCCGGCGATTTTTCGGCCTACATTCCGACCAACGTCATCTCGATTACCGATGGACAGATCTACTTGACGCCCCAGTTGTTCTTCCAAGGGATTCGTCCGGCGGTCGATATCGGGCTCTCGGTCTCGCGCGTCGGCGGTGCCGCGCAGACGAAGGCGATGAAATCCGTTGCGGGTCAGTTGAAACTGGAACTCGCGCAGTACCGCGATCTCGCAGCCTTCGCCAAACTCGCAAGCGATCTCGACAAGGCGACGCAAAATCAACTGATGCGCGGTGAAAAACTCACCGAACTGTTGAAGCAGCCGCAGTACCAGCCGCAGCCGATGGAAGATCAGGTTGCCGTCATCTATGGCGCGACTACCGGGTTCGTCAACGACGTTCCGACGGCGCGGCTACAGAACTGGGCCGCCGCTTTGATCGACTTCTTGCACGCCAAGTATGGGAAGATTCCCTCCGCAATCGCGCAAAGCGGCCAACTCTCCGACGAGACCAAGAAGCAATTGGATTCGGCGCTCGCAGAGTTCAACAAGAGCTTTTAGCGAATGGCGACCGTTCGAGACCTTCGCGATCGAATACGATCGCTGAAGAACACGCAGCAGATCACCAAGGCGATGAAGCAAGTCGCCGCGGCGAAAATTCGCCGCGCGGAAGCGGCGCAGAAGCAGGCGCGGCCCTACGCCGACGCGCTTTCCGAAATGTTGCGCGATCTCATCGGGGCGGTCTCGTCGGTGGACGATCCCTTCATGCGAGCCGGCAAACGCGGTGCGCCCTCGGGCATCATTCTCGTCAGTGCCGACAAGGGGCTGGCAGGCGCGTTCAACTCCAACGTCATCGGACAAGCGCAGCAGGCCGCACGCGAACGCGGCGACGTCCGGTACTATACGATCGGTCTCAAAGCACGCAACGCCGTACGCCGTATGGGCATGCGTGATGCGAAATGGTGGCCTCTGAGCGCCGGGTCGAAACTCGAGGTGGCGCGCGAAGTCTCTACCACGGCGGCCGATGACTTCCGCGCCGGCAACGTGGCCGAGATCGTCTTGGTATCGCAGCGGCTCGTTTCGATGATGTCGCAACGCCCACAAACCCGCAAACTCGTCCCGCTGTTGTCGCCAGACGTCGTCGCGCTGCGCGCAACCAACGACGCTCAGCGCCGACCTCAGGGAGCCATCGAATTTCTCCCTTCTCCGGAGTTCGTGCTTTCACGACTGCTGCCGAAGTATCTCGAATTCACAATCTATTCGGCCATGCTCGAAACTGACGCCGCCTTCTTTGCAGCCCAACTCATCGCGATGAGCAACGCCACGGACAACGCTTCGAAACTCATCGACGAGCTGACGATCCAAATGAACAACGCCCGCCAAGCCGCGATCACGAAAGAACTCCTCGAAATCGTGGCGGGCGCCGAGGCGCTCGGCGTTGAGTAGCGCGGCAGTCGACCCGAGGCTTTTACTGAGGAGGAGCACTTGACGTGATGCTGAGGAGGCTCGTGACGGCGAGCGGAGGCACGATGCCGAGAGCGAGCCGCACGGCAGTAGGAGCGGCGCATGGACGCGCCGCGACGAACGTCTCCGAAGCATCACGTCAAGTGCTGCGAACTCCAAACCTAAGAACATACTTGTCAGATCAAGGAAAGCACTAAGAATGAGCGATCAGACCGGAAAGGTCGTCCAAGTACTCGGTAACGTCGTTGACGTTGAGTTCACACCGGAGACGCTGCCGAAAATTAACGACGCGCTGCGGGTCGGCGTGAACGACGATCGCGCCTCCGGCAACGGTGCGGCGACGGCCGTCTCGACGGACTCGAAGCCAGGCTTTGAACTGGGCGGGACCGCGATGGCGCCGCGCGAGTTGACGCTCGAAGTGCAAGACGAGTTGGGCGACAATCAGGTCCGGTGTCTTGCGCTCGGCTCGACGGACGGTTTGGTCCGTGGCGCCGCCGTGCGCAGCGTCGGCGGACCGATTACGGTTCCCGTTGGCGAAGGCACGTTGGGCCGCATCTTCAACGTTCTCGGCGAAACGATCGATAGCGATGCGCCGGTGAAGGCCGCGGCCTTTTGGCCGATTCACCGTCCCCCTCCCGAACTGAAGCATCAAGAACCGACTGCCCTCATCTTCGAGACGGGAATCAAAGTCGTCGACCTTATGGCGCCCTACACGCGCGGCGGCAAAGTCGGACTCTTCGGCGGCGCCGGCGTCGGTAAGACCGTGCTGATTCAAGAGCTGATCCGCAACATTGCGTACGTGCACAAAGGCTTTTCGGTTTTTACCGGCGTGGGGGAACGCACGCGCGAAGGCAACGATCTCTGGCTCGAAATGAAAGAATCGGGGGTGCTGGAGCAGACGACGTTGGTCTTCGGTCAGATGGACGAACCGCCGGGCGTGCGTTTCCGCGTGGCGCAGACCGGCGTGACGATGGCGGAGTACTTCCGAGACGAGTTAGGCGCCGACGTGCTGCTCTTCATCGACAATATCTTCCGCTACATGCAGGCGGGATCCGAAGTCTCCGCGTTGATGGGGCGAATGCCGTCCGCGGTCGGGTATCAGCCGACGCTCGGCACCGACATGGGCGTATTGGAAGAACGCATTACGTCGACGCGCAAAGGCTCGATCACGTCTGTTCAAGCGGTGTACGTGCCGGCGGACGACTATACCGATCCGGCCGTAGCCACGACGTTCGCCCATCTCGATGCGACGACGGCGTTGTCGCGCCCCATTTCGGAACTCGGCATCTATCCCGCGGTCGATCCGCTCGCGTCCACGTCGCGCATTCTCGATCCTCAAGTCATCGGCGAAGGACACTACGAAGTTGCTCGTGGCGTGCAAGAGGTCTTGCAGCGCTATCGCGACCTTCAAGACATCATCGCGATTTTGGGTGTCGAGGAACTCTCGGAGGACGACAAGATTGCCGTCGCTCGCGCCCGCCGCATCCAGCGATTCTTCTCTCAGCCCTTCTTCGTCGCGGAGCAATTCACGGGTCGCCCCGGCAAATACGTCAAATTGCCGCAGACCATCGCGTCGTTCAAAGAGATCCTCGAAGGTAAAGTGGACGATCTCCCCGAGGGGGCGTTCTTCTACGCCGGGACCATCGACGAAGTCAAAGAGAACGCCGAAAGGATGGCGCGTGGCTAGCGCAGTACCGTTCACGCTCGTGACGCCGGCGCGCGTCGTTTTTCAGGGTGAGGCGGAACTCATTATCGCGGTGACGACCGAAGGCGAGGAAGGCATTCTTCCGCACCACGCCCCGCTGTTGGCCGCGTTAAAACCCGGCATCCTTCGCGCCAACGTTCGAGCGGCCACCGATGAGGCGGTTTTTCGTCTTGAACTCGCAACCGGCGAAGGGTTTATGCAGGCGCTTCCCGGTCGCGTGACCGTATTGGTCGATGAGGCCGTTCGGTTCGAAGACGTTGTCGTGTCGGAAGTCCGCACCGAATTAGAGGCGGCGACGGAGCGGCAAAAAGCAGCCGGGGAAAATCGAGAGGCGTGCGCGCGCGAGCAAGCCGTGATCGACTTCGCCGCGGCGAAACTTCGCCTGACCGGCCATCGGTAGGCGAGCCAACCCTCTACGCGAACGTAGCCCCTCGTGATGCTGGAACGTCTCGAGACAACGCTTCGGGTCCGAGGCGGCGCGCGACTGGAAGGCTCCGTTGCGACGCACGGCGCCAAAAACGCGGCGCTGCCGATCATGGCCGCGGCGCTGCTGGCCAAAGGAACGGTGACGCTGCATCGTATTCCCCGCATCACGGACGTTTCGGTCATGTGGTCGCTGCTCGAAGCGCTCGGCGCGCGCATCCGCTACGAGGGCGACAATACCGTCACGATCGATTCCGGCAACGCCGCATCATACCGCGCGCCATATGCCTTGGTACGAAAACTTGCCGCCTCATTCGATATCGTGGGCCCCTTGCTGGGACGGTTCGGACGGGCCGAGGTTCCGCTGCCGGGCGGATGCGTTCTCGGCACGCGCGCGACCGACATGCACGAACAGGCCTTCCTGGCGTTGGGGTGCGACGTTCACAACGCACACGGGTACCTGATCGCGCAATCTCGAGGATCACGGCTGCGCGGCGCGCCGATCGAGTTCAGAATGCCCAGCGTCGGCGCGACGAAGAACGCGATGCTGGCGGCGGTGCGCGCGAATGGAACGACGACCCTGAAGAACGCCGCGATGGAACCTGAAGTCGTTGATTTGGCGAACTTTCTCGTCGCCATGGGTGCGAAGATCGAGGGACAGGGAACCGATACGCTCGTGATTGAGGGCGTCGACGAGTTGTACGGCACGGAGTATGAAATCATCGCGGATCGCATCGTCGCCGGAACTCTGCTGATTGCGGGAGCGGTCACCGGCGGGGACGTCACGGTGACGGAGTGTTCTCCCGACGACTTACAAGCGCTGGTCGATAAACTCGTCGAGTGTGGCGTTACCGTCACGAGCGGAGGGCGCTGGATTCGCGCCGGCGCTAAAGGCATCACCGGCGGTACGGATATTCTAACGGCGCCCTATCCGGGGTTCCCCACCGATCTGCAGCCGCAGATGGTCGCTTTTCTGTGTACGTGTCCAGGCACGAGCGTGGTCGAAGAATCGATTTTCAACGCCAGATTTTCGTACGTGAACGAACTCGCTCGCATGGGCGCCGACGTCAAAGTGACGATGGAGAGCAACGCGGCAATCATCAAGGGGCCAAAAAAACTTTCGGGCGCTCCCGTCGAAGCCCCGGACATTCGGGCCGGCGCCGGGTTGGTCACTGCGGGTTTGGCGGCCGCCGGTGAAACGGAAATTATCGGTTTGGAATATATCGACCGCGGCTACGAACGCTTGGAAGAGTTGCTGTCGGAACTCGGCGGTCAGGTCCAGCGAAGCAGCGGCGTGACGCCGCTCGTCGAACCCGCCGGAATTTTCGAAACCAGCGAATACCCCCGCGTTTCCGCAACCGGATAGTTCGCGCCGCAAAGGAGTCGTTTTGGATATCGGGATCGACCTCGGCACGGCCAACGTGCTCGTGCACGTCAAAGGAAAGGGCATCGTTTTACGCGAGCCCTCGGTCGTCGCCAGGGATATGAACACCGGGCGAGTGTTGGCCGTCGGTGAAGAGGCGCGGCAGATGCTCGGCAAGACGCCGGCGCACATTCAAGCCATTCGCCCACTGCGCGACGGCGTAATCGCCGACTTCGAAGTGACCGAAGCGATGCTCTCGTACTTCATAAAAAAGGTAATGAAAGACCGGTCTTGGTGGTCGTCGATCGTCAAGCCGAAGCCCGCCGTCACGATCTGCGTTCCCGCCGAAATCACCAGTGTCGAAGAGCGCGCAGTAAAAGACGCCGCAAAACTTGCGGGTGCACGGGACGTCGGAATCATCGAAGAACCGATGGCGGCCGCGATCGGCGCAGGCCTTCCGATCGGTGGTCCTTCGGGAAGCATGGTGGTGGATATCGGGGGTGGTACGACCGACGTGGCGGTGATTTCGCTCGGCGGCATCGTCGTTTCACAATCGCTTCGAGTCGCCGGGAACAAGATGGACGAGGCGATCGTTCGCTACATTCGACGGGTCTACAGCTTGATGATCGGCGAACGGACGGCCGAGGAGATCAAGATCAAGATCGGGTCCTCGTATAAACTCGAGCAAGAACTCGCCATGGAAATTCGCGGCCGCGACCTGATCAACGGCCTTCCCAAAACGGTGAAAATTACGAGCGAAGAAATTCGAGAGGCACTCTCCGAACCGGTGGGCGCCATCGTGGAAGCGGTGAAAGCCGTTTTAGAAAAGACGCCTCCCGAATTATCCGCCGACATCATCGATCGCGGCATCATTTTGACGGGCGGTGGAGCGCTTTTGCGTGGATTCGAAAAGCTGCTATCGGAGGTCACCGGCGTCCCGGCGATCGTCGCGGACGATCCGCTTTCGTGCGTTGCGATCGGCACGGGATCTCGGCTGCGCGTCTAACGGACGCGGATCGCAACGGATGACGCAGGCACGCGGCGGACGCACCATCGATGCGGCCGTCGAAAGCACCGAAGAGGTCTCTGAGGAGGTGGCGCGGGTCCTCTTTTCCGGCGGCACGGTCATTTTACCGAACGATACGAGTTATTTGATCGGGTGCGATCCTTATTATTCTGAGGCCATCGATCGCGTCTATGCCGCCAAGGGCCGACCCGATATTCGTCCGCTTACATTGCACGTGGCAACGCCGGCCGAATTTATGGAGTACGCCGGAGACAATCCACTCGCAGTGACGGCAGCCAAGCGGTTGCTGCCGGCGCCGGTGATCTTGCTCATACGTAAGCCGGCGTTTGTCAGCGATGAACTGGCGGCCGGTCTGCAAACCCTGGCGTTTCGAGTGCCGGACGATCCCTTTGCGCGTTCGGTTCTCGAGCGCTGTGGGCCGATCGCGGGAACTACGGCCAATCCGCCGCAGGGGCCGCGCTACGACGGCGGGGACGATCACTCGATGCTTCCCGCAGCCGATCTCCTGATTCAGCACGGCCCCACCCGCTACCGGAGCGAGTCCTCAATCGTCGATCTGTCGGGTACGCATGCGCGTCTACTGCGCGAAGGCGCCGTTTCCGAACGACGGCTAGCCGACGCGCTAGGCCCGATTGAGCGGCCAACGGTTAAGGTACGTACGTCACAGTAGCCTGTGATGATCATCGTCCGCCCGTTCTTCGTTCTCGCCGGCGCCGTCGCACTGGCGGCCGCCTCATATGCCCCGCCGTCGCGCGGCCTTGCACCGGCCAGCGCAAGCGCAAAACCGGCAGCCGGTAAACCATCGTCGCCCAAGTCCGCGAAGTCGACCGCCGCAGCCGTGAACTCCGGTTCGCAAGCCTCGTTCAACCTCGGCGTGTGGACGGTTCACGCTAGTTCCATTGACGCCAACTTCAAGAGCGGCGATTTCAGTACACCGGCAAGAGTCGTGATGACGCGTGTCGGGGGCGACGTGTCGGCGGATCGGGCCAACGGCAACTATAAGCGTCAAGTGCTATATCTTAATGGGCACGTCGTTATGCACGATTCGCAAGGCGGCGCGGCCATCTCCGGCGACCAGTCCGGCCCGTCGGGGCCCTCGACGCTCACGGCAGATCAAGCACAAATCGACGGCGCGGCAAAAGTCTATAAGGCGACGGGGAGCGTGCATTACGTTCAAGCGGACACCGTTGTCGACGCGCAAAGCGGCACGCTGAACGATGAAAGTCACACGCTCGTCTTAGAGGGCGCGGTCCACATCGTTCAGGGCGCGCGCAGCATGGCGGCGCGCAAGGTTATCTATAACACGATCTCGGGTACTGCGCACGCGGAGGGCGACGTCACGATGCAGTTTCCGGGTGAAATGCGCCGGCATCTCGCGACGCCGAAACCGCTGAAGCTTCCGAAGAACCGTTTAACGGAACCGGTGCCGCCGAGCGCGTCGCCGTAACGAACGGCCGCCGACAATGAGCGGTGAAATGCTCTTCGACTTTGCCTTAGGCGACATGCCGCTGGCGGCCCGGATGCGTCCACGAACGCTCGATGAGTTCGTCGGTCAGCATGAATTGCTCGGCGAAGGCCGAGTATTGCGCTCGGCGATCGAACGCGGAACCGTTCCGTCCATGATTCTGTGGGGACCACCCGGTAGCGGAAAGACCACCCTGGCGGAAATCGTCACCCGTTCGGTCGACGCTCACTTCGAACGAATGTCGGCCGTAAGTGCGGGAGTCGCCGATCTGCGCCGCGCCGTTCGCGACGCGCAGGCGCGCCGACGTGTCGGCCGCCGAACCGTTCTTTTCATCGACGAGATTCATCGTTTCAACAAGGCGCAGCAAGATGCGATCCTGCCCTATGCCGAGGATGGAACCATTACGTTCATCGGCGCGACCACCGAAAATCCGTCATTTGAAGTGAATTCAGCGCTCCTCTCGCGAGCTCGCGTCTTCGTGTTGAACGCGCTTTCCGACGAGGAAATAGGAACGATCGTCGATCGAGCGTTGGCCGACGACCGTCGCGGAGTCGGCGCCGCGCGTCTCGAAAACGACGCCCGGAAAATTGTCGTAGATTGGGCAAATGGAGACGCGCGTGCCGCGCTCAACGCCCTGGAACTTGCGGCGGCATCGGCGCCTATTATCGACGGAACGCGCCAGATCGACGCCGATGCGGTGCGCGACGCGATGCAGTCGCGCGAAACTCGCTATGACAAATCCGGAGAACTCCACTACGATGCGACTAGCGCGTTTATCAAGTCGGTGCGTGCCAGCGATGCCGATGCCGCGCTCTACTGGCTCGCGCGCATGCTCGACGGCGGCGAAGATCCGTCGTTTATTGCGCGGCGCTTGGTAATTCTTGCATCGGAAGACGTCGGACTCGCCGATTCGGACGGCTTACAGGTGGCGGTGGCGGCGCAACGGGCGGTGCACTTCGTTGGGCTTCCGGAAGGTTTCTATGCACTCGCGCACGCGACGCTCTATCTCGCCACGGCGCCGAAGAGCAACAGCATCGGCAGGGCCTACTCAGCCGCGATGGCAGACGTGCACGAGACGCGCAACGAACCGGTGCCGTTACATTTGCGAAATCCGGTGACCGGATTGATGCGTCAGCTCGGTTATGGCGCGGAGTATCACTACGCACACGACGACTACGATGTTACCCAGGTCAACGTGCCGGCGAATTTGGCAGGCCGACAGTATTACCGGCCGGGCAGCATGGGTGCCGAAGCAGCGATCGCGGCAGCCCATAAAAAACGGCGGTCCGAGTGATTACCCGGACCGCCTTTTCCCGTTGCTACTTCTCGGAGTGTGCGTTGGAGCATCGCACGGCCACATCGTAAGGCAGCATACTGTGAGGCCCCTGTGAAATTGAAGGAAATTTATCTCGACCACGCCGCGACAACGCCGCTGCGCGCGGAAGTTGCCGATGAGATGATCAGAGTGCAGGATGCTGCAGGGTACAATGCGAGTTCCCTGCACGCGCAGGGCCGGCGCGCGCGCGCGCTCCTCGATGACTGTAGGGAGCGCATCGCTTTACAACTGGGAGCGAGGCGAACTGAAATCATTTTTACTTCAGGTGGAACCGAATCAAATAATCAAGCCTTGCTGGGAATCGCCTCAAATTTTTCACGACCCGCGCACATCGTAGCCAGCGCGATCGAACACCACGCCGTGCTTGCTTCGCTGGAATACTTAAGCGACGCGGGTTACGAAGTATCGCTCGTACCCGTGAATGCGGACGGGCTCGTAGAGTCGTACGAGTTTGCCGCTGCGCTGCGCCCGCATACACACGTCGCATCGGTTATGTACGCGAATAACGAGATTGGTACCGTCGAGCCCATTGCGGAACTCGCCGCGATTGCACGCGAGCGCGGAGTCACCTTTCATACGGATGCCGTCCAGGCGCCTCGTTGGCTACCTCTAAAGGTGGATGAGCTCGGTATCGATTTGCTTTCGCTGTCAGGCCATAAGTTCGGCGGGCCCCCCGGCGTCGGCGTCCTCTATTCGCGTCGGGGTCTGGCGTTGCGGCCGCTGCTTCATGGAGGGGGACAGGAATCGGGTCGCCGCTCGGGGACCGAAAATCTCCTCGGCATCGCCGGGATGACGCGAGCGCTGGAGCTGGCAAGCGAGGAACGCCCCCAGCAAAGCGCCAGGGTTGCCGCCTTGCGACGGTGGTTGGAAGCCCGGATCGCAGCGACGGTGACGGACGTTCGTATCAACGGCGGACCGGCGCGACTTCCCAACATTCTGAACTTGAGTTTCGCCGGCGTTGAGTCGTCGCAGCTTTTGATCGCACTCGATCTTGCGGGCGTCGCGGCGTCCGCGGGCAGCGCCTGCGCCTCCGGCGCACTTCAAGGCAGCCACGTTCTCCGAGCGCTGGAATTGCCGACGCGGTGGCAGCGCGGCGCAATCCGATTTTCATTGGGCTCGCAGACGAAACGCGAAGAGGTAGAGCAGGTTGCTGCCGTGTTGCCCAACATCATTGCCCAGCTTCGCGCGCATGCGCCGGCCGCATGAATCGTTCGTGCGGGGAATGGGTACAAGTGGCGCGAACCGCGCGCGGCTGGAGGCTAAAGCTTGAACGGTACTGAGTATGGCAGCCTGATTCTCGACGTTCTGGGAGGCATTGCCGCCTTGCTCGTGGGGCTTGGAGCCTTTCTTGGCGGTTTGGCACTGGCAAAAACATTAGCTCGCCTTCGTGAAACGCTGGACCGTCTGGACAGCCAACTCGATGCCGTGGGGACTCCCGCGCGTAGCGCACTCGGCCACGTCGACGGCGTCACGCAGTCCCTCGAGCATACCGCCGGCACGATCTCACGTACGGTCGATCTAACGCGCAGTGCACTGGTTCCGTCGATCGTCAACGTCGGCGCAACGCTCGGCGGCGTCACCGCGGGTTTACGGCGCTTGGTTACGGGAAAAGATCGAACCTTCAAGGAGTGACATTACTATATGGATAGAGGTAATGGTGGATCCGGCTTCGTGCCCGGTTTCCTCATCGGGGCACTCGTCGGCGGAACTGCGGCGGTGTTGCTGTCGCAACAGGAACTACGCAATCGGGTTGCCGATACGGCGCGAGACGCCGGCAACTTTGCCATGGGCGCGACCGGCGATTTCCGCGGAAAGGTCAGCGACGTGACTTCGCAGTGGCAATCGAACGTTTCGGAACTCTACGAACGCGGACGCAGAGTCGTCGAGAGCGCTCGAGCGAATATCGACGCCGCAGCCAGTGAAGCGCAGAGCACGGCGGATCAAACGCGCGACGAGCTTCAACGGCAAGCCGAGGAATCGTAGATTGGATATCAAGGTGACGGTGCGTGAAGCGCACGCCGATTGCTACGTTGTCGACCTGAGCGGTGAAATCGACGTCTATACGTCACCGAAAGTCAAGGAAGCCATCGGTGAACTCATCGACCGGGGGGTGTATCACCTCGTCATCAATCTAGAGAAGGTTCGGTATATCGATTCCACCGGACTAGGCGTTCTGATCGGCGGCCTCAAGCGCGTTCGCGAACACGGCGGCTCGGTCAATCTGGTTTGCACGCATCCGCAGATCAAGAAGATCTTTGATATCACCGGCCTGGTAAAAATCTTCGGCATGTTCGAAAGTGAGGACGCGGCCATGAATGCGTTGGTATGAACCAAGCGGTGCAGCGCCTCGTACCCGAACTGGTAGAACTGCGTATTCCTTGCCGCCCTGAGTGGGTGGCGCTGGCGCGACTTGCGGCGGCGACGGTTGCCAACCGTTTAAATTTTTCGATCGAAGAGATTGAAGACGTGCGATTGGCCGTTGCCGAGGCATGCACGGCCGTCATTCAACACGGCGGCCACGGCGAGTTCATCGACCTCACGTGCGAAGCGTTGTCGGATTCGCTCCGCGTACGCGTTCATGACAGCGGACGCCATGGAACGGCCGCCGTCAACGGCGGTCAAACAATGAGTTTTGATGAAGCTCGCGTGGCCGGTCTCGGAATTTTTTTGATCCGAACGTTAATGGATGAAGTCAGTTACGACGTCCATCCGCAGCTCGGCACCGACCTACTCATGGTGAAGAGGTTGGCGCCCGGCTCTTAGTGTTCGTTTAAGTGCAAGAACGGGATCAATCACGTCCGGATCGTAAACGGACGCGTCGGCTCTTTGCGCGCTTCATCCGCGCGCGACGGCGGCATGCTGCCTGCTCCCAGAAACCCGATCCAGGATACGAAGAACTGCGCGACGAGCTCGTCGTCGTGCACCTCAATCTCGTGCGGTTCTTGGCGGTACGTTTTGCGAATCGCGGCGAGCCGCTCGACGACCTGGTGCAAGTGGGTACGGTGGGGTTGCTCAAGGCGATCGATCGGTTCGAACTCGACCGCGGCGTCGAATTCACGACGTACGCAACGCCGACGATCGTCGGCGAGATAAAGCGCTATTTCCGCGACAAAGGCTGGGCCGTTAAAGTGCCGCGCCGCTTGCAAGAACTGAATCTCGCGGTCAATCGCGCGAGCGACAAATTGGCGATTGACTTGGGACGCAGCCCTACCGTCGGAGAGTTGGCGGAGCATTTGCAATCCGGCGAAGACGAGATCCTCGAAGCGCAAGAACTCGGACAGGCCTATAACTTACTCTCGCTCGATAGCGAAGTTTCCGGCGAGACCGACAAAAGATCGCAGACGCTTGCCGAAACGGTGGGCGTCTCCGACGCCGGCCTCGAATTACTCGAAGATCGCGCCAATCTCGAGCGCGCCTTTCGCGTCCTGACCGGCCGCGAGCGCGTGATCATCTACCTGCGCTTCTACGAATCGGTCTCACAAACCGAGATCGCCAAGCGACTGAACGTGTCGCAGATGCACGTTTCCCGCCTGCAAGCGAAGGCGTTGGAGAAGTTACGCGCCGTCCTAGCCGAGTAGTGTATGTTTACCCTGAAGGGAGTCGAAGGGTCGCGAGCCTCCTGCGCATCGCGTCGAAGGCCGCCCCTCGCGTTTCATTCTTTTGACGACGAGCGGCGCCCAATAGGAGGTGGATAGCGTGCCGCAAGAAGCCCATACCTCAGACAGAATGTCCGGCACACAGTAGCGAGATGAAGAGTCAGGAACTGCGGGAGGCGTGGATCGACTTCTTCGCCGGTAAGGAGCACAAGTTCCTTTCGCCGGCGAGTTTGGTTCCGCATGAAATGTCGACGACGCTCTTTACGATCGCCGGGATGGAGCAGTTCGTGCCGGTTTTCTTGGGAGAGCAGCCGCCGCCGGCGCGGCGCGTCGTGACGGTGCAACGCTGTTTGCGCGTGGCCGGAGCGAAGAGCGATATCGAAAGCGTCGGGCGCACGGGCCGGCACGGGACGTTTCTCGAGATGCTCGGCAATTTCAGTTTCGGCGATTATTACAAGCGCGAAGCGATTGCGTGGGCGTGGGCGTTCGTCACCGAGGTGTTGCGGCTCAATCCGGCTCGGCTCTACGTGACGGTGCATCTCGGCGACGACGAAGCGGAGCGCATTTGGACGCAAGATCTGGGTTTGGATCCCGCGCGCGTCACGCGCTTCGATCAGGAAAATTTCTGGACGATGGGGCCGACCGGTCCCTGCGGTCCCTCAACGGAGATTTTTTACGACATCGGCGCTTCGCATGCGAGCGGGACGGACGATACAGGTCCGAATCGCGGAGACCGCTTCCTCGAGATTTGGAACATCGTGTTTCAGCAGTACAACCGCGCGGCCGATGGTTCACTCGCGGAACTGCCGCGTAAATCGATCGACACGGGCGCCGGTTTGGAACGCATGCTCGCCGTTTGCAACGGCGTCGCCTCGATGTACGAAACTGATTTGTTCACCGATTTGGTCGCCGCCCAACCGGCGATCGGTCGAACTTCGCTGCAAAAATCCGAGCAACAGGCGCGCCGGAACATCATCGCCGATCACGCCCGTGCGGCGACGTTCCTGGTCCACGACGGCGTCTATCCGTCGAATACCGATCGCGGATTCGTGTTGCGTTTCTTGATCCGCCGCGCGATCCGCAACGGCAAATTGTTGGGATACCCCGATGGTTTCATGGCCGCGCAGGTTCCCGCCGTCGTTACTTCGCTACAATCAGGATATCCTGAACTGAAAGAGAGCATGCCGCGAATCGTCTCCGCCGTGCGCCTCGAGGAGCAAACCTTCGAACGAACGCTGGAGCGCGGCATGGCGATGGTCGATCGGGTCATCGGTGAGACTTTAGCAGCCGGGCGGCGCAGCATCGATGGCGCGGAGGCCTTTGTGCTCCACGATACGTTTGGCTTTCCACTCGAGCTCACGCGGGAGATTGCCGGCGAGCATGGGCTCGTCGTCGACACCACCGGATTCGACCGACTGATGGACGAGCAACGCGAACGCGCGCGCCGCGATGCCGCGGCCAAGCGGGAAATCGTTGCCGTCACGGAGCTGCCGGCCGCGTACACTGAGTTCACCGGTTACGACGAGGGCCTAGAATCGAGCGGTGAGATCGTCGCCATTCTCGACGATCGGCAGCCCGTTACATCGCTGGACGCCGGCGAAGAAGGCGCGATCATCTTGGACCGTACGTCGTTCTACGCCGAGCGCGGGGGCCAAATCGGCGACCGCGGCGAGCTCTTCAACTCCGCCAAAGCGCGCTTCGAAGTTCGCGACACGCAATACATGGGAGAAGCGATCGCGCATTACGGCATCGTTCGTGAGGGCGAATTTAGCCTAGGCGAGCGAGTCCGCACTCGCGTTTCCGAGCATTGGCGGCGCGAGATCCGGCGTCACCATACTTCCGCACACCTGTTGCAGCGCGCGCTCAAAGAGGTGCTGGGCGACGAGGTCAATCAGGCCGGCTCCTGGGTCGGCATCGATCGCATGCGCTTCGACTTTCGTTGGCCCGGCGGAGCTTTGACGTCTCGACAGAAACGTGACGTCGCTCGGCGCGTCAACGAGATGATTCGCGACGACTCGCATTTGGTTACGCGGGTGCTCCCGCTGGAGGACGCCAAGAAGACCGGCGCCATCTGGATGCCGGGTGAAAAATACGGCGACTTGATTCGCGTCGTGCAGGCCGGGCCGTCGGTAGAGTTTTGCGGCGGCACGCATTCGCACTCTACCGGAGAACTCGGGATGTTCGTGATTCTCTCGGAATCGTCGATCGGCAGCGGAATTCGCCGCATCGAATCCTGCGTCTCGGAGTCGGCCGAAGAGTATCTCACGCGGCAAGGTGAATTAATCGGCAAACTATCGTCGACGCTCGCCACTCCTCCGGACGATTTGAGCGAGCGCATCGAAAAGATGCAGCGCGACGTGAAAGAGTTCCAAACGGTCCTTGGTGAATTGCGCGCCAAACTCGCGACAATGGAGGCGGCGGCGTACGTCGAGAAGGCCGAGCGGCGCGGCGAACGCGCCTTCGTCGGAGCGGTCGTCCAAGGCGCCGGCGCCGAGGCGTTGCGCCACCTGGGAAATGCGATTCGCAGTAAGCTGCGCAGCGGCGTCGTCGCGTTGGCGGGGGTGGAGAACGGAAGCGTCAGCCTTTTGGTCAGCGCAAGCGAAGATCTCACCAATGCGGGCGTTCACGCCGGAAAGCTGGTGAAGTTAGCGACGCCTCTCGTCGCGGGCAAGGGCGGCGGACAGGCGGCGCAGGCGCAAGGCGGGGGCAGCAACGCTGCAGGCGCCGACGCCGCGGTTGCGGCGATTCGGGATGCCGTTTTAACGTGAAGCGACGCGCCGTCGCGCTGTTGCTTCCGTTATTGCTCGCCGCCGCTGCGCCGCAACTCGATTCTCAAGTCGTCTTGCAGCGCTACGCAATGGCGGTCGCGAGGCTCAGCGTGCCGAGAGCGGTCGTCTATTCCTACACGGTTTCGCAAGTCGGCGCCAACAATATCGAGCAGCGGCATCGCATTTACCGCAGCGGCATGGCGGTCCGCGACGAAACGATTTCCATCGACGGCATCGCCTTGCGCCGCAAAATGGTACGGTTCTCGAATCACTCCGATCGCTACGCCGTGACGCGGTTTGCGCCACAACCCGAGACCTACCAACTACTGTTCCTCGGCACGATCAAAGACGCCCACCATCTCGATTATGTCTACGAGGCAACACCGCTCTCGCATACCGCGCCGTCGTGGATCGATCGGATCACGATCGACGGCGTTCGCTTCTTGCCGCGGATGGTCCATTTTCACAGCAACGGATTGCAAGCCGACGGCCGAGGCACGATCGAATTCGCGCCGTTTGGCAAGTATTGGATGCCGATTGCCGCGGTTGCGCAGGCTCGCGTGAAAGGAAAACCGGCCCGCGAAATGATCGTTTGGAGCGATTATCGATTCCCCTCCGCATTGCCGCCATCGACGTTTCAAGCGCCAAAGCCGCTGGCGCCCGCAACACCTCCATCAATGTGACGCGTTGCATTCGGCCGCCCTACGTTGCGGCACTCGTCGCCTTCGCCATAACGGCCACACTATCGCGCCTCCACGCAACTCCATATAACAACTACGTCTTACTGGCGCAGGCATTCTTGCACGGAAGGCCTTGGATCGATTGGCCGGGTCCGTATATCGACGCCCTACCGTACGCAGGGCAGCACTACGTCATCGAGGGGCCGTTGCCCGCGATCCTGTTGATTCCCATCGTGGCCATCTTCGGCGCGCAAACCAATCAGACGCTGCTCGGCGTCGTTCTCTGCGCCGTTGCCATCGGTGCGGCGTGGGAGTTGGGCGAGCGCTTGAGCGTACGCCGCGCCAACGTCGCGTGGATGTGCGCGTTTCTTCTGGCAGGGACCGACCTGATGTGGTGCACGATGCTCGGCGACGTCTGGTTTCTCGCGCACGTCAGCGCGGTCTGTTTCACGCTGCTGGCGCTGGTCGAACTCGCCGGTAAGCGCCGAGGCTGGCTCGTCGCGTTGTGGGCTGCGTGCGCCTTCGAATCTCGTTTTTCAATGGCGCTGGCGCTTCCGGTCTATTTCTATCTCTTGGCGACACCGCGACGCAACGCGCGAACAACGCGGGTCGCAAGCTTCGCCGGCGTATTGCTCGGCGTCGGCATCCTTTGGGTGCTGTACAATCTCGCGCGGTGGGGAACGTGGAACGACCTCGGGTACGTTACTTGGTATCACCAGGACCAAGCCGGAATGCCGACGGGTTCACCGTTCCGATTGCAATATCTGCCCTATCAACTCTGGTCGTTTTTCGTGCAGGCGCCGACCCAACTGTCCGGCTTTCCGGGATTGCGTCCGGAAATTTCGGGCGTCGCCCTCACTTGGACGTCACCCGCCCTGGCTCTCGCTTTTTTTGCGCGCTCGGCGGTACGATGCGTCATCGCCCTGTGGGTCGCGGCGCTCCTCACTGCGGTTCCGAATTTTCTCTACTACGTCAACGGCTTTGCGCAGTTCGGAATGCGCCACGCCCTTGATTTCGAGCCGTTTTTGATCGCACTGATGCTGCTCGCCGCGCGCGATCGTCTCGCGTCGTGGGGCCGTGCGCTGATCGTTTATTCCTGCGCCGTCGGCCTTTGGGGCTGCTGGTATTGGTTAGACTTCGTGCGAGCTTACTGATGCCGAATTGCGCGCGCAACATTCCGGCATCGGAACGCCCTTACCGCGCTGGTTTTGCCTAGGCCACGAGCGCGTCATAGGCGGTTCGTAGGGCGCTCGCTTCGCGAACCGGAGCACCGCAGCCCTGAGCTGCGCAGAGATATGCAGCCGGCTGGCGTTCGGCCGGAAGATCGAGCTCCTGCGCTCGAGCGGGCGCGATCGTGCGGATCGACAGGAACGCCGACGGAAGACGCAGCGCTGCTTCGCGGAAGTCGCCGGTTGATGCGGCATCGCCGACGATGCGAACCGTATGCTCGGGTGCGAGGTAGCGTTGCAGCGCGCGACAGTAGGTCGCGGCGAAGGCGCCGGCACCCTCTGAGGTTCCGACGTAGAGCCGCAATGTTCTGCGCGCCTGCTCGCGATAGGCGTCCGAATCCGTCAGCGCCGCCAAGCGCAACAATACTTCGGCGAAGAGGCCGTTGTCGATAATAGGACGGTCCGGAATCGCGAGGCGGCCGAGCGCCTCTTCGGAGGGTAACCGGTCGTAAAAGCCGCCGCCCTCCGCCGCAAAGCGACGAACGACGGCGTCGACCAAGGACCGGGCGCGCGACAGAAACCGCTCCTCGCCCGAAATTTCGTGGGCGTCCAGGAGTGCCCGCGCGTAGGCAACCTGATCGGTCAACAAACCGCGGACCTCGCGCCCCGCGCCCGGGACGAGTACGTGATACACCAAGCCATCATCTGCGAGTAAACGCTCGTCCACGCCGTCGAGCGTGCGCAAGGAGAGCGCGAGGAGCGCGTCATCGTCGAGCGCTACTGCGGCGAAACACAGCGCGCCGGCGAGCATGCAGGTCCAGTTTGTATACGACGTGGGGTCGACGTAGGGTCGTTGGCTTTTGCGCCGCTGCTCCAGCGGAAGTTCGTAGTACCGTTCGTCCGCGTCTTGGCTCCCGGCGAAGAATCCCGTCTCCGCATCGTACAATGCGTTGCGTACGTATTCGACCGTCGATCGCAGCGTCGCGTGAAATTCCTTTGTCGGCGCAAAAAGCGCGAGCATCGAAAGAACGCGTAAGAGTCCGGCGTGATCTTCGGCCATTTTTTCAAAGTGCGGCACGCTCCAATCGCGGGTGGTAGAGTATCGAAAGAATCCGCCCTCGACGTGATCGTACATGCCGCCGCGCGACATTCCCATCATGGTCCGCGCAACGATATCGTACAGCTTCGTGTCGCCGCGATATCGCCACTGCGTTACAAGAAATTCGAGGGCTTCCGGTTGCGGGAACTTCGGTGCATCGCCGAATCCGCCGTATTGCCGATCGTAACCGTGTTGCAGAGTTTCCACCAACGCGGCAATCGGGGCATCGCTCAAAAACTCGCCGGTCGATGCGGGCCCGGCGGGTCGCCGGCCGTGCAGTTCGGCAGCCCGCTGCGCGACGCGATCCTTCTGTGCGGAATAGAAATTTGCGATCTGTTCGAGCACCTGGCGCATTTGCTGCGGCGCGAGATACGTGGCTCCCGTGAGCGTCGTTCCATCCGCCGCCAAGAACGCCGTCGTGGGCCAGCCGCCCATGTTGTAGCGAGCGTTGACGTCGGGGCGCTTGTCGTTATCGACGCGTACCGGGACGAATCGGCGGTTGATCGTTTCGATCACCGATTCGTCGGAATAAGTCGTCTCGTCCATCACGTGACACCAGTGGCACCACACCGCAGAGATCGAAAGGAGGATCGGCTTGTCTTCAGATTGTGCTCGACGAAATGCGTCGGCGCTCCACGACATCCAGCCGATTTCGCGTGCACGGTTGGGGCGCGGCGAAAAACGAAAATCATTCATCCCAATCGCGGGCTCCCTGCAGAAACGACGCGGAATAGAATATGGCGATCAGCACAAAGACTCCAAGCGCAACGATGCCGGCCGTCTCTTGGCGCATCAGGCCAAACGCGGCGAAAAGCGCGGCAAAAACGAGGCTGACAATCGCGTACGTCCGATGCGCGCCGGTGCCCATCGCATAGACTTGCCCGTCGTGGAATCCGCCCGCGAGGCGGCTGCGCGACCAAGCCAGTGCGGCGATCCCGAGCGCGAACAGGACGCCGGCGACGTTGTAGAACATGGCGTTCTAAGGGTACCCTCTCCACGCGTCGAACGCCAGGGCCGATGGCAGCGTCAAAGTCGGCCGCGCGGCCCGGATCGTTGAAAAAGTATCGCGATAAACGCGATTTTGCGCTGACGCCGGAGCCGAGCGGCCGCAAGGAACGCGCACCAAAAAGAGGCGAGCGGTTCCGATTTGTGGTCCAAATGCATCGCGCCACGCGTTTGCATTACGATTTTCGTTTAGAGGCCGATGGCGTGCTGGCATCCTGGGCAGTCCCGAAAGGACCCACGCTCGTGCCGCTCGATCGACGTCTCGCGATGCACGTTGAAGACCATCCGATGGACTATCGCGATTTTGAGGGAAACATTCCGTCGGGGCAGTACGGCGCGGGCAGCGTGATCGTTTGGGATCGCGGCACGTACGCGTTGGCTGAAGGCGACGATCCGGCGACGGAAATCGGCCACGGCAAGATCAAGTTCGTTCTTTACGGCACGAAATTGCATGGTGAATTCACGCTGGTGAAGATCAAGGCGCGCGAGGGTGAACACGGCGAGCCATGGTTGCTCCTGAAGGATCGCGATGAATACGCCGACCCCAAGTACGATCCGGCGGCTCATCCCAAATCGGTGAAGAGCGGCAAGACGCTCGACGATATTGCGCGTAATCCACGCGCGCCGACGTGGCAATCGAAGCAAGCTGCAAAGGGCGCAACGCGCCCCCGCCGTTCACCGATCAAGCGCGATCCCATCCCGCACCCGAAGAACTTGATGCTGGCGACGCTCGTAGAAGAGCCCTTCGACGATCCGGACTGGCTATTCGAAATCAAATGGGACGGATATCGCGCGCTGTGTACGATCGAAGATTCAACGCTGACGCTGGTTTCCCGCAACGGCTTGGACATGCTGGCGCGTTTTCCCGACCTCAAGGAGTTGCGCTCCGCGTTCGCCAGCCTTCCAGTCGTCGTGGACGGTGAAATCGTGAGCCTCGACGCGAAAGGGCGTTCCGCCTTTCAACGGTTGCAAGAATCGCAAAAAAAGCCCGCTGGACTTACGTACGCGGCGTTCGACCTGCTCTACGCCGACGGCGCCGATCTGAGAAGCAAACCGTTGGAAGAACGCAAGTCGTTGCTGGAGCGCTTGATTCGCGACCAAGATCTCGTACTCTATTCGAAACACGTGCTGAGTACGGGCACGGCTCTCTTCGAGCGGGCCCGCAGTGAGGGACTCGAAGGCATCATCGGCAAGCGGCGATCGTCAACGTACCAAGAGCGGCGAAGTCGAGACTGGGTCAAGATCAAGACAGGGCACGAGCAAGAATTCGTGGTGGGAGGCTGGACCGAGCCAAAGGGGAGCCGCGCGGGCTTCGGGGCGCTGCTGCTTGGCATTTACGATAAGCGCGGATTGCGCTTCGTAGGCTCTGTGGGCACGGGCTTTAACGCGAAACTGTTGCACCAACTTTCATCCCGCTTGCAAAAGCTCGAACGAAAGACATCGCCCTTCATCAATCAAGTCGTCGCACGCGCGCCGGTGCATTTTGCATCACCGGAACTCGTTGTGGAAGTCCGCTTTTCGGAATGGACGCGTGACGGTTACCTTAGGCAGCCGGCGTATTTGGGCTTGCGGCCTGACAAAAATCCGCGGGAGGCCGTCGAGGAAGTTCCCGTCGACTTGGAACGATAGTAGATGGCAGCCTCCCGCGTTGCTACGCGTATCGATTCACGAACGCTGTCGCTTTCGAATCTCGAAAAAGTCCTCTGGCCGCGAGACGGTTACACGAAGGGCGACCTCATCGAGTACTACCGTGCCGTCGCGGCGTACGTGCTGCCGCATCTGCGGGGAAGACCGCTGACGCTTCAGCGCTTTCCCGACGGAATTGAAGGTCCGAAGTTTTTCGAAAAACAACTGCCGCGCGGAATTCCCGAGTGGGTCGAGCGCGTCACCGTACCCACTCCCAGCGGCTCGCAGCCCGAGACGACGTTTATCGTGTGCAATGATGAACCGACGCTGGTCTATTGCGCGAACTTAGCATCGATCGTGCTTCACATCTGGACGTCGCGACTCCCCGCGCTCGAAGAGCCGGATTTCATAATCTTCGATCTCGATCCAGGCGAGCAATGTACGTTGCGCACACTCGTGGCGGTGACGCTGGCGATGCGTGAACTGCTCGCCGAAATTGCGCTGCAGCCGCTGGTGAAAACCACCGGTGGCTACGGATTGCATGTCGTGGTGCCGCTGCAGCCGGGCTACTCCTACGATACCGCCAAACTCTTCGCAGAACTCGTGGCGCGCGAAGCCGCAGGGCGGCTGGGAAAAAGCGTCACGCTCGAGCGAACGCTTTCGCGACGCCCGCAATCGGCCGTCTATTTAGACTACGTGCAAGTGGGTTTGGGAAAGACGATCGTCACGCCGTATTCGGTTAGAGCGCGGGATGGGGCGCCGGTGTCCGCGCCGCTGAGCTGGGACGAAGTCGAGCGGCTGGCGCGGCGACGCGGCTCGATTCGGCCGATCGATGAGTTCGCAAACCATACGATCCGTACGATTCCAAAACGCCTGGAACGGGAGGGAGATCTCTGGAAGGGCCGCGTTTGGAAAAAGCAGCGCTTGGAGCCCGCCATCGCAAAAGCGCAGCGACTTTGGTCGTAGGGGCGGCGCCCCAATGGCCTGGGTAGAATATACGTCCTATGGCGCATGCGATTTGGTCAGGGGCTATCAACTTCGGGTTGGTCACGATTCCGGTCAAACTCTTTACCGCGGTCAAGACGGACGAACTGTCGTTTAATATGCTTCACGCCAAAGACGAGGGACGGATACGCTACGAACGGATCTGCAGCATCGAGGGCAAGCCGGTTCCCTGGGACGAGATCGTCAAGGGCTACGAGTACGAAAAGGGACAGTACGTCATCCTCAGCGACGAAGATTTCGCCAAGGTGAATCCGGAAGCGACGCAATCGGTCGACATCTTAGAGTTCGTTGAACTCGATAAGATCAATCCGATGTACTTCGATAAGCCGTACTATCTCGAGCCGACCAAACAAGGGCGTCACGCATACGCGCTCTTGCGCGAAGCCCTGGAAGACACCAATCGAGTGGCAGTGGCTCGCGTCGTAATTCGCACCAAAGAGTATATTGCCGCGGTGAAGCCGATCAACGGTGCGTTGGTGCTGGAACTGATGCACTGGGCAAGCGAACTGGTCGATGCCGATTCGATCGATCTACCTGGACGCGAGAAACTTCCCGAGAAAGAAATGAAGATGGCGCGGATGCTCATCGACACGATGAGCGCCGAGGAATTCGAGCCGGAAAAGTTCACGAACCAGTATCACGATCAACTGCTTACGATGATCGAGGCACGCGCCGCCGGCAAGGAATTGCCGAAGGCAAAGAAGCCTCCGGCTCGAGCGAAAGTGGTGAACCTCATGGACGTGCTCGCTCAGAGCCTCGAGGAGAGCAAGAAACGCCGCGCCGGCAGCGACGGCAAAGCCGCCGCGCCAAAGCGCCGCAAGAAAACCGCCGCCTAGCCGCGGACGATTTCGGCGGTTTCCGCGTCGCAGTGGAGTTTGAGGGCAGCTGCCTCGCAATGCGCGGCGATCCGCTCCCCTCGGGCGTTGTGCATTCCCATCCCGAGCGCGATCGCGGCGAGCGTCAGCGATTCTACGCCGGCAAAGCCGGGACCGAAAGTACCGAGCAGTCCCGTCGAAACGGGGGGCGCGAGAACGCCGGAGAGGGAATCGAGCGAGGAGCTCGTGCCGAGTACGGTGCCTTGTTCCCGATCCGACGCCGCATTGCTAATAAGCGCCGTAATGCCCGTGTTGGTCAACGCCATGCCAAAAGAGAACAGGATCATCGTCGCACTGAGGAGCCCTAAGCCGTGAACGACGGGAACGATGGCAAATCCGACAACCAACGAGGCGAGGCCGAGATTCGACATCCTGCGGTCGCCGATACGCGCCGAAATGCGTCCTACGACGACGGCGTTCATGAAGACGTTGAAGATGGCGAAGATCGAAAAGAGATAGTCCGTCTGGGCTAACGAGAAGCCGAGTTGGCGCGCTACGAACAGGGCAAAAACCGCGAACCAGCCATACAACGCGAGCGAAATAGCCAACTTTTGGAATAAAAGGCGCGCCAGTTCGGGCTTTTCAAAGCTCACGAACAGGCCGCTCAAGCCGACGCGCTCCTCGTCTTTCGATCGAGCGCGCGATTCGGGTAGCATCACGATGGTAAGCAGCAGCGTGATGAACTGTAGGCCGGCGGCTACCAAAAACGGCGTTGCAAAACCGAAGTGTGCGTACAGCACTCCGCCGCCGAACGGCCCGAACACCATTCCCGCGGCAAACATCGCACCGATCAGTCCGAACGCGCGAGCGCGCTCGTGCGGCGCCACGAGATCGGCCACGTAGGCCTGCGTAATGCTGATATTCCCACCGGAAACGCCTTCAAGAATCCGCGCTGCAAACACCACCGCGATCGGCGCCATCGCGAGGCCGGACGCAATCGGCGACGCCAACCCCAACATGGCCCAACCGATGGTTGCACCGATCTGGCTGACGATCAACACTTTCTTGCGACCGATTCGATCCGAAGCGTTTCCCCACAGCGGCGCCGAAAGCAGTTGGCAAAAAGAAAACGTCGCCATCAATGCGCCCACCACGACGGCCGACGCACCGAAGTGCGTGACGAAATATGGCAGCATCGGAATCAGCATGCTAAAGCCGACGATGTCGATGAACGTCACGCCTAAGATCGGCAAAAGTTTGCGGATCATCGTCGATTCACCAATGCGGGCCGGGCGCGGTTCCTTCCTACTGCGACGCTTCCACCGGCAAGACGAACGTCGAAAAACGTTCGGACTTGCGAACGACGTCCAGTTTGTAGGAACGACGCAAATCTATGGTCGTCAAAATGCGGTGGAGCGTGTCGACGTTATGAACGCGCTCGTGCTCGAATGTCACCACCACGTCTCCTTCCCGAACCCGCGCCGTGTCGGCCGGGCTCCCGGCCTCGACCGAGATCGCCATGACGGCGCGAGGATCGTCGAGTTGCAACCGGCGCGCCGCCCGAGCCGGCAGCACGATGTCTTGGCCGGCGATGCCCAGGTAACCGCGGCGCACCTTTCCGTCGCGGATGAGCAATCCGGCGATCCGCTTGGCCGTATTGATGGCGATTGCAAAACAGAGTCCCTGGCCCGGTAGAATGGCCGTGTTCACTCCGACGACGTCACCGTTGGAGTTCACTAGCGGGCCTCCGGAGTTGCCGGGATTGAGTGCGGCATCGGTCTGGATGACGTTGTCAATGAGGCGTCCGGACTGCGAGCGCAACGAGCGTCCAAGCGCGCTCACGACGCCCGCGGTGACGGTGTACGCGAGACCGTACGGATTGCCGACGGCGATGACGAGCTGCCCAGGCTGCAGGGTGTTGGAATCGCCCAGCGAGGCCGAGGTGAGACCGGGCGCACTCACGCGCAACACCGCGAGATCGGAGTGCGGGTCGTCACCGACTGCGCCGGCCGCCAACTCGCGGCCATCCAACAGCACAACGCCGACTTGGGCGGCGTCGTGAACGACGTGGCTGTTCGTTAGCACGAAACCATCGGGCGTAAAAATAAACCCGCTGCCGTTTCCACCGCGCCGTCCGTTGCGCGCTTCGATGCTGACGACCGCCGGACTGACGCGTTCCGCGGCATTCGTCACTGCGTGCGAATACGGATCGCTCGCCGTGCGATCGGCGATAGGTTGCAACGTCAGGGCCATGCCTATCCCAAACCGGAGCCTCACCCCGAAGTTTCGTGAGAGGGCCGATGCACGGCGCCCCGAAGCGTCCACGCTCCTTGCCCAGATGGCGGAATTGGTAGACGCGCTGGTTTCAGGTACCAGTGGTGGCAACACCGTGGGGGTTCGAGTCCCTTTCTGGGCAGTTACGCACGGTGTTGCCACCACAGCGCAGCGCGCAGCGCGTAGCGGTAGTGCAAACGTTGGGGGCCCCGGCCGCTGCAGCGGCTTGGGAGTGCAACACCGTGGGGGTTCGAGTCCCTTTCTGGGCAGTTACGCACGGTGTTGCCACCACAGCGCAGCGCGCAGCGCGTAGCGGAGTGGACGTCCGCATGAGACCATGGCGCGATGAGCGACCGCAAGATTCCGATAGCGGCATCGCGCCGCGCTTCCCATAATGAGGCTATGTACCAGTCCTCTTACGCCATGAAAAGCACCTCTGCACCGATCGACGATCGCATCCTACAGGTCTGTCGCGCCATCGAGAGCGGCGAAGAAACACCGACCCTACGCGAACTGGCTCAATTGATCGGGCTCAGCGAGTACCATCTCCAGCGCCAGTTCAAGGCCGCACTCGGTCTTACACCGCGTCAATACGCCGGCATGCTCAAGCGCGAGCGTCTGCGCGACAGGCTTCAGCGTCCCGGTTCTGTGACGGGCGCCATCTTTGATGCAGGCTTCGGTTCGGTTTCGACCGCGTACGAACGTTCGAGTAACGCCGTCGGCATGACGTTCTCGCAGTTTCGTGCGGGCGGCGACGGATTGGAGATCGCCTACGCGATTGCGCCGTCTGCATTCGGGTACGTCTTGGTTGCCGCGACCGATCGCGGCATCTGCCGCGTCGACTTAGACGATGATCGGGATGAGCTGGAGCCTCGGTTGCAAAGAGAATTTTCGCGCGCGACGCTGCGGCGCGAGGATGACCATCTAGATTCTGCCATGTCGCGGATCGTGGCGTATCTCTCGGGAGTCGGAGAATGGCCGCGTCTTCCGGTGCACGTCCGCGCAACTGTCTTTCAGGCACGAGTTTGGGAGGCGCTCCGCGGCATCGCACCGGGCTCCAGGCTGACGTATTCGCAAGTGGCTCGCGCGATCGGTTCTCCTCGCGCCGCGCGCGCCGTCGCCCGGGCCTGCGCGTCGAATCCGGTCGCGTTGTTGATCCCATGCCATCGCATCGTCCCTGAATCCGGCGGCGTAGGCGGCTATCGGTGGAACCCGCCAAGAAAACACCGGCTCCTGGAGCTGGAAGGCGCCGCCGCAGGACCATAGGAAAAACCCGCGGACCTGCGTTATACTTGTCGTCACCGCTGCGCCTAGACGGCGCGGCGGTTTGCGGCATGCGCCCCCGATTCGCCGCAACTTTTTGTGATAGGAGTCTCTATGTCGACTGCCCAGTCACCCACCGCGCAAACCAGCGCGCCGCCTGCGTCGAAGAACTACGTCTACAACCTGCAGGGCACGCTGCTCGAGGCCTGTTCGTGTAACGTTCTTTGTCCGTGCTGGATTGGAGAAGATCCGGATAGCGGTAATTGCCTGTCCTTCGTTGCTTATAACTTCGACCGAGGCGAAATCAACGGCGTCGACGTCTCGGGCTTAACGATGATCAATGTGTGTCAAATCCCCGGCAACGTTCTGACGCCGAAGAGTTGGAAAGTGCTCATCCTGGTGGACGAGGAAGCCACCGACGCCCAACTGCATGCGCTGATGGACGCGTATAGCGGCAAACTCGGCGGTCCGCTTGCGGATTTGGCGCAACTCGTCGGCGAAGTTATCGGCGTGGAACGAGTCAAGATACGGCACGAAGTTCGCGGAGGCGCCGGGACGCTCGAAGCCGGCGACTATCTCTTCGCCGAGATGGCTCCTTACAAGAGCGCGGACGGCACGACGACGACCTTGCGCGATTCGATATTCTCGACGATACCCGGATCGCCGGCGTACGTGTCCAAAGCGAGGCGGCACCGCGTCAATATACCGAAGTACGGCATCGGTTGGTCGTTTGAAGGTCGCAATGCGATACAAGGCGACTACACCATCGCATATACGTCGTAGTCGCTAAGTCGCATTTATGCAAGGCACGCGAGCCGCGCCCGCCTCTCTCGCGATTCCGATTGCGATTGCATTCGCATGGGGCATCGCGATCCTCGCGCAAGTCACGGGTTCGGCTACGCTGCTGCATCACCATACGTTGATCGAACGTGGACCGCCCGCAGAGACGGCGCTGCTGCTCTTCATCGCCGCCTGGCTGATCATGACCGGTGCAATGATGCTGCCGTCCAGTCTGCCGCTGATGCGCATGTTTGCGTTCGTTTCTGCCGGCCAACCCAACGCGCCGGCCGTGCTGGCCGCGTTCGTCGGCGGATACGTCTTGATATGGAGCCTCTTCGGCGTACTGGCCTTCGGCGGCGACGTCGTGCTGCATCGAACGGTCGACCACACACCGTGGCTCGCCGCGCGTCCTTGGTTGATCGGCGGCGCCGTCTTAGCGCTCGCGGGAATCTATCAGTTTACTCCGCTCAAAGACCGCTGTTTGCGCGTGTGCCGCTTGCCCGGGAATTTCTTGATGCAACATTACCGGCGAGGCGTTCAATCTGCGTTCGCACTCGGCCGCCGCCACGGATTTTTTTGCGTGGGTTGTTGCTGGGCGCTGATGCTCATTGGTTTCGCCGCCGGATTCGCGAGTTTATGGTGGATGGCGGCACTGACTGCGCTGATGGTGTACGAAAAGACCGCTAGGCGGGGCCTCCGCGCCGTTCCGCTCGCGGGCATCGTATTGCTGGTTTGGAGCGCAGTCGTGTTTGCGCAGCCCGCGTGGCTCCCCGCCGCTCTTTCCGGAATCAACTAATGCTCGTGCGCCGGCGTTGCTTTGCGTTGCTGGCACTCGCCGCGTCCTGCGTTACGGGCTGCACGTCGAGCGGCCATTTCCCCGTGATACCGGCGGGTTTTAGCGTTGGCGATTTCGCGCGGCTGCGCAAGGGGTACGCGCAGCTCTACTCGTTCATCGGTTCGCCGTCGGGATGGCAGCCGACGGCACTCACACCGGCGGGAAAGGCCCTCTACGGTACCACGATCACCGGCGGAGCACGCAATTTCGGAACGGTTTTCGCCCGTTATAGAACCGGAAAAGTTCGAATCTTGTATAGTTTCCGCGGTGGGAAGGACGGAGCGCAACCCCAAGGGCCGCTTCTCATCGTCGGCGCGACGTTTTACGGAACGACGGAGTATGGCGGGAAATCCGGTAATGGCACGGTGTTCGCAATAACGCCTTCCGGCAAAGAGCGCGTCGTCTACGCCTTTAAGGGCGGCAAGGACGGCGCGGCGCCGGTGCTCGGCGGAATGATCGCGTCGAAATCGACGCTCTACGGAACGACCAGCGTGGGTGGCGATGCAAAATGCCACGTGGAGAACAGCGTCGGGTGTGGAACGGTCTTTGCGCTGACGAGGTCCGGCACGGAACGGATTTTGCATCGCTTCAAGGGCAAGTCGGATGGCGCTTTCCCATCGGGCCGTCTGCTGCTGAGCGGCGACACGCTGTACGGAACTACGAACTTCGGCGGCGTCGACAACAACGGAACGGTTTTCGCGCTACGCACGAGCGGCGTGGAGCACGTGCTCTATGCGTTCAAGGGGTTTCCCGATGGTGCGGTTCCGTTGGCCGGCGTAACGCAGATGGGTGGCGTCCTGTACGGTACGACAGCCTTCGGCGGCGCCTTCAACAACTCGGGCACCATCTTCAAGATCGGAGCGTCGGGCGTCGAACGGGTCGTGTATAGTTTTCGCGGCGCTCCCGACGGTGCGGTCCCGTACGGAACCTTGATTTTGCGCAACGGTTCGTTCTACGGAACGACGGCGTATGGCGGAAATGCGACGCGGCCCTGCGTTGGCGGCGGCATCGTAGGATGCGGAACGATCTTCAGAACGAATGCGGACGGCGCGGAAGCCGTACTCTACCGCTTTGCCGGAAATTTGGACGGCGCCAACCCATGGGCGGGACTCGTCGCCGACGACGGTGTCTTTGATGGGACGACGTTGCTTGGCGGCCCGGCCAACGCCGGCACGATCTTCGCGCTAGCGCCGTGAAGAAAAGCGCGCTCGCCGTCATCACGGCGTGTTTGATCGCCGGATGCGGATATGCGGGGATGCGCGGGCCGGTTTGGGCCGTGCCTCCAGGCGCCGCAAACGAACCGGCGCAAGGCCCGGCCGCCAAGATCCGCCACGTCGTGATCATCTTTCAAGAGAATCGCTCGGTCGATAATTTGTTCAACGGCTTACCGGGTGCCGATACCGTCACCACTGGGAAAAATTCGCGCGGCCAGCTCGTCCCATTGCGCGCCATTCCGCTAGCATCGAATTACGATATCAGTCACGAGCACAGCGCGTTTATCGGGGAGCGCGCCAACGGCGCGATGAACGGTTTCGATTTGGTCGGCTCGCGTTGCAAGCCGGACAAACACTGTCCGCCCGCCTCGATCCGCGCGTACGGTTACGTCCCGCATCGTGAAGTGAAGCCGTACTTTGCGATGGCAGAGCAATACACGTTCGCCGATCGTCTGTTTCAAACGAACGAAGGACCCAGCTTTCCGGCGCACCAGTACATCATCAGCGGAACGTCGACGGTAAAGAACGGATCGCCGTACCGAGCGGCCGGCAATCCGTATACCGCGGGCGGCGGGTTTACGGGCGGTTGTGATTCGCCGGTCAGATCGTTGGTGTGGCTGATCGATCCCATCGGTAACGAGCGGCAAGCCGTCTACCCGTGTTTCGAACGCCTCACGCTCATGGATTTACTCGCGGCCAAATCGAAAACGTGGCGGTATTATGAAGCGCGTACGGGCCCGGGTCTCTGGAACGGCCCGGACGCGATCTTGCACCTCCATGACAGCCCCAAATTCTCGACCGAAGTAGTCGCGCCTCCGCAAACGATACTCACCGATATCGCGCACGGCCGTCTCGCCGACGTCGTTTGGGTGACTCCGACCTTTCTGGCGTCGGATCATGCCGCATTGACCAACGGCTCGGGGCCCTCGTGGGTGGCCTCGGTCGTCAATGCGATCGGCAAAAGCGCCTATTGGAAAGACACCGCGGTTTTTGTGACGTGGGACGATTGGGGCGGTTGGTACGATCACGTCGCGCCTCCTCAGTATAACTCCTACGAACTCGGTTTTCGCGTGCCGTTGATCGTGATCTCACCCTACGCGCGGCCCCATTACGTCTCGCACCACCGACATGAGTTCGGCAGCATGTTGCGCTTTGTCGAAGAAGTTTTTGGTTTGGAATCACTGCACACGACCGACGTGCGCGCCGACGATCTCTCCGATTGCTTCGATTTTCTGCAGCCGCCCATTCGCTTTCGCGTTATCCCCGCGCCTTTGAACGCCCAGTACTTCGTACGACAGCACGCTGCAATTGGCGCTCCGGACGACGATTAACTCACCGCGCCTACGAGCGTCGCTCGAGCAATTGCGCGGCTCGCCAACAATGCCGGAATGACTCCGAGCGCTTCAAAGACACCGAAGTAACGCCAAGCCGTGGCGTACCCAAGCGCGGCGATGATCGCACCAAAGAGTGCCGGCGTGACGAATCCTGCCGCTAGCGTCCAAGTGAGACCGACGCCGAGGGCGCTTCCGGAATGTTCCTCACCCCCGATCTCGGCAAATCCGATGATGCTTACCCCAAACCATCCTTCGGCCGTGAAACCAAACGCCAGCGCGATTACGGTTGCGACCCAGATGTTCGTTCCGAAGTCGAGCGAAGCAAATCCAAAGCCCACGCACGCGACCAACAGGCAGTTCAGCGCAAGCGGCAGCGCACGACTTCCGGCGAACCAACGGTCGCTGATCCAACCCCATGCCAAGCGTCCGCCGACCGCGGCAACTTGCGCGACGGTGAATAAGGCGACGGCCACCGCGACGGAATAGCCGAGGCGATGCACGAGCGTCAGCGTGAAGAAGGCAAGAAAGGCGAACTGTCCGCAGCTCAAGACAGCCGACGTCAGACTGAGCAGAATGAGGCGCCCCTCTCGCGAGAAGGCTAGCATTTCGGAAAGGATGCTTCGCGCGGCGATGCGCTCGCCGCGCAACTCTTGAGGCTCGCGATAAAGTGCCGACGCACACGCGCTCGCGACCAACGTTACCATCCCGGCGAGCGCAAGCGCGCCGCGATATTCAACGTGTGCGGCCGTAAAAGGCAGCAACAGGGATCCGACGACGCCCGCGATCGGTACGCCGCATTGACGGATCCCCATCGCAAGACCGCGATCGGCTTTGCGAAAGAAATAAATAATCGCATGGCTTCCCGAGGGGGTCACGGCGGCGTAGCCGATGCCGTAGATCAAGAGCCAACTCAGCAACCATAGATAACTCTGCACGAGCGAGGCCGCAAGCAGTGCCGCGGCCATAACGACGCCGCTCCAGAGCACGACCCGGCGGTCTCCAAAACGATCGGTAAGCAGCCCGGCAACCGACGTCATCGCGACCGGCCCAATGAGTTGAATCGAAAGAATGAAGCCGGCTTCAGTTTGCGTGAGGTGCAGACCGCTGATAAAAAACGGCAGCATACCGCCCGTCGACATCAGCCATAACGATGCGCCGACCATCGCGCCGGTAAACAGTGCGAGCACTTCATACGGCGATTCGGGCATGGGGTTGTGCTGCCGCAGCCGGCGTGCGCGTTGCTGCATGCCGGGGGTTTCTTCGCGGCGCTCCGGCGAACTGCTCCGGATGCAGCGCAGAAGCGAACTCGTTTGGCGGTCGATCGTCGCCGTCGCGAGCGCGATCGGCGCCGCGCTGCTGTGGACGATCTTTCGGTCGGTCTCCTGGAACCTGGGTGAATCGGAGAAGGCCGTTGGGTACGTCGATCCCATGACGCAGGCCGGAATCCTTTTCGGTAATCTGGCTATGATTGCGGGAGCGATCGCTCTGGCCGGCATCGCGGTGTGGTCGGCGTTCGTCTGCATTCGGTTGCTCGCGCGTCGTTAGCGCCGCGAGTTAGATGCGCGTATTTCTCGTGGTCAATCCGAATTCGCGCTTGGGACGCCGCTACGGTCCGCGAGTCGCCGACGAACTCCAACGGCATGGAATCGATTTGGCGCCGCAGGCAACGCCCGGAACGGTCGATGCGATCGTGGTCGCCGGCGGCGACGGTACCTTCGCGCGCGCAATCCCCGCGGCGTTCGAGTGCCGCGTCCCCATGGGGCTCGTCCCGCTAGGAACGTTCAACGATCTGGCCCGGGCGCTTGACATCCCGCTGGATGTCGGTAGCGCTTGTGCGCTGATCGCGACGGGCCGGACGCGGCAAATCGACGTCGCGGAGGTCAACGGCGTCTACTATGTGACCGAAGCGAGCATCGGTCTTTCGAGCCGCCTCACGCGACTGCAAACCAGCGAGGGAAAGCAGCGCTTCGGATGGCTCGCCGTCGTGATGAGCACCGCCGCCGCCGTTAAGTACCTGAAGCCGTTTCACGTCGACGTTTCCTACGACGACGCCCGCGTGCGATTAAGAACCGTTCAACTGACCGTGGCGAACAGCAATCACTTCGGACGGTTCATTACCGTCGGCGACGCGGCAATTGACGATGGTTGGCTGGACCTCTACGCGGTCGAACTCAACGGCCTGCGAGACGTCGCAACGGTGGCGCGCGCGGCCATCGTCGGCAGACGGTACGTGAGCGATGGATTGAAAGCCTATCGGTCAACCCGCTTTCAGCTTGCGACGCGCCGTCCACATCGCATCACGGCCGATGGCGAGCCGGCTGGGACGACGCCGGCTTGCTTTACGGTGCTGCCCGGTGCTCTCAGCATTTTCGCAGGATGACGCAGGCGCAAACATTCCACACCGTCGCGCGTATATAAGCCTAGAGAGCGTACGCAAGACACTCGGATCGGAGCGCCGGCATGAGTTTTTATCTTTTCGGTCCCTTCCAACTCGACGCGGAGCGGTTGCTGCTGCTCGACCGTGGCGAGCCGATCGCCTTAGGGCCGAAAGTGGTCGAAACGCTCTTGGCTTTGGTCGAGTGTCCGGGGGAGCTTTTTGCCAAGAGCGCGCTCTTGGAACGGATTTGGCCCGAAGGCTACGTCGATGAGGCGAACCTCGCTCAGAACATCTACGTCTTACGCAAGACGCTACGGGCTCGATGGAACGTCGAGACCATCGAAACGATTCCGCGGCGCGGTTATCGCTTCATCGCCCCCGTGCAGCGCAGCGAGGAGGCACCTATCCGTGCCATCGTGCGACACTCTGCGCACACGCCAATCGTCTATCGTTGGTCAGCGATGGCCGCATCGGTCGCGCTTGCGCTGATTGGGGCGCTCAGTCTCACGATTGCCCTTTCGCATGGCGTATCGGCCCGCTCGACGCGCTCTGCCGAAGGCACGCGGCTCTACGAGATCGGCCGATACTATTGGAATCTGCGCACGCGCGACGGCATCGCGAAAAGCATGCAGTATTTCGTGCGAGTCATCGATACGGATCCGCGCGATGCACGCGGCTACGCGGCGCTCGCCTCCGCCAACGCGATGATGGCGGACTACGGCTACGGCGTCGCGCCACCGCAAGTCTATGCGGGTCGCGCGCGAGCCTATGCTCGCAAAGCGCTGACGGTCGATCCCAACTGCGGCGAGGCGTACGCCGTGATTGGAGTGCTGAAAGAAGAAAAAAATATCGGCAAGGCGCCGCAGTTGGATCCCGCGCTCGCGGACCTTCGCCGAGCGGTCGCGCTCGACCCGACCAGCGGCCCGGCACATGAATGGTATGGAGTCGCATTGTTACAGAAGGGCGACGTCACGGCGTCCTACCGCGAACTGAGCACCGCGGCTCAACTAGATCCGCTTTCCGTCGCGACGACGGCGTGGCTAGGTTCCGCGGCGTACTTGGCGGGGCGGTACGACGACGCGCTCGCCTACGCGCGTGAGACGCTCGACCTTTCGCCCGAACGCTCTGACGCCTATCAGATCCTGGGCTTGGCGTACGAGGCGCTCGGGGACCAGACCGAGGCGATACGAACGTTCGATGAGTTCGCCCGAACCTGCGTGAAGTGCCGGCCACAAGCGGCGGCGCTTCTCGCGCCGCTGCTCGCCCGCGCACACCGCATAGCCGACGCCCGCGCCGAGGTGCAGCTGGCGCAGTCGCATGCGCGGGAGGTGGCGCCCGAGGATCTGGCCGTCGCCTTCGCCTCGATCGGACGCCACGCTGCAGCGTTGGCCTGGCTGCGACGATCCCGGGGCGCGTACGTCGAAACGGAAATCGCCAACGATCCGCGCTTTGCGGCCTTGAGGCACGCCGCCGGGACCCTCCAGAAGCCGGCCTGAAAATTTTCCGCGCCCCTTGACGGCTCTATCCTCATTTGCTATCGTACTAGTGTACTAGTAAAACAGCAAACTGGTATGGCTTGAGAGGAGCGCATTATGGTTCAGACCCTTCAGTTTCCGAATAACGAGATCACGCGCGAGACGCGTACGCCCATCCGGCTGCCCGATCGACGGTCGACCGAACTATTCCCTGGTTGGGGACCGAAGTTCTAGGAGCGCCACGTGCCGGCCGTTATTACGGTCGATCCACGCAGCGGCGTGCCGATCTACCTCCAAATCATCGAGCAGATCAAGCGTTCCGTTGCGTTGGGCGTTCTTCAGGGCGGCGAGCAGCTCCCGACCGTGAAGCAACTCGCAATCGACCTGACCGTCAATCCGAACACCGTGGCTCGTGCCTACCGCGACTTGGAACGCGAGCAGGTGATCGAAACGGCACCGGGACGCGGCTCGTTCGTGCGTCCGGACGGCGTTTCCGACTCGCCGAAGGTCGCATCCGACATCGGCCGCGACGCGTTGACGACCGCGTTACGTGAAGCTAAAGCGGTAGGACTCGGCCGCGACGAGGTTCGCAGGCTCTTCGAAGCGGTGTTGCAGCGCTGGTTCCCAACGGAGATCACATGAGCACGATTACGATTTCAAACTTGCACAAACGCTACGGCAGCGTGGCCGCCGTGGACGGAGTAACTCTTGAAATTCCGGCGGCGAGCGTGTTCGGGATTCTCGGCCCTAACGGCGCAGGGAAGACGACGATTTTTAAGTGTATGCTCGATCTCGCACGTCCGACGTCAGGGGAAGTGCGCTACGATGGGCGGCCCTTAGAGCCCGCGGCGTTCGAACGAATCGCCTACGTTCCAGAGCGCGGCGTCCTCTACGATTGGATGACCGTCAGCGAGCACGTCGAGATGAATCGTCGCGCATTCGGCGGCTTCGACGTGCGTCGCGCCGGCGCGCTGCTCGAGCAGTTCAACGTCGATCCGCGCAAACGCGCGCGCGCACTTTCGAAAGGAATGCGGACGGCCGCGATGGTCGCCTTCGCTTTTGCACGCAACGCGCCCGTTCTGATTCTGGACGAACCGACGAGCGGTCTCGATCCGGTGAATCAACGCCATGTCCTCAGCCTGATCATCAACGAAGCAGCCAAAGGGAACTCCGTGATATTTTCTTCCCACCAAATCGGTCAAGTGGAGCGGGCCGCCGAGCGAATCGCCATCGTCGATCGAGGGCGGCTCATCTTGGAAGGACTCGTTGACGACCTAAAGGCGGATCGCAAGATCGTCGAAGGCATCTTTCCCGATACGCGTTTCCGGCTCGATGGAATCGCGGACGACGCACGTGTGACTCGCGCCGACCGAACGGAGCGAATCGTTCGTTTGCTGGTGACGAGCGGGGCCGACGAGATAGCGGCGCGCCTCACCGGCACCGGGGCGACGGCCATTCGCGTCCTCGACTTGAACTTGGAGGACATCTTCCTCTACGCGGTCTCCCCGACGACTGAGACCGCCGACATTGTCGTACAGGAGACGGCGTTATGAATTACGTTGAATGGCTGCGGGTACGCAATCTCTTGCGCATTGTGGCGATCATTTTAGGCATCCTATTGTTGTTGGCCGTCGTGTTGCGCATCTCGGTTGCGCGGTATACCACTCCGCAACATTGGGTAAGCCAGTACGAAATGCATCGGGGCGTTAAAACGACGCATCTGACCCTTTCGGACGGCACGAAACGCACCATTTTGGACGACCCCTCGGACGGAACGCACCTCGTCATGGACGATCGAGGCTATTCCGGGACGCACATCGTCGTTAGCGAGCCTTCGGCGCACGCGCATGCAGACAACACGAAATTCAACGTGGGGAGCATCTCGGTTTTTGAGTCGAAACGTGGTGCGGTGACCACGACGGTCATCGACACCAACGGCGCCGTGCCGATGATTTACTATATGGCGCTCGCCGATATCGTAGCGCTCATCGTTGCAACGATGCTGGCGGCGCCATTCGCCCGCGATGCCGACGGTCATCTCGAAATTGCACTTACGAAGCCGATATCGCGGCCACGTTATGCGATGGGCGCCATCGGTGCCGACGTCGCCGGCATTATCGCCGCCTCATTGATAACGGTTCTTGCGCTGTATGTCTGTCAACTACTGTTCGAATCTCCGCGTCTGGACTTTAGCGGCATCAATGCGCGGGCGATCGCGATGGGAATCGCTTGTCCACTCGCGTGGTATGCGCTGGTGTGCGCGGCGACGACCTGGCTCAACCGTGCCGTCGGCGCCGTTCTCGGCTTTGCGTGGCCGGTCGCGATCCTCATCGGAGTACTCGCCCAAATTCATCCCCGCAACATCATTGGGCTGTACATCCACGACGTCGCGTGGGTGCTCTCGCGGCTCAATCCGATCAGCTACGTTACTTTGCCGAACGAACCCACCGCCGCCGCAATGGGAGCGTCGGATCCGAGTTTCTTGGCACGGCTCGGAGTTGAAGTGCTGCTCTTCGTCGTCTATGTCGCGCTGGCCATGGTGAAATGGCAGCGCATGGAGGCGTAATCATGGAAATCCTCGGAACGAACTTTACGTTGTCGCTCGGGTCGTGGCGCCTCCGCTTCGTGCTGGCGCTCGAAGACACCGACGACGCCCAAAAAGAGAAAAAGCAAATCCCTCATCGCGTCCGCGTCGTCCCCGAAGACGAGTACGCCCGCTAGCAAAGCGTTCTACAAAACGAAGCCTGTGCGCACGGCCGGGCGGTCGTACTTGAAGCCGTCTTTATGAACGGTGTAGAGGTAGATGTTAGGAATCAGCGGATCGCCGCTGATGTTGAATCCGAACTGCCCCACGATCGTCGTGTAACTTCCGCCCCCTTGGAGCGTCCGCAGCAGCGTGGTACGCGTCGTGGCGTTGGCGCGCTGTGAGGCGGAGACGAGCAGTTGAGTGGCGGCATAGCTGTAGGCTGAAAAGGCGGTGACCTGGCTCACCTCGCGCTGAAAGTCCGTGATGAGTTGTATGGCGCCCGCGACGCGAGTCAACGGCGGGAGCGGCGACGCGACGTACGCGCCGTCGAGCACCGTTGCGTAGTTTTCGATGGTCTGCGTGTTATAGAAGCCGTCGCTCGCACCGAATTCGCCGCGATATCCGGCGAGCCGCAGCGCCTCGGCGACCGGTCCCAGTTCGGTCGTTTTGCCCGCCAAGAAGACATATCCCGGCGCGCGATCCAGCACGGTGCGCGCGGCGGCCGCTGCCAGCGTCGATTTGAGTGGAAAGAGCACTACGTCGGCGGGATGTCCGTCCCGTTTTGCCTGATTGGCGAAGCCTTGCGCGGCTTCGTAACCGTAATCGCCATCGAAGGCAACGGCGAGTGCGGGCACGCCGCGTTTACCTTCCAGCGCCGCGCTCGCGAAGAGCCGTCCGGCAGTGCTATCCTTCGCCGGCAATCGATAGACGTTGTGAAAACCGCGCTGCGTTACGGCGTCGGCCGTCACCGTCGGTACGACGACCGGCAATCCCATATTCGCATAGCGACGGAGCGCCGCGAGTGTCATCGCCGCGGTGAGATTGCCAACGATGGCGACGACCGACGAATCGCCGGCCGCCACGTTCGCGTTTGAGGCGGCGACGCCCGGATCGTTTCGGTCGTCGAGCGGACGAACGCCCCAAACGTGCGAAATCGGTGCGTTGAAACGATTGGTCTCGTCGACGGCAGCGGTCACGCCCTTTACGATCTCGTTGCCGTATTTTTGCAGTTCGCCCGAAAGTGTGACGTTGACCGCGATCGTTAATTGTTGCAAAAACTGCTGCGGTGCTTGGATTGGAATCGGAACGCTCTGTGCGTCGCCCGTAACGGCTCGCCCGGCCATTGCGGCGGCAGCCGCCGAGCCGATAAACTGTCCGCGCTTCATCGATAACCGCCCACCGTTGTGATCAAGAAGAAGACTGAGAACATCATGTTGGAGATGAAGACTCGCTCGTTGATGATGAAGAAATTTGCTCCGGTCCGAAAGAGGTAGCGTTCGTAGAGAATCAAGCATCCGACCGCGGCGACGCCGAGGTAATAGATGCGACCCGCGCCGTCCAGAATTCCGGCCGTGCCCAAGAGCAGCAACATCCCGGCGTGAAGAGCAAACGGCAGCGTCCGTCCGCTGGCTTCGCCGAAGCGCACCGGCACCGATCGGATACCCTGCTCCCGGTCGACGGACAGATCCATCAGCGCGTAGATGATGTCGAAGCCGGCCACCCATAGCGTGACGGCGATGAAGAGCAACAGCGCCGGCAGCCTGATCGTGCCGGCGATCGCGACGTACGCGCCCAAGGGCGCGAGTCCGTCCACCGCACCCAAAACGAAATGTCCCATCGACGTAAAGCGCTTGCACAGAGGATAGAGCAGCAACAGCACGATGGCGATCGGCATCAGTCGGAAACAGAGCGGATTCAGTTCCAAAGCGGCCCAGCCCAGCAGCGCCAAACCGGCAGCAGTTGCCCAGAGCATTGCGCCCGGTGCCAGGGCTCCGCTCGCGACGGCGCGTCGCGCGGTACGAGGGTTGCGCGCGTCGATCTCGCGATCGAGAAAGCGGTTTGCGGCCATCGCCGCCGTTCGCGCGCCCAGCACGGCGAGCGTAATCCACCCGAGCGAAGCGAGTGCCGGAATTCCGCGCGCCGCCAAGATGGCGCCGACGTACGCAAACGGCAAAGCGAACAGCGTGTGCTCGATCCGTATTTCACGCAGGAAGACGCGCATCGAATTCACGGGGTGGCCTTACCGTGCAGCAAGCGTTGCAGAGCTGCCAAACCTTGCCCCGACCACGCATTCCCGACAGCGCGGCGTTCGAATTTGTCGAGTCCGTACTCGTGCCAGCGTCGCGTCACCAATTGGCGCGTTGCGTCGTCCATCAGCATCTCCGGCGGCCATTGCCGGCCGTAACCTTCCGACGCGTCCTTACGCGTCGCGTCGATGCCGATCTTCGTCCCATAGGCGACGCTGTACGAGCCGTGGTCCAGGTCGTCGACCGGTCCGGGCATCATGACGACGTCCCGCTCGGGCGCCAAGTTATTCAAAACGAACCAAGCCACTTCACGCGTCGCTTGAACGTCGATGTCGGCGTCGACGACGATCAGGACCCGCGTCAACATCATCATGTGTCCAAGGCCCCAGAGGGCGTTCATCACCTTCTTGGCCTGACCCGGATACGTCTTGCGAATAGAAACGAGCGCGAGGTTATGAAAGCCACCCTCGACCGGAAGATTCATATCGACGACTTCCGGTAACATCGCTTGTAAGAGCGGCAGAAATATTCTTTCCGTCGCTTTTCCCAACCACGCATCTTCCATGGGCGGCTTGCCGACGACGGTCGCGGGATAGATGGCGTCGCGCCGATGCGTCATGCACGTAACGTGAAAGGTCGGATATCGGTCCGCCAAACTGTACACGCCCGTGTGATCGCCGAAGGGGCCCTCCACACGCAGGTCTGAGTTGTCAACGTACCCCTCGAGCACGAACTCGGCATCGGCGGGAACCGGAAGCTCGACGGTCTTGGCGGCGACCAGTTCGACCGATTTTGCACGCAGGAGTCCGGCGAACGCAAACTCGTCGAGCACCGGCGGCAACGGGGCCGTCGCGGCGTACGTCAACGCCGGATCCGTTCCAATTGCGATCGCGACGGGGATTCGTTCACCCGATGCGTCAGCGTGCGCGCGCCCATGTTTGTGTCGTTGCCAATGCATCCCCGTCTCTGCGCCACTGTAGACTTGCATGCGGTACATGCCCGCGTTCAGGCGGCCGTTTCGCGGATCTTTTGTAATGACGATGGGCAACGTGATGAACGGACCCGCGTCCAGCGGCCACGTCGTCAACACGGGCAGTACGCCGAGATCCGGCTCCTCCAATACAACGTCCTGAGCGCTGCCGCTGCGCACGATTTTCGGAGCGGCGCTCGCGAAGCGCGTCAAGCGAACTGCGCTCCAGAACTTACTCGAAAGCGATCCTGCCGGCGGAGTTATCTCGATCAAACTGCGAACGCGTTGTTCGAGTTCGTCGAAATTCGCGGCGTCGAGCGCCATCGCCATTCGCCTCTCCGACCCGAACTGATTCGTGAGCACGGGAAATTCTGAGCCGCGGACGTTCGTAAAAAGTAGCGCCGGTCCGCCGGCCTTCACCACGCGATCGCTGATCTCACTGACCTCGAAGCGTCGTTCGACCGGCGCGGCGATGACCTGCAATTCGCCGGCTTTTCGTAAAGCCCGCACGAACGCCCTCAGCGAATCAAACGGCATGGCGTCGTCACTTACGCGGCGACGGAGCCGTATCCGCTTGCGCGGGAAAAACCTCGGAAATGCCTGTGATTACGGGCGGTACGCAGGGATCGCCGCGATGAAGCGCGCGCCCCCGCTGGGCGCGGCGTCGATGCTCACCGTGCCATCGTGCGCGCGGGCGATCCAACGCACGATTGCAAGCCCCAACCCGCTGCCGGATGTGTCGTCGTTGCGGCGATAGAAGCGTTCGAACACCAGCTCGCGCGATTCCCGCGCGATTCCTTCACCGTCATCGTCTACGATCAGCTCGCAGGTCGCGCCGTCGCAGTGCGAACTAATCGTGACGACGTCGCGCGCATGGCGCACGGCGTTGTCGAGCAAATTCCGTGCCAGCTCGCGCAACCGTCGCGCATCACCGTCCACGATCGCGCTCTCCGAAGCGGTTGTTAGGCGAATGCCGCGCGCCTGCGCAATCGGTTCGACGTCGGCGACGGCGGCCGCGACAATGCCGGCCAGATCGACCGGTTCGCATTGCAGTACACCGCGCGCCGGATTGCGCGCCAGCGTTAGAAGATCGCCGACCACGTCGGAGGCATGAAACGCGCTGCGGACGATCGCTTCAAACGCTTTCGCGCTCTCCGGCGAGGCGCCGCTGCGCGCGGCTTGTGCGACGGCCGAGATAGCCGTTAGCGGCGATCGCAGTTCGTGCGCCGCATCCGCGGCAAACAGTCGCTCGCGCTCGCGCGCCGCCTCGAGCGGAGCGATGGTGGCGCGTGCCAACAGGTACGATGCTACCGCCACCAGCGCGATGAGCGGCGCGTCGATCGCAAGAATCAGGAGGAGCACATTGCGCATCGCCGAGCCCATGGCGCTGCGGCCTTCCGGAGTGCCGAGTACCGGTGCGAGCAGCGACGAATATTCCTGCTGCATGAAGAGATATGCGCCGGCGCTGAGCGCGGCGAGGACGCAAGCGAAGATTCCGAGGTAGAACGCCGCCGCACGCAGCGTTAGGGATGTAGGCGGTATCCGATACCCCACACGGTTTCAATCACGTTGGGTGCTCCCAGCACCTTCAATTTCCGCCGTAACTGACTGACGTAGACGTCCACGATGTTGTTCGAGCCGTCGAAATCGTAATCCCAAACGCGTTCCACGATCTGCTCGCGGGAAAGCGCCAAGCCCGCGTTTCGAGCGAGATATTCGAGGACGCGAAACTCCGTTGCGCCCAGCGTAACCGGCTTCCCGTTGTAGGCAACGGAGCGCGCGGAGAGGTCGATGCGCAATGGGCCGGCTTCGACGACGCCGACGACGGGTCGGTCGCGTCGGCGCAGAATCGCCGAAATGCGCGCGATCAGTTCTTCCTCGGCGAACGGCTTTGGCAGATAATCATCGGCGCCGCAGTTGAGGCCCTCGACACGATCCTCGACGGCGTCGCGCGCCGTTAGCATCAGAATCGGCGTCTGCACGCCCTCGGCTCTGGCTGCGCGGGCCAACGCAAAGCCGTCCATCCCCGGCAGTCCGACGTCGACGACGGCGGCGTCATAGCAACGGCGCAGCAGGTGATCGAGCCCCGACTCCCCATCGCTTACGACATTTGTGGCGTACCTGCGCGTCTCGAGCATTTGGCGTATCGCTTCGGCCACGGGAGCATGATCTTCGACGACGAGAACTCTCATTGTTTCACCGTTGCACCTAATACTTCAGCGGCCCGGGGAACGCGATCGTGAACGCTCCGCTCAGATACGGATGCTGTCCGGGCGGCTGCACCTCTTGTAACAGAACTCGGCACGGGGCGATTTGTACCGCACCGTAGTACACCACGTCCCGATTGATGAACGGATTCGCATAAGCGTCGTAACGTATGCCAAGATAGGCGTGCGGAATCGGATAATATTTCAAGCGAACGTATCCCCCCGACGAGTGCTGATTCGTCAAGAAGCCGTCGGCGTCGTGATCGTCACCGTACCACTGTTCGGCTTGGAAATCGAGATCGCCGTATCGGGCATGCGCCAACAACCCGTAGCGTTCGTAGAGATCGGCGAAGGGAAGGCGTCCCGTCGGCAAGATGCCGAGCGTTCCACCCAGCGCCGTCCCGCCGATATCTAGCTCACCTTTGCTCGACTCGGCGACCTTTTGGCGTAGCCAAACGCCAAACTCGGGTTGCGCATTCCAGGTAAACTCGCCCGTCGGAATTGGTTTGCCGCCGTAGGCCGCGCCTTGATACGATCCGAACGCGGCCGTAACGTCCGCGGTGAGATTGCCGAAGGTTCTTTCCGCCATCAATCCCCAGCGCGGCGAGGAGAGCGGCAGGTTATTCAACCCAACGTGCGCGCCGTAGTAACCATACTGCTCTAAATCGTCGAGACGTTGCCCCGGCGACTGCGCGAGCGGCAACTCGAAGAGACCACCGCGGTAGAGCGTTTGCGTGTGCGCGTTGTATCCGGCTGCAAACGCCAAGAACGTTCCACCCGGCCCACCAGCCGCGCCCAGACTATAGTGCACGAACGCCGTGATCGGTCCGATGTTTGCGCTCCCCAACACGATGCCGCCTGGTTGCCACTGTCGCGCGCCGGCCGCCGGATGTTCGTCGTACTCGACTTGATAGCGCATCGCGAAAATCGTCGTACCGTGCTCGGGCAAGGGCAACCGGTATCCATGCGAGCGAAAATAGTTCCCAAAGGCATTGAGTTCCGGAAGCACGCTGTGGCATTGACCGCAACGCAAATGATACCGCTGGGCAAAGATCGGAATTGCGGACGCCGGCGCAGATGCCGCCGTGAAGAGTACCGCGAGCGCCGCGGCTGCGATGCTATTGCGCAACGATCGCCGCTCGCATTGGGGCACCGTAGTGAAAGAAGCACCCGAAAAGATAGGTTCCGGGGCGATCCGCGGTGATCGTCTGCGACGACGCTCCGCCCTGCATCGCTCCGCTGCTAAATCCACCGGAGAGTGTCGTCCCGTGCTGCATGAGCGCCGAGACGCCGAAAGGCGAGCCGCTCGGGAATTGCGTCGCATTGGGAATCAGGGTCGCGGTATGCGCAAAACTGTCAGTGTTGACGAAGCGGATCTGCGTTCCCACTGCGATGGTCGTCACTGCGGGCGTGTATCCGCCGCTTTCGCCATAGGCCGTCTTCGACGGTTGACTGAGGGTCAGATTCACCTGGATCGTGGTTCCTCCGCCGCCGCCGGAGGAGCTCGGGACGCCGCCGGCGGTACACGCCGCTAGCAATGCCAGCGCAAGCAAAACGCTATATCGCGAAATCATTGTCGTGCCACCTGTTTTCGCGCGTGAAACGCATCCACGATGTAGTCGCTCAATGCCGTCGATGCGAGCATGGTTTGTGTGAGAACCCCCTGCGTGTCGAGGAAATAGACGAAGGTCGTGTGTTGCTCGGGCTCTCCGGGCCGGCCCTCGACCGAGATAACGCCGAAACGATCCATGATCGTATGTACGTCTTTCGATTTGCCGCTCGCGAGCAACCAATAGCGTGGATCGGCGGCAAAGCGTTGCGCCAGCACTTGCATGACGCGCGGCGTATCGCGCCGCGGATCGAGCGTTATCGTCAACAATTGGGCGGGTATACGTTCGCGCGCTAAGCGCTGCGCCGCATCGGAGAACTGCGCGTCGATAAGGGGACACGCGTCGGTGCAGTGTGCCGAAACGAACGTGACGACGATGGGTTTGCCGTGCAACGCTTGTAATGTGAAGCGACGCCCGCGCTGGTCGATGAGGTGCGCTTGCGAATCGATCGGAGCGGGCCGCCGCTCGAGATAGCCGCCTGGACCCGGCGATGCGGTCGGTCCGGGAGTTGCGCCGGTCATGACCGCGATGACGTCTCGCATGCCCAGGCTGTAGTGGAAGGCGCATCCGATCAAATAAATTCCCGGATTGGACAGTTTGACTTTTACGGATTGTCCCGCATTTAACGCACCGCTCGCGTAACCGAGACCGAAGACGCCGTTGCCATGCGGACTGAACGAAAGACTGGGGCTGCTTGGGAAATTTGCGGGCGGCCCTTTGGTCTGCGAGATGACGTTGAGCGTATGTGGCGTCGTCTTCGACAGATTCGCAATCGTGATCGTCGTGCCGGGTGGAAAGGCGAGGACCTGTGAGGTTTTGTTTTGGGTGTAGCCGCCCACCGTTCCCCACACCGGATCCTTCTCGACGCCCATTCTAGCGGTTGGAATCCCGACGCCGATGGCGGTTGACGGAAGTGGTGAGGGCGAACCCCCACCGCCGCCGATCGCGCCTAAGCCACCACCGTTCGTGCAGGCCGCAACGGCGCAGGCCGTTAGTGCAGCGAAAGCCGCCGCTACGCGTCCCGGGGTCATCGTGCCGGTTTGGTTGCCTGCGGTCCCGGCGTCGCCCCGGTTGCGACGACGAAGACGTCTTGCATGCCGAAGTTGTAGTGGAACGCGCAGCCGATGAGATAGTTGCCCGGTTTTTCGAGCGTCACCGTGACCGACCCACCCGGCTTGATGGCGCCACTCGCGTACCCGTTCTTGAGCGGTCCTCCCGAAGGACTGAGCGAGAGCTTCGGACTCTTCGGGAACACTGCCGGCGGTCCGGCGATTTTTGCCACGACGTTGAGCGTATGGGCCTCCGTCGTCGAGATGTTCTTGATGATGAGTTTGGTCTCGGGCGGGAAGCCCAATGCCTGAGAAAATTGTTGCTGGGTGTATCCGCCGAGCGTGGCCTTCCAGTGCGGATCCTTGATCGTTCCTAGACCTGCACTCGGCAACTCTTCGCTGACGGTTCCCCTCTTGTGATTCGGCAGAATGTAGGTCACTTGCAAGTCAGGCTCTCCGGGAAGCGCGAACGTTCCGGTGTTACCGGCACCCGTCACGCCGTGGCCCGCGCAGGCCGCAAGCAACGCACCCGCGAGCGCAATGCAGAAAGCAATTTTTTTGGACATATAACCTCCAGGGAAGCAGAGAGTGTGGAACAAGCCTACGGCGTCTTGATGAAAAAAGTCTAAAACTCCGCTCGCCCGTCCTACGGGCCTTTGATCGCGTCCCGCATCGCAGCCGCGACGTTCTTCAATGCCGGATCCCCGGCGGCGTCGGCCATCGCGCGTGCGAATGCGTCCCGCGCGGCGCCGTGACGACCCTGACGCAGCAGCACGACACCGAGCGCAAAGCGAGCGCGGGCGTACGGCGGCGATAGTTCCAAGGCCGTGCGAAGTTCACGTTCCGCCGCATCGTAGTTGCCGAGGCGCTCTTCGGCCAATGCTAAATCGTAATGCGCGATCGCATACGCGGGGTTGGTATGAAGGAGCTTTCCGAAATCGTCGCGCGCCGTCGCCGCGTCGCCATTCTGCAACGCGACGAGGCCGCGGGAATACAGCGCCCGCGCGGATTGCGGGTCGAGCGCGACGTAGCGATCGGCGATCGTGCGGGCCTCTTGCAAGTCGCCGCGTGCGAGATCGACCGCGATCAAGTTTGCCATCGCCGCGAGGAACTCGCGATCGAGCGTGAGGGCCGCACGCAACGAACGTGCCGCGTCGTCGTAGCGATGTAGGTTGGCATATGCAATCGCGAGATCGTACCAGGCCGTCGAACCTTTGGGTTCGGGCGGCCGAAGTTGCGCCACCCGTTCGAACTCGGCCGCCGCGGCCGGCCAGTCGCCGCGCGCTTCGGCGTCGAGCCCGATCTTGAAACGTTCTTCTACTTCGCGCTGAATTGCAAACCAGCGCAACGCCGGAGCGGACGTCGTGCGTGGTACGGGAGTCGCTGGGTTATAGGTCTGAGCCGAGGCCCAGTTTTCGGCGGATGCTGCGAGAAGGGCGACGAGAAGCAAAACCCGCATCGGTCACGGAGTGTTTGGGTCGTCGGGAAGCTGCGCGTCATGCGCTCGCGCCGATGCGGCCGATCGCTCGGGCTTACACTCCCAGCCGGTGCGCCCTGCCGACGTGATCGGTCCGAGCAGCGCCGGAGCGGACGATGGCACGAGCGTGCCCCTCAGCAGCGTCTCGAGCGAGGCTGCCTGCGCGATGGCAAAACGGCCGCAGAAGAGACTACCGGCCAGCAAAGCGGCCGCTAGAACGGGTGCGGCGAGTCTTCTTGACACTCTCTCTATCATAGCCGAAAGTCTAAAGAATCGGTGAAGCAGGCGGTGGTTTTACTCATGGCCGCGCTCGCCGCACTGACGGGCGCCTCTCCCGTCGTCGCACAGGTCGCGATCGTCGTCGGCTCCGTACGCGATCAGGACGGCCGGCCCATCGAAGGCGCGGCCGTTCGCGTGGTGCGACCGTCGGGCGTAGCGATGTCGGCGGTCACGGATGCCGCTGGTACCTTTGCTCTGCGCGCCGCCGGAGTCGTTCGACTGCGGCTCACGTGCCGGTACTGCGAATCTACGACCGTTTCAGTTCGCGATGGGGAGCCGGTCGTTGCGATCGTGCGACGATATCTCGCGCTCATCGACTCCGCGCCGTCCGCTGCGGACCTTGCAAATCTTCCATACGCGCACGTCGAATCGGCGATCGGCCTTCGTCCGTTCACGTTGCTTTCGCAAAGCAGCAGTACCTATCCGGGCACTGTCGTGAGCGATCGCGGTCTTTCCAACAGCGGTTCTTTACTGCTAGACGACGGCGCGCCGAACTACGACGTCACGAGCGGGACGTCGCCCTACAATCTCATTCCCGCGCAGTACGAGCGCAGTACCGTGATGGCCACCGCCGCGGATGCGTACCTCTACGGCGATCAGGCCGGCGGCGGAACGGTCGAAGCGACGCCGTTCCTCGATGCTTCAAACTCCGACGTTGCCACGGTTGGAAGCCGCACCATCGCGCGCGTGGCCACTGGATCGGATACGGCAGGCGTGGTCGCCGCCTCGTTCAGCGACAACGAAGAGTCGCGTCAACGTACCGATCTTTTTTCGACTTGGTCACTCCCCGGCGATCAATCGTTGAGCGCGGCGGCGGGGACGGAGCAAGGACGTCTCTACTCAGGACAGGCGCCGTTCTTTAGCGGCAACTTTTCGTTTGCGGATGCGACGCTCAGCGCGGCGCGATTGGCAAATCTGTCGCTGACTGCGGTCGCGGATCGCGGCGCGTACGTGATGCAATTCGGTGAATATCCAGTTTCGGCGGCGTGGTCGGATACAGGGATGGCCGCGAGCGTTCGCTCAACCGGCCCGGTTGCCGCGTTTGCGGATTTTGCCTTTCGCGCATCCACCGGTCTGTACGATGCCCAGGCCCTCCCGATCGGGATACCGCGCATCGGTGCGATGCTGACGCAGAGCCACGCCGATGCCGGCATAACGTTAAGCGCACCGCAGGGGACGCTGACGGCCGCTCTTGCGGGTTTTACGATGGAGTATTCCGGCGGATCCTACGGCACTTCGAACCCGCAACGGTCGGCGCTCGTCGTGCCGTCGCTGCAAGCGCGGCTCTTTCCCGCCGGAAAGTGGAGCGCCACACTGGAAGGCAGCGGCTCCTTCGCGCTTCCTACGTTTTTGCAACAGTATCAGTATATCGGACCGACCGGTCGCGCTATAGCGTTGACGCGCAACTCCTTGGTGGCCGGAACGCTGACGTATACCGATGATTCGCGCCTGTCGGTTTCGCTCGAGAGCGCCGATGAAACGCTCGGCGGCGCACAGAGCGGGACGATCGATTCGACGGGTCTATCGGCGACCTGGCAAATCGCGCCGGCCCTCGCGTTACGCGCCTGGACGATGCACGTTGCTCAGAATATCGCGCCGTCCGCGATTAGTCCGATCTATCCCTGGTTCAATCCGACCGTGAACGCGTTTTGGCTCACGTATACTCCCGTGGGCGAACTACGAAATTGACGCGATCTATCGGCGGGATTCGCTCGATGGTTCACCGTTTTATCACTTCGACGGCGCGCTCTCGGGACCGATTACCGGGCGAGTGCGTTGGTACGCCGGCGCCGAGAGTTGGATGCGCCGCACCTTTCTCGACGCCGGCCTACGGATCGGCGATCGTTAAACGCGCTTAGTGGTCGTCGTGGCGTGAGTGCGGCCGACGCCGACGGCGCGTCGGCGGCGCTCCGGGGCCGACCGTGGGACCGGTCTCCCGAGGCTCTCGATTCGGTCTCGGCGTTCGCGTGCCAAAATCGCCGTTGCCCGAAACGCCGCCCAAGAGCGCCTTGCGCGAGAGATTGACGCGGCCTTGCGGATCTATCTCCATCACCTTGACCATAATCTCGTCGCCGACTTTGACGACATCTTCGACGCGTTCGACTCGCGCCGGAGCGAGTTGGCTGATGTGGACCAGGCCCTCTTTCCCGGGCAGAATTTGCACGAACGCGCCGATATTGATGATTCGCGTGACGGTGCCGAGATAGCTCTCGCCGACCACGACGTCTTTCGTGATGTTTTCGACGATTTTCTTGGCCTGGTCACCGGATGCTCCGTCCAGCGACGTGATGAACACGCTGCCGTCGTCTTCGATATCGATTTTTTCCACGCCGGTGTCGGCGATGATCTTGTTGATGACTTTTCCGCCGGGGCCGATCACGTCTTTGATCTTTGCCGGATCGATCTTCAGGACGATCATCCGCGGCGCGTATTCCGAGAGTTGCTCTCGCGGACTCGCAATCGTTTCGGCCAGTTTATCGATGATTGCATGTCGCGACTTCTTTGCTTGAGCCATGGCTTCGCGCATGATCTCGAGCGTAATGCCTTGCACCTTGATGTCCATTTGGATGGCCGTAATGCCCTTCTTGGTGCCCGCCACCTTAAAGTCCATCTCGCCCAGCGAATCCTCGAGCCCCTGAATATCGGTCAGTACGGCATATTTGTCGCCTTTCAGAATAAGGCCCATCGCGACCCCGGCCACGTGATCGCGAATCGGCACGCCCGCGTCCATCAATGCGAGGGTCGAGCCACAAACCGAAGCCATTGAAGACGAGCCGTTCGATTCCAAAACCTCGCTCATCAAGCGCAACGTATACGGGAACTTGTCTTTGGGTGGAAGGACCGGCACGAGGGCGCGTTCTGCGAGATAGCCGTGGCCGATCTCGCGGCGCCCGGGACCACGCATTGGACGCGTCTCGCCGACCGAGTACGGTGGGAAGTTGTAGAAGTGCATGTAGCGTTTATCTTCGAGCGCCATGATGCCGTCGAGGCGTTGCGCGTCGCTCGTCGAGCCGAGCGTCGCAGCCGTAAAGACTTGGGTTTGCCCCCGCGTGAAGATTCCCGATCCGTGAACGCGCGGAACGTAATGCACTTTGCACCAGATCGGCCGGACTTCATCGGTTTTGCGTCCATCCGGGCGAATTTTTTCCTCGACGACCATGGATCGAAGTTCGTCTTCCTCCATGGCTTTGATGATTTTATCGAAGTCTTTGGCGGTCGTAGGAGTTTCGAGGAGCCCCTTGACGGCATCGTCCTTTTTACCGCACCGCTTGAGCGCTTCGTCGATGGTCAGTTCGTTGAAAAGGATCTCCCGCTTCTGCTTTTCGACCGTCCGCATCGCCTTGGCGACGTCTTTGGCGAACGTTTTTCGCACCCAACGTTCGAGCGTTGTATCGACCGTCGCGACGGGATACTCGCGTTTGGGCTTCGCGCTCTTCTTTGCGAGTTGCTCGATCGCGGTGATGATCTTGCGGATCTCGCCATGCGCAAACTCGATGGCGCCGAGAAAGTCCTCCTCTTCGATTTCGTTCGCGCCGCCTTCCACCATCATCACGGCATCGGACGTGCCCGCAACCACGACGTCCATTCCGCCGCTCACATATTGCGGCAATGTGGGATTGGCAATGTAGCTACCGCTTTCGTCACGACCCACGCGCACTGCGGCAACCGTTTTGCCAAACGGAATATCGCTGAGCGCAAGCGCCGCCCCCGCCGCGCAAACGCCGAGCACGTCGGCATCGAGTTCGGGATCGATCGAAAGGACGGTCGCAACGATTTGCACGTCGTTACGAAAACCATCGGGAAAGAGGGGACGGATCGGCCGATCGATTTGTCGCGAACTTAAGACGGCGTGTTCTGTCGGTCGCCCCTCACGCTTGATATAGCCGCCCGGAATTTTTCCGGCGGCGTACATGCGTTCTTCAAAGTCGCAGGTCAGCGGGAAGAAATCGATACCTTCTCGGGGTCGATCGGAAATGGTAACGGCGCAGAGCACGACATTTTGATCGCCATAACGAACCAACGCGGAGCCGTTTGCTTGCTTCGCGAGTTCGCCGGTTTCGATGGTCATCGTGCGCCCGCCGACCGTTAAGCTTACGGATTCGGGCACAGTTTCTCCTGATTCAAAATTTCTTTTCTTTTGTATGAAGCGCTCCGGGTTCGTGCCATATCGCTGCGCGCCCTGCCTCGACGAGGTTCCCGGGCAAATCGGCTGGTATAACGGCTCCCATGCAAACGCTCTCGTCGGAGCGCCTCAAGGAACTGCAGCTCAAGGCAAACGACGTCCGCCAAGGCATCATTCGTTCGCTGCTGGCGGCCGGTTCGGGGCACTCTGCGGGTCCGCTCGATATGTCGGACGTTTTTACGGCGCTCTACGGCCACTTGATGCGCCACGATCCCACGCATCCCGACTGGGCCGATCGCGACCGGCTGATTCTTTCGTGCGGGCACATTGCGCCCGTGCGCTACTCGGCGATGGCAAACTTCGGTTATTTTCCGGTCGAGGAGTTGTTGACGTTGCGCAAGTTCGGTTCGCGACTGCAAGGGCATCCCGAACGCGTCAAGCTTCCTGCGGTGGAAACGACGTCCGGACCATTGGGCGAGGGACTCGGGCAGGCCGTCGGCATGGCTCTCGGCGCAAAAATGGATGGAAAAGACTTTCATATTTGGGTGGTTGCGTCGGACGCGGAACATCAGTGCGGATTGCATTGGGAGGCGGTCCTGACCGCCGCAAAGTTCAAACTCGACAACATCACGGTAATCGTCGACCGCAATTTTATTCAGATCGACGGCAGCACCGAAGACGTTATGCCGCTCGAGCCGTTTGCGCAGAAGTATCGAGCCTTCAACTGGGAGGTCTTCGAGTGCGACGGCAACGATATCGCCGCGTTTATCGATACCGCGCAGCGCGCGCGAGAAACCGTCGGCAAGCCGCAGGTCATCGTGGCATTGACCGTTCCGGGTAAGGGCGTTTCCTACATGGAAGGCGACTACACGTGGCACGGCAAGCCGCCCAACGCTCAGCAAGCCGATGAGGCATTGCGCGAGCTACTGTCCCAACGGGAAAGCATTGTGACTCGTGGCTAGCACGACGCGAACGATCGATGCGGCGGCCGATGCGATGCATTTGCTCGACTATCGGGGCGCCGACGTCAAACAAGTCCCGACCCGGAACGGCTTCGGCGAAGGATTGATCGAGGCTGGGACGCGCGATTCCAACGTGATCGGGATTTGCGCCGATCTCTCGGAATCGACGCGCTTCGAAGGGTTTCGAAAGGCGAATCCGCGCCAGTATTTCGAGATCGGCGTGTCGGAGCAGATGCTCGTTGCGATGGCCGGCGGCCTCGCATCGGTCGGAAAGATTCCGTGGATCGCGAGTTACGCGATGTTCAACCCCGGACGCTCCTGGGAGCAAGTGCGGACGATCATGGCGCTCAACGAAACCAACGTAAAGATCGCGGGCGCGCATGCCGGCGTATCGGTCGGCCCCGATGGTGCGACGCATCAAGCGATCGAAGATATCGCCATCATGCGCGTGATTCCGCATATGACCGTCGTCGTTCCCTGCGATGCGACGCAAACAAAAAAGGCGACGCTGACCATCTCGCAGACGTGGGGTCCGACGTACCTGCGGTTCGGACGCGAAAAATCCGCGGTGATCACCACCGACGCAACGCCCTTTGAGATTGGCAAGGCGCAACTGTTCCGAGATGGGCGCGACGTCGCAATCGTCGCCTGCGGTATTTTGGTGTACAACGCGCTGATTGCGGCGGACCGGCTCGCGCGCGAGGCCGGCATCGAATGCCGCGTCATCAACAATCACACGGTCAAACCGATGGATCAAACCGCGATCCTGGATGCGGCGCGAGCCTGTGGCGTGGTGGTAACCGTCGAAGAACATCAGCAACACGCCGGCATGGGTTCGCGCGTCGCGGAAATTCTGGCGCAACACCATCCCGCGCCGGTTGAGTTTGTCGGCGTTGAGGACTGCTTTGGGCAATCCGGCGATCCGGCCGAGTTAATCGAGCACTACGGCATGGGCGTCGCCGCCATCGAACAGGCCGTGCGACGCGCCTATCGTCGAAAAAAGCTCTGATTTAACCGGCTCACTTCGAACTCGGACACACTCGTCGCGCGACCTCGTGTCGCGCTCCTGTTCGCTGCCTCGCGCCTCTCGCCGTCCATGGCTCCGGCGCTCGTGCAGACGGTCCTCGCTCGAAGTGAGCCCGTTAAATCATCGCCCGGAAAAGAATTCGCGGCGGAGGCCGAGGTCGCCGATGAGTTTACGGTAGCGTTCGATGTCCGTTTTATTGAGATAGTTCAGTAAGCGCCGACGCTGTCCGACTTGCAGCAGCAGTCCGCGCCGGCTGTGATGATCCTTCTTGTGGATTTTGAGATGCTCGGTCAGCGCATTGATCGAGGCCGTCAGCGTCGCGACCTGTACCTCGGCCGAGCCGGTGTCGTTAGGGGTGCGGCCGTATTTTGTACTGATCTGCGCTTTTTGTTCTTTGGTGAGGGGCACGGCGAAAGTCTCCTTGCAGCAGGATGGGCTCGCTCGGGTACAGGCGCCCTTCGTCCGTCCCGGCGACCGGCCAAGAATATCAGAGCGGCCGCCGCGAAGCAAGACCCGCGATGGACTTAGGAATCCGCGGCCGTGGCGCGCTCGTGCTCGGGGCGAGCGACGGAATCGGCGAGACAATAGCGCTCGCGCTGGCCGGCGAAGGTGTCAATCTAGCGCTGAGCGCGCGTCGCGGCGAACGTTTGGAGTCGGTCGCGCGCCGCGCAACGGAACTCGGCTCGAGTCGGACGCATGCAATCACGGTCGACCTCGAAGACGATCGATCCATCCAGCGGATGATCGATGGGGTGCAGCGTGATTTCGGTGCCGTCGACATCGTGGTTCTCAATGGCGGCGGCCCGGGCGCCGGCCGATTCAGCGATGTCGCTGTCGATCGATGGGATACGGCCTATCGGCTTATCGTACGGTCCATGGTACGGGTGACGAAAGCCGTCGTACCGCCCATGCGCCAGCGCCGTTGGGGACGGATCGTCGCGTTGACCTCTACTTCGGTGAAACAGCCGATCGAGACGCTCGTGCTATCGAACGCATTTCGGACTGCACTCGTCGGCGCGTTACGTACGCTCGCCGGCGAAGTCGCACGAGATGGCATCACGGTCAACTGTATCGCAACCGGCCGCGTCGATACCGCGCGCCTGCGCGCGCTCTATCAAGATGATGAGCAGCAACTGGAACGAGCCGGCGCCGAGGTGCCGATTGGCCGCATCGCATCGCCGCAAGAGTATGCCCCATTGATAGTGTTTCTGTGCGGTGAACCGGCACGCTACATTACCGGTCAAACGATCTCGATTGACGGTGGTCTGGTGCGCGGACTGTTTGGTTAGTCAGGTAGGTTCCCCGGGGGGCGGCTCGAATCACGGGGCCGGTATGCAGGCAGTAGAGGGAAAACGGGTCGCGGCGCTCATCGGCGACGGCTTCGAAGAGATGGATCTGATGGAGCCGCGTCGCGCGCTGGAAGAGGCGGGCGCCGTTGTGACCATTGTCGGATGTGACGAGCGCTCCCGCCAGCGCATTCGCGGTAAACGCGGCCTCGATGACGGACAAAGCGTTCGCGCCGAAGAGTTGATCGCGGACTGCACCGCCGACGACTTCGACGCCCTGCTGATTCCGGGCGGCACGTCGCCGGACCGCATCAGAACCAATCGGGACGTGCATCGTTTTGTGCGCGAGTTCGATGCCGTGAAAAAACCGACGTTTTCCATCGGTCACGGCGCGCAAGTCTTAATTTCAGCGCAACTGTTGCGTGGCCGGCAGATCACCGGCGCAAACGCCATCGGTGACGACATCCGCAACGCCGGCGGCCTCTACCGCGATCAGCCCACCGTTATCGACGGGAACTGGGTCTCGAGTCGGGGAGGCGAGGATCTCCCTCAGTTCAATCGCGCCATGCTCGAAAAACTCGCGATGGCGCTTCCGCCGCAGCCGGTAGGCTAATCGCCTAGACCGGATCGTAACGCGCGAGGGCTTCGCCATACTGGCGCACGGAAAAGAACGCTGCGAGCGCGCAGAAGAGTAGTTCGCCCCACACGGAGTGCGCGATCGCGGCGAGACTGTAGGCTGCGGCGCCGGACGCGATCGCGAGGGCGAGATAGAGCGCGCGAGCCCAGCCTTTGCGGATCGTGGCGCATAGCGATACGAGCGTACAGACCATAACGGCCGCGACGACGATCGGGGCCGCGAACGGCACTCCGCTCCCGCCGCGGGTCAAGGCGGCGCCAAGATACGCCGCCGCGGTAAGAAAGCCCGCGATGGACGGCGCCGATGCCTTTGCACGCGCCAGTTCGCGTCCGAAAAGAGGCGCGCTCTCTTCGCAGACGTCCAGATGGCGGTGGCGCCCCGGACTCTGCGCCATTGCAGCCGCGATGCCGGCGAAGCAGCAGAACGCGACCGGCCCGGCAAGTCCCTGCGGGGACAGCATTCCGACGAGCAAGGCCGCCAGAACGGTAAACTCGATCGCGCCGCGCTCCGCATACAACCGCGCCGCCACGATCCCGATCAGCGGGCGCGTTCTCACGCGCGTAATTCGCCCCGTTGCAAGGGCGCTGCGAAGAGCTGCGCGTCCGCTTCGCTCGTATGCGTAGAAAGAAATGCGCGTCCGTCGCAGACTGCAAGAATCTCCTCCGCGTAGGCTGGCTGCGGCCGATCGAACACAACGGCGCGCGGCGTTCCGATGAGCGCCCCGACGATTGGAAAGGCGAAGGCCGCGTGCATCGAGCCGAGCCGATGCCGCAACTGGCCGGCGTAGTCCATGGCGCGGGAGTGGGTGAGGTTCCACAACGCGGCGCGATATCGCACGTAGGGCAAGAATTCACCTTCGTGGAGCGCCGCAGGTTCGTGTGGGACGAAGGCGGCGATCCGTTTGCAATGCACCGATTGCAGCCGTGGATCGTAATCGCCGATCAGTACGCTGCCCGCAGACGCTTTGACAATTCCGCACGCGAGCCGCGCCACGATGGCCGCCTCGGTGTCGGAATTGACCACGAGCGTCATGCGATCGTTTGGCCAAAGATCCAGCGTGATCGGCCCGACGCGGCAGTCGCCGCGCACGAACGTCGCATTGCGCATTCGCAAGAGCGGCATCGGCAGTATGATTCGGCACCAGCCGCCAACTCCACTACCCTGCGGTGATCAGTAACAGCGAAATTGCGCGACGACTACTCGAGATTCGGACGCTCATGGAAATGGCGGGCGAATCCTTTTACAAGTACATGGCGTTCGAAAAGGCGGCGGCATCGGTGGAAAATGCGCCACCGCTTGCGCAGCTTATCGCGACTCGCGAGCATCTTAAAATTCCGGGTATCGGCAAGAGTATCGGCGCGGTAATCGAGCAGTTGGTACGAACCGGAAGCGCCGCGGAACTCGAAGAGTTGCATCGCCGCTTTCCGCCGACGCTCCTCGAAGTGTTGGGCGTGAGCGGCATCGGCACGAAGACGGCCGCGGCACTCTTTACCGAACATGGAATCGCGTCGCTTTCGGACCTGGAGACTGCGATTGCCGGCGGATCGCTGCACGGCGTCCCGCGTTTGGGAAACAAGACGATTGAAAAGTGGAAACGCGGCATTCTCGCCTATAAAGGGCGACAACGGCGCACGCCGCTGCCGGCCGCGTTGCAGATCGCGCACGACGTCAAGGCATATTTGCGGGCGGGTCCGCCGCTAGAGCGTCTCGACTTCGCCGGAAGCCTGCGCCGCAGCGAGCTGACGGTGGGTGATATTGACGTGGTTTGCACGTCCGCGCGAGCCGGTGAAGTGATCGCGCACTTCACGGCATGGAATAGAGCGCAGGCCGTGCTGGCCGAAGGCCCTACCAAGGCGAGCGTTTGGCTTTCGGGCGGTTTGCAGATCGACTTGCGGGTGTTGCCGGACCATCTGTACGGGAATCTGCTGCAACATTTTACCGGCTCGCGCGAGCACAACATCAAACTTCGCGAGTACGCGGTACGGCGTAGCCTGCGCGTGAGCGAAAACGGCATCCTCAATTTGGAAACCGGCGACGTGATAACGTGTTCCGAAGAAGCCGGCGTCTACCAAGCGCTCGGCATGCAATTTATTCCGCCCGAGTTGCGCAACGGGCTGGACGAGATCGACCTGGCGCGCAAGGGCGCGATTCCACAACTCGTTGAGATTCGAGACTTACGCGGCGACTTTCACATGCACACAACCTGGAGTGACGGTGACGATTCACTCGAAGCAATGATCGAAGCCGCCGCGGCGCGAGGCTACGAGTATCATGCCATCAGCGATCATTCGCAGGGCCGCGTACGGCGCTTTGGTATGTCACCGGACGACGTGCGCCGTCAGCGCAGTGAAATCGTGGCGCTCGGAGACCGCTACGGCGTGCGCACGCTGCAGGCGAGCGAAGTTGACATTCTGGCGGATGGATCGCTCGATTATGGCGACGACATTCTCTGCGAACTCGATCTCGTCATCGGCTCCGTTCACAGCGCGACGCGCCAATCGCGTGACGAGATGACGGCGAGGCTCATCGCGGCCTGCGAAAACCGTTACGTGACGATCATCGGACACCCAACGGGACGCCGTTTCGATGCTTCGCCCGGCTACGAGTTTGACTACGACGCAGTGTTCGCGGCCGCCGCCCGCACGGGAACCGCCCTCGAGATTGACGGACAGGCGGCGCGGCTCGACCTTCCGGCGCCGCTCGCGCGCAAGGCAAAAGAGTTCGGTGTCACGTTTTCGCTCGACAGCGACGCCCATCGCACCGGCGGTTTGGCGGCCGTCGAATTCGCGGTCGGTCAGGCTCGCCGCGCGGGGCTCGTCAAGGCCGACGTCTTAAACGCGCGCACGTTTGAAGAACTCCAGGCGTTCATCGCACGCAAACGCACCGCCGCATGATCGAGACGATTCGTTGTACGGCGCCGGACGGCGGCCCGACCGGCGCCCGCATCGCGCGGCCTTCCGGCGACTCGCGCGGCAGCCTCATCTTCGTGCACGGCGTTGGATCGACCGCGGCGATTTGGGATCGGCAACTACAAGCGTTCGGTGATGAGTACGTGTGTGCGGCGATCGAGTTACGTGGCAACGGCGCTCTGCCCGATCCGGATGCGATGTTTATTACGCGGGAAGGGTACGTTGCCGACGTTTGCGCCGTTGCCGATTCGCTCGGCGCCGAGCGGTTTACGATCGTCGGTTGCAGTCTCGGCGGCGTCGTCGCATTCGAACTTTGGCGGCGCGTTGCACGGCGAGTCGAGGCCATGCTTATCCTTGGAAGTTTTGCGCGGTATCCCGAGGGAGCGCGCTACGCCGAACAGCTGTGCGCCGAGGCACGCGAACTGGGCAGCATGCGCGCGTTCGCCGAGGCGAGAGCCGCAAAACTGGGACTACCGCCGGAGCGGATGGGTGAGACTATCGAGCAGTACGCGTGCAAGTCGTTGGAGTCGTTTCTTGCCGCGACGCACGCGACGTGGACCGGCGACTATCGCGGGTTACTGCCGACGATCGACGTCCCGGTGAGCGTCGTCTACGGCGAACACGATACGGTCGCGCCTCGAGCGTTGGCCGAAGAAATTGCTTCCGGCATCCCGCGGGCTCGGCTGACCGAGATCGACAACGCCGGACACGTGGCCAACGCCGACAATCCCGCCGCGTTCAATCGGGCGTTAGACGGTTTGTTGGCCGATTAATGTGAGCCGACGGAGATCGTAACGCCGTGAGTGGGTTGGGCGTACTGCGTGATCGTTTTGATCGCCTTCCCTCCGGACGGATACCGCCAAAGGGCCACCGCATCGCCGTCGTTGCGCGTAGTACCGACGGCGATTCCACCTTTCACCGCCAGCACAGAGAAAGAATAGAGTCGCTCGAGGTCGCTTATCCCGACGACGGTGCCGTTCGAACCCGAGATTTTGATTCGCCAAAGATTTCCCGTGCGCCGCCCTGCGTAGTCGACTATAGCGAGGTAGCGGCCATCCCATGCCATGCCTCCGGGGTAGAGGTACGGCGATTTGTTGAGCTTGACCGTAGCAAAGGCGTTACCGCCCTCGGCGAGCTCGGCAAGGTCGAAAAAGACGGTGCTGCCGATCCATCCGTCAACAAATAGGTTCCCGGCGCCGTCGTAGGCGCACGCCGTCGGCGTGAATGGAACCGTATAGCGCGCCGGCTTGCCATTGCGGCCACCGACCCAAACGTCGGCTTTACCGTAATGTCCGCTGCCTTGATAGGCGCCTGTGGTGACTGCGAAATTTCCGGTCGTGGGGTCCACGGCGCAGCCGCTCACGGGCCTCGGGGGCGGTATATCGATGCTTGCAATCGGCATCGTTCCGCCGTGCGCGTATTCGTAGGCGTTCCACCGTTTTTGTTTACTGACGATCGCCCAAACATTACCGCTCGCATCCGAGCAGGCCGCTAATACGATCCCCGGAGTGGTGACGTCTTGAACCGCCTCTCCTTGAGGAAACGTAAAGAACGAAAGAACTCCGCGATAATGGCCGTTTTCCATCCGTTCGTTGTGAGCGATGTAGAGCAAATCGCCCGAACGAGCGGCAGCGTTCGCGGCCGGCGAAACGAACGCGCCGGTAGGAATTATCGGAGCGTTACTGCGTTGACCGGCGCAGCCGCCGAGCAGCAAAATGCCTATGCAGAAGCGCACTGCAAGGGACGCATTGGTACGGCTCATGGGCACCTCCGACGGTTCGGCAGGCTTTCGGGACGCGGTGAGCTCTTAACTGCTATCCGCGATGCGTTGCGCGCCCGCGTACAGATTGGCCCGTTCCCCGCGTAAGAATCCGACGAGCGTGATGTTGAACTCGCGCGCCAGATCGACGGCGAGACTGCTCGGTGCGGAGACGGAACAGACGACCGGGATGCTCGCCACCGCGCTTTTTTGCAAGATCTCATAGCCGGCGCGGCCGCTCACCGTCAAAATCGATCGCGCGAAGGGAAGACGACCGTTGAGCAGCCCCCAACCCACGAGTTTATCGACGGCATTGTGACGGCCGACGTCCTCGCGAACGGCGATGGTTTCGCCCTCTTGGTCGAACAGGGCCGCGGCATGGAGTCCGCCCGTCGCTGCGAAAACGCGCTGGCTTTCGCGCATGCGCTGCGGCAGTCGATACAGGACGTTCGGTGAGACCACAACGTCGTCGTCGAGCGGCGCGACGCCGAGGTCGCGCAGCGAATCCAACTGAGCTCGTCCGCAGACGCCGCATGCGCTGCTCGTCACGAAATGCCGCTCGAACCGCGCTCCATCGAAGCCCGTCATCGTTCGGAGTTCCGTCGTAACGACGTTATAGCGCTGTTGTGAACCGACCGCGGGATCGAGGCAGTACGTAATTTCACTGAAGTCATCTTGCGATCGAATGATGCTTTCGTTATAGAGAAAGCCCGCCGCCAACTCGAAATCGTTGCCAGGCGTTCGCATGGTGATCGCAACCGTCTGAGCACGCCCGTGGCTGGTGAGCCGGATCTCGAGCGGTTCCTCCCCAACGACGTCGTCGCGTTTGAGCGCTCGACGCTCCCCGTCGAGTGCTACGACATTGACGGCGGCGCTGCGCCCTGCACGCGGCTCGCTTCGTCCTTGGACTTCGCTCGGCTTCGCAAGCTCAGCGTCGCTGCGCTCAGGATGACGCATGGCCGTTATCGTCGGGCCGGCTTTGGACGTAGGAATACCCGAAGCGGCCCTTGACGCACAGATGCCCGTGCGTCACGCCGTTTTCCACTGGTGACGTGACCTTAACGATTTCGTTGTCTTGCACGTGCAGCGTCAGCGTGCAGCCGACGCCGCAATACGAGCAGATCGTGTCGGTCTTGGTCTGCTCGTCTTCTTTCCAGAGGCCGCGCTGCCGCAGTTCGTGTTCCGACGAAAACATCAGCGCGCCCGTCGGGCAGACCCCGATGCAGTTGCCGCAATAGACGCACGCCGAGTCCGGCAGCGGCACGTCATATTCGGTCGCGATGGTCGCTTCGAAACCGCGGCCGGACGCCGCGATGGCGAACGTGTTTTGCGCGTCGGCGCCGCACGCTTCGACGCATTTGTAACAGAGAATGCATTTCGAGTAGTCGCGTACGTAGAGCTCGTTGTCGATCTTCACCGGCTGCGCGACGGTCGCCGCCGCTATTCCGTACCGCTCGGGCTGGGCCCCGTACTCCTTGCAGTATTGCTGCGCTTCGGGCGCGGTCGAAAGGTCGACCGACGAAGACAAGAACTCGAGCACCATTTTACGGCTGTGATGCACGCGCTGTGAATCCGTGCGAATCACCATTCCGTCCTCCGCACGGCGGGCGCACGCCGGAACGAGCGCTCGTGCGCCTTCGAGTTCGACGACGCACACCCGGCAGGCGTTCACGGGCGTTAGGGATTCGAGAAAGCAGAGCGTCGGCGTCGCTATACCGAGGCAACGGCAAGCGTCCAGAATAGTGGAGCCTGTTGGGACGCGAACGGCCGCACCGTCAATCATCAATTCAACGTTTGCCGAATCAGACATCGTTCAGACCACCTGCAACCTCGCCGCCGAGGCGATGACGCTTGCGGCGGTTTGTCCCAAGCCGCAGATCGACGCGTCGCGCATGGCCTGTCCAATTTCGTCGAGCAGCGAGAGGTCTGCAGCGCGATTCACCGCGTTGCCGTTGGTCAGTCGATGCAGCGTCTCTTCCTGGCGAACCGTTCCAATGCGACACGGTACGCATTGTCCGCAAGATTCTTCGCGGAAAAACCGTGCGATGCGCCGGAGAATCGCGGCGAGATCGACGGTTTCATCAAAGAGCATGACGACGCCCGAACCTAGCGTCGTCCCGACGCGCCGAGCATCTTCGAAGGTTAGGGGAAGGTCGAGCGCCTCGGGACCGATCAGCGTGCCCGCCGCGCCGCCGAGCAAAATCGCCTTTGGCACTCTCCCCTCCCGAACGCCGCCGGCCAAGTCGATCAGCGCGCGCAGCGTCGTCCCGTGTGCGACCTCGTAGAGACCGGGTCGTGTGATCGAGCCCGAAAGGCAAAAGAGTCGCGTACCGGTGGACTCCGGCGTGCCGATTCGGGCATACGCCTCGCCACCATCGCGTAAGATCGGCGGAAGGTTCGCAAGCGTTTCGACGTTGTTGACCAGCGTGGGCTTGTCGAAAAGTCCGACTTCCACCGGAAAGGGAGGCTTGCTGCGCGGTTCCCCGCGTTTGCCTTCGATCGAGTTGAAGAGCGCCGTCTCTTCGCCGCAAATATAGGCGCCCGCGCCGCGGCGCACTTCGATGTCGAACCGTAGCGTGGAGCCCATGATGTTCTCTCCCAGTAATCCCGCCTCGCGCGCGCGTTCGATCGCCCAGGCGGTGCGTTGCGCGGCCAATGGATATTCGCCTCGAATGTACATAAAGCCGTGCTCGCAGCCGGTCGCGTAGGCAGCAATCGTCATGGCCTCGACAATCGCGAACGGGTCGTACTCCATCAGCATGCGGTCTTTGAAGGTGCCCGGCTCCGATTCGTCGGCGTTGCAAACGAGATAATGTGGTCGCGCCGCTGCCTGCGCGACGGCCGACATCTTTCGCCCCGTTGGAAAAGCCGCGCCCCCGCGCCCCATCAATTTCGATGCGGTAATTTCCGCAATCGTTCGCTCGGGGCCGAGTTCCAGGGCGCGGCGAAGCGCGCTATAGCCGTCCTGCCGGCGATACTCGTCGAGGTTTTCGGGGTCGACCTGGCCCACACGCCGCAACAGACGCAAATCAGAGCCCCCGACCCGCGGCGCGAGCGCGCACCTCGCGTTACGAGATTGCGTTGCAACAGTCGTGGCGACGAGGTGCGATATAGGTGCAATCTGTTCGGCATAGGAATGCGATCCGGATACCGTCAACAGCGCCGCCGGCGCGCGATCGCACAGGCCGAGGCACGGACTGCGCAGCCATACCGTGCGATCGCTTTTCGTCGGACCTTCGGCGCCCAGCCCCTCTTCGAGTGTGGAACAAATCTTTTCAGCGCCGGCACAGTGACACGCAATGTCGTCGCAGACGTGAAGGATACGCGGTTGGTCGCCCGTTGACGGTGCCTGCGTCGAAAGCAATTTATAGAACGTCGCGACGCCGTAGGCATCCGCCGGCGCGACGTCGAGTTGTGCGCCGACATAATTGAGTGCGCCCGGACTGATCCAACCGATGCGCTCGTTGAGCGCCTGCAACAGCGGCAGCAACAGATGGCGGCGCGTTCGGCGTTCTCCGTTGGACGCAGGGCTTTGCCGTGCGATCCGCTCCAGCGCAGCATCCGCCGCCGCGCGTTCAGTTGCCGTCGCCGCCGCCGAGTTGAAATGCAGATCCACTACGCGATCACCGTCGAGCGCGTCGGCTCGATTCGCACGGCGCAGGCCTTGAATTCCGCCGTACCGGACTTCGGATCGGTCGCGTCGATGGTCAAGAGATTCGTGGCGATTGCGTCGTTGAAGTGGAACGTCGTGAACACGAGCCCCGCGCGCAGTCCGCTATCGATCCGCACGGGCAGCACGATCGATCCTCGGCGCGAAGTGACGCGCACTTCGTCGCCGTCGCTCAAACCATACCGCTGCGCGTCGGCCGGCGAAATGTCGAGCGTCTCGCCGCGACGCAGCGGCGACCGGTAACCGCCGCTCTGTACTCCCGTATTGAACGAGTCCAAGCGGCGCCCGGTCGTCAACCGAATAGGATATTCGTTATCGAGTGCTTCCACCGGCGGATCGTGATCGACGGCGGCAAACGGTGCGCGCGGTCCGCCCAACGGCTCTTCCCACAGCCGCGAGTGCAGAAATTGCTCTCCGGGATGCGACTCGTCGTAACACGGCCAATGAATTCCGTGCAGCGAGTCGAGACGTTCGTAACTCATGCCCGCATGCCACGGCGAGAGCGACCGGCACTCATTCCACACTTGCTCGGACGACCATTGCGGCCAATCGTGACCCATTCGACGCGCAACGTCGCACAGGATTGCAATATCGTCGCGCGCTTCGCCCGGCGGCTCGAGTGCCTTGCGGCAGCGCTGAACGCGCCGCTCGCTGCTGGTCACCGTACCTTCCGACTCGCACCAGCTCGCACTCGCCGGAAAGACGACGTCGGCCAGCTCTCCGGTCTTCGTAAGGAAAATGTCTTGCACGATGAGATGGCGCAGTCCGCGCAACAAGCCGGTCGCGTGCGCCTGATCGGCCTCGGATTGAGCGGGGTTTTCGCCGATGACGTACAGTGTGTCCAGTTCACCGCGATCCATCGCCGCGAACATGTCGGTGAGGTTCCAGCCGTTCGTCCGTGGTAGACTTGCGCCCCAGGCGTTTTCAAACTTCGCGATGCTCTGTGGGTCCTCGACGTCTTGGCCCCCCGGAAATTTATTCGGAATGGCGCCCATGTCGCCGCCGCCTTGCACGTTGTTCTGGCCGCGTAGCGGATTGACGCCCGAGCCGTAGCGGCCCACGTGCCCGCAAAGTAAGGCCAGATTGATCAGCGCCCGAACGTTGTCGACTGCGTTGTGGTGCTCTGTGATTCCGAGCGTCCAACAGAGTTGCGCGCTCTGCGCCGTGGCATACGCATGCGCAAGTTCTCGTATGAGTGCCGCCGGCACTCCCGTAACGCGTTGGGCATACTCCAGGGTGTAGGGTTGAACGACCGCGCGGTACTCCTCGAAACCGCTGGTCGCACGGTCGATGAACGTGCGATTATGGAGACGCTGCTCGATGATCTCACGTCCGACGGCGTTGGCGAGCGCGATATCCGAGCCGACGTCGAGCCCGAGCCAGCCGTCGGCCCAACGCGCGCTCGACGTACGGCGCGGATCCACGACGTAGAGCTTCGCGCCCTTGGCAACGGCGCGCAAGACATGATGAAAGAAGATCGGGTGCGTCTCACGCGCGTTCGATCCCCACAGCACGATCGCGTCGGCTTGCGCGACCTCCTCGTAGGAGCTCGTGCCGCCGCCGGCCCCAAAAACCGCCGTCAGACCGACGACGCTAGGGGCGTGTCAAGTTCGGTTGCAACTATCGACGTTGTTGCTGCCCATGACCGCGCGAGTGAACTTTTGCGCAACGTAGTTCATCTCGTTTGTGGCCTTCGAGCAACTGAACATTCCGTACGTGCGCGTTGCATCGCGGGCCCGTGCATCGCGCAAATGCGAGGCCGCCGCATCGAGCGCTTCGTCCCACGTTGCGCGACGCAACTCGCCGCCGTCACGAACCAGCGGAGCCGTCAGCCGAAGATAAGATGAGGGTTTCACCCAGCCGTAATTCGCGTGAGCTCCGCGCGCTCCCACTGGCGTCCGCAAACGTCCGTGCTCTGGAAGCAGGCGGCCGTGGGCGGTCACCGAAGCAAGCGCAAATGCGACCGCTTTTTATTGCGGCCGGCGTGCTATTGGCGTGCACGCTTCCCGCCGTCGCGCAAACGACGCTGCCGCCCGCTCTCGAGCCCGCGCTTCACATCACCGACCGGGGTCCTAGTTTGGAACGCGCGTTGTCGATTGCCAACGCGTACGTCGCCGCGCACCCGCAAGACGGCGACGGCTTTGCGGTTCGGTGCATCTTGCGCGAGGTTCAGGCATCCTCTCGTGGGACGGATACGTCGCAAGCGCTGTCGGACTGCCGGAATGCGGTCTCGCTATCGCCACGCAGCGCGTTCGCTCACTCCGCGTACGCCGACGTATTATACGATATGGATCGCTTCGCCGATTCGCTGGCAGAATATGGCGAAGCCATTTCCTTAGGGCAGACCGAGGGTGGTATCTTTTGGAAGCGGTGTGACGCTTACCGGCGAGTCGGCCGGCTCGACGAAGCATTAGCGGACTGCAACAAGCAGGTTGCTCTGACGCCTAAGTCGACTCGCGCATATTACACGCGTGGTCAACTACAGGTCGCGCGCGGCGACTTCAACGGTGCGCTCGCGGATTTGAATATCGCCCTGACCGATTTGCAGGGGCCGTCTTATATTGACGCGCTTTTTTGGCGCGGAGAAGCGTACGCCTCGATTGGCAAATACCAGCTCGCCGACGCAGACTTTTCATCGGCGATCGCCGCGGGCGATAAGTCTCCCGACTCCTACTTTCAGCGCGGCCAGGTTCGGCGCAATCTCAATCTGTTGCCGCAGGCGAACGCCGATCTGCGCAAAGCCGCCGATCTCTATCGCGCGCTTGGCATGACGCAGCAAGCGCGCCGCGCGGAGACGCTAGCCGCCGGGACGCCGTTGCCGGCGGCGCCCGTGTCCCAATTATCGGTTGCACCGGCGACGCTGGATGAAATGACGTTCACGGGGCCCGAACTCGTAGTCTTGTTTCGCGGACTGCACGCCGCCGTCGATCCAAACGACAAGAGCGTCCACCTGATCGTCGTAGGAAAATCGGCGGCAGAGATGCCGGCCTACGACCCGAAGTGGCATTACGCCGGAGTGCAAGCGCGCCCGGACGGAACGCCGGCGATCACGATCTGGCTCCTCCGCACTACTTCGCAAGAGGAGATGCAAACCGCGATCGAAGCCGGCGTTTTTTTGGGGCTCGCAGAGTCGGGGTACGCGGGTGTTAAGTGGAAACAACTCTATGACGCCGCAGCGACGGCCGACGAAAAACTCGGCGCGGCCGCCCCCGATCCCTTTGCGAATCGCCGCTCCGTCGCGCTGCAGATCGCGAAGGCCTATGAAGCCGTCATCAACCGCGCGAGATCGACTCCCTAAGCAAGAACTTCAGGTCGCCGCATTTGGCCAAAGGACTTCTTCGCGGCGAAGGCAACACGGGGGCGCAAAGGAGGCGGGAGTATGGATCTTTCCTCGGTTACAGTCTATGCCGAGGGCCGGTTTGCCCGGTATGGTGACGCCAAAGTCGGGCTGCTGACGCACGGCTTGCAATACGGAACGGGCTGCTTTGAGGGAATCCGCGGTTACTGGTCTCCAGACCAACGCGATGTGTTCCTCGTGTTGCTGCGCGACCACTACGAACGGCTGACGCAATCCGCACGTATTTTGACGATCGCGCTTCCAATGGGCGTCGACGAACTGATCGAAACGACGATCGACCTGTGCGCGCGCAACGACTATCGAACGAACATCTATATTCGCCCCTTTGCGTATAAAGCGGCCGAAGATATCGGCGTTCGCCTACACAACGTGCCCGACGCCTTCGCAATCGTACCGGTTCCCTTTACGCAGTACCTCGACACGTCGAAGGGCTTGCACGTGTGCGTGAGTTCGTGGCGGCGAACCGACGACACGATGGCGCCGCCTCGCGCCAAGATCACGGGCCTTTACGTCAACTCTGCCTTGGCCAAAAGCGAAGCGGTACTGAACGGCTACGACGAGGCCATATTGCTTTCACACGATGGCCACGTCTCTGAAGGCTCGGCCGAGAACATCTTTCTCGTGCGCCGCGGGGTGCTCTACACGCCCGATCCATCGCAGAACGTGCTCGAGGGCGTCACGCGAAAAGCGATCATGGAACTGGCACAAAACGATTTGGGAGTGGAAGTGGTCGAACGGGCGATCGATCGCGGCGAACTTTACTGCGCGCAAGAGGTCTTCTTTACGGGAACGGCGGCGGGGATCGGGTACGTCGCGTCGGTCGACCGGCGCACGGTCGGCGACGGAACGATGGGACCGATCACCCGTCGCCTGAGCGACCTCTACACAGCAATCGTCACTGGGCGCGAGGCGCGTTATGAATCGTGGTTAACGCGGGTCTACGCGTCGGCCGGCGTCAACGCCTAGGCGGTGTCGGCGGCGGCCTGGCGGCGTCCCAATACGGCACGTCGGGCGAAACGTTGGTGGTGACGGGCGTCGTGTCGGCGCGCCAGCGTGCCGACTGCAGTTCGTCGTTGTAGGTCAAACGGGAGATCGTGTGGATGAAGGCGCGGCCCATATCTTTCGAAGGCAATGCGGTGGTCATCACGGCGATGACGTACGGAGCGTCTTCGGCGTAAACGATCCCGGCATCGTTGAGCGTATCCGCGAGCGATCCGGTCTTATGGGCGATCGGAATATCTTCGGGCAGCGGCGCGGGAAGCAGCGTGTTGATCTCATCCGCTTCGAGTAGGCCGATCATCGCTTTCGACGACCATTCGTCGACGAGTTGTCCGTGCGCCATCAACGCGAGCAGATGAACTAAATCGCCGGCAGACGTGCGCAAAGCGCGACGTATCGCCCAGTCTTCCGTGCGCACGTCCTGCGACAGATGCGTGCGCTGGAGTCCGAGCTCCGCCATTTTGGCATTGATGTTCCGGCGGCCTACCAGTCGAATGAGCATGTTGGTCGCCGTGTTGTCGCTGATGTCGATCATCTTCGCCAGCAGTTGCTCGACCGAGTACGTTTCGCCGGCGGGTGCGTCGCATAAAACGCCGGAGCCGTAGTCTTTGTCGGCGGCGTCGAGGGCGACGCGGCGGTTGAGGTCGAAGCGCCCGGCTTCCAATTGATCGAACACCTCAACCATCACGGGCATCTTGATGGTGGATGCGGCGGGCATGCTCTTTGAGGCGTTAAAGCCGGCGGTATAACCCGTGTTGAGGTCCAAAACATCGAGTCCGATCGCTGCAGGAACGTGGCGGGCAATGTTGCGGACGTCTTGACCTAGGGCCGCCAGCGGAGGCGGAACGTACGCGTCTGCGGGCAGAATATTTGCGGCGGATCCGCACAGCACAAACGCCAACGTGGCGATCGCACGACGCAACATCGTGGGGGCTATCCGCGCGCGTCTCGCGCAACTCCTGCCTGTAACGTCGATCACGGGGCTTGCTCGCCGGGATGGTGAAGCGAGCCGCATGCAGGAGCCTCACTCAAATCCTTGGCGATGGATGACCGATGCGCGCGTAACGTACGTGCTCAAGGTCTTGATGGTGATCGTGCTCGCCCTTTATGCCGCCCAATTCGCCCTCGGCATTCTGGGAAGCATCCACACCGTCGTCTACATCCTGATCGGTTCCGTGTTTCTTGCATACTTAATCTATCCGCTCGTCCATCGTTTGAGCCGCCGCATGCCGATGGTCGTTGCGATCGTCGTCGTCTACCTCATAATGTTGGGCCTATTGGCGTTGGTCGGGGCGTTCATCGTCCCTCGCATCAGCGAGGACGTCGCCATGCTGGTTTCGCACTATCCGGTTCTCGCCAACCGCCTACATTCGGTTCTGTACGATCCGAGGGATCCGTTCACGTCGCGCCTCCCTCCGTTCGTCCGGGTGGAACTCGCCAAGATGCCCCAGCAGTTCGGCGTCTGGGTGACGACTCGCGGCCTGCAAAGCTTCGGCCATGTCATCGTAGTGTTGGCGGGAACGTTCGCGGTCATCGCGGTGTTCATCATCGTCCCGATGATGACGGCGTATCTTTTGCTGGATCTCGATCATCTCAAAGCCAGCCTGGCAGCGATCGTTCCGGAGCGGCGCTGGCGCGCCACGCTGACGTTCCTGGACGATACCGATCGTGTTATCGGGAGTTTCATCCGAGGACAATTGATCGTGGCGCTCTCCGTCGGCGTGCTCATTACGATCGCTCTGTTGTTTTTGCGGGTTCCGTATCCATATCTGTTTGGACTGCTGGCCGCCGTCGGAGATTTGATTCCGTACGTCGGCGCCGTGCTTGCCTTCATCCCGGCGTTCTCTTCGTCGTTGCTGACCAACGGATGGCTGAACTCGTTGCTCGTTACCGTTGCGTTTGTCGTGATCTACGAAGCCGAAGGGCATCTCATCGCGCCTAACGTCGTCGGGCGTCAGGTAAAACTCAGTGCGTTCATCGTGCTACTTTCACTCCTAATCGGCGCGGAACTCGGTGGACTCTTCGGGATGCTGGTGGCCGTCCCGATCGCGGGCGTGCTGCGCGTCATAGCGCTGAGGGTCGTCCGCGCGGCCAACTCGAAGTAGCGGCGCGATGACGACGATCGCCGCAGCGGTCCCACGTGTCGACATCATCGGCGTTCCGATGGATCTCGGCGCGAGTCGCCGCGGCGTCGACATGGGCCCGTCGGCGGTGAGATACGCGAAACTTCACGAGCGCTTGAGCGCGCTCGGCATTCCAACGATCGTAGACCGCGGCGATATAACGGTGCCGATTCCGGAATCCGCTGACGCGCAGAACGCATCCGCCAAATACTTCAGCGTCATCGAAGCGGTCTGCAACGAGCTGGCGACGTTGGTCGAAGACGCGATAGCGTCGGGCGGCGTTCCGATCGTCTTGGGAGGCGATCACTCGATCGCGATGGGAACGCTGACCGGCCTAACGCGCGCGCGCGGGGAGCCGCCGGGGCTCATCTGGGTGGATGCGCACGCGGACATCAATAGTCCAAAAACGTCGCGCAGCGGCAACGTTCACGGCATGCCGCTCTATTTTGCGTTACGCAATGCCGTAGCGAAGGCGGAGAACACCGTGCAGATTGGGTTGCGCGACGTGGATCCCGGTGAAAAACGCATGCTCCGCGAACTCGGCGTAAAGGCGTTTACCATGAGCGACGTGGATAAGCGCGGCCTCATGCACGTCATGGAAGAAGCTCGCGCGATTTCGGGCGGCGACGATCGTCCGATCCACGTTTCCTTCGATATGGACGCGATCGATCCGTCGGAAGCGCCCGGCACCGGGACGCCCGTGCAAGGCGGATTGAGTTATCGCGAAGCGCACCTCATCATGGAGATGCTGCACGACAGCGGTCAGCTCGGCTCGATTGAAATCGTCGAGATCAATCCGATTTTGGATCATCGTAACCGAACGGCATCGCTCGCCGTCGGCCTCATCTGCTCGGCGTTAGGAAAATCAATTTTGTAGGCCGTTGTTGCGCCGCGGAAGGCGCCGGCGCACCGGCAGAGGAACTGAAACGAGCGTGCCTTTACAGACTGGATCGTGGAAGATTAACTCAAGTGGAGTGCTCGGCACGCTCAGCATTGCCAGCGTAGACACTGCCGGAAACGTGCAGGGAACGCTTTCGTCCGGCGGGGTCAGCTCTCCGATTTCCGGATTTTGGGACGAAATGTCCGCGAAGCTAACGTTCTTTGCAACGCCCGGTACGAGCGCGATCGCTTACACCGCGTATTTGTTCGCGGACCAATTCAGAATGCCGGGCATCACGGGCGCAAACGTTTCCACGCTGACGGGATACTATGAGCAACACGGCGGCGGTGCGGGAGCCGATCGATTCGTTTTTGCCTGGTACGCTCAGATTGGACAGGCGTAGGAGCTCCTGACGATGCCGTTACAAGCTGGGGGATGGACTGCCAACATAGGTGGAACCATCACGCAGCTGCTACTTAACGGGGCCGACCCTTCCGGTAACGTGGGCGGAAGTCTTTTCGGATCCCCAATTCAAGGATTTTGGGATGAGGACTCCCAGAAACTGTTCTTTATGCGCAGTACCCCTGGGTCCGCTACCGGGCAGGTTTTCGTTGGGTTTCTTTTCCAAGACTCTGTGAATCTAATAGGTGTCCAAGGAGCGGTCATTTTCACGCTGGCCGGTTATGTCGAAAACTTTAGCGCAGCCGGTTTTTTTGTTGGCCCGACGCCGACCGCGGCGCGGCCCGTGTTCGGCTGGTACGCCCAGATCGGCGTGGACTAGCGGCGCGTCGAGCGCCCTTCTATAGTCGAATCGTTGCGTGGCCTTCGCAGGAGACGCCGCCGCCACAGACTGCCGGATCCCAAGCGGCATCGGCGAGCAGCGAGCGAATGCGGGTTTCCATTGCGGGATCGAGCGTCGGTGCAAAGAGGATATTCTCGGTACGGCCGTCGTCGCCAACCGTGACGAAGAGCGTCACGTGCACGCCCAGGGCGTCCAACTGTTTCTTGACGTCCGGGTCGAGCACCGGATCGGGTTGCTGCGCGCCGAACGGCAAATATCCCGAGACGCGATGCGTTCCAACGCTGGCGACGGCGCGCGCTGTCGGCGAGGGCGTTACGTTGGGTTGTGTCGCCGCGTTTGCGTTGCCCTGACCCGCTTGCGAGACCGTCGCAACGGCCGGAGCGGCGGGCTCGGCGTGTAGCGCCATCGGCGCCGGTGAGGCGTGGCGGTGCGGCGAAACGGCAACGGTGTGCACGCTCTTGGCAAAAGCGACGTGCGGACGAACGTTGTGATGCGGCGCGATGGCTCGAGGAGGCTGGCGAGCCGGCCGTGGCGGCGTTACTTGAATCCGCAATATGTGCGTGAAGCTAATCGTCTCGACGGGAGAGGTCGCCGACACGGTCCACGCCAGCGCGGGGATCAGTAGCGCAACGAGCAGATGAATGCCCACCGACGCGAGCGTTGCCCGCCCAAAGCGTGCCTGCGCGCCGAGCGTCCCAGTCATGGACACTGTCCCTTCTTCGCCCTCAACGTGCAACCGCCCCCGGTCGTGACCGCTTGTGGTCGATATGATCGACACGAACATCGTGCTCTACCAAGCGGAGTGGTGTCACTACTCGGCGCGCGTGCGCCAGAAGATGACCGACCTGCTCCTGGATTACAAAATCGTCAACGTTCCGGTGGAACATTCCCAACGCCGCGTGCTGGACGAACTGTTCGGCAATCGCGGAATCCCTTCGATGATCGACGGCGACGTTAAGATCGCGGATGACGACGATGCCATCGTCGCGTATCTGGAGAAGACCTACGGGTGAGCACCGGCGCGGCGCATGCAGCCAGACTCGCTCGCCGGGCGCCCGCCCGCGCTCCGCACGACGTGCCGCCGTTGCCGCCCGGGCCTTTCGATATCGTGTACGCCGATCCACCATGGACGTACTATGGCAGTCCGATCAAGGATGCCGCTGCGGCGAAGCATTATGCCTTGATGTCGCAAGCGGCGCTCGCCGACGTGCCGCTACACGACATCATGTCGAAGCGCGCCGCACTCTTTCTGTGGGCAACGGGGCCGCGCTTGCACTACGCCATTGAGTTGATCGAACGATGGAAACTGCATTTTCGGGGCGTGCTGTACGTATGGGTAAAAACGAATCGGCGCGGAGAAATCATTCGCGGCCAAGGGATTCCGCCGACCTTTACTAAGCCGACGAGCGAGTTCGTCTTGGCGGCAACGACGATGCGTACCGGGCGCCCTTTTCCGCTGCTAGATTTAGCGCAGGCTCAAGTCGTTCTAGCACCTCGAACGATGCATAGTAGCAAGCCGGCGATTTTCCGAACGATGATCGAAGGACTCTGCGGCGATCGCCCTCGCATCGAACTGTTTGCGCGAGAGACCCCGTCCGGCTGGGTATCATGGGGCGCGCAAAGCGAGCATCGCCACGAACGCACCGCAAAAGGTCGCCGCAACGTTGACGGCGTCGTTCTCCATCCACGACACGCCGCGCCGTAACGACGTCGTCGTTCCGCACGTATGGCGCGTGGTTTCAGAATCGCACCGGCAAACCGGGCACCAGCGTAACGACTGAAGAGTCGCGCCAAGCACCGAATCGACTAATCCGCCCGCGAGGCCGGCGACGGCAACCGGCGTAAATGCTGCGAGATGCAGTGCGCAAGCGCTTCCGGCAACCGCGACGGCCCCCGCGAGCGTCGCCAACGTACCTGCCGCCGTAATGCCCCCCGATCGCCCCGGCAGGATACGCTGGAAATTGAGGATGGAAATCGGCGTGCCGCCGAAGCGCATCCCGATTTCCGTGCCCCACGTATCGGCTGCCGCCGCGGCCAACGCGCCGGCGAAGCCCGCCGCAAACGCCGGCGACACCAACACCGTGCCGAGCGCGCAGAGTGCCGCCACGGCGCCATTCGCCAGAACCTGCGCGCCGTTGCGCCGTTCGTTTTGTTCTGCGCTCGGTAACCCCGGATGACGAGGGAGGCGCGAGAGTGCGGAAGCCGGCACGAAAAATGCCAAGAGAACCACGGCGCCGCCCCAGCCCAGCGTTGCAAAGACCGCCGCGCCGACCGCGACGGCGGCGAGCGCTCCCGACACGCTGAGCGCGCGCGCTCGATAGGCGAGCACCGCAACGGCGGCGGCCAGCGCAAAGCCGAGCGCGATCTGCATCACGCGCGCGATGCGAAATGCGCTTCCAGCGCCGCGAGCAGACCGGCGGTCGTGTAGCGTTCCGCCATCACGTCGACGTGTAAACCGGCGTTGCGCGCCGCCTCGGCGGTAATGGGGCCGATGCACGCAACGCATTTTCCTTCGGCCGCCTCGCGGTGCTCCTCGCGGCCGCTCAACGCGATGAAGCCGCGAACCGTGCTGGCGCTCGTGAACGTGATCACGTCGGCGTCGCGCACCTTTTCTGCGAAAGCATCGTCGTGTGGAACGGTGGTCGTATAGGCGTTGAACACGGCGACGGATCGTCGCGCCTCGCGCAGCGCGTCCGGCAGCGCGTCGCGCGCTTCTGCCGCGCGATAGAGCAACAGGCGATCGTCGCTCTTCGTGTGCGCGATCAACGCGCGAGCGAGTGCTTCAGCGACAAACGTCGGCGCTACGAGATCGGCACGCACTCCGAAATGTTGCAAGCGCGCAGCGGTCGCATCGCCGATCGCCGCGACGCGCGCCGCGCCGATCGTCCGCGCGTCGCCCTTCCGTTCCGCCATCTCCTCGAAAAAGGCGTTCACGCCGTTTTGCGACGTGAACACTATCCAAGAAAACGACGACAGCGAGGCCGGATCGACACGAGCGCCGCTCTCGCGCCGGATCGCGATGGTCGGCGCGCAGATCGGTTGCGCGCCGCGCGAGAGCAAGGCACGCGAAAATTCGTCGGATTGATGACCGGCGCGCGTTATGAGGACGCGTTTGCCGAACAGCGGCCGGCAATCGTACCAGCGCAACTCATCGCGCAACCGGACAACGTCTCCAACGATCGCTACGGCCGGAGAGCCGATTGCCGCCTCGTCCGCTTTGTCGGCGATAGTTCGCAACGATCCGACAACGACGCGCTGACTCGGCCGCGTCCCGTCTTGAATCAGCGCGACGGGCGTCTGTGCCGACAGCCCCTGTGCCATCAGTTTCTCACCGATTTCCCGCAGCCTCGCGGTCGCCATGAGGAGAACCAGCGTACGGCCCGGATCGGCCAGTTTGCTCCAATCCAACGACGAAACGGTCTTCGCGGGGTCCTCGTGGCCGGTTGCGACGGTGAATGCCGCCGCGTGTCTGCGGTGCGTCAACGGTATTCCGGCATACGCGGGCGCCCCGATCGCCGACGTCACGCCGGGGACGATCTCGAAATGGATTCCGGCCGCGTGCAGCGCCTGCGCTTCCTCACCGCCGCGGCCGAAGACGAACGGATCGCCCCCCTTGAGCCGCACGACGCTGTGGCCCTCGCGTGCTTTCGCGATCATCAGCGCTTCGGTTTGCGATTGCGACATGGACGGCGCACCGCCGCGTTTTCCGACGAAAATGCGCTCGGACCGTTCCGGCGCCAGCGCGACGATCGCGTCGGTGACCAATGCGTCGTAGAGCACCACGTCGGCGCTGCGTAGTAATTCCGCGGCGCGTAACGTCAACAGGCCCGGATCGCCCGGGCCTGCACCGACGAGATAGACCGGCGCCGGCGACTTACTCACGCAATTCGGCGACGGCACCCAAATCGAAGAGTTCGTCGAGAACGCGCGCATTGGAGAGCGCCCCGTCTCGGTCCACCGTAGCCTTTTCCCGAATCTTTAGAATCGCGGAGTGCAGGAGCTTCGACACGATGGTCATCGTCATGCCCGTCACCAACATGCGTTCGCGTTCGTCCAAGTCGGGGCAACGCGCCAGGAGCCGCTCCAGTTCCGATTCACGAATCGCTTCCGCTTTTTGCGTCAAGCGCGCGATCACAGGAACGGCGCTGCGTTGACGATACCAAAGTTCGAAACGCTCGACGTACTCCGCGATGATCTCTTCGACCGCGGGAATCGCTTCGCGTCGCTCTTCCAACCTTTCGTCCACGAGCGCCTTGAGGCCATCGATGTCGACCAGGGAAACGTTGGGAATCGCCGCGATGGCCGGGTCGGCGTCGCGCGGTACCGCGATATCTACGACGAACAGCGGCCGGTCCGGCCTGCGTTCCATCGCCGCAGCGACGCGCGGGTGATTGAGAATGAAATGCGAGGCGCCGGTCGATGCGACGATGACATCCGCGAGCGCAATCGCTTCGACGAGTCCGGGCATCTCGATCGCCTCACCGAAGCCGGCGTCGGCGACGAGATCGCGCGAACGGGAGAGCGTTCGATTGGCCACGACGACGCGCGACGCGCCTTCGCTGCGCAAGCGCTTCACGGCGGTCTTGCCCATCTTCCCGGCGCCCACAACGAGCACGGATTTGCCTTCTAGTGAACCGAGACGGCAGCGTGCCGCGGCGACGGCCGCGGTGGCGATCGACGCCGAAGCGCTGCCGATGCGGGTCTGCGCGCGTGCCGTTTTGCCGGCCGCAATCGCATCGCGAAAGAGACGATGCAGCGTGCGCCCCAACGATTTCGCTTGCGTCGCGGCGACGTACGCCTCTTTCACTTGGCCAAGAATTTCGGCCTCTCCGATCAGCATCGAATCGAGTCCCGTGCACACGCGAAAGAGATGTTCGACGGCTTCGTGTCCCAAGCGCGTGTAGAGATACGATTCCAAGTCGTAGCCCGTCGAGGCGTGGCGAAAGTTGGCGAGAAACGATTTGATCTGGGCGACGCCGCGTTCGTAATCGTCGAGTTCCGCGTAGATCTCCAAGCGGCCGCAGGTTTGCAGCATCACCGCTTCCTGCACGGCCTCGTAATCGCGCAATGCGACCAACGCCTCCGCCATGCGCGATGTCGGAAACGCGTGGCGTTCCCGCACCTCCACCGGTGCGGTGTGATGTGAGAGACCAATGCAGGTGATCGGCATCAGGCTAAGCTCGCGGTCGCGATTTCGTCCAGCGCCGCATTCGCGGCCGTGACGGTGCGATCGACATCGGCCGCGGTGTGCGCGGCGGAGAGAAATTCGTTTCAAACTGTGAAGGGGCGACGTAAACGCCGTTGTCGAGCATGGCGCCGAAGTACTTCGCGAAGAGTTGGCGATCCGACTCTTGCGCGGATCGTAAGTCGGTGACCGCTCCCTTCGTGAAAAAAATACAAAACATCGATCCTACTCGACGTACGAGATGCTCGACGCCATGACGGTTCAAGACTTCTTCGAGTCCGTCGCATAGGCGCGCCGTGAGTTCCTCCAATCGGTCGTACAGCCCCGGATCGCCCGCAACTGCGCTCAAGGTCGCGATTCCGGCCGCCATGGCGAGCGGGTTGCCCGACAGCGTCCCTGCCTGGTAGACGGGACCGTCGGGCGAGAGCTGCGCCATGACGTCGGAGCGTCCGCCGAAGGCACCGACCGGGAGTCCCCCGCCGATTATTTTCCCGAGAGTTGTGAGGTCGGGCGTAATTCCTTCGCGTCCTTGCGCCCCGCCGCGCCCGACTCTGAATCCCGTAATAACTTCATCGAAGATCAGCAGCGCGCCGTGTTTGTTGCACAAGTCCCGCACGCGCGCCAGAAACCCCGGTCGTGGAAGAATGAGTCCCATGTTTGCGGGATACGGCTCGACGACGACTGCGGCGATGGTTTCGGGATTGCGCTCGAACGCCGACTGTACTTCGCCGGGCTCGTTGAACGGAACGACGATCGTGTCCGACGCCGTGCCCTCGGTGACGCCGGGGGAATCCGGCGATCCATGCGTGAGCGCACCGGATCCCGAGGCGATCAAGAACGAATCTGCGTGGCCGTGATAACATCCAGCAAATTTCACGATCTTCGCGCGTCTGGTGTAACCGCGCGCTAGCCGGATCGCGCTCATCGTGGATTCGGTCCCGCTGGACACGAAACGCAGCCGTTCGATGGACGGCATCATCCCGACGATGATCTCGGCAAGTTCGCTTTCGAGTTCCGTCGGCGCGCCGAACGACGTTCCGCGCAGTGCCGTGTTCGCGATCGCGCGCGTTACTGCCGGCGGCGCGTGCCCCAAAAGCAGCGCTCCCCACGACATCATGTAATCCAGATATTCGTGTCCGTCGATATCGTACAGCATTGCGCCGGCGCCGCTCTTGATGAAGACTGGCGAGAGGCCGACCGCGCCGAGTGCGCGCACGGGCGAGTTGACGCCTCCCGCAATGGCCCTGCGAGCGCGCGCGAATGCCGCGATCGAACGCTCGAGTCTCATGAAATGCCTGCTTCCGCCTTGAGGTCGTTCGGACGATTGACGTTCGTAAAATGCGCCGCCGGAAGCGGAACCAATCGCGCCGCAACGTGCTCGATCAACGCATGCATCGAATGCCGGCCGGTGCGTCGCAAATCACGCCATGCATCCAGGACTGCACGACGGCGATAGAGAGAAGCAAGCGGTTCAATACGGTGGTCGTGCGTCGGTACCACGGCGTCGTCGCCCGGCCGCCACGCCCGCACGAGCCGCTCTACCACGGTCGCATCCAGTTGCGGCATGTCGGCCGCAGCGGCAAAGACGTATTCATCGCGCAGCGCGCTGCACGCGTCGGCCAACGCGAAGAGTGGGCCACAATGCGGCACGCGATCGAGCAGCACCGGCGCGTCGACGATCGTCGCGATTTCAGAAGGCAGCGCAGCGTCTGCGAGAATGCGGATTCTCCACTCCGTTTTTCTCAGCGCCACGTATGCGCGGACGAGCATCGGCGTGCCGCCGACGGGATGCAGCAGCTTTCCGGGAAAACGGCGAGCCGCACCGCCCGCCAGCAACAGAATTTCGGCGTTTTCGCGGCTCGGCTGCGCTTCAACCATGGCGCCGCGCATAGTCCGCCGCGAAGTACGTGATAACGATATCGGCGCCTGCGCGAACGAACGACGTTAAGAGTTCGTCGATGACGCGTTCGCCGTCGAGCCAGCCGCGTTCGATGGCGGCCTGCAACATCGCATATTCACCGCTGACGTTATAGACCGCGAGCGGCACGTCAAAGCGTTCCCGAGCCGCGCGCACCACGTCGAGATACGGCAAACCTGGCTTGATCATAACGACGTCGGCGCCTTGTTCGACGTCGAGCGCAATTTCGCGCAGCGCCTCGCGAGCGTTGGGAGGATCCATTTGATACGAGCGTCGGTCGCCGAACCGCGGGCTCGATCCGGCCGCATCTCGAAACGGACCGTAGAACGCAGACGCATACTTCGCGCTGTACGCCATAATTGCGACGTCGCCGTACCGTTTGCCGTCGAGCGCGGCCCGAATCGCTCCGACGCGTCCGTCCATCATGTCGGATGGCGCGACGACGTCGGCGCCGGATTCGGCGTAGCTTAGCGCGATGCGCGAGAGCAGTCCGATCGTCGCATCGTTGTCCACGTCGCCGCGGTCGTCGAGAATTCCGCAGTGCCCGTGGTCGGTATACTCGCACGCGCACAGATCCGCCATCACGAGCAGCTCGGGCAGCGCACCTTTCAAGGCTCGAATCGTTTGTTGCACGACGCCGTCACTCGCGAAACTACCGCTCGCCTGCGCATCTTTTTCGGCGGGAATTCCAAAGACCAACACGCTCTTGATGCCGAGCGCGTAGAGTTCGCGCGCATAGTCGACGGCCGCAGGCACTTCGAGCCGCGAAATGCCGGGCATCGCGCCGATTGCGCCGGCGTCTTCGGCGCGCTCCGCGACGAACATCGGCTGCACCAGTTGATCGACCGCAAGGCGATGCTCGCGCACGAGCGCGCGAACGGCTTCACCGCGCCGAAGGCGCCGCGGGCGCAGCGTAATCATGCCGCTTCCTGCGCGATGCGCAAGCCCAGGGCCTGCGCTTGCTCCAGCGTCGCCACTGTTTCTTCGGCCTGCCGCCGCAGCAGCGTGCGGTCGGAGTCGAGAGCCGCGAGTCGAACGCTCATGACTGCGCCGTGCAGCGACGCATGAATGCCGATCGGCGCGCTGCAGCCTGCGCGCAAGGCGCGCAGCGCCGCGCGTTCGCATTCCACGCAGAGCCGCGTTCCGGCGTCGCTCACTGCCGATGCAATAGTTTCCCCCAGCCACAGGTCGCGCGCACGAATCGTGACGGCCAAGGCACCCTGACCCACCGCGGGCACGAGAGCGCTGGTGGGAAATGCAACCGTATGTTTTGCACGAACGCGTAGGCGCTTCAGGCCGGCCATCGCCAAAACGATCGCATCGTATTCGCCTTGCGCGAGCTTTCGAAGCCGCGTGTCGACGTTGCCGCGGATGCTCTCGTAGCGGAGGTCCGGACGCAGCGTGTTGAGTTGTTCGCGCCGGCGGGGGCTCGAAGTTCCCACTTTCGCGCCGACGGGCAGCGATTCAAACGACGGATATCGCTCGCTGCAAAAGACGTCGCGCGGATCCTCGCGTTCGGCGACCGCGCACAACGAGATATCGTCGGGCAGTGTGCTCGGCAAGTCTTTGCATGAGTGCACGGCATAGTCGGCCCGCTCGTCACGTAGTGCTCGCTCCAGTTCTTTCACGAACACGTTGACGTCGCCCAGTTCGTCGATGGGCCGGTCCCGACGCAGGTCGCCGTGGGTCGTGATGCCGAGCATTGTCGTCGCGATGCCGCATTGCGCGAGCCGTGCCGCGATCGCGCGGCTCTGAATCGCCGCTAACGGACTACGCCGCGTTGCGCATACTAGCGTCGTCGGATTCATCGCCGCAAGTTCTGCGACCGGCTTTCCCGCCAGCGCGTCGAGAATTTCGGTGCGCTCCTCGATCGGAAAATTCTCTTTCACGTATCCACGCATGCGTGCCAAGTTTGCGACCGCATCGCCGTACGCGCTCCCGAGGTGCGCAGCTACTTCGCGCGCGACGCGGGCCGCGAATCCCGGGGCGCCGCCGGCCGAATCGACGTTGATCGTTAAGTCGCCGATGCGCTGGGTAGCCGGCATGGTAAAGTCGCCGCGCGCGCCGTCGGATGCGTCGCAGACTAATACGCCAAACGATCGCGCGTCCGCGACGATGCGTTCGTTGAGTTCCCGATCGTTGGTTGCGGCGATCACAAGCGACGTCTCTGCAAAGTCTGCCGGATCGTAGCCTCGCTGCGCATACGTTATTCTGCCCTCGCTCACGAGTAATTGAAGACCCGATGCGATCTCGGGCGCGACGACGAAAATCGGAAACCCAGCCGCGAGGAGCGATTCAGCCTTGCGTACGGCGAGCTCGCCGGCGCCGACGATGACGGCGCGCCGGCCGTTCGGCCGCAGAGAGATAGGCAGCATTCGAACGCACAAAGAGTTCCCCATCCAGCGGTCAAAAGGCCTTTCGTGCTGCGTCTGCTCGCCATCGGAGGACCGGTCCGCGCGGCGACGATTGGCGCCGTTGTAGCGGCCCTGATTACGCTTCCTGCTTTAGGCGCCGGCACGCTGTGGGACAACAGCGAAACGGCGTATGGCGAAGTAGCGCGCGAAATTCTGCTGACGCACGACTGGGTGGTGATGCACCTCAACGGTGCGCCGTATTTCGTGCAGCCCCCGCTCTACTTTTGGTTCGGCGCAATCTTCGCGATGCAGTTCGGCGTCACGGCGTTCGCTTTGCGACTTTCATCGGCGCTCGCTGCGATCGCGCTCTCGGCGTTTACCGGGTATGCGGTCGCGCGGCAAGCCGGCGGTCGCGTCGGCGCCTACGCCGCGGTCATTCTCTCGACGTGTCTGATGCAAGTGGTGATCGGACGCCTGGCAATCATGGACGCCTTGCTCGATCTCGCGGTGGCGATGACCGTCTTGTGGTGGTTCCGCGGACTCGAGAGTGGACGGGATCGGTATTTCATTTGGGGCTGGATCGCGGCGGGGTTCGGCTTCTTGGCCAAAGGGCTCGTCGCGCCCGTCGTCGCGTTGCTCGTGATCGTGCCGTACTATCTATGGAACGTCCGCGACGAAACGACGACCTTACCGTCCCCGCGCGGCTGGATACTCGGTGTATTCGCATTCTTTGCCGTCGTTATTCCCTGGCCCGCTGCAGTCGCAGCGCACGACGGGGTTGCGGCGTTAGGGACGTTAATTGGTGAATACACCTTCGGCCGGTATCTCGGCGTCATCGAGAATCAGGCCGGGCCAATTTGGTACTACGTTCCGGTCATTATTTTGGCGTTCTTCCCATGGATCGCGTTCTTTCCGGCCGCGGTCGCCTACGCCGTCACGCGATTGAACAGTAAGCTTTCAGGCGATCCGCGACTCTCGCGCTTGGTTCGCTTGGGATTCGCGTGGATCGTCATGCCGTTGCTGTTTTTTAGTTTCGCGCGTACAAAGCTGCCGAATTACGTGGCGCTCGAGTTTCCGGCGCTGGCAATCATCAGCGCCATCTATTTCGATGGGCTGGTGCGGCGCGGTGCAACACGGTCCGCCGCGATATCCGCCGCGATCGTTCCCATCACGATCGGCGCGTTGGCGGTTGCCATCGTTCTCTTTACGCGCAACAATCGCTTGACCGCCGAAGTGGCAATTGCAGTGCCGCCGCTGCTTGGGATGGCGACGACCATTTTCGCCGGCTCGGTGCTGACGGCGTGGCTCGTCGCGCGCGCCGGCACGGTTCGAGCGGCGCCGTACGCGCTGGCGGTGGCCACCGTGGTCGCGGTCGATGTGGTAGCGGTTACCGTTTTTCCGCACGCCGAAATCTTCAAGCCGGTGCCGCGACTCGCGGCGCTGATCGACCGGGAGCGTCAACCGAGCGATGTCGTCGCAATACAAGGCGTGTCAGGCGGTAACGCGCTTTTGTTTTACACGCGACCGGAAGTCCAAACGCTGTCTCCTCCAAACGACGGCGATCCCGACGCTGGAGCGCTTGATCCGCGCAGCGTCATCTGCAAGGCGCCACGTGCATGGGTCGTTACTCCTGCAACCCACGCTGCCCAGGATCCAACGTACGGCCGCGATCGCCGCATCATCGCCGTCGACCGGACTGCGGCGCTCTTACTCTACGACGGCCCCGCATGCCGTTGATTCTCAACTATGGCTTGTAGCCTTTGACTTGCGCCTCCGTGACGGCGGAAGCGTGGTTGTTCCCGAGTGAGCCGCGGATGTAGGTGATCACGTCCGAGACGTCTTTGTCGGAGAGCGTGCCTTTCCACGGCGGCATCTGACCGTTATAGCTTTGACCGTTCACCGAGATCGAGCCGTGCAATCCGCCGAGCACGATGCCGATCACTTTGTTGGGATCTCCCGTAACCACCGGGTTGTCGGCAAGCGGCGGGAACGAGCCGGGGACGCCCGCGCCTTGGGCGCCGTGGCACGTGGCGCAGTTCGAAGCAAAGACTTTCGCGCCGTTGGAATTGGCGGCCGGAGCCGCACCTCCGCCGGTGTTGGTATTCGATTGCATCGTTCCAGCATTCGACGCGGACACTGCGCCCGGCGCGCCGGCCGACACGGGCGCGGCCTGCGCGGCCAGCACCACGGATTCCGGAGGCGACGCCGGCGCCGAGGCCTGTTTGATCATCGTCGTTGCTTGACCGAAGATCGAGAGGCCGATGATCACGCATACGACGAGCGTGGTGCCCCAGAGCAGTCCGGCACGCGAGGAAAATCCACGGGTCCTGCTTCGATCCAACCATGGAATCAACAGCACGATGAAGAGGAAGATCGTCGGAACGATGATCGTCGCGATCAACTCTAAACTGATCGTCAGCAGACCGAGATGAACCTCGGGCGGCACCAACGCCAGCAAACCGAAGAGCGATAAGAAATACCATGCGGGGTACGGGACGAAGAACTTCGTAGGATCGGCCTTCTGATCCAGATACGGCGGAAACGCCAGCGCGAGAAAACAGATGATGATGAAGACGACCAGCGAGAACGCGCCGTCCATGAAGAACTGATCCGGCCAGAACGGCCCCTTGCGCAGGGTGCGCGGATCCTCGATGACCGGTCCAGCGGCTCCGTTGTGTCGGAAGATCGTGAGATGAGCGCCGACCAGCAGTACCAAGATTGCCGGCATCAACCACACGTGCAGACCGAAGAAACGATTGAGGGTCGCGGTGCCCATCGCGCCGCCGCCTTGCGCGACGTGCTGCAACACCGGGCCGAGCACTGGCGCAAGACCCGTGATGTTGAGCGAGACTTGCGAGGCGAAGTAAGCGTCCATGTCCCAAGGCAGCAAGTAGCCCGTCAACCCCAGCACGAGCGTGACCAGCAACAGCAGTACCCCCACGACCCATTGCAGTTCGCGCGGCGATTTGTATGCGCCGAAAATCAGTACTTGGAGCAGATGCAAGAAAACGAGCGCAATCATCGCCGAGGCGCCCCAGTAGTGCACCGCGAGCAAGAAATGCGTCCACGGATTGAGATACATCGCTCGAGTCGACTCCCACGCCGTCGCCGCCGAGGGCGCGTAGAAGAACGTCAGGAAAATTCCCGTGACGATCTGCACGATCATCGCAAAGAGCGTCGCGCTTCCGAAGACGTACCAATAACTCGCGCCGCCGGGGACGTCCTCGGTGAGGAAGTCTTTGGCCATCGAGATGAAGCCGGTGCGCTGTTCGATCCAGTTCAGCATGTTTACGTTATCCCTATGCCTGATACGAGACGACGATGCGGTTGGGGGTGTTCGATTGATAGACGATCCAAGTCACGTCCGCCGATCCGCTGCGTTCGCGGAAGGGCAACGGGTCTAAGCCGCGGGGTGCCGGACCCGCGATGTGAGTACCATCGAAGGTGTATTGGGAACCGTGGCACGGGCACATGAATCGATTCGAAGCGTCGCTCCAGTTATAGTAGCAACCCAGATGCGGGCAGATCGGACTGAAGATCACAAAGCCCATGTTCACCACGTCATAGGGGACGTCGGCCGCGCCGCCGGGTTTGTTAAAAATATCCGGACGCGCCGCCTTGAACTTTGCCGGATCCACTTTAATGCCCCAGGCATACTCGGGAACGCTCTGTTGGGGGAGATAGGCGTCGGTAAACTTCAACGTAAAGGTGATCTTCACGGGCTTATCGGTCGCCTTTTGCAGCGCATCGAGTTCTTGTGCGCTCAGCGGCGCCCAGCTTCCGGCCGATGCGTTTTTGGGTGGCAACAGCGAACCGATGATCGGAATCGCCAGCACCACACCGACGATGCCGCCGATCGCGATCGTCGCGTTGGCCATGAAGGTTCGCCGGCTGATCTCGTCCGGATCGTGTGCGACGGCTTCCAAATCAGACACAATCGTTCTCCTGCAAGAGCGTAGTAACGAGTCGCAGCGTCATTTGCCGATACCGTTCCCCTAGACCTTGTAGCTGTGCAGCCCCGAAATCCAAATGTTCACGCCGAGGTAACAGAAAATGATCGATACGAACCCGACCACGCTTACCCAGTTCGTGCGCAAACCGCGCCACGCGTGACGCGTGTGCAAATGCATGTATGCCAGATAGATAATCCAAGAAAAGAGTGCTGCCGTTTCTTTTGGGTCCCACTGCCAGTACGCGCCCCAGGCCTCTTTGGCCCACATCGCGCCCGTAATGATCCCGACCGAAATCAGCGGCAAGCCGATCGCAACGGCGCGATAGACGATCACGTCCAGTTGCGCGAGGCTCGGAAGCGCGCCAAGCCAGCTTGCGATCGGGCCCGTTCCGACTTTTCGCTGGGCGTAATACTTCAGCAGATAGATGGCTGAAAAGACAAACGCTACCAAAAACGCCGCGTAGGATGAAACGACGATCGGAACGTGAATTTTTGCCCAATAAGATTGCAACGACGGAACAGGAGGCATCGTCCCTTCATACCACGTTACCGCATAGGCGAGGAAAATCGCCGCGAGCGCCAACACGAAACCCCCGGCGAACCACAACTGATAGCGAGTCGCGAAAAAGATATAGATGGCAACGGACATCGCGGCAAAGAGCGAGAGCGACCCGTACAAATTAAGGAGCGGCCAAATGTGGGTCAACTCGAAGCGTGCGATCAGTTGCGCGAACTGGGCGGCGCAGCCAAGGATCGCGAGCGGGATGCCGACGTCGCGTAACCATGGCGTGCGAACGAAAAAAAAGGCCAGCAGCGCCAACGCGCCGAGGACGTAGGCGCAGAGTGCGACGGCGATGAGAAGTTCGTCCAACGGCATGCTCATCCGACCTGTTGCTTCAACGATACCATTAGCCGCGCGAACTCGCTCTCGAAAACGTCGTAGCCTTTGACCGTCGTGGCGGCTGCGCCGATGCGGCAGCGTCCCGGTCCGGACGGGTCCACGCGCAAATAGAGCCGCGCGGGCAAGAAATAAAACGCGATGACGAGTCCCGACAAAAGCACGAAGGCGCCGATTCCAACCAATGGGATGCCCGGGTCGTAGCGGTATTGGAATCCGCTATAGAGGACATAACGCCGGGGAGTGAGGCGCCAGCCTTCACCGACGTCGATCCAGGTATGCAACGGCACGAGAGCCTCGCCGAGCGACGTGCCCGCATCGTTGACCCCCAGCACGGCGGCGGGGTCGTTCACGCGCGGATCGGCCGACGGCGCGCCGCTGCCGCGATCGACGGTCGGCACGAAACGCTCGTACACCACGCTGCGTGCCGTTCCCGGAATGTCGAAGGAATCGCCTTCTAAGAAGGTCCGCTGCGACAGCACCGCATCCCGGGCGCCGTTATGCGTGACCAAAAATTGCGTGCCGAAACCATAACTCGCCTGATAGTACAGCGTGCCGTCCACGTCGATCGGGTGATTGACGCGCACCGTCATCGCTCGGGAGGCGCGGTCATTCCCGGTCACCGTGACGTGCGAAACGTAATCTACCGGCTGATACACCATGCCGCTCTTCGTCATGATCGGTGTGATGCGATAGGCAAAGTCATCCAGCCGAATTCGTGCGTGCGTCTGCGAAACTTCGATCGTTTGCCCCTTGAGCACGGCCATCTCGCCGGAGAAGCCCCGCGCCCAGAAAAGCGTGGTTCCAGCTGCGATGATAACGAATCCCGCGTGCGCGACCAAGACGCCGCGTCGCGCCCAGTTGTGTTTGTCCGCAAAGCTCCACTCCACCCCGCCGAACGTGCGCTCGCGCATCTGCCAGCCGCGCGAGGCGAAAAACTCCCCGATCTTGCGCCGGAGCGTTTCACAATCGCCGGCAGTCTCGATCTCCGTATGCAAGGGGATCTTATCGATCGCGATCGGGCGCAACGGCGGCAATCGTGCCGGAATGACGCGCTTGAACGTGCAGACGGCCAGCGAGAGCGCAATCAAGCCGATGATGCCGACGTACCACGGCGAGTGGTAGACGTTGTCGAATCCCATCCGCAGAATTGCGCGCGCCAACGGTGACGGATAGGCTTGAAAATATAGGGCCGGATCTTGTCCTTGTTCGACGATCACGCCGATCAGCGTCAGCATTCCCCACACCAAAAAAAGGCAGACGGCAAAAAGCACGTTGCCGAACGTGCGTACGAAATCGGCGTACCACGCATGCAGTACGCTGGGCCGTTGGACTGTTGCCGTCACCGAGCCGGCGAGGCTGCCCAGCGCCGTTCGAGCGGCGCGATGATCCAGATGGAAATTTCGTAGAGCGCGTACATAGGAAGCGCCAGCAATGCCATCGTCAAGGGATTACCGTCAGGCGCCGCAATACCGCCCGCGACGAAGAACCCGAAAAGCGCGTGCCGACGGTGGCGCGCCAGCGATTGGCGGCTCACAATGCCGAGGCGCGCGAGACCCACGAGGATCACCGGGGTTTGAAAGATGATCGCGAAGAGCGCGAATAAGATGATCACGAAGTTGAGGGTCGCGCTGACGCCGAAAGTCGGCGTCGCGACCGCGTTGGTAATGCGCAGCAACGCAGCGATCACCCGCGGGATCACGATAAAGTGAGCGAACGCGATGCCGGCGAGCGCCAACAGGAGTGAAGGAACGATAAAGTAGTAGACCATCTGACGCGTTCGCGGATGGATCGCCGGCACGACGAAAAGCCAGAGTTGCTGTAGCAACACCGGCATGCCGACGACGATGCCGCCGACGATGGAAAACTTGAATTCCGTGAAAATGACGTCCGCGGGCCCGAACGCGTGAAGTTGGATCGACCCGAAGTACTCACGCATCATCCAACGAATGGCAAACTGCGACGGCCAAAACAGCACCACGGCGATGGCGCCGACCGTCGCAATTGAAATAAGAAGACGATTACGGAGCTCCCGCAGGTGCTCCGTAAACGGCATCTCCTTTTGGTCCCAGGTCGCCTCATCTTCGGCGGCCAGTTGCGGGCGTTGCGCCAGCATCGACTCCGGCTTTAAGCGCTTGGGGTGCCGTGACCCGGCGTCGGAGGTGGGATGGCCTCACCCGACATCGAGCCGGCCTCGACGTTGTCCATGACGTCGGCGCGTTGCGCCTCCGCACGCCGGCGCGCTTCTTCGCGCGCGTTGATGGCGGCTTCATCAGCCTCGGCCTGTCCGACGAGGAACTCTTTTTTTGCCTGTCCGGCGCTGCGCGCCAGTTTCGGAAGTTTATCCGCTCCGAAGAGCAGCGCACCGACGACCAAGATACCGATGATGATCGGCGCGTCGATGATGGCAAGCAGCGGATGTAGCGACATGTTTCTAGATTCCCCTTTGCAGCCCTAGCTCTGTAGGGCGTCCGTTAACTCTATCAATCCGTCTTTCGCCGCGCCTGGGACAATCGGCTCCAACGCGGCCTTGGCCTGCTCGACGAAGCGACCGATCTGGACTCGCGTGGCTGCTAAACCTCCCGCTCGATCGATTCCTTCGAGGATTTCCGGAATCGCCGCATTCGACCGCGTTTCGTAAAAGCGATGGACTTGCGAGCGAAACGTACCGTTGCCTTCGGCGAGCGCGGCAATGAGTGGCAGCGTCGTCTTCCGTTCCGTCAGGTCGTTGGCCGCGGGCTTGCCCAGCGACCGTTCATCCGCCGTGACGTCCAAGAGATCGTCCTTAATCTGAAACGCCACGCCGAAGGCTTCACCAAACCGGCGCAGCGCGGCGATTTGCGACGGCTCTCCGCCCCCCATAATCGCCCCACAGTGCGAGGCCGCCGCAAAGAGCGAGGCCGTTTTCTTTCGCGCAATTTCGACGTACGTTTCCGCGGGCAGATCGAGGTTGCCGAGAGCGGTGAGTTGCAACACCTCGCCGTCACAAATATCGGCGAGCGTCGCGGAGAGAATATTCGGAATCGGTGCCGGATAGCGCAGCGTCACGTTGTTGAAGATCCATGCGAAAAGGTAATCGCCCGCAAGCACGCTGACGCGGTTGCCGTAATCGACGGCCGTTGCGTTCACGCCGCGCCGCAGTTGCGCGTTATCCACCACGTCATCGTGAATCAGCGTTGCGACATGGATCAGCTCCATGTAAGCGGCAAGGTGGAGGTTTTCCACCGCATCGCCGCCGCATGCTTGCGCCGCGAGCAGCGTGATCCGGGGACGTAACCGCTTTCCGCCCGCCGCCAACATGCGTTTGACGGCTTCCGTTATGACCGCGTTATCGGTCGAAAAAGTGCAGCGGAAAAAGTCTTCCACCAATCCATGGAGATCGCGCAACGCCAGAGTCAAGGTTTTGTTCCGTAGTGGATCGCGATCGTGCCGCCCATGAGCGGCTGATACCCCGCTTGGGCAAAGCCGGCACGCGTGAACCGGTCGCGCAACGCGGCGGCGTTGGGATGATGCGTCAGCGAGTTCGGTAGATAGGTATATGCACTGCGTGAGCCGCCGACGATTCCGCCAACCAGCGGAACGATGCGGTAGAAATAGAGGTCGAAGAGCCGCTTCAGCGTTGGATTCGGCGCCTTGCTGACGTCGAGGCTGACGAAACGGCCGCCCGGGCGCAACACGCGCAAAATCTCCCGTAGCGTCGCGTCGACGTCCTCGACGTTGCGCAGCGAGAACCCCATCGTCGCTCCATCGAAAGTGTCATCCGCAAACGGCATCGCCATGACGTCACCTTGAAGGAATCGCGCATCTCCTCGCGACTCGCGGCGCGCCCGCAGCGCCGCTCGTTCGAGCATCGGCTCGCAAAAGTCGATTCCGGTAACGGTCGACGTCGCGTTCCTGCGCAACAAGCCAAAAACCATGTCGCCGGTGCCGCAGCAACAATCCAAGATATGGGCGTGCTCGCTCGGGTGCAGCAACGCGATCGCGCGGCGGCGCCAGCGCTCGTCTTGTCCGCCCGTGAGAATGCGGTTCGCCAGGTCGTAACGAGGCGCGATCGTTGCGAACATGTCGCGAACGAACACTGCCTTGCCGGGCGGGGGGCCTTTTTGCGTGAAGGTCATGCTTGTAAATCCCTGCTTCCGAACGGCTTGCCCGCCTCCCCTGCCTAGCCGCGGGTTGCCGCGTCGTGATAGCGGGCGTGATGTTGCATCTCAGTTCAACGAGCGATGTCATGGCCGAACTCGCGCGGGCCAAGCAGATCGACGTCACGGCCTACACGTTGCATGGGCCCATCTGCGCCGCGCTAGAGAGTGCGGCACGCCGCGGCGCACGCGTCACGGTCGAACTGGAAGCTCAGCCATACCACAGTCCGGGCCTCGCGCGAGAGAATGAGCGAATCGTCCGCAATTTCAGCAGCGCGGGCATCGATGCGCGGCTTGATCACCCGGTGCACGCCAAAACGATTCTCGCCGACGGAAACCTGTATTTGGACGATAAGAACTGGCATAGCGACGATCTCGTTCTGCGCGATGACGATCCAAGCGATCGAGACTCGATTGCGACGATCAAACACGTCGCGCTCGCGCAAGAAGCCGCGCTCTTGCGCGGCGCCGATGCGACGAGCGACGCTATCGTTGAAAGTGAATCGTTCGGCGGGCACAACGCCGTCTATTCCGCCCTGCAAGCGCTCGCGCGGGCCGGCCTGAAGCCTCGCGTGCTCGTGGCCCAAAACGACCTGCACAAGAACGCTCGTGAACGGGATGCGCTCGAGTGCTTGAAAAGCGAAGGCGCACGCGTCCGCGTCTGCAAAGATTCGGAGAAGATCGCCGTTGCGGGAGACGGGGCTTGGATCGGCTCTGCCAATGCAACGATCGCCTTCGATGGAGCGGATCTCCCCGACTGGGGCGTCCGCACCTGGGATCCAACGATCGTTACGGCGATTCGGGATCGCATCGAAGCGCAATGGAAGACCGGTCGCGAACTAGCGGCCTAATTCACCGAATAATCCGACGGCGTTTGCGTCGGTTCGCTCGATGAGACGCTCGAGCGGCAGCTTCGCTAACTGTGCGACCGCCGCCGCCGTCTGCGCGATGTAGGCGGGTTCGTTGCGTTTTCCGCGCAGCGGCACGGGTGACAAATACGGGGAGTCCGTCTCGAGAACGATATGCTCGACGCCCACGGCGCCGACCGCGTCGCGTAACGACGCAGCGTTAGCGAACGTTATGACACCGCCGATTCCCAGCAGCAGCCCGAACTCGTCGATGAAGATTCGTGCTTGCTGCGCCGTTCCGGTGAAGCAGTGAACCACCCCCCGCATTGAGGGCCTCCACTCATCTCGGAGAATTGCCGTGAAGTCGTCGAAGGCATCCCGATGATGAAAGATCACGGGGACGCCACTGTCGCGCGCCAGCCGTAACTGCGCGCGCAGAACGCGTCGCTGAACGTCGCGAGGGCTGTGGTCGTAGTAGTAATCGAGTCCCGTCTCACCCAGTGCGACGACGCGCTTTTGCGAAAGCAGCGGACGAAGCACCGCTTCAATGTCGCCGGGCGCATCCTTTGCTTCGTGCGGATGGACGCCGGCCGCCGCGGAGCATTCATATTCCAGCGCAGCGGCAATGGCGCGCTCGCTATCTGCGATATTCTCGCCGACCGTCACCATAGCGACGACGCCCGCCGCTCGCGCCCGCGCAACTGCGGCGTCACGATCGGCATCGAATTTGCGATCGTGAATGTGGCAGTGGGTGTCGATCATGCTTGAACGCCGGCATCGATTTTGGGAAACAGCGACGACCGTGGCGCGACCCGCGCGCCGGCGAGTGTGCCCCATCTTGCCAGCGACGCGGCCCAATTTTCGTCGATCTTGCCGGGTGCGCCGAGTTGTCGCCACATCTCGCTCGTTCGTTCCGGCATGACCGGGTGCAGCAAGATCGCGAGCCGGCGCAACCCTTCGCAACAATCGTAAAGCAGAGCGCTCAGGTCGTCGAGTTTTCCTTCTTTGTGCAACACCCAGGGCTTGCGCTCATCGATTCGGCGATTGAGGGCCGCGACGAGGTTCCAAATCGACTCCAACGCGTCGCGGAACCGCAAGCTCAGGAATTGAGCGCGCACGCCGGCGGCCATACCGCCGAACCGCTCTTCCAAATCGCTGCCTCGGCGCGGCGCGGGAATCTCGCCGTCGAAATAGCGTTGCACCATTGCGAGCGTGCGCTTCAGTAAATTTCCTAAGTCGTTGGCGAGATCGCTGGTATATCGTGCGGCGATCTTGTCTTCGGAATAGGAAAAGTCGCTGCCGAAAGGCGCCTCGCGTAAGAGAAAATAGCGCACGGAATCGGCGCCAAAACGCTCTGCCAGCGCAAACGGATCCGCAGCGTTACCCAAACTCTTGCTCATTTTTTGGCCTTCGACGGTGATCCAACCGTGCGCGAAAACCAGTTCGGGCGCCGCTTCGCCGAGCGCCCACAAGATCGCCGGCCAAATGATCGTATGAAAGCGGGCGATCTCCTTGCCGACGAGTTGAGCGGATGCGGGCCAGTAGCTGTGAAAGCGTGTCGCATCGTCGCTCCAGCCGATCGCCGTGATGTAATTCAGCAATGCATCGAGCCAAACGTAGATTACGCCGCCGTGGCGCGGTATCGGCACGCCCCAATCGAAACTCGCGCGCGAGATCGAGAGGTCCTCGAGGCCCTCGTTAAGGATCGCCATCATCTCGTTGTAGATGCTACGGGGTTGCACCCAGTTGGGATGTTCCCGAAAGTGTTCGATCAAGCGCTCGCGATAGGCCGAAAGACGAAAGAACCAATCGTCCTCCGAGATCCACTGCACGTCGCGTCCGCACGTCGGACAGTGCCCTTCGACCAGTTTCGATTCCAGCCAAAACGTCTCGTCGTAAACGCAGTACCAGCCTTCATACTTGCCGAGATAGACGTCGCCGCGCTCCCGCAACTGCTCGAAGACGCGCTGAACCTTCTCGACGTGCCGCGCCTCCGTCGTTCGAATAAAGTCGTCGTAACTGCAGTGGTAGAGTGCAAAGAGTTGCTTCCAACGCGGTACCAACTCGTCGGTCCAGGCCTGAGGCGCCTTGCCGGCAGCCGCCGCCGCATTGGCCACTTTTTGGCCGTGCTCGTCCGTGCCGGTCAAAAAGAATGCGGGCCGAAACGTCCGTGCAGTACGCGCCAGCACGTCGGCGACGATCGTCGTGTAAACGTGGCCGATATGCGGGTTACCGCTGATATAGTAAATCGGCGTCGTGACGTAATAGGCCCGCTCCATTGATTGCAGGCTAAGCCTCGTTAAGGGAAGCGTCGCGACGTGCCTTCCGCAAGGCAATGCGTGCGTACAGCCGCCTGCGGTCACCGAACCCGCGTTTTGCAAGCGCCTTTGCCACTTCGCCGACGCGGCTACCGGTCTCCAGCAACGCATCGATCGCGGTCTCGTCGCAATCCTCTTGCGGCCCGCAGGCTTGGAAATACGGCGCGATCGCGAATGCAATCTCGCCACGTACGTGCTCGGGAAGCCGGGCAAGAACTTCGCTCGGAGTGCCGCTGCGTTGTTCTTCATGCAGTTTGGTATATTCTCGGACCACGAACACGTGGGCGTCGGGCGCGACGGATGCTAAATCTTGGAGCGTCGCGCGGAGCCGGTGCGGCGACTCATACCAGATCGTTGTAGCGCGCGACCGCAACGCCTCATCGAACCGCTTTTTGCGCGCGGCGGACGTACGCGGAGGAAAGCCTTCGAATGAGAAACGGTCCAATGGAAAGCCCGAGAGCAGGGCAACCGCCGGCGGAATGCTGGGTCCGGGCACGACTTCGACACAGACGCCGCTCGCGCGCGCGGCCGCGACGAGCGCACTTCCGGGATCTGAAATGCCCGGCATTCCGGCGTCGCACGTCACGACGACGCTCGCATCGCGCGCTCGCTCGAGAATTCCGGCAGTCACCTCGCTCGCGTTCTCCTCACGATAACTCAGGAGTTGGCGTCGAGGAAGTTTTAGGGCCGCGAGTAACCGCCGCGCGACGCGCGTGTCTTCGGCCACGATCACTTCGGCGTCGCGCAAAAGATCGAGCGCACGAAGCGTGATGTCGCGCAGGTTTCCCAGCGGCGTCGGTACGAAGACCAGCGGCATGGGCGGTGCCTTCGACGTCCGGCATGTACCTCCGGGGGCGAAACTGGAGTTATATATATCGCCGACTTGTCCGTATTGCCGGGAGGCCATGGCGTTTTACGATGCAGCCGGCACGCCCTATACAAAGTATGACGCCCAGAACGATCGTGAAGCGCGAAAAAGAATGGTTGCATACAGCGACGGCGATCCCACCGTTCCGGCGATCGTCGTGAATGGACACTACGTCCAATCGGGATGGGGGGCGCCGCCCCGCGGTTGAACGGTGCATTGACCCACCGGTCGGTGGGCTAAGAGAGTCCGGCGATCCACTCCTCGACGCCGTTCGCGCGGGAGGGGATATCCCGAGAAAGCACTTCGCACCCGCCTGCCGTGACCGCGACGTCATCTTCGATGCGCACTCCGATTCCACGCAGACTCTCCGGCACGGTGGAATCGTCGCGCTGAAAATAGAGTCCGGGTTCGATCGTCAACACCATCCCTTCCCGTAACTTTCCGTAGCGGTATTGCGAACTTCGCGCGTGGCCACAGTCGTGGACGTCGAGTCCCAGCATGTGGCTTACGCCGTGCAAGGTGTACCGCTTTTGGAACTGACGTTCTTGGGAAAGTGCGTCGTCGACCGAACCCGTGAGGATTCCCCAGTCGACCAGCGCCGTTGCCATCACGCGCATCGCGCGTCGATAGGGCTCGAGGAAATCATTGCCGGGAACGACCGCTTCGAGCGCCGCCTGCTGTGCCCGCCACACGAGGTCGTACACTTTGCGTTGCTCTCCCGAGAACCGCCCGGAAATGGGTAGCGTGCGGGTGATATCCGCCGTGTACAAGGAATCGCATTCCGCACCCGCATCGAGTAAGAGTAAATCGCCCGCCCGCAACGCTCCGTTGTTTTTCGTCCAATGGAGCGTGCAGGCGTGGTCTCCGGCTCCCGCGATCGTCAGATACCCCGTATCGTTGCCTTCGATGCGGGCGCGGCTCCAAAAGGCGGCTTCGATGGCGCGTTCGCTTTTCGCGTTACGCATGGCGCGGATTGCGTCTTCAAACGCGCGCTTGGTAATGGCGCACGCTTTGCGCAACTCATCGAGTTCGTACTCGTCCTTGATCAAACGCATTTCTGAAAGATATTCGGCGAGTTCACGGTCCGCGTCGGTCGCTTCAAAGCATCGATCGATTTCTTCATCGATTCCGCGCACAATCCGCAGCGGATAACCGGCGTCGCGCAACTCCTGGAGGTATGCACGGCGATCTTGCAGTGCGCGCGCTTCGTCGACACCAAAGTATTGGCGGCTCTCCTCGACGCCGCGATGACCGCCGACCCAAAGCTCGCCGTTGAAGCGATCGGCGAAGAAGTCTTTTGTGCCGCGGTTGTGCGGCCGCACGAAGAGGATGCTCGCGTGCTCGTTGCCGCGGGGCTCCAACACCAGCACCGCGCCCGGCTCTCCTTCGCCGGTCAAATAGACGAAGTCGCTCGATGGGCGAAACGAATAGTTCGTGTCGCCGGCGCGCATGCGCTCGGGGCCGGCCGGCACGATGAGATACGTCCCGGGATAGGCGCGGGAGAGCGTTTCTCGCCGCCCGCGAAAGCGTGGCGCCTGCGAATGGACGGTGCTTTCCGAGGGACGCTCCATCCAGTTGCGGGACATGAACTCGACCAACGCGCTGGGCGGTTCGATATCGTGGGCGGCCTTGGCGGCCTGCTCCGGCGTTTCGACTTCGCGTTGTGCTGACATGGTTCGGCGAAGATTCGCCTAAGGGTCGGAAGGTCATGCACGCAACGGATACGCTCGCGAACGAACGAACCTACCTCGCCTATATCCGTACGGCGCTTGCGTTCATTGCCTTTGGTTTTGTGATCGCGCGATTTTCGCTCTTCGCCCGCGAGTTCGCGTCGTTGATGCACGGCGCCGGTCGCGTAACGGGCCTCTCGACGACGTTTGGTACCGTGATGGCGCTGTTCGGCATCTTCGTCGCGTTGCTCGGCGCGTGGAGATATTCGGCCACGCAACGCGGCTTGGAGGAAGGCCGCGTCGTAACGCTTTCGCCGCTCGCTGGTTACGGAATCTCCATTTTCGTGGTTGGCGTCGGAGCGATCGTTGCGATCGCGTTAGTCTTTTACTGACATCTCGAGGCTGAAATCGATGGCTGGTGCGCTGTGCGTGATGGATCCGGCGCTGATGACGTCCACGCCCGTTTCGGCAACGTCGCGAACGTTCGCCGTCGTAATTCCTCCGCTGGCTTCGGTAAGCACTCGCCGGTCGACCATTGCCACGGCCTCGCGAAGTTGCGGGAGCGCCATGTTATCGAGCAGCACCGCGTCGATTGGTTCGGCGAGCGCTTCTCGCAACTGTTCGAGGGTGTCCACTTCGACTTCGATCTTCACCGTGTGACCGGCGCGTTCGCGCGCGGCCGTGACGGCGGCGTGGATTGAGGCTGACAGTGCGAGGTGATTGTCTTTGATGAGCACGGCGTCGTCGAGGCCAAAGCGATGATTGACGCCGCCGCCGCAGCGAACGGCGTACCGTTCGAGCGCGCGCAGGCCAGGCGTCGTCTTGCGGGTGTCGGTGATACGCGCCCCGGTTCCCGCGACGAGATCGACGAGCGCGCGGGTTGCCGTTGCGATGCCCGAAAGCCGTCCCAGTAAATTCAGCGCGGTACGTTCGGCCGTCAAAATGGCGCGCGCCGAACCGCGAATTAGCACGACCGCCCGTTCCGACGTGATTCCTTCTCCGTCGCGCACGAATGGCGACGTCTCGATCCGCCGATCCAAAAGGCGAAAGGCGACCGACGCCACGCCGATTCCCGCAACGACGCACGGCCGTCGGCAAACGATGCGCGCGGCCGCAGCGCGGTCGGCCGCAACCGTCGCTTCGGTGGTAAGGTCGCCGCCGCGGCCGAGATCTTCGAGCAGCGCGGCTCGAACGACCGGTTCGGCGAGCAGTTCAGGCGACGTCGCGGAGTCGCGTGAAGGATCGCTTAGCAAAGGCTTCATCGCTGGCGGGATAATCGGTGCGATAATGACTGCCGCGGCTCTCGCGCCGCTCGAGCGCCGCTTCGGTAATCAGCCGGCCAACGACGATCAAGTTGCGAAGCACGACGCCGTTCGATTCGGGGAGCGATTGGAGTTCGGCGATGCGTCCCAGCGCTTCCCGCAGTCCGCCGGCGGTCCGCACGAGTCCTACGTTGGAATACATCACGTTGCGCAAATCGCTCAGCGTCTGAGTGCCGTTCGTGACCAACGGTATCGCGTCGTTCACACTCGGCGATACGCTTTGCATCGCCGGCGCCCGCACGGCGCTGCGGTTGCTGATATCCGTAGCGACGCGCGTGCCGTAAACGAGCGCTTCGAGCAACGAGTTACTGGCGAGGCGGTTTGCTCCGTGCACGCCGGTCGCGCTCGTTTCACCGCAGGCCCACAAGTTCTCGAGCGAGGTCCTGCCCCATTCATCGACGGCGATTCCGCCCATGTGATAATGCGCGGCCGGCGTGACGGGAATATTTTGCAGTCGCGGATCGATGCCGGCATCGATACAGAAACGAAAAACCGTGGGAAACGCCGCTGGAAAACTCGCTCCGATGGCCGCCCGAGCGTCCAAGCCGACGGTCCGCCCACGCTGTTGTTGTTCGAAGATCGCACGCGCGACAACGTCTCGCGGTGCAAGTTCTGCGTCGGGATGGATCGCGACCATGAAGCGTTCGCCGAGATCGTTGACCAGCATCGCCCCTTCGCCGCGCACGGCTTCGGTGACCAGCGGCATCGGATCGCGTCCGATTGCGAGGGCCGTGGGATGAAACTGAACGAACTCCATGTCGGCGAGCAGTGCTCCGGCGCGCGCCGCCATCGCGATGCCGTCGCCCGTCGCTTCGATTGGATTCGTGGTGTAACGGTAGAGCCGGCCGATTCCGCCCGTTGCGAAGACAATCGCCGGGGCGACGAACGCCACGCGTTCGTTGGTTTCGTTGTGGTGTCCGAGCACGCCGGCGACGCGTTCCCCGTCCACGACGAGATCGTCGGCGGCGACGTTTTCGACGATTTCGATGGAAGGGTGAGTCATCACCGCTTCGATCAGCGTCATGAGGATCGCGTGGCCCGTTGCGTCGCCGCCGGCCTTGACGATCCGCCGCCGTTGATGCGCCGCCTCGCGTCCGAGTGCCAGTTCGCCGCCCTCGGTGCGGTCGAATGCGGCGCCCAACTCGAGCAACTCATCGATTCTCGCCGGCGCATCGTGCGTGAGGATATCGACGATCTCCGTGTCGCTGATTCCCGCGCCGGCGCGTTGCGTGTCGATGGAATGCAATCTCGGGGAATCGTCTTTTCCCAGCGCCGCGGCGATGCCGCCCTGAGCCCAGCCCGTCGCAGCGCCTTTACCTAAGCGCGTCTTGCAGAGAACGGTGACACGGGCGGGTTGCAGTTTGAGCGCGGCGATCAAACCAGCAATTCCCGCGCCGACGATCAGCGCATCGCTCGATTGTATCGGCACGTCAGCTTAGTCGCGAAGTTGCTTGCTGTAGTCGAGCATTCGATCGACGGCGCGACGCGCCCGCTGCGCAACCTGCGGCGCGACGGTCACTTCATATTCCATTGCCTGCAGGCTGTGCAGGATCTTCGGCAGCGTATTGCGCTTCATGTGCGGGCACAGGTTGCACGGACGAATGAACTCGACGCCGGGATAACGACCCGACACGTTGTCCGCCATGGAGCACTCGGTCAGCATGAGGATTTTTGGCGCACGCTGTCCCGATGCGAGCGTCCCGACGTATTCCGTCATCCCGTGCGTGGAACCGACGTAGTCCACCTCCGCGAGCACGTCGGGCGGGCACTCCGGATGCGCGAGAACGATCAGGGATGGATCGCCTTCTCGAAACCGCGCAATATCTTTCCCCGAGAACCGCTCGTGCACTTCGCAGTGCCCCTTCCATGCGATGATCTGCACGTTGGTCTTCGAGGCGACGTACTTCGCCAGATACTCGTCCGGCAAGAAGATCACGCGGGGCACCCCGAGCGCTTCAACGATTTCGACGGCGTTGCCGCTGGTTACGCAGACGTCCGATTCGGCTTTGACCTCAGCCGATGTATTGACGTACGTGACGACCGGCGTGTCCGGATAGCGTTCCCGCAGCAGCGCAACGTCACCGGCCGTAATGGATTCTGCCAACGAGCAGCCTGCGCTGAGATCCGGAACGAGCACCGTCTTTTCCGGATTCACCAGTTTCGCCGTCTCTGCCATGAAGTGAACGCCGCAAACGACGATCGTGTCGGCTTGCGTCTGCTTCGCCTTCATCGCAAGCGCGAGGGAATCGCCAACGATGTCCGCGACGGTGTAGAAAATTTCCGGGACTTGATAGTTATGGGCGAGGATGACGGCGTTGCGCTCTTTTTTGAGCGCGTTGATCGCCGCGACGTACGGGGCATGGAGCGGCCATTCAACGCGTGGAATAACGTGTTCGACGCGTTGGAAAATCGGTGCAGTTTCGGCGATGGCAGCTTCTGGGGCCCGCAATTCGGTGACGCTCATTTCGTCGGATGGGAGGGTTGCGGCTTGGTGCGCCGCTTCTCCCCTTACGTACTACCCCGGTCGCGCGGCCGTCGTTGCATCAGGCCGGCGGGCACTAGCGAGCGAGGGCTCGCCATCGTTAGAGTCCTCTCGCCCTTGGGTACCAGCCGCAGTGAGACCACCTTTAGGTAGTACAGGGAGGAAGCACTTCATGAATCGATGGTTCTTGGGGCTCGTTTTGGCGGGCGCATTTATTGCGGGTGGGACGTCGCTCGCAGCAACGGCACAACCGGTGCCTACGACGTCGCCTATGGCGTCGGCATCGCCCACGCCCATGACGACGATGCAGCCCTAGAAGTGAGAGAAGGCCGCTCTTTGCGCGAACGCGCAAAGGGCGGCCATGGTTAGCCGGCTCGAGCTCACCTGGCGCGGCATTGTCTTAGGCTGCGCGATCACGCTGATTTTTACGGCCGCGAACGTTTATCTCGGCCTGAAGGTCGGCTTGACGTTTGCCTCGACGATCCCCGCCGCCGTCATTTCAATGGCGGTATTGCGAGCGTTCAAAAACGCGACAATCTACGAAAATAACATCGTTCAGACGCTCGCGTCGTCCGCCGGGACACTCTCCGCGGTAATCTTCGTGTTGCCGGGACTCGTGATGATCGGGTGGTGGCAGGGCTTCCCGTTCGTTGAATCCTTCGCCATTTGCGCCATCGGGGGCGTGCTCGGCGTGATGTACAGCGTGCCGCTCCGCCGGGCTTTGGTGACGCAGTCGAGTCTGCCGTATCCCGAAGGCGTCGCCGCCGCCGAGGTCTTGAAGGTCGGAATGCGAGCCGGTTCGGCGCAAGAGGGCAATCGCGCCGGCTTGATCGCGCTGGTCAGCGGAGCATTCGTTTCCGCGGCTTTCGCCGCGATTGTCGCGACGCGAATTTTTGCGACGCAACTCGCCGGCTTCATCAGGGCCGGCGGCGCAACGACGGGGATCGGCTTTTCGCTTTCGCTCGCGCTGGTCGGCGCGGGCCAACTGATCGGGCCGACCGTCGGTCTCGCGATCCTCGCCGGCCTGTTCATTGCGTGGGGAGTTGCGACGCCGATACTGACCTCGTTGCATCCGGCGCCGGGCGTGCCGGTCGACGTCGCTACCGCGGTCTGGTCGCATCAAGTTCGATTCATCGGCGCCGGCGCGATCGGCGTTGCGGCAATTTGGTCGTTAGGCAGGCTCGTTCGTCCGGTCGTTGCGGGCGTCACATCGGCCCTCGCGGCATCGCGCCGGCGACGCGGCGGCGACGCAATGCCTCGCACCGAACGCGATCTGCCGATTAGCGTTGTTGCGCTGATCTCGCTGGGGTGTTTGATCCCGCTCGCCGTGCTCTTGGCGACGTTCCTCGGTGGCGGCGCGTTGCGGCCGCTCGCGGCCGGACTGACGATTGCCGCCGTCATCTACGTCGTCATCGCGGGATTCTTCGTCGCAGCGGCGTGCGGCTACATGGCAGGCCTAATCGGTTCTTCGAATAGCCCCGTTTCCGGCCTTGCGATTTTGGCCGTGATCGGTGCCGCGCTCATCGTACTGGCAATGGCGCATTCGTTTGTCGCAACAGCGTCGCTCGAGCTGATCGCGTACGCGCTCTTCGTCACGGCGGTGCTGCTCTGCGTCGCAACGATTTCCAACGACAACCTGCAGGATCTCAAGACGGGTCAACTAGTGGATGCGACGCCGTGGCGCCAGCAAGTTGCATTGATCGTCGGCGTTGTGATGGGCGCCCTCGTCATTCCACCCATTCTGGACTTACTGAATCGCGCGTATGGCTTTGCCGGCGCGCCGAATCTCCACGCCGGTTCGCAACCGTTGCCTGCGCCGCAAGCAACGCTGATCTCCGCACTCGCCAAAGGCGTCATCAGCGGCCAGATCGATTGGCACTTGATCGGAATCGGCGCGCTGACGGGCGCCGTCATCGTCGCGATCGACGAACTCTTGCGATCGCGCAAGCTCGCGCTGCCCCCGCTCGCCGTCGGATTGGGCATCTATCTGCCGGCGTCCACCACGGCGCCGGTCGTCGTGGGAGCCGTGCTCGGCTGGGCGTACAACCGTTGGGCCGCGCGGCAACCCGACGCGGAGCGCGCGAAACAACTCGGTATTTTGGTGGCCTCGGGATTCATCGTCGGTGAGAGCCTTTTCGGCGTGCTGCTCGCGGGTATTATCGTCGCGAGCGGCAACGCTTCTCCGCTTGGAATCGTGGGCGATTCTTTCGCCACGGCATCGAATGCCATCGGCGCGCTGGCCTTCATCGCTGCCATCTCCATGCTCTTTATGGTGACGCGCCGCCTAACGCAACGGAAGGCGTGAGCATGGTGCGGATGGTTTCGATGCGGCCGTCGGTAGCGATCGTGACGGCGCCGTCTTCGTCGGTCCTGTAAACGTGCGCGCGGAATCGCCGTAGCGTTTCGATCGTCGCTTCGGCGGGATGGCCGAAAAGATTGTGCCTGCCGACCGAAATTACAGCGTACCGCGGCGCGACCGCCGCGATGAACTCTGGTGACGATCCATACGCGGAGCCGTGATGTCCCACTTTGAGAACGTCGGCGCGCAAATCGATGCCTTCGTCGAGAAATCGCCGTTCCGAGTCGGTCCCCGCATCGCCCGTGAACAGCATGCGAAAGCGCCCGTATTCCAAGATGAATGCGACCGAGTTGCTGTTGATTGCATTTCTTCCGCCGATGAAGGGCAACGAAGGGCCGATAAAGCGTAGGGTCACGCCGTCGTCCGTGTGCCACTCCATCCCGGCGCGGGGATGGAGAACCGGTACGTTCTCGCGCTGCGCCGTGTCCAGCGCATCCTGATATGCGTGGCCGCCGTACCGTTGACCGCTATCCCCGAGCTCGGTCACGCGTAACCGGCGCAGAACCGGCGCGACGCCGCCGACGTGATCGCCGTGCGGATGTGACACGATCGCAGCGTCGATCGCATGCACGCCCTGGCGCAGCAGAAACGGTACGACGATGCGCTCGCCCACGAGTTCCGCGACCGAACCATCGTTGCGTGGTCCGCGCTCCAGCCGGCCGCCGGCGTCGACCAGCAGCGCGTGGCCTTGGGGCGTTTGAATCACGATCGCATCGGCTTGTCCGACATCGAGCACCGTGACGCGAAGCCGCGTCTCGAGCGTGCGCGGCGGCCACAGCACGAGCCCGGTCGCGGTGGCGAGCAGCGCGACGACGAGCGTTCGTGCGCCGCGACGCCATAAGACGACGGCTGCAAGCAACGCGGCATCGTACGACGCGATGCACCACGCCGGCGCGGGCGTCATCGGAAGCGTGGCCGACGGAAGCGCCGCAATCGTTTCCACGGCACCCAACGACCACGCCAAAAACCACGAATTGACGTTTGCACATGCCTGCGCCAGGGGAGCACACCAGGCGAGTAATAACTGCGCCGCTCCCAGTGCCATCGTGAGCGGGACGCAGGGAACGACGGCAAGGTTCGCGAGCATCGCGTACGGCGCGAACTGCAAAAAGATCGTGGCGCCGAGCGGCCATATCCCGATTTGCGTCGCGACGGAGAGGACGGCGGCCTCACGCACCAGCGACGGCAAGGCGGTGCGTTCCGCGATCCACGCTTCGATCGAATGTGCGCATGCGAAGATCGCACCGACGCACGAGAACGAAAGCGCGAACGACGCGCCTGCAACGCTTTGTGGACGCAAGAATGCCAGTACGGTCGCCGCGATCGCGAGCGCATTCCAAGAAAAGGTGGCGCGTCCGAACGCCCGAGCCGTGAGCGCGGCCGTCGCCATCGTCGCGGCTCGCACCGCCGGCAATTGTGCGCCGCTCCACCACACGAACGCCCACACCGACGCAATCGCGACCGCACAGGTCAACGGACGCGGCAGCGCAAGGAGCGTCAACACTCCGACGCACAGTGCGGTGACCGCGCCTAAATGCAGACCGGCGGTAACCAAGACGTGCACCGTTCCCGTTTCTTGAAACTCTTTGCGTAGGGCCGGCGAGAGCGCGCCGCGCTCGCCCCACAGTTCGCCGGCAATAACGGAGGCGTTTGGCTCGCCGAGGCGCGCTTGTAGCTGCTCGTGCGCCCATGCGTGCGCGCGGGCCAACCACACTTGAGGCCCGGTTTGCATAACGTGTTCGGTGCGTACCAGCACTGCGTCATCGAGGCGACCGTCGAAGCCGCGATCTTTTTCGATGTCGCGTTGGCTCGGCTCATCGGGATTGCGGGCATCGTCGAACGGTTCCAGGCGGCCGCGCACGATCGCGCGGGCTCCGATTTGCGGCACGTCGCCGCGCAGCCGCGCCTGCACGTGCGTTCCGTCGGCCAACGCGAGCGTCACCTCGCTCGAGCCGTCGCCGGTACCGATGCGCTCGAGCAGCGTTACTGAGTACCGTGCGGTGCGGTGCTCGCGCAGGGGCACGCGCGCGACGGACTGCAGCTCGGCGTTCAGGGCGGCCGCGACGAGCACGACGAGAACGCACGCACGCAGGCGCGGCGGCGCAACGCAAAACACGCCGGCCGCGAGAAGAAACAGCGCACCGATTACCACCGCTCGCGCATCCGGCGAGAGCGGCGTTACGGCGAGCGTCCCGAGGACGGATGCAATCGCAACGACGAGGATCGCAAACCGCGCCATCGCCGCTCTCCTGCGACAAGCGTTGGAGCTATCTAGTCAATGAAGGAGGACCCGTCCGCATCATCGGACGGCGTCGAGACTGGCGCGGAAACGGATTACCCGCGCGCTACTGCTAGGCTCCAATCACGAGAAATGGCGGCGGCGTTCCGATGTTGTAAGTAATCGTCGCGTTTGCCCTCCGTGCTTCTCCTGACTCGCGCCCGATTTCGGCAGCCAAAGATGATCCGCCATGTGCAGTCCCCGCTTTGCTGGCCTGGCGATATTAAAAATCTTCGGGACTGGTCTGGAGCGGCCTTCAGCGGGCCGCGGTCGCTGCAAGAAGAAACAGGGCGCCGATTACAACCGCGCGCATATCCGACGAGAGCGGAGTTACGGCGAGCGTTCCGAGGACGGATGCAATCGCAGCGACAAGGATGGCATACCGCCATCCTCGCTCTGCTGCGACGAATGTTGCGGTTATCTCGTCACCGAAAGGAGAATGCGTGCGCATCATCGTTACCGGGGGCGCCGGCTTTATCGGTTCGCATCTGGTCGACGCCTACTGCGACGCCGGACATGAGGTGCTCGTTATCGATTCACTGTGGGAACACGGTGGAGGTCGCCGCGCCAACGTGCGCGGCGGTATCTCTCTCGTGCACATGGACGTGCGCGATGAGTCGATCGGGCGAGTCTTCGCGGACTTTAAGCCGGATGTCGTCAACCATCAGGCGGCACAGCACTCCGTTGCGATCTCCGTGCGCGATCCCCTCTACGATGCGGGCGTCAACGTGCTCGGGCTGCTCAACGTGTTGGAACAAGCCGTCAGAAACGACGTCGGCAAAGTGATCCTCGCCTCGAGCGGGGCGATTTTTGGAACGCCGGAGCGGCTGCCGATTACCGACGAAACGCCGCAACGCCCGAGTTCTCCGTACGGCATCAGCAAGATGGTTGGCGAGCATTACCTTCGGTACTACAACGCGACGAAGGCATTGGATTTTACGGCGCTGCGCTATGGGAACGTTTACGGGCCACGTCAGGATCCTAACGGCGAGGCCGGCGTGATCGCAATTTTTATCGGGCATTTTCTCGCGCGCGACGCCGTGCGGATCGATTCCGATGGCGAGCAGACTCGCGACTACGTTTACGTGCGGGACGTTGCTGCCGCAAACATTGCGGCCTTGGAACGCGGCTCGGCCGGCGCTTACGTCATCGGAACAGGCGTGCGCACGAGCGTGAACCAGATCTATCGGATGCTTGTCGACGTGAGCGCGTTCGCCGCACCGGTCGTGCACGCTCCGCGACGCCCGGGCGACGCGCGAAACGCGGAATTCGACTCAACGCGCGCGCGCGCCGAACTCGGATGGTCGGCAACGACTCCGTTGGCCGACGGCATCCGCGAAACGTACGAGTATTTTCGGCGGCTCTAGAGTACGGTCGTCAGGCAGATGCAGCGTTTTGCCGAAACGGCGCAGCGGATCGCCGCCCACTCCGGCAAGCTGCAGAAGATCGCGTTTCTGGCAGACTACTTTGTGTCGCTCGAGGACGAGCGCGACTTGGCGGCGGCGGTTCGCTTTTTTAGCGGTCGCCGCGCGCTTTCGATCGGCGGTCGAATGCTGGTTGAGGTGGGGCACCGGGTGTGGGGTTTTAGTGACGTCGAACTGACGCGCGCCTATCACGGCACGGGAGATCTGGGCGCCGCGCTCGGTTCGCTCGTTCGCACGCCCGCGAAGAACACGCTCTTTTCTGAGCGATTGACGCCCGCGCTGCTCGATGAAATTTTCGACGAGATCGCGTCGGCGTCGGGAAAGCAGGCCAACAAACGGCGCGCCGCATTGCTCGAGCGAATCCTACGCGCTTGTAGCGATTGTCTGACCGCAACGTACGTGGTGAAGATCATTACGGGCGACCTGCGCGTCGGCTTGCGCGAAGGGTTAGTTCTAGACGCCATCGCGCAGGCGTTTGGGGCCGATGCCGCCGCGGTAAGGCGAGCCGCGATGGCCGCCGGGGATGTCGGCGCAGTTGCGCTCGCCGCGAAGAAGCACGCACTGCACGAGGTCCGTGTCGCGTACGGAACGCCGATTGGCTTCATGCTCGCGACGCCGGTTACGTACGGCGATGCCTATACCGAACTTGCTTCGGGAGGCTGGCGCGTCGAAGATAAGTACGACGGCATTCGCGCGCAAGCCCACCGCAGACACGGTGAAGTCAGGCTCTTTTCACGCCGGCTCAACGATATCTCTCATTCATATCCGGAGGTGGTGGCGGCGCTCGCAGGCCTCGGAAGCGACGCAATTTTCGACGGTGAAATCGTAGCGATGCGTGACGAAAGTGTCTTGCCGTTCCGCATGCTCCAGGCGCGCCTTGCGCGCAAGACGATCGACGAAGAGTTGCTGCGCGACGTTCCGCTGCGGTATATGATCTTCGATGTGCTCGCGTTGGGCGATGATTTGTTGATCGACGAGCCCCTTGCCGTGCGGCGACGACGCCTTGAAAGCGTTCTTGCGAACGCTCCAAACCTCGCGGTCGCACCGTTTCACGCGGTGCAGCATGCCGACGCCGACGAGATCAACGCCGAATTCGAGGCGGCGCGCCGGCGCGGCAACGAGGGCTTGATGCTCAAGCGCGAGGATGCGCCGTATCTTCCGGGCCGGCGCGGGAAGTGGTGGCTAAAATTGAAGCGCGAGCTTTCCACGCTCGACGCCGTCGTCATAGCGGTCGAATGGGGTCACGGCAAACGCGCCGGCGTACTTTCAGATTACACCTTCGCCGTCCGGGGCGACGACGGCACGCCGCAAACGATCGGCAAAGCGTACTCTGGCCTGACCGACCTGGAAATAACGGAACTGACCCCGTGGTTTCTCGCGCATCGGCTGCCGGAAGAGGCGCGTCGCGCGAAGGCGCGCTTCTCTGAAATCCCGGTCGAACCCAAGATCGTTATCGAAGTCGCCTTCGACGTGATTGCGGAAAGCGATTTGCATGAGAGCGGGTTCTCGTTGCGTTTTCCACGGATCGTTCGGCTACGCGACGACAAGCCACCCGACGAAATCGACACGCTCGGCCGCGTACGAGAAATTTACCGCGACATGCTCGCACGCGAAGGCCTAGCCTGACGCGATGCTCGTCGCGTAGGCGTCGGGGGTACGCACGTGCTCCGGCCGCACTCCGACGCCGATGAGGCGTGCCGGCAGCCGGCGCATGAAAGGAAATTCCTCGAATAAGCGCGCCATCAGCGGCGGTTTCTCGATCGGCGTGCCTTGCATCAGCGGTTCGATCGCGCGATCCTGCACGAAGGTTTGGAACGCTTGCGTGACTTTGGTGGGAAACATCCGACGGTCTTGAATCCGCTGGAGATCCGATTCCGACGGCGAAGCGCCGGAGCGCAGCGGCGCCGCGAGAATGTTGGCGGAGGCGACGGCGTCTTGAATCGCGAGATTGATGCCGATGCCGCCGATGGGCGACATCGCGTGGGCCGCGTCCCCGATGCACAGCAGGCCGGGCCGATGCCAACGTTCGAGACGGTCGACGCGCACGTCGAGCATTGCGACTTTGGACCAATCGTCGATCGCACCGACGCGCTCGCGCAACGGCGGAACGGTCTGCGCGATCCCTCGCTGCAGCGCTTCGATACCCTCGGCCTTGAGTTGCGCGAACGAGCCCTTTGCAATGAGGTACGCGCATTGCCAATACTCTCCGCGATCGAGCAAGATCACCATGTGTCCGGTCGTCACCCATCCGAGCTGCCGCGTCGGATCCCCGCCGTGCTTGGGGATTCGGATCCATAGCAGGTCCATCGGCGCGCCGAGATCTTTGACGACGAAGCCGGCGCGGCTGCGAATCGTGGAGTGGCGTCCGTCGGCGCCGACGACGAGCGTGGCTGCGATATCGAGCTCGCCATTGGGAGTTTTTGCACGCACGCCGGTAACGCGGTCGCCGCCGCGCATGAGTTCCGTACCCTCGGTTTGCATCATCAAGTGGAAGGTCGGATACCGGCGGCCGCGCTCCGCCAGAAAGTTGAGAAAATCCCACTGCGGCATCAACGCCACGAACTTGCAGTGCGTACGGAGATGCGAAAGGTCGGCCACCTTCACCGGTTCGCCCGCGATATTGGCGCTCGCGGTTTGGAATTCGTTGTGCGGCAACGCGAGAAAGTCGTCGAGCCATCCCAGTTCGTAGAGCAACTCCAGCGTCGATGGATGGACCGTATCGCCTCGGAAATCGCGAAAGAAGTCGGGATACTTCTCCAGCACGATGATGTCGACGCCCGCACGGGCGAGCAGCACGCCGAGCATGATACCGCAAGGGCCGCCGCCGACGATGCAGGCGCGCGTTGAGAGTTGCCGGGTCGCGTTCACGTTACGAAATTGAGCAACTTGTTTGGCACGTAAACCTGCTTTCGGACCTCGCTGCCTTTTAGGTGCGCGCGAACGTTCGAATCCTTCAGGGCCATCGCCGCCGCCTCGTCCTGCGCGATCCCTGGCGCCGCAGAAATACGCGCGCGGAGCTTGCCGTTGACCTGAACGATCAGCGTGATCTCCTGCGCCGCAAGAATGCGCTCGTCGGGCGTCAGATAGCGCTCCAAATGGACCGACGTCGTGCGCCCCAGCCGTTCCCAGAGTTCTTCTGCGATGTGCGGCGCGAACGGCGCGATCACGACGGGCAACGTTTCGGCCGCGTAGCGCAGCGCCGGCGAGTGTGAATTCTCTGCCGCCATCGCGGTCATAAAATTGACCAGTTCGTCGAGTTTCGCAATGGTGGTGTTGTAGTGAAATCGTCGCGACGATGTTTCATCCACCGCCGACTTTGCGGCGGCATGCAGCGCGCGAATCAGTTCTTTCTCTCGCGCGGTATCGACCTCCGGCACTTGCCGCCCCTCGGCATGGGGAGCGTGCTGTGTGAAGCATGGAGCCGACGCACGCCAAATCCGATTGAGAAGACGCACGCGTCCGCTGATTCCCTCGTCGGTCCAGTTGCTCGTCTCTTCAGGAGGCGTGACGTAGAGTAAGAAGAGCCGCATTGCGTCGATGCCGCAGCGCTCGGCGATCTCGTCGATGCCCACGACGTTGCCGCGCGACTTGGACATCTTGTCGCCGTCGCGCAGCACGAGCCCTTGATGAAAGAGGTGTTCGAACGGCTCGTCCTTGCCCGCGATCCAGCCGCGATCGTGAAAGAATTTGTAGAAGAAGCGCGAGTACAACAAATGAAGAACCGCGTGCTCCGCGCCGCCGATGTATTGGTCCACGTTCATCCATCGCCGCGCGATCGCTTTGCTCCAGGGCGATCGATCGTTGTGCGGGTCGAGATAGCGCAGATAATACCAGGACGATTCAAAGAACGTGTCCATGGTGTCGCTCTCCCGCCGCGCAGGGCCGCCGCACGAGGGGCACGACGTTTCAAGGAAATCCTCCAAGCGGCTGCGCGGCGGGAGCACGATCGGCAGTTGTTCGTCCGGAACCGCGACCTCGCCGCAGCGATCGCAATACACGATTGGAATCGGCGTTCCCCAGTAACGCTGTCGCGAAATCAGCCAGTCCCGCAGTTTGTACCCGATGCTTTCTCCGCCGGCGCCCATCGCAGCCAAGCCCGCGGCCATTGCCTCGCGACCGCGAGCGCTGCTCATGCCGCTGAAGTCGCCGCTCGCGATCAGACGTCCGTCCTCGACGAACGCACCCTGCAACGGCGCGTCGGTCGCGCCGTCGCTCGGGACGACCACTTGCGCCATCGCCAGGCCGTACCGTCGAGCAAAATCAAAGTCCCGCTCGTCGTGCGCCGGAACCCCCATGACCGCACCGCCGCCATACTCGGCCAGCACGTAGTTTGTCACCCAAATCGGAATCCGCTCCTGCGACAACGGATTAACGGCATAGGCGCCGGTAAACACGCCGCGCTTCTCCATCAGACTCGTGCGTTCCAGTTCGGATTTGGATTTGAGCGAATCGGCGAAGGCGTCGATCTCGGTAGCGTGGCCCCGCGGCGCGAGGCGTTTCAGCGCGGCAACGATCGGATGCTCCGGAGCGACGGCAAGAAACGTCGCTCCAAAGAGCGTGTCTAGACGAGTGGTAAAAGCCTCGACGCCCTCGTCGAGTCCTTCGATGCCGAAGCGTACGCGCGCGCCTTCGCTGCGACCAATCCAGTTACGTTGCATCGCCTTTGTTCGCTCGGGCCATCCCGGGAGTTTCTCTAAGTCATCGAGTAGCCGTTCGACGTAGGCCGTGATTTTGAGGAACCACTGGGAGAGATTGCGGCGCTCGACGAGGGTGGAGCAACGCCAACACCGCCCATCGATGACCTGTTCGTTTGCCAAGACCGTTTGGTCGTGCGGGCACCAATTCACCGGCGCTTCACGTTTGTATGCCAAGCCTTGCTCGCGCAGCCGCAAGAAGATCCATTGATTCCAGCGATAGTATTCCGGCTCCGACGTGGCGATCTCACGCGTCCAGTCGTACCCGGTTCCCATCAAACGAATTTGCCGGCGCATGTTGAGAATGTTTTCCGCGGTCCATGCCGCGGGGTCGACGCCGCGCTCGATCGCCGCATTTTCCGCCGGCAGACCAAACGCATCCCACCCCATTGGATGCAGCACGTTATAGCCGAGCATCCGCATCATTCGCGCGACGGCATCGCCGAGCGTATAGTTTTTTGCATGACCGATGTGGAGATCGCCTGAGGGATACGGCAGCATCTCCATCGCGTAGTATTTCGGCGTTCGCTCGTCCTCACGCGTTGCGTACACGCCGGCGTGCTCCCAGCGCGATTGCCATTTATGCTCGACGTGCCGATAGTCGTAGGCCTCGGCCATGAGCGACATACTACACGCTGTCCGGCGTAGGCGCTACCCTTGACGTGGGACACGATCGTGTGAATGGAACGACATGACGAACCGAATCGCTCTGATCGCCGCGGTCGGCGTCCTGCTCGCGCTGGCGTTTTGGCACCGCCCCAGCCGGCCCGTCGTTACCGCAGCGTCCGCCGTTGCTGGTTCCGAACCAACGCCGCGCTCCGGTTCGGAGTTCCACCATCGCGACGGCCGGACACGCCATCGTCTCGAGGATACGGTGGTCTACGTCGCCGGTGCGGTGAAGCGACCCGGGCTCTACCATCTGCGTGACGGCGAACGTGCGGCGCAAGCGGTTGCTTTAGCCGGCGGCTTCACCGGCGGCGCAGATCCTGCCGGCATCAACCTCGCCCAGCATGCGAGCGATGGCGACGAAATATACGTACCGACCGCCGGTGAAGCTCGCCATGCGTCGACTTCGCGTCGCACACACGGGCGGCGCTCGCGTGCGACGCCGCCCCCCGAGGGCAGCATCGACGTCAATCGCGCCGACGTAACGGAGTTAGCCGCAGTTCCCGGGATTGGCCGCTCCATCGCGGGACGTATCGTCGTGTTGCGAGATCGAGAGGGTGCCTTCGCATCGCTCGATGAGTTGTTGGACGTCGCCGGCATGACGCAGACGCGCCTCGAGCGCGCGCGCCCGTATCTGCAGCGCCTCTGAGCGCCACAGGGGTTCACGAGCGCGATCCCTGAAGCACGGGGACGTGGCGTCCGCGAAACTGCCGGCGAAAACAACGCTTCCGGGCATGATACGGTCGGCCTTGAGCGAGCCTCGCGCCGAGGCCGTCGTCGAGCGCGTCGAGGGAAGGTGGACGCCGACATCGAGTGCGTCGCTCCTCGAGCGCGTCGAAAACCTCGCGTGCGCTATACGCGACGCGGGCGTGAGCGCCGGCGACCGAGTGGCCTTGATGTCAGGGAACTGCATCGATTGGATCGTAGCGGATTTTGCCGCACTCTTTGCCGGTTGCGTCGTGGTTCCGATCTACCCGACGCAGGCGCTCGATCATGTGGCCCACATTCTGACGCACTGCGCCGCGCGGCTCATCTTCGCGGATAACCCATCCACTGCGGATCGTCTCAACGAATGCGGCGCCACCTTACCGCGCGTCATCCGTTTCGACTCCACCGATTCCGATGGACTCCGCGATTTCGAGGCGCGGGGCGCCCAAATCCGCGAGCAAAACGCGCACCTGCCGGCTGCTTACGAGGAGACGCTGCATCCCGACGATCTCGCGGTCCTCATCTATACCTCGGGAACGACCGGCGCCCCGAAAGGCGTGATGCTTTCGCACGACAACGTTGCGTACGATGCCCGCGTTTCACTCGATTGCGGCTTCGAAGCGCTCTCTAGCGGAACCGACGTGCTGTCCGTACTGCCGTATTCGCACATCTACGAGCACACCTTGATCTATATCTATTTGCTCGCGAAGGTTCGGTATTTCATCTGTCACGATCCGAGCGAACTGCTCGCCGATTTGCGCGACGTTCGCCCGGCAGAGATGACGTCGGTGCCGCGCCTGTTCGACCGCCTGTTGGCAGGAGTGACGGGCGAAGCGCTGCGGCAGGGCGGGTTGAAAGCGCGGCTCGTTCCATGGGCGCTGCGCGAGGGACGCCGCTATATGTCTGCGACTGTCCGCGGCACGGGCGCGCCGCTTTGGCTGCGGTGGCGATACATGCTCGCGCGTCTGCTGGTGTTGCGCAAGATTCGTCACGCGCTGGGACTCGATCGAGTAAAGTTTCTCACCAGCGGAAGCGCACCGCTGCATCTCGACACCGCAATGACGCTCTTGGCGTTCGGCGTCCCGGTGATGCAGGGTTACGGCCTAACGGAAACGTCCCCCGTCGTTTCCGTGAGCCGGCTGTCCTCAAACGTCTATGGCGCGGTCGGCCGCCCGTTGACCGGCGTCGACGTGCGGTTTGCCGCCGACGGCGAGTTGCTCGTCCGCGGGCGCAACGTGATGCGTGGATACTATCGTGATCCCGAGGCGACCTCGGCGTCAATCGAAGATGGGTGGTTGCATACCGGCGACTTGGGGCGATTGGACGACCGAGGGTACTTGTGGATCACGGATCGGAAAAATGAAGTCTTCAAAACCAGCACTGGAAAGTGGATCTCCCCGGCCCGCGTGGAGGCGAGCATCAAGCGTTCGATCTTCGTGGGGGGTGCGATGGTCACGGGGCGCGGGCAAGCCCATCCAATCGCATTGATTTGCCCGAATTGGGCGTTGCTACGCCTCGAATTGCCGCTCCCGACGGACGTGCCGCCGGATGCTTTGGCGCGGCGCGAAGACGTCCGACATTTCCTCACCCATGAAGTGCGCAGGCAGACTCGCGGTTTGGCGAGTTACGAACAGATTCGACACCTTATCGTGATTCCGCGCGAGTTCAGCGTCGAGAACGGAGAACTATCGCCGTCGATGAAGATCAAACGGCGCGTCGTCGACGAACGCTATGCCGCCGAAATCCGACAGGCGTACGAAGAACACGGCGCAGTCGCCGCCACTACGGTTTGACGAAACTTTGATGCGCGGCACCTCGAAGGGTGGCAGGATGCGGCGTTTCGTTCGCGATAATCGCGCTTCGCCTTGAATTTTCCGGCCCGGCTCTTACGAATCGCGACGATCGCTAGCATCGCGTTGCCGTCGATGCTATCAGGTCAGGCAAGCGCGGTGGCGAAGGGCGCAGCCGCTTCACCCGGCACGCCAGATGCCGTCACGCATCATCGCGTGATGCTCGATGGACGTTCGCTTGCATACACCGCGCGCGCCGGAACGATCACGCTACGCAATACCGACGAGCAGCCCACGGCCCGCATCTTCTACACGGCATATACGCTCGACGGCGCCGATCTGTCCAAGCGCGCCGTGACGTTTCTTTACAACGGCGGTCCGGGTAGTTCGACGATGTGGTTGCGTATGGGATCGTTCGGCCCGGTCCGCGTCGTGACCGCGGATGGGACGCTCACCGGGCCGCCGCCGTATCGCGTCGTCGACAACCAGTATTCTCTCCTGGATCGCACCGATCTCGTTTTCGTCGACATGCCGGGCAGCGGCTTCGGCCGCTTCATCGGTGTTGGGAATCGCAAGGACTTCTGGGGAGTCGATCAGGATGCCGCCGCCTTCGGCCAGTTCATCGACCGTTACATCGGCAGGTTCAATCGATGGGATTCGCCGCGCTTCTTGTTCGGTGAATCATACGGTACCACGCGCTCGGCCGTTCTTGCGAAGTACTTGCAAGACCACGGCATCGGCCTCAACGGCATCGTTTTGCTGTCGTCGTTTTTGAACGCGAACGTCGACTACAACGATGGTGCTCCGGTTGGCGGGGGCGACTGGGCCTATATCCTCTATCTTCCGACGGAAGCCGCAACCGCATGGTACCACCACGCGTTGCCCCACCCTCCCGCGCTGAAGGCGCTGCTGAGCGAGGTGGAAAATTTCGGCCTCGGCGAATACCTCAACGCACTGGCTGCGGGTTCGCAACTGCCGGCGGATCGTTTCAACGACATCGTTGCGAAACTGCACGAATACACCGGTCTCTCTGAAGAGTACATTCGCCGGTCCAACTTACGGGTTCCATACGATCGGTTTCAGAACGAACTGCTGCGCGAACGGGGGATCACCGTGGGGCGCATCGACTCGCGGTTCCAGACGTACGTCCTCGACCGGCGTGCGGTCTCGCCCGATTGGGACGCGTTCGATGCCGCGGTCGACTCGGCGTTCACCTCGACGGTCAACACGTATCTTCGGCAAACGCTCAGGTACAATCCGCCGCTGCTCTACCGTTCCGCGATCTACGACCTGATCTACGCCGACGGCCAGACCTGGGATTTCAAGCACGGCAACGACGTGCAGATCCTCAACGTCGCGCCGGATCTCGCACAGGTAATGACGTACAATCCGCACCTGCAGCTCTTTTCCGGGAACGGCTACTACGATTTTGCTACGCCGTTCTTCGCAACGGTCTACGTGCTCGATCACCTCTACCTCGCGCCGGCGCTACAGCGCAACATAACCTATGGCTTTTACTATTGCGGCCACATGGTCTATCTGCGCCCCGAATCGCTAGCGCGCTTCCACGCCGATCTCGAACGCTGGTACGCGCGGGTACTGGCGCGTGCGTAATGTGTTGTTCTCAACTTTGACGTTTGCGTTGCTGGCGGCCGCGCCCAAGGCGTCGCCTCCGCCGGCCCCGGCAACCGCCGAAGTACCGGCCGACGCGGTGACGCAGCATTCCATCACACTGGGCGGAAAAACGTATCCCTATACCGCACGTGCCGGCACGATCACGCTCGAGGATCAAAAGGGCCAGCCGGATTGCCGGATGTTCTACACCGCATTCACCGCCGATCGTGCCGACCCACGCACCCGTCCCGTGACGTTCTTGTACAACGGCGGCCCTGGAAGTTCGACGATCTGGTTACGAATGGGTTCCATCGGTCCGATGCGCGTCCAAGTGGGCGACGCAGCGCCCACGCGGAACGCGCCCTTCAACCTGGTGGAGAATCAGTACTCGTTGCTCGATCGCAGCGATCTCGTCTTTGTCGACGCACCCGATACCGGCTTTAGCCGAATCGTGGGCGCGGGGAAACCGTCCGACTTCTTCGGCGTGGATGCGGACCAGCGGGCCTTCGCGCAGTTTGTCTCGCGCTACATCTCGGCGTTTGGACGCTGGAACTCACCGAAGTTCCTGTTCGGCGAGTCGTACGGCACGCCGCGCACTGCGATGCTCGTTCGCACGCTCCAACAGCAAGGCATCGGCATCAACGGCATCGTGCTGCTCTCGGCGATCCTCGACTTCAGTCTCGATTGGGACGTCAACTTCAGCCCGACGGCGATCGGCGGCGGGGATTGGGCGTTCGCGCTGTATCTGCCGACCGAGGCGGCGGTGGCGTGGTTTCACAATCGTCTGCCGGGACCGCCGACGACGCTGCAGGCGCTGCTCCCGCGAGTCGAATCTTTCGCGATGGGCGAGTATCTCGATGCGCTCGCGCAAGGCGCCAAACTTTCGCCCTCGACATCTAACGACGTTGTCGCCAAGCTGCACGACTATACGGGATTGTCCGACCGTTATATCCGCCAGTCGAATCTGCGAGTTCCATATTGGCGCTATGAAACCGAGCTCTTGCGCGCGACGGGCGAGATGGTCGGGCGGCTGGATGCGCGCTATACGTCGTACATGCTCGATCGGATCAGCGACCGTCCGGATTACGACGCGACGGATGCGTCGATCGATGCGGCATTCGTTGCTGCCGGCAACCATTTCATGCGCGACATCCTCGGGTACCATACGACGCTCGTGTACCGGCCGCTCGTCAACGTCTTCCAAAAATGGGACTGGAAACACAACGGCAATCTTCCGACCAACACCGCGCCCGACTTAGCGTCCGCGATGACGTACGATCCGAATTTGCGCGTCTTTCTCGGCGGCGGCTATTACGACTTTGCGACGCCGTACCTCGCCGCCGTCTATACCATGAATCATCTCGGTATCCCGGCTCCTCTGCGGCAGAACATCTCGTATGGTTTCTACGAATCGGGCCACATGGTGTATCTTCACCCGCAGGCGCTCGTACAATTCCACGACGACCTCGAGCGCTGGTATACGCAAGCCCTAGCGGGTCGGTGACATCGCGTTCAGGCGTGCGAGCGTGGACTCGTAGATAGCGGCGAGTTTTCCGTAGGCGACTCGCATGTCGGGAGTCGGCGCCGAGTCGGCGCTTTCGACCGCGCTCTCTAAATAGTCCAACGAGTTTTCGAGATACAAGAAGCTCGTAACGTCGTGCGAATACGAGCCGACTGAATCGTCCGGATTATTAGCCGGCGCTTCGCCCGCGACGTCGCGCCGAAGCGTCCGCAAGTCCGCGCCCGAGATTTTTCCGCTGGATGCGAGCGCTTGCGCCCTGGCGCGCGCCGCCGACGCCTCAGCGCGCAGCGCGATGACCCGCTTCGCGAGATCGTACTGTGCGCGCAGACCGGCATCCGTGACGGGAGCGCGAGGATCGCGCAGAACGCGCGCCGAGCGCGTGTACGTCTGACCGTTCACGCTCAAACGCACCGTATAACTTCCGGGCGGTGTCAACGGACCGTCGGGGCTCTCCTCGTGAAAGTCCCAAACGAACCGGTGGGCGCCGGCGGCCGCTACGGGCGCCGGATGTTGCGGCAGCCAGTGTGCGAGAAAGGTGAGGGACTTGGGGTCGACCGGTTTCGGCGGACGGGCGCTCGACCAACTTCGTACGATCTTACCATCGGCCGAGATGATGTCCAGAACCACGGGCGTGCGCGCGACGTCCGGCAAGTAGTAATCGATGTAGAGGCCGACGGGCTTGTTTGCCACTTGCGGCTCGTCAATCGGAAGGAACGTACCCTCTTGATTCGTCGGACGGACGCGATAGGCCGTCGCAGGCGGGAAGAGATACGCGGTGCGGCCGGTGGTCTCGGTCATCGCTCGAAGCGGTGCGACGTCGTCCATCACCCAAAACGAACGGCCGTGCGTCGCGACGATGAGGTCGTCGCCGTGAACTGCGATATCGCGAATCGATGTGACCGGCAGATTCAGTTGTAACGACTGCCACGAAGAGCCATCGTCGAACGACACGTAAACGCCGCGTTCCGTTCCCGCATAGAGCAAGCCACGCCGCACGGGATCCTCGCGGACGACGTTCACGAAGGAGCCGTCGGGGATGCCGTTGGCAATGGGCGTCCAGGTAGCGCCATAGTTTATGGTGCGATAGAAGTACGGCCGGTAGTCGTCGAGCCGGTGCCGGTCGATCGCCACGTACGCCGTTGCGGCGTTGAAGTGTGACGCTTCGATAGTTGCAACCTTACTCCATGAGGTTAGGGCCGGCGGCGTCACATTGTGCCAGCGCGGGCCCTGTGCCGAGCTTATCGAAGCATTACGCGTCATCCAAACGTAGCCGTCATCGGTGCCGGCCCAGAGATCATCGTTGTTGAAGTGAGACGGCGCGATCGTGTAAACGACGCCGTGCCGCGTCACGTTATTTGAATCCGCGAGCGTCGTACTGTCGAGGTTTGCCGGAGTGCCTTCGTTCGCGCGTGAGAGGTCGGGGCTCACGACTTGCCACGTTTGGCCGCCATCGCGCGTACGGAAGATTTTCTGTCGCGCGACGTAAAGCGTCCTGCGATCCCTGGGTGAGAACGCAATCGGCAATGTCCACGTGCCCCTCCAAAGCACGTCTGGATGCGCGATCAGGGGGTCGACGTTCTGTTCCCATCCCGTCGATGGAATCTCGCGCACTGCGGTCGACGAGCCGTCACTCGAGTTGCCGTAGATTAATCCGGGATGGCGCGGATCGGGCGCGAGCGTCCCGCTTTCTCCGCCGACGTCGAGCGGGCGAAAATCTTGATTGGAGATGGTGCCGTATCGCCCTTGGCTCACCTGCATGTCCGCTCCGGAGTCTTGCTGCGCGCCGTAGACGTTATACGGAAACGCGTCGTCCGTAGCGACGTGGTAGAACTGTGCCGTCGGCTGGTTGTACCACGAGCTCCACGTCTTCGCATCGTTGATGCTCACGATCACGCCTTGATCGCTGCACAGGATCATGCGGTTGGAATCGTTGGGATCGATCCACAGCGCGTGATAGTCGGGCCCCGTCGGATCGCCCAGGATCGCCTCGAAGCTTTTCCCGCCGTTGGCCGAGCGATACGTGGATGTATTCATGACGTAGACGACGTCGGGATTGCGTGGATCGGCGGTGATGCCGCTGAAGTACCACCCGCGCTGCCAAATGCGCTGTTCGCCGTCGGTATGCGACCACGTCGCGCCCGCGTCGTCGGAACGATAGACGCCTCCGAGTCTCGGACCGCTATCGACCAAAGCGTAAACTCGATTCGGTGCCGCGGCGGAGATCGAAAGACCGATGTGTCCGACACGTGAGGGGAGACCATTGCGCAACTGCGTCCAGGTCGCACCGGCGTCGGTCGTCTTATAGAGTCCGCTGCCGGGGCCGTTCGACGGTGGATAGACGTTCCACGGCGGGCGGCGCGTTTGCCAGAGTGCGGCATACAAGATGGCCGGATTTGCCGGGTCGATCACCAGCGAGATGGCGCCGGTGTCGGCATCTTTGTACAGCACTTTGTTCCACGACCGCCCGCCATCGGTGCTCTTGAAGATGCCGCGTTGGGCATTGGGGCCATACGGATGACCCAACGCCGCCACGTAGACGGTATTTGGATCGCGCGGATCGACGACGATCGCGCCGATTTGCTTCGTATCGTTCAGCCCAAGATGCGTCCAGCTTTTTCCGCCGTCCGCCGACTTGTACACCCCGTCGCCGTACGCGATGTCGGAACGCATGTCGGCTTCGCCGGTGGCCACATAGAGAATCTGCGGATTGCTCGGTGCAACCGCGATCGCACCGATGGACGCCACGTCTTCACGATCGAAAACGGGATCCCACGTCCGTCCCGCGTCGTTGCTCTCCCAGACGCCGCCGTCGACCGCGCCGAAATAAAAGTGATTCGGTTGTCCGGGGACGCCGGTAACCGCTAATGCTCGTCCGCCGCGAAAGGGGCCGATGAGCCGCCAGTGCAGCGCGCCGAAGAGCGCGGGGCTGAGGCGCGATTGCGCGGCCGCCGCGCAGACCGTCGATTGAACGAATAGTGCACCGAGGAGCCAAAATGAAAGCAGGCGTCGCATGAACGCCTGCTTTTAGTTGCCGCGACGGAGTGCGCCTACCAACCGCCTCCCCCGTCGCCGCCGCCGCCGGCATCGCCGCCGAAACCCCCGCCGCTCCAGTCACCGCCGCTCGAGCCGCCCAAATCGGCCTGGCCCGCGTCGCTCTGCCAGCCGCCGGCATCGCCAGCGCCCCAGCTGCCGCCGGTGTCACCCGCGACCGGCGTGCCGCCTTGCATCGGTACGCCGGCACCCCCGCGGAACAACTCGTTGCCCAGCCACGCGCCGCCCAGACCACCGAGTAGACCGCTCCAGAAGCTGCCCCCACCGCCGTAGCCGCCGTACCCGGGCCCATAGCCCGCGCCCGGCGGGATGGCCGCTCCGGGCGCCCCTGGCGCGCCGTACTGGCGAGGACCGGTCGCCGCGCGGAGAATCGATCGCAGAAGCAAAAACGCGACGATCGCGATGATGATCCACCAAAACATCGAGATGTGAATGCCTCCATTGGAAGCAGCGGAGCGAGAAACCGGGACGATGGCGTTCGATCCCGATTGGCCCGACGGCGCCGATTGCTGCAGCGAGCCGAGATGCGAACGATAGATTCCTAAGACACCGTCGACGGCGGTCGTAATTCCAGCGTCGTAGTCTTCACTGCGAAACTGGCTCTCCATCGAAGTCCGGATCGACCGCAACACGTCCGGCGTGAACCAACCCGCCTGGACGCCGGCGCGGTCGGGCACGATGATGTCGCGCCGGTCGTCGCGTGCAATGAAAATGAGAACGCCGTTGACGTTCTGTTGCGTGAAGGCAGTTTGCGCCGCCTGTTGCAGCGGCGCGCCGCCGAGCGACGGCACCGTTACCACGACGACTTCTTTGCGGGTCTGCGCGCTGAAGTTGGCCAGGCGTTGATTCAGTTGCCCGACGGTCGTGGCCGAAAACATCCCGGCCTGGTCTTGCACGAAGTCGCGGGCCAACGTCGGCGCCGCTTCGGTCGCAAAAAGCAGCGCGGCGATCGCGATCGCAAGCCTCGAAGCGTTGCTTCTCATGCGCAATCCTACCCTTCGCTGCGCGTTGAAGTTTCGCGCGGTTGCGGGAACTGGGCGACCGGTCGGCTCAGAATCAGGCGTTATGAGCCCTGCGGCGCAGCCTCCGTCCCTTCGCGAGGGATCGCTCAGTTTTATCGAGGTTTTGGCGACCTCGGTGGCGCTGATCGGACCGAGTATGACGCCGATCTTGATCGCGCCGTACATGTACGCGCTGGCCGGTAACGGCACGTGGCTCGCCTACGTCTTCGGCGGAACGATGCTGGTTTTCGTCGCGCTCTGCATCAATCAATTTGCGCGGCGTTCGGCGACGGCCGGCTCGATGTACCAGTACGTTGCGGATCACTTAGGGGCAGTCGCCGGCGCGATCGCGGGGTGGACCCTGCTTTGGGCGTACATCTTCGTGGCGGCGGCCGTGCTCGGGGCCATGGCGCTCTTTGTCGGACTGCTGTTGCAAGCCGCAGGCACGCATGCACCGGCCATCCCGATGACGATCGTACTCGCCGCGATCGCGTGGCAAGCCGCGTATCGCGGCGTGCAAGTCTCCGCGGTCGTCATGCTGGTGCTCGAGGTCGTCTCCGTCACCATCATTTGCGTCTTAGTAGCGGTCGTGCTCCACGCCCGCGGTACGGTGCTCGACGCAAACCAGGAGCACCTCCGTCATGCATTTCCGGGCGGCATCGGGCTGGCGATTGCGTTTGCGGTCTTTTCGTTCGTCGGTTTCGAAAGCGCGACCGCGTTCGGGGCCGAGGCGAAGCGACCGCTGATGACGATTCCGCGCGCCGTGATCGGCAGCGTGCTTTTCGCGAGCGCCTTTTTCGTGATCGCCACCTATGCGGAGATCGTGGGATTCGCGGGCGCCGCCAAACCTCTGGACCAACAGACCTTTCCGCTGGGAACGCTGGCGGAGTCGTACGGCATCGGATACTTGCGAATTCCGATCACGGTCGGTGCGCTCTGCAGCGCCTTTTCCGTGTGTCTCGCGTGCATTACGACGGCGGGGCGCATCGCATATGCGATGGCGACGAGGTCGCTATTACCCCCGCTCTTTGCTCGAATCGAGCCTCGTCATCGCACGCCGAACGTCGCGGTGACGATCGTCACCGCGATTACCTTGCTTATCGCGGTCGTCGCGTTGGGCTTGCGCGTAGCGCCGATCGACGTTTTCAATAACTGCGGCACGCTCAGTACGTTTGGGTTCATCCTCATTTACATGCTGATCGCCGTCGCGGCGCTCGTCTACACGAAGCGGCTCGGCGAGATGCGGGCGCTAGACGTCGCGATCTCGGTTATCGCGCTGATTCTTTTGGTTTTGTCGACCATGTGGTTCTTCGCGACGATTTCCGCGCCGCCGCAGCGCTGGTTCGTCTATTACTTCTTGGCGTTTCTCGGGGCTGGTTTTTTGTGGTTTCGGCCGCGCTTTAGGCCGGCCAGCGGCTAATCACGACGCGCTGCTGCGTGTAGAAAGTGACGGCGTCTTTGCCGTGGCAGCGCAAGTCGCCGAAGATCGAATCCTTGACGCCGCCGAACGGGAAGAACGCCATCGGCGCCGCGATCCCAACGTTGACTCCCACCATCCCAACCTCGATCTTGCTTGCAAACGTACGGGCCGCTCCGCCGTCGCGCGTGAAGATGGAAGAAGCGTTGCCGTAGCGCGACCCATTCGCAATCGCGATCGCCTCGTCGAGCGTGTCCGCTCGAACGACGGCAAGCACGGGCCCAAAAATTTCATCGCGCGCCAGCTCGCCGTCCGCATCGACGCAATCGACGATCACCGGGGCGGCAAAGGTACCGCGCTCCGGAATTGCGCCTCCTTCGAGCAACACTCGCGCTCCGGAGCTGCGCGCGCGTTCGACGCAACCGCGGATGCGCGCGAGTGCGTCGTCGCTCACGACGGGACCCATTTCCGTGCCGTGATCGGCGCCACGGCCGAGTCTCAATCTGCCGGCCGCTTCGACGATCATCGGTACAAAGGCATCGCCCGCATCGCCGACCGCGACCACGACGGAACCGGCTAGACAGCGTTGTCCCGCGCCGCCGAAGGCGGCGCCGACGACCGCATCGCACGTCGCGGCGTTGACCGCGTCCGGCATGAGGATGAGATAGTTTTTCGCTCCACCCAAGGCTTGGACGCGTTTGTGAGCGCGTACCGCCCTTTCTTGCACGCTGCGAGCCACCGCCGAAGAGCCGACGAAGGAAACGGCTGCAACGACAGGATGGTCGATCAGCGCCTCGACCGTCTCCTGACCGCCATGGACGACGTTGAGAACACCCTCCGGAAAGTCGCAGGCCGTCGCGATCTCAAAGAGCATCTGTGAGGTCAACGGCGTTTGCGGAGACGGTTTGAGAACGAACGTGTTGCCGGCCGCGATCGCTAGCGGAAACATCCACAGTGGAATCATCGCGGGAAAGTTGAACGGCGTGATGCCGACGCAAACGCCAAGCGGATAGCGCATCGAAACCGAATCGATGCCGCGCGCGATGTCGGGCAACGAATCGCCCATCATCAGCGACGGCATGCCGCAGGCAAACTCCACGGCCTCGATGCCCCTGCGGACTTCCGCACGCGCGTCGGCCAAGATTTTGCCGTTCTCCCGCGATACCGACAGCGCAAGTTCTTCCCGCCGTCGCTCGAGCGAATCCGCGTACCGAAAGAACAGCCGACAGCGCTCGACGACGGGCACCTGCGCCCACGACGTAAAGGCGCGCGCGGCCTTTTCGACGGTGCGCGCAACCTCGTCGCCCCGTGCGACGGGGACTTGGCCGATGCGCTCCCCCGTGGCCTTGTCGTGAACCGCGACGTGCATCGTCTAGTTCGCGCTCAAACGCTCCAGCGTCGCATCCAAGATCGCGAACGCTTCGTCGAGTTCCTCAACCGAGATCGTCAACGGCGGCGAGACGATGGCAACGTTGTACCGACCGTACACGTACAACCCGTTTGCCAGCAGTTCGTTGAAAAATGACTGCAACGTCTTGGGTCCCTGCCAGGCCACTAAGGGCTCGCGCGTCGCGCGATCGGCGACGAGTTCGAGGCCGAAAAAGGCGCCGACGCCGCGCGCTTCGCCGACGCTTTGGTGTTTGCGTTGCAGCGTATCGAAGCGTACGCGCAGCCACGTCTCGATCTCGCGGGCTCGCGCAAAGAGGCCTTCGTCGCGGTACGCCTGCAATGCCGCAACCCCCGCGGCCATCGCCACCGGATGTCCGCTGAACGTGTGTCCGCTCGGCAGCGGATGCGCGTCGAAATGCTTGGCCAGCGATTCGCGCACCGCGACGCCGCCCAGCGGAACGTACGCCGACGTGACGCCCTTCGCGAACGTGAAAATATCCGGCGTCACGCCGAACCGCTGCGCGGCGAAGGCTTCTCCGGTACGACCGAAGCCGGTCATCACTTCGTCGAAGATCAACAGAATGCCGTGGCGCGTGCAAAGTTCACGCACGCGGCGGAGATAGTGTTCCGGATAGACGATCACTCCGTTGGCTCCGACGATCGGTTCGATGAGGAGTGCGGCGATGCGATCGCCGCCTTCGTATCGGACGATCTCCTCGACGTGCGCGATGGCGCGTTGCGTCTCTTCGTGAGGATCGCGCGTGTGAAAGGGGCTGCGATACGGAAACGGCGCGAAAAATCGCACGACGCCGGGGATCCCCGGTTCGTTCGGCCATCGCCGATTTTCACCGGTGAGCGTTCCCGCGCCGGGGGCCGAACCGTGAAAAGAGCGGTATGCCGTCAGCACTTTCTGACGGCCCGTCAGCGTCCGCGCAAACTTGATGGCGTCTTCGTTCGCTTCACCGCCGCCGGTCGTGAAGAAGACACGGCAGCCTTCATCCCATGGAGCGATCTCGGAAATGCCGTGCGCGAGCTGCGCGCGCCGATCGTTGCCCAAACTCGGCGGCGCATACGCCACGCGGCCGGCTTGCTCGCCGATGGCCGACGCGACCGCGGGGTGCGCGTGACCCAGGTTGACGGCCACGAGACCCGCCGAGAAATCGAGATAGCGCCGATCGCGATCGTCGTACAAATACGATCCTTCGCCGCGCACGATAGTCGGTGGAGTACGGCCGCCCTGCGCAACCCACGGCGTCAGGACGTAGCGTCCGTGCAGCGCAGAAAGGTCTTGGGTTAGGAGACTAACGCTGTTCATCGTTAGCGAAGTTCAGAAGTGACGATGGTCAATCCCTCTGCGGCTCTTCGCACAGCGCTTTCTCCCAGGCAGTTTTAAACCGTTGAAGCAACTCCACAAAACTATTCCTAAAAGATGACAACGAAGAATTTACAAGCGTTCTTGAAGTGATGAACTCTCACCGTGGTCGGCCGAAGGGCATCGTACCGCTTACGATGACCCGCCGCTTACCTCTCCCAGCGTGTTGGTGCGCGCAAATAAACATAATCTCTGGGAGAGAAATGACATGAGTAATTATTCCCAGCCGGGCATTATCAATGCGCTGGACTATGGGATGGTGCCGAACGACCCAACAAAGGCGAGCGCGAACGCAACGGCGCTGCAAAAGGCGATCAACGCAGCGCAAGCGAGCTGCTCGAATGCCGGCGGCGCTACCTACGGTGCAACCGTACTCATTCCGTCGAATGATACCGTGCCCGGAGGCACGGGGAACGGCGACGGTGGGGTGTACTACATCGCCGCGAACCAAATAACCGGTGCACCGGCGGTAGCGATCAGCTGCGCGTATCCTATGCTCATCACAGGAACGAGCAATGGAACCAAGCTCGTCATGACGGCACCTCAGGGCGGCAACTTCGGCGACCTTTTCCTCGTCGAAAATAATCCTGGATCCGGAGACGCCAACATCGGTGGAGTAACGTTCCAAGACCTGCAGATCTTCTATGCCGAGGGTGTAACGGGGGGCGCCGCCATTCGGGTGACGACCGGCTCGCAGAACGTACGCATCTTTCGCGTCGTCTTCGACAGCTGTCCCGTTGCGGTGGCCTTAGATGACTCGCTGCAGGTCAGCATCATCGACTGCGTTGCTTGGTACACCTCGAATGGCGGCACGGCCGTTACGCTCGGAACGGCGACAGCGGGTCAAGTCGCCAGGAGACCTACATCGCCGGCTGCATCTTCGAAACCAACGGGCGTGTCCCGGGCATCGGCATCTCAATCATCAATGCCGATAAGGTGCGATTAACCGACACGCGCATCGACTGGTTTCCAGAGGGGATCGCCATCACGCCGTCGGTTCAGTACACGCTAGGGTTGTTCTGCGAGAACGTCACGGTCTTCGCTTACGTTGCGACGACCTCGGCGACAACTGATACTCGCGGCCCATGGATTGTTAACGTTCTTCGAAATAATTCTCGTCGGTTTACCGCCGGTAGGGTATCGAAAGAACTTCACCATCCCGTTGGAATGAACCGTGCTAAGCTCCTCCGCCACGATCGTCTTGCCGCCGATCCAAAACTGGTTCGTGCCGTTGCCGTTCGCAATGCTTTTCAGCGGTATGCTTCTGACAAGTCTTGCGTTGCTGCCGGCGATGCTATATTGGTAAATGACGTTACCGTCGACCATCGTGATGGCTAAGTATTTGCCGTGCCATTGGAGGCCGCCCGGCGCAAAGGCCTTCCGAGGAAACGTAAACGCAATGCTGCCCAATCGTGAGCCCCCGACCGGAAGCTCGTCGAGATAGTTGGTGTACTCCCTTCCTGTACCGTCAACGAATAAGTTCCCGGCTTTATCGTAGGTGCAAAACAACATCACGGGACTGTTCACATTTTGGTACTTCAGGGGACGTCCTTTCGCGTGCCTGAAGATCAAAACAGTGCCTGATGGGTAGCAACTACCGATCGGCCCATCGCAGGAGATAGCAACCGCGAGAGCGCCAGTCTTAAGGTCCACGGCGCAGCCGTTCGGAGTTCCGAGGTACTTCAGCGTTCGAATGGGCACCGTGCCGCCGTGCGGGTACTCGATAATCCGCTCGTAACCGAAGTCCGTTACGAAGACATTCCCGGCTGCATCAACGCAGAGTCCGTTTGGTCGGCTGAAGCCGGTCAGCTTTCCCACCAACTTGCCTTGAGGATACATATAGATAGTAACACTGCCGTAGGGCGTTACATCTCCGCCCGAATAGCCTGAGATGTTCGTGACATAAAGCAGGTCCTCGCACTGTGCCTCTGGGAGCATCCAAGATTTTCCATCGGCCGAAGGGGTGAGCAAACCTGAATGCGTCGGGCTGACCGAAAGGTTAGATCCGCCGCAAGCTTCTAAGGTCGCGACGATGCTCAAAATACCGAACGCATAACGAAGAATCTTCACTAGCTTGGCGCTCTCCAGTCCAAGCGAACATTTTAGGAGGCTCGCTTAATTCTCCAACGGATTCGTGCTAATGTATAGCGCGACCCGCCCTACTTTGCCGCAAGGCTGACATCAGCGGCAAACGGAAAGTCTGCGCCGCTGGCGATGATTTTCGTCGGGCTGCCTCCGCTGGGATAGCGAAAGTACTCGACGGTGCCTTTAGGATTATGATGCGGATGCGAGCTCAGTACTGGCGCGATGATCGTGGTACCTTGAATTCTGAATTGGTTAGTACCATAGTTATTACGAAGGCCAATAAGAAGGATCGTGCGCCAGCAATCGTGCTCGCGTTCCCTCCACGCCGTACTCATAGATGACGTTTCCGTCAGCTGGTGCCACGGTAAGGTGCTTTCCGTACCACTGCATGCCGCCCGGCTGCGGAGGGTGCCCGGGCAGAGTCAGTGCAAGCTTTTGAAACTGGCTTGTACCCTTCGCAAGCTCTGCAAAGGCCATGTGATAAAACGTGTTGACGCCGCTCACGAAAACGTTTCCCACTTTATCATAGAGGCAAAAAAGCATCGAAGCGCTGTACGGATCGATAAATCTCTTCGGCGTACCTTTTGCGTGCTTGAAGATCAGGACCGTTCCTTCGCTGTAGCATGAGCCGATTGGTCCGTCGCACCAGTTGGCAACCGCAAGATTACCTGCCGACTGGGTCAACAGAGCAACCAAACGGGCTGCCGTTCGTCGGTAGCGTGGCCACAGGCCGCGTGGCGCCGTGCGTGTATTCAACGACTGCCTGTCCGCCGAAGTTCGCCACAAAGACGTCTCCGGCTTTATCAACGCAAAGGCCATAGGGCGTGCTAAAGCCGGTTAAAGTTCCAACTAGCTCGCCTTTCGGATAAGCATACACTGCCACGCCGCTGTCGATATTCGTAATGTAGAGCAAATCTTCGCTTTTCGCCGCCTGGAGCATCCACGGTCCCTTCGAATCCGACTGCATTGGACGGGTTTCGTAGCCGACCGAACTCGGAACCACTCCGGAGCGTCCCGCATTGCAGCCTCCAAGGCTAGCCGCTAACAGAAGCAGCACAAAAGATCTGAGGTGAATCATACAACAATCCCCACGATGCCTTTTACCTTCACATAGGCGTTTATTGGCGTGCTGCGCTCAGTCGCTCCCGCATTAACGTCGTGCGTGTACGACCGCGGCATTCCGACCGACCCGACCGGTTCATCGTGCGCCGATTCTTCCCACGACGATCAATCCGCCTGCAACGCTTAGCGCGAAGAACACGATGAAAATCCAAACTCCGAAGCGCATCCAAAAACCGCGACGCGCGCGCGCCGCTTTGGTATGATGCGTCGGCTTGCGCCTCTTCACAACGCCCGACTTCGTCCTTTGTCATCCGCAGCGAAGTCGAAGGAAGCCCAGAGACGTTCCAAGTTATAAAACGCGCGCTGCTCGGGCGTGAAGACGTGCACGATCACGTTGCCGAGGTCGATGAGAATCCACGATCCCTCGGCGTGTCCCTCGACCCGCGCGACGTCGTAGCCCCGCTCGCGCGCCGCCGCAATGACGGCGTCAGCGATCGCACGGTTTTGAATTTTGGAACGTCCGCTGACAATGGCGAACGTATCGGCCAGAATCGTGCGACCACGCACGTCGAGAATAGTGAAGTCCTCACCCTTTTTTTCGAGCGCGCTCTCGCGGACGACGTCGATCAGCTCGATGCGGATACCTCCAGCGTAGGCGATGCGTTTGTCTCGATGCCGAACGTCGCGGCCGCCTCGAGGGTCGGAGGCGTCGTGGGAGCGCCTTTGCGCTCGTAATGCCGAAGCGACAACGCGAGCACGCCGCGCATGGCGGCCGCCACATCGCGCATCGCAAGTTGCCAGAGTGCCGGACGTTCGGAAAATTCGCGGGCCGGTTCGAGGGCATCGGCAAGGTAGACGATGCAATCCAGCGGCGACATGTAGCGCGCCCCCGTCGTGTGTTTTTCGATCGCCGAGAGCACGTCGGCGTCATCAACGCCGAATTCTTCGCGGGCCAACGCTGCCCCGAGTTTGGCATGCAGTAGCACCGGGTGCGCGCGCTCGAACGGCGCGATCGGCAGCTGGCGCGTCTCACATTCTTCCAAGAGTCGTGCCTTCGGATAGAGCCGCGCGACATCGTGAAGCAACCCCGCGATGCGGGCTTTGGTGGGATCGATGCCGTGGCGCTGTGCGAGTAGATCGGCGCAGCGGGCCACCCGAACGCTATGCGCGTAGCGATTCTCTTGGCCGAGGTGGTTGCGCACCAGGCGCGCCAGGTCGGTGAAATCCAATGGCCTTAGGGGACGCGTGGAGCCGTCACCGTGTTTCGAATCGCTCTTTCAGCACGCGGAGTCGATTGCGATACAGCTCGCTCTTGAGGCTGCCGGCCCACATGATCAACGCGCTTTCGTTATCGTCGCTGTAGTATCCCGTACGCATCGTGACGGTGGTAAATCCATATTTTCGATAGAGTTGCTGCGCGACCGTATTGCTCTCGCGCACTTCCAACGTGATCCAGGCCGCGCCGCGTTCCATCGCCTCGTCGACGAGGCGCAACAACAGCGCTTCACCGAAACGCCGGCCCCGATACTGCGGATCGACCGCGAGCGTGGTGACGTGAGAATCTTCTAAGATCACCCAGATTCCGCCGTACGCGACGATCCGCGCGCCGAGCCGTCCGACGAAGTAGTGCGCCAACTTATTCGTGCGCAACTCGTTGTAAAAGGCATCGGTGGGCCAAACCGTCGCAAACGAGGCGCGTTCGATTTGGGCAACCGCCGAGATGTCGGTCGGACCCATGCGGTCGATCGCGAGCCGTTCCGGCGCGCTAGCCCTGGCGGATGGTGACTGCAGGCAACTCACCGTAGTCGGCGCTGATTTCGTGCACGCTGCCGGGCGCCGTTCGCGACGATGCCGCCAACGCGGCGGCCGCGGCGGCGGGCGTAATTACGGCGTGAACGGGACGCACGGTGATGCGCCGTTCGGCGAGCGCCGTCGATACGTCCTCCGACGCGCCCACCACGGCAAGCACGCCGCTTGGCAGCGCAAGTGCATCGAGCACGTCGGAAATGCGTCCGGAGGCGCGCCGTTGGTCGATGCCCGCGCGAAAGCGCGCGGAAATGACGCCGGGACGACCCACCACGATCGTCAGAACGTTTTCCAATCTTTGGCCGAACTCCAGTAAATCGAAAGATGAAATCGGGACCAACGGCCGGCGCCATGCAATCGCAAGCTCTTTCGCAAACGCGATCGCGATCCGAAGGCCCGTGAAGCGTCCGGGACCAATGCCAACCGCCAGGCGGTCGATTTCCGGTGGCTCCAGTCGCGCTTCATCGAGAACTCCCTGAACCGCCGCCAGCCCGCGCTCGAGCGCTAAATTTGCCGATTCGGAGCGTGCAGCCACGACGTGGCCGGCGCGTGCAGTTGCCGCGGAAAAACCGTCCAGCGCCCCGTCTAGAGCAAGAACGTTCATCGCAGTTGTCGAAGAATAATAATGCGTGGTTCTTCTCCGCAGCCTTCGATTTCAATTTCGTATCGGGGCGAAGGAAGAATGGCCGCCGCGTTGCGCCACCACTCCACCAAGACGATCGAGCCGCCGTTGAAGGCGTCCTCCAAACCAAGTTCGAGGATGTCGCTCGGTTCCGTAATGCGGAAGAAATCGAGATGATCGATGGGTGGATGGCCGGCGTAGTGATGCCAGAAGGTAAACGTTGGGCTGGAAGCCTCGCTCCTACCGTGCAATTCGCGAACGATTGCATCGATGAAGGTGGTCTTGCCGGAACCAAGCGGTCCCGAAAGCGCAACGACGTCGCCGGAACAAAGGCGTCGCGCAAAATCGGCGGCAAAGGCGATAAATTCCGCTTGTGTCGCAGGGCGCACGCGCAACGGTTGGGCGGCGTTTTCGGTCATAGAATATAGGTAAGCATTGAACAACGATATCGTCTCACAGGTCAACGTCGAAGATGAGATGCGGGAGAGCTATCTCTCCTACGCGATGTCCGTCATTGCGTCCCGTGCGCTTCCCGACGTCCGCGACGGCCTAAAACCCGTCCAGCGGCGCATCCTCTACGCGATGCGCGAGATGGGCCTCGACCCAGGAAAACAGCATCGTAAGTGTGCCGGTATCATCGGCGAGGTTCTAAAGAGCTACCATCCCCACGGCGACGGCTCGGTCTACGATGCGCTCGTGCGAATGGCGCAAAATTTCACGCTGCGCTATCCGCTCGTGGACGGCCACGGCAACTTCGGCTCGATCGACCCCGATCCGCCGGCAGCCTATCGTTATACCGAGGCCCGTTTGGCGCGTACGGCGCTCGACGTTATTGCCGATATCGATAAAGAAACCGTTCCCTTCGTCCCCAACTTCGACAATCAAGGCGTCGAGCCGAGCGTCTTGCCGGGCCGCTTACCCCAGCTCCTAATCAACGGCTCGAGCGGCATCGCCGTCGGCATGGCGACGAATATTCCGCCGCATAACCTTGGCGAGATTTGCGACGCCATTACCGCAGTCATCGACGATCCTGCGATCAGCGGGGACGAACTGTGCGACATCGTGAGCGGTCCCGACTTCCCGACGGGCGGGACGATTCTGGGGCACGAGGCCATTCGAGAGGCCTATAAGACCGGGCGCGGTTCAATCACGATACGCGGAAAAGCCGAAATCGTCGAAGAGCGCGGCAAGCACAAGATCATCATTACCGAGATTCCCTATCAAGTGTATAAGGGTCGAATTATCGAGGCGATCTCCGACGCCTACGCCGAAAAGCGCATCCTGGGCATCTCTCGGCTCGATGACGAGTCGAATCGCAGAGGGATGCGCGTCGTCATCGAACTGCAACGCGGGGCCACGCCGAAAATCGTTCTGAATCAACTCTTCAAACACACGCCGCTGCAGGCGAGCTTTGGCTTCAACATGCTGGCGCTCGTGCCGGTAGGCGCGCCCCGACGCAACGGTTCCGTGGCGCTGGAGCCGCAAGTTCTCACGCTCAAACAACTCATCGAGCACTTCATCGCGCATCGCAAAGACGTCGTCATGCGGCGCACGCGTTATGACCTGCGCAAGGCCGAAGAGCGGGCGCACCTGCTCGAGGGCTATCGAATCGCGCTCGACAACATCGATGAGGTCATCGAAATCGTTCGCGGCAGTCAGACGACCGACGAAGCGAAATCGCGCCTATCGAAGCGTTTCAACCTGAGCGACGTGCAGGCGCAGGCGATCGTCGACATGCGTCTGCGCACGCTGGTCGGTCTCGAGCGCAAGAAGATCGAAGACGAGTACGCCGAGTTGATCAAAACGATCGCCGAACTGCAAGACATCCTGCGCAGTCCTCGCCGGATAGCGCAGATCGTGAAGTCGGAATCGGCCGATGTGAAGAAGCGCTTCGGTAACGAGCGCCGGACCGGCATCGAAGCGGCCGAACATGACATTTCGATCGAGCAGATCACGCCGAACATCGACGTCGTCGTCACCTACACGGTGGGCGGATACATCAAACGAGTTTCAGTCGATACGTTCCGCACGCAAAATCGCGGCGGCCGGGGCGTCATCGGCATCGCGAATCTCAAACGGGAAGATGTCGTGCGCAATTTCTTCGTTACGAAGACGCACGATCACGTGCTGTTCTTTACGAATAAAGGACGCGTCTATCGATTACGCGGGTATGAAATTCCCGATACGACTCGTCAGGCGCGCGGCACGGCGCTCGTCAATCTGCTGACCCTGCCGCCAGGTGAGGAAGTGACGGCGGTCTTTCCGATCCATAAATTCGAGGGCGAAAAGTATCTCGTGATGGTCACCAAGCGCGGCGTCATCAAGAAGACCCGGCTTTCGGAGTTCGCCAACGTCCGCCGCAACGGTCTGATCGCCATCAATCTCGATGGGGGCGATGAGCTCCTGGCGGTCGATCTCTCCGACGGTTCGCGCGATATCATTCTCGGCTCGACTCACGGCATGGCCGTGCACTTCAACGAGAAGAACGTGCGGCCGATGGGACGTGTCGCGCGCGGCGTCAAAGCGATGACTCTCGAAAAAGGCGACACCATCGTTGCGATGGGCGTGCTCGAGGACGGCCGCCGTGAAGTCTTGCTGGTGACGTCGCTGGGCTTCGGGAAACGTACGCCGATCGATGATTACCGGCATACGGCACGTGGCGGCAAGGGCGTGAAAGCGTTTGCGCGGCAGCGCGACGACATCGGGCAAGTCGTCGATCAGATTCTCGTGGCGCCCGACGATCAAGTGTTGATGATCACGTCGGGCAATCAGGTGATTCGGTTGAAGGTACGCGACATCCGCAAGACCGGCCGCGACGCAAAGGGTGTGCGGCTGCAGCGTCTCGGCGCGGGCAACGAAGTGATCGCCATTACAAACCTCGGCAAGCAAGCGCGACAACTCACGGAGATCACCGGCGAGCCGCAACAAACAGAGTTGTGAACGGCGTCGTTCTGCGGCGACTCGCGAAGCGCTACATATGGTGGGGCGAACCCGGGTCTATGCCCCGGCGACGCATCATCGCGCAGACGATGGATTGGGGAACGTTCGAGGACATTACCGAATTGGTCGCGGCCGTGGGGAATGACGCGCTGGTCGATGCGCTGCGCAACGCGGCGCCAGGATGGTTTCACCCGAAATCATGGAGTTACTGGCACTACCGATTGGGCCTGGTGCCTCCGGGCGATCCCGTTCCCCCGCTGCCTCGGCGTGATTTCAACGTGAAGTGACGCTGGTACCGAAGCTTGCGGTACTGCCCTCGGCGCAGCAGGCACTCTGGCCGTCATTGGAAGCGACACGTGCTCTCGGTTTCGTACTGTATGGTGGAACGGGTCTGGCGTTACGTCTCGGCCATCGCAGTTCCGAAGACTTCGATTTCTTTACCGATCGACCGCTGGATCGCGAAGCGATGCGCGAGGCTTTTCCTTTCTTAGTCTCTTCCGAGCGGATTCAAGATGAAGCCAACACGGTGACCGTCTTCGTTACAGCCGGCGAAGAACGGCTGAAGGTTTCCTTTTTCGGATCGCTTCACATGGGTCGTGTCGGCGTTCCGGACGTTACGGACGACGGCATACTTGAAATAGCCTCGCCGGACGATCTCTTGGCGCACAAACTCAAAGTGATCTTCGAACGTGCCGAAGTAAAGGACTATCGGGATATTGCGGCCATAATCGGGAGCGGACTGTCACTGGAGAGCGGCTTAGGAGCCGCGCGAGCCCTTTTCGGCAAAGAATTTGAGCCGGCGATAGCATTGCGGGCACTAACCTATTTCGACGAGCCGACGCTGTCGTCGTTGGCGTGCGACGAGCGCGTCGTTTTGAGCCGAGCGAGTGCGGCGGTACGGGCCGTTCCGGAACTCCAGGTAATTTCGAAGCGGCTTTCGATCTAGCATCCTGAACTGTCGCCTCATAATAACTAAGCTTCGCCAAAGGAGCAAAGTCGTTGTGGTGACGAACTTCGATACGTCAACGGATCCTTCAAATGCGGTTATTTCTTTCTAATTCCATGGCGCTCGCGCTCGTCATCGCCAATCTCGTCGCCTGTGGCGCGGGAGGACAGATAGGGCCGACGTTTGCCATTAAGCCAAATCCGGCACTCCTGCAGAATCGACCACCATCGTGGATGGCGCCTGCAGCACGACGGGCCGACCTGCTCTATGCGTCTGATGGTGGATATAACGCCGTCTACGTCTTTAATTATCGCACGGCTAAGCTGGTGGGGATTCTGACGAACCTCGCAGGCGATGCCATGAGCGTATGTACCGACCGAGCGGGCGACGTATTTGTTACCGAGTTGTCGCTCTTCGGCGATAGCCACGTCGCCGAGTACGCGCACGGCGGAACCGAGCCGATCGCGACGTTAAACGTGCCGGGAAGCCCCGACGGCTGTTCGGTCGATGCTCACACGGGGAATTTAGCGGTGGTGATCTATAGTTCGGGGTCTTCCTCGACCAGTAGCGTTGCGATTTATCCTGGTGCTCGCGGCACTCCAACGATCTATTCGGATCCGGATATTCCTTACATGACCAAATGCGCGTATGACGATATGGGCAACCTGTTCATCTCCGGCGCAAACGGCCAGAAGTTTGTTCTTGGAGAGCTTGCGTCCGGAAGCAACGCACTGCAGATCATCAGCATCAAGGTCAAAATCAACGGTGCCTTCGGTCAGCCTATCGCATGGGATGGCCGGCGCGTCGTCGTCGGCGACTTTCAGGGCTATTCCTCGCAGTATGTTGCCTACCGAATACGCGCGAGGGGAGGCGCTGGAAGAGTCGCCGGTCAGAGTGGATTCTCCCTCTCGCGCGGTGACTTCTCGGGCGATTCGGCGTTTTGGATTCAAGGAGATACAATTGTTTTTCCGGAGCAGAATTATCGAGACGGAAACCGAAAGTCGCAGCTAAGTTTTTGGCACTATCCAGTCGGAGGCTCTCGCCTAAAGTTCACCCGGAAATTCGGCACACCCTACGTAGCGGGAGTGGCCGTGAGTCTGGCGCCGAGGCGTTGAAGCGTTCGTTCGCCGTGGCCTGGGGATCGATCGTAACCCTCATGAAACGTGATGTTTTATACGGTGGGAGGTATGGTTTGATCGTATGAGCGCATTACCCGACGTTACGCAGACGAACTTTGAGAACGAGGTGCTGAAGAGCAATCAGCCCGTGCTGGTGGATTTTTGGGCACCGTGGTGCGGGCCGTGCCGCATGCTCAGCCCAATCGTGGAAAAAGTGGCATCGAACCACAGCGGGAAAGCCAAGTTCGTCAAGCTGAACACCGACGAAAATCCATCCTTGGCCGGCCAATATCAAGTCTCAGGCATCCCGTGCCTGATTCTGTTTAAGGATGGTCAGCCGGTCGATCGCATTGTCGGCTACGTTCCGGAGAACGTCGTTACGTCGATGATCAGCAAGCACGTCGTCTGACGACATGCCGGCACTGCCGGCCATGCACCGCCTGTTGGGGGAGCCCTCCATCAGCCGATACGAGACAGAGCTCGGGCGCGATACGATTAAGGTCGCGATCGCGCGCTTTTTGGACGTCCTACGCGCATCCCCCGACTCGACCGACACGGCTCAGACTGTAGGGTCGATCGCCGACGCCCTCGAGGAGATTCGCTTAGGACGACTGGAGCCCGTCGTTAACGCAACGGGCATCATTCTTCATACGAACTTAGGGCGAGCGCCGCTTCCGGCGAGCGCAATAGACGAACTGAGGCGCCTATCCGGCGGCTATAGCAACCTCGAGTACGATCTCAGCGAAGGCCGCCGCGGTTCGCGGTACGGCCATGTTGCTGAGCTCTTACGCGAACTCACGGGCGCGCACGATGCCGTCATCGTCAACAACTGTGCCGCCGCTGTTTTGTTGGTTCTGGATACGTTTGCGAAAGGCCGCGAGGTGATCGTGGCGCGCAGCCAGCTGATTGAAATCGGGGGAGGCTTTCGCCTGCCCGAGGTTCTCTCGCGCAGCGGCGCCACACTCGTTGAGGTGGGAACGACGAACCGCGTCTATCTTGCGGATTTCGAGAGTGGACTTTCGCCGCGCACGGCCTTGCTGCTGTTGACGCACCCATCCAACTATCGAATCGAAGGCTTTACCGAACAAATCGACGCTCGGGAGATCGTAGACTTTTCGAGGCGTGTTGGGATCGTCGTCACTGAGGACCTCGGTGGGGGCGCGCTGGTCGACCTCGCCGAATTCGGTTTGCGCCACGAACGAACCGTGCAAGAAGCCGTTGCCGACGGCATCGGGCTCGTAACCTTTTCCGGTGACAAACTGCTGGGCGGCCCACAGGCGGGCATCATCGTTGGACGCGCCAACCTCATCGGCCGTTTGCGCAACAATCCACTGTTGCGCGCCCTGCGCGTGGATAAGATGACGCTCGCGGCGCTGCGCGCGACGCTGCAACGGTATCGCGATGGTTCTTTTCGCGAACAGATTCCAATCTATCGCCTGCTGTCGGCGAGCATCGACGAGCTTCGCCGACGCGCCGAAGCCTACGTCAGTGCGATCGGCGCCGAGGTCGTCGAGAGCGACGCGTATCTCGGCGGCGGAGCGCTGCCACAGGCTCGCCTTCCATCGATCGCGGTTGCGATCGCCGCCCGAGAGACGGATCGGTTAGCCGCGGAGTTGCGACGTGGTAAGCCGGCCATCGTCGCCCGGATCGAAGGCGGTCGCCTTCTACTCGATCTGCGCACGATTCAGCCTTGCCAAGACGCCGACGTGATCGCCGCGTTGGTGCGGCTAAAATCAGTCCTCTGAGAACCAGCCCGACGGGGCCACGTCGAGATTGACGTTGATCTGTTTTACTTCGGTATACGCATCGTAGCCGTACGTGCCCAGTTCGCGGCCGATGCCGGATTGTTTGTAACCGCCCCACGGCGCTTCGTTGTAGGTCGGATGATAGGTGTTGATCCAAGTGATGCCGGCACGCATCTTACGGATCACGCGATGCGCCTTGGCGACGTCCTCAGTGAAGACGGCGCCGGCTAAACCGTAGATCGTATCGTTCGCTAAGCGAATCGCTTCCGCTTCGTCCTCGAACGTTTGCACGACCAGCACCGGCCCGAAGATCTCCTCTTGCACGACTGTCATATCGGGCGAGGTGCGATCGAAGATCGTCGGCGCGATGAAATTACCTTTGGCAAGTTCGCCGCCCAGACGGTCGCCGCCACAAAGCAACTGCGCACCCTCGCGCTTCCCCGTCGCGATGTAGCCCTCGACGCGCTCCCGATGTGCCGGCGAGATGATCGGCCCCATCTCGGTCTGCGGATCGAAGCCGTCGCCCACGCGAATCTTTTTCGCCCGCTCGACGAGCCGGTCCACGAAGCGATCGTGTAACGACCGTTCGACGATAAGGCGCGAGCCGGCCGAGCAAACCTGACCCGCGTTGGCAAAAATCCCGAAGAGCGCATAGTCCACCGCCGTCTCGAAATCGGCATCGGCGAAAACGACGTTGGGCGACTTGCCGCCGAGTTCGAGCGAGATCTTTTTTAAATTGGACGTCGCGGCTTGCATGATGCTGCGCCCAGTCTTGGTGCCGCCGGTGAAGGCCACTTTATCGACGCGCGTGCTGGCCGCGATGGCATGGCCCGCAGTTGCACCGGCTCCCGGAACCACGTTCACGACCCCGGCAGGAAGCGCCAACTCTTCGAACAGCGCAGCGAGCCGAATGGCCGACAGCGGCGTTAACTCCGAAGGTTTGAGAATGCAAGCGTTTCCCGCTGCGAGAGCCGGTGCCAGCTTCCACGCCGCCATGAGAAGCGGATAGTTCCATGGGATAATTTGACCGCAGACGCCGATTGGTTCCCGGACGGTAAAACTTTGCGAGGGTGCGGGAACGTCGAACGTCTGTCCGTGCGGCTTCGTCGCCAGCCCGGCGTAATAGCGGAAGCAATTCGCCGCGTCAACAGCATCGTACTCGGTTTCACGCAACGGTTTGCCGTTGTTGAGGGTGTCGATGCGCATGAACTCATCCCGGCGCGCATCGATAGCATCGGCGACTTTAAAGAGCAAGGCGGCGCGCTCCGCGGCGCTGGTATTTGCCCATGGGCCCTCATCGAACGCCGTACGACCCGCATCGATCGCGCGCTCGGCATCCGTTGCGTTGGCGTCGACAACGCGCGCAATCACTCTGCCGTCGGAGGGATTGATGAGATCACGCGTCGCGCCGTCGGACGCGAGCGCCCACTTCCCCCCAATGTACATCGGGATGATGCCGTTGATGCGCGGAAGATTTCTGAGGATATCTTCCGAGCGAATTGCCGTAGTGGCGATCGTTTCCACGCTTGAGACTCCTTTCACGCCGTCGCGCGATCGAGGAGCGCGAGGCTCTCGTCAATCGCGTTGCAGACGTACGCCGCTTCCTCGTCCGTAATTGTCAGCGGCGGTTCGATGCGAATCGTGCGCGCATTAACCAGCGTGCCCGAGACAAGAATCCCGCCGTCGAGCATTCGTTTGGCAAACTCGAACCCGTCGCCATGATCGCGGAACTCGAGAGCCATTAACAGGCCCTTCCCTCGCGCTGCAACCACCGGCCCCGAATGCCGCTCGACCGACCGGCGCATCCGGTCGAGCATTCGGGCGCCGAGCGTTGCGGCGCGCTCCGGCAGGCGCTCTTCGATAAGGACGTTGATCGTGGCGAGCGCGGCCGCGCACGCGAGCGGATTGCCGCCAAAAGTGGACGTGTGAAGAAACGGGTTGCCGAAGAGTTTCGAAAAGACGTCGCGCCGTCCGATCACGGCGCCGGCCGGCATCACGCCGCCGCCGAACGCCTTCGCCAGGCACATCAAATCGGGAGCGACGTCGTAGTGTTCGCAGCAAAACATCTTGCCGGTGCGTCCCATACCGGTCTGCACTTCGTCTAAGATCAGCAGCGCGCCAAACTCGTCGCAGAGCGCGCGCACGCCGGGAAGGTAATTGTCGTCCGGGACGTTCACGCCCCCTTCGCCTTGGATCGGCTCCAGCAAGACGGCGCCCACGTCTTCGCCGACTGCGCGACACGACGTCATCATGTCGCGCAAGGCCAGAAGATCGTTGAACGGCACGTGCTCGATGTTGGGAAGCATCGGCCCAAAGGGTCGCCGAAACTCCGCCTTCGCGCTGGCTGAGAGCGACCCGTAACTCTTGCCGTGAAATCCTTTCGTTGCGCCCACGATCGTCTGTTTTGATGGATCGAACGCGCGCGACAACTTGAGCGCGCCTTCCACCGCTTCGGTGCCGCTGTTGCAGAAGAAGCTGAACTCCAGTCCGTCCGGAGCGAGCATCGCCAAAGTTTTGGCGAGCATCGCGCGCAGCGGATCGAGCAGATCCTGGCTGTGCAACGGTTGACGCCGCAGTTGATCGGTAACCGCTTTGACGACCTTGGGATGGCGATGACCGACGTTGAAAATTCCGAACCCGCCCAAACAGTCGAGATACGTCCGACCCGTGACGTCACGGTATGAGTTCGGTCCGGCGTCGGCCCATTCAACCACCGCCGCAGCGCGCGCCGGGTCGGTAGCCTTTCGGTATTCCAGAAATCCCGGATTGACGTGGTCGCGGAACGCCGTAACCGTTTCGTGGGTGATCCACTCCGCCTCTTGCGGGCTAACGTCGCTGCGTTCGATGAGGTTCAAAATGCGCTGCGTATACCGGAGGACCTCATGCCGGCGTTCACTGCTAATTTTCGCTCACCCCGTACACCGCGCGCATCGCCGCACGTAAAACCGCAAAACCACGGTCGAGTTCGTCGTCGGAGACGACCAGCGGCACGAGAATACGAACCACGTTTCCTTCGCCGGCAAGCAGCAGCAGCAGTCCCCGCTCGCGGGCGGCCGCGATCACGTCGGCGGCGCCGGAAGCGAGTTCCATTGCCATCATCGCGCCAAGTCCGCGAACGTCGGTCACCGCGGAAAACTCGGCGGCCAACGCGCGCAACGCCGTGCCGATGCGTTCGCCGACCTCGCCGGCAAGCCCGAAAAACGCGTCGTCCATCGTTTCCAGCACCGCGAGCGCCGCAGCACAGGCAATGGGATTGCCTGCGAAGGTTCCACCCAATCCTCCCGGTCCGGCCGCATCCATGATCTCGGCCTTGCCGATCACCGCCGCGAGCGGCAAACCGCCGCCGAGCGATTTCGCGGCGGTGATCAGGTCCGGCTCGATGTCATAATGCTCGCACGCGAACAGCCGGCCCGTGCGCCCGAAGCCGGTCTGAATTTCGTCCGCAATAAAAACGATGCCGTGTTCGTCGGCGATGCGGCGGAGTTGCCGCAAAAAATCGGGGGGCGCGGGAACGAATCCTCCCTCACCGAGCACCGGTTCGATGATCAACGCGGCGACGCGCTGCGGTTCGATAACGGAATCGAAAAGCTTCGCGATGGCCGCGATCGCCTGGTCGGTCGTAACCCCGTGCGGTTCGTAGGCAAACGGAACGTGATGCACGTCGCCGCAAAACGGACCGAAGTGTTGTTTGTACGGACGCTCTTTCCCGGTCATCGAAAGCGCGAGCAAGGTGCGGCCGTGGAAACCATGCTCGAAAGCGATCACCGCCGGACGGCGAGTGTGTTCCCGCGCGATCTTTACGGCGTTCTCCGTGGCCTCGGCTCCCGTCGACAACAGCAGCGTCTTTTTCGGCGACGATCCCGGCGCTCGGCGATTGAGTTCTTCGGCAACGCGCAGATACGGCTCGTACATCGTCACTTGAAAGCACGCATGCGTCAGCCGCGCCGCTTGTTCGGCAATTGCCGCAACGACTTGGGCATTCGTGTGGCCCGCATTGAGCGTGCCGAGCCCGCCCGCAAAGTCCACGTAGCGGCGGCCCTCCGCATCCCAAAGCGTCGCGCCGTGCCCGTGCGTCGCCCAAATCGGATGTGCGCTCGCCACGCCGCGCGGAATACTTTCGTTGCGGCGTTGCATCAGCGAATCGCTCGAGGCGGCGACGGCGTGGCTTTCTCGCATAGACACTAGGAGGTTGTCTTCGTCGAGTTTAAAGGCGCTCTTCTTTCGGCGTGATTTTCGTGGCGCTGTGCGAGGTGGCATTTTGAGAGAGTGGATTCTGGGATGCGCGTTCGCTCTGGCCGTTGCGCTGCCGCTCGGGGCAAGCGCCGGAACGACCGGAACTTTACGCGGCCGCATTGTGGATGCGACGACCCATGCTCCCGTCGCCGGCGCCGTTATAAGCGCCGTTTCGCCGTCGCAAGCCGCGCGGACGATTTCCGACGGCACGGGAAGCTTTTCGTTCCTGTCGTTGCAGCCGGATACGTATACCGTTAGCGCGACCAAATCGGGATACGAGCCGCAATCGCAAGCGGGAGTAACGGTCGTCGCCGATCAATCTGCAACCGTCGCGTTGAATTTGCAGCCCGCGCTAAAGACGATTGCGCGCACGACGTCGCGCACGGCGCAATCGCTGGTTCATTCCGGCATTACGAGCGACGTCTATTCGGTCAACCCGGCCGGTCAAAAGGCCGCAGCGACGCTGTCGGGCTCCGGCTCGTTGACACAAGCCTACGGCGCGATCGCAAGCGCGCCGGGAGTGAGCATTCCATCGAACCAACAGGGCTGGTATCAAGGCGTCTACGTCCGCGGCGGCGACGTCGATCAAGTAGCGTACGAGTTCGATGGAATTCCGACGACCCGGCAATCGGATCTCGCTCCGATCGCGACCCTGACATCGCTTGGGAATCAAGAGGTTCAAGTCTACACCGGCGGCACGCCCGCCACATCGAACTCTTCGGGTTTGGCCGGTTACATCAATCAGGTGATAAAGACCGGCACGTTTCCCGGGTACGCGAACGTCGATCTCGGCATAGGAGGGCCGGCGTTCTACCATCAGGCGACGGTGGAGACGGGGGGAGCAACACCGGATCGGTCGTTTTCGTACTACGTCGGACTTTCGGGCACCGATGAAGCGTTTCGCTACGGCGATCAATTCGGCGCCGTCGCGGTGCCGCTCTATTTCTATCCGCTCAGCGTTCCGACGAACAATAACGTCTACAACATTTTGGATGGATCCGGCGGAAATGCGCCGAGGTACGGCTTCATCGCGCAGCCCGGCTACAGTTACGCGCAGGCGATGAATTTCGACCGCGAGAACGTGGTGAATCTGCACATCGGCATTCCGCATCGCGACTCATTTTTGCGCGACGACATCCAGATGCTGTACGTAACCGGAGGCATCGCCGCGCAGTTCTATAGTTCGGCGAACGATATTGGATACACGCCCGCCGTCGGCAATGCGACCGGCATCGGCTATCCGATGCCGTACCTCGATTCGCTCTACTACGGCGGCCCGCTCATGCACGCGCCGAATCCGAAAGACCTCGTGACCGGCTTCTTCCCGAGTAGCCCCACGGCACGGACGGCCGGCTCGCCGGTTTCACCCGACAATCGTGACGGCAACTGGAACGGTTATTCGATCGAAAAACTGCAATACCAAAAAAACTTCGATTCGCACTCATACCTACGTGGATTGGTCTGGGGAGCCTACTCGACGTGGTTCATTAATGGACCGAACAGCGCGCAATTGGTCTTTGGGTCCGACCCTGCCGATTACGAAGTCCTCGAACACGGGTACGGCGGAACGCTGATCTATTCGAACCAACTATCGCAGCGCCACTTGATTACGGCGGAAGCCTCGTACACCACGCAAAAACTTCAGACCTACAACGCGATGTTCAGTTCGACCGATCCGCTTGCTAGCAGCCTGGCGCCGACGGGCCTCGGCACGATTCTCTCGAGTTACGGTACGCCGAACGGCCGATGTTTTAACTACGTCACCGGTCAACCGTGGAGTTGTTTCGACGCGGGCAGCCAGGGCGGGTGCTTAACGGCGTCGGGCTGTTATCCCGGCGAGGGCGCCTTTCACTTCAACTTGACGCCGGGATATGCGCCGCCCGGCTCGCCGGCGGCGAAGGCGGGCGCGCGCTGGATGATGACGGAGAATGGCCAGAGCGCTCAAGTCGACAACGTTACCCCGCGTTTCGATTCCTACGCGTTAACCGATCTCTGGCAGCCGAACGATCGGGTCGTGGTCAACGTGGGAGCGCGTCTCGACAGATTTGCCTATGTAACGAACAACTTGGAAGCCGGCTATCCCGCCCGAGCGTTCTGGTTTGCCGCGTACAACAACGAACACTGCGGCGCGCCGGGCACGACGCCCCAGTGGACGTGGAACTCGGTGACGGAGAGCTTCGGATCGTGCCCCGCGGGTTCGGCGCCGATGACGAATCCCGGCAACGGCTTGTATAACGTCGGCGCGGCGACCTACGTGTCGGACGTCGTTCAGCCCCGGCTATCGTTTACGTACACGCTCGATCCGGATACTGTGATTCGTGGCTCTGCGGGCAAGTACGCACGCGCCGAAGGCTCGTCGTACTACCAGTACAACACCTATCAACAAAACTTGGCGTCCTTTATCTCGCAGTTTTATCCGTACGGATATCACACGCCGGATCACGCGATTTTCCCCGACACGTCGGATAACTTCGATTTGTCGCTCGAAAAACACGTCAAAGGAACGCTGCTGTCGTATAAGGTGACGCCCTTCTACCGCGATACGCGTAACCAACTGCAGTTTCAGGCGATCAATGCCGTCCAGGGGACGCTCGCGGGACTCAACGTCGGAACTCAGGAATCCTACGGCGTAGAGCTCTCCTTGCAGTACGGAGACTTTAGCCGCGACGGTTTCTCTAGCCTCTTCTCGTACACGCACACGCAGAATCGAATTCGCTTTAGCCCGATCAACGGCGTGAGCGTGATCGACGCGCTCAACGCACAGGTCGAACTCTACAATTCGTACACCCACGCGTGCGCCGGCGTCACGAGCCATTCCGCCAACTGGGCGCCGTGCGGAAGCGGCGCGTATGCGGGTAACGCCGCGCCGGTGCTGCTGAACACCGAGTCGGGAACCGGTAATCAAGGAAAGCTCAAGATTCCCAACCCGTATTACGGTGACGCGCTTCAACCACTCTTCAACACGGGCGCATGGTACACGCCATACGACGTAATCCCCAGCCCGTTCAACGCCGCCAACGGCTACGAAGTGCCCGACGTCGCATCGCTGATCCTCAACTACCGCCGTGGACGGCTCGCCGTCACGCCGTCCCTTCGTTACATGGATGGCTCGAATTACGGTTCGCCGCTGGTTTGGCCGGGCTACGTCCCGCAGTCGTGCTCGCGGCAACCCGTGCGAACGCCGCTAACGCCGGGAAAGAGTTGTCCCGGCGGCGCGATCGGCGCGGTCTTCTTGCCCGACCCGTACAGCGGTCAGTTCGACGATCTCGGCGCCTTCATTCAACCGGCGCAGTTCGCGCTGAATCTTCAAACGACGTACGATTTGTCGCCGCGCATGACGCTCACGGTGCAGACCGTCAACCTGTACAATCGCTGCTTCCAGCGCGGCTATGCCTGGGATAACTCGGTTACCTGTGTCTATTCCAATCTGCCGTCAAATATTCTTGCGCCGGCGGGCAACTTCATCAAGAATCCGCCGGCCCAATTGAAGTATCCGTACGGCACGTTTTACAATATCACCGAGGTCGGCATCTCGTCGGTGCTGCAGCCCTTCGGATTCTTCGCCGACCTCAACATCAAGTTGTGACTCGAGCCACTTCCGATGCAGCGTAAGGAATTTTTGCGTGACGTCGGTGCGACCGCCATTAGCGCATCGGTCGTCCGGCGCTCTGGCGCCCTCACTTCGTCTGCGGGCAGCGGACGTCAGCGAATCGCGATCGTCGGCGCAGGGATCGCGGGGTTGGTCGCCGCGCGCTATCTGCGTGATGCCGGTATAGGTTCGATGGTCTACGAGTCATCGGATCGCGTCGGCGGCCGCATGCACTCGGAGCGGCACTATTGGGGCGACCGTCAACACACCGAGTGGTGCGGCGCGATGGTGGACTCCACACACGTCAACATGCATCGGTTGGCTCATCGATTCGGCTGCGCGCTGCTCGATACGCAGGCCGCGCGACCGCCGAACGCGCGTGACACCTGTTACCTCGATGGACGATACTATTCGATGGTCGATGCAGATCGCGACTTTGCGAAAATCTATCCGCAAATGCAATCGCAACTCGCGCAAATGCCCGCCGCCACAACGTATGCCAACGCCACGCCCATGGCGCGCAAACTCGACGCGATGAGCATGCGAGACTGGATCGAACGTTACGTTCCGCATGGATTGGAGTCGCAGTTAGGCCGTCTCATTAAGGAGGCCTACCGGAACGAATACGGCCGCGAAATCGAAGAACTGAGCGCGATCAATTTGGTCGCGCAACTCGGTTCCCAGCGGCATTACCGAGAAAACCACCAAATGAACGTCCTTGGATATTCCGATCAGCGGTATATCTTGGCGGCCGGAAGCCAAACGCTGCCCGAAAGGATCGTGGCGTCGTTGCCGCCGGAAAGCATCGCGCTGCGGCGTCGTTTGCTGGGGCTGCGCCGCGCGGCGGGCGGGGCGTACGAGCTGCGATTCGACCGGCGCGGCAGCAAGGAAATCGTGCGCGCGGATCGCGTCGTGCTGGCGATTCCCTTCATCGCCTTGCGCGCGCTCGACTATTCAGACGCCGGGTTCGATGCCCAGAAAATCAACGCGATTGAGAATCTCGGCTACGGTTATCACACCAAACTGCACCTGCAGTTCAGCGGACGCTCCTGGATGCGCGCGGATCCACCATGGCCGGAGCCGACCACCGGGCAGATTTGGACGACGATGCGCGTTCAGAGCGCGCTCGATTATTCACTCGGTCAACGCGGAAGCGACGGTTTGATCGAAGTCTTCACCGCAGCAGGACCGGCAATGCTCGATACGCCCGCGGTGCCGTACGCCAGCATCGCCGGCTCCGCGGCGGTCAGCCGGCACGTGCAGAGTTTCTTTCAGCAACTCGACGCAATTTGGCCGGGCGTTTCACAAACCTGGAACGGTAAGGCGACCTTCGGAAACGCACAAGCCGACCCCAATATCTTAGCGAGTTATTCGTGCTGGCTCGTCGGCCAGTGTACGACGATCGCCGGCCACGAAGGCCGGCGGCAAGGGCGCGTGCACTTCGCCGGCGAGCACACCTCGGTAGAAAACCAAGGTTTTATGGAGGGCGGCGCAGACTCGGGCGTGCGCGTTGCCCGCGAAATTCTGGCGGACTACGGCATTCGCGCCGTGGCCTAAATCTGTAACGTGCACATCATTGGGACGGCAGGGCACGTCGACCACGGAAAAACGGCGCTCATCGAAGCGCTAACCGGGACGAATCCGGATCGCCTGCCCCAAGAACGAACGCGCGGCATGACTCTCGACCTCGGGTTTGCGCCGCTGCGATTTGCCGATGGAACCGAAGCCGGAATCGTCGACGTGCCGGGGCACGAGCGATTCTTACACAACATGCTCGCCGGAGCCGCCGGCATGGAATTGTTGCTGCTGGTCGTGGACGCCAACGAGGGCGTTCGCGCTCAAACGCTCGAGCATTTGGCGATCCTGCAGTTTCTCAACGTTCGGCGAGTGATCGTCGTCGTCTCGAAAATCGATCTTCTCGATGAGGACCGTCGAGCCGAAGCGCTCCAGCGCATCGCCCAACAGCTTCGTGCAACGATTGCAGAGGAGGCGCCGGCCATCGGCGTCTCGGCCGCGACGGGCGAGAACGTTGCGGTGCTCCGCGATCAACTGCATCGCGAGCTGGCGGCGCTTCCGGCCCCCAACAGCCATGCACCGCTCTATCTACCGATCGATCGCGTCTTTACGTTGGCGGGTCTCGGCACCGTCGTAACCGGTACGCTGATGCAAGGCGCAATTAGTGCGGGCGATACCATCAAAATAGAGCCGGGTGCGACGGCGGCGCACGTCCGAAGCATCGAAGTATTCGGTTCCAAACGCAAGCGCGTGGAGGCGGGAGCGCGCGTTGCACTGAATTTACCGGGTCTCGATGGCGGCGCCGTGATGCGCGGTCATGCCGTCGTCAGTCAGGTACTGCACGCACAAGACCGGTTGGCCGTGCATTTCGTACCTATCGCGGGCGCCACGATGCCGCTGCGCCGCAAGATTCCGGTGCGCGCCTACATTGGATCGGCCGAAGTGCTGGGCACGCTGACGTTTGATGCGTCCGGGGCGAGCGCGCGTCAAATGCGCGCGCAGTTGCTACTGCGCGAGTCCGTCGTCGCGTTTCCCGGTTTGCGGTTCGTCGTGCGGCGCCCGTCGCCGATGACGTTGATCGGAGGCGGCTTCGTTGAAACGAGCGATGGTGCCGCAGACCGAGGTGAACTCGACGGCGACGATTTAGTAGCCGGCCTGCTGCGGGAGGGTGCACTCAATCCCGTCGATGTGCAGACGATCGCGGCCGCCGTCAATCTCCGTGAAGAGCTCGCGCGGGAGGCTCTGGACCACCTGAAAGAAACGGCCCGCGCTATCGCCGTTTCTCGACCGCTTGCGTACGTGGATGCCGGCGCCGCGAACGATCTGCTGATGCGCGTGGCGGAACATCTGGATACGCTGCATCGCACGGAACCGTGGACGAGCGGCGCGACGTCGCTCGCGCTCTCTCGCGCGCTTGGCGTCGACGAATCGACGTTGGTTCGCATTCTCGAGCACTTCGTTCGAGAGGGCAGAATCGCACGCCGTGCCGGTTATTACGCCCAAAACGAGCATCGGCCCAGGCTTACGCTCGAGCAACACGGCTTCTTTGAGCGGCTTATCCCGTTCGGTACGAGCAACACCTTTGCGCCGGTCGCTTTTGGCGACGTCGCATCGGCCGTAAAGACGTCGAAGATCGCCGGACTAAGCAAGGCGTTCGACACGCTTCTCGCCTCCAGAGAACTAGTCAAAGTCGGCGACGATCTTTATCGGGCGTCGCAGATCGCCGACATCCGGGCACGAGTCGAAGCCTATCTTCGAACGGATCGCCAAATGACGGCAGCGCAGTTTCGGGATCTGCTCGGAACGTCGCGTAAACACGCCGTTCCGTTACTGGAATGGCTCGACGCCCGGGGCGTCACCGTTCGCAACGGTGACTATCGGGCGCTTCGAAAGCAGAGTTCATGACGCGACCGAGCGGAACGGTGACGTTCTTGTTTTCTGATATCGAGGGAAGCACGCAGCGATGGGAACGCCATCCGGACGCGATGTCGAGAGCACTTTTCCGGCACGATGAGTTGCTGCGTGCGGCGATCGAAGCGAATGGAGGCTACGTATTCAAAGCCCTCGGTGACGCGTTTTGCTCGGCGTTTGCGACTGCCGCGGATGCGGTCGCAGCGGCGTTGCTCGCGCAACGCAGGCTCATGGCGGAAGATTTTACGGCGGTTGACGGTATTCGCGTGCGGATGTCGCTGCACACCGGCAGCGCCGAAGAACGAAACGGCGATTACCTCGGTTCCACTTTGAATCGCGTGGCTCGGTTGCTCTCCATCGGTCACGGTGGGCAGGTCCTGATCTCGAGTTCGACGGCGGACTTGTTACGCGAGGCCGGTTCGCACGGCGGCAGCTTGCGAGATCTGGGCTCGCATCGCCTCAAAGACCTCATCGATTCGCAACGCGTCTACCAACTCGTCGCCCCAGATCTCATCGACACGTTTCCGGCGCTTCGCTCGATCGAAAACTTCCCGAACAATCTACCATTTCAACGGACGTCGTTTGTCGGTCGCGCTCAAGAAGTTGCGGACCTCAAGGCGCTGACCACGCAACATCGGCTGGTAACGCTGGTTGGTACCGGCGGAGCCGGCAAGACTCGATGCGCGCTCCAAGCCGGCGCGGACATTGTGGAAGAGTTCGACGATGGCGTATGGCTGGTCGATCTCGCGCCTCTCTCCAACTCATCGCTGATAACCACCGAGATCGCGCACGCGCTCGGCGTGCGTGACGTTCCCAACCATTCGTTACTGGACACCCTCACGGCATATTTCGAGCGCCGCCGTTTGCTATTGATCCTGGATAACTGCGAGCACGTCATCGATGAGGCTCGAAAGGTCATTGCGGCCGTCCTACGGGGCTGTCGAGACGTCCATATCTTGACGACGAGCCGCGAGAGCTTGAACGTGAGCGGCGAGCGCGTATTTCGGTTGCCTGCGCTGCCGGCATCCGACGCGATCGCGCTGTTCGTCGATCGGGCGCGCGCTGCCGACTCAGGCTTTGAGCTCGGAGACGACAACGCGCCGTTTGTGGCGGAGCTTGCCGCCCGCTTGGACGGCATACCGCTGGCGATCGAGCTTGCCGCTGCCCGCGTGAGAATGATGTCGCCACGGCAGCTCGCCCAAAGGCTGAGCGAACGGTTCAGGATCTTGTCCGGCGGTGATCGCAGCGCCTTGCCTCGCCACCAAACGATGCGCGCATTGATCGATTGGAGTTACGACTTACTGGATGAGCGCGAGCGCGCGTTGTTTCGACGGTTGGCAATTTTTGCGGGCGGATGGACGCTGAATGCTGCGACGGAGATTTGTCGCGGCGAACCTGCGACGGACGAGTGGGCGACGTTCGATGCGCTCTCCTCGCTGGTCGATAAATCGCTGGTAGTCGTCGATGCTTTGGGCGAAGAACGGCGCTATCGCATGCTGCAGTCCATCCGCGAGTACGCCCTCGAGCGTTTAGTGCAAGCGGACGAGGCGACGACTATCGCCCAAAGGCACGCGCGTTTCTATGCGGCGTTCGTTGGGTCACTGCAACCGCTGGTCGCCGATCTAGAGGACGTCAAGTGGCGGGAGACGCTCGAACTCGAACTCGACAATATCCGCGCCGCGATAGAATGGACCGTGTTCAAAGAACGCGACCCGGGCATCGGCCAGTCGTTGCTTGCAGATCTCGAATGGCCGGAGCTGATTACGACGCCGCACGAGGCGCTGACGTGGTTTGAAGGCGCTTGTGCCATTGGTGAAACAAACCGGCTCCTGCATTCGCGTCTGCTGCGGCATTGCGTATTGCTCGGATGGTTAATCGGCCGGCCTGTCGCTTCGCTCGAACGAATCGCACGTCGTGCGCTCGAGGCAGCGACCGCCGCCGAGGATGCGAACGAAATCGCGCGGGCGCTTGCGAATCTGGGTGCCTGCTATCGTTCCGACGGGCGTTTCGACGAAGCCGAGGAGGCTTTTGAGAAAGCGTACGAACTGCCGCAGCCGCATTACCGCCAATGCGGTGTTGCGCCTTTGGGCCGTCACCGATCTTCAACGGGGGAACGTCGAAGGTGCACGGAGGCGCTTTGCCGAGGTCGCGCAGCTGGAACGCTTCGGAAGCGAAGCACACGCAAGCGCGCTGCTCAACCTGGGCGAACTCGAGTTTGCGGCCGGAAATATCGAAGCCGCTCGCAGTGCGGCGCAACAAGCGAAGACAACGTACGTTTCGCTCAACTCGATCTATCTCGTTCTCGTGCTCTCGAACCTTGGAGCGTACGCGCTGGCGGCCGGCGACGTAACCGCTGCGCGGAAAGCGCTCCGTGAGGCGCTTTCGCTGCAGCAAAGATCCGGTTCGGGTTGGGTTATCTCCGTTCTCGAACATCACGCATTGCTGGCGGCAGTGCTCGGAGATTTGGAGCGCGCGGCGCTGCTCGCGGGGTTCACGGAGAATCAGTATAGCTTGCGCGGCGAGGTACGCCAGCACACGGAACGCTTCGGTCACGAGCGCCTTACGAAACTGCTATGCGAGTTCTTTCCGAGTGAAACCTTGGCCGCCAGAAAGAGCGCCGGCGCCGGCTTAACGGAGGAGCAGGCGCTGGAACACGCTGCGGCGATACATGAAGTAAGCAACGAAGCGGCGACACCGCTGAAAGGACGCTAGAGGACTATGCCCGATCCTAAGTCAGAGGCCAAGGCGGCAATCGATTCACACGGCCGTTCGATCGACGAGCTTCACCGCAAGATCGCGGCATTGCCGGGGTGTGACAAAGAACGGCTAGCAACAGCCGTCAACAAGTACAAAGCGGCGCATCAAGTCTTTCACGACGATGCGCTGGGCTGCGTCGGCTTCTAAACCGCTAAGCTTCCCTGTCCCGTAACGCCGTTTCTATCGCAGATCCGATCGGAACGCCCAAGCCGGTGCACGGATTCCACCCGGTGCCGCTATGAAATTTTCCGTTAGTTCCCGGGGCGTTTCGAAAGCACGTACCGGGGGGCGTGCGATAGAGTAGCGGCGTGAAAAAGCCGATCGGGGCGCCGAGTCGCGCATTGAGCCGTGCCGCCAATGCCGACCACATCGGCGCGACCGCGCTCGTTCCACCCATGGCGAACTCGGTCTCGTTAAACACCACGGGATAGCCCGGCATCGCTTGGGCCGCAAGGTCCGGCACGCCGCGACCCGATTTGACTGCGTACCTAGCGGCGGCTGAATCGGCGGCGCCCTGCCAGGCCGGAACGCCGAAGCGATCGCTGAATCCGCCGCCGGTTCGTTCCCACACGATCTCATTGGTCGCGTCGCCGGTATTGACGATTTGCGAGCCGCCGCAGGCGATCGCAAATGGACTCGATGCCGGAGCCAAAACGTGCGGTTTGCCGTCGTAATCCACTTCGGCTCCGTTATCGCCCGAGGCGCAAAACACGCTGACCCCGAGCATCGCGGCGGCGGTAAAGAGCTCGTCGAGAATCGTTAAGGCGATCGGCGTCCATAAATATTCCGGAAAGCCGAAACTGATCGAAAGGATCGAGGGGGAATGGTCCTCGTCGAAGAGCGCAGTCCTGATAGCGTCGAGCGCGCCTCGTTCATCGTCGGGTGCCGCATAGACGACGATCTGGGCGCCGGGCGCGAGCGCTGCCGCGATCTGTGTATCGATAGCGGATTCGACGTCTTTCATCGTTTCAATGTCGTGCATCAGTTCGGCGTCGTCAATCCGCTTGACGATCGGAGGTTGCGTCGTGATGCCCTGAACCTGCATCGACTTCGAGAAATCCTCGAATCGGAACGTTCCCCGAAACTGCAAAACCGCGATGGTTTGACCGGACCCGTCTGAGTCCGGGAAGTCGTAACGGGCCCTGACGTCGCGGATCGAAAGGGGCGCCGTCTTCGGCGCAAGGGCGCCAATGGCGTGCGAACGAGGCCATTGATGGATCCCAAAAACCGCGCGAACGATCGGTGCGATCTCCGAAGGCAGATGCAGCGAGCCGGAGCGATGTCGAAAACGCCGTTGATCGCTTAACTGATAAATGCCGGCCGTCGCGCCGAACGCCGCGACTGAATTTTCGAGTGGACCGCTCAAGGTTACCGAGCGCCAATGTGCCCGTACGACTTCGAGACCGAAGTTTTTGCAATACTTTTGCACGCGCGCGATGTCATCGGAATCGCACGCCGTCGCCCGCCGAAGATCCGCGCGTGACGAGTAGGTACGCTTCGCCGGGATCGTTTCGCCCAATGCCGCCGCCGCACCGACGTCCAGTTCACCTCCACGCTGCGGCCGTAGCCAGGCCGTGAGTAGCACGTCACCTTCACCGGTCTGGGCGATTGGGACCGCCCCGGGCCAAACGATTCGATGCGTACCCTGGAGCGGCACACGGCTCTGCGTAGTCATCTGAAGAAGATTTCCGCGCCATGTCGTCTCTTACTCTTGCCGGCAGACTTTGTCGCCTACGGCCCTATCGACCCGGCGATGAAGAGGCCATCTGTGCCGTCGCCGATGATTTTATAGTCGCGCGCTGGATGACGGGCGCGTTCCCGCATCCGTACACCCGAGCCGACGCAAAACTATGGTTGGAAGTTGCTCGCGGGAAGCCCGATCGGCACTTTGCGATCAAAGTGGATGGCATTTTGGCCGGCGGCATCGGGTTCGACCCCTATGGAGGCGAGAGAAGCGGAGCCGCCTCGTTCGGGTATTGGCTCGGACAGAAATATTGGGGGCGCGGCATTGCCACGGAAGCGGCCCGGATGCTCTCGGACCATGCGTTGGAAAGCGGCGGACTCAGACGCTTGGAAGCATCCGTATTCGCCGAGAACCATGCCTCGGCTCGGGTTTTGGAAAAATGCGGCTTTTCGTTAGAGGGAGTACGGCGCGCGCACTACCTGGACCGCAGTGGCAACGTTTGCGACGCGCTGCTGTTTGGCCGGCTGACAGCGCGTCGCGTTGACTCTAGCTAGAGGTTACTCGTGGTCGACCTTGCGGTCTCCACACTTGCACCGCGAAAATCCGGACCCGTCGTCCTGAAAAGCCGTGCAGTTGTTACAGACAGTGCATCTTCCGGTGCCGTCCATAACGGCTGGAATCTCGGCCGTCGCGGCTTCGGTCCGGCCGAGATGGACGATGCCGCGCGCCAATCGCACCGGTTTGCGCTCGAGGGTTTGCATGGTTCACCTCCGGGAATGTGCTAAACGGTATGTAACGCCGGCGGTACGGCGATGTAAAAGGGCGATCCTGCAACCAATATCCCGCTCAACCATATCATGGAAAATGGAAAATGAACGTAGAGAAGATGACCGAGCGCGTAGCCGACGGCCTCAATGCCGCGTACTCTCGCGCGCTTTCCGAGCACAATACGCAGACGACCCCTGAACATTTATTGGCTGCATTGCTCCAACAAGAACGCGGCATCGCGCCGGATATTCTGGCGAAGGCAGGTTCCGATCCGAAGGCGATCGAGCAAAACGTCGATGACGCCATTGGGCGGCTTCCGCGCTTGACCGGCGCGGGTGCCGATTCGGCCCAGGTGACGCTTTCGCCGGAGTTGGCGCGCGTCATGAGCGTCGCTGAACAGGAAGCCAACGCGCTGCAAGACGACTACACATCGGTCGAACACGTGCTGCTGGCGATGGCGCAGTCGTCCGGTGACGTGGGCCGCATCTTCCGCGACGCAGGACTCAATCGCGACAAACTGTTGCGAGCGTTGCGCGACGTCCGCGGCAATCAACGCGTGACCACCAAAGATCCCGAAGGAACGTACAAATCCCTCGAACGTTACGGGCGCGACCTCACCCTCGAGGCCGAACGCGGCAAACTCGATCCGGTCATCGGACGCGATGAAGAGATCCGCCGAATCATGCAAGTGCTCTCGCGGCGTACCAAAAACAATCCGGTGCTGATCGGCGATCCGGGCGTCGGTAAGACCGCGATCGTCGAAGGCTTAGCGCAACGCATCGTGCGCGGCGACGTTCCCGAAGGCCTCAAGAATAAGCGGATCGTCGCGCTCGATATGGGCGCGCTCATCGCCGGCGCAAAGTACCGCGGAGAATTCGAGGAACGGCTCAAGGCCGTGCTCAAAGACGTCGCGGCGTCCGAAGGGCAGATCCTTCTGTTCGTGGACGAATTGCATACTGTCGTCGGCGCCGGCAAGGCCGAAGGCGCGATGGATGCCGGCAACCTGCTCAAACCCATGCTGGCGCGGGGCGAACTGCACATGATCGGCGCAACCACGCTCGACGAATATCGTAAGTACATCGAGAAAGACGCGGCGCTCGAACGCCGGTTTCAGCCCGTCATGGTCGATCAGCCGAGCGTCGAGGACACGATCTCGATTTTGCGAGGTCTCAAAGAGAAATACGAAGCCCATCACGGCGTACGCATTAAAGACGCGGCCTTGGTCGCGGCTGCGACCATGAGCAATCGCTACATCACCGATCGCTTTCTACCCGACAAAGCGATCGACTTGGTCGACGAAGCTGCGGCGAAACTGCGCACCGAGATCGACTCGATGCCGCAAGAACTGGACGAGGTCTCCCGTCGCGTCATGCAGCTCGAGATCGAACGGGAAGCGCTACGCAAGGAGAACGATACGGCGAGCCGCCGGCGCTTGGAGCAACTCGAGAAAGAGCTTGCGGAATTACGAGAAGAACAGTCCGGCCTACGCGTGCGCTGGGACGCGGAAAAGAACGCCGCGGTGAAACTGCGGCAGTTGCGCGAACACATCGAGCAGACGAAAGTTCAAATCGAGCAGGCCGAGCGTCAGTATGATCTCAACCGCGTCGCGGAACTCCGCTACGGCAAACTCGGCGAATTGCAAAAAGAGTTAAACGCTGAGGAGGACCGCTTGGCGCATGGCGACGGCGCGCGGCTCTCGAAAGAAGAAGTCGATCAAGACGATATCGCGGCCGTCGTTGGGCGTTGGACGGGCATTCCGGTGAGCAAACTTCTGGAGGGCGAAAAGCAGAAGTTGCTTCACCTCGAGGAAGAACTGCACAAACGCGTCATCGGCCAGGACGAAGCCGTCGATGCGGTTGCCGAAGCGGTGTTGCGCTCGCGCTCGGGGCTGGCTGACCCAAATCGCCCGATCGGCTCGTTCATCTTTCTCGGCCCAACCGGAGTCGGAAAAACCGAGTTGGCGCGCGCGTTGGCCGAGTATCTGTTCGACGACGAACGGGCGTTGATTCGCATCGATATGTCGGAGTATCAAGAGAAGCACACCGTCGCGCGATTGATCGGCGCGCCCCCGGGATACGTCGGGTTCGAAGAGGGCGGCCAACTGACGGAGGCGGTACGGCGGCGTCCGTATTCCGTGATTCTTTTCGATGAGGTGGAAAAGGCGCACCCCGACGTCTTCAACGTCTTCTTGCAGATACTCGATGATGGACGGTTGACGGACGGCCAAGGCCACACCGTCGACTTTAGAAACACGATCGTGATCATGACATCGAACATCGGCAGCCATCGAATACTCGACTACAAAGGGTCGCTGCAAGGCGCGGATTATGCGATTATGCGCGCGACGGTTCTAGACGAACTGCGCCAGCATTTTCGGCCGGAATTCCTCAACCGCGTGGACGAGATCATCGTCTTCCACGGCCTCACCGAAGACGAGTTGTTGCAGATCGTCGATATTCAGTTACGCCGCGTGCGCGAGCGGCTCGCAGAACGGCGCATCGGACTGGAAATTTCCGATGAGGCAAAACGCCACATCGTCAAAGTGGGTTACGATCCTACCTACGGCGCCCGTCCGCTCAAGCGTACGATTCAACGCGAAATCGAGACTCCACTCGGGCGTAAAATTCTCGCCGGTGACATTAACGAAGGCGATACCGTTGAGGTCGCCTTCGACGACGCCCGCGGCGAACTAACGTTCACGACGGCGGAAAGGATCGCTGCCCCGGCGTAACGCAAGCCGTTCCATGCTGCTCGCCGCTTTTACTCTTGCGCAAATCTTAGGTTATCCGTTTCCCGCCGGTCTGGTCGGCGACTTGCATGGGCAGGCGATTGCGTACGCGATCGATCAGCGGGGCGTGCGCTCCATCTGGTTCGCTCGGACTCCTGATTTTGCGCCGCGACGACTGTTTTCGTCCGATAGCGATGACGGACAAGAATTAAGCGACCTCGTCATATCGAACGATGACTCCCACGTCGCATATGTTCGCGGCGGCGATCACGACGCAAACTGGCCGCTGCCGTTGCAGCCGGGGCCCGCCTCGATGCCGGCGCAACCGGAGATGCAGGTCTTCTCCGTGTCGACGTCCGGTGGTGCGCCGAAAGTGCTCGGCAACGGCGACGCACCGGCGATCTCACCCGACGGTGCGCGTGTGGCGTTCACAGAGGACGGCGCCGTGATGGTGGCACCGATCGACGGCGGTGCACCGGCAAAACGCCTGTTCTTCGACCGCGGCCAAGACTCGGATCTCCGCTGGTCGCCGGATGGTTCGGCATTGGCGTTCGTTTCGACGCGAACGGATCACAGCTTCATCGGTATCTTCCGCAACGACGCGACACCGCTTCAATTTGTGGCGCCGGCGGCGTCGCAGGACATCATGCCGCGCTGGTCGCCGGCCGGATCGTCAATTGCGTTCATTCGCGTTCCGGGCGACGGCGGGCCGCCGCAGAACCCGCTGAATTGGAATCCGGTGCCGTGGCAGATTTTGGTTGCATCGCCACAAAGCGGCGCCGCACGTGTGGCGTGGTCGAGTTCAAACACGTCACGCGGCTCGCTGCCGCAAACCGGCCTCGGCCCATCGTTGGAGTGGGGATCGCGCGATCGTCTGATCTTCAACAGCGAACAGAACAACTGGCCGAACCTCTACGCGATCTCCGCGGTCGGTGGAACGGCGCGCCTTCTCACGCCCGGGAACTCAATGGTGGAAGAATTGTCGGTATCGCCGGATCGTTCGTCGGTCGTTTATGAAGCGAACGCCGGAAACACCCTCGGCGATGACGATCGCCGCCATTTGTTCCGCGTCAATCTCGACGCGCCGTCCGTCGAGTCGTTGACGTCCGGCACGAGCAGCGAAATGAGCCCGGTCGCGCTTGCCGGCGGCAGCGTCGGGTACAGCCGCGCGACCGCCCAGCAACCACCGCTCGTAACGGTGCTCGCAAACGGCGCACAACGAACCGTCGACGCATCGCTGCTTCCGGCCGACTTTCCGAGGTCGGATCTGGTCGCACCGAAAGAAGTTTCGTTTCACACGCTCGACGGATGGCTCATCCATGGCCAGCTCTTTCTGTCACGCAACGGCGGAAAGCATCCGGGCGTCATTTTCGTGCACGGCGGGCCGCCGCGGCAGATGCTGCTGACCTGGCATTACATGGACTATTATTCGAACTCGTATGCAGTCAATCAATATCTCGCCAACCGTGGCTTCGTCGTCTTATCGGTCAACTATCGCCTAGGTATCGGCTACGGTCACGACTTCAACTTTCCGCCGCGTTGGGGCCCCACCGGCGCATCGGAATATCAGGACGTCGTCGCCGGTGCGCGGTTTTTGCAGCGCGACCCCAACGTGGACCGCCACCGCATCGGCATCTGGGGCGGATCCTACGGCGGGTACTTGACCGCATTGGCGCTCGCCCGCAATTCCGACATTTTCAAAGCGGGCGTTGACTTCCACGGCGTTCACGATTGGTCGCTCGACATCGACAACCCGCTATGGGGTTTTACGCAGCCCAAGCGCTATCAGGAGTACGACACGCGCGCGATCATGCGTCTCGCCTGGCAATCGTCACCCGATTCCTCGATCGCATCCTGGAAGTCGCCGGTGTTGCTGATCCAAGGCGACGACGATCGTAACGTGGAGTTTCACCAAATGGTGGACTTGATTGCGCGACTGCGTCTCGCCCACGTTCCGTTTGAAGAACTGGTCATTCCCAACGAGATCCACGGCTTTCTTCGTTACGCCTCTTGGATCCGCGCCGACACGGCGACGGCCGACTACTTCGAGCGACGGTTTCTTAGGTGAGACGCGCACTGACCTAGTAAGAAATGACTAGACCCCGCACATTGCGTTAACGCGTGAGCGGTGACTAAAATAGCAGCACTCACCTATCGTGACTACTGCACATCTTGAAGCGGCGTTGCCGGCATTTCCCCTGCTCAACGGCAATGGCACGCACCGAAAGAGCGGCATCGACGCGATCGTTCGTCGTTTGACGAAAAGTGCGCCCGGCGCGCCATGGTTTGTCGGCATTTTCAGCGCCGATGGAGATCTGCGGTATTTTAACGGTTCGGGCGGCTTAGTCAACCGGCGACGCGCGTTGGGAATCCTCTGCGCGACGCCCTTACCCGAGGTGATGGGAACCGTGGCATTGCGCGTTACCGGCGAAGACGGCCGAACCGCGCCGGTGGTGGCCGCTTCGACGCTTCTCCCCGGACAGCGCGCTCTCGCCTTTGCGGTTCTCCGCCCGCCGGCCACCGCCGATAAGATCTGGGCGCGGATCGCGCAAGGCCTTCAGGCTACGGTGCTTCAAATGGCTGAGAACTATGGCTGCGATCCGTCGGATGCGGCGGCGGAAGCGGCACCGATCGTACGTCACTCGCCGGCATCCGGTTTTTTACTGCTGACGCCGGAACTGAACATTCTCTATCAGTCGTATGCGCAGGATCCGGTAGCAAGGGAGTTTGCCAACCTGTTTGGGGCGCACGATGGCCGTTTGCCGGTCTTTTTGGAACGAAGCGTCGGTCGTTTGACCACGGGCTGGGATTTTACTCGCGTAGAAACCTGCAGAGAGGCGACGGCCATGCCCATTCCAGGCTTGATCGTCCGCGTCGCGCCGGTCGTAGGCAACGGCATCCTTATCGGAGTCTTTTTAGAAGCACCGCCGCGCCACCCGGCAGAGCCGCCCGAGGCGACGTTTCGCATCTCGCCGCGAGAGCGGGAGGTGCTTCACGCGCTGCTCGATGGGAATTCGGTGCGTGACATTGCGGCGCGACTCCACCTCGCCGAATCGACGGTTCAAGACCACATCGCGCGTTTGATCGAAAAGACCAAGTCGCGTAATCGCATCGAGATGGCGGCAACGTACCTCGGATGGCGTGCGCGTAAAGCCCAGGTGGCACAGCCGAAATCGTCTGGACCGTATAATGTCGCGGACGCCACGTTCGGTTACGGAAGTTTGCCGACGTAAATAACCATTTCTTACCAGAAGGCGTCGCCTCTTCCGTTTAAATAACACTAGAAAACGCGGTTGGCATCGTCGCTGCAGAGTGACACTCTTGCAGTATGAGTCGTTCCACCAGCTCGGTTCGAGTACTCATTGCCGAAGATAAACTTCTCTACGCGCAAGCTCTGGCGCAGGTGCTCGCGGCCGATCCCGAGATCGAAATTGTCGGAATCGCGGGAGGCGCCGAAATACCGACGCCACTCCGAGACGTCGATGTGTTGATCGTCGACCGCGATAAGTCGCAGACCAACGATGCAGTGGAGCACTTCAAGAGCCGCTTTCCGCACGCAAAAGTCTGCGATCTTTCCAAAGATTCTTCGCTGCAACAACTCTTGACGGCGGTCAAGCGCCTCAAAAACGACCACGCCGTTCCCGCCAACGAACTGTCGCCCCGAGAACGCGAAATCATTCGATTAATTGCGCAGGGGTTCTCGAATCGTGACATCGGTCAAAGGCTCGTGTTATCGGAAAAAACGATCAAGAATCACGTCAGCCACATCTTCACAAAAATCCGTTGCACGGCGCGATCCCAAGCCGCCGTCCACGCAATCCGCACCGGACTCGTCTAAGGCACCAGCGAGCCGTCCGTGCTAGACAAGCGAGCGCCTTCACGGTCGCACAGTTTTTCTACGGGTCCCGTCCTTTGAAGGCTGGCGTGCCTCCGTTAAATAGTGTAGTCTAAGGCCACGTAGTCAAATTTGGCTACGTTACCTCTTCCGCAAGACAAAGGAAGTAAAAAAATGGGTTTATTCCTCGCGCTGCTCTTTGGGTTTCTGCACCACATCGTTCCGGCAGACACGCCTGGCGGAATAGTTTCCTGGATCAGCGCACCGCCCGCTGCGGCGGTGGCGATGGCGGCTCCCGAGCGAAGTTCTCAAATAACTACGTAGCAACTCTAGCAGGAGCCTCATTGCGCGAAGCCTAACCGGACGCCGGGCAAGTTTCCCCCGTCCCGTGTGGCATTTGGTGCTAGAAGGAGCGTCTCTTCTTGGATCCCTCCGCAGTGGCGAGTTCAACAGATTGTGCGGCTGCGCAGCTGTATGAACAGGCGCGTTTTTCGGCATACCTGAGAGGCTCGGCCGCGGCGACCTCGGTCGCGGAACGCGTCTTGCGCGTTCGCGCGTTGACGCGCAGAGGCGAATACGTCGGCGCCCTCGACGAAATCGCGCGCATCCGGCCGGTCCGATCCGACGACGAAGCGCTGCTCCTTGCGCTCAAGTCGCTTTGTCACTCATACCTAAGCGACCCAGAATCGGCTCGCAGCGCGCTGGCAGCGGTACGTCCCAAGCCTTATGGGATAGAGGTGAAGTTCGAGCTTGCGTATGCAAAAATGGCGATCGCGTGGAGCAAGAACGATCCTGCTGCAATGGATCGTGCGCTACTCGCCGTAGACGTGAGCGCCTGGCCGAATCTGCATGCGCGTTGGTTGTACGGGCGCTCGTGGGCCTGCGCGCTTCGCGGTGAGTATGCCGCACAACTTTCGTTGCTGGAGCAGGCCGCCGTCGCGCTGAGCCTCAAGACGGCCACTCCGGATTTCTTCCTTCAGGCCACAACGCTGCGCGCGATCGTGCACCTCACGCGTGAAATCTATGCGAAGGAGACGTTCGCTTTCGCGGTGCGCACGATCGAGGCAATGCCATGGCACGACGAACTCGAGAGCGAACGCTTCCTGACGTTCCGCGGATTGGCGTGGGCGTACGCGCTCCGTGGAATGCATCAGCAGGCGTTTGAATATGCCTATCGCGCGCGAGATTGCGCCCCTTCCGACTTGTGGGTGACGGCAGCCTATTGCGATCAAGCCTATCTGGCCCGCATGGCGGGACAAGACCGCGTTTCCGATGCGTTGCTGCAGCACGCGTTAGACAGGGCGAGGTCCACGGATTGGACGTCGCGGGGTGAAGAACGAGTGTCGCTACTGAATCTCGCCGAACTCGTCGCCGACCGCGACGCCGACGTCGCCGAAGAGTTAATCACGATGTACGATGCGATCCCGACCTCCGTCGCGCCGGCGTTGGCGCTCTCGCGGGATTCGCGGCTTTCGGCAATGGAGGATTATGCGCGCGGCACGGTGCTCGCGGCTCTGGGACGCCGCACTCTCGCGGTCGAGCGCTTAACCAATGCCTATTCGTCGTTCTGTTCCATCGGTTACGCGTGGCGCGCCGCGGCAAGCGCGCTGCGCATTCATGCAATCACCGAGCGAGACGCTTGGCTGGGTTATGCGGCTGAAGCCGTCGCCGAATTCCAAGAGAGCCCAGTGGCGGAGCAGATTCGCAAACGCGCGGCCGAAGCCAACGTCGATCCTCGCATCTCGGCGCTAACGCCCGCGCAACGCCGAGTATTCGCGCTGATGTGTGAAGGTTTGGGCGACAAAGAAATTGCGCAACGCCTTGGCATCTCGCCCGAAACGGCGAAGAACCATGCCGCGAAAGTTCGAGCGGCGTTCGGTGTTCGTTCCCGAGCGGCCGTCATTGCGAGCAGCCGCGACTTAGCTACGGCGGTTTAACAGCTAGGGTTTCTCGACCGGCCGGCCAATGCTGGCGGTCCTTACCACCACGGTCGATCACGAGAGGATTAGCATGCAACTGCAGCCCTATCTGCTTTTTGATGGCAAATGCGAGGAAGCACTCAACTTTTATAAGGGGATCTTCGGCGGAGAAATCAATTTGTCGCGCTGGAAAGAGATGCCGCAAGGTACGGAAGGACCGCCCGTTACGGCCGAGACGGAAAATCGAATCATGCACGGCGATTTCAAGGCCGATGGGATTGCCTTCATGGCCTCAGACGCTACTCCGGGAAAGACCTACGGCGAAGGCCCGATTTCGCTCTCCATCGGGTTGAGCGATACGGCGGAGGCAGAACGCATCTTCAACGCGCTGGCTGCCGGCGGCAATGTCGAGATGCCGCTGCAGGACACGTTTTGGGGCGCGAGGTTCGGTATGCTGACCGATAAGTACGGTATCGACTGGATGATCAACTGCCAGCTAAACCGCTGAAAATAGAGCGGCCTGAGGAATTCCCTCAGGCCGCTCGTACGTCGTCTCGGATCTGGGTTTACACGTCGCCGCAGGACACGTAGTGTTTGAGATTGGCGGTGCTCTGGTGCACGTTGATGGCGTAGTGCGCCTTTTTGAGTTCCGCGATCGTGACGCCGGCTAGCGTCGTGACCGACGCTCCGTTGACGACGCTCGAGAGCGGCTTCCACGGCGCCGGGTTCAGCTTGGCGCATGTTCCTTGGTGAATATGCGCCGGCTCTGTAGCGCCCGCCGGGACGTTCTTCAATTGAAGTTTTACTCGTAGCCCGCCCGACGTGTCGTTCAGAAACGCCTGGCCGTCTTGCTTCGAGCCGTTCTGCGCGCCGAGATTGATCGTCATCGAATGTTTCGACATCGCGTTGGTCATGTGGTTCATCGTGTTGGTTCCGGCAACGGCGTACGCGCCCCCGGCGATGGTCAATCCAAAAGCACAAACAGCGGCAATGAATTTCATATAAAAAGCTCCTCCAGTAACGAATTCTCGATAATGGACTGAGGCTTTACGATGTTGCATCGGTTTTTCCCCTGGACTTCGCCTTGAACGAATCTCAAGAAGTTCGGGCCGCCTCGCGCTTGCGAAGCCGGAGGCGGTCGCCTTCGTTGAGAATACGTTTGCGCAGGCGAATGGAGTGCGGCGTTACTTCGACGAGCTCGTCGTCGTCGATGAACTCGATCGCTCGTTCGAGCGAAGGCTTCTCGGGCGGCGCAAGCTTCACGTTGTCGTCGGAGCCGGCGGCGCGCATATTCGTGAGCTTCTTTGCGCGCGCGACATTGAGCGCGACGTCGTGTTCGTCGTTGGCGCGGCCCACGATCATCCCCGCATAAACCTCCACACCCGGACCAACGAAGAAACGCCCGCGCTGCTCGACGCCCATCAGCGCGTAAGCGGTCGTGCGTCCCGTCTCGCTTGCAACGAGCGCACCGACGCCGCGACCCGGCACCTCACCCTGCCACGGCTCGTGATCGTAGTACGTATGCGACAAGACCGCCGTGCCGCGCGACAAGGTCAACAACTCTCCGCGTAGCCCGAAAACGGCGCGTGTGGGCATCGTATATTCTAGTCGTCTGGTCTCTCCAACGCTCAACAAATTCGACATCGTGGCTTTGCGCCGGCCGAGCGCCTCGATCGCCGCCCCGGCATACTCTTCAGGAACGTCGATGATGACGTACTCCACCGGTTCGAACCGCTTACCATCACGCTCCGTTACGATCACGTGCGGTTTTGAGACCGCCAGTTCGTAACCCTCGCGGCGCATCGTCTCAATGAGAATCGCAAGATGCAGCTCGCCGCGGCCGCGAACCTCGAACGTGTCGGGCGACGCGGTATCGGCAACGCGCAACGCCACGTTCGATTCGAGCTCGCGCATCAAACGTTCGCGAATCTGCCGCGAGGTCATGAACTTGCCCTCGCGTCCGGCGAACGGCGAGTTATTGACGCTGAAGAACATTGAAACGGTCGGCTCGTCCACGGCGACGGCCGCGATCGGCTCCGGCGCGCTCGCGTCGGCGATCGTTTCGCCGATGTTTATGTCGTCGATGCCGGAAATGCACACGATGTCGCCGGCCGAGGCTTCATCGATATCGAGTCGCTCCAGCCCGGCAAAGGCGAGCAGCGTTCCTAAGCGCAGGCCGCCGGCGACGGCACCGTCGCGCCCCACCTTGACGATTGGGTCGTTACGGCGACAACTCCCCCGGAAGATTCGGCCGATGCCGATCCGGCCGACAAATCGATTGTGGTCGATCGCTGAAATGAGTAACTGGAAAGGCCCCTCTTCCGCCGGCGCTTCAGGGACGTGTGCGACGATCGCTTCAAACAATGGCTCGAGCGAGTCACTATTTTCCGAAAGCGATGGCTTCGCGATTCCCGCCTTGGCGTTGGTGAACAGTACGGGAAAGTCCGCCTGTTGGTCGTTGGCGCCAAGTTCGACAAAGAGATCGAACGTTTCGTTAACGACGTGCTGGGCGCGAGCGTCTTTGCGGTCGATCTTATTAATGACGACGATGGCGCGCAGATCCAATTCGAGCGCCTTGCGAAGCACGAAGCGCGTCTGCGGCATCACGCCCTCGGCAGCGTCCACGAGCAACAGCACGCCCTGCACCATCTGTAAGACACGCTCCACTTCACCGCCGAAATCGGAATGACCGGGCGTGTCGACGATGTTGAATTTAATGCCGCCGTGGAGCACGGCGGTGTTTTTCGCCAAAATCGTGATGCCGCGCTCGCGTTCAAGCGGATTCGAATCCAACACTCTCGCGGTGACCTGTTGGCCTTCCCTGAAGACACCGCTTTGTTTGAGCATTGCATCGACGAGTGTCGTTTTGCCATGGTCGACGTGCGCGATGATCGCAACGTTACGAATGTCCGGCCGGGTTTTCACGGCAATCGCCCTTAGCGATGGCCGAAGGCGGTGCCTCCGTTGCACACCGCGAAACCGGCCAACTCGGGAGCGTTTTGGCTGGACGAGCTCCCGCTCTTTGCCCACAAATGCGTTCGCAAACGCACGATCTACGTCGGAGCAACGCTGGAGAGCCGTTCCACCACCGCCAAAAGTAGGGTTGCTCCCCATAGCGCAGCCTTCGGCGGCGGCATACGCTAGGGTAGTCGGCCGCGCTGAATCGGCCAGAAAGTGAGTTTCATGAAACCTATATGGTTTGCTGCCCCCGCCGTGGCTTCGGCGGTTTTCGTGGGGTGTTCGGGCGGTAATCTGCCGGCGTCCTCGGCCGGAGCGTTGAGTCACGCGGCCGCCGTGTCGGCCGACGGCCGAGGTAACACGACGGGACGCTGCACCGGCACGAAAATTTACGTGGCTGATTATGCAAAGAGTGCCGTCATCGCATACGTTCAGGGCGCAAGTAATCCGAGCCCATGCGGCAAGATCACGACCGGCATCAACGATCCCGAAGGTATCTACATCGACAACAAGGGCACGCTTTATGTCGGAAACTATGGCGGTTTTTCGAACGCCACCATAACCGAATATCCAAAGCGCGCAAAAACGCCGAACTTAACCATCACACCCTCGGCGCCGGCCTACGACGTTTTCGTCGGCAGGGACGGGATCTTGTACTCCGCTCAACCCACCAACGAGACCGTCGCTGAATACGCCGCCGGTACAACGACCCCGCTGCGAACCATTTCCATGGGCGGCGGCCCCTATGGCGTAGCCACCGACAAAGCGAACAATCTCTACGTAAGCTATCTCAGCAACGCCGATGGTGTCAGTCACGTGGAGAAGTTCGCTCCAGGCTCGACTACGGGTACCGACCTTGGAATAACGCTCTCGTTTTCAGGAGAAGTGAAGCTCGACACCGGCAACGACGTCATTCTCGGTGACCGGAATAACAACGACGAGGTCTATATTTATCCGCCCGGCCAATCGACGCCCAGCCGCTCTTTTGCGACTCCGGGCGGCAACCCGGTTTATTTTTGTCTCGACAAAACGGAAGCCACGTTCTACGTGAGCGGATTCAATGCGGTGCAGGCAATCGACTACCAAAGTGGCTCGCCTATCACGAACATCTCTACAGGACTAACGTCGCCCTCCGGAGTCGCCGCCTACCCACCCGCGCCGTACTAAGGAACTCCAATCCTAGCGCCAAGACGTACCAAAAGTGTCCCGAGGGATTGACCGGCAAAGTACCGCAAGGTGCTTCGCCGGTGCACCCCGACGCGGAAGCGTACGGGTCTGGTGGCTCGCGCCGTCTTCCCTGAATGTACCATCTGTGGCCGGTTGAAAAATGTACCAGGAGTCGGTGGCCACTTAAAAATGTACCGCCGGGGAGCTGCTTTGGAACGCCTGATCGGCGACGTAGCGGTCGGGCAGCACCCCCCGGGCAAGCTGTACTGCGGCCGGGGCCAAATTTCGGCTGGGCCGTTGCTCTGGGGGAGCCATTTACGAGCGACGTTTTCTGCGGTAGTATGTGCTACCCAGGAACCGCGCGCGCTGGAAACACTGATGCGCAATACTTCTAGGAGGTCTGAGAGCATGCGTTTATCATCAATCGCCGCCGTAGGTGTGTTAGCTGCGACTGTCGCTGTACTCGCGGCGTGCGCCAACACGTCGCAAGCAACGCCGGCCGCGCCGATGGGAACGACCGCGGTTCGTCGTTCTGCCGTGACGGAACGTATTCTCCACAACTTTGGTGCTTTCGGGGATGGCTATGACCCAAGCGCAGCTGTCGTGTACCTCAACGGCGCGGTCTACGGAACTACTTCTAACGGAGGTACTCGCAAATACGGGACGGTGTACAAAGTAGCGTCGTCCGGCAAAGAGACGGTGCTTCACGGCTTTGGGACCGGGTCGGGTGGCACGTTTCCCGATGCAAAACTTATCAACGTCGACGGCACGCTCTATGGAACGACGTACGGCGGGGGTGCGTATTTGTCCGGTACGGTTTTCAGTATCACGCCGAGCGGCAAGCTGAAGATAGTCTACAGTTTCCGCAACAATGGGACTGACGGCCAAGCCCCGGACGCTCCTCTGTTCAACGTCGGGGGCACGCTCTACGGGACGACGTTCGCCGGAGGCGCTTACAACGTCGGCACCGTTTTTAGCCTCACGACAAGCGGCAAGGAAAAAGTACTTTATAGTTTCGCGGGCGGATTGGACGGCGTCCATCCCGCGGCCGGGCTGATCGACGTCAACGGTATCCTTTACGGGACAACGTTGGAGGGCGGCAGCAGTGCCTCTTGTGGCAGTAGCGCCCCTGGATGCGGAACGGCTTTTTCTGTGACGATGACCGGTCATGAGAACGTGCTTCACCGCTTTAGCGGCCCGCCTGATGGTGTTCAGCCGCACGCAGGTCTCACTAACGTCAATGGAATGATCTACGGAACGACATACGGTGGCGGTTTGGGGTCCTGCGCCGGCGGTTACGGATGCGGCACTGTCTTCGTCATCACTCCTTCGGGCAAAGAGCGCGTGATTTACGACTTCGCCAACCAGCCCGACGGTGCGTTCCCCTTGGCACATTTGTTCAACCTCAGCGGCACGCTCTACGGCACGACATTAGAGGGCGGCGTATCGGGACTCGGGACAGTTTACAGCATAACGACGTCCGGCCATGAAACGGTACTTTACAGTTTCAGCGGCGGGCGTTCTGACGGTGCCTATCCGGAAGCCGGCCTCATCGGTAAGAAGACCACCCTCGTCGGGACGACGGCCGGCGGCGGCATTTATACGAAATGTATACCGAGCGCTTCCGGATGCGGGACGCTCTTTTCGCTCTCGCTGTGACGTGACGCCGCTATTGCACGGCATTATTTCGACAAACAGCCTGCAAAATATGGTTTTCTGAAATTCTGGGAGCGTACGGGTCTGGTGGCTCGCACGGTCTTCAAAATCGCTGAGGTCGTCGCAAGGCGACTGGTAGGTTCGATTCCTACACGCTCCCGCCACGCTTTATTTTAAAGGTTTTTCATCAAGGCTAAAGACCGATTCCGCGAAGTCCGACGCGGCTGCAAGCGCGGTGTGTCTCCTAAGCGTCTCCTAAACTGGCAATATGTCGCGGTACGTTCGCGACTCCCGAGATAACCGAGTCGATCGCCTCAGCCGCAGCGGTCTGGCCGTCGGCGAACAGGTGGCCGTAGGTATCGGCAGTAATCGCGATGCCGCTGTGCCCCAGGCGATCGCTCACGCGTTTTATGTCGACCCCCTGCGCTATTAAAATCGAGGCGGACGAGTGCCGCAGGTCGTGCAACCGGAACGCACCGATTCCGGCTCTTTTGACGATGGCTCCGAACCGCCATCCGAACGTCGCAGGCGGCCAGATGTCGCCGTTATCGCTCGCGAAGATTAAGTCGAGGTTTTCGTAGCCTAGGCCAAGCTGTCGTCGGCGGAAGATGTGCGCGTGCCGTGTCTTCCGGTGCTCCTGCAGAACGGAAAGCGTGAAAGAGCCAAGCTTGATAGTGCGAACGCGACCGTTCTTTGGGGATTTGAATGACAGCCGTCCGCGCGTTTGCTCGACCGATCGCGCGACAGTCAGCGTGGCGGCTTTTTCGTCGAAGTCTCGCCACGTGAGGCCGAGCAACTCGCCGCGTCTGGTACCGGTGGTAAGCGCCACGACGATCGGCGCGAACATCAGCGTTCCTTTTGCCGCGCCGAGAAGTTTCGATGTCTCCTCGACGTTCAGGGCGCGCGTCGTGGGACGAGCCATGCGAGGTGCCTTTACATAGTCGGCGACGTTGCGTGTGACGAGTCCCCATTCCATCGCTCGTTGGAGCCCGTTATGCAACACACGCAAGACGTGCAACACGCTTCTCGGCGCGAGTGGTCCACCTTTCCGGCTATCCTTTCGCGCGCAGCCGGCGCGTAGCCATTCGTGCTTAGCGGCTTCTATGTGGCCTGCCGTTAATTTCGGCAAGCGAATAGGGCCGAGGGCTGGAACAAGATGGTGCTCCACGATCCCCTGGTAGCGTATGTACGTGCGCAGAGCGAGGTCCGCTCGAACCGAAGGAAGCCACCGTTCGAGCAGATAGTCGCGCAGTGTCTCGTTCGAGAGATCCAGTAAACCGCCCGCGGCGCGTAATCGAACACGTGCGAGTTCGTGCTGCGCCTCGTCCTTCGTTCCCCTGTACCTAACTTTCTTACGTTGGCGTTTTCCGTCGGCACGTGTTGCGCTGAGTTGTAGCACCCAAAGTCCGCAGCCGTCAGCATCAAGTGGTCCGCACCGGGATATGCTCCCTTCGCCGCGTGGTCGGCGGCGCGCCGGTTTCTTAAGTCTACTCATGTTGTTGCTCCCTTCGAAGTAGAGCCGAAAGTTGTATAATGTCCCGGAAAATGGGGTACGCGAAATAAAACATGTGATGACGCTTGTTGATTTCGTCAGCCCAGCGGTCAATCAGAAGTCCGGTGATCTCCCAACGAAGCAACATCGGAACGCTTCTCGCCTCAGCCGCTTCTGCGTTTTGAAGCGCGAGCAACAGACTGTCGTCGTAACGCTTTAGCTGCTCGGTCTCGTGGCACAACGAAGCGGAGTGCCTCGCATTCCACGCGCTCTCGATCTCGGTAGACGCGAATCTATGCTGCATTCCCCTGAGCCGATCGCGTGCGCCGTTGATAGCTTCGATGTAGCCGACGCCTACTTCATATTTGTACACTGGCGGCGTCGAGATAGGAAAGGAAGGCCCCATGATAACTTTGTCGCCCTTTAGCCGTCGGTACTTAAAAAAATGCGACCACCCTTGAGCCTCGGCGACTTCTGCTTCGGCAAGTAGAGGCAAGCTGGCAATAATTTTCGCTGCAAAGCTTGCGCCCTTAGCGGTTGTGGCTAGAACCCGTATCGTACGTACAAAGTCGCCGAAGTGACCGGCCACTACGGCGGCAAGGAGCCCTGACGCATAGGGGTGTCCGATCAGCGCGAGCGCATTTCCCACCGCGAATGCGCTGTTTGCGTTCGCAGGTGTCTCCCCATTAATCCAGCGTTTCACCAGAGCGCGGGGGATGTTAGCATCGTCGACGTCTTCTAAACGTCGGGCTCGAGCGTCCTTAAGTTCCCTTGCCAGAGCAGCCGGACTTGCTGTTGCGCACGCGAGTGCAAAGCGGAGCCACGGGCTCCAGCGCCCTACAACAAATCGCCTAACCTCAGCTTTTAGCTGCACGTGGGTAAGGAATCCTTATCAGACTTATTTACTATCCCACAATAACCTTTTACCGTCAACCGTTACGTGTTAGTGTGTATCAACAGCGGACCTATTTGGAAAGGAAACGCCCAAAAATGCTGAACAACAATCGGCGGGATTTGGAAAAGCTGGCCTATACCGTGTCGGAGGGTTCGGATGCGACGGGAATGGGCGAAACGAACCTAAGGCGGCGCATTAAGGACGGCCAGATTCGTGTGGTGCGCGTAGGAAGACGAATCCTGATCCCCCGTGACGAGCTACTGGCCTGGCTGAACACAGAGAAGAGCCGATAGCCGCCTGGTTTATGCTCTGGCTACCGTCCTTACGCGCTGAACGCCAAACCTGAAACTCATATAAATGCAGCCATGAACACCAAAGCAGCCGCTATGCAAAGCCGCTGCTTCTTAGAGAGCAAATTGCAAGACAACTATATCATATTGGTGCCGGTGCTGCCAGTGCCTGACATGGCGATTCGCACCGAGGGTTTGTACAGGTGCCAATTTTCCCCACAGTCGAGGCCGACCATTACTGCGACGCTTAAAGAATTGGAGTTGGCATTAGTGAGCACCAACTTGTTCCTCTGTTGTTCGCCAGTCGGTGGCACCGAATCGAGCATCTGACGCGTGGTATTGGCAGTGACGTTAGCAGAGGTTGCAGAGGAAATAGCGATTCGCGACATGCCCGAAGTGCTAAAGAATCGCGTTCTCCTAGCGATCGTGCGTGCATTAAGTGCGCCGCCGGTCTGTCGCATTAGCAGCATCGACGATGTAGCCCAGCTGGTCCTAAGGGACCCGGACGAATTCGAGCGGCTTTTACACGGATATTGGCTGTTACTTGGAATGCGTAGGGAGGTGTCATAACTATCGAAAGGTCGTCGCAAGCTGATAGAATTATCACCCTTACGCGGGACTTGGGCGTCGAACTTGTCCACGACTCAGCGCAAGTTCCCTATGCTATCATACCGCGGCCCAATGGAGCACGCGCAGTCCATGCGATTCGTTCGAGCACGTTCCGTACATTTATCGCGAAACATTTCTACGATGAATATGGCAAAGCGCCAAGAACCGCGGCAATGACGGACGCTAAAGCTGTACTAGAGGGCCACGCAATCCACGACGGTCTGCTCGCTGACGTCGCATTACGCGTCGCTGGTGACGAAGACTCCATCTATGTGGACCTTGGAGACGACGATTGGAGCATGGTGCAAATCACGTCCCATGGCTGGGCCGTAAAACCTCACGGTGGCAAACTATTCCGACGAACGCCCGGAATGCTCGCGCTACCACATCCGATTGCTGGCGGTGGGCTTGATGACCTACGCGACTTCGTGCGCACCGACGACGAGGGATTTGGTTTGGAGTGTGCGTTCCTACTCAACGCCCTGAGGGCTCATGGACCCTACCCCATCCTGATGCTGGGCGGTGAGCAGGGATCAGCCAAAACGACCACTGCGCGGATCCTACGCGCGTTAATTGATCCGAACAGGGCGTCCGTTCGCGCGGAGTGCCGCGACGAACGTGATCTAGCAATCAGCGCCAACAACGCTCACTTACTTGCCTTTGACAATCTTTCCCATCTTTCCCCGCAGATGAGCGACGCGCTGTGCCGCCTGGCGACCGGTGGTGGATTTACAACAAGGATGCTATACACCGATCAAGAGGAAGTGATTTTCGATGCGAAGCGCCCGGTCATCATTACGAGCATCGTCGATGTCGCCAGCCGACCGGACTTGCTCGACCGCGCTCTCGTGGTGCGGCACGCGCCCATTCCGGAGCACGAGCGTAAGGAGGAGCAAGCGCTCTGGCAGCAGTTTGGGGAAGCGCACCCTCGTCTTCTCGGCGCTCTTTATGACGCCGCATCCGCGGCGCTGCGGAATCTACGACGCCGCCGGACGGCAAACCATTGCGACGGACTATCCCAACTGGCCGGCGCTCACTAGCCCCTACACTGAAGGTTCGCGGCAGTATGATGCGGACAACCATGTACAGAGCAGCCAAATGCCTGGAGCCGTCGGTACGATTCAGTGGGGCCCGGATGGTCGCGATCGGGCCCAAACGAGTCCCGGTAACGGCGCAACCAACTATTCACAAGCGCACTGGGATGGCGAATCGATCCTGTTCGACAGCTCCTACCAACAGGGATCTAGCGGATCTTCTACCCTCTATATCGGCAAGGCAGCGATCATGGATCGTACCGGAAATCTCACGGTCTTGGATCGCGACCAGTCCGGCACGAGCCCAACCTCGCACGGCATCGGTGTCTCTACCTGGTATAAGGGATGGACGCTGGGGCCGCTGCGGCAGGTGCAGCTCTACAATCCAAAACTCGGCCATCCGATGAACGTGCAAATCGCGACGGGATCGTGCGATTTCGTTGGTGGGCCGCCGCAATACCAATACTATCAGTGCCCTGGCGGCCCCGGCGCTGACTACGGAATGATACGCGCCGACGGCTATTCGATGTTGCACGGAGTCGTGCAGGGCGCGCGCACGTACGATCTGACCAGCGGGCAGTGGCTCACACCAGACCCCTACGCCGGAGACGTGCACGATCCGATGTCGCAAAAGCCGTTCATGTGGAACAACAACAATCCGATCGAGTACAGCGATCCCAGCGGATACTGCACCCTAGTGCTGGTAGACTGCGTCGCTGAAGGTATCGCTGCGCTTGGTGCAACCGTTGGTTCATCAGCAGCGACCGGAGGTATAGTCGCAGGGATAATGGCCCTAACAACGGCACGAACCGCGCCCGGCACCCTTTCACAACGAGAACGAGGCCAACAGATCCGAGGCGCAACATTTGCGGTCGAGCACGGCGAGAGTGAGGAGCGAGAAAATGGAACAAGGCCTGCCGAGGACAAAAAAGCAAGTGCAGGTGAAATCAAGCAAATTGAAGACCTAACGGGCGAGAGTATAGAGGAAACCAAAACGGGTGGATCTCATGCTGGCGGCACGATCATCGTTCGCGATACTAAGGGGTACTACCACGTAAAACCCGCGAGCGGCATAGGACCAGGCGAGCCGCTCGGGATAAATAGAGGGGAGCTTCCAAAAGCAAAGCCTCCCAATACCAAGTGACCGATCATGCCCTACGAAATTAGAATTTCGGCTTAGTATCGAGAACCCGACTCCGGGGCGCCTTGATTTTTCACAGGTTGAGCGATTGTTAGGATTGGGAGCTCCTACACGGAAATGGAGAATTGGTGATCGTCTAGATGAGCGTTCCGACCGTGTTCGTAAAAATGACGGAATGCTGTACCGGTTTTTCGAAGGTTGGAACTGCGATCCGATTCAGGAGACGAGTCGCCTCATCGATGTGCTAGAAGCCGGTGGCGACGCGGCGCGCGGCATACTACGGGAGAATGCCAGCGAACTTTCGTTCGTCGTCCGAATCCAGACGGGGTGTGACGACGTGCCAATGGATGTACCACCGTTTCATATTCCCTCGGATCTCATTGGGAAATTGCATGATTTCCAGCTAGACCTTGATATAGACCTGTATGCATTTCCGTCCGGTGAATCGATCCTTTAAGTAGCTCGGAAGACGACAATTTCTTGATGCACGGAAGCTGACTCCCGCGGCCATTCTGATCATAGAGTAGCTCTTTCGTTCCGATCGTTGCCGCTACGGAGATGTGTCAACTTCAATCGCCAGGCATTCGCGCGTGAAATCGTCGACGACGTTCAGAGTTTGGAGCTTCCGTCCGGTTCGTAGCGTGTCGTGCATGAAATCGAGCGACCACCGTTCGTTGACCTTCTGGCATAGGTCCAGAATTCGGAGCCAGGAGTAGCTGTGGATTTCCGCCCAAACGGGCACGAGAGGAGATCCACCCATGCGCAAGAGTCGCTTCAGCGACGCACAAATCGTTGGAATCATCCGCGAGTATGATGCTGGTGCATCGCCGGCTGAGTTAGCTCGCCGACACGGTGTTCACGCCAACACGATACGGCTTTGGAAAACCAAGTACGCCGGCATGGAAGTGAGCGATGTCGCTCGGCTCAAGCAGCTCGAGGCCGAGAACACGCAAATGCATCGCATCATCGCCCGACTGACGCTCAAAGTTGATGCGATGGAGGACCTCATCTCAAAAAACGGCTGGGGCCTTCACAGCGCCAAGAAGCGGTGAAGGCCTTGCACCGATCAGGACTGAGTCAGCGCGCAGCCTGCAAGATCATGCATGCCCGGCGCCAATCGAGCCGGATACGACCCAGTGCCAAGGCGCAAGCCGACGCAAAAATCATTGTGCGCCTTACCGAACTGGCGCAGCGGTGGCCGCGTCGCGGCTGCAGACGCCTCTACGATCGTTATGAACGCGATGCACGCGATGGAGATGCCTATATGAACTTTAAGCGCTTTCGTCGCCTCTATCGGCTGGCGAACTTGCAGCTCCACCGACGCCGACGACGGTCCCGAGCGAAGTACGTGCGCGGCTTGCCGCTCCGTCGCGCCAGTGCGCCGAATGAGATTTGGGCGATGGACTTTCTGGCGGATCGACTCATTCACGGGCGACGATTCCGCGTACACACGCTGATCGATGAGCTCAGCCGCTATTCGTTCTCAGTCTTTGGAGCGTTCTCGTTTCCAAGCGCCGCTGTCGTCGCCAAGCTTGAGCAGGTGGCGCTCCAGCATGGCTATCCGAAGCGCCTGCGCGTCGATAACGGGCCGGAGCACATCGCCAGCGTTCTGGAGCGTTGGGCCGACGAACACGAGGTAGAACTACTGTTCATCGAGCCGGGCAAGCCGACGCAGAATGCCTTCATCGAGTCGTTTAACGCCCGTGTCCGCGACGAAGTTCTCAATCCGCACCGATTCCGCACGATCTACGAGTTCAACGACACCGCAGAAGAGTGGCGCGTCGAGTATAACTCCACGCACCCGCACGCCGGTCTTGGCGGAAAGACACCCGAGGAGTTCCTTGCTCTTTATGAAACTACGCCAACTCCACAATTATTGCTGGCCTCATGACGGGACCTATGCCAACGCGCACGGTTACGTTCGATAGCTTGCGGAAGTTGTAGTCAAACACCACGTGCTGGACCTGAGCGCCCTTCGGCTCGAAGACGGTGACCGTAGCACTGTATCCGGCGATGCCGGCCCCGGCGCGCGTAAACTCGAGCCACGCCGGCGGTTGAGCTCGCGCGTGGGTGCTTGCCGCGAGGGCGTTCACTGGGATCGCCATTGTCGCGCTCGCCATGATGGCGCAGACGATGGCGCGTAGATATCTCATTATAACTATCTTTAAATTCAACGGCTCGACCCGCAGCCAGTTCATGCTTCAGTGAGAAATCTGATCATGTAACAGTAGCTCCTGCTCCGCGAGCGGTGAAAACGAACTATGGACACTCCACCGCATGCGTTGCACGGTATGGCCCGAAAGCATATTCAAAAGTGGGCCGCAAACCGCGTCTACACAATCCGGGGTCCTGCCGCTACATTTTAACGACCGACGGCGGGCATATCTGTGCGGTTTTAGGCAAAGGTCCATCTTCAAACCGCGCACAAAACGGACGAGTGCGATGCGTACGTCTCGAGAATGCGGTATTCAAATTTACGATGTAAACCGATGCGTGATCGTAGGTGCGATGCAGAGCCTGTCGAAAGGCGATGCTATGGAAAGTGCAACGAAGTGGCCGACGTTTATATCGCCGCTCCAAGCTCGCCGCGAAGTTGCCGAAAAAACGATGGCTTTCGAATTCCAGAAGCCGTCCGGTTGGACGTTTATCGCCGGGCAATTCGTCGACATCACACTTCCCAATCCATCTCAGACTGACAGCGAAGGGAATAAGCGCGGGTTTTCCGTCGCAAGCGCACCATATGAAGAAATCATCATGATCACCACGCGTATGCGAGACACGGCGTTCAAGCGAGCCCTGAAATCAGAACCGCTAGAAAGCTTAGCGACAATCGAAGGACCATTTGGGGATCTAACATTACACAATAACGCTGCTCGTCCCGCAGTGTTGCTCACCGGAGGCATTGGCGTAACGACGTTCCGCAGCATCGTCTTCCAGGCTGCTTACCTAAAACTTCCCCACCGCATCATGTTGTTCTACTCCAACCGCCGCCCAGAGGACGCAGCGTTTTTGAACGAACTGCAATCGTTACAACAAACCAACCCGAACTATACCTTGGTTGCGACGATGACGGACATGAAAGACTCAAAGCAGCCCTGGGACGGGGAGACGCGACAGATCGACGCCGAACTGTTGGCAGAATATACCGATGCGACGAGGGACGCCATCTATTACATCACCGGGCCGCCGGGGATGGTGAAGGGCTTGCAGACGATGCTCGCTCGAACCGGAGTGCACAGCGATGACATCCGCGTGGAAGAATATACGGGGTATTAGGTCTGAGGCGACGCCATCTTGGGGTCACGCGTTAAATATACGGTAAGAGATCAAAATATTCATCGTCTTCGTTCTTCCCTCCGTAGCCTTTGCCCACGGCAGCGGCCGTTTCGACAAAGCGGATCTCGCGTATCCATTTGACCATCTTAAAGCCAAGCTGATTCTCGACGCGAAGGCGTATCGGAGCACCATGGATGTGGGGGAGCACCGCGTCGTTCATCTCATACGCGAGCAAACACTCGGGCTTGACGACGTCTTCGAAACGCTGGGTGTCGTAATAGACGCCGCCGAAAATGCCATCGCCGAACGAAATGAACTCGACGGCGCGCGCGGTTGGCAGTGGCTTCACGAGGCCAATCAGGCGGACCATCGAGATGCCGCCCCATTGTGCGATCCCGCTCCAGCCTTGGATGCAATGATGCAACGCGATGTGTTCGTCGTGCCCCAGCGCCCGCAGGTCGTCGAGGGATAAGTCTACCGGGTTCTCGACGCAGCCGCTCACCCGCAGGCGGAACTCGCGGAAGTCGCCCGCCGCAAGACGCTTCCATTCATCGGAGTCGGGCATCTTGCCGTTCGGCCAGAAGTATGGTGAGAGGTCCTTGCGCGTATAGCGTTCCGCCGGGTTGAAGCGCTTTCGGGCACTCACGCGCAATTCCAGCGGCAAGATCAGCGCCTTGTGAAGCCTTTGAATCGCACGCGGATAGCGCCAGGCAATGATGTACGCGGCGATCCAGGATCCGACGACCGCCGCAAGACCGATGCAGCCGAGGATCAGCCCGAGCGGCCGCGTGTTATCCGTGCCCAGAACGATATGGTTGAAGTTGCGTTGCGCTCCAGTCGAGAGAACGAGCGCGACGTGCACGACCGTGAAGGCGATATATCCGCAGAGCAGCAAGAAATGGATTGACCGGGCTCCTTGTCGCCCGCCGAACATCCGCGGATACCACGGGAAGGCACTGTCGAGGGCCGGCGACATCGCGATTCCGCTTAAGATTGAAAGCGGCGCCATGATAAAGACGACCGCGAAGTACGTAAACTGTTGCAGCGCATTATAGGCGTAAAAGCCATCCGGCTCGATTGGAAAGTGAAAGGTCGCGTAGTGGACGAAAGTCTGCCATGCGTAGGGAAAGATCGCCCACGACGTTGGAATCAGGCGTGGCCACTGCCCGCTGAGCAGCAGCATGATGACGTAAACGGCGCCGGTGAGAATAAAGCCGTAATCGGTGATGAAATGCCACGATCGCCCCATTCCGATCGTGTGCCGGTATCCGGGCAGCGCGATGAGCGGCGAAATGTAGCGTGCGTCCTCCTTCGCCGTCCAAACCCTATCGTTGGGAACGGTCAGTGGCGTGAGACGCAGCCATTCCGACCCCGGCGTGCAACCGTTGTTCCAGTACAGCCGCGGATGATCCATGAGGATCGACAAGCCGCTGCGCATCAGCAAGAACAGGAAGAACAGGTTGGTAAAATGGGTCCAGCGGATCCAAACGGGAAAGCCGCGTGCCGCGCCGTTCGGCCCACTGCCCGTGATGCCGGCGACCGGCGACCACGCCGAGTGAATGCCGAACGTCAGCAGCTGCAGCCATGCGAGCCCGATCGGTATGGCGACAACCACGATGAGCCAGATGATGTACCCGCGTCGCAAAATGATGACCATGCGGCGATCGTCTGGCAGATGAACCCGTTTGTGCGCATCGTCGAAATGAACCATGAGACCTCCCCTACGGGATCTGTGGCAGGTATGTAGCGATCTCGTCGGCTTGGATCAAGATACGAAATTCAAGATCGTACCGGCGGCTTTCGCCGGGTTCTAAGAACGGCAGTGTTCCGGGCTCTTCTGCTTTCAGCCGGCCTTCGATCGTCGGACAATTCGCCGGTTCGATACCCATGAATACGTTCCGTATCCGGGCATTCTCCACGTGAAGAGCGCCGGAAGCTGTGCTGAGTCGAATCGAATCGCCAACGCTAGGCCACGATCCGCGAAACTCCGCATTATGCAATACCACTGCAGCGCGACCGTCGGCGCATGCGATGGGATGCTGAATAAAGGCCTGTTCAGCGAAGTCCGGAGCGGGCTTCGCGCCGTGATTCCGAGCATCGAGACCTATTTTTGCTTCATCGTCCCGTGACCGCATTGACGACTGTGAGAGATGCAGTTCGGAAGCATCTCTGAGGAGCGGGAAGCCGCCCATTGCAGTGATATAAGATCATGTGCGGGACGCGCGCTCCACGCTCGTTCGTTACAATATCATGGACTTCGAGGTGGTTGCCGCCGCTCGTGCTGCGTAAGCAACGCTCCAAGCGAAGATCGTCACCGAAGACGCGAGTCTGAGGAACTGGCCTACTGATTTCCAACGTACATTCATCGCCTTCCTACCGCACCTCGTGCACGATGCCTTCTGCCGGTGTGGCATCGATCCGCCCGTGCAACCCGAAGCTCCCCCATCGGTCACTACCCGGCGGCCCAAAATTCGTCAATCCGCACGTCGTGAACAAGCCCCCGAAGAACGATTGCAGAAACCCATCGCCCTGCGGTTCATAGTAAGCCGGTGAGACGATTCCGTTGCGCGGGAGCCAGGAGAGCGCAGTCCCTTCGTACGAGGCTGTCGCAACATCGAACGCCCGGTCGGCGATCGCCCTAAAGGCAAAGCCGCTGCCGGTCGCGACGTCGAAGCTCGCACGCCACGGCTGCGATCCTCGACGAACTCTACAGGCATGATCCCGGCAATCTGATCGAGTCTTCCAGGGCGCCGTTCCAGGTCGGCGCGCGTATAATGGCGTCCGAACAGCTGCGGCACTACTCGAGCTCCCACAGCATGGCCCGCGTCCATGCACCACCGCACCCGCGCAGCCTTGATCGGCGCGGCGCAAAACCGGCGCTTGCGCCCGTCCATCACCTCGTCGGGGAAATAGAACTCCTCGATCGGTACCAAAAATCAACTGCACAGGAGAACACCTATGGCGACTAAGCAACCCCAGCTACCGCCCCCGGGCTTCGCTGCGGATATTAAACCGCTTTTCACCAAACTCGATCGTGATCACATGATGGTGAAGTTGGACGTCTGGAAGTACGACGACGTGAAAGCCTCCGCTGGGAAGATCTACGAAACTCTAAGAAATCAAATCATGCCCCCGAGGGCAGCGAACCTCAGGCACCGTGGCCCGTTGAAGATGTAGCGCTTTTCAAGGCGTGGATGGACCGCGATTCGCGCCATAGAATATCGGCTGAAGGCAGTCCCGTGGTACAGCATATCTTGTTGAAGCGCGCTTATGAAAAGCCTACCAAGAGCGACGGCTTCCGCGTCTTGGTCGATCGACTCTGGCCGCGTGGGGTCAGCAAAGTCGCGTTACGTCTCGATATGTGGGCAAAGGAGGTCGCGCCCAGCACTACACTGCGGCAATGGTTTGGTCATGATCCGGAGCGATGGTTAGAGTTCCGCAAGCGCTATAAAGTCGAGTTGAAAGCAGCCGAAGCTCGACGCGCAATTGCGGAAATCCTCGATAATGCGAAACACGCGGCCGCGATAACACTGGTCTACGGTGCAAAGGATACCGAACACAATGAAGCGGTCGTTTTGGGAAAGATTTTGAAACGTCGTTTGAGATCGAAACTTGGGTAAAACACGGCCGGCGATGATCAGATGGTGTCAGACGTATTCAAGGAGATGATTGGCGAAATTGCTCGATCAAGCATACACACCAAAGAAATGGAATCTGTCAGGTTTGACAGGCATCTCGGATCACACTCTTGAGATCCACTTCGGTTATACGAAGGGTACGTCAAGAATACGAACCTCCTCAACGAGCAGCTCGGCGAGCTCGTGAGAACGGGTCAAGATGCGCCCACGAACCTTACATTTGCGGAACTCTCAAGGGACCTCTGCTTCCAGTACAACGGCATGGTACTTCACGAGTACTATTTCGACAACATGACGAGCATTGCCAACGAGGCGCCATCTACCGGTAAGCTCCACAATGCACTGGCGAACAGCGTTGGTGATTTCTGACCCGGAAGAAAGATTTTTCGGTAGTCGGCGGGATGCGCGGAGTTGGCCGGGCGATCGGCTACCAAGATCCTAAAAAGGGGCGCATCTCAATCACTGGATCAGCCTGCACGAAGAGGGCAACATCGCCGGGTTCAAGCCAATCCTGGTGATGGACGTCTGGGAGCACGCCTTCATGTTTGATTACAAACCGACAGAGCGTTCAAAGTACATCGAGTCCTTCTTCGCGAATGTCCACTGGAAGATTGCAGAGTCACGTCTCGTCGTTCCGGGGCTATAGTTTAGCGCGGAGTCGCCGGCCGTGCCCTAACCAAACGCTCATAGTCTGCACAACTCATTAGGTGCGTTCGGCTTTCGACCAAAGCAGCCGCAGGCGCCGTCTGAGCCTTCACACCACCATCGCGCCGGTTGCGCCATATCGGTTGGACTTGACTGCACAAGCACTGCGCCGTGTAAGCAGCAACGTCGTTGATGTCGTCACCGCTGACGGGACGTATCTTGGAGCTGGCCCGCTTTCGCGGAGAGTGGCTGATTGGACATCACGCGGCTTGACTCATTCGCCGTTCGAATTCCATCGGCGAGATCGATCCGATTGATGTGTGCCGTCGGATGGGATTGTACCATCCTTCAATGAAATCGAAGACGGCGAGTGCGGCCTCACGCTGGTTCTTGAAGCGGTGCTTTACAAGCAGCTCGCACTCGAGCGTCGCGTTGAAACTTTCGCACATCGCATTGTCGAAGCAATCGCCGACCGATCCCATCGACGGTTGAACGCCAGCTTCTTGGCAGCGCTTGCCGAACGCGATCGACGTGTACTGGCACCCTTGGTCTGAGTGATGGATCACACTCTTGGGTCGTCGCTGATATACGGCCATATTGAGTGCATCGAGAACGAGTTCGGTCCGCAAATGCATCGCGAACGCCCAGCCAACGACGCGCCGGCTGAAGACATCCAGCACGATCGCGACGAACAGAAAGCCCGCCCAAGTCGGGACGTAAGTGATATCAGCAACCCAGAGTTGGTCAGGCGCGTCCGCTTTGAACTTCCGATCGACCAGATCCGGCGCCGGGCGCGCATCGCGATCGCGCACGGTCGTGCGGAACCCCTTGCGGCGACTGGCTCCGTGAATCTCGCGCTCGCGCATAAGGCGAGCCACGCGCTTGTCGCTCACGAAGATGCCTTCATCACGCAAATCATTCTGAAGACGCGGCCGCCCGTAGTTCTCGCGCGATTTCCGATGCAACACCACGAGACGGTCGCCAAGGAGCACATCGGATTGCTGGTGCTTCGAGGGTGGGCGCTTGAGCCACGCATAATAGCCGCTGGGCGAGACATCCAGTACACGGCATTGCGTGGCGATCGGCCAGATGGCTTGGTGCGCTTTCACGAATTCGAAGACTTTGTGGGAATCGAATCGGTCTCGCGTGCGAACCAAGCCGCGGCTTTTGACAAGATGTCACGCTCGATCTCGAGTTGGCGCACGCGCTTACGAAGCTTGCTGACCTCGTCGTGCTCGGCGGTCGTCAGGCCGTCGCTGCGCCGGCCATTATCGACGTCGTCCTGCTTGAGCCAGTTCGCGATCGTTTGGCGGGCAATTTTGAACTCGTTGGAAACGTCGAGCATGCTGCGGCCGGATCGCACCAGCTCGACGATGTTACGTCGGAACTCCGGCGGGTAGGATCGGGGGTGTCTTCGTGCCATTGGTGGACCTTTCTCCGCCAAGCGGAAAGTATCCACGAAACCGGGTCAGCTCCATCTTCGTGCGTTGCGTAGCGACGGCGGCGTCAACATTATCGAAGTGCAGCAACAGACGGATGACGTGCTCGACGTACGGATTACGGGACGCGGCGCGCTTCCCGTGGCTCTCTACCTTAGCGCGGGAACTTCGCGACGTGAAGCCCCCCCGGTATCCGGACCTTTGGGAGGCGCTCTGCAACGGCATTGTGTTCCAGCAGCTTAGCATTTCCGCCGTCGCCACGATCATGCGACGGCTTGTGGAAAGATTCTCGGAACCATTGGAACACGACGGCGTGCGACTATACTCTTTCCCAAGCCCCGAGAGGATCGTACAGGCGAGAGATCAAGATCTACAACGCTTGGGGTTAAGTCGCCAAAAGGCGGCATACTTGAAGAATGCAGCGGCAGCGGCGCATACGATTCTCTTTGCACATATTGAGTCGCTCCCGACGAGCGAGGCTCTTGTAGAATTGCAAAAGTTCAGCGGCATTGGTCAATGGAGCGCCGCCAACATTCTGCTACGGGGCTTCGGGCGCCTCGATGTGTTTCCGCCTAACGACTCCGGAGCAGCGCAGAATATCAAGCTGCTTTCAAGCGATCCAGGTGCATGCGATGAGGATATAGAAGCCGGCGGATTCCGCTTGATGCAATTCAACACGTTAGATTAATGTATCGGTATGGGCACGCGCAACCGTGTCACCACTCAACGGCCGCCTCCAAAGCGAGCGTCATCGAGCCCGAGCGAGGCGGTTCGACGCCGGCCCGGAAGGCCTGCACTACCGCCTGGGTAATCCACTTGTTAGTCTATGCAACTTTGTCGTACGCCATGCGGCAGTAAGGTATCCCATTGAGCGTCTCGGTCGAACTTCTCCGCGACAACGTCGAACCCGGGGACAGCACACTCTTTAGCGCGTTCATCCTTACCGCGTCATTTTGGTTGTTGCTAACGACAGCTGTTGGCCTGCTGCTCAGTTTTAAGTTCCCGTATCCGGACTGGGCGACCAGCCCGTTCCTTTCATTTGGCCGCTTGCGCGCGATTCACACCAATGGAACATTCTACGGATGGGCGTCCATCGCGCTATCCGGAGCAGCGATTTATATCGCGGCCCGTACATCCGGGATACCCATCGCTGGGAAGCGCTTTGCCTGGTTTTCGCTGGCGTGCTATAACCTCGCGGCCATATGCGGCACCGTTACCCTGGATCTCGGAGTGAACTATGGCGATCAAGAGTATCGCGAATGGGTCTGGTGGGTGAAGCTCATCTTTCTGCTCGGCGTGTTCTTCAGCGGTCTGACAGTGGTCCGAACGGTGGCCCAACGGGCCGAGCGCGAGATTTACATCTCGAACTGGTACACGATTGGTGGCTTCGTCTTCACGCTCATCCTGAGCATCGTCGCCATCATTCCAAGTTACCAAATCGGCCTTGGGCAAGTCGCGGTACAAGGCTTCTTCATGCACAACGCCGTGGGTATGTGGTTCACGTTCTTGGCGCTCGGCATCACGTATTACGCCCTACCGAAACTGCTCAACCGGCCGATCTATTCATACGCGCTCGGTGTGCTCGGGTTCTGGACGAATCTCGTCTTCTATCCTGTCATCGGTGCGCATCACTTTGAATATTCGCCCTTGCCGTGGTGGTTTCAAACGCTCGCGATTGTTTTTAGCGTGGGTATGCTGGTGCCGGTATGGTCCGGTACGGCGAATTTCGGTCTGACGATGCGCGGCCACGGCGAGACAATTCGGCGCTCCTATGCGCTGCCGTTCATCGTTGTCGGCGTGGCGTATTACTTTCTCGGATCGACGCAAGGTACGGTAGAAGCCTTTCGCAGCTTGCAGTCGATTTGGCATTTTACGAACTATACGATCGGGCATTCGCATGCGACGATGTACGGATTCGTAACATTCATCGCCTGGGGAGCGATCTATGCGCTTTTGCCGCGCGCTACGGGAAAGCGCCCGAGTGCAATAGCAAGCGGACTGCACTTCTGGTTTGCGAGCATCGGCGTTACATTTTACGTCATTTCATTGTCGGTTGCCGGAACGCTTCAGGGCCTAACCTGGGCCGCGGGCAATCCCTTTATCGCATCGGTTGATGCGGCAGCTCCGTACTGGCTCGGCCGAGCCGTGGCCGGATGTCTTATGTTCTTGGCGCACATAATCTTTGCGTACAACGTGTACCTGATGACGATCGCACCGGGAACGGAAACGTCGCGCTATCAGCCCACGCCGCGAAAAGCCGTGAGCGCATGAACCGCAACGTTTGGACGATCGTGCTCGCGAGCGCAGTCGTATACGGCGTTCTCGCCGTGCTCACGGGTGTTGTGCCCGGCATTGTGCTTTCGAACACGCCGCCGACCGAGGGTTCACAGGCGTACACGCCGCAGGAGCAGCGTGGGAGAGACGTCTACGTCAGCGAGGGATGCGAGTATTGTCATACACAGAACGTGCGCCCGCTCAAGCAAGATCTCGTATTCGGGCGGCCATCGATCGCCGGAGACTATGCGTACGACACTCCGGAGCTGCTCGGCGATCACCGCAACGGTCCGGATCTGACGAACATCGGTAATCGCCAGCCGAGTCAAACGTGGCAATACATTCACCTCTGGAATCCTAGGGCCGTGGTGCAAGACTCGATTATGCCTCGGTACACGTGGCTCTTTACCGTGAAATCGAAGGCCGATTCCCACGACGTCGTCATCCCGGTTGCGGCGGGTTTCGGGCCGTTGCACAGCGCGATCGTCGCAACGCAAAACGCCCAAGACCTGGTCGCGTATTTGGAGTCGCTCAAACAGGTGCCGCTAAAGGCGAAAACGGCAAAATGAGTAGCATGCAAATGCAGCCGGTTGGACACGACGTGTTCGGATGGATCGTCGTGGCGGGCGGTTCCGTCGCAACGATTTGGACCATCGCCATCGCGCTCTATTGGACGATTCGGCCCGGGGAGATGGACCCCGACCATCCCAAGCGCATGGTCCTGCGGAGCGACCGATGAACGTGCACGAGGGATTGACTCCGGATGACCCGGTTTCGATCAGCATTTTTCTGGACGATGCTGCGCAACCCATTGCAACCTACAAGCCGCCCGCGACTTTTCAACTCAACACTAACACGATCGCTGACGGCGAACACGTGCTGCGCGTACAAGCAGTGGATGCGATTGGGAACGTGGGCGTTCGGCGTATTCCATTTACAGTTGCGAACGGCCCGGGCATCACAGTTACGGGCCTTCGAGCGGGCTCACGCGTGCGAGGCACCGTCAGTCTGAACGTCAATGCGTTCGGCGCGGACGAACCGTTCGATCCCGTTCGCGCGGAATCGAGCGGACCCGTCCCGGTCTGGACCTGGGTGTTCTTTGCTATCATCGCCGTGTGGGCCGCCTGGTACGGGCTCGAGTATTTCAAAACGCCTGCTGAGTTCGCGCAATCACCGACGTTTGCGACAAATCCAGGCCTCGCAGCGGCGAACGCGCCGGCGACGCAAACCAGCGTCCAATCTCCCGCACCGATTAACAAGACGGCCGCCATTGGCAGCAAGAACGTTGCCGGATTCGACTACTCGTCAGTCGGCGCGCAAGTCTACTCGCAAAATTGCGCATCCTGCCACGGTGAAGCCGGTGCTGGAACGCCGAGCGTCTTTCCACCCCTCGCCGGGGATTCAGTCGTAAACGGCAGCGATGCCGACGCGCACATCAAGACGGTGCTGCACGGCCTATCCGGGAAAATCATCAACGCAACGCACTACGCGGCGCAGATGCCCGCATTCGGCACGCAGCTGAATGACGCACAAATAGCGGCGGTAGTCGATCACGAACGAACCTCCTGGGGAAATCACGGCCCAACCGTGACGCCTGCACAAGTGACGCGAGATCGATAGCGAGCCGATTTTCCAACGATCGCGACGGTCTACTAACTGGGTGAGGCTTAACCACGTCAACCCAAGCTTAACTGTTTGTCTCGCCTGAAGGTCGCACTGCACCGCCACAAATTATCAACAGCAAATACCTGGATTAATCCCAGAGCGGATAGTATGCCATAGGCCAACTAGACACGCGACAACTAGCGCGAAAACAAGCCATGTCGTTGGCAATTGCAACCACCATCGGGCTCCGCTGACTAAGGGTTTAAAAAAGCTCAGCCAAGCTGCCACGAAAAGCCCAATGCCGACCGGGACGGGTAGCAAGAGCAAGCCGTTAAATGCAGCGCTTACTGCCACCGGAACGAGCATTGACGGATCTTGAAAAAACCATCGGTAAGTAGCCGGATCGAATGACTGAGGCTCCAAGCTGTAGAATGTGTATTGCCCGCCAGGTGCGACCATATATTGACCAAGGGCTGAACGCGATACAGCCTAGCAAAGCCGTACCAGCGGCACGCATGAAGATGTGTTCGACGTCGCGACGCGATAGAGCTGGCTTCCTTGCGGGCAAAACGTCGTTTTCTTTACATCTATCCTTAGTCGACACGGTTACTCCCTTGGCATGGACGAGAACGCCCTTACAGACGACGGCTATTTGCTGCGTGAAGACGCCGCCGCGCTTCACGCGCACGCCGAGCAGCTGTGGGCATCGTCCTTCGGCCCCGGATCTCCGCAGTAATCTGTTGTTTGGGCTAGGCTGCATTTTGGTTGCACGATCTGTACGGGTGTTCGCGTTTTCGAATCCCGACTAGTCGCTGCGAACTCCGACGCCGCGCTGCAGGTCGCGGAGGCTCCAAAGTCCGTACTGCGTGTTTCCGTAGCGATCGAGCACGAGCGCGAGCATGCGAATCGCACGATCTCGCGACGCCGTGCCTGGCAACAGCTCGTAGAGCGCCGCGATTTGCCAAGCGCAGCGCTGTTGCCCATCGCCGCTTAGCGGAGGCCTAAGACTTCGAAAGAGCCCTTCGAGCACAGCCGTCGCACCGAAGGCCGCAACGGGCAGAATGCGACCCGCCTGCAACCGCGTTCCCACATCTTGAATGGCGTCCGACAACGCTTGTGCGTCCTTCGGATCGCGAATCGGAATTTGTCCGGCGAGCAGCGGTTGCTGGGTCGGCTCGCGTCCCGCCCAGCGCGGCCACGCGCGTACGCCGACACCGCGCGTTAGGTCGTCTGCAGCGCTGCGCCCGACGACGGTTTGCGCGTAACGCTGTGCAACGAGAGCAAGGAAGGTGTATGCTTGCCCTTGCGCGGCTAATCCGGGGAGGTCTTCGTAGAGCGTCGCGAGTTCCCACGCCACGCGCGGCAGCCATCGATCGTTCGGATAACGGTTGGCCCAATCGAAGTATGCGTCGGCGATCGAATCAGCTTCAATTGCGATTGCATCGGGATGACGGCGGCGATACTGCAGCTCGGTTTTGAGCGCAAACACCTGATGATGGATGCGAACGACGCTTAGTTTCTGATGGCCAAAGTACTCGTCGGCCGGAGCAAGCGACGAGACGTTGTTTTGCGGAGGCAGTGAAGCCGCGTGGACGACTTGCAAGAGCATGATAGCCGTAAGGACGGCGGAAACCCAGACGAACCGCGGTATCGTTCGCACTGGGAAAGTCCCCTTCTGCGGCTGCCGCCGAATTTCTTCTTATGCGAGGCGCCGTTTGCGCGTAGCGGCTAAGGCGACACTACTTATCAGCGCTCCCCCGCAATCGTGGGCGCCCCTTCTAGTCCCTTCGAATCCCGGCGAGTATTGCGTAATCCGTTAGATGGCCCTTAGAGAAGCAGACGCTATCTGTTTCGCCCGACTGCGATCCAAATGAGAGCCCGAAGGCCGAAGCCTTATTCTACGTTACGGTGCGAAACCGACCCATGCTCAGCGAGAAGAGATTCTTGCTGAGTATATCAAGATTGCTTCGACTCGATACCACGCGCTCAAGCATCACCTCGAACGAAAGCTCGGATACAGACGCGTAGAGGCTCTCGCTAAGCTGCCTGTGCCGATGACCATTCAGGCGATACTGCAAACACTCGACGTACGCGAAATGCTGGCCACCCCGAGCGCGTATGTTTTTTCAGGACATGCGCGCTGCGGAGCTTGTCCCTCCGCGTGTCAAAGATGCGCTTAATGAGATGGGCCCGGATTCGAGCATTACGCCGACGCCGATTCCAAGTTTTTCGCGAGATAGAGATCGCCGTAAGAGAGAGTGCTGGAATTGAAGACAACGCGCTGGTGCATTTGTTCGCGAGCGCGATCGGCTACCTCACGAACGCGCCTTTGCACCGCCGTGTCCGCGAAACCGGCGGGAAACGAACATTGACGTTGTGCTGTTCTTTGCCTTAGAGTGACTCAACGTCGTGGAAAACGACAGGGTCTTGCGGCGCATGATGCGCGAGACCGCAACCTAGGCTCCCTGCACCGCCGGATTGGCGCTCGCCGACTTCCGCGAGAAGTCGCGAAGACGGGCCCCCATAAATGCGTCAGCTACTAGACGAAGGCGCCGCAATGCTGCGGCGCCTCGTGCATTTCGTCGGCTGGGTCGAGCCAACGTGTAGTGACGATCGAGGAGACGCGCGAGCTGCGCTGCACCGTGCCGAAATCCCTCGCCCGCCGCACGACTGAAACGGCCGCGCACATCACAGTGACGTCGCAGCAAACTGTGGCTCGCTGCGCAGATCGCTCGAGTGAGTTTCGAGTTGTGACCTACGCCGTCCGAAGCGGGCACCCCAAGAAAAAACGTAGCTGGCGATGCCCGAGAAAAATGCGCCAGCTCCGAACGACGGCGTCAGCGTGGTCGCTACCGCCCGCTGTGAGCCGCGCGCGAGTTCCTAAGTTCGTCCTAGCGGCGTGGATGCGCGTGAAGAGACGATCGGCTCACTACACCGTTTACTACACAGAATCAGGCAACAATGGCCTCGATTTTATTGGTGGACGTGCGACGTACGCGCGAAAAGACCGGTATTATCAGGGATTATCTAGGCTCAAAGGGTAGTGGCGGGGACGTTAGGACGATGCCCTGCGCGCTCCCGCCAACTTGTATGTCCCTCGAGTCCGTATCAACATCGGGAAGCCGACGCCATTGCACCGGCTCCCCGACTTCCCCTCCGCTCTGAAAGGAATCGCTGCGGCGCTGCGTTAGCGACGGCGCTTCTCAGAGGAGCTCAACCCAAAGACGCAGAGGTCACAGGGCACGCTGCCACTGCTAACGTTGGCGGCATACACCTTGCCGCTCAACACGATCGGCGGTGGATTGTATGTCGAGTTGGAAGCCGGCGCCGTCCACAATACCTTGCCGCTGTTGGCATCGTAGGCGCTCACCGAATTGCATGGACCGCTACAGATCGAGCCATTTGCGTAGACAACACCGTTGGCGACCGTCGGGGCCGAGTCGAATCCATTATAGGCTTGTTTCCAGATAACTGTACCGGTCTTGCCCTTCATTGCATACCGGTTGTAGTCCACGCCGCTCACATACAGGACGCCCTTCGCAAGCGCGACGGGGAACGGATCTCGAGTTGCGTTGGCTGGATTATACACGGTGCCCCAAAGCTGGGCGCCAGTAGAGGCGTTTAACGCAAATACCTCGCCACCGCAACACTGAGTCCCGACCTGAACCGTAGTATGCGCGTACACGACGCCTTTGCCCACGGTGATACCGACGTAGCCGCTATCCGGGCCGTAGTTCAGGACCACGCTCCATGCTAGCGCGCCGGTCGTTTGACTTAACGCGCAAACGCCGTTCTCCGAAGGATTGCCTTGCAAATTGCAGTTGTAATAAACGTACCCGTTCCCAACTGCGGGCGCAAAGCCGTTATCGACCGGCCAATAGGTCGTGTTTCTCCAGAGCGTGGTGCCATTTGTTGCATTGATGGCATAGAGGCCATTGTTATTATGAAAATAGAAACGTAGTCCCACGTAGACGACGCCCGAATCGTACGTGAGGCCTTGGTTCGGGCCGCCGCCTTGAGCGGAATAAGCCCAGGCCAGGGCGCCGGTTTTCTGCGAATAGGCACAGACACCGCCGCTGCCCGAAACGCCGCATCCTTCGAAAACGTCACCTGACGCAACCGCGATCGTGCTGCTCAGTGGTTGCACCCCGCCGCCAGTGAGACCAACAGCCCATTTCTGCTTGTGGGTGGTAAGATTGATGGCCGTTAGGCCTTCGGAAGACGATGGATTGGGCGACCCCGTATAGGCAAACAACGTATTCCCGCTGATTGCAGTCGCGAGGACACCGCCCGGCAAACCGACGCCCCACTCGTACTTAAGTCCGCTGACGTTCGACGTATTGAGCGTCGTTTCGAGCGAATTGTAACCGGTGCGGGCGGGCGTCATGGAACGTCTGCTGCCACCCTACCTGTTTGGTGACGGCAGGCTCGGTTGCCGCTCCATGCTGGGGCGAGAACGAGCTCGTGACAGGGGGCGTTTCCGCCGTAGGTCCGGCGCAGGCCGACGTCGCCAACAGTGCGCCGAGCGCCGCCAGGCGCCGCCGTGTGGAGATGCGGTGAGCGTATTTCATCTTTGAACACTCCTGTGAAGTAGAGGAATCGGCGCTATCGTAACAAGCCGGGCGGGGACATACCACCGAAAACCGATACCGCCACCGACCCAAAAGGCGATACAAAAACGGGCACAGAAGGGGCCCGCGCTTGTCACGAGCAGCTGCGACGCCCTTTGGCGCGATGCTTCGAGACTTCCGGAAGCGTCTCGATCTATCGCAACGCGCGCTGGCAGAGCAGGTCTGCTGTTCCGAGTTGACGATCCGCAAAATCGAAAACGGGACGCGCCGCCCTTCTCCACAGATCGCCGCGCTCTTGACGGATTGTTTGCACGTCCCCGAGTTGCAACGCGCGGAGTTCCTCGCGCTGGCGCGCGCCAAACCTGGGCGCGCGAATCCGCAAAAGAATACGAACCTTCCGACGCCGTTGGGCCGATTGATCGGCCGCGAGGACGTGCTTGCGGAGTTGCGGTCGCTGCTGGTCGAGGAGCGAGTGCGTTTGCTCACGTTGACCGGAACGGCCGGCATCGGAAAGACGCGCCTGGCAAATCAAACCGGCTGGGGCGTACTGTCCGCGTACCGCGGTGGAGTATGGTACGTTGCGCTCGACACCATCGCGCATTCGGACGACGTACCGGCAGCCATCGCCCGCACGCTGGGCGTAGAGACCGGGCCGCAACAGACGCCCGCGCAGAGCCTGCTGCAGTGGCTGCGTGAAAAGCAGCTGCTGCTGGTGCTCGACAACTTCGAGCACGTGCTGGAGGCGGCGCCGTTCGTCGCAGCGTTGCTTGTGGAGTGCGCCGGCGTTGCCGCACTCGTGACGAGCCGCGAAGCGCTACACGTGCGCGGCGAACGCAGTTACTCCGTTCCACCCCTGCCCGTACCGGAAATGTCCGCGTTGCCGCCGGTCGCGGAGCTGGCACAGAATCCGGCCGTCGCGCTCTTTAGCGATGCCGCGTCTTCGGTTGCGCCCAGCTTCCGGCTGGAAGAACGCAACGCCGAAGCCGTTGCCCAGATCTGCGTCGCCGTCGAGGGATTACCGCTGGCGATCGAACTCGTAGCAGGGCACGTCAAGACGATTTCGGCGCGCATGCTCGCCGCGCAAATTGCGGACACCGCCGGTCACTCCACGCTAGCACTCCTAGACCGCGGCCCCGTGGACTTGCCGGCGCGTCAACGCGCGCTGCGCACGGCGCTGACCGATAGTTATCGCGCGCTCGAGCCGGCGCAACAGAAAACCTTCGCGCAGCTTGGTGTCTTCCCGGGCGACTTCTCATTAAATGCCGCGCACGCCGTGACCGGAGACGGCGACACGCTCGCTCCTCTAGCGCAACGCTTGGGCGCACTCATCGAGAAGAGCCTGTTAAAACGGGCGGGCGATGATGCCGACGAGCCGCACTACGTCATGCTGCGCGCGATTCGTGAATTCGCGGCGGAACGTTTGAGCGATGAGGAGACATTCGAGGCGGGGCGGCGACATGCCGAATATTTCTTGGAATGGGCCAGAAGAATTTCAGCGCTCCGAGCGTGAGCAGGCGGCCTTTCGCTATCTCGAGGCCGCGTATCACAACCTACGTAGGGCGGTCGAGTGGACGTTGCGCGAGAATCAGATAGATTTAGCGGCCAACATCGCGACGGCGCTCTGGCGCCTTTGGATGCGCCGCGGCCACCTCGAGGATTGGGCGGCAGTGGCTGGAACGCGTGCTGAACGCGCATTCCGATCTCGACTCCGCGCTGCGCGCGGAGCTTCTTCTCGCGGCCGCTACGCTGGCGCGCTGCCAATGCGATTATGCGGCAGCGAGCTCGCTAATCGAAGAGAGCCTATCTCTCTTCCGCGATTCGGGCGAGCGTCACGGCATTGCGCGCGCGCTCAAGGAAGCCGGCACGCTCGCCGATAATCGCGGAGATCTATCGCAAGCGCGCGGCTTTCTCATCGAGAGCATCAAGGCGTTCCGAGAGATCGGTGATGACAACGGCGTCGCGGCGGCACTCGGAAATCTCGGCGTCGTGGAGCAAGAGCGAGGCCATCACGCGATAGCGCGCCGGCATCATCTGGAGAGCCTGGCGCTGCACCGCAAGTCCGGAAACTCGTGGGGCATCGCCGCAACGCTTACCAATCTCGGCTTGGTCGCGCGCCAGCTCGGCGACTGGGACGCCGCGTCGGGCGAGCTGGGCAGAGGCATTGACGGGGTTTCGGGAAACCGGCGATCGACAGAATCTAGCGGTCTGCCTGAATAACGCCGGCATGGCGGAACTCGCGCGCGGCAACTTCGACTCGGCGGCGCGCTGTCATCAGGAAAGCCGAGAACTTGCCGAGCGGCTTTCCGATCGATTTACGTACGCGCAGGCCACTGGTCGGCTGGGCGATGTGGAGCTCCAGCGCGGCCAATGCTCGCGCGCCGTCGCCTTGTTCATGGAGAGTTTGCGCGTCGCGGCACAGCTCGATGAAGCGCAGGTCATGTCTTGGTGTCTGCGGCGGTTCGCCGACGTCGCCGCGCTGCAAAAGCAATGGGGCCGTTGCATTACGTTACTGTCAGCGGCGCAAGCTATTTTGCAGGAGGCCGGCATGCAACGTTCGCCTGCGGACGCCACTCGCGACGAGGGCACGCTGGCGAAGGCGCGCTCCGCGCTGAGCGAACGAGAGGCAGAGAAGGCATGTCGAGTCGGGGCGGCGATGTCGCGCGAACGGGCCGTACATTTCGCGCTGCTGGCCGAGCCTACAGCGGAGACGTTTCCCCGGCGGACCGTAACGTGCGCCGGATAAGTTGCTCCGCCTCCTTTTTTCGGCGGCACTTAGATATGCGTCCGGTAGCCTACTGACCGTTTATGGCAATCGCGATGTGGTGTTGCGATTTTGCAACGCTATGACACGCGTCGGTGACGGCGGCAGCAGTCTAGGCGATGAAGTCAACGTGACGGAGTCCACTAAAGCGATGGAGTTGCGCGAAGAGCGCATGGCGGTCGACAAGCGTCCGGTCGCGGAAGGCGAAGTGACGGTCCGAAAAGACGTCGTCACGGAACAGCAGACCGTCGACGTTCCCGTGGCCCACGAGGAAGTTTCGGTGACGCGGCGTCCCGTCAGCGAAGATGACTATGGAGTTGAGGACGGGAAATTGGGGACGATCAAACCATCACCGTTCCGCTTATGCGCGAGGAAGTTCTGTCGAGAAGCGCCCGATCGTAACGGAGAGGTGGCGATCAACAAGCGGCGGGTTAAGCAACCGCAGACGATCTCGGCGACGGTACGCAAAGAGCGACCTGCCGTTGAAACGAGCGGCGACGTCGACGACAACGTCGATAGTTCGTTCTAGCGTTCCTCCGCTGAGAAACCGATATATTGAGCGGTTCGATCATCGGAACGCTCATTTCTATCGGGATTAGCGAAAGTGGCCCTGGGGTACATTGACTTCAGTGCTCGGTTGCACTGAAAGGAGCCGCACATGAAGAGTATCGCCGCATTTCTCGCTGCCTTTACCATGAGCGCTCTCAGTAGCCCCGCCTATGCGGCGCCGATTTCACAACAGCCCGTTTACCAACTCGCTTCCGCCGCATCGTGCCCCGCCGGCGAGACGTACGTCAAAGCCTACAAGAAAGCCGACGGAACCGTCGTGAGCGGATACTGTCGGCACAGCGCAGCTTCGGCCAAGGAGTGCGCGAAGGGTGAGACCTACGTCCATGGCTACACCAAAGCGGACGGTACGCAAGTGAAAGGCTACTGTCGCAAGCAAGCGTAGCACGTTCAGCAGGAAATGATGGCAACTCAGACGCCACTCGTGCACGCCGAGAACGAAATGCCGAAAGCAACAGCCGTCGCTGTCTGCAGGATGAGACACAAACGTTGACGCTTCATGCGGGTTCCTTGCGTTCCGAAAAGTACCGCATGAAGCCGTGAAGCCAGCGATAAACTCGCCTGAGTTCGGGTCAGGAATCCACCCATCCGCCGCGAGGTCGACGACGCGGGCTTGTACGTCGCGATTCATCAGCCGCAAACTCGCCCGCCCGCCCAATTTCTGCCGGCGCACTTGGCGCCGGCTTTCCGAGTCAGGAAGAAGCGACGACTATTTCTTGCTGCCCGACGGCGTGAACGCGCATACCGTGTAACATCCCGTGTATACCGTGCCGTTGATGACGATGCCGCTCGCCTGCGCTGCACCGTTGCTGATGGAGTTCGTCGACCAGATCAGCGCGCCGTTCGTAGCGTTGAATGCGGCGATCGCGACGTTATTGTTGTTGCCGCCGCCGCCGTTGGTGTACAGAACGTTGTTCGCAACGGTCGCCTGGTTGCCGATGAACATGTTACGGTTGGCCGTATAGCTCCACAGTTGCTTGCCGCTCGACAGTTTGAGCGCGTAGACGCCGGCTCCGCCGTCGACTACATACAGGCGGGCTCTATCCACGGCCAACGCCTCACCGTTCGCTCCCGGAACACTGGCTTTCCAGACTTGCGCGCCCGTCGCGGCGTTGAGAGCGAGTATCTCGTTGGTGCTCCCGATCGGCTCGACCACATACAAGTTGTTCTTATCCGCGATCAGCTGCCCGATGTAGATCGTCGGCGAATTGTCGCACCAGGCCGGCGTGCCGGATGAGGTATTGAAGGCGCAGATCTCGGTCGCACCGCTCGTGCCTTGGCAGGCGAGCACTGCGTACACAAGGCCGCCGGAAACCGGTGGCGGATTTTCGCCGGTATATCCGCCGTCGGGGCAGTGGTAGACGCCCGGGACGGCCCAAACGATGTCGCCGTTCTGCGGATTGAGCGCAAGCGTGTCGGGCTGCTCATTGACGCCCTGCGTCATCTGCAGATAGATTTGCTTGCCGTCGTAGGACGGTGATGTATCGACCCCGTTCGCAAGCCCGGGACACGCATTACTCTGATATTCGCTGCAGTATCGCGTCCAAACGGTTTTCCCATTGCGCGCGTTGATGCCGCACACGCCGGTTAAAAACTTCGACGGCGAACCGTTGCTGCACGGCGTGACGACAATGTTTCCGGCAACCGCCGAAACGGGGTGCGAAAAGCTGCCCCACGGCCCGTTCAAATTCACGTTCGAATACCACTTTTGCGCGCCGGTCGTGGCGTTAAGCGCATACAAGCCTGCATTGGACTGGCCCAGGTCGTCGACGTACAGCACGCCCTTGCCGTAGACGATGCCGCCGGGCTGAACGATCGATTGACCGTTCCAGGCAACCTGCAACTTGGAAACGTTGGTGACGCCGATCGTCTTCTCTCGCGGGTTGAATCCGCTGTGCCCTTGATCGTAGCCGAACTGGGGCCACTGCGCCGTTGTTGCGCCGGGTACGATGCCGCGCAACGCCGCCGTCGCGGATTGCCCCGACGTTGCAACAGGGGAGATGGGGGTAAACGACGTGGCGGCCGTCCCCGACGCCGCGCAGCCGCTGGCAAAGAGTGCCGGTAATCCATAGAGCGCGATCGCCGAAGCGATCATTCGAATGCCGCGCATCACAACGAAGATTCCTTTCATAACAGCCGGCGCCACAACGGTGGACCGTGCACGTCTATCCTACGAAAGCGTTGCGCGGGGCAGTATGGGTGGGCGACCCTACCAAATAGGGACGCAGCTCGCGGCGTGAGGAAACGCCGAGTTTCTGGAAGGCCGAGCCGAGGTGTTTTTCGACGGTTTTATGACTGATCGAGAGGCTGCGCGCGATCTCCAGATTCGACCGTCCGTCCGCTGCCAGCTGGACGATCTGGCGTTCGCGGGACGACAGGGCCGCCAGTTCGGGCGCTTCGTCGATGACGTGCGGCTCGTTCCGGGCAGCGGCTTTACCGGCACGTGAGAGCCGCTCGACGTGATACGTCGCGCCGCATCGGCGGTATAACGACAGCGCCGCTTCGGCATCGGCCGCAATTTCCAGCGCAGCAGCTTCGAGCAAAGGTGTCCCGAAACGCCGGAAGCCGGCGGCTGCCTCGCTCGCAAAGCGCTTGGCCCGCTCCGAATCGACCCCGCACCCGCACAGGGCGTCGAACAACGCGAGCGCGGCGCGTTCGAGACTGTCGCTTCGTTCCGCCGCACGAGCGAGGTACTCGCGCGCCCGCGCACGATCCTCTGAGGCTCCGTAACGCGCGACGGCAACCAGCGTCAACACTTGGCCGCGCACCAGTTCGCACTCGGGCAACACTCGGTGCAGCAAGTCTTGCGCATCGATTAAGCGGCCGCGACGGGCCAGCACTTCGGCAAAACCGTACCCGCATTCGATTTCCGTAACGGAGTCAAGTCCATCATCGAAACCGTCGAACCAGGTTTGGACCAAGTCGTCGTCGCCCAGATACGTGCCGACTGCCGTGCCGGCCGCGCGCGCGAACGTCAGATTGACGCGATTATCGGTCGTCGTCGGCACCGCGTTCAGTGCCTTGCGCGCCGCGTTCAAATCGCCGCTCAAAACGTAACATAGCGCCGCCGTCGCGTGCGCGCATTCTTCCGCGTGCCGGTTGTTGAGCTCGCGCGCTACCCGCAGCGCGTGCTCGATATTCTCGCGCGCTTCGTCGTGCAGTCCGAACGACGCGAAAAACTTCGCACCGTTGAAATAGGCGCCAGCGAGCGCGCCGGCCCCGTGGGCGCGCGCGGCCTCCAGCCACGCGAGGTGCTCGCGCCGGAACTCCTCAACGTTGCCCAAATCCGTTGCCACGCAGGCTTTCACGTTGTGGTAGCGCACGCGAATGTCGGTCGCGATGGTTTCCGCCCGTGGATCGACTTGCGCAAGATGTGTCTTCGCCCGCGAGGGAAATCGCATCGCCGCCGAGATCCAGGCAATTCCGAGGTGCAGCCGCGCGCGCGCCAGGGCCTCGCGTTCGTCCAAGCGTTCGAGCATGCGCTGCAGCGGAGCGCTCGTATCGACGAGCTGCATCGTATACGCCGTCATCGCTTCGCGAACGCGACATGCCGCCTCGCGTTCGTAGGCGACGGCTTCGGCGAACGCATCGGCCGCCGCGCGGTACGTCGCCAAGCCTTCTTCGGCCATGCTCTGCACTAAGCGAATGTTCGCGATTTTTTCGAGAACGGCGCCGCGCTTCAATGGATCGAGATTTTTCGCTTCGAGCGCGCGCCGGTAGAATGCGATGGCATCTTCGTGCGCATGCACTTTGCGCGCCTCGTCGGCCGCCAACTCGTTGTATCGCACGGAACGCTCGTCGTCACGTGCAGCCCACCAGTGGTAGGCGAGCGCTTCGATCGATCGATCGACGTCCGGCGCATGTTCTAACGTCAACGCGATGCGGCGATGTAACGGACCCAGTTCCGCTCGCAAGAAATTGCCGCAAATCGCCTCGCGCGTCAGGCCGTGGCGGAAGCGAAAGACGTCCGGTTCTAGTTCTTCGATGAGTTGAAAATCGCGCGCGCGCCGTAACGTCGGCAGCAGGCGCTCGGGCTTAGTTTCGGCCACCGACGCCAACAAACGGAGGGAGAAGGTTCGCCCGATTATGGCGGCTTGCATGATAATTTCGCGCTCATTCTCTGCGAACGGCCGCAACCGTTCGAGCAAAGTCGAGCGCACGCTGTGCGGAACGCCCGCGCCGCGGTCGCGGCGTTCCGCGGCTTCCTGGACCGCGTTTTTCAACAGCTCTTCGGTGAAAAACGGATTGCCTTCGCCTGCAAGCGCGATCGTCCGGCGGCGTTCGCCGTCCAGCGGAAATCCCGAGAGCGCTTCGTTGATGAACGTTCGCAGCTCCAGGCCCTGCAGCCCCGTCAAGTCGATGCGACCGGCGTGCGCGGAACGGCCGACCTTTTCAATGGCGGCGGCTGCCGGATGGCCGGCGTGCAGATCGCCGGGCCGAAACGACGCGAGCAGCAGGATGCGCATGCGGTGGATTTTCGAGCCGAAGTACGCGAGCAGATCCAGCGTCGCGGCGTCGGCCCAGTGAAGATCTTCGATCGCGACGACCAACGCTTTACGCGCGGCGATCGCGGTGAACCGATCGACGATCGTGTCGAAATACTGGCGTTTCGATTCGGCAGGCGTCAATCGTGCGGCGCCGGCGTCGAGCGTCGACAATGCGTCGAGCACGGGACCGTACGGGCGGCCACCGAATTCGCGGCAGGGAGATCGCGTGATACGCCAGCGCGAATACGCAAGGGAACGGCAGAATTCGTCGATGAGCCGCGACTTGCCCAGACCGGCGTCGCCTGCCACGAACACCAGGCCGCCTCGCGAGGCGCCCGCTTCGAGTCGCCGCTCTTTGAGATACGCAAGCTCGGCGCGGCGTCCAACGAACGCGCGGCAGAGAACGGGTCGAACGATCACCGCGTCGATCTCATTGGTGCTCCGGCGCCGGGCCGCCTTGGGCCTTTAGTCCTTTTCGTCCAGGCCGACGAGTTTGCTCGTCAAGCGGCGGTATTGTTTGGAATTCTGAATTGCGAACTCGCGAGCCCGCCCGTAGTACACTCGCGCCTCCGCGTCCGCAAAAGCGGCGACCGCCAGATCTCCCGCCATTTCATTGTACCGCCGGCTGCGAACGGCATCGCCGCCCAGCCAGGAGTGATATGCGAGATCGTCGAGGGCAATTTCCTCTGCCCCGGCGCATCGCTCGAGCGCGCGAGCGATCCGCCGGTGTATGGGACGCAACTGCGTCGCGACGAATTCTTCATAGGCGACATCTCGGATCAATGCGTGGCGAAATGCATACCAATCACCCCGCGAACTTTCTCGCACGACGAACTGCAGCGCGCAAACTTTATCGAGCGCTTCACGCACACGTTCTTCCTTCCATGCAGTCGCGGCGCTCAGCACCCCAAAGCGAAAACGACGACCGATGACCGCAGCACCAAGCAACACTCCCCGCTCGGCGCGATTCAAGCGCCGCAGGCGTTGCAGCAGGGCCGTTGCGAGCGCTTCCGAGACAGGCACTGGGTGAGCATAGCGCGGAGCTTATGCCGACGGCATGGGGAGCAGCCCCTACTCGCGCGTCCGCCGGCGATGTCGCCTATCGTTGCGACGGGATGGGTGCGGGCAGCACGAGAGATCAGCCGGAGTCAGCGAAGCGCCGCCGCGCCAATCACATCGGCGCTTTGGTTCGATGCTTCCTCGACGACCTGTTCTTGCGTCATCGCTGCTCCATCGGGCATGAGATTTGCCACCGCATCGGGTGCGCGCGGTCGTGTTGCTCCCGGCGAACAGGCCGGCCATGTTCGTAATAGTGGGCCGGCGCCGCGAGTAACTTTGACCGAAGGCGTTCGAGCGGAACTGCAGCGACGGGGCGCGCGTCGTCCGTTCGCCGTTCCATAAACACGACGAACGTTGTCGCCCATGCGAGTCTACTCCGGCGGGATCGCATGGGCGCACGACTCCCCCAGTATATCTAGTTTGGCGCAAGCGCGATCGCCCCGATGACGGCGCGAGGGGCTGACGCGCATCCAGCACAAAGATGGGCGGGGAAAGATGGACGTGAGTACGGGCATAGAGGTTCGAGCCGCGGGTGGCGACTCTGATTTTCGCGACCTACAGGATCTGCTCGTTGCGTACGAAGACGACCTCCCAGCCGAGCTGCGGCACGGAAGCGTGCCGGATGGAAATGCGCTTGCACGCGAATACGCCGGCGACAGTGCTGCGTTTGTGGCGATGTACGAGCGGGAACCGATTGGCTGCGTCGCCGTGAAGAAGCTCGATCGTGACACGGCCGCGATCTTGCGATTGTTCGTCAAGCCGACGCACCGGGGCATTGGTGCGGCTCGATTACTGACGACGACGGCGATCGAGTTCGCGAGAAGCGGCGGCTACAAGCGAATGGTCCTCGATACCCATAAAGCGCAGTTGCAGCCGGCCTATCGACTCTATCGCTCTTTGGGCTTTTCGGAATGCTCGCCGTACGCAGCCGTAACGTATCGATGCCCGACCTTCATGGAACTGCGCTTGACCGACTAGAACGGCGACAGGACTCTGCATCGGTGCAAGGAAGGCTATCTTTCGCTTGCTTTTCTCTCATTGGAGGTTTCTCGTTATGAAAATCCTCGCACGTTCTGTGTGTGCGACGGCGGCCATCGCGGTGCTGACGACCGTGTCGGCGCAAGCGGCCGCACCCATTCTGATCAAGAGTTGCACCGTTGTTAAACCGAGGCCGCTCAGCCATCTTGCCGGTGGGACTCAAATAACTTATGTCAATCTGGGGCGCCATACGGCTTCGAGCGTGACCTTCGTCGTTGGCTACCGTAATGCGGAGCATAACTACCTTCGTCGTACGCAAGACGTGGGATCGTTCGCCCCCAACGTGACGATCAGCCACAGGCTCACACTGTACAACGACGTTACCTATGCCGGTGCCGCCACGACGGTGTGCCGCCCCATCCAGGTGAAGTGGGCCGGCGGAACCGTGTGGATCGCGCCGTCGCACTAACGTAGGACGCCCACTCGCGCAACTCGAAGCGCGAGGCGTGCGCGTCCCAGCAAAGACGCTAGTTTCTCTCGCGCTGTGCGCTGCGGCCGTCGCCGCAGCCACGGCGCACTTCGTCATCGATGTCGTCGGCGATTTTGCGTTGAGCCACGACAGTTACGACCATTTGCGGCACGGATCGCGTGAAATTGTCAGCGCCGTTGCACTTGCGTTGGGAACGATGCTCGCGATTCGGGGGCTGCGGGCGTGCTGTGAAATCGCAGCACGAAACCGCGCGCGAGTCGGATCGATTCACTTCGGCTTCATCGAAACGGCCGGCTTTTTTGCCGGCGTCGTCCTGTTCACGGCGCTCCTGGTGCCTAGCATGGAGATCCTGGATGCGACTGCCGCGGGCCTCGCGTTCGGTGGCCTAGGCGACGCCTTTGGTGGCTCGCTGCCGATCGGAATCACCAGCGCCGTCTCATGCGCGTTGCTGGCCGGCGCGTCGCTCTATGGATTGGCACGTTGGCTGATTTCGCATCGCGACTCGATCGTCGTTATCGTCGAAACGCTACTGCGACGCATCTCCAACGCGCCCTGCGTCAATTCCAATTTCGTCGCGCGTGGCGCGAGCGTCATGCCGCGCCGCCGCACGCCGCATGCGCCGCACTTGGCCAAGCGCGGCCCGCCCCAGTTCCGCTTCGCCTAACTCAAACTAGCAGCAGCTCTTAGGAGAAGGCCATGGGAATCTTCGGGGCGCTCGCGCGCGCGGCGCGCACGCCGTTTATTTTCGTTATCGTCCTCGCTTCGTACGGCGCCGCAACGGCGCAGAGTGCGCCATCGCTGCTTACCGTTTCCGGGACGGTAAGTGCGACCGACGGCACACCTATTGCGGGGGCAACGATAACGGTCTCGTCACCGGGCGTCTCGCGTAGTGCTCGCAGCGATGGGCGTGGCCGCTTTCGGATCGAACGCGTAGCGTCGGGCACGTATTCGGTGCGCGCATCGGCGGTGGGATATCAGACGCTCTGGCAGCGCACCGTCACGGTCGGTGCCGCAAACGCGGCGATTGCGATGGTTTTGCACCGTCAAACTACCAACTCGCTCACGGTCATCGGAGAGGTTCGAGCATCGGCGGGTGAGACGGTTTCAACGTCTTCCGCGCCGGCGCTTTCGCTGCCGGCTCAACGAGCCGCGGCGGCGGGCGTCACGAGCGTATCGTCGATGGTATACCATCAGCTGTCGACGACGCCGGTTCTTCCGTTGGGCGGCGGCAGCAATGCAACGATGGCATTCGCGGTGCGCGGGCCGGACCCCACGGAAACCCTGGTCGACATCGACGGACACAAAGCCAATAACGGCACGACGGGCGACTTCGACCTATCGCTCATCGACCCGGCCGCACTGCAAGACGTCCAAGTCGTCTATGGGATCTCGCCCTCGTCGCTCATCGGACCGAATACGATCGGCGGCGGGCTCAACATCATCACGTTGGAACCCACGGCCGCGCCGCACTCCCTGCTGCGAATTTTTGGTGGTTCGTACGGCAGTTTTGGTGAAACGGTGCAAAGCACTGGGAGCGCAGACGGTCTAGGGTACGCGATGTCGCTTCACGGCACGACGTCGTCGGGATCGGTGAACCAGACCGTTCCTATCGGCAGTGCGCAACAGTTCGTCGGAAGCGGCTCCGACGGCAGATCGCTGCTGGCCAAACTGCGCTATCAGCTAGGCGGTTCCGGTGGTTATGGTTACGTCCAACTGAACGTTCGCGATCAGACCGTCGTCAAGGACGACTCCGCGCTGCTGACCACGTACACGCCACCGGGATTCAGCGGCGGAGGCGGCGACGATGCCGTTATCCGCGACGCCGCCAATCAGGGGAATCTCGGCAGTTATCAAAGCTTCAGCGGGACGACGCTTGGCGCGCATCAAGCTGACTACGGTCTCGACGTGCAATTACCGTTGGGCAAAGAGCAGGTCGACGGCGCCCCGGCCAATGTTGTACTCTTCAGTCACCAGACGTCGCTCGCATCGCAGTCGGTGAGCGGTCCAGGCGCCGATACTCTGCCGTACTTGTACAACGAGCGAGACCTCTTGGGCGATGATTGGCTCGAAGTGGATCACCACTTCGGCAACGCTTTGCTCTCATTCAAATATGACGTCGGAACGGAGGCGCTCGGCACGAATTACGTCCAAGGGCAGGTCACCGCTCAAGCCGTTCCCGTCGGACCTCTGGCGCCGGCCGCAGCGTCCTATGGCGTTATGGTGCCGGCGGATCGGATGCCGTCGGTTCAGTCGCTGTCGCTCTCGCAGACGCAGCGATTCGGCGTGTTGCGCTACGCGGCCGATCCAACGAGCCACATTCACTACGCATTGGCCCTCTACGACAGCGATTTCAGCACCTGGGGCAGCAGTTTCGATCCGCGCGCCGGCTTCGTTTGGACGCCCACCGGAAACACAGCGATTCGCGCGTCCGTAGGGACGACGTTTCAGACGCCCCAGCTGTCGGAGCTCGTCGTGCCGCCGCCGGCCGATCGCGTTCCCGTAGGGGGCATCGTCTACATCGGTAATCCGGCGCTACGGCCCGACCGCGCGACCGATTTTGATCTCGGAATGGAGCAGATATTTAATTGGTATGGGCATCCGATCCACGTCGGAGTCGATCTCTATCAAAACGACCTCCGGTCCCCGTCGGCGCAGTTGAACGTTCAACCGATTCCCAATTGCCAAACCAAACGGAACCCCATGCCTTGTCCTTTGAGCTATCCCGTCAATGCCGGTAACGCGATCTACCGCGGCGTCGAACTCAACATGGATGAAGAATTCGCGCTCGATATGCACGTGCGTGTCGGCTGGGACGTCGACAGTTCGTTCTTAACGGTGATTCCACCATCGATCCAGGATGGCACGCTCGTCGTCGGACAACAAACGCTTGGGCAGCCGTTACACAAAGCGTATGTCGAGATCGAACGCGACGCGCCGAACGGCCTGAACTACGGTGCGCGGTTAGATTACGAAGGCGCCTACAACGAACTCAATCGCTCGCCGTACGCAACCCTCGAGGCGCACCTGACGTATCGTCGCGCGGGATACGAGTACGGGCTCTACGGAACGAATCTGACCAACGTATACGGTGGACCATTTACGATCGTCGGAGGCGGCGTTCCCTACGGTACGCTTCCCGGACAACCGCCGATCCTTCCAAACGCGTACGTACTCCAGGGCGCTGCGGTCAACTTTGTGGTAACGAAAAACATTTAGATAGTAGCATGCTAAGGCGGAGTCGAAGGATCTAAAACAAAATTGTTTGGAAGTCGCCGACGTGGTGAAAACCGACGCGGCGGTAGAGGGCGATCGCCGCTTCATTGAAATCGTTGACGTAGAGCGAAATCGTCGGCGAGCCTTCGAGAAGGCGATCGCAGATCGCGCTCAGCGATGCGGCCGCGAGCCCCCGCCTCCGTAGGTGCGGCGGCGTCCAAACGCCCTGCAACTGTACGGTCTGCTCGCACCAGGGGCCGACGTTGCAGAAAAAACACGGTTCATCGGCGGCCGTTCCGACCCACCAAAGTCGTCGTTCGATCATACGACGAACGCCGGCGGCGAATCCGGCCGCCGTAGGACTCGTGGAATATCCGAGTTCTCGTTGGATCATCTGTGCCGAACTTGCGGCGACGGCGGCCGCTTCATCGACTCTCGCGTGGCGAACATCGGCACGTCGGTCGTATGGGCGCAACGTTGCGCGATCGACCATCATCACGAGTTGACGGTCCCGCACGAGCCGCGGCGTCCGATGCCACGGACGCACCAATTCCCAAAGAGCCCTGATCGTGCTCCGTGCGCCGACCATCATATTGGGCCCGCGTCGATGCCTCAAAAATTCTGCGAAGGGCGGGAGCGCTTTCGCGTCGGCCGCAATTGCCAGTTGCCGCTCGCAGTACGCGACGCCGGCAACGCCATCGCCATCCGTTGCAACGATCAAATCGCTGGGGCGTGAGGGCCGTCGGTCGTGCAACAGCGCGTGAATGATAAAGACGTTGAGGTACGGATCGCGCCGAAGATACGAGAGCGCCCCATCTTCGGTCTGCGGCGAGATTCCTTTTAGCGCGATCACTGTGAGCCGAGCGGAATTTCCATCAGCGGCTTGCTCGTGGGTTCCCGGCTGCCGCCCTCGGGTTCCAACGTGACGGAAACCTCCGCCGTCGTGCGCGCATCGGCGGGCAACAGCACGAAAGCGACGCCGCGCGCATCCGGCAGAAAGATCGGGGCGGCGTTGCGATGGTTCGAGCCTTTCGGCAGCGTCCACGCTTGATAAATTCGTCCGCGCGGCGGTTGCGGCAGCGTGTGAAGCGCCAGATAGAGGCGACTTTGATGCGCGATCACCTCTCCATTACCGATCTCATAGCGACGCGCGTGCGTATCGAGAAGGTCGAAGAGCGCTGTGCGTTCGGCGGCGAGCCTGCGCGCCAATACATTGGATCGCGCAGAGATCTCCGCGTTGGCGCGTTGTTCGCTCCTGATTTGCCCGAGTAGAGAGATATTTGCAATCGACGAAATCAACGCGATCGTGCAACAGACCGCGGCGACGAGATATGCAGGCCAAACCGTCGTCGGTTTCACGTCCCATATCTTCCCAGGCATACTTCGAGGCCCTTTGCTCGGAAGCGTCGTAGCTGAGGGCATGGAGGCGTTGGATCGACTGCACGGACGTATTGCCGGTTTTCCGGGTTACGAGACGGATGCCGATCGGCGGCGTTCCGACGAACTCGTGCGCTCGTATCTCGGTGAGGCGGTCGCAGAGTTAGCTGCGCGCAATGCCACCGTGCCGCCGGCGCTGCGCGAACGGATCGACGCGCTGCTTTTGCGGCTCGGCTTTGCGTCGCAACGATCGTTCCCGCCTCACGCCGACGCGATGGCGAGACATCCCGACGATGCGGCAGTCGTTGATGCGGACGCTGAAATCGTCGAACTTGCCGATCAAGCGCCAATGGTGCTGGGGGAGGCCGTAGCCGCTTATCTCGACAGACTCAACGACGCGCTCGATCGACGCGATGCAGCGATGCGAGCAGCAGCGGTTCGCTGAGACCCATTGCCCGCGCAGGTAGCGATCGCAGCAGCGTTACTCCATCTCATCCCATGGCCGGCGCGCATCGAACGCTTGCCATGCGTTGCGGAAAGCGCCGCCGTACCGCGCGCCGTAGCGACGAACTTCGACCCTGCGGCGCGCATCGAACTCGACGAACGCTGGAGTGCGCTCGGCATAGGGAACCTTCTCAACGCCAACGGTCACCAACCGACGATCGCGGTGCACGACGACCCTACGCTGCCGCCTCAGGCGTATCGGTTGGTGATAACGCCGCGCGGAGCGACGATCGACAGTTCCGGCCCAAGCGGCAGTTTTTATGCGGCGATGACGCTCGCGCAACTCCCGATACGCGCCTCCGGCCAGTGGCGCATGCCGTGCGTTCGCATCGAGGATCGTCCCGCGATGACGTGGCGAATCCTCTCCGACGATATTTCGCGTGGGCCGCTTCCGACCATGCGATACTTTCAAGAACGCGTCCGCACCATTGCAGCCTTCAAGATGAACGGTTACTCGCCGTACATGGAACATGTCTTCGTGAGCCCGAGCGATCCGCTGCCGGCACCGCTCGACGGCGTAACGCCCGCACAGTTGCGCGACCTTACTCGCTACGCCGCACGATTTCACGTCGCGTTGATTCCAGAACAGCAAAGCTTCGCGCACATGCACAACACGTTACGGGTGGAGCAGTACGCCGGCGCCGCGGAGTTGCCGCACGGCTTTCTGCTCGCGCCCAACTCGCCGTTAACGCTGCCGTACCTTTCGCGGATCATCGCCCAAGAGCTCGCCGCGGTCGGACGCCCGCCGTTCTTTCACATCGGTTCCGATGAGACCGCAACGCTCGGCTCAGGCCAAACGCACGCCTACGTCGCGCAGCGAGGGCGTTCGCAAGTCTACGCGGATCATATCGTTGCGATGAATCGGCTGATCGCACCGTCGGGCGCGCGGATCATGCTCTGGGACGACGGCATCGAAAACGATCCGGGGATCATGCGCCTCATTCCGCAGACCGCAGTGGTGGTAAATTGGCACTACGGAGCGGAGCCCAGCTTCAGGCCGTACATTTCGACGATTCAACGCGGTGGTTTCGATCAGATGGTGGCACCGGGCGCGAGCAACTGGAACGAGCTCTTTCCCAACATCGAGCGCGCGCTTCTCAACGAGCGCACCTTCATCGACGAAGGAAAAGCGGCGCGCGTGCTCGGTCTCTTCCAAACCGTCTGGCACGACGACGGTGAAACGCTCTACGAAGCGACCTGGTATCCAGTGCTCTACGCCGCTGCGGAGGCTTGGGAAAGCGCGGACGTTTCGCCGGCGCGGTTCGCCGCCGATTTCCCGAGCGTGTTTTTCGGCACCGGCGATGCGACGTACAGCCAGGACGTCGCGCGGCTCGGTGATATCTTGGCCCGGCTGCAGCCGGCGAGGATTGCGGCGCCCGATCCAAGCGACGTGCTTTTCTGGAGCGCCCCCTTTGGAAGCGACTCGGTAACGCAGTTTGGCGCTACCGATCTGAGAAGCGTTCGGCTCGAGGCGGAATCGGTGGAGCACGATCGGTACTTCACGCGTCCGCCGCTGCACGCCAACGCCGCATCGGTCATGTTCTTGGCCGCGCGTCGCTACGATCTGTTGGCGCGCAAGTTTCAAATCAGCCAAGAAGTTCGAGCGATGTACGCAGACGCCGGCGCGCATGCCGCAACGGATCCAGAAACAACCGCGCGAGATCTGCGCTGGTGTCGTTATTGGATGTGGGAACTGCGTGACTCGTACGAAGAACTCGCACCGCTCTACGCCGCCGCGTGGAAGTACGAAAGCCGTGACGGGCACCTCGCAAGCAATCTCGCGCGCTATCACCTCGCCGCCCAAAATGCCATCGAACTCGGCGACGCATTTTATCGGGCGGGCCAACAGTACGCTCGTACGAAAACGCTCCCGCCCTTCGCCGCACTGGTGTCGCCGTTAGCCACGCCCTCGTCGCCCTGAGCGGAGTCGGAGAGTGAGCGCGGCATTCATCCTTCTGATCTTCGCCGCCTTTGCGGTGTTGATGTACCTTCGCGCGATGCCGGCGCTCGTCGCGGTGCCCTGCATGGCGTTGGCGATGTCGTTGGCTGCGGGCGTTCCGGTCAAGCAACTCGGCGGCATCATTACGGGCGGCGCCGTCCAGTTGGCGCCGGTCTACGTTGCGGTCGTCTTCGGTGCGCTCCTCGGCCGCGTGACGATCGAAACCGGAATTGCCCGCACGATCGTCAATCTCGCCGCGGAATACGGCGGGGAACAACCCTTAGCGCTCGCGCTCGGTCTGTGCGGGATCGTGGCGCTGCTCTTTACCTCACTCTCGGGATTGGGCGGAGTCATCATGGTCGCGAGCATCGTCTTGCCGATCATGATGACGGCGGGAGTGCCGCGGACCATAGCCGCTCCGCTCTTTCTCATGGCGTTTGCGCTGGGCTACATCTTCAACATCGCCAACTGGACCTTCTATACCAAGTATTTCGGAATTGCGCCACAGCAACTCACCGGTTATGCGATCGTGCTGGCCGTCATCGATGCCGTTGCCTTGCTGCTCTTCGCAGTCGTTTGGTTTCGGCGGGAGCGCGGCTACGCAACCTGGGCCCACCCGGCGGAGCGATCGCCGGAGCCCGCGCGCGTTCCGGCCGTCGCGCTCGTGACGCCGGTCTTGCCGTTGCTGCTGTACTACGCCTTTCACATGGAAGCCGCTCCGGCGTTTCTCATCGCCGCCGTTTTCGGCGCGTTAGTAACTTCGCCCGAGGCGGCTGTTTCACGGCTCGTTGCTGCGGCGATCAAGGGTCTCGAAGACGTGGCTCCAGCGGTGCTGCTTTTCATGGGAATCGGGATGCTGCTGATTGCGACGAAGGAACCACGCTTCGCTGCGGCGCTGCAACCGCTCGTCGCCGGCGGTTGGATCCGCAATCCGGTTGCGTACGTCGTCCTCTTCGGAGTCGCGAGCCCGCTGGTGCTCTATCGCGGTCCGCTCAATCCATTCGGAGTAGGCATCGCGATCTTTACGGTGCTCCTGAGCGCGAAGGTGCTGCCTCCGGTGATTCTCGTGGCGGCGATCATGGCGGTCGTGCAAGTTCAGAACGTCTGCGATCCGACCAACACCGCCAACGTTTGGATCGCGAATTTTACCGGCGTGCCGATCGATTCGATTACGAAACGGACGCTGCCATACCAGGTGATGGTCGCGATCGCGGCCTGTGTGATCGTGGTGGTCGCCGCACCCCGGCTCTTTTCCGAGCGGGTCTTTAGCACACTGATCCCCGCAGCGGCGGCCGCCGAACTATCTGGGCAGCTTTATGCGCCGGTCGCTGCTCGCAATGTCGTTGCCGTAGACGACGACGAAACCGCATTGGGAAGATCGGCGGCCGACGCGGTCTACGCGGCGTTGCGATCGGGCGGATGGGGCGCAATCCGGTTTCATGACGACCCGAACGCGCGCGATTGCTCGCAGAAGCGGTACGCGGCGTATCTGCTGGTTCAAGCCTCAGTCTTTCCTCTGATTGAAGGCGACGATCTGGACGTCGGACTGCGGCTCGCAGATTGCGGCGGATGGATCGTCAACGAATGGCACGATCATCGCATCGTCGCACCGCCGCCGCGTGCCTCCGACGCATCGTCTTTGGGGCTCGAAGGGGCACAACGGCTTTTGGAATGGGCAAAAACGCAACCGCTACGCAGCCATAATCTCTTGATTCTCGGCATCGCAGTGCAAAAGGGCGATCCGCCGACCTACTTTTATGCCTTCTTCAAAACGCCGGACGGGAATCTGCGCGCCTACGTTCGCGCGGGCGGACCCGCCTACGCCGCGGGATTACGTTCGGGCGACGTCGTCGAAACGATCGACGGCGTGGAGTGGTGGCGCCTAGGGACGTATCAATCCCAGCAACTTGCGTTCGACGGGCGGCCGCACGTCTTTGAAATCGAACGCGCCGGTCACGAAATCGAAGTTCGTCTCATGGTGCCGTTCCAAGTACCGAATCAAGTTGAATGATGCGCACGCCGGCAACTTCGGGTAACGCGCGATCGTTGGTCAGAAAGGCCAAGCATCCCATGGTTACCGCAGCGGCGAGCTGTAGCGCGTCTGGAACTTTGATTCCGGTTGCAGCGCGAAGCTGCGCGGCCGTTCCCAGCTGCCGCTGACACAAGTCCACCAACGTGACTCCGCGGCTGTCGGTAAGAATCTTTTCGTAGCGAGCGGCGAGTTCGACATCGCCGCGTCGGTATGGCAGAACGAGCGTCTCGAGCAGCGTTACGGCAGAAGTTATGAGGCTGCGCGCGCCGTTGTCGGCCTCTTCAAACAACGGCAAAAGCGATGAAACATACTTGGGATGTTCCTGGATCAAATAGATGAAAATAACGGTGTCGACGGCGACCGGCGCAGAGCCAACGCAACTTAAGAGTGCCAAGCGTCGCGTTCTCGCGCAACGTATTCCGCGGCGTTATCCTCCCATAACGCTTTTCCCAAACCCCGCAACTCCAGGATGGAAGAGGCCGTCGGTCTTACGAGCGCTTCGCTGAGGATGTGCGTCACTTCCTGAGCTATCGAGCGATGCTGACGCCTGGCGCGGGCCTTGAGCTTTCGGTAAAGCGAGTCCGGCAAGCCCTTGACATTCAGCGTAGCCATCGTTCCTCCATTTTGGAGGAAACGATGTATTTGTCAAGGTAGCGGGTACGGCGTGTGGACTCGGTTCGAGTCACGGGCGGAGGCGTACGCGGCGTTTCGGCCGTCCTATCCCGGGGAGGCGATCGACGCCGCGCTAGACGGAGTCGGCGATCCGCAGGCCTTGACTATCGCCGACGTCGGCGCCGGTACGGGGATTTCGGCGCGGCTCTTTGCCGCTCGAGGCGCGAGCGTCGTTGCCATTGAGCCCAACGCACGCATGCGTGAGGCGGCGCAGCCGCATTCGCGCGTTGCCTGGCGCGATGCGACGGCGGAGTCTACCGGCCTGCCCGACACGAGCGTGGATATGGTGGCGGCGTGTCAAGCGTTCCACTGGTTCGCTACGCGCCCGGCGATGGGAGAGTTCCGGCGCATCGCTCGGCGCCGGGCGGCGCTGCTCCAATACGAACGCGACGAGCGCGACGCGTTCACGAGAGCGTACGGCGAGATCGTTCGCGCGTATGTAATCGACGACACGGAGTTGTTGCGCGCACGCGCCGTGGAAGTGTTTCGTCGTTTCCCCGATGCCCGCATCACTGCAAGCGCGGCATATTCGAAGCAAATCCTCGATCGAACGGCGCTCTTGGGACGGGTCGCGTCGGCCTCATATCTGCCCGATCGCGGACCGGCTGCCGAGGCCCTCCGCGCGGAGATGGAGGGACTCTTCGAGCGCTATCGGCGGGACGATTGCGTCGAAATGATGCTGGTAACGCACGTTCTCCGTGCCGATTGGTGAACGCGTGAACCCTGCTACCCTGCGCGTCGGGATCGACGTGGGAGGAACGTTCACCGACGTCGTCGCGATCGACGCCTCCACGCGCGAATTGGTCGCGATGGTGAAAGTCCCGACGACGCACGACGCAGCCGAAGGCGTCGCTGCGGGCATAGTTCGCGGCATCGAAGCGTTGCTCGCCAACCCCTGCGTTGACGCGGCGGGCATTGCATTCATCGCACATTCGACCACGCAAGCCACCAACGCATTGCTCGAAGGCGACGTCGCTGCCGTCGGCGTGGTGGGGTTGCTCGATGGGCTCAAGTGGCTCTCGAAACGGCAGATGCGCTTCCCTCCGTTTCCGCTCGATTCGGGGGATCTGTTTGCGCCGAGGTTTGCCTTCGCCGCTTCAACCGATGAAGATGCGGTGCGGCGCGCGATCGACGAGGTAACGGGCAGCGGTGCCGAAGCGATCGCCGCAAGCATGAGTTTTGGCGTCGATCGTCCTGCGGCGGAATCATTCGCCGTGCAGGCTGCGCGCGCGCGTGGAGTTGCGGCAACCAGCGGGCACGACGTCAGCACCGGGTATGGCTTGCGTGCTCGAACTCGAACGGCCGCGCTCAATGCGGCGATTCTTCCTAGAATGATGCGCACGGCAACGATGACGGCCGACGCGGTCGAACGCGCCGCTATCCCCGCGCCGCTGATGGTTATGCGCAGTGACGGCGGCGTGATGAATGTGCGCGAGGTCGAGCGCCGTCCTATCTTGACGCTCCTTTCCGGCCCCGCTGCCGGCATCGCGGGCGCTCTGCTGTACGAACGCTTGAGCGACGGCATCTTCATCGAGGTGGGCGGGACGAGTTCGGATTGTTCGGCGATCCGCGCCGGCCGTCCGCAAATGCGGCCTGCACGAATCGGAGGTCACCGCACGATGTTGCGCACGCTCGACGTTCGCACGCTCGGCATCGGCGGCGGAAGCCTACTGCGGCTCGATGGAAACCGTCTCGTCGACGTCGGACCGCGTAGCGCGCACATCGCGGGCTGCGCGTACGCCTGCTTTTCATCACCCGAAGTCTTACGCCGCGCGCAGCTCGAGAACGACAAATACGCGATCTTCAGTACGCCCGACGGTCGCCGCATCGCCCCGACCACAACCTGCGCCGCGAATTTTTTGGGCCTCGTTCCGGAGGGGGCGTTTGCAAGCGGCGATGCCGACGCGGCGCGCGGGGCGTTCGAGCGGCTGGCGGAACTCACGCGTCGGCCGGCCGAATCGCTCGCCAGCACCGCGATTGCGCTGGCCGGCGAGAAGTTGCGCCGTGCGATCGAGCAACTGTTTTTGGATTACCGGCTCGATCGCGAGTTCGTCACGTTGGTCGGCGGAGGGGGCGGTGCCGGCGCGCTGCTACCGCCGGTCGCAACGGCGATGAATCTTGCCTATCGCATCGCGCGCGACGCCGAAGCCATCGCGCCGATCGGCGTTGCGCTGGCCCTGGTTCGCGACGTCGTCGAACGCACGATCTTTGCTCCGAGCGCGCAAGAAATCGCCGCGCTGCGGCGTGAGGCTGCGGATCGCGTGATCGCAGCGGGCGCTGCGCCGGAAGCCGTCGAGGTCGAAGTAGAGATCGATACGCAACGCAATCGCGTTATTGCCGCCGCCTCGGGTGCGACCGCGCTCAAGGATGGGTCGCGCGCGACGGTTACGACGGAACCGGAGCGGCGCATCGCCGCCGCGCAGTCGCTGCGCTGCGCGCCCGAAGAAGTCGAGCCGATCGAATTGACCGCTGCGCTTTTCGGATACGCCCGTCGCCGGCGAATTTCGCGCCCGTGGCGTCGGCCGCACGAGATTTTAGATCTCCGCGTGCTCGACGAACGCGGCATCGTGCGATTGGCAGTGATCGAGCCCATCGTCCTGCGAACGTCGGTCGCGGCGCTCGCGGGCGTACTGCGCGACGCCATCGAGCGGGCGACCTCATTCGGCGACGTCGGCCGAGCCTTGCCGGCGGTCTACCTGCTTCGCGGCGCGCGCAGTGCCGCTTTCGAGGGTTTAACGAGCGTCGATCAGGCCGTCGAACTGTCACTCGAAGAGACCAGCGGCTGCCAGTCCGACGAACGCATCGCACTGTTGGTACGCCCAAGTTCTCCATAGGGACTGGGTAAGAAACTTTGGTTAACAGTTTATTCATAAGATGATTGACGGATCCCACAACATAGTGCTAGCTTAGTCGGAGGAGAAGCGCCACCTTGATTACGTATGTAATTCAGGCGAGCGTTACGGTTTTGTGCGGGCGGCATTTTCGCTGCACGCCTGACGATCGTAGGGAGCAGCGCATGAAAAAGATTGCGTTGAAGGTGCTGTTCGGGTGCGTCGCGGCGCTTCTTGCCGGATGCGTCACGAACGGTGGCACGCCGCAAGCCCCGGGTTCTTTCGACCCGGCAGCCGATACGCGCTACCAACCCTGGCCTCCCTTGATCAAAACCAAGGCGCGTTCAATGCGACGCGCGACTCGGCCGTGGCCGATCCAAAACGTCGTGATCATCGTGCAAGAGAATCGGACGGTCGATAATCTCTTTCAATTTTTGCCGGGTGCCAATACCCAATCATGGGGCTATAACCATGTAGGTCAAGTCGTGCCGCTGCAGTCGGAAAATCTGGCGGCATCGTACGACGTCGGACACAGCCAGCCGTACTTCGTAACCGAATACGATTCGGGCCGCATGGACGGCTTTGATGAAGATAAGTGCAAGGGCACGGCCTGTCCCGCGAATCCGGCATACGCCTACGTTCCGCAACGCCAGGTTCAGCCATATTATACCCTGGCGGAGACGTACGCGTTTGCCGATCAGATGTTTGAAACGGACCAAGGCCCGAGTTTTCCCGCGCACCAGTATCTGGTGAGCGGAACGTCCACGATCAGCGACGCTTCGACCGACGAAGCCGATGGAAATCCGGCTACGACCGGAGGTGTACTTACCGGCGGCTGCGACTCTCCAGCGGGTTCGCTTGTAGCCGTCATTACGGCGCAAGGCGGTAGGGGAAACAGCGTATATCCCTGTTTTCGGCGCCGTTCCATCATGAACGAGATGGACGCCGCCGGCGTGACGTGGAAATACTATGAGAGAAATCTCGGCGCGGGCCTTTGGAACGCGGCCGACGCGATTTATTCGATTTGGTCGAATCGGTCCGAAATGGCGGCCAACGTGATCACGCCGCCGACGCAAGCGTTGAACGATATCGAAAACGGCCGGCTTCCTAACGTCGTTTGGATTACACCGATGGATTGGTATTCCGATCACCCTAATACTAACGACGGGGCCGGCCCTTCATGGGTCGCTGCGATCGTGAACGCAATCGGGTCCAGCCAATATTGGAAAAACACGGCCGTCTTCATCACCTGGGACGACTGGGGCGGCTTCTACGACCACGTGCCGCCGACGATCTATACTCCGTTCGAGCTGGGCTTTCGCGTGCCGCTCATCGTCGTTTCGCCGTACGCGAAACCCGGCTACATTTCACACACGCAGCATGAGTTCGGCAGCATCCTCAAATTCGTCGAGGAGACGTTCGGTCTTCCGTCGCTTGGGACGACGGACGCACGAGCCGACGACCTTTCGGATTGTTTCAACTTCAATCATCCCGCTAGGGCATTTCGATCGGTACGAGCCCCGTATCCAAGATCGTACTTCTTCCGGCCGCACAAAGCGCCGGTCGAACTGGCGGATTAGGCGGCATGAAGCGTTGGTTCTTGATCGTGATCGTTGCGTCGATCGGTGCAGCGGCGTGCAGCGGCTCGAATCCTATGCTGCCGGTTCCCGCGACTCGCACGCCGGAAACCGTCGCGAATCGGACTACACGCCTCGTCGATGGGGGGCGCCAAACCTACACGATCCGCACGACGGGAAGCTCGTTCAAGTTTCCGCCATTCGCCGGCTTCAGCGGAACGGGATACTATACCCGCAATAACTCTCCCTACGGCGCCACTTTACAGATCACAAACAGCGGAACAGGCAATCTGTTGGGCGTTCCTGCTTCGACGATAGGTAACGTTGCGTTGTACTGGGAGGCTCAACTCGGCGGCGGAGCATCGTCTGTCACATTCCGAGCTGCTTCTAGGACAATGAAACTGGTCTCCTCGCAACTGCAGAGCGGTGCGTCGTATTCGGTCGCCGTCTATCAGTGGAATCAATTGATCGAAGCGTATTCCGCGGGGACCGCCTCGAACCGAACGCTGACCTTTCAGACGCCGCTGAGCGGCATTACCCTCTATTACTACACCCCGATCGCGATCGAATTGATGCAGGTTACAGGGCCCACCCCGACGCCGAGTCCTACGCCCACGCCGACGCCCTATCCACAAACGCTCTACGCTTCGTACAGCGATCCCACCAATGGGGGAGTCTATTCGTTTGACGGCGATGCCTTCGGCAGCGCGCCGAACAACTTCGTTGCGAATCCGAACGCGTTTGCGGCGGGCACGGATGACTCGCAAAATCTCTACGTTACCTCAATGAACCCCGCTGTGTTGAATGAGTACTATCACGGAGGCGGGTCCTTCACGTACACCAACGATATGTCGAATCCAACCGGCGTCGCCATTGACGTCGGCGCGAGTGCGCCCATCAACGTCGCAAACGGACCCGGCATAAGCGGCGCCGGGCAATTGCTTATGTTTGCGCAGGGCGTCGATCAGGCGTCGCCATGGACGGATCCCAACCTAATGTCGATCGTGAGTATCGCGGTCGACGCCGGCGGAAACGTCTATGTGGGCGGCACCAACACGCAGAATGTGCCCGAAATTGATTTGGTGAGTAATGGCACTACGAGCAATCTCGGTTTACTATTGACCGGCACTCCAACAGGTCTCGCGTTAGACCAGTCCGGCAACCTCCTTGTCGCCGAGAATGCCGGCGTCGCCGTGTTTATGCCGGGACAAACGACTGCGAGCAGCTGGATAGGTTCTTACGGCCAAACGCCGTACTCGCTTGCCTTCGGCAACGGCGGGAATTGGCTGTACGTGCTTTACAACAATCCACCATGCTCTTTGAGCTGCATCAACGTGTACGCGTACCCGTCGGGAACGACGCTCGGACAGTACAATTTATCCGGTGCCTCGCCTTATTACGGTGTGGCGCTCGCCCCGCGCGTGCCGCTGTTCGATCCAGGCGCCATGCGTCGAAAGCATCCGCGCTTTAGGTACTGGACGAATTTGGCTAAAAGCCGCGTTCGACTAATTCACCCGCGGTTGCCGTACCGCTAAGCCTTCGATCGATTCCAAAGCGACCGTGCTTTTGTTGCGGCCGTAACTGAAATAGAAGATCAGGCCGACGGCGAACCAGATGAGGAAGCCCAGCCAAACCAACGGAAAGAAACCCCAGACCAGCGGGTTACCCTGCTTGAGGAAGTAGATCAAGAACAACGCGCTAATCGCCGAAAGCGCGGGGATGATATACGGACCGAACGGCACGGTAAACGCGCCTTTCAATTCGGGATGACGGTTCCGTAGCACCCAAACGGAAACGGAGACCAGCACGAAGGCGCTGAGCGTCCCCATGTTCGTTAGCGATCCGAGGATGCTGATCGGAAAGAACGCGCCTGCCGCGGCGATCAGCACGCCAAACAAGATTTGAGACATCCACGGCGTGCGCCACGTCGGGTGCAGCCTGACGAAGAGCGGCGGGATCAATCCATCGCGTGACATCGCGTAGAAGACGCGCGTTTGGCCGTACATCATGACGAGGAGTACCGTCGTCAGCCCCGCGATCGCGCCGAACGAAATGATGACGCCCGCCCACGCGAGCCCGACGCTATCGACGGCGAACGCGACCGGGAAGTTCACGTTCAGCGTGTAGAACGGAACCATGCCGTTGAGAATCGCGACGACGATGATGTATAGCACCGTGCAGATCACGAGACTGGCGATGATACCGATCGGCAAGTCCCGCGCAGGGTTACGAGCCTCTTCTGCCGTCGTTGAAACCGCGTCGAAGCCGATGTAGGCGAAGAAGATGAACGCGGCGCCGCCGAACATGCCCGCTACACCAAACGGGAAGAAGCCTCCCGCGCCCGATTGTGGACCGGGCGGAAGATGGTAGTTTGCCGGATTGATGTGTCCCAAACCGATGGCGATAAAGAACAGCACTACGAGAATTTTGATCGCGACGATGACCGCGTTGACCGTGCCGGATTCTTTCGTTCCTCGCACGAGCAACGCAGTAATCAGAAAGATAATTGCGGCGGCGGGCAGGTTTGCGATGCCCGGCGTGGCGTCCCAATGACTGTGCTGCCAGGCTTGAGGGATATTCCAGTTGAACAGCGTGTGCAATATAAACGTAAAGTAGCCCGACCAACCCACGCTGACCGTGGACGCCCCGAGCGCATATTCGAGGACCAGCGCCCAGCCGACGATCCAAGCGAGAAATTCGCCCATCGTCGCATACGTGTACGTGTACGCACTGCCGGAAATCGGAATCTTGCTCGAGACTTCCGCATAACAGAGTGCCGCCAGTGCGCTGACGATGCCTGCAGCGACGAACGACAACGTGAGCGACGGGCCCGCGCGAGTCGCCGACGCGACCCCGGTCAGCACGAAGATGCCCGTTCCGATGATGGCGCCGATGCCCATCGCGGTGAGGGCCCAGGGCCCAAGCGAGCGCCTTAGGCCGCCTTCTTCATCGCTGCCTTCGGCGAGAATTCGTGCCAGCGGCTTGACCCGTTGCATCAACATAACGACTCCTTACGCAGATTAACGCAGAAACCGGATTGCAATGGGATAGTTGTACGTCAGTCCCTCCGACGCGCGGACCGTACCGATGATGATGAATATAACCGACAGCAAGACGACGACGCCTGCTGCGATCCCGAGCGCGACCCAAACGGTCGCAATGCCCAGCCCGAATGCGGTTTGCGCGGCGCCGCCGTTCGCGCCCGTCTCGATGAAACCAAGCGTCATCGCTCCCGCTACGAGTGCGGCGACGATCGCTAAGATCGAGATCGTCATTTGATAGTTGAGCGATGCGCGCCCGTGTTCGCCGATGAACTCCGATTCGTGACCTCGCAACAGATAGACGATCAGCGGTCCCAACACGTGGCCGAACGGCAGTCCGACGGCTCCGGCAAACGCGCTCAAGTGCATCGCCATCGCCCAGTTGCGTTCTAGGCGTGTGATCGGAGTTTGCGTCGTAGTGGGAAGTTGCATGTCGCCTTATTGGGCTAGCGAAGGAAATGGCCTGCCGTATAAGGCGCCGAAGCGGCGGCCATGTCTTCCTCGACTGCCGCGCCGTACGATGCGGACGTGCTCGTTATTGGAGGAGGTAATGCCGGATGCGCCGCGGCGCTTGCCGCTGCGCGCCACGGCGCTAAGACGCTTTTAATCGAACGCTACGGTTTTCTCGGTGGCACCGCGACGGCGGCGATGGTCGGTCCCTGGATGACCTTTCATTCCGGTGAGGAGCGAATCGTTGGCGGCATAGCACAGGAAATGGTCGAGCGCTTAATTCGCGCGGATGCATCGCCCGGCCATGTGAACGATTCTTCCGATTACGTTGCGACGATCACGCCGTTCGATCCCGAGGTGCACAAAGCGCTGCTCTTTGTAATGATGCGTGACGCGGGAGTTCGGTTGTTGCTGCACGCGTATTTTTTGAAGTCGCTGCTGGATTCCGGCTGCGTCAACGGCGCCGAGTTTGCGACGATCGGCGGACAGCGTTCCTATCGAGCGCGAGTTGTCGTTGACGCCACGGCAGATGCGTTGGTCGCGCACTCCGCCGGCGTTACGACGCAACGTGGCGATACGCGCGGGCGGGTTCAGCCTGCGACGTTGATGTTTCGGCTCAGTCACGTGGATCTCGACGACCTTGCGGAATACGTGCGGCACCACCCGGAGGAATTACGTACGTCGCTGCAACCGAGTCAGATTACGGCGGCGCATCTCACCGCCGTTGCGGGTCTTTACACGTTATGGCGACAAGCCTTCGATGACGGCATCGTCGACATTCCGCGCGAAGTCGTATCGTTCTTTGTGTCGCCCTACCCCGACGAAGTCACCGTCAACATGACGCGCGTCGTCAACATCGACCCCCTCGATCCCGACGACGTAACGCGCGCCGAGATCGAGGCGCGCCTGCAGGCGATGCAACTGCTGCGTTTCTTTCGCGAACGCGTGCCGGGTTTCGCGAACGCGCGCATCGCCGCGACCGGCACGCAGATCGGAATCCGCGAGTCGCGCAGGATCGTCGGGCGGTATACGCTCACCGCCGACGACGTGCTGAACGCACGGCGGTTTCCGGACGGGATCGCGCGCAGCGCCTATCCCATCGATTTGCATAATCCGGCCGGCAGCGGGACGGCGACGCATCGCCTGGCTCCCGGCACGAGTTACGAGATACCGTATCGTTGTCTGTTGCCGGCGAATCGCGAACAACTGCTGGTTGCCGGGCGATGCATCTCAACGACGCACGAAGCGCTGGCATCGACGCGTCTCACGCCGACGGTGATGACGCTCGGACAAGCCGCTGGGACGGCGGCGGCACTCGCCTGCGCCCACGACGTCCGCGTCGGCGACCTCGACGGCCGCCGCTTGCGGACGACGCTGGTCGAGGATGGAGTGATTTTGTGAGTGCGATGCGCGCGCTGGCACGGCGTTACGGCCTAAAAGTTCGGCTTTCCGACCTCGGTGATTGGACCACGTGCGAACTCCGTTCGGAGTACGACGCTCGTTTGCATGAGATCCGCCTCAACCGCCGAGTCGCGGCCCGTTTGCGAGGTGAAGAACTGCGTGCCTTTATCGAGCAGGCGGTCGCGCACGAACTGTATCACCACCGCGAGGCCATCGGCGAGATTTCGACATTACCGACGCGCGCACAACGTGAGACGGCGGCGAACCTATATGCCCGCGACGTCGTGGCTAGGCGATGACGAGGCTGTTTGCCGGAATTGACGGCGGACAAAGTTCGACGGTCGCCGCAATCGGCGATGACGCCGGTCGCGTCTTAGGGCGGGGACGCGCGGGCGCCGCCGACGAGGTCGGTCAGGGTGCCGATTCCACGCGCATGCACGATGCGTTGCTCGGCGCGTTACGCGCGGCGCTGCGCGACGCGGGTCTGCCGGCGCAAACGACCTTCGAGTCAGTTGTTGCCGGCGTCAGCGGCTATCGCGAACGGGTCTATGGGCGTGCGCCCGAACTGCCTGCAGCCCACTTCGAGTTGATGCACGACGCTCCCATCGCGCACGCCGGCGCGCTGCGCGGCGATGCGGGCGTCGTGATCATTGCCGGCACCGGCTCGGTAGTATATAGCCGAAATGAAGACGGTTCCAAACGAACGTTGGGTGGTTGGGGATTTCTGTTCGGCGACGACGGCAGCGCGTTTGCCCTCGCGCGCGGTGCGTTGGCGGCGATGATGCGCGCGCAGGATGACGCCGACGAGTCGCTGGCCGACGTCACTCGCGAGGCGTGCGAGTTCTTTTCCATGCCGGGACTGCGCGATATCGTCCATGCCGTTGCGGCAAACGAAATAACGCGCGATCGTATCGCGGCGTTCGCCCCCACGGTGTTGCGCACGCCAAAGTTTCGGGAACTGGTGCAGCGCGGAGCAGAGCGGTTAGCGCAACTCGCCGTCAGGGCAATCCGCAGCGACGCGCCGCCGCGCGTCGCCCTGTGCGGCGGAGTCTTTGCCGACGAATGGTTTCGGCGACGCGTCGGTGACGCGATCCGTGCGAAGATTCCGGACGCCCGCGTGGCTCCTGCAACGTATGAGCCGGCGTTCGGCGCGCTGCTCTTGGCGTATCGAGCCGCCGGCATCGAAACGGACCGGCTTTTCGCATGAACCTTTTGGACGAGTTACGCGGTGGACTGATCGTTTCGGTGCAAGCCTGGCCCGGTTCGGCGCTCGACGAGCCCGACGTCATTGCCGCGATGGCCCGTGCCGCACAAGATGGCGGTGCCGTCGCCGTTCGCATCGCCGGCGTCGAACATTTGCGCGCCGTGCGCCGGCGAGTGCAAGTCCCCATCGTCGGACTCATTAAACGCGAGTATCCCGGCTTCGAACCGTATATTACGCCGACGCGCGAGGAAGTCGCCGAGTGTGCCGCCGCGGGCGCGGAGATTGTCGCCTTCGATGCGACGGCGCGTTCGCGCCCCCGTGGCGTAACGAGCGAAGCCTTGATTGAGGCGATCCACGCGGCGGGATGTTTGGCGATGGCCGACTGCGCGACGGTCCAGGATGCGCGCAATGCCGCCGCGGCGGCCGACGTCGTCGCGACGACGCTGTGCGGTTACACGTCCGAAACCAAGGATCGCCCTTTGCCCGCATTCGATCTGCTGGCGGAACTCGGCGAGATCCCCACCTTCAAAGTCTGCGAGGGCGGAATCCGCACGCCGGCGCACGTGCGTACCGCATTCGAGGCAGGAGCCGATGCAGTCGTCGTGGGCACGGCGATTACCAACGTGGATTGGCTCGTTCGCGAATTTGCAGGGGCCGCCGAAAGGGCCTTTTAACAGCCCGATTAGTCGGTGCGCTCTAGCGCCGCACTACCTATACTACGTCTGGGGAGAGAGCGTTGTCGTTGCTGGAGGATCAGGTTCAGTCCGTCCGCCCGGGGCGGGGATTTTGGGCCGCCACCGCCGTTTTGGCGGTTTTGGCTGTGGCAGCGATCGTCTTTTGGTACGTCTTTCCGCTCGAGCGGTATCTCCCGGCGGCGATCGTTACGGCGCGGCAGGTGGATATGCTTTTCCGCTTTATGGCGGCGACCGGCAGCGCGCTATATATTTTCGTCGCCGGCTACTTGGTCTATTTCGCGATCGCGTTTCGCGTTCGTGCCGGCGACCCGCCCGACGCGATCGGCGCGCAGATTCACGACAACCACAAACTCGAGTTCTGGTGGACGATCATTCCAACGCTCTTCGTCATTCTGCTCTCGATCGTCAGCGTCCGAATTTGGTACGAAATCATGCTCGAACCGGAAAACGGCCTCGTCGTTGAGGCCATCGGTCACCAGTTTTACTTCTCGTTCCGGTACCCGCAAATCAACGGCGAAGTAACCGACGAGATGCATCTACCGCTCAACGAACCGGTGACCCTGAACCTAACGTCGGCCGACGTGATCCACGGATTCTGGGTTCCGGCGATGCGATTGAAAAACGATACCGTCCCCGGACTGGTGACGACGATTCGCTTCACGCCGCGGCTGCCCGGCCGTTACCCCATCATCTGCACCCAGTTCTGCGGCGTGTTGCACAGCACGATGAACAAGCAGGTGCTCGTGATCGAAGATAAGTCCTCATTCGAACGGTGGTATCGCGGTTGGCAGCAGAAAAACGCACATGCGAGCAACGCCTTGCCCGCGGCAGGGGGCGCGGCGATTTCGTTGCAGGGCGGTAACGCATCGGCCGGACAGGCCCTCTTCGGGCAAAAGTGCTCAGCCTGCCACAAGATAGCGCCCTTCGACCAGCGACTCGTCGGCCCCGGGCTGAAAGCCGTGTTGCACGATCCCGCGCATCCGAATCTGGTCGACGGCAAACCGGCGACGGAGCAGAACGTCGCCGCCATCCTGCGGAACGGATACACCGGCAGCATGGGTACGATGCCCAACGCAAGCGCCAACGGATTGTCGCCGAAAGACATCGCAAGCCTCGTGATCTATTTGAATACATTGAAGTGAGAGAAAAAACAGCGTAAATGGCAATAGCAGCAGTTCATCCCGGAGGAATCGCCGACCATATCCATCCCGAACCGCAAGGGTTCGTCCGGCGATACGTCTTCTCGCTGGATCACAAGATCATCGGGATCCAGTATCTCATCACGGCATTCGTGTTCTTCATGCTGGCTGGTTTGCTGGCCGAAGCGATTCGGACGCAGTTGCTCAACCCGGGCGGCGGCTTCGTTGCGAACAACACGTACAACGAAATCTACAGCATTCACGGCAGCACGATGGTGTGGCTCGTGATCATTCCCATGCTGACCGGCGGCTTCGGGAACCTCGTCTTTCCGGTGATGATCGGTGCGCGTGACGTCGCGTTCCCGTGGCTCAACATGTTGAGTTTCTGGATCTTCCCGGTGTCGGGATTGATGCTGTTCTCGTCGTTTTTGATGGGCGCGCCGACGGCCGGTTGGATGGAGTACCCGCCGGTTTCGCTCCAAGGGGCGGCCGGGACGTCGATGTGGGCCGCCGCGATCTTTTTCGTCGGAGTGAGTTCCACCATGACGGGGATCAACTTCGTCGTGACGATTCTCAAGATGCGGGCGCCGGGCATGACGTTCACGCGAATGCCGCTGTTCGTCTGGGGTCAGTTCGCGACTGCGCCGCTGCTCATGATTGCCACCACCGCGCTGGCGGCGGCACTCGCGGCGCTGTTCATCGAGCGGCAGTTCGGTGTGCCGTTCTTCGATCCGACCAAAGGCGGTAGCCCGGTGATGTGGCAGCACATGTTTTGGTTTTACTCGCACCCCGCCGTCTATATCATGGTTCTTCCGGCCTTCGGCATCATCTCGGAAGTGCTGCCGACCTTCGCTCGGAAGCCGATCTTCGGTTATAAACTGATAGCGTTTTCCTCGATGGCGATCGCGCTGCTAGGCTTTATGGTCTGGGCGCACCACATGTTCACGTCCGGTCTCGCACCGTTCTTGCAAGTGCCGTTCATGGTGCTGACCTACGTTATCGGCGTGCCGACCGGGATTAAGATCTTCTCTTGGACCGCTACCTTATTCCGTGGAAAGATCCACTACGCGACGGCCATGCTTTTTGCCATCGGATTCATCGGGCTCTTCACGATCGGCGGCATCACCGGAATATTCCTCGCAGCAATACCGTACGATCTCCACGTGCACGGCACGTACTTCATCGTGGGACACATCCACTACGTACTCGTCGGCGGCAGCCTGATGGGTGTGTTTGCCGGCGTCTATTACTGGTTCCCGAAGATGTCGGGACGCCTGTTGAACGAGACGCTCGGCAAGCTGCACTTCTGGCTGTTTTTCATCGGGTTCAACCTGACGTTCTTGCCGATGCACTGGCTGGGCATTGAAGGCATGCCGCGCGAGGTCGCGACGTACGATCCGCAATTTACGTTTTGGAATCGCTTCGCGTCGTATGCGTCCTACCTGATGACCTTTGCGATCCTGATCTTCTTCGCCAACGTGATCTGGAGCATTCGCAACGGCAAGCGCGCCGGCGCCAATCCGTGGGGCGCCCGGACGCTCGAGTGGCAGATACCGTCCCCGCCGAACTACTACAACTTCAAACACATCCCGACGGTCTACGGTCTGCCCTACGATTTCAGCGTGCCGTTGCCGTATAAAGGGCTCGACGAAGAGTTAACGGATTCGCCGCCCCCCGTGGCAGCCGGAGCGCATTGATGTCCGTGGCATCGCTCGCGCGCGACGCGCACGGAGAGGTCGATCAACTCTACATCGAGACGCGCGAACTGCGTTTGCAGGGGTTCTTGCTGTTCCTCGTCAGCGACTGCGTGCTGTTCTCGTCGTTCATCTTCGCGTATCTCTACCTGCGTAATTCCGGGCAGGGCTGGCCCCCGCCGGGGATCCAGCGCCTCGACGTGGCGTTTGCGGCGTGGAATTCGGTGGTGCTCTTCGGCTCCGGCGCGACGATGCATTACGCGCTCGAAAACTTCAAGCATGGCAAGTGGATGCCGTACATGTGGTTTTTGCTTGCGACCATCGTGCTTGGCGCCGGTTTTCTGGGCGGTCAAGCCTACGAATACAATCACCTGATTTACGGCGAGCACGTCACCTGGTGGGGCAGCGGCATCTTCGGCGCCTCGTTCTTTACGTTGACCGGCATGCATGGGATGCACGTGTTCTTCGGCGTCTGCTATTTGACGGTGCTCGTGTTGCAGTCGGCGTCCGGCGTCTACACGCGCGGAAAATATTTCGGGATCACGGCCGGCACGCTGTATTGGCACTTCGTCGACGTGATCTGGGTCGTGCTTTTCTCGATCTTTTATCTACTGTAAGGAGCGGCAATGAACGCAGCAACGATCGAGCGGATAGGAGCGGTAATTGCGGGGATCGTCGTTGCCGTCGTCGCGTTCTACGCGCTCTATAAGGATTGGGGCGCCGAGGGTACGGAGAATCAGGTCTTCAAGTTGATGCTGCTGTTGCTCGGCATCGGCGCGGTGCTCGCGCTGCTCGCGGGACTCAACGTGGTCGGCTTCGCGCCGCCCAAGGGAGCGTAACGCATGATCGTACGCGACGACGAATATCTCGACTATAGTAAGGTCCCGGAGAGCCGTGGCATTCCGCCAGGTTTGTACCGGGTCGCAGCCGTCGGCTTGCTGATCATCTTTGCGATCGGCGCCTCCGTCTGTTTGCTCTCAGGCTACGGCCATCATTGGCCCTCCGACACGACGCAGCGCGTTCCGCTAAATAACCCGGCACCGTAAGACTTTTTTACAGGTACGATGAGACCACAACGCGCTCGCGCGTTAATCCGACGTTTGGTCGGCTTCGAACAGGCGTGCCGACTTAGCGACGTTTCTTCTCTCAATGCCAAACAGGAAAGGCGTGAAAATGGACGAGCAGCAATCAATTTCTTTTGAAAACGATATTCGACCACTGTTTCGGGAAATCGATATGGACCATATGCGCGGCTTCGACGTGTTTCTCGGCGACTACGACTACATGTCGAAGCGCGAAAATGCCGTGATGGTACGGGACTTTCTCAGCGGACAAAGACAGCCCCAAATGCCGCCGGGCGGCCCGTTCTGGCCGCAAGAGCACCTCGATCTGCTCGAGCGCTGGATCGTGGCCGGCTGTCCGAAGTGATCCGCCTCTTATAGGTCCGTTTTTCGGCCGTGGCGCGTCGCGATGCCGATGGTGAGCGCCGGCAATTCTTCATCGGGAAGCACGCCCGTCGGTTTTCCGTCGATGCGATGGATGCCGCCGTAGAGTGAGAATTCCACTAAGGCCGGAAGGGTGAGGTTCGGCAGCGGCCGTTTACCCAGCCACTCCCATTCGCCCGCGATGCTGCGATCCGGGAACAACGCCGCCGCGTAGCCGCACGCGTTGGGCTGCGAACTGTCGTCTGGTTCGCGATAGCGGATGTAGCCGTCGAGAACGTAGATGGGCCGAAACGTCTGTAAGTACGCGATGAACGGCGCGACGAGCACGGCGATGAAGTAGGCGCCAAAAACGATGGAGCCCAAACCGAAGATCCACGCGATTTTGCCTAACGTCGCATCCGACGCGACATGGTGCGCGCGATAGACGATGCCCCAGGCAAGCAGTGCCATGAACAACATGCCGAGCAATGGCTCGATCGCCAAGGCAAATCGTCCGGTGAGACCGCGCCAAACGATCTTTCGTTCGCGCGCACTCCACGCCCGGCGCGCTAGCAGGCGCGTTTGAGGATCGAGACGATGGACGGCTTTCGCCACGACGACAACTTTCGACTCAGAGTGCGAGCGCTGCTTCTTCGCTAGCGGAGCGGCGCTCCTCGCGCAACGGTTTCAGCGTCGCAGCAAGCAGCAGAGCAACGAACGCAACGGCGCAGAAGGCGAGATAGGCGTGGCGATAACCTTCGATCTCACTGTGCGACAACGCGAAGAGCGCCCCGGCGAGCGATGAGCCCACGATCTGTCCGAGGATCAACGCCTGACTGAGCAATCCCACCGCCGAGGCGCGGGAGCGCTCCGGCGTTTGCTGCGTCACGATGTAGCGCGTGGGCGCGCCGAGCAACGCGCCGAAACCGGCCCCCGCGACAATCATCGAGAGCAGCGCCATCCACAGCCAGCCAAAGCCCAACGCGAAGATGGCCAATCCCAGTTCGGTAAGAACCGTGCCGATCAGCAACACGTCGCGGCTACCGATTCGGTCCAGCGCGCGTCCCGAAATAGGGATAACTGCGACAAACGTGAAGGCGCCGAGTGCCGCGATGAAGCCGGCCGCAACGTACGAGAGACCCTGCGCGCCGATCAAGACCGTTGGAATGAAAAACAGGGAGCCTTCTAATACTCCGATGAGAATCTCCAGCACGTACGTCACGATGAGTTGACGAGTCTTCACCAACTCAAACGGTATAATCGGCGCCTGGACGGTACGTTCCCAGAACGCGAACAGTACCAACATCGCGATGCCGAGCGTGCCGATGAGCCAACGCGTCGAGATCAGTCCGTCCATCAGCGCCAGCAGACCGATGCACAGCAAGAGCAGACCGACGACGTCGAGCGACTCACGCCTGCGTGCCGCAACGGCGGGCATCGTGCGAAGCGCCAAAACGATCACAACGCCGGCGAGCGGAAGATTCACCACGAAGATCCACCGCCAACCGATAAAGTGAGTAACGAGGCCACCAAAGCCCGGTCCGATAACGGCGGCAAGACCCCACGTAGCGGCGACGATGCCGAGCGCCGAGCCCCGACGCCCCTGTGCCACGGAATCGCCAATCGCCGCCGTGGCCACGGGAAAGATTCCACCCGCGCCAAGCGCCTGAATTACGCGCGCGAGCAAAAAGACCCAGTAAGCCGGGGCCGCGATCGCCAGCATGCTGCCCAGCGCAAATAATGAGATGCACAGCAGATAGATTGGCCTTCGGCCGTACCGGTCGGCGAACGTTCCGGCAAGCGCGATCGAGATGACCGTCACTAGAAGGTACAACGTAAAGACCCAAGCGAGATCGCTCGTTTGCACGCCGAAATCGCGGCCGAGCGCCGGAAGCGCCGGTGCAAGAATGCTCAAATCGAGCGCGCCCGCAAACACGCCCAAGGCGAGCGTCCACAGCAACCGGCTCATGAAACGATGCGGTCGATCACCATTGCCGCGCACATGAGCGCGAGATAGATCAGTGAGAAACGAAAGAGTCGCCGCGCCTGAAGCGTACTGCTGCGATCGAGCAACGTCCGCGCGGCATCGAGCACGAATATTCCCCCGAGTACGGCGGCGGCGCCGAAATAGAGGGCGCCCATGACGTGCAGCGGATAGAGTGCCAGCGATGCCAGCACCAGCAGGATGCTATAGTAGAAGATTTCGCGGCGCGTGCGCTCTTTTCCGCAGACGTTGGGCAGCATCGGGATCTTCGCCGCGCCGTAATCGGTCTGCGTCATCAGCGCGAGCGACCAAAAGTGCGGCGGCGTCCAAAGGAAGATCAGCGCGAAAAGTCCCAGCGCCGGCGCGCCGACCGAATGCGTGACGGCGGCCCAGCCGACTAGCGGAGGAACAGAACCCGCCGCTCCCCCGACGACGATGTTGAGCGGCGTGATTCGCTTGAGCCACATCGTGTACACGACGACGTAGTAGGCGTTGCCCGCCAGCGACAGCCACGCCGCCAGCGGATTGACGAAGAACCAAAAAATGGCAAACGAGAGAGCGCCGAGGACGATGGCATAGCGTGTGGCATCGCCCCTCGTGATTCGCCCCGCTGGAATAGGGCGTGACTGCGTCCGCCGCATCAGCCGGTCGATATCGGCATCCCAGACGCAGTTGAGCGCACCGGCCGACGCCGCAGCGAATGCACCGGCGACCAAGGTCCAAATGAGCAGCGAAACGTTGGGCAGGCCGCGCGCCGCCATGATCATCGCGGCGGCGGTCGTGATGAGCAGAAGCAGAATAATGCGCGGTTTGGAGAGTTCGTAGTAATCGTTCAACCGGGACGTTGTCATCATGACGGTACGCTACGTTCTCCGCGCGCAAGCGCCGCCGGCGCGACGTTATCGAGCACCGCGAACAGCGTCGCCAAGAAAAACGCCAAGAACACGAAGGCGGCGTTGAAGGCGTGGGCCTCGCGCAGTTGCGTCGGAAGTCGAAAGACGACGTTGAGTAAGCCCAACAGGATTTGAACGCAGACCAGTGCCGCACCCACGCCAGCGGTGACGCGAACGCGCAGCGACACGGCGTACGCCCACGCGCACGCCAGCGCCGTTGCCGCGCAAATCAAGGTGATGCCGGCGGCGATGCGATGCACCATTTGAATTATTTGTCCGGGAGTGTAAACGACGACGTTCCCCGCGCAACCGGGAATAGAGAGGCATGCGAGGCCGGCGCCGCTCGAGCTCACGTATGCGCCCACGCACATCGTCGCGAACGTCGCTAACGCGGCGCCCCCGAGAACTACAACCGGAACGTTGAGGGCTTGCGCGGCATCGCGTTGCGGCGCATTGGTTTCATCGGCGCCGGCAAACGCCGCCATCGCCGAGAGCGCGGCGATCAACGCCATTGCGGTCGCCCAATGCACGACCACCGAAAGTGGAGCGTTCGCGAGCCGCACCGTCTCGGCGCCGAGAAAGATTTGCAGCACGAAGAGGGCGACGATAACGGCAAGCAGCGGCGTGACGAAGGGCGAGCGTCGGCGTTCTTTCCAGGCGATCGCGATCAGCGCCAGGAGTAACGGTGCCACGCTAAACGCAAGCAGGCGGTGCGCCCACTCCCAGAGCGTTCCATCCGTGAAGGACGGGATGACACGGCCGCGACAGAGCGGCCAATCCGGGCACGTGAGCCCCGCACCGTTGATTCGCGTCCAACTGCCGAGCATCAACGCCATCAACGCAACGAGATCGGTCGCGAGGGCGATGCGCCGGAGCAACTTCATCGGTTCTTTAGAGTAACCAGGGCGAGGTCGCGCGGGCAACGACAAATGGGGATAAAAATTTTCTGCACGGGGGAGGCCGCCGGTCAGTGCGGGCGAAGCGGTCGGCCGTGAAGCGCTGGCCGGCCCTTGCAGGACTAGCCGTAGGGCTCATCATTGTTTTGGTCGGATGTCGCGAAATCCGCGTAAGAACGCTCGCAGCAGGCACAACCACCGTTCTCGGAGGGAATCAAATCCTAATAGTACGCGATGCGGTCGCCTTGGGCAAGTTGGGAATCCGTGCTCCAGTCCATTTCAAAGGGGAGTTCGGCGTCGTGCTGCTCATGGGGCCACATCAGCGCACGGGATACAAGCAAATCATCGAGTCTATCCGAGCAAGCCTGGAGCGTGTCCGAGTCGTTGCATTTGAAGAGGCTCCCGCCGACGGCGGCGAACCTTCGCCGCCATATCGCACGTATACGCTATGGATCGTTCCAAATAGTGTCTATCGGCGCGGGGTTCGCGTGGAAGCCGTAACACCGAGTAACGAATCAATTGCTTCAACCTTCTTACCGTAGAGAGAACGCGTCCGAACAAGCGCCGGCGTTTCGCGTCCAGCGCCTCGGTGTCGTATTGCAACCAGACGGCGATCCGAACGAAGCGGGGGGGATTCTGAATCCCGGGGCATCGCGCAACCCTCAGAACGAGTTACTGCTCTATCCGCGTTGCGTCGCCGAAGGCAATATCTCGCGCATCGGTATCGTTCGCACCGCGCGCAACGGGCGCAGTTTTTCCGTGGATCGGCTCGACTATGCCTTGCAGCCGCACGCGTCATACGAAGTACAGGGGCGAAACGGATACGGATGTGAGGATCCTCGGGTGACGTACGTGCCGGTGCTTGAGTCGTATGTAATGGCGTATACGGCCGTCGGAGCTCACGGCCCTCGCGTCGCGTTTGCGCTTTCGAAGGATGGCTATCGTTGGCAGCGCTTGGGATTGGCGGATTTTGCCGGAACGGGGACTCCGGCCGTCGACGACAAAGATGCCGCCTTTTTCCCCGAACCGGTGATCGCGCCGAGCGGTACGCGTTGCCTGGCCTTCTATCATCGCCCCATGCTGCATCTTTCGAGCGTTGACGGACGCGCCGCCGTTCCGATGATCGAACGAATGCCCTTTGAAGAGCGGGAATCGATACGAATTGCGTACGTTGCGCTCGAGCCCGTTCTGCGAGACCGCACCAAGCTGCTCGACGTCTGCGAAAGCGTGCAGGTGCTCTCTCCGGATGCTCGTTGGGGCTCCATCAAAGTCGGGGCCGGCACGCCGCCGTTGCGCGTGAATTTCAATGGAGCCGACGCGTGGATGTCGCTCTTTCACGGCGTCGATATCCTGTCCGACGGCCCTCATAAACCGCTCCTGCGGTATAGCGCAGGCATCGTGATTCACGACTTCCAGCGGCCCGATCGCGTGCTCTACCGCTCTCCCGAGCCTGTCATGGTCCCCGAATCGCGGCGCGAGCGCCGGGGTATCGTCGACAACGTCGTCTTTCCAACGGGCATCGACCCGCGGCTCGATCTCGGCGAACGAACCTACGACGTGTATTACGGAATGGGCGACTACTCGATCGGCGCCGCTCGATTGTCGATGGAGAATGCTTAGGTATCTGGCGGTCTCGACGGCGATCGTGTTCGGCGTCGCGATCGTCCTCGCCGGTTGGATCAATCGAGACTTGATTCGCATCAAGATTGCGAGCGTTTACGCGCGCGTGCATTCGAAAGCGGGAGCCTTTACCGCCGGCAGTGCGCATGCGAATCTGCCGTTGAGCGGCGACGCGCCCTGGGTGCTGTCGGCGCTGCCGGAGTGCTTGCGGCAAGTCTCCAAATCGAGCGGTTCAACGCAGTACGTGCGCGCGCACTTGCCGCGCGACGCAGTTGCGATCGTGCCGCCGGCGACGCTCGTGTACGGCGACTGCACGATCGCGGTGGACGATGACGAAGCCTTCGTGCGTCGCGGAGCCGATCGCTTGCGGATACCGCCGCGCGTTGAATTCTACCGCGCGCCCGGAATACTGGCGTTCATTCGTGAATCCAGCGGTGTCGCGGAATTACGCCTCTACCAACCGGCGCAACAATGAACGAAAACTCGACCATAGCGCAGGAAGTGAACAAGCGCCGCACCTTTGCGATCATCTCACACCCCGACGCCGGCAAGACGACGCTGACGGAGAAGCTGCTGCTTTACGGCGGTGCAATCCACATTGCGGGACAGGTTTCGGCGCGAAAGCGCCAACGGCAAGCAACGAGCGATTGGATGGCGCTCGAGCGCGAGCGCGGCATCTCGATTACTTCCACGGTGCTGCAGTTTCCGTATCGCGACCGCATCTTGAATCTGCTGGATACGCCCGGTCACCAAGATTTCGGCGAAGACACGTATCGCACACTGCTGGCGGCCGACAGCGCCGTCATGTTGATCGATGCCGCCAAAGGCGTCGAGCCGCAGACCAAAAAACTCTTTGCGATCTGCCGCGAGCGACGGATTCCGCTCTTTACGTTCATGAACAAGCTGGATCGGCCCAGCCGCGATCCCTTAGAACTGCTGGACGAACTCGAAAACCTGCTCGGCATTCATGCTTTCCCGATGAACTGGCCGCTCGGCAACGGCGATGAATTCATCGGCGTCTACGATCGGCAAACCGGCGCGGTTCATCGCTTCGAACGCGCCGCGCACGGCGCGACGCGCGCATCCGTTCGGTTGACCGGTTCCGAGGATCCGCAGTTACGCGCGCTCCTGAGCGACTACGCCTATGGGCACTTTCGTGAGTCTATCGAACTTTTGGATGGCGCCGGCGCCATATTCGACGCGGCTGCGATGCTCCGCGGCGACGTAACGCCGGTCTTCTTCGGCAGCGCCGTAACGAACTTTGGAGTCGAACTCTTTCTCGACACGTTCGTCGAGATGGCGCCGCCCCCGGCTCGGCGCAGCGGCATCGATCCGAACTGCGACGAGTTCAGCGGCTTCGTTTTCAAGATCCAAGCCAATATGGATCCGCGTCATCGCGACCGCGTCGCATTCGTGCGCGTGTGCTCGGGAGAGCTCGCTCGCGACATGATGGTGCGCAACGGGCGAAGCGGTGCCTCGGTCCGTCTCTCGCGCGCCATGCGTCTCTTTGCCGGCGAGCGGGAGTCTTTGGACGTCGCCTACGCCGGCGACGTCGTGGGATTACTCAATCCCGGCGCATTCGCGATCGGCGACAGCCTCTACGAACACGAGCCGGCGCATTTTCCGCCGATTCCATCCTTCGCACCGGAACATTTTGCAAGCGTTCGCAGTACGGAGGTATCGGGTTACAAATCGTTTGGAAAGGGAATCGCGCAGTTGCGCGAGGAGGGTGCGGTGCAGGTGTTCTATCCGTTCGGCGTGCCTCGAACCGAACCGATTCTCGGCGTGGTCGGCGAGCTACAGTTTGAAGTCGCGGTGTACCGTCTTGCTACGGAGTACAACGTCACCACGACGCTCGCGCCTCTTGCGTTTCGCTTGGCGCGGCGTGTCGTGGCGGAACGCGACGTACTCACAACCTTGCATCTCCCGTCGAATGCAAAGTTGGTCGAAGACTGGGAGGGCGACGCCGTTGCGCTCTTCGAGAGCGACTGGAGCCTGAGGCTCGCGCAAGAGTGGAATCCGAGCGCAACCTTCGCGCCCTTCACCGCAGAGTTCAATCCAGAGGTTTTGGCGTCGTGACCGCCGCGCGATTCCTCTGCGCCTTTGCAGTCACGGCCACGCTTGCCGGCTGTTCGTTTCAAAACAAAAACGAACGAGAAGCCGAGCGCATAACGCGGGCGGTCGTCGACAATAACCTCAAGCCGGTCGAGGACGATATCGCCAAGGGCGTCGCGATTACGCGCGTCAAGGTCGCGGAGTGGTCCGACGAACTGAGCACTCAAGGGAAACTTCTTTCGATCAAAGAGACCAAAGATAACTGTTCCGTCGGCTGGCACTGCTTTGACGTGAGATTCGAGAAACGCCACTACATCGAACGACTGCGCTACGACGAGAACGGGAAGGTCGTGAACTGGAATTTCCACATGGCGCAGCAGCCGGCGCAGTAACCTTGCCGCACGCGCTCGGCATCCGGGAGGTGCACGCCGCGGCCGAGCGGCTCGCAGGCGTAGCGCACCGGACGCCTGCTCTGCGTTCGCGTACGCTCGACGAGCGTTGTGGTGCCTCAATCGTCCTCAAGTGTGAGAATTTGCAACGAATGGGTGCGTTCAAGTTTCGAGGCGCGTATAATTTTTTGTCGTTGCTGTCGGCGGCACAACGGGAACGCGGCGTCGTCGCATACTCCAGCGGCAATCACGCCCAAGGCGTCGCACTCGCGGCGCGGCTGCTCTCAGCGACGGCAACGATCGTAATGCCGACCGATGCACCGGAGGTGAAGGTTGCCGCGACGCGCGGTTACGGCGCCGAGATCGTCTTCTACGAGCGCGAGCGTTCGCACCGCGAAGAGATCGCGCAAGCCGTCGCGACGGAACGGGGAGCCACCCTGGTTCCGCCGTTCGACGATCCACGGATCGTCGCCGGCGCCGCGACCGCCACGCTCGAACTTTTAGAAGACACGGGAACGCTCGATGCGATCGTCGTGCCGGTGGGCGGAGGCGGGTTACTCAGCGGGACCGCGATCGCGGCGCACGCGCGCGAGCGCTCGATCGCGATTTACGGCGTCGAGCCACTCGCCGGCGACGACTTCGCGCAATCGCTGCGATCCAACCGCCGCGTAACGATTCCGGTTCCCAAAACCATCGCCGATGGTCTGCAAACGACGTCGCCGAGTGAGTTGACGCTGGGGATCGCGCGCGAGCACGTGACCGAGATCGTCACCGTGAGTGACGCAGAGCTGTGTGAGGCGATGCGGTTTGCGTTCGAGCGCATGAAACTCGTGATCGAACCGAGTGGCGCCGCGGCGCTCGCCGCGCTGCTGCAACGGCGCATCGGTGGATTTTCGGGCAAGCGCGTCGGCGCGATCCTCAGCGGCGGCAACATCGACCGCGCTCGATACGCAGAGTTACTTCAAGTCGCGGCTACATCGAGCTCGACGAACTGAGATCGCCGCAGGCGACGTACTTGCCGAGATTCGCCGCGCTTTCATGCACGTTGATGGCGTAGGGTTTGGCCATCAGTGCGGCAACCGTCGTGCCGTTTACCATCGTCGTCGAACTGCCATTCACGACGTCTTTGAGCGAATAGGCGACGCCTTTGAGATTGCCGCACGTCCCGTCGTGGATGTGCGCCGGTTGCGCGGTCGCCGGTGCGCCCGAAAGTGAGATGACGATCGTGACGCCGCCGTCGCCATCGGTAAGCGTGGCCGAGCCGTTCTCGCCCGACCCGTTTTGCTCGTTGAGTTTGATCGTGGCGGTCACCGGAGCGGCGCCGGCCGAAAATGAAGCGATCGAGACGATTGCGAGTGCGGCAAATAATGAAGTGACGATTCTCACGGATGCCTCCTTTGCTGAATGTCAGCCTTTCAGGATACTGCCTTCTTGCCCTTCGAGCGAGCGGACCGCTTCGGCGCCCTGTCGCGTCGGCGGGGCGTCGGCTCCGTCGATGACATCCAACAGCCCGGCAGCTTGCGCGTTGAGCCGGCGCAACGCCGCGCCTTCCTTAGTAGTACGCCCCGCTCTCGACTCCACTGCGGCGGCGGTGCGGTCGATGATGGCGGCGAGGCGCATTGCGAGGCGGTACTGCTCGAAGAGCGCCGCCCGCGAGATTACCACGCGTGGGTCCATGGCGACCGTCAGCCGGCGCTCCCTCGTCGCTCCGTCGGCGTCCAGCCGGACGGTATAGCGCCCGGGCACGACGAGCGGCCCTTCCGGCACGCGGGGCGTGCCATGCGGAACTGCGGAGATCGGAAGGTCTTGTTGCAGCGCGCGTGGCGGCGCCTCGTGCAGATCCCACACGAAGCGGTGCATGCCCATGCCGGTCGAGGGCCGCGCGAACGGTCGCTCCCAGTACGCCGGCTTGTCGAGATGCGCAATAGGCGCCGGCGCGACGTCGCCGCTCGAGTAACGGCGCACGAGCCGTCCTTCTGAGTCGAAGATCGAAATCGTGACGCGCCGCGCGGGGGAGGCGAGAACGTAATCAACGATCGCGCCGTCCGGCGGGTTTTCCCCGGTCGGCTCCTCTGGTGGGAGCGGCGTGTCGGTGTTGACGCTGCGCCGTATGCGATACGCAAGCGCCGGCGCGAAGAGGTGTACGGCACCTATGTCACCCGTCGCCAACTCTCGTAACGGCTCGATATCGTCAAGAATCCAAAAGCCACGCCCATGCGTGGCGACGATGACGTCGTTGCCGTGAACGATGAGGTCGCGCGCCGACGTGCGCGGCAAATTGAACTGCAACGATTGCCAGCGGCCGCCTCCGTCGAACGAGACGGCAACGCCGCTCTCCGTCGCGGCGTAGAGGAGCCGTGGCTGCACGGGATCTTGGCGCACCGCGTTGACCGGCGTATCCGGCAAACCGTTGACGTCGAGGGTCCAATGCGCGCCGCCATCGTGCGTGATATAAACGTATGGCCGTTGATCGTCGAGCCGAAAACGGTTCACCGCGACGAATGCGCTGTCGTCGTCGAAACGTGACGCATCGATCTGGGCGATCTTGCTCCAAGCCGTCAATTGCGGGGGCGTGACGTTGTTCCATTGTGGCGATCCGGCAAACGCGTTGCGAGTACGCCATACCAAACCATCGTCCGTTCCGGCCCAGAGCGTTCCGCGCCGAACGTAGGATGGCGCGAGCGCGTAGACGACGCCGCGATGCGCCCCTCCCTGCGGGTCGTCACTTTCAAAGGCCGCAATCACGGCTGGAATGGCCGGATGCGCTCGCGTAAGGTCCGGGCTGATCGAGTGCCAACTCATTCCCTCGTTGGTCGTGACGAAAACGAGGTTTGCGCCGAAGTACAGGCGCCGCCGATCGAAACGATCGAAGGCAATCGGCTCCGTCCGTACGACCCGATAGCGCTTCGAAGGCAATGCGATCGGCGAAACTTCTTGCGCCTGTCCCGTGCCCTCGTCGAACTTCTCTACCTTTCCGCCGAAGAAGACGCCGCGATGCAACGGATCGGGAACGACGTAGCCGTACTCTTGGGCGCCGGCGGTATGCCAATCGCGTTCGGTCGTTTCTCCCCAGTCGCCTCGGCTAACAACGCAGGCGGAGCCGCTCTCCTGTTGTCCGCCGCAAATCCAATACGGAAACCGTCGATCGGCGTTAACGTGATACATCTGGGCCGTGGGCTGGTTGTACCACGAACTCCAGGTTGCGCCGCGATCGACGGAAATCGTCGCGCCTTGATCGCTCGCCAGCGCGACGATATTGGGATTGTGCGGATTGATCCAAACGGTATGGTAATCGTCGCCGCCCGGTGCGCCCTTGATCGCCACGAACGTGTGCCCGCTGTCGGAGGAGCGATACGTTGACGTGTTCGTCAAATACACCGTGTCGCTGTCGCTTGGATCGACGGCGATCGACACCAAGTCGTCGCCGCGCTGCGCGATGTCATCGCCATCGTTCACGCGCATAAAATGAGCGCCGCGGTCGGTGCTGCGATAAAGCGCTCCGCTATCGTCACCCTTCGCCTCGACGTCGGCATACACGTAGACGACCTGCGGATTGCCGGGCGCCACGGCGATCTCGCTGCGTCCCATGCGCATCGGAAGACCGGCGCGCAACTGCGTCCACGTCGTTCCCCCGTCGGTCGATTTGAACACGCCGCTGCCTGCAATTTCAAACGATGCCCCGATCTCCCACGGCGCTTGCCGCGCGGCCCATAGTGTCGCGTAGACGGTATTCGCATCGCCTGGATCGATCACGACGTCGAACGCGCCGACGTTGTCATTTTCAAAGAGGACGCGCTGAAAGCTGGCGCCGCCGTCCAACGAGCGATAGAGTCCGCGCTCGCCGTTCGGTCCGTACGGATGACCCAGCACCGCCACGAAGAGCCGGTTCGGGTTCGTGCGATCGACCGCCATCGAGCCGATCTGTTGCCCGTCGCGCAGTCCCAAGTGCGTCCACGTTTTGCCGCCGTCGGTTGACTTATAGATGCCGTTGCCGACGGAGAGATCCGGGCGCTGCAAGCCCTCACCGCTGCCGGCGTAAACGATGTGGGGATCGCTCGGCGCGATCGCGAGCGCCCCGATCGATGCCGTCGATTGACCGTCGAAGATAGGAAGCCACGTGCGTCCGGCGTCTTGCGTTTTCCAAATTCCGCCGTTGACCGGCGCGATGTAGAAGACGTTTGGTTCGTTCGCGATGCCGTCGATGGCCACCGTGCGGCCGCCGCGCAGCGGCCCGACGAACCGCCAATGCAGCCTTTGATACAGCGACGGCGACACGGTCGTGAGTTGAGCCTGCACTCGCGGTCCCGCAAAAGCGAGCGCGCCAAAAATAGTTACGGCAAAGAAACAACGGTACAAGTGCATGTCAATCGAGGGCGCGCGCCTTAGAGCCGTTTGCCGTTGCGGCGGCCTTTGCCGTGTTTGGGTTGAAACGGCGGCCCGATTCTGAAACCTGATTTTCGCGCCAATGCGTCGTCGACGTCTTCGCAGCCGATCGGAGAAAAATCGCGGCAGTCGCTTGGGCGCGCGGCATAGATGCCGCAGTAGTAGTGTCCGCTGCGCGATCCTTTCAAAAAGACGCATTGGTCGGCGACGTCGTCGCTGATCTTACGCAGCCAACCGAGATGATATCCATCCGCCGACGGACGCTCCACGACGTATTCGCGTACCACCGCATCGAAAGTCATTCCGAGATGGTCGGCGATGCGTTGGACGTCCGCTCGCGTGACGAATGGTTCGTACCCGCTGCAACACTGCGCGCACCCCGGCGGGCAGGCGACGTTCTCCGGCAAATCTTTGAGGTGACGGCGCGCCAGTTCGATAACGCCGCGCACGGCGTTGACGAACGCCGGATCGTCGTTATATTTGTACACCCATTCACGATGGGCGATCTCGCTCGCGTTGTAATAGCGCGTCGTCGTCTCGTCGAAGGTGATCGTGATGTGTTCTTCATCGATCTCGATCTTATTGACGTGTTCGAGCGGGCGCGCGTCCAGAAGTTCCGGATGGGTCGGCTGGCCCGTTCGGCGAGAATAGTTGCGCAATGCAATCAGGTCAATGGTCTCCATGATACCGATTCGATTCCCGTATCTTGCGGGTGCGGCCTTCGGCAAAATCAAACAGTAGCGGCCATGCGAACGGCTATAGGCGTCGATTTGGGCGGTTCCCACGTGACCGCCGCGGTCGTCACGGAGGATGGCGCCATCCAGCGGCAGCACGAGGAAGACCTCGAGGATCTCAAATTCGGCTCTGTGATCGCCGCGCTGGAGACCGTTATCGCGTCGGCGCTCAAAGACGCGACGAATCCCGTCGGCATCGGGATCGGCTCTCCCGGCAACATCGATGCGGCCAACGGCGCGGTGCTCTACAGCCCCAACTTCGAATGGCACGATGTGCCGTTGCGCGACACCATAGCCTCGAAGTTCTCGATCCCGGTGTTCGTTGCCAACGACGCACGATGCGCAACGCTCGGCGAGTACGCCTTCGGCACCGGTAAACTCGCCAAGGACTTCGTCTTGCTGACGCTGGGAACGGGGATCGGCGGTGGAATCGTCGCACGCGGCGAGTTGCTGTTGGGCAATCGCTGGGGCGCCGGGGAAATTGGGCACCATCAAATTCGTCCGATCGATGGTTTCGTCTGCGGGTGTGGAAAGATCGGATGCTTCGAAGCGCAGGCATCGGGGACGGGCTTGATTCGGCACGCCTTTGCCGTCGCGCCGTCGTTCCCGCGCAGCGAACTGCTCGACGTCTCGCGCGCCAAACTGAGTTCGAAAAAAATTCGCCGCGCCGCGCAAGCCGGCGACGCACATGCCATGGCTGCGTGGAAAAACTTCGCCGCCGATCTGTCGCTGGGGCTAGCGAACATCATCGCGTTCGTGAATCCCAACACGATCGCGCTCGGCGGCGGCGTGTCGACCGCGGGCGACTTCATGCTGGATGCCGTGCGCCCGCAAGTCGAAACGCTCACGACGATGATCCCACGCGGGACGACCGAGATTGTCGTCGCCGCTCTGGGGAATAATGCGGGTCAGGTCGGTGCGGCGACGATGGTCTTACGAGGAGGATTGACGACAGGAGATGCACGTGTGGCGTAAACCGGCAGTCATCGGGCTGCTTGCGTTCTTGAGCGCCGCGGCGGCGGTAACGATCGCCACGACTTCGCGTTCGGCCAGTGACGATCCGATCCATAAGATCCGACACGTCGTCATCATCATGCAAGAGAACCGTTCCTTCGACTCATACTTCGGAACGTTTCCAGGCGCGGACGGCATTCCGATGCGCGACGGTCAGCCGACCGTGTGTGCGCGCGATCCGCAAGGTTCGGGCTGCGCGCGACCGTTTCACGATACCAGCGACCTGAACCGAGGAGGTCCGCACGGTGCCTGGGCCGCGACGATGGCGATCGACGGTGGGAAGATGGACGGATTTGTGGCCGCGGCGGAGCGCGGCCGCCGCCGCTGCGCGAATGAGAACGCGCCGAACTGCTTCGGCACGTCGGAAGTCATGGGGTACCATGACGGTCAGGACCTGCCGAACTATTGGAAGTACGCGCACGACTTCGTGTTGCAAGACCATCTCTTCGAACCGGTCGCATCGTGGAGTTTGCCGCAGCATCTTTTCATGGTGTCGGAGTGGTCGGCGTCGTGTTCGCGCCTCGGCGAGCCGATGAGTTGCAGGAGCGAGATTGCACGTCCCGATTACCCGCCGGATTTCGAACGCGGCAACGCAGGGTTGCACGAACCGGGACGCCCCGATTACGCTTGGACCGATCTCACGTATCTACTCCACGCGCATCACGTGAGTTGGGCGTATTACGTGATGGCCGGGACGGAACCGGATTGCGCCGACAATCTCGATGCATGTCCCCCGAGGCGGCAGGGTGCGCACACCCCCGGCATCTGGAATATTCTGCCGTATTTCGATACGGTCAAGAGAGACGGCGAACTCGGCAACGTGCGCGATCTGCGCGAGTTTTACACCGCGGCAAAAAATGGGACGCTGCCCGACGTGGTCTGGATAACCCCGGCCGCACCGTACAGCGAACATCCGCCGGCGTTGGTCAGCCGCGGCCAAGCCTACGTGACCGGTTTGATCAATGCGATCATGCGCAGCCCCGACTGGAACAGCACCGCGATTTTTCTCAGTTGGGACGATTGGGGCGGTTTTTACGATCACGTCGTCCCGCCGCGCGTGGACGAAAACGGCTATGGGCTCCGCGTACCGGCCATGGTCATCAGTCCGTACGCGCGGCGTGGCTTCATCGATCATCAGACGCTCAGTCACGATGCCTACGTGAAGTTTATCGAAGATGATTTTCTGGCAGCACGGCGGATCGATCCGCGCACGGACGGCCGCCCCGATCGCCGTCCTAGCGTGCGTGAAACGGAGGTCATGCTAGGAGATCTCCGGCGGGATTTCGACTTTACGCAGAGACCTCGTAATCCCGAGGTGCTGCCCGGCGGCACGGTGTGGAACGGGGTTGACGCGCAGTAGCGACATAGGTCTTTAGTCCCACGGCCGCGCGGCATAAAAGGAGCCTGGGCCAATTTCCAGAACGGTCGCGCACGTTATGGCCACCACTCTAGCAAGTAGTAGCCTTCTTAACGTTTCGCTCGCTCCGTTTGCACTCATCGACTAACCGAGGGAGCCCCAATGAATTTCCCCCAGGGTAACGGATCGGCAGCCAAGCCGGACGATACGAAACAGATTGCCATCGTCGGCACCGGCTATGTCGGCTTGGTGACGGGTGCATGCTTTGCGGAACTCGGGCACTCCGTTCTCTGCCTCGACAAAGATGTGCGCAAGATCGCGACGCTGAAGCTCGGCGAACTCCCGTTCTTCGAACCGCAATTGCACGAACTCGTCATTCATAATCGCCAGGCCGGACGGCTGAATTTTTCCGACGACGTCGCGGCCGGCGTGCGCGATCGGTCGATCGTTTTCATTGCCGTCGGGACGCCGGTCCTGCCCGACGACGGTGTCGATCTCTCGCAAGTGTGCGACGTTGCGGCGACGATCGGACGCGAACTGAACGGACCAAAACTGGTCGTCGTCAAGTCCACGGTGCCGGTCGAGACCTGTGAGATGGTGGCCGCAATCGTCGCGGAAAACTCGTCGCAGTCGCATCGCGTCGAAGTCGCCGCTAACCCGGAATTCCTACGCGAAGGCTCCGCCGTCGACGACTTCATGCGGCCCGATCGCGTCGTCATCGGCGCGAAGAGCGAGCACGCGCGTCACGCGTTGCAACAACTATACGAGCCGCTCGAAGCGCCGATCGTTCTCACCGACGTTCGCACGGCCGAGATGATCAAGTATACGGCGAACTCGTTTTTGGCGACCAAGATTTCGTTCATGAACGAGATCGCAAACATCTGCGAGGTCTTCAACGTCGACGTCAAGGACGTCGCGTACGGCATCGGGCTCGACCAGCGCATCGGGACGCGATTCATGCAACCGGGTCTGGGATATGGCGGCTCGTGCTTTCCCAAGGACGTTCGTGGCCTCGAACGCACCGCTCGGGCCCGCGGTTATGAAGCGCAGTTGATCAAAACGGTCGAAGCCGTCAATCAGGCCCAGATCGTGCGCACGTTCCACAAGATAGAACGCGCGCTGGGTTCGGTCGAAGGACGTCGCGTCTGCATTCTGGGGCTTGCCTTCAAACCCGACACGTCGGACGTTCGCGAAGCGCCCGCACTGCGACTGATCGAGTTGCTGGTCGCGGGCGGCGCCTCCGTCACCGCGCACGATCCCATCGCGATCGAAGGGGCGCGGGCTGCAACCGGCGAGGGCGTGAAGTACTGCAGCGACATCTACGAGGCGATCAGCGGCTGCGACGTCTTGGTGTTGGCGACGGAGTGGGAAGAATACGCTTCGATTGATTTCCAGTTGCTGCGACGACTCATGCGCGGCAACATCATCGTGGACGGCCGCAATCTCTTCGATCCGGAGAAGGTCGTGGCGGAGGGGCTGCGCTACATCGGCGTCGGTCGGGCGCGCGAACCGGTCGCCGTTGCGGAATGCGATGAGGGAATGATCCCGATTTGAACGTCTTCGTTACCGGAGCGGCCGGTTTTTTGGGGTCGCATCTCATCGACCGGCTGCTCTCCGACGGCGACCGCGTCGTCGGAATTGACAATCTCGTGACCGGTGCTCGCGCCAATTTCGAACCGAGCGCGGAACATTCGCGATTTACCTTTGTCGAAGCCGACGTATCGACGCCGTGGAGTTGGGCACGCGAGTTCGGCGAACCGCGGCTCATCCTGCACTTTGCATCGCCGGCGAGCCCGGTCGATTACGGGCGGGATCCGCTGGGAACGATGGCCGTCAACGCGCTCGGCGTCATGCACGGAGTCGAACTGGCTCGCACGAGCGGCGCGCGATTCGTCTTCGCTTCGACGTCGGAGGCCTACGGCGATCCGCTCGTGCATCCGCAGCCGGAAACCTACTGGGGTAACGTCAATCCGATCGGCGTCCGGGCGTGCTACGACGAGTCGAAGCGCTACGGCGAGGCCTATCTCACCTCAGCGATGCGCCAGTTGCGAATCGACGGTCGGATCGTTCGAATCTTTAACACGTACGGCCCACGCATGCAGCCCGACGACGGTCGGGTGATCCCCAACTTTTGTCTAGCCGCACTGCGTGGCGAGCCGCTGACGGTCTATGGCGACGGGTCGCAGACGCGCAGCTTCTGCTACGTCAGCGACCTGATCGACGGCATCGTCCGATTCGCAAAGGCAGACGCCCTCGCCGAAACCGTCGTGAACTTGGGTAATCCAGGCGAGTTTACGATTAACGAACTGGCGCAAATTCTGTCCGAAATAGCGGGCGTTCCGCTGCGGACGGTGAAGTGCGATTTGCCACCCGACGATCCCACCCGGCGCAAACCGGTGATCGCACGGGCGCAAGAGATGTTAGGCTGGCAGCCCAAAGTGCCGCTCCGCGAAGGGCTCGTCGCGACACTAGAGTACTTTCGCTCCGCGCTCCGACCCGAAGAAACCCTGACACGCTGACAGACTGAAAAATTAAATGGTAAGCACTGAGAACTCGCTGCTTTTTGCAGTCGCCATAGTATTCGTCATTTCTCAGGTACTGTACGCACTCACCCTGCTGCTCAACGGTTACTTCTTGTCGCGCCCGGTGGACTGGGTCGACATGAGCGAGCCGATTCGGGAACCGGAGAGCGAGTGGCCCTACATCGTGCTGTTCTATCCCGTTCTGCGGGAACTCGAAGCGACGATGCGCACCACGATGCTGGACTTGGCGAAAATCCAGTATCCCAAGGAACGCTGTCGCATCATCGCCATTCCGAACAGCAACGACACGGAGACCGTCGCCAGCCTTCGCCGCCTGATGGAGGAATTCTCGTTCCTCGAAATGCTGGAAGTGCCCCCGACGACCGACCCATCGTGGCAGATCGTTTGGGATGCCTGGGAGGCCAATCCGAAAGCCTACTGGTGGCACGAAGGGCTGCGCGCCGGCGTGAAGGATTTGCCCCCGAAGAAAACGCGCCAACTGATCTACGCGTTATACCATACCGCCCACTCGCTGGCGCACGAAAAAGATCTCGCGATCAACTACATCGACGCCGACAGTTGTCCGCCGATCGATCACTTCAAGGCCGCCGCGATCGGATTGAAGCATTACGACGTTTTGCAGGCGACGAACGTCGCAGGAAACCTCAATGCATCGCTGCCCGCCTCCTGGCATTCCTTCGATCACATGGCGTGGGACGGTTGGATGTATCCGCATTTTTCCGCACACGGACGCCAGCCGTTCTGGGTGTTAGGCAAAGGGCTGTTCTATCGCGTCTCGGACTTGCTCGAACTCGGCAGTTTCCATCCCTGGGTCACGATCGAAGATCCCGAAGTCGGCCTGCGCTATTGGATCAACGGTAAGCGGCTCGGCGTTATCGCCAATCCGCTCATCGAAGAGGTTCCCCGAACGTGGTGGGGCGGCGTGACGCAGCGCAAACGCTGGGTCTGCGGCTTCTTTCAAGCCTTGGGCACCAGACCGCTGCGCGCGATGGGATACTCGCCGTGGCAGCGCTTCAAAGCACGCCTCATGCTCCTCCCATGCTTGTCGCTGTGGACCAATCTGATCGGTCTGCCGCTCGGCGCCTGGGCGCTGTGGGAATATTTCGCGAATCCAGGGCTTCTGCCGGCATGGGTGCTCTGGCTATCGTGTTTCACGGTCGCGACCTTCGCGATATTCCTCGTGTTGCTATACGCCAACACGTGGCGGCGCACGAGGCTGGTCCTCAATCGCGCGCTTCCGCGTCTGTGGTTCATGCTGCGCGTCAATCCGATCTCGTTGTTCGTCTGGTGGTTCTTGTGGATCGTCCCGCTGTTCATTGGTTTTCGAATGTATCTGCTCGATTTGGGACTGGCGTGGCAGCGCACCGAGAAGGTCGATGCCAACAAGGTGCTGATCCGCCGCAAACTACAGCGCCTTCGGGTGCATACTGACTCTACTCTCGAGCGTGGCGTCGAAGCCATGCTCGTAAGCCGAAGTGAGGAATCAAAGGTTGAGTAAACACGTTTTGGTCACGGGGGGCGCCGGCTTCATCGGTTCGCACGTCGTCGATCTGCTGCTCGAGCGCGGCTACGAAGTCACCGTGCTCGACAACCTCATACCGCAAGTGCACGCCGATGAGGAACGCGACGCGGAGGGTTGGCCGGCCTACCTCGACCGCCGGGCCAAACGCATCAACGCCGACGTCCTCGATGCCGGCGCTTTTGAAGCGAGCCTGCGCGGCGTAACGCATTTCATCCATTTGGCGGCATCGGTCGGCGTGGGTCAAAGCATGACCAACATCGTCGAATACAGCCGCAACAACGTCATGACGGCGGCGACGGTGTTAGAAACGCTCTCGCAACGGCCGCACACCGTTGAGCGGATGATCGTCGCGTCGTCGATGTCGATCTACGGCGAAGGCGCGTATAAAGTTCCCTCGACGGGCGCGCTCGTCGCGCCGCCGCTGCGCGAGCATGCGGCTCTGGCGGCGCGCCAATGGGAGCTCACGCTCAACGGCGAGGAATTGATTCCGGTCGCGACGACCGAAGAAAAACCGCTCCAACCGGCGTCGATCTATGCGATCAACAAGCGGGATCACGAGGAGATGTTCCTTGCGGTCGGTCGCGCCTTACAAATCCCGACGGTCGCGCTACGCCTGTTCAACGTCTACGGTTCGCGGCAGGCGCTCAGCAATCCGTACACCGGCGTGGCGGCGATCTTCATCTCGCGTCTGCTCAACGATCAGCGGCCGTTGGTGTTCGAAGATGGCCTGCAGCAGCGCGACTTCGTGCACGTCCAAGACATCGCCAACGCGTTCTTAACGGTATTGGAGAGCGACGCACGCGTGTGGGATGCGTTCAACATCGGCAGCGGCAAGCCGGTGACGATCGCGCAGATGGCCATTACCCTCAGTAAGTTTCTCGACAAGGATATCGAGGCGGAGTTTTTGGGCAGGTATCGCGTCGGCGACATCCGGCACTGTTTCCCGGATATCTCCAAAGCGGAAAAAGCCTTCGGCTGGAAGCCCCACCACTCGTTCGACGAAGGCATGAAAGAACTGATCTCCTGGGTCGCTGCGACGAAGGCTCCGCCGGTCGATCGCAGTCAGGCGAGCATGGCCGAGCTCGAAACGAATAAACTGCTCGTCTAGGGAGTGAAAGGGAGAGCAACTACAGTGATGCGAGCAAAGGCGGCGTTTGCCGCGACGATCGGGCTCCTCATGGTGAGCGTTAGCCCCGTGTTGGCCGACGATCGCGTCGGCGTCTTTGCCGGCGGTCAGCTGGACTTTTCGAATTTCGTCTTCATCGGCGCGACGGCGTCGCTCGGGCCGAGCCTTGGAAACGGCGTCGCCGTGCGCGGCATCCTCGATACGGGTGGCTACGACTACATCGACGGCAAACTCGGAACGGTCAAAGCCAACTTCGGCGGTGGCGAACTCGACGTACTCTACCAATTCACGCATAACAACTTCTGGGGCGACGTCGGCGTCGGGGGAAACGACACCTATACGGCACTGAGCCCGGAGGACGTGACGAATCGGAGGCGCGGTCAGCAGGCCGAAGTGCGCGTCAGCCTCGACGGCGGCGACCTCTCCGGGCCGTGGCGCGTGGATTGGACCGGCTTTTACGGCGTTCGTCTCAACGACTATTCGGCAAGAATTGGTTTGACGCACGCGCTCTCGCCGCAGTTCCGACTGGGCGCCGAGTTTTATGCTGAAGGCGACCCGACGTACAACCTCTACCAGTTTGGTCCGTCGGCCGCGGTGAAGGTTGGCGACCGGTCGGAGATTCAATTTTCGGCCGGGCCTTCGTGGGAATCCGGTTTTCCATCGCGCGCGTATTTCCGCGCGCTGATCTACCAAAGTTTCTAACGCCGAGCCCGATTCCGCCACAGCGCGTCGCGTAGCGCGAAGTACATCGGCTTCGGTTTCATCGACCAATCCAAGGGAAGGCCCCGGTTGACGCCGGGGCCTTCACCGTTTTTCCAGGCCCTCGGAAAGCGCGCGTAGTCTTCCGGCGTTACCTCGATGATCCAGGAATGGCGATCGCTCAAGCCCCAGGTCGTCACGCCGAGCGTGCGACTATGGCCGAGCACGACGTCGAGGTACCGCTTCGTCTCGTCGGCCACCATGCGATCGCGCTCCTCAACGGAAGCCGCATACTCGGATTCCTTGACGTCCAGCTCGGTGATGATGACGGGAAGCCGCAGGTTGTTGAGTTCGCGCAGAAAGTCGGCGATCGCGGGGACGGAAATCTGTCCCCTGCGTAGGTCGAGGTGCCCCTGCAATCCGACGCAATCCACCGGCACACCGGCAGTTTTCAGTCGTTCGATCAGTTTTAAAAAGTAGTACCGGCGCGCCCGCTGCTCGGGATTGTCGTATTCGAGCCCGTAGTCGCTGATCAACAGCCGGCCGTTCGGCGCGAGGCTGCGCGCCAGCGCGAAGGCCCGGTTGATGTAGTCGGGGCCGAAAGCCTCGAGGTAGATGCTGTTGCGCAGGCCGTCGCTGCGCTGACCGGGATCGATCGCCTCGTTGACGACGGTCCACTCGTGGATGAGATCGCGGTAGCGCTGCATGACGAATCCGACGTAGTGCGTGACGAGCGTCCAATCCGGGCGCCGGCGCAGCATCTTCACCGCCCAATCGGGGACGCTGATATGCCATACGAGCACGTGCCCGCGCAGTTTTTTGCCCTGATCGGTGGCGAAATCGACTAAGGCATCTATGCGATCGAAGTCGAGTTGTCCGTACGCCGGCTCGATCTCGTTCCAGTTCATCTCGTACTCGGGAACCACTAAGGAGCACTCGCGCGCCACCGCGTCGCGGTAGTCCTGTTCGACTGCAATTCGTCCGATTCGCACCGCGGCTCCGAACACTCGCCCATTGTGCGCGGCGGCCTCCGCGAGGGTCGCATGGGTTTCGGCCAAAGCGCCGTGCGCCTTGGCGCCGAGGAATGGAACCGCGCCGCCCGCTATTACGGCTGCGATGGCGCCCCGGCGACTGATGTGGCGTCGGTGTGGCCGTTGCGAGTACACTGCGCCACACGGTTTGCGCCGCGCCGAACTATTCCCCGCCCTCCAAAACGATCAGGTAGGGACGGCTAGGTTGCTGGATACCTGGAGAGCGTTTAAGGAGGAATTTTGCGCTGCGAGCCTTTTGGTAAGCGTTGCAGCCGCTATTTCGGAGATTTTCTGATGAGCACCGTACCTTCACTGGCGCGCCGTGCTCTACGTTGTTTTTATGGGGCTAATTTCCTAGTGTTTTCGTACTAGACGGTGCGGATTGACGCCGAGTTTTCGATGTAATCGAGTCTATCATAAAAACTCTGAGAGGAATGATGCTTCCGTGGATGAAGCGCGACGTGTCTCCGAGTGCTGCTATTAGGTGGGTGTATTTTTTATCGCCGATCGTACGTTGTCTCGAAAGGGGCTGCTCTTCGGTGCGGGCGTCGTTACCTTGCAGGCCTCACGGCAGCCTGCGATCGCACCGGTTCGTCGTTCCTTTCTTCCACGCAAACCTCGCTAAGAGGAGCATCGTCGTTTTCGCACTTCACTCCGGTGATGAACGTCTCCCGACCGACGGGCGAGCCATTCAAATCTGATTCGCTCGTGTACGGCCGACGCACTCAAGCGCCGGCCGGCGGTATCTTCATGAACGGCAGTTCATCGGGCAGCATCAAGACGAGCGTTCTGCCGTACAAGGAAAGGCGCTTCATCGGTCAAACCGGTGAAGCGCGGTCCTCTTGTCTGTTGCACCGTTCTTTCGTTATAAGGGAAAACAATGGCGTATTCTCGAGGTGCGGTTGGAGCGTTTTTGGCGGCGCTTTTTTTAGCGGCTTGTGACGGCAACGCGGGGCCCTCACTCCACGTCGTGCCCGGCGATGGACAGAGATCTTCAGCTTCAGCGCGCGCGCATCGGGGCAGTTCCGGAAGCCAACAGATTCAACACATTGTCATCATCATGCAAGAGAACCGCAGCTTCAATAACCTCTTTATCGGCTTTCCGGGTGCCACAACGTCGACTTCCGGTTACGACAGCAAGAATAGGCAAATAGCGCTCAGGCCCGTCAGCCTCTCGACCGCATGGGATCTCGCGCACAACTCGCAAGGGTTCTACGCCGCCTGTAACGGCACGGGAAGCATCCCCGGAACGAACTGCCGAATGAACGGATTCAATAACGAGCCGGTAACGTGCGGCGGCGGTGGTCAGCCGGTCTGTCCCGTCAAACATCCGCAATATATCTACGCGCCGCGCAGCGAGACGGCGCCATATTGGGATATGGCAAAGCAGTACGTGTTGGCCGATCAAATGTTCGCGTCGAACTTTGATTCAAGCAGCTATGTCTCACACCAGTACATCATCGCCGGCCAGGCCGGTTCGGCCCTGAACTATCCAATGACTTGGTGGGGCTGCCCGGGTGGCTCAACCGATACCGTGTTGACGATCGAGCAAAACCCGCCGCGAGGCTACGGACCATCGGTCACCGATTGCTTCGATTATACGACGCTCGGCGACGAGCTGGACGCGGCCGGCGACTCGTGGGCATACTATGCGGCTCGCGTCGGCAAAGGCGGGAACCCCTGCGGTCAAAGCGCCCACGGGATCGAGCCAAGTTACATTGATACCAACGGCATCTGGAGCGCGTATCAAGCGGTCAAACACATCTGCTACGGGCCTGACTGGAACAACGATGTTATCTCGCCCCAAACCAATTTCCTCAACGATGTCAGCGCTGGGAAACTGCGAGCGGTGAGTTGGGTCGTTCCGACATGCCAAAACTCAGACCATCCGGGCTGCAGTTCGAGTACCGGCCCGTCGTGGGTCGCGTCGGTTGTCAACGCTATCGGGGAGTCCAAGTTCTGGGATTCCACGGCGATCTTCATTCTTTGGGACGATTATGGAGGTCTGTACGATCCCGTAGCGCCGCAATACGTTGACTACGATGGTCTGGGCATGCGAGTTCCGTTGATCGTCGTGTCCGCGTACGCTAAACGGGGTGTCGTCTCCCACGTCCCGTACGAGCACGGAAGCATCCTGAAGTTTATCGAACAGCGATTCGGCCTCGCGCCCCTCGCGGCAAGCGACACGCGAGCGAGCTCTCCGGCTGCCGACTGCTTCGATTTCTCGCAACCGCCACGTAAGTTCGTTCCGATCAAGGCGCCGTACGGCCGTCGCTTCTTCATCCACCAGCGGCTGGACTTACGGCCGCCGGATTCTGGTTAGATCGACGCCGGAGAGGAAAAATGTCGTCAACTTGGGTTAACAAATTACATATGTCGGCATGGAAACGCGTCGTTGGCGGTCAAAGCGGCGAGGCGGTACTTTGACGGCAACGGCCCGGCCGCTTTTCTGGGTGCCTCAATCTCTGGCAGTTCTTACGATATAAGGGAAATAATGGGATACTTTCGAGGTGCAATTGGAGCGTTTACGGTCGCGCTTTTCTTCGCGGCGTGTAACGGCGGTAGTACGGTTCCTTCACGGGCCTTAGATACGTCGGGCTACGCTAACTCGAATGCGCCGCAGCAGCTGAACGTCGATCCAAGAGCAAAAGGGAAGATCAAGCACGTCATCATCATCATTCAAGAAAACAGGAGCCTCAACAATCTGTTCATGGGATTCCCTCAGGCAAAGACCGCGACGTACGGCTACAATAGCCGCGGCAAAAAGGTAGTGCTAAAGCCCATTGGACTCGAGACGAGGTGGGATCTGGCCCATAACGCCGGCGGCGTATTGCAGGCCTGCAATGGCGACGGCAGCATCCCCGGAACCAATTGCCGCATGAACGGTTTCGATAAGGAAAAAGTAGTGCTCTGCGGCGGCGTCGGTGAGCCGAAATGTCCCAAGCGCGATCCTCAGTACGCATACGTGCCTTCAAAAGAAACGAAGCCGTACTGGGATATGGCGAAGCAATATGTCTTGGGCGATGAAATGTACTCGTCGGACTTCGATGCGAGCAGTTTCGTGTCGCACCAATATATCATAGCGGCGCAAGCAAAATCTTCGATCGACTACCCTGATCTCAATTTGCAATGGGGCTGCCCGGGCGGTCGCACCGACAAAATAGGGATCGTTTCACCAAGCCGTAAGTTCCCAATCGGCCATGAGGTAGTGTGCTGGGACGTGCCGACGCTTGCGGATGAACTCGATGCAGCCGGTTTGCCGTGGGCATACTACGCTTCCGTGGTCAACGGCGACGGAGGCGTGTGGAGCGCATATCAAGCCATCAAGCACATTTACAAAGGTCCAGATTGGACCAAAGACGTGATCTCTCCGCAAACGCAGTTTTTCAACGATATCAAAAACGGAAATCTTGGCGCGGTGACTTGGATCACGCCCACCTATGAAAACTCCGACCACGCCGGTTCGGGCTCGAATACCGGGCCGTCCTGGGTTGCGTCATTAGTCAACGCGGTCGGTGAGTCGCAGTATTGGAAAAGCTCCGCGATCATGATTTTTTGGGATGACTACGGCGGATGGTACGATTCCGAGCCACCGGCGTACGTCGATTACGACGGGCTAGGCTTCCGCTTGCCCCTGTTGATTATCTCGCCTTACGCAAAACAGGGCTGGGTTTCCCACGTGCACTACGAGCATGGCAGCATTCTAAAATTCGTCGAGGATCAGTTCGGTCTCGCGCCGCTGTCGGCCAGCGATGCACGCGCAGCGTCGCCCCAGAAAGATTCCTTCGACTTTTCCAAGCCGGCGCGCGACTTCGTTCCAATCAAGTCTCCACAAGACCAGAACTACTTCATGGAGCAGGCGCCGGACGCACGTCTGCCTGACTCCGATTGACACAATAAGTTAGGAAATCCAATGCTAAAGTCTTTCGGTTGGCGCTTGCCGGCGTTTTCGTTGCTGTTGCTCTGCGGCTGCGGAGGCGGCGGAGCCGTCTCTGCCCAATTGCCGTTTGGGCAAATGGAAGGGGCCGCGAGCAGCGACACCGCGATCGCCCTGGCGATGTCGTCGAAGCGCATTAAGCACGTCATCATCGTCGTGCAGGAGAACCGCAGCTTCAACAATCTCTTTGCCGGCTACCCTGGAGCGACCACTTCCTTGTACGGCTACAACACTAGGAAGAAGAAGATTGCGCTCCAGCCCGTTCCGCTGGAGACGACGTGGGATCTTCAGCATAGCGCGAAGGGTTATTTCGCGTCCTGTAACGGCATCGGAAAAATCCCGGGTACGAACTGCCGAATGAACGGCTTCGACCTAGAATCGTGGACGTGCGGCCACGCGCCCGCTCCGAAGTGCCCCAATAAAAACCCCCCGTACAGTTACGTGCCGCACACGGAGATCAAGCCGTACTTCGACATGGCGCAACAGTACGTGCTGGCCGACCAGATGTTCGCTTCGGATTTCGACACGAGCAGCTTTATCTCACACCAGTACATCATCGCCGGCGTTAATCCCGACTCGTCAGCCAACTATCCCGAGACGGCGTGGGGATGTCCCGGCGGCCGTGCCGACAAAATTGACAAATTGGGCAAAGACCGCCAGATCTCGCGGGGGCCGAAGCTCGTCGCCTGCTGGGATCCGCCGACGCTTGCGGATGAGCTCGACCAAAAAGGGATTCCATGGGCCTTCTATGCGCAACCGGTTAAGGCTGACGGTGGGCAAAACTGTGGCGCCGGCCTTGGACCGGATGATTCCAAGAGCCGCAGCGGCATCTGGAGCGCCTATCAAGCGATCAAACACATCTGCTATGGTCTGGACTGGAACGCCGACGTGAAGTCTCCATCGACGGAATTCTTCAACGACATCAAGAACGGAAATCTCGCCGCCGTAAGTTGGGTTACGCCGACGTATGCAAACTCGGACCACGGGGGAAGCGGTTCAAGAACCGGCCCATCTTGGGTTACCGCAATCGTTAACGCGGTCGGAAAATCGCAATACTGGGATACTAGCGCGATCTTTGTCTTTTGGGACGATTCGGGAGGATGGTACGATCCGGTACCGCCGCCTTACGTGGATAACGATGGCTTCGGCTTCCGGCTTCCGCTGCTCGTCATATCTCCTTACGCAAAACAAGGGTACGTTTCACACGAAGTTTACGAACACGGCAGCATTCTCAAGTTTGCTGAAGACGTCTTCGGCTTGGGCCGGCTCGCGGCAAGTGACGCACGAGCCAAATCGCCCGCGATCGATTGCTTCGATTTCAAACAGCACCCTCGCCCCTTTGTACGAATTAGGTCGGAGTTCGACCAAAGCTACTTCATGGCCCAGCCGCTCGATACGAGGCCGCCGGATAATGACTAGATCGCTCGTTCTCGGAGCGGCATTGGCCGCATCCCTCGTTTCTCTTGGGGGATGCAAAGGCGGCCCCATATCGGCAGTTCCGTCGTCCGAATCGGCTGAAACGAACGGGTCTATTCAGCCCGCGAATAGCAAGATCAAGCACATCATTATTATCGTGCAGGAGAACCGTAGCTTCAATAATCTGTTCATGGGATTCCCCGGAGCGCGAACGGCGCCATACGGTTTCAACAGCAACAACAAAAAAATCGTGTTGAAGCCGGTCAGCCTTGCGACAACGTGGGACCTCGCCCATAACTCAGACGGTTACTACGCGGCCTGCAACGGCGTCGGCAGCGTCCCCGGCACCGATTGCAAAATGAACGGCTTCGACAACGAGCAGGTGACGTGCGGTGGCGCGGGCCAGCCGCGTTGCCCGATCCAGCATCCTCAATACGCGTACGTGCCTTCCAGTGAAAGTAAGCCGTATTGGGACATGGCCAAACAGTATGCCTTGGCCGAGAACATGTTCACTTCAAACTTTGACGCCAGCAGTTACGTGTCGCATCAGTACATCATAGCCGCCCAGGCGGGCTCTACAACGAACTACCCCATCGACTTTTGGGGTTGTCCGGGAGGCAAAGGCGACACCATTGCCACCGTGGCACCGAATCGGTCCCAAGGCCGGCGCGTTACCGATTGTTTTGACTATCAGACTCTGGGCGACGAACTGGACAAGGGCGGCATCTCGTGGGCGTACTACGCGGCGCCGATCGGGAAAAGCCCGTCGCCTTGCGGCCAAACCATGGACGGCATCAAGCCCGATTTTACTCAGAACAACGGAATTTGGAGCGCGTATCAAGCGGTCAAGCACATTTGCTACGGCCCTGACTGGAATAAAGACGTGATCTCGCCGCAGACCACGTTCTTCAGCGACGTGAAAGGCGGCAAACTCCGAACGGTGAGTTGGATCGTGCCGACGTGCAAGAACTCCGACCACGCCGGCTGCAACTCCAATACGGGGCCGTCGTGGGTAGCGTCGTTGGTTAATGCGGTCGGAAAGTCGCAGTATTGGGATTCCAGCGCGATATTTATCTTCTGGGATGACTACGGGGGATGGTACGATTCGGTGCCGCCGCCGTACGTCGACTACGACGGGTTAGGCATTCGCGTTCCGCTCATTGTCATCTCACCGTATGCGAAGAAAAACTATATTTCCCGCGCCCGCTACGAGCACGGCAGCATCCTGCGTTTCATTGAAGAGCGTTACGGCCTGGCACCCCTGTCGGCCAGCGACCTGCGGGCGAAATCGCCGACGGCGGATTGCTTTGACTTTCTGCAGCACCCCCGCACCTTCGTTCCCATCAAGTCGAAGTACGATGAGGACTATTTCATCCACCAGCCACCCGATACGCGGCCGCCGGATTCCGACTAGAATCGCTACGTCGCCTTAGAGCTTGTAATCGAAGGCTGTCCCGCAACCGGCTCCGTGCGGACCCGTGCACGATCCGGCGCCGCCGTAGGCCGTCGTGCCGTAGAGCAAGGCCTTATAGAGATTCAGATGCGAATACGGCTGCGAGCCGTCATTCCCGTTGAAGTTGTGCAGTACCGATTCGGCGCCGACGGTGTTCACGCTGAAGATCGTCCCTTTGCCGTCCTGGCCGCCATTCGCGGTCGTGCCATACAACGTTACGAACGTGCCGCTCTTGGCGGTGAGGCCTGCTTCCGGATTCTTCCCGTCCTTACTATTCTTACCAAACTGATAGAGGACACCTTCGATTCCATTGGAGCTCAACACGAAGACCGTTCCGCCGTTGTGCTTACCGCCCTCGATCGTCGTTCCGTAGAATGCCTGTTGTGCGAAAAGCAAACGCGAGCGCGGAAATTTCCCGTCAGCTCCGGCGCCAAAACTGTGTAACGTTAACTCTTTGCCGCTGAGCTCGGCCCGGAACGCGGTGCCGCCTCTGTAGATGCCGCCCTTCAGCGTCGTGCCATACAGCTTGTCGCCGACTTCGGTGAGTTCGGCGGCCGGAAAGAGTCCATCGTGCTTGTAACTCCCGAAGCTATAAATCACTTGCTCCTGGCCGCTCGTCGCGATCTTAAACAGCGTGCCGGCGTTCTGGGCGCCTCCTGCGGAAGTGGTCCCGTAGAGCGTCCCGTCCACGTCAATCAAGCCGGCGCGGGGCGCGAGAGCGTCGCCCTTATAACTGCCGAAACTATAGAGCACTTGCTCTTTGCCGGCGGGCGTCAGGCTAAACACCGTTCCGCAGCCGTGCGTGCAGGCAGCGCTCGATCCGCCTTCTTCCGTCGTCCCGTAGAACGTTCCGCCGATTTCGGCTAACTGTTGCGTCGGGTACATTCCGTCGCCGGCGTAACTTCCAAAATTATACACGCCTTTTTCGGCGCCGCCGGTCGTCATCGAAAAGACCGTACCGCAGCCGGACGGACAGGCGGAACTCCCGCCGCCATACGACGTCGTGCCGTAGAGCGCTCCGCCGACGATGCTCAGGTTCGTGAAGGGATTGATGCCGCCGCCGTTTGATTTGTCGAAACTATAGAGGAGTTGGAAACCCGCGGCATCCGGACGTGTGAGGGCGAGCGTGTCACGTGCATCTGCGCCTCCCGTACCGGAGGGTGCAAAGGCCACTGGGACGGCCGGCGGCCCACCCGCGCGCGAGCAGCCCGCGAGTGAAATAGCGCAGGCGACGGTGATCATGACAAGCCGTCTCATACTCGACCGCTTCGCCTCAGGCTGAAGCGATTACCTTCACCGCTAAACCGCGGCGGCCGCTTGCATGCGTCCCCGCTGCGCGATCTGCGCGATCAGCGCGGCGATGCGCCGCGAACTATGCCGCGGTGCCACGATCTCTTGATTGTGACGAATCGACGCTAAACGTTCCGGTGCGCGAATCAGCGCGCGCACTCCGGCAACTACCGCGGCTGCGCTTCGCAACGCGATAATCCCCAGTCCGTTGTGCCGCACGAAATCGACGTTGCCGCGTTCTTGGCCCGGCACGTAGTCGTATACCACGACGGGCAAATGCGCGGCGTTGGCCTCCGCTAGCGTGCCCGGACCGGCCTTCGTCACGAGCAGATCGGCGGCGCGAAAATATTCGGGAATCTTATCCGTGAAGCCGAGCACGTGCATCGGCGTGGGAAGCGACGGTGCGATCTCGCGTAGTTTTTGTTCCAGCGGTTCGTTGCGTCCGCAGACGACGACGAGTTCGATGGGCAAGCGCGCTTTGGCTAACGCGAGCGTCGTCGAGAGTAGTTTCCCGCCGCCTTCGCCGCCGGCCATCAACATCACGATCGGTGCATCGGCCGAGAGATTAAGTTGCCGCCGTAACGCCGTCTTGCTGCCGGTCACGTCGTCGAAGTTCGGGTGAATGGGATGGCCGAGCAAATGCAGGCGTGCGGCTGGAACGCCGCGCGACAGTGCGCGCTGATACACTTCACGCGCGGGCACCACCACTGCGTCCGCGTCGGGAACGAGCCAGGATTCGTGCACTTTGCCGAGATCCGTAATCACCGTGACGATCGGCACCTCGTGCATTCGCGCGTCGTCGCGCGCCCGTAACGCCGCATGGTTGAGCAAGGGGTGCACCGAGACGATGATGTCGGGACGATAGGCGATGAAGAGATCGCGCAAGCGCTCGCGATAGAGGGGCTCGCAAAACCGCACCAGCGCGCGGTAGCGGCGCCGGCCGTTGGTCGCATAGTAGAGCGCGCCGTAGACCGGGGGAGCGTAACGCAGCGCCATGCTATACCCGAGGCCGAGCTGAGTCAACGGAAAGGCGCAATGGGCGGCGACGTCTTCTATGCGGTGCTCAAAGCGGTCGGGCGATTGAATCTCATCCAGTGCGGCGCAAATCGCATTGGCGGCGCTGCGGTGCCCGCCGCCCGTATCCGAGATCAAAAGAAGCGCCCGTTTGGTCATACACTCCTCGCCGACTCGCATTGCGCGCCCGCCGGCTCCTCGGGGCAAGTCTGGCCAAGAGCGCCCGAGCCGGGGCGTCATAAAATCGGAAAATGTCGCCAAACTCGATATCGGGGTTTCGGTGATGCCCGTCGTGGTCCTCGGGAAGCACGATCCACAGCGGCCGGAGCAGAGATGCCAGCCATCGCGGCGTTGCCCACCCCAACTCGCTCGTGTGGCGCCACCAGACGTGCAGTTGGCCCGCGGCCAGTCCGGTCAAAGCACCCGCTAGCGAAAGCCGGCTGGCCAGCGTTGCCACGATTAAGTAAGGAAGCGCGCCGAGAAATCCGTCGAGCAGCACGCCCGGTTCGCGCGAGAGGACGGCATGATCGAAGTAGGAACGGCGCCGATCGTGATGCGTTCGTAGATGCAGCGTAAACCAAAGATGCTGCGGCACGTGATAGAAGAACGTCGAAGCAAAATCGCCCACGCTCAGTGTGATGACGAAGGCAACGATGAAGTGCATGCAACTCTCCCTTGGTGTAGCCGGCGCGCTCTGCGCGTGCACGCCTCACATATACCACAACGTGCCGGTCAAAACACCGGTCCACGTGAAGCGTCTCGTCAACATGCTGCTCGGCACGCCCGGCGTTGCCGTCGATGCGCTCAAAGGCGCGGTGCTGATTCGCGACGGAGGACCCGTCGAACGCCCGGAACTCGCAATTGCGCGAGCGATTTTGCGCACCAATCCACGAGCCACTCAAGCGCAATCGCTCTTCTTGGCCGACGCGACCGCCCGCGCCGCCCGTGTCGACGAATTGCCGCCCGAGTTTTTCGCCGCGACGCTGCTGCAAGAATCGGCGTACGATGCGGATGCGATTTCGTCGGCGGGCGCAATCGGCATCGCGCAGTTCATGCCCGAAACGGCACAAGGCATCGGCGTCGACCCGTTCGATCCTTTCGCCGCGATCGCCGCCGCCGGTGCGTTGCTGGGAGGATACGCGCAGGCGTATCGACGCCAATATGTCGACGCGTACGCGGACGCGCTCGCGGCCTACAATGCCGGCCCTCTCGCCGTCGCTCGATATAACGGGGTGCCGCCGTACGCCGAGACGCGCGAGTATATCGCACTCATTTACGAACGGTGGGCGCGCATCGTTTCGTACGAGAATGGCATCTCCGCGGCGCGAACGAAAGGCCGGGAATGAGTTCTTTCAAAAGCGCCGCTCCGGCGTTTTGGTGCGCGGGCGTGCTGTTGATCTCGAGTGGATGCGGGTTTACGGGCAGCCCGGCCGATGGGCTGACGTTTCAAGCGCCTCCGGGTTGGAATTCCTCACCGGGGATCCTGGGATTCATGCAGTTTTGGCGTCCGCCGTCTGACGACCGCGAAGTCTTAATGCTCTTTCGCTCGCCGAAACCGCTCAGCCCGAGCGACGTGTTTTCGACGCAACAGTTGAAGCAAGACCTGCAGTCCGTGACGATCGAGCGTCGAGAAACCATTAAGATCTGCAATAACCAGCCCGCGTCGTACGTTGCGGGCATCGGCAAGTCACGCAGGGGCGAAGAAAACGTCGAGATGCTAATGACGACGACGCGCGCAACGACGTACATGGCCCTCTACGTGCGCCCCACGCAACGCCCACCGAACCCGGCGGCGGAAGCCGCAGTACGCGAACTCTGCGCTAAGCCGTAGGCGTTTTGCGCGCGATCTTCCGGCAACTCGTCGCGCGCCAGCCCTTGGCGTGGACGACGCCGCCCGGGTCGGGTCCCACACTGCGTCGCGTGCTGGGTTGGCCGTCGCTCACGGCGATCGGTTTGGGGACGATGCTGGGGGGCATCTTTCCGACCATCGGCGCGGGTGCCCACGCGGCCGGACCCGCGGTGATTCTGGCGTACGTGCTCTCGGGCGCCGTCAGTCTGTGTGTCGCGCTCTGCTACGCCGAGTTTGCCTCGATGGTGCCGGTCGCGGGAAGCGCGTACACGTATGCGTATGCGACCCTCGGCGAACTCGTCGCGTGGATTATCGGTTGGGATTTAATTTTGGAGTACGGGCTGTCGCTGGCGCCGACAGCCTCATCGCTGTCCGACTACTTCCAACACATGCTCGCCAACATCGGCATCGTGTTTCCGGCGTGGGCGCAAACCGCTAATCTGCACGGCTCGCATCCGCAGGTCGATATCTTCGCCTGCATCGTCACGATTGCGGTGACGCTGCTCGTTGCCGCCGGCATTCGAGAATCGGCGGGTATCAACGGCGCCCTCGTCGTGTTGCAAATTGTTGCCATGCTGGTCTTTATCACCGCCGCCGCACACGCCGTTCGCCCGGCGAATTTGGCGCCGTTTGCGCCCTTTGGCTATCACGGCGTGCTCGCCAGCACGGCGCTGGTGTTTTTTGCGTACATCGGCTTCGATACCGTCACGGTCGCATCGGAAGAGGCGCGCAATCCGGAACGCAACGTTCCGATCGGAATCATTTTGGCGTTGCTCCTCGGCGGTCTGCTCTATGTGGCGCTGACGGTCTGTACCGTGGGCGTCTTGCGGTTCAATCGGCTCTCCGATGGGGCAGCGATGCTCGACGCGCTCGGCGCGGTCAGCCGCAGTCATACCCTGTACTGGATTGTCGCGATCGGAGGGCTGGCCGGCAATACGACGGTGATGCTTACGTCGCTGTTGGGCCAGGTGCGAATTTTTTACGTGATGGCGCGCGATCGAATGTTGCCGCCCGGCGTCGCGCAGATCCATCGTGTCTTTCGCACGCCGGCGCGCATGACGGTGATCACGGGTTCGATCGTCGCCGTCTTCGCCGCGGTTCTGCCGTTGACGGAACTGCTCACGCTCGTCAACATCGGAACGCTCGCGGCCTTCGCGATCGTGTGCGCCGGCGTCTTGGTGCTGCGCATCGTGAATCCAACCGCTGCGCGACCGTTTCGCGCGCCGCTGCTGCCGTTATTTGCCGTGGCCGGCGCCGTCGCGTGCCTCTATCTCATCACCGGACTTCAGGTCGCCACGTGGGTACGCTACGCGCTGTGGTTTTTGGTCGGCATCGTCGCGTACGCGCTTTACGGCTTTCGCAACTCTCGGCTTAAGATAACGCCGGCCGGACCTTAAGAATTTCTAAAAAAAGGTTTTATCGCCGGCTTGGGGGCAAGCCGGGCAGGATGCCGGGCACCGCCGTCGCCGACCGCTTCGAACTCGTGACGGTACCACCGTTGCACGGCGTGCCTTCATTTGCGCAAGACGTCGCCTCGGGCTTACGCGCAACGCCTAAGCGGCTCTTGTCGAAGTATCTCTACGACGACGTCGGTTCCGCGCTCTTCGATGCGATCACGCGGCTGCCGGAATACTATCTGACGCGAGCCGAAACCGAGATCCTCGCGCAGTGGGGCTGGCAGATCGTGCGCGTGCTCGATGCGCCGCTCGACTTCTTGGAACTGGGCAGCGGGAGCGCGGCCAAGACCCGGCGACTGATCGGCGAAGCGTTGCGGCTGCAGCGTCAGCTGCGCTATAGCCCGATCGACATTTCCGCCGAAGCGATTCGGACTTCATCGCTGGCGCTGGTCGAAACTTTTCCCGGGCTCTCCGTTCGCGCCTACGCGGGCGATTATTTCGACGTGCTACGCTCCTGTGAACTGTGCGCGCAGCGCAAGATGCTCGCAATGTTCATGGGTTCAAACATCGGGAACTATGAGCCCGACCACGCCGCCGAACTGCTGAGCCTGCTACACGATGCGTTGCGTCCCGGCGACGGGCTGTTGCTGGGCGCCGATTTGAAAAAGGAACGCGCGACGCTGGAGTTGGCCTACGACGACCCCGCGGGCGTGACCGCCGCCTTCAATCTCAACCTGATGGCTCGCATCAATCGCGAACTCGGTGGCGATTTCGACGTTCGCCGCTTTCGCCACATCGCAACCTATAACGAACGTCGCGGCCGGGTCGAATCGTATCTGGAAGCGCAAGAAGCGGTCCGCGCGTCGGTCAGCGCGATCGGGTTACAGGTGAAGGTCGAGGCGGGCGAACGGATTCACACCGAGTCGTCGCATAAGTTTGACGACGCGCAACTCATCGCATTGGGCAAGCGAGCCGGTTTCCGAACCGTTTCCATTTGGCACGACGGTCAAGGGCGCTTCAGCGTTCATCTCTTCGTTAGATCGTAGCCGCTCGTTCCACTAAGCGCAGCAATGCGTCGGCGCTAATTGCCAACAACGAGGCCGCGACGCTGCCCGCGACGATCATCGCCGGCTGGTGAAGCGTTAGGCCGTTGAAGATGAGCACCCCCAAGCCGACACCGCCGACGTACCCTCCCAGCGTCGCGATCGCGATCGTCGCGACGGCGGCAATTCGAAGGCCGCCCAACATGACCGGCAACGCTTGCCGTACCTCGACGTGCCACAGTACTTGCGCCGGCGACATGCCTAAGCCTCGAGCCGCATCGACCTGTGCCGCATCGACGCCGATGATGCCCGCGACGACGCTGCGTGCCAACATGAACTGTGCGTAAACGACCAACGCAATGAAGATGGGAAGAAATCCCAAGCCGACCCATTGCACGAAGACCGCCAGCAACGCCAGACTCGGTATTGTATAGATGGCGCCCAGCGTTCCGAGCACCCACGGCGAGATGCGCGGTCTCCGCGCCGCCAACAGTCCGAGCGGGAAGGCAAAGAGCAGCGCGATTGCGAGCGCGACGCCGACGAGTTCGGCGTGCGTTGCGGCCAACAGCGCGACGCGCAAGGGGTGACCGGCGAGATAGCTCACGGGCGCACGTTCCGCAGCCGGTCGCGTGCGGCCAGATAGTACTGCCGATACACGTCGTCGCCGGCGTGCACCAGCTCGCGCACGTAGAGCGTCGCAGGCTCGCTCAGGAGTTGCTCCGGCGTGCCGGACTGTTCGAGGCGTCCTTCGCGCATCACCACGATGCGGTCGGCGAGCCGAAAGGCTTCCTCGACGTCGTGCGTGACGAACAGCGTGGTCGTTTGCAGTTCGCGCACGATGCGAATCAGTTCGCGCTGCAGTGACGTTCGCACCACGACGTCAACGGCGCCGAAGGGCTCGTCCATGAGCAGCGCGCGGGGACGCGCCGCGATCGCGCGCGCAACGCCGATGCGCTGCGCCTCTCCACCGGAGAGCCGGGTCGGACGCCGATCGCGATAACTCGCCGGATCGAGTCGGACGAGTTGCAAGAGTTCATCCACGCGCGCGGCGATCGTTGCTCCATCCCAGCCCAAGAGTTTCGGCACGACAGCGATGTTCTGCGCGACGCTCATGTGCGCGAAGAGCCCTATGGCCTGAATTACGTAGCCGATCTGCCGGCGCAAGCCGACCGGATCGAGCAGCGTGACGTCGGTGGCGTCGAGCAGCGTCCTGCCTTCGTCGAGCGTCACGAGGCGATTGACCGTGCGCAAGAGCGTCGACTTACCGCACCCCGAGGGTCCGAGCAACACGACGAGCTCGCCGCCCTTGCACTCGAAGTTGATGTCCTCGATCGCGTTTCGCCCGGCGCCGGCATACCGCACCGTCGCGTGTTCGAACCGAATCGTTGCGGCCGTCATGGCTTGTCATCCCGAGCGGAGTCGAACGACAAGAAGGCGGCGGCAACATCGGTCGGGTCTTGTTGCTTGTTTTCTACTGCATCGTTCATCTTGCGCGCGACCGCGTCGGTGATGCGCGCCGAGACCGCGTCGAGGATATCCCGCAGATGGGGACGCGCGCGCAGCGTCGCGGCGCGAACGACGGGTGCGATATTGTACGGGGGCCAAAAATGGCGATCGTCGCGCAGCACGACGAGGGCTTGCGTGGCGATTGCGCCATCGGTCGTGAACGCCGTCGCAACGTCCGCTTTCCCATCGAGCAGCGCTCGGTACTTCAGCGCGATGTCGTACGTGCGCACCTCACGGAACGCGAAGCCGCCGTAATAGCGCTGCAATCCCGGCAATCCATCGGGTCGCGCCAAGAACTCTTGAATCGTTGCGAGCCGCAGGCCCGGCGCCGCGCGCGCGACGTCCGACAGCGTCGCGAGATGGTCCCGGGCTGCAACTGCCCGCGTCGTCGCCAATCCTTGCGAGTCGTTCATCGGCGCCGGCCGGAGCCACACGAGGTCGTAGCGCTTTTTGAATTCACGTGCGACCGTTGCGTACGCAGCGCTCGGGTTCGACTCGGGCGCGAGGTGCAGCACGTCGATCAGCGCGGTTCCGGTATATTCGGGGTAACAGTCGATATTGCCGCGCTGCATCGCCGCGATCGCGATCTGGGTCGAGCCGAGATTGAACAGCCGCTCCACGCGCAACCCCGAACGCTCGAGCGCCTGCGCGTAGATTTCGGCGATCACGAAGGATTCGGTGAAGTTCTTTGAGCCGACGCGAATCGCGCTCGGATCGAACGCGCACCGCGCAAGCAGCGGCACCGCTCCAAGGCATGCGAGGGCGTCTCGGCGCTTCATGCGCGGGACGCGAGCCGCCCGCCGGCCGCCAAGATGAGATCGGCTGCCAGCGCGAGGGCTGCGACCACGCCCGCGGCGGTGAACAGCAAGGTCGGATTATCCGTTTGCAAGCCGCGCACGATTTCGTCGCCCAAGCCGCCCGCGCCGATGAAGGTTGCGAGCGTCGCGCTTGCGATCGTTTCAGTCGTTGCCGTTCGCAGCCCTGTGAACGATACGGGCAACGCGAGCGGAACGATGACACGCGAAAAGCGCTGCAGCGACGTCATCCCCATGGCGCTCGCCGCATCGAGCGCCGCAGCGGAGACGCCGCGGATCCCGAGATCGACGTTGATGACGATCGGCGGAATGGCAAGGAGCGCCAAGGCGGCGACGGCGGGCGCGACGCCGATGCCCAATAACGGCAGAAGGAGCATCAAGACGGCGAGGCTCGGCAGCGTTCGCCCGATCCCCGCGAACGCCAGTACGCCCGCGCGGAGCGCCGAGGCATTGGCGGCAACGATCCCCAGCGGCACGCCGATGAACAGCGCCAACGCGAGTGCCGCTGCTGCGAGCCCGAGATGCTGCGCAACGTGCGCGCCCAGTTCAGCCATGGCGCCGCTTTTTGCCGCTTAGGAGGCGAAACCCAGCCCCGAGCGCCAAGCAAGACGAATCACATGATTGCGCGCCCCCACGTATCGCCGGCTACGATGCCGCTCGTTTCGCTCGACGATCCCTCGCTTTACATCAGTCGCGAACTATCCTGGGTCGAGTTCAACGATCGGGTCTTAGAAGAGGCGCTCGACTCGGGCAATCCGTTGATGGAGCGGCTGAAATTCGTCGCGATCTACGGCACGAATCTCGACGAATTCTTCATGATCCGGGTCGCGGCCATCAAACAGCAGATCGAGGCCCAAGTCGTGCGGCGGTCGGAGGACGGTCGAACGCCGAGCGAGCATCTGGCGGCGATCTCGGATCGGTTGCGCCGGTCCCTGCCGCAACAAATGCGCGTGCTAAACGAAGAATTGTTGCCCGCCCTCGAACGGGAAGGCATTCGCTTGTTGCGCGTAAGCGAACTCGACGAAGAGACGCAGATCGCGCTCGAACGAACTTTCGACGACTCAGTCTTTCCGGTTCTCACGCCGCTGGCCGTCGATAGCGGACATCCCTTTCCATATATTTCCAATCTTTCGCTCTCGCTTGCGGTCGAACTCGAAGAGACGACGCGCGACGGTGTCGAGCTGCACTTCGCACGCGTCAAGATTCCGCCGACGCTTCCACGCTTCGTTCAGATCGAAGGCGGATCGCCGAACGATCGTCGCTTCGTTTTATTGGAAGACCTGATCGCGCATCATCTCGACGGACTGTTCCCGGGACTGCACGTGCGCGATTCCTATCTCTTCCGCGTGACGCGCGACGCCGACTTGGACCTACAAGAGGACGAAGCCGACGATCTGCTTCGTGCGATCGAATCGGAACTTCGCCGCCGGCGATTCGGCGAGCCCGTGCGGCTCGAACTCGAGCGCGGCATGCCGGATTACATGCGCGAGTTTCTTTGCAACTCGCTCGATTTAGAATGGGTGGACTGCTACGAGATCGAGGGAATGATGGCGCTCAGCGATCTGTGGCAACTCGTCAATCTGCCCGGCTACGATCAGATACGCGACAAGCCGTTTCTGCCGGCGATTCCCAAACGCCTGATCGGCGCGGCCGACATCTTCGCGCAGATCCGCGAAAGCGACATCCTGCTGCACCACCCGTACGAGTCGTTCGACCCAGTGATTCAGTTTTTGCAACAGGCCGCCGAAGACGAAAAAGTGCTTGCGATCAAGGCGACGCTCTACCGAACTTCCGGCAAGAATTCACCGATCGTGCGTGCGTTGCTCACCGCGGCGGAAAACGAGAAGCAAGTCGCGGTCGTGATCGAACTCAAGGCCCGTTTCGATGAGGAAAACAATATCGAGTGGGCCAAGCGCTTGGAGCGCGCGGGCGCGCACGTCGTGTACGGGTTTGCCAACCAAAAGGTCCATGCCAAGACGATTCTCGTCGTACGCCAGGACGACGACGGCCTCCGGCGCTACATGCATTTCGGCACCGGCAACTACAACGAGAAGACGGCGAAACTCTATACCGACCTGAGTCTCTTCACGTGTCGCTCCGAACTCGGTCTCGACGACGCGCAACTCTTCAACACGCTGACCGGCTTCTCCAGAGTTACGGACTATGAAGACCTATGGGTCGCGCCGGTGACGCTTCATCGGGAACTCCTCGCTCGCATCGAACGGGAGACGGAACATGCTAGGGCGGGTCGGAGGTGCGGCATCCGCGCCAAGATCAACGCCCTCACCGAAGGCGAGGTCGTGCGAGCGCTCTATCGCGCGTCGCAGGCCGGCGTGCCGGTCGACTTGCTGGTACGCGGCATGTGCGTTTTGCGCCCGGGCGTTCCCAACGTAAGCGAAAACATTCGCGTGCGCAGCATTGTCGGCAGGTTCTTAGAACACTCGCGCATCTACGTCTTCGAAAATGCCGGCGACATGGAGGTACATATCGCGAGTGCGGACTGGATGGGCCGCAACCTCGATCGGCGCGTCGAACTGGCCGTTCCCGTGCTCGACCCCGTCATGGCGCAGACGCTCGCGTCGCATATCTTAACCGTGTCGCTCTCGGATAACGTGAAGAGCCGCGAGTTGCAGGTCAACGGCGTTTATCGACGCCGTGCGCCGGCATCGGGAGAAATGCCCATCGACGCGCAGCGCGTCTTCCTGACGCAAGCGCAAGCGCTGGGTTAGCGCTTCGCGAGTTCGAGCACGATCTTCCACTCGTGCGGCATGACGGGCTGCACGGACAACCGCTGACCGCGCCGCAAGAGCGGCATTCCGACTAGTCGAGGCTCTTCACGCATGCGCGCGAGTGTGACGGGACGCTCGAACTCCTCGACAAACGCGACGTCGACCATGAACCAGAGCGGTTTGTCCGGTTTAGTCCGACCGTCGAAGTAGTTGCTCGAGCGATCGAACTGCGTGAAGTCGGGATACGCCGCCTTGACGATCTTGCAGATTCCCACGGCGGCCGGCTCGGCGATGCTCGAATGATAGAAGAGCGCCAGATCGTCCAAGCGCATCTCGATCATGTTGTTGCGTGCCTGAAAGCTGCGCACGCCTGTCCATGGCGTGGTGCCGTCGTGCTTCAGTTGTTCGAACGAATACGCGCTCGGTTCCGTTTTCAGCAACCAATACCGCGCCATTCCTTAGACCGTATCCATTAAACGGATGTGCTTTCGCTGTACTTTGGTTAACTTAGAAATGAACTGTGCATCGCAGGTCAGCAGCGTGTCACTCTCTGCTTCGGCGACGGCAAGATAGAGACACTCGTAAACCGGATGATCGATCTCGGCGGCCAGTTCCGAAGCCCTGCCCGCATAGGGTCGCGATGGAACGATTCGAATGCGATCCACGGCAGCAAGTACCAGCGAACGATCGAGCGCCGGTTTTCCGAGAAGACTCAGTCTCCACAGCGCGTTCAGCGTTTCCGGCACGATGAGATCGGGTGCGGCGAGGTATGCGCTCGAGAACGCGCGTGCGTCTGCACGGCGGGCAAGCGAGGCCACTAATGCACTAGCGTCAATAATCACCGTTGGCGTTCTTCGCGGAGCGCTTTCAACGCTGCGCTGAGATTGAAATTGACGCCGGCCTGGCTCCTGATTCGCGCGATCTCGGCCAAGAAGGCCTCGCCGGAATAAGGTTCGTTTGCTTGAGCCGTTCTACCGTTCGCGAAGGTACGTTGCGAATAAGGATGTTTGCGATGCTATCAAATATGATAGCGCGGTTGCCCCATCGTTGTCGAGGCTTACGCGGCGTGCTATCGTAGCGCTGATGAGGGGCAGAGTTATTTCCGCCACCAGGAATGGATGGGAGGGCGTCGAGCCTCAAGGGTATGCGGCCGGGATGCCGGACACCCGGGTGACCCGTCACGCCATCGTAGGCGGCCGCAAGGATTCGCGTGATGAATCCGGACCACAAATGGAGTTGCGCTACTTTGAAGTACAGCCCGGCGCGGCGTCGCGCCTGGAAAAGCACGAGCACGAACACTATGTGATCGTGCATAAAGGAGTGGGATACGCCGTTCTTGGCGATTCCGTCGTCGAGGTGAAAAAGGACGACGTCGTTTACGTGGGCCCGTTCGAACTCCATCAGTTCGTCAACGGCGGCGCCGAGCCGTTCGGCTTTTACTGCTTCGTGGACAGTTGCCGCGATTTTGCGCAGCCGCCTACCTCCGAAGAACTCGAACGACTAAAGCGCTCGCCGGCGGGCGCCCTCGCCAAACCTTTCGCGGTCGCTTTCCATGCTAGCGCTCGCTGACCTGGCTCGACGCCGGTGGCTTGCCAGGGCGCCGGAGACCGGAAGATTCCGGCCCACGCCTAGAGAATAATCTTCCAGGAGGTAGGGCTGCCGTACCCTCTTCCAAGCGTTTTCTTGACCCACGCGATATCGCGTAGTCAAGAACGCGCACGACGTGCTTTGGATGGCATAGTTCGTCGAAGCGGTAAGGGTTAAACCCCAAGCGTTTCAAGGAGGCCCCCGTGGCAGGCTTTTCGTTGCAAGCGACAGCTCGGTCGCTTTTTCCCTCGGTTATCGGCTCAATTGCGATCGCGCTCTGCGCGGCGTGCGGTGGTTCCAATCCGGGCTCGGCGATACCGACCTCCCGCGCCGCCCAAAATATGCGCCATCTCTCGCAACCCGGCGTCGTGGTCGATCCGTTGAAGGTCGGTCCCCAAGTCTCGACAGCGGTGTTGGGTATCGACGAGGAAGTCTGGTTCGATATCACGCAGCCAAACCTCGCTGCGTCGTTCGAACGAACCGCAGCGACGGCCACACGGTGGCCGGGCGGACACAGTGCCGACCGCTACCACTGGCTGACGAATACGTATAGCGTCGGCCCCTGCGCCACCGGCAACCGTGTGCCGAAGCCGAATCCGAACTCGACGTTCGATCACTTCATGCAAGACATCGCTTTACCGGCGCATCTCGACGTCGCGATCACGCTGAACTACGGATCGAACCCGAAGTGCACCCGCGGCGCTAACCCAAAAGAAGCCGTGGACTGGGTCAAGTACGCGAACAATACGAAGGGCTACAATATCACTTGGTGGACGGTCGGAAACGAGCAATATACGCAAGACTCGTTGGACATGCGCTCGAAGCCGCACGATCCTACGCAGTACGCCCAAGTGGTGAAGCGGGATTACTATCGGCAACTGAAAGCTGCGTCGCGGATACCCATCAACGTCTGCGTCGATGGATCGATACAGTTCTTGACATGGGACTCGACGGTCTTCAGTAAAGCCCGATATGATTGCGTCGAGATGCATTTCTATCCCCAAAAGGGTACCAATGTGAACGATACATTTTTGCTTACCAACGCGGTGCAGGGTTTGACCAAGAGCATCCAAACGGTGCAGGGCCAGCTTGCCGCCGCAGGGCGGGCCGGGACGCCGATCTATGTCGGAGAAATTGGATCGGCCCTTCCTCCCGGCGACAAGCAAAATATGTCGATTACGCAGGCGCTCTACGCCGGCGAAGTCATCGGGGAGATGTTGAACGATGGTGTCGCGCGGGCGACCTGGCACAGCGGCTTCGGCACCTGCGACCCGCCAAGCAAGGGCGGGGACTTCAGTAAAACGCTCTACGGCTGGCAAGACTACGGCGGAACGATGATCTTTTCGCTTGGGCCGAGCCCGCATTGTCCGACGACAGCGCCGCTCGGGACGTTGACGCCAACGGCGCGCGCAATTGAGTTGGCATCGCACTTCGTCCGTAACGGCGAGCACATGCTAAGCGCGTCGGTCGTGGGGATGCCGAACGTTCGCGCCTACGCGACAACGTACAACGGCGGCTATGCGTTGATGCTGTTCAACCTAAGCCTAACGTCTTCGGTAAACGTGCCAGTGATGATCGACGGAAAGACGTCGGGCACCGGTGGACCGGTGTGGAAGTACGACAAGAAACGTTACGATGAAACGAGATACAACAAATGGAAAGGCCCTCAATCGGGTAAGCTACCGAGCTGGCAGAATAGCTTCACCATGAAACTCCGACCCTGGAGTATGACGGTGGTGCAAACGCAGTAGCGCTGACACGATCGAGCACACCGGTCACTCTTACTTTCGGGATACGAGGTCGCTCGACTGTGCGCCCGGTTTGTATCGCCTTACGCTGATCCTGGCCAGGAGTTGACGACAGCTTCCGAGTATCTATTGAATCGCTCCGGTTCCCAAGCGTAAAAAAAGGAGTGATAAATTTGAACAACGCGGGCCGTTGCCTTTTGGCGATGCTTTTTGCCGTTTCAGCGTGTACCCAAAGCTCGAGAGTGACGCCGTCACTTGGAACCTCCGGCGAGGTGCTCCCGTCGCCGACTCTCTTCCAATCGAATTCCCAATCGACAATCCAGCACGTCGTCGTCATCGTGCAAGAGAATCGCTCGACGAACAACTTGTTCAACGCGCTGCCCGGGGCAGAGACCGTGCGAGTCGGAAAGAATTCGCGCGGTAAGGCGGTGCCGCTGCGTCCTCGACCGCTGACGGCACCGTACGACCTTAGCCACCGGCACGCCGCATTCACCCTTTCATATGCCAACGGCCAGATGAACGGCTGGAATCTGATCACCACGGTGTGCAATGAAAACGCGAAGTGTCCGCGGCCCGCGATTCGCGCGTTCGGCTACGTGCCCGAACGGGACGTCGAGCCGTATTACACGATGGCGAGGCGATATGTTTTCGCGAGCCATATGTTTCAGACGAATCAGGGGCCGAGTTTTCCCGCGCATCAATACCTTTTGAGCGGCACCTCGACGATCAGCGACGGATCGCCGTTGCGGGCGGCTGAGAACCCGGTGACGCCGCAAAACAAACACACCGGCGGCTGCGATTCCCCATCGGGATCGTACGTTTGGCTCATCGATCCGTACGGAAAGGAAAGCCAAAAGGCGTTCCCGTGCTTTAATCGCAAGTCGCTGCTCGACCTCACCGGCTCAAGCGGTCTAACCTGGCATTACTATCAGGCTCAGCCGGGTCCGGGATTGTGGAACGCTGTCGATGCACTTCAGTCGATTTGGAGCGGCCCGCAGTTTTCTACGAACGTCACATGGCCGCCAACGCAGGTCCTTAGCGACATTGACGCCGGAACGCTCGCAAATCTCGTGTGGGTGACCCCAACGGTGAAAGCATCGGATCACGCCGGATGGACCGACGGGAGCGGCCCGTCGTGGGTGGCGACGGTCGTCAACAAGATCGGACTGAGTCAGTACTGGAATAACACGGTAATATTCGTAGTCTGGGACGATTGGGGCGGGTGGTACGATCCGATGTCGCCTCCACAGTATAACTCGTACGAACTGGGCTTTCGCGTGCCGCTGATCGTCATCTCGCCCTATGCGAGACGACACTACATATCGACAACACAGCACGAGTTTGGCAGCATCCTAAAATTCACGGAGGAGACCTTTGGGCTTCCGTCGCTCGGTACGACGGACGTGCGATCCGACGATCTCTCGGATTGTTTCAACTTTAGACGGCGTCCGAGGAAGTTCGTCCCGGTTGCCGCGCCGCTGCATGCCGACTACTTCTTGCGTCAACCTGTTTCGACCGTCAGCCCCGACAACGACTTTTAGTTAATCTGCACCGCCGTGACGCTCCAGGGAGGAAGAGTTACGGTCACGCTGCCGTGCCACGGTGGAAGGCTGGTGAGGGTCGGCATCGGCCACTCGCCGTGCCGCGACGCGTCGTAGAGCTCCTTGTCGTAGGTTACGATCGTTCCGCCCGACCCGGAAGCCCGACCCTCGATCGTCACTGAAGAAGAGACGCTCTGGTCTTCGTTGCGGTTGATCAACAGCAGCGCGTAACCCGAGCCGTACGTCGACGCGTACGCTTTCACGTCGGGCAGTCCGTTTGCGCGGACGCCGACGACGTGCTCGCCGTCACGGACGAAATATTTTGCAACGAAAAAGGCGTCAGCGGTGGGAAGGAGCGTCCCGAGCGGCGGTACGTCGGAGGCGCGACAGTTTCGTGCCGGGCCGCCCGAAAAAATCATGCCGCCGCCGAAGTTTTGCCAGCCGTACAGCGCCGGACTGAAGTCGCCGCCGTTCTCCGGCAGGTAGCAATTGCTGTACCCCAGCCACCACGTGGCGCGCGGAATGCCCGCGTCCACTATTTCGCCGATCACCTGTGCGGCATAGAGCGCCTGAACGATCGACTGCGTTTGTTTTCCCGTGCGGCCGCCGGTGGATCCAATTTCACCGAGATAGATCGGCGTGTCCGGATGCCCGGCATCCGCGAGCTCACGCTTGAGGACGTCGATCAGTTTGGCAAGGTTCGCCGCGCCGTTATGGAGCAGTCGGCGATCGTCAATGTTGCGCCCTTGCGCGTAATAGTGCATTTCGACACAATCGTAGCGCGCTCGTCCGAGCACGACGGAGTCCCAGTTCCGAAACCGGGGATTGACGTCGACGCAGACGTGAATCGGTATCGGCGACGCGGCCTTCATCTGGGCATAGTATTGCGTCGCTTCGATCTCGGCGTACTGCGCCGGGTCGACGCCGTGGGAATGCAGGTCGATCGTGTTGCGGTTCCACAGTTCCCCGCCGACCGTCCACCACGTGATGTTGTAGTGTTTCGTCCGGTTCGCGTAGGCAACCCATGAGACGGCTTCGGCCGGATCCGCGCCGCCGGAACAATCTTGGTTCGATCCATAGTTCACGACGATTGCAACGTCGAGGTGTGCCGGAATGGCGACGCCTTGCATAAAGTTATCGAACGTCGAGTGCGGATCGGCGTGATAGTTATGCCCTCCGCACTGCGTCATCGTGTTGGTTTGCCAATGATAGGCGTCCGCCGGCGTCCCGCCCGGCCACCGAGTCGCTTGCATGCCGGCAGTTTCGAGTGACCTCGCAATTCCCGGTGCGGTGATGTCGAACCATACCACCATGCCCACTCCTCGAACGTGACCGCTGACCCGAGGGCCAACTTGGGACGGAACCACGGTAATCGACGGATCGTGGCTGAACGATCCAACGCCAAGCAAAGCCGCCGTCGCGACAAACGTTCCGAATCGTCGAATCATTCCGTTATAACAGATCTCAGTCACCGTTCGAGCCGGTTGCAATAGGGCGCGCCGGGTCGCTCACCCATTCGCTCCAGGACCCGTTGTAGAGTCGAGAGTCGCCGAGGCCCGCGTGCACCATGGCGAGGTGATTGACCGCCGATGAAACGCCCGACCCGCATTGATGCACCGTGTGTTTTGGCCCGAGGCCGGCGCGCGAAAACTCTTCGCGCAGTTGCTGTGGCGATTTCAGCCGGCCTTCCGCGTCGAAGTTCTCTTTGAACCAACGGTGACGGGCGCCGGGGATATGTCCGGCGACCGGATCGACCGGTTCGGTTTGCCCGCTAAAGCGCTCGTGGGCGCGCGCGTCGAGCAAATGCATGGCGGGATCGCCCAGATTCTTGTGAACGTACTCGACGTCGACGAGCAATTCGGGACGCAACCTCACCGTGAGCGTTCCCTCACGCGCGGGCTCGGAGGGGGCCGCGGTGACGGGGTAGTCGAGTTGCGTCCAAGCGTTAAAGCCGCCATCTAAAATGGCAACGGCATCGTGACCGATCCAACGGCACAGAAACCAGAGTCGCGCGGCAAACATGTCGGCGCCGGCGTCGTAGGCGACGATCTGCGTGTCGTCGCTGACGCCCACGCCTCGCAAAAAGCGCGCGAAGGCGTTGGGATCCGGTAGCGGATGGCGTCCGTTCTTTCCGCTCTTTTTTCCGGCTAGGTCTTCCTCGACGTCCGCGAAGAACGCGCCGGGAACGTGCGCCTCATCGTACAATTGTCGGCCCAGCGCGAAATCGCTCAACGAATGCCTGCAATCGATGATGACGACGGCGGCATCATCTAACCGCTCGCGCAGTTCTTGCGCCGAAATAATGGTGTTGAACGACACTAGCGTAGATTGATGGTTCGTTTTGCGTCCGCGGCCGGCGCGCCGAAGGCCTCCTCGAGCGTTGCTTGCAGTTCGCCGCTCTCGGCCATGGGGCCGAGAATGTCGGTGTCGCCGTAGAACGTTCCGTTAATGAAAACCTTCGGAAGCGTGGGCCACTCCGTCATTTCGGAGAGTGCGTCGCGCTTGGGCTGATTCTCCAGCACGTCGATCACTTCGAACGGATAGCCTATGCCGTCGAAAAACTCGATCGTTTCGAGCGTGAAGCCGCACCGCGGTGCATCCTTCGTGCCTTTGCCGTAGACCAAGACCTTGTGCGCGGCGACCTCGCGGGCGATCTCGTCTTTCAAACTATCTGCCATTTGTGTTCTTCTCCGCAACGATGGTTTTTATTTCGACCGCATGGACGCGTCCGTCGCGCAGGGCGTCCTGCAACGCCGAATACACGAGGCGATGCTGTTCGAGAAGGGTCTTTCCATGAAAAGCGCGCGATCGAACGATCAGATTGAAGTGATCCATGGTGCCCGTGCGGTCGACGACTCCGACGTCGGCATCGGGAAGTTGGGCGCGAATGAGTTCCTGCAACGCGGCGTTTGCAATCACGATTTTAATCGCGGAGATCCGCTGCCGGTCGTGAGCGCCTCGGCTAAACCGCGCGCCTCGCCGAGCGCTTCAGGAAGGCGCATGATTCCTTTGGAGAGCGCGGCGGCCAATCCGCCCGCCAACACGACGCCCGTTACGCCGACCAAAATCGCCGGCACGCCCGAGGCCCGAAGCGGTCCCGCCTCGATCGTGAAACTGCGCTGCAAACGCGCGACACCGCGAAAGAAGGCGCGAAGATTCCTTGCCCGGTTCTCCATGACGAGCGTTGTACGTCGAATCACCGGAGAAGGCCTGGCGAACTTCGTGCAGCGAAACCAAACAGGCTTTGCTGCATTTTCTGGTTGCCGCGTGCTGTCTCGTCGCGGGAACGGTTCATACGCCCAGCGGCGCGCCGATCGCGCATGCCACCATTCGTTTGCACGCAGTAGCCAACGCCTCGGCGATCACCGACGCGCGGGGTAACTTTGCAATTCAAGCGCCGCCGGGCCGGTACGATCTCACCGTCGCGGCAGCCGGATATGCGACCGTTACCGTCAACACGGGGGCGTTGACGGCCGACTCGCGGATCGACGTGGTTCTCGAGCCCAGCGATACGCCGCGCTTGCGCACCATCGGCGAGGTCAGCGTCAACGGCGGCTTCACGCTCGATCGGCAATCCGTTCCGGAAGTCGACGTCTCGCGCGCCCAGATGGATGCGTTGGGTTACTCTCAGACACTCGATGCGTTGCAAGAAGTGCCGTCGGTGGTAATTCAACATCCCGATGCGGGCGCGCCGACGACGCCGGCGGTCGTGTCGTTACGCGGTCCCGATCCTTCGGAAGCGATGGTGACGTTGGACGGACAGCAACTCAACGACGGCAACACCGGCGATGTCGATCTTTCTCAGTTTGCGGTCCCGGCATTCAATAGCGTCAACGTCACCGAGGGACTGGGTCCGATGGATTCGGAGGGAAGCAACACGTTCGGCGGGGCCGTCAATCTCGTTTCACTTCGTCCGACGCAACAAGATCACCTCAACCTTTCGAGTTCCGTCGGCTCGTATGGAACGACGCAGAGTTGGTTCAATGCCACCGGAACGATCGATAGACTCGGTTACGCCCTTGCGGCAAACGATTACCAGCAAGCCGGTCAGGTCAATCAATTTTCGTATGTCGTTCCGGCCAACGATCTGCCGATCTACTGCGGGCCTCCGACGAAGACGAAAATACCAAACTGTCCGCAGTACACGCATCTGGGATCGACGATGGCGGCGCGCTTGGGACTGGTAAACCTCGATTATAATTTCTCGCAACGCGCCGATGTAGGCGTCCGAATCTTCACCCTTGGCGACGATCGTGATGAATCCAGCGCGCTCAACGGAATCGCCGGCAATCCAACGTGCGTGTTGCGCGGTCCCGGGCCCGCATGCGGCTTCAGCGCGTCCGATTCGGGTTCGCGCGACGTCCCCAATCCCGTTTTCGGCGATCACGTCGGACCGGGAAGCGCTATCTTTGCGCAGAGCATTCGCGCGTACGACGCGTATTCACGCTCGCCGCTGGGCGCCGGAACGTTCTCGACGGATTTCTATGCGAGCGACAATAACGTCGATTTTCAGGGCGGCGCGGTGTCGCCGTACGACGTTTCGCACCTGGACCGGCGCTACAACGAGGGTGTGTCGTGGGGCAGAACATTTGAAACGGGCGAATTAGAGTTTGGCGGCTATGCGCGTCAGGAGACGCTCTCGGGTCTGGGCATCGCGCAAACGTTGGGCCAAAGCATTGACGCCTACTACCTTCGCGGGGCGCAAGCGATCGGATCGCATTTCCGTGCCTCCGCCGGCATCTACGACGCGTTTTATTCGACCTTTGGCGCTACGCTCAACTGGCGTATCGGCCTCAGTCAGGATCTTGGCGCATCGAGCGTCGTGCGGTTCTCCGCGGGCACGGGCTTTCGCGCTCCGCTGCTGGCCGAGCGTTACTTCTTTCCTCCAGTGATGTCGGACGGAAACTTGGAACCAAATCCGGCGCTCGGGCCGTTGGATTCCAATTGCGTGGTCGCCAACGGCAATCCGAACGAGCGTCCCGAACACGCAACCGAATACGAACTCGGGTTTTCGCACCTGTTTTCGAACTCGTCAAATCTCGACGTTGCGCTGTACCGCTCCAATCTGCGGGACACGATCGAAAATTACTATCCGGGCGGCGGGACCCACAGTTTCTGCGCAACGCCGCCGGGCTTCGCGTACGAAATCCCGGTGAACATCGGCAATGCCGTCTACGAAGGCGCGGAAGTGCGCTACAAGCAACGCTTCGCGCCACTCAATCTTACGGCGACGCTCTCCTATGGGTTAAACGTCGCATATCCGTACGCGCTCGGACCGTTCGTTTCGAATCCGACGTCCGGTGGGACGCTGATCGACGATCAGCAATTTCTTGGCGTTCCTCAGCAACAGGGGTCGGCGGTCTTCACGTGGGCCCAACGCGGCTGGCATGCGTCCGCGGCGCTGACGTTTGCCGGCAAGAACAACACGCTCGACCAACCGCCCTACGCGTTGGTTGACGCCGCCCTCGGTAAGACGCTTGGGCGCCTGGACTTCACGATCGCCGCGACGAACATCTTCAACGCCGTTTCGGGTCCCTTTACCCTGTACCAGGCGGGCGTTCCGTATCGCGGACTGTACGCCGGTGCTCGCGGTACGCAGTTTCTCGCCAACGTTCCAACGGATGCGCTATTCCTGCAGCCCGCGTCGGTGAGATTCATCTTTACGTTGCATGAGTGAGCCGATGAAGGCACTCCGCCTGCATGCGATTGGCGGCCCCGAGAACTTGCACGTCGATACGATCGACGCTCCGAGGATCGGCGAAAACGACGTGCTCGTCCGCGTACGCGCCGCCGCGCTCAACCATCGCGACGTGTTTATCGCGCAGGGGCTCTACCCGAAAATCGCGCTGCCGGTAACGCTCGGGTCCGACGGCGCAGGCGAGGTCGCGGGATTGGGCTCGGGCGTTCGTAGCCGACTGAAGGTCGGTGACGACGTCGTGATCGATCCCATGCTCGGCTGGGGCGACGATCCAAGTCTCTGGGATGCGCAGCGCTCGAGCATTCTGGGCATGCCGCACGAAGGAACGTTCGCTCAGTACGCCGCGGTGCCGGCGAGCAACGTGTACCGCAAGCCGGGAGGGCTTTCAATGGAACAGGCGGCGGCGATTCCGCTCGCCGGACTTACCGCATATCGCGCGCTCTTTACGCGCGGCAATTTGCAGCGCGGCGAAACGGTTTTGATTACCGGAGTCGGCGGCGGCGTGCAAACGTTCGTGTTGCTTTTTGCCAAGCACGCCGGCGCACGCGCGATCGTCACCTCGAGCAGCGATGAAAAACTGGAGCGAGCGCGCGCGCTGGGTGCGGACCGAACGATCGACTATCGGAGCAGTCCGGAATGGCAGAAGACGTTGCGGTCCGAAACGATCGACCTCGTCGTCGATTCCTCCGGCGGCGAGACGCTGCGAAAAGCGCTCGATGCCATCCGGCCCGGGGGCCGGATCGTCATCTACGGCGGCACGGCGGGCGACGCGACGATCAAAATGTTTCCGCTATTTTGGAAGCACGTCAGCATTTTGGGAACGTCTATGGGAAGCCCACACGATTTCGCCGCGATGTTGCGTCTGTTTGAAGGCGATCTGCGGCCCGTTATCGACCGAATCTATCCGTTGAACGAAGGCGTTGCCGCGTTCAAACGTCTCGACGCGGCCGCGCAGTTCGGCAAAATCGTGTTCGCCGCTTTCTAGCTCATCAGCAGCGGAACCAGATAAGCGATGTCGACCGGGGGCTTCCAGGCGACGCCTTCGAGTTCCAGTCCCCGCTGCTCGCAGAAATCATTGTCGAACGTCGAAATACTGCCATGCGCCGAGGTCCGCGCAAGCGTTTTTCGCCATGCGGTGATTGTGTCGGCCCAGACCGTTTCTATGTCGGCTCGGCTCCGATGGTTCAGCTGGCCCCAGTGAATCGCCGCCCCAGCTTCTGCGGCTGCCTGCTCGAACGCAGACAGCACGGTGGCGGCACTCGCAAGGCCTGAGAGTTCCGACATCTCGATGCAAACGGTATTCTCCCAACGCTCGATTGCCAGAAGCGCTTGGGACTTTTTGCAATAGCGCAGTGAAATGTAGCCTCCATAAAGGACACTCTGCGACTTGAACTGGTCGATCAGCCCAAAAACTCTGTTGATGTAATCGATGTAGCCGGTGTCGTCGGCGTTGAAGGCGACCTCGAGCGACCGTGCTTTATAACAGTCGGCATTGTAATCGTAGGTATCCATGATTTTATAGCCGAGATCGGTAACGTCTTGCGGCGAAAGTCCAGAAGCGATAAGCGCGTTGACGGTGTCGGCTGCGACGCCGAAAAAGACCGTATTGCAACATCAGATTGGTTATGGCGGCGATATAGTCGCCGATCGTGATCGACGGAACCAGCAGCGGCGAGAGCGCAACCGCAGTGGCGGCCGCGATTGCAACGACGGCCGCGGCAGCTGCCTCGGCGGCTTCGCCGACGAACGGGATCCAGGAAACAGCGGCGGCGGCGACTTCCGCAACCACGGCTAGCGCCGTGGCCGCGGCGATGATTCCCAAAACGATCAATGACTTTTCCAACGGCTGCTGTTCGCAGGCCCACGAAAATGAGAAGAGGCCGCCCGCCGGCGCCGGATTCAGCGGTTGGGATATGGGCCATTGCTTGCGAAGGCTAACATAGCAATCGTGGTCGGAGCCGTTAGGATACGGCAGAATTACGATCTGAAGAAACCGATTGTCGGAAACGCGGCGAGTGCGAAAATCGCTAATGGTGCCCGCAGCGTTGGCCGCGCCTGGAATCGGTTGCTGACTCACTGCGTTCCACGAGGCTTTGAAGCGATTCTCCTCGAGAACGAACTGCGGGACGACCTCGACCACGAACGAGTAAAAAATCCCCATTCGACCCATGGAGCAAAGGGCGCTGTAGAACGCTTTGTCATCGGAGACTATACGACCCGCGACGCACGGGAGCGTCTGTGCGAGGCGACCGGTATCGACGATCGCGTCGGCGCCGCCGCGTTGGAGAAAAAATTCAACCCCGCCCGGAGCGACGAGATGAATCCCTTGCACCATGTCGGGGATCGGCGGCAAATTAACGTCGCCCCCATGCGTGCTGGTTGAAACAACGCCCGCCAGCGCTTGACCGCCACTTCCGCCGAGCGTCGGCACGGCGAATCCGTGCGGCTGAAGGTTTCCCTTCACGATGCGAAGCGACTCGAGCGCGTCGTTGAGGTCGTGAACTTTGATCCCTGCCTCGAGGTGCACCAAATTGCGCGCCTGAGCGCTCTGGGTTAGTGCTTGAATCACGGGATCGTCGGGCGACTGGTGCAACACCGTCTCGCCCAACATGGTCGCGCCCATGCTGTTGCCGAGCATGCGGTTCAGCGAGTCGGTGCGCACGATAAATCCCGGTTCGTTGCCCGTGCCGTTCGCGAACCCTGGGGTTGAAAAGTTGTCGTTGAACGACCACGCGCTACCGACGGCATGAACGGCGAACCTTTTTGATTCGGCCAACTTTACAATCGCTACGAGTTCGTCGATGGAGTTCGGTTGAAAGATGCTGGTCGGAGCAATCGTTATCTCTTGCGACCAGTTGGTGAGCGTTGTGTCGGGAACGGCGCTGCCCGTTCCTGGGGCGCGGACGCACGGCATGTCGCTACGTCACGCGCCGTTCAGCCAGAGCGAGCGGCAGTATGCCGCACCGTAGATCGTGCCGCCGCCCTGTTCCTTTCCAATAATGGGTTGCGGCCAATCGACGTCTGCCATAACTTGATTTCCGGTGCTGATTGCCGCGAGTCCGACCGCGAGCACGCTATTGCCGATCGAGTCATCGACCAAGAAACTGCAGCCGTTGAACGCCCCGCCGAGATCGGTGAGCGTTATAACGATCGCCGGTCCGTGTGAGGTTGGATCGTCGCGCGGGTCCAAGAAGTTGTCTTCGAAGTCCCCCGAGGTGGGACCCACGGCATTGACCGTGCAGGTGAATTGTGCGCTCATAGTATGCTCCTGGAATCACGTTTGCGTAACGTGTTCCGTTTGAACCTCGTATCTAGACGAGGCGATATTCGTATAGACGTTCTAGGCGCGTCTCCATGCCGAGTTCGGCACCCACGATGGCGGCCTCTTCCGGCTTCAGAATTTCTTCGATCCTCGGATCGAGCATCGCCATCTCGTCGGCGCTCAACACGCGATCCAGGGGACGCGCGATCACGCGACGTTCCTCTTCCAGCGCGATAAGGTGCGCCAGAATTTGGCGCGCCATGGCGGGCCACAGGACGCTGCGTTCCGGCCCGTAGACCCGTCGCACGATGTCCGGAATGGTCTTCGCTCCGTCGCGCAGCGCGTCGACGATCTGCGATTCGCGCATGCGCCGGTGCTCGATGTATTCCGCGATTTTTGCCCGCACATCGGTCACGATCGGTCCATGCCCCGGATAGATAACGTTCGCATCTGCAAATTCGCTCGCGAGCCGCCGTAACGTCGTTTGATAGGGACGCAGCGCGCCGCCGGGCGGTGCAATTACCGAGGTGCCCTCGCCTAAGATCGTGTCCCCCGTAAAGAGCGCACGTTTCGCCGGCAGATAGAAGATCACGTGGTCGAACGTGTGTCCGGGCGCATCGATAACACGCAGCAGCGTCTGCGCGATTGCAAAGTCTTCTTCCAGCGCCAGTTCGTACTCGTGCGGCGCGCGGCACGCCGGATGCGCGTAAACCGCCGCTCCCGTTGCAGCCGCGAGCATCGGCGCGCCCGACGCATGATCGGGGTGGCCGTGCGTGAGCGCAACCGCTGTAATAGCGGTATCCATTCCGCGGGCCGCGGCGACGATTTCATCGAGATGCGTTTCGATCGGCGGTCCGGGATCGATCACCAGTGCCGCGCCGTCGCCGCAATTCACCACGTACGAGTTGGTCCCGGTCAGCGTCATCGCCGAGGCGTTGGGCGCGCGGACGACCCTTACCACGCCGCTTCCAAACTCTGCGGTATTTCGAAATCTTGTGCCGCATCGTTCGGCATGATCGTCACGACGGGTTTGCTTCGCGCAAACTGCAGCGCGGCTTCGACCGAATCGAAGGCGGCGAGCCGCTGCAAATGCTTGATGGTGGGATACACCAAGTGCATGTCGCCGCGCTCGAAGCGTTCGAGCGCGTCGCGGGGCGCCATCCATACGCCGTCGTGCGTTTCGAAAGCGTCGGCGAACGCCGCTTGATCCGGCGGCGCCGCCGCAAAGAAAAAATGCGTGTTATATCGCCGGGGTTCGCTCGGCGGGGTGATCCAGTGCGAGAAGAGCGTCAACCCTCGCGCGTCGGCATACCAATCGTGCCGCGCCAGAAACTCCGCAAACGCGAGCTTCCCTTCGCGCACGCAGGCTCGTTCGGGCGCGATGGCGTTCCAATCGGCGCTTTCCATGGCAATCCTGGCGCCGGCCGCCGAACAGCCGAGAAGGATTCCGGCTTCTTCGAACAGTTCGCGCAAGGCCGCGACGAGGAGGGCACGCGCGGCCTCCACGTCGATCGGCGGCTCGGTGGAGAGCAACTCCGGCGAAACGCCGGCGCGAAACTCGCGTGCCAGCCGGTCGGGGTCCAGGCCGACCGTGCGCTGTTGCGCTCGTGGCGTCGTGTCTTGCGGATCGATCGTCCCGCCGGGAAACACAAACGCGTTTGGCGCGAACGGGCTTCCACCGCTCCGCCTCGTCAAGTACAGTTCGAAGTTGGGGCGAGCGAGGATCACGGTCGCCGCCAATCGGACAGGCCCCATGGTCGGCAGTCTCCCGCCGCGCCGAAGCGAAAACCTTTTGACGATGCGTATTGCACTGGGCAGCGACATGCCGGCGGAACTCGCGGAACGGGTGGATCGATGGTTGCATAACCGGGGACACGACGTCGAGCGCTTCGGCGCGTTGGTGTCGGCGAAGGACGACGCGTGGCCTTCGGTCGCCGCCCAAGTCGGAGAAGCCGTCGCTCGAGGGCGGGCGGATTCCGGCGTGCTCTGCTGTTGGACCGGCACGGGCGTCAGCATCGCCGCCAACAAAGTTCCCGGAGTCCGAGCCGCGCTCTGCAACGACGCCGGAACCGCCGCCGGCGCTCGCGAGTGGAACGATGCCAACGTGCTGTGCCTCAGCCTCCGTGCCACGACTCCGACCCTCGCCGAGGAGATGCTCGAGGCATGGTTCTCCTCGCACCCGACGGACGACCCGGCTTATCTCGCGATGATCGAAGAAGTCCGTTCCAAATAAAACAGCAGAGGGGCGGAACACTCGTCCCGCCCCTTTTGTATACTGCCGTTCACCGAACCGTAGAACTACCGCTACGCGTCCGGGCCTCTCTTCCGGCGGTTCGGCGACGTTCGTGCCGTCCTGACCAGAGAGGCCGATGATACCAAATCAAACGACGACACTCAAGACGTCCGATAAAAGAACCAGGCGCAGAGCAGCAGGACGGACCAGTTGACGCCGTGCGCCGTCCAGCAGTAGGGGCACTCTCGGCGCGTGATATAGAGCAACGAATACGCGAGAACGGCCGAGGTGCAGGCGGCCCCCAGCGCGACCAAGAGGACGATCAGCATCTCCCAGCGCTGATGAAGGCACCAGATCGCGATTGCCAACGCCGGATAGTAAATGACCCCCAGCAGGGAGTTGGGAACTCCTAGCAGATGCGCACGCCGGGTCTTGACGACGCTGGGTCCTCGGACCTCACCTCGTGCGGCGCGCAGACTCTTGTTGAACATGAAAAGGGAGACGTAGAGTCCGGCCAAGCAGAGCACCGTGACGATTGCGCGCGGTATCATAGGTTGAATCCTTCCCTTCGAAAAGGCGCGGCTCTCGCGCTGATGGCCGCGTCATTTCTCCTCGCCGTTTGGGTCATTCGTCATCAGCCCCGCGTCGAGCATGAGATCCGCACGATCGGCTTCCTGGCCTATCCCCTCGCGATCGCCATCTTTACGCTCGTCGCATCGGCCCCGTTCTCCGTTACGGATGCGCTCGCCATTATGAACGGCGCGATCTTTGGGCCTTGGAAGGGCACCGCGGTGGACGCCGTCGGTCTCGTGCTCGCCGCGCTGTTCGGTTACTGGATCAATCGCCACGCGTCGCGCTTGCTGGACCTTCACGAGTATCTCCAGCGACTGCCCGCCTGGGTGCGACGCTTTCCTGTCGGTTCACCCGCCTTTCTTCTCGCCGTTCGCGTCATTCCGGGCTTCGGGGGAACGGTCGCAACCGCGAGCGCGGCGGCATTCCGCGTCCCGGTTTGGGTGCACGTTTGGACGATGTGCGCGATCGCCATCCCGGTCTGCGCGCTGCTGACCATTTTCGGCGACCGCGTAACGGTCGCGGTGCACCGCTACGAATGGCGCGCGAGCAATTATGCGCGGCATTATTGTCGGCATCACCGTTGTCCGCACTTTCGTTTCCGTCGCGGCGCGCCGACGACGCCTCCGTCGCCGTGAGTAGCGTGCCGATCGTCAACGAGCCGCGCGCCTTTACGCAACTCTGCGCGCGCGTTCGCAATGCGGCTCGCGTGGCGCTCGACACCGAGTTTCATGCGGAGCGCACGTACGCGGCGCGTTTGATGGTGTTGCAACTGGCCTTTGACGACGGAGTCGCGATCGTCGACGCGTTAGCGCTGCCCGACTTGCAGCCGTTGGCCCTTGCGCTGACGCACACGACGGTGATCGGCCATGCGCTCTCGGCCGATCTCAAAATCTTCGCCGATCGGTACGGCGTCGTACCGTCACGCGTCTTCGACTCGCAAGTCTTAGCGGCGTTCTTGGGATACGGCATGCAGGTGTCACTGGGTGATTTGGTGCGCAGCGTCTGCGGCGTACGCTTGGCGAAGTCGCAAACCGTCAGCGATTGGTCGGCGCGACCTTTCTCGGCGCGACAAATCGAGTATCTCGTTGACGACGTGATCCATCTCTTGCCGCTCTACGACGCGCTCGTCCCGCGACTGGTCGAAAAAGGGCGCTACGAATGGGCGTATGAGGAATGCGAAGAGTTGGGCGATATCGAGCACTATCAACTCGACGAACGGCGCGCCTATATTCGCATCCCCGGCGCGATGCGGATGAACCGTCGCGAACTTGGTATTCTCAGCGAACTCGTTCGGTTGCGCGATCGCATCGCGCGCGAACGCGATCTTCCCGTTCGCTACATTTTGCCCGACGACGTCATCGCGGGACTCGCGGTGATCAAGCCGGCGCGGCACGAAGACCTCTCCCAGCTGCGGCGGCTCGACGGGAACGCAAAACGGCAACTCGGTCAAGCGATTCTCGACGCCGTGGCGCGCGCTCAGGCGCTGGCGGAAGACGAACTGCCTACGCGGCCGGCCCGTCCTGCATCACCCGCGCGCGAACCACTCGTGAACGTCTTAAACGCCGCGATCGCGGAAATCGCGCGCGACGCCGACTTGCCGCCGAGCCTTCTGGTGCCGCGTGCGGCGCTCGAGCGATTGTCGCGCGAAATTCCGCAAGAACGCGCGGAATTCGAACGCGTTCTAGGTTTGCAGCCATGGCGTCTCGGATTGGTGGCGCAGCCCCTTTGGGATCTCTGCTGCGGCCAGGCGAGGCTCGAAATCGAAGGCTACGCCAACGGCGATCCCAAAGTACGAGTCGCCCATGGATCAGTCGCGCAATAGTTTCGGTTCGCTCGATACGCTGCGGGTGAGCGACCGCTCCTACCGGTATTTTCGTTTGGATGCGCTCGAACGCGCCGGCATCGGAACGCTATCGCGACTGCCCTTTTCGCTGAAGCTTCTACTCGAGAATCTCTTACGGTGCGAGGACGGCCGTACGGTAACGCGCGACGATGTGGAAGTGTTGGCGCGCTGGAATCCCCAGGCAAAGCGGCAATGCGAGATCGCGTTTACGCCCTCGCGCGTCTTGCTGCAAGACTTTACCGGCGTGCCCTGCGTCGTCGATCTTGCGGCCATGCGCGACGCGATGGCGCAGATGGGTGGCGATCCACGGGCGATCAATCCGCTCCAACCGGTTGAACTCGTGATTGACCATTCGGTTCAAGCCGACTACTTCGGCTCCAACGACGCATTGGCGAAGAACACCGAACTCGAGTTTGCGCGCAATCGCGAGCGCTACGCATTTCTGAAGTGGGGACAGGGCGCGCTTGCGGGCTTCCGCGTGGTGCCGCCCGGAACCGGAATCGTCCATCAGGTCAACATCGAGTACCTCGCGCGCGTGGTCTTTGGCGCCCACGATGGGGTCGCGTACCCCGATACCGCGGTCGGTACCGACTCGCACACCACGATGGTCAACGGCCTCGGCGTGCTCGCCTGGGGCGTCGGCGGAATCGAGGCCGAAGCGGCGATGCTCGGGCAGCCCGTGACGATGCTGGTTCCCGAAGTGATTGGTGTCCGGCTCGAAGGCACGCTACGCGAAGGCGTCACGGCGACCGACTTGGTCCTCACGGTCGCAGAGCTGCTGCGACGCAAGGGCGTCGTTGGTAAGTTCGTCGAGTTTTACGGCACCGGCGTCGGTGCGTTACCGGTCGTCGATCGAACGACCATCAGCAACATGTCGCCGGAATTCGGCTCGACGGTCGCCATCTTCCCGATCGATAATCGCACGCTGGAATATCTGCGCTTGACGGGGCGCTCGCCCGAACGCGTCGCGTTGGTCGAAGCCTATGCGAAGGCTCAAGGACTGTTTCGCACGGACGCGACGCCCGACGCCGACTTTGCCGATACGCTCACGCTCGACTTGGCGACGGTCGAGCCGAGCTTGGCGGGCCCACGGCGCCCGCAAGATCGAGTGGCGTTGCACGACGCGAAGCATTCGTTCGGCAAGGCGTTCGCGCAGTGGGCCGAGGCTCGCGCTCGCGGCAACGACGCGATCGAGCGTTTCGTCGGCGAAGGGGGCGGCGGGACCGCGACCATTTCGCAGACGGTGACCGATCTGGACGACGGCGCGGTGGTCATTGCCGCGATCACCAGTTGCACGAACACGTCGAACCCGGCGGTTTTGATCGGCGCGGGCCTCCTGGCGCGCAATGCCGTGCAACGCGGGCTTCGGACGCAACCATGGGTCAAGACGTCGCTCGCGCCTGGTTCCAAAGTCGTCACCGATTACTTACAGAGGTCCGGCTTGCAAGAATATCTCGATCGGCTCGGGTTCAACCTGATCGGGTACGGCTGCACCACGTGCATCGGCAACTCCGGACCGCTACCGCCGGACGTCGCAGAAACCGTGGCGGACCGCGATCTGATCGTGGCGGCGGTTCTTTCCGGCAATCGCAATTTTGAAGGGCGCATTCATTCGCAAGTGCGCGCCAATTACTTGGCGTCGCCGCCGCTGGTCGTCGCATATGCCTTGGCGGGACGCATGGATGTCGATCTCACGACCGAGCCGCTGGGCTACGGCTCGGATGGCGCTCCGGTCACGCTCGCCGATATCTGGCCGAGCAACGAGGAGATCGCGGAAACGATGGCGCGCTGCATTAGCGACGAGATGTTCGCGCGCGAATACGCCGACGTTTTCAAGGGCGACGCGAATTGGAACGCGCTCGAGGTTACCACGGCGGAACGGTATGCGTGGGATCCACACTCCGAGTACGTCAGGAAGCCGCCGTATTTCGATGACATGCCGGCCGAGCCGCCGCCGTTGCACGACGTGCGTGGCGCGCGCGCGATCGCCGTGCTGGGCGATTCCGTGACGACCGATCACATTTCGCCTGCGGGCAGCATCGCGCGGTCGAGTCCGGCGGGCCATTATTTGATGGAGCGCGGCATCGAGCCGCGCGACTTCAATTCATACGGCGCGCGCCGCGGCAACCACGAGGTCATGATGCGCGGCACGTTCGCCAACGTTCGTCTGCGCAACGTTCTCGTTCCGGATATCGAAGGCGGTGTGACGCGCTACCTTCCAACCGGCGAGGAACTTTCGATCTTCGATGCGGCGATGAAATACCGTGCGGACGGAACGCCGCTGATCGTGTTGGCCGGCGAAGAATACGGGGCCGGTTCCTCGCGCGACTGGGCCGCGAAGGGTCCGTATCTGCTTGGCGTCAAGGCGGTGATCGCCGAATCGTTCGAACGGATCCACCGCAGCAATCTGATAGGCATGGGCGTCTTGCCGCTCGAGTTTCTCGATGGCGCCGACCGTTCGACGTTCGGTCTCACCGGCGAGGAAATTTACGACGTCACCGGTATTGCGCAGGGCGTTGCGCCGCAGATGAAATTACGCGTCGCCGCGACCGATGCGCAAAGCGGCAAGGCGATTCACTTCGACGTTCGCCTGCGCATCGACACGCCGAACGAAGCCGAATACTACCGCCACGGCGGCATTTTGCAATATGTCTTACGGGGACTCCGCGAGTGTTGAAAGCGTTCCTCGCGATCGTTGCCGTCATCGCGATCGCGGGATGTCAAGCACCACCCCAGCGCGCGTCCTACGTCCCAAGCTCCTCGGCCTTGCCGCTGACGCGCGGGCCGGTTGTGATTTATTCCTTTAGCGGCCCCCCGCTCGGCGAAATTCCCGAGGCAAACCCCATCCTGGACTCCGCGGGCCGGCTCTACGGTACGACATCGAACGGCGGAACGAACACGGCGTGCAGTTCGGGATGCGGCACGATCTTTCGATTGTCTCACGGCGCCAGCGGTTGGAACGAAACGACGTTGTGGAGCTTCGACCTCACGAACGGCGCATATCCCGATTATCCGCTGGTTTCCGAGACCGGCGACGACTTCTACGGCACGACGCAGGTCGGCGGATCGCTGGGAGTAGCCTACGCGCTCTACCACCGCGCCCGTTCGCCAAAATTCGGCGTGCTCCATGACTTCATGGGCAATCGCGACGGCGCCCAACCGCGTTCCGCGTTGATCTTCGACAAACGAGGAAACTTATACGGTACGACGGTTTCCGGGGGTTCCGGCGGCAGCGGAGGAGGAGGAACGGTCTACGAGTTGGTCCGGTCCGGCAAGAAGTGGGCGGAAAAAATTCTGTATCGCTTCACGCCGTATGGCGCGGATGGCGCGAACCCTCAAGCGCCGCCGCTCTTGCTACGCGGAGGCAACCTCTACGGAACGACGTCGTACGGCGGGAATACCGCGTGTGCGGCCGGTTGCGGCGTTGTCTTCAAATTAACGCCGAGTGCAAAGAAGTCGTGGACCGAAACCGTGCTACATGCCTTCAACGGCAGCGACGGGTATACACCGGTCGCCGGCCTCGTCGCCGACGACTCAGGCAACCTCTACGGGAGCGCGAACCTCGGTGGGCGCGGAGGCTGCTTCGGCGGATGCGGCACGCTTTTCAAGTTGGCGCGCGGCAAGCGCGGCCAGTGGTCGTTCCGCGTCATCCATTATTTTAAGACGAGCGAGGGCGGGGGTCCGCTAGGCAACATGGCGGTCGACGCATCCGGCAACTTATATGGCACGGCGAATATCGGCGGGAACGTCAACGCGTGTCCGTCCACCAAAGGCTGTGGCGTCGTGTTTAAGCTCGCGCCGCAAGGATCCGGCTGGGCGTACACCGTTCTGTACGCCTTCACCAACACACCCGATGGCGCACTCCCTACCGGCGTGACGCTGAGTACCGCCGGCAACTTGTACGGCACGACGATCGGCGGCGGAACGCATGGACTAGGGACAGTATTCGCGATAACGCCTTAGGCCCAAGATAGAACCGTGAAGGCGGATCGGCTCATTTCGCTGTTGTTGCTCTTGCAGTCGCGCCGGCAGTGCTCGGCGCGCGTTCTCGCGGAGCGTCTCGAAGTTTCGGAACGAACGATCTACCGCGACGTCGAGTCGCTCTGCGCGGCAGGCGTGCCCATCTACGCCCAACGTGGCGTAGGCGGAGGGATCGTTCTCTCCGACGGCTATCGCCGAGCGTTAACGCACTTTACGGAGGACGAAATTCGCTCGCTCTTCGTTTCCGGAGGGAGCCCGCTCGCCGATCTTGGGCTGGAGCGCGGCCTCGACCAGGCGCTCGAAAAGCTCCACGGCGGACTCGCGGGCGTTCAGCGGCGTGCGGCCGAAAAGTCGCGTTCGCGAATTCACGTCGACCAGCGCCGTTGGAACCAACCCCCGCCGCCCCGCGAAATACTCACCACGCTGCGCCGCGCCGTTTGGGACGACCGTCGAGCGCGCATTCGGTACGAGGATCGCAACGGTACCGTGTCAACGCGCACGATCGATCCGCTCGGGCTCGTTTCCAAGGCCGGCGTTTGGTACCTCATCGCGCGTCACGGCGAGGAGTTGCGATCCTTCCGCGTCGATCGAATTCGCGGCGTGGACGAACTTGCAGCTCACTTTCAGCGCCCCGGCGACTTCGATCTCGAGCGGTACTGGCGCGAATCGGCCGCCCGATTCAACGAATCGTCGCGCAGCGCCGACATCGTCGTGACGCTTCGCACGCGTAGCGACGCGGTGGAACGCCTCACGCTCTATTGGCCCGCGGAAATCGCGTCGCGAAACGACCGCGAAGCGATCCTGCGCGTGACGTTTCCGGCGAGAGAGTTGGCCACATTCCAACTGATTGCGTGGGCGGACGTCGCGACGCTGCTGGAGCCGGCGGAGCTCGGCGAATCCGTCGTCAGCCATGCGCGGCGAGCGATCCGGCGATATTCGAGGAGCGCCGTCTCGTCTAGGTCTTACGCTGATGAATCATGATCGCATTGCCCTCGGGATCTTGGCCGAACGCCATGAAACAGACGGGCGACTCCATCACGTCGCTCAGTTGCAACCCGCGCTCGCGATAGTGCGCAACGGCGGCTTTTGCATCGTCGACGGCAAACATCATCGCGCCCCCGGTCCCGCCGTTGTCCGGCTTCCAAACGCCGAACGTAGAGCCGTCGGCCAACGTAAACTCCGCACCGCGCCCCTGCTCGTCGAGAGCCGTGGGCGTCATTCCCAGCACGTCGCGGTAAAACGCAATGGCACGCTGGGGGTCTTTGACCAAATACGAGGCGATATCGATTCCTTTAATCATGCAGCCAGCGTAACGGCAATACCTGACATCCGCTGTCATGAATGGGCAAAAAGCGGCGGAGGCGCGCACGGAGCGGTGCGGGAAAACTGCCGGTGGTCGATGCGCTGCTAGCGGCAACGGCATTGCACTACGATTTGACAGTGGTCGGTAACAATGTGGCAGATTTTTCTCGAATCGGCGTGACGGCGTTCAATCCATGGTACTGATTGACTGAGAAGTGAACAAGGCGCGATTCGAATCGTTCTCCGACGGCGTGTTCGCTTTCGCGATTACGCTGTTGGCGCTGGGGTTCGTTTTGCCGGCGACGCGCTTTGCCGCCAACCGCGAACTCGCGCACGCGCTACTGCGTCTTTGGCCCAATCTCATTGCCTATGTCCTGAGTTTCTCCGTGATCGGCATCATGTGGCAGAATCATCACGCGCTCTTTCGGTTCGTGCGAACGGTGGATCGTCGGACCGTATTTTGGAACCTATTGCTGCTGGCGTCAACGGTGCTCATTCCGTTTGCAACCACGACGCTCGGCTCGTATCCCACCTTTGCGGCGGCGGCGTTTCTCTATGGACTGGTGCTATCGGCTTGCGCTACATTTTATAACCTCATGTTGCTGCATTTGGTACGTAGCCGTTCGTTCGAGCCGGAGGTTAGCGAGGGGACGATCGATGAGACCCTTCGCGGCTACAGAATGGGATGGGGGATTTACATAGGTGCGACGCTGCTGGCGCTCGTGTTTCCGCTCGTCAGTTTTGCGCTGTACCTCGTCGTCGTGATCTATTTCCTCGTCCCTCGCGGCGCGGATGCCTACGTTTCGATTACCGCGCGCCGCTGGTAACGTGTAGGAGCGTTGCGGGCTGCTACAGCTGATTGATACGCTAACGGCAATGTCGGCTCTGGGCCGAACCCGCTGTTCGACTGGTACCCCGACGAAGTACGGTAAGAATAGATCACGAAAGCGATTGCCGAACCACGATCGCGGCGAGTTCGGCTCGATTGCGCAACCCCAATTTCTCAAAGATCGAGGTGAGGTGCTTTTCGACGGTGCGCTGACTCACGCAGAGTCGCTGCGCTAAGTTTTTATTCGGAATTCCTTGCGCGACCAGCGCCGCGATCTCACGCTCGCGAGCCGAAAGTGACGCCATTTTTAAAAGAGGTATCGCCCCGATCGTCGTTGCAGCACCAGCGCTCTGCGCGATCACTCGTACCTGCGTCTCATGCATCGGCCAAGCCAGGCACTGATAGTGGGATGCCGCGTCGGCCACGTGCCTTATCGCTGCCTGAGAATCGCCCACACGCCGCGCTTTGAGCGCTCGTAGATGATCGCCGGTCGCGCGGTAAATTCGCAGACTTGCCATGGCATCGATCTTCGGAAGGTGCAAAAACGTGCGCTCCGCCGTTGGTACATCGCCCAGTTCCGCCGCCGCCAGCAACGTTTCCGTTGCGCCGAATGCGCCCACGATAACGTCCATCGCCGCGCGAAGCGCTTTCGTCGCTTCCGCGACGTCGCCACGGGCGTGGCGCCAACGCGCGTACGGGCCGGCGACGCGCCCTAGCGTGGAGTTGATGCGGCTTGAAAACGCATGTTCGATGATCTCTGGTGGTGCGCAACGATGCGCCAACTGATCGTCGCGCATGAGCGAGGCCAGCGTCAGGCCCGCAGCCGCTAACGCGACCGGTCCGGTGGTACTCGGCTCGGGAATCGCCAAGGCGCGCTCGATCAATTCTCCGGCGACGTTCAGGCGGCCGCCGCGGGAGTGAACAAAGGCGAGGTTCGCGTAGGTGAGAACTTCCAATGACCGCAACCGCCGCTTCGTCACCTCGGGCAAAAGCGATTCCAGCGTCGCGACCGCCTCGTCGTCGATGCCGAGCACGCAGCAGTTGAACCCCCAGTTGAATCGCGCCCGCAGCGTTGCTTCCGGACTCTCCGCGGCGCCACGTTGGAGCGTCAGCGCCGAGGCCTCACGAACGGCGGACAGATCGCCGCGCACGGCCGCGCAATAGTTCATGGCGCTGGCATAGGTCGCGCTATCCTCTACCGCCCGCGATCGCTCGATTAATTCCGTCGCGACGCCGGTTTCGCAGCGATCTAGATGCGTGAAGGCAAGCGTGAGTCGCAACATCGCTTTTTCGGCCGCGTTATCGTCACGCAAGCGCCCGATGGCATGCTGCAGAATGGTTCGCGACTCGAGCGTGTCGCCGGAAACGCGCGCTTGCGAACCCATCGCCAAATAGAGCCGCGCGACGCGTTTCTCATCGCCAGTTTTTTCAAATTCCGCGGCCGCATGCTGGTAGAGCGATGCGGCGAGTTGGGCGTTTCCGTCACGCGTCGCCGCGTCGGCCGCTTTTTCCAAGAGCCGCCCGCGCACGGCCCACTCTTCAACGCCGAGAAGCGCGCGTTCGAAACAGGCGCGCGCATCGGCGTAGGCGTGCACCGCTAATGCTTCATCGCCCGCGAGTTCGTTATAGCGCAGCGATTTGGGCCAGTCGTCGGCGGCCCACGCGTGATATCCCAGATCCAACGCGCTGCCACCGGTGCGTTCCAGGACCTCCAGGATGCTTTCATGCATCGGCCGCACTTCATCGCGCAGCATCGTCTCGTACACTGCTTCACGGGTTAACGTGTGCCGGAATGCGTAGACGGCGGGCGTACCCGACAGTTCCTCGACGATTTGGAGATCGCGTAGCCGGCGCAGCGCGATCAAAACTTCCGGCAACGAAACGTTGCAAATCGACGCCAGGAGCGCCGCCTCGAAGCGTCGCCCGAGCACGGCGGCGCGTGTAAGGACCGCGCGCGTGGCCGGATCCAAGGCGGCGCAGCGCTCCAGTACCGCGGCGCGAATCGTCGCCGGCAATTCCCCGGTCGCGGTCTTCGATGCCCGCCGTTCGAGCGCGTTCTTCAGCAATTCCTCGGCAAAAAACGGACTGCCGTCACTGCGTTCGACGATTTCCGCAGTGGTCTGCGCAGCCAGCGGAGCGCGTTCGCCCAACGCCAGCGTCACGAGCCGTCGAACTTGACTCGTGCGAAGCGGTGCAAGCGCGATGCGGTACGTCGTCGTACCGCGGGCAAACCGCGGCACGAAGGTCGAGAGCGACTGGCTTTCGCCGGCGTCTTCGGAACGGTGCGTAACGATCAACAACATCCGCAGCGACGCAAGCAATGGCAGGAGATAGAGAAGGAACTGCAGCGATCCTTCGTCGGCCCATTGAGCGTCTTCGATAACCAGCACGACGTGGCGGCGGCGGCACGCCGCCGCGATCGCTTCGGCGAGCGTCGCGAATTGCTCTTCGCGGCTCACTTCGTGCGGAAGTTTCGAGATGGCGCCGACGCCGGCCAGCGCTTCGAGCACCGGGCCGTAGGGGGCAGTCCCGAACTCGCGCGCGTTTCCGATGCCGAGCGCCGCCCGTCCGCCGGTCACAGTGTCGCGGAAGGCCGAAATCAGCCGGCTCTTTCCCATGCCCGCGTGGCCCGAGAGGAGCACGCAGCAGCCTTTGCCCCGCGCCGCCGCGAGCCGGCGTTCGACGAGTTCGCGCAGCTCCTCGGTGCGGCCAACCAGGACCGGACAGAAAATTGGCCCGGCAATCATGGCAAAGGTGTGGTTTTCCGACATACGCACGGCGTCGGCCTCTGCGTACGATACGGCATAGGGGGAGGCCAGCCCGTGAACGCCAGATCCGTCGCGCTATTGTTTTCGCTCATACTTCTCGGGGGTTGCGGAGGAGGCGGCTTCGAGCCGCCGAGTTTAGGCTCGGCGGCCGAGCCGGCCGTCAGTCCGGTGCAGTTCCTAACACCTCGCACACGTCACGACGTGTACTGGACGCTGTTCGCCGGCGTCACGTATCCGCAAGTGCAAGTCGCGAGGGTGCCGCTCATGACGGACTCAAAAGTAGCGAGCATCGGCAAGGGCGCCAAAAACGACTTGCTGTACACGAGCGGCATGGCCATCGATGCGGCGGGACACCTATGGATTCTGTCGTTTGGTCCGTACAGCGGAAACCCCACGAGCGCGGTAGCCTTCAAACTGCCCTTGACGTACAAGTCCGTGCCGATTCATCGGTTTGTCCTGCTGGGCACGATGGCATCCGATGCACTTGCCTTCGATCCGTCCGGCAATCTCTGGGTGACGTCGCCGGGAAACAGCAGCGTGATGGAATATGCGCCATCGCTGAAAAAGAACGCCAAGCTGAAACCCGTTAGAACGCTAACTGCCGCGGCTGGGACTAATTCGTATGGGATCGCGGTTGACGCGAGCGCGCGGGTTTACATCTCCGCCAATAACAGCACCGGCACCGACTCTATTGCGGTCGTGAAGCCTCCCTACAAAAAGCGAGATACCTATTTCTTAGATGGCCTGACCTCGCCCGGTGGCCTAACGTTTGATAGCAACGGAAATCTCTATGCATCGACCAATCCGTCCTCGGGCGCGGCGCTCGTTCGGTACAATAGCAACCATCTGAAAAAAGGCGCTACACCGAGCATCGTCGACCCAACCGGTTTGCCGACGGGCTCATATCTCGCGGCATACGCGTTTGCGCCGAACGGCGATCTCTACGTGGCGAACTGCGGCGGCGCGAGCTCCGACGGAATCGACGTGTACCCGACGGGCACGCAAAAGTTCAGTTCGAAACTTTCGCCTTCGGTCATCTACACGAACTCCGACATTCAACAAGCCGGCTGCGCCTGGGGTATCGCGATCAGATGATGAGCGCGTTCAGATCAACGTTACGAGGTCGGAGTAATGTACAGGGGTCGCGTCAACGGTAAAGAACCGAGCAGGTTCGCAGGGCGCTTGAGCGACCAAGATTCGGTCGAACGGATCGCGATGGTGCAGTGGCAAGGTGGCAACGCGGGCGGCTGCAGCGGCGCAAATGGGCATTTCCGCGAAGCCGTTCGTCAGCGCCTCTTTTGCGATTCCTTCGGGTTCGATGCGAAGATCTATGCGACGCAGGGCGAGATTTGAGGGCGATCTCCCAAATACTGTCCGCGCTGAAAAGAACGTCGTTTTGCGGGCCGGCAATCGCATCCCGCGTGTCGAGCAAGATACGCATTAGGCCTCAAATTTGCTCGATAATTGTCCGTGGAAGCGGGGGCATCGAAATCCTCGTGGACCTTCAGTTTTCCCTTGAGCGTCCCGAGTTTGCGGCGGTCGCGACCGGAGACGAGCGGCATCAGCTTGGCCATCGGTTTGCCCCACTTCGCGACCGTCGTCGGGCGCTCGCTAGAGCAGCACGCGTCGGAAATCGGCCAGGAGCTCCGCGACGTAGCGTAAGAAGCGCGCCGCTCCCGCGCCGTCGACGACGCGGTGATCGTAACTGACGCTGATCGGGAGCATCAAGCGTGGTTCGAACTGCTCGCCGTTCCAGACCGGTTTCATCGCGGTGCGCGTCGCCCCGAGTATCGCGACTTCCGGCGCATTGACGATCTGCGTGAACGCCGTGCCGCCAATTCCACCGATCGAAGAGATCGTGAACGTGCCACCCTGCATGTCGGAAAGCGACAGTTTTCCGGCGCGCGCCTTTGCCGCGAAGTCCGCGGCCGATTGCGCGATTTCGAACAATCCCTTCGAATCCGCGCCCTTGATGACCGGCACGACCAAGCCGTCGGGCGTGTCGGCGGCGAAACCAATATTGTAGTAATGCTTGTAAACGAGCGACTCGCCGTCGATTGAAGCGTTGAACTCCCCAAAGCGTTTCAGCGCCGCGACGACGGCCTTCACCAAAAACGCGAGCAGCGTCAGCTTCGCCCGGCCTCCCGCAGATTTTTCGGCGTTGACTTCGTTCCGAAAGGCTTCCAACGACGTCACGTCGGCCTCGTCGTAGTTCGTGATGTGCGGAATCTGCAGCCAATTGCGATGCAGGTTCGGTCCCGAAAGTCTTTTGATGCGCGAGAGCGGCTTGCGTTCGATCTCGCCGTACTGGGCGAAATCGACCTTGGGCCACGAGGGAAGACCACCGAACGACGGTCCCGCGCCGGTGCCGCGTTCTAGCGCGGTTTTTACGAAGCCCTGAACGTCTTCGCGCGTGATTCGGCCGTTCGGTCCGCTGCCGTCCAACTGCGAGAGATCGACGCCGAGTTCGCGCGCAAAACGCCGAATCGACGGACCGGCGTGAACCATCCCGTCCCCGCGCGGCGCCGCTTGCACCGGTGCAGTCACAGGTGGCGGCGGCCCCGGTTGAGGCGCGGGCGCCGGTTCCGGCTTGGTTTGTGGCGCCGGCGTCGCTTGTGGTTGCGCGGCGGCTTCTTTTGCGGTACCCTCGCCCGCAGCGAGCGACAGAATTGTCGAGCCTTCGGAGACTTTGTCGCCGACCTTCACTTTGACGTCGTTCACGGTGCCTTCGCGCGCGGCAGGAACGTCCATCGACGCTTTGTCGCTCTCGAGCACGATCAGCGGATCGTTTTTCTTGATCCGATCGCCGTTCTTGACGAGCACTTCGATGACGGGCACGTCCTTGAAGTCGCCGATGTCGGGAACGCGGAGGTCCACCGTCTCGCTCATGGATTTCTGGTTTCTACACGGTGAGCGGATTCGGCTTGTTGGGATCGATGCCGTATTTTTGGAGCGCCTTGCCGACGGTGGTCGCCGGAACTTTGCCATCGTCCGCCAGCGCGCGCAGCGCGGCCAGCGTTATAAAATGCCGATCGACTTCAAAGAACTCGCGCAGCCGGCGGCGGAAGTCGCTGCGTCCGAAGCCGTCAGTTCCAAGTGCAATATACGGCCGCCCCACGTATGGGTGAATCGCCTCGGCAAAGGCGCGAACGTAGTCGGTTGCGGCAATGCCTGGTCCTGCGCGCCCGGCCAAACATTCTTCAACGTAGCAGCGTCGCGGTTTCTCGCCTGGATGAAGCAAATTCCAGCGCCGCGCCGCGGCGCCGTCGCGCTGCAACTCATTGAAACTCGTAACGCTCCAGACGTCGGCGCCGACGTTCCATTCGTCGGCCAGAAGGTCGGCTGCCGCGAGAACTTCGCGCAAAATGGTGCCCGAGCCGAAGAGTTGGACGCGCGGCGCCTTGCCTTTGGCCGAACCGGAATCTCGCAGCAAATGCATGCCGCGCAGAATCCCTTCCGCAGCGCCGTTCGGCATGGCGGGATGCTGATAGTTTTCATTCATGAGCGTGATGTAATAGTACACGTCGTGCTGCTCGGCCAGCATGCGGCGCAGTCCGTCTTGAATAATCACGGCGAGTTCGTACGCATACGTCGGGTCGTAGCTCACGCAGTTCGGAACGAATGACGCCGCGACTTGGCTGCTGCCGTCTTCGTGTTGCAAACCCTCACCGTTGAGCGTGGTCCTTCCCGCCGTTGCGCCCAAGAGAAAGCCACGCGTGCGACTGTCGCCGGCCGCCCATGTGAGATCGCCGACGCGCTGAAACCCGAACATCGAATAAAAGATGTAAAATGGGATCATCGGCAGATTGTGATTCGAATACGACGTTCCGGCGCCGATCCACGACGAGAGCGCGCCGGCTTCATTGATGCCCTCTTGCAGAATTTGTCCGAGTTTATCTTCGCGATACCACATCAGCTGCTCGGCATCTTGTGGGTGGTAGAGTTGTCCAACCGACGAATAGATGCCGAGCTGGCGAAACATGCCCTCCATGCCGAACGTGCGCGATTCGTCCGCAACGATCGGAACCACGCGTGGACCGATTTCTTTGTCGCGCGCAATGGTCGTAAGAATTTCTCACGAAGGCCATCGTCGTAGAGATGTGGCGGTCGCCCGTGCCCTGCAGTTGCGTGTCGAAGGCGGAAAGGTCCGGAACCGGAAGCGCGACCGAGGTGCGGCGACGCTCCGGAACGTGGCCGAGCGCGCCCAGTCGTTCGCGCAGATACCGCATTTCGGGCGAGTCGTCTGCGGGCTTGAGAAATGGAATTTTTTCTCCCGCAATCTGCTCGTCGCTGATCGGAATCGAGAAGCGATCGCGAAAGATGCGAATGGCCTCCAGTTCCATCTTCTTCGCCTGATGCGCGATGTTCTGTGCCTCGCCCGCCTCGCCCATGCCGTAGCCTTTAATTGTTTTTGCTAGAATCACGGTCGGCGCACCGCGATGATCGCAGGCCGCTCTATATGCCGCGTAGACCTTGGTCGAGTCGTGGCCTCCGCGCTGCAAGTTCCAAATCTCGTCGTCGCTCCAACCCTCGACCATCGCTTGCGTCTCGGGATAGCGACCGAAAAATTCATCGCGCACGTACTTGCCGTCGCGCGACTTGAACGTTTGATAATCGCCGTCGACGCACTCGTTCATGAGTTGAACCAGTCGCCCCGTGGCGTCGGAGGCGAGCAGCGGATCCCAGCGGCTACCCCAGATGACCTTGATGACGTTCCAGCCGGCGCCTTTGAAGACGCCCTCCAATTCCTGAATGATTTTACCGTTGCCGCGCACCGGACCGTCGAGGCGCTGCAGGTTGCAGTTGACCACCCAAATGAGATCGTCGAGTTTTTCGCGCCCGGCGAGCGAGATCGCCCCGAGCGATTCGGGCTCGTCCATCTCGCCATCGCCGACGAACGCCCAAACTTTTCGTCCTGTCGCATCGAGCAAACCGCGATCGTGCAGGTAGCGCATGAATCGTGCCTGATAGATCGACATGATCGGTCCGAGTCCCATCGAGACGGTCGGAAATTGCCAGAAACCCGGCATCAACCAAGGATGCGGATATGAGGAAAGCCCTTTGCCGCCGACTTCTTGGCGGAAATTATCGAGTTGTTCTTCGGTAATGCGGCCCTCCAAATATGCGCGGGCGTACATGCCCGGCGAGGAATGTCCCTGAAAAAAGACGAGGTCGCCTCCGAACGTGTCGTTCGGCGCACGAAAGAAGTGATTGAAGCCGACGTCGTAGAGCGTGGCGGCGGAGGCGAAACTCGCGACATGTCCGCCGAGTTCGGAACTAACTTTGTTGGCGCGAACGACCATGGCCAGTGCATTCCAGCGCGTGTAGTGGCGCAGGCGCGCTTCGAGATCGCGATCGCCGGGCATCGCGGGTTGCCGCTCCGCCGGAATCGTGTTGACATACGGCGTTTGGAGGCCGAGCGAAACTTGTGCGCCGTTGCGCTGCGCTTCATCAACCATGCGCGCAATCAATTCGCGTGCGCGCGCCGGTCCTTCGACCGCGAGAACGCCGCGCATCGCGTCGACCCACTCTTGTGTCTCTTGGGGGTCGGAGTCGCGAACCGTAGTCGTCGCCATAGCCTGCGCTGGATTCAGCGCCGCGATACGATCTCTTGCGCGTGCAGGCGTCGAGGGCTAGACTGATTCTACGTGCTTTTTTTACCCGGGCGTAACGGCAGGTCCGGCGAAATCGGCACCATGGCGCCTGCTCACGATCGCGCGACCACGCGCGAAGCTCAGCATTGTCGCGCGGGCACTGTCTAGCAGCAGCGTAAAGCCGCCGCCGCGCGGCGCGACGATGGATCACTGGAGGGAGTGGGTCTCCGGCGCGACAATTCTGCCGAAGCTGCACCGCTTGCCGGTGCGTGTGATCGCTGAAGCCGTGGCTTCGAGCATTTCGCATGGCTCAAGGTTCGCAACGGAAGGCTCGTGCCGCGTAAGCGGCATTGGAGCGCCCCGTAGCGACTATTAGGCAGTGGCTAATCCGTCTCAAGCGTCGCACTAGAATTGACACACGGCGCGGCGAACGTTCGTAGCCGCTCGATTCGTTAAGCGTCACGGAGGTTTAGTAGATGAAGACTCTGGGCCTGCGCTGTTTAGCGCGTTACGTCAGCGTTGCGGCTGCGTTGCTCGCAGGATGCGGCAGGCCGGAGCCACCGGTCGTCGTCCCGGGCGGGACGCCAGTGAGGCAAGCGGGAACCAGTTCGGCAGCGGAGCTCTTACCGGCGCTGAAGCGGTTTCCCGGACGCTTCGGATACAAGGTGACGGGCTCGCTGCTCTTTGTTACTAACCCTACCGCTACCTACAACGACGTTCGGGTATATAATGCGAGAGCCAAGGACGCTACCGCTCCCTTAGCTACTATTTCGGACGGTATCGACACGCCAGGCGGTGTCTGCGTCGACGGCCATAGCACGCTCTACGTAGTTAACGGGCCCAACAGCTCCGGTTGAGTCTCAGAGTATTCTATCGGTAAGACGAAGCCCTCAAAGATTATCACGGATGGCCTTGATCAACCAGCTTTCTGCGCGGTCGATGCAAAAGGAAACCTTTGGGTCACCAACATCTTTGGTCCCAACGTCACCGAATATCTTTATGGCGAGAAGAAGCCACACACCGTGATCACGCAAGGCCTCCGCTATCCGGTTGGGATCGCCATCGACCATTTTGGCAAACTCTACGTCGCAAACGACCCCGGCGGTTCGCAGAACAATGTGCAAGTGTACGGCCCGAGAAGCAAGTCACCGTCGTGCACGATCACTGACGGCACTACGTGGCCGGTTGGCATCACGGTCGACTCAAACGCAACGCTTTACGTGGCGAACGACGTTCAGAACAATGTCGAGGAATACCGATTGGGTCAGGACCATCCCTTCCAGACGATAACCAAAGCAATGGACGGCCCAGGAGACGTTACCGTTAACAAGAGAGGCTTGCTGTACGTTACTGATGGCGGAAACAACTCGGTTGTCGAGTTTTCGCCGGGTTCGCTGACGCCGCTGAAGCGACGAATCACTAAGGGCCTATGGGCGCCTATGGGAGTCGCTCATTACCCTGCTCTTCTGCCATAGCGCATAACCATAGCCATCCGGCAGAACAGCCGCAAAGCGTTAAGCCTGCTTGGAAGTGCGGTGGTATCTCCCGTGCTCCATTGGCGCGTTTGGAACCTCGCGCCCTTACGAGCTCTGGGCGGGTCCTGACGTCGGCTCGCGCTGCTAAAGAGCAGAAGCCGCGGTGCGTACGCTGGGGCGCAAAAACGTAAGCACTACAATCTAAACCTTTTAATTTTGCCGCTTGCAGCATCAGGTTAACGACGCTTAGCATGATCCTTGCGGGCGAAGGGCCGTGCGAGACGCGCTTTCGCCGCGCCCAGCGCTGTAAGCAAGGCTTAGAGACGAGTAAAGGAGTTTCAACATGGGTGATCTCATGGCCAGCGGTCTCGCGCCAGGCACTCAATATAGCCCCTCAGAACCGAACAGCGTCTATCATGAGGATCGCGAGGCAACGGTGAGCGGCGGCCCCGGCTCGCAAATGTGGCGTGTCGTAGGTGCCCAGTTCAATTGGAATAGCAAGCTATGGACCCTTCAACCGAATGCGACGACTGCTTATGCCACGGTTTGGAGCTGACCCGGTTTCGTGGATACTTTCCGCTTGGCGGAGAAAGGTCCACCAATGGCACGAAGACACCCCCGATCCTACCCGCCGGAGTTCCGACGTAACATCGTCGAGCTGGTGCGATCCGGCCGCAGCATGCTCGACGTTTCCAACGAGTTCAAAATTGCCCGCCAAACGATCGCGAACTGGCTCAAGCAGGACGACGTCGATAATGGCCGGCGCAGCGACGGCCTGACGACCGCCGAGCACGACGAGGTCAGCAAGCTTCGTAAGCGCGTGCGCCAACTCGAGATCGAGCGTGACATCTTGTCAAAAGCCGCGGCTTGGTTCGCACGCGAGACCGATTCGATTCCCACAAAGTCTTCGAATTCGTGAAAGCGCACCAAGCCATCTGGCCGATCGCCACGCAATGCCGTGTACTGGATGTCTCGCCCAGCGGCTATTATGCGTGGCTCAAGCGCCCACCCTCGAAGCACCAGCAATCCGATGTGCTCCTTGGCGACCGTCTCGTGGTGTTGCATCGGAAATCGCGCGAGAACTACGGGCGGCCGCGTCTTCAGAATGATTTGCGTGATGAAGGCATCTTCGTGAGCGACAAGCGCGTGGCTCGCCTTATGCGCGAGCGCGAGATTCACGGAGCCAGTCGCCGCAAGGGGTTCCGCACGACCGTGCGCGATCGCGATGCGCGCCCGGCGCCGGATCTGGTCGATCGGAAGTTCAAAGCGGACGCGCCTGACCAACTCTGGGTTGCTGATATCACTTACGTCCCGACTTGGGCGGGCTTTCTGTTCGTCGCGATCGTGCTGGATGTCTTCAGCCGGCGCGTCGTTGGCTGGGCGTTCGCGATGCATTTGCGGACCGAACTCGTTCTCGATGCACTCAATATGGCCGTATATCAGCGACGACCCAAGAGTGTGATCCATCACTCAGACCAAGGGTGCCAGTACACGTCGATCGCGTTCGGCAAGCGCTGCCAAGAAGCTGGCGTTCAACCGTCGATGGGATCGGTCGGCGATTGCTTCGACAATGCGATGTGCGAAAGTTTCAACGCGACGCTCGAGTGCGAGCTGCTCGTAAAGCACCGCTTCAAGAACCAGCGTGAGGCCGCACTCGCCGTCTTCGATTTCATTGAAGGATGGTACAATCCCATCCGACGGCACACATCAATCGGATCGATCTCGCCGATGGAATTCGAACGGCGAATGAGTCAAGCCGCGTGATGTCCAATCAGCCACTCTCCGCGAAAGCGGGCCAGCTCCAGTTCAGAACCCTGACGGCTCGATCCACTACTTCACCAGTCCACCGAACATGACGCAGTGGCAGACCGCGGCGTGGGTTGGCAGTGGGAATAACGCAGTCTTCAACGCCGTAGATTTCGGGCTCAGCACCAGCGATCCGACAAACGGCGTCAATAATGCGGCGGCGCTTTTTAATGCGCTTACGGCTGCAGCAAAGGGCGATGGCGGCATAGTTTATATCCCGGCAGGAAGTTATCCAATCAGCGGAACCATCACGCTCTCGACCCAGTCGACTCCGGCATTCCCCGACCGCGGCCTTATCATCGCGGGGGCAGGAGGCGGCACCGAGCTCGTGCAGCAGAACCTTAGCGCGGATATGTTTTCGTTCTATGGCTTCAACAGCGGGAAGGGCGTTCGCTTCAAAGATTTGCGTCTTTCGTACCCAGCCACTAAGACCACGCCTCCCACGATTCCCGCGGCGATCCGTGTAGTGTACGATTGCCAGGACATAACGTGCGAGCGCGTCTATTTTGAGAACTGCCCGCAAGCGCTCTATCTTGGCAATAGGGCCAACCAGTGCGGACTTATGGATTGCACTATCGACTATGATAGCCTAGATGGTCAAGTGATGGTCTACATCACCGGATCGGAAGACTTCATCCATAACTGCGTCATTCGGCAACCTAGCCAAAATACCGTCGGCTCGCCGCCGCCGGACGGCCCGAAAGGCTGTACGGGAATCGTCATCGCTTCGGCGAGTTCAACCTACATCACAGACTCTCATATATCGGACTTTTACGATTGGCATCGACATCCAGGGCGCTGGAAACGAGAACCCTCTGCTCACCTACATCTCCAACGTCCATTGCGAGTGCTGGACGCTTGGGATCAGAATGAAACCGCTCGCGAGTACTGGAGTCATCCAACAGGTATGGTTCGCTAACTGCACGTTCGCGCGTGAGGTCGACTCTACAGATGTGACCTCGACGGGCATCCTCATCGACACGGACACCGGCTCCAGCACAAACGTATCGGACATTTCCCTCAACGATTGCATGTCGTATGGATGGAACGGGCCTGGGCTTCAGATCAACGCCGGGCAAAACATCGTTATTGCGGGCGGGCGTTACGGTTCGAATGCGCTCTCAGCGCCGACGAGCGGCGGAATCGCTATCACGGGCGTTACGGGTACGGCCGTACCTACGAATATAACCATCAACGGCGCCGACTGCACGAGCCAAGTTGCTAGCCCCAGCTACGGCGCACAGCCGTACGCCATTTCGATCACGGTCGCAGTAGCGGGCCTTTATGTTCGAGGCTGCAATCTCACAGGTTACGGTGCCGCCGGCCCAGTCTACGCGAGTTCAGCGGGGACCCAGGTGGAGATCACGGACTGCGCTGGCTACAACGATCAAGCTAAGATTTTGCAGCAACCACCGGTCCCTCCACCGTCGGGGACGTTCCACAACTACAGCGCTTGGCCCAATGCCACGTCTGGTTGGTTCGGTCGGATCGCTTTCTACATTTGGGGTGGAAACGTAACCCATGTCCATATCGACGGAGTGCAAACTAATCTGACTTCAGGTGGATTCGAGCTTGGCCCCGGTGAGTCAGCATCCATCGATTCCAACGCGCTGCCGGCTTTCTTAGCCGTAGGCAAGTAGGCAAACAATGCAAAACAAGCCTATCTAATAGACCGCCGAAATAGTTGACACGCTAAAGCAAAGGCGGCGTCGGCGGACAGACCCCGCGCCGCCTCTCTCCACGCTGCGGCCCCGTTCCGCCAGAGGGCGTCCTTTTGAAGCCTTTAGCTCCGGTTCGGTCCGCCGCCGAGCCTTGCGGCGCGGCCCGTCTCGCGCCATTACGAACACGAATCCCACGCTGCGCGAGCCCGTCTATATAAAAGTTGCATACCCTTACCTGTACGTGTGCGACGTTTTCTACGGCAACGCTGGCGTGGCTTTCACGCTGAACCACGGGGTTCACCGCAGACACCGTGCTCGACGCAGTACGTCGAGAATGCCCAGCGGCGCAGGTTCTCGACATGGCGCTCGGCGCGTAAGGAGACTTCTGCCCGCCGCCAACGCGTGAAACGTCGGGACAGGCTTCGTCGAGGGCGACTCGCGAAGAGTTAGCTAGCGGGAGCTACGGCTGAGAGGGCCTTCGGCTCAAGGATTACGTGAGCGAGCGAGCGCCGACCGCAAGACCTGATCCGGATAATGCCGGCGTAGGGAGGTTTGAATGAAAGTTTACGTTCAGGGATCCGATCCGGCGATTCGCGTGCCGCGCCGGGCCATTACGCTGACCGACGGCACGGCACACACCCTCTACGATACGAGCGGGCCGTACACCGATCCCACCGCAACGACGGACTTTCGCCGAGGATTGCCTGCGTTGCGAGAGTCTTGGATCGACGCGCGGGCCGATACGGTGCAACTTGCTCAGCCTTCGTCGATCTACCGTCGTGGGCGCGACGCGATGCCGGAATTACACGATCTGCGCTTTCCGTCAACGCGTCAACCGCGCCGAGCGAAGCACGGTTCCAACGTCACGCAGATGCACTACGCGCGCCGTGGCGAGATTACGCCTGAGATGGAGTTCGTCGCCCTGCGCGAGGGCATCGAACCGGAGTTCGTGCGTGGTGAGGTGGCGCGCGGCCGCGCGATCCTTCCTTCGAATATCAACCATCCCGAAAGCGAGCCGATGATCATCGGCCGCAAGTTCCTCGTGAAGATCAACGCCAACATCGGCAACTCCGCGATTACGTCGTCCATCGACGAAGAGGTCGAGAAGATGACCTGGGCGACGCGCTGGGGCGCCGACACGGTGATGGATCTTTCGACCGGTAAGAACATTCACGAGACACGTGAATGGATTCTGCGCAACTCTCCCGTGCCGATCGGCACCGTCCCGATCTATCAGGCGTTGGAAAAAGTGGGCGGCAAGGCGGAAGAACTCACCTGGGAACTCTTCCGCGACACGCTGATCGAACAGGCCGAACAAGGCGTGGACTACTTCACGATCCACGCCGGCGTGCTGTTGCGCTACGTTCCGCTGACCGCGAACCGCATCACCGGCATCGTCTCTCGCGGCGGTTCAATTTTGGCAAAATGGTGCCTGGCACATCATCAAGAGAACTTCTTGTACACGAACTTCGAAGAGATTTGCGAGATTATGAAGGCGTACGACGTCGCCTTCTCGCTCGGCGACGGCCTGCGTCCCGGCTGCACCGCCGATGCTAACGATGCCGCGCAGTTTGGCGAACTCGAAACGCTCGGCGAACTTACCCAAATCGCCTGGAAGCACGACGTGCAGGTGATGATCGAAGGTCCGGGACACGTGCCGATGCACCTGATCGAGGAAAACATGCGCAAGCAACTCGAGATCTGCGACGAAGCGCCGTTTTACACGCTGGGACCGCTCGTTACGGACGTCGCGCCCGGCTACGATCACATCACCAGCGCCATCGGCGCCGCGATGATCGGCTGGTACGGCACGGCGATGCTGTGCTACGTCACGCCGAAAGAGCACCTCGGCTTGCCCAACAAAAAAGACGTGAAGGACGGCGTGATCGCCTACAAGATCGCCGCGCACGCCGCCGATCTCGCGAAGGGCCACCCCGGCGCGGCGCACTGGGACGACGTACTCTCAAAGGCGCGCTTCGAGTTTCGCTGGGAGGATCAGTTCGATCTCTCGCTCGATCCCGAGACGGCGCGCGAATTTCACGACGAAACGCTTCCCGCGCCCGGTGCTAAGATCGCACACTTCTGTTCGATGTGCGGACCGCATTTCTGCTCGATGAAGATAACACAAGAGGTGCGCGAATACGCCGAAAAAGGCATGGCGGAAAAATCCCGCGAGTTTTTGGAGAAGGGTGGCGACGTCTACGTCACGTCAACGTAACGCTACTGATGCGCTAGACTAACGGTGACCGCCCACGGCCCGTCCGTATCGTGAATAGTCAGGGTGCGCATGCCGCCGGGATAGGTCCACAGCCCGATTTTGTTGTCGCCGTTTCTCACGGTTGCGCTGCGCTCTTTACGTTCGTCCGCCGACACACTGCCATATGGGGAGATAATCGTACCGCCCTGGATCCAGAACTGAAAATTCATATTCGCATGCGCCCCGCCTAAGACGGTCGTGCCGACTAACTTCCCGATCGAGCCATTAACGCTAATGCGATAAACCTGAATGTGGACGTGCCGCGGAGACGCGGTCCTTCCCTCGCCGATGACGACATACGTGCCGTCCCACTGAACGCCGCCGACGCCATAAAGCGAACTTTCGATACGCTTACGTAGCATGATGTCAATGAAGTGCTTTTTCGATTTGGGGAGTTCGGCTAACTGCACGTTGCCCGTGGTAACGTTGGTGCCGTCAAAATAGAGATTTCCGGCGTTGTCATAGGCGCAATAGCCTGGGGCTTTCACACGTTTGTGGACGTATTTTGTCGGCGAGCCCGTCGCGCCGGGATAGACCAGAATTCCACCGTTTTGGCTCGTTTGTTCCCTTTCAGTTACCGCGAGATCCCCGGTGATCGGATCGGCGGCGCAACCCTCGAAATACGCCTTCGGATACGTCAGCGTCTGTATCGGGTGCGTACCGCCGTGCGCGTACTCCACAACGCTTCCCGCCCCAGACGGTGTATTGAAGTTGACGATGAAGACGTTGCCCGCTTTATCGACGCAGTCGCCAATGGGACTCTCGAGCCCTGACAACGTTCCAACCAGCATGCCTTGCGGATAGGAATACACGGAAACGGACGCGGGCCCGTACTCCTCGGCGACGTACAACAGGTCCTGGCTCGTCGCTTCCGGGAGCATCCACGATGCTATGCGATCGGAACCTAAAGCGGAGGAGAGACGTTCCGGTCCATTCCGCGGCGGTGCTTGGGGCTGTAATCCGGCGCAGCCAAAAAGCAACGCCGCTGCCCACACCGCGAAAGTGCGGCTAATGAACGTGAAAGCTTTCAATTTCGGCTCACCTCTCGACGAAGGGGCTTCTGCGCCGCCCTAGTTTGCGCCCGCGGCCGCAGGAGGGATGTTCCAAACGCCGGTTGAGTAGTACCTAAAATGAAACCGTGCGCAGTATTGTTCGATCGGGATGAAACGCTCATCGTTGACGTCCCATTCAACGGCGATCCCGAAAAAGTACAACCGGCCCCGAACGCGCGGGCCCTCCTCGATCGCCTACGGGCGGCGGGCTTGCCGCTGGCGGTCGTCAGCAATCAGAGCGGCGTCGGTCGCGGTCTCCTGACGCTCGAGGCAGTCGACGCGGTCAATCGCAGGATCGAGCAGTTGCTCGGGCCGTTTGCGGGCTTTTTCGTGTGTCCGCATGCGCCCGAGGATGCTTGCGACTGCCGCAAGCCAAAACCGAAACTGCTATTGGATGCGGCGGCGGCGCTTGGCGTCGACCCGAGCTGTTGCGTGTACGTCGGCGACCGTGAGAGCGACGTCGAGGCCGCGCGTAACGCGGGGGCCATTCCACTCAAAGTCAAAGGGCGACACGGCTTGGAGGATGCGGTCAATGCAATTCTCTCGTAAAGACTTGCTCGGCGCTGCGGCATCGTTCGGTCTGCTCGCCACGGTCGGCGGCGTGCCCGTCGTAAAAGGCACGACGGCGAGCATCGTCGGAGCATGGAGCTTAGTCACTTTCGACGTCGACGAGGGAAAGGGCGCCGAGAACCCACGCTTTGGCCCTAATCCCGTCGGTTATCTCATCTACAGCGCCAATGCGCGAATGGCCGCCGTCCTCGGCGGGACGCAACGGCCGGCGTTGCGCGCGCCCAACGGCGCGGCCGATTCGGAGGCACAGCGGAGCGAATCGTTGCTCAATTTTTTAGCGTACGCGGGGCGCTACGAGATTCGCGGCGACCGCGTCTTTCATCACGTCGAGACGAGCGTCTTTACGAATTTAGTGGACACGACGCTGGAACGGCAGTTCAAACTTTCAGGCGATACGTTAACGATTCGAACGTTGCCGCCGGAGATCTGGGGCACGTCCAACGTGCTCGTTTGGAAGCGCGCGTAGTTACTGGTTCGGCTGACCTTCCAGCCAGTAATCGATATCTAAGCCGTGCGCCCGCAGTCCGGCGTACGCGCCGGCGGGAATGTGAATCGTCTTTGCGAGGCGTTCCCACGTGGTCGTGACGCGCGTGACATAATGCTCCGTTTCGTCGTACGGAGGGATGCCGCCGTATTCGCGAACGGCTTTGGGTCCCGCGTTGTATGCCGCGAAGATGAGCGAGTAGTGTTTCGTTCCGAAGCGCTGCATCAAGCCGCGCAGGTAGCGTGCGGCGCCGTAGAGATTTTGCGCCGGATCCCGCGGATTCACGCGAAGGAGAGCCGCCGTGCCCGGCATCAGTTGTCCGAGCCCAATGGCACCGGCCGACGAAATCGCGTGCGTGTGCCAGCGGGATTCGACCGCTACCAGTGCGACGAGCATGGTGGCGTCGATGTGCCAACGATTTGCATTGACGAGCACACGTTTCGCGAGGCTCCGGCTTTGCCACGCGGGCATCTGCGGATTGATGTTGTGCAGCAACGACGCGTAGGCTGCAATCGCGGGCGGTGTCGGAGGGACGGTCAGCTGCGCGGCCCGCGCCGGCAGTGCAAAGCCGGCGACAAATAGGAAGATCAGGGCTGCCAGGAAGGCAGCTGTAGTCCTGCGCATATGGGGCCGGTGGGTTCGCTTCAACCTCGCGACGCGCCTCCCGGCCAAAAGCGGCGTCGCTCTCCGGATCGTCGCAGTTGGGCGCTTGCAATCATCGTCGTGTTACTTGCCGCCCTGTGCGGGATCATTGGTTGGGCCGAGTGGTACGCGTTTCACGTCAACGTGCCAAAATATCGACACCAAGCGCCGCCGTGATCCTTCGACTCCGCTCAGGATGACAAAAAGAACGCTCAGGATGACAAAAAGAACGCTCAGGATGACAAAAAGAACGCTCAGGATGACAAAAAGAACGCTCAGGATGACAAAAAGAACGCTCAGGATGACAAAAAGAACGCTCAGGATGACAAAAAGAACGCTCAGGATGATAAAAAGAACGCTCGGGATCACAATAGCGCTCAGGATCGGCAAAAGGTTTGATGATTCTTTGACCATTCGAGCGCAGGATTGCCATCGCGCGCGACACTAGAGGGAACACTAGGAGGTCTGGACCGTTGTTGAATAGCGTGCTGCGCGCAGCGGCGCTTTTTTTGCTGCTTCTTGTTTCTGCCGGCGTGAAGGCGCTCGCCGCCAATCCGACGGCATCGCCGCTTCCACCATCGCCGACGCCCCCCAAACCGGTCGTCTCGGCATCACCGTCGCCATCGCCGACGCCGGGGCCGCCATTCGGAAACATGACATGGCGCTCGATCGGTCCCGCGGCAGCCGGCGGACGCGTCAGTGCAGTCGCCGGCACGGCTGCGAATCCGAAACTGTACTACATCGGTGCGGCCGGCGGCGGCGTGTGGAAGTCGGCGAACGGCGGCCAGACGTGGGACCCGGTGTTCGACAAGGAAAACATCGCCGCGATCGGCGCCGTCACGATCGACCCCACCGATGAGAGGATCGTTTGGGTCGGAACGGGCGAATCGAATCCCCGCAACGACGTCAGTTACGGCGACGGGGTCTATAAGACGACCGACGGCGGCGAGCATTGGTATAAATTCGGGCCTTGAGGGGACGCGATACATTTCGCGGATTCTGGTCGATCCACGCAATCACAATCACGTGATCGTTGGGGCGCTCGGCGACGTGTTCAGCGATAGTTCGCAGCGCGGTGTCTACGTCACGGACGATGGTGGACGGACGTGGAAGCAGACTCTCGCCGTGGGTCCGCAGAGCGGCGCCTCGGATCTTGCGATGAGCGCACAAAGCCCCGGCACGATCTACGCGGGCATTTGGAAGTTCCAACGACGGCCGTGGACGTTCGTCAGCGGCGGCGCGGAAGACGGCTTGTACAAATCGACCGACGGCGGCGACACCTGGAGCAAACTGGAAGGACACGGTTTGCCGGCGTCGCCGATGGGACGGATCGGCGTTGCGGTCGCGCCGAGCGACGGCAATCGCGTGTATGCCGTGATCGAATCGAAGGAAGGCGTGCTCTGGCGCTCCGACGACGCCGGCGCGAATTGGAAGATGGTCAGCAACGATTCGCTCGTCGACGCGCGACCGTTCTACTTTTCACACGTCGAGGTCGATCCGAAGAATCCCAACCACGTTTACGCGGTCTCGTTTGAAGTTCGGCTCAGCACGAATGGTGGACAGACGTTTAAGACGATCGCCGACGCCGTCCACTCCGACTTTCATGCCATCTGGATCGCGCCCAACGACCCATCACGAATTATTCTCGGCGAAGACGGCGGCTACGTACTGACCCTTGACGGCGGTCAAAACTGGTTCTTTTCGGCTAACGTTCCGATCGGTCAGGTCTACCGTGTCGGTTTGGGAAGCGATAATCCGTATACCGTCTGCGCAGGCTTGCAAGACAACAACGGATGGTGTGGGCCGTCGAACTCGCTCGACCCGTCGGGAATTCAGAACAAATACTGGGTCGTGACCGTGGGCGGCGATGGAACCTGGGGCGTCCCCGAACCCGACGATCCAAACTGGATTTGGTCGGATTCACAAGACGGCGCGCTCTTCATTTACAACCGCGTGACGCAAGACGGCTGGTTCGGCCAGCCGTATCTGCCCTCGGCGGCAGAATCGTGGACGCTGGCCAAGAGTAAGTATCGCTTCAACTGGGAATCGCCGATCGCTTTCGCTCCGTGGCGCAGTGCGAACGGCAAGGTCATCGGATGGTACGGCGGCAGCGTCGTCTTTCAAACCACCGATCGCGGGCGTTCGTGGAGGGTCATCAGCCCTGACTTGACGCGCAACGTCAAAGCCTACCAACAACCCGCCGGCGGCCCAATCGTCAAGGACGTTTCGGGCGCCGAGTACAGCGATACTATTCTCGATATCGAAGGCTCGCAGCGCGCAAAGGGCGAGATTTGGGTGGGTACCGACGACGGCTTGGTGCAGTTGACGCGCGACGGAGGGAAGCACTGGGCGAACGTAACCCCTGCGGGTGCGCCGCAATTCGGCCGCTTTGCGACCGTCGCGCCTTCGACGCTGATCGACGGCACCGCGTATGCGATCAGCGATGCGCACGAGATGGGCGACAACGCGCCGTACGTCTTCGTGACGCGCGACTTCGGTAAGCACTGGACGAAGATCGTCGAGGGGCTACCTTCGAATCAGTGGGCGCGCGCGGTTCGCCCGGATATTCGCGACCGCAATCTCGTCTATCTCGGCACCGAAGAGGGAATTTGGATCTCGTTCGATGGCGGCGCGCACTGGCAAGCCTTCAAGAACAACCTCCCGTCGGTTTCGGTGCACGACATTCGCTTGCAGCCGCGCGACGACGATCTGGTGATCGCGACGCATGGGCGTAGCGTCTATATCATGGACGACGTTCGTCCGCTCCAGGAACTGCAGCGCGCGATTTCGCAGAAAACCTGGCTCTTCACGCCGCGCATGGCGTACGAGTGGACGCTGCATGAAAACGACGAGGGGACGTACACGAACTACGCGGCCGACAACCCGCCGTACGGTGCGATCGTCACCTTCTATCAGAGCGAGCCGCAGAAGGGTTCGCCGAAAATCGAGATCCTCGACGCGCACGGACGCGTGATTCGGACGGTTTCCGGCACGCATAAAGTGAACGGCAAAGACGAGCCGTACGTCGTCAACAAGACCGGCTTGAACCGTTACGTCTGGGACTTTACGGTCAACGGTCCGGTGCGGTGGAACGGCGGCAACGACTTCAGCAAGGGCCCCGAGACCGGTCCGGGTGTCGTTCCGGGCAAGTATGCTGTGCGCATGACGCTCGCCGGCCGCACCTATTTGCAGCGCTTTCGCGTAGCAGCCGATCCCCGCTCGCAGTTTACGCAGGCCGAGTACCAGCGAACGTTCGACACGGCGATGCGGCAGATGGGTCATCTCTCCAACGTCGATACGATTCTGAACAATCTCGGCGACCTAAAGAAGGCGCTGGACACGGCGCTCGATGCCGCTACGAAGGCAAATAATATCGCGCTCGAAGCGAAAGTCCGAGACGCCTCAACAGCGCGCCAGACCCTCTTCGATTCGCTGGCCGTGAACATTCGCGGCGAAGGCACGATGGACGAAGGCAAGGTGCACGAGGACCTCTTGGGTGCTTTTGGCGCCGCGCAGGGGTTGATTGCGCCGGCCGTGGCCGGGGCCATCACGCCGGCCGCAATCGACTTTCTCGCGCGCGTCGACGTAGAGTATCGAGCGGGGGTCGAACGCTACAACACCTTCGTCACGACCGTCTTGCCGGGCGTCAACGCGGCGCTTCGGCAGGCCGGCATGAAGGAGTTGCCCGCGGTAAAGACCATAACGGCGCTCTAATGCTCTTCTCGAGCGTTCTCTTTGCCGCCGCTGCGTATGCGAATCTCACGTGGCGCTCGATCGGACCCGCGGTTTCGGGTGGTCGCGTTCCTTCCGTCGCGGGTACGCCGCAAGACGATCAACTGTACTACATCGGCACCGCGGGCGGCGGCGTCTGGAAGACGTCCAACGGCGGCGAAACGTGGGAGCCGGTTTTCGAGAAGCAACCGGTTTCGGCGATCGGCGCGGTCGCCATCGATCCGACGAACGAACGCGTCGTCTGGGCCGGAACCGGAGAGGCGAACCCGCGCAACGACGTCAGTTACGGCGACGGCGTGTACAAATCGACCGATGCCGGCAAAAACTGGCGGCGCGTCGGTCTCGCCGGCGTCTGGAGCATCTCGCGCATCGCGATCGACCCGCACGATTCGCGCCACGTCGTCGTCGGCGCGTTCGGCGATCCGTTCAAAGATTCGACCGACCGCGGCGTTTACGTGACGTTCAACGGCGGAGCGACGTGGAGCAAGTCGCTCTACTTGAGTCCATCGAGCGGCGCGAGCGATATCGCGATGAATCCGCAAGATCCGCGCGTCGTGTACGCGGGGATGTGGCATTTTCGTCGCATTCCGTGGACGTTCACGAGCGGCGGCCCCGACGACGGTCTCTACAAGTCAACGGACGGCGGCCGAACCTGGCATAAACTCACCGGCAACGGGTTGCCGAGCGGCTTGACGGGTCGCATCGGCTTGGCGATTGCACCGAGTCGGCCGAATCGCGTGTTTGCGTTGATCGAGGCCAAAGGCGGCATTCTCTGGCGCAGCGACGACGGCGGCAACCGTTGGACGATGACCAGCAACGACACGCTCGTCGACCAGCGCCCATTCTATTTCAGCCACATTGCGGTCGACCCCAAGAACTCGAATCACGTCTACGCGGTATCGGAAATGCTCGCCGAGAGCACCGACGGCGGGCGCAAGTTCAAGGAGATCGCCAAAGGCGTGCACGTGGACTATCACGCCATTTGGATCGATCCGACGAATCCGAAACGCATCATGGTGGGGGAAGACGGGGGCTATGCGCTGACCACCGATCTCAAACATTGGTCGTTTTCGCGTAATCTAACGATCGGGCAAGTCTACCATATCGGATTGTCAAACGAGAATCCGTACAACGTTTGCGCGGCGTTTCAAGACAACGGCGGATTTTGCGGCCCGGAAAACTCGCTCGATAACGAAGGAATTCTCGATCGCCATTGGACCGATGTCGTCGGCGGCGACGGCGTATGGACCGTACCCGATCCAGCGAATCCGCGCTATATTTGGGCGGACCTCGAAGACGGCGCACTGACGATCTTCGACCGCACGACGCAAGTCAGCCGATTCATCCGTCCGTACGACTCGTTTCCCGGCAGTTTTCTGGGCCCGTTCGATTTGAGCGTCGTTCCGTATCGCTTCAACTGGGATTCGCCGATCGGATTTGCTCCATGGGGCGGCGTGTCATCACGAGTGGAGTCGAGGGGCTACGTCGGCCAAGGTGGATCGATCGCGTGGTTCGGAGGGAACGTCGTCTTTCAGTCGAGCGATCGTGGCGAAACCTGGAGGCCCATCAGTCCCGACCTGACCCGCAACCTTAAAGCGCATCAGGCGCCTTCGGGAGGCCCCCTGGCCAAAGACGTTTCGGGCGCCGAATATTCCGATACCATTCTCGACATCGAAGGTTCGCCGTTGCACAACGGCGAGATCTGGGTCGGTACCGACGACGGCTACGTTCAAGTAACGACGGATGAAGGCGCCCACTGGCGCAACGTGACGCCCCCCGAGACGCCGGAATACGCGCGTATCGAAACCGTCGCGCCGTCGCCGCTCGTCGCCGGAACGGCGTACGCCGTCGCGGACGACCATCGTATGGGCGACTACGCGCCGTACATCTTCGTGACGCGCGACGGTGGAGCGACCTGGACGAAGATCGTCAACGGGCTGCCCGTCAATCAATACGCGCGGACGGTGCGCCCCGACGCTCGAAACCCGTACCTGTTGTATGCCGGAACCGAAAACGGCTTATGGATCTCGTTCGATTCGGGCGCGCATTGGGAGAATTTCCGCCTCAATCTGCCGACCGTTTCCGTGCGCGATATCCGAATTCAGCCGCAATTCGACGACCTCGTGATCGGAACCCACGGACGCGACGCCTGGGTGCTCGACGATATCGGCGCGCTTCAACAACTCGGAAACGCGCAGAGCGCGGGCGTCATGCTCTACCCGCCACGGACGTCGTACGAATACCACGACCACTCCAACGATTTGGGAAACTACACGCGCTTCTCGGGCGAGAATCCGGGTCGCGGCGTCATCATCGACTTCTATCAAAGCGCCCCGCAGCGATCTGCGCCGACCCTGCAGATCCTCGACGCCAACGGTCACGTGTTGCGCACGGTCAAAGGCACGCACAAAGTCAACGGTAAGGAAGAGCCATTCGTGTCGAACAAGACCGGCATCAACCGCTACGTGTGGGACTTCACCGAAGATCCGCCGCTGAAGTGGTACGGCGCCGCGAAAGAAGAGTATCAAGGTCCGAAAACTGGCCCGAGCGTCGTGCCGGGGACGTACGCCGCGCGCATCGTTCTCAACGGTCAGACGTTGGCGCAGTCGTTTACGGTTGCCGGCGATCCGCGCGACGACTGGACGCAATCGCAATATCTCGCCGGCTATGCCTACGCTCGCAAATACGCAACGATCTACGGCAAAATCGACGAAGCGCTCAACAACCTCGATGCGATGAGGAAATCGCTGGCCGCCGCGGCGTCCTCCCCCCGAGCGAACGCAACGCTTCGTGGTCAGATCGCGAGCGCGCAAGCGCAATGGAGCGACGTCTTCGCAAGCTTTACCGCCGACTATCACAACGACGAGGACTCGATCCAGCACGGGGGCTCGCTGCGCGAATCGATCCCTCGCACCGGCTTTGGCGGTCCGCAACTTCCGCCGACGGCCGCGCAACTGGATTACAGCCGGCGCTTCGATGCGGCCTACAATGCCGCCGTTGCCAAGTATAACGGCTACGTGCAGTCGCTCGCGTCGTTGCAAACCGCGCTACAGCAAGCCGGCGTCAAACCGATCGAGGGCGCAAAACCGGTTACGCCGTAGCGCCGGCTATTCGTAATCGGGCGCCCAGTAGTCGTCGGAGTATTGCTTCATGAAGAAGCGCGGTGGAAGCGGCGCTTTAATCTTTTTGAAGGGCCGCGCATTCATCGAGAAATCGAAGCTATCCAGTGCCGGGTTATTGGCGCGCGTGTCGGCGGCGGCGAGTTGCTGCAGCCCGTAAAGGTCCTCCACGAACCGCAACACGCTGCCGGTCTCGTATTGCACGTGTGAAACGTAGCCTTGTTTTGCGTACGGCGAAATTATCAGTAGCGGGACGCGAAAGCCGAGGCCGTCATAGTCTTCGAATGGCGGCGGAACGTGATCGTACGTGCCGCCCCAATCGTCCCACATGATGAAGATTGCGGTTGAGTCCCAGAACTTACTCTTGCCCACCGCGTTCACGAGCGCCGTCACCCAAGAGGGACCGTAGCCGTTGGGGCAGTTGACGTGGTCGGAGTCGTCGCAGACCGGCGTGATCCACGTCATATTCGCAAGATAACCGCCGCGAACGTCCGTGATGAACTTCCAATTCGGCGAGATCACGTCTTTTTTCCAGTCGGGTCCATAGAAAATGTGCTTTACGGCCTGATATCCCGACCAGTACGCGCCTGCGCCGCTCTGAACGCTCCCATACGAGCTCGCATAAAAGCGCCAGCTCAGATGCGCCTTGTCCAGCTCGTCGCCGAGCGTTTGATAGTCCCAGCACGGACGTTCGGGGGGACCGTTGAGCTTTCGGTATTCGGTAATCGTTGCAACTCGAGCCGAGCGTCCCGCGGGACAGCCCCATTCACTATCCCCGCCGTAAGGTAAGTCCACCGCCGATCCCGCTTGAGCGGCGATAACGTACTGGTGCGCAACGAAGCTTTCGTCGAGGTGTGACTGGAACATCCGGTCGGCGAGTACCCATTGATGCGCCATGTCGAAGTACGGCTTCGATTCTTTGGGTGGAACGTAGACGTACTGTGGGTACTTCACGCCTCGGGGACCGTTGAAGGTTACTTCTTGATCGAAGCCGTCCATTCGACACTTCGTACCGGGTAGTTTACCGCGGCCGCGGCACGCCGCGAACATAGCGTCGGCGGAATGATCGATCACATAAAATGCCGAGAGGCTCACCGGCGTGAGATCGATCTTTTCTCCCGTGTGGATGTAGCCGTACGGTTCCGTGTCGGCGCCGGGATAGCCCTGAAACAGGTTGTCGAAACTGCGGTTCTCTTGAATGATAAAGACGACGTGCTTGATTTTGCCGGCTCCAAGCTCGTGCAACTCGTGCAACGTTGTGCCGCCCTGCATGTAGGGAATGGCAGCTTGCGAGCCGGAACAGCCGCTCCCTAGAACGGCCGCCGCAATGACGGCAACCGACGACGTTCTATTCATAGTCAGGCGCCCAGTAGTCGTCGGGGTATTGTTGCATGAAGAACTTTGGCGGCAGCGGCGCGGCGATCTTGACGAACGGCCGCGAGTGCATCGAGAAGTCGAAGCAATCCAAGGCCGGATTGTTGGCACGCAAGTCGGCGGCCGCGAGTTGGTGCAGCCCGTAGAGATCTTCAACGAAGCGAAGCACGCTGGCCGTCTCGTATTGGACGTGCGAGACGTAGCCGGCTTTGGCGTATGGTGAGATGATAAGGAGCGGAACGCGGAACCCCAAGCCATCGTAGTCTTCGTATGGCGGCGGAACGTGATCGTAGGTCCCGCCCCAATCGTCCCACATGATGAAGATCGCGGTTGATTTCCAGAACGGGCTTTCGCCGACCGTATTGACGAGTGCCGACACCCACGAGGGGCCGTAGCCGTTTGGACAGTTGACGTGATCGGAGTCATCGCAGACCGGCGTGATCCACGTCATGTTCGCCAGTTTGCCGGCTTGGACGTCGGTGATGAACTTCCAATTCGGTGAGATGACGTCTTTTTTCCAATCCGGTCCGTAATAGATGTGCTTTACGGCCTGATAGCCGGACCAGTACGCACCCTGGCCGCTCTGTTGGCTCCCGTAAGAGCTCGCGTAGAACCGCCACGTAAGATGCGCCTTGTCCAGTTCGTCGCCGAGCGTTTGGTAGTCCCAGCACGGGCGTTCCGGAGCACCGTACGGACTGCGCTTCTGCGTGATCGTCGCAACGACGGCCGATGGACCGGCGCCACATCCCCACGTACCGTAACCGCCGTAGGGAAGATCGACGGCGGACCCGGCCTGCGCTGCGATTACGTACTGATGCGAGACGAAACTCTCATCGAGATGCGACTGGAACATTCGATCGGCGAGCACGCCCTCACGCGCCATATCGAAGTACGGTTTCGACTGCTTGTGCGGCACGTAGACGTACTGCGGATACTTCACGCTTGGCGGGGCGTTGTACGTCAGTTCTCGATCGAATCCGTCCATCCGGCACTTCGTTCCCGGCAGCTTTCCCGTCCCGCGGCACGCCGCGAACATTGCATTCGCGGAGTGGTCGATGACGTAGTACGCGCCGAGTCCGACCGGCGTGAGATTGACCTTTTCCCCGGTGTGGACGTAGCCGTACGACTGTGTGTCGGCGCCCGGGTAGCCCTGAAACAGGTTATCGAAGCTCCGATTTTCTTGAACGATGAAGATGACGTGTTTGATCTTGCCGACTCCGACCTTGTGCATGTCGTGCAGCGTAGTGCCGCCTTGCATATACGGTATCGCACCTTGTGAACCGGAGCACGCGCTCGATACGATTGCTGCCGCGATGAAAGCCCCGCAGCGAGCTAGCGAATTTCTATTCTTCATCGGGAGCAAAATAGTCGTCGGGATATTGATGCATGAAGAAGCGTGGAGGCAGCGGCGCCTCGATCTTCGTGAACGGTCGCGCGTGCATCGAGAAATCGAAGCAGTCCAACGCCGGATTATTGGCGCGCGTGTCGGCGGCAGCGAGTTGTCCGAGTCCAAAGAGATCTTCGACGAAGCGTAGCACGCTAGCGGTTTCGTATTGGATGTGCGACACGTAGTGCTGTTTGGCGTACGGCGAGATGATCAGCAACGGCACTCGAAATCCAAGCCCGTCATAGTCCTCGTGGGGCGGCGGCACGTGATCGTAGAGGCCGCCCCAATCGTCCCACTGTATGAAGATCGCGGTCGAGTCCCAGAACTTGCTGTTGCCCACGGTATTGACCAGCGCGCTCACCCAGGACGGTCCGTAACCGTCCGGGCAATTCGTGTGGTCCGAGTCGTCGCAGACGGGTGTGATCCACGTCATGTTCGCGAGATAGCCCTTGCGGACGTCGGTGATGAACCGCCAATTCGGCGAGATGACGTCCTTCTTCCAGTCCGGGCCGTTGTAAATATGTCGCACGGCCTGATAACTCGACCAGAAACCGCCCGCGCCGCTTTGGCGGCTGCCGTAGGCACTGGCGTAGAAGCGCCAAGACAAATGCGCTTTGTCGAGTTCGTCGCCGAGCGTTTGGTAGTCGAAGCACGCCTGGTGCGGTTTTCCAAGCTTTCGCCGCGGCGTGATCGTGGCAACCACGTCCGATGGACCGCCGCCGCAGCCCCACACTCCGTAAGGCAGATTCACCGAGGAGTCGGCCTGCGCCGCGATGACGTACTGATGTGAAACGAAGCTCTCGTCGAGGTGGGATTGGAACATTCGGTCGGCGAGCGCCCATTGCTTCGCCATGTCGAAGTACGGCTTCGATTGGCTGTGTGGAACGTACACGTATTGAGGATACCGTAGACTCCGCGGAGCGTTCCACGCGGATTCTTGGTCAAAACCATCCATGCGGCACTTCGTGCCCGGAAGTTTTCCGGTGCCGTCGCATGCAGCGAACATCGCCTGTGCCGAATGGTCGATGTCGTAAAACGCGCCAAGACCCACGGGCGTCAAGTTGACCTTTTGACCGGTGTGTATGTAGCCGTATGATTGCGTGTCCGCGCCGGGATAGCCTTGAAAGAGATTATCGAAACTGCGGTTTTCTTGAACGATATAGATGACGTGTTGGATCTTGCCGACGCCGATCTTATGCAATACGTGAAACTCGCTTCGGCCCTGCATATACGGTATCGTGTTTTGCGTGCCGGAACACGCTGCCAACACGCTAGAAACTGCGAACAACAGCGCAGTAAGCGAAGCGTAACGGTGCTTCATTGGGCCGCACTATGCCGCGTTCGGCGACGACTCCTTCGGCCGGCGTCTGCTGCTGGAAAGAGGCGCTTCAGAAATGCCTCGTGGCGGTACGAGCGACTCTGCGCAAAATGGACGATCGCCAGTTCGAGCGACGGTACCAGATAGAGCGCTTGACCGGCCGATCCACTAGCATAAAAGAGACCCGTAGGCGCCGCATCGGGGGCGAGCCACCACCCTAAGCCGTAGCGCGCGTTCACCGGCGAGGCTCGGAAAGACTCGGCAAATTCCTCGCGATGGCGCAGAACGAACTGGCCGTAGAGCAGCCAGCTTCTTGCCGTCAAGTAAGCGCCCGTCGGCAATGGTTGCGTCCCATCGGCGAGTGCGCGCCATCTTGCAACGCGTACGCCCGCCGCGCCGAGCACTCGTTTGCCGAGATATTCGTGCGGCGTCATCTTTCGCGGCAAAAGTTTGCGCGCCAGGACCGCGCCCAACACCTGCAACGGGATTCCGCCGTAGGTGAAGCGCGTCCCGGGCTCGTGTTTCAGCGGCATCGCTAATGCGCGATCGTACGTCGGAACGTTCGCGCCTAAACCGCCGAAACCGAATCCTGCGGTCAGCGACAGCAGCATCCGAATCGTCACGCGTCGTTTCCAGGGATCGCCTCGCCAACTCTCGATCGTTTTCGCAACCGCTTCGTCGAGTTCGAGCAATCCGTCGGAGCGCGCGGCGATCGCTGCAACGCCCCAAAAGCTCTTGGTCCCGCTATAGAGTGCGTGCGGCGTATCGTCGTCGAATCCGGAATCGAATTGCGCGGTAATCGTTTCCCCGCCACGGCTCACCAGCAGCGCTTGCGAACGGTGCGTCGTCGCGTACTCCAGCGCGGCATCGATCGCTAAGGAATTGAACACGAAGAGGAACGTTCGCACGACGCTCACAAAGGCGCCTGCATGCGGCCGTACGCGCTGCTCGTCGCTTCGATTGCCGCGCTCGAGCGAATTTCGGTTCGCGCGGCGTAGAGTTCAGCGATGCCCGCATCCGAGCTCAGCGTCGTGATACCCGCCTATAACGGCTGGTGGTTGACGGAGCGCTGCCTGCGCGAACTCGATCGGCTGCGCATGCATTCTTCGATCGCCTTCGAGACAATCGTCGTCGACGATGCTTCTACGGATGAAACGCCGCGAGCCATCGCCGCTTTTCCGTGGGTGCGTTACCACAGGAACGAAACGAATCAATATTTCTCGGGCACCTGTAACGCCGGGGCGCGCCTCGCCGAAGCACCCGTGATCCTCTTTCTCAACAACGATGCATATCCGCTCGGCGACGCGTTTGCACCGTTGGTTCGCGCCTTCGACCGACCGGAGGTCGCAATCGCGAGCGGCGGCCTCTTCTGGGAAGACGGCGTTACGCAGGCCGCCGGCCTCGTGATGCTGCCCAACGGGCACTGGCACTATTCGTGCCGGAACCTTCCTTCGACGCTTGACGACGTCACCGAATCGCGCGATGCCGTTGGCGTCTCGGGTGCCGCGATGGCCGTCCGCGCGCCATGGTTCCGGGAGAACGGCGGGTTCGATGAATCGTATCTCATCGGCTTCGAAGACGTCGACCTCTGCATGCGGGCGCGCGAACAGGGCCTCGTGACGGCGTATGTGGCGGATTCGCGCTTCGCACACTACGAGGCCGCATCCGACAACCGATTCGCGCATGAACTGGAAAACGAGCGTCTGTTTTACGAGCGTTGGCGCCCGAAACTCGCGGCGTTTCCGAAGACGCTTCGCGGCGATGTCGGCGCGATTGCGATTCGCAATGGATCTTCGGGTAATCCGCTGTTGGAAGGCGCGCTCGCGGATTTGCAGTCTGCTTTGCGGGGATTCGGGCATCCGCTCGTGCGCGACCGCGTGGCGCTTTGGCGCAAGCACGATCGGCGGTTTCGCCGTGCCGCCACGCTAGGATGGTTTTGCGATGCGCAGTCGCCCGGCATTGCAATACATCGACGCAACTCTGGCTTCCCAACGATTCGGACGCGCGGCGCAACGGAGGTGAGCGTTCCGTTCCTTCCCTGTGCGTCAGCGAAACGGGTCGAAACGCTCGGCGTTTATCGCTCCGACGATCCGGACTGCAAAAATGTCGGCGTGCTCGGAGAATATTCGGAGCTTGCGTCGCACGGAGGGTTTTCGGTGACGCGCCTCACGCACGAAGTGCTGCTGGGCCCCAATCGCTCTCCGCTGGCGTGCGTCGTGCATCTGGGGTTGAGCGATCCCGCAGCCTACGGCAACGTGCTGCTCGCGCAAGCCGGCATTCCCGCGATCGTCGCGGCCCGCGAAGAATTCGCCACGCTTTTCCAGCCCGACGTTGCTTTCATTGCGTCGCTCGGAGAATTGGTACCCGAGATCGCTCGTGTTCTCGCCGATCCCGCGCTGCGATCGTCCTCCGGCGAGCGCCTGGCCGCCGACGCGAAGCGGCGCTTCTCTCCGCGCCGCAGCGCGATTCGCGTCGTCGATCTGCTGTGCGCCGCCCGCTTCGGTTTAGAGGGATCGGCGACCGTAGCCGCCGCCGCCGGGCGTTTGAATCGTTAGAACGTCGCCGTCCTGCAGCGAAAGACTCACCTTTGCCGGTAGTTGCGTTTCCTGGCCGTCACGCGTCAGTACGTGCCGTCCACACGCGCCGGTATCGCCGCCCATTGCGCCCGGTGGTCGCAACGCGTGCCGATCGGCGAGCAAGGTGGCGTGCGCGGTCCCTTCGATGAGTTGCAACGCGCGAATCAATCCGTCTCCGCCGCGATGCCGGCCGTTGCCGCCGGTGCCTTCGGCCAGTTCGTAGCGTACGACCCGCAACGGAAACTCGCGCTCGATCGCCTCGATCGGCGTGTTGAGCGTATTGGTCATGTGCGCGTGAACGCCGTTGAGGCCGTCGCTCGTCGGACGCGCGCCCATCCCGCAACCGTTCGTTTCGTAGAAGGACCACGTTCTTCCGTCGGGCCGCGTGCCGCCGAGCATGACGTTGCTCATCGTCCCCCCGCTGCAGGCCCCAACCCGATCGCGTGCGGCAAGCGCCAGCGCCTGCAAGACGACGTCGGCGTTACGCATGCTCGTCTCGACGTTTCCGCCCGATACGGGCGCCGGCCGGCGCGGATTGACCAGCGATCCCAGCGGTGCCTGCACGTCCACCGGCCGAAAACACCCCTCGTTCATGGGGATCGTCGGATCGGTGACGGCGCGCAGCGCGTAGTGAACGCCCGAAAGCGTCACGCCGAAAACGGCGTTGAGCGGAAACGGCACCTGGGGTGACGTGCCGGTGTAATCGAGTCGCGCGCTCCCGCCACGCAACTCCAAGCGCAAGGCGATGCGAATCGTGGGCGTGCCGCGCAAATCCTCGAGGAAGTCCGTCGCCTCAAAAACGCCGTCGCCGATCGCGCGCAGCGCGGCGCGCATCCGCAGTTCGCTATCGTCGAGCGCTTGGGCGATCGTGCGCTCCATCAGTTCAACGCCGTAGCGTTCGTAGAGTTCCAATAGGCGGCGCTCTCCGGTGTAGTTGCCGGCGACCTGCGCGCGTAGATCGCCGCTGCGCGCGTCGGGCGTGCGCGAGTTGGCGCGAAAAAGCGCGACGGTCGCTTCAGCGACGCGATCGCATTGCACCAGCCGCATCGGCACAACGACGACGCCTTCCGCGAAGAGATCCGCGGCATCGGCAGGCATCGAGCCCGGCGCGGATCCTCCCACGTCGGCATGGTGCGCTTTGCTCCCCGCGTATCCCGCGAGGGCGCCCCGATGAAAGATCGGCCGCACGAGCGTGACGTCGTTGAGATGCGTGCCCGTGATATAGGGATCGTTGGCGACCCACATCTCGCCTTCACGTGGGCCGCCGTATTCGCGTTGGATAATCTCGAGCATGCGCCGCATCCCCCACGGCAGCGATCCCAGATGCACGGGAATATGCTCGGCTTGCGCGATCAATCGCCCGGTGCGATCGAAGAGCGCGCAGGAGTGATCGAGGCGCTCCTTGATGTTGGGTGAGTACGCGCTGTTGCGTAGCGCAATGCCCATCTCTTCGCTCGCATACACGAGCGCGTTCTTGACGATCTCCGTGGTGATGCGATCGCTCATCGCGCGCCTTTCTCTAGAACGAGCAGATCGCCGTCGAGGGTCAATTTCCACGCAGGCGCGACGTACGTGGTGGCATCGTATTGCTCGACGATCGCCGGCCCCACGATCTCGGTGCCGGTGCGCAACCCGTTCCGCGGAAAAACGGGAACGTCGCCAAAAGCGCCGTCAATCCACAAGCGGCGCACTTCCGCGTTGTCACCCTGAGCGGCGTCTCCATCGACGCCGCTCGGGACGGCCAGGTTTCGATGACAAGGCGAGGACGCCAGTCTTGCCGTTGCCGTCGACCTCGCGCTCACGATTTCAATAACCTCGCCGGGAACGTCGTAGCCATAGCGCGCGCGATGCGCGGCGTGGAATCGCTGCGCGAGGCCTTCGGGCGACGAATCGTACGCCATCGTTAACTCGAAACTCTGACCGCGATAGCGGGCATCGAATTCACGGCGAAACGCGACGCTGTGGGCGTTTGCGCCTTGTTGGAGCAACTGCGCGCGGGCGCGAGCCTCGGTCGCCGCAAAGTAGCGTTCGAGAAAATCCCCGTCCATCGTATCGACGGCGCACAGAAGCGCGCACACGCTGCTGACGCGCAGCTCGGCGTCGAGCAAGCCGAAGGCGGAGAAGAGTCCTGGATGCGCCGGAACCAGCGCGCGCCGGATATCTAAATCGTCGCAGAGCGCGCACGCGTGCAGTGGACCGCCGCCGCCAAATGCGACCAGGGTAAATCCTCTTGGATCGATCCCGCGTTCGATCGTGACGATGCGCAGCGCCTTCGCCATCGCGTCGTCGACGAGCGCTACGATTCCCGCGGCGGTCTCTTCGACGCTCATATCCAGCCGGCGCGCCAACGCCGAGACGGACGCACGCGCTCGGGACGCGTCGATCGGAAAACCTCCGCCGAGCAAGTGCCTCTGATGCAATCGGCCGAGCACGACGTTAGCATCTGTAACGGCGGGACGATCCGACGTACCGTAGCACGCCGGGCCAGGATCGGCGCCGGCGGAAATCGGCCCGACGCGCAGCGTTCCCGCGTCGTCGATCCACGCGATCGTACCGCCGCCGGCGCTCACTTCGGCGAGATCGACAAAAGGGAAGCGCACCGGGTACCCGCTGCCTTTGATCGCGCGGCCGCTGTGCGTCGCGCCGGCTGCCTCGAACTCGTAGGCGACCTGCGCGATTCCGTCGACGATCGTACCGGCCTTCGCGGTCGTCCCGCCCATGTCGAACGAGAGCAAAGCCTGCGCCCCGAGACGCGTTCCGAGCGCGGCCGCGGCGATCGCTCCGCTCGCCGGGCCGCTTTCTATGACGGTAGCCGGCCGGGCCATGACCCGCGTCGCAGTCGACATTCCGCCGTCGCTTCGCATGATATACAGCGGCGCGTCGACGTCGTGCGCGCGCAGCGCAGACACGAGCGATTCGAGGTAACGTTCCACGATCGGCGCGAGGGCGGCGTTGACGACCGTGGTCGAGCAACGCTCGTATTCACGGTACTGTGGATCGACTTCCGAGGAAAGGGCGATGCGCACGCCGGGGAGCGCGACCGCGAGCGCTTCGGCGAGGCGGCGTTCGTGGGCGTCGTTCACGTACGAATGCAGCAAGCAAATCGCGAGCGATGCCGGAGCACGGGCGCGTGCTTCGTTGCACACGCGCTCCAGCGAATCATCGTCGAGCGGAATCACGACGCCGCCGCGATAGTCAATGCGTTCTCGAACCGTGAGGCGATCCTCGCGCGCAACCAGCGGCCGCGGACGCGCAACGAAGAGGTTATAAACTTCGCTGCGGTTTTGGCGTCCGATTTCCACGAGGTCGCGAAAGCCGTCGGTCGTGACGAGCACAACGCGCGGCAGCTCTAAACCGATCTGGCCCAAGAGCGCGTTGGTGGCGATCGTTGTCGAATGGGCCAAGAATTCGATGGCGGGCGTCGGGTCGTAGTCGTCGAGCAATTCGAGGAGCGCCGCAATGACGGCGCGTTCCGGTTCCGTCGGGGTACTCGTGAGCTTGCGCGTTACGTTTCTGCCGCTCCACGATTCGGTCGCAACCAGGTCCGTGAACGTTCCCCCCACGTCGATGCCGACTCGAAGCACGCGCTGCTTGGCCATGGGGGGCGCTTGCTCATATACGGGTAGGGTCACCTGTTTGTGCGAAAACTGTTCCATGAAACGCCTGCTCTGGTCGTTGGCTGCACTCGCTGTACTATGGTCGCCGGCGCCTCACGCCGGCGCTTCAGTCGCGCAGCGACGGGTCGCGCCGAACGAAAGGTTCCACAGCGGCATACTTTCGGTCGAGCGATTCGGAACGCGCGGCGCTCGAGCGATCGTCTTTATTCCGGCGCTCTTCTGTGGATCGTGGCAGTGGAACGCTCAAAGCAACGCGCTCTCGAAATCGTACGATATCTTCGTCGTAACGTTGCCCGGATTCGACGGCAGGCCGATGATTTCCGGAGGTGACTTGATGAATCGCGCGGCGCGAAGCCTCCACACATTGATCGTCGCGCATCGTCTAAATCGCGCGATCGTCGTCGGGCACAGCATCGGCGGTACGATGGCCATCTTCTTCGCCGAACGCTATCCGGACGACGTCACCAACGTGGTCTCGGTCGAAGGCGGCGATCCAGAAGCGGCGACGCAAGCGCAGCGCGACGCGGCCGTTGCCAAAGCGGTCGCGCCGTTTCAAGGCATTCCGCAGAACAGGCTCGGCGCGGTGCTTCGCCAGCAGCAACTGCAGTATACGATTACTGCAAAATCCGACGTTGCGACGGTGGAACGGCTCGCGACGCGCAGCACGCCTCGCGCAATCGTCGCATGGATGCGAGCGGCGCTGACGCTGGATCTTACGCCCGGTCTCTCGCGAATCGCCGTTCCATTCACCGTCATCATCCCGTTCGATCCCAAGATCGATCCGTACGTCGGTTTTGCGACCGCCGCCACGAAGAAACACCACTATACCGGCTGGGCCGCTCATGCTCCGCGTTCCGAAGTACTCCTGATCGAGCCGGCGCGCCACTTCGTGATGTTCGATCGGCCGCAGGAGTTCCAACGAGCGCTGCAAACCGCGCTCTCCCGATAGGCGGAAAATTAGACGTTCCCTGAGACGGCGTCGCTTTCGTAGGCGCGGCGAACGGCGTTGATGTCGAGCTTTTCCATCTCCATCATCGCGCTCATTGCGCGCGAAGATTTCTCTTGATCGTCGCTGCCGATGAGCTCGATCAGTCCTTCGGGAACGATCTGCCATGTGAGACCGAACTTGTCGGTGATCCAGCCACACTGGATCGGCTTGCCCTCTTTGGCGATTTCCTCCCACAGCCGGTCGACCTCGGCTTGTGTGGGGCATGTGATGAAGAACGAAACGGCGGATGACGCCGACAGATCGAAGCGCGGATCGAGTTTGCCGCCGTCGAGCGTCTGACGGCCGCCGTTGAGCGCGACGAAGTCTAAACCGTCGAGCGTAAAGCTCACTGTCATCACTTTGCCCTTGCGATCCGGTATGGCATCGCCGTAGCGTGAGACGTTGGTAATTTCGGAGTTCTTGAAGATGGAAACGTAATAGTTCGCGGCCTCTTCGGCGTTGTCGTCGAACCAGAGAAACGGTGCGATATTCTGCATGTCAAAGTCCTTTCTAAAATCCAAGTAACTGGCTGAGCGAAAAGGCGGCGCCTTGTGGATCGCCGATCACGGTTCGCCGGAACCCGGGCGTATCGTGAGGCGCCGCGATCAGGGTTGCGCCCGCCGACGATGCCGTTGCCGCGGCGGCGTCGACGTCGCCGATCCAAAAATCGACGCTCCAATGCGCCGGCGTGCCGGGCGGAAATTCCGGTCCTAGCGGCGCCATCACGGCGACCACGTCGCGCGGAACCGGCTGCTGCGGTTCGCCGCCCACGTAGCCGGGCAGGCGGCACAGCGTCATTTCCATGCCGCCGGCCGGGAACGTGTCGGCGTGCCAACCGAACGCTTCACGATAGAAGCGAGTCGCGCGTGCGATATCCGTCGCGATCAACGCGCTCATCGACCAGGCAGCCGGCTCGTTGACGATTTGCGCGCCGCCGCGCTCGTGCGCTTCCCAGAGGGCAAACGTAGCGCCGCTGGGATCCGTCACGACGGCCATCCGCCCCGCCGGCAAGGCATCGACCGGCGCAACCGCGATCGTGCCGCCCGCTTTGCAAACCTTCTCGCACGCGGCCGTAGCGTCGTCGACGGCGACATACGTGTTCCAAAAAGCCCGTCGGCCGGCGTTGTGTTTCGGCACCGATCCGAGTCCTGCGACGTCCAGTCCGCGCGATTGGGCGACGTAATACTCGCCGCCGTCCGGCATCCGTCCCGGTCCGGCAAACTCCCACCCGAAGAGTCTGCGGTAGAATTGCATGGCGGCATGCGGATCCGGCTGCAGTGTATCGACCCAGCACGGCACGCCGGCCGGATATTCGGTGCGTTGACTCATCGAGTCGCTTCCGACAGATTGATCATCCATTTGATGCCGAATTTGTCGGTGAGCATGCCGAAGCGCGGCGACCAGAACGTTTTTTCCAGCGGCATCACCACCGTGCCGCCCTCGAGCAATTTCGCGAAGGCCGCCTCGGTTTGTTGGGGAGTTTCCGTGTTGACCGAAAGCATGAAGTTACCCCCGCGTTCGCCGGCACGGTCCGGCGGCGCGTCCATGATGTTGAGCGTTCCCCCCGGCGAACGAAGCGAGCCGAAGATCACCTTGTCTTGCCAATCGGGCGAAGCTTGGTCCGATGCGGGCGACTCGGCGAAGCGCATGATTTGCAGTTCGCCACCGAGTGCGTCGCGATAATGATTGAGCGCCTCCTCGGCATTTCCGTTGAAGACGAGATTCGGATGGAGTTCCACGATACATTAGCCTTTCGTAAAGAGCGAGAGCAGGGTTGCGCGGTGACGATAGGCGAGAACGAACCAAAAGCCGACGAGGACCAGCGGTAAGGGTATCGTTTGTATTTGCATTGTGACATGGAAGACTAAAATGTTGCAGAGAATCGCCGCGAGCAGCACCAGCGCGAACGGCACGAAGCGATCGATCAGCAGCAAGATGCCGGCGAGCAACTCCACGAGATCGACGAACACGACCCAGCGCGATTCGAAGAACGCGTGAAAGAAGGTTCCGGCCAATCCCGGCGGGGGCGGTGGCGGGTGTCCGATCAGGACGAAGATGGATGCGCCGGCCAGCGCGAAGACGAGGCCGAGCAGTATCCGTGCGGTCGCCACGCCATAGCGGGCGAGCCGGGACGATGAGTCGTTTGGCGAGAGGACGGCGGCAGACACGATGAGGGACCTCCTTGGCGATGTGCGTTATGCAACGCAGTATATCGAAGCGTACTTGCAAAAAGCAAGTACTTTACAAAAAATTAAGTACAGTATATGATAGCAAGCGTGGCAAATCGCACCTATGGCCAGTATTGCGGCCTCGCAAGAGCCGCCGAGGTGCTCGGCGAGCGCTGGAGCCTCTTGATCCTCCGCGACCTGCTCGTCGAGCCAAAACGCTTCACCGATCTTCAGCGCGGTTTGCCCGGCATCCCGAGCAACGTGCTCACCGCCCGACTGAAGGATTTAGAGCAGGCCGGTGTCGTCGCCCGCCGCGTCTTGCCGCGGCCGAGCGGGTCCGTGGTCTACGAATTGACCGCGAACGGCCGCGAGCTCGAGCCGAGCATTATCGAGATGGGGCGCTGGGGCGCCAAAACGCTCGGCGATCCACGAGCGGAGGAAGTGGTCACGCCCGACTCACTGGTGATGGCGTTGCGTACCACCTTCAGGGCGCAAAACGCGGCGGACGTACGCGCCTCGTACGAACTGCGCGTGGGCGACGTCGTCGTGCATGCGCGCGTCCAGGGTGGAACCGTCGAAGCGGCGGCTGGTCCGCTACCGGGTGCGGATCTCACGATCGAGGCCGGTCCGGGAATTCGTGCGCTGATGGCCGGCGAAATGACGCCCGCGCAAGCGCTGAACGGTGGATCCGTGCGCGTGCGCGGAAAACGTCAGTTACTTTCGCGCTTCGCCGATATTTTCAGAATTTAAAACGTCAGGCGCCGTACGCCGTTGGCGGGGTTACAGTCGGACCCTTGTACCATGCGAATGCGAAATTGCAACGGTGTCGAGCCTTGGCGCGCTTCGACGTTGCGTTGCCATTGATAGGTGAACCGGTACGATTGTCCGGCGGCGAGCGGCGGAATGGCCTTGCTATCCAGTTTATTTCCGTACTGATAGATGTCGACGAACTGTAACGTGTTGCTCGCCTGTCCTTGGCTGCCGAGGTTGCGCACCGTGCCCGCAATATTATAGGTGTTCAGCGAACCATTGGTCGTCACGTTGCTGACCGCAGCGGAGACGATCGCCGGGTTCGGTCCGGAACACATCGCCGCGGGCACGGCCGCCGCGGTCAAACCGATGAGTAAGAAGAGAACGAAGGGCGCTCGAATCATTCTGACTCTCCTCCTTATTGATGAAGGTGCCAATTCTATACCCACGCGAAGGCAAGCAGCCCATGGGTCGATTTTTCGTGATCTTTCTGGCCATCGTGGCCCTGCTCGGCGTTCGCCCGGCGCCGGCGCCTCCTTCGCTCCACGCCCTGCTCCAGCGCGATCTCGAATCGTACTTGCAGGCACGCGCGAAGATCGAGCATATCTCGGGCATCGTGCTGAGCATCAGTCTCCATGGCATTCCCGAAAACATCGAAGTCACCGCCGGCACGACGCAATATCCCGCCAGCGGTACGCCGATTACCGGCGAAACGCTGTGGCAAATCGGGAGCAACACGAAGGCGTTTACCGCCGCGGCGATCTTGCAACTCGAGGCAGAAGGCAAACTGACGATCGATCAAACGGTCGGACGATGGTTGCCGCAGTATCCGGCCTGGAAGCACGTCACGATCCGCCGACTCCTCAACATGACGAGCGGCATTCCCGGTTATGACAATTCGCCGGCGATGCTGCGCGCCTATGCCCGCGACCCTCGGCGCTACTTTACTCTTGCGGAACTGATCGCGTACGCGTATCCTGCGACGCCCGGGGCCCCGGCCGCCACGAGCGGCTACTCATACTCGAACACCAACTATCTGCTCGCCGAGATGATTATCGAAAAGGCGACGGGACACAGTTATAGCGACGAGCTCGAGCATCGCTTTTTTCGTGGCAGCTTTGGGTTGGACGACACCTACTACGCGGCGCACGAATATCCAAAGGACATTCGCGACCGGATGACGTCGGGCTACTACTTCAGCCACGATCCGGACAACGCGCCGCTCGCGCCGTTGTTGGGCCAAGACATGAAAGACTACAGCGTTTCCTGGATGCAAGGCGCCGGCGGCATCGTCTCGGATCCCCAGGACCTGACGCGCTGGGCGCGTGACCTGTACGCGGGAAGTATTCTGCCGGCGAAGCAGCGCGCCGAACTGCTCAGTTTGGTGTCGCTGAAGAACGGAAAACCGATCGCAAGAACGACCCTCGACGACCCGCGCGGTTTCGGTCTCGGCGTCGCGCAGTTGACGACGGCGGAGACGGGCACCGTCTGGTACTACGAGGGTATCACGCTGGGCTATCGGATGGTGCACGTCTATTTTCCGCACCAAGATACCGTCTTCGCGTTCGGCCTGAACAGCCAATGCGACAGCAAAGAGAACAGTGCCGGGAAGCTCGCGGTCCAGATTTACAACACGTTGCATGCGGCCGGCAAACTGTAAACTGGCGCTCGCCTCGGCCATCGTTGCGGTGCTGGCAGCCCCCGGCGGCGTTGCCGCGAGCGACTCGCAGGCAAGCGCGGTCGCGGAAATCGCGCGGACCGCCATGGCGCGCGATCATCTCAAGGCCATCATCGTGCGCGTAACCTCCGGCGGCCGCAATATCTACACGGCGGCGTTGGGAGAGTCGATGTACGGAGTGCCGGCGACGGCGCACATGCACTTTCGCAACGGCGCGATGGCGTTTACCTACATGGCCACCACGCTCCTCGAACTCGTGGACCGGAAAAAAGTGCGGCTCGATGACAAACTCGCGCGATTCTTTCCGAGTCTGCCCTACGCGAATCGCATCACGCTACGCAATCTTGCGAACATGACGTCGGGCTACGCCGACTACGTCTACCAGCCCGAAGTGCTGCACGGCGTCAATCTCTATCCGTTCCGACACTGGACGTCCGACGAGCTGACGCTCATTGGGGTGCGTAAGCCGATGGCGTTCGAACCCGGAACGAATTGGGGCTACTCGCATACCAACTACGTCGTCCTCGGCCGGGTGATCGAAAAGATCACCGGCATGCCGCTGGCGCAGGCGCTCCAAACCTACATCATGGGGCCGATGCACCTCACACAGACGCACAGCATCGACACGCCGGCGATTCCCGGTCCAGTCTTGCACACCTATAGTTCCGAACGGCGGGAAGACCTCAAAATAGCCGCCGCCGCGCCGTTCTATGAAGAGGCGACGTTTTGGGACCCGTCCTGGACGACCGCCAACGGCGCGGTGCAGATCACCGACATTGATGACATGGCGAAATCCATGGAACTCGCCGGACGGGGCGCGTTGCTGTCGCGGCAGTCGTTTGCCGCGCAAGTGCAGCCGAATCTCGTGGGCTTCGGACACGGTCAATCCGGTTGCGCCGCCTGCCGGCAGAATACCGCCGAAGCGAATTACGGGCTGGGCGTGGTAAATCTGGGACCGTGGATTTCACAGATCAAGAACTTTGCCGGCTGCGGCGGTACCGTCGGCTATCTGCCCGCGCGCAGGTTGACGATCGCCGTCGTGACCACCTATTTGCCCGAAGCGTTTGATTCAAAAGGCAATTATCCCAACGTCTCCCAAACGGTTTTCGCCGAAATCGCGAATAGGCTCGCGCCCGGCACTCTTCCCAAACTACCATAGGAGATTTCAATGAAGCAGTTCGTCACCGCGCTCGCCGCCGCCGCGATCGCGCTGTCGCCGATACAAGCGATGCCGCAGAGTTCGCCGGCGCAAGCCATCGCCGCGGTGCAGATGCAGACGCTCAACGATTTTTTGGCGGCGTCGCCTGAAGTCGCCACCTTCCTCGGCGATTACTCGCACGATGCCGATTGGAGCGATCCGACGCCGGCGGGAATCGCGCACTTCAAACAACTGATCGGAAACTACCAACAAAGGGTGGATGCGATCGACATGAGCGGCGCGACGCTGCACGACCGTAACGACGTCAAGTTGATGCGAGCGTTCATCGTCACGCAACGCCGCCAGATCGCCGATCAAGAAAAAGGGAAAGATCCGTCGGGGCCGGCGCTGACCGTGATGGGCGTTGTCTTCACGATGATGCTCCACAAGGACGAGCAAGACTCGGCGGTCTGGTGGAACAACCTGATCTCGCGCCTGGAAAAGGCGCCGGCGTGGATGGCGGCGCAGCGACCCCTGATCACGCATCCCGGCCGTTTGCAGGCCGAAGTAGGTTTGCAGCAACTTGCCATGGCGCCGGCGCTCTTCAGCGGCATCCTCACGCCGATGGCGGCGCAGTTGCCCGCGGCCCAACAAGCGCGCTTTGCGAAGGCTCGCGACGCAACCGTCGCAGCGATGACGGAGTGGATGAGTTGGATGAAAGCCAACGCGGCATCCTGGCCGATCAACTACGCGATGGGCGCCCAGGCCTACAACGCGGTGCTCCGAGACGAACAACTCTTGCCGTACACGTCCGATCAAATCGCGGCGATCGGCCGCGCGACGCTGAATGCCGCGATCGCGCAAGAGCAGCGCATCAAAGCCGAAGCCAAGGCGAAGGGCGTCAATCTGTCTAATCCCGTTCAAGCCGCGGCCAACGGCGGGGGAATGACGCCGACGACCAAGGCGGCGCAGTTTGCGTTCTTCCAGGCGCAACTCGACGCGCTACGCGACTTCATCAACCGCAAGCGCATCGTCACGATTCCCTCCTACGTCGGCCGAATGAACATCGTCGAGACGCCGCCGTTTTTGCAACCGATTCTTCCGGGTCCCTCGATGAATCCGCCGCCGATTCTTTCGAAGCAAGTCAACGGCGTCTATTTCGTGCCGCCGCCGAATCCCCAAATGGCGAAGGCCGCGGCGGCCGGCGCCATCTTCGAAGACTTCGATCGCGACCGCGTCCTGATGACCAGCGGCCACGAAGGCTTCCCCGGGCACTTCTTGCAGTTCTCCATCGCGAAACACAACGAAGACCCGGTGCGCCGCTTCTCCTTCGACGGCGTCTTTGCCGAAGGTTGGGCGTTTTACGAAGAAGCGCTCCTCGAGCGCGACGGACTATACGGTCACGACCTCGACGGCCGGTACGCCGTCGCGCAATTCGAACGGCTACGCGGCGCGCGGGCGATCGTCGATCCGATGCTCGCGACCGGTCGCTGGAGTTTTGACCAGGCGGTGAAGTGGTTCGGCGAAAATGCGGGCGTGGACGCCGCAACGGCGCGAGGTGAAGTGAGCCGCTTTGCGCTCGGGCCGGGCCAAGCGTACGACTACGCAGTCGGCAAAACCCAAATCGAAGAGCTGCTGCGCGCCTATAAAGCGAAAAAAGGTGCGGCGTTCGATTTGCAAGGTTTCCACGATGACTTGCTTTCGCACGGAACCGTGCCGGTGAGCATCATCGCCAGCGAAATGCTCGCGGAATGAGTCTGCGCACGTTCGAGTCCCCGGCATGACCGAAGCGTACGAAAAATTCCGCGCGCTGCACGAGCGCCGCCGGGCGTTCATCATGCCCAACGCGTGGGACGGCGCCTCGGCCGTGTTGCTGAAGCGCGCCGGATTCGAGGCGCTCGGCAGCACGTCGCTGGGATTCGCGTATTCGATCGGACGGCAAGACGGAGCGCGTGCCGTTTCGCGCGGGGAGGCAATCGCGCATGCCGCGTTCTTGTCGCGCATCAGCGATTTGCCGGTCAACGGCGACCTCGAAGACGGTTTCGGCTCCGAACCGCAAGATTGCGCCGCTACCGTGAAGGCGTCGATCGATGCGGGACTTGCAGGTCTGGGCATCGAGGATACGACTGCCGATCCTACGCGTCCGATTCACGATTTTGATGCGGCAGTTGCCCGGGTCCGTGCGGCTGCGACTGCCGCGAAAGGCCGAATCCTTCTCACCGGTCGGACCGACAATTATTTGCACGATCGAACCGACCTCGACGACACGATTCGACGATTGACTGCGTTTGCCGAGGGCGGCGCAGACGTGCTCTACGCACCGGGATTGCCGGATATGGATTCGATCGTCGCCGTGGTCCGCGCCGTCGCGCCGAAGCCGGTGAACGTCTTGATCGGTCCGGCGAATGCGACCGTTTCGCTGGACGAACTGTCGGCCGCGGGCGTTCGTCGCGTCAGCGTCGGCGGGGCGCTCTACCGCGTCGCACAGACAGCGTTGAACGAAGCGGCCGTGTCGCTCCATGAGGGCAATCTCCGAGTCGTACGCGGCATCATCCCCGGCAACGAAATCGCAGCACTGCTTCCGCAGTGAGTGCGGATCCAACGTTTCATGCGGCGCTGCGGCGCCATCTCGATGCGATAGTAACGCGCAACATCGAGAAGTTTGCCGCGACGGTCACGCCCGACGTTCGTCTCGTCGGCACCGACGGCAGCGTTATAGAGGGAGCCCGCGGCGCACTCGATGCGCATCGAGAGTGGTTTTCGGATGAAGCGTGGCGGATCGCGTTCGGGGAGCCGCTGGTGGAGCGCTCGCGCGGCGATATCGGGTGGGCGTTGGTACGCGCCGATTACGAAGCCGGCAGCACCGCGCATCGCTTCATGCTCTTTCTTCTTTTCGAGCGCGGCGACGATGCGCAATGGCGCTTGGTTTACGACCAGGGTACGTCTAGTGCATGAACAGGATCGCCAGGTTCTTCAGCATCTTAGGCCCAGGCCTCATCACCGGCGCGGCCGACGACGATCCTTCCGGAATCTCGACGTATTCGGTCGCCGGCGCATCGACGGGATTCTCGATGCTCTGGCTGACGCTGATTTCGACGCCGATGATGGCGGTGATTCAAGGCATGTGCGCGCGCATCTCGATGGTCAACGGAGAAGGCATCGCCGCCATCATGCGCAAGCGTCTGCCGCTATGGCTGGCCTACGGACTCGCGGGCCTGGTGATCGTCGCCAACACGTTCAATCTCGGTGCCGACATCGGCGGCATGGCCGATGCGGCACACCTGGTCGTGCGGGCGCCGGTTGACGCGTTTGTTTTTTTCTTCGGAGTCGGCCTCGTCGCCGCGCAGATTTGGCTCCCGTACGCCGCCATCGCCCGCGTGTTCAAATGGCTCACCCTCGCGCTGTTCGCCTATGTGATCACGGCCTTTATCGTGCGGCCGCCGTGGGCCCAAGTCGCCCTGAATTTTGCGGTTCCCCGGCTGCACTTCGATTCCGCGTGGCTCTCGACGATGGTCGGTGTGCTCGGAACGACGATCACGCCGTACCTTTTTTATTGGCAATCCTCGCTCATGGTCGAAGAAGAGAAAGAAGAGGGCAAAAGGACGATCGCGCAGCGTCGCGGCACCGACGCGATCGCGGTGACGACGATGCACGCCGACGTTAATACCGGCATGATTTTTTCGAACCTCGTCGCGTTCTTCATCATCGTGACGACGGCCGCGACCCTCGGCGCCCGCGGAAGGCACGACATCGCGACGGCGCAGCAAGCCGCCGAAGCGCTGCGGCCGCTCGCCGGACCATTTGCGGAACTGCTGTTTGCGCTCGGAATGGTGGGCACGGGTTTCCTCGCCGTTCCGGTGCTGGCAACCTCCTCCGCCTACGTCGCCGCGCAGACGTTCAAGTTTCGCGAAGGTCTGAGCGAACCGCTCCACCGCGCGCCGCGCTTCTACTCCGTCATCGTTGTCGGCGTGATCATCGGCATCGGGATGAACTTGCTGAAGATCGACGCGATTCGGGCGCTGTTTTGGGCGGCGATTCTCAACGGCGTTGCGGCGGTCCCGCTGATCGCGTTGATCGTGTGGTTGGCCTCGGATCGCACCGTGATGGGCGACTGGGTCAGTTCGGTCGCGGCGCGGGCCTGGGGATGGGCAACCGTCGTACTGATGGGCGGGGCGACGGCGGCCATGTTCTATTTTATGGCGCGACCATCGTAGTTTAGGCCGCTTCAAGGCCGGGGATACAGCGCCCATGGATATCTTGTCGGTACTGAAACAAGAGCATCGCACCGTCGCCGGTTTGATCGACGAAGTGCAACAATGTGAGCCCGCCGATCCGCGCTTGACCGATCTCGCAACGGAGATCGAACAGGCACTGACCGTTCATGCGACGTTGGAAGAGAAACTTTTCTATCCCGAATTGCGCGACCGCTCCGAAGACTCGCAAGAGCGCGTCGATGTGTTTGAAGCGTATACCGAACACGAGGTCGTCAAACACTTGATCGCCTTGCTCAAATCCGGACGCCGACGTGATGAACTCTTCAAGGCCGAACTGCAAGTCCTAGGCGAGAGCGTGAAGCATCACGTCAAAGAAGAAGAGTCGACCATCTTTTCGTTGGCCCGTGAGGTGCTCGATAGCGACGAACTCGACGAGTTGGGCGAGCGCTGGGAACAGAGCAAGGCCCGAATGATGTCGCGAGCCTCGGCGAATGGGCGGCGGGGCGGGTCGCGCAAGAAGAAAAGCACCGCCAAACGCACGGGATCTGCGAAGAAGACGAGCCGCAGCCGCTAGAGGAACGACGCCTCGTACCGTCAGACTGAACTGACGGTGCACGAACTCTTCAGGGGCCGAAAATCGCTACGCGAGCCCAGCGAACGCATTGCGTTCTGGCTGACGGCGATTTTCGCGTTGCCCGCGGCGCTCGCCATCGGATATCTGTTGCACGAATCGATCGGCGCGTCGCAAGCGGCGCTGCTCATCGTCGTCGCAATGGTGTACGTGACGCTGGCTCGGGGACGCCTCTTGGGATTGAGTGTGCGCGTCCATGAGTTGCAGTATCCGCGCGTGTTTGCGATCGTCAAACGCGCCTGCGCCGCGTTGGAAATTCCGATGCCGTTGATCTTCGTCCGGGAAGATAACTACGTTCCGGCAGTCGCACTCGGGTTCGGCGAACCGTATGCGCTGGTACTCTCGAGCCACTGGATCGAACTCTTCTCCGACGACGAACTATCTTTTATTATCGGCCGAGAACTGGGTCACATCGCTGCCGGCCACACGCGCTTTCATTCGTTGCTGAGCGTGAGCGGCAACGAGAATCCATTGGTCTCGCTGATTTTCGGTGCGTGGCTGCGGCGGTGCGCCCTAACGTGCGATAAGGTCGGATTGCTGTGTTGCGGGACGCTCGATGCCGCCATCCGCGCGATGGGGATCGCGGCGTTCCACGAGTTCGGGCGCAAGGTTGATTATCAAGCCTTTGCCGAGCAACATGCCGAAATTCAAAACGATGCCGTGCTTCGGCTGGGTGAATGGCTGAGTGCAGAGCCGTATGCGACGCGTCGCATCGCTTCGCTGCGGCGCTTCATCACGACGCAATCGTATGCGCAAGCCGAAGCATGGTTCTTCCGGGAACGCGCCGCCGAACCGCCGGCATTGGCGGCGCCCGGCGAGATGAAGGTCGTGGCGCGCGATTGCGCCGGCTGGTGGCGTCGCTTCGCCGCATGGGCAATCGATGCGGTGATCGTGACCGCGATCATCACCTCGTTCGGCGGGAGCGTTGCAAGTTCGTTGAGCAAACGCGCGGATTCGACGAGCGTTTCCGTGTCGCCGGGCAACGTCAGCATCTCAGAGCCGGGCGCCGGCAGCTTTACCTTCAGTGGAAAGGAACACGCGACAAGGGCGACGACGCATGTGGAGCGCCCGGGATATGTCTGGAAGAATCCGTTGATGACGAGCGGCGGAGCGCCGTCGAGTCCCGCGCCGACTGCGTCGCCGGCGGCCCTGGGTCCACTGGAGTTGACGAACGAGGGCCCCGCACTGCACATTCTCCGAACCGACATCCCGCTCTCAGCCGCAGGCATCGGTGTGTTGATCCATCGGCTGGGTTTCTTGTTCTGGTTTCCCGTGTATCTCGCGCTGCTGGTGATTCTCGCAGGACAAACGTTCGGCATGATGATCACCGGCCTGCGCGTCGTCACGACGGAGTTTCGCCGCCCAAGCGTGGGACGTACGCTCGTGCGCTATCTCATCGTCGCGTTCTTATGGCCGCTCATTATGGCGCTGAGCGTGATGTCGCGGCACGTCCTTCTGCACGATCGCCTCTCGAAGACGCGGGTGGTGAAAGCGGAACGCGTATTGACTCGTCCAGCATCGGCCGCCCCAACCTAAACGACGATTGCGCGAGTACGGGGAGTTCCCTAAGGAATCGCCGTTACCATCATCCTTACCGCGGCCTTGCCGGAAATCACGTGACCGACCGCGGCGTTCGAACTTACGGTGTCAATTTGTATCCGCCCGATGTTTTCATTAACGTGGAGCACTTGGTGCGTCGTGGGATCGACCAGCGACTTCACTTTCACGATATCGAACTGCTGGCCCGACTGCACGCCGAGATTCGCGCCGATGTCGATAATGATGTTGCCGCTGTCGATTGCGGCGATGTGGCCGCTCATCGCGGGCGCTACCGAGCCCGACGCAAATCGGCTGGGATCGATGGAGCCGACAATCTTCCCGGCCTCGTCGTCGATGAGGTGCCCCATGTCGCTGTTGACGAACGTTTGATTGTTGTACGACCCCGCGACGCCGCCGCCGAAGCCGCCGGCGTTCCACGACGTGCCGGTGCGCGTCTCTTCATCTGAAAAACTCTGGACGATTTGGCCGGTGCTCGCGTCGATGACGCGCACCGCGACTTTGATGGTAACGCGATGCGTCGAAACGCCGCCGGCCGCCGCACCGATCCAGCCCGGCAACAAACTTCCCGCGTTGGCACCGCTCGCGCCGGTCTGGTCGAGCTGCAAAATGTTGCCGCTAACGAGATATCGCGCGCCGGTCATGCGCCCCGCCGCAATCGCCGTGCGAGGATCGACTTCTCCGCTGGCGGCCAACTGATGCTCCCCCAACGTCGAACTCAAATGCGTGCGATCGACCACGTTGAAGCGGCCGCCGTTGACGAGCTGGTCGGTGACGAGGTCGCTCAGGGCGACTCCGGGTTCGACCGCGCCCCACCAACTCGAGGTCAGACCGCGTGTCGAAAAGTCGAGCACGGCGACCGAGGGGCGAGACTGCGCGAGCGCGCCCACCGGCAGCGCGGCCAATGCGGCCAAGACTCCAATCGAAGACCAGCGGTTCAACACGGCAAACTCCTCCGTAGCAGCGCAAAAGGCCCTCGGGGTATGACGAAGGCAGCACCATTATGCCACATCCTCGCCGTAGGCGCCAGCGGGTCGGCTGCCCGCTTTTCGGTGGCAATGCGTTACCATGGAGCGATGTGTGGTCGCTTCTCACTCGCGGACCCGGCTCGCCTTCGGTCGGCGTTTCCGACGATTCGGTTCCCAGAGTTTAGCGAAACGCGCATTCCTCCGCCCCGCTACAATATCGCGCCGGCGCAAGAAGTGCTGGCGGTGCGCAACGGCGGCAGCCACACCGCTGAACTCTTGCGCTGGGGAATTCGTGGTCGCATTAATATTCGGGCGGAGTCGGTTGTTGCGCGAAGGGCACCGGTATCGCGGCGTTGCGCCGAGTTCGCCGACGGCTTTTACGAATGGCGGGACCGGCGTCCGTATTACTATACGCTCCGTTCCGGCGAGCCGTTCGCATTGGCCGGTTTGTGGGAAACGCAAGGCGAGACGGCAGCGTGCGACGTGATTACCTGCGAGCCGAATGCGCTCGTCGCGCCGGTACACGATCGCATGCCGGTGATTCTCACCGGTCCACAGTTAGAACTGTGGCTCGAACCTGGGCCGTTACCGCGCGAAATTCTGGAGCAATTATTGCGGCCGATGGATCCCGCCGAAATGCAGGTGCGCGAAGTCTCTCGGCGCCTGAACAACGCGAACTACGATGCGGCCGACGTGCTCGAGACTCCGGAAGAGCCGCGTCTGCTCTGAATTAGCACGATGCCCGCGCAGATGAGCCACACGCCGGCCGGGAGCGCGCCGACCACGCCCGACCCGATCTCACCCGGCCCCAGCGGCGGACCCGAGAAGAAGATCGAGAGGGTGGCAAGCGCCGCACCGAACGACGCAACGTACCCAAGCGACGCCAACCACCCGGGCGCCGACTCATGGCGGCGGATACTGTGCGCGGCGGCGAAGAGAAAGATCGAGACCGGCGCATAACCGAGACAGCCTTGGGTGAAGATGAACGCGTTATACATGCCCGACAGACCCTGATGCGCAAAGGTGTCGGGCGACGCGTAGACCGCCGCCGTTTCAAACGACGCGGCGATGAGCGAGCCCGCAATCATCACGACCCCCGAGACGAGCGCGAGCGTCGGCAGACCTTCTTGCCGTCCCTCCGGCGCGGCGCTCAAATAACTTCGCAAACCGACGAGGAACCACAGAAAAAATGCCGCGGCCGGAAACGTGAGCCAGGCCGCTAGCAGCACCGGAAAATGGCGCACGTCAATCTGGAGCGCCGCACTGTCCGGTCGCGCAGTAAAAGAGGGCAGCCCCGCGGTGACGAGCGTCGCGATGATCTGAATGGCGACGTAACAGAGGACCGACCAACCCGCAGAGCGTTCCGCATGCACGTTTTCCATAACCGTCGGATAACTCGGCGTCATGCGAAAACGATTCCTTCCTTTTATAATTATAAGCCGTAGTATTTGAAGTGCGGCCACATCGCCGCCAGCGTGGCGCGAGGCCGGGTGCAGAGATAGATCGGCAGCGGCCCCTCGAGGATCCAGCGAAGATCGTTGCGATAGACGGCGACTTGCCGGACGCTGCCGAACCAACGCAACAGGAGGCGGTAATCCGTCGCCCCGACCGCGAGCATGGACGCGCCGGAATACCCGCGCGTGCCCCAGAGATAGTAGTTGTTGTTCGGGCTAATGACCGTGGGCAAACCGTAGCGCGGTCCGTAGAAATCGAGCGCTCCCGCATACGCGTAGCGGTCCGCGAAAATTGCGGTGACCGTGCGTTGCGCCGCCGGGAGTGCCCAATACGCGCCCGCGACGGTCTGCGTCATCGTCGGCCAGCCGAGTTGATCGGCGAACATCGGATTGATGAGATGATACGTGCGATCGGGTGGCGCCGGCCGGCTCAATCCGATCGCGCGCTCGTACGCCATGTAACGAGGGAGCGACAGCACCGGAAGCGATAACGCAAACATCGGCAAGCCGAGGAGAAACGTCGCCGTAAGAATCGCCGGCTTCGTATAACGCACTCGCTTGCGTATCGCGCCTTCGATCGCGACCGCGCCCGCCGCAAAGAGCGCCGGATAAAATCCTTGTATGTAATACCCGCGCCCTATCGTCACGATGAGCAACACGAACAGAAGCAGATAGGCTACTGCGAGCAACTTATAGGGCGTAGCGCTCCCCTCGTGATCCCGAGCGTTCTCCTTGTCATCCCGAGCGTTCTCCTTGTCATCCCGAGCGTTCTCCTTGTCATCCCGAGCGGAGTCGAGGGACTGACGAAGCACGACGCCGCGATAACGCCATAACCACACCAACCCCCAAATCCACAGGATCGCATACGCCGGATTGTTGTACGCAAACTGTAGGCCAAACATATAGATGGCGTTGATCCACCGGTTGGGCGACTCATCGGCCATGCCGTTGGCGAGCGCGTGGCGGTTCAGTTGGTCGTTATGGAGCACTTCGAGCATCGGAAGGCCGTGCGATATCTGCCAAATTGCATTGGGCAACGTTAGCAGCACGACGAGCGCCACGCCACCGACGAGCCACTTGGAACGCAGCAACCGTGCCTGGCCGGTGAGCAGCAACCCGATGGCCAACGCGACGGCGCACGCGGCGATGGAATACTTCGCGTACAATCCTAACGTAACGATGAGCGCGATTGGCAGGTACGATCGCTCGTCCCGCGTCTTGACCAATCGAATCGTGAAATAGATCAATGCCGTCCATGACGTGGGCGACAAAAACTCCGTCGACAGGCCATAGTGGATTCCAAGGAGGCCCGGGGCGAAAACGACCGTAAGGCCCGTGAGCGCCTGCGCGAACGCGCCGCCGCCAAACTCTGCCGCGATCGCGCAGGCCAACAGCGTGGCAACGCCCGCGAGAATTCCCGGAATCGCTCGCAGCGCCCACACCGGATAGCCGAGCGGCGACGACAACCACGTGACGAACGGCGCCAGCGGCGGTTGATCGACGTATCCCCACGCCAAGTGCTTGGCGCAGTCGATGAAGTAGAATTCGTCGCGGTAGTAGCCGAAGCGATGGCAGACGGCGAGATGGGTGACGGCGGTTGCAAACGCGAGCACGTACGCGCTTGCGTGCAGCGCCTGCCTGCGATTAGGGCGCGGTGGCGTTACTCTGCGATCCCGCCAAGAACAGTTGGCTTACGCACAAGCCGACCAAGCCCGCCTCGGCGATCGAGCCGAAGACGAAACTCGCATCCCACCACGTGCCGCCGAACATCGGCACCGCGAACGCAAAGTATGCCGCGAAATAGCTCGCGGGCACGACGAACGCCAGCAACCGGAGTGCATTAGCGTTTCGTACCGACGGCTTCAATTTCGCAACGATGATATCGCCCAACAGACCGGCCGCCGCGGACGCGCACACCACTAACGACAACTCCATCAAGTCGTTGGCGAGTTCGCCGCCGATCCATAACTTTTCGGCGACACACAAGACGATCAGCGCGCCGAACAGCAGGCGTCTGCGGGCGCCGAGGTAGAGAACCGCCGCCGACAGCAGGACGCTCTGCCACAGCACGACCGAAATTTCTAGGGCTTGGCGATAAAACAGGAAGACGGAGATCACGAACTGCTCGCGCGGCAACGCGACCTGCGAGAGTGGATGATCGCGGCGCAGCGCTTCGGGATAGAAACCGTATTGCGTAACGAACTGAATGATTTGAAACGCCAAGCCCATGCAAACGATCATCGGCAATTGATCCCTCAACCGTTCGGAGTTGCCGCGGCGGAAGGCGCTTCGCACCGGTCCCGTCACCAAAAAGAACAGACCGGCGAGTAAGAACAGATGCGGAGGGCTGAGCAGCAGATCGAGCTGATGCTCGAATCCAAAGAACGAATGCCAAACGAAATCCAGCGCGCCTCCGATTAAGAGGCCCGCTACGCCGAAAACGCTCTGCACGTATCCCGGCGGAATCGCTTTCCAAAAAGAACCAGCGCTGCGATAGTCGCGCGCGATCGTGACGCCCAAAATAGCGGCGGCCAGAATCCCGCCCGTGTACATCGTCATGTGCCACGGGTTCAGAAACGATTCAACGGCCAAAAAAAGATGCTGATGGGCGTCGATGAAGAGGCCCGTCATAATCCAAACGCCGGCTAGAGTAATGAGCCAGTCGAGGGCGGTCGGCACACCGGGGCGCTGGATAAATAGGTCGACGCGCTTCGGCCGTGACTCGACACAATCGACACGGGAAGGCTGAGCTTCCGCCGGAGCGGAAAGCGGCTCCAATACTTCCATGTCTTGCCAAAAATGCTTCGGCATGCGTCCAAACCCTTTTGGCGACGCGATTTTTGCCGTACTCGTTCTTTGCTATGCCGCTCTTTTAGGGGCGTGTTCAAGCAAGCCGGTGCCCGTTCCATCAAATCTCACGGTTGGTATGAAGACCTCGGGCGCGATGCCGACGCCCGTGGCGGCCGCACCCGACGCCCCGCCCCGCATCTTAGCGATTCGCTTTTCAACGCTCACGATTCGGCCCGGTATTTGGTTTGACGGCACGATGGTCTGCAGCACCAACGTCGCATCGGTTGAGGTGCGCACGGCGGCGTTTTCGATCAACAGCGCGCACGTGGGGCCCGGAATCTATCGGTTCCATACGCGCGTGCTCGAACTACCGCCGCTGTCGCGTCGTCACTGGTACGAACTCGATATCATCGCGCGCAATACGGCGGGCACGGAAATGGTCGAACGAGCGCCGCTGCGAGTAGAATAGCGTGGCGGCGTTGCTAGGCGTTCTGCTCGCCCTACCCATAGTGTTAATGTACCATCGCGTGGACGTCGCCGCGCCGAGCGATCGCATTTCCCAAGCGCTGACGATTTCGCCCACGCAGTTTGCCGCGGAGTTACAGTATCTGCGCGAGCATCATTTACGCACCATGAGCGTTGCCGAATTGGAAGCCGATATCCGAAACGGACAATCGCCCACTGATGCGGTGCTGCTAACGTTTGACGATGGCTACGACGATCAATATCGGTATGCATTTCCGACTCTACGCCGCTTCGGCGACGTCGCGACGTTTTTCGTGAACGTCGGATCGGTCGGCAGGCCGCGACACATGACGTGGGAGCAGATCGCCAAGATGGCGCAGGGCGGCATGTCGTTCGGATGCCACGGCGTCACGCACAGCGATCTGGCCGGGATGGGCGTTGCGGCGCAGGAGTACCAAATCGCGCGCTGCGTTGAGGTGCTCAGCGCGCAACTGTCCGATAACGTGATCGCCTACGCCTATCCAAGTGGCGCGTTCGATGCGCGAACCGTTCGCCTCGAACAGCAGGCGGGATTGCTTCTGGGATTCACGACCGATCCGCGCTTCCAACGGGATCCCGATTCCCTCTACGAACTCACTCGTCGGCGCGTGAAGAAGGGCATGACGAACGCGGACTTCGCCGAACTCGTTTTGGCGCCGCGGACCTATATCAACGTCGCGGAGCCGCCGCGGGCGCCACGCTAATCGTGACGCCGGTGGTCTCGCCGGGCTGCGTGATGGTTTTGATCGGTGAGCCTCCGCCGGGATAGGGATAAATGCCCAGCGTGGCGTGGCCGACGGCACCGTTGTTGAACCAGACGGCTCGCTTATCGCGGATTACAAAGCCGGCCGGGGTGCTTACGGACCCGGTCAGCAACGTGGATCCCACCTGAGTGCCGGTGTTGCCGCTGATGCTGTACTGGTAGATCGCTCCTTCGCTGCTGCTGCCGACGACCGCGACGCCGCCGGCATTCAACTGGCCCTTGACGAACTGCAAGCCGCCCGGATAGCCCGGACTAGTGTTTAACGTGAGGCCGTTGAAGGCGGAGGCCCCATTCGGCAGCACCGCATACGTGGGTGTGGGACTGGACTCGCTCTCACCGTCAACGTACAAGTTTCCCTGCGCATCGTAGGCGCAATAGTACAGGTTGTAGATATTCGGCGGAACGAATTGCTGCGGCGTGCCTTGAGCGTTTTGCCAGACGACGACCCCGTAATTCGGCGGGCTGCTCGACCCGCCGCCGATTGCGACCGCGAGATCGCCCGTCTTCTTACTGACCGCGCAGAACTGCGGCCCCCCGTTGACGCCCGGCACCGCCAACGTTGCAATCGGTGTCGTCCCGCCATGCGCGTACTCGACCACGTCGCGGGCGATCGCCTCGACGATCCACACGTTGCCCGAAGCGTCCACACAGTTGCCGATAGGATCGCTGAATCCCGTCAGCGTTCCGACCAACGTTTTCGATGGGTATGCATAGACATACACGTCATCCGTATAGTTGTCGCTAACGTAGAGCAAGTCGCTACCCGAGACATTCGGTGCCATCCACGACCCGCCGTGGGACCGACCCTGCGGCACAACGGAGGTCGAGACACTCCCTTGGGGTGCCGTGCTACAGGCGGCAAGCAGCAGAGAGGCGATACAAACAACGATTGGACGGCGATGTCGACCAAACCAAATCATGGCGGCTCCTTGGAAAGCAGCGTACGGTTGAGGGCGCTTTGCCTTAGCCGCTCAAAAGGTCCTGCGCCGTTCAAAGGCCGGGTGCCGCGAGTGCCGGTATCCCCTAGACTCCGCCACCTCTCGTCCGCGACACCCGTGCGTTCATGGTACGGCGCCGGGATGAAGAAACTGTTAAGCGCGAGAGGCTTGAAGCTAGTGCGATTCGCCGATCACGCGCGCTGTCTTGATATAGTCCAAACGCGGGAATTTTCCGATGAGATAGCGGTTACCCCCGGCGCCGATGAGCGTCTGGTCCGGGCGCTCGCCGTAGCCCGAGTAAATGTGGTCGACCGCGGGCATGCCGCTGACCACCCGGCCGATCGGCGGGAATCCCATGGAATCGAGGCGCGCGTTATTGCCCAAATTAATGAAGAGATGCGTCGTGCGGCTGTTGGATTGCGAGCTTGCGGCGAACGTTACGGTGCCTCGCGTATTGGACGCTTTGACGGGATCGTCCGGTATATTGACGTTCCACTTTTGCGTCACGGCGGGATCGGCCGCCGCCCCCCACTGCACGACGAAGCCCGGTACCACTCGGTAGAATCTCGACCCGTCGAAAAACTTTGCCTTTACCAACTCGTAAAAGCGCTGCGCGCCGTACGGCGCTAAACTCGGGCTCACCTCGATCACCACGGGGCCCTTGCTGGTGTCGAGCACGACGCGATAGTTGCCGGAGGGCGTTGCCTGCGACTCCGTGCGTTTCGCGCCGCCGGCACAGGCCGCCACGGCAAGCGCAATGATGAGTGCGATTGAGATTTTCTTCATCGTGCCTTCCCTGTGACATACCGTCTCAGCGCTCCTACCACGAGCGCCAGCGCGCAGCATGACGAGATCGATTCGCGACTGGAGCAAAGTTTTTAGCGCTCCAGGGGCTTAAACGCGGTAGCCGTACAAATTGAGTGCCATGAGGCTCCAAAAGGTATCGCTCGAAGAAAAATTCGCCTCGTTCGACGAGACCTGGGAGCCGAAGATCGTGGGTGAGCTCAACGACTTGCACGTCAAGGTCGTGAAACTCGACGGTGAGTTCGTTTGGCATCATCATGAAAGTGAGGACGAGCTCTTCCTCGTAACGGACGGTGCGATCGATATGCACTATCGCGGCGACGATGGCGCCGAGCACGTCGAGCGCTTCGGTGCCGGCGAATTCCTTATCGTTCCGCATGGCATCGAACACAAGCCGGTCGCGCCCGACGGGGCACAACTGGTGCTCGTCGAGCCCAAGACCGCCGTTAACACTGGAAGCGCGCTCGGCGAACGCACCGTCAATCCGACTTGGATCTAGAGTCGCCAAAGGATTTTTTTGCGTTTCCTTTTTCTCGCGCTGGCGCTGACGGGTAGCTCGGTCTCCCCGTCGCAGGGCATGCTCGTGACCGCCGAGCGCAACGCCACGGACGTCGGCGTTGAGGTACTGCGCGCGGGCGGAAATGCCGTGGATGCGGCGGTCGCCGTTGGGTACGCGCTGGCGGTTACCGATCCATGCTGCGGCAACATCGGCGGCGGCGGTTTCATGCTTATTCGGCTGCACGACGGAGAAGAGCGTTTCATTGACTTTCGCGAACGCGCGCCGCTGCGCGCAACCCGCACGATGTATCTCGACGCTGGCGGTAACGTGCGGCCGAACGCCTCGACGAAGGGCTGGCTTTCGGTCGCGGTGCCTGGAACCGTGGCCGGACTGGAGGCGGCCCGTCGAGAGTACGGGACGATGTCGCGGCGTGACTTGATGGCGCCGGCAATTGCGCTGGCGCGCGACGGCTACATTTTTAGCAAGGATGACCTGCCGCCGTTCACCGGTGCGCGAACGCAAGGTTACACCGGCGCCTACGATTTTGCACATCAGCCCAACGTTGCTGCGATCTTTTTGCGCAACGGTCAGTTCCCGCGGCCCGGAGCGCGCTTCATGCAACCGCAACTCGCGCACACGCTCGAACTGATCGCCGCCGCCGGCCCTCCCGCATTCTATCGCGGCGCGATCGCTCACGCGATCGTCGCCGAAAGCGACAAGAATGGCGGCATCTTGACGCTCCGCGACTTTGCCAACTACCGTATCGAAGAGTCCGCGCCGGTGCGCTGCGCGTTTCACGGCTACGACATTATCTCGGCGCCGACGCCCAGTTCGGGTGGCGTGACTCTCTGTGAGATCCTCAATATCATCGCGCCGTACCCATTGGCGACGTGGGGCCGCCACAGCGCGCGTTCGATTCATTACATTACGGAAGCGGAACGTCGCGCGTATGCCGATCGTAACGCGTATCTCGGCGATCCGGACTTCGTCCGCAATCCTGTAACGGCATTGCTGTCGCCGGCGTACGCCGCGAAGTTGCGCGCAGAGATCTTGCCGGATCGCGCAACGCCGTCCGTCGACGTGCGCCCCGGTCTGGAGGCCGGTTCCAATGAAGGCGCCGATACGACGCACTACTCGGTTGTGGATCGCTGGGGAAATGCCGTCGCCGTAACGTACACTCTCAACGATTGGTTCGGCGCGGCCGTAATCGCGGGCGACACCGGCTTCTTCCTCAACGACGAGATGGACGACTTCACCGCCAAGCCGGGCGCGCCTAACATGTACGGACTCGTGCAAGGGGTTCGCAACGAAATCGCGCCGGGAAAACGTCCGCTCTCGTCGATGGCGCCGACGATCGTTACGCGCAACGGCGCCCTCCGCATGGTCACGGGAAGCCCGGGCGGCTCGCGCATCATCACGACGGTGCTCGAAACGATTCTCAATGCGCTAATCTACGGCATGAGCGCGCAAGCCACAGTGGACGCGCCGCGAACGCACATGCAGTGGCTGCCCGACGCGATCGAATACGAACCCGGCGCCTTTTCGAACGCGACGGCGCGGCGGCTTCGCTCCATGGGATATACCTTGCAGCGCACTCCACAGTGGGGCTCGGCGCAAGCGATCGTCGTCGATCCGAAAACGCGCCGGTTGCACGGCGGGAGCGATCGACGTACTCCGGCGGGCTCTGCCGCCCGTTATTAGCGGGGGGCTTCGAACCTCAGCGCCAGAACGTACCGGCGATGGAGTTGCGCCCGCTAGGGTTCGGTGAAATTTTCGACCGAGCCGTGACGCTGTATATCCGCAATTTCGCCGTGTTCGTCGCGATCGTCATGGTATTAGTGCTCCCAACTGCCATCCTGCACTATATTTTCGACGTTGCTTCCAACCCGCAGTGGGCCGCGACGATCCTGCGCGCGCTGCAGCATCCGCAAGCGGCCGGCAAGCTCGAATCCGCTGTTCTCTATGGGTCTCCGGGAGCGGTTGTGCCGTTGATCGCGTTGCTGTTTGTGACGTATGCGCTCTGGCCGTTCGCCCTCAACGCGGTTGCGGTCGGCGTCGCGCGGATCTATCGCGCGCAGCCCGCCCAATTCCGGGCCTGTTACGAAGCGGTGCTGCGGCGCTGGCCGCAGATCGTGGGGCTGCTCGCAGCCGAGTTGCTCATAATCGTCGTGTGGTACCTCGTGACCGTGATGCTCGCGTTGGTGGTCGTCCTGACGGCGGCGCTCGTCTTGCGCGCGGCGGCGGGTCCGGCGGCGGTTTTCATGGGCCTAATCGTAGCATCGGTCGTGACGCTGGCGATGTTTGCATTACTCTTCGTCGTGCTCGTCGCGCTGACGTTTGCGATGTACTCCTGCGTCATCGAAGACCGCGGCGTCGTCGAATCGTTGGCGCTTGGATTCGCGCGAGTGTTCAATCGGCGAGAGTTCTGGCGGGCGGCGTTGTTCTCAATCGCGACGGCGGTGCTCGTGGTGGTCGCATCGCTGCTGTTCAACGTCGTGGCGCTCTTCATGACGTTCGCGCATCTGCCCGTACTGCAAGCGATCGTGGAATCGTTGCCGCAAGCGCTGATCACGCCGTTTACGACCGTGTTATTTGCTATTTACTATTTCGACGTGCGCATTCGCCGCGAAGGCTTCGATCTGGAAGCCGGCCTCGACCGTTTGATCGCCACTGCGCCGGCGTGATTTCCGCGGTCGTCGCCGCGGCTGCGGTACAGGCGCCTTCACGCGAGGCATTGATTGCGCGATGGTTGCGCGCCAATCCATCGCACAGCGTCGCACGACTCGAATCGCCTGCGCTGCCGAATGCTCCCGCGGTCGACCTGCGCGCGCTCGCGGCGCGAGAACTGTCGGTTCGCGGGCGCTACCACCTCGGGCCGACCACGACGCAAGCGGTTCCAATGCCGTGGTGGCGTCGCGCGTTGAACTGGTTGACCGAGTGGTGGCGGCGACTATGGCGTTCGGTCGCAGCACGCGTGCATGTCAGCGAGCGCGCCGCCAACGGAATCGCAGACGCGCTCCTCGCCATAGTCGGCCTGGCGCTGCTGATCGTGCTGTGGCGTCTGCTCCGCGAGCTATACTGGCGCCGTTTCCCCCGGCGATTGCAGCCCGAACCGGTCGATGCGTTTCCTGATCCGCGATCGCTCTATCGGCAGGCGTGCGATCGCGCGAGTCACGGCGAGTACGGCGATGCGGCGCTCCTGCTCTTCGCGGCGACCGTCGCGGTGCTGAGTGGTCGCGACGGGGCTGCCGCCGAGCGCAGCGCGACCGTCGGCGATCTGCGACGCCGCTTGCGGCGCGACCGTGCGACGCTGCTGCCCGCGTTCGATTCGGTTGCGGCGCCCTTCGTACAGCGCGCCTACGCGCAACGGACCGTCGAGCCCTCGCAGTGGAACGACGCACGCGACGCTTTCCAAACATTGCTGCGCCACCTCGCTCCCTTGTCGTGAAATTTCGCCTCGAGTCGGTCATCGCGGTCGCCGGCATCATCATTGTCGCGCTCATCGCACTTTCAAGCAGCGCCCCAAAGAAACAACTGCCGTCGGTTTACTCGACGTACGACACCGGCCCGAACGGATATCGCGCGGTCTACGAAGTGTTGCGCGGCGCCGGAGTTCCGCTGACGCGCTTCGAGCAAAGTTTGGACGAACTGGACCCCTCGATCCGCACGCTGGTTATCACCGGATATGAAGACGACCCGTCGGCCAAGCCGCTCGACGAGCACGATGCGACGCTGCTGCGGCACTTCGTCGAAAGCGGCGGCCGTCTCGTCGCGATCGATGCGGAGTTCGCGGGGCGCTCGGATGTGGCGCCCGGTGTCGGGACGACGCTGCGCAACGGCGGCGGCGACGCGATTGCGCTGGCGCGCAATTCGTTCACGTCGGGCGTGGCGCGCGTGAGCGGAACGATCGGGTGGATTTTCCCCTTTGGAGAGCCGGCCGGCACGCCGCTGCTGGCCAATACGCAAGGCATGGTCGGCGTGTCCTATCGTGTCGGCCGCGGCGAAGTGGTTGCCATTACGGCGCCGGCACTCTTCGGCAACGCACAACTTCGCAATGCCGATAACGTGCGCTTTGCCTACAACACCATCTGGGGACATGGCGCGGTGGCCTTCGACGAGCAGGTCCACGGCTACAGCGGCGACCCGTCGTTTTGGGGCGTGTTGCCGAGAGCGGTGCATGCGGCGGTTTGGATCGCGGTCGGCGCGCTCATTCTCGCGGTCATCGGCGCTAATGTGCCGTTCGCGCCGCCGTATCTGCCGGCGACCGACGTCGCGCGCGACTCATCGGGTTACATTAGCGCGCTTGCCGAGCTGATGCGCCGTTCGCGCGCCCGCTCGAACGATGACGACGTGGTGTGGCGCGCAGCGATGGATTTTCAACGTCGAAAGGGTCACGCTTGAAACGTTCGATCGCCGAACTCTACGCGCGGATCGCCGCGGGTATGGGAACCATTTTAGTCGGCGCGGAGCCCCTGACACGCGGCTTGACCGCCACGTTGCTCGCGCGCGGTCACGTGCTCGTTGAAGGGGTGCCGGGAACCGGTAAGACGCTCGCGGTTCGCGCGTTCGCGCGGTTACTCGGCGTGAGCTTTCGGCGGATCGCCTTTACGCCGGACCTCATGCCGTCCGACGTGATCGGCACGACCGTCTTCAATCCACAAACGGCGCAGTTCAGTACGCGCACCGGCCCGATCGTCGCGAACATCGTGCTCGCCGACGAGGTGAACCGCACGCCGCCGAAAACGCAGTCGGCGCTGCTCGAGGCGATGGAAGAGGGTCGCGTGACCATCGACGGCGTGCCGTACCCATTACCGCAGCCGTTCATGCTATGCGCGACGCAGAATCCCATCGAATACGAAGGCACGTATCCGCTTCCCGAGGCGCAACTCGATCGCTTCATGGTCAAAGTGGAATCGGCGTACCCGCAGGAGGCGCAGGAACTGGATCTGCTCGCGCGCTCGGCCGCGGGTTTCGATGCGCGCGCGCTCGAGACGTCGGACTTCGCTGCGGTGACCGACGCCTCCGAAGTGATCGCCGCGCAGAGTGCGGTGCGAGCGGTTCACGTCACCGACGCCGTGCGGGACTATACGTACCGGATCATCGCGGCGACGCGAACGCATCCTCGCCTGACGCTCGGCGCGTCGCCGCGCGCCGGCATCCAACTGTTCGTTGCGTCGCAAGCGGCGGCGGCGATCGGCGGCCGCGATTTCGTAACGCCCGACGACGTAAAAGAGGTCGCGGAATTCGTGATACCGCATCGCCTGATCGTCGCCCCCGACGCGGAAATCGAGGGAATCTCCGCGCGCGAGATCGTCCGCGAAATTTTATCGGCCGTGCGAGTCCCCCGCGGCGACCTTCCTGCCGAGTCACCCTGAGCCGCCATGTGGTTACCAATCTGGTTTAGCGCGCGCTTCCTGTGGGCGCTCACAGCAATCGCGTTGCTGCTGGCGCTCTCGCCCGGCGTCGCATGGTTCGCGCCTCTCTCCTTCGCACTTGCAACGGTACTATTTATTGCCACCGTCGTGGACGCACTGCTCGGCCCCCGCGCCTCGCGCCTCGGTATCGTGCGCACGCCGGCCGAACATTTCTCCCTTGCAGTTGCGACCGAACTGACGTACGCGATCGAAAACCGCTCGAACCAAGCGGTGCGCGTCGGCCTCATCGAAACGCCGCTGCGGACGCTGCGATATGGCGTCGACGAATCCATCGCCGCCCTTCAGCCGCAAAGCCGCGTAACGATTCAGCGTCCGGTCACGCCAATCGCGCGCGGCTCGGACGAACTCGGCACGCTCTACGTCTGGTACGAAAATCGGCTCGGCCTGCTGCGTCGGCGCCTGCGAGTACGAGCCTCGCAAAAGATCCGCATCTATCCCGACCTTACCGCCGTGGAGCGGTACGGTGCGCTGCACCTGCGCAACCGCACGATCGAAGCGGGATTGCGCCGCATGAAGCTGCGCGGCATTGGAACCGAGTTCGAATCGCTGCGCGAATGGAGCGACGGCGACGCATTCCGGTGCGTCAACTGGAAGGCCACCGCTCGTCGCGGCAAACTGATGGCGACGCAATATGAAGTCGAACGCAGCCAAAACGTGATGCTGCTCTTGGACTGCGGACGTCTGATGACCGCGCGAATCGGCGAGCGCCGAAAGTTAGACTACGTGGTTCAGGCGGCGTTGTCGGTGGCGACTGTCGCGGGATTGGCGAGCGATCGCGTCGGCTTGGTCGCATTTGCGCGAAATATTCTGGCCGCGACCGCGCCCCGCTCCACGCGCTCGTCGATCGCCGGGCTCACGAACGCGCTCTACGGTTTGGAGCCGCGCTTCGAAGAGTCGAACTACACGCGCGCCTTCGCCTACTTGCGCCATCACTTGCACAAACGTTCAATGATCGTCTTTCTCACCGACGTCATCGATCCGATTGCCCAAGCGGCGGCGATGGCGGAGGTCGCGTCACTCGCGCGGCGCCATTTGCTCGTCTGCGTCTTCATGAACGATGCGGCGGTGAGCGCCGCGCTCGATGAGGAGCCGAGGAGCGTCGCCGAAGCGTATCGCTACAACGTTGCGACGGGTTTGCAGACGGAACGGCGTACCGCGAAGGCGACGCTGGAACGCACGGGAGCGCTCGTGATCGACGTTCCGGCCGCGCGCCTCTCGACCGCGCTCATCGACGAGTATTTGCGCGTTAAACGGCGCGGTCTGTTGTAGCGCGCTCCTCGTACCCGGCGCTCGCGAAATACGCGAGCAGCCCGAAAAAGGTGGCGATGCCGATGGTGACACGGATGACCGCCGGTAGTCGTAGCGGCGAAACGAACGCCTCGATCGTTCCAGCGACGATAAGCATCGAAGCGACGCCGAGGATCAGCGTCCCGGCGCGCCGGCCGTGCGCGACGATGAGGTCGCGCCGCCGCAACCGTCCCGGATAGGTCGCCGCCGCGGCGATGAGCAGGCCGGCCGCGCCCGCGATTTGAATCGCCGCCAGTTCGACGATGCCGTGCGGCGCGATCGTCGCCCAGAAATCGCCGCCGAAACCGGCATTGGTGAAGAGCGCGCCCATCCCGCCGAGCATGAGGCCGTTGGTGCCAAGGATGTAGAGCGTGAGCGCGCCGAGCGTGACACAGCCGGCGAACGCGATGACCGCGACCTTCACGTTGTTCGCAACGATCATCGCCGACATCGCCGGAGCAGACGTTAGATCGATCGCAAAGTTTGAGTCGTGCAGACTCTTTCGAATTTTTTCCGAAACGAGCAGTTTGGGCAGCAGCGCGTACGCATCGGCGGGATGGCTGCGCACGAGCACGTACGCAACGACCGCGCAGACGGCCGTGATCGCCGTGCAGATCGCGATGTAGGGCAACGAGCGGCGAAATTCTCGCGGAAACGTACGGGCATAGAAATCCGCGATCCGCGCCATGCCGCTTTGATCCGAACGCGCGTACACCTGGGCATGCGCGCGCGCGACGGAGCGGTTCAAATACTCCAGCAACCGCGAGTCGTACCGGCCCTCTTGGGCGTGAACGAGGTCGCTCGTCGTCGCGCGATAGAGCCTTCCCAGTTCGTAAATTTCCTCGGGAGTGAGTGCTCGCGCGCCCCGGCGCTCGATGCGTCGCAGCAAGGCATCGAGGCGTTGCCACGTGCCGGAACGGCGCTCGACGAAAGCGGCTTGTTTCAAACGCTTTGGGAGTTAGCGAGCCGAAGCCGTCGAACCTACGGACCGTGGATCGGACGCTCGAGGTTCGTACGCCGGAAAGCATCGCATTTACATACGAACTCGCGGGATTGGGAAGCCGCTTTCTTGCGGTTCTCGTGGATCAAGCGATCCAACTGCTAGCGCTGGCGGCGATTGTGTCCGGACTCGGATTGCTACTTTCGCTCGTTCCAGTTCGGCATGCAGCGCGCGCGATCGCGCCGGCGACCGGCGAGGTTGCCCAGAGCATTGGGATCGGCATCGCCGTCCTCGTGTTGTTCTTGGTGATGTTCGGCTATTTCATTGCCTTTGAAGCGTTGTGGAATGGGCTGACGCCGGGCAAGAAGCTGCTTGGCATTCGTGTCGTGCGCGACGGCGGATATCCGATCGACTTTGGCGCATCGCTAATTCGTAACCTGATCCGCGTTGGCGAGCAACTGTTGGGCTATTACGTGTTGGCGGCGATCAGCGCGGTGATGTCACCGGAGAACAAACGTCTCGGCGACGTCGCAGCGGGCACGATCGTGGTACGCGACGCGCGGTTGGCCGTCCCGGGCTATGTCATCGAGCGAGCAGCCGAGCCGGTCTATTCGCCGACCGCGTATCTTTCCGGCGAGGAACGCGCGCTAATCAAACGCTTTCTCGAACGGCGCGACGAGTTGCCTCCGGAGCGACGGCAAACATTGGCGACCCAATTTGCAGACCGAGTACGCGACCGCATGCCGCCGGAACTGGCGCGGCTCGACGACGAGTCGCTCCTCGAACGGCTGTAGTGCCAGAATACCGTTGAAATCGACAGTTCAAAAACGACAACCGCTTCGGGCAAAGCTCAGGACAGTTTACTCCCGGCATAGAATTTGATGGGCAGAAATGGTCCGAGCTGAGCAAAGAGCCGACACCGGCCGTGCGAAGGCCGATCCTTTCGATTTACGATAGCATCGAAGAAGAACCGATGAAGGTGTTGAGTGCGGAGAGCGCTTCGGGCAGATTCGCTCGCCCGTAGCCGATGCGCATACGCGCGTCGCCGGCATCGAAGATCGTGCTCGGCAACAGTAGGATTCCCGCCTCTTCCACCGCCCGCCGGCAGAACGCGTCGCTGCTGCCGACGAGGTAGCGAGGAAACGCGGTGATCCCGGCGCGCGGGCGCGTCCAGCGAAATAGCTCGCTGCGTCGTGCGAAGAAATGGTCGAGCAGGTCGAGATTGCCGGCCGTGATGCGGCGGACCCGATCGGTGAGCTCTTCGCTGTGACGTAACGCGATCGTTGCCAGAAACTCGCTGGGCGCGGCGTTGCAGATAGTGAGGTAATCCTTGACCGTTGCGGCGCGCTGGAGCAGCGATTCATCTTGCGTGGCGAGCCAGCCGATTCGCAATCCCGCAAGAGCATAGGCCTTCGATAATCCGCCGATCGAGACGGCGCGTTCGTAGGCGTCGCAGATTCCCGGCAGCCGTTCCGACTCACGTTCGGTGCCGCGGTAAAGTTCATCAACGATTAGCCACAGGCCGTGCTTGCGCGCTAGTTCGACGATATGCTCCAGTTGGGCGCGATCGAACGGGTATCCGGTGGGATTGTTCGGCGTGGTGATGACGATGGCGCGCGTTTTGGGACCAATAAGTTGCGCAAGTTCGTCGAGGTCGGGCGCTCCCTCGCGATCGAGATCCGAGTTCCAGCGGTTGACGCGCGCGCCGAGACTTTGCGCAACGGAATATTGCGATTGATAGGCCGGAAATTGAACGATGACGTCATCTCCCGATTCGAGGAGCGCGTTCATCAACGTAAAGATCGGCTCTTGACCGCCGCCGTGCACGAGGATGCGCTCTTCACTCGTGTGTTGGTAGAGCGCCGCAATGGCTCGCCGCAACTCGGGCGAACCGCGCGAGTCGACGTACCCCAGAGACAGGTTAATGAATTCCTGTCCGGCATGCGATTCGATGGAGAGCAGCTCGCGGACCGAGAGCGGCTCGGGGTCGCTTGAACAAAGCAGGTAGCGCGCTCCAAATTCATATCGCGCAAAAAACCGCTCCAACACAAAGGGTTGAAGATTCGCCTTCGCGGCTATCACGCGGTGACTTTATCGCGTCCAGCAGAACTCTCAAGGGCAGCGCCATCCTGAGCCGGTCTAAACGCGACGGAAGGTGCCAGCTTTCGCAGTTTCTTTTCGGTTTTGGAACCGGGCTCTGCGGTCATCACTACCATGCGCATATCGCCGTCACCGGGAATTTCGAAACCGGTGTAATCCAAAATAAGTTCGCCCAACTCCGGGTGGAGGAAATGCTTCAACCCTTCAGTCGAGCCAAGTACATCGTGCTCGGCCCAGAGTTGTTTGAACTCCGGCGACGTGGCGCGCAGTTCTTCGATGAGTTCCGTGAAGGCCGGACCGTCGGGATACTTCGCGGCCACTGTGCGGAAGTTCGCGACGCAGCGGCGCATGACGCATTTTAGATCGCCGTACCGGCATTGCGAGTTGGGGTCGCGGAAGAGCCGCCAAACGATGTTGCGCCCCAGGCCGGTTGCGCTGGAGAAATCGGCCAGCGCGTCGGCGCTGCGATTGTAGGCGAGCACGTCCCAGCGGCGCCCGCGCACGTAGGCTGGCGACGGTTCCAGCGCGTCGAGAACGCGCAACACCAGTTCGCTGACGCGTTCGTCGTCTTGCGGCGCAACCGTCAACGGAAGGTCGGCCAGAAGGTAGAGGTGACGGCGCTCCTCGGACGTAAGCCGTAGCGCCCGAGAAATCAACGCCAACACGTCGGCCGAGACGTTGATCGGCAGGCCCTGCTCCAGTCGCGTGTACCAGGTCGTGCCGATGTTGGCCAAGAGCGCGACCTCCTCACGGCGCAGCCCCGGCGTGCGGCGCCTCGCGCCGTCGGCAAGCCCCACGTCGGAGGGCATAATCTTCGCGCGGCGCGTCCGCAGAAAATCACTCAGCTCATGCCGGCGATTCGTTGCACCGTTCATTCGCTTGCTCTCCTTGTTCAGCGAAGGTGACAACTTCAGTACTAGGATAACTTAGGTTCTAGTCATAGCATCGCGCACAAGTTAGCCTAAGCGCAAATCCTTTCCTCGTTAAACAACGGAGTAAAGAATGTCGGTTGCCGAACGCGCGGTCCGCGTCGGCGTTATTCCCGCACGCCCGCGACCGCAACTCAAGGCGGTTCCACCGCCGGCCCCGCCCGTCGCGCCTCCGCCGCTCGTCGAGTACGGCGCGCGTCGCTGGCTCGTGACGGCCGGCGTGATGCTCGCGGCGCTGCTTCAGACGATTGACCTCACGATCGTCAACGTCGCGTTGCCGACGGTTCAGGGCAATCTGGGCGCGACGGTCGATTCTGCGACGTGGGTGCTGACGGGCTACGTGATCGCCAACGTCGTCGTGATTCCGCTGACGCCGTGGCTACAGCTGCGCTTCGGACGCAAGAATTACTTCCTCGTTTCAATTGCCGGCTTCACGCTCGCATCGGTGCTCTGTGGCATGGCGACGTCGCTTGAGGCGCTGATTCTCTTTCGCATTATCCAAGGCGCGTTCGGCGGCGGATTGCTGGCCGTTGCGCAGGTGGTGCTGCGCGACACGTTTCCGCAAGAGCAGCTGGGCTTGAGTCAATCGATCTTTGCGCTCGGCACGATTTTGGGCCCGTCGGTCGGTCCAACGCTGGGCGGGATCCTGGTCGATAACTTTTCGTGGCCGTGGGTCTTCGACGTCAACGTTGTTCCCGGCATAGTCGCCATTCTGCTGTTGTGGCGCTACATGAGGGACAACGCCGCACCCCGCAAGGCCTCGGTCGATTTCACCGGCATAGCACTGCTGATCGTTGCGGTGAGTTGCATGCAGTACGTGCTCGATCAAGGCCAGCACGACGACTGGTTTTCCGATCAGTCGATTCAAATCTGTACGTTTCTCGCGCTAAGTGCGACCGCCACGTTCGTCTGGTGGGAGCTGCGCGTTGCTCAACCGATCGTGGATCTGCGCATCCTCCGTCAGCCCGCGGTGACGGCCGCACTCGCGATCGCCGGCGCGCTCGCGGGGATCGTTTTCCCTGCGTTGTTGCTGTTACCGCAGTTCACCGTGGAAGATTTGGGCTTTACGAGCACGCTCGCCGGAATTTTGATCGGGATTCGCGCGCTGCCGGTACTGCTGTTAACGTTACAGGTAGCTCGGCTCACCAGCATGCCGCGCTTCGATCTGCGATGGCTAATCGGCGGTGGCTTGGCAGTTGCCGGATGCGGATTGCTTTGGCTCGCCAGAAGCGTGACGACGCAGAGCGATCTCGGAACTTTTGTCTTGCCGCTGTTGGTGATCGGCACAGGGTCGGCGTTTGTCTATTCACCGCTGCTGGTTGCGACGATGCGCGCGGTCGCGCCGGACGCCGCACCGAAGGCGGCGTCGTTTATCGTGCTGGCGTTTCAGTTGGGCGGCTCTATTTCGTCCGCGGGCATCGTGGCATTTTTCGACCGCCGCGAGCAGTTCCATCAAACGGTTCTGGCGGCCGCGACCACGCTCGAAAAGTTGCCCGTCATGCAGTTCTTGCAACACGGCACTCCTGCTCAACTCGCCGCCACGGTTGTCGCGCAAGCCGCCGCGCTGTCTTACGCGGACACGTTCTTGGTCACCGGCGTACTCGCACTTTTGGCGGCGCCTAGCGTGCTGCTCTTAGCGCGCAAACGAACGTAAGCAGTAAGGTAGTGCGGGGCGACCACCTACGCGGCTAGCGGTCGTCCACAAAAAGGCGAGTTGTGCCGTCCGTAACCTTTCCGATTGCGCGCGCATGCGAGCGCTCCTTTCGGCTCGGATGTCACATCTGGGAAGCATATACCGTCTAGGGGACGGAGGACGAAACAGATCATGCTTAACTGGTTTGTCAAAAGGCAACTCGACAAGTTCGGAAAGCAATGGGACTACGACACCGGCTATATGCGCGAGATCGTCGATGAGGCCGGCGTGGGTGCCGTGATGCCGATGCAGGCCCTGCAAAAACTCGGCAGCTACCGCAAGGTTCCGCGCGACGCGTATTTCGGCGCGGCGCTCACTGCCGGCAAAGACGCGGACTGCGGGCCGTGCTTGCAGTTGGGCGTGCGGATGGCCGAAAAGCAAGGCGTCTCGCCGCAGTTAATTCGCGCCATCCTCGAGCAAGACTATGGGAAGTGTTCCAAAGAAGCGTTGCTGGGCATCGAGCTGGCGCTCGCGACGATCGCGCGCGACGGTTCCGGTGAAGAAGCGCGCGCGGAAATCTTGAAGCGCTGGGGACGCGCGGGACTGGTCTCGCTCGCCTACGCCATCGTCGGCGCGCAATCGTATCCTACATTCAAATACGCGATCGGGCACGGACACACGTGCGTACGCGTGCGCATCGGCGACGAGACCGTTCCGATGAAAACACCGCAGTACGCGTGACCACGGAACCCGCCGAACGGTTTGAACGTTTGCGTCCGGTGCTCGTGCGACACGCGTACCGAATGCTCGGCGAGTACGGCGAGGCCGAAGACGTGACGCAAGACGCGTACTTGCGCTGGAACGCCGCGCTCGAAAGCTCACGCGTTGAAGATGAACGCGCGCTCGCGCGAACGATCGTCACTCGGCTGTGTCTCGACCGGCTGCGCTCGGCCCGCGCTCGGCGGGAAGTGTACGTCGGGCCGTGGTTGCCGGAGCCGGTGATTTCGGAAAGTTCTAACGACCCGGAGGCTGCGGCGACGCTCGCCGACGACATCTCGTTTGCGTTGCTGCTCGCGCTCGAACGATTGGCGCCGCTGGAACGCGCCGCGTTCTTATTGCACGACGTACTCGACGTGCCGTTTGCGGAAGTCGCGCAGGCGCTGGGTCGCGCGGAGCCTGCGGTGCGCAAACTCGCCGCTCGCGCACGCGACCACGTGCGCGACGCAAGGCGTCACTCACGCACCGACCCGAACGAATTGCTGCGCGTGCGCGATGCGTTCTTAGCGGCGATTCAAAACGACGATCCGGCAATGATGGCGCAACTGCTCACCGACGACGTCGTCTTCACCGCCGACGGCGGCGGCAAGGTACCCGCGGCAACGGTGCCGGTGGTCGGTCGCGAACGGGTCAGCAAGTTACTTTTCGGCTTGAAAAAGATGGAAGGTTGGCGCAACGTCATACGCATGGAGCTCGCCACCGTCAACGGCATGCCCGGCATCGTTTCGTTCACCGCGGCGGGCATCCAAGACGTGGCCGCGCTCGACATCCGCGACGGGCGCATTGCCGCAATGTACGTGGTGCGCAACCCGGAGAAGTTGAAAAGTCTCGGCACTGTTCGGGCTTCGAACTAAAGATGATCCCGCAACCGTAGTGGTAACACCGCCTTCCCTGCAAACGTAGCGCGGCGCAAAGCCCCTCGCAGCCTTACGTCGATTTAGGGCGGCGAAGGGCCGCGAATAGGTCCTGCACTGCGTACGAGAATCCGGGCATGGCCCAATGCTCTATAATGCGCGTTTCGTCGAGGCGCATCGTTTTGGCCCGGTCGTGAAGTTCCACGGCGCGCCGTCGCGGATCGACGATGATGACCAAAGCCGAACCTGCGCGCAAGTAAACATCGATTTTATCGTCGACGTCGGCCCGACGGTCGTCGGATGAAAGTATTTCCACTGCGACGTCGGGCGCGAGCGGCGGGATCTCAACTTCTCGATCGCTGAGCGGCCTGAGCCGTTCGTTCGACACGTACGCGACGTCCGGGACGAGCGGTCGTCGTACTTCACCGGGAGGCGCCACGCGAAATCGCCACTCCGGCCCGACGTCTCCCCGGCCCGCGGCCCAGCCGCGCAATTCCGTTGTCAGTGCGCCCTGCAGCATCGAGTGGGTTCGCTTCGGGCTCACTTTTTGGAGCGGCCGCCCGCGTACCCACTCCGTTTCGGGCTCCGTCTGAGGTAACACGATCTCGGACTGCGCCATGGCTGCACCCAACTCTATCACTTCGGCTATGCCCCAAACAAGCGAAGTTGCGTCTCTGCCAGCCGACTCGGCCAGCAGTTTGCTTCGCAGTCATTGCTCGTCGAACGAAAGAATTTGAAAACGGGAAGCCGTTTCGAACGCAGAACGCCGACTCCACGTTGCTCGATCTGCATCTCGCGATGCTTGGTGCCTTCGATTGGCGCGGCGAGTATGGCGTGGAAGAACGCCGCGCGTACCGCGTTGAGTTTCCAGCAAGCGCCAAGATCTTATTGAGTCAAGGTTTTACTTTGAAGACCGTCCCGCAACCGTTTCCCCCGCAGCCCGTTCCGCCTCCGGTCGTCGTCGTGCCGTAGAGTTTGCGGTTCAACAAGTAGAGCGGCCCTTGCGGATCCGATCCGTCGCTGCCGCCCTGAAAACTGTAGAGCACTTTTTCGGCGCCGGAGGGACTCACTTTGAACGCCGTTCCCTTCCCTGCGGTTCCTCCGCCGACGGTCGTGCCGTAGAAGTTTCCTCTCGAATACAGTAACGTCGCGCCGGGCAGATTGCCGTCGGGAATATCGAGGAAGTTATACAGCGTCGTCAGCGTTCCGGAACGCGTGATGGAAAAGAACGTTCCGGAGTTTTTCTTGCCGCCGCCTTCCGTGGTGCCGTACAAGACACCGTTGACGGCGATCAATCCGTTTGGATATGCGCCGTCGGACGGGCCCGTGAAGCGATGCAGAACGAGTTCCTTGCCGCGCAGGGTCAGCTCGAAGATTATTCCGCAACCGGTGCTGCCGCAGCCGCCGGAGCCGCCTTCGAGCGCTGCGCCATAGATCTTGTCGCGCACGACGGTGACCGGTGCATATATGCGATCGCCGTCCGTGCCGCCCGCAAAGCGGTACAGCACGTGCTCTTTACCTGCGGTGTTCACCGAATACACCGTGCCGCATCCGGCGCCGCCGCAGCCGGTACCGCCGCCGTACACCGTCGTGCCGTAGAACCGGTTTTTGTACGCGGTTACCGCCGCTTCGGGGGCTTCGCCGTCGGTGCCGCCGCTGAAACTGTAGAGGACGCGCTCGTTGCCCGACGTGTCGGACGTGAAGACGGTTCCGTGCATGTATTTGCCGGCGCTCGAAGTCGTACCATACAGTTGGCCGTTCAACAGCGTCAGCGTATCGAACGGCCACGAACCGTCGCCTCCGCCGTTGAAGTTGCCCTTGAAGTTGTAGATCACCCGTTCGTTCCCGAGCGAATCGACCGAAAAGATGGTGCCGCAGCCGAGGTAGCAGTTATTACTGCCGCAACTCTGCGAACAATAGTTGCTCGAGCCGTTCAGCGTCGTTCCGTAGAGCACGTTGTTGACGGCCACGAAACCCGAATACGGGCTGGCGCCGTCCGGTGTTCCTTTAAAGACGTAGAGTTGCTTGTAGCCGGCCGCCGCGGAAGCGGCGGCGTACACCGGAGAGCCGCCGCCAATCGGCACCGCCGCGCGCGTCGCGGGATTGACGCCGCCGCCGCACGCCGTTATCAGCATCGCATTGAACACAACGATCGTGAAGCCGCGCAACCATTTCATGCGGCCATCTTGGTTACGGTTGAAGAATGACCTTCCCCGTTATGTGGTGGCTTGACTGTTCCGCAAAGGCCTTTTGCGCGTCGGCGAGCGGGTAGACCGCCCCGACGTGCGGTCGAATTTTGCCCTCGTCCACCATGCGCGCGATCTCGATGAGTTGCAGCCGGTTTGGGTCGCGAATGAAATGCACGATCCGAATGTCGTGCCGCACCCCATGCGGCGGCATTATCACGGTGACCAACGCTCCGTCGGGTTTCACCACCGCAAGCGAGCGTTCGAGAACGTCGCCGCCGATCGTATCGTAAACGAGATCGACTTGTCCCGCGGCCTCTTCCCAGCGGTCTTGCTCGGATCCACGAAGTCGTCGGCCCCGCTCTGCAAGACTTGCGCTTTCACGTTGCGTCGACCGGTGCCGACGATACGCGCGCCGACCGACCGCGCGAGTTGTATCGCCATGTTTCCCAGTGCCCCGGCCGCGCCGTGAACCAGCACCGTTTGGCCCGCCGTCAAATTGCCGTGATCGAACAACGCCTGCCACGACGTGAGCCCGCTCTGCGGTAGTGCCGCAGCCTGCACGTGATCGATGGTTTTGGGTTTCGGCGCCACGCCGCGCGCCTCGACCGCGATGTATTCCGCGGCCGCGCCGTCTCGATACGCGTCGATGAGCCCATAGACTTCATCGCCGACCGACACGCCGGGGGCGCCGAAGCCGACCGCCGCCACCTCGCCGGAAAATTCATGCGCCGGCGTGATGTGGTCGCGTTGGTGCCCATTCCGGTCGGTCCACAGCGGCCATTCGAGCTCCGTCGGCGTGATGCCGCAGGCGCGTACCCGAACCAGCACGTCGCCGATGGAGGGCGTCGGGTCGGGCGCTTCCTCGTACCGAAGGCTCGCAATCCCCACGGGCTCGTGCAAGCGAACTGTTTTCATTTTATCGTTTCCTTTCGGTCCATACCATCAGGACGATTCAGCGACGCGAAACGCGACATCGAGGGATGCGCGCACGGCGGCGCGCATCTGCCCTATGTGGCGCAGACGCTTCGATTCGGCGTGGCGACGGCCGACCATCAATGCGAGGCCTACGACGGTCACGACGACATTCGCGACGTGTGGGAACGCGTTCGCGGCCTGGTCGCGCGTGGCAAGGCGACCGATTTTTGGAATCGCTACCGGGATGACATCGAACTCGCGCGGGGCTTGGGCTGCACCGTGTTTCGCTTGTCGCTCTCATGGGCGCGGCTCGAGCCCGCGCCCGGCGTCTGGAGTAACGAGGCGTTCGCACATTACCGCGACGTGTTGCAAGCGATTCGCGACGCCGGAATGTCGCCGCTCGTCACGCTGGTGCACAACACGTGGCCGCTCGACGTCCAAGCCGCCGGCCGTGGTGCGGGTCCGCTCGATGCCGGTTTTCCAGATCGCGTCGCGCGATTTGCCGGCGAGGTTGCGCAGCGGCTTGGCGGACTCATCGGCGATTACGTGACGCTCAACGAGCCCAATCAACTCGTGTACGGCTGGATCAAGGGCTTTTGGATGCGTGCGTACGCCATGCCGCCGGGGCAGCCGCCCTACGAAAGCGGCGACGCACAAATGGACGACGTGCTGACGCTCATTCCAAACTTGTTTCGCGCGCACGCGATGGCGCGCGAGGCGATTCGGCGCGTGCGCCCGAACGCGCGCGTTGGAACGAATCCGCTGGTGTTGGGTCTGCCGCGGTGGTTGCAACGCTGGGTGGATCGCAATGCGACACACTTGCAATCTCCTGAGGCCGCGAAGCGCCAGGCCTCGCGGATAGCGCAATCGGCGTTCGTCGAAGGCGGCCGCGTGGACTGTTCGATTGCGCAAATTACCGTCACGGACGACCGCGGGCTGCATGCGTTTTTCAGCGAGCCGTATTATTGCGCGCACCTTGCGATACTGCATGCCGGCTCGTTCACGCCGCCGGACGATTTGCAAACGTGGCAGGGAAGGATTGCGGTGGTCGCCGACACCCTTCCGGCACGCGTCGTCGGCGGTTGGTTTCCGGCAGCTACGATTTCTTACGTTAACGCGATGAATGGCGCGGTCGACGCGTTGCGCCGAAGCGAGATCGATGCCGTCTTCGACGATGACGTGACGTTGCACGCGTCCTTCGACTTTGCTCGGGATGACAAGCTACGGGTGACGCAGTTAGCGAACTCCGAGCAATATTTCGGCGTCGCGATCGCATTAGGCAGCCGGACGTTGCTGAACATGGTGGACCGCGCAATTCGCGAGCTGCGCCCAAAACATCCCGAAATTCCGGATGCCTTCAACCGGAAGACGGTAGCGCACATTGGGCGCGAAGAAGAAGCGCAAGCCGACGCAGAGCGCGCCGTGCCGGAAATGGATCGCTCGATCGCGCGCATCCGCAAACGCGGCAAGCTGCGGGTCGGCGTACATCCTGGCGTGCCCCGCCTTTGTGCTAGCGCGTCCCTCGGCTCCGCTCGGGATGACAAGGGGAATGGCAAGAAAGACAAGGGCAATGAGAAGAAATATGAAGGGTTGGAGCCGGAGATTGCGCGGCGTACTGCCTGGTTAATCTTCGGCGATCCCGATCGCGTGGAGTTCGTTGAGGTAAAAGGCGGACGGCGGCTGACCGCAACGCGTTCGTGGCTGCACGCGTTCTTTGCGTTGCGCAAGAGCATCGGAATCTTCGGAACGCTGCTCGGAACGAACTGGTGGAATCTCGGCATGGCGGGCAAGTTGCCGGAATTTCTCTGTCCGCGCGAATGCGTCGGCACGCTCGACTTTGTGGGACTCGACTACTATTGGGGCGTCCCCTCGTTTTGGCCGGGAGAATTGCACCGGCTCAGCGCCGCCGCGGAATTTCAATACGCGAGCGCGCCGGTGTGGCCGGGCGCGCTGAGCACGATCCTCAGCGAAGCGGCACACGAATTCCCCGGCAAGCCGATCATCGTGATCGAGAACGGCTGTGTAGGCCGCGCGTCGGGCGTCACGCGTGCCGATTACGTGAAGGCGCACGTCAACGAGGTTCGCAAGGCTGTGGCGCACGGCGCTCCGGTCGAGGCGTACCTTTGTTGGAGCATTACTTCCAATCGGGAATGGGGTCTACACTTTGATGACGGCAGCGATTTTGGTCTCTACCACATCGATCTCGATACCGATCCCGAGTTGAAGCGGCACCCGACCGATGCCAGTGCAACGTACGCGAGCCTCATCGCGGCAGGGCGTTAGCGGAGCGGTTCACCTGCGCGCTTTTCGTGCGCAGCAGCGCACTGTGTCGACTGTCATTTGAGCGTTACGAACGCCGGCACGATCAATAGCGCAAATCCATCGATGAGCCAATGCAGCGCGACGCAGACCGCGACATTTTTCCTCCAAATATAGAGCAGCGCCAAGAGCACCGCGATCGCAGCTACGCCGATCAGTCCGGTCGAGAACCCATACCGTGGAACGTGGCCGAGTGTGAACAGCACGGCGGCGATCAGGCCGCCGGTCCACACGTTACCGGTGAGTATTTTCAGCCGCTCGATCGCGTAACCGCGAAACAGCGTTTCCTCGCACACACCGGCCGTGAACACCAGCGCTATGCGTACCGCGAGCGGTACGCCGTAGATTTGAGCGAACATCGTTCCATGCATGCTCGCCGTGCGGTGCTGCCGCCAAAGAATGAAGCACATCGCGGCGGCGATCAGCGCAAAGAAACCGATCGCTATCCAGTCGCGGCGTTTGAGGCGCACCCATCCGACGGTTGAAAAAAACGGTCGCCGTTCCCACAGCGTGACGATCCCGTAGAGCACGACTACCGATAGCCACTCCGAAACCACGACGATGAGGTCTTGGCGAACGTCGTGAAGGTTTTGAACCGGGATCGAAAGGGCTAAGAGCAACGGCCAGCCCATCGCGAAAATGACGCCAACCACCATTGCCGAGCGCCGGCGCGCGTCAAAAGGCAGCCTTCCCATCAGACTGCCCCGGCAGACGATTTCGGGCTGGGACATGGCGTCACGTAACTGTATCGCGACCGAGGCGCATATAGGTGACTTGGGCGAGCGCAACCAGCGTTCCATCGTCGCGCCAGAAGTTTACGATTGTGGGAATCAGCGTGCGGCCGCGTTTGATCGCTTGCGCCAAGAGTTTCACGTTGCTGCGAGCCGGTGAGAGGAAGCGAATGTTCATGTCGGTGGTCGTAATGCGACTCTCCGCACCCCAGACCGTGAGGCTGACGACTGCGGCCGCGGAGTCGGCCGCCGTCATCAATAGGCCGCCGTGAAACGAATCATAGATTCCATCGAAGTCGGGATTCCGCGCGACCGAGCACTCCATCCATCCCGCCCCGATTCGGACGTCCGAAAAGCCAAGGCTCTTGAAGATCGGAACCGAGTGCAGCCGCGCGATGGCGGCGGCTTCCACGTCCGCTGGAAGTGTCGGCAGATCGCGTGAGTGCGGTGCAAGAATTAGCCCTGAAAACCGATCCGTCATACGTGCAGCATTTAGGTTGTCGCTTGGTCATCCCTCGACTCCGCCCCGGACAAGCCGCTGAAGCCGCAACCCGTGGCGGCGCGGCAGCCTCTAAAGTGGCCTATGGAACAGCGAAGACTTGGAACGCAGGGCCTTACCGTTTCGGCGACGGGACTCGGCTGCATGACGATGACTTCCGCCTACGGCGAAGCCCACGAGGCCGAAGCGATTGCAACCATTCATCGGGCGCTCGAGCTCGGAATCAACTTTCTCGACACTGCCGAAGTCTACGGGCCGTACGCCAACGAGCAACTCGTTGGGCGGGCGATCCGCGACCGCCGCGAGGGCGTGATTATCGCGACCAAATTCGGCTTTCGATTCAATAACGGCGTGCGCGGCGTCAACGGAACGCCCGAGAACGCAAAACGGGTTGCCAACGAATCGCTCGCGCGGCTTGGGATCGAAACGATCGACCTGTATTATCAGCATCGCCGCGATCCAGCGGTACCGATCGAAGAGACGGTCGGCGCGATGAAAGAACTGATCGACGAAGGCAAGGTTCGCTATCTTGGCCTCTCCGAGGTTTCGGCGGAGACGCTGCGCCGGGCCAACGCGGTTCATCCGATCAGCGCGCTTCAAAGCGAGTATTCGCTCTGGGAACGCGGTGTTGAAGCGCACGTACTTCCCGGGGCGCGCAAGCTCGGCATCGGCTTTGTGCCGTACAGTCCCCTAGGGCGTGGTTTTCTTACCGGCACGGTCAACGTCGAACGCCTTGAAGCGGACGACTGGCGCCGGAGCAATCCCCGATTCTCGAAAGAGAGCGCGCAGGCGAACGGGCGCATCGTCGAGGTGGTACGAGAAGTCGCGCGCGAGTGCAACGCGACTCCGGCGCAAATCGCACTGGCCTGGGTGCTCTCGCGCGGCAACGACGTCGTGCCGATTCCGGGTACGAAGCGAGTGCGCTACGTCGAAGAGAACGCCGGCGCCTTGAACGTCAAGCTCGGCGACGAGCAACTTCGAAAGCTCGAGGGGTTGCACGAGCGAACCGCGGGTGAACGCTATACGCCTGAGATGTTGAAGCTGATCGAACGGTAAAAGGAAGCTAAGCGACAGACTAACGCCGTAAGGCGGTTTCTGTGGCGCGTCGCAGCAAGAGGTTCCGGTCGCGGGTGTTGCCCGCGAGCGCGGCCGCGCGTTCGAATTCGGCACCGGCTTCCGTTAGACGGCCGAGTTTGAAAAGCAGATCGGCGCGCACGCTCGGAAGAAGATGGTACGATTGCAGCATCGGCTCGTCGAGTAGTCGATCTACGATATCGAGACCGACTTGCGCTCCGTAGGCCATACCGACCGCGACGGCGCGGTTGAGTTCGACGACCGGCGAGGGTTGAATGCGTTCGAGTTCGTCGTACAACGTTGCGATACGCGCCCAGTCGGTCTCTTCGGGCGTGGTCGCTCGTGCGTGACATGCGGCGATTGCAGCTTGCAACGCGTACTGTCCCGGTGTCGCGCTCCGTGCTTCGCCTGCGGTCGGCTCGACGAATTCGAGGTAACGCTGCGTGCGCGCCAAGGCGGCGAGGCCGCGTTGGATCAACAGATGATTCCACTTGCTGCGATCTTGATCGAGCAGAAGAATCGGTTCACCCGCCGCATTGACGCGTGCGGGCATGCGTGAGGCGTGAATCTCCATCAATGCGACCAGGCCCTGGACTTCGCTTTCGTTAGGGATGAGCGCCGCCAGCATACGGCCGAGGCGCAGCGCGTCCTCAACGAGTTCCGGCCGCAGCACGTCATCGCCGCACGTCGCCGCGTAACCTTCGTTGAAAATGAGGTAGATTGTTTCCAGCACCGAAGCGAGGCGACGCTTCAGTTCGGCGCCGGTCGGAAGTTCGAACTCAACGCGCGCGTCCGAGAGCGTGCGTTTGGCGCGTACGATGCGCTGCGCGACGGTGGCTTGCGCCGTTAGAAAGGCGCGCGCTATTTCCGAGGTCGTGAGGCCACCCACGAGTTTCAGCGTCAGCGCGACGTGTGCGTCTTTCGATACCAACGGATGGCAGGCAATGAAGATCAACCGCAACATGTCGTCGTCGATCTCTTCGTAGGTTGTTGCGAAATCGGTCTCGACTTCGGAAACGAGCTCGGGTGCGAACCGCTCGGTGACGCGCTGCAGCGTTTCATTGCGCCGAATTTGATCGATTGCCCGGCGTTTGGCGGTCGTCATCAGCCACGCCCCCGGATTGCGAGGGATGCCTCCATCCGGCCACTGCGAGAGGGCCGCAACGAAGGCATCCTGGGCGAGATCCTCGGCGCTTGCGACATCGCCCGTCATCCGCAAGAGCCGAGCGATCAGTTTCGGCGATTCGATGCGCCAGATCGTAGTGATTGTTGTTTGAACGCTGCGATCGCTCATGGTCTTACGTCGGGTGTCCTTCGACTCCGCGGCTCTGTGCTGCGCTCAGCCCTTCCGCTCCGCTCAGCCCTTCGGCTCCGCTCAGGATGACAACGTGCGGTATCGAAATCTCAGCGGTTTTGCTCGCGCAAACGCCGCTCTTGGTCGCGAATCTCGGGCGGCAGGTCGTCGCCGAAATCTTCGGCTTCGAAGATCTGTCGAATCTCGATCACTTGGCCACCGTCGAACGGCGCGTGCATGAAGCGCTCGATGATTTCTTCTTTCGATTTTCCCTGGACGATCCAGAAGCCCGCGACGAGTTCTTTGGTTTCCGCGAACGGGCCGTCGATGACCGTGGTGCGGCCGCCGTCGAAGCGTAGGCGCGCTCCCTTTGACGATGCGTGAAGGCCCTCCCCGGCCAGCATCACGCCGTCCTTGATGAGTTGCTCGTTGAACTTGCCCATCTCTGCTAGCATCTCACGCGATGGGATCGCGCCCGACTCGCTCTCTTTGTTTGCCTTAACTAGTACCGCGAATCTCACTTCAGATTCTCCTTTGTCCCTCGCCCCTCGACTCCGCTCGGGATGACAGTAGTTGTGTTCTAACTGTGCGTCGAGCAAAGCCGCCGGATTTCGACGCGCGGTTCGAAAAGAACCAGGGCCGCAAGAGCATGAGCGCGAGAACGCCGGCGTACGCAACGCTGAAGAGCAGAAGCGCCAGAACGATCGGTTGGGTTGAAGGCCGTGGGGCGCCGTCGGCAATCGTCGCCTGGGCCCGGCGCTGCCACGGGACCATGACGGGGCCTTGGCCACCCGACGCCAGAACGACGAGAACGTACGTCGCGACCAGCCATCCAGATGGCCGGCGAGGTAGCGGCGTTCCTGCTCGCCGACCCAAGCACGACGGCACGGCCTATGCGCCCGACGAGCTTCGCGTCATCGGTCTTGCGTGCCGAGAAGCCGGAGTGGCGTTGGGCGGAGGGGTGCCGCCCAACGCCCGCGCTTAGAGCTTCGCCGGCGGATCGAGCGCGACGCCGTACGGGATGGCCGTGTTTTGCGTCCACCCGTTCGTGATCACGTCGATCTGCGAACCGGTGATGTAGTTGTATCCTTCGATCATCGGATTCGAGAAGTTGGCATAAGCGATCCAAACTTTGTGCTCGTGTTTGCCGAGAGTCGGTTCGTTGCCGAAGGCGGGCAGCGTTCGCGCCGGCGGACCGTTGTACGGGGGCGCCCACACTCCCAGCATCCCCGAGTTGGTCTCCATCACGAGATTGGCTTGCTTATCAAAAGTGATGTCGCTGATCGTCGCGTCTTGGATCGGTAGCGGCTGGCCCGTTTGCGAGCCGGTGGGGAATTCGACGACGGCCGGCGGACCGCTCTTCGGAACATACGACACGTACACGTTGCCGCTCCCATCTACTCCGATGCCCAGCACGACTTGGAAGTTAGAGTACGTCAGCGTGCCGGTCGGGTTGGTGCTGCCTTTGGCCCAATATGTCACGTCGCCGGCCTGCCCGCTCGTGCCTTGAGCGTTCGCCGCGTATACCGTTCCATTTCGATCGACTGCGATGGATACCGGAAAGAAGTCCGGATCGTTCAGCGTGGTAAACGCCGTGGTGGCGCCGCGCTTGAATCCCAGGACGGTAAAGGCATTCGTGTTGGCAACCCACAGTTGATGGTGTTTATCGACGATGACGCCCTGCGGGCTGACGAGGCCGTTCGTCAATTGGCCGATCGGGCTCTGATTGGTCCCGTGCTCGTGATAAATATTGATAAACCCGCCGTCGTACGAACTACCATAGAGCAGCGCTCGTCCTTCCTTAGCGGCCTCCGGAGCAATCCAGCTGCGTTGCGACTGGGCGCGATGGCGTGCACCGCCGAAACGAATCTCGCGCGATCCGATCCGAACCACGTGCTCGCCCGAAGCCGTTACGGACATTTGAACGTTGTTGAATCCGGTCGGCGCGACGTTTGAGCCGCTTGCGGAACACGCCGCGAGCGCCGCGCAGAACGTAAGAGTCGCCGACCGCGCAAGGCGAAGAGACATTGGCAATCAAACCTCCGATGTGACCGAAAGAAGGAGAAGCTATAATGAATCGCAACGCGCGTCCAATTTTCCTGGTTGGCGGATCGATATGCGCGCTGTCGTTCTTGACCGCCTGTTCGAGCGCCCCGCCGGCAGGGACGGAACTTGTTCCCGCGCGAGGCGTCGCACAACACGGAGTACCGGCGAGGAAAATCGACGAATTCCTGTATGCGACGACGCTGGATTGGAACACCGGATCGGGAAGCGTTTACTACTACCACGCGTACGGCAACGATACGTCGGCGCTTGGATCGCTTGCCATCACGCCCGGCTATCCGAACGGCGTCTGGACCGATCGCAACGGAAACGTCTACGTTGCCGTGGTTAACGCCGGCACCAACGGACGCGGTTATGTGAACGTCTACGCGCCCAAACTGGGCAAACTCTTGCGTACCTACACCGCGGGACTCGATGGGCCATCCGGCGGAACGTTCGATTCCGCGGGCAATATGTACGTTTCGAACGTCTGCGGGACGGCGCCGTCGATCAGTTGCTACGTGTTTGCGCGGCGCCACGGCCACCCCGACACCGGGAAAAACCAGGGTTCGCTCAGCGGTTACGTGGCGGTCTTCCCTCACGGCAGCACTCGACCGTCGACGTATCTGCAGACGCCGATCAACATCGCCGTCGGCGTGGCGCTCGACGCGCGCGACAATGTGTTCGTTGCGAACAACACCGGCGGCTACGCGTGGAACGTCGTGAAGTTTGCGACCGGCGCCACCACTGGGCACGTCGTGCCCTTTAGGCGCGTGCTCTACAACCGTTGGATCGGCGCCGTTGCGTTCGATCCGAAGGACGATCTCGTCGCTTCGGTCAATTCGTCCATCGATTTCTGGGCGCGCGAGCGCGGTAAGCCGGCGCGCAAGCTGACTGACGGCATCGTCGCGGCCGATGGTCTGGCCTACGGCCCGGATGGAACGCTCTTCGCCGGCAACTACGAGTTCGAACAAAACGAAGGCAACGTCATCGCGTTTCCGCCGGGTGCGAAGACTCCCGCACGCACGTATGCCGTGCCGTATAACAACGGTGTCATTAGTGTGGCCGTCGGCGGAGCCGGTAACTAGCGCGTTAAGGCTTGCCCCTGTGCGTAACGCAGAGGCTTGGCTCGTTGCGCGAAGGCACAGAGTAGATTGACCAACGCCATCTGTTCGGGCGTTTTGCACGACACGTCGAGCAGTCGAGGACTGCAGACTAGAACGCTCATGGCGCGTGCGCGGGAGATCGCGACGTTGAAGCGGTTCCGCTCGAAGAGAAACTGCAGGTCCCGCGGCACATCTTCCCCGCTGGACGTCGCCATCGAGTAGAACACGATCGCCGCTTCTTGACCCTGGAACTTATCGACGGTTCCGACGCGCACGTCGAGGCCGGCGTCGCGCAGTCGCTGCGTAATCAGCCGCCGCTGCGCGTTGTACGGCGTTACGACGATGATGTCACGGTCGGTCACCGATCCATGTTCGCGGAGCATGACGATTTGGCGGACGATCTCATCGGCTTCCTGCGGCGAACTGGAACGGTTGCCCTCATGCGGTAAGGCGACGAAGTAGAGGCCGGCAAGGCGTTGTCCCTGCGCCATGACGTGATGTTCCTTGGCGCTCTCCGCCGGTTCCAGGCGATCGTCGTACATCGCCTGCGATATAAAGCCGCAGATCTCGGGTTGCATGCGATAGGTCCGATCCAGGAAGATACCGCGATCTTCCGGCACCGTTTTGTTTTCGCCGAGAAGGTGCTGCAACACGGAGTCGCCTACGTGCAGCGGCTGACGCCCTTGACTGACTTGAGCCAACTGTGAGGGATCCCCCAGCAACACGACGTTTTTGGCGCATTGCGACATCGCAAGCGTGTCGGCCAGCGATACCTGGCCCGCTTCGTCAATGAAGAGGTAGTCGAATTTTCGCGCCAGTTCTTCGCGCGCGAACAGCCACGCGGTTCCACCGGCGAGTTCGTAGTCGTCGGGGCCAAACGCGGCGTTGTCGTTGACGGATTGGATCAGCGGCGTCGGCAGGTGCGACTTATATTGGGAACCATTTCCCGCATGCTTGTAGCGGCCGCCGAACGTTTTGCGTCGTTGGGTGATGCAGTGTTCCACCTTGTGCAGTAAATTATGGATCGCCTTGTGGCTGGTGCTGGTCACCGCGACCCGCTTGCCGGCTTCAATTAAGTCGCAAATCACCTGCGATCCGATCGTGCTCTTACCACTTCCGGGCGGCCCTTGGATGAACAGATAACTGTTGTCGAGCGATTGCACGACGGCGGAAACGGATTCTGGGGTGATGTCGGTAGGTTGAAGGACGCCCCTCGACTTCGCTCGGTCCCTCGACTCCGCTCGGGATGACAAGTTCGCTCGGTCCCTCGACTCCGCTCGGGATGACAAGTTCGCTCGGGATGACGGGCGTAGGCGAGGATTCCTGTTGGAGAGCACGTCGAACGACGCGGGATATTCGCTCGCTAGCGTGCCGGCGAGAAAAGATTGGGCCAAACGGCGTAGCGCGAGGCGTTGCGGCTTGGTCGAGGGTGGACCACCCGGAATCAGTTCCGTGATTGCACGGGCCGTTTCCGGATTGGCGGTCGTTTTTAGACGCAGCAGGTTTTCGTCTTCGTCGATATCCAGGATGCTGCCGGCGCCTTTTTTCGTGCGCGGGTTGTGGACGTCGTCACCCGCGCCGAGCTTATACGATTGGTCGGGGAAGTCGTAGGTGTAAACGCTGCTGCGATTGCAGGTTTCAACCTCGATATCGTCGCGAAGTTTGAGCCCTCCGATCGAGTGTTTGTCGAACTCGACGAGATCGTCGATGTTTTCGCACCGGTCGTAGTACTCCCACCACGCCGGCTTCTCTTCGCGCCGATGATAGGCCAACAAATTACCGAGCAGATAGCGCATCCGCTTATCCGGATGCATGAGCGCGTACTCGTCGCCATTTTGCGGCGCAAGTACGTGCGCGAGTAGCGCGCGCTCCACGTCGGTTCGGCGCTCCTCCTCGCGCTCGTCATTGCGCCGATTGACGCAGTTCTTACACGCCGGCTCGAACTCGCCATGGCATGGTGCGTCGGGCCGTTTCACCTGGCGTAGCGGGAGCTCTATGCCGAACTTCGCGATCGCCTCATTGCGGCGCACGAGCAGCCAGTCGCGCAACAACTGCGTCGAACGGCAATCGTCGCGGTTGTAGGCTTCGATGTCGCGCAAGATCGCCGGATCGCTTTCGAGCAGCCAGCGCTCGAACATGACGATCGACTCGTCGCCCTTTTTCACGTCGGTCCGGCGTTTGAACTCGTAGAAGCGTTCGAGCTTCTTTAGGCCGTAGCCGTCTTCGGAAATCGCGAGCGACTGCCGCACCACGGCGAACAGATCGACGAGCATCTCTCCGCGCAGGAGTTGGTCGACGTCATCCTCGCGCGTGCAGTGCTCCTGGGCGAGGCGGCGCAGCGCCGCCTTTTCGTAGTTGGCATAGTGATAAACGTGCATCGCGGGATACTGACGGCGGCGAGCGATGATGAAGTCGATAAACTCTTCGAAGGCACGACGTTCGTCCGCGCGGCTGGTTCCCCAAAAAGCGCGGAACTTCGGTTCGTCGTCGGGCGTCCAGCAACCGAAGAGATATTCCAGGCCTTTGCCGGGCTCGTAGAGCGGGTCGCCCTCCATATCGAAGAACACGTCGCCCGACGCGGGGCTGGGCAAGAGCGCGAAGCCGAGCGGCGGTTCGTGTTTGCACAGTTCGTAGATCGCTTCGCCCGTCGTGCGTCCACGCAGTTGCAGCGACGCCTGCCGGCGCAATTTAGTAAAGATCTCCGGGCTCATTCCGTTTGGGCGCCGATCGTCGTTTGCGGCGGCAAGATCGCCCAGCCGAACGATGCCGTGCGCTTCTAGTTTTTGTATTTGATCGCGCCGGATCCACGCGACCAGACTCAAGTGATCGTCGTCGTTGCGTTTTTGCGTGCAGCGATCGTTCCAGGCGCACACTGCGCAATGCTTGACTTTCAGGGGGTACGTGCCCGGCGCGTCCATTTCCGCGAACGCCGGTTCGCCTACGGATTGCAAAAACGTTTGCTTGAGATGGCGGTAGTACGCCATGTAATCGTTGAGCCGGAACGCCTGTTCGTTGCCGTTGCCGAAGACGACGTGGCCGAATTTCGGCGCGCGTCCCTGCAATCGCTCGAGGTGCTCGCTATAGTTGCATAACTGGACCAAATAGTACGGCCTTGCGGAGAGGCCGAGTTTCGTGTCGATGACTTCGTAAGAATAATGGCCGAAATTCGACGGAGCACCGTCGACGCGCCGCAAAAAGTCCGCGCGGCCCAGGAATCGTCCATCGAAAAATGTGGCTTGATAGATAATGGGCGCGCCGCGGCGCATCGCTTCGAGCGTTTCGTTTTGGGCCTGATCGTAGCGCTCGATGCTCGCATCGCAACGGCCGAACCTTACGACGTCGTTACCGTACCGCTCGACCGCGCGCGTCAAATACAACTGTTCGTGTTCGTCGCCTTTACGCCGAACGAGTTCGGCCTGCGGGTCCTGGACGTCGGGCGATGCGAGCTTATCTTGCGCGACCAGCGCCTCTAGTTCCGTGAGGCGCTTGCACTCCAGAAAGTCGTTGAGGTCGCTGGCCGAGTAGATGAACCGCCCATCAAGCCGATGCATGGCTCGATTGTCGCCCTGCGGTGTGCCACATGTCTGGCATTTTGAACGCTAACCGCCGGCTTCGTCGAAGTAGCGGTTTCATCGCCACGCGCAGGCCTTTGACCGCCGGGCAAGCGGCCCCTTGTAGTAGAATACAAAACATATGCTTCGCCCTGAGTTTGCCGCAAGCGACTTTGAGACACCCAACGTTCGACGGCTCTGCGACGTCGTGATGAAGGGTGGCATCACGAGCGGCGTCGTCTATCCTACGGCGATTTGCAAACTGGCGACCGCGTACGCCATCAAGAACATCGGCGGCACATCGGTCGGGGCGATCGCCGCCGCGATCACCGCAGCGGCGGAGTACCGGCGACGTCGATTTGCGTCCGGTGAAGGTTACGCTCAACTCGCGAAGCTGCCTGGGTTTTTGGGGCGGGAAGGCGCGCTGCTCGCGCTGTTCGCGCCAGATGCTGTGGCGCAGACGCTCTTCCGGATCGCCATGATTCCCATCGGCGTCGCGCCGATGTGGTGGAAACTTATGCGTCTGCTCGGTATGTTGCTGGTCAGTTACATCTGGATACCCGTGCTATCGATCGCGCTGATGTTCGCCGTTTTCGCGGCCGTCGCTTGGCCCGTGCCACCCGGTGCACTTTGGCGCTGTTTGGTGGCATCGATCGCCTTTGGCATCGTCGCCGCATTTGTCGGCAGCGCAGCGCGCCTGATTTTCCACCTCATCAGCGTGTTGGACGCAAACGCGTTTGGTTGGTGTCATGGATATGACGCGAAACGCGACGTACGCGATGACGAAAACTCCGACGCGACGCAACTCGAGGCGAAGGACGTACCGCCGCTCTTCAATTGGCTCGAGTCGTTCATCGCTCAAACGGCGGGCACGCCGCGCTGCCGGCCGTTGACGTTCGGCGACCTCTGGGGAGCGCCGCAACCGTCCTGGCACGACGCGGCTCCGGGCGAGCGATGCATCGACTTTCGCATGGTAACGACGTGCGTCACGCTGGGGCGGCCGTTTCAACTGCCGTTAGACCCGCACGAACAGATCGGCGTAACGCCCGAACCACAAACCGACGTCGATACGGAGAATAACCTACGGCCTTCGCTCTATTTCTCGTTGGACGATCTCGCGCGTTATTTTTCGAGCGACGTCGTCAACCACATGAGGGCGTGGGGCGCGCGGTGTACGTTGCCGCAAGCGGATGGCCTGCAATATTATCGGTTGCCCGCGGCTGAAAAGCTTCCGATTATCGTCGCAACGCGCATGAGCATGTCGTTCCCCGTGTTGTTTTGCGCCTTTTCGTTATACGCGCTCGACGGCAATGGGGTGATGCAGCCCCTGTGGTTTTCGGACGGCGGCCTCTCGAGCAACTTCCCGATTCATTTTTTCGATAGCCCATTGCCGCGCTGGCCCACGTTTGCCATCGACTTATTGCCCGGGCCGCCAAAAGAGGCACGAGCGTCTGCCGGGATGAGTCCGCGTTACGATGCCGGCAACGTATTCATGGAGAGCGACCTGTCGCGCTCGACCGTGAATCCGTGGAATCGAGTGAGTTCGGGAAGCGCCCGCGGCAACGTCCTGGCCTTCGGTTCGGCGATGCTCGATTCAATCCGCAACTGGCAAGACGTCACGCTGGGAACGCTTCCCGGCAATGCCAGCCGCATCGTCGGGATTCGTCTGTCTTCGGATGAAGGCGGACTGAACCTCAACATGCCGCCGGGAACCATCGACGCGATGACCCAGTGGGGATTGCGCGCGGGCGCGAGGCTCGTCGAACTTTTTGCGACGGGGCCGCCCGATCCGCCGGGATGGGTGGCGCACCGCTGGTTGCGGTATCGCGCGATCATGGGCGCATTCACGCGCTGGGCGAGCGGCTATCAGACGGGGTACCGGCCGTTTACGGAACAGCCGGCGCAGAGCACGTACGAAGAACTCATGTGCGCCCTTCCGGAAGCGCAAAGCTCCGGAATTGCCGACGCAACAGAACGACTCGCCGAGTTGCCCTTGGCCCAGCATTTCTACGACCTGGAAGAGCCGCCCATCGCGGTTCTACCCACGCGCCCGGTCGTGTGACGATGCGGCCGCTGCCGTCCGGCGTCGTAACGTTTCTCTTCACCGATATCGAAGGCAGCACGGCGCTTTGGGAACGCGCTCGCGATGCGATGCGCGTCGCCTTAGCGCAGCACGATGCCCTCGTTCGCAGCATCGTCGAGGCCAACGACGGCGTCGTTTTCAAGAATGTCGGCGATGCCTGTTGCTGTGCGTTTGCCAACCCGGCGAGTGCAATCCAGACTGCCGTGGAAGCGCAGCGCGCGCTCGGCGCGCAAGCGTGGCCGCCGGAAATACGACGATTGCGCGTACGCATGGGCATTCACAGCGGGGAGTGTACGGTTCGCGGCGAGGATTACTTCGGGCCCGCAGTCAATCGCGTTGCGCGTTTGATGTCGGTAGCGCACGGCGAGCAGGTGGTGCTTTCGCAAGCAACCGCGGCGCTCGTACGCGATGCGATGCCCGAAGGCATTTCACTGCGCCAACTGGGTATCAGCTATTTGCGGGGCCTGTCGGAACCCGAGCCCACGTTTCAAGCGATCGCCGACGGACTGCGCGTCGAGTTTCCACCACTGGCGGCGATTGCCGCCGCGCGAAATAATTTACCCGCACAACTGTCGAGCTTCGTCGGACGGCGTGCCGAGCTCGATACGCTCAATGAAATCTTGGGCGCAAACAGGTTGGTGACGATTACGGGCCCCGGGGGTATCGGAAAGACCCGCATCGCGTTGCAGTTGGCCGGAGAAGCGATGGATCGCTTCCCCGACGGCGTTTGGTTCATCGAACTCACCGCAGTACAGAATCCGGAATTCGTCGCGCAGACTGTTGCGGCCGCCATCAACGTCCACGAGGTGAGTGGGGAGCCGATCGAAACCACGATCGCAGCGGAGCTCCAGTCGAAGCGCTTGCTGTTGGTGGTCGACAACTGCGAACAAGTTTTGCCCGAAGTCGCCCGAATCGTCAGGCTGTTGCTTTCACGCTGCGCGCAACTGAGCGTCGTGACGACGAGCCGCGAATCGCTGCACCTTCCCGGCGAACAAATTTACCGCTTGGGCCCGATGGCGCTTGACGCGCCGAAACTCTTCGTCGAACGCGCTCGTCAGGCGGCGCCGGCGGCCCGCTTTGACAACGGCCAGCGCGTGGCGGTGCATGCGCTGTGCGAACGTTTGGAGGGAATTCCGCTTGCGATCGAGCTGGCGTGCGCGAGGCTCTCGGCGATGCCGCTGCCCCAACTGGCGAGCCGGCTTACGTCGGGATTGAGCTTACGCAGTAAAGATTCAACGGAGAGGGGGCGCCACCGTACGCTTCGCGAGACGATCGCCTGGAGTTACAAACTGCTCTTGCCCGATGAAAAGGCGACATTGGCCGACCTCTCCATCTTCCGTGGAAGTTGTACGCCCGATGCAATCGCCGCGGTGGCGGGGGATGTTCCCAATTTGGACGATGCGGTCGAGTCGCTCGTCGACAAGTCGCTGCTTCAAAGCGACGAACGTGAAGGCGAACCGCGCTACCGGCTGCTGGACGTCGTCAGGGAATTTGCGCGCGAACAACTCGGCGACGATGCACAATCGGCGGCCGCTCGGCACGCGCGTTACTATTCCGGGCACGCCGCCGACTTGTGCGCCATGAAGGATCAATTCAACGCGTACGGCGCACTCGATGCCGACGTGACGAATCTTCGGGCCGCGATGGAGTGGAATATCGCGCACGATCGCGCTGCCGCGACTGCGCTGATAATGGCCTTGGCGCGTTACTGGCGGACGCGTGGTTTATTGAGCGAGGCCCGCTCATGGATCGGTCGCGTGGTCGAAGCGCTGTCGGACGACGATTTTCCGCATGCGAGGCGCCAAAGGGCCGAGGCGCTCTCTTTAGCAGCCGCTTTTTCGACCCTACAAGACGACTTGACTGCGTCACTGAAGTATGCAAACGACGCCCTGGAACTTGCACGGGACATCGACTATCGCAAGGGCGCCGCCGAGGCGACGTTTCGGATTGCGGAAGCCGTTCACCGTCAGGGACACTTAAAGCGCGCCGAAAAGCTTTACGGAGACGCGCTCGACAGTTTTCGCGCTTCAAACGACGCGAGCGGACAAATGCTCTGTCTCGGAAATCTCGGCATGGCGGCCAGACAGCACGGCGACCTCGAGCGCGCGGCCGAACTGTTAGAAGAAGCACGGCGGCGCGCCGCGGAGTTAGGAGAGTCGCGCATCGGTGCAGAGTTTGCGATGCACATGGGCTGGGTGCATCTGGGCTTAGGCCATTCCGATCGTTCGCGCGAACTGTTCGCTCGCGTTCTTGGCGAGCAGAACGACGCAGGGGATCGCTACGGCGTCTGCTGCGCCCGGCACGGGCTAGCGACGGTGGACTTAACCGACGGCGATCTCCGTGAGGCGCAACGGCAGTTTATGGCGACGCTGGAAATTGCGTGCGCTTTGCAACTGAAAGACTATATTGCTCGGGCACTGCACGGCCTCGCCGCGATTAAGGCGAACGACGGGAACTTCGAGGATGCTGCGCGCTTTTTAGGGTTGGCGGATCGGTTGTTTGCGGAAAGCGGACGCGAACTGCGCGACAGCACCGCTTACGACGTTGCGGCCGGCCTGATCGAGCAGAAGGTGCCTGCGGCGCGACTCGCAGAATTGCGCGCGCAAGGCGCGCGGATGACCGTCGCCGACGCGCTGCAAACCGGCGTGTGATGCTTCGCTCTTTCGTTGCGGCTACGGCGCTGCTCGCGTTCGGCGTCGCGTGTTCGCGCTCGATGACGAACTCCGCACACACGTTGCGCATCGCCGATCCGTCCGACCCAAATTCGCTCAACCCGTTGCTCGCGCACGATCAGGATACGATCGGCTTCGACCTCTTGTTCGTTCAAACGCTCGTCGGACTCGACGCGCGCAATCGCCTTGTTCCGATTTTGATTCGCCGCGTTCCATCGCGCGCGAACGGCGATGTGTCGCCGGACGGCCGCAGGATCGTCTATCATTTGCGGCACGACGCGCGCTTTGCCGACGGGACGACGTTGACGTCACGCGACGTGGCGTTCACGTTTCTCGCGATTCTCGATCCGCGCAATCCGGTGCTTAGTCAAGATGCGTACCGGCGAGTGCTTCGCCTGACGACACCCGACCCGTGGACGGTCGTCGTGCGCTTGCGCTCACCATGGAATGCGGCGGTTGCCGAACTCTTCGCGCAATCCGATTTTGCCTTTGGAATTTTGCCCGCCCATGCCTTTGCCGGCACGCTAATGCAGCACGCGCCCTGGGAAGAGCATGCCTTTGGAACGGGACCGTTTCGCGTGACGCAGTGGCGCCGGGGCGACCGAATCGTTCTCGAACCAAATCCATATTTTTCGCCGCGTCCAAAATTGTCGCGCGTCGAGTTGCGTATGATGCCCAACTTCAACGCCGCCCTCGTAGCGGCGCGCTCCGGAGAAGTGGATGTTGCGCGTATTTTGCCGGAACAAGTCAGTGAGGTGCCAAACGGCTCGCCGTTGCGCGTCGTCACCACGCCGATCAACGGCTTCGATTATCTGGCGGTGCAAACCGCGAAGGCACCGACGGATGACGTTCGCGTGCGGCGCGCGATCGCGCTTGCGCTCGACGTTCCGGTGATCGAGCGCGCGTTCCACGGTCTCTATCCACCCGCAGGTGCGTTCTTGCCGCCGGTCTTTGCATGGCACGATGCGAGCCTGCCGCCGTTAACGCGCAACCTTTCCGCCGCGGCGGCCCAGCTCGACGCCGCGGGCTGGCGCCTGGAGCATGGCGTTCGAATGAAACGGGGGATGCCGCTCGATGTGCTGCTGGTGATCTTGGCGGAAGGGCGCTCCGAGTACGCCGCGATCGCGCAGAGGCAACTCGCGGCCGCCGGAATGCGTGTGACGCTCAAGTCCTTCCCGTACAGCACGTACAACGGTCCGCAGGGTCCGTTGCGTACCGGCAACTTCAACTTGGCCGGAGGCGGTTGGATCGGTGGCGCCGATCCGGAGCAGAGCGTGATCTTTGCCTGCGAACAGATCGGACCGGACGGCAACAACGTTCAACGCTTTTGCGATCCGCAGTTCCAGCGCGCCTTTCACGATCAAGTCGCCACGCCGAGCGAGTTGCGTCGCGGGCAAGACTTCGTCACGATGCAGCGCGTCGTGTACGGCGCAATGCCGGTCGTGCCCCTCGACTACACCCGGTTTTTCGACGCCGTCAACCGGCGAGTCGTCGGGTTCGGCAGAAACATGCTTGGCTATCCCGTTGGCGCCGAAGGTTGGGATGCGCCCTAGGGCGTTATCGCCATCGTTCCGTCCGCGCTGACGGTCTCCTGAGGATGCGTCATCGTGTTGTTGCTGTACTCAACCATGTTCGACCCCGCGAAATGAAAGCACATTGACGTGCAACTCGTCGTCGCCGGCGGAGGGTTCCCGTTCTGACCGATCGAGACGTCGAACAGCACCGTGCAATTCGGGTCACATTGCGTGAGACTGAAGGATTGCGGTTTGACTTGCGCCTGACCGTGCAAATGGAATCCCACGGGATTGCCGTCGGGCCGTGGAGGAGTCGGCGTTACACGCGGCTTCGGGCCAGGCGAACCGTGCGATACGAAACCGATGAAAAAGAAGCAAACCGCGATGGCTATTGCGCCGATCGTCGCGGAGGCGGACGATATCCTCATGTTGCGCTCCCTACGTACGAGTAACCATAGTTTTAGCAAAGCTTACGAGCGAGCGCTCACGCTACCTTCTAAGACTTTTGCCGACGCCTTATCGTTGTAGCAAGTCGGCTTCGGCACGCTTCGAGAGCGTGGTCAACACCGATTCGCTGACACGCGACTCGCTTTCGTAGCCCCGGACGGCGGCGGTGCCGATACCGCCCTCCGACGGGAGCAATTTAGCGACGAGGCTGAGCACGCGCGCCGTCAACGACGGGAACATATGCTGTAGCGTGGCCAGGACTTGCGCCTGGACCGAAAGGACGACCAAATTCTCGTCGGCGATGGCCGCCGAAACGATGCGTCGAGCGGCGCTTTGGGCCGAGACCGAGGTGATCGGCAACGCGGCACTGAGCGAGAACCAACCGTATTCGGCGTGATTGCGGCCCTTGAAGAGGGCGTTGCGCGGGCTGCCGGTGCGCATCAACCCCGGGCAAATCGTCGTTACGCTCACGCCTTTGCCCGCCAACTCCTCGCGTAGTCCCAGCGAATAGCCCAGTAACGCGAACTTGCTGACGGTATACGGCAGAAGATGCGGCACCGCGACCAAACCGCCGATCGACACGATGTTGACGATTCGTCCGTGCGTCGAATCACGCAGCGCCGGCAGGGCCGCCTCGATCGCAAAGTATGGGCCCCAAAAATGCGTCTGGAGCGCGTCGGCATAGTCCTCCTCCGTCATCACCGATGCCGGCCCGACTTCGATCGTGCCGGCATTGTTCACCAGCACGTCGATCCGACCGTATCGCTCGATAACGGCTCCAACGAAGTCTTCGACGTCGTTTTGTTTACGAATGTCGCATGCGAGCGCGAGCACTTCGCACCCGCGCGCCGCCAGATCTCGTTGCGCTCGCTGCACGCCGTTCTCGTCGCGCGCGCAAATCGCCAGACGCGCGCCGCGTTGACCGAACTCCCGCGCGAGCATGAGCCCCAAGCCGCGCGATCCGCCGGTGATCGCAACCACGGCGCCGCGAATTTGTCCGTTTGAAGGCCTGCGTAAGCGGCGAAGCAAGAGCGCGCCTCCCACGATTCCGGCTGCCGCCGAAAAAATGATCCGTCGCCGCATGCTCTGCTATACCCACTTCGGGGTATCTTGTGAATCGATGAACCCCGCAACGATTACCGTGAACGCGCCGGCCGAGATGGTCGCCGCAGCGATGCGCGGCGGCAACGTCGTACAGGAAACGTTCGGCGATACCGCCGAGCGATGTCGCTTTTCTTTCATCGACGCGCCGGGCGGCCGCGGAACCGAAATTCACGCGAGCTGTGACGGGCTCGATCAAAAGGCGATAAAAGCGGCGCTGCGCAAATGCCGCGCGCTGCTCGAAGCCGGGGAAATGCCGACGGGAGACCGCCGTCGATGAAGGCGCTCGTGTGGCACGGCAAGCACGACGTTCGAACCGAAGTCGTCGACGATCCGCAGATTCTCAATCCGCGCGATGCGATCGTCGAGGTGACGACCACCGCCATCTGCGGCTCCGACCTGCACATGTACAATGGGCTCATTCCGGGCATGAAATCGGGCGACGTGTTGGGTCATGAGTTCATGGGACGCGTCGTAGAAACCGGCGGCGCGGTCTCGAACCTCCGAAGCGGCGATCGCGTCATCGTTCCGTTCGCCATCGCGTGCGGCCGATGCGAGCCGTGCGAACGCGGCGAGACGTCGTTGTGCGCAAACGCCAATCCGAACGCGGAGATGCTGGAAACGATGTACGGCCACGGCGGCGGCGGGCTGTTCGGCTATTCGCACCTGTACGGCGGCTATGCCGGCGGACAGGCGCAGTACGTTCGCGTGCCCTTCGCCGATTTCGGGCCGATGAAAGTGCCCGAGGAGATCAGCGACGAGCAGGCCGTGTTGCTCACCGACGTCTTTCCGACGGCGTACATGGCCGTCGAAAACTGCGATGTGCGCGCCGGCGACGTCGTCGCGATTTGGGGTTGTGGCCCAATCGGTCAATTTGCGGTGCGCTGCGCACTTATGCTGGGAGCCGGACGCGTCGTCGCGATCGATCGCTTTGCGTATCGTCTCGAACTCGCCAGAGAAGCCGGAGCCGAGACGATCAACCACGATGACGTGCCCAATATTTTGGAAGCGCTCTACGAAGTCACCGGCGGGCGAGGCCCGGATGCGGTGATCGATTGCGTCGGCATGGAAGCACACGGAACCAGCGCCGATGCGGTGCTCGACTATGCGAAGCAGGCCGTAAAACTGGAGATGGACCGCCCGCACGTGTTGCGCGAGATGATCCTAGCGTGCGGCCCCGGCGGCCGCGTTTCCGTTCCGGGCGTTTACATCGGCTTCGTCGATAAGTTTCCGATGGGCGCGTTCTTCGGCAAAGGCCTCCAGCTTCGAGCGGGACAAACGCACGTCCATCGCTATCTGCGCCCGCTCCTCGAACGAGTCCAACTCGGACAAATCGATCCGAGTTTTATCATCACGCATCGCGGCACCCTCGAAGACGCGCCCCGTTTCTACGCCGACATGGCCAAACATCAAGATGGCCTGCTCAAGGCGGTGATGCAGTGCTACTGATCGTCGTCGGGGTTTTCCGTTGTGATGGGCTGGTTCGCAAAATAGTCGGAACCGAGCGGCGCAGCGATTGCGCTGAACCGGCGCGGCGCCTGACCGAAAGTAAAGCAGTCGGATAGATCGTCGGAGCGGGCGTCCGTCGTGCCGAGGCTTCCCAAACCGTAGGTTGCTTCGATAAACTTCAGGATGCTGCCGAACTCGTGCCGCCGTTTCGAGACGTAGCCTCGCTTCGCGTAGGGCGAGATCACGAGCAATGGGACGCGAAAGCCTAGTTCGTACGAAATTGTATTGCGGTGGGACGGCGTGATCGTACCAACCGCCCCAATCGTCCCAGGTAACGAAAATCGCGGTCGAATCCCAATAGGGGCTCTTGCCGACCGCGTTGACGACGGCGGCGACCCACGACGGTCCGGTGCCATTATTGTGAAGGGCGTGATCGGATGCCAGGACCGTGGGCGTGACGAAGGTCACGTCGGCGAAGTCGCCCTTTCGAATGTCTTTTAAGAATTTGCCCGGCGGCCAAATGACGTTGCTTTTGTATTCGGGCTTGTCCCAGATTTGCTTGATGGCGTCGACGCCGTTCCAGAGACCCGAACCTCCGTAGGCTTGATAATATTTCCAGCTCGCGCCCGCCGCGTCGAGCAGATCCATGATGGAGAGCCGATCGTAACAGGGAAACGGTCCGGCCAGTTCGTTGCCGTATTGGTCGATCACCGCGGCGCGCGCGCTTGGTGCGGAATCGCAGCCGCCCTCTGCCGGCGGCCCTTCTTTCTTGGTCGGATTTTCGGAAACTCGCAGCGAGGAGCCGGTCGCGATCGTAGAGGTTCCGCTGATGAGATATTGGTGCGCCGGGAAACTCGGGCCCTGATTCGTCTGGAACGTATCGTCGGCGAGTACGTATTGCTTCGCCATGTCCCAATAGGGCGCGACTTCTTTGCCGTTGACGTATCCGTAGGCCGCCGTGGATTTGTCGGGACAACGGCGACGACAAACGATGCTCACCTGATCGAAACCGTCGAGTTTGCCCCTATTATATTCGGTCATGAAGGCATTGTGTTTGTGTGAAACGTCGTATCGCGCGTCCAGCCGCACGACGTGCAACGGCACGGTCTCACCGTGAGAGTTTTTTCCGTAACGAACCGTGTTTGCGCCGGGAAAACCGTTGAAAAGGTTGTCAACGGAGCGATTTTCTTGAACGATGACGACGACGTGCTGAATCTTTGAGGGCTTCGATAAAGGCCCGGCTCGGTTTCCGCTTTGATTCCCTGTCGCAACGCCGGGCGTCCCAAGCGATGGAGCGAGGGGAATCGCCGGGCCGGAAGGCCCTTGTGCGCACCCACCCAAGATCGCAGCGACGCAAATCGGTACGAGCGAACGCGAAATCAAGAATTACGCTCCTTCTGACGGATTGAGGCTACGGATCTCCTTCGTCGCCGAGATCGGTCGGTGCCACTCTGAAATAAGGAATTTGCGCCGTGTCGATGTTCTTAGCATAGAAAAAGGGCCCACGCGTGGGCGCACTACTGATCGTACGGCATCTTGATGAAGTTAAGGTGAGAGCGCCCGATAACCTAGGTTCTAATTCCTTGCCCGGGAAGCCGGTAAACCAGCGACGCTCGGCGATATGTGCATACGAGATTCGCAAGCATCGCGAGAAAGGCGACGAGGCCGAGCGCCGCGGCGGCGCGTAGCGGCGTAGCGTCGGTTCGGAGCAGCGCGAACGTGCCGAGCACGATCGCCGCTTGATAGCAGAGCACCGTTAACCACGAGAACCATGCAACGAGCACCTCTTGAGGCCGCGTCTCGTCGTCTTCGCCGCGCGCGCTGGTTAACAGAACGCGCACGCCGATGTGGTGCAGGTGCGCGAGCACGGCGTTTCCGATCCAGCCCAACAGCGCCAGGTACACGGCGGCGGCGCCCCAGGCGAGCCCCGCCGCGGCGCCGACGATCAGTACGCCCACGGCGACCGCGGCGATGGCGGCACAGGCCATCATCAATTGCGGCGGACGGTGGGGTACCGTCGCGCGTGCGAGAATGCCGATCAGATCGAACGCGTACAGCGCGATGCCGCCCAGCATCATCGCGCAGCCGACGATCGCCGCATACGTTAATTGAAACGGCGCCGCGATTGCCGCGACCAGAATGCCGGCCATCAGCGTGCTGCTAGACGCGATGTGAACCCACAGCCGCGACGATCGCACGCCGGCGATGGGACCCATCGTGCGCGCCGAGACCCCGATCACCAACAGCGAGAGCCATCCCCCGATGCCGAGCACTGCATGCGCGGGGGGAAGCCGCGTGAGCCATGTCGCGGGAGCGATACCGTTTAATGCAAACGCCAGCATCGTGCCCACCAGCGCGCCAGCCGCTAAAAACCCGAGCGTGCTGCCGAAGGCGCGCGCGACGGCGCGCACCGTTCCTCCACGGCGTATTGCGCGTCCGAGCGGTTCACATGCGGTGGCGGCGTAGAGCAAAATAGCGGCGCTCGCCAGCACGGCGCCGCCTTCGAGCACCGCGGTGTTTGCTGCCATAAAACCTGCGATCAGTGCCGCGGCGCCCGCCGCAAACAGCAGAATGCAGACGCGCGCAAACGGCCGCGATCGCCACTCCACATCGAGAAATTCGGGGATGACGTGTTGCAACACGCTCAGCGCCACGAGCGTGATCCATCCCAGCGCGACGGTGTGCACCCAGGCGAGCGCCGCAAACGATACGCCGAACGGCGTTGCAGCGGCGACGAACAACAGCGGCCACGAGAGGCCAAACGCCGCCATCGCAAGAGCCAGCGGTAGTGGCGGGATCCACCCTTTCACCCTTCGACGAAGCCCGTCCCGAGCGCAGTCGAAGGGCTCACGCTGACATGATAGTCGCGCTCGGCTTTTTCCCAAGCGTTCCAAAATGCATCGCCGTTGGGTGCGAGACGATCGGTCGCGAGGTCGTAGAGCATCGCGTAGGCGTTGCGGGTCACGCGCGAAGCAGGGGTCGCATCGCCGAGATCCTGCGGCGCGAAGGTCGTGTGGCGGAGACTTTCATCCAAAAACTCATCGGCGAAGCGATCGATCTCACGCGAGACCGCCGCGTCGGACGACCCGATCGCCAGGACACCGGCGATGCGCGCCAATTCCGCGGCCGGCCGCTGCATCAAAAGATCGTAATCCACGACTACCCATGGCCGCCCGGCTAGGAGCCGTAGGAACGGCACCATGTGCGCGAGCCAAAGTCGCAGCGCGTCCTCAACGGCCATTCCTTGGCGCGCGAAGAGCGACGCCGCGACGCTGCGCGGATGGCGAATGACGACGATGTACGCGTCATCCACGCGACACCGTCGCAACACCGTCTGCCAAAACGGCAATAGCCGAAGGGTTCGAGGATCTTTGAAACCCCAAAGCGGATGTGACGAAAACCTGTCCTTGATGTAGCGACCCGCGCGTCGTCGCATCACCCAAAATCGAAGGCCGTGCAGCAACTTTGCGTCGATCGGCGCGGCATCGTCCCACCGCAGCCGCAGTATCTTGAAGATGCGTTCGTTGATTTCGTAGATGTTGCGATCTTCCCAAAAACCCGTTGGATTGTCGGGCTGCGCGTCGAGAAAATCGTTTCCGAGGTAGACGCCAAGCGCCGCAATGCCCCGGGTGATCGCGCTCGTGCCGCTCCGGTGCATGCCAAGGACCACGATCGCGCGCGAGTTCAAGACGGGCGGCATCTTTAGACGAGCGGCCCCCGCGTTCCCACGATTGATCGCCGGATTGACCGGGAATACCGGCAGGTGTGGATGCGCTGATAATCGTTGATTTACAACGCGGCTTCATCAACGAGCATACGCGTCACCTCTCGGAACCGATCGAGCGAGTTCAGAGCCGATTCCATAAGATCATTGCAACCCGCTACTTCAAGCGCGGCGATTCGCTCATGAGCAAGCTGCTTCACATCGACGGTTTTCGCAAAGGCAGTCCCGAAGCGGAACTCGCGTTCAGGCCGCGCACGGACGCGCTGATCTTAGATAAGGCCGACTATTCGTGCGTCAACGAGGACCTGGTGCGGCGGTTGCGGGCGTGGTCGATCGACCGAACCTACATTTGCGGAGTCGATACCGATCAGTGCGTCCTGATGATCGCCGCGGATTTATTGCAGAGCGATATCACGCCGATCGTCTGCAAAGACTTGACCGCGAGCGCCGCCGGACCGGATTATCACGATTGCGGCCTGTTTTTACTGCGACGGCTCATCGGGCGGGAACAGGTTCGCGCGATCCTCTAACGCATTGGCTACTTGGAAGTGACGTCGAGCGCGACGCCATAGGCGGAACCGGCCGGCCCTCGCGAGTCCTCTCCAAGTAGCGTTCCGGACGGATAGGAGAATCGAAAGACGCCGCCGTCACCATTGCCGCTGCCGTAATCGGCGACCAACAGCTGATGGCGATCTTTGCCAAGCGTCAGCATGAACGGCTGAAAGGTTGCCCGGATCGTTTTCTTCGGATGGCTCTTCCCGGGCGCGAAGACTTCAATTGAAGAGCCTGGGCTAGGCGCCGTGCTCACGGCGACGATGAGGTTCCCGCTGCGATCGACTGCGAGGCCGTGTGGGCTTCCGGAAAAGATGATGCCGAGGTCGGAGCCGGTCGTTTGGCCAGGCGCGTACTTATAGATGGCACCGCCGGTACTCGGATTCACGTAACTCACATAGATGTTGCCTTGCGCATCGAAGGCGAGCCCTAGCGGCGACTCACCTGAGGGCCCGGCGAGCGAGTGCGATGGCTGCAAACTCGCGGGGGGGTAGACCGTGACGGCGCTGCTGTAGTTGGCGATGTATACCGTACCATCAGAAGCGATCGCGACGTCGACCGGATTCCATACCCCGGTCGTATAGGCTTCAAACGGCGTCGTTTCACCGCGATGGTAGACGCTGACCGTCCAGGTTCCTTTGCCGAAACCGCGCCGTTTTGTGGCCGTGCCGGCATTGTTGCAAACGTACAGGTTCCCCGACGCATCAACGGCCATCCCGGTTGGCGCATTGAGGCCGCTGGTAATCTGCATCCGCGGCGAGGGGTTATACGAACGCGCCGGATAGACGCCGACGGCGTTTTGTGCCGGGCCGCCCGCGTAGAGTCGCTCGCGATTCCCAGCCCGGGCCGACTGGCTCGAGTCTCGAAGCGCAGGCAATGCAGCGACCGGCGATCCGGTCACCGCAGCGCCCTGCGACGAGCAGCCGAGCAACGCCAGCAGAGCGATGCTGATTGCGGACAAACGATGCAAACGCATAGCGCGATCGTTTCCCGCTGAGCGAAGGATCCGCCCTCCAATGATTGCTCGTCGAGATATTTTTGACGGTTTTTCCATGGCAGTCGCAACAACAACGTGACACGCTAACACCATGATACGACTTCACAGAATACTAGCGGCCCTATTGCTTACTCTGTTTTCTCTGCCAATGGCAGCGCAAGCGGGCACGAGCGGCGGCATCGCCGGCGTCGTCACCGATTCCAAGACCGGAGCACCGGTCGCCGGTGCTCACCTTACGATCGCTTCGGGATCGCAAGAGGCGACCGCGACGACCGACGCGCACGGGCACTTCATCGTCTTCTCGCTGCAGCCGGACAACTATACGATCACGGCAGAAAAGGATGGTTATGCATCGAGGGCCGTCTCGGGATATCCGGTGTTCGCAGATCAGACTCAACGGTACGACCTAAAACTAGATCCCATCTCGGCGACGAATCGCTGACGGATAATTGGGGCGACGGGATCGTCAAGGCGACGCCTTAAGTCATTTAGGAAACGCCTTCGCGATCCCGGCGCGCACTTCGTCCGGTGTCATGACCGGAATCAGTTCGACCTCGGCGTTCAGCTCGTGGAAGAAGGGCTCGCACAGCATCGGAATGTCGCTCGGGTCCTTGAGGTCGAAAAAGATATAACCGCCGCGGTTCCCGTCGACCGCCGTAAAATACGCCGCCTCGGGCGTGAATCGCTCGAACGTAGAAGCAAGGACTTTTTCGAGGCTACCGTCCTTGACGGCAGCACTGCCGGCTTCGCAGTCAATACGGACCTTGAGCATCATTCGCATCAGTCGTTCCTTCCAAAGACGTGCCTTCTAAATCGTTCCCGTGGTATGGACGCATCCGGCCGAAGACGCTACGGATTGATAGCAGTGTACGTAATATTGGTAAGACCGCTTCGCTGTGCGATCTTTTTTAGCAGCGTCGTCGAACCTCCGGTGTAGGCCGAGATCGTGTTGTCGTGATAATCCGTCACGTAGTAGGTGCCCGTCGCATCGACCGCGACCTGCGGGTTGGCACCGTTGTCCAACGCAAGTGAAAGCCCATCGTTCGGACACGACGCTCCGGGATCGAAATCCAGCACGACGCCCGGAACGCTGCTGTTTTGGTTGCCCGTATATACTCGTCCGGTGGAATCGACCGCGATGGATACGCCGTTGTCGGAGAAGAGCGGACTGGTGCTGATCGTGGTGTAGAGCGTCTGGACGAGTTTTCCGTTTGAGAAGCGCTCGCCGAACTCGTTTCGAACGTACTTGCCTTTCTTGCTCAGGACGCAGTGGGTTGCATCCTTAAAATATTTAGCAGTCGTATCCGGCCCGTGGACGCTCCATACATCGCCGTTCTTGTCGACCGCCATTTGATTCACGTAACCGCCGTGCCCCGTCTTATACGCGACGACGCCCCTCTTCGAACCCGCGGCAAAGTACGTTACGCCGCCGCCGTTATCGCCGACGTAGAGATTGCCTTTCGGATCGACGATGACGTAGGTAGGACCGGTGATTCCGCCCTTCCCCAGGTTGCCGCCCTTGAATGTCGCAAGCGGCTTCTTGGGGTTCTTCTTTTTCTTTGTCGGCGTGAATTCGAGTGCGTCCGTGGAGCAGTATTGGTCAACGTAGAAGTTACCCGTGGGACCGGTCGAGAGCGAGACCGCACGACAGGGAATGCCATAGAATAGTTGCTTGGCGTTTACGGCACCCTTTGCGATCGGCAGAAGATAGACGGCGAAACCAGTGTGCCCGGTAGCCTCGTCGACGAAATACGGCTGAGAATTACTACCGAATGCAATCTGGCTCGCGAGCCCATCGGCTTGGCTCGTTTCCTGCACCGAAAGATCCGGAATCGAATAACGGGCGTATTGAGCCGGAACGCTTCCGGGAATACCGGTATTATAGACGTACAGATATTGTGAGGCCGTGGCTCTCGACGATTCCGGCGCTATTCGCGACGCGGAATCATGCAGTCCGGCGCTCGGGTTAAGGCTGGAATTGGAACACGCGCAGATCGCCAGCGCGGCAAATCCAAAAGCGGCAATGCGGGAAAGCAGGCTGCTCATAAACACACTCCTCGGGCGACAACGGTATGGCTGCCGCGCTTTCTGCGGCATCCGCCCGGCTCCTTTCCGCGAATCTAGCGTCGCGGAAGTCGTGTCGCGCGCCAATACGCCGACTGCCACGATCACCTGCGCGCGTTCCGCTTGAGGACTTGCAGTTCGCGTGAGGCGATTGGCGGCGCATCGTACGAGAAAGCCTCGCGAGGCCAGCCCGCGGTCGCAAAGCACTGCTCGTAGACGGCGTCGATAAACGACGTCAGCGCCGCTTGCGGCTCCGAAGATTGGCGAACGGCATCGTAAGGCAACACCCATTCATGCAGCGCGCTCGACCACGACGCCTGTACGGGAGCGATCGGTAGCGATTCCGCTTTCGCGGGCTCGGGATAAATGTACCCGTAGAAGAACGGTCGCGTCTGCGCGTCGCCAAAATACAAACCGACGTTCATCAACTCGGCGTCGAGATCGTACTTCATGAGGTAACCTCGGTCGGTCGGCGCCTTGACGCGGCGGCCGCTGAAGAGAAGCAATGCGAGATCAAAAGCACCCCACCAAAATTGAACCCCGGAGCGTCCGAAAAAACGCCCGCGCCACGCGTCAAAGATGCCCGATGCGGCCGTCGCCGCGTTGAACCACCGGCGAACGGCCGCGGCGTCATATTGGCTCGGCCGGTGATCCCGATCGAACGGCGTCGTGTCGGGCACCTCTTGAGGAATCGGGTTAATGGAACACTTGATCTGCAGCGCTTCTAACGCCGCAAGTAGCTCAGCGTAAACTTCCGCCACCGTGCGCGCGGGAACGAGCGGAATCGCCGCCTGAGCGCCGTTGCTGCGCGAGAGGACGATCGCCGGCTCGAAAACGTCGATCGCCACGCCGAACGAAGAGTCGCGCGACGGAATCGTGCCCGTCGTAAGGCCGCGTGGCGACAGATAGAGCGCCGTAAAAATCCAGTTGGGTTGGACGGGCGCGATTGCCAGTTTGATCTTCCCCAGCATTTGCGCATACATATGCAAGTTATGCTTGGTGGCGGCCCAATTGGCAACGTCGACGTTGGCCCATGGGTCCTCATTACCGGTGGTATTCTGGGATGTCGACACGTCTCATTACTCCTCTCTTAAAGTATATTTCGCCGAACGCCGAAAATACCCGACGATGCGTAGATTTCTGACTGAAACGAATCGCGTCGAGGCATTCAGCGACGGCGTTCTTGCCGTGATTATCACGATTATGGTGCTGGAGTTGCGGCCGCCGAACGGAACCAGCCTCCGGTCCCTCGTGCCAATATTGCCGACGATCGGCGTCTATGCCGTGAGTTTTGTTTTTATCGGCATCTATTGGAACAATCACCATCATATGTTACGGGCCAGCAAAGGAGTCGACGGACGCGCCATGTGGGCGAACTTACACCTGCTGTTTTGGCTGTCGCTCGTGCCGTTTTCGACGGCATGGCTAGGTCGCAATCCGAGCGCCGTTGGACCAACCGTGCTTTACAGCGTCATTTTTTTCCTCGATGCGGTGGCGTATTCGCTACTGCAGCGGGCACTGCTCGAAGTCAACGGACGCAACGCGCCGTTCGCGAAAGCCGTGGCCGTTGACGTCAAAGGGATGATCTCGATCGTGCTCTATATCATCGCAATAGCTTCGGCGTTCGTCTCGACGGTAATTTCCGATGCGATCATCGTCGCCGTTGGAATCATATGGATCGTGCCCGATCGCCGATTCGAACCGCTTATTGCGATCGAACAAGCAGAGCCATCAAACTCATGAAGGCAGTGCGCTTTACCCAATACGGGTCGCCGGCGGTTCTTTGCGTCCGAGAAATTGCGACGCCCAAACCCAAAGCCGGCGAAGCGCTGGTGCGAATCGACGCAGCGGCCATCAACCCGAGCGACGTCAAGAATGTCGCGGGTGCGTTCAAGACCACGTTGCCGCGCACGCCCGGTCGCGACTATGCGGGAACGGTCGTGGACGGCGACGGTGTCGGCCGCCGAGTGTGGGGAAGTGGCCGCGCTTTTGGGGTGGAGCGCGACGGGTCACATGCCGAATTCGTGGTCGTGCCGTCGGCCTGGCTTTCCGATAAGCCGAGGGATCTTACGATGGAAGAAGCCGCCGCTATCGGCGTTCCCTTCATCGTTGCGTTGGCCGGCTTGCGCGAGGCCGCGCTGAAAGCCGGCGAGACCGTTCTCGTTACGGGTGCCCGGGGCGCGGTCGGTCGCGCAGTAAGCCAAGTCGCACGCTCGAAAGGCGCGCGCGTTATCGGCGTGGATCGCGAAGATTTAATTGCAAAGGTGAAGACCGAAAGCGGCGGCGAGGGCGTCGACGTCGCGTTCGACGCGGTTGGCGGGCCGCTCTTCGAACAAAGCCTGAAGTCGCTGCGCGTAGGAGGGAGACAGATCGCTATCGCCAGCGTGGGCGAACGTCGCGTATCGTTCGATCTGATCGACTTTTATCATCGGCAATTGCGCTTGGTCGGCGTGGACACGCTAAAATTCGATGGACGTACAATTGCCACGATCATGGACGCACTGAAACCCGGCTTTGAATCCGGCGCGTTCAAGCCGTATCCGATCACGGTGTGGCCCCTGGAGGACGCGGTCGCCGCATACTCCGCGGTCGAACGAGGCGCCGGGCTGGAGAAGCAGATTCTCGTCACAAGCTATGGGCAATAACGGTTATCGTAGCTTGCTGATGACGGCGCCGAACGGCACCTTGAATGTATCCGCGCCAAACGTTTTTTTCGGCGAGCCGCCCGCGGGGTAATCGAAAACCATTCCGGACGCGGATTGATACGCGCCGTTTCCGGCAACGAGCGAGTTGCCCGAAATGGCATACTGGCGGATATCCGTCGCACCGGTCAGCGGTGTGGTCCCGACCAGCGTTCCCTTCGATCCGTTGACGGCGAACTGATAGACGACATTCGCGCCGTAGGCCTGGTCTCCGACGTTCAACTGCGATCCAAGGACAGCGAGACCGCCGGGATCGGCAATGGCATGGTTCAAAGCGATTGGCGTAAATCGCTTGCCGTCGAACCGCGCGATGGCGAATTTTCCGTAGTAGAGTTGCGACAGGCCGTCGACGTACACGTTTCCATTCCCGTCGTACGCATCGAAGTACGCTTTATAGACGGATCGGCCGGAATAAAAGTGGGCCCGGCCTTTAGCCACCTTGTAGATGCTTAACCCGCCGGGACCGTCACTTGGCCCAAAGATGTCTGCCACGGCGAGGTCGCCGCTCTTAGGATCCACGGCGCAACTGTACGGACGGCGATTGGCGTCGTCGAGCGTCGATGTTGGCGACGAGGCCCCGTGCGCGTACTCAACGATCTGCTCGTTGGAGTAATCGGCGATCCAAACGTCGCCGGCGGCATCCGCGCACTCGCCGAGCGGCTGGCCAAAGCCGGTCAGCACGCCGGCGAGCTTCAATCTTGGATACGTAAACACGTACACCGTGCCTGCCCCCGGTTCGGCGTCGGAGACGTATAACAGCGCATGAGTTCTCGCCGAGGGATCAATCCACGACCGATGGCGGTCCAGCGTATTCGAGTTTTCCATCGGAGTAACCGAGCGAGGCGGACCGGCGCCGCAAGCAGCGAGCAAAAAAACCGTCGCCATCACAAAGGCGCGCTTCATTGACTGACCACAATGCCGACCGGACCGCTGTCTTTGCGCGTCCCAAAGGCGCGTTCGGGCGACCCGCCCGTCGGATAGCGAAAGACCATCTCCGATCCGATAGTCTGATCGACGTTCGCAGCCAGCAGCGATTTCCCGGCGATCGTAAAGTTTTGAACGATGGCCGTGCCCAGCAGCGGCGTCGTTCCGATCAAACGGCCCTTCAAACCTTTGATGGTAAAACCATATACGACGTGGGTGTAACGAAACGCGTCCCCGATGTTCAAGCGGGACCCGACGGCGACAATGCCGCCGGGATCGTTGATGGAATGATTGAGTTCGATGTTGGTAAACGTCTTGTTATAGAAGGTCACCAGCGCGAAATAGGGATAGTAAAAACCCCTGATACCGTCGACGAACAGTTTTCCCCTTGAGTCGTATCCATCGAAGAACGGGACGTAAAGGGAGTCGTCGATATAAACGTGAGGCTGGCCCTTGCCTTTTCGGTAGATGCTGAGGCTGCCCGGAACCGGGTTATGGGCGAAGTTGACGACCGCGAGATCGCCGGTCGTCGGATCGATCGCGCAGGCATACGGAAAGTTATTCGGATCGTCGAGTGTGGCTTTCGGTTGGGTAGCGCCATGAGCGTACTCGATGATTTGCGCCGTCCCGTAGTTCGCTATCCAAACATCGCCTACCGCGTCGACGCAGGCGCCTTCGGGCTGGGCGAAGCCCGTCAACGTTCCCACGAGCCGGAGTTTCGGATAGGTGTAGACGTAGACGTCGTTGAGGACGGAGTCCGAAACGTACAACAGCGAACCGTTCTTCGCCGAAGAGTCCATCCACGACGATCGCCGATCGCCATGCACGCTCGCGCGAGCGGTCCCCAAAGTCAGGGGAAATTGCGGTTCGCCGCCGCATGCGGACAACGCGGCTGCCATTGCAGCGGCGATGAGAAGCGCCCTCTTACGCGGATTCATGAACAGCCTTGACGATGCAACCTTCATGGATGTGACCGCCTTTAAACCGGCATGCAAACGACGTCGGAGTTAATTCGTCGGCCATCGCCGGCAAACCGCCCTTTCGGACTGGCACAGTTCGAAGGAAACCTTTGGATCGGATCGTGGGAACCGGATCGGGTGTACGCCGTCGATCCGCAGACGCTCCAGGTCCGCGACGAAATCGAGGTCCCCGGAAGACCGTACGGCATTGCCCCCGTCCAGGGTGAGTTGCGCATCGTGATTGCCCATGGCGAAGAAGATGACCGATATCTCTATCGCTTGAGCAAGGGCGCGTTAGACCTTGGCAGCAAGAGGCCGTGTCCGGATCTCACCGGGTCGTTTATGACGGTACGAGATTCGACGATCTATCTGGGACAGATGCACTATCGCCGCATACTCGAGATGAATGCCGATTACACGATACGCCGTGAGATCGCGCTGCCGACGCGTAGCGCGGGTTTCGCTTTCGGCCCGAACGGCCGCTTCTATATGATTTCCGCCGACGACGAATTTGAGAACCTCAAGTTCGGCACGCTCGACGTCGCGCAAGAACGCCCACAATTCGACACGATCCGGCCGATGCCGGAGGAGGCACGCTACCTTTTGCACGACGGCGCGAAGTGGTGGACGTCGCTGCGCGACGCCAATGAGATCGCAACCTTTACGATTTAGCGCGGCCCAGCGCTACGGTGAAGTAAGCGTGCTGGGCGTCATGGTCTCGATGTACAAGAGGCCGTCCATCGTGGCCGGCCAGTCGGTAGTTTCCGCTTCGTAGCCGAGGACCCGGCAGGATAGCGGCTCGGTCAGCCACTCGCCGGCGTCATCGAGATGGCGAAAATCAATGAAGACGTACCGGTGTCCCGTAGCGTGGATAAGGCTCTCGATGCTTCCGGGATGCGCTACACCGATGTCCCAAGGGTTCCCGATACCGGCCCTGCCTTCAAAGGCGGTAAACCCGATCGTATAGACGTCCTGCGCCATTGCGCGGTTGACCCAATCGCCCATCGGGATATAGCCGGTGTATTCGGTGGTCAGAAACTTTCTGTGCCGCATCTCGTGAGAGGTGGCTGCCCACACGATGATCTTTGCGTTCGGATACTCGTGCGTCGCGAGCCAGATGAGATTATCGCCCATTTGGCGGTCCCGGAGATTTGACGCCAAGTAGTTCCAGCGAGGATTCGGCTTCTGGAGTTCCTTGAAATTCGTTTGCCACAGAAACTCCATATTCGTGCTGATGCTCGCGAGTAATTGAACCCAGTAGTCGCGCCGGGCAATACTCAAGGCATCGCTAGAGCGTAGTCTCACTAATCGTTGCTCGATGTTGTAGACGGCAATATAGAAAAGGGCTCGTTCTCCGACAGTCGTCTCCTTCTGAAAGCGAATTAAACCTTCGACCCCCCTACCGCGGTCGGCAAAGTATGACGCCAAGACATCGGCTATGCGCTTGCGCGCATTCTTTAACTGCGGATCCGCCGGTAGTTCGTCCAACACAGTACCAAAGTCGGCCAGAAGGTGCCGTTTTGAGGCACTTGCGGTAAACTGCGAATCAAACCCGGTTAACTCGAGCGGTGCGCCGGTGCGAGATTGTGCGGCGATATAACGCCAAAGGGCTTGAGTCTGTTCGCTGTTCGTCCAAATACTGAAGACGCCGGACCGAATAGCCTCGAGTGGATGGTCTCCGGAGGCGATGTCCTCCCACGCCCGATGCATGTCGTAGAAGCCGCTCTCGAAGGCCAGCACGTTGAAACCCATTCGCTCGTGAAGGAATTCGATGAGTCGCGTCTTTGCCAGAAACGTCGCTCCATCGCCGTGGCTCTCTTCCCCCAGCATCACAATCCTGCGCGCGCCGATCGCCGCCCGAAGAGCATCTAGATCGGAAAAATCTCGATCGCCCGGTGAAATGGATCGAACCGGTATTTCGTGTCGCGCGAGATATGCGACGCGCGGGTCCGCTCCAGCGAGCGCAAGTGCTAAGAAGAACGGCAGCACCTTCTACAGTTTCAACTGGGCACTGAAGTAAAGATTGATTGGTGCGACCGCTCCGCCGATGGCGCCGTTGTTGTACGTGCTCGGTAGATAACTCTGCGTCCAGGGCGTGCGGGCGCCGTTGGCCTTATAATCGTTGATGCCCGTGCCGTTGTAGAAGTTGCTCGGATACAGCCCAGAGTTCAGCGACCCGCCGGCGGGACTGTATCCGCAAATGGCGTTGCCGGCTGGATAGACCGCAGTCCACGGCGTACGCGTGCCACCGAAGCACGCGTGGAACAGCGTCGTTCCCATAAGCAAAAGCCGAAGGTGCGGAGTTACGTCGTAGGACATCTGCAGGTTGCCGACGAGAGAACTAGGCTGCTGATAATTGTCGAACAAGAACGTGCCGACCTGAGGATCCGGGATGTACAGATACGCGAACGTGCTCACGCCCGGCTCCGGCTCGGTATCGAGATAGTTGCATTGCAGGGGATTGGTCTTGGGTGAAACTCTCGTGATGCCGGTGCTGCGTGAATTGAGGATGCAGGTGCGCGGATCGAGGCCTTCGGTGTCGAGCGGGCTGCCGTAGAAGCCGCCGGTTTGAAAGTTGAAGCTCGGAGTGATGGCGAACTTATCGTGCTTCCAATTCAAGACCAGTGCCGAGGCGTACGGTGAGATGTAACTCGCGAGTATGCCGTTCTGATTCGGCGCAATCTGCAATACGTATGGATTATACCAGCCTGAGGGATCGAGCAACGGCTGCGCCGGCCGATTGTAATATGGGTTGAGGATCGTATCGAAGCCTGCCACCTTCTTGCCGTCGCGTTCCGCACACCGCACGGCAAATCCAGCCTGGTAACAGGGGCTTCCGCCCCCCGCCCGCGTCAGTTCGTTATACTGCGAGATCGCTGCATTGAGCGCATCGATTTGATTCGGAACGACCGGCCCGGTCGCGAGCGGCACGTTTTGAAATTTGATCTTCGAGTCCGTATACGTGAACGCGAACGTCCATGAAAGGCCGTTGCGAGTCATGTCGCCTTTTTGGAACTGGAACTCCACGCCCTCATCGCGATTGATGCCGACTGGTATTTGCGTCGTAAAGCCGGGCCCGACGAAACTATACTGCTGCCAATCGTTAACCCACGTGAAGTACGGCGTGACCTTGAAGCTCATGTCTGTGCCCTTGAGGCGCTGTTCCCATGACACGTCGTATTGTGCGGCAGAAACGCCCGGAACGGGGTGAAACGGTGAAAAGAAGCCGAGATTCATCGAGGGAGTCCAAACCGACGTCTCGTTTCCGGAAAGACTCAGGTACTGCAGCGATGCCGCGATCGGTGGCTGTGTGAATCGTCCGGCCGCGGCCCGAATCACCGTGTTGGGATTGACCGCATACGTGCCCGAAAAACGTGGGTCCCAGTAGGTCAGCGTAAACGAACTCGGAGAGACCGCCGTAAAGTTCGGCGCCTTGATGCCGTCTTGCATTGTCCCATTGGGATGTACCCATCCCTTATTGGGCGCGCCGGGGCGCAGTTGTGCGACGGCTTGATCGCAATCGCCGTTGACGTACTGCGTTTCCGCCGGTGGCGGAACGCCCGGCAGCAGTTTAAGCGTCAGAACTTGGTCGGTCGCGGCGAAAATGCACGTGTAGTTTGCGAGCATGTTCGCATAGAACTGAGTCGCCGGCGTCACCGAATCCGGGAGAAGGTAGGTGAAGTCGTCGTAGCGGATGCCGGCGTTGATCAAGAGCTTATCGTTCGGTCGGAATTGATCTTGAACCGCTGCATTGGTAAATCGGGGCCGCACGGTGTTGTACGAGCCGCTCAGGTTGCCGTTCCAGAGTGTGTCCCACGTGGCGTGCGCGTTAGCGGCGGCCGTACCGGCCGGCGCGAAGGCGTTTGGCCAGCCCCGCGGCCCGGTGATCGTACCGCCGACCCAGAGGGGATATTGTACGGTCTTTTGAGTCGCCACGTTGTAGTAGCCGCTCGATACACATGGAACTTGCGCGCCGCTCGATGGATCGTAACAGGTGTAGCCGTTGAGTGTCTTTGCCATATACCCGATCGGCGCTCCGGCCGGCGGATTGCCTATGCCGGTTGGTGAAACGCCTCCGTAGGCCGTGCCGTTATTGAGCCTCAGCACCCCCGAAGTGGTGTAGTTTCCGTCGATGCTGATGAGATGTTGAGCGCTCACCTGGTCTTCGAACTCGAGCGCGCCGCCAGTCGTATGGCCGAGGACTTGGTATTGCGCCGATCCCGGAAAGGTGCCGACGAGATTGAACGTACCCGCGGCGGTAGGGTCGGTCAAGAAATCGTCGGAATAAAACGTGTATCCATAGGCGCGAAGGTAAGCCGACTGGCCCAGTGCATGGGTGTACTGTAACTTGGCGATACCGGTATCGTTCTGTTCGACGTCTATGGAATCGTCGTTTAATGGCAATGGGCCAGCAAACGGGTGCGGCGGCGTACCGGGGGCGAAATAGGGCGAAGGCGCTTTGAAATTCGTTGCACTGCTCGCGATCGGCGTTCCGAACGGCAGGTTGTATACGACGTTATCAGCATAACCGACATACGTGGGCGCGCAAGCGATCGGGTAGGCGGTGCAATGGTACGGCGGCGGTCCGTATCCGTAATACTGCCCATAGCGCTCAAAATAGAGCTGATGGAGTTGCAAAAATGAATAGATCTGTTCCGCGCTACCCGGTGGACTCGTGCAGCCGTATCCTGAAAGGACAACGGCGGCTCCCCAAAGTGCCAACGGTTCGTTTCCACAAACGGGCGGCGCATATTTGGTGTTATAGAGCGAGTACACCAATTGATTGACGCCCGGACCGGCGTCGTTAGGACTATTATATCCATAGTTATTTAGTGCCGATGCGCTGAAGAGCATTTGCACGTCGTCGCGCAAGCCGTTCGCTCTAGGAATGCCCAAATGCAGGTTGACGACGTTTTCGCGGTCGCTCACCATCAATGGATTGTTTGCGGTGCCGCTGTAGAACTGCCAGCAGCCTTGATCGGGAAAGCGAAACTTCGCACCGTACAACGGACACATCGGCTTGACGCCTTGGCAGGTCCCAAATATACACGTATATGCGACGTCGTAATACTGATTGCTGCCGTATCCGTAGCCAACCCCCTGTCCTTGCGCGTTCCCCGAAAAAATGCCGCCCGGCGTACTGTACGCGGCGCCGTTGCTGTTATCGATGATGCGGTAGGTTTGGTTGTACCCCATTGATCCGACGTAGTAGCTGAACGTCCGGTCCGGCGTCGACCCGCCGATTTCGACTTGTGCTTGATGATAGTATGTCGGCGAGCCGATGCTGAGGTTCGCGGTTGCATAGCCCGGAAACGTCCCGGTCTTAATGACCTCGTTGATGAAGCCGGCCGTGCCGGCGGTGACCACCGACGGCGGCCCTCCGCCGGTGTACACCTGCAACTCCTGGAGGCCTAGGCTTGGTTCGGTTGACCCGTTGTAATTGTCAAACGCGCGGTTCACCGGGACGCCGTCATATTCGTAGCCGGTGTAGGTCGATTGCTGGCCGCGAACGTAGACCGCGTTGAAGGCCCATCCGACGCCGCCTTGCGATACCTGCACCCCGGGAACGGTTGCCATAGCGGAATACGCGTTGTTTAGGTTCCCGGGACCGCCCAGCGGAGCGGCGGCCGCTACTTGGGCCGCATTGACGCTATACATGTCGATGCCGACCCCTGGATTGACTAGTGAGGCAGCGGGCGCCGAGGACACCCGTGCAATGGTGCGCAGCGCCTTGCGCATCGTGTAGGCGGCGGCCTTCGTTTGGTCTGCAAACACCGTCACGCCTGGGAAGGAGGCGTCTTCGTAGCCCGACCTGTGCAGGTAGATCGTGTACGTGTCCGGCGCGAGGGCAAGAATCACAAAATGTCCCGTCACATCGGTCGTGGCGCTTCGGTTCATCGACGGCGAGACGGCGCGTATTTCCACTCCTGCGAGCGGGCCGCCGTTGGCCGCACGAACGATCCCGGTAATGTCCCCGGTGACGCCTGCGAGGGCCAACGCCCCGTAGCCGAAGAACGCTAGAAGCAACGATGCCGCGACGGTCGCGCGGCGAAGCGAGAACCCATACCATGATGCGCACATGATTATAAGGTACACGTTGCTGCATTATCGTCCCATTATTGGGACACTTCGAACCTTCGGCGTCGTCGCCGTCATGGTGGCGGCGCTCGGAATTTCGCTCCCCAACTTGCTGGTGGCGACGAACCCGCTTGGGCTCGGCGACTTCACTTTCTGTACGGTTGGGAACGTCGTCGTGTACGCCGATCCACAGCTACGGGGAGCAGGTATCGCGGTGGGCGACCGGATCGATTATTCGCGCATGCCGCCAAACGAACGGTACGGCACCGAGTTCGACGGCCTCCGCAAGGCGCCGCTAGGAAAGAGGGTCGCGTTCGTAGTGGAACGCCACGGTCAGCGGCACGTCGCGAGGCTGGCCCCGCGCGCGATTCAGCTGGGCGTCGAGTGGACGGCGCTCCTGCAATTAACCGCGCAAAAGGCCGTCTTCCTCGTATTGGTCTTGCTCGCGTCGGCGCTCGTGCTAATCCAGCCGACGCGACTTACGACCGCATTTTTTCTCTTCGCCGCGGGCAACGGCGTATCGCCGTATATGTACTCGCCATTGCCTGCCGCCGGATATGCGGCAATCACGGTTGTCGATGACGTACTCGCGGGGCTTGGCGTTATCGGCTTTCTCCTACTGGCCCTCTATCTCGATCCAAGGTTACAAATTCGCTCCCGGACGATCGCCGCGGGTTCGGCGCTGCTGTTGGCGCTCATCGTGGTGCCGCTCGCGACCAGCGACGTGCTGGAGTTGGCGGCGGGAACGCGACCCGCGTGGGCGCTCGCCGGTTGGACGAGCTTTTTGGCCGTCTGGACGTGTTACGTCACCGCGTTCGTTTTATTAATTCGGCTCACGCTCAGTGCGGCGACACCCCGCCTGCTCCGTCTCCTTGCCGCCCTCCTGGCGACCGTCGGAGCGCTCACGATTCTGAATTGGACCATCACCGCGCAGACCAGTTCTTGGTACTTTGCCAACTTACCGAGCGTCGCGATGAACCGAGGAGTGGTCGCGACCGTTTTCGACGTCTCGGAACTCTCTGGGTGGCAACTCGTTGCGCGATTGACGGCCGTGCTCGCGATTGCCTTTGCGGTCATTCGTGGAGGGCTCTTGGCTCCGCAGTCGCGATGGTTACGCCTCGCATCGTACGCCGGACTGGGCGTCGCCATCGCCGCGATGCTTCTGCCGGACGATAACTGGGAGTTCGTCCTGCGTCTGCTTGGGACGCTGCTCGCGTTCTATGTGATCATTCGCGCTGAAGTAACTGAGACGGGGCCGGCCTTCAGGCGCATCGCCGCATACGTTATTGTTGCCTTACTTGCTATTGCGGTGTTTATGTCCGCGAATGTCGCGCTTACACCGGTCGTGCGCAGCCACGCACTGATTGTTCCCTTTGAGATCTTGGCGGCAGTCGGCATCGGTTATTGGATGAGCGGCTTGCGCGATCTTGCAGTGTGCCTAGGACTAGCATCCGTTGGTTCTTGGAATGCCTGGGCGAAGGGACAACCAATCGAAGAACGCGATACCCTCGCGCACTCGCTGGGGCTGGCGGAACGCACGCGGCGGCGCGGCATCATCACGGAAGTGCGCGCGCACGCTGCGTTCAGTGCTTGGCGCAACGGCGAGGAGGCGGAGGTTCAACGCGCGGCCGGAACGCTGCAACACCGTCTAAATGGGAGCAGTTTGCGGGGTATCCGCGGTTTCGCCCTTGCGCTAACGTCACCGGATAACGAACTTCAGGTCCACCCAGAAGACCTGCCCGAATGGAAAGCGCGCGCAGAATTGGTCTTGTGCGCTAAGGCCGGCGATGCAGCGCGCGCGAAGCGATTCGCGATGGACGCGCTAGCCAGCGCCGAGCGTGCCCGCCATCCCGCGCTACAAGTGCTCGCGTCGATCGCGGTCGCCGAAACCTGCCCCGAGCGACGCAGCTCGTCGCTCGAGAGAGCGCACGCCATCGCACGCGAGTCGGGATGGCCCGCGTTGAGCAAATCCATCTTGGCCCTGCGCGCGAACGCTAGAGATATCGGATTGCTTCAACCGTTCGTCGACGCGCGGTTGAGGCGAAGACAACTAGAGAGTCCCGCGTTTGAAGTTTCTTTTTTCAAGGCGGAACTGTGCCAAAACGCGCGATCCATATCGCTGACAGAGAAACAATTGGAACTTCTGTTTGCCGTCGCATCGGTGCGCCGCGCCGTGAGCGACGAAGAGTTAATCGACAGCCTCTGGCCCGAGTCTGACGGGGACGCCGCCCGCAATTCTCTTCGCGTGTGTTTGCACGGCTTGCGTAAGAACGCCGGCGACGCGCGCATCGTCGTTCGTCTCGGCAAGGGATTCGCGCTGCATCCGTGGGCGGACGTGGACCTATGGCGATTTCAATCACACCTTTCCGCCTGCCGGAAAAGCGGTGGTCGAGAGGGCGCCGCAGAGTTACGCGCGATGTGCGAGACGTTGCGGGAGGGGAAGGGCCGGCGCGCCACCCTGGGCGCCTGGTTCTACCGTTTCGAGCAGATGTTGAACCGGAAACTCGACGAAGCCGAACGACTTCTCGTATGAAACGCGTCGCGGCCACCGTTGTTGCTCTGTTTTGTATGCTTGTGATGCTTTTGGCCGGCAGCACGATACCGCTACGCGCGCAGAACGCTGCCGCACCGACCAATCGTGACGGGCACAATGATTTCGATTTTCTCTTTGGCTCGTGGCAGACTCACTACCGGCTGCTGAAACGTCGTTTGAGCAACAGCCACGAGTGGTACGATTGCTACGGCCACTCGGTGATTCGGCCGTTTTGGGGTAACTACGGCGATTTGGAAGACGGCGATCTTCGCTGCTCGGGGAGCCACATCGTCGGGATGACGCTTCGAATGTACGACGCGCGCACGCATCAGTGGTCGCTCTGGTGGGGAACTAAGACGCGCGGGCTCGTGCCGCCGCCGCAGGTGGGGCACTTCGACGCTCACGGCGTCGGCGAATTCTATGCGCGCGATAAACACGAGGGGAAGCCCATCGTCGTGCGCTTTACGTGGAGAGTCTTGCCCGGCGATCGCCCGTATTTCGAACAGGCCTACTCACCGGATAACGGCAAGACCTGGGAGAGGAACTGGACGACGGTTTACACGCGCTGAAAGTTATCCGCGAGGAAACGCTGTGGCGATGCACGTTGGAATCGTAGGGACCGGAAAGATGGGAAGCGCGATAGCGCGCAACCTTCTCGATCGCCGTTATCAGGTTTCCGTTTGGAACATCGACCGCGCGGCGATGGAACCGTTGCTCGACGCGGGTGCAACGGCGTTCGACCACCTCGAATCGATGGTGGAGAGCGTGGATGCGATCGTCGCGATGCTCTGGGACGACGAGGTCGCGAAAGAGATCTCGCTCGGTCGCATTATTCCGGCCGCGCGCGAAGGACAACTCTTCATCGAATCGACGACCCTGTCGCCGCACATGTACGAGTCGCTTGCCGCGGCGGCGGCAGAACGCGGCGTGTATTTTCTTGCGTGTCCCATCATCGGCAGCGTGGACGGCGCCCGCACGGGCGAACTTCGCATTTTTCCGGGCGGCAGTAACGAGGCCATGGAGCGCGCGCGCGCTCTCTTGAGCGCGATCGGTTCTACGATTATTCCTACCGGTTCACCGGCCGCGAGCGCTCATCTCAAGCTCGCGAGCAATTGGGTGCTGGCCGTGTTGGCTACGGCGATTGGTGAACTGCTCGGCATCATGCGACGTGCCGGCGTCGATCGTGTGACCGGTATCGATAGGCTCGTCTATATGCTGCACCGCGTCGCCACCAAGCGGCAACAACTCCTAGAGCACGACACGCATGCCCGCTTTTCGGGCGGCGCGTTGCTCAAAGATCTGCGGTTGGCCGGCGCCGCGAGGCAACGGTTGAACGTGAACGCTCCGATGCTCGATGCGGTGCTCGAAGAGTTCGAAACTGCCGTTGAAAGCGGTCTGCGCGACGAAGACTATATCGCGGTAGCTCTCGCACTCGAGGGCGCCGTTGAAACGCCTTGACTCCTTGCACTCTATAAATGCCCCCGCCGGCGGCTCCTCACTCTCGAGCATAAGCGTCCAAGAACCTTTCGGCGTCACCGTCAGTAACTAACTCGACGTTAGATGGTGACATCGGCTCCGACCACGCCCCTGGCCGTCCCTTGCGTGCCCCGCGTGCCGAACAGCGAGAAACGTCCATAGAGTTGTAACCACCGTGTGACGTCGCGAGTCAGACCAACTTCGAAACGGTTGGAAGGCGTGAGCACCGCGTTGCTGCCGCCCAAGCGCAACTCTCTTGCGTACGACGCGTACACGCGCGTGGTGCCCGTGCCGTTGAGCGGAACGGTATACGTCGCCACCGATTGAGCGATGCCTTCCGCTGAGCGTTCAGCGGTGGCGTACTGATCTCGGGCAACTCTAACGAGCACGTCAAAGTCCCGCGATAGGCTTCCCACACCCGATCGGATAGGACGGCCAAAGTAGTAGTCTCCGGAGAGATAGACTTCGTGATAACCGTCCACGGCATTGGGATCGGTTTGCTGATATGCGTACCCGGCGCGCGCCTCGAAGTGGTCGCGCCCGTTCGATTCACTCAATCGCAGCCGGGTTTCGATGACGTCGAAAGGCGGATTGAATCTGCTTGCCCGCTGTTCTTCACTCGCGCCATCGTTCTGGTCATCAGGCAACGTCAGTTGATAGGCTCGCTGGAGCCTTATTCGAACCGAGAGCGTGCGAACGGTCAACGCCCGGTATTGCACGCGAAATTGCGTTCTCACCGTGTTCGTGCAGAAGGATGCGGCGCCGAGGCAGGCGATGTACGCGGGTTCGACGCCGCCGGTGATCTGTGCGCCGCCGGCCGCGAGGCACGGTTGACCGACACTAACCCACAGAAGCAGCGCGCCTGTAATAGGGCTAAGGAAACGTGCGTGACGAATCGACAGCATCGTGCCACCGTTGTTTGTACGCAATTTCGCAATCCTGCCTTTGGTTATAGCTACCGCCTTTTTCTCGGGCAAGACCACGGCCCTTGCATCGCCGGTGTCGGGGGCGCCGAGCCCGACACGGACCGCTATCGTTCACATCGCACTCGTCGTACGCAACCTCATCGCCATCGACGACGTGAGGGAAAACTGGCAAGTGACCGGTTTGCTCGTCGCAAAATGGAACGATCCGAGCCTTCGATATTCGTCCGGCACTCGCGGGCATCTTTACCGTGACTTACCCGACACAACGTGGAGGCCGAACCTCGAATTCACAAACGAAGACACGCCGACTAACTTCCGATTCGTCGATTTTTATGCGCGCCCGGACGGAACCGTTGTATTCACGCAAGCGTTTAACGCAACGCTTTCGGCCAACTTGGACTTGCGACGTTTCCCTTTTGATTCTCAACTCTTGCCACTTGTGGTTCAGGCGCGCGGAGACGATATCGATCGCACGATTCTGAAGTCAGATTCTGCGGCTTCGGCGTTGCCGAGGCGCGGCTACGCGACGCTCTCGCAGTGGGTTCCTTTTGCCCTTACCGCACGTTTGGGTACGGTGGAAGGAAGCGCCAGCCGTGCGAGCGACGTGGAATTTCTTTTCAAAGTGCGGCGCAATCCAAAATCGTACGTTTGGAAGTTCATCGTGCCGCTCGTGCTACTCGTGATCATCTCGTGGGTAACGTTCTGGCTTTCACACGAGGAGTTCAAAACCAAAGACCAGTTGCAGTCGGCCGTTGCCACCCTTCTCATCATCGTCGCTTTCAATATTACGGCCAGTAGCCTCTTGCCGCGGACCGACTATGTCACATACATCGACGCGCTCCTGTTCACGTGCTTCCTATTCGTCGTCGTCTCCATCGGCGCGGTCGTCGGAATCCACCTCTTACAAATTAAGCACTCAGAGCAGAGTGCATTGCGGGTACGCCGGCTCGCCGGCGTCGTTCTGCCGCTCACCTTTCTCATCGCGCAAGCCGCCCTGTTCTTCGGATTCCATATCGCACGCTAGGGCAAGAAGCCCTGGAGCGCCGCTGCGGGATCCTTGTGTGCTCGCGCGATTTCACCCAGCGGATCATACGAACCGCTCAGGGCGGCAAGAGCGCGCCCGTACGCCGCAACGAGCGCGTCTTTCGGGTCGATCGTAACGTCGGGCAATACGCCGACGCCTTTCCAATTCGTACCCGTATATGGATTGCGCGTTACCGCGTCGGGCACGCTGATGCTGAGGTGTTCGCTCAAGAAGTACGGTTTTGATCCCAAACCCATGGCAGCTCCGGCAGAAGCCCGGCCGATGATGGTGCCTCGGTGCAATGTTTTGATGTCATACGCGAACATTTCGCCACCCGAAATCGTATCGTGATCGATCAGGACGTAAGCGGGCTTGCCGACGTACCGTGGCGCACCGACCGCGCCGGGCGTAAAATCATGCACGACGACGTCTTTGCCGTGAATCCGCTGTATCGCGCCCGTTACTTCGGTTAGCTTAGCAAAAAAGTATCCGAGCAGATAATCGACGGTGTCGGAATCCCCGCCCCCATTCGCCCGGAGATCGACGATCAGCGAACGCGTTTGACTCAAAAGCCGCATCGCCGCATCGATCGTCGCTTTAGCGGCCGGCATATCGGCAAAGCCGCCGAGCCGCAGATACCCGATATTTCCCGGCAAACGCGCGCTGGCGTCGTATCCATAAGCGACATATTGGAAAAAACGTTGGTTTTCCGCGACCTCGGCTGCCGTCGGCTTTCGGCTCTGATTTTGGTCAGGCGCCTGCGAGAACCACACGATGATGTGCTTATCGTGCCCCGCCGCTTGCAGAATGCGAGTCAGCGCGTCCGCGAACTTCTGCTGGTCGTCCATTGCGATCAGTTCGGACCCGTGTTGCTCTATCGCGGCACGTAATACCGCGACGCGATCGGCGTAGAAATAGTTCCCCAGTGCTTGTTCGGCTCTCGAAAGGACTCGCTCCCGCGTCGCCGGGTCCCAGCCGGTAGTTTGTGCTGCGCGCGCCGCGTTCACATACCCCGCTACCAGCAATAAAACGCTCGAGATTACCGCAACGCAAGCGCGCAGCATGTTGAAGTCTCCACATATTAGAAATCTAATGGTAGTGTAGCGACGCCGCAGTACTCTGTCAACTAGATTCCTAATGGAATGCGGACGTCGTGTTTTTAATGGCGGCCGGCGGTGTCGATAATTTTGAAGTACCGCGGTTGCTCCGTCCAGGTGCCGTTGTGAAAACGCAGCGTTGCCGTCGCCTTCGCCTTGGTCGGGCAGCAAAGCGCCGCATTTGCGCCATAATAAGGCCCCGTAAGCCGCAGCGCGTCCCGGTTGCTGCCGTGGATCACCGCTGCCGTCAGCTCGCACGCGTTCTCAACGGAGAGCGTCGTCATGACCGTCTGCATCGCGGCGTCGAAGAAGAACACGTCGACGCGCGCCATTCCGCAATCGGCGGCGGCTTGATGCGATGCAACGACGAGCTGCTGCGCGCCGGGCCCCATCAGCTCGCCGACGCCGGCGATCTTCGCCTCCTGTACCGGAAACCAGAGCGACGCGCCACGTGCTTTTTCGACGCGATCGAATGGGACCGGTGACGCGGGGGAACGGTACTTCAAGCGGTAAATCGTGCCGTCGATCGCATAGATCGAGAGATACCACTGATAGAACGATGTGCCGTTCCCGGATCCGGCAAACTTTTTGCTGAGCACCGCGCGCCATTGGCCGTGCATCGCTTCGCCTGCAAGGTAGACGACCCGGCTCTGTACGATCGTGCCTGGCGGCTGCGGCGAAAAGACAAAATGCGGCGGCTCCTCTGCACGAGCCGGCACGCAGAGCGCGATCGAACATAGAACCGCTAAGTATCCGCGCACGGTCAGCGACATAGAAACGGGTCTGTGCGTACGTCGGGCCTATGGACAGGAGCCGCTTTGCAATCGATCGGCGAAGCCGGTGGTTCCCCAGGTCGTTATATCGTTGACCAATCCGGCGCGGTCTGTGTACTCGCACGGTGAGCCGGATTGCAGCGCAGCCAAGACGTGCGGATAATAACCGTCTTTGAGCGTGCGGGCGGTGGCCTCCGCTCCCTGTGCGGCAGACACATAATTTTGTACGCCGGCGCTATTGTAGTCGGTCGAGCCCGGCATCTTCCACGTCGTGTTCAGCGGGTTATATGCGGCAGTTCCACCCTCGTAGCGTTGCCACTGATCGAGGAAATCGACGTTGTCCTGACTTTGCGGATATTCTATCCAGCCAAGGATGCTCTTTTCCCAACCGTTCCACGTTGCCATTATTTTGGCTTTAGCGTTGAAGATGCGTTGTCCTCGCAAACCGATATCGAAACGTGCCATCAGGAACAGGTCGCGATTTGACCCCGCGGAACCAGTGTGCATGGTCAAGAATCGGGTTCTCGCCGCGTTCGCAGGGCTGCTTTTTGTAACCGGTTTTGGCGTGCTCTCGACTCGGCCGGCATCGGCCGACGTTCCGTGCTACGTCTACCGTGACGCTGCGGCTCGTTTTCGAGCGCCCCGATGCCCAAATCCGTTTGTTCAAGGTGTCGTCGATCGCCAATGGATCGGACTATTAATGAATTGGAGTGGTGGCAACGGCGGCGTCGCGTCGATCGCCGTTTATAGCATCGGCTACGGCGCCAATGGGTGGGTAACAAAGAAGCTGGGCGTTATCAGAGCTATTGACAATTATGGCTGGAACGACGGGCTTAACGCGCAGTTCTATGCCGGCAAGTTGTGGGTTCTCAATCCCTATCACGCTTCGGGACAGACGGGACATTTCAGCTTTACACGCGAGATCGTACGGCAGTTCGGCTTCCATGGTGGGGCATTGAAGCAGGAAACCGTCGCAACGGTGCCATGCGGTTCGGGCAAGACGTGTAGACCATCGAATTCATCGATCGCGAGCGCCTTGCGCCTCAGATCTATGCCCTGACCGACACCCGGCGGTGACAAGCGGCGGCTCCCGCTTCTTCCGCTCGTCCAGTAGCGTAGGACTGTTAGTGCGCGGCGGCAATCGCGGTCTTGAGCGTGACCTCCGCGCCCGCGGCGTCGGCGCTGAGTTTCTCAAAGACCGCGTACTCGGCAGCGGTCGGACGGACGTAGCCAGTGTCGACCTCTGCGTTGAGATACGCAATGAAGTTGCGCAATCGAGATTCGTACAGCAATGCCCCCTCGTCGGCCTGCGGGTGCACGATGTCGACGACGGCACCGATCGCCGCGTCGAGGTGCGCCGCGTCGGCGCCGACTGCTTCTACTTTTGCACGCGCAGCAATCGCTACGTTGACCGTGCGATCGAGCTGCTCTTGCAGCGCGTGAATCTTCAAACCGAGATCGCGCCTCGCAACTAGATCCTGCGCCGTTGCGGCGCTGCGCGGATCGAGAGAAAGCTCCAGCGATTGCGACACCTGGGCGCCGCCGTACTGGAGCGTCACGGTGTAGTTCCCGGGCACGATCTGCGGGCCGAGAAGCGAATCCTCGAGCCCGCCGCCGGAACCGGATGGTTCGAAGCCGGTGATCTCCGTTGCATCGGGGTAACGCAGATCCCACTGGAAGACGTTCATTCCAGGGGCGATGCCCGTTAGTCGCGCGTACGCGCGCGCGCGGTCTTCCGTGGGGTGATAACGTTCGCTCGGCGCTTCCGGCTTCGCGCGGCTTTTCGGATGAAGCGCGAACGTTCGCACGACGTTGCCGGTGCCGTCCTTGAACGTCAGCGAAACCGGCGTGCTGCCATCGTACGATCGCGGCACGTAGAAGATCACCGTCGCACCGAAGGGTGGATTTTCACCGTTGCCCGACGCATTCGGCACGCCGCCGAACATCGGCGCACCGTATGCGTGCGTGAGCCATGCGCGCTGCGGCGCATACAGGACGGCGCCGTTGGCATCGCCAGACGCCGGACGCGTGAGCTGCTCGAGCAACGTGAGGTTGTCGAGCACCCACATCGAGCGACCATGCGTGGCAATGACGATCTTGCCTTCGCGCGCGTCGATCGCGACGTCGCGCACCTGAACGTTTGGCAGATTGAGCGTCAGCGGTTGCCAGTGGGCGGCGCCATCGAAGCTTACGAAAACCGTGCTCCTCGCCGTGAGGAAGAACAAATTCGGTGCGTTGCGATCCTGGCGGACGGTGTACAGGTACTGGTCGGAGGGAAGGCCGCCACTCAGCGACGTCCACGTTCTGCCGAAATCTGTCGTCTTGTAGATGAACGGATGGAAGTCATCATATTGGTAGCGCGAGGCGGTTAAATACGCCGTGCTTTTGTCGCTGTGCGACGGCTCGATCGAGGTGATCTCTGCCCACTGCGGCAGCGCCGGAGGCGTAATTTCGCGCCACGTCGCTCCATGATCGGTAGTGAGATGGACGAGACCGTCGACCGATCCCGTCCATAGCTCGTCGCCGTCGAGCGGTGAGACGGCGAGCGCGGAAATGTAGGGGTAAACTTCGGCACTCGACGCATCCTTGTCAATTGGGCCTCCGCTCGCCGCTTCGCTGCTCGTATCGTTGCGCGTCAGATCGGGGCTGATCTTCTTCCATGTCTGACCATAGTTCGTGCTGCTCAGCACGTACTGCGCACCCAGAAGCAGTTCTCTGCGATCGACGGGCGAGAAGAAGATCGGGTGTGTCCAAGCGAGACGGTACTCTAGCTCGCCGGAACTCGCGCCTTCGCGGTACAGCGGATAGGGACTGACGCTGTTGTATTCGTCCGTTACGGCGTCGTGCCGCATCATAATGCTGAAATAACCACTTCCGTAGTCGATGTTCGCGTTTCCGGGCTGCGGTGCGATAAACGTGCTCTCCCCCAGAGCGGTGCGCTTCCAATCGCTGGTGAGAATCATGCCGGCCGGTGACGCGCTCGGCCCTTCGAACGAACCTTCGTCTTGCTGCGCGCCGTAGATGTTGAATGGAAAGGCGTCGTCGAGCGCGACATGATAGAACTGCCCGGTTAACTGATTGTGCTCGCCGCTCCACGTTTTCCCACGATCGGTCGAAACGGTCGCGCCGCCGTCATTGCCCTCGAGGAGGATCCGCGGATTGTGCGGATCGATCCAGACGATGTGATTGTCTCCGTGCGGCGGACGCAAGAGGGCGAACTGTTTGCCGCCATCGTGGGAAACGAAGAATCGTGCGTTCGGCACGTAGATCGTGTTGGGGTCGGTTGGGTCCGCGTAGATCGTCATATAATAGAAGGCGCGCTGCCGCATCTCCATGCTGTCATTGACGAGCCTCCAGTGAGCGCCGCCGTCCGCCGAGCGGAAGATTCCGCCATGCTTTGCCTGCACGATGGCGTAGACGATTTTTGGGTCGCTCGCTGCAACGGTCACGCCGATGCGGCCCAGCACGCCGGTCGCGAAGCCGGGATTGCCGGAGATTTTCGTCCAGTGCCCTCCGCCGTCGGTCGTCTTGTAGAGAGCGCTGCCGGGACCGCCGGAGTTGAGTGAAAAGGGTACCCGGTACGCCTGCCACATCGCCCCATAGAGCGTCTTGGGATGAGACGGATCCATGACGAGGTCGGACGCGCCGGTCGTGTCGTCAACGTAGAGCACCTTGCTCCAGTGCGAACCGCCGTCGGTGGATTTGAAGATCCCGCGCTCGGCGTTCTTCGCGTAGACGTGCCCCATGGACGCGGCGTAGACAACATTTGCGTCGTGCGGATCGATGACGATCTTTCCGATCGTATGCGTGTCTTTCAGGCCGGCGTAGCGCCACGTTTTGCCCGCGTCGGTCGTCTTGTAGAGGCCGTCCCCCGTGATGAACGTGTTGCGAATGTCGGCCTCACCGGTACCGATGTAGATGGTCTTCGGATTCGAGGGCGCTACAGCGAGAGCGCCGATGCTATTGGAAACGTTGAGTTGGCCGTCCGTGATGTTCGTCCACGTGAGACCGTAGTTCGTCGAACGCCACACGCCGCCGTCGACACCGCCAAAATAGAACGTGAATACAGCTCCGGGCACCGCATCGACGGCCACGGAGCGCCCGCCGATGCCGGGACCGACGTTGCGCCAGTGCAATGCCGACATACTGGTTTGTGCGCTTGGCGCCGACGTTTGCGCGCCGGCGGGAAGCGCAACGATCGACAAGGATGCGATCAGTACGAAACTCTTGACAGGCATTCTAATAGACTTAGTCTCGCGTTTCGGCGCAAACCAAGCGTCTTCCGTCCCCGGCCTGGGCATCACCATTTTGAATAGCTCCGCAATAAAAGGTCGATGTATTGGCGCGAGCGAGCCTAATCCCGACGCGAGCAAGGGAGTGGCCTCTCGCATTGCCGAAACCAGCGTATCCCACTGTGAATGCCGTCCAGAAAGGATCGGTTTATGCCTTCACTGACGATTCAATATGTTTATTTTGGCGCAATCGGCGCGCATACGCGGCAGCCTCGCGCCACGAGCTCGTATGGGGGATTCACGCCCATCCCGGGGCTGAACCCAAGCGGTCCGGCTCGGTAGAGGAACGATGCCGTCACCTTTCGGCAATGTTAGGACTGCATTTTTCCGGCATTGACCTCATTCGAACGCCGCACGACGAATGGTATTGCTTGGAGGTCAATCCCTCACCGGCCTATTCCTATTTCGAAAAAGCAAGTGGGCAGCCGATCAGCATCGCGCTCGCGAGATTCATGATGGCTGCCGATTTGGAACGGCGCGGCGCTACCGCGCTACACTGCACCCCCAGGTAGCCACTCTAGAGCGGCGGCCGCGATCTCGCGATCGCCTCTCGCACTATGACTTCGACGTCGGCTCGCACAAGGCACAGATCGAAGCATCCTGACGAAATGCACTCCGGTATAACCGCAAAGCCATTGCCGGATAAAACCACGGCTGCCGATATGTAGGCGCGCTTCTTCGAACGACTCGTCGGACTTCGCGCTCGCGGTGGATCGACGGGCTACCCGTATCTTTTGCGCGGCCGTAATCGTCTTCATACAAAGCACCGACTTTTTGAAGGGAATAACAAATGAGCGACCGCCTATCGAACGCGCCTCCCATCGCGTCACCGCAGGAGTGGGAAACCGCACGCCAGCGGCTGCTGGTAAAAGAAAAAGCGTCGACCCGCGCCCGAGACGCTCTCGCCGCGGAGCGGCGCCGCATGCCGTGGATGAAGGTCGAGAAAGACTACACGTTCGACTCATCCAGTGGCAAGGTCAGCCTCCTCGACTTGTTCGAAGGGCGCCGCCAGCTGGTGATCTATCGCGCGTTCTTCGAGCCCGGCGTGTACGGCTGGCCCGAGCATGCCTGTCGCGGCTGCTCGATGATGGCCGATCAGGTCGCGCACCTTGCACACCTCCACGCGCGAGACACGACCTTCGCGAACGTCTCGCGCGCACCGCAGGCGGACATCGAGCGCTTGAAGGTGCGGATGGGCTGGACGATGCCGTGGTACACGATTACCGACGATTTCGACGCCGACTTCGGCGTCGACGAATGGCACGGCACCAATGTCTTTTTCCGCGACGGCGACAGCGTGTACCGCACGTACTTTGTCAACAACCGCGGTGACGAAGCCCTGGGAAGCACGTGGAGTTACCTCGACATCACGCCGCTCGGTCGTCAAGAGACCTGGGAAGACTCACCCGAAGGCTATCCGCAATCTGAGCCTTACAAATGGTGGAACTGGCACGATTCCTACGGAGTGGAGCAAGATGGCAAGTGGAGCGACGTCGTCGATGCCGCCCAGGAGATACCGACATGATCGTTCTCGCGCACATCATGGCGCTGCCAGTGGAAGAGGTTGTGGTTCCGATCGCAAGCGGCGCGGCCGCCGGAACGGTGATATGGATCGCCGCGCTACTAAGAAGCGCACTACGATGAAGTCGCTCAGAGATAAGTGCGCCATCGTGATCGGAGCGAGCTCCGGCGTCGGCCTGGCAACGGTGAAACAGTTGGTTTCCGAAGGCGCCTCGGTCGTCACCGTCGCGCGTGGAGGCGCTGGACTCGACGCAGTTGCTGCAGAGTTCGACGGCGCCGTCCGAACGATGCAGGCCGATGCGACGGATGCGTCGACCGCAGAGCGGCTGCTGCGCGAGCACAAACCGCAGCTCGTCGTGCTTGCCGCCGGCGTCCGGCCCCAGATGGGAACGCTCGACGAGTTTAGTTGGGAGAGATTTTCCGTTCCGTGGAACGCCGACACGCAAGCTGCATTTCACCTGCTGAAGGCTGTGCTGACGATTCCGCTCGCGGCGGGCAGTACCGTTGCAATTGTTTCGAGCGGAGCCGCGGTCGCGGGCTCGCCGCTCTCCGGCGGCTACGCGGGCGCAAAGCGCATGCAGTGGTTTATGGCCGAGTACGCTCAAGAAGTCTCGGACCGCAAGAAATTGGGCATCCGCTTTTTCGCCGTGCTCCCGCGTCAGCTCATTGAAGGCACGCAGATCGGAACCACTGCGGCCGCCAATTACGGCGCCGCGCAGGGTTTATCGGCGACGGAGTTTTTCAAGCGTCGCTGGACCATGCCGCTCGACGCCGATAAAGTCGGCGCGGCGATCGTCGACGGCTTGCGAGGAGAGCTCGCCGACGGCGTCACCGCAATCGGGGTGACCGGTGAAGGCGTCGAACCGTTGGCGTGAAGATGGAAGACCAGACGCGCGCACTGTTGCCGGCGATGGTGGAAGCACGCGACCAATTCATGGTACTCGTCGAGGAAATTCGTCCCGAGCTCCATCGGTACTGTGCGCGCATGACCGGGTCGATCTTCGACGGCGAAGACGTCGTTCAAGAGACTTTGGCAAAAGCGTATTACGCTCTAGGGCAGATGGTGCAGCCGCCCAACCTCAGACCCTGGCTCTTCCGGATCGCACATAATACGGCGATGGATTTTATCAAGCGGTACGAGCGACAACACATCGAGTCCGTTGCCGACGTCCCGGACCGCGCAGAGCTCGAAGAATCCGGCATCGATCCCGTGCTCGTGGAGGCGGCGCTAACGGTTTTCGCAGAGCTGCCGCCGACGCAGCGCAGCGCCGCGATCCTCAAAGACGTGCTCGGACAATCGCTCGAGGAAACCGCGCACACGATGGGAACGACGGTCGGCGCGGTGAAGGCCGCGTTATCGAGGGCACGCGCGAACATCGCCCGGACGCCACGCGCGCGCTTTGCGAGTCCGGCGCAACCGGTCGCCGGCGAAACGCTGAGGACGCTGCGGCGCTACGCCGAGCTCTTCAACGCTCACAACTGGGATGGGCTGCGTGCGCTGCTTGCAGCGGAATCGCGCCTCGAAGTCGTTTCGCGCGTGCAACATCCACGAGCGGTGGACGCGGGATACTACGATCGTTATGCCGCGTATACCAAGACCGAAGACCTCCGCGCGGAAGCGGGCTTCGTCGACGGCGTTCCGGTGATTGCGATCTTCAGTGCACCCTCGAGCCGAGAGCCCGCGTACTTCGTCTTGCTCGAGGTTAGCGCGGGCCGCATCTCGCTGATTCGCGATTTCCGCTACATCCCATACATCGCGATCGACGCGCGTTACTCGGCAGTCGGTGGCGTAGACGCCTAGAGAGCTTGCATGTCGCGATTGCGGGCTGCGGACGCGCTGGGAAGACCGCGATCCGTCGATTATCGGAGCGCTTGCGGGATGCGGCGTCACCGACCACGCCACTTAGCGAGTTTCCGAGTCGTCGTCGATGTGCGCTCGATTGAAACGACGGTGAAGAAGGGGACTCGAACCCCCGACTCCGTTGAGCGCCCATTTTCGCGCGCTAGCGTTTTGATCGCTCGTTTGGCACCGTTGCCGCTCTCGTCTGAAACTCCGAGCTTGCGTTACGCCCGACCGCCTCGATTGCCAAATGGAAACGCGCGTCCGGGTGACCGATGCCGCTAGCCGCTCAGAACGCGCCAGCCATACTCCAAGAGCGGCTTCGCCTTTTTGACGAGATCGACGCTGCGCTTGACGAGTCGCTTGTCCGAAATATCAGCTTCGGAAAGCTTCTCGCTCACCGTGAAGCCCGGATATCGGAAGTAGTCGGCGATCGGACTTTGCGCGAACGCCTCGAACCCCCGTGGCATCCGCTTGAGCGCATCATCCTGTTCTCCGATGCGGACGCCTTTGCGCTCCAGCGCACGCAGTACGCTTTGGAACCGCTTTGGATCCGAGGCCATCGCCTCGCGCCAGCGTTGCAGTAACGGCTTGTCGAGCTGATAGAACGCCACCGCCATGAACGATTCCTTGGGCTCGATGTGGATGTATAAGCCGCCCGGTGCTCCACGAATGCCCTTGTACGGTAGATACGTCCCGAGATTGGTCTTATACGGGCTCTTGTCGCGGGAAAAACGGATGTCCCGGTAGATTCGGAAATGCGGGTGTCTTGGATCGGCGGCAATTGGAATTTTGGCTTTGCGCAATGCGTTGGTAACGTCGATGCTCAGCGCCTGAAGCGGCGCCAGCAGCTCGGTCTCATAGATTTCCTTTCGCGGCTGAAACCATGCGCGCTCGTTGTTCTTCTTTAGATCGCGCAGAAACCGCAGCGCCTGCGGAGAGAATCCCGAAAACGTTTCGGCCTTTGTCGTCGGCATCGTTGCTCCTTACGCTGGCGCTTCAATTCTTATCCCCATTCCAAGTGCGTCACACGGGGAGGAGCTCCGGGCTAAGCGTCTCGACGAGCGAATGCTCGACTTCGCAAGTGCGGGCCGCAGCCGCCGAGCGCTACCAGCCTGTCGATTGTGGCTTCTGAGCCGGCTCGGTGACGGGCCATCCCCGCTTGGTAGGCCGCGGCCATCTCGGGTTCCGTACCGGCGCCCGAGGCGAGCGCTGCGATCACGTCGCCACAGCGTTCGGCCAGCGTTTGAGTGATGTTGATTTGTCGACGGAGCACATCCGAAGGAAATTAAATGCAGCAGATCGTTTAGAGCGACCTATCTAGTCTCGAGAGACTGGTCGAAGAGCTGGAGGAAGCCTGGAACGCCGCGGACAGCGCCGCGTTCGCCGCAGCCTTCGCGGACGATGCAGATTTCGTGAATGTGTACGGAATGCACGCGCGCGGGAGAACGGCAATCGCTAAGGCCATCACTTCATCTTCACAACAGTTTACAAGGACAGCAAAGTGGAGTATCGCATCGTTTCCATGCGGATGGTCGCGTCCGATGTCGCCCTGGTTCACGTGTCCGCGAGACTGAACGTGCCCGTCGGCCCGCTCGCGGGGACGCACCAAGCGCTCTGGAGCGGCGTCGCGACGTACTCTCATGATGTATGGAAGTTTGCAGCGTTCCACAACACCATTGTGAAAGGTGCCCCATCTTGAGAGCCGAGCGTTTTGCTCGCGATAGTTATCTTTTCTCAGGGAGAAGTCAGCATATTAGCTAATCAGCATATTGTCACAGGATCTGTGGTCGCGAAGTAAACGCAGGGGCTAATCCGAAGTCGCAAAGGGCGGCCGCCTAAAGCTGTTTTGACAATTTGTAGTTGTTAGGCCCCTCTGGAGCTGGCCCGCTTTCGCGGAGAGTGGCTGATTGGACATCACGCGGCTTGACTCATTCGCCGTTCGAATTCCATCGGCGAGATCGATCCGATTGATGTGTGCCGTCGGATGGGATTGTACCATCCTTCAATGAAATCGAAGACGGCGAGTGCGGCCTCACGCTGGTTCTTGAAGCGGTGCTTTACGAGCAGCTCGCACTCGAGCGTCGCGTTGAAACTTTCGCACATCGCATTGTCGAAGCAATCGCCGACCGATCCCATCGACGGTTGAACGCCAGCTTCTTGGCAGCGCTTGCCGAACGCGATCGACGTGTACTGGCACCCTTGGTCTGAGTGATGGATCACACTGCCCCGTGGTGTCGAGCGCGGGATGTTCGTCGCGGTGTGCGCTCCGGCCGACGTCGCCGACCTGGGCCGGGATCGCGGCTACCTTGCCACAGGACCATGCTCTGGCGACACCGAGCCGCTACTGAAAGTCGTCGCCGGCGTCGCCGGCGACGAGGTCACGGTCTCGACGCGGGGCGTGGCCGTCAATGAGTGCGTTCTACCGAATAGCGTGCCCCTCGCGCTCGACCGATCCGGCCGCCGGCTTACGGGATGGCCCTCGGGGCGCTATCATCTCGCGCCGAACCAACTCTGGCTGTACGCCGGTAATCCCCGAAGCTGGGATTCCCGCTATTGGGGCCCGGCGGCCACAGCGAGTATCTTGGCCAGGGCGGTTCCATTGCTCGTGCTCCCCTCGTTCCGCTCTTCGAGCGGGGAGCCGGGCGGCGGTGCGGCGCGCTTCGCTGGCCCCGCATCCTCGCCCGGCTATCCTAGCAACCCTCGATCCTAAGACCCGATGCAGAACGGAGCGGACCCTTCTTCGCAGCGGTGTCGTAGCTCTTAGCGATGGAGAATGATCTGGACGATGGTTACGATCAATCCAAGCGCCGCTATGAGAAACAACAGAGATTGGTTGGCGACTATCCAAAACCAAAAAGCTCGGACAGTTCCGCCATTCTGAACCCACCACGATGCGCGCGTCTTCAGTGTTCGACGATAGGCACGCTCCACAATCACTGATAAAACGTCGACTTTCCGCAACGTTGATTGATGCAAAGCCACGTAGTCCTTCTGCAGGAACTTGTCGGCTTCAGTCGCTCCGGACAAGAAGCGCAGCATTGTAATGCCGTTCTCTTTTGTCAAGTTCTCCAACCTGCGGTGAGGGATATATTCCGAACCATAAATATCTTGCAAAATGATGGATAGATCATGCCGCCGGTGCTCCAAAATATGTTCAGGAGATCCTCCAAGCACCTTATACCGATGCTCGATCGCGGCAAAGCCGTAATTCGAGTCCCGCGCATATTCCAGTGAAGGTATTCCACTTCGCCTGAGCTTCACACGTGCTCGAACAATTCGTCGAGCATGATTTTCTCGAGTGCATCGTAGTGCGCTTCGATGTCAGCGAGATCGACGTGCCGCCGCTCCGCAATGGCGTGAATCGAGAACGACTGCGTCTGTCCCGAGTCCAGCCTGCGAATGGCTATGGATGTAATTCGCGGTGACTTGCCGTCTGCTCGGTCATCGAAACTCTCGCACGAGTAGTGAATAACCCTAACCGATGCGGTATTTGAGAAGAGAGCGTCAATTTCTCCGCGAGCTTTCCGTTGCTGGTCTGGGTATGGAGCCGGCACTGTTGTGCGCTCGTTCTATGAGCCTAGCAATGACAGTACCGAAGCGGCAAAATTGGGGGCGGACTTCGCAATACGCTTCAGCATGTCGAGTTCGGTCATCGGCGGGCGCTTCTTTTGTGCCGTCATATCGCGGATCGCCTCCACGACAAGTCTTTCGTCGAACTCAAGCACGTCCTGAAGAAAATCATCCGGCGTCACAACCTGGATGTCATATGGCTGAGCCGCGGCCTGCGGGAAATCAGCCGTGTTACTTGTGACGATCAGATCGGCGCGGCCTCGAACCGAGGCGGCGAGCACATGTCGGTCCTTCTCGTCGTTGGTCATTACCGGAATAAGGGCTTCGTAGCCGCGGACTGCAGAGTCGGGGTATGTGCGTTCCATTTCGGAGCGACGGTACGATGCAGCTTTCGCCGCGTTGTCGCCGGTCATTCCGCGCTCGACGGCTAAACGAGTGACAGCCCGCTCCATTTCATTGAGGATCTCGGCGGACCAAAGCGGCACGTAGAGTCGCCGGTCGGCGAGTGTCAAGAGCGTATCGCAGAGCGTGACGGGAACAAGAACGCAGGCGTCGAGAACAACGCGAAAGGAGGTGACCATCATTGAATGGTCACCTCTTGCACAATGGCTTAGCGGGTTGGAGCGAGATCGAATTCCTCCATGTCGTACAAGCCGAGCTCTTCGGTTTGCCGGATCAAGTTACGGAGACGCTCACGACGCTCGGCATCCCGCTTCCTGCGAAACGTGTTGACATCGCCGAAACGTACTCGGCGGTTACGCCCGGTTTTTGTGAACGGGATCTCTCCGCTGTCAAGCAACTTGATGAGGTGCGGCCGGGAAACGCCGAGTAGGTCGGCTGCTTCCTGGGTTGAGAGATCCTTGGTTACCGGTGCAAGCGTAATCCGCTCGCCCCGCACCAGCATGCCAGCCGCGTAACGCAAAATCTGGAAAAGTGGCTCCGGCAGGGGGATACCCTTACCGTCCGGTCCCACGAGCGCGGCTGTCGCCTTCGGGGCCAAAGCCGCCTGGCTGAGCATCTTCTGGACGTCCTGAAGCAAGCCACGCTCTTCGGTGGTAGCCTCCACGCCGCTGGCCGGCGTTTCCTCAAGCAATTCGATCATGGGGTGTCCCTCTGTGCGGGCATTATACCCCAATAACGCAGTAGTCGCAATGAATGTTTCGTATATTTCGTTAACCAACCCAAGATTTTGCAGAATGCCCCGATTGTCTTCTGAGCGAGACCGTTTCGTCGGCATTCGGCTTTTGGTATCATTTGCTGTCATTTGACATCATCAAGCATTGAGGGTAGAGTAAAGGCTGTGGAACCGAGATGGTTAACGACTGAACAAGCGGCTGATTACCTTGGCATTGGGAAGACCAGGCTTTACGCGCTTTCGCAGAGTGGCCGGGTCCCCGTAAGCAAGGTCGGCAAGAAGTGGCTGTATGACCAGCAGCTTCTCGACGAGTGGATGCGCGCGAACAAGAGCCTCGACTCCTACTTCATGGAAACCGCGGCGAAGATCGAGGGCAACCTTAACCTCAGAGATCCCCAGCGCGATGCCTATCTCGCAGCCTATGATTTTTTCAGCTCCGGAGGGCGCAAGGCGGTCGTCCAGTTGCCGGTGGGCTGCGGGAAATCAGGCCTTGCAGCCATTCTGCCTTTCGGCATAGCATGCGGGCGCGTTCTGGTCATCACGCCGAATCTCACCATCAAAGATGAGCTTCAGAAAACGCTAGATATCACGAACCGGCAGAAGTGCTTTTGGCGGCGGATGCAGGTCTTGGCGGATACGGACATGATCGCCGGCCCTTACGTGTGCACCCTTGAGAGCGGAAACGTCAGCGTCTGCGAGCAGTCGCACATCGTTCTGACCAATATTCAGCAGCTCGCTACAAATGCTGAAAAGTGGCTCGACCAGTTTCCACCGGACTTCTTCGATTTGGTCATCGTTGACGAAGCCCATCACGGAGCTGCGTCGAGTTGGAAACTAGTATTCTCCAAGTTCCCCGACGCCAAAGTTATCAATCTCACGGCGACGCCATTTCGCAGTGACCGTCAGGAAATTGAAGGCGACCTCATCTATCGGTACCCATTCAAGAGCGCGAGCATCAAGGGTTACATCAAGAGGCTGAAGGCCACGTATGTCGCTCCAACGGAGCTGACATTCACAGTCAAGGGCACCGAGCGGATTTTTTCACTCGATGAAGTTCTAGAGATGAAGGAAGAGGAATGGTTCAGTCGCGGTGTGGCTCTTAGTGACCCATGCAACATCAGCATCGTGGACAACAGTCTGGAGAAGCTTGAGCAACTTCGGCTAAGCGGAACGAAACATCAAATCATTGCCGTTTCCTGTTCGATCAACCATGGGCAGCGAATCCGGACGCTATACGAGGAGCGAGGATACAGAGCGGAGATTATCCACAGCAACCTTGACGGCGATAAGCAAGAAGAAGTTATTCGCGATCTAAGAAACGGAACCTTAGACTGCATAGTCCAGGTCGCAATGCTTGGGGAAGGATTTGACCATCCGAAACTCAGCGTAGCGGCGATCTTTCGGCCGTTTCGCTCCTTAGCGCCATACATCCAGTTTGTCGGGAGAATTCTCGGGGTCATCGTGCAAAACGATCCCGCCCATCCCGATAATTACGGGCACATTGTCACGCACGTTGGGTTGAATCTGGATAAGCAGCTAAAGAGTTTTAAGCAGTTCGAGAACGACGATCAATCTTTTTGGGAGCAAGTTACCGGCGGCGGGGAGCCTGAACAACCACCTGACGTTGTAAGTGGGCAAGCCCGCATGAAGCTTCGCGAAGACATGGTCGTTAACAACGAAATCGTAGACCATGTATTCGAGGAGGCGTTTACTACCGCTGAAGATGCCGATATTGTCGCGGAGCTAGAGCAACGGTTTGCTAGTCTGGGGCTCGATCCGGCGCTTGCGAAAGACGTGGTGAAGAAGAGCGCTTCTGCGGGACCACATCTGGCTCAAGCGGACGCTGCCCAACCGTTCGCTGTTCTCCCGCAGAAGAAATGGCAAGAGAGCAAAAAGCGACTGAACGAAGAGGCAAAGCGCACCGCAAATCTCTTGCTAAATCGTTGTGGTTTTGCTCAGGCTGGCGTCGATATTCCCCGACAGTTGAAACCCAATCTTGGAGCCAGGAATAATTTTGTTGCTGCTCTCATGATGGTGAACGAGCGAATTGACAAACGCTTTGGGAGCGGTCGGAAGCGAGCTGAGTGGACGACGGATGAGTTCGCGGCAGTAATGCGCGGCCTCGCGGATATTCTTGACGATCTAACCCGCGAAATCAAGAAGCTCCAAAGTGTCAGCACATAAGATCCCATCACTGATCAACGGTTCAACCGGCGCACCTAAGGAAGCGATCGCCGGTAAGAAGTGCAAATGCAAAGGTTGTGACACCTTTATAAGCAAGGGAGAAAGGTGCTACGACATTCCAAATCCCAGTAAGTCATTCTCCAATCCTAGGCGCTTTTGCACAACATGCTTTAGATCAGTACTCGAAAAGAGCAAGGCCGATATCTCGGCGCTGGAAGCCTCAAGCGAGGCTCTCCCCATTGAGCCCCACAATGGCAAATGAGTGCCGCGACCTTTCCCCGCGGTTGACGCTGCTTTCGAACTGCGAGATAATAGTGGGTGCAAAGCTGCGCACGACTTTCACTCGCAATATAATGCGGGTAAAAGTGGGCGCAGCGGCAGGCCCCTTTTCGGGGTCTTTTCTTTTTCTCAATGCCTTGGTGAGACCCATGGAACAGATCAGAAACGCTGACCACGTCACTGTCATTCGTGACGAATTCATCGAGGCTCGATCGGTGAAGATTGAGCCCGCGTCAGTCCAACGGATCGATCGTGCATTGGCCGCCGCCGCGAACAACCTTGACGAAGCTCGCCAGGCTCTGGAGATGCTCTGCGTAGCTCTCCCTGAGTCTGCTGGTGACGCTGTACGGGCGTTACCCGTTCTCTTGACAGTGCGAAAGACATGCAAGTTGTTGGGCTACCACAAAACGAAAGTGTACGATCTTATGAAGCGCGGCTTGCTCCCTTACGTCGTCGAGACGAAGACCGGCCATCGCCGTATCGAGTACCGCGCGGTCCAGCAGCTTGTGAAAAGACTCCGCAGCGGTCGTCTTGAACGGAGAGCTTCATAATGGGGAAGCGCGCGGACGGCGAGGGCAGCATCTGCCGGCGCAACAACGGCACGTTTGAAGCGAAGCTTACGCTCAAGGCTCCGGACGGATCGGTCGTTCGCAAGTCCTTCTACGGAAAGACGCGCAACGCTGTCGCCGACTTGATGCGTGAGTACCGCGATCAACATGGCACGACGCTTCAATCGAAGAGCGACATGACGCTCTCGGTATATCTGACCGCTTGGCTGGACGCGCTTGTCGTTCGGCCGAACACCTACAAGCTCCGCAAGCATCTCATTAACAAGCACATCGTTCCGCATATCGGCGCGCGATCGCTCGTCGAGCTCACATCGGATGACATTCGGTTTCTGGTGCGCCGTTGGAAGGATGACGCTGTCGGCGCGACCACGCAGCGAACGGCGCTCGTTACGCTATCAAGTGCGTTGAATGTGGCGCTTCGCGAGGAGAAGATCGGCAGCAATCCATGCAGCACGGTCCCGACTCCGAAGCCGAAGCGGCCGGAGGTGGTCGTGCTCGACGGTCAGCAGGTGATGCAACTGCTCGGCGCCGCTCGCGACGTGCAGGAGCGCGCGCTCTTTGCGCTCGCGATCACGACGGGGATGCGGCAGGGTGAGATCTTCGCGTTGTCGTGGGCCGACTTGGACTTCGACGCGGGAACGGTCTCCGTCCGCGCGACGCTCACCGAAGACCGCGACGGCAAGCTCGTGCGTTCCGAACCGAAGACCACGAAATCGCGGCGCTTGATCTACCTTCCGGCGCTGGCGCTCAAGGCGCTCCTTGCGCACCAGTCGGAACGGCAGGTGAACAGGGCTTCGTCTTCACGGCGGCCGACGGGGCGCCGTTGCGCAAGAGCAACTTCATCCGGCGTGTGTTCAAACCGCTGCTAAAGCAAGCGGAGCTACCGGACGTCACGTTCCACAGCCTGCGCCACACCGCGAACTCGCTGCTCATCGAGGCGGGCGAAGACCCGCTGGCGATCGCCGGCAGTTTGGGGCACGCGGACACGCGCATGATGTTCGAGCGGTACGGCCATCTCTTCAACCATACCGGGCGCCGCGTTGCGCAGACGGCGGACCAAATCTTTGCGGCCCTCGAACCCAGTTGTCGTAACATTGTCGTAAATGCGGCCGATCGCTTCGGGAAGCCGCGCAAACAAAAAACCCGCACCGTCAACAACGATGCGGGTTTGGACGTGGTGGAGATGCGGGGACTCGAACCCCGGACCCCTTACATGCGAAGCAAGTGCTCTACCAGCTGAGCTACATCCCCACGCCGCGGCGACGTGAAGGATTGTACGTGCCGGCATGGGCACCTGTCAAAGCAGATGGTACGTCGCTCCTTTTGTCTTGCCGTGGTTTTGACGGTGCTGGCACTGCTCGCTCGATTGCCGAGGATCAGCGCCGCGCCGTCCATCGTGAGTGCTGCGAACCGCTGCAACGCGCAAACGATCGACGATGTCGGGCGGCATTTACGCGATTACGAACGGCAGCCACCAGGCGGCGGATCGACGCAACTCATCCAACGCTACGGCTCGCTGGCCGACATCGCATCGGTGTTGGGGGAAGAACGGGAAATTCTCGATAGCGTCTGTTCCGACGCCAGTCAACGGAACGCGCTTTTTGCGCAGATCGGGGCGCTCTCGGCGTGGGCGCTGACCCTTGAAGCCGATGTGGCGGCGAAGTTGAACGCTTCGTGTCCGGCCGCAGCCAAGGCTTTGCCGACGATCATGTTGGCCGACGCATGGCTTGCGCTTGCGAATGTCGTCAACGATCAAGGTGGAACGGTTCCGTCCGCCATTAATGACGTCGTCCAAAAAGTTCGTTCGCGCGCGGATACTGTGGGCCTTACGTTACCGCCGTGGTCAAGCACGTCGGCATACTGGCGCGATCAAGTGCGCGACAAGGCGCGAGCGGCCGTCGCGACGTGCCCATCGCCGAGCCCGACTCCTCACGGCATGTAGCGGCTTTCCAGGAGATTTGCAAATCATTCGCAAATAACGCATTATGGCAAGCCGGGCCGATTACATGACGCGCCCGCGGGAGTCCATCGGTTCGATCCTCGAGCGAGAGCAGCGATTTCTCTCCGCAACGGACATTCATCGCCGACTCAGGCGCGGAGGCCATCGCGTCGCCCTATCCACCGTGTATCGAACGCTCGAGCACTGGCGCGCCAAGGGAGACGTAACGGCGCGAGCGGACGCCGACGGCGAGGCGACCTACATGCTGTGCGAGCCCGCGCGGCACCACCATCACGCGATTTGTACGGCGTGCGGACGCGCGCAAGACGTCGATTGTACCGCGATGGAGCAGTTCGCCGAAGCGTTGCGCAGACGTCACGGATTCCAATTAGACGGACATGCGGTAGAGTTTTTGGGGCGTTGCCGTTCGTGTCGATAGGGCGGCTGGCAACGATCGTATTTGCTGGAGCCTTGGCGGCGTGCACGCACCATGCTCAGGGTGTCGCCGTTCGATACCCTCAAGATGGCATTGCGAATGGAAAAATACGCGTAGCGACGACAATCTCGACCCTGAATTCGTTCGTGCAAGGCGTCGGCGGCGAGCATGTGATCGTCAAAAACATCGTGCCGGTCGGGGCCTCGCCCGAAACCTTTCAACCGGCGCCGCAAGACGTCGCCACGGTTGCCGACGCGCAACTGCTGGTGGAAAACGGTGCCGGTCTTGAATTGTGGCTCGACCGACTGCTGCGAGACGCCGGCAGCAAAAATTTGCGCGTTGTCGCCGAAACGGCCGGCTTGCCCGTAACGAATCTCAATCCCCATCTTTGGATGGATCCCGTGCTGGCGAAGCGCTACGTCGATAAAATATGGGTCGCGCTCTCCGAACTTGATCCGACCCACGCGAGTTCCTACCGGCGCTACGCGGTGGCGTACAAGGACCGTCTGGACCGGCTCCAAGACGACATCCAGCGCCAGATCAACACGATTCCGCCATCGCATCGGTACATGATCGTCTTCCACAACGCGTGGCAATACTACAACGATCGCTTCGGCATCAAGACGCTCGGATTCGTCGAGCGCAATCCCGGTCAGGCGCCCAATCCGCGGCAAATCGCCGAACTCATCAATCTTGCGAAGATGCATCACGTGCGTGGCGTTTTTAGCGAGCCGGAATACAGTCCAAAAATGTTGCATTCGATCGCGCAAGGAGCCGGCATTCGCGTCGTCGAGGACATCTATGACGATTCCGTCGGAACCGACTCTCGCGTTTCAAACTATTTAAACATGCTGCAGTACGATACGAAAGTCATCGTGCAGACGCTAAAGTGAAGCGGTCGAACGGCGAGGCGGTAGTCGCACGCAAACTGAGTGTTCGTTATGAAGACTTTGCGGCGTTGCTCGATGCGACGTTCAGCGTTCACTACGGTGAGGCGCTGGGAATCGTTGGTCCTAATGGCTCGGGAAAATCGACGCTGTTGAAGGCAATCGCCGGGCTCTTGACACCCTCGAACGGCGGACTCTGTGTCCTTGGGCTCGCTCCGCGGCGCCTGCCCGCCGGTACTATTGCATACGTGCCGCAAGTGGAGGCCGTCGATTGGTCGTTCCCCGCGACCGTATGGGACGTCGTGGCGATGGGCCGCTTCGCGCGCCTGCGCTTCTGGCAACACTTCGGCGAACGCGATGAGGCCGTCGTCCGAAAGGCCTTGGAGTTGGTCGGCATGCTGGATTTGAGTCATCGCCATATCGCCCACCTCTCCGGAGGGCAACAGCAACGAGCGTTTGTCGCGCGCGCGATCGCCCAGGAACCGAAGGTGTTACTGCTCGACGAACCGACGACCGGTGTCGACGCCGCGACCGAAAATGCGTTGGGGCAAATCGTGCGGCGACTCGTCGGCGAGGGCATGCCGGTTCTCATGGCGACGCACGATCTCGATCGCGTGGACGAGTGGTTCGACCGGCTTCTGGTGCTCGACCGTCGCGTTCTCGCGCTGGGGACGCCTCGAGAGGTGGTAGAGTCGGGCGCGTATGCTGCGATTCGCGAGCACACGCACACGCACGGACACTTGCGGCACGATCACGAGCCGCATGCGGCACACGTCGCTCACCCCGAAATTAAATCCTTCGACTCCGCTCAGGATGACAAGGGATGGAAGCTCTGAGCGAACCCTTTCAATATGCGTTCATGCAGCGCGCGTTCGTCGCCGCGTTGGCGGTGGGATTGCTCTGCTCGACGATGGGCACCTATGTCGTGCTCCGAAAGCTTTCGTTTATCGGCGACGGCATCGCGCACGCGTCGTTTGCCGGCATCGTGATAGCATACCTGCGCGGCGCAAACTTTTACATCGGTGCGGGCGTCGTCGCGGTACTGACGGCGGTTGGCATCGGCTTCGTTCACCGGCGTGGCCGTATTTCGCTCGATACGACGATCGGCGTGCTCTTTACCGGTATGTTCGCGCTGGGCGTCTATCTCATGAGCCAGCAGCGCAGCTACGCGGTCGATCTCCAGAGCTTCCTCTTTGGCGATATTCTGGCCGTCCAGCCGCAAGATCTTTGGCTGATCCTAGCGCTCAGCGTTATCGTCGGCGCGGCGGTCGTCGTACTCTTTCGGGGATTGCTCTACACGACATTTGACCCTGTCGTGGCGCAGGCGAGCGGTATCGCGGCGCCGGCGCACGAATATGCGCTTCTCGTGATGCTGGCGCTCACGATCGTCGTATCGTTACAGGCGGTCGGCATCGTGCTGGTGGCGGCGCTTTTGGTGACGCCGCCCGCCGCCGCATACCAGTTAACGTCGCGCTTCGCTCCCATGATGGCGCTTTCGGCGCTCTTCGGCGCGGTCAGTACGCTCGGCGGCCTCTACCTTTCGTACTACGTCCGCGCGTCCAGCGGCGCCACCATCGTGCTACTCGCGACGCTGCTGTTCTTTGCGGCGATCGGAATGAAGTATCTGCGCCGCATCAGCGTACAAGCATCGTAAACGGCGCGGTATAGATTCGGTCGTCGCCGCCACGGAATTGTAGCCACAACGCATAAATGGCCGGCGGAAGGGCGGGCAGGTTCAGCTGCATCGCGGGTCCGGCCGCCGAGTCCGTCGACATCGGCATGTTCATGCCCGTCTTCATTTGCACGGCGGAGGCGCCGCGGAGCATCGGATGCAAATGCACGTACTGCAAGGTTGCCGTGTTAATGAAGACTGCATGCGCCGCCGCACCGAGATAGGGCTGAAGGTCGCGGGCCGGCTTGCCGCTGCGCTCAACGGTGATATCGATCTCCTGCGGCCGATTTGCCGGTAACGTCCTCGACGAAAGCCCAACGGTATAGGGGCCGACGGTCGAGGTCGTTGACGACGGTGCAGCCGGCGGTCGAGCATTTACTGCCGGCCCGTCACTTTCAATCGTAAAGCGAAAAACCTGATGCCCGATACCATGCGGATCGGTATCGGCATACGCGTAGTAGCGGTGCTGCGGTTCTTTCGTGAACCGCTGGGAAAACGTCCCCGTCGCTGGATCGAACGCTGGGTGAACGTGCGCGAACGTTGCGAAATCGTCCCGTACGATGATCAAATGGATGAGTTTCTGCATGTCGACGTCGTAGTCGCGAACCGGCGTTGTGCCGCCCAGGCGATATTGGCGGATAAAGAGCATAGACGTACGACTCGTTGAGACGGCAGTCCAAAGCTCCGAAGCGATCTTCGGCGTTCCGCCGAGCAGCGCGAAAACGCCGCGCTGTGCCGGGGCCGGCGCAAAGCCTCGGCCGACGCCCGTAGCGGCGGCAAGGATCAAAATGCCGCCCGCAATGGTTCGGCTCAATCGGCCGGGCGCACTACCTTCCATTTTTCATCCTCCACCGGTTGCAGATAACCGGCCGACGCGAGTGTTTCGAGCGCTTCGCGCAGCGCGGCCCGTTCATTTTTGTTCGGCATACCCGCCCAACGCATGGCCAACGCATTGAGTTCGAGCGTTTCGTCCGCGATGAGCGCTTCGCGCAGGAATGATTGTGGGAGCTTGACGCGTTCCATGCGTCGCGCCACGGGCTCCAGCGCGGATTCAAACGAGGGCGTTTCGTCCCTCGACTCCGCTCGGGATGACAACGCCTCTAACGACTCCGCTCGGGATGACAACGCCTCTAACGACTCCGCTGGGGATGACAACGCCTCTAACGACTCCGCTGGGGATGACAACGCCTCTAACGACTCCGCTCGGGATGACAACGCCTCGAATGACGCGCTATTGGTCGCCACGTTCGGATTCGAAATGCGCCGCGGGGTGAAGAAGGCGCGGATGATTGGATCGGCGAGCGTTCCCGCAAACTCGCCGGCAACGGTGCCGAGAGTCTGCAACGGCGTCGCGTTGATCACCGCCCGACGCCTGGCGACTCCGACTAGAACCGCGCGCGCGATCCGATCCGGATCGTTGGGCGGGATTCCGCGCGGGCGCTCGATACCAATCGCCGAGTGAAACTCCGTTGCGACGAGTCCGGGATCGACATAGGTGACCGTAATTCCGCGCGGACGCAACTCTCGACGCAGTTGAATCGCTGCGGCGCGGATGGCCGCTTTAGCGCTCGCGTATGCGCCCCATTCGGGTAAGGGGATCCGCGCGCTGCCCGAACCGAAGAAGACGAAAACGCCTCGCACTACCTGAACGGAGGGCAACGCTGCGCGCGCGAGGCGCAACGGAGCGACGACGTTGAGTTGCCACTGAGCGTCGAGTTGCGCATCGCTCTGTTCGAGCAGCGGACCGTACGCGCCGCCGCCGGCGTTGTTGACGACGACGTCGATGCGGCCGAACGAGCGCAGCGCGAGATCGACGATTCGGCTGGGAGTCTCTCTCGCGGTCACATCGGCGGCCAGAGTGACGCAACTTCCGCCCACGGTGCGTATGGCGCCGTGCAATGCGTCCAGCCGTTCCGCGCGGCGCGCCACGCCGACGACCCGATATCCTCGAGACGCCGCCGCAAGCGCGAGCGCCTGCCCGATACCCGAACTCGCACCCGTGACGATCATCGTTTCAGGCATTATCGTCGCAGTACGCCCGGTATTCGCTGTCGATGCTCTGCGGAAGACCGGCGTAATGTTCGTCCTCGCCGGCGATCGCCGCCGGCACATCCGCGACGTCCTTCGCATCCGCGGCCGCTTCCCGCAACGCCTCCGCGATGGGCTTCGGCGTTCCGTCGCTGCGAACCACGCCAAAATGCAGTTCGTGCGGCGCCCGATCGAACGGTGGAACCTTCGCCAGCGCGCTGTCGTAGTCGGCCCAGCACCACCAGAAGGCTCCGAGCGCCCCACGCGCTTGCAGTCGTCCGATGACTGCCTGACCGTACCGCGCCATTTCGTCTTCGTCGAGACAAGCGAAGCCGTCGATGCGAGAAATTCCCGGCGGGCATTGCGGGTTGCCGAACTCGGTAAAGAGTACGCCTTTGCCGCTGAACGACTGCTGCAACTGGCAAAGAAATGGAACCACGTTCGCATCGAGCCGGCCGCGTGAGAACTTGCTGTAGACAGAATAGCCATGCATCGTGGCAAACGGCCAAGCCGCTGCGATGCTGGAGGGACGCAGGCCGCGGTCTTGCTCCAAATCCTCACCGTGCATCCCGGCGCTCGCCGGTACGCCTGAGCACTCCAACAGCGTTTCGCTCAAGCGGAGGCTCCACCGCGCGGCGTCCTGTGGTTCTTGCGCCGGCCGAAGGTTCGAAAATTCGTTTCCGATATCCCAAGCGAAGAGCGCCGGGTGTTCCCGCACGCGTTCGGCAATTCGCCGAGCGAAAAGCGCTTGCGCGCGCAACAACTCCGGGTCGGCGTAAAAATCGCCGATCCCGCGATCGAGGACTCTTCCGTTGGAAATCGTGCGAAAACGCCCCTTGGTCGTTTCGCGTTCGAGCGTCCATTCCGGAAGCCAATTCACCCCGCTCATGTGGCCGCAGAACAGCGTCGGCATCGCCGTGAGTTTGGCGGCGGCCATGGCGTCCATGACGGCATCGAAGTTGCGTAACGAGACATTATCCATGTGCGTCGGATCCGGCTGAAACGCTTCCCACATGAGAAAGAAGCGCACGACGTCGAGTCCGAGTTCTTTGATGCGAGCCAGATCTTCGGCAATCTCCTCAATGTCGAAACGCTGCCACATGTACATGGCGCTGCGACGCGGCCAGTAGTTGATGCCAAACAGAAATCGCGACATAAATCATCCTTCGACTTCGCTGCGGATGGCAACCTGGGCATGACTACCTCGAGTACGGCGCGAAGCGCTGTGCCGTGGCGCAGGCGCGAGAACCCGTGATCGGAATCATCATGGGCAGCAGTTCCGACTGGGAAACGATGTCGCAGGCTCGCGCGACGTTGGACGAACTCGGAATTCGATGCGAGGTTCGCGTCGTGTCCGCACACCGAATGCCCGAGGAAATGTTCGAATACGCTGCCTCTGCAGCGGCTCGCGGTCTGGCAGCGATTATCGCGGGCGCCGGCGGGGCCGCGCACCTGCCCGGCATGACGGCTGCCAAGACGCTGATTCCGGTGATCGGCGTTCCGATACCGTCGCGTGCCGGTGGGTTCGATTCGTTGCTTTCTATCGCGCAGATGCCGCCGGGCGTTCCGGTTGCGACGATGGCAATCGGCGGCGCGGTCAATGCGGCGCTGTTCGCCGCGCGCATTCTAGCGCTTCAGGACGAACGCGTTGCGGAGCGCCTCGCGGCCTACGTCGGGCGCATGCACGATGCGGCCGCCAACAGCCGGCTGGATTGAAGCCCGTCGAAACCATCGGAGTCATCGGCGGCGGCCAACTCGGCCGCATGTTCGCGCTCGACGCGAAGCGCATGGGTTACCACGTCATCACGCTCGATCCTCACGAGCACTCGCCCTGCGGCCAGGTGGCCGACGAACAAATCATCGCGGCATACAGTGACCTCGATGCGATCGATGAACTTGGGCGACGAAGTGATGTCATTACGTACGAGTTCGAGAACATCGACATTGCCTCGGTGACGCGCCTCGAATCCGAAGGACATCGCGTTGCGCCCGCGAGCCGGGTGCTCCAAACCACGCAGAATCGCGTGCGCGAAAAAGAGTTTGCCAACGCCACGGGTATTCCGACGACCCGCTTCGCAACCGTGCAGACCTCCGAACAACTCGCCGAAGCGGCGAATACCATCGGCTTTTCCGCGATCCTCAAACTGACGCACGGGGGCTACGACGGCAAAGGTCAATGGCGCGCAGAATCGCTGGGGGAGGCGCAGGCCGCACTCGCCGCCGCCGACGGCGCGGAATTGATTTTCGAGCGACGCGTCGAGCTGGCCCGCGAAATCAGCGTCATCGCCACGCGAAACGCCCACGACCGGATCGTCACGTATCCCGTCGCAGAAAACGCTCACGATCGCGGCATCCTCACCATGACGATCGCGCCGGCGCGGGTCGGTGCCGATATCGCTCACCGCGCAGAGGAATACGCAATCATGGTAGGTCGCGGTTTGGAAATCGTCGGGACCTACTGCGTCGAGTTCTTTGTTTCGGTCGCGGGCGACTTGTTGCTCAACGAGATCGCCCCGCGTCCACACAACAGCGGCCACTACACCATCGACGTCACGCCCTGTTCTCAGTACGAGCAACACGTGCGCGCGATTTGCGACCTCCCGCTTTCGCCTCCGAAGATGTTTTGCAACGCGATCATGATGAACGTTCTCGGCACCGGAACGGGCGATCATCTTGCCGGAGTGTCCGCGCTCTTGGAGGATGCGTCCATCGTGTTGCACGTCTACGGCAAGCGGCACGCGATTGCGCGGCGCAAGATGGGCCACTTCACGATGCTCGTCGACGGCGCCGTCGATGGGGCGGCGATTGCGCGCGCCGCCGCCGCACACGCAAAACTTTACTGGTCGTCGTATTGAGCGGCCAACTCGGAGAGGCATTCTACGTGTTTGTCACGTTGATTGCGATGCTCAATCCAATCGAAGCCGCCGCTGCGTTTGCCACACTGACCGAAAATCGTTCTCCGCGCGATCAAGCACGCATCGCGCTGCGGGCAGCGTTGGTCGCCGGCGCAATATTAATTGTTTTCGCCTTCGCCGGCGAGGCGCTGCTTTCGGCGGTCGGCGTCGAGATGGGGGCCTTCAAAATTGCGGGCGGCCTACTACTGCTAAAGGTGGGATTCGACATGGTCTTCGCAGAGAAAACGGACCGCCAGACCGCCGACAACGCGAAGGCGACCGATGCGCCGCTGAACGATCCGTCCGTCTTTCCGCTCGCGATTCCGATCATTACGGGACCGGGCGCGCTCACCGCGAGCGTCGCGCTCGTCAACCCATCGCCGGGTCACGAAATGCTCAACGGAGGAATCTTTGCGGCGGTCGCCGTGATCGTCGTGGCGATTACCTATGGGTTCATGCGCGCCGCCCAGGCGCTGACGCGATGGTTCGGCCGGACCGGGGTCGACGCGGTCGGACGAATCGTCGGAATTATCGTCGCTGCAATCGCGGTACAGTTGATCGTCAACGGCGTGGCCGGCCTGACGACACTTCGAATTCGGTAAAGGGCAAGAGTCGCGCATCGTGCGAATAGAGTTTCGATGATCGTTCGCGCCGGAGCGCTCTACGACGGCACGCTCGATCCGCCCAAGCGCAATGTCGATCTCGTCATCACCGACGGTGCAATCGCCGAGATCCGTGCCGCCGGCGGCGAGTGCGAGATCGAGGCGGCGTGCGTCACGCCCGGCTTAGTCAATGCTCACGCGCATTTAGAGGGCAGCGGCGAGCCGGATCTCATGGGCATGATCGCCTCAACGACGCCCGCGCAACGGTTGCTCCGCGGCGTTGCCAATGCGCGAAAAGCGATCAAAGCCGGTGTAACGACCATTCGCGACCTCGGCAGTTCTCATCGCATCGCCGCGGATATACGTGACGCGATCGATGAAGGAAGCATTCCCGGTCCACGAATGCGCGTTGCCGGAGCGGTGCTCTGCATGACCGGCGGCCACGGTTGGCCGATCGGCCGCGCCGTCGATTCACCGTGGGACGCGCGCAAGGCGGTGCGCGAACAACTGTGGGCCGGTGCGGATTGCATCAAACTGATCGCGACCGGCGGCGTGCTCACCAAAGGCGCCATTCCGGGAATCGCGCAACTCACACCGGACGAACTCGAAGCGGCAATTGACGAAGCCCATCGTCACGGCTTGCGCACCGCGGCGCATGCGATCGGCACGCAGGGCATCAAGAACGCGTTGCGGGCCGGCATCGATTCGGTCGAGCACGGCACGTTGGTTGACGATGAATGCATCGAACTGCTCAAAGAACGCGGTTATCTCGTTCCGACGCTGAGCGCGCCGACGTGCATCTTGGCCCATTTAGAAGAAGGACGGCAGCCGGCGTTCGTGGCCCAAAAGGCGCGCGCGCTCGGCGACGTCATGGTAGCTAATCTACGGCGGGCGCACGAAAACGGTGTGCGGATCGCCGGCGGCTCGGACGCGGGCACGCCGTATAACTATCACGACGATTACGCCCAGGAGGTTGAATTGATGTCGTCGCTGCTCGGGATGACGCCACAACAGGCGCTGCATGCGGCGACGAGCGTCGCCGCGGAAGTCATCGGCCTGCACCACGGCATTCTTGCGGTCGGCGAGCCCGCAGATCTCCTGGTGCTTCGGCGGGACGTGACCGGCGATCTTCGCGCGCTACGGGAACCCCAGCTGGTTCTCAAAGGCGGCGCGATCCAATGATTCCGACGATCGCGCACGTCATCGTGCTCGTGCAGGAAAATCGCACCTTCGATAATCTGTTCGCGTCGCCGATGTCCGCGTGGGCGCGATCGAATTACGATGCGGCGCATCCGAACGCGCTGCCGTATGTGTCGCACACGCGACGGGAGTCGACGTCCATCGTTAAGTTCATCGAAGAAAACTGGCATCTGGGAACGCTGGGCCAACGCGACGCTACCGACGATGACTTGCACGATATGTTCGACTTCACGCGCACGACGGCCGTACCGCCCTTTTCCGAACTTTCGCTGGAGCGTTTGATTCGCCCAACGCATTTCAACCTCACCGTTGCGGAGCACGACAACCACATCGTCGACGACGGCCGCTAACGTGGACCTTCGAGGACGGCGCCTCGCCGTGCTTGCGGCGATCTCATGGCCTGCGCCGCCACCGGGCTACGGACCGTGGGAGCAAATCGCCTTCAACGTGGCCGACGGCATGCGGCGACGGGGGCTGAGCGTGACGCTCTTTGCCACAGGAAATTCGCATTTTGAGGGCGACTTGGTTTCGATCGTTCCGGTTGGACTCAACGAGGATCCCGCGCTCAACGGCGAGGTCTTCACGGCGCTCCACATCGCGGAGTGCTTTCGCCGTGCCGGGGATTTCGATTTGATTCACAATCACTTCGATTGGAAACCGCTGACGTATGCGTTGAGCTCGAGCGCACCGCCCGTGATTACGACCATTCACGGTTTTTCGTCGCCGCAGATTCTGGCCGCATATTATGCCGGCGCGGCCCGGAGCTTCTACTGCTCGATTTCCGATGCCGATCGCGATCCCGGACTGCCGTACTTGGCAACGACCTACAACGGCATCGACCTGGCCGAGTTCACGTTGCGCGAGCGTCCCGGCGATTATCTGTGCTTTCTTGGACGGTTCCATCCGGAGAAGGGTACGCACTTAGCCATCGAGATCGCCAAGCGCGCCGGAGTTCGGCTGAAAATGGCCGCGATTCCGCACGACGAGCGCTACTTTCGAGAGCAGGTCGCTCCGCATATCGACGGCGACCGCGTGCAATTTCTCGGTGCCGTCGAGCGCGATGGGCGCAACGAACTGCTCTCAAACGCTCTGGGTCTGATTCACATGACGACGCGTCCCGAGCGTTTTGGTTTGACGACCGTCGAAGCGATGGCGTGCGGCACGCCCGTGCTGGCTGCCAACATGGGGTCGATGCCGGAAATCGTCGTCGACGGCGTCACCGGCTTTCTCTGTAACACGATCGACGAGGCCGTCGCCAACGTGCCCCGGCTCGCCGCGCTGGACCGGCACGCGTGCCGGCGCCGTGTCGAAGAACATTTCAGTCTCGAGCGCATGATCGACCGGTATCTCGACGCCTACGCCGCCGCGCTCGAATTGAGGATCCCGCCTGCGCCGAACGAATCGATGCTGCAAGCGCGCCGCCACGACTGGTGGGAGCGACCGATGGCGTACACGGAAATTCCGCCTAAACCGAAGAATCTCGATTTCGCATGAGCACCGTGGTGGGACGCGACTACTCTGGGCGGTCGCTCTTCGAGAAACTCGGCGTCGTCGCGAGCGCACACGTGGCGTTGGTGGGCTCGCACGAAGAGACCTTTACCACGAGCCTGAACGCGCGACTCGCTAAGGCGGCATCCCAGTCGTTACGCACGCGCTACGATCTGATTTTCTTGCGGATCGATGGCCCGCGGGATCTCCCAAGAATTCACCGCGCGGCGGTGCACTTGAAGAACGGCGGAGCGCTGTGGGTCTTTCATCCGAAGGGACGAGCCGCCTCACCGACCGATGCGGAGGTTCGCTCCACCGGCATTGCCGCCGGGCTGGTCGACAACAAAATCAGCGCGTACAGCGAATCACACACGGCCACGAGATTCGTCATCCCGCTCGCGCTACGCTAGCGACTGCGCAGCCTCCATCGCCTGGTACGCCTTGCTCGTCAAAGCGTGATCGATGACGGTCGCGATGAAGCGCGATGCGGCGCGAACCTTTGTGATATCGACGGCCGTCTCGATTCCCATCTCGTGAAGCATGTACAGCACATCTTCGGTGCCGACGTTGCCGGTCGCGCCGGGCGCATAGGGACAACCGCCGAGACCTCCTGACGAAGAGTCGTATTTCGAAACGCCTTGCTGTAAGCCGGCGTAGACGTTGGCCAGCGCGGTGCCGCGCGTGTCGTGGAAGTGCAAGGCGATGCGATCGAGCGGGATCTGGCGCGCCAGCAACGGCACGAGCGTCTCGACTTGGCTCGGCACGCCGACGCCGATCGTATCGCCAATCGACAGTTCGTCGCAGCCCATCTCCATCAACTTGATGCTCACGTCGACCACCATCTGCGGCGTGACGGTATCGCGGAACGGAGAACCGAAGGCGGTCGAGACGTACCCACGCACCCAGACGCCGTCGCTCTTGGCCGCACGCACCACGTCGCGAAACGTCTCGAGCGATTCGTCGATCGTCATATTGATATTGCGCTTGGTGAAGTTTTCTGAAGCGGCAGTGAAGACCGCGATGGCGTCTGCGGCGGCCTCCCGCGCGCGCGCATAGCCCTTGACATTTGGAACCAGTACGGGATAGCGAACGCCGGGCGCTTTTCGAATGCGCTCAAAGACCTCGGCGGCATCGGCGAGTTGCGGGATCGCCCTTGGGCTAACAAATGAAGTGGCTTCGATCCAACGCAGGCCCGTTTCCGAAAGAAGGTCGATGTAGCGAACCTTGTCATCGGTTGAGATGCGCGCGTATTCGTTTTGCAGTCCATCGCGAGCGCCCATTTCGAAGACCGTAACGGATTTGGGGAGATTCATCGTCACTCGAATTCCACCAGGGGCGTACCGGCCGTAACGAGTTGCTGTTCCCTCACGAGAATCGATTTCACGGTTGCCGAGGCCGGTGCTTCGATGCGATGTTCCATTTTCATCGCTTCGAGCACGACGAGCAACGCGTGCTCCTCCACGGCATCGCCCTCACGAACGGCAAGCTTGACGATCTTACCCGGCATCGGCGCCATGACGCGAGCGTTGTCGCCCGTTCCATGCGCCCCCACCGCGAGATCGCTTTGCGGAGGAGGTGCGAACGAGAAGAACCACGTGTCGCCCTCGAGTTGAACGTCAAAGCCGGCTTCGCGGGAAAATACCTCCCCGGCGGCCGTCGAGCCATCGAGGCGGGCGCGCACCACGTCGCCGAGACGATACGCATGCAACTCGCCGCTGCGGTCGCCGGAGAGCCTCCAACTGCTCATTTGCTCTAGGACGTCTGCCATCACGTCAACGACGCGGCCCTCATCTTGAAGGCGCAGCGGTATGCCGACGTCGGCGAGGCGCCACGGCGCGCGACCGTCGAGAAGCGCCGCCGCCACGCACAGCGTGATCGCGGCATCGGGCGCCGCCTTGCGCGAGAAGATTGACTCGTCTAAACGTGTCGCGATGAAACTCGTCGTCGTGCTGCCTGCTCGAAAAGCTTCGTCGCGCGCGATCCATCGCAGAAGCGGAAGGTTCGTTCGCACGCCGGCGATCGAACTTTCTGAAAGCATGCGATCGAAGCGCGTTATCGCGTGCGAACGATCGTCGCCGGAGGCGATCAGTTTGGCGAGCATCGGATCGTAATAGTGGCTCACGTCACTTCCCGCCGCGACCCCGGCATCAACGCGCACGCCCGGGCCCGCCGGCATCGTGAAGCCCGTAATCGTTCCGGTCGACGGCAGCATGTCGTTCGACGGGTCTTCGGCGTAGAGCCGTCCTTCGATAGCCCAGCCGCGCGGCGCAACGTCCTCTTGGGAAATGCTCAACCGTTCGCCCGCCGCGATGCGCAGCTGCCATCGCACAAGATCGACATCATAGACCAACTCCGTGACGGGATGCTCCACTTGAAGCCGCGCGTTCATTTCTAGGAAGTAGTACGCATCGTTCCGATCGAGCATGAACTCGCACGTCCCGGCGTTGACGTATCCGACCGATTCCGCGGCGCGCACCGCCGCAGTGCCCATTTCGACACGCAACTGCGGCGTCAGCGCGACCGACGGCGCCTCTTCAACAATTTTCTGATGGCGTCGTTGAATCGAACACTCGCGTTCGCCGAGATGGATCGTCCTGCCGTGCGCGTCGGCAAGTATTTGAAATTCGATGTGACGCGGATCGCGCAAGTACCGTTCGAGCAGCACCGTCGCGTCGCCAAACGCCGCGGCAGCTTCGCGCCTTGCGGACTCCAATGCCTCATCGAAATGCTCGGCGGAATCGACGATCCGCATGCCGCGACCTCCGCCCCCCGCGCTGGCCTTGATCATGAGCGGAAAGCCGACGCCTCGGGCCTGCTCGCGTAACGCCGTAGCGGATTGGTCGTCGCCGTCGTACCCGGGAACCGTGGGGACGCCGAACTCGCGCACGCGGCGTTTCGCCTCGATCTTGCTGCCCATGGCGGCCATAGCCTCAGGCGTCGGACCGACGAAGACTAGGCCGGCGTCGCGCACGGACCGGGCGAAGGTTGCGCGTTCCGAAAGGAACCCGTAGCCGGGATGAACGGCATCCGCCCGTAACGCGCGCGCGGCGCCGATGATTGCGTCGGCGTCCAGATAAGACTGCGCGGCCGGCGGTGGGCCAACGCACCGCGCGTCGTCCATAAACTGAAGGTGGTACGATCGAGCATCGGCCTCCGAGTAGATGCCCAGCGGCGCGATATCCATTTCGCGGGCCGCACGCGCAACGCGTACGGCGATTTCGCCGCGGTTGGCGATCAGTAGTCGTTTGATCACTCGGCGAACGAAGCGGAGCGGCGTTCGAGGAAGGCGCGCAGGCCCTCTTGACCTTCCGGACTGGTGCGCTGTTGCGCGATCGCGCGCGTGGTGATGCTGCGCGAGTCATCGTACGAGTTATCGATGACCCGCGCAATCAGCAGTTTCGCTGCGCTGACCGCGTGTGGTCCCGCAGAGCGAAGTTCGGTCACGCACCGGGCGACGGCGTCATCGAGGTCGCTCTCGGCAACGACATCGTGAATGAGGCCGATCTCTTTGGCTTGCCGCGCGTTGAAACGTTCTCCCGTGAGGAAGAATCGCCGTGCCTGCGACGCCCCGATCTTCGGCAGAACGAAGGGCGAGATAACGGCCGGTATGATCCCAAGCTTTACTTCGGTAAACCCAAAGACGGCGTCTTCGCCGGCGATCGCTACGTCGCAGACCGCGGCCAAACCCGCGCCTCCCCCGAGCGCCGCGCCATGAATGCGTCCCACCACCGGTTTGGGGCAATTATCGATAGCACGAAACATGTCGCTCATTCGCTCGGCGTCGCGCACGTTCTCTTCCAGGCTCAAATCCAGCGAAGCGCGCATCCAGCCGATGTCGGCTCCGCCGCAGAAAACGTTTCCCTCGCCTGCCAAGACGACCACGCGCGCGTCGTCGGCAGCCGTAATTTCGGTGAAGGCCTCGTGGAGGCGCGCGATCACCTCGGCGTTGAACGCATTACGCACTTCCGGTCGGGCGAGCGTCACGCGGGCGATGCCGCCGGCGAGATTGACCGTAACGCTCTGCGCCATGGCCGCTGTGGGTTCGCGGCGCCATCCAGGTGGGCCTCGCGCGCGTTCTCTTGAAGAACGTCCACTAGAAATGAACGATGCACGACCGTCATGGATCTACCGCTATCCGGTGCTGGCTCGAATCAGCCATTGGCTTTGGGTCGTCGCGTTCTTCGTGCTGGTCGGCAGTGGTTTCCAAATCTTCAACGCCTCGCCGAACCTCGATGCATCGGACAAGAGCGATCCCGCGCGGCGCGTCTTAGCGATCGGTTCGCCTGCGGAGGGCCGAGGAACGACGACCTTCTTCGGCCGCACGTTCGTGACGACGGGCTGGCTGGGCTGGACCAATGACGGCATGGGTGGAAGCGGCGCGCATGCTTTTCCCGCGTGGACGACGATTCCAGGCTTTCAGGACCTTTCCGGCGGCCGGCGATGGCACTTCTTTTTTGCATGGATAGCGGCGCTGTGCTGGCTCGTATGGCTTGCGGCGAGCGCGCGTAAAGGTAACCTCCGCGAGATGGTGCTGCGCCCTAGCGACCTTCCGAAACTTTGGCCGATGCAGGCCTACTACCTCAAGTTGCGCGTGCAGCCTCCGGAATATGGCGTCTACAACCCGTTGCAGAAAGCATCCTATACCGCCGTGCTGCTCGTCATCGCGCCCTTGGTCGTGCTGACCGGTCTCGCGCTCTCTCCCGGAATCGACGCGATCGCGCATCCGCTCACGGTCGTCTTCGGCGGACGGCAGTTTGCGCGGCTGTGGCATTTCGCCGGCATGGTCGTGCTACTCGCGTTCTTCGCGATTCACACGTTTCAGGTGGCGACCCAAGGTATTGCCAATCAGATGCGTTCGATGATCACGGGCTGGTATCGCCAATGATGAAACGGCGCCTGTTCATCGCGTCGTCAATATCGGTGTTGTCGGCGTGCGGGCCGATCAGTGCGGCGCTCAACGGCAACGATGCGGTACGGCGCGCGCTGACCTCCGTAGAGGGATTGAACCACGCGCTGATCGGAACGCGGGGGTTGGCGCGCGAATACGGCGAGAAGGACATCGACCGCCACTTTCGCGTCAATGGTTTTGCAACGCCCTCCGATTCAAGGTACCTGGATTTATCGGCGACGCATTTTGCCGGCTATCGGTTAGTCGTGAACGGCGCCGTGGAGCGCCCGGGCGCCTTTTCACTGGGACAACTCGAACGGCTGGCGCAGCGAACCCAAATTACTCGCCACGATTGCGTCGAAGGCTGGAGCGCCATCGGAAAATGGAGCGGCGTTGTGCTGCGTGAAGTGCTCGACGTCGTACGGCCGCGTCCCGACGCGCGCTACGTCATTTTTCGATGCATGGATAACGACGGAGCCGGAAACCTGTATTACGAAAGCCTCGATCTCCATCAAGCACGTCATCCGCAAACGCTGTTGGCATTACGGTTGAACGATGCGCCGCTCGACCCCGATCATGGGGCGCCGGTCCGCTTACGCGTGCCGACGCAACTCGGCTATAAGAGCGCGAAATGGATTGCACGAATCGAAGTGGTCGGCAGCCTAGTCAACGTCGGGGAGGGCCGCGGCGGTTACTGGGAAGATCAGGGTTACGAATGGTATGCCGGCATTTGACCGTCACGATGGCTTGAGGTGATGCGTTACCGCATCGTCATGACCAGGGGCGCGCTGGTCGCCGTTGCTCTGGCTCTCCTCTTGGGGAGTTCCACGGACGACCTGCGCGTCTCTTTGCGCGATGCGGCCTCGGCATATTACGCAAACATGCCGGCGATCGCGCGGATTGCCGGACACGATACCACGTACGATTATTACGAACGCCTGCGCGACGACGCGGGCATGCTCGACGATGACTTCGCGCGTCGCGTCGCCACGCTCGATCTCAGTCTGGCGCAGCAACTGTTGAGCGGAAAGTTCGTCGCATTGTCTTCAATTCGCGGCCTCGCTGAAACGTTCGTACGATCGTCCCAGGATAGCACGATGCAACCCGTTGCGGTCTACGTTCCGGCCGGCTACAGCGGCGCGCATCCCGTACCGCTGATCGTGCTGCTGCACGGTCATCCGCAACCCGAGAGCCAACTGCTGGCTGCGCCGTTTCTCAAGGGTCTCGCGGACGCAACCGGAACGATTTTGATCGCGCCGTGGGGCCATGGGTACTACGATTTTCGAGGCTCCGTCGAGGACGTGTACGACGCGCTGCATGCGGCGCAGCGTGCCTTCCTCATCGACCGCCGCAAGCAATTCTTAGCGGGCTACTCAATGGGCGGCTTTTCGGTGTTCGAAGTAGCGCCGGCGCATCCCGTCCAATGGGCCGCGGTAATGTCGATCGCGGGAGCGCTGCTAGGGTCCGATGCGCACCGAGTCGTCGCCATGCTGGCGCGAACGCCCTTTTACATTCTTACCGGCGCGAACGATACGAGCATCCCCACGCAGTTTCCGACGTCGACCGCAGCCTATCTCGCCGGCGAAGGGTTCGAGGTCTCGTTCTATTCGCAATCAAACGGAACGCATCATCTCGCGAGCCTCTTGCCGATCTTGACGCGAGCCTGGTACGACATGCTCGGCAGCATCGTCCGAACGCCGCCGCCAAACTTGAGCGCGGTGAAGCTGCCGACCTCGATTCCCGCCGTGTCGTTAAAGCCCTGATGCGAGGATCGTGCTTCCGTTCCGCTTACATTCTGAACACGCCGAATTGCGTCCGCGGCTGGGGAGCGTGCGCCGCGGCATCTAAACCGATCGCGATGACGCGTCGCGTATCGAGCGGATCGATAATTCCGTCGTCCCAAAGACGCGCGGTCGAATAATACGGGCTGCCTTCGCGCTCGTATTTTTCCAAGATCGGCGCCTCGAACGCGGCCTTTTCCTGCGGCGACATGTCGCCCTTCACGGTCGAGAGTACGCTGGCCGCTTGCGGGCCGCCCATCACGCTGATGCGCGAGTTCGGCCACATCCACAGTTGGCGCGGTGCGTACGCGCGACCGCACATGCCGTAGTTGCCGGCACCGAAACTTCCGCCGATCACGACCGTAAACTTCGGCACTTCGGCGCATGCCACAGCCGTGACCAATTTGGCGCCGTCCTTGGCGATGCCGCGGTTTTCGTATTCTTTTCCGACCATGAACCCGGTGATGTTCTGCAAGAACAGCAGCGGCGTGCCGCGCTGTGCGCTCAGTTCGATGAAATGCGCTCCTTTGAGCGCGCTCTCGCTAAAGAGAATGCCGTTGTTCGCGAGGATGCCGATGGGGTGTCCTTCGATGCGCGCGAAACCGCAGACGAGCGTCGTGCCGTAGCGCGACTTAAACTCGTGGAACTCCGATGCGTCGACGAGCCGCGCGATGACTTCGCGAACGTCGTAACCGATGCGGCCGTCGGCGGGAATGATGCCGTAGACGTCTCTGGGCTCGTATCGTGGCGGCTGCGGCTGCGCCCGGTCCCACTGTTGCGGTAGTTCCAAATGCAGATTGGCAACGATTTCGCGGACCATGGCGAGCGCTTGTAGGTCATCGGCCGCAAAATGGTCGGCGACTCCCGAAATGCGGGTGTGCACGTCGGCGCCCCCCAGGTCCTCCGCGCTCACCTCTTCACCGGTCGCGGCTTTGACCAACGGCGGTCCGCCGAGAAAGATCGTCCCCTGTCCTTTGACGATGACCGTTTCGTCGCTCATTGCGGGAACGTACGCACCGCCGGCGGTGCACGATCCCATCACGGCCGCGATCTGCGGAATGCGTTTGCCCGACATGCGGGCCTGGTTATAAAAAATGCGGCCGAAATGATCGCGGTCGGGAAAGACATCGGCCTGCAGCGGTAAGAAGGCTCCCCCGGAGTCAACGAGATAAACGCAAGGCAAGTGATTCTGTTCGGCGATCTCTTGCGCGCGCAAGTGTTTCTTCACCGTTATCGGATAATAGGTGCCGCCCTTGACCGTCGCGTCGTTGGCGATGATGACGCAATGCTGATCCTCGACGATCCCAATGCCGGTAATGATTCCGGCCGACGGCGAGCCGTTGTCGTACATGTCGAGCGCGGCGAGCGGCGAAAGTTCCAAAAAACCTGACGCCGGATCGATCAAGCGCTCGATGCGTTCACGTGCGGTAAGTTTATTGCGACGGCGATGCCTTTCAACTGCTTCCTTGCCGCCGCCCCCGCGAACCGCGATCAGACGCTCGCGCAGTTCCCCGACCAATCGCCCCATTTTCTGAGAATTCACTTCGAAATCGCTGGAACGCCGATCGAGACGTGACTCCAACACCGCCATCGCGGCGCCATTCGGCGCAATGCGCTTAGAGCCCGGTTAGACCCGCGTTGTGCCGCTAGGGCCTCGCCGCGACGGTCGCGTAGCCTCTTCTTGAAATGGCCGCGCAAGCACATACGGACGTCGGCGGCATCCTCCGTCCCCAAGGTCCTCTCGATCTCGGCACGGCGTTCCAGCCGTATGAAAACACTCTGGGCGAACGCGCCGCCGCGCATCTTTTGCGGCGCGCCGGATTTGGAGGCACTCCCGACGAGGTGCGCCGCTATGCGGCGATGTCTGCGCGCGACGCGGTCGAATCGCTTTTGCGATTCCCTTCCGCGCAATCGGTCGCGCCGCCGCAAGAACTCGCGGAGTTTTCCTCCGACCTCGCGCAGGGGATGCTGACGGGCAAAGCCCGCGGCCGGGAAGGGCGCCGAACGGTCGTGGCGATGCAGGCGTGGTGGCTCAATCGCATGCTCAACTCGCCGGCCCCGCTCCAGGAAAAGATGACGCTCTATTTCCACGGGCACTTCACCTCGCGCGCGACGCCGCGCTTTGCGACGATCACGTACAATCAAAACGCGCTCTACCGCCGATACGCGTTAGGCAATCTTCGCGAACTGACGCGGGACGTCTCAAAAGACCCCGCGATGCTGCTCTATCTCAACGGCGCACAAAACGTCGCGGCGCATCCGAACGAGAACTACGCGCGCGAATTGATGGAGCTTTTCACGATGGGCGTCGACACGTACAGCGAGCACGACGTGCGCGAGTCGGCTCGAGCCTGGACCGGGTGGCAGGTCAACCGCCGAGCCGGCACGGCGCGGTTCGACGCATCGCTGCACGATCACGGGCAAAAGACGTTTCTCGGCCGTACGGGCAACTTCGATGGGGACGATATCGTCAACATCATTTTCGAGCAGCCGCAGTGCGCGCGCTTTTTTGCCTCGAGCCTGCTCAACTGGTTCGTTTACAACGATCCGGAGCCTGAGTTGGTCGACCGCGTCGGCGAGTTACTGCGCGAGCATGACTTCGAACTCAAACCGGTCGTTGCGACGATCCTTCGAAGCAACGTCTTTTACGGCGAGCGCGCCTATCGCGCGCTCGTCAAGAGTCCGGTGGAGTTCGCCGTAGGTACTTACAAGGCGCTCGGTCTCACTGCGGTTGACGCTGGCGCGTTGCCTTCGCTGCTGCAGATGGGCCAGCACCTGTTTTATCCTCCGAGCGTGGCCGGATGGCCGGGCGGACAGAATTGGATTACGAGCGGCACGATGATCGCGCGACAGAATTTTCTCACGCAGCTGCTCGGGTCTCAAACCCTTGAGAACTCGTCGTGGTTACGTGGACTGCCGATCTCCGCCGCGACCGCTTCGCGCGAGATCGCGCAGCGAATTTTGCAGGGCGACGCGGCCCCCGCGACGCTCGCGCAGCTGCGCGGCTATTTGGCGGGAGCGGGAAGTGCGGCGCTGGCGGCGCTTTCGACGGAAAATTACGACCAACGCATACGCGGCGCGGTGAACCTCGCAATGGCGACTCCCGCGTACCAGTTGAATTAACATGAAAAGAAAGAACTTTTTGCTCGCAACGACCTCGGGATTGGCGGTTGTCGCCAACACCGAACACGTTTTTGCACGAGCGCTCGCGCAAACGCCCCTGCCGGGGTTGCCGGGAGCGTCCGACCGATGTTTGGTCGTGATCAATCTCTTTGGCGGTAACGACGGGCTGAACTGCGTGGTGCCGCACGGCGACGAGCGATATTACCAGTTGCGTCCCGGTCTCGCCATCGACCGTGGCGACGTCTTGCCGATTAACGGGCAGGTCGGACTCAATGCCGGAATGCGTTCGTTCAAACGGCTTTACGATAAGGGCGTGGTGGCGATCGTCCAAGGCGTCGGCTATCCGAATCCGGATCACTCGCACTTCCGTTCGACCGAAATATGGCAGACGGCGGCGCCGGATCGCTACGAGCACACCGGCTGGCTCGGGCGCTATTTCGACGAAGCGTCGCTTGGGCCGCAGAATCTTTTCAAAGGCGTCGCCATCTCGCGCGTGCTCCCCGAAGTGATGATCTCCCAGCGCACCGACATCCCCGCCGTTCCCGCTCTGGGCCAGTATGCGTTGGCGGCCGACCGTGACGCGGCGTCGCGCGATGCATTTTCGGAGGGAAGCCGAGATCGGCACCTACCGTTCACTTCCCCGTACTTGGCGCACGTCATGGAAGTCGAGAACAACGCACAGCGCAGTTCTGAAGAGTTGCCAAAACTCGTCGCCGGCTACGCGCCGAAAGCGCAATATCCCGCGACGACGCTCGGCCGCAGTCTGGCGCTCGCGGCGCAGATCGTCGGCAGCCGGCTCGGAACGCGAGCGATTTACGTAGAGCACGGATCGTTCGATACGCACGTCAACCAAAAGGCCGTTCAGAACCGGTTGCTCGCGCAGTTGTCGGACGCGGTCGCGGCATTTTATGAAGATCTCGCGGCACACGGTAACGACCGTCGCGTGCTGACGCTTACCTTCAGCGAGTTCGGCCGGCGAATAGAAGAGAACGGCAGCCGCGGGACGGATCACGGCGAGGCGTCGCCGCTCTTCCTCATCGGAGGAGGCGTCAAAGGCGGCCTCTACGCTACGCTGCCGGATCTCGCCGCGACAAACATGGGCAACGTGCGTTACAGCGTGGATTTCAGGAGCGTGTACGCCACGGTGCTCGAACGCTGGCTCGGCCGTCCGTCGGCATCGGTGCTCGGCGGCCCGTTTGCGAAGTTGCCCGTGCTTGCCTAGCAAGGTTCTCTTTCTCGGAACCGGAGGAGCGCGCTTTGTCGTCGCGCGCCAGTTACGAGCGTCGGGCGGAATGTGGATGCGCTTTGGCGCCACGCAGATCCACGTCGATCCCGGCCCGGGCGCCTTGGTGCGCGCTCTGTCGCACGTCCCGCCGTGCAACCCACGCGAGCTAGAGGCGATCGTGCTCTCGCACAAGCACTTGGACCATTCGAGCGACGTCAACGCCTTGATCGAAGCGATGACGTCGGGCGGTTTTCGGCGGCGCGGCGCGTTGCTCGCGCCCGCAGACGCCTTCGATTTCGAGCCCGTCGTGCTGCCATACGCGCGCCAGTTCGTCGAGCGCATCGAGTGCCTGCAGCCCAACGGCGGACCGTACCGTATCGGAGAGATCGAACTTCGTACGTCGGGACAACACGTCCACGCGGTGCAGACCTATGGCTTGCACTTCACGCATGCCGGATTGCGCGTCGCGTATTTGCCGTGCGCCCGCTACACCGAAGAACTCGCCGCAGACTACGCGGCACATCGGCCCGACGTGCTGATTATGAACGTCTTACGCTATCGCGATGAGATGATCGTGGACCATTTAACGTGGCCGCTGGCCTGCCGGATGGCTGCCGAGATCAAGCCGAAGGTCGTCGTCTTTCAACATTTCGGCACGAAAATGCTCGAAGCGGATCCCCCAAAGCTGGCGCAAGGACTCGAAGACGAACTCGGCCTCCGGGTGATTGCAGCGTACGACGGTCTGGAGTTAGATCTGGAAACGCACGTCGCTGCCGCGACGCTTTAGCGGCCTTCTAGAACGGAAAGCCCGGCGGGCGACGGCGAGGCGGTCCGACGTATCGGATGGGAAGCCTCGCGTTGCCGCTAAGTTGTTGTCGAACGTGCGGATGCTCGTTCATCGAGCCGCTATAAAGGTAGACCGATCCGTGGCGGGACGTCGCGGTCACGACGGGTCCTCCTCCGCCAACGGTCGCCTGTTTGGTCCTCGGATTTCCGCGGACGTGCGCCTCGCGTTGAAAACTCGAAACGACTTTTCCCGAGCCGCTGTGGGCGCCGATTTGCGCACCGCCGCGCACGCCGAGGGCAACGTTGCCGTGTTCCGACTCGAAGCGCGCTAAGCCGGGCTGAAAGTGGCCGTTATCGTAGACGATCGAGCCATACGTGCTGGTGGCTTGAATCTGATGTGACGTGCAGCCTTGGAACAGCATGTTGCCCGTCGCGGTGCGGATTCGCAAACGGTCGAACGTCGAGTTGGTCGCGACGACTCGCCCGCGCAACGACTCAACGAAAGCGGTGCCGCCGACGTTGTCGAGCGTGATTCCCGTAGTGCGTCCGTGCGCGACGAAGATGCCGTGATAACCGCTGATGCTCAAGTGACCCGCACGCACGTGGGCGAGCACCATCGCCGTGCTCCGCGGAATCGTAATTGTGACGTGACCGCCACCGCGTGCAACAATGGCGTCGTGCGCCGTCCCGGGAAGCTCCGGCAACACAAAGGATTCTGCCGGCAAGGTTACCGGACCGTGCTCGGTCTGGATCTGCTGGGATGAAACTTGGAGCTGACGTGGGATGTTGGGGTCGACTTGCCCGGAAGCGACGTGCTGAATGTAGAGGGGCCGATCCGAGGAGATCTGAACCTGCGGCCGATCCCACGTTTGAATGTTCAGATCGCCGCGATTCAAATGGACGTTCAGGACGGGCGAAGGGCCAACGTCAAATGCGTCGTCGGCGCGCGCCGTCGCGGCGAAGATGAAAAGCGACAATGAAGCCAGGAGTGTCGCGATGGCTCCCCGCCTCCAGCCTTTGAGCACTCGTTCATTGTAGCGAGAACGCCGTGGGCGCATCATGAAAAGCGGGTGAACGGCACCGTCATGACCGGTAGGACGACTCGAAAAAGTGCCCCGCCGGCCGTGGCTTTTTGTGCCGTGGCCTCTCCACCATGGACCCGAGCGATCGAGCGGACGATTGCCAATCCCAAGCCCGTCCCGGGAACGGTTCGCGAGCGCGCCTTGTCTGCGCGATAGAATCGCTCGAAGATGTGCGGGCGTTCCTCCTCGGCGATGCCGGGTCCCGTATCGCTGACTTCGATCCACGCGCGGTCGCCGTCACCGCCGACGCTCACGCCGATTTCACCGCGCTCCGAAAATTTGATCGCATTATCGATCAGATTAGCGACCATCTGGCGCAAGAGGTGCGCGTCGCCATACACCGTCGGGGTGCCCTGGTAGGTAAAGCGAATCTGCAGGGCTTTTTCCGCGGCGCGCGCGGTCGCGTTCTGCGTGACCTCCGCAACGATCTGCGCGATCGAGAGCGGCTCTTTTGGAATGTCGTCGCCACGATCGGCCTTCGCCAGCGTGAGCATGCCGTTGACCATCGCGGCGAGATCGGCGCTCTCGCGAGCGATCGTCTCAAGGCTCTCGTGGCGAATTGCCGGTTCGCGGTCGCCCCAGCGCAGCAGCATTTGCGCGTTAGCGTTGATGGACGTCAACGGCGTCTTTAGTTCGTGTGAAGCGTCCGAAATGAACTGCCGTTCGCGGGCGAACGCTTCGCCGAGGCGTACCAGCAAGTCGGTGAAGCTTTGGGCCAGCCTTCCGACTTCGTCGCGTCGTCTGCGCCGCGGCACGCTGCCGTCGAAACTTCCGGCGCCCGAAAGCGCCAAGCGGTCGGAACTGATCTCTCGCATCTCTTTCGACAATTCGTTGATGGGCGTCGTGGCTTGGGACGCCAAGACAATCGAAAAAATTACAACGGCCACGACGGCCGCCGCTAAGACGACGCCGATGGCTTCCCGAGCGCGCGCAAACGTTCGCTGCAGTGCATCGAGCGGTTCGGCGACGTGAATGATCGCCGCGTTCGAACCTTCCTGCACATAGCGGTCTTCAACCAAGAACGGCCGGCTGCCCAAGGCGAGTTGGCGAAACGCGACGTCATGCGTGGCCGACAGCTTCGGATTCGGAGGGATTCGCGTCGCGCCGAGATTCGCCGTCTTCGCTAACGGATAGCCTTCACGCGAATCGACCTGTACGAAGCTGTTCGACGAATTCCAGGTAGCGAGATTGCTGCTGTTAAAGAGAAATTGCGGCGCCCCGAGCGACGAGTCTTCCAACGAAAACGGCGTCGTAGATTGTTCGGCGAATTCCACGATCGCGCGCATCGTGGCATTCACGCTGTTCGTCGCCTGGTCGTAGAGAATCTGTTGAAACCGCCAGACGATCAGGCCGCTCATCGCCGTCATCGCGACGATCAGCAGCAGCGAGTATCCGACGGCGATTCGCCACTTAAGGGACATGGCGCTAGAGCAGATCGCTTAAGGAGCGGGGGATATGGACAACGAGAAGGCTCCAACTTTTTCGGGCATCGCAGGATGCGATCTTCAAAACTTCGTTCTCCCGAAAAAGGGGCGCAGCAGGAGCGGCGCACGAGGCGCCGCGACGAGCGTCTTCGAGTTGCCCATATCCGCCGCTCCCACAAGCATAGCGCTCATGCATGCCGGGCCTCGCGATAGGAGTCAATCCTTGATCGTGTATCCGACTCCGCGCACCGTCGTGATGAGTTTGTCATCGAATCCATCGTCGATCTTCCCGCGCAAATAGCGGATATACACGTCGATGAGGTTGGAGTCGCCGAGGAAGTCGCTGCCCCAAACGCCGTTGAACAGCTCGTCGCGCGTGTGGACCTTATTGCGATGCAACAGGAGGTACTCGAGCAACGCGTACTCCTTGGCGGTGAGCGCGATCGGCTTGCCGCCGCGATGAACCTCGTGGCGATCGCGGTCCATCACGACGTCGCGATATTCGATGACGTTTCCGAGCGGCGCTCGTTCGCGAAGGCGCGCGCGAACCCGCGCGAGCAGTTCTTCGGTGGCGAAAGGTTTGGTCACGTAGTCGTCGGCCCCGACGTCGAGCCCGGCAACGCGATCGGGGACGCGATCGCGCGCGGTCAGCATGATGATGGGCACTCGGCTCTTGGCGCGAATCCGCTTGCAGACTTCGATGCCGTCCATGCGGGGCAACATCAAGTCGAGAATGACGAGATCGGGCTCCTTGAGCGCCTTTTCGAGGCCCGATAGCCCATCCCGCGCGACGTCGACCTCATAGCGTTCGTGTTCTAATTCCAACTGTAGGACCCGGCTGATGGCCGCGTCGTCTTCGATGACGAGGATCCTGTGCGGGCGCTGCTCGCCGGCGTTGCGTTTCTCCATGCCGAGGGATTACCGGTCCGGCGGTGTCTGCGACCTCTTTGGTAGGACGGCGACGGGTTGAAATCCGGTGAAAAGTGAGATCCACAGCGCAGTCACTCCACCCGCGGCGAGCCATGCGAGCGTCGCCGTGTTTGAAAACGTGCGCACGATTATTGCGCCAATCGCTTCCAGCGTGTGAACGAAGAGCGTCCCGCCTCCTAAGACGATCATGACGGTGAGCCACACCGCAAGAGCGGCTACGGCCCCGACCGCCACGTATTCAACCAAAGAAAATGGGTGCGCCGGCCGGTACGCCGTCGCCATCAAAATGGAGGTACGAAGCCCAGGCGGCGGCTCCTCGAACGGAAGTGCCGCAATCGCGTCGTCGAGCGAATCGTAGGCGTCTGAGTGCATGGTTTAGGTTACCTCCATTTCGCCGAGAAGCCGGCGCAACTGTTCCTTCGCGCGAAACAGATGCGTCTTCACCGTGCCGAGCGGCAAGCCTAGCACTTCGGCGATTTCTTCGTACTGTTTTCCCTGAAGATGAAAAAGCGTGATCGCCGTGCGATATTTTTCGGGCAGCGCGTCGATCGCTGCACGCAACCGTCGCGCGTCATCGAGCGCAATCGCCCGGTCTTCCGGTCCCGGAGAGGGATCGGCTCGCTCCGGAAGTTCGCTACCGGCATAGCGCTTGCGGCGATTGAGCCGGTCGCAGCAGGCGTGATAGGTGATCGCGAAGATCCACGTCGAGAACTTCGATCCCGGCTTAAACGTCCGCAGACTCCGAAACGCCTTGAAAAAGGCTTCTTGCGTTGCGTCCCGCGCCTCTTCGGGGTCTTGCAACGTGCGGTACGCCAGGTGGTAGACTGCTCGATCGTATCGTTCGACCAGGGTGGCAAACGCGTCGGGATGGCCCCGAAGCGCCATCGCCACGAACGCGCCATCGTCGGCAGCCTCGTTCATTGCTGGTCGACGGAGCCTATCCTGAGCTGAGCCGAAGGGGTCGGGATGACGCGCCTCGGCCAAGAGTGCCGACACGCCATTGGTACGTTCCGCCGGCGCGCGTTGTTTCGTCGCGGCCGCAGCAGCGCGACGCGAAACATGCGGGGGCGCCGGCCGTACCTAAGACAGGAAATCTCACGGAGGACGAACCCAGCGATGACCGACAATCTGAACAAAACCCTTCCCGGCTCCGGCCGACCCGGTGTACGGCCGACGATGCCGACAGACCGATGGAACTCCGCGCAGTCGTTGCGCCCCACCTTTGACGGCTGGGGCCCAAAGATCTAAGCGCGACCGCCCCACCAATCGAGAAGAACGGAGATTTGAATCAGTGATTAAGAGCGACGACATGGTTGCCTTCATGGCAGTCTTCCTGATCTTCGGTGCGCCGGTCGCGGCCTGGGTTGTTTCACGCGTCCTTGCGCACCAAGAGCGCATGGAGATGCTGCGCCGCGGTTTCGTTCCGACGCCCAATGCGCGCGACATGCGACGCGCGATGAAGCATGGTTGGACGCCACAAGCAACGCCTGCGAATCACTACTTCGACGCAAACTTTGCGGCACAACATCAACTTCGACGCGGCATTCAAGTCGCGTGCATCGGCTTCGCGTTGTTAGTCGGGCTCGGCTTTATCGGTTATCGCGGCGACGGCGAGTACGTGTACGGTCCTTGGTTGTTGGGAGGGTTGATTCCACTGTTCGTAGGGATCGCGCAGATCCTTGGTGCGATGATCGGGGGCGCGACGTTCGGACCTCCACAAGTTCACCAGCCATACGGGCCGCCGCCCAACGGCGCTGAAACGGCATCGTCGCAAACGCAGCCGAACCAAAGCGATACGCCGCCGGGTCCAACGTATGGGGGCTGGCGACCGGGCCCGATTCCGGAAATCAAGAAACCGCCAACGCCATAAAAAACGCCGCCGGTCGATCGACCGGCGGCATTATTTTTGGAATAAAGACGATGCTATTTGCAGGAGACCAAGGCCATCGCCCAACCGGCGGCCGTGCGAGTCCTGACCAGATAGCCGTCCGCAGTCCGATCGTAAACCTGGTAGCCCGCTCTAAGTGCGTCGGCTAGCGATTTGAAGACGATGAGACCTGCCATCTGGGGACCCTCCTTTCCTATTATTTACGCTCTCTATACAGTATAACGACCGAAGTATCAAGACCGTGCACCCCTTTTCGGAGATTTTCCTAAGAATTTGTTGAAAATGGCTGAAGAAATGGCGACGATTCCTCTGCAACGCCGGGTTCATGCGACCACGGTCATCGAGCGTCGGGAACTCGCAACCGATGTCGTATTGCTGACGCTCAATGCGCCGGAACTGGCAAGCGCTACGCGTCCGGGGCAGTACGTCATGGCGATTCCGCCGAGCGGCGAAGCGGCGGCAACGGCGCTCGCCATCTACGAAGCGGTAGGCAAGCGCGCGAGCCTTCTCTTTTTTGTGACCGGCAGACGCACGCGCGAACTTTCGGCACTCACTGCCGGGGATTGCTTAAGCGTCCTTGGGCCGTTAGGTAACGGTTTCGATTGCTCCGGCGATGCGCGAGACGCCGCGATCGTCGCCGGCGGCGTCGGAATTGCGTCGGTATTGCTGTGCGCACAGCGATTAATCGATTCAGGGACGCGCGTCCGGCTCTTCTACGGAGCAAAAACCAGGGAGCTTCTGGTTGATGCCCAACGTTTTTCCGATGCCGGCTGCGACGTGATCGTGACGACCGATGACGGAACGCTGGGAATGCGTGGTATGGTGACGGACGCGTTGGCGACGTCGCACAAACCGCAGTTGATTTACGGCTGCGGCCCCACGCCGATGCTTCGCAGCGTCGCGCGAATCGCCGTCGAGCTAGGCGTTCCGGCGCAATTGGCCCTGGAAGAAACGTTTGGATGCGGCGTGGGCGCGTGTTGGGGTTGCGTCGTGCCGTTGATCGCGCAGAGCGCGCAAGCGCCGAGCTTTCCGGGCATCGATCGCGGCGGCAGCGACGTCGTCTATGCGCGAATTTGTCGAGAGGGCCCGGTTTTTTGGGCGCACGAGCTCCGCTGGTGATCGTGCGACCGAGCCTCGCGACCCGGCTCGGCGCGCTCGAACTTGCGTATCCAACGTTGATGGGCAGCGGGTGTTACGGATCGGGGGATGAGTACGAACCCTTTGCCGATCTCTCCAAGGTCGGCGCAATCGTGCTCAAGAGCGTGACGCGTCTTCCCCGCCTAGGCAATCCGATGCCGAGACTGGTGCATACGCCGGCGGGTATGCTCAACGCAATCGGTTTGCAGAATCCAGGCATCGATTGGTACTTGTCACGCGAACTGCACAAGTATGCCGATCGCCCCTGCAAGATCGTTGGAAGCGTCGCCGGCTTTTCGATCGACGATTACGCGTACGTCTGCGAGCGCCTGGCGGCACGCGACGAAATCGCCGCGGTCGAATTGAACGTTTCCTGTCCGAACGTCGACAGCGAGGGAAAAACCTTTGGCTGCGATGCCGCTCTCACCGCGAATGTCGTGACGGCAGCCCGCGCGACCACCGACAAACCGCTGATCGTTAAACTGTCGCCGAACGTGACGGACATTACGGAAGTCGCGCGTGAAGCGGAGCGCGCCGGTGCGGATGCGCTCGCCGTCATCAACACCGTTCGCGGCATGGCAATCGACGTAGACCGCTGGAAACCGCGGCTCGCAAACATTACCGGTGGTCTTTCCGGGCCCGCCATTCGGCCCATCGCGGTGTTGGCGGTCTACGAAGTCGCGCAAGCCGTGAAGATCCCGATCGTCGGGCAAGGGGGAATCGAGACGGTCACCGATGCGCTCGAGTTTTTTTTGGCCGGCGCCTCTGCCATTTCCATCGGCACTGCAAACTTCACCGACCCACGCGTCCCCGAGCGTATCGTCGCAGACTTGGAATCGTACCTGGCGGAGCGGAATTTCATCTCGCTCGAGTCCATCGTAGGAAAGTCCAACGTCGCGTTCTCGACGGCGCACCAATACGAAGGCGACGAAGGGTAGCGCAATGGCGCAACTCATCGTCGCGCTCGACGTCGCGGACGCCGACCGGGCCGAGCAGTTGATCGAGCAACTCTACGAACTCGACGTGATCGTCAAGCTGGGCTTGGAAGCGCTCTACGGGTATCCGGAACGAATTCTTTCCTATTGCGAAGCGCGGGACGTACGAACGTTTATCGATGCAAAATTGCACGACATCCCGCGCACGGTCGCCGCCGCCCTTTCACATTTGGTTCGGCCGAACGTGCATCTGCTCAACGTCCACGCGTTGGGTGGACTCGAAATGATGCGTGCTGCCGTGGACGCGGTCGCGGAACGCGCGGCGCAGCTAGGCAGCACGGCGCCGCACGTCTTTGCGGTTACCGTCCTCACCAGCATCGCGGCAGAGGACCTCAACGAACTCGGCTTGCAAGGCGGTCCCGGCGAAAATGCAATCCGCTTGGCCGCGCTCGCGAGAGATGCGGGTTGCTCCGGCGTGGTCTGCAGCGCGCATGAGGTGCGTGACCTCAAGGCCTTTTTTGGTGAGGACTTCCTGACGCTGACGCCCGGAATCCGCCCGGTCGGAGAGGCGCACGGCGACCAGAAGCGCGTCACGACGCCGTCGCAGGCGGTTGCTGCGGGAGCCGATTACCTCGTCGTCGGCCGTCCGATCGTCGAATCGCCCGACCCTCTAGCCGCGGCGCGCGCCATTCTCGCTGAGATGGTGTTGCGCACGTGAACGCCGCGCAGTCAGAGTTGGAGCGCACGTTGATCGACCGGGGCGCCTTGCTCGAGGGACACTTCGCGCTAAGTTCGGGCCGTCACAGCGACCGGTTCATCCAAAAGTTCCGGATCCTTGAAGATCCGGCGCTGCTGGAAACGCCCGCGCGCGCCATTGCAGAACGTTTTCGATCGTCGAGGCCGACCGTCGTCGTGAGCGCCGCGGTCGGTGGAATTCTGCTGGGCTACGAAGTCGCGCGCCGCTTAGGGACCAAAGCCATCTTTACGGAGAAAGAAAACGGCGTGCCGACGTTGCGCCGGGGATTCACGGTGTCGGCCACGGATCGCGCGCTCGTCGTGGAAGACGTCATAACGACCGGGCTCTCCGTGCGCGAAACGATCGACGTCGTGCGCGCGCGCGGCGCGAACGTTGTCGGCGTGGGCTGCATCGTACGGCGTGATCCCGTCATCCTGACCGAGATCGTCCCCAGCGGAGCCCAAGCCAAGGGCGTGCCGGTCTACGCGCTGCTGGACCTTCCGTTGAAGTCGTTTGCTCCCGACGAGTGTCCGTGTTGCCGCGACGATCGACCGCTGACCGATCCGGGGTCGCGTCGTGCCGGATGATCGAGGTTCGGATCGTCCAAAGGCACGCCCCGCAATTTCAGACCGAGCGCGCGTTCGTTCAAGATCTCGGACGGCGCTGTGCGATGTCGAGCGTCGGACCGCTACGAACGGTGCCGGAACGGGTGGTCAGCGGCGCCTTCGATCGATTGCTGGAAGTCGCAGAAAGTCAGTCGCACGTCATCTTCGTCGCGCGCATCGGCGAACGTCACGCCGGATTCTTATTGATGCTCGACGACCTTCCCGATGACGTGACGGCGTTGCCGCAGGCGTTCGTCGCGTACATGGCCGTCGAACCGGCGTTTCGGCGCCGCCGCGTCGGACGTGCGCTCCTCGACGCCGCGGAACAAGAGGCGCGGCGGCGCGGCCTGCCCCACGTGGCATTGATGGTCACCGAAGAGAATCGTGCGGCTCGGACCCTGTACGAGCGCAGCGGATTTCAAACCGAACGGCGGTTGCTGTGCAAACCGCTTTAGGGGCAGACCTTTGGCGGCGAGTCGCATGGATCGGCGCTATTATCGTGCTGCTTGCGGTCGCGCTGTGGATTGCCTGGCATATTCCCAAGACGATCTCGATCTTTCTGATCGCGGCATTCATCGCGTTCGGCGTGCAGCCGATCGTTGCACGGTTGGAACGGCGCATGCCAAAACCGCTGGCGGTCGTCATCGTCTACTTCGGGTTGCTGGTCCTCGTTGCCGTCTTTCTCGTCATCGTCGTGCCGTTAACGATCAGCCAAAGCCAACTGCTGGCGGCAAACATTCCGGCGTACGCCACCGGCGTACAAAACTGGTTGGTAGGCTTGGAGAGTTCGCTGCAAACGCACTTCCCGACGCTCAAGTTGCCGCCGGTGAGTTTCACGCGAATCGGCGGGGCACAGATGGCGGCCTGGGTGACCGGCGCCATCGCGTCGCTTGGAGCGATCGCCCTCAATACCGTTACCGCGCTTTTCATCGCTTTTTCGGCGATCATTCTTTCGGTGTTCTTCCTGTTGAACGACACGCAAATCGCCGAAGGGTTCGCAGCGCTCTTTCCAGCCCCGAAACGGCAAACGGCGCGCAAACTCGCCGCGGAAGTAAGCGACCTCTTCGGCAGTTACATCTCCGGTCAAGTGATCGTGAGCGCGATTACCGGTGCGGTGGTCGCAATTGGGACGACGATACTCGGCTTTAAGTTTTCATTGATCGTCGGCATCGTCTCGGCGATCGGCTACGCCATTCCGATCATCGGCATGCTGATAGCGCAAATCATCGCGATCCCGCTCTCGGTGCCTCAGGGTTTTTGGATGATCTTCTGGGTGCAGGTTGTGATGTTCGGCATGGCCCGCATCAGCGACAACGTGCTCGTCCCAAAGATCATGGGCCAATCGGTGGGCGTGTCGCCGATCGGCGCGATGTTCGCCGTGTTTGCGGGAGGCGAACTATTTGGAATTCCGGGACTGATTTTGGGCATTCCCGCCGCGGCGCTCATTAAGATTCTTTGGCGTTATTTCGTTGCGCCGTGGCTCACGGCGCAGTTTGAAAAGGTTTGACGACCACTCCCGCGGGATCGGAATAGAGCACCTCGCCGCAGTGTCGCGCAGCGTCGAGCCGCCGTGCGTTTTCACTCGTTGCTCGGTCGGCTTGAGCGACGGCGGCCAGCAGGACGCCATCGTGCCGCGCGTCGAGGCACGGCGAAGCGTCGCGCACGTCAACGGTACGAGTCGATGGAGAAACGACGTTGACTATGCCGAGCCGCATTCCCCACCCGCCAATCGCCGCCGGACGCGCAGTCGCAATCCAACGATAGATGCCCGGCGCTCTGCCGCCCGTGCGTAACGCGTCGGCGTAGTAATCCAGTGGATGACGCGCCGCGAGATGCGTTGCGAGCGCGACCGACAAGACGCCGCTGATGGCATATAGCCATCGCAATCGCCGATAATTCCCAAGCGCGGCAATGCCGATCGCAAGCGCGGCGATCGGCAGCGCGAGGTGTGTCGAGCCGTCGTTCCAAAAAATTTGCAGCACCGCGGCAATTCCGAAAAGTGCGCTCGCGCTCAGGACGATCGTCGCGAGACCGGCGACCCGCGAAGCGGGCCGCGCCAGAATGACGGCGCCCGCCGCAATCGCCGGTGCCGCGAACCTCAGCGACGCGCCGGTCGAAAGTTGCGCGACGGCGGTGGCGTACCCGAACGGCAAGACGAAGAATAGTCCGGCGGCGGCAAACGACGCCCAGCCGAACGCGGGCCGCGTGCGTTCGATGAGCGGTCCGAACAAGGCCGCGACAAACGCAAGCAGCCCGAACGGCGACGCGATAAATGCAACGCGAATGAAGACGCCCAACGCCGTTGCTCCATGCGCGAGAATCGTCGATTGCCATGGAATCGCTCCGACGAGCATGCCCGACGCGCCGGGGCGCCACAGAATCGCATCGTGGACGAACCACACGGCAAATACCGCGCCTGTCGCGAGCCAGAGTCGCCACCGCGCCCTGAACGCCGCGAGCACGATCAGCGCGAACAGGAAGCCTTGCGGTTTGATCAACGCGGTGACGCTCGCCGTACGTAGGAGGGTGACAGTCCCGGGCTGCGTCGCCAGCCAGTAAAGCGTTTCGAGCCAAAATGCCGCCAGCCAGACGTCGTTTTGCAGCGTCGCGCCTTGAAGAGCGAGGGGAAGCGCGGTAACCGTCGCCGCCGCCAACGCATCGGAGAGCATCGGCGGCGCGTCGGTGAGCCGGCGCGACCAACTCGCTATTCGGAATCCTACGAGCGCAAGCGCGCCGACGCCGCTCCATGGCAGTGCAAAGGGTGAACCGACCGCATATAGTCCCGCGGCAAAGAGTTCCGAGGCGGGCGGATACCACCAATAGTGCGTTGCGATCGTCCAGAGCGAATGCGCCTGCGCGAACGCGGCGGCGTTGGGCAGATGGTACGATAGCGAATCGCCGTCGAGAAGGGGCCGAATCAATTGCGGCCACGCGACGGCGGCCACGGCGCCAAGCAGAAGATATGGCGTCGGCTCCGCGCGCTGCTGCTCGGCCGTCGCTCGGCGAAGGTACGCGATGGCCACGACGGCCGCGAGTACCGCCCAACAGGCTGCGGGATAGAGCAAATGGACGAAGCCAAGCCCAAACGGAATCGCGACGCCCAGTATCAGTCCGTCGCGCAATCGATCCGTAGCGTCATACGCTTGCCCCGTGCGAAGCGCCGGTGCGGCTACGAAAAGCCCGACGAGCCAAAGCGCGGCCAGCAGTCCCGACACGTTGAGGTGGCGGCTACATCGAATCCGGAGCGGTGACGCCGATGAGCGATAACGTGCGCGCGAGGACGTTTTTCGCCGCTAGGGACAGCGCGAGCCGTGCGCGTCGCAACGGCACGTCTTCGGTCAAAATTTTGCATTCGGTGTAAAACTGATGGAAGTCGCCCGCGACGTCGCGCGCGTAGCGCGCCAAGCGATGCGGCGCGAGATCGGCGACGACGCCGGCAACGACGCCGGGAAACTCGCTCAACCGACGCATCAACGCGAGCTCAGTGGGAGCGATCAGCGGCGTAAGAGGCGCACCGCGCGCCGCGGTGACGTCTTCGGGTAAAGCGCGGCGCAGCACAGAGGCGATGCGAGCGTGCCCGTATTGCACGTAGTACACGGGATTCTCGTTGGCTTTTTCGACGGCGAGTTGCACGTCGAAGACGAGCGGCGATTCGACGGCGAGCATGATGAAGAAAAAACGGGCCGCGTCGACGCCGACTTCGTCGAGAATTTCATCCAGTGGAACGATTTCGCCCGCCCGTTTGCTCAAAGCGATCTGTTGATCGCCCCGCATGAGCGCTACTTGCTGCGCGATTGAAATCTCCAGGCGTCCGGGATAGCCGAGAGCGGACGCGAGTCCCCTCAAGCGCTCGATGTATCCATGATGATCCGGCCCCAGAATATCCACGACGCGATCGCTGGCTTTGAGCTTCTGATAGTGATAGGCGACGTCCATGCAAAAATAGGTCGGACGTCCGTCGCTACGGAGCAGAACCCGGTCCTTATCGTCGCCGAATTGCGTGGCGCGAAAGAACAGCGCGCCGTCCGCTTCATAGGTCAAGCCGAGTTGACGCAATCGCTCGACGCCTTCGCCGACGGCGCCGCTCGCGTGGAGTTCCGCTTCGCTCTGCCAACGATCGTACCGTACGCCGAAGCGCTCGGCCGTGCGCCGTTGTTCGGCAACGATCGCGTCGCGTCCAAACTGTGAAAAGTACGGTAACCATTCCGTTTGCGCGTCGTCCATCCACCGGTCGCCGTCGGCATCGCGGATTTTCCGCGCGAGTTCGATGAGATATTCGCCCGGATAGCCGTCTTCCGGGAAGGGATGGTCCGCGTCGCCAAGTTGCCGATAGCGCGCATACAGCGAACGTCCCAACGCGTTTAGTTGTCCCCCGGCGTCGTTGATAATCCACTCTAGGAACACGTCGTAACCGCAAAAGCGCATTGCGTTGGCGAGCGTCGCTCCGATCGACATGGAACGGCCTTGTACCACGACCAACGGCCCAGTGGGATTCGCGCTGCCGAACTCGAGCGAAACACGGACGCCTTTCCGCGGCGCTTCCCCAAATCGTTCCCCCTCGCGCAGGATGCGCTCGAGCGATGCATGCCAAACCGCGGGCGCAACTCGAAGGTTGATGAAGCCGCCGACCGCCTCTATATCGCTGAAGAGTTCCGTCAGCGAGCGATGCTCGCGCGTGATTTGCGCGACGAGCGTGGAGGCGACTTCCGCCGGTGGACGGCGAGCATCTTTAGCCAGCGCAAAGGCGAGTGTGGTCGCGAAATCGCCGAACTCCGGCCGCCGCGGCGCCTGAAATAACACGGGCGGCGACGCCGTGCCGTACGAAGCCGAAACAACGTCTGCGGCGGCCTCCCCGAAACGTCGTAACGCATCGTCGATCATCGCGGAGAACCTTCGCCGCGCGATGCAGCCGCGACCCGCGCATACTGCGCATCGCGCGATTCGATCTGGCCTTCCAGTTCGAGGAGCGATAGCGCGACGAGCACGGCGGAAGACTCGATGCCGACGGCGTCTACGATCGCGTCAACGTCGGTTGCGCCGTTATCGAGCGCGCGAAGAACGGCGGCCGCCGCGGCGTTTGGCCGCCCCATAGCGACGGAGGGTGCGGGCAGCAACGGCGGCCGGCCGAGGGCTTCGAGGACGTCGTCGGCGTTTCGCGCGAGCGTCGCGCCGTCGCGTATCAACGCCAGACACCCTTGCACGTGCCTGCGATCGACGTCGCCCGGGACGGCCAAGACGGGAATCCTTCCTGCGGCCCAGCCGGCCGTATTCAGCGCGCCGCTTCTAGCCGGGGCCTCAACGACGAGCACCGCATCGGCGAGCGCCGCGACGATGCCGTTACGTTGTAGAAACTGATGCGGCGCCGCCGGATGGTCCGGCGCATAGGGGGAGAGTACTGCGCCGCCGCAGGCGACGATTCGCTCGGCCAGCGCCCGGTTGCGTCGGGGAAAGAAGCAGCGATGGCCGCCTCCTAAGACGCCGATCGTCGGCGCATTGGCTTCGAGGGCGCCCTCATGGGCAGCCGAATCGATTCCAAGGGCTAGGCCCGAGATGATGCAACAGCCCGCGCGCCCCAGCTCGGCGGCGAACCGAGTCGCGATGCCGCGGCCGTAGGGCGTCGCAGCGCGGGTGCCGACGATCGCCACGCAGGGCCGTTCGAGCGACGCCACGTCGCCGCAACGCCAGAGGCCCTCCGCCTTGGCTTCGAAGGACCGTCCTTTTCGGGCGGCCTCGATCGCGGCCCGGCCGTCGTAGGTCGGCTCCAGCATTTGGGGTCCTTCACGCGCGGCCTTTGCCGGGGCAACGGCCTCCATGAGGGGGATTCGAACGTGCCGACGGAATAGCGGCCCGCACGGAGGGACCAGACTTGGCAGCAGAAGCCTATTGCGTCAAATGCAAGGCGAAACGTGAAATCAAAGACGCCGTTCAGATCACGATGAAGAATGGCCGCCCAGCGACCGAAGGCAAATGCCCGGTCTGCGGGACAAAGATGTTCAAAATCGGCTCGGCGTAGGCTCGCATTGGGCTAGCGCTCGAGCGGGATGCAATAAAGTCCCAGCGTGCCGTCGCACCCTGGGGCTTTTTGCGTTGTCTACCGATAGTGACGTATAATACAGCCACCCACAAGATATGCCGTGGGTGGAGAGACGTACCGCTGAATTGCCCAACCTGCCGCAAGAGCGAGACGCGCGTCGTAGATTCGCGTGACGACGAAACCGTCGTCCGGAGGCGGCGCGAGTGCCTCGATCCTCGCTGCAAGCACCGATTCACGACCTACGAACGGATGGAAGCGCCGCGCCTCTTCGTCGTGAAAAAGGACGGACGCCGCGAGCAATACAGCCGCGAGAAGATCATGGCGGGCTTGCGTAAGGCGTGTGAAAAGCGGCCGATTTCGGAGGCGAGAATGGAGTCCGTCGCCGCCGATCTCGAGCGCGAGCTGTTTGCGCGAGGCGAAAACGAAGTTGCGTCCTCGCTCGTCGGCGAGAAACTGATGGAGGCGCTGCGCGGGCTCGACCCGGTTGCCTACATTCGTTTCGCGAGCGTGTACCGTTCGTTCGGCGACATAGAAAGTTTTCGGGAAGAACTGGCCCAACTGTAGTGGCACGGTAAATGCCCGATCCAAAGCGAGTCGCTTCGCCGGTTCACGTTGCGCTCCAGCGCCTGCCGCACGGCGAGGGTCTGCCGGAACCGAGTTACATGAGCGAACATGCCGCCGGCGCGGACCTGTGTGCCGCCGTTCGGGAACAACTCACGTTGTTGCCGGGCGCGCGAGCGCTCGTGCCAACCGGCTTTTCCATTGCGCTTCCTCACGGCTATGAGGCGCAAGTGCGTCCGCGCAGCGGCCTGGCGGTTCGTAGCGGTATCACCTGCCTGAACTCACCTGGAACGATTGACGCCGACTATCGCGGCGAACTCTGCGTCGTGCTGGCAAACCTCGGTAGCGAGCCGGTGGTCATTCGACGCGGCGACCGGATCGCGCAGATCGTCGTGGCACCGGTGTCGCGCGCCCGCTTCGAGTCGGTCGATGAACTCCCGGCGACGGTGCGGGGTGAAGGCGGATTCGGCTCGACGGACGTCACGGCGTGAACGTTTACATCGTCGGCAAGGGCGCAGTCGGAACGTATCTGGGAGATCTCCTGCGAAACGTCGGCGTCAACGTGGAGTACGCGCCGCGCAATATTGTTGAGGTGCAGCCATACGACGCAGACCTCGCGATCGTCGCGACCAAAGCCTACGATACCCCCGGGGCGATCGAAACGTTACGAAAAGCGATTCACTATCCGCAGAAATGTGTCTTCGTCTCGCCGCAAAACGGCGTCGGCAACGAAGAACGGCTTGGGCAGGCCTTCGGTGCCGATAACATCGTCGCAGCCGCACTCACGACCCCGGTCGATCGCGATCGCGATGGGAACGCGCGGGCTGCTAAAGAGGGTGGTTTGGCGTTGGCGCCGACGGGCGCGAACGCGTACAACTGGCTCGCGGCAACCTTCGCGAGCACCGGACTGGCGGTACGCGTCGTGGCGAACTGGCGCGCATTGAAGTGGAGCAAACTTGCGCTGAACGTCGTCGCGAACGCGAGTTGTGCGATTCTTAACGTTCTGCCGAACCGATTCGTTCACTTCGATCGAATTTTTACGTTGGAAATTCGGATGATTCGAGAGGTTCGCGCGGTGATGCAGGCGCTCGGGCTAGATGCGATCGACCTCCCGCGCTATCCCGTGCGTGGTCTGTTCGCGGTTGCTAGTCTGCCGAGTTCGCTCTCCCGAACGCTCATGGCTCACACGATTGCGGGAGCGCGCGGAACAAAACCGCCCTCGTTGCTGCTCGACTTACGTCGCGCGAAACCGCAGACGGAAGTGGACGTGCTCAACGGTGCCGTCGCAGCGGCCGGGCGCGACCGCGGCGTGCAGACGCCCGTGAATGCAGTTTATACGCGCGTGCTCAACGACATCGCGCACACGCCTCCGCTTTGGGCAAAGTATCGTGAACGACCGGATCGGCTGGAGGCCGAGGTGGAAGCCGAAGTGAAGCGCGCGAAAGTACTCGTCCGCGGTTATTCGAACTAAGAATAACGATGCGCGATCCGAACGTTCCGGAATCGTTGGAGGGCTGGTGGATTCTCCACCGGATGTTTTCTTTCAGCCGCCATCGGTGGGACGCGTTACCCGAAAAGCGTCGCAAAAAATACGCCGGGCATGCCGTGGATCTCTTCGACCATCTCAAGGGCAACAGCGAAGGGGACGTCGGCCTAACCCAGGTCGTCGGCCACGAGGCCGACCTCATGTTGACGCATTACGCGCGCACGTTTGATGGTCTGGCCTACGCGCAGACGCTCGTCGATAAACTGGAACTGCGCGATTTGTTGGCGCCCCGCCATTCGTACGTGTCCGTCTTGGAGCTCGGCCTCTACGATGCGACGGCGAAAATTCATGCCGAGCTCAGTCGGCGCGCACTCGCGCCGCATTCCGCTGAATGGATCGCGGCCTTCGGCGAGTTGATGCGCGCGCAAGCCGAGAGTCCCTATCTCGAACCTCGCTTGTGGGCGAAGATTCCCATGCGTCGCTATCAGTGCTTCTATCCGATGAGCAAGCGCCGTGGCGAAGTGCAAAACTGGTATATGCTCGGCTATGAAGCGCGCGCCAAGATGATGAGTCAGCACGGCGTAGTGGGGCGGTCGTACCACGGCCACGTGACGCAAATCATCTCGGGCTCCATCGGCTTCGACGACTTTGAATGGGGTGTGGATCTCTACGCCGACGACCCCTTGATCTTCAAAAAGTTGGTTTACGAGATGCGCTTCGATGAAGTCAGTGCTCGCTACGGTGATTTCGGATCGTTTTGGGCCGGGCTGCAGTTTGCGCCCTCCGAACTGAGCGTCTTTCTCGACGGCGACGCAATCCCGCAGTTCAATCCCGCAGCGCGCTAGCCGCACTCCCACGACCGTCAGGCGGCGGCGCCGAGCCGTTCTAGACTGCGATACTGGATCGCTTCGGCGATGTGGTCGCTATGGATATCGTCCTCGCCGGCGAGGTCGGCGATCGTGCGAGCCACTCGCGCGATGCGGTCGAGTGCGCGCGCCGAAAACTGTCGTTTGGCGCTCGCATGCCCCAGCAATCGTAGTCCGGCATCGTCGAGCGCACAATAACGGCGCATTGCGCTCGCCGGTACTTCGGCATTGCAGGAAAAAGCGGTTCCGCCAAAACGCTTCTGCTGGTGCGATCGCGCCGCGACGACGCGTTCGCGAATCATCGCCGAACGATCGCCGCCGCCGTGGCGTACCATGTCGTCGAACGGCACGCGCGTGATTTCGATTTGCAGATCGATTCTATCCAGCAGCGGTCCGGAGAGCTTGCTCACATACTTTGCGACCATGGCGTCGTCGCACCGGCACTCGACGCTGCGCGCTCCGCGATAGCCGCAGGGACAGGGATTCATCGACGCGACGAGTTGGAATCGGGCCGGATACGTAAAGGTTCCGGCCGCGCGAGAAATCGTTACGGTGAACTCCTCAAGCGGTTGGCGCAAAACTTCGATCGCGCTTCGCGTGAACTCCGGCAATTCGTCCAGAAACAGTACGCCGTGGTGGGCGAGCGAGATTTCACCGGGTTTTGCGAGCGCGCCGCCGCCCACGAGCGCCGTTTGACTGATGGTGTGATGCGGAAAGCGAAACGGCCGCGTGCGAACGATGCCTGCGCGTCCGAGCAGCAATCCTGCGACGCTGTAGATTTTGGTGACTTCGAGCGCCTCATCGATCGTCATCGGCGGGAGAATCGAAGCCAAACGCCGCGCGAGCATGGTTTTGCCGCAGCCCGGCGGCCCGACGAGCAGAAGGTTGTGTCCGCCGGCGGCGGCAATTTCCAGCGCGCGCTTTGCGGCACGCTGTCCCCGCACGTCGGTTAGATCGCCGTGCACCAGCTCGTCGTGCGAGTCCAGTTGGAGCGCCGTCGTGGTGCGACGCCAACGGGCACCATTGCCGCAGATGACGGCGACGGCGCTGCGCAGCGAATCGACCGGATAGAGCTCCGTTCCGTCGACGAGCGCGGCTTCTTCGGCGTTGGCCGACGGGACAATCAGTTTGGTGAAACCGGCGTTGCGTGCCCCTAGGACCATCGGCAGAATTCCGCTGACCGGTTGCAGTTTGCCGTCCAGGGCGAGTTCGCCCAGCAGGATGAAGTCTTGCAACGCCCGGCGTTCGATCTGCTCGTCGATCCCCATCAATGCGAATGCGATCGCGAGATCGAATGCCGGTCCCGCTTTACGGACGTCGGCGGGAGATAGATTGACCAGTAACTTTCCCGCGGGATAGGCGAACCCCGAGTTCACGATCGCCGCCCGGACCCGCTCCCGCGCTTCGCCGAGCGCGCGATCCGGAAGCCCAATGATGAGAAATGTCGGGGTGCCCGGAGCGCTGTCGGCCTCGACACGAACGACGTAGCCTTCGATGCCGAGCATCGCGGCCGAAAATGCCAACGAGAGCATTGTGCAAACGTCTGCGCGTCGCGGTCCCGATGTCTAGGGGTGAAGCAAGCAGGGCAAGAAGCCGGAGCGACGTGGATGCCCAATGGGTCGCCGCGGTGGCCGAAAGCGGGACGCTCATCGTGATTTGCGCCAGCGTCTTGGCGGCGCTGATTCAACTCCGGCACATTCGTGCCGGGAATCAGTTGCAAGCGTTGCTTTCCTTGGAGCGTGATTTTCGCGCGCCAGAATTGCAGGCGGCGCTGACGTACGTGCAACGGGACTTGCCGCGCCGCTTAAGCGATGCCGCTTACCGGCGTGAATTAGAGACGATCGGCTTCATCGACCCGGCGACGCATCCCGAAATGGTGGCCTGCAACTGGCTCAACGAGATGGGGACGCTCGTGAAGCGTGGCCTCGTATCCGAAGACACCTTTATGGATCTTTTCGCGCGGCTGATCGCCCATTGTTGGAAGCAGATTTCGCCGGCGGTCGCCATCATGCGCCGCAGCCGAGGTCAAGCGCAATACCATGATTTCGAATACCTGGCGATGCGTGCCTCGGCCTGGCTGGAACGCAATCCCGGCGGAATGTCTCCGCATACCTTCACGCGCGCGCCGCTGAAAGATCGATGGCACGAGCAAGATCGCCCGAGTTCTACACAGATTACACAAGAGTAATGTCGAAGATTGTGGACAACGAGGAGAAACCCGACCTTAACGTTTTGATAAGGAGAACGAATTGAAAAAGCGCTCGCTCGTATCGCGGTAGCGGTCGCCGTTACGGCGTCGGGCTGCTCCCACGGAGCATCGCAATCCGCGGCGTCGCCGTCTTCCGCAGCATCGGCGGGAAGCCATAAGACGATCGGCGTCTCGATTCAGAATCGCGAGGCGCAGTTCTATCAAGACATGGAATCGGGCATGCGCAACGAGGCGGCGAAGGACGGCTATTCGTTGATTGTGGTCGACGCGGGCCGCGACAATGCCAAGCAGCAGAGCCAAGTCGAAGATTTTATTTCCAAGCGCGTCGATGCCATCGTTTTGACGCCGTACGACTCCGCCGCGATCGGCAGCGCCATCGCCGAAGCCAATTCGGCCGGGATCCCGGTCTTCACGGCGGACATTGCCAGCACCAGTAGCCAGGGACACGTCGTGGCGCACGTTGCCAGCGATAACGTGCAAGGCGGATTTCAAGCGGGAACGCTCATGTGCACGGCAGTCGGTCGAAGCGGCTCCGTCGCCATCTTAGACGAGCCGGAAGTAACGAGCGTCCAGGACCGCGTTCGTGGCTTCAAGGGTGCTCTCGCAGCGCGTTGCCCGAACGTGACCATCGTGGCGGATATTGATTCGGGCGGGACGCGCGCCAAGGCTAGTAGCGATACCGGCGACATTCTGCAAGCGCATCGCGATCTCAAGGGAATCTTCGGAATCAACGATGATTCGGCGCTGGGCGCGCTCGCCGCGGTGCGGGCCGCCAACATGACGGGAAAGATCGCGATTGTGGGCTACGATGCTACGCCCGAGGCGCGTGCGGCGATCGGCCAGGGTCAGATGTACGGCGACGCCATACAGTATCCCGCAAAAATCGGCGCAACGACGATTGATACGATCGCCGATTACTTCGCGGGCAAGAAGCCTCCGGCGGCCGTGAAGATTGCCGTCGGCACGTTCACCAAGGCCTCGTTGGGCCAAGCGACGAGTTCGCCAACGCAGTAAGTTTGCCGGCGCCTCTCTTGGAGATGCGCGGCATCGGGAAAGATTTTCCCGGTGTTCGAGCGCTCGCGGACGTTTCGCTGGAGCTCTTCCCCGGCGAAGTATTAGTACTGGTCGGCGAAAACGGCGCCGGCAAATCGACGTTGATGAAGATCTTATCGGGCGCGCTGCAAGCCGGTCAAGGCGAAATCTTGGTCGATGGAGCGCCGGTGCGCATCCATTCGCCGCAGGAGGCGCAGCGTCTGGGCATCGGGATGATCTACCAAGAATTTACGCTCGTGCCGCAACTCTCCGCCGTGGCGAATATCTCGCTCGGCAGCGAGCCGACACGCGGCCCCTTCATCGACGCTGCCGCCATGCAAGAGCGCGCGAAAGCCATGCTCGCCGAGTTAAGCGTGGACATTCCGATTGACGTGCCGGTCGCGCGACTGTCGGTCGGGCAGCAGCAGTCGGTCGAAATTGCCAAAGTCTTGGGCCGCAACGCGCGCATCATCGTCATGGACGAGCCGACTGCTGCCCTATCCGAACGCGAGATCGACCGGCTTTTTACAATCATCCATCGCCTGCGCGCGAACGGAGCGGGCATCATCTACATCTCGCATCGCATGGAGGAGCTCTCGCGAATTGCCGATCGAATCATGGTACTGCGCGACGGCAAGGTGGTCGAAGCCCGTCAGGCGGCGGACTTTTCCTTCGGCGACATCGTTCGGGCGATGGTGGGAAGGCGGTTAGAATCGCATTTTCCGGAACTGCCGCTCATCGTGCCCGATGCAGACGTTCGCCTCGAGGTTCGCGACTTGGCGCGCTCACCGGCTATCGAAGGCGTATCATTTTCCGTGCGTGCGGGAGAGATCGTCGCGTTGGCGGGTTTGATCGGCGCCGGGCGCACGGAAATCGTCCGCGCCGTCGCGGGAGCGGACCTCCCGGATCGCGGCGAGATTCTCATCGACGGGCGAACGCTACCCTACGGAAGCATCGCTGCATCCATCGCAGCGGGCGTCGCGTTCATCACCGAAGATCGTAAGGCGCAAGGACTGGTCCTCGGCATGACGGTGCGAGAGAACGTTACCCTCGCCCACCTCGCCGATTTCGTCGATCGAGACCTGCTTATCGCCTTCGCGCGCGAGCGCGCTGCGACCACCCGCATGATCGACGAACTGCACATCAGGACGCCGTCGACGGAACAGTTTGCTCGCAATCTCTCAGGCGGAACGCAACAGAAGGTCGTCCTTGCGAAGTGGTTGCTCGGGCGCGCTCGCGTGTTTCTGTTTGACGAGCCGACGCGCGGCATCGACGTCGGCGCGAAGGCTGAAATCTACAAGATTATGGTCGATTTGGCCACGCACGGCGGCGCCATCGTTATGGTGTCCAGCGATCTTCCCGAGGCGCTCGGAATGGCGCATCGGATCTTGGTCGTGCGCGCGGGGCAAATCGTCGCGGAATTCGCGCGCGCCGACGCCACACCCGACAAAGTCATCGCGGTCGCCACGGGAGCCGCGGCGTGAATCAGCGCGATCGCCGGCGCGATTGGTTGCGAATCGCCGGAGCGGCCATCTTCGTCATCCTGTTGATCAGTGTCGTTGACGCGGCGTCGCACGGTGCATTCTTGCAGCCGAGCAACATCGTTCGCGTGCTCCGCCAAATTACGTACAACTGTGTGCTCGGGGTCGGTCAGACGTTCGTGATCATTACCGGCGGCATCGATCTGTCGGTCGGGTCGTTGGTGGCTCTGACCGGCGTGGTTGCGGCGCTCTTTGCAAACGCGCTGCACGTGAGCGGCTTTCCGTTGATCGCGGCGACGTTGATCGTTGCAGTCGGCGTGGGTGGCCTGGCCGGTTGGATCAACGCGCTGCCCGTGGTGAAATTGAATCTGCCGCCCTTCATCACGACGCTGGCGATGCTCGAGATGGCGCTGGGCGCCTCGTTCATCCTCGCGCACGGCCGCCCGGTCGCGCTCGCGACGACGGATTTTCAGAACACCGGGATCGGCTCGTTCCTCGGCGGCGTTACGGACGCGCTGCATCTTCCCGGCATTCCGATTCCCGTGATCTGGATGCTCGTCGTGATCGTCGTCGCCTCGGTCGTGCTGACGCGAACGCGATTCGGCCGGTATGTGTTCGCCATCGGCGGCAACGAAGAGGCGGCGCGCCTCGCGGGCATCAACGTCGGCCTGGTCAAGACCCTCGTGTATGTGATCAGCGGTGCGTGCGCGGCCGTTGTCGGCTTTCTTTACATGGCGCTCTTTTCGTCGGGCTCCCCCCAGACCGGCACGGGGGACGAGTTATTGGAATCCATCGCCGCCGTCGTCGTCGGTGGCACGAGTTTAACCGGAGGCCGCGGCGGCATCATCGGGACGTTCTTCGGCGCGCTGCTGATCGGCGTGCTCTACAACGCGATGAACCTGCTCAACGTCGACTCGTATTTGCAAAAAGTGTTGCTCGGCGCGGTCATCTTGCTGGCGGTAGTGCTCGACGAACTACGAAAGCGCTACCTCGTGCGCTAGCGAACGCTCAAAATCTAGAACGGGAAGTCGGCCTGCGTCAATCCCGTGTTGATTTTGAGATTGCTCACGGTTTCATCCAAAACGATTTGCGAGCCGGAATACATGATTTGGCGGATCGGCCAGTGCGTTTCTTTCGATAGATAGAGAATTTGTTCGCTGATGTCGCCGTTGGAGCCCGGATCGCTCACTTTGAGATCGAGGCGGTCGGTTGGGACGCCGTTGATTTTGCCGCCGTCGCTCTCGGTGAGTTTGCCGGGAATCGTGGAGTAATTCTGCACGATCCGTTGCAGTAAGCCTTCCGGAATCGTGATGCCGCGAAGCGAGACGGCGCGCGGATCGTGAATGCTGACTTTCATGTGCATGCCGCTCAGAATGCCGCCTTGATGGCCGCTGACCTGGTCCGTGCCGGTCCAAACTCCGCCGGATCCCTTGCCGTCGCCCTCGAGTATCAGCGTCTTCGCAAAGTGAGGCTTCATGAATTGATACTGATAGACGCGGTCCTGCGTTTGGCTTCCCTTCGCTTCGTGAACGTGCAAAACGGCGCTATAATCGTTCGCCGCCGCAAAGACACGATCGAATTCGGCGATTGCTGGAGCCGTGTTGGCCGCATGCGCGCCGGCCGCACTATATGCCATCGCCAACGCCAACGCCACGGCTCCGACGGCCGCACGCGAAAAGCAGGAATCTCTAAAATTCACTAAAGTCACCTCTTAAATTAAACGGCTTGGGCGCTGGTCTGCACGCTTTCTTCGGCGAGCAACAGCGTACCGTGCTTCCCTTCGACGCCGATGAGAACATCGCATTTTGCGTCGGCGGCGATCTCTTCGATGATGCGACTCAAAGGAGCGCCGCTATACTTTCCTTCCCGAAAGGAACCGAGCATGATCAGATCCGCCTTCTCGCGTTTTGCGACGTCGAGAACCGCCTGTTTGGTCGAACGGGTCTTGATCGTTTCCGTGCGGATCGCCACGTTGTTCTTATTCGCGATCGTTTCGGCAGCGCCGAGTGCGTCGAGCGCGGTTCGTTCTTCGGCGGGCATCGCCGCATCGGGCGGAAGCGTATACGGAACCTCGATGACGTAAAGAGCGAGAAGCTCGGATTTTTCGCCACGCGCCAATTTCACCGCAAGCGCGACCATATGCGAGGAATCGATCTCCGGCGAGAACGCCACGATGAGACTGCCGACCATCTGTTGCAATTCGTGCTCGGCCTGTTTCGCAATCCGCTGAACGTACGACACCGGGGGGTGAAGCATCCAATACAACGTATATCCGACCGAGCCGGCAATGACGATCGATGCAAGGATTCCCGCAACGCTGACGTGTGCGGCGCCCCAAGTGATCACCGCAGAATTCCCTTGATGCGGGCAATCAACATCAGGCGATGCAGACCAAGTGCGACCATCGCGACGCCTAGAACGGTGCCGGGAAGAATCATGAAACCCGCCATGCGAACCGAGCCTAGCATTTCCGCGAGCAGTATCGCGCCGCAAATAACGATCGCGATGGACAGCCCGACGCGCAGCAGTAACACGGTCAACTCCCCATGCCGCTCGCCCCGCGACGCTCGTCGCTGGCCTTCAGGTTAGCCAAATACTCATCCATCAGCTCGAGTTCGCCCGCTCGACGCAGAATTTCGGTCTGTTCGTTGCGCCAATCCCTGGGCTGGGATTGCAACACAGGCAACCGGCGGTATCTCCGATAGGCCAAGTACAGAAGGAGTCCCAGCAACAGCCAACTGGGTCCAAAGATTCGTCCGAGGACGTGGGTCCGCAGCGTGAACAACAAGATCGAAAAGATTCCGATGAAGCCGATCACCGCGACGATTGGAAACTCCACGCGCTCGCCGCGGAAACGCATGGGAAAATTGAGCGGAATCCTAAATTTGCGCGGGCTCAAGGGATCGGTGAGCCGCAGTCCGATCAGTCCTAAAAAAACGAACGAATAGCTAGTTGCCGCGCCGAAGGCATAAAGATCCGCAAGAAAGTCCAGCCCATTTTCGCCACGGAAGAAGCGCGCGTAAAACGATGCCGCTGCGGGAAACAATCCCGGGACCGCGGCAAAGATCAGCTCCACCACGGCGATGGACGAGAAGAAAATGATGGAGATCATCGGCGTACGAAACCGTCGGTGAACGCGTTGAAAGAGCGCCGGCAACAGGTTGCTGCTGCTCATTGCGTAGGCAATCCGCGAACTGCCGAAGACGCCGGAGTTGGAGGATATTAACAGCAAGATCGCGCCGAGAACCGGGACGTAGAGCGCCGCCAGCGCGCCATAGTATGGAACTTGTGCGGCCAGCAGCGCGACGGCCTTGCCTTGATTGTCTGAGCTGTTCGGGAAGATTTGCCAAAACGCCAAATGATGGCCGGCCGAATCGGTGATCGGATGCCATGGCTGCAGCCCGAGGGCGAGATTCGAGTAGGCCAGCGCAAAGATCAAAATGGTTAGGATTAGCGAAACCGACGTGCGCGGAATGATCGAAGCCGGACGCTGCGTTTCTTGCGCCGCTTGCGAAATCGACTCGAGTCCCACGAACGAGATGATCGCGAGCGACGTTCCCAACATCAATTGATACGGCGACGGCCAATTGAACTGCATCGCATGAATGAGCAACGCCGGCCGGAAGGCGAAGAGAAAGCCGAGGCATAGAATCAAGGATTCGCTGAGGACGTCCAGGGCCGAAACGACTCCGTTGAATGCGGTGCTTTCGCGAACGCCGACGACGTTGAGCGCGCATAGGCCCACGACGAGCCCGAACACGGCGATGAAGTGGACCCAAGGATGAACCGAGTTGACGAGAGACGGCAAGAGTTGGCTTGAATAATCGACCGACGTCCAGGCAAACAGCGTGACGTCGATCGTAAAATCGAGCAAGACCGCCCAACCCGCGATGAAGCCGAAGATGTCTCCCAGACCACGCATGACGAAATACTGACCGCCGCCCGCAACCGGATAGGTCGCCGCCAGTTCGGTGTAGGCCAAACCGATGCACACGTACACCACGCCCGCAAAAAGAAACGCGACGTTGCTCGCGCCGGCGGCGGCGGCAAGCACCAACCCCAAACCGACGAAGATATCGGCGCCGACGTCGGAATAGCCCCACGAAAAAGAGCCCCACGGCGTAACGGTACGGCGGAGTTCCGGATTGGTGCGCTGCGGCTTGGTCGCCATCAAAAGGCGTTACGGTGAAGGCGCACGCGTTCTCCGTCCAGCGTTACTACGTCGAAGCGGATGGTTGCGGTCGGTGCGACGATCTGCGCGTAGTCTGCCGCGATGCGTCGAAGCCGCGAACGCTTTCGCGCGTCCACGCTCCCTAGTGCCGAGCCGAATTTTCGAGAATCGCGTAACTTCACTTCAACGATGACCAACGTCGTTCCATCCAGACAAACTGCGTCGATTTCTCCACCGGGAAGGCGAACGTTCCGCCCGACCACGCGATATCCGCACGCCGCAAGAAAGGCGCTTGCGCGGTCTTCGCCCTGGCGGCCCTTTTCGCTGGTGTCAAACCGGCGCGGCATCGGCCTGCAAGAGCGGCTCGAGCTCCGTGAATGACTCGAACGCTTCCACCGATTGAAGGCCAAGCGCCAGTTGCGCATCCCGAACGCGGGCCCAGTTTGCGCGATGGTGGACGCTTGGCCCATGCGAGCGCAGCGCTTCGAGATGGTGCGGAGTCGAATATCCCTTGTGCAACGCGAAGCCGTAGCGCGGATCGTGCTTATCTAGTTCCACCATGAGGGCGTCGCGATGAACTTTAGCAACGATCGACGCGGCCGCGACCACGGCGCAGCGGGCGTCACCACGGATAAGTGGCTCCTGCGGGCCTTCGAACGAGCGAATGCGCACCGCGTCGGTAATGAGGTACTGTGGGGTCGCATGCAGGCCGGCAATGGCCCGTTCCATCGCCAAGATGCTCGCCCAGTAGATATTGAGGCGATCGATTTCGGCGACGTCTGCGCTGCCGACCGCCCACGCGATCGCGTGCAACTTGATCGTTGCGGCGATCTGGACGCGCAGCTCCGGCCGAACCTGCTTGGAATCGTTGAGTCCTTTGATGAAGAGCGGCCGCTCTGCGACGACGCACGCGGCGACAACCGGACCGGCAAGCGGCCCACGCCCCACTTCGTCGATGCCGCCGATCAACGAAAATCCGCGCTCGCGGGCGGCGTTCTCAAAGCGGTGTAGCCGGTGAAGTCGCCGGCGCTCGCGCTCGTAGACGGTTTTGGCCTTACGCTGCTTCGGCGTCATCGGGATGCTCTAACGAAATGCGTCCGAAGCCGCCTTCGTTGAAAACGCGGATGTAGGCGCGAGCTGCATTGGTCAAGTCGCTTTCGCCTCCTTTTCGCAGAAAACCGCGCTGCGCGGCGAATTGCGAAAGATTCGGTATCGGACTCTCCGGAACGCGGGCGAAAACCCAGCGGTGAAAGGCTTCGGCAACGTCACGAGGATCGAACCGGTTCGACGGAAGCGCGCCACATATAGCCAGTTTCCAGCGCGCTTCGGCAGTGGCGATTTTGGGCGGCAACACGCCGGGCGTATCCAGAACTTCGATGGTCGGCGCGAGGCGAAACCATTGCATCTGCCGCGTGACTCCGGCACGATCTTCCGTTTTTGCTTTTGCCCGGCCCAGCAACGAGTTTACGATCGACGACTTTCCCGAGTTGGGTACTCCGACGATCATGGCGCGCGCGACACCCTTTCGAACGGGCGTATCGCTCGAGATGCGTCGCGCCAGACGCCCAACGCTGCGCGCGACGCGGGCATCGAGCGCCATGGACTCGACGCCGGCGTCCCCATGGCGATGTAGCCACTGCCGGGTCACCGCGGGGTCGGCCAAATCGTCGCGTGTGAGCGCGATAAAGCGCCTTGGTCCACCGGCCGGATCATCCCGCAATGGATAGCGCCCGCTTCGAGCGATACGTGCGTCAACGACTTCGATGAGAACGTCGATCCATCGCAGCGCGTCGCGGATCGCGCGCGCACCGCGCGCCATATGACCGGGATACCATTGCACCTGTGCGAGCACGGCGCGCTATAATCCCCCGAGCATTCGGGGTGGCCACACGCCGGCAATCGCGCGTCCCATCAATCGATCGTCGGATACCGGGCCGAAGATGCGCGAGTCTTCGCTGGCTGCCCGGTTATCGCCGAGCACGTACACGGTACGGGGAGGCACGGTCATCGTCGCGACGCTACGATCGTCGCCATGCTCGACGTAGGGCTCCTCGAGTTGCGCTCCGTTGACGTACACTCGCCCGCGCTCGATTGCGACGCGATCGCCGGGAATTCCAATCACGCGCTTGATAAAAACTCCGCGAGCGTCATTATCTCGGCGAAAGGCGACGATATCGCCACGTCTCGGGGCGGCGAATCGGTACGCGAACGTGTTGATTGCGACGTACTCGCCGGAGCGAATGTGCGGTTCCATCGACAGACCCGAAACTTGAGGAAGCCGCAGGAAGAAGGCGGCAATGAGCAGCGCGAGCACCGCGAGCTGCAGGGTCAGACTTGCGAACGATCGCCATCTCGCGAGACGGACCACGCGCCGGGCTTCGCTGCGCCCGTTACAAAATCTTGGCCTGCGACGGCGGCCAGAATATCAAAAAGGCTCGTCCCGTAAAACCGGCGCGAGCATGCACGCGCGGTCCGGTTGCAAAACGACCACCATCCTGCGCGAACCCCCAAATGTGCGAGTCCTCTGAATCGTTGCGGTTGTCGCCCAGCATAATGTAACAGTGCGGCGGGATTCGATCGGGCGCGGTCCAGGCGGATGGAGGGGGAACGTTCGCCATGCTGGGGTCGAGGCGTTGCCAACCCGCGCCGTAGCTCACGAAGATCCCGTGGTCGCGCACTTCGAGTGCATACTGGGGCCGTTCGGCGACGTAGGGTTCTAGTATGCGCGAACCGTTCAGATAGACGTTCCCGCCCGCGATGCGCAGCGTATCGCCGGGGCGTCCCATCACGCGTTTGATGAAATCGTCCGGGGTGGGAACGGGCGGGGGGAAAACGACGATGTCGCCCTCTTTGGGCGGATGGAAACGGTACTCGAACTTGTCGACGAGGAGGACGTCATGGATCTGCAACGTCGGCAGCATTGACCCGGATGGAATATAGTACGTGCGCGCAACGAACGTAATGAGGATCCAGGCCGCGATGCCCGCAATGATGAAGGGATCGAGGAACTCGCGCGCGATGGCCGTGCTGCGCCCGGCGGACCCCGCCACGACGGGACGCAATGAGAGGAATGCGCGCGCCGCGCCGATCACCGCGACGATCGCGAGCAGTTCGTACGGCGTCATGCGTTACGCGCTAATGTCCTAGGAGGCGAATCCGCCGGAGCGGCCAGAGCAGCAAGAATGCGCGGCCCGCAAAGCCGGCGCGAGTCTTCTTTGCGAGCGGCCCGGCGACGAACGCTCCGCGATCTTGCGCGAAGCCCCAAACGTGCGAGTCGTCCGAATAGTTGCGGTTATCGCCGAGCACAAAGTAACAACCGTTCGGAACGCGGTCCGGCGCTTGCCAATACGAGGGCGGCGGAATGTTGGCGGCGTGAGGATCGAGCGAAATTCCGTTGACGTAAACCCCGTAATCTCGAATCGAGAGTGTGTAATTCGGTGGCTGATTCTCGTACGGCTCGCGTAAGGGCTTCCCGTTGCGATAGACGAGTCCACCCGCGATTCGAATCCGGTCACCCGGGATGCCGACGATGCGTTTGACGTACTGCGTCCCGCCCGACGGAATCGGCGGCGTGAACAGCGCGATGTCTCCGTCGGCCGGTCGGTGGAAGCGGTAGGCGATTTCATCGACGAGTACGACGTCGGCCACCTGGAGCGTCGGGACCATCGAGACGGACGGAATGTAAAACGGCGCCAGCACGAACGTCACCAAGAAGAGCGCCAGCAGTCCGGCCGTCATGAACGCGTCGAGATAACTGCGCAAGAGCGCAGCTTTGCGGGGATAAGCGTGCGCGAGGGGGCGTACCGATACACCCAAACGCGCGACCGCCAAGACGCACAGAAGCCCGACGAGCTGCAGCGGTGTCAGAGCGGTGCGTCAGGTTCCTTTGGCTTTCTTTTCCTTGATTCTCGCCGCTTTACCGACCTTTTCGCTCAAATAGTACAATCGGCTGCGAGAAACGGCGCCACGCCGACCGACCTCGATGCGTTCGACGCGCGGGCTGTGCAAAAGAAAGGTCTTTTCAACGCCGATGCCATGGGCGATCCGGCGTACGGTGATTGACTCGCCAAGGTCTCCGCCTTTGCGAACGATGACAATACCTTCAAACATCTGGGTACGCTCCTTGCCGCCTTCAACGACCTTGGAGTAGACTTTAACGGTATCGCCCGCCCGGAACTCCGGGATTCCTTGCTTGAGCTGATCTCGATTGAGGACTTCGATGATATTCATAGCGTTCTGTTGGGGGGCCGAGCAATGAAAGGCCGGGCATGCAGCCCGGCACCCCGACGTTATGCTATGGAACGTCTTTGGGACCCTGCAAGCGGTGCTCGCCGAGCAGATCCCGCCGGCGCGAGGCCGTTCGCCGGCGCGATTGCTCGCGTCGCCACGCCGCGATCTTCGCATGATCGCCCGAGAGTAAGACCGCCGGCACGTCGACCCCGCGAAAGGTCGCAGGACGCGTAAAACTCGGGTAATCCAGCGTGCCGCCGGAGAATGATTCACTCGCCAGCGATTCGGGCGCAATCGTTCCCGTCACGCGGCGAACCGTCGCATCCATAAAGGCCAGCGCCGGTATCTCGCCGCCGCTCAAGACGAAGTCCCCGAGCGAGCATTCTTCGGTCGCATACAAACTTCCGAGCCGCTCGTCGATGCCTTCGTAGCGCCCACAGACGATTACGAGCCGCTGCAGGGTGGCCCAGCGGGCCGCGTGGGCCTGTGAAAATTGTTCGCCGGCCGGCGTCGGGACGACGATCGCGCGGCGTTCGTCGCCGGGCGCCTCCGAGATGATGCGATCGAGCGCGCGCGCGATCGGCTCGATCCGCAGCACCATGCCCGGCCCTCCGCCGAACGGAGCATCGTCGGCGCGTTCTCCCGGCGGCAATTCGTCCAAGAGATGATGGTACCGGATACCGACCAAATTGCGCTCGATCGCGCGCCCGACGATCGAAAGTCCGACGAACGGCGCGAAGAGTTCCGGAAAGATCGTAACGATATCAATCTCGAACATACCCTACGAATTCGAGCATGTTCCAGAACGATCCACGGTTTGCTTGCGTGCGCAAAGCGCTTCGCCGACGGGACTTTGCCGCGGCACAAATGGGAGCCACCGAACTCCTGCAGCAGTGCTCGCGCGCCGAGGAGCGTGCTTTTCTGTTCAACAAGCGAGGCGTCGCGCGCATCGCCTTGGAGGAACGTGAGCCGGCTCGCAGCGATTTCAACGAAGCGCTGCGCGAGATCCCGAACTATCCGCCCGCACTGACGAACCTGGGAAATCTACTCTTCGACCAGGGCGAATACGAGGCTGCCATCGCTCAGTACGAACGAGCTATCGCGCAGGACGCCCAGTACCCGGTCGCCTACGTGAACCTCGCGGCTGCCTATAAAAAGCTTCGTCGCTTCGACGAAGCGGTGCGTACCTTACGCCACGCCTACCGATTGGAAGCGCGCGGAACTACTAGCGCCTCGGCTTCTTGGCGGTCGTCTCCGAAGCGGTGAGGTCTTCGAGATACTCGAAAAGTTGCGGCAGCGTTATCTTTTCGAGCGCCGTCCGCTGTCGCAACGCGTCGTCGTCTGCGCCTTCATCTCGAATGTAACAGCGAGTTTCCGCGCCGTCGCGCTCGCTCGTGATGAAGGATACCGCGAAACCGTTGCGCGGCAACTCGTCATAAATGCGCATCGTCTGCGGGTTGAGGATTTCGATCGAGTGCGCCTGATTGTTGGCGTCGAAGATCAGGATTCGCAAGTGCTCGAAGTTCGTGACTTCAATCCCCGACACCACGAAGACGTTTTTGGCGGAAAAGAACTCATGACCGCGTTTGCTGCGACTGGAGACTTCGTAGAAGACTCGATGCGCAACGAACCGGTTGAGGATCTTCCGCAGCGTCGCCAGGGATGCCAGCGTTTCGGTGCGGTTGCCGCGTGTGTAGATGATCTTCACGGGCGGCCCTGAGGCTTGCACGGCTACCCAGGTAAGCCCTTTTTATTGCGGCGGAACTCTGGGCGCGTCCCCGAAGCAGTTACAAAGCGATGTTTTCCGTTCCCGACATCCTCGTCGTTTCGGTCCTCGCGCTACTGCTCTTCGGCCCGGAGCAGTTGCCCAAGGTGATGCGCCAAGCCGGTCGCGTGATGCGCGACGTACAAAACACGTCACACGCGTTCGTCGCCGAAATGGAACGAGCGGCCGACGCCTCCGAACTGGCGGAGGTACACGACCACGTACCTGACCGACCCCCTGTTATGGACATCGAAACGACCGCAGCGAAGGACTGATTTTCCGCCTTCTAGAGGTTGAAATTTTGACGCAGTTCGGTAATCCGTTGCTGCACCAACTGACGCACCTGCGATTGAAGGCGCTGCTTTTGATCTTCGGGCAGACGCTGATAGATCAGGTACCCGGCCGCCGAGAGCAGCCCGCCAAGGACGCCGACGAGCACCACCCGGCCCGCTTCGTTGCTCTCATCGCCGGAGAGCGGCTCCTTAGCCCCGAAACCACTTTGGTAGCCGTTTCCCGGCGAACCGGACGTGGACCATGGCTGTTCCGGCGGTGAACTGCGAAAACTTTCGGACATTTTTGTCTCCTTATCGTCTGCCGAGCTTGTTACCCGTCCGTGGCGCGCGCTTCCCACTAGCGAAAGAAATTGTGCGGCGGCGCACCCGTACGTGATCCGGGAAACGTCGCGCTATCGCTTCGATTGCCAGCGCGGCGGTTGCGACGATCGCCCGAACGCTTTGGGAACGTCGAGCGCTTTGCGGCCAGCGCAACGTTAAGAAACCGGCGCCTTGCCCAACTTCAAGGGAGACTCCGGCGTATTGCTCCAGGCCGAGACGCGCTGCTTGCAAAATTGCCGAAACCGCCGCGCAGACGATGTCTTGGCCGTATTCGGCAAAATCCGCATGGCCGCGCGCCGAAATGGCCCCGATGCGGTTTCCATCGCCGTGGTAGAAGGTGACGGCCAACACCGGCCTTAGGACTTTGCCGCTAGCGTAGGCTGATTTTGGTGATTTTGACTTCGGCGTAGGGTTGGCGATGGCCGCGTAACTTCCGGACGCGTTTCTTGGGCTTATAGCGGAAGACGAGAATTTTCTTCGCCTTGCCCTGACGGAGCACGGTTCCGGTCACCGAAGCGCCATCGAGCAGGGGCGCGCCAATTTTCACCGCGTCTTCGCCGCCGGCCAGCACCACGCGATCGAACGTGACTTCAGAGCCGACGTCCGAACTCGCCGGATCGCAGCGGATAACGTCGCCTTCGGCGACGCGGTACTGCTTGCCGCCCGTCTCGATGATCGCGTACATGACCTCGGTACGATACCAAAGCCGGGAGCCAGCGTCAACGAAACGGGACTTGACATCTCGGCCGGCTTGCAGTATTACAGAATAGTCTATGAAACAGACTAATCTGTACCGCTTGCGAGGGGAGCCCATCCCGTCGCCGATTCCGGGCATCGCGGTCCTCGGCGTTGCGCTTATCGTTCAAGGCGGGGAGAAATAGAGTTGGAGCGCATCGATGCGGAACGGGCGCGCGACCACATTGAGATGGTCGAGCGGATCTTAGCAGAGTCACAACAACGGCTTTGCGCGGGCGGTGAATATTTTGCCGTCTGGGGCACGGCGTCGGCTTCCATTACGCTCGTGGCGCAACTCGCCGGCCACGGTGTAATTCCCCAGATCGCATGGCTGTGGCTCCCGATCGTCTTACTCGCGGCAAGCACGTTTTCGGTCGTGCGCGCCCGTTCGATGCGGCACCGGACCGCGCGCACGTCGCTGCTGCAACGCGAGTTCTTCAACGTGTTGTGGATCACGATCGCTCTCGCGTTTCTGGTGGATGCCGCCGCTTTTCGCATCTTTTCCGGAATGGCTTCGGCGGCAATCTGGAACGTCGTTTCCGCGATCGTCCTCTTTTACATCGGCTTGCACGGCAATCGCCGCGCGCAAATCGCCGGCATTCTGGTGCTGGGCTCGCTCATCGCGGCAAATTTCGTTCCATCCGCCATTGTGGGATACGTGCTCGCCGCGGGGATGCTCTTCGGTTACGCCGGCTTCGGTGTGGCTGAGTTGCTCGCTCGCGACTGAGCGTCGATGGACGAATTGTTGCTTTCAAAAGTGCGGCTCGGCGTAGTTGCAGAGCTCTTGAACTACGATTGGATCGCCTTTACCGAATTGGCGCGTGCGCTCGCGGTGAGCAACGGTAACTTGGGCGCCCACCTGGTCAAACTCGTCGATGCGGGTTACGTCGACGAGGAGAAGAGCTTTCTCAATCGGCGTCCGCTCAGCCGATATCGGCTGACCAAACGCGGTCGCGACGCGTTCACTCGCCACGTCGCCGAACTTCAATCGTTACTCAAAGTTGCGCAATAGGAGTCTTACGTGATACTGCAACTGGAACACGTCACAAAGTCGTACGGCAGCATCCCTGCCTTGCGCAACTGTTCCTTTGCCGCGGATCGCGACGAAATCGTCGCGGTGCTAGGGCCAAACGGGGCAGGAAAGACGACGGCGCTGGAAATCGCGCTGGGTTTACGCAGCGCGGACGCCGGAGAAGCGCGGCTGTTCGGGCTTTCCCCACAGAGCGTTGGAGCGCGCAGGCGCATCGGCGTCACGCCGCAGGAGAGCGGCTTTCCCGACATGCTTCGGGTTCGTGAAATACTCGCGTTCGTCGCCGAGCATTACCGCAATCCGATGGACCAATCGCGGGTTCTGGAACACTTCCGACTGGCCGCTCTGGCGAATCGCCGAGCCGGAGCGTTATCGCTTGGAGAGAGCCGCCGTTTGGCCGTTGCGGTTGCTTTCGTCGGGAATCCGGAACTCATCGTATTAGATGAGCCGACCACCGGTCTCGATGTGGAATCTCGGCGCGAACTCTGGCGCAATCTGCGTGCCGTTGCGGAGAACCGCTGCGTCGTTTTTACGACGCATTACTTAGAAGAGGCCGAGACACACGCAACGCGAGTCGTTGTTCTCAATCACGGCGAGGTGCAATTCGACGGCAAGCCGCAAGCGTTGAAGCGGCGCGTTGGCGGGCGGCGCGTTAGTTATGAAACTTCAGATGATGGTCGAAAAACCGTGACGGTCGACGACGCCGACGCGTACGTGCGCGATCTCGTTACCGCGGGGACGCGTTTTTCGGATCTCGAGGTCGTTCGCCCCTCACTGGAAGAGGCATTTCTCAATCTGACTGGAGTAAATCAATGAACTCTTTGACATTGGTCCGCGCTCACACGGGGATCGCGTTTCTCGACCTAGCCCGGTGGCCGGGATACGTCGTCCCAACGATTATCTTTCCGGCGATGTTTTACGTGCTGTTCGATTTGCCGTTTGCGCGTCGGGACGCCCGGATTGCCGACGCCACGGCGCTGGCGTTCATCGCGTTCGCCGTGGTCGGAGTAGCGCTCTATCAGTTCGGCGTGGGCATCGCGGCGGAACGGGGGCGGCCCTGGGAACGGTTTTTGAGGACCCTGCCCGCTTCAACCGGCGTTCGGTTCGGCGCTCGGATTCTCACCGCAATGATCTTCGGTCTCTTGACCGCGGCCTGCGTCGCGCTCGTCGCGCGCCTGCTGACGCCCATCGATCTCACGGTGCCGCAGTGGTTGACCGTCGCCGCATTTACGCTCTGCGGCGGCGTTCCGTTCGTCTTGATGGGCATCGCGTTGGGTTATTGGGCCTCCGCGCGCGCCGCCGTGCCGATCGCCACTGCCTGCAATCTGTTACTTGCCTACGGCGGAGGCTTGTGGATGCCGCCCGACGATCTACCGGGATTCGTTGCGAAGCTTTCGCCCTATCTGCCGACTCGTCAATTCGGAGACCTGTTATGGAGCGCCATCGGGGGTACGCACGCACCCCGGGCGATTGCCGGACTCGCGCTCTACAGCGTGATCTTCGCGATAATTGCGGCGATCGGATATCGCCGCGACGAGCAACGGCGCTACGCCTGAGGTATAGTTAGCGGTACACGATTCGCTTCCATTGGAGGATTGCCCATGCAACGATACCTTCGTCGTAACGCCTTGCTCGGCGTCACCGGTCTCGCAATCGCCGTTGCGGCGTGCTCGGGGCACACCGGCACGGCGCCGCTACCGAACCTCATGCCGGCGGCCAACCATGGCATAACCTTTCCGGCGACAACCGCAACCCCGCCGGTTACGGCACCCGTGTTGATCGCCTACCCCTACACGAATCGCTGGACGACTCGCGTCTGGGACGGGCCGACCGCTTCGCCGACGCCGCAAAAGGGAAGCGACTCCGGACGCATCACGGTCAAGTTCAGAATCGACAAGAAGACCGGAATTTACGACGTGCTGGAACGCATCAAGTCAAAGAGCGGCTCGCTCGAGGATCTCAACTCCGCAATCGCCTTTGCGCGCCACCGCGGCGGCATCGCCCAGATAATTCTTTCCGACAACTTTACTTTTACGGCCGGTCAGCTGGTCGAAACCGGCACCGATACGTATCCGAGCGGCGAAAACTCTTTCGACTTTCCCTTAACGAATGGTCGACGATGGAGCGCCGCAGCCGCGCACACCTCGTACATCAACATTCAAGAGAGTGGCTCGAATCCGTTCGTGGAAAACTCGGCCTTCACCGAGGCCGCCGACGGTACGTATCACGGCCAAACCTCATTCTCGAGCACCAAAGGCCAGAAGAATCAAGATAACTACGCCTCGACGACGCACGTGTTTCTCGATCGGCCATCCATCTATCGGCTCTCGGAACCGGCCGCCGGCTACAATCGGCTCACGCAAATCTTTGAGCTGCCGAAACGCGGTGAGATCGATGTTCGTTCGCTAGGACGGCCGCCGCTGCCGGTGAAGCGCGGCACCGTCAAGGTTCCCGACTGGTATCCTGGCGGCGGGCCCCTCCCCGACACGCTCTACGCCGACGACTTCCGCGTCGTCGGATCGGCGACGATGCCGCCGGACTGTCGCGATCACGCCGGTCAACCTTCAACTAAAGTTGTGGAAAAATTCGCCAACTTAGACCCCGTACAGGGTTTCTATAACACTTACACGTCGTACTACTATCTAGCGCAGCTTCAGCCAAATCAATACTGGTTCGCATGCATAGTCGAAAACTACACGAACGACACGTATGCAAACGGCTGGGCGATGGGTGCGGGAGACTGGGGCGGGCTCAGTTCGGAGCAGATCGGTACGGAAATTCTGGTGGCCACGAAAGTGGCATCGCCATCGGCGAGGCTGCCGCAAGCAGTCCTTAGTCTGCCGGCCCTGACCTTTCCATCACTTGCTTTCCATGCGCAAGTCCACCGTGGAAGCAATGCGCCCTGAAAGTTCGTGAGCCGCGCGCAAACCCTCGTCGAACGCACGCACGGCGTTGAGTTCTGACGCGTCATGCGCGCCCCCGACGACACGATAAGGAATCCCTAAACTCTGAACGGCGGGCAGGAGCGTCGCATTGCGCTCCTGCCCCGCTGCAATGACGACCGTGTCGGCTTCGATCAGTTTCGCTTGTCCGTCGGCGCTGCGAACGCGAATGCCTTGACGCTCGATAGCGTCGTAACCGACATTGGAATACATCTCGACGCCGGCGCTGCGCAGCGAGCGCAGCACGGCCCAGCGCGTCGTTTTGCCGATGCGCTCGCCAATCGCTGATCCGCGCCGCATGAGCGCAACGTTCTTGCGCCCAACGACGAGCAATTCTCCGTCGAGCGGTGCGGCCAGCCCCTGCTCGTAGAGAAACCTCGTCGTCTCGTCGACGGCGACCTCGCCGAAACTGAAGTAGTGCGCCAAGTCCACGCCGATTCCGCCTGCGCCCACGATGGCAACGCGATCGCCGACGCGGGCGCCGCGCAAGAGCACGTCGGCGTATGAAACGACGTGTGGAAGACCGGCGCCGGGGATCGTTGCCGGTCGGGGTGCAACGCCGGTTGCGACGAGGACCGCATGGAAGGCACGCAGATCCGTGTTTTCGTCGACACGATGATTCAAACGGACGTCGACGCCTAAGCGCGGCAACTCATTGCTGAAATAGCGAATCGTCTCGCCGAAATCGCGTTTCCCCGGAATCTTGCGCGCCATCCGGAACTGTCCGCCCAGTTCGTCATCCGCTTCGAAGAGGACCACTCGCCCACCGAGCGCTGCGAGCGCGCGCGCAGTCTCCATCCCCGCTGGCCCTCCGCCGATCACCGCATAGCGAGCGGAAAGGCGTCGCCTATTCGAAGGCTCCGGAAACTGGAGTTCCCGTGCCGCTCGAGGATTGACCATGCACGAGACGGGCGCGTCGATCAGCGAGCGATCGATGCAGGCTTGATTGCACGCAATGCAGGTGTCCACGTAGGCATCGCGCCGCAGCGCGGCCTTGGCCACGATCTCGGCGTCGGCGAGAAACGGCCTCGCCATCGAGATGAAATCCACGTGGCCTCGGGCCAAGACGGCTTCGGCCGCGGCGACGCTGTTGATCCGATTGCTGGCGATGATTGGAAGCTTGCCGACCGCGCGTTTCACCGCGGCGGCATACGGTATCCACGTGCCGCCGGGAACGATCTGCTGCACGGTCGGGATCGAAGATTCATGCCAGCCGATTCCGATGTTGAGCGCGTCGACGCCCCCACCGGCAAGCGCTTGCGCAAACGTCAACGTTTCCTCTTGGGTCGTCGATCCCGGCATCAAGTCGGCACCGGAGATGCGAAAGATCACCGGAAAATCGCTTCCCGCGGTTGCTCGAATCGCACGGAGCACGGCGGTCGGCGCGTTCATGCGCCGCCGTGCGTCGCCGCCCCATTCGTCGTCGCGCCGATTGGTCAGCGGCGAGAGAAACTGATTGAGCAAATATCCCTCTGAGGCCATCACCTCGACGGCGTCGAAGCCGAGCTCGCGCGCTCGCAACGCACCGCGCGCAAAGTCGTCGATCGTTGCGCGAATCTCTTGGTCACTGAGCGCTCGAGGAGGGTCAGGCGAGAAGCGCGACGGAATCGCCGACGGCGCTACCGGTTGCAACCCATAGGAGTCTTTGAGCGCATAACGGCCGGCATGGAACAGTTGCAACGCGATGCGTCCGCCCGCTGCATGCACGGCGTCGGCCGCCGCTCCCAGCGGTTGCGCCCACTCGACTTCGTTGATTAGGCTGTAGTTGATGCCGCCCGCACCGCTGCGGTTGACCGCCGATCCGCCCGTGACGATGAGCGCGGCGCCGCCGCGCGCTCGCAACGCGTAAAATGCGGCGAGCGCGCCGGCGTCGCGTTCGATGCCCAAATGCATCGAGCCCATGATGATGCGGTTTGGGAGGCGCAAGGCGCCGATCGCGCCGGCCTGCAGCGCCTCGTCAAACATCGCTGCGAGTGTTACGCGAGCGTCAGCGGCGGTGTCGTATCCGAGTAAAACGGCGGGGCGACCACGCTCAGACCGCCATCGACGCACAGCGTCTGACCCGTGATGTACTCCGATTCCGGCGCCAGTAAAAATGCGATCGTGTCGGCGACTTCTTGCGGCGTGCCCATGCGGCCCTTCGGAATTTTCGAGAGCACCGACTCAATCGGCGCCATGCCGGCAACGCGTTCGTAGAAGTACGCGCAAGATTCGGTATCGATCAAGCCGCCGTTGATGGCGTTGACGTTGACGCCGTAGGGCGCAAACTCAACGGCCATATAGCGAACGAAGGCTTCGATTGCGGCCTTATTGGAGCCGAGATTCGCGTAGGTGGGATACGCCCGGATGCTGCCGTAACTCGAAAGCACCGCGATGCGTCCGCCCTTTTTCATCAGTTTGACGGCACGCTGCGCGCCCAAGACGAAGGCGCGAACGTTGAGGTCGAACGATCGGTCGAGGTTATGGGCCTTCAGATCGACGATCTTTTTGAACGAACTCGCCGCGGCGTTGGAGACGAAATAATCCAGGCGGCCGAAGTCATTTTCGACGCGCTGGAAAAGCCGGTCGATTTCCTCAGGCTGCTCCACGTTGGCCTGAACCGCCACGGCTCGCGACCCTAAGGCGGTAATTTCACGCACCGCGCTGTCGGCCAATTCCGCACTGCGTTGATAGTTCACGATGACGTCGGCGCCTCCACGCGCCAGCGTGAGCGCCAAGGTGCGGCCGATGCCGCGCGAGCTTCCGGTAATGAGCGCGAGCTTTCCGCTGAAGCGGTCGGTCATGCGTCCGCTCCGCCGGCGGCGAGCACCTCTCGTGCGATGACGGTCTTTTGAATTTCGTTGGTCCCTTCTTCGAAGCGCTGCGCGCGAGCGTCGCGATAGACGCGTTCGATCGCGTTGGGTTGCCAGAAACCGATGCCGCCATGAATCTGCAGCGCCTTGTCCGTGACCCGCGTGAGCATTTCGACGGCCTGCAGTTTCGACATGGAAGAGAGCATGGCGGCGTCGGGGCTGCCCGTTTCCCATTCGTGCGCCGCATGCAACACCAGGCGGCGCGCGGCTTCGATGTCGGTTGCGTTCTCGGCAATCATGAAACGAATCGCTTGGCGTTGCACGAGTTTCTTGCCGAACGTTTCGCGACGCTGCGCGTACTCGATCGCAAGTTCGTGCGCGCGGCGCGCTAGCCCGACGCAACTCATCGCGACGGAGATGCGGCTCGGCGTCAAAAACCCTCCCAGTGCAACCTCGAGCCCTTGCCCTTCTAGCCCAATGCGGCCTGAAATCGATACCGGTGCGCGGTGAAAAACCAAACGAGCGTGATCGGTTCCGCGTACGCCCATCGACTCGTCCATCTTCGTAACGGTCGCCCCGGGTACTCGACGATCGACGAGCAAAGCGACCGTTCCGTCCGCCCCACGCGTGCCTTCGAGACGGGCGAAGAGCAGCCAGTAATCGCAGATCGTGCCGAAAGTAATCAGGTGCTTCTCACCGCTCAAATAGTAGGTGTCGCCCTCTCGGACGACGCTGCAACGCAAATCGGCCCCCGTTCCGGCGGTCGGTTCGGTGAGCGTGAACGCGACTTTGATTTCGCCTAGAATGGAAGGCACGATGAACTTGGCCCGCTGTTCGGGTGTGGCAAAGCGATCCATCGCGCGCCATGTGCCGTTGACGACGTGAACGATCATGCGGATCGAGGCGTGCGACATCGAGAAGAGTTCGATCAACTCCAAGTATCGCGAGAACGGGACGCCTCGACCGCCATACTCGCTCGGCGCCGCCAGCGAGAGATAGCCTCGCTCTCGCAGTTCGTCCCAAAGCTCCAACGGAACGCCTCGCTCCGACTCGATGCGCCGTGCCCATCGCTCGCCGGGTCCGGCGACGTATTCCGCGATTTCGTTTTTGAGCCGCGCGAACGAGGCATCGTCAAAGGAGGGGACGCGATCGAGTTGCTTCACGCGACGGGTTCCTTGGCACGTTCTTGTGGGCGTAACGTCTTCGCGCGCTCGCGCAACACGTATTTTTGGATTTTCCCGGAAGGCGTGCGAGGGAGTTCGGAGACGACTTCGAGACGTTCGGGCCAGTAATGTTTGGCAACTTGACACGCGTCCAGATAATGCTGCATGCGTGAAAAGTCAAACTGCCCGCGTTCGCGCAACACGGCGAACGCGCACGCGCGCTCGCCTAACCGTGGATCGGGCATAGCGACGATCGCGACTTCGGCGACCGCGGGATGATCGGCAAGCAACTGTTCGACTTCGGCAACCGGAACTTTCTCGCCCCCTCGATTGATCACGTCACGAACGCGCCCCGTGATTCGCACGTATCCCGATTCATCGATCACCGCAAGATCGCCGCTACGGAACCAGCCGTCGCGCGTGTAAGCAGCCGCGGTCCACTCCCGATGATCGACGTATCCGTCGAACATCGTTGGCGACTTGACTTCGAAGTGTCCCTCCTCGCCGGCGGGAAGTACCCGTCCGTCATCGTCGCGGATCCGTAGACCGATTCCACGCAACGCACGTCCATCGGTTCCCCACACCTTCGCGGGCTCGTCGCTCGGCGCCGCGAGCGATCCCAAACACGACTCCGTCGTGCCCCAAGCGCCGCACACTGCGGCGCCCAAAATTCGCGTCGCTCGTTCCGCGAGTCCTCGGGGCACCGCCGCACCGGTTGCGACGAAGATTCGCAAAGCGGCCGGCGGGCGCGCGCCGTCTTCGACCGCTTTGACCATGTCGGCCAAGAACGGCGTCGCGGCCTGCACGAACGTTCCATCCCAGTCGTTGAGCGCTCGCAGCGCGCGTTCGGCGCTCCAGACCGGCTGAAGAATCTGTCCGACACCCATCAGAATCGCAAGCCACATGCCGTAGAGGAAACCGGTCTGGTGCGCAAGCGGCGAGGGGATGAAGATCCGGTCGTTCGCACCGAGCCCAAGGTGTTCGACTTCCATCGCGGTCGCTCGCATCAACACATCGTTGCGATGCAGCACGCCCTTGGGTTCGCCCGAAGTGCCTGACGTGAAGAGCAGTTGCGCGAGCGACGTTGGCGCGCTCCGCCGCGCCTCGAGCGCCGCGCGATCGACGTGAATCTGCGTCAGTGCGTCTTGGAAGTGCAGCCAGTGAACGCCGTTAGCATTGTCGGGGGCCGGCAACGGATGGAGTTTGCGACCGGATGCCGCGACGGCGACGTGCTCGAGTCGCAGCGGAAGGTCGCCGCTAAAGGCCGACGTTTCCCCGAGCAACGCGGCAACTTCGCCGGCGAAATGCCGTCCTCGTGATTGGTCGGGCAGAAAGAGTACGCGTGCCCGCGAGCGCCGTAAGCAGAACAGGACTTCGCGTTCGCGGAAAATTGGCATCAGTGGACAGCAGACCGCTCCTACGCGCAACGCCGCCAGCGATATGACGACGAAGTCCAGCACATTGGGCAATTGGAACGCCACCGATTCGCCCGGACGTACGCGCAACTCGAGGAGCAGCGTCGCGGTCCGATCGACGCGCTCGAGCAGATCCCGCCACGAAAGGATAGAATCGCGCTCCTCGCCGGCTTCGACGACGGCGAGTTCGTGCGGTCGTTCGTCGGCGTGTCTTTCGAGTTGCGCGATCAGCGTCGCGCCCGCAGCGGCGTTGGGTTTCGGCATCGGCGCACGTGGTTTCGGCGCGGTACGCGCGCGACGGGCCGGTCGATCGACGACCGCCATGGGAACGCCAATCGAACGCATCGCTTCCAGAAATCGCGGATACGAGATGCGGTACGCATTGGGATAGGTCAGCGTGCTCTGACCTTCGGCTCGCGAGGCCGCGACGGCGAGCGACATCAAGATGCGATGGTCGTTAAACGAGGAGAGGTTGGCGCCGTGCAGTTGGGCGACGCCGTCGATCGTCAAGCGATCGTCGTCTATATTGAGCAGGCCGCCCATGCGATTGAGTTGGAGCATCGCCGCGACCCGATCCGATTCTTTGAGGCGCACGTGCCGGATATTTTCGAGCACGGTACGCCCGCGCGCAAACGTGCCGAGGGTCGCCAAGATCGGCAGCATGTCCGGAATGTCGCGGCAATCGACTCGTACGCCTCGCAGTTCGATGCCGCCATGCGCGACGCGCACGGCACGAGCCTGCGCATCGAAAACCATGGGCAGCCCCATCTCGCGGATGACGTCTAAAAACGCTCCCTCTGGGTGGTCCGCAGTCTGGCCCGGCAGCGCATGCAGTCCCCGGAAGAGCACGTTGGATGGGTGAAGGGCCGTCACCGCCAATCCGAAGGCTGCGGAGCCAATGTCTGCGGGAAGTTCGATCGTCGCCGGATGCGCGCGTTGGTTCGGAGGAATTTCAAAGCGCCGATAGCTCGGCGCGACGCGCACGTTCAGACCGACCTCGGCCATCATCCGGACGGTCAAATCGATGTAAGGCCGCTCGTTGAGTTCGCCTTCGACTTCGATCGTCGTATGATCGGTCGCAAACGGCGCCAACAGCAATAGACCGGAGATCCATTGCGACAGCGTTCCGGGAATCACGATGCGCCCGCCGCGCGGTTTGCCCGGCGCGACGCCGATCGGCGGACATCCGCCCGACGATTCGAACGCCACGCCCATGTGCGCGAGCGCTTGCAGCAGCGGTCCAACGGGACGGCGCCGGAAGTATTTCTGCGCGGTTAACGTGATCGGAGCGTCGGCAAGCGCGGCCAGCCCGATCATGAAATAGAGCGTCGATCCGGAGCTACCGACGGAGACGACACGACGCTTGACGTGATAGGGGCCGCCGGTAACGAGTAGGTTCTGGCCGTCGACTTCGATCTTCGTACCGAGCGCGCGCAGCACGTCCATCGTGTATGAGACGTGACGCGCGTCGGAGAGACCGACGATACGGCTGGTTCCCGAGGCAAGTGAGGCTAGAATCAGCGCGCGGTGCGCGTGATACTTTGAGTTGGGAACGTCGACCTCACCCGTCAACGGTCCGCTCGTGCCTTTCACCAGCAGATTCATCGTCGTATCTCAGGAAACGTGCCAGAGGGCTTCACAGCGACGCCGTATCCGCCCTGCAGTAGCGTTAGCGCGAGACGATCAGCGACGCGTTTTGGCCGCCGAAACCAAAGGCGTTGACTTGAAACGAGCGGTACGAACGGGCCCGAGGCTCCGACATCACCAGATCGAAGCGCGTCGCGGGATCGACGTGTTGCGTTCCGATCGTCGGCGGAATCGCCCGTTCGTGCATCCCAACGATCCCCGCGATCGTACACATGGCTCCCGAACTCGCCATGCTATGTCCGAGGTGGCCTTTGATCGACGTGACAACCGCGGGTTGCTCGCAGTAAACGGCATCGATAGCGCGCGCTTCCGCTGCATCGCCGACGATCGTTCCGGTCGCGTGGGCATAAACGACCGCACATTGTGTTGCGGCATCGCCGGCGTTTTGTAGGGCGTTGCGCATGGCTTGTATTTCATGTTGCGCCGATGGGTCGGGTGACGTGATATGATAGGCGTCCGCCAAGGAGCCGTACCCCCGGACGCGCGCGAGGATAGCCGCTCCACGCCGCCGTGCAGCGTCGTCGCGCTCGAGCACGAGGATCGCCGCGCCGTCGCCCATGACGAAACCGTCGCGATCCACATCGAACGGGCGGGAGGCGCGTACGGGATCGGGATTGCGTGAGAGCGCCCCGGCGCGGACGAGACTTTCATAGGCGAGGGGGCTCAAGAGCGTCTCGGTTCCACCCGCGATCGCGACGTCGACCTCGCCGCGTTCGATCATGCCCGACGCCAAGCCGATTGCGTCGAGCGATGACGCACAGGCCGTGCTAATCGCTAACGATGGACCGTGCAGTCTCCAACGCATCGCGATCAAAGCGCTCGCCATATTCGGTATGACGAGCGCCATGAGCTTCGGCGTAACGGCACGTCCGCCGCCTTCGGTATATCGGCTCTGCGTCTCCGCGACGAGCGGGAACCCACCCATTGTATTTCCGACGATGACCGCGGTACGTTCCGGCGGAGGATCGAGCGCCGCTTGGGTCAGCGCCGCGTTTGCCGCGACCATCGCATACTGAGTAAAGCGGTCGGTATTGCGGAACGCGCTCGAAGACAGCGTCGCGGTGTCGATAAAATCGTCTGGGACCGCGGCCCACAAGCCGTTTCCGGAGACGCTGCGGCGATTGCTCATCGGTGCAATCGCCGATGTTCCGTCCATCAATTTCCGCCAGAAGGCGTCAATGCTGCTGCCCAGCGGCGAGACGACGCCCATTCCGGTAATAGCAACGCGCTCCATCCACCGCATGCTTTCAGGCAGCCTGATGCTCGCGGCCTGCAACGATTTGCCGCGACTCGCATAGCATGAAGGGCGCACCATCCGTCGAAGCGACGATGGTGGAGCGAGGGGTGAACGTACCGCAATCGTATCGGCTCGTCCGCAGGGACGCGCGCCCCGAGGGCACCGTCGTTCGCCTCCGCAGCGGTGCGACGTTCGGCGGCGACGATTTGGCGATTTGCGCCGGCCCGTGCGGCGTCGAGTCACGCGACCAACTGCACCGGACCGCGAGATCCGTCGCCGAATCTGGAGCGAACGTTCTGCGTGGCGGTGCTTACAAGCCGCGAACGTCGCCGTATTCCTTTCAGGGACTCGGCGAGGAGGCGCTCAAGATGCTGCGTGAGTCGGCCGATGCATTTGGTTTGGGCGTCGTAACCGAGGTGCTCGACCCGCGCGATGTCGAGAAGGTGGCGACCTATGCCGACATGCTTCAGATCGGAACGCGAAGCATGCAGAATTTCCCGCTCTTACGCGAAGTCGGATTGAGCCGCGTGCCGGTGCTGCTCAAGCGCGGCTTGTCCGCGACGGTTCAAGAGTGGTTGCTCGCTGCCGAGTACATTGTGCTCGGCGGCAATGACAACGTCGTGCTCTGCGAACGCGGGGTCCGTTCGTTCGACGTAGCGACGCGAAATTTGCTCGACATTTCGGTTGTCCCGCTCCTCGAAGAACTAACGCATCTTCCCGTGATCGTCGACCCGTCTCATGCCATGGGAATCGCGCGACTCGTACCCCCGGTCGCTATTGCCAGTCTCGCCGCAGGCGCCCACGGGTTGTTGATCGAGGTGCATCCCGATCCCGCCAATGCACTCTCGGATGGAGCACAGTCGCTGGATTGCGAACAATTCGATCGGTTGATGCGCCGGCTCGTACCCATTGCGGCGTTCGTGGGCCGGCGTCTCCCTCGACGTGCGGGCTCCGACGGACGCGCCGTATCAAGCAGAAGGTACGAAGCGTAGCGCCAAGCCGTCGATACAGTAACGCAGGTGCGTCGGCGGCGGCCCATCGTCGAAGATATGGCCGAGGTGTCCTCCGCATCGGCGGCAGTGGATTTCGACGCGCGGTTCGAGTAGCGCGTAATCCTTCTGCGTGCGCGTGGTGTTGGGCATGACGTCCCAAAACGACGGCCAGCCGTCGCCGCTATCGTACTTCACGCGAGATGAGAAGAGCGCTATTCCGCACCCGGCGCACCGATAGATTCCGACCCGTTTTTCGTTCAAGAGCGAACTGGAGAACGCCGGTTCCGTTCCGCCGCGACGTAGAATTTCAAAGCGCTGCGGGCCAAGCAAGGCGCGCCATTGGTCGTCGGTGTGCGTCACCTCATAGCCGTCCGCACGAGCTCGATCGCGCAAGCCGAAGATCGCTAGCGATCCTGCCAGCATCGCGCCGAACTGCCGGCGGCTCATCGCGACGGTAGGTGACATGCGGCACCTCCGTTTCTTTCAAAGTAGCGCTGGTGATACTGTTCCGCCGGCCAAAATTGCGGAGCCGGAACGATCTGCGTAGCGATCGGCCGTTGATGCTTGCGCTCTTCTCGTTCGCGTGACGCAACCGCCGAAGCGTTTTGTTCCGCGCCATGGGTAAATATCGCCGAGCGGTACTGATCGCCGACGTCGGGACCCTGGCGGTTCAGCTGCGTCGGATCGTGGATGTTCCAAAAAACGTCGAGCAGCTGTTCGTACGTGACGCGGTGCGGATCAAACGTGACTTCGACGGCTTCGGCATGCCCGGTGGTATGGCTACAAACTTGCCGGTACGTGGGGTCGTCTACGCTGCCGCCCGTATAACCCGAGACGGCGTCAATAACGCCCGGTACTCGTCGAAATGCCGCTTCGACTCCCCAGAAACATCCGGCTGCGAAGGTCGCCCTTTGTATGTTCATCGCGATCTTTATAACGGTACGCTCCGCATCTTGGATGCGTCGCTCGCAAATTGCCCCATGAACTCGTCCACGTCCGCTTGCGCCACGCCGGCGGCTAATAGTTGGCCCGGGAGTTGCCGGTCGTTCGCAGGCGGCGTGACAAACATGAAGGCGGCTCTCGTGCCGGCGGCCCGAACGGTGCACCGCTGCGCCGCAGCGGGAACGAGCGCGGTCTGATAGCGTTCCAACACGGCGCTACCTCCCGGCGTACCGATCTCCATCGTGCAATCGAGCGTCATCAAAATCAATGGACGGTTTGAGGTCGCCATCGTCGCGGGTTCGTTGCTTGCGACGATCCGTTCGACGATGAAATGCTCGTCCGCGATCAGTGCGATGCGGTCGAGGCCCTCGAAGCGATATTCGATTTGGTGCAGCGTGCCGGTGGTCGTCGCCGCGTAGTCCAGCACGTCGGCGGCCTTTTGGACGTGCAGCTCACGAGGCTTGCCGTCGAGCCCCAGGCGATTGTAGTCAAACATCCGGTACGTTAAGTCGGACGCTTGCTGCGTCTCGAAGACCGTCACGCCGGGTCCGATCGCATGGACGAGACCGTGCGGAATGTAAACGGTGTCGCCGGGCTTCACCGCGATCTTTCGCAGTAGTTCGCCGAGCGTGCCGTCGGCGACCCGCGCTTCGTACTCGCCGCGTGAGGTGTTGCGGTTCCAACCGTATACGATCTGCGCGCCGGGCTGTGCTGCGAGCACGTACCAGCACTCGGTCTTACCGAAGGGTTGATGTTCGACGCGCTGTGCGTACGCGTCGTCCGGATGTACTTGCACGGAGAGCCAATCGTGGGCGGTTATGATTTTCGTCAACACCGGAAAAAGTCGCGAAGGGTCGATGTCGCCGAGGAGTTCTGCGCCCAGACGAGCGCGCAACGCTGCGACGGTGGAGCCCTCGAGTGGTCCGTTTTTGACGCCATCCGCATCCCAACACTCCCAGGACTCGCCCAAGCGCGCGTTGGGATCGCCGTTCTTTCCGTAGAGGTGGACCAGTTCGTTGCCTCCCCAGACTTGCGTCGTCAACTTCGGATCGAGCAGGTACGGATAGAGGGTATCGTTTTGCATCGCTATCGTACAATACGCTGATGCGGTTGGAAACTCCGTTGCGTACGCCCTTTCGGGGGCGCCGCCGCGTGAATCTCGAAGGAACGACGGGTGCACGAACTCCACATCGGGATCGGATCGAATCTCGGCGACCGGCAGAGCAACATTCTTTCAGCGTTGCAACGCCTGCGCGCGCGTTGTACGATTGTATCCGTTTCGTCGTTCTACGAGTCCGAAGCCGCTCACGGCGCGGAAGGCCCGGCATATCTGAACGTCGCCGCGGCGTTGCGCAGCGACCTTTCGCCCGAAGAGTTCAAGCGGTATGCGCGTGAAGTAGAATTGGCGGTGGGTCGCGCGCGGGGCACGCGCCGCCTCGCGCCGCGTCCGATCGATATCGATCTCCTCGCTGTGGACCAATCGGTCGTCGAGCCGCATCTCGACGTGCGTCCGTACAATGCGGCGCCGTTGGCAGAGATCGCGCCGAACTTGATTCGGCCGCCGCGCGACGGGGTCATTCGCCGACGAGAGCGGGCGCTGCGCTTCGATACCGACCGCCAAGCCGAAGAGCCGGAGGTCCGTCTGTCGCTGGGCCGCGCCGGTGTCTCGGGCGTGCGGCGCGTGATCCATCTCCAGATCGACGGAAAAGCCCACGTCTATAACGGCGAATTTGCAATGGTGGCCGATCTTGCGCCGGACAAGTCCGGCGTTCATATGTCGCGATTTACCGAGATTCTTCAAGAAGCGACGCTCGACGTTCTCGCGCGCGATTCGCAACCCGCGCGCGTCGAACGGCTGGCCGAGTCGATCGCAACGGAAATCGTGCGAAGCCAGCGTGCGATCTGTGCCGACGTGCGGTTGCGTGCCGACTTCGGCTTGGAGCGCTGGACGCCCGTTAGCGGAAAGCGGGGCGAAGAAACGTACACGCTCGTCGGAATTGCGCACGCCGATTCCCAAGGTACGCGTCGAATCGTTGGTGTCGAGGCCGAAGGGATGACCGCCTGCCCCTGCGCTCAGGCGATGGTGCGCGAGCACGCGATGCGCGAGTTAGCCGAGGCGGGCTTCACCGATGCCGACGCAAAGCGCGCGCTCGATGCCTTGCCGGTCGCGACGCACAATCAGCGGGGGAGAGGCGCCATCCTCTTAGGCGCCGATGAACTGCAGGCCGAAGCAATACGTGCCGAAGATTTGGTCGAGATCGTCGAAAACTCAATGTCGAGCGAAACGTACGATTTGTTGAAGCGTCCGGACGAATTTTTCGTCGTGAATAAGGCCCATCACAATCCGCGGTTCGTTGAAGACGTGGTACGCGGCATTCTCGCGCGTGCGCTCGACGTCTACGCCGACTTAGCCGACTCGACGTTTATTTTTGCAAGTCAGATCAACGAGGAGTCAATCCACAAGCACGATGCGTTCGCCGAAGGCTTTGGTCTCTTCGCAGAACTTCGCCAGGAGCTCGCAACCGGCTCGTACGTTACGCCAAAGACCGATATCGCGGCGTGGCTGCGAACGCGTCCCTCAGCCATCTTGCCGTAGATCCACCGACTCCAGGGCCGCGATGCGCGCCCGCAACGACGGATGCGATCCAAAGAGCACTTCGTACCAGAGCGGCGGCTCGTCGTCGGCAAGATTCTGCTCGCGTAGCCGTTTAAATGCCGCCGCGCCGGCGATCGGATTTTCGGTTGCCGCGACGGCAAAGCGATCGGCGGCCCATTCGCGCGAACGAGAAAAAGCAAAGAGCAGCGGGCGCAGCGCCTGCGATGCCAGCAGCATGATCGCATACAGCCGCAGCAGCAAGAGCGGCTGGTTCGTCAAGCGCCGTCGATCGCCCGGAGAAATCGCGCCATTGGCCACGAGAAAGAGCAGCGTGGCGATCAGCTGACCGAGAGCGATGAGCCGCCAGGTGTCACGGTTGATGTAGTGTCCCAACTCGTGGGCGACCACGAACTCCGTCTCGTCTGCCGAAAAGGCCTCGATGAGGGTGTCGCCGACGACGATCCGGTGTGTCCTTCCAATGCCGGTAACGAACGCGTTGGCCTTACGAGTCTGGCGGCTCATGTCCATGCGCAAAATCGCCGCATCGCCGACGCCGAAGCGCGTCGCTAGCCTTCGCAACCGTTGCTCGAGAGGGCCTTCCACCGGCACGAAGGCGTTAAAGATTGGCATCACATAGATCGGAACGATAAAATTGCCGAAAACGAATAGCGGGAACGCGCCGGCACTCGCGAGCCATGGCCAGTTTCGCGGCGCGCGGCGCACTACGGCCCCGAACAGCGTGGCGACGACGTTTAGAACAACCGTGCTAACCAACGCCGCTTTCACGTAGTCCGCCAGCCAACCGGTGCGGCGCTGATCGGTCAGACCGTAACGGCGTTCGAGCGAATACTCTTCCACGAACGCGGTCGGAAGGTCCGCAATGGCGGCGAACAACGACAACGGAATGCCGAAGAGCGCCGGACGCAACGCTGCGGCGATGCCGCCGGTGGCACGATCGACGGCCGCGGCCGCGTCGCTATTGGCAAACGCCAGGGTTGCCACGACGTTGCGAATCGTCGCCGCGAGTTCGAGGGCGCGACGCGTACGCGCGTAGGCCTTTGCATCGCGAACTCCTGCATCGGGCGGATTTTGCAGTTGAGCGGCCGCCTCGAACGCCCGCACGACGCCGTAACCGGCGCCGATGCCGACCCCAAAGCCGAGTAGCGCGTTCTTAGCGGCGGTATTCAGAACGCAGCGCCTCTTTGGCCTTTTCCGACATTCGCATTAGACGATCGAGATCGTTTCTTTTTGTTTCGGCCGCGCTGCCAACTCCCGCACGAGCGTGTCCGCCAGCAGATCGGGCGTCGTATCGCTCACCTCTTCGATCCTCCCCTCATCGGCGAGCCATGCCTTTTGTGGGTCGATGGGCAGCCGCGCCAAAACGGGCGCGCGCGCGAGTTCCGCCACGCGTTCCGCATAGGAGGGACCGAAAATCTCATAACGTCGTCCCGTGTCGGGCGCGACAAAGTACGACATGTTCTCGACGATGCCAAGGATCGGTTTGTGCAACTGGTGCACCAGATTCGCGGCTTTGCGCACGATCATCGTTGCCAACGCTTGCGGCATCGTAACCAAAATGACGCCGTCGATCGCCAGCGATTGCACGACCGTTAAGGGAGCGTCCGACGTTCCGGGCGGCAGATCCACCAGCAAGAAATCCAAATCGCTCCAGAGCACTTGCTCGTAGAACTGACGAATCACGCCGGCGACGATCGGTCCCCGCCAAATCATTGCGGTGTCTTCCTTATCGGTGAGTAGATTCGCGCTGACAATTTCGATTGCGCTGCGCGAAACGGCCGGAGTGATCAGCGGCTGAGGTTGCCCTTGGGGAGTCGTCTTGTGAGGGTCGGCGCTGATGCTTAGCGGTTGGTGCAACCCGAAGAGTTTTGGAATGGACGGTCCCGTGATGTCGGCGTCAAGAATTCCAACCCGATAGTGCATTCGGCGCAGCCCTATCGCCAACAGGGCGGTCACGAGCGACTTCCCGACGCCGCCTTTTCCTGACATGACGGGGATGGCGTGCGCTATCGAGGCTCGCCCGGCAAACGTGCCGGGCGCGCGCCGTTGGGGCCGTCGGTCGGCTTCCTCAATTTGCGGGACCTTGCCGGTGGTGCGCGCTTGCTCCAGTGCGCGCAATATTGGTTCGCTCTGCAAGCCGTGCGCCGCAGCGCCCTGCTCGATCGTTTCGTATTTACTCACACCACAGCCGCTGCATCCTAGTCCAAAGGCACGCAACACTGGCTCCGCAAGCGGAAAGTCTCGAACGAGCTCTTCGATCTTGCGTCCAGGCGTGATCTCGCTGGTGATCTGGGGCATGGCTTCTTCGTTGAACCTGCGAAGCGCGCCAACGTATGCAGTCGGCACGCGCTTCGGAGTTCTTGGCAGGGGGGTGCGATTCACCGGTGCGCTCCGGATGGGCGGTCGGCGGCCCGCCGTTCGTTCAGTCCAGTGCGGCCGGCGCGTATGCATACGATGAGGCAGGACGGCGCTACATCGACTACGTCATGGCGTACGGGCCGCTGCTCTTCGGCCACACGCATCCCGCGTTGGTTCGCAATCTCGACGTGCTAGCGTCGCGCGGTTTTGTGTGGGGATCGACACACGTTGAAGAGATCCGCCTGGCTCAACGCGTTCGCGAGCATCTACCTTCTATGCAACGCATGCGATTCGTCAGCACCGGGACCGAAGCCGTGATGAGCGCGCTACGAGTCGCACGCGCGTTTACCAAGCGCGACGCAGTCTTGAAGTTTGCGGGAAACTATCACGGGCATTTCGATGCCGCACTGATCGATGCGGGTGCGTCGGCCGAAGCAGCCGGCGCCTCCTCCGGCATTCCCGACGGCGTCCGCAGCGACGTCATCGTTGCACGCTATAACGATCTCGACTCGGTGGACGTCGCCGGGGAGTCGCGCAAAGACGACGTGGCGGCGATTCTCGTTGAGCCGATCGCGAACAATATGGGGTTGATCTTGCCTCGATGCGGCTTTCTGGAAGGCTTACGGGAGCGCGCGCGGCGTTGGGGCGCGCTTTTGATTTTCGATGAAGTCGTCACCTGGCTGCGTTTTGGTCTTTCGGGAGCGCAAGGCCGATTGCGCGTGGAGCCCGATCTCACCGCGTTAGGAAAGGTCGTGGGCGGCGGCATGCCGATTGCGGCGTTCGGCGGCCGCGCCGACGTGATGGCGGTGCTGGCACCTGACGGAACCGCTTTCACCGGCGGCACCCATGGCGGCAATCCATTTTGCGTCGCGATGGCACACCGCACGCTCGATCTCATCGAATCGCATCCCGAGTATTACGCGGAGATGCGCGTGCTGGGTCGATATTTTGCCGAGGGACTGCGCGGACTTTTTGAGCAATGTGGGCTCTCGTACTCGGTCGTGCAGGAGGAGTCGGTCGTCGATTTCAAGTTTCGCGCCGGTTCATCGAGCGCCAACTACGACGACGTGCGGCGGGCCGAAAGCAGCCGATACGCGCAGTACTATCGCGCGATGCTCGCTCGCGGAATTCTGTTGCCGCCGTCCCAAAATGAAGTGATGTTCCTTTCCACGGCGCACACCGCCGCCGATGTGAAACAAACGCTTGCCGCGGTAGCGGCCGCGCTGGACGACCTCGACCGTCAAGGCGCTCGTTCGCGCACCGCAGTGGGATAGACGGCCGGACTGCGCAACCCGTTGGAATCGACGCTGCGAACGCCGACGACGTAGTCGTCTTTTGAAATAGGGAGCGTCACTTGGGTCACGTTGCCGACGGCGGCAACGTGCTCCCATTGGGCGGCGTCGGTGGAGCGCCAGACGATCTCGTATGCCGTTACATCGCCCGATGCGCGCCAGCGCAGCGTCGTTTCGTATCCCAAACGCCTCAGCACCATTTGAACCGACCGCGGCGGCGTAGGACCGAGCGCCAGCGTCGCCAATGCGGCAACGTTCGCTTGAGTAGAACGGCGCAGATACGCTGCATCGATATATTGTGGAAGATCGCCGTATTGCACGCCGTTTTCTACTCGCACGTTTTGGTGCTGGTGTGCAAAGTTTTCGTGCGCTTCCACGAAACGAATCGCGGCGGAGTAGCCGACGTCTTGGAACGATTCTTGGTCGCCCCCACGCAGAAAGCGATCCGCGCGGAAGATTTGACGAATGTTCAGGCCCGGAATATAGAGCGGCGCCGTCTCGGCGATGAAACGCGAAAGTTCGCGCGACGGCGAGTCGTTCTCCGAGCCGGCCAGATTGACCCGTGCATCGTCGGCGTGAAGCGGCAGCGCCTGACTGAAGACGCGCAGCACGTTTGGTTCTGATTCGCCGTCGCCGCCGACGGAGTTTCCGATGATATCGTTGTTGAGGACCGCAAGGACCGGTTGCGCCGCGGACGCCAGTTCGCGCGCGTAATGTGCCGAGCCCCAGAGCCCTAGTTCCTCGCCGTCGAAGCACGCGAAAACGATTGTACCGCGAAAGCGCGTCGCCGCCATGACCCGTGCAGCCTCCAAAACGGCGGCCACACCGGAACCGTTATCGTCGGCACCCGGGGCGATGCCGGAGCCGTCGGTGCAATCGCCATCGCAGTCATCGAAATGGCTGGACATGACGTAGGTGCGTCCCGGAGCATCGCCACGAAGCGTGGCGATGACGCTCGATTCCCGGACCGCTCGCGGAGTTCGATTCGTCTTGGGCTGGAGATAGGTATCGAGCGCAACGGTCATGCGGCCGTTTGTTCCCGCGGCGATCGCTCGAAATTGCGATGCGATCCAATCCCGCGCGCCAAAAACGCCATAGTCGGCAGTCGAAGTCTTTTCCGAAAAATCGTTGCGCGTGTGAAAGGCGACGAGCGTTGCGACCGTGCTTCGCAGCCCCTGCGCGCTAACCGCGTTCACCATCGTAGCGATCCGGGGATCCGCGTTCAATGCCGGTTCGGCCGGCGCGACGGGCGACGCCAAGGCGACGGCGCCGGCGGCAACGGCGGCGCCGAGCAATACGGACGGGCGGGAGAGTTTCATCCGACCAAACGTTTTACGTGGCGGCCCGTACCTCCTGAGTCCGGCGTAGCCGCCGGCCGAGCGTTACGGTCGTTCCTTTGCTGCCGCTCGTCAGATTCTTCCGCGGTAAAGAAGCCTAATCGAATTACGCACCGCTCCCCGCAACGGCGGCGTACGCCAAGCGAGCCATGGTATGAATGGCGCGGTATGCTGCCGGGTAGTCGTACGCATCGCGCGTCATGATCGCCAACACGAAGGGAGAATCACCGAATGGTTCGACGATCGCGATATCATCGCGGGTACCTTCGACTTCGCCGGTTTTGTTTGCGACCCGCGTACCGGCGGGCAACGCCGCAGGGATGCCGTCTCGATCGGTCTGCGCAAGCATAATGGCGATGGCCGCGCGGCAGTGGCGCGACGACACGATGGTCGGCACGCCTTCACGTGCACCCCGCTCGATCAGGTAGAGCAGTCGCGCCATGTCGGCCGGCGTTGAAACGTTGTCGTTATGGTGAACGATCGCGCTAAAGTCTAGGAACTTCCGAGCCAACCGCGTGTGGAACATGCTGGCCCGTCGGCCGGTGGCATTGATGGCATCCAGGCCGAAATGTTCGATGAGCAAGTTTGCGGCGGTGTTGTCGCTGACGGTGATCATCGGGTGAATCAACTCGCGTACCGAAAGCCGTGCGCCATCGGCTACTCGATCCATGAAATCCGAACCGCCGATGAGTTCCCGTTCCCGAAAAACGATTTCTTCGTCCAGCGTTCCTGGACGCAACTCTTCGGCACGAAAGGCCGTGACCATAATCAGGACTTTGATGGTGGAAGCGGTCGGAAAACGTTCGTGCGCCGCATATGCGATCAGTGGTGCACGACGCGCCATCGTCCGCGCGAAGATACCGATGTCTCCCGGCATCGCACGCGCGACCGCCGCGATCTTTCCTTCCAGCGAGGTTTGTGCGATTGCGCGCGGTGCGAGTGCGAATGCGCCCGACGAGACGAGAAATATGCCACGATTCACGAACCGGTACCTTGATAGTGACGCAATCCGACGAGCCAAAACGCGTATGCGGCGGCGAGCCAGGCAATACCGATCGCCGGCGTCATCAGCCCGATCGCGGGATTGAGGTGCAGTCCTACGTCGCTCTTTTGCAAAAAATAAGCCGCCGGGAAGTAGTTCATGAACGCAAACGGCAAAACGAACGTCAAGACGACTCGTACCCCGCGCGTATAAATGCTAATCGGATAGCGGGTGAAGTCTTGTTCCAGCGACATGACGACCCAGCGCAGCGTATCGACGCGCACGAACCAAAAGGAGACGGTCGCGACCGCCAAAGAGATGCCGAGGTCGATGAGGGCGCCCCCGAGGATAACCAGTGGCACGAACGTCACGAAGATGAAGTCGACGCGCACGTGTACCACGGCGGTCGCCACGGCCAGGGTCGCGATCGCGAGGATCAGTCCATCCGGCACGATTTGGGCGGGAACGGTGAGGACTTGAAACAGCGTGTCGAGCGGACGCACTAAGAAACGATCGAAGCGCCCTTCGCGCACGTAGTCGGGGACGCTGACCACGGTGAAGAAGAACGTATTGTGCAGCTCGTGACCGCTCATCCAAAGGGCGTAGAGGAAAAAGACTTCGCGAAAGCTCCACCCGTTCATGGACGGAAACTGGCGCATCGTCACATACAGAGCGGCCATTGCCACGCCGTGATAGGCAATCGTGAAGAAAAACCACATGACGAAATTAGCGCGATACTCCAACAGCGTCAGAAAATTGATTCGCCAGTATTGAAGATACGCGGGCAGCACCGATGAAGCGTTTCGGTCCGCCGGCGCTGCTCCCCGTCAGGTCGCCGTTTCGGCTCGATTTTACGGCGCAGGCCCTGCGCCGCATCGGAAGCAACGTGGTGGACGTCGTTGACGCCGAAGGTACCTATTACCGCGCGTTACCGGAAGGGCGCCGCCTGGTAGTGCTCGCCGTGCGATCCCACGGCATGGATTCCATCGAGGTACGGTGCACGTCAGGCGATCCGCTGCGGTACGCCGTCCTCGTTGCGCGTCTCCTGGGGACGCAGGCCGACCTGTCCGCCTGGTATTCACGAGCGCGCCGCGTCGCGTGGTTAGCGCCAATTTCTAAGGCCTTGCGCGGCCTCAAGCCCCCACGGTATCCCACGCTATGGGAAGCGTGCGCGCACGCGATCGTCTTTCAACAAATCTCCATTCATGCAGCCGCGGCAATCATGCAGCGCGTGGTCGAAGCGATCGGACAGCCGGCGGTCGTGCAAGAGGTGCGATGCGTTGCGTTTCCTCCGCCGCAACGCTGGCTAGGCGGCGACGAGAAAGCGTTGCTCGGCGCCGGTCTGTCGCGCAACAAACTCGCGCACCTACGCGGCGTGGCCCAAGCGTTTCTCGACGGCACAATTGCGCAAATGCCGCTGGAAGGCTTGACGACGGCGGAAGCGGCGGCGCGACTCGCGCAGATTCGGGGAATAGGCCCGTGGAGCGCCGCGGTAGTGCTTTTGCGGGGGTTGGGCCGCCTCGACACCTTTCCGATGGGCGATTCGGGCGTCGCGCGAAGCCTGGCGCTGCTCGCCGGAAAGGCGCACGTCGATCAAGCCGAACTACTGGAACGCCTGGGCCCCGTACGCGGAATGTTGTACTATCATTTGCTGCTTGGACGCCTGCACAATCTCTATCCGCCTTGAATGACGACGCGATTGGAAGCGGCACGCCACACTGCCGAGGCGAGCACTGCAAAGACCGCGAGCCACGTGAGTTGCATGGAAATGCTCGACGCCCATTGCGAGGCGGGTATTACGCCGACGTAGATAAGGAGCGGCGTCGAATAGATCGCGGCAAAGGGTAGTCCGAAAACGATCCTGCCGACGATCCCTGGAAATAACGTTAAGGGGATGATCTGTCCGGACAGTAAATCGGAAGCCCAACGCACGATCAATTGTGCGGCGAACGTTTCGAGCGTCCAGAAGGCGATGCTGTTCATCAAGAAATTCAAGAAAAATTGACCCCATATCCGACGGCAAAGGACAACGCAAAGGCCGCGATGGTCGCAGGCGCGGGTACGTCGATGCGCACCAAGAGCAGCGCGCAGAATAGCGAGGGAACGACGAGCAGGGCGTGAAGCAGCGTCTGTCCGATTCCATCGCTAAAAAAATACAACGGGACGCTGATGGGTTTCATCAGATCGGTCGCAATCGTCCCCTCACGAATCTTTTCGCGGATCAGGCGCGTCCCATCGACCTCGAGAATGAGCGACATTAACATCGCGACGGTAGCATAGGTGATCATTCCATGGAGTGGAAGGTTTATGGGTGCCGCGTTTTGCGCGTATAAGGCCGTCCAGAGCGACCGAAGGATGTAGACGCGCAAGACCAGCGAACCGATCTCGGTGAGGACCTCCATTCGGTACGTCGCTTCGCGCGCGAAGGCTTTCTTCGCGAACTCGGCATACGGCGCTATTTTTTTTGTCGTTTGATCGCTTCTTGTCGGCGATGCTCCATCTCTTCGAGCTCGAGCATCATCACGTCGACGACCTTGTCGACTTGAGTCGTCTGCGTTGGCGGCGGTTCTTCGGCCGAACGCCGCGGCGGCGGCTTCGCGCTACGGTGCTCCGGAAGCGGCGAATCCTGGGCATGCGCCTTGCGCAAGAATCTCGCGTAGGTTTCTGCGGCCCGCGCACGGACCTCGTCTCCGGCCTCTAAATTGAACACGTCGGAATAGAAGTTCATCTGCGCGTGAATCTCGGGCGCCTTGTCAGGCGGATAAATCGTCGCGGGATCGCCGAACGCGACGTGTTGCATCGGCACGCTGGATCCCGCCGGCAAGCGCGACTTGACGTGCACTATTCCATTGAGCGCAACGCCGCTGCCCGGCTCGATTGTCGCTCCATTAAAAACCTTGGCACCGCTCGCAACGAAGCATCCGTCGCCGATCGTAGCCCCTACGACATACGCCTGCGGGCCGATGATGCAACGGTCGCCGATCTTCACCGGAAAGGTCAATGCGTTACCGCCGCTGGCTTTCACCACCGCGTTTTCCATCACGACGCACTGCTCGCCGAGCGTCACCGGCGCTCCTTCGGCGGTGATGACGGCGCCATGGAGCACGGCGCATCCGGCGGCAATGGTGACGTCTCCGCTGACGATCGCCGTGGGCGCGACATAGGCGCTCGAGTGAATCCTTGGTCGTTTGGTTTCGCTCGAGAAAATCATGAGCCGTTCTCCGACGCCGGGGAACCGTACCCTTCCACGTAAATTCGGCGGATGATGGATTCCAAGTCGGGTTCTTCGAAACTGACGTCTTCGACGCGATAGCGTTCGCTGGCTTCGCGAACGAGCCGATCGGCTCGCTGCAGATGGCGGTTGAAGCGAAAACGGGCACTGGAATCTTCGTTACCGATCAGTTCCGCACCGTCTAACGCGGGGTTCGGGACCGGTTCGCTAAATCGGACGATCAGCGTTCGAAACTGGCCGTATTCATTCTTGATGCGGTCGACGTCTCCGTCGTAAATGAGCGTACCTCGGTCAATCAAGATAATGCGCCGGCACAGACGCTCCACGTCGGCGAGATCGTGCGTCGTCAGGATGATGGTGGTGCCTCGCTCGGAGTTGATTCTCTTGATGAACTCGCGGATCGACTCTTTCGCGACGACGTCGAGACCGATCGTAGGTTCGTCGAGATAGACGATCTTCGGACTATGTAACAGTGCCGCGGCAAAATCGCCGCGCATGCGCTGGCCGAGCGAGAGTTGCCGCACCGGCGTGCGGAGGAACTCACCGAGCTGCAAGATCTCGATGAACTCGTCGAGGTTGCGGCGATAGTGGTCGTGCTCTATTCCGTAGATCGCCCGCAAGAGTTCAAAGGACTCGATCAGTGGCAGATCCCAATAGAGTTGACTACGCTGGCCAAAAACCACGCCGATGTTGCGAGCGTTTTCTTTGCGCTGCCTCCAAGGGACGAGCCCGGCGACGAGCACCTCACCCGAACTCGGTACGAGAATGCCGGTCAGCATTTTTATCGTCGTCGATTTCCCGGCGCCGTTGGGACCGATATACCCCACGAGTTCGCCGCTTTCCAGGGTGAAGCTAACCCCGTCCACCGCCACGCGCTCCTCGTATTGGTGCGTAAACAGGGAGCGAAGCGCACCGAGCGCTCCGGGGATGCGCCTCGGCGTGCGGAAGACTTTACGTAGCGTAGTGCACTGGACGATCGGCAGGACACGACGATTCGCCATCGCTACTCTTTTCCCGGTGATCGTCACTTTCTCGAATGAATATGGCTGCGGAGCGCTCGCGATCGCAATGGCCGTCGCGCGGGAACTGGGGTACGAGTACGTCGACCGGCAGTTGCCCGTTGTCGTTTCGAAACGCTTGCGCATCAGCCCCGAAGCGGTCGACGCTAATGAAGACGCCGGTCGCACGTTGGGCCAACGCCTGTTGACGAGCCTGGAGCGCGCGACGCCCGAACTCGCGCAATCGTCCGCGAGCGAACCTCCAGACGATGACTTAGTGGCTGCGATCGCCGATGCCGTGCGCGAATATGCGTCTCGCGGCAACGTCGTGCTCGTGGGGCGTGGCGCTTCGGCCATTCTCGGCGCACGCGAAGATGTTTTGCGCATTTTCATGCATGCGCCGCGCGCTTGGCGCGTTTCCCATATCATGGAGGTGACGCAAGACCGTCGCGAGAGCGTCGAAGCGGAGGTCGATCGAGTAGACCGTGCGCGCAGCGCGTACGTGCGACAGTGGTATGGCCGCACGTTTGGAGACGTACGACAATATGACTTGTGCGTCGATACTTCTCGGGTCGCGCCAGCGCAGTGCGTGGCGCTGATCGTCGCCGCGGTTCGCGCGCGCGGCGCGTGATTCAAGAAGTACCGGCCCGTCCAACGCCGCTGCTAGCGGCGCTACGCTATCGCGACTTCCGCCTTCTCTGGCTCGGTCTACTCATCTCCAACCTTGGGACGTGGATGCAGTTTACCGCGATGGGATTCTTCGTAGCGCGAATTGCCGCGTCGCCACATCAAGCGGCGCTCTATCTCGGCCTTCTCGGCGCCGCGCGCGCGCTTCCGGTCTTGCTCCTTTCGCCGCTTGCCGGCGTGGTCGCGGATCACTTGCCGCGGCGTCGAGTGCTCCTCGTTACCAACGTAACGATGGCGCTGTGCGCACTGATCCTCGCCGTGCTTTCGACGCTGCATCGCCTGGAACTGATCGGCCTCGTGCTCATCTCGGCGCTCAATTCGGCCGCCAACGGATTCGATTCGCCGACGCGGCAAAGTTGGGTGCCGCTGTTGGTCGACCGAAAATACGTCGGTAACGCCGTCGGGCTCAACTCCGTGGCATTTAACGCGCCGGCCGTAATCGGTCCCGCACTCGCCGGCGCGCTGATCGTGTGGATCGGCGTTGCGGGAGCCTTCTATTCTAATGCCGCGGCTACGTTAGCGGTCGTCGTTGCCGTGCTGTTGATGCGACCGTCGCCGCCATCTGTGACCAAAAAGGAGCCGACGCTGCGAGCGATGCTTGAAGGCATCGTCTTTATCGTTCGTCATCCGGTGCTGCGTTGGATTCTGCTGGCGCAGTTTGCCACGGCGCTGCTCACGCGGCCGTACAGCCAGTTGGTCGCGGCCCTGGCCGTCAACGTTTTGCATGCGGGCGCGCGGGGTCTGGGCTGGAGCGTGTCGGCTATCGGAGCCGGCGGCTTCGGAGGCGCGCTGGTGACGGCATACTTTGCACAGCGTGAGCGGCGCGCGCGTCTGTGGTTGCAATCGGGTCTTGCGATGTCGCTGAGCGTGCTGGCGCTGGCGTTCGTTCCGACGTTGGGACTGGCGTTGCCGGTTCTCTTTGCGGCAGGCCTCGGAACGCTCGCATCGTTAGGCGTCACCAACACGTTGATCCAAGTGCTTTCACCCGACTCGGTGCGAGGACGCGCGCTCTCGATTTATACGATGATTGCGATTGGCGTCGTGCCGCTGGGATCGCTCGTTGACGGCGCTATTGCCGCGGCGATCGGATTGCGAACGGCATTTGCACTCGCCGGCGTATTCTGTGCGTTACTTTTCGTGGCGATTTGGATGCTTCGTCCCATCGTGCGGACGATCTAGAGTCTTAAAAAGCTCCGCCGGCGAATTTGCCGGCGGAGCTTAGTGAGGACCGTCTTAGGCGGCGGCCTTCTTGCGGCGCGTCGCTTTACGCGCGCCTTTGCGGCGGCGCGTCGCGGCTTTTCGCGTCGTCTTGCGTGCGCCTTTGCGAGCGCCTTTCCGTGCGCCCTTGCGGGGAGAGGCCTTCTTGCGCGTCGCCTTCTTGCGCGTCGCCTTCTTGCGCGTCGTTTTCCTTCGCGCGGTCTTGCGCGGCGCCGCCTTGCGCGTCGCCTTCTTGCGCGTCTTGCGCTTCGGCGCTGCGTGCGCGGGCGCAGCCTTCTTCTTTCTACGTTGGACTGCCATTGTTTGTGGCATCATCCTTTCTCTGGTCGCAAATTGACCAGGGGTGTTGCCTACCTTATACAGTATTACGAGCGCTAATGCAAGTTTTTGCTGATGACGGCACGCGCATCGACGCACATGTTGACGGCATGCAAAGTTCGCATGCGGTAGTGTTGATCCATGGATTTCCACTCGCGCGCGACATTTGGGACGAGCAGCGTGAGATGCTGCTCGCGCGAAGTTACTTTGTGATAACTCCGGATCTGCGTGGATTCGGAAAGTCAGGCGTTCCCGACGGCCCATACCTCATGGAAACCCTTGCGTCGGACATCGCCGCGCTGCTCGATACGCTCGGAGTTCATCAATCATCGGTGGCGGGACATTCGATGGGCGGATACGTTGCGCTCGCCTTTGCGCGCATGTTTAGCGAACGCGTCGCGCGCCTTGCGTTGGTTCCGAGCCGCCTCGGCGCCGACTCCCCCGAACAAGCCGCGGCGCGCCGCCGCCTTGCCGATCGCATCGAACGTGACGGCTCTATCGAGCCGGCGATTGAGGCGTACGTGCCGGCTCTATTCGCGCCCGAGACTCTGGCGGACCGACCTGGTGTGGTGCAGCGAATCTATGAAATCGCGCGTCGCAATACGGCGCGTGGAGCGGCAGCCGCCCTACGCGGCATGGCGTTGCGTGCCGCGTCTGAGGATATCGCCGAGGATTTAGACGTTCCGATGCTGATGATAGCGGGCGCCTGCGATGGCCCGATTCCAATGCAAGAGGCGCGCGACATTTCCCAGCGATTCCCTCGTGGGCGTTTGATCGTCTGCGAACGCAGCGCCCACCTACCGATGTTGGAAGAACCGGGCCAAGTTACTGAAGCGCTGGCAGAGTGGCTCAGCGAATGATCGGCAGTCCGGATCGGCGTCGGATCAACGAGTACAAGAAGTAACCGGCCACGCCGATCGCCGCGATGATCGCGGCAATCAATGCGATCTTCAGAAGAAATGCCGCGACGATCACTAAAACGATGCCCACCGCGACGATAACCGTAAGTCGCAAGAAAAGCCCAAGCATGCTAAGATCTACCGACGTCCTCGCCGCCGTGTTTCAGCTTCGCAAGATGTTCCAGGCAGAGGTAGCCGGCGGCGATCGAGCCACCCGCATCGATGCTGCCGTCGCCGAGCATTTCGCGAAAGCGATCGAGTGACGCCAGTTCGACCTCGACGTCTTCGGTCGGATCCAGTTGCGGCGGACCCGATTCGACGGCGCCAAAGCCAATATAGATGTAGGCTCGCGCCGACGATCGGACCGGCTCGTGCAAATACTCGGCGACGCGTTGACACCGCTCCACGCTATAGCCTGTCTCCTCCGCGAGCTCCCGCATGGCACAGTCTTTTGGATCTTCGCGCTCTGCCAGCATGCCGGCCGGCAGTTCGAGATGGATCGCGTCGGAGCCATAGCGGTATTGTCGCACCAACACGACCTCATCGCTGGGCGTTAGCGCCATGATCGTGACGAACCCGGGTGCTTCGCGAACGTAATATTCCGCGGCGACCGTACCGTTTGGCAGAACGAGTTCATCGACGCGTAAGCGCATGTACGGCGAATCGACGACGTAACGTGACGAGCGCCGATGCCAGTGCGGTTTCTCCATCGCGCGAAAATTACCGACGAAGCGTTTCGCGCTCCTCTCGCGAAACCGACTTGGATGGCAGAATCGCTGCTGATCGTAGGCGGTGGTACGATGGGCGCCGGCATCGCATGCGTTGCCGCCCGCGCCGGATACGACGTGGAGGTCGTTGAACCAAAACAGGATGCGCGCGAGCGCGGGGCCGCGTACGTGCAACGCGAAGAGTCAAACGGCGCGGGCGGCCTGGCGAAGCGAATCCGCTGGAGCGGTGAACTTCGAGGCAGGTCGAGCGCGACGGCAGCGATCGAAGCGGTGCCCGAGCGCTTCGATCTCAAGCGCGACGTCTTCGTTGCCATCGATCGTGCGCTTGAGGCACAAGCGCTGTTAGCCACCAATACTTCATCACTGCGCATCGACGAACTAGCCGATGTCGTCTCCAACCCTGCGCGCGTGATCGGGCTGCATTTTTTCAATCCGCCGACTCGGATGCGGTTAGTTGAGGTCGTGCGCGGCGCGCAGACGAGCGAGGCGGCGCTCCAGCACGGCCTGCGGATCGTTGAAGGCTTCGGGAAAACGCCCGTGGTGACCGCGGACACGCCGGGATTCATCGTCAATCGGATCGCCCGCCCGTACTATCTTCAGAGTCTGCGCGCCTTGGTGCGTGGCGTCGCTTCTATAGAAGAGCTCGACGCGCTCGCCCGGGGCGTCGGGTTTCGCATGGGGCCCTTTGAGTTGATGGACCTCATCGGCCTCGACGTCAATCTCGCCACGACGAAGTCCCTCCACGCGCAGATCGAAGAGGCGCGCTTCGCAGCGGTCCCGCTTCAAGAAGACATGGTGGCGCGCGGATTGCTGGGCCGAAAGAGCGGCGGCGGTTTCTATCGCTATCCAGACGGGACGGTGCAGCGCTCTGAGCCCCAAATCGGAGCGGTAACGCAAGAAACGCTCGCGCAAGAAGTCGTTGCCGTTGTCGGTTTCGGCGTTCTCGCCGACGAGTTGGCCGACGCGATCGCCGAGCGATGCGTCAACTTCCAACGCGTCGACAACGATGACATGCTTGCGAACCTGTCGTCCCAAACCACGGTCGTTATTGACGCCGGCGACGGCGTCAAGGATCGCAGCGCCGTGCTGGCCCGGCTCGATGAAGCGTTCCCGGCGGAGACCATGCTGCTCGCCGATGCCTATGCGACCGAGTTGAGCCACTGCGCGCGACGGCTGCGCCACCCGCAGCGATTGATCGGATTCGGCGTATTGGGTTCATTACGCGGGCAACAGATCGTTGAGATCGTGGACCTTGAGTCTTCAAGTGATGAAGCGCTCGAAGTCGCGCGAGAGCTTTTCGCGGCAATCGGAAAGCCCAGCGTATTGGTGGAGGATGCGCCCGGACTGTTTCTTGGCCGCACGGTCGGATCGATCGTGAACGAGGCCATGATCGCCGTGCACGAAAACGTCGCCTCGCCGCAGGACGTCGACACCGCGATGCGGCTGGGTGTCAACTATCCATTCGGTCCTATTGCGTGGGGACGCGCGGTCGGCGGCGCACGCATTGCGCGCATTTTGAAGCGCTTGGCCGATGCGGAGGGTAGCGAATTCGCGCCGCATCGGTCGTTATGGGTGCTCGATGTCGAAGAAGAACCGTCCGCTTCCACAGGACAGGCTAATGAATCGTGACGTCTGGGTGATCGATGCCGTACGGACGCCGATCGGACGGGCGGGCGGAGCGCTGGCCGCAGTGCGGCCGGATGATTTGGCTGCAATCGCCTTGCGCGCGCTCGTCGACCGGACGAAAGTTGCGCCCAACGCCATCGACGACGTGTACCTCGGCGCCGCCAATCAGAGCGGCGAGGACAACCGTAACGTTGCGCGCATGGCGGTGCTGCTCGCGCAGCTACCAATCGAAGTTCCCGGCGCGACGGTCAACCGGCTCTGCGGCTCCAGCCTTCAGGCAATCAACTCTGCCGCACAGGCGATTGCCTTCGGTGAAGGCGACATCATGATCGCCGGAGGCGTCGAATCGATGACGCGCGCGCCGTACGTACTGCCAAAACCGGATGCGCCGTTCGACCGGCGTCAACGGCTCTTCGATACGGTGCTCGGTTGGCGCATGGTGAACCCTCGTATGCCTTCCGAGTGGACGATCACATTGGGTGAAACCGCCGAGCGCGTCGCACAGCGTTATGGGATCGACCGCGGCGAACAAGATCGATTTGCGTACGAGTCGCAGAGGAAGTGTAGCGAGGCGATGGCCGCCGACAAGTTCGCCGACGAAATCGTCGAGGTGACGATTCCAGGTGTTAAGGATGGCCGCGTCGTCGCGCGGGACGAACATCCGCGCCCGGATACGACGCCGGAAAGTTTGAGCCGCCTCGCGCCGGCGTTCGTCAATGGCGGAACCGTGACGGCCGGCAATTCATCCGGCATTAACGATGGCGCTGCCGCGTTGCTCCTCTGCGAAGCGCAAGCGGCCCGCAGCGCGGGGCTTCTTCCGATGGCACGTGTCCTGGCGTGCGCGTCCGCGGGCGTGGCCCCGGATGTCATGGGTTTAGGTCCGATTCCCGCGACTCGAAAAGCCTTAACGCATGCGCAGATCAACGTCGAGCAAATCGATCTCATCGAAATCAACGAGGCGTTCGCCGCTCAGGCGATCGCATGCGCGCGCGATCTCGGATTCGACATGGCGCGCACCAACGTCAACGGCGGCGCGATTGCACTCGGCCATCCGCTGGGTGCGAGCGGTGCCCGCATCGCGACGACGCTCTTGCATGAGTTGCGCCGGCGCCGCGGGCGCTACGGCCTCGCGACGATGTGCATCGGGGTCGGCCAAGGCATCGCAACGGTATTCGAGCGCGTAGAGGAGAACGCAACCGCATGAGCACCCTCGTGAAAACAACTCGTACTCAACTGTTCATTGGCAACGCCTGGCGCGATGCGTCCGATGCTCGTGCCTACGAAAATTTCAACCCCGCCACCGCGCAAAAGATTGCCGACGTGGCCGACGCAAGTCGCGAAGATCTCGACGCGGCCGTGGCCGCGGCGCGTCGCGCGTTCGATCGCGGGAAGTGGCCGACGATGGCCGCCTCGCGTCGCGCCAAAATTGTCTATAAGATGGCGCAATTGATTGCCGAGCGCAGCGGTGAACTCGCCGCGCTCGAAGTACGCGACAACGGCAAAACCATTGCGACGGCAAAGGGCGAGCTGACTGCGATCGCCGATTGTTTTGAGTTCTACGCGGGCGCGGCGACGAAGAACTACGGAGAAACGCTGCCTCCGCCGATCCCGACGTATTTGGCGAACACCGTTCGTGAGCCCGTGGGCGTCGTCGGCGCGATCGTACCGTGGAACTTTCCGCTCTTGCTCGCATCTTGGAAAGTGGCGCCGGCGCTCGCCGCCGGATGCACCATCGTGCTCAAACCATCTTCGGTAACGCCGCTCACCGCGGTTGCGCTCGGCGCTATTGCGCAGGAGGCGGGTTTACCCGACGGCGTCCTCAACGTCGTTACCGGCGCATCGGATCCAATCGGCGCGTGGCTGGTCGAACATCCCGACGTCGATAAGATCGCGTTCACCGGCTCAACCGAAACGGGAAAGAGCGTTGCCGCTGCGGCGGCGGCTACGCTCAAACGCGTCACGCTCGAGCTCGGCGGGAAATCGCCGTCGGTCGTCTTTGACGATGCCGACGTCGATGCGGCGGTAGCGGGAGCGCTGTACGGGGTGTATTACAACGCCGGACAATGTTGCGAAGCGCGCTCGCGCATCTTGGTTCAAGCGCACATTTTCGACCGTTTCATCAATAGTTTTGCGGAGAAGGCGGCACGGCTTCGCGTCGGCGATCCCGAAGATCCGCAAACGCAGATTGGCGCAATTACCGTTCGCGACCAATACGAGAAGATTCGGAGTTATTGCGACATCGGTAGGGCGGAAGGGGCGCGCGCACTCTTTGGTGGCGAGCCTGCGACGCTCGACGGGCCGTTTGCCGGCGGCATGTTTTGGAGTCCGACCGCGTTCGAAGCGCAACGCGATCATCGGATCGCGCGAGAAGAGATCTTCGGGCCGGTTGCCACCTTCATCCGTTTCGGCGACGAAGCGGAGGCCATCGCGTTGGCCAACGCGGGCGAGTACGGGCTCGCCGCGAGCGTATGGTCGCAAAACGTCGGCCGAGCTAATCGCGTCGCGCGAGCGATTCGTAGCGGATCGGTCGCGATCAATACGCCGTACGCCGTGTTTCCCGGCGTACCGTTCGGTGGGTACAAGCAGTCCGGATACGGGCGCGAGCTTGGCATGGAGACCATGCGTCTTTACAGCGAAACCAAGAGCGTGCTGACCTACATCGGCGAGAAACCGATGAATCCGTTTGGGGTATAGGCAGGGGTATGCGAGAAGCGCTGAGGATCGGCCGACCGTACAACACGACCTACGGCACGCTCTGGAAAGACGGAACGTACTTTCCGCGTGGCACCGAGGTGAGCGTCGTGGGTCTGCACATCGATCAGGGATTTTGCGTTCGCTTTCCGGCGATGCTCGACGGCGAACCGTTGGAGACGTGGGAAGATTGGAGCGAAGTCGAGTTCCTCGCCGAGGAGGGCTCTATCGAACCACCGAGCCATCCGCTCTCTCGCGCGGTTCTTGCTGAGGCGCGCGACGTGCTTTCAGAGGCCGAAGATGGCTGCCATCTCCACCTGCACGACGACGAAAACGCTTAAGTTCCGAGCGTGATTTGGCTGGTCTGCCAGATCGCCCAACTCGCGCATTCAGACGATTTTTGGTGCGGACCCAGTAACGCAACCCAGCAGTAATAACTGCTCGGCTTCAGGTGCAAAAAGTGGGCCACCCCTTTCTGGTTGGTCTTGCGCGTCTCAAACGGTTGACCGGGCCGTGGGCTCGACGTTGATTTAGGGGTCGACTCTTGCACCGGGACGCCGGGCGCCGGTGAACCCAAGATCGTTACCAAAACGTTTGCCTTCGTGACTGAAGGGTTGGGGCTCGGGGAGGCGGGCGAACCGGTCGGCGTCGGCGTGACGTTTGACGTGCTATGGCATGCCGCTATCGCAAGCGCGGCAATCGCCATTCCAATTAAGAAACGTTTTGGCATGGCCGCGGGCCTTCGACGCTTTACGTCGTGGCCCCGTTCGATTCGGTCGTGCAGAGACGAAAGTAGCGTTGCGATTTGCGTTCGAGCGCGGCGTAGTATTCGCGAAAGAGGGAGGCCGCCGCCGTACCCGGCCAATGCGCCGGAAGCAGTTCGCTCGGCAGACCGGGATCGATGTACGCAAACTTCCGGTAATCGTGGACGAGCCGAAGCCGATCCAGCAACGCCTCTCGATCTCCGAGTGACCCGGTTCTCCGTTCTTCCGCCAACCGGGGCGCATAGCGCGCGAGAAACTCGCGATAGACCGAGGCAATTGCGGGGACATCCCAGCAGCGCTCCAGCAGCTCCCGGTCGGAGAGCGGCCCTCTATAGGTGCTTTCGAACAGCGCCACGGCGTGGAGTGTTTGCGTCGTGTGGGCCGCTTCACGCGCCGCTTCCAACGTGTCGGCCGGCGATATCCAGGTCGAAGGGGAGAGCAGGCCCCAACCCAAGGCGCTCAATTCCTTGCGCAGGCTCTCGCGCCGCTTACGGTGTTCCTCCCCGATCGCGTAGGTGAGCACCCTCCAGCGGCCGTCCCAGTGGATCACCGGCCCGTAGATCCGCGGGCTTAGCTCGCGAATGCGGCGTCGGCCGCGATCCGAGACGGCGTAGTACGCGCGGTTGCCCGCACGTCGCGCGAGGAGCCATCCCTGACGCGACATCCGTGAAACCGCCTGGCGCACCGCCGCCGCCGAAACCCCAAAAGCCCCCATGATACGAATCAAGCCGCCAATCCAAAGCCAGCCGTCGCCATCCGAGCGAGCGACCAGGTCGCCGTACAGAGTAAAGATGAAGGAAGTCGGTCGAACGACAGTGCGCTCGTCCGCTTTTCGCGCTCCCTCAAACGGTAAATACAGGGTTGACACCTCCCAGACGCTGCGAGTAGTATAACGGTATTCATTACGACCGGAAAAAATCCGTTACATTGTGAAAGGTGACCTGTGAACCGCGTATCGACTTTTGATGACTGGATCGGCATGCTCGACGAGTGGAGGCGCGACATCGGCCTCGATCGCGAATTGGTGGACCGTTTTATGCCGGGTTACCGCTTCGAGGCGAAGTACGGGGAGTTGCCGACTTCGGAGATTTATTTCGGCGACTTCAAAGGCGAGCGGCGTTGGGATCGCGTGCGAGAGATCCCCGATCAGCGCATGCGCGACGCCGTTCTCAACATGATCGTCTATCAGGGCGATACGGAGTTTGCTTCGAACGAACAGCAACGCTTTCTCGTCAATAACGCGCCCACGGAGTACGATCTGGCATCGCTGGTACGGATCATGGTCGAAGAGACCCGCCACGGCTATCAGATGTGTCACTTGATGGTGGACCACTTCGGGAGCGAAGGAAAAATCGAAGCGCAGAAGATGCTCGAGCGACGGGCTTTCGGAAAGAAGAATCGGCTGCTCAATGCCTTTAACGAAGACGTTACGAACTGGCTCGACTTCTTTGCGTATACGAACTTCATGGACCGCGACGGCAAGTTTCAATTGACGATGCTGTCGCACTCGAGCTTCGCACCGCTCGCGCAGTCCATGGGGCCAATGCTTCGCGAAGAGTCGTTCCACATGGGCACCGGCATTACGGGCCTCCGACGAATTGCAAAAGCGGGGGTGATCCCGGTCGAGCTGCAACAGAAGTATTACAATAAGTGGTTCTCCGGTTCGCTGGATCTCTTCGGCACCGATCATTCCGGGTCGGCGCAATGGGCGTACACGTGGGGAATCAAGGGTCGCGTCGACGAGGACAAGACCGGCGACCGCGCCGACAAGGAACACCTTAACGAACGCGCGCGCGACCAGTTCTACGCTGAAGCGTTGGCGACCGTCGCTCGAGTCAACGAGGTCAATGCCAGCGAAACAAAACTCGTTCTTCCGGACATGCGCTTCAACCGCAAGATCGGCGACTATGCAGGACAATACTATGCGACCGACGGCCGCCCGCTGACCCAGGACCAGTGGAACGCGTACGCGCCCACGGTGCTTCCAACCGCCGAGGACGAAGCGAAGTTAAAAGAATGCTTCAAAGATCCCAACTGGATCGCACCGAAAGGGAATCTGGCATGAGCACGACCGTCAACGGAGCGAAGCAACAAACGCCGTTTGGGCGTGAGACCCGGCCGGTAGACGGCAAGCGTGTCATCAACTATTGGAAGGAGGGCCACATCGCATTCGTCGAGATGGACGACCCTCCGGCCAACACCTACACCCACGAAATGATGCGTCAACTCGATGAGGCGATTCTGGACGCGCGCTTCGATAGCGACGTCGAGGTCATGGCCCTGACCGGCAAGGGCGAGAAGTTCTTCTCCGCGGGCGCCAATATCGCGATGCTCAATACGGTGACGCCCGAATTCAAGTACATGTTCTGCCTGCACGCCAACGAGACGTTGCTGCGTTTGGAGCAGACGCCGAAATTGGTGATCGCCGCGCTCAACGGCCACTGCGTCGGCGGCGGTTTAGAGATCGCGATGGCCGCGGACATTCGCATCGCGCGCAAAGACGCGGGTAAGATCGGTCTGCCGGAAGTTGCGCTGGGCGTTCTGCCGGGCACCGGCGGGACGCAGCGGCTCGCGCGGCTCGTCGGAAAATCGCGGGCGATCGAAATGATGGCGACCGGCAAGACGGTCAGTTACGAACAAGCCCAGGACTGGGGCATGATCAACGATCTGTACGAAGGCAACGCCGAAGAGTTTCGCGAGCAGGTCATCGACTACGCCAAGCAATTCTGCTCGCCCATTAAGGCCCCGATGGCCGTGGGCCACATCAAGCGCAGCGTTCAAACCGGTGCGGAGTTGCCGCTCCAAGATGCGCTCGCACTGGAACGCGAACTACAATCGTTGCTCTTCAAGAGCGAAGACGCGAAAGAGGGTCTCGCTGCCTACAACGAAAAGCGCGTCGCGCGCTTCAAGAACAAGTAAGCCTAGTCGATCGTAATAACGAGTTTGCCGTCGACGGAGCCGCTTTTGCTTTCTCCCAAAGCCTCGGCGGCTTCGGAGAGCGATCGTTCGCCGGCGATCATCACGCGAATGCGCCCTTGTTCGAGCAGTTCTAAGAGCGCGCGCAACCCCTGGTGCGACCACTGTGGGCTTTCGAGAGAATAGAGGTTCGTCGCGCTAATCTTGCGGCCGGCAAAGTATTCCTCATCGGCCGCTCCGACGGTTGAGACGATCCGTCCGCCCTCCCGAATCAATTCTCTCAGCCGTTTGATCGTGTCCGCATCGTCCACGAGATCCAGTACGGCGTCAACCGGCCTCCCGCGCAAACGTTCTCCGACGTCTTCTTTGTCGTATGCGATAAAATCGTCCACTCCAAACGAGCGCGCCAAGCGTTCGTTCGACGAACGCGCGGTCCCGATGACGCGCGCCCCCCGGTCGTGAGCGATCTGTACCGCGAAGCCGCCGACGCCGCCTGTCGCACCGAGCACGAGCAGCGACGTGCCTTTTTCAACGTTCAGCGCTTCGATCGCGGCGAGTGCCGTCGTGCCGGCCGTCGGCAGAGCGGCGGCATCGGCGTCGCCGACGTCATCGGGAATCTTTGCGATCGGTTGCGCCCGGTCGTCTTGCGGTACCAGCGTGTACTCCGCAAACGTACCGTGCCGTCGCGCGATTCCAAAAATACGTTGGCCTCGAGAATAGCGCGTCACGCGGTCCCCGATTTCCCTGACGATTCCGGCAAAGTCTTGGCCGAGCACGAGCGGTAGGGGGGTTTCGGGATCGTCGCGGCGCTTCCAATCGATCGGATTCACCCCCGCGGCGACGACGCGCACGAGCACGTCGTTCCGTCCCGGCTGCGGCGCCGGAATCTCTTTGATGGACCCCGCATCGCCACGATGCTCGACGACGGCGGCTTTCATGCGAGCAATTCTGCCCCGGCTCGGCCAACGTCAAAACAGGGCGCGAGGCAAGCGTCAAGAAGCGGTGCCGCGGAGGGACACCATGGTCGGCATTTCCAAGCCTCTACGCGTAATCGTTACGATCACGATCGGGATAGCGTATGTCGGTTGCGCCGGGCCGCAAATCCCGCAAAAGGTGATTTCGCAGCTCCAACAGGACGTCGCTTCAACGCCGTTGCCCGACACTGTGTCGCGGCGTGCGTCGAAGCCGCTCGCGCATTACCAAAGCGGACAGCCACTGCTATATGCCGGGAACGACGACACCAACGCCGTCGATATCTTCCCCCTCACGGGGCCCAATCAGAAGCAGGTCGGCTCGATCGCCGGCGGCATCAAGGGCCCGTGGGGACTAAGCCTCGACGGGAATGATTCGCTCTACGTCGCGGACTCAGGGAACGGAACCGTCACCGTGTATCCGTATGGCTCCTCAAGCCCCTCGATGACGTACTCGAGGGGAGTGCACGAGGTGCTCTACGCGTTGGCCGATTCGGGCGGGCATGTTTTCGCATCGGGTCGCGAATCGGGCCGCCACCACCGGGGGCATGTCGTCGAGTACAATGTCGGCACGAACGTGCCGATCGCAAACGCGCTATTGGGATCCGAAGCGGATGGAATGGCCGAAGACGCGCAGGGTAATCTTTACGTTGCATACCGGCATAGGGGCCTCCACGGTCTCAGTTCCATCGCCGAATTTGGACCCGGCCTGAGCAACGAGCGAAGTTTGGGTATGACGATCAACCAACCGCAAGGGTTACTGATCGATAGCGCCGGCAACATCGTCGTCGTCGAGTCGGCGTCCGATGCTATCGACGTGTTTCCACCCGGATCGACGAAGCCGTCGCTGACTCTGCAGTTTTCAAGGTCCTCCCTGAATCTCGCGCAGTTGGCGATGCAGGACAGCGAGACGACGCTATGGGTCTCCTCCGAAGCGGGAAACGTCTACTCGATGCCCTACCCCCTCACGCCCAGTACGTTGCCCACCGAGTACGAGGAGATCGGGGGAATGGGAAACGGAATCGCCGTTTCCCATTGATCTGTTCGTGAAAGTGACGTGCGAGCGCTGCGGACGCGTGCTTCGAAGCGCCGACGACGCCCGAGCGTGTTCTTACGAATGCACGTTTTGCCTCGAGTGTTCGACCGCGATGGAGATGCGCTGTCCGAACTGTGAAGGCGCGTTAGAAACGGTTTCGGCATCACGGTAAATCGATTCGATAGAGATGCGTTCCGTCGATCGTTAATTGTTGCGGCTGCGCTGCGCTGTAGTCGCTGAAGCGAACGCTCGATTTGTCCAACGCGAACGTGCCATCGCCAACGGCCCGAGCAGTTCGACGCCGTCCAAGGTTAGCCGATCCTTCACGATGACGACTCGGGTAATTTCCGGTTTCCCGAAGTACGTGTTTTCGTAGCGGCCCACCAGCGCGTTCCAACTTTGCGGATAGCGAAACGCGCGCGTACCGGTATAACGCCCGTTTGCGTACCAACGCGAGCCCTAGTTCACTTCCACGACGTTGCCTTTATCGTCGCGTCCGAACGCCAACAGGAACAAGGCGAGTCGGCGATCGTCGGCCCAGAATACGTCTGGGCCGCGCGGATAAAGAACGATGGGTCTGGTGCCGTCGAGCAGCGTCAGACGATCGTTGGCCGCGAGAACGCGCAACGACGAGCCGTCCCACGCGGCGTACGTTCCGGCGTACTGACAGTCCGTAGCCGCACGCCTGGTAAAAGGCCCGCGCTTCCTCCAGTTCGACGCCGGGTGATTCGGCCGGTTTGCCGTCGTCCAGACGGTCGGGCGTCGTCAGCGCCGCAAAACTTGCCGGCGACAGCAGTTGCGTGCCGTCGGCCGTGCGACCACCGTTTGCTGTGCCATCGCACGGGGAGCGTACGATGCAATCTTTGCGAGCGCGGCCTGCAGTGACGCCGGCGCCGCGGCCGCCGGTGCGGGCGCCCCGGCGAAGGCAACCAGCAGTATTCCGGCAGGCCGGAGACCGAACCGTTGTTTCTTACCCGGTGAAACACTCGTTTTCTGTTGAGGGTTAAGCACCGTACGATGGCACGCGTCTATGAAAATCTCGCCGACACGTTCGGCAATACGCCCTTGGTGAAACTTCCGCGGATGGCGGCAAAAGCCGGTGGCACCGTCTTGGTCAAGATGGAATCGTTCAATCCGGCCGGTTCAGTGAAGGATCGCATCGGCGTTTCGATGATCGAAGCCGCCGAGCACGACGGCCGCCTACTTCCCGGAATGACGATTTTGGAGCCCACCAGCGGGAACACCGGAATCGCGCTGGCATTCGTCGCAGCCGCGAAAGGCTATCCCGCGATCCTCGTTATGCCCGACACGATGACGGTCGAACGGCGGAATCTCCTGAAGGCGTATGGAGCCCAGGTCGTTTTGACGCCGGGTGCGCAAGGAATGCCGGGCGCGATTGCGCGAGCGAACGACATCATGTCGGCCGCGCCGAACAAATACTTCATGCCGCAACAGTTTGAAAATCCCGCGAATCCGCAAGTTCACCGGCGGACGACCGCCGAAGAGATCTGGCGCGACACCGATGGCGCGGTGGACGTCGTTGTTTCGGCGATCGGCACTGGTGGTACGATCACCGGCGTCGGCGAAGTGCTCAAGTCGCGTAAGCCAGGCGTGAAGATGATCGCTGTCGAGCCAGAGGCTTCAGCGGTGCTTTCCGGCGGTAAACCCGGACCCCACAAAATACAAGGCACCGGGGCCGGCTTCGTCCCCAAAGTGCTCGATACGGGAATTTACGACGAGGTGATTGGCGTTTCGGATGGCGACGCCGTTGCGACCGCGCGGAGGCTGGCACGCGAGGAAGGCATGCTGGTCGGCATCTCGAGCGGCGCCAACGTCTGGGCGGCCCTCGAAGTTGCGGCCCGTAAAGAATCGGCCGGGAAAACCATCGTGACGTTTGCCTGCGATACCGGCGAGCGATATCTCAGCAATCCCGTTTTTGCCGAACAGGAAGCGACGATCGTCGAACCCGCGCTCGTTTGAGCGACCATATCGTCGTCGAGGTGAGGCGTGGCGACTTGGTGGAATCGTTCCACCGGGTCGCCGCGTGCGCGGTCGACTCAAACGATGCGATTCTCTACCGCGCCGGCAATGTTGAGACGCCGGTCTTTCTTCGGTCGTCGGCGAAGCCGTTCATCGCCGCGGCAATCGTCCGTTCCGGTGCGGCGGCGCGGTTTGATTTGGACTCCCGCGAACTCGCCGTAATCGCCGGATCGCATTGCGGCGAACCGTTTCACCTCAATGCCGTCGAATCGATCTTGGACAAGATCGGAATGGATGCCGGCGCGTTGCAATGCGGCGTGCATTGGCCCTATGACGAGTCGGCCGCACAGGCGCTGCGTGACTCCGCGCAATGCCCGACGGCATTGCATAACAACTGTTCCGGCAAACACGCGGGCATTCTCGCCATGTGCAAAACGATCGGCGCGGATTGCGCGACGTATCTTCGGGTAGAAAACCCGGCGCAGCAGTATATTTTGGAATTTTGCGCGAGGGTCACGGGAGACGATGCACGCACGTGGCCGTTGGCGACCGATGGTTGCGGCATCCCGATCTATGCCACCGGTCTTAGAAAAGCGGCGCGCGGATTCGCCCGGCTCGCAACGCAACGCGGCGTCGAGAGCGTCGACGGTGGGGCGTTACGCGCAGTCCGCGATGCAATGATGGAACATCCTGCCTACGTCGCCGGGACGGGTCAACTCGACACGGCCATCATGCTGGCCGACGAAGGATCAATCGTCGCGAAGGCCGGCGCCGAGGGCGTGCACGGCCTAGGCGCCGTCCCCCAAGGGTACGGGTATGCGTCCAAAGTCCTGGACGGAAGCGCGCGGGCGCGTGGTCCCTCCAGCATTGCGGCGCTCGCGACGCTGGGCGTTCTGGATCCGGCCCAAGTGGGTAAACTAGCGAGATTCGCTCGACCGACGGTGTATAATCGGGCCGGTGAAATCGTTGGAAATATCCGTGCGGCGCCCGCCAATTCGGCGAGCCGTCTGAGCTGAGCCCCATGTCGAACTACCTTCGCACCCTCGAAGAGCGCGTCGTAATCTTCGACGGCGCCATGGGGACCCAGCTCATGGCGTTAGAGCCAACCGCAACCGACTTTGGAGGCGCCGCGTATCACGGCTGCAACGAGGTCCTCGTCCTGACGCGGCCTGACATCGTTCGAAGAATTCATGAGTCGTATCTGCAGGCGGGCGCCGACGTCATCGAGACCGATTCTTTTACCGCATCGCGCCTGAAGCTGGGGGAGTACCGCCTAGAAGACAAGACGTACGAGATCAATCGCCGCGCGGCGGAGATCGCTCGCGATGCGTGCGCCTCCTTCTCGACGTCGCGGTGGCCTCGGTTTGTGGCCGGCTCTATCGGACCGACCGGGATGCTCGTCTCATCCTCCGATCCGACGCTATCGAAGATAACGTACTCCGAGTTGCGCGACATTTATGGCGAGCAGGCACGAGCGCTCATCGACGGCGGCGCCGATATATTGCTACTCGAAACGATGCAAGATTTGCTCGAACTTAAAGCGGCGATCGCGGGAGTTCGCCGAGAATTCGAACGTGGAATGCGCCGGGTACCGATCCAAGCGCAGCCGACGTTGATCAGCGAAGGTCGCATGCTGCTTGGAACCGACATCCGGGCCGTCCGCGCGACGCTCGACGCAATGGCGGTCGACGTCGTGGGACTCAACTGTTCGACCGGGCCGGCTCAAATGCGCGATTCGATTCGTTATCTGTGCGACAACGCGCGTTGTTTTGTCAGCGTTATTCCCAATGCCGGTCTGCCCCTGATGGGCCCCCACGGCGAGACGATCTATCCTCAGTCGCCCGAAGAACTCGCGCGCGAACTAGCGGCCTTCGTCCGCGATTTTGGCGTTAATGCGGTCGGGGGATGCTGCGGCACGACGCCGGAGCACATCACCGCACTCCGCGCCGCCGTTGAGCGCGCCGAGCGTAAGGTGCGCTTCGTTTCGGATCGCCCGCAAGAGGCGGCATCGGCAATCACGGCCGCTTCATTGGTGCAGCAACCGGCCCCATTGATCGTCGGGGAGCGCATCAACGCCCAAGGCTCGCGCCGGATCAAGCGACTGTTGCTCGCGGAAAACTACGACGAGATCGCGATGGTCGCACGCGAACAGGTCGAAGGCGGCGCGCATTTGCTCGACATCTGTTGCGCGCTCACCGAACGCGCCGACGAGGACGAACAGATGCGGCAGGTCGTACGGCGCCTCGCGCAATCCATTGAAGCGCCGTTGGTCATCGATTCCACCGAGCCGAAAGTGCTCGAAACCGCGTTACAGAACTATCCCGGGCGGCCGGTCATCAACTCGGTGCATCTCGAGTCCGGGCGCTCGAAGATGGATGCGGTGATGCCGCTCGCGCGCGAGCACGGGGCCGCCGTCATCGCGTTGACCATCGACGAGAACGGGATGGCTAAGACCGCGGCGCGCAAAGCCGAAGTCGCGCGGCGGATTTACGAGATTGCGGTCGACGAATACGGCTTACCACCCGGTGCGCTAATTTTCGATGACTTGACCTTTACGCTGGCCACCGGCGACGCCGAGTTCCTCGACTCGGCGAAGGAAACAATCGAAGGAATCGCCCTGATCAAGCAGCAGCTGCCCGGCGTGCTGACGTCGCTGGGCGTTTCGAACGTCTCGTTTGGCCTGAGGCCGGCGGCGCGCGGCGTGCTCAACTCCGTCTTTTTGCACCACTGTGTCGAAGCGGGGCTGGATTGCGCGCTCGTTTATGCCAAAGAGATCGTCCCCTACTTCGAGATCGACGCGACCCAACGCGAACTCTGCGACGATCTGGTCTTCAACCGCCGCGAAGATGCGCTGGCGCGCTTGATCGAGCATTTCGAGACTTCGGTGTCGCCGGTGTCGTCGTTCGATTCCGCTGCGAATGACAAGGGCGACGCCGATACGCCGGTCGAGGAGCGCATCCACCACGCGATTTTGAGCCGTCGCAAAGAAGGCATCGAAGCGAAGATCGATGAGGCGCTACAGCAGCGCACGCCCGTCGCAGTGCTCAACGAGATTCTCTTGCCGGCAATGAAGGAGGTCGGCGATCGTTTCGGGCGGGGAGAGTTGATCCTCCCGTTCGTGTTGCAATCGGCGGAGGTGATGAAGAAGGCCGTCTCTCATCTCGAGCAGTTTCTGGAGCGGCGTGCCGGGACGACGAAAGGCACGGTGGTGCTCGCCACCGTCTTCGGCGACGTGCACGACATCGGCAAGAATTTGGTGCACACGATTCTTGCCAATAACGGCTATACGGTGCACGACCTCGGCAAACAAGTTCCGATGAACGCCATCTTGGAGAAAGCGATCGAAGTCCAGGCGGATGCGATCGGGCTCTCGGCGCTGCTCGTCTCGACGAGTAAGCAAATGCCGATCTGCGTTGAAGAACAGGATGCGCGTGGACTAAATTTCCCGGTGATTGTCGGCGGCGCTGCCATCAACCGCGACTTCGGACGGCGCATCACCCTGCTCGACGAAGGCATGCGCTTTTTTGAACCCGGTCTCTTCTACGCGCGCGACGCGTTCGAGGGACTCGAGCTCATGGACTCGCTCACCGGCGATCCGCAGCGCCGAGCCGTGTTGTTGGAAGCGACGAAGCGCGAGGCGATGGCTTCGCAGCAACGCCGGCGCAGCGTTACCGCTGCCGGGCCAGGCATTATCTCGTCGATCAAAGAACAGCGCGCCGACGTTCCGGTTCCCCCATTTTGGGGCACGCGCACGCTCGAACCGGAAGTCAGCGCGCTCTGGCCGTGCTTCGATCTGCGCAGCCTCTATCGACTGTCGTGGGGCGCGTCGAACGTGAAGGGGAGCGCCTTCGAACGGCTCGTCGCCGACGAGTTCGAACCGCGGCTGCGGCGCTATCAAGGTGAAGCAGCCGCGGGTGAGTTCTTGGTGCCGCGCGCGGTGTACGGATATTTTCCCGCTGCGGGTGCGGGCGATGAGGTCATTCTCTACGATCCGGAGGACCATCGCAGAGAGGTTGCGCGCATGGCGTTTCCTCGGCAAATCGGCGGAGAGCATTTGAGCCTGGCGGACTACTTGCGGGAGCCCGAATCGGGCCGCCCCAGCGACGTCGTTGCGCTTCAAGTCGTAACGGTTGGCGAGCGCGCAAGCGCCGGAATAGCCGCGTTGCAAGCATCCGCAGAATACAGCGAGGCCTACTTCCTGCACGGGTTTTCCGTGCAAACTGCGGAGGCGCTGGCCGAATACACCCATCGCCACATTCGGCGAGAACTCGGATTGCCGGAGGATCGCGGAAAACGCTACTCCTGGGGCTACGGCGCCTGCCCGGATCTGAGCCAGCACGAAACGGTCTTTGCGTTGCTCGACGCCGCGCAAGCCATCGGCGTCGCGCTGACGCAAGCGCATCAGATCGTTCCCGAACAATCCACCGCAGCGATCGTGATGCACCACCCTAAGGCGACGTACTTCAACGCCGCGGCCGTGCGCGAGTTGGCGGCCTCGTAACAAAATGCTGGCCGCGCACCGGGCGTACCGTCTGCACCAATGACCGTTCGGACGATCCTCTATATCGGTCTGGCCGTTGTCGCAGCGATGTTGATCGTGGCGCTGATTCGCGCGATGCCGCGAGACCGCACGAAACTCCCCAGTCCGCTCTCGGCCGCGATTGCGGCCGGCATCGGCTTCATCACCAACTTTTTCGATACGTTAGGCATCGGCTCGTTCGCAACGACCACGTCGCTCTTTAAATTCTTGCGCTTCGTTCCCGACGAGCGCATTCCGGGAACGCTCAACGTTGGACACGCCCTGCCGACGATTACCGAAGCCGCAATTTTCATCGTGATCGTTGCGGTCGAGCCACCGACGCTCGTTCTGCTGATTCTTGCGTCGGTTGTCGGTGCGTGGCTAGGCGCCGGACTGGTCGCACGGTTGCCGCGGCGCTTGGTGCAGATCGGAATGGGCAGCGCGCTGGTCGCGGCGGCAGCGCTCTTTATCTTGAGCAACCTCAAGGGAAGCCAGTTCGGCTTGAGCGGAACGGCGCTCGGGCTTGCGGGAGCTCGCCTCGCGATCGGAATTGCGGTTAGTTTTTGTTTGGGTGCGCTGATGACGATCGGCATCGGCTTGTATGCGCCCTGCATGATCATGGTGAGCTTGCTCGGGATGAATCCGATCGCGGCTTTTCCGATCATGATGGGCTCGTGCGCGTTTCTCATGCCGTTCGCAAGTCTGCGATTCATTCGGTTCAACGCGTTCTCGATGCGCGCCGCTTTGGGCCTGACGCTCGGTGGAGTTCCGGGGGTATTGATCGCGGCGTTTCTGGTGAAATCGCTGCCCTTGGTATGGGTTCGATGGCTCGTCGTGATCGTCGTCTTGTACGCCGCGATCACGATGCTTCGCTCGGCGCTACACCGGCACTTCGAGCCGGTTATAGACGAAACCGCCGCCGACCATCGTAGCGATGACGCCATACTCCCGGTCCCAAAATGAAAGGTCGGCGCGAGCGCCGCGGGTAACGCGGCCCAACTCAGTTTCGTGGCCGATCAGTCGCGCCGGCGCGTGCGTCGCCGCGACGATCGCCTGCGCGAACGGAATCTGCGCGTACGACATGTAGTTTCGCAAGGCTTCGTCGATGCGCAGCGCGCTTCCGGCGATCGTGCCCTCGGCCGAGCGCATGACGCCACCCTCGATATGATAGCCGGGATCGGAGGCCGGCATGTTGTCGCTGACGAGCACCACGCGATCTCCAAGCGTGCGGTGTAAGATATCGACCATCACCGGCGACACGTGGAATCCGTCGCAAATGACTTGCACGAGGGTGCGACGATCTTGAATGAACGCCGCCAAGAGTGATGGATCGCGGTGATCCAGCGGCGGCATCCCGTTAAAGGCATGCGTGAGCGAACGAAATCCCAGCCCGATCGCCAGCATGCCCTCGCGATATCGCGTCGCGGTGTGTCCGGCCGAGCAGACCACGCCGTTGTCGAGAAAGACCCGCAGCGCGTCGCTTGCTCCATCGACCTCCGGCGCCATCGTTACCAGCAGGCAGCCGCCCTTGCAGGCTTCCACCATCTCTCGTGCGCGTTGCGCGCCGGCCGGCAATAACCATTCGTGGCGATGGATCCGCCGAAACTTTGAATTGAGAAACGGTCCTTCAAAGTGAACGCCCAAACAACGCGCGCCTTGCGGCGGTTCCTCTTCCAATTCGTTGGCGGCTTCGACGATGTCCGAAGCAGCGTGGAGCATCGATTCCCACGGGGCCGTGATAACGGCCGCAACGAAACCGGTGGCGCCCATCTGCGCGTACGCGTGTGACACGACTGCAACGGCTTGCCCCTGATCGCGATTGAAGATGTAATCGTCTGCGCCGTTGGTGTGGACGTCGATCAAGCCGGGCGCGATCGCGCTCCCTGCAGGAAGCGGAAGATCTACTGGACCGTCGGCGGGTAAAACGTCGTCGATGCGTCCGTTCTCGATCGCTACGCGCCCGAACGTTGAGGTGCCATCGCCGATTGCGATGAAGGCCGGTCCAATAAGCATCTTCAGAGTTGGCTCCCTAGCCTCGAATCAGCGCCAGTGCCTCGTCGCGGTGTTGCTCCATCAATTGTCGCGTATCGCCCTCGACGTTGAGTCGCAGAAGCGGCTCGGTGTTCGAGGGTCGCACGTTCATCCACCAGTGCGGGTAGGAGATCGTCACGCCGTCGAGGTGATCGATCTGCGCATCCTTATAGTGCTCCTGGATTTCCTTCAACTTCGCGCCGATGTCGCCGACTTTCGTGTTGATTTCGCCCGACCGAAAGCGCGTATCGATCGGAGCGATGACCTCACTCACCGGCTTGCCCGCTTCACTGAACAACTCCAGGCACGCGAGCAACGCGATCATCCCCGAATCGGCATACCAGTTGTCGCGAAAATAAAAATGACCGCTATGCTCGCCTCCGAAGACGATGTCTTGTTCGCGCATGACCGCCTTGATGATGGAGTGCCCGACCTTCGAGCGCATCGGAATCCCACCCGCCTTGGTGACGAGTTCCGGGACGCTGCGGCTGCAGATCAAATTGTAGAGAATTTTCGAGCCGGGATATTTCTTCAGCGTATTGAGCGCCACCAGCGCCGTTACCATGCTGCCGTCGATGAGCCCCGCCTTCTCATCCACGATGAACATGCGATCGGCGTCCCCGTCGAAGGCGACGCCGAGATCGCAGCGATGCTTTTTCACCTCGGCTTGTAGATCTATCATGTTTTCCGGCTCGATTGGGCTCGCCGGATGATTCGGAAAACTACCGTCCAGTTCGAAGTAGAGCGGTACGACGTCGCACGGCAACGACCGAAAAACGTGCGGAATCGTTTCGCCGGCCATGCCGTTTCCCGCGTCGACCGCGATCTTGAACGGCTTGATCTTCATACGATCGATGAACGAGAGGCAGTGCTCGGCGAAATCGTCTAGAATCGAGCGTTGCGAGATCGAGCCCGTCGTCGCCGCCTTCGGGGGCAGATCGTTGGACGCTACTTTATGTTGGATCGTCGACAATCCGGTGTCAAGAGAGATCGCTTGCGCTTCAGAGCGCGTAAATTTCATCCCGTTGTATTGGGCGGGATTATGCGATGCGGTGATCATCACGCCGCCATCGAAACCGAACTTCCCCACGGCAAAATACAGCGCATCGGTCGAGACCATGCCGATCTCCACGACATCGGCGCCGGCGTCGCTCGCGCCTCGCGCGAATCCATCGGCGAGATTTGCGCCGGAGGGACGCATGTCGCGGCCCGCAGCGATTTTCGGACGCGCAACTCCTAAGAGCGGTACGAAACAGCGCCCAATCGCGTAAGCGACCTCTTCGTTCAGCTGCGTCGGATAGATGCCTCGAACGTCGTAGGACTTGAAGATCCCGGGATCGACTTTCGTTTGCACGGGAACGCGTTCTTCGACCGGACCGGGGGGATGCCTTCGCGGCGGCGCGAAAACCCGCGGCGTCCCGTCGGCAAGAACGATGCGATCGAGCGCAATACCGTAGGCTCGCTGGATAAGATCTCCGCGCAAAAACAGTTGCGGCGTCGTGAGGGCGAGCATTTTCTTGTCCGCCATCAGTGCAATTCGATCGGCATAGGCGCTCGCTTCATTGAGATCGTGAAGCGCGCAGACGACCGTTTTTCCTTCAGATGCCAGGCGCGCAAGCAACTGCAAAATTTCCTGCGCGACCCGCACGTCCAAATGACTCGTCGGCTCGTCGAGCAGAAGGATCGGCGTCTCTTGCGCCAGCCCTAACGCGATCCAGACTCGCTGACGTTCGCCCGCGCTCAGGGTGGCAATATCGCGCCGCGCCGAATCTTGCAAACCCACGGCCGCGATCGCCGAGTCGATGGCCTCGTCGTCGAAGGGATCCCGCGTCAAGCGCCACCATTTCGTGCGCGCGAATCGCCCGGTCGCGACGATCTCCCGAACCTGCAACGCCTCGAATACCGTTTCTTCCGCCGTAACGAATGCGAGGACCGTCGCCCGCTCGTGTGACGTCAAAGTCGCGAGGTCGCGTTGCATGACGCGGATCTTACCGGCTGCAATGGGATGCAACCCGGCGATTGTGCGCAGGAGCGTGGTCTTTCCCACGCCGTTTGGGCCGACGATCGCGACGAATTCGCCGGTTACAATCCGCGCGTCGAGATTGCGCAGCAGTTCGCGTCCGCCGATACGAACGGTCAGCGCCTCCAACCCGATCATCGGCCGACGGTGCTGCTACCGAACGGCTTGGCAGGACGCAAGTAAAGGTACAGAAACGCGGGCACTCCGATCAGGGCTAGTAACACGCCGATCGGCAATTCCGCAGGGGCGACGATTCGACGGCAGACGGCATCGGCTAGCATGCACAGCACCGCGCCGATCGCGGCGCACGCCGGCAACATCACCCGTGCCTGCGAGCCGACGAGACGTCGCGCAATATGCGGTACGAGCAGACCGATGAATCCGACGAGGCCCGCCAGAACGACGCTGCTTGCCGCGAGCAACGAAGATGCAGCCAGGATCAACCACTGCGCACGATCCACGTTGACGCCGACCGCGCGCGCTCGAGATTCTCCCAGCCGCAGCGCGTCGAGCGAGCGTGCCGCCACGAACGCTAGCGTCACACCGAGCGTCGCATAGGGCAGCGTTATCGCGAAATCGCGCCAACTGCGGCCTGCCATCGATCCTGCAAGCCACGCGACGATCGTACCGGCCGAACTGCTCGACTGTGCGCGAACCAGCACGAGCGTTACGATTGCGGCGAAGAGCATAGAAAGCGAAACTCCCGCCAAAATGAGCCGCTGCGGGTCGATGCCGGTGCCGCGCCGTGCGAGTACCGCCACGATGAGCGCCGCTGCGAGTCCGGCGAGGAAACCAATCGCCGGCGTCGCGGCGAGGCTCACACCGGAAACGATCCCGATCGCGATTGCGGCGGCCGCGGCGGCGCTCACGCCGGTCAAGTACGGATCGACGAGGGGATTACGCAACATCCCTTGCAGCATCGCGCCGCAGATGGCCAGGCACGCCCCCACCGTCGCTGCGACGCAGATGCGCGGAAGGCGCAATTGCCAGACGATGGTGGCCACGGCGCCAGAGGAGTTTGGGTGCGCCACGGCGTCGACGATCTGCTTGGCTGTCAGAGGCGTGGCACCGACGAAGAGGCTCACGATCGCTGCGGCAACCGCGCAAAGCGCGAGCAACCCCAGCGTTACGCCGCGCCTCATCTACTGCGCAATTCGATGCTCACGGAACGTCCGGGCATGGGATACCCGGCATACACTGCGTAGCGATCGTTGCCTAAATTATCGCCGCGCAATGCGAATATCAACGCCGGCGTGATGCGGTAGCCGACGTAGGCTTGCAAATCGGTGAACGGCGCCGGCTGATAGAGCGCGTATCGCGGTGCTAGGAAAGCATCGGGCAACTCTTGCGGCCCTTGCGCGCGAATTGCAATTTTGAATCCATCGAAGCGCCGATTCGCCGGGGCCTCGTAGCGAAGGCCGAGTGCAACGGCAAACACGGGCCCGCGGCCTGGTAGGCGCGAGGCGGTCGCGAGATCTTGCGCGCGATACAGATTGGTGACGTCGAGATTGGCGAGACAGTGATAGAACGTTCGCACCTGCACCCCAAGCACGAGCCCTTGAATAGACGCGCGACCGATGTTTCCCGGAACGTACGAAGGAGGCGGCGAGACGATCAGGTTCGACCCACGCAGTGCGAACCACCCGAAACGCGCTTCCCCCCACGACGTCGGTGCCACGAGCGTTGCGTCGCCGACTCGTTCGCGTTCCGGTTGCAACTGTGGATTGGAGAAACCGGGATAGTACAGTTCTTCCGCGGTCGGCGCGCGGAAAGCCGTTCCGGCATTGACCTGCAACCGCAGCGATTTGGAGAGCGCGAGAATTCCGCCTATCGAAGGAGAGTATGCGCCGCCGACGCCGCCGTCGCGTTCGGCGCGCAAACCCGCGTACAACTCGGCGTCGTTCGCGCCAAACCACTGCGCCTGCGCGTACACGGCAGTTTGCGCGTACTGATAGAAGATCGGTGCGTTGTCGGCCGCCGTAGGGCCACCGGTGCCTTGATCGACGCGTGCGATCCCGCGCGCGACGTCAACGCCGTAGACCAACCGCTCGCGATCGTCACCGACCGAGTTACTCAAACTCGCCATCCAGCGTTGGTCGTTCAGGAGTTGTGCGTAGGGTGGATTCGACGTCATGGAGGGCGGCGGCGTCGGATACGACGAGTTTGGGCAGTTGGAATCGACCGGAGTGTTGCAGGTGTCCGCCAGCGTCGCCGCCGACGCGCCGATTTGCAGCGCAATCGTGGAACGCGCTCCGGCCTGCTCCGCCTCGAACCGAAAGTTGCGGGCGACGTTGGTTGCTTCGTTTGTCGGTGAGAAGGAGCCGAGTTCGCCCGGAGCCCCGGCTTGCGCGCTGTTGACATTCGCCGAAATGTCGAAGTCGAACGCGCCGAAGGCCTTGGCATAGCGCGTCGCTATGGCGGTAAGGCCGGCTTGCGCGTTCTCGCGATTGGGAGCGTTCACGACCGGATAGTCGTTCGTTGCGTAGGTCCGAGCAAACGAGACATACGGCGTGGTGAAGGCATAGTCGCTCAGGCTGAACGACCCGGTTGAGGCTAGCGCCGCGGAGCGCGTTGCGGGCGTGGCGGTGATGATGTTGATGACGCCGCCGACCGAACCGGATCCGTACAGCGTCGAACCGCCGCCTTCGACGACTTCGATCCGCTCGACCCCCGCAACCGAGTACTCTTCGAGGTTGACGTCGTCGATCTGAGCGCCGGCAGCCGGCAAACCGTCAATCAAAACCAAAACCTGCTGTGACGAACTGCCTCGAATGCCCACGGCGGTCTGTGCGCCGAAGGCGCCGTAGCGCACCACGTTGACGCCGGGAACGTTTTCGATTGCGTCCGCGACGGTCCGGTCGCCGTCGCGCTCGATCTGTTCGGCCGTGACGACGTACGTGGTCCGGGCCGCGCGAGCCGCCGACTCTCTTGCACGATCGCTCGTTACGACATGGGCGATTTGCGGTATGGGACTGGGGGACGGTGAAGGAGAGGCCGCGATCGCGGCGAGCAACGGTACCATGGCAATCCTTTCCTTGACGCGAGGTGGATGATGCTCGTGCGTTTGCGACGGTATCCTGACTTGCGGATCGTTGCCGGCGCCCGAGCCTTCCCATCCGTGGCATCCTAAGACGTATCGAAGGACGGACAGTGGCGTTCGGGCTGCTCCCCGCTAACAGTGGCGCGACCGTGCCGGATTGTGCACCGGCTTCCCGCGCAAACGTATCGGCAGTTTACCAAGATCGCACGGCCGCTCCTCCACAGGGCGGCGGTGATGGCTGTTCGTAGAGACTGACGTGCGCTGCTCGATCGCAATCGCGTTCATCCTCGGGTTGCTGGCCGGTTGCAGCGGCGCCTCACCGAGCCACCGTCGCACGACGTCGACACGAACCGCCCATCAGCGCATCGTCACGTTGGTCCCGTCGTTCGCCGATGATATCGTCGCGCTCGGTGCGGGGCCCCAACTCGTCGGCGTCTCGGCGTTTACCGACGCCCCCGGGACGAAGCTAGTTGCCCGCGTGGCCGATGCAGCCGGGGTTGACACTGAAGCGATACTGTTGCTCCGGCCGACGATCGTGTTCGGCATTCCGTCGCAGTGGCGCTTCGTGCAAGTCTTGCGCCATGCCGGTATTCCGGTCGCCTTGCTGCCCGACGATACGTACGACGAAATTTTTCGGACCTACGAGGCATCGGTACGTTGACGGGGCGGCAAAAGCAGGCTTCCGCGATCGTTGCGCGTTTACGCCGGCGCACCCGTGAAGTTCATGCCGAGACGCTGCGCTTTCGCTATCGCCCGAGCGTCTTTGTGGTGTTGGGAGCCGCACCGATTTGGACGTCCGGCTCGCACTCCTACATCAGCACGTTGATCGCGTTAGCTGGCGGAAGGAACGCGGCGGGCGATCTGGGCGCCGCGTATGCCGAATATAGCGCGGAGACGCTCTTGCGCCGCCAACCCGACGTGCTCGTCGCTGACCCCGCAACGAACATCGCCGCATTTCTCTACCGCGAGCCTTGGCGCAGCCTGCGCGCCGTGCAGCGTCATCGTGTCTATGCGTTCGACCCCGATAGGATCGAACGGCCGGGACCGAACTATGTGACCGGCCTGAGCTGGCTCTTTGCGCACATCGCACCGCTTGCCGAGTCGGCGGCCCGCTGATGCAACGCGCAATCGTCGTCGCCGTCGCAACGCGCGAGTTGGCGCAGACCATCGCCGCGGAACTCGACGAATTCGAGGCGCTGGCACACGCGGCCGGCGCACGCGTTGAGGATCGCATCGTGCAACAACGCAGCGCCGTCGACCCGGCGACGCTCCTCGGCTCAGGGAAGGCGCGAGACGTTGCAGCACTCGCGCAACGAGTGCACGCCGATCTCGTGCTGATTCTCAACGACCTGCGGCCGCGCCAGCGCAAGAACCTCGAGCGACTCATCGCGTTACCAATCGTCGATCGCACGATGCTGATCTTGGACGTCTTCGCTCGCCATGCGCGCAGTCGCGAAGGCAAGGCACAAGTTGAAATGGCGCAACTGCGCCACCGCCAATCCAACTTGATCGGCATCGGCGCGGACTTATCGCGTTTGGGCGGCGGCATCGGCACGCGGGGCCCGGGCGAGACCAAACTGGAAGTCGACCGGCGACGAATCGCGGCGCGGATCTCGACGCTGCGCCGGGATCTTGCCGCCGTGCGACGTCAGCGCGCGCTGCGCCGGGTGCGTAACCGTGCGGAACCTCTCGTGGCCTTAGTCGGCTATACGAACGTGGGCAAGACTTCGCTGCTCAACGCGCTCGCGCGCAGCGACGCGTACGTCGCGGATCGGCCCTTCGCGACGCTCGATCCCACGATTCGCCGCACGTACTTACGCAACGAACGGTACGTTCGTCTCGCCGATACGGTCGGCTTCATCACGGACCTTCCGGCCGATCTCATCGAAGCGTTTCGCGCGACGCTCGAGGAGCTGCGCGAAGCCGATCTGCTGCTTCACGTGCTCGACGCTTCCAATGCCGACTGGCCTCGACAGCGCCACGCCGTCGAGCAAATCCTCCACGAGCTCGCGCTCGACGCGACGCCACGGTTGCTCGTGTTTAACAAATGCGATCGCGCGGCGTCGCAGTCGATCGAGTCGGGCGCCGTCGCGGTAAGCGCGACGACTGGAGCCGGACTCCAAGCGTTGCGGGACGCGCTGACGCTCAGCCTTGATGCGGGTGCGCCGCTGCAATTGCCGACCGATCGCCCACCCATTGCAACGGAGGGATTTGAAAGAAGCGGGCCAGGGCGTTGAGATGTGACGCGTACCCGGCGCGCAGCGTTGCAAATCGCGTCCATGCCTCGTTGCGGTCGCGCAATTCGTATCCGGCGCTGGCCAGACGCTCGCAGGCCTGCTCGTACTCCGCGCGTTCGATTCCGACGTCTTCCTCGACGTGTCCTACTCGCATGTATTTGCTCAAATCGCGCGTCGCATGACGGCCGACGTTGTAGAAAATTCGCGCCTGGCCATCGTTGACGCCGTCGATCGTCGTCATCAACAGCGTTGCGGCGTCGAGCAGCGTTCCGAGCGTTCCGACCCAGGACTGATCGTCGTGGCTCGAACGAAAGTATGCGAGCATCGGATAGGCCAAATGGCTTTCCATCACCACGGCGGCCCAGCGTTGCGCGTCGAGCATGAGTGCCGGCAAATCGTCCCGCGTACGGGAGTATCCGGCGATGGTCAACAGATTGACGCCGCTAGGAGGTGAGCCGGCGCGTGCGGCGGTCGTCACAATGAAAGCCTCGCGCTGCTGAAACGATCCGAAGAGGGCGAAGAGAAAGGCGGTCATGATAGAGAGAAACGACAAGCCGGCCAGCGCCGACAGCACCGAGACGAATCGCGGCAGCCCGCCGCGTCCGACGACGTCGCCGAAGCCGATCGTTAACAATGACGTTCCGGCAAAATAGAGCACCGTCCCAAACGATGCATGCGTAGGCGTTAGCGCGCCGCGCATACCCCAGAGTATCAACCCGAAGCCCAAGATCAGCAGCGCGATCCAAACGCCAATGATACCCAGCAACATGAAGGGCGCAAAAATGGCGAAGAAGTCTTCGCGGCGATCGGAGTCTCGCGCGTAGAGCCGCCACGCTGCCGTAGGCCAAAGGGCCCACGTCGTGCGCCATACGTAAAAACTAATGCGATAACGGCGTCCCATCGCGCGTGGTACGACCACGGCTTGAAAGACGTCCACGAGCGTCATAGCAACGCAGAATATGCCTATGAGGACCACGGCGATATTGACAATCACGACGGGTGCTTCGGCGGACCGGGGCGACCGGCCGCTGCAAGCGAAAGAGCCTGCGATGGCGGTCACGTTCATCACGGGCCCCGTTTCGTGTGGCAAGAGTGCGCTGGGGGTGCGGCTCGCAACGCAAAGCGGTCGCGAAGTGACCTACGTCGCAACGGCAGCCGGCGAACCCGAGGACTCGCAATGGCGCGTCCGTCTGAGCCGCCACGTGCGGGACCGTCCCGAATATTGGCGCACCGTTGAAACGGCGACGATGTCGCCCGACGCCCAACTGCGCCTCTTTCGCGATGCTGCGTCGGACATGTGTCTGCTCGTGGATTCGTTGGGGACGTGGCTCGCGGCGCGGATGGCGAGCCGGATCGAACTGCTTGAGATCGATTATGCGGTGCTCGCGGCGCGACTGGAACAAGAGATCGACGAGTTTGCGGAAGCACTACTAAGGTCGCCCGCGCAAGTCATCGTCGTCAGCGAGCAGATCGGTTGGGATTTGGTCCCTCCGGATGCGTCCGCACGGCTCTTTCGCGACGTGATGGGGCGCATGGTTCAGCGGGTCGCGCGAGATGCGGAGCGGGCCTACCTCGTCGTCGCCGGACACGCGCTGGATTTGCGCGCGGCGATTACCCTGGACTAGCGGACGCCACAGGCGAGGCGCTGGGTGTGCTCGTCGGCGCCGATGTCGTCGCCGGCGCCGGCGTTGCAGGCGGAGCCAGCGTCGGCTCCCCCTGCGGTGCCGTCAACGGCACGAGGCGGACGTAGCCGACCGAAACCGTACCATCCTTAGGAATCGTGGTGTCGGCGGTCGCGGTCGTGTATCCCGGCGCTCGAGCGGTGAGGGTTTGATCGCCCGCGACGGACCGCAGGTTGAAGGCGCCGTTCGCATCGGCGTGGCCCGTATAGAGCGAGCCGACTGAAACCAGCGCGTTGGAGATTGGCCGGTTGGTCATCGCATCGAGCACGCGCCCAGTGACCCGGCCGTAATCTTGAACGCCAACGACATTTGCCGGCGGCGAACAGGCATCTCCTAGAGCGAAAAGTAGCAGCATACCGACGACGGCGTATCGCATGCTTGCAAGTGTACGGCCAATAAACGCTCGCGTCCCCCAGGTAAGAAGAAGCATCTGTGAAAAACCTCGTCATCCCATGACCCCGTACGGACCAGTCGCCATTTACCTCGCGGTGGCGTTTATTGCGGCGCTGCTCTTCACGACCGTGCCCGGACTGCTGGCACGCGCCAAACCGAACGCCCACAAACGCGAAGCATATGAATGCGGTGTCGAGCCGACCTCGCCGGTTGCGGGACGGTTCCCCGTGCGCTTCTATTTAATTGCGATGCTCTTTGTGATCTTCGATGTCGAAGCGGCGTCCTTTTACCCCTGGGCCGTGCAACTCCATGCGCTGCGCGTTTTTGGTTTGTTCGAGATGATCGTCTTCATCATCGTGCTCGCCATCGGCTACGCGTACGTCTGGAAGAAGGGTGGCTTCGTCTGGCGATGAGTAGCGCCATAAGTCCCGGTCATTTCATGCTCGCGCGTCTCGACGACGTCGCGCGTTGGGCCCAGAGCTCGTCGGTTTGGCCTCTCACGATGGGCTTGGCGTGTTGCGCGATCGAGATGATGAGCGTGACGTCGTCGGAGTACGATATCGCTCGGCTCGGCTCCGAAGTTTTTCGTAGTTCGCCGCGTCAGGCCGATCTCATGATCGTTTCGGGGCGAGTCGCGCAAAAGATGGGGCCGGTCGTCAAGCGTCTCTACGATCAAATGGCCGACCCGAAGTGGGTCATCTCCATGGGCGCGTGCGCGAGCTCCGGTGGAGTCTTCGATAACTACGCGATCGTTCAAGGGATCGACACGATCATTCCAGTGGACGTGTACGTCCCGGGCTGTCCCCCAACCCCCGACGGACTGCTCTACGCGGTCAATCTCATTCAGCAGCAGATCCGTCAGGGAGGCCGCGGTGGTGTTGTGGCCTCGGCCTAAATCGCCGGCAGCACGTCGCAACGATGCCTAGCACGCAGAAGCCGCCGCTCGCCGGCGCCGCGGTCGATCCACCCCGCGTTCGCCCCCCGATCGACGACGCGGTCGTCGAACGGGTTGCGCCGTCGGAGTTGCGCGGGGTGTTGGAAGCACACAAGCGCGATGGATATGCGATGTTGCTCGATGTCGGTGCAGTCGATTATCTGCAACGCATGCCGCGCTTTGACGTCGTCTATCATTTGCTGAAGCTCGCAACGGTCCCCACGACCGTTTCTCAGCTCGGGACCCCCACGCGCCTACGCATTCTGTGCGGAGTCAATGAGAACGAACGCCTGCCCTCGGTGATGGATCTTTGGAAAGCGGCCGACTGGGCCGAACGCGAGGTCTACGACCTCTTCGGTATCGTCTTCGACGGTCACGCGGACCTGCGACGAATTCAAATGCCGATCGATTGGCAAGGCCATCCGCTGCGGAAAGACTATCCGCTGCGCGGACCGGCCCGGGAGCGTTCGCCGCGTCCCCCGTTCGCCGGCAAGAGCAACGTGGTCGCAGGAACGCCGCCGGTTGGGCGCACGCTGGAAGCGCTGCAAGAAGAAGTGAAGCGGGCGCGGGAGTCGTCATGACGTTTTCTTCCGTATTACCGGCGCCCGACATCGTGTCCCAGAGCGAGAACACGATGGTGCTCTCGATGGGGCCGCAACATCCATCGACGCACGGCGTTCTCCAGTTGGTGCTCGAGATCGAGAGTGAAAACGTCGTCAAGGTCGATCCGGAGATCGGCTATCTGCACACCGGCATTGAAAAGAGTTGCGAAGGCCTCTTCTGGACGCAAGCCCAGACGCTCGTCGAACGAATGGATTATCTTGCGCCGTCATCCAATGCCTTGTGCTACGCGCTGGCGGTGGAGAGGCTGCTCGACATCACCGATCGGATTCCGGAACGCGCGCAGATCATTCGCGTGCTGCAAATGGAACTCACACGCATCGCATCGCACTGCGTCTGGCTCGGCACGCACGGGATCGATCTCGGCGCGATCTCGGTCTTTTTCTATTGCTTTGACCTGCGGGAGAATATTCTGGACTTGCAAGAGGCCAGCGGCGGCGCGCGCATGCACCCGAACTACGTTCGCGTCGGCGGCCTCAACGGCGATCTCCCCGAGGGCTTCCTCGCGCAACTGGATGCGCTCCTCGAAAAGTTTCCCGGCCGCATGCGTGAGTTGCGCGGACTTCTGCAAGCCAATCCGATCTTTCAAGACCGCACGATCGACGTCGGCATGCTGTCGCCCGAAGAAGCGATAGCCTGGGGCGTGACTGGACCGAGCCTGCGCGCGAGCGGGATCGCCTATGACGTGCGCAAGGCCTTCCCCTACTGTGGTTATCAAACGTACGACTTCGACGTGCCGACCCGCAGCGAAGGCGACGCCTACGCGCGGTTCTTGGTGCGCCTCGACGAGATGGATCAGGCGATTCGCATCATCGAGCAATGCCGTCGGCGGCTCGACAAACCGGGTCCCGTCGTGATCGACGATCCCAAGATCGCGCTACCGCCGAAAGCGACGATCGCGCTCTCGATGGAAGCCTTGATCCATCACTTTAAGTTGATCAGCGAAGGCTTTCGCGTACCGCCGGGCGACGTGTATCAAGCCGTCGAAGGCCCGCGCGGCGAGCTTGCCTATTACATCGTCAGCGACGGCGAGAACCGCCCGTATCGCGTGCGCACGCGTCCGCCCAGTCTCTACAACCTGCAAGCGCTCAAAGGCATCGGCCCCGGTAATCTCATTGCCGATCTCGTCGTTATGATCGGCTCGCTCGACCCGGTCTTCGGAGAAGTGGACCGATGACGGAGCGGGAGAAAAACTTCCCGGGATTGTTGGAACGGCTTCGTCCGCAGTGCGAACGCTTGATGGCGCAGTACGAGCAGAAACGCTCGGCGTTGCTGCCCATCATGCATCTCTTTCAGAAGCACGAAGGCTTCGTGAGCCGACAAGCAATGAGTGCGGCGGCCGCGATGCTGGAGATTACGCCGGCGGAAGTCGAGGGCGCGGTCTCGTTTTATACGCTGCTGTATCGGCGTCCGGTCGGAAAATATATGTTGCAGATCTGTCGCGGGCTGGCATGCAGCATCAACGGCGCCGAGGACATCATGGCGTATGCGCGCGAGAAGTTAGGCATCGGCCATTTGCAAACGACCGCCGACGGGCTTTTTTCATATGAAGAGGTGGAGTGCCTGGCGGCCTGCGACCGCGCAACCTGCGGACAGGTTAACCTAGAATACGTCTATGACCTGACGCCACAGAAGATTGACGAACTTCTCGACGCCATGCGTGCCGGCATATACGGCGCGGCCCCGATCTCGCAGACCGAATCGCCCGCGACGACCTGGACGATCGCGGCGGATGCGCAAATCGGTGACGGGCGCAAATCGCCCGGCGCGGTTGCCGTCGCCAATCCCGACAACGCGGGCGGAATCGGCGACGCGGCCGGAACGATCATGCTGGATCATCTGATCAATCGCGACGTGTATTTCTTCGGCCGTACCTCGGAACGCGCGGCGATTGAGCCGCGCGCGCTGATCGAAGCCAACGATGGACGAACCGGTCGTGCCGGTCACTAAGATCCTGACGGCCGGCATCGGCGAAGCCGACCTGCGGTCGATCGACGTCTATCGTCAACGAGGCGGTTACAGACAGTGGGAGCGCGCGGTGCGCGAAATGCAACCCGCCGACGTCTTAGCGATGGCGGAAAAATCGGGCCTGCGCGGTCGGGGCGGCGCGGGATTTCCGACGGGTAAGAAATGGTCGTTTTTGCCCGGCAAGACTTTTCCGCGTTATTTAGTATGTAACTGCGACGAAGCCGAACCCGGAACGTTCAAAGATCATATGCTCCTCGAAGAGGCTCCGCACCTGGTCCTGGAAGGCATGCTCATCGGAGCGTACGGCATCTCGTCGCATCACGCGTTCATTTATATTCGCGGTGAGTTCAAACGTGGCTACGAGATATTCTCCGCCGCATTGAAAGAGGCGCGGCAAGGAGGGTACGTTGGAACGAGCCTGTTTGGAACGGATTACGACTTGGACGTTACGGTCCATCGCGGCGCTGGAGCGTACATCTGCGGCGAAGAGACCGGTTTGCTCAACTCGCTCGAAGGCAAACGGGGCGAACCCCGGTTGAAGCCGCCGTTTCCTGCCGTGGAAGGCCTATACGGCATGCCGACGGTCGTCAACAACGTCGAAACGCTCGCGTATCTCGTGCCGATCTTGGAACGCGGCGCGGAGTGGTTTGCGTCGGTGGGGACACAACGCAGCAAAGGCTACAAGATCGTCTCGGTTTCCGGCCACGTCCGCAACCCCGGTAACTACGAAATTGCGCTCGGAACCAGCGTGCGCGATATTATCGAACTCGCCGGCGGACTTCGTCCCGGGCGCAAACTGATGGCGGTGCAGCCCGGCGGCGGTTCCTCCGCCTGCATCTTTGAAGAACATCTCGACTGGCCGTACGACTACGAAAGCATGACCAAGGCCGGCTCGATGCTCGGCTCCGGCGCCTTCGTCGTTTTCGATGACACGACGGATTTTGTAACAGCCGCGTACAATCTTGTCCGTTTTTTCGCGCACGAATCTTGTGGACAATGCACGCCCTGCCGCGAAGGCGGCAGTTGGCTCGAGCGCGTGTTGGAGCGGATGGTGCATCATCGCGGAATTCCCGGGGATCTGGAAATGTTGGCGCGCGTTTCGAGTTCCATTACCGGATTGAATCTATGCGCGCTCGGCGATTCCATCGAGCCGTTTTTGAAATCGGTGTTGCAACGCTTTCCGGATCAATTCGGAGCGCGCATATTGACGGCAGAGGAACAACCCGCATGAGCGCTCCGTTGCCGGCGGCAAGCGACCAACTCGTCAGAGTCACGATCGACGGCATCCCGGTCGAAGTGCCGAAGGGGACGCTGCTCGTTGAAGCCGCCAAGGTTATCGATCAAGAGATTCCCGTCTACTGCTATCACACGAAGTTGGGACCAGCGGGGCTGTGCCGCATTTGCATGGTCGAAATCGAGGGAATGCCCAAACTGCAAATCGCGTGCAATACGAGCGTCGCTGACGGCATGGTGGTTCGAACGAACGGGCCCCGCGTCGATGCGGCGCGCGCGACCGTGCTCGAACTCTTTTTAGTGAATCATCCGCTCGACTGTCCGATTTGCGACAAGGGCGGCGAGTGCGATCTGCAGGATTACGCGTTGGCCTACGGGCGCGGCAGTTCCGACGTCGCCGATCCCAAACAGACTAAGCCAAAAGCCGCCGATCTAGGGCCGACGATCGTTCTCGACGAGGAACGCTGCATCGTTTGCCAACGATGCGTGCGCTTCGATGACATCATCGCACGGGAGAGTCAGTTGGTCGTCAAAGAGCGTGGCGCGCGCGACATCATCGCAACGGCTACCGGACGACCCTATCGGCACAACTTTACCGGTAACGTTACCGAACTTTGTCCGGTCGGGGCATTGACGTCAAAGACGTATCGCTTCAAGTCGCGGCCGTGGGATCTGGAGCGCACGCAAACGACCTGCACGCAATGTTCGGTCGGCTGCCAGCAGTACGCCGACGTGCGCTACGGCAAACTTTTGCGTACCATGCTAGTGGAAGACGATGCGATCTCGGACGGTTGGTTATGCGACCGCGGGCGCTATAACGTGGGCTTTTACGAATCGCCGCAGCGTTTGAGCCAACCCCTGTATCGCAAGGGCGGACGGCTGCTGCAAATTGGTTGGGACGACGCCTTTATCGTATGGTCCAAAGCGATTCGCGACGCGATAGCCACGCGAGGGCCGCAAAGCGTGGGCGCGATCGGCGGCGGCCGGCTCACGAACGAAGAAGCCTTCTTGCTGCAGCATCTCTTTCGCGGGCTGGGCGTGCAAAATTTGGATTGGCGCGCGGGCCGTCAGCGACAAGCAACCCCCGGACGCAACGGTGCTCCACTCTCTACACTCGATCGCGCGGACGCGATCGTCATTGCCGGTGAGTCGCCCCGCGAGCGCGCGCCCGTCTTATGGCTGCGTCTGCAAAAAGCGGCGCGCAGCAATGGAGCGCGCGTCGTCGCGTCGCCCAATGCCGAGGCCGCGCGTGCGGCCGCCGGAGATTCGCAGCGGGTAGCGATCGTTTGGGACGGCTGCGATCTAAACGTCGGCCGAGAGTACGCGCATGCCTTCGAGAACGTAGCGCAGTCTTCGTTCTTTATCACCGGCGAGCAAAGCAATGCGCGAGGTGCCGAGGCGATGGGAATGTTGCCCGGGATCGGCCCCGGCTTCTCGGTTGCCGACCGAGGTCTCGATGCATACGGCATGTTTGAGCGCGCGCAAAACGGCGAACTCGCAGTCCTTTCTATCTTCGGTGCGAATCCGGCGCGCAACGCTAACGACCCCGCGGCCGCATCGGCTGCGCTTTCGGCCACCGAGTTCGTCGTCGTAAGCGACCTCTTCATGACCGAGAGCGCGCGTGCCGCGACGTTGGTGCTGCCCGCCAAAGGGGCGTTCGAAAAGTTCGGAACGACACTCAATCTTGGCGGGGATCTACTGCCGGTGAACGCCTCGCTTCAAGCGCCCGAGTTTGCGCTCTCCGATGCTGAGATGCTGCGCGCCGTGGCGCAGCAACTCGGTGCGACGTTACCGCCGAGCGACGAACTGCACGGCATCGTCGTCACGTCCGTCGCAAAGGCGTCGAAAGGGTTTACGTTCGGCGACGAATGCTTCGGACCCGATCGTACCCCGGCGCGGCGGGACAGCAAGATTCTCGAGGGCGGTGGGACGTGGCTCAACGATCCGTGGCTTGAAGGGATGAGGGCCTAAAGCCATGCCGTGGTGGATCGCGGTCCTCATCAAATCCGCCATCCTGCTCTTCGTCGTCGTCACGACATTTGCGTACGCCATGCTCGTGGAACGAAAGGTTCTCGGATGGATGCAACTGCGCCCGGGGCCGAATCGCGTCGGGCCCTGGGGCTTACTCCAGCCCGCCGCCGATGCGGCGAAACTGATGCTCAAGGAAGATCTCACGCCGGAGACTGCCGATCCGCTGCTCTATAAACTCGCGCCGTTCATCTCGCTCGTGACGGCCTTTTCCGTCTATGCCGTGATTCCGTTTGGCGCTTCCTCCGGCGGAGCGACGTGGGCAATCGGCAACGTCAACGCCGGCATCCTGGTGATCCTCGCCATCACGTCGCTGGGCGTCTACGGCATCTGCTTGGGCGGATGGGCGTCGGGCTCGAAGTATCCGCTCCTGGGAAGCGTTCGCTCTACGGCACAAATGATCAGTTACGAACTCGCGATGTCGTTGTCGCTCATCGGAGTATTAATTTTAGCGGGGACGACCTCACTCGACGGCATCGTCAACGCACAAGCGCGGTGGTGGTTCGTTTTGCCGCAGTTCGTCGGCTGTATCGTGTACGTCATCACGGCGGTGGCGGAAACGAACCGCGCGCCGTTCGACCTCGTGGAAGCGGAAACGGAATTGGTCGCCGGATTTCATACGGAATACTCCGGTCTGCGCTTCGGGCTATTCTTCATCGCCGAGTACGTCAACATGTTGACCGTCTCGTGTGTCGCGACGCTCCTTTTCTTCGGCGGTTGGAACGCGGCGTTCGGCTTGGCGGCGGTTCCGGGCATCGTGTGGTTCCTTCTGAAGGTCGCCGCCTTTATGTTCTTTTACATGTGGTTGCGCGCGACGTTGCCTCGAATTCGCTACGATCGGCTGATGGCGTTCGGCTGGAAGATTTTGTTGCCCGTCGCGACACTGAACCTCGTCGTGACGGCGATCGTCGTTGCGTATCGAGGATAATGAACTAGTCATGGCTTCGCAAAAACACTTGTATAACATCGGGGCAATTCTCAAAGGCCTGTCGATCACGTTCGGCTTCATGTTTCGAAGGAAACCGACGATTCAGTATCCCTCGGTAAAGAAGCAGCACGCTCCTCGTTTTCACGGTCTGCACGAGCTGCGCCGGTATGCCGACGGAAAGGAGCGGTGCATCGGCTGCGAACTCTGCTCGTCGGTCTGTCCGGCCAACGCCATTACCGTCATCGGTGCGGAGAACCGTCCCGACGATCGTCACTCGCCCGGCGAGCGCTATGCGGCCAGATACGAGATCGACGAACTACGCTGCATTTTCTGTGGAATGTGCGAAGAAGCGTGCCCAACGGACGCGATCGTACTCACGCCGCGATTCGAGATGTCGGACTTCCGTCGCGGTTCGTTTATTTACGATAAGGGGCGTCTGATCGTCCCGCCCGATGCCGGCGCCGGTGCGGCACCCGACGAGCGCCCCGGCGGAATCCCGGGCGATCTCGGCAGGGTTGCGCAGATCAAGTCCACCGTCGATCCGCAAGAAGGCTACGATGCGACGTGGCGCGGCCGAGTGCTCAAACGGCAGCGCAAAGGGCTCGCATTGCTCAAATCGACCCCTCGCGCTACTCCGGTGCGCAGCGCCGAAGAGAACGCATGATCGCTTTTTGGACCTTGGCGGCGATTCTGATCGCGAGCGCCGTTTGGACGGTCGTCGCCGCCAAGCCGGTCTACAGCGTGGTGGCGCTCCTGCTCAACTTTGCCGCGCTCGCAGTGATGTACCTCACGCTCTCTGCGGAATTTTTGGCGGTGATTCAGATCATCGTGTACTCCGGCGCGATCTTGGTGCTGTTCGTCTTCGTGATCGCGCTGCTGAGCAGCGGCGTAACGACGTTTGCGACGGGGCCAAATCGTCTCCCCAGGATTTGGTTGCCCGGGAGCCTCGTGGTTTTGGCGGCGCTCGGCTTTTTCATCTGGGCACTGGCCCACGCGCCCGCAACGACTGCGCCGGTGACCGCTCCGGTCGGTAATCAAGGCGTCTTCGGCAGCATCGCCGACTTCGGAAAGGCGCTCTTTACCGTACAGTTGCTACCGTTCGAAGTCACGGCGCTGGTGTTGATGGTCGCCGTTATCGGCGTGATCACGCTCGGCGGCGAACAAATGCACGAGCCTCGCCCGCGCGGACAAGCCGCGGCCGACCGGGGCATGCGCGAGGCGATTCTCCGAGAGGGCAAGGGGTGATGCCGGTCCCGGTCGGCGACTACGTCGCGCTCGCCGCCGTGATCTTTTTCATCGGCGTAATCGGCGTGATCGTTCGCCGCAATCCGCTGATCATGCTGATGAGCATCGAACTGATGCTCAACGCCGGGAATCTTTTGCTCGTCGCGTTCGCGCGCGAGTGGCTGCAGAACTCGGGCCAAATCTTCGCGTTCATCGTGATCACGGTCGCCGCCGCCGAAGCGGCAATCGGTTTGGCGATCATCGTTACGACGTTTCGCCCGGAACGATTCGTCGACGTCGACGACGTGCGGACCCTACATGGATAGTCGCGTCTCGCTCACCGCACCCCGAACGCTCTCGGCATGATGCATCACACGCTCGGTGTCACGGGCGCCTATCCGCTGCTGCTGACGCTCTGGACGTTGCCGCTCCTCGGCGCGGTAATCTGCTGGGCGGCGGGGCCACAGTTGCGGACGATCGCGGGTTGGCTCGCATCGGCGCTGGTCGGCATCTCATTCGTGTTGGCAGTAGCTTCGTGGGGAAGTGCGACCCAAAATATCGGCGGGGCGCTGGGAGCGCATCAAGCCCTCCTGTCGTGGATGCCTGGGTTCGATTTCGGACTGTTGCTCGATCCTCTCTCGCTGATTTGGACGTTCATCATCACGGGAGTCGGCTTCCTGATCGTGTTCTATTCGATCGGCTACATGGGCGGGGATCGCGCCTTTGCGCGCTTCTTTGCCTATATGAGTTTTTTCGTCTTTGCAATGCTGACGCTCGTGCTTGCGGACAATTTCATCGGGTTGCTCGTCGGCTGGGCTTTAGTCGGATTGGCATCCTATTTTTTGATTGGATTCTGGTTCGAACGGCGCACCGCCGTTGCCGCAGCGCGCAAGGCCTTCGTAATCAACGTCGTCGGCGACGTCGGCATGATGTTCGCGATCTTCCTGATGGTTGCCAACGTGCACTCGATCGGATTCGGCGACGTGTTCGCGGCGGCGCCGGGCTTAGGCGACAAATTACTCTTTGCAATTTGCTTGACGCTGTTCATTGGAGCGGCCGCAAAATCGGCGCAGGTTCCCCTGCACACGTGGCTTCCCGATGCGATGGAAGGGCCGACGCCGGTCTCTGCGCTGATCCATGCCGCGACGATGGTGACGGCGGGCGTCTATCTCGTTGCGCGTTGCGCACCGCTGTGGAACCATAGTCCGACCGCACAACTGTTGGTGGGGACCGTCGGTGGCGTGACGGCGCTTGCCGGCGCCATTCTGGGTACCTCCCAATGGGACATCAAGCGTATTCTCGCCTACTCGACGATGTCGCAGATCGGTTACATGATTATGGGCGTCGGCGTCGGAGCCTACGAGGGCGGAATCGCGCACTTCTTCACGCATGCGTTTTTTAAGGCGCAACTCTTCTTGGGAGCCGGCTTGGTAATTCACGCGCTCGCCAACGAGCAAGATATTCGCGCGATGGGCGGCCTTTGGAGGCGCATGCCGTTCGCCTTTTGGGTCATGCTGACCGCCGTGCTTTCGATTTGCGGCGTTCCGCCGTTCAGCGGATTTTTCTCAAAGGACCAAGTCATCGCCGGAGCGCTGCAACACGGCCACCCGTGGCTCTACGCCGCGGGCGCCGTTACGGCCGGCGTCACGTCGTACTACATGTTCCGACTGCTCTTTGTCGCGTTCTTGGGCCAATATCGAGGCGGGGCGGCGAAGCAACGCGCGGAAACGGAGCCGGCGCACGAGGCGCACCATGCTGCGGCGTGGATCATGAATGCCCCGGTTGCCGTTCTCGTTGCACCGAGTGTCGCGATCGGCGGCGCGTTGCTGTTTGGCGGGGAGGGCTCGCCGTGGGCGCGTTTCTTCGCGCCGCTTTTTGGGCCGCAAGTTGCGCCCATCGGCGTCGCGACGACTCGAATTCCGGAAGCCTTGACCTCCGCGCTGGTGTTTCTGTTCGTTCTCGTGGGCTTCGCGATCGCATGGTTCCGCTACGCGACGCGCGACGCACAAGCGAATGCCGCGGCGCGCCTGCAAGGCGAAACCGATCGTATGCCGGCGGTCTTGACGAACCTTTTCTACGTCGATTGGGCAATCGAGCGACTCTTCGTCCGCCCCGCGCAGCAGGCGGGATTGCTCGCGGGACGCGTGCTGGACCCCCACGTGCTCGACGGCGCCGTTCGCGACCTCGTCTATTGGGCTCGCTGGCTGGGAACGCTCGTGCGCTCCTTTCAGACGGGATTGGTGCGCGCCTATGCGCTCATTTTGGTTGCGGGTGCGGCGTGCTTCATCGTCTACTACGCCATCGCGGCGGGGCTGCGCTAATGGCACTCGTGCTCGTTACGATCCTCCTGCCCTTCGTCGCCGGCGCGTTCGTCTTCGCGTTGCCTCGCGAAGATCGCGGCCTCTGCCGAACCATCGGGGTCGTAATTGCCGTAATTACGGTCGTTACGCTGGTTCTCGCCGGAAATAGCGAGTGGAGTTTCCGATGGCTCTCGCGGCCGTTCCAAGCCGCGTTTCACTTTGGCGCGACGCCGATCTCATACTGGATTTCCTTGCTGTTGACCATTTCGACCGCATGCGCGATCGCCGCATCGCGCGTACCTCGCCTGCGCGACTTCGTTGCTTTGATGCTGTTGCTCGAAGCAACGATGCTCGGACTCTTTTTGGCGCGCGACGTGCTGGTGTTCGCGTTGTTTTGGGATTTGATGCTCGTTCCGGTGTTCTTCGTCTTGATCGGATGGGGCGAGCATCCCGCGACGGCATGGCGTTATTTCATCTTTAACTTTGCCGGCGGTCTTACGCTGTTGCTGGCCACCGCAGCGTTCGGGGTGATTTACGGCTCCACGGACGTCATCGGACGAGCGGGCGCGCCGCTAGTCGGCGCGTGGGCGCCATGGATCTATGCCGGTTTCGCCTTCGCATTCCTGGTGAAGACGCCGGTTTGGCCGCTCCACACCTGGATGCCCCCGACGTATAGCGGGCTCCCGTCTCCGATGGTCGCGGTCGTGTCGGCCGTTCAATCGAAGGCGGGACTCTATGGCTTCCTGGCGATCGCGCTCGTCCTGCTGCCGTATGAGGTTCGCGCCTACGCATTGCCGCTGATGGTGTTGGGCGCGATCTCATTGATCTATGGCGCGGTGATCGCGCTAGTGCAAACTGACTCCAAACGGATCGTTGCCTATTCGTCGCTTTCGCATCTCGGTTTGATTGCGATCGCCGTGGGCTCTGGGAATTCGATCGCGTTGCAAGGCGCGCTCGTCTATATCGTCGGGCATGGCTTATTTTCCGCCGCGCTCTTTCTGTTGTTGGGATACGTCGAGGAACGAGAGGATACTCGGCTGCTGGTGCGCCTGGGCGGCTTGGGTTGGAAGAATCCGAAACTGGCCGGCGCCCTCTGTATCGCCGGCCTGGCGGCGCTCGGACTTCCGGGGCTGGCCGGTTTTGCCGGCGAGTTGTTGATCCTCATCGGCGTTTACCAGGCGAGTTATCTCTGGCCCGTGATCGTTGCTTTAGTTGCGATCGTGTTAGCGTCGGCGTATTTCTTGAGACTCTATCAAGACATCATGAACGGACCCGAAGTGGCCGACGTGCCGGTGCGCGCCGATCTACGGTGGTACGAGGCGCTGGCGGTGGCGCCGCTGCTGGCCGCGCTCGTCATCGTGGGTGTCTATCCGGCGCCCCTGTTGCATCCATGACGCTGCCGTTTACGTCGGCCGATTGGTGGGCCGTCGCGCCCGTGACCGTCGTAGCGGTTGCCGGGCTGCTGGTCATCGTCGCCGATATATTTTTCGGACGACGACAGCAGCGTTACGTCTCCATCGCCATAGCCTTGGCGGGGTTAGTGGCCGCCGGAGCGCTAGCGGGACGGCAATTCGGTCACGATTACAATGCGTTTTTCGGCGGTTTCCTTACCGGCGGTTTCGCGACGATCTTTCAGGAGATCGTCCTGATGGCGGCTGCGGGCTCGGTGATTCTCTACGCCGCGATGGGACCGGCTTCGCGCGTTGCCGGAAGCATCGCGATCATGCTTTGGAGCGCGTGCGGGGCAATGCTCATGGCCGGCGCCGCAAATCTGATCATGATCTTTCTCGGTTTGGAGTTGTTGTCGTTGGGACTCTACGCACTCTGTGCGACCGACGATCGCAAGTCGTCGCGTGAATCGGCGCTGAAGTATCTGATTCTCAGCTCGACCGCCACGGCGTTTCTGCTGTTCGGAGCGGCGCTGCTTTTCGGCGCGACGGGGAGCGTGCAACTCGCCGATCTCGCCAATCCGGCGCAACCTTCAAATGCGCTGTTCTGGAGCGGCGCCGGGATGTTCTTGATCGGCTTGGCGTTCAAGTTGAGCCTCGTGCCGTTTCATACGTGGACTCCGGACGTCTTCCAGGGTGCGCCGCTTCCCGTCACCGCCTTCATGAGCGTCGCTACCAAAGCCGCGACGCTCGCCGTCTTGGCGCGCTTTATCTACGCTGCGCTACCGTCGAGCGTCTCCGAGCGGCTATTGCTCCCGGTGTGGATCGTCGCCGGCATCTCCATGATTGCCGGCAACGTCGGCATGCTCGCACAACGTGACCTCAAGCGCTTGTTGGGATATTCGGGGATCGCGCAGGTCGGCTACATTTTGGTCGCGCTCGCCGGAGGCACGCCGCTGGGCTTGCGCTACGCGCTCTATTATCTAGCGGCCTATGCGTTCATGAACCTGGGCGCCTTTGCGGTCGCGGCCGCGATTTCACACGACGGCGAAGAAGGGTCCGACCTGCGGAACTATCAAGGCCTGGCTCGGCGCCATCCATGGCTTGCCGCCGCGATGACGCTCTTCTTATTGGCGTTAGCGGGCCTGCCGCCAACGGCCGGCTTCCTTGGTAAAATTTTGATCCTCGCCACGGGCGTTAGCACGGGATTCATCTGGCTCGCCGCACTCTTGATCGTCGGCACCGCGATCTCGCTCTACGCGTACGCGAAAATAATTCGGGCAATGTACGAGCGCGCGCACGACGCGCTTGCGACGACGGTGCAACCCTTCGTTCCACTGGCGTGGGCCAGCGCCGCGATCTGCTGCGCGGCGATCGTCGTCATGACGTTCTATCCCCTCACGCCCAGCAACGTTCTTCCCCTGGCGCGTTAAGGGCCGCCGGCGCGCCGGCGTCACGCACGGCCGCGACGATGCGCTATAGTAACGTTGAGGTACTTGCGATGAAACCGTCTTTACTGCGGACCTTTCCCCTCGCCGTTCTTCTGATGCTGGGCACGACCGTTGTGGCGGCGGCTCAATCGGGCGAAACCGTGATCATTCCCATCGAGGCGCATGCGAAGGCCGATCAACAGGCCGCGATCATGTATGCCAGGGAACTCATTGCGGGCGGCGAGATGGACCGCGCAATCAAAGAACTGGAAGACTTCGTCGCGTCGCATCCCTCGTCGACCGATGCGGCCCGCTTTCTCGGCGATCTTTACTACCGGCAGGCGCGGTTCGACCGCGCCGAAGCGATCTACCGAGGGCTGATCGCGCGCGATCCGGGCGATAAGGAATCGCACAATCGCCTCGGCGTCGTCTATTCCGCGGAAAATCGCGTCAACGATGCGATGACGCAGTTCGAAAGCGCACTTCCCGGTACCGACTCGATCAAGGATTTAGTCTTCTTGCATCGGCGCAAGGGCGACTTGCCTCAGTATGAAGCGCAGATGATTCGGCGGGCCAACGACAACCCGACCGATGCTGACGCGCAGGAAGAATTGGGCGAAATTTTTGCGACCGTGCATCAGCCCAATTCGGCGATCAGATACTTCCTTCGAGCGCTCGATACCGAGCCAAAATCGATCGCGGCTCTGAACGGAGCGGCTATGGCATACCTGGATCTTCAACAGCATGCTACCGCCATCCGATATCTCCAGGATTGTCTCACGATCGATCCGTTCAACTACGCCTGTTTGGATAACTTAGGCGTGGCGCACATCCAGGCCGGCCTGTATGGCGACGCCCTCGAGGAGTTCCGCCGCGCGCATCGGCTAGAGCCGGAGCGTCCCGAAGCCATCGTGAACTTCGGATACTTAGCGGACGCGCGAGGCGATTGGAAACGCGCGATAACGTACTACGTGCAGGCGATTGCCGTGAATCCATACGTTGGCGAATCGTACGTCAACCTTGGCATCGATTACGAACACAACGGGCTCTACCAACTGGCGCAGGCCGCGCTGTTGAAGGGCGCGGCGGCCGTGCCGTATGACGGACGAGTGCGGTACCTCCTGGCTCGCGCCTATGCCGCACAGGGCCAAAAGGCGCTCGCAATCGAGCAACTCAGGGCCGCCGAAGCATCGCTCGATCCGCAAGTCGCAGGGATCGCTAAGGAAGAGTCTGCCCGGCTTTCGACCTCGGGGCCGTAGGGAAGCCCCGCTTTGCATCCACTCCGCTCAGGATGAGGAGCGCTAATCCCGGGCGATGCACTCGATTTCGATGCGGGCGCCGCGCGGGAGTGCGGCGACGGCGATCGTCGATCTCGCCGGCTTGGTCATGCCGAAGTATTTTTCGTAGACGCGGTTGACCGCCGCAAAGTCGTGCATGTCGAGTAAGAACAGCGTGGTTTTAACCACGTTGGCGTACTCATAGCCTGCGGCGCAAAGAATGGCGCCGATATTTTCTAACACTCGGGCGGTCTGCTCTTCGGCGGTCCCTTCCACCAGTTCGCCGGTCTGTGGGTCGAGGGCGATTTGACCGCTGCAGTACAGTTCGTTTCCGCACTGCACCGCCTGACTATAGGGTCCGATCGGCGCGGGCGCATGCGGCGTGAGTACGTGTTCCTGTTTCACCGTTCGACTCCGCTCATGGCGGGCTCTCCTCGCGCCATCGTGCCCTTGAACGCCGCCGGCGCTTCCTCGATGCCGAAGTTGTTCGCATAGAGTGCGCAGATTCGCGCCAGTTCGTCGGCGTTCAATGCGGGTACGTCTGTCGCCGAAGCAAACTCGTGGAGTTGCGCGCGATCGTAAATGTTGGGAAGCACCGTCATGACGCGAGGCTCCGCGAGCAACCATTGGATCGCGGCCTGGCCCAACGTTCGATCTTCGCGCTCCAAAAAGCGCAGTTGCGCCACTTTTTCCACGCCGTTAACGAGCCATTCGCGTGGCCGATGGCGGCGATGGTCGCCGGGCGGGAACGTCGTTTCCGCAGTGTAGTGCCCTTCGAGCAGACCGCTCGAATGCGGTACCCGAATCATGTATCCCGTCGAAGCGTTCACGTCGTACGCCGCTTGGATCTGTTGGTTGCCGGGATACTGCTCGAGCATATTCCAAATGATCTGAAGGCTTCCGACGTTGCGACGGCGCACCGCGTCCACGCCTTCGTACAGCCAGCCGATCGCAGGCCCAAGCGCCACACCGTACATGCGGATCTTTCCTTCGCGTTTGAAGGATTCCAACAGTTCCCATAGGGCGGCATCCTCAATCTGAGCCATCCGGGCGTTGTGCATCTGATAGATGTCGATGTAATCCGTGCGTAACCGGCGCAGCGACGCCTCGAGCGCCTGGCGCACGAAGGCCGCGGAAAAATCTTGTGGTAGCTCGGATTGCCCTCGGCGGCTTTGCGATGCGCTCGAAAAGTCGTACCCGAACTTGGTTGCGTACACCACGCTGGACCGCCGGTCCGCAAACGCCGCCGCCAGTTGTTCTTCGCTGCGGCCGTTACCGTATGTGTCCGCCGCGTCGAAGAGCGTTATGCCGAGATCGCGCGCGGCGCGGAGTAGTTCGACCGCTTCGTCGTCGCTTTTCTCGCCCCACCATCCGGTAGCGGTCGTCCAGAGCCCAAAACCGACCTCGCTCACGGCGACGTCGCTGTTCGGGTAGATGCGGTACCTCATAACGGGGCCTTCTCCACCTGGGGCGCCAACACTCCAGGCCGCATGGCGAGGAGGACTCAGAGCGACGTCGACTTCGATAAGGTCGGCGAATGGATCGACCGCTACTTTGCCGAGCCCGACGCCTATCGGGTCATGCCCGACGTCAAACCGGGAACGGTCGCGCGCGCGCTTCCGTCTCAAGCACCACACGAAGCCGAGCGGTTCGAAACAATCCTTTCCGATTTCGAACGCATCATCGTTCCCGCCACGACGCATTGGAACCATCCGCGTTTTTTTGCTTACTTTGCGACGAGCGCCGCACCGGTTGCGGTTGCCGCCGAGGCCCTTGCGGCGACTCTGGACGTAAAAGCGATGCTTTGGCGGACGTCACCCGCTGCGACGGAATTGGAAGAGGTCATGATGCGCTGGCTCGGCGCTCTTCTTGGAGTGCCGCAGGATTGGACCGGCATCATTTACGACACCGCGTCGATCGCCGGTTTCACGGCGCTGGCGGCGGCGCGCGAGTCGCTCGGCTTGGAGATCCGCACCCATGGCTTGAGCGGCCGCGAAATTGCGTGCTTGCGTCTCTACATTACCGACGAAACGCACTCGCACGTGGAAAAGGCCGCGATCGCGCTCGGCATTGGCCAACGCAACGTCGTGCGGATTCCTTGTGACGATGAATTCCGCATGCGCCCGGACGCATTGGCCGACCGGATCGAGCGCGATCTCGCCGCTGGTTTTCGGCCAACGGCCATCGTTGCAACGGTTGGAACGACCTCGACGACGTCGATCGATCCTGTGCCGGCGATTGCCGAAATTGCACGACGCTACGGTGTTTGGCTGCACGTCGACGCTGCCTACGCAGGCGTTGCCGCGATGCTGCCTGAGCTCCGAGGAATACTCGACGGGACGCAGTGTGCCGATTCACTCGTCGTCAATCCGCACAAATGGATGTTCGTGCCGATGGATTGCTCGGTGCTCTTCGTTAAGGACGAAGCGCTGCTTCGCCGCACCTTCAGTCTGGTTCCCGAATATCTGAGCGCGCCGGAAGGCGACGCGATCAACTACATGGATTACGGCCTACAATTAGGCCGTCGCTTTCGCGCACTCAAACTATGGTTCGTCTTGCGCTACTTTGGCGCCGAGGGAATGCGCCGGCGCCTCCGGGAGCATATCGCGCTGGCGCAAGAGTTTTCCCGTTGGGTCGGGGCGACGGCGGATTGGGAAATTCTCGCCCCGCATCCGTTTTCCGTGGTGTGTTTTCGGTACGCGCCGAGAGGGCTCGATGAAACGGAACTCGACCAACTGAACTCAACGATCATGCATGGCGTGAATGCAAGCGGCGAAGCCTGTATCTCACATACGAAGATTAACGGACGGTACGCACTTCGGCTCGCGATCGGCAACCTGCGAACGCAGCGTCGCGACGTCGAAGCGGCCTGGCGCATTTTGAGGCAGCGCGCCGGCGATGCCGTCATATCAGAGCCTTGACCTCGGTCGGCGCACAGCCGCCGCGATAACGCAAGCCAACGGGTGCAACCGACAATGGCGTTGTATGCCCGAAAAACATGGCACATGCTCGTATGGCGCGGCTCTTTCTGGGACTGCTCTGCGCCGGATTCACCTACTTTTTCTCAGGCTGCGTCAACGCGAGGGCCGCCGAGCTCTCGGTGACGCGAGCGACGCTGCACAACGGCTTGCAGGTCGTCGCCGTACGCGACCCGCTCGCTCCCGTCGCGATGGCGACGCTGAACTATCGGGTCGGCGCCAACGAGCAACAGTTCGCCGGACAGGCCCATGCGCTCGAGCATATGATGTTCCGCGGCAGCGCCACGGTCTCGCAGTCGCAGCTCGCGGACATGGCTGAATTGCTCGGCGGCTATTGGGATGCCGACACACAGTCCGAGGTGACGCAATATTTTCTTCATGGCGCCCTCACAGTATCTCGATCTGGTGCTACGCATGGAAGCGTCCCGCGCCCGGGGACTGACGCTGTCTCAATCCGATTGGGAGATCGAACGGGGCGCCATCAAGAACGAGGTGACCGCAGACTATAGCGATCCCCTGACGCATCTCTTCTTGAAAGTCGACCTGGCGATGTTCGCGGGTACGCCATACGGTAACGACGGGCTCGGGACGCTGCACTCTTTCGACACGGAAATCAACGCGCCGCAACTGCGCGCGCTCTACGACGCATGGTACCGTCCCAACAACGCGATCTACGTCATCGTCGGCGACGTCGACGGACCGTCCACCATCAGGCTCGTCGACAAATACTTCGGTTCGATTCCGGCGGCGACGCTGCCGGCACGCCCCAGCGTTCGCCTCAAACCGCTGCGACCGCAGACCATCCGCGTGGAGAGCGACAAGCCGTATACCGTCGTCGCCCTCGCGTACCGTTTCCCGGGCTATCGAAGCAAGGATTACGCCGCCGGACAGATTCTCGAAAACGCGCTTTCCAATCAGCGCTCCGATCTTTACGCGTTGGTCGCCTCCGGCAAGGCGCTCCAGGCGGCGTTTGAGGACTTCGATACTCATCCGCTCGCTGGTTCTGCCGCGGCGAATCTGATCGTACCGGTCACGACCCCGTCGAACGCGGCGCTCGCCATGCTGCGCGCCGTTATCGAGCGTTATAGGCGCACCGGCGTTCCCGCGGCGTTGGTGGAGGCGGAGAAGCAGCGTGCGATCGCACAGGCCGAGTTCAAGGCAAACTCGATTGCCGATCTCGGGGAGCAGTGGAGTCAAGCCGTCGCGGTCCAAGGCCTTTCGTCACCCGACGACATCCTACGTGACATTAGAAAAGTCACCGTCAGCGACGTGAATCGAGTGCTGCGCACGTATGCCGTGCCCACGCACGAAATCGTCGGAATCGCCGCACCGAGAAATGCCGAGGCGACGACCACTGCGCAAACACCGCAAGTGCCCAACGAAAACAAACCGACGCTGTTGCATCACGATCCGCTTCCGGTGTGGGCTCAGGCGGCCTTCGCGAACGTCCGGGTGCCCAACTCCACGATCGCTCCCATGGATACCGTTCTGCGCAACGGCATTCGGCTAATCGTCGTACCGCAGCGGGTATCGCGAACCGTCGTCGTCAGTGGTTCCATTGAGAGCAACGAAGCGATGCAGGCCGCGGCGGGAAAAGATGGCATCGCCGATCTAACGTCCGGACTGCTTCCTTTTGGTACGACGACCCGTAGCCGCTTGGCGTTGCGCGAGGCGCTCGACGCGATCTCGGCTGAAGTAACTGCGGGGACGGAATTCTCGCTGACGGCCCTTTCAAAAGACTTCGAACGAGGCGTGCAACTTCTTGCCGACGAGGAGTTACATCCGGCATTCCCTCCTCCGGCCTTTTCTGCGGTGAAGTCCGAAGAGTTCGGAGCGGTTCGGGGCGAGGTCGCGTCGCCGGAACATCACGCCGAAGTCGCGTTGAACAAAGCGCTCTTCCCCCCCGGCGACCCCGCTCAGCGTTTTGCGACGCCGCAGAGCGTCGCTTCGATTACGCCCGGCGACGTCAGGACATATTACGCGACGGCCTATCGGCCCGACATGACGACGATCGTGGTCGTCGGAGACGTGGCCCCCCAACGCGTCACCGATGTCGTAACGAAATATTTCGGGGCTTGGCGGGCGACGGGGCCCAAGCCAAACGTCGAGTTACCGGCCGTTCCGAACAACGGCGCGGCAAGCATCGTCGTTCCCGATACCACGCGCATTCAATCGGAGGTTCAGTTAGCGCAGGTCCTCTCGATCACTCGGACGGATCCAGACTATCCGATCCTCGCGGTTGCAAATGAATCGCTCGGCACCGGTGGCGCATCGATTCTCTTTCACGACGTGCGCGACGTGCATGGGCTGGTGTACGACGTACATACCGAAGCCGATTTTCGCAGGCATCGCGCCACGTTTTCAGTTCATTTCGAATCCGACCCCGGCAAAATCGCGCAAGCGCAGTCGCTCATCATGGCCGATATCAACGCCCTGGCCGCAAGCGGCCTTGCGCCGGACGAATTGGCGCGAGGCAAGGCATCCCTCGTCTCGCAAGTGCCTATGCGCGTGTCGAGCTTCAGCGGCATCGCGCGCCAGTTGATACATTTCGCAGAGTTCGGCCTTCCACTCGACGAGGCGACGAACGACGCTCGGCGAGAGATCGCGGTCACGAACGAGCAGATCGTCGCCGCGGTGCGTCGGTGGCTTCGTCCGAACGACTTCGTGCGCGTGATCCTTGGACCCGCGCCACGCTAAGACGAGGCTAATACAATTTCAAATATTGTTCGCGTTCCCAGGGGTGGACGGCGCGACGGTAGCGGTCGTATTCTTCGAGCTTGGCGTCGCGAAAGGCGTGATAGAGATGATCGCCGAGCGACGCGCGTACCACTAAATCGTCGTCGAGTTCGGAAATCGCCTGCCGGAGGGAACTCGGGAGCGTGCCGATGCCGCGTTCGCGGCGCTCCGTTTCGCTCAGTTCGTAGCTCGAACCGGAAAGAAGGGGGCCCGGAAGCGTGCGGTTTGCTATTCCATCCGACGCCGCGCCGATCAGCGCGGCCAACGCCAAATACGGATTGCACGCGGGATCCGGGCTGCGCATTTCAACGCGCGGCCGTTGTGTGGGTGGGACGCGCACCAGCGCATTCGGACTGCGCTCGGACCAGACGGTGTAGATCGGCGCGTCCCACGCGGCGACCAAACGCTTATACGAGTTGACCGTCGGATTGCAGATCGCCGTGAGCGCCGGCGCATGCATCAGAAGGCCGCCGGCGGCGTAGAGCGCGGTTTCGCGCTCCGCTTCCCGATCCAAGAGAAAGTCGGCGTGCAAACCGCTTCCGGCGCGTTCGGCAAGCGGCTTGGGCATAAACGTCGCTTCCAGCGCGAAATCCGGCGCGACGTGCTTTGCGATTGTCCGTAACGTCAGCGCATGATCCGCCGCAGCCAAGGGAGTGTCGTGGGCGACATCGATTTCGTGCTGTCCGGCGCCGTGCTCGTGGTGTGCTGAAACAATCGGCACGCCCATCTCGCGCAACGCGGCAACGATAGCGTTCCGCGCATCCTCACCGCGATCGTCGGCGGAGAAATCGAAGTATGAGCCGACGTCCGAGGTTGCCGTCGTCGTTGTTTCGCCGACGGTCCGCTCGAAAAGATAGAACTCGACCTCCAGACCTATGCGCACGCCCTGCAGCTCCGAGGCGCCTTCGATCGTGCGCCGCAGCGTGGTTCGCGGGCAGCCTTCGAAGGGGGAGCCGTCGGGCATCGCGATATCGCAAATTAGACGCGCTTCGCTCCCGTCGGGGGCCGCCTTCCACGGATAGATCGCGAACGTCGACGGATCGGGCAGGAGCACCATGTCGAGTTCCTCGCCGCGCACGAATCCGTCGATCGATCCGCCGTCGAACGTGATCCGTCCTTCCAACGCCGCATCGAGTTGATCGACGGGGATCGAAACGTTCTTGCTCACGCCGAAGATGTCGGCGAAGACGAGTCGCACGAACCGCACGTTGCGCTCGTGCGCCGCCTTACGGATGTCGCGCTTGCCCAAAGGGCGCGACTCAGGGCGCGCCGTGGAGCTCATCGATCGCAACCGCTAGGCGAAGCGTAAGTTGATCGTGCGGATTTTCCATCGAACGAGCGCAAATTTCGGCGATTTGACGCAAACGATAGAAAACCGTGTGGCGGTGAACGAAAAGCATCTCCGCCGAGGTCTTCACGTTTTGGCCCACCGCAAAATACAACTTGAGGGTTCGCTCGAGTTCGGTCTGATGTTTGCTGTCGTAGGCTCGGAGCGGCGCGAGCACGTCGGCGGCAAAACTACGTAGTCGTTCGATGTCGGCACCCTCGTAAATGAGTGAATAGGCGCCGAGTTCATCGTAGGCAACGACGCGCCCGCCGCCGTAGATGCGCCGCCCGACGGCGAGTGCGGCGCGCGCCGTTTCGGCGCCGCGCTGCAACTGCTCCGGAGGAGCCGCGATGCCGATGCCGCCGCAAATACGCAGGCCGGGTTTACGCTTGAGGACCGTTTTGGGGAGCAGGGCCGCGGCGGTGCGCGCATTGCTGACGTCGACCGCGCGCGGCGCGGGAACGAAGAGGAAGAGAGTCATCCCGCGTTGCGAGAAGCCGCTCTCTGCCGCCGAGCGAAGAGCCTCGGCTGCCAACGTGCGAAGTTCGCTCGGGTCGGGGGACTGCTCGTCACCCCGCTCGCACTCGAGCGCGATCGTAACGTATGCGGACGCGAGCGCGATGCCGCGCGCCGTCGCTTCCTCGCGGATGGCCGCGGCATTGTGGAAACCATCTTGCAACAGCGCCTCCCAAAACGCGTTGCGTTCCGTCCGTGTGTCGGGAACGACACGGCTCAGCTCGATGCCGATCGCCGCGGCGGTCAAGCGGAGAAGGAATTCGCCTGCGGCGGAGTTTGCGCCGAAAAGCGAGAGCCACCCCGCGTGATGATTGCCGGCCATCACGCGTTGTGCCGTCCCAGGCCCGGCGCGTTCGACGGTCCCGCGTGCGCTGCCGGGAACGGGAGCGGTCCCTGCCGTCGCGATGACGTGCCAGCCGGCGTCTTCGAGCAGAACGCCGCCGCCGCTCGCGCGTGCTAGGTGTGCTGCAAGTGCTTTCGGACCTGCGCCCGAGGCGGCGATGCGCGCGAGCTCTTCGGTGTACTCGACGATCGCCTCCGGGGTCACGTTACGGCGTGATGCGAATGGTGTCGCGCCCGCAGGTGCGGGAGTTTCTTGACGATTTCTTCGGGCATGATCGCATCGATCGCATCGTCGACCGTAACGATCCCTAACATCGTCCCTTCCTCGTCGACAACCGGGACGGCCAAGAGGTCGTATTTCGCAATGGTGGAGGCGACGTCTACCGCAGGCGTGAGAGGCGCAACCGTCACGAGGTCGCGCTCCATGATTCGATCGATGAACGCGGTCGGCAGTGCGAGCAGCAGTGAACGCAAAGACAAGGCGCCGAGCAGATGGTCATCGTTGTCGACGACGTACAAGTAATAGATGAACTCTGAAACGGGAGCGATCTCCCGAATCTTTCGAATCGTCGCTTCCGTGGTGCGATGCGGGTAGATCCAAACGTAGTCCGTCGTCATCATGCCGCCTGCCGTATCTTCCGGGTACTTGACCAGTTCGCGTAACTCGCCCGCCGTGTACGCGTTCATCTCCGCGAGCAATTGCGATTGTTGCTCCTCCGGGAGTTCTGCAAGCAGATCCGCCGCGTCGTCGGCGTCCATTTCTTCGATGATGTCGGCGGCGCGTTCCGTTCCGATGTCGTCGATCAGGCTCTTGCGCGTTTCCGCATCGAGATGCTCGAAGGCGTCGGCCGCTGTCTCGTCGTCGAGCTGACCGACGACGGCGGCGGCTTCGCGCGCCGAAAGTTCGCCGATGATCTCCGCAAGCTCGGATGGATGTAGACGGGCGAGGCGGTTCTCTCTTACCGACAATCGCACGTGGGACGGGTTGACGTCGCGGATTGGCGCAACGGAATTCCACGCGATCATGGAACGCGGAATCGTACCAAGGCGCGAGAGCCAACGCTTTCCGAACGAGCGCAATCCTAAGCGCCGCAAGAGCCCCGCGATGCCGACGTCCGCGGCCACCACCCGCAACTTACCGCCGGTGTTCGCAACTTCGATGTCGTTGATGCGGACGACCTTACGACCGTCAACATCGACGATTTGCTTATCGAGCAGATCTGCGACGAGATACAGTTCCTCCTGTTCGGGAGGCGCCGGCTCTTTCGGTGCGATCCTGAGCGCGACGTTGCCGTCCTGGTCGACGTCGGCGACCGTCTCCATCGGCGCGAAGCGCAGGCCCTGTGCGGTCTTGATAATCAAGCCGTCAACCGGCGGAAAAGCATCGTCCGGCGTGCCGACGAGAAAGTCGGCCACCTTTCCAATCGGGCGATCGTCAATCGTGGCGGAGCGCCCGACAAGGTCCGAGATGAAACCCTGCGTGAACCCCATGCGTTGGCGTTAGCCGCGCTCCCTGAGAAACCTCGCGAGGAACTTTGTTAGGCGGCGAGAGGAGCGCGGCGCATCCATGCTCCATCGCGCAGTTTCCACTGCGTGACGGCGGCGCGAACGCTCCATGCCACGATCCAGGCGAGCGCGACGCTATACAAACCCAAATGCAGTCGCTCGATTCCCAACCACGTCAGCGGAATTACGAGCGCGCTGCACACGAGCCCGAGCACCATTGAAAAACGCGTATCGCCGGATGCTCGGATCGGCGCGAGCGAAACCATCGCCCAGCCTTTGAGCGGAAGCGTGATCATGTGCAGCGCCAGAGGGAGCGCAGCAATGCCGGCGACCGTCGCATTGAGCGTAAAGAGATAGGCCAGGGGCCACGCTAGGAGCGCGGTTACCACGCCTCCGAGCGTCGTCAACACAAACGATACGCGTACAGCGCGTTGGAAGAACCAATGCGCGCCCTGCGAGTCACCCGCGCCGAGCCGCTGGCCAATGATGATTTGCGTGGCGTTCTGCAATGGGCTGGGCACGACGAAGGTCACATCGGAAACGATGTTGAGGGCGCGAAACGCCGCCACGGCGATCGCTCCCAGCGGCGCCAACATCCCAACGATGAAGATATCGGGCGCCATCACGGCGAGCAGAAAGACCGCTTCGGGCGATCCCAGTCGTGCGCAGCGCAACGCCAGCGGCCACGAGATCGTGAGCTCCGAAAATATTCGGTATTGCGGCCGCCGCGCTACGTAGACGATGGCGTAGATAGCGGCGATCGTCTCGGAGAGCAGCGATGAAACGCCGGCGCCTGCGATTCCAAACGGATGATGCGTTCCCCAGCCCAATGCGAGCATGGCGAGCAACGGCAGATGTACGACGTTGACGACCAGCAAAACCCATATCCCAAGTTGCCGGTTGCCGGCAGCGGCAAGGCCGAGGATCAGCGTACCGGAGACCACCATCGGGACGATTGAGACGCACCGCAAAATCAAATACAGTGCGCTCGCGTGCGCGCTTGCCAGCGGACCGACGAGCGCGTGAACCGCCGCGTTTGCGCCAATGAGGCTCAATGCGAAGGCGACGATTCCCATCAGCACCGGCACCGCCACGCCGGCGCGCACCGTCCGCGCGTATCCCTCCAAGTCCCGCGCGCCGACACGTTGCGCCGCTACAATGGACGTGCCCCTCATAAACCCGTAGGTGCCGAACGCGATCGCGAAAAAGATGGTGCTGGCGGCCGTCGCGCCGGCGAGCGCGACCGTCCCGAGACTTCCGATGGCGATCGTATCGACGATGCCCAAGAGTTGATCCCCGAGCATCTGAACCGCAACGGGAATGGAGAGGCGCCGGAACGCGGCGCCTACTTCGGTGTGGTCGACGATCATCGAACCGGCGGCCATAATTACCGAAGCGTATCGAGAGCCCTGAAGAAGTCGTCGATTTCGTCGTCCGTCGTGTAAAAGTGGGGGCCGATCCGAATTCCGCAGCCCGGCCGGTAATCGACGAAGACCCTTCGCGCGACGAGTTCGCGGCAAACGCGGTCCGCGCCGTCAAAATCAATGCCGATCCAACCGGTGCGCCGTGCCGCCTGCAGCGGCGAGGTGATCGTCAATCTCCGATCGCTCGCAAGCGCGATGATCCGCTCGGTCAAACGCACGTTCTTTTCGCGAATCGCGGCGATGCCGAGGCTCGAGATGAGGCGGTGTCCGGGTTCCGCCACGACGTATCCGGGAATCGTGGGCGTGCCGTTGCCGAAGCGAAACATCGACGGAGCGTACGCAATGGGCGCCGGTTCGAACGCAAACGGACGCGCGTGCGCCATCCAGCCCGTAACCGCGGGACGGAACCGTTCCAACAGCGACGGCTTGACGAAAATCCATCCGCAGCCGGGTCCACCGCAGAGCCACTTGTGCGATCCGCCCGTCACAAGGTCGAGGTCCAGCGCACCAACGTCATACGGATAGACGCCCGTGGTCTGATAGGCGTCCACGCAGAGCAGCGCTCCTACTTCGCGGCAGCGTCGCTGGATCGCGCCGATGTCGGCCACCGCGCCTGAAACATAGTAGGCATGCGAAACGACGGCGATTGCGGTCCGTTCACCGATGGCCGCGAGAAGCGCTTCCGTGGGGATCGTTCGGCCGTCGAATGAGTTAACGACACGCGTTACGGCGCCGAAGCGTTCCCATTCGCGCCAAACGTACGTCAACGACGGAAATTGCAGCGACTCATAGACGACTTCGTTGCGCGATCGGCTCAGCTCGAGGCACGTTGCTAACGCGCCTTGCAAAACGGAGACGTTCGGACCGAGAAAGACCGAACCGGAGCCGGCGCCGATGATCGCCCCGATTCCATCCGCAATTTCGGCGATTCGAGGGAGCCAACGCTCCCATGCCTCGGGGCCATCGTTCGCCCAGTCTTCCCAATACGCTTGCAGCTCACTGCGTGCTTGGAGCGGCGCAGCGCCCATCGAATGGCTGACGAGATACGTCGACGTTCCCAATATCGGAAATTCGGCGCGCAATTCGAGCATGCGATCGCGCGCCGCGGTTTCCGTCACGCGTATGCTCCCGAGCCGAGATACGTTCGTACTTCCCACAGCTCCGGAAAGAAGCGCTCCGCGAGCGTGCCTTCAAGATACTTTGCGCCCGATGAGCCGCCGGTGCCCGGCCTGGAGCCGATCATTCGCTCGACCATGCGGATGTGGCGCCCCCGCCAGAGCAAGAAACGTTCGTCGAACTCGATCAAGTCTTCGAGCAAGAGGTAGAGATCGTAATTCGTTTCGGCGCTGGTGTAGATTTGCCGATAACTCTCGATGAGTTCGGCCGCCGAATCGACGCGAAAGCCGCGCCGCCGCAAAAGTTGTTTGACGCGATCGTAGAGTGATGGGGTCTCGAGGCGGCGTTTCAAGCGCGACCGTTGCTCCTCGGAGACTTCGATCCATTTTAAGACATCCGTGCGCCGCACGCCGCAGGAGAACTCGAGTTCGCGGAATTGAACGGACTGAAAACCGCTCGCGGGATTGAGATTGTCCCGAAACTGATTGAACTCTTGGGGCGTCATCGTTTCGAGTATGTCGACCTGCTCTTCGATAAGGCGCTGGATCGTGTGGACGCGGCGAAAATGTTTTGCGACGCGCAGCAGGTCACCGGAATCGAGGCCTTCCGCCGTCGCATCGATCTCGTGCAAAAGTTGCTTGAACCACAGTTCGTAGACTTGATGGATGATGATGAAGAGCATCTCGTCGTGATGCGCCGGTTTTGAGAGCGGCTGCTGCAAGTTCAGCAATTCGTCGAGTTTCAAATACGAACCGTAGGAAAGCATCACGAATTGCGCCTTACGGGGGCGCAGCGGCTTCTCCTCGAATCGGCGCGGGGTTATGCGTTTACGCGTCGGCGCTCTCGTTTTGTTCGCTGCTATGGCCGCCTGCGCCGGCGGGAACGGAAACAAAGGAGGGGAGCCCTCTCCGAAGGCCACCAACTCGATTGCCTTCCCGCTCTTTGGCGGCGCGAGCGTGCTTTCAGCGAGAACTTGGCATACGACGATTGCCGGCCGTCCGGGTTTGGCCGACCGTTCCGTCTTCACGGAGGGCGCGGGAACGTATGTCGGTCACGACGTCGTCGCCGGTACGCAGGCGATGATGGGGGCACTGGAAACGTGGCTCGGCGATCTGAGCGCGAATCCCCCGCCGGGATACGCCATCGCCGTTACCGGCAACGGCATCGATGCGGTGCGCGCGCACACGCGCGATCTTGGGCTAGATTTCGTTCCGTTTCAATCCACCGGAAACGGCAGTCGCCACGGCGTAGTCGTCATAGCGGTCGATCCAAGCACGCTCAGTCAAAGGGCCGGCCCAATGCTGGGCCTCGTCGGAAAGTTTAAGTTAATGCCGTCCACGCTGCGCGATCCGCTCGACGTGCAAGCGCGACGCCAACTCGGTTTTTCACTCAGTGAAGCGTCAAATCCGGACACCCCAATCGGTGCTGCAGTCGCGGCTCTGGATCAGCTACGCGACTTCGGAGGCCGCGGCATCATCCTCATAGACGCCACCAAGCAATAAGCGATTCCAGCGTGAATTTTACAACGGCGCAGGCGCGCGGTATCGGCAACTGGGCGATGCTCAATTTGCTGTGGCTGCCGCTAACCTTCCAAGACACCGCGTTGATGACGATTGCGGTTCCTGCGGCGACGTTGCATCTCGCGCCGCGCGATCACGTCTTCGTCCTTGCGGTGCTTGCAAGCATTTCAGCGTTTGCCGCGATGGTCGTTCCTCCGTGGGGTGGTTGGCTCTCGGATCGTCTTCGCCGGCGAGGTGGCTCCCGGCGACGATTCGTTGCGGTCGGCGTTACAATCGACGTCGGCGCCCTGATTGCGCTTGCCTACGCGCACTCATTGCTCGCCTTCGCGCTTTTGCTGATCGTCGCAACCGCAGGCGCGAATCTGGCGCTCTGCGCGTATCAAGCGCTCTTGCCCGAAATGGTGCCGCAGGCTCAATGGGGCGCGGTTTCCGGCGTTCGCGGTGCGACGACCCTGGCCGGAGCCGTACTCGGATTCGCAATCGCGGGCGTGATGCCGGATCCGCGCCTGACTTTCCTGGCGACGGCAGCGATCATGGCGCTGGGTGGATTCTCGCTGCTCGGAATCGGCGACGGCACCTACGGTGACGAAGAGCATGCGCACGTGCGCGATTGGCACGATTTCGTCGTCGTCTTCGTTGCTCGCACGCTGGTCTTTTTTGGTCTGACGATGCTGCAGACGTTCGTGCTCTATTTCTTTCGCGACGTCGTGCACGTCGGCAACCCATCGGCGGGGACCGCACTCTACGCGTTTGCAACGATCGTCGGAGCGGTCGCTTCGAGTCTCTATCTCGGGTTGCTCTCCGATCGCATGTCGCGTAAGGTCGTAACGGCGTTGGCCGGCGCCGCCATGGCGACCGCGACCATCGGGTTCGCGCTCGTGCCGAGCCTGAGTTGGATGCTTCCGTTCGCCGTGCTTTTCGGCGTAGGTTTCGGCGGTGTCATTTCCAGCGGCTGGGCCTTGGCGATGGATGCAATTCCGAAACTGCGCGACGTCGCGCGCGATCTCGGCCTTTGGGGTATCGCGACGCTGTTGCCGAACGTCATCGCGCCGCTCGTCGGCGGGTGGCTCATTGGTTACTTTCACGGCGCGCGCGCCGGTTATCAAGCGGTCTTTGGATTGGCGGGCTTTAGTTTCGCGCTCGCGTCGCTGACGGTGCTACGGGTCGGGCGACGGCCGATCTCGTCACTGTGGGCCGTTCCGCTGCGCGCGTGCGCGGTCACGGCGAATTTCACGTGGGATCATCTCGCGTATCGCGTACGAACCTGGGGAGCGTTACCGCGCCGCCGCGGTCCGACGCTGATCGTCGCCAACCATCAACACGATTTCGAATCGCCGGCAATCGTGACGACGACGACCGTGCAGAGCGGCTCGTGGCGTCACCCGGTCTTTACCGCCAGTTCACGCCGCATGTACGAGCCTGGTTTTTTAGCGGAGCGTCTTCCGTGGCTCTCGTGGCTGTTACGGCGCATCAACGCCGGCTCGCTCTTCATCGCGTTGGGCATGTTGCCGCTGGAAAACGAACTGGGCGCGCGCCAAATAAGCGCGTGGGCATGGTCCGTGCAGCGCCGTCACGGGCCGCTTCCTTTAGAAACGGTATTCGAGGACCGTATTGCCTCAAAGTTCGAAGCGGCAACGACCACCGCGGACCTGCGACGCAAACGGTGGTTCACGCTCTCGCGCCAGGTGGTGAGGGTGACCGCGGTGCGCGAACCCTTTCGTCGGGAACTACTCGACGAAACTCGCCGGAACGTCGAGGGCGATCTGGCGAGAATGGAAGAGATCGTGCGGCGCGGCGGGACGTTCTACCTGACGCCCGAGGGAAAATATTCAATCGATGGGCGCATCGGTCCGATGCGCGGCGTCATCGAACGGCTCGCTCCTCTCTCGACGATTTATCTCGCGGGAGTGAGTTACGACCCGTTTGTTTCAAAACGTTTGTCGATGCTCTACCGCGTCGTTTGCTTCGGTAAACTGCTTGAAAGCGGGTCCGATGGCAAAACGGGTGCGATGGCGATGATGACCGCAACGCTGGCGGGAATTCGCCCCATTGTCACGAGTCAACTGTTGTCCGAGTGGCTACTCTCGTTTGAAGGCTCGTTTAGCGAGCATGAGGCCGCCTCGGCGCTGCGACGTCGTCTCGACGAACTGCCTAAAGAGCTGTTCGTCGATCCGGAACTACGACGCAACGTCGCGGCCTTAGTCGGCAAAGCATTGCCGTTGATGCTGGATTGGAACATCGTCGAACGCGCCGGCGAACGCTACCGCCTTGCCATCGAGCGCCGCCATCCGCAATTTCCGTTCGTCGAAGACATCGTGGCGTATCAGGCCACATTCTTAGAACAGACGCTGCAGAACGCGCGCTACGCGCAGCCTTACGCGCCGTAACCGCGTTCGAACGCGACGAGGCGACGGCGCATCGAGCGCGGGCCCGCGCCTCTGACGCGCCCGTCGCTTCCAACCACACGATGCGCGGGGACGAACAGTGCCAGCGGCGCATTTACCATCGCCTTCGCAACCCCGCGATGCGCGAGAGGACGCCCGATAGCACGCGCCACGTCGGAATATGAAACGAACTCGCCAACGGAAAGCGTGGCGACGGCTCGCCACGCCGCAACGCAAAACGTCGTGCCATGCAACGCGAGCGGCACGTCGAACCGGCGGAGGCGGCGCGCAAAATACGCCTCCACCTGTACGGCCGCCTCACGCAGCAGTGCGTCGCTTGGTTTGCCGCGTCGTTGCCGCCGCGCAGCGACGAAATCGCTCCCAACGATGGCGGAACCGTTGCTTAAAATCAACAAATCGCGTCCAAGCGGCGTTGAAATTCGATAGTGCATAGGTTTCAGCGCGGAGGAGAGGCAAATCTTCGCGTCTGCGCCCATGACCGTTGGAGGTTGTTCGTGAAACACAAAATCGTTCCGGCTATATCGCTCTCGATAATGACCGCTTTGGTCGCATGCTCGGGGAGCGGGATGAATCCTCCTCTCACGGCGGGCGGTGCTTCGATCGCGCAGCCGCAAACTAGCGACCTTCCCGTTAGTGCCGGCACGGTACGCGCGCTTTGCCCGGAGCCGACGGCGCAACAACTAGAGTGTTTCGGAATGGCGAGAACCGACGTCAGGCTAAGCGCGGGATTTGCGCCGCAGCTTGCGGGCACGAAAGAAACCTGTCCGTTCGAACAGGTTCCGGCGTATTGTCCCATCGATCTTCAAGACGCGTACGATCTGCCGTCATTGACGCAAGGTAAGGGTGAAGTCGTCGCGATCGTCGATGCCTATAACTATCCGAACGCAAACTCCGATCTAGGAGTCTATCGTAAGACGATGGGCCTCAAGCCCTGCGATACGCAGACGAAGTGTTTGCGAATCGTGAACCAAAATGGTAACCCTTCGCCTTTGCCGGGACCGCCGCCACCGAGTCAGGATTGGCGTGGCGAAGAATCGCTGGATCTCGATATGGTATCGGCGGTCTGTCCCAACTGTAAAATCATCCTCGTTCAGGCCGCCAGCAACAATACAAGCAATCTCTACATCGGTGTGAAGAGTGCCGGCCGTATTGGAGCAAAATACATCGGTAATTCATGGGGTGGCCCGGAATCCGGCGGCGATAATCCGATCTTCCATCAACACGGCATCGTCATAACGGCCGCCGCGGGCGATAACGGAGGCGGCGGCCTCAACGGCGGCCCAGCCCAGCCATGCAGCTACACATACGTCGTCTGCGTCGGTGGAACGTACCTTGCGCGCAATCATAGTAAGCGCGGCTGGAGCGAAGCGGTGTGGAACGATTTCACGCTGACCATTTGCGGTGGCCCGTGCGGAGCGACGGGGAGCGGTTGCAGCACCGTGATTCCCAAGCCATCGTGGCAGACCGACCTGGGTTGCCGCATGCGTTCGGAGACCGACATTTCTGCCACCGCTTCGTTGCGGCGTCCGGTTGCCGTTTATAATTCGGAAGAACCGTCCTGCGCCCCGCCAAACTGCTGGTTTGCGTTCGGCGGCACGAGCGCATCGACTCAGATTATCACGGCCGCCTTCGCGCTCGCAGGGAACGGATCGAAGCTTACCGGCGCGGCGCATATTTGGACGCACCAAGCCGGGAACCTCAACGATGTCACGCATGGAAACAACATCGATCCGCATATCGGCGTCAACTGCGCATCGTCCGTAACGTATATTTGCAACGCTCGGCTGGGGTTTGACGGGCCGACAGGGTGGGGAACGCCGCACGGCACCGGGGCGCTCTGAGGTGCTTCGCGCAACCCTGGTCGGGGCGCTGACGATCGCAAGTTGCATGGCGAGCACCGCGCAGCAGACCGCCGTCATCGTCAATTCCGGTTCGACCAACTCCGTCGGTTATAAAATCACCGTAACGTCCGACGGAACGGCCTCGGCCGTTTTGCAGAATCGCGACGGCAGCAGCGTGGGGACCCAGAAATCTTTTCACGTTGCAACGGATACCGCCGCGCGGCTCTTTGCCGACTTGGCGGCGGCGCGCAAAAACAAGATGACGACTGTGCATTGCATGAAGAGCGCATCCTTCGGTTCGTCCACGCACGTCACGTGGGAAGGCTGGGTCTCACCCGATCTCGATTGTCCACCGACGGACTCCTACACCGACGCGCTGGTCAAGGATGTCGAAAACATTCGTAAGGCTTCGGGTATTCCGGCGTTTCCGCTGCGACAACCCTAGAAAGTATTCAACATCGCGGCGAGCGCCTTCGTGACGTCGCGGCTGCCGCGCGGACGCGCGCCGGAAACGACGACGTCGCGTAGACCACGTTGGTCCGCGAGGCGCTTTGCGAGCCGCTCGATGTGCGCGACCATCGAGCGGTAGAGTTGAGACCGGTCTCGTTGCAGCGACTGAATTTGCGAAGCCGTCTGCGTCGCCGACGCGCGCGCGGTTTGAGCAAGCATGTTGAACCGCGCAGGCAAATCGTCTTGCGTCGTTCGTAGCGTTGCCGCGACGGCGTCGGCGGCTCGAGCGCCCGCATAACTCGCAGTAAACGCGTCCATTCTGCGCGAGAGATTCGGGATGGCGTTTGCCGAGGCGAGCTCGGCGCGAGAAACCCCAACGCGCAGCGCTAGATTGACGTGCGCCTTCGAACGAAGTTGCGCCGCCAACGTCGCGACCGCCGTCTCTCCCTCGCGCCGAAGCGTTTGCCGGTACGCCGCCAAAACTCCGGCATCGCGATGTGCCTCCGCCGCCACAACTCGCCGTTCGGCTTGGCTCAAGGCATTCAGGCGGCTTTCGAGCCGGCGTCGCTTCGCTGCGGTGAGATGCAGGTCTTGGAGCGCAATGCGTAACGCGAGGCGCTGTCCCGCATTTCGGCGTGCCAGATCGAAAGCCAGCGTCAATTCTTTTTCACGTAGTTGCTGCTCGCGCGCGGCTAACGCGCGGGCATTGCGTTGCGCCGTTGCCGCGACGTAGTCGCGTAAGGTCGTATCCGTTTCTCGAGCCAACTCCTTCCGATAGACCGCCAATGCGGGATCGCCCGCGCGCCGAGCGGCATTGACGTCTGCAAGCGCGGCCCGTTCGTTTTCCCGATCGCCTTGCGACCGCCATCGGCTAATTTGGGCGAGTTGCGCCAAGCCTTGCGCCGCCCGATGCTCCGCGATGATGCCGCTGCGCTGCGCCGCGGCGGCGGGATCGCGCAGGCCCGCGAGCGTGCCGGTGTTTCGCAGCGCCGCTATCTCACGATCGTACTGGACGAGCATGCCGTGAAGTGGATGCGCCGCGATCAGCGTATCGAGATTCGCGAACCCTATTGCCGGCGGGGCGGTCGTCGCGCCGATCAGGAGAACTGCAAATGCCGGTGCGACGGCGCGTGCCGGGACCCTCACGGAAACTTCCTCAAGTACGAGAACGCGATGCCGTTGGTTCCGCTGGTCGGGGTAAAGGATGTCATGCGATTCAGATTCATCACATCGCTTCCGACCACTTGGGGTTGTAGAAGGGAAAAGAGCGTCGGTCCTTCAGACGTGAAGGCCACGAGCCGCAGCCCGGTTCCAACGCTCGGATGTGCCTCCAGCGCGATGCTTTGCGACTTCGGATAGCCAAAGGTTTGTGAGAAGATCGCCGTCACGTACTTGCCGAAGGCTTTCATCGCGCTGACGCCGACGCCGCTCTGAATATCGGTGGTGATCTGGACTTCGGTGAAGCCCAGAGAATTTGCAACCGACGAGGAGAGCGGCTCCAACAGCGTGCGGGTAAAAACGGTGTTGAGTTGTCCCAACGCCACGTTGGTGGCGGCCGAAGTTGCGGAGAATGGTTGCGCGTTGGAACGGACTCCTTGAACCGCGCCGAACTGTTGCGCGCCGACGAGGATACCGAGAATTTGCTGGCGACTGTACGAGGGATCCGAAGCCAACGCCAGATTCATGTTCGTCGCGGGACCAGTGACGTGCAGGCGTATCGCCGTTGCCGGGTTGGTAACGAACGTCGTCGCAACGGCATCCACGTCCGGAACGATGCCGCTCGATGGATCGAATCGAACCACGCCGCGCTCGAGGTTGAAGTTGCGGTAGAAACTCAGCGAGCCGCCCGTGGAAGCGAAACGTCCGGCGAGTGTCGGCGCACCGAGCGACCCTCCCAGCGTCGCAGCTCCCGCCGCGCCTATGTCGACGTTGCGGCTTTGAATCCGTACGTTTGAGCCGGCAGAAATTTTCAAGCCGCTGAACGCAATGTTCGGCAGCCACGATGATGTTTTCTCGCCGCCGCGCGCGCTGAGGAACGCCGTCAATGGGATGCGCGCATCGGAGACCGCGACGTCGCCACCGAGCGTCGGCACACCGGACGCGCTACGCTGCATCGAGATATCGCCGTTGACGACGCCGGTGAAATAATCGGGTAAGTCCAATCGCGCATCCGTTGCATTCACGCGCAGCGAAACCCGTGCGTCGGCAGGACGGCGCAACGAGGCGAGGATGGCGCTGCCGTTCGCCGCGATGCTGCCCGTACCGACGTTCGCCTGTGACTCCAGCCGCGCTTGCGTTCCGGCGAAGTCAAGATCGGCGCGCAGGTTTTGAATCGGCGAACGCTCCATCGGGCCGCTAAACGTGCCGCCCCGCAAGGCAAGGGCACCGGTCAACCCCGGCGCGTCCACCGAGCCACGCGCGGAGACCGCGCCATCGATGCGGCCGGCAAGTTGCGTCCCTTTGGGAAGGAGCGAGGCAAAGTTGGAAAGTTCCAAATCTTCGGAACGCACTTCCGCGGAAAGGGGTCCTCGGCCGGCGGAGACGCCGGAAGCACTGATGTCAATCGGCACCACGGCCGAGGCGAGCGCTCGGCCACGCGCAAAATCTATTTCACTGCTCGTAACGCGCACGGTATGCCGATCGACCGCGACGTCACCTTTGATCTGCGGTATCGTGAGATCTCGGTATCGCAACGAGCGTAAAGCGAAGAGCTCGTGCAGTAACGGAGAACCGCGCGTCCCGTCGATGTGCAGCGTAGAGTCCAGCGTGCCGTTGAATTGAGGCTTCGTACCCGTCGCCACAAAAACGAAGTGTTGAATGTCCGCACTCGTCGTATGGGCCGATAGCGCTAGCCGATCTTGCGGCCGCAGACCGAACGTGCCCGACAATGTCGTCGTCATCGACGGGACTTCCAAGATCGCGGACTGAATGACTCCGCGTCCGTGCGATGCGGATGCCGACGCTTCAAGGCGCTCCACCGGCAGTCGACCGGCCGTTCCTCCAAACACCGCCGCGTGTACTCGCATCCCGACGTCCGGATACGAACCCGCCAACATCGCTTCCCCGTCGAGATGCCCCGTAACCGGCACGTTCAAGCCTAACATCGGCAACCACGTTGCCAGGTCGACGTTACGAGCCGTCGCGTGCAGGTTGACCGCACGCTGCGCGGGCGTCACGCTCCCCGCAACGTTGAGGACGCCGCCGGCACCGCCGACGCTTGCCGCAGCGAGCACGCGACCATAGGACGTATGCCAATTCGCAGCGACGCTGCCCAAGTCTAAACGACGGAAACGCGTTCCGGTAAAGCGTGCAGTTCCGGCGCTGCTCTCCAGCGTGCGTCCGTGGATGGACGCGCCGAAGCTCAATCGTCCCTTGCCTGCAAACATGTCGCCGGCATCGAAGAAATCGTTGAGATCGCTCAGATCGAGATCCCGCGATTGCAAGGCGATTCGCTCGGTTTGCCCAGAGGCGCGTGCAGAAATCCCAATCGCACTCGAGCCCACCACCACGCGTCCGTCCGTTACCGAAAAATCTCCCGGCGAACCCGCAACGTCACCACTGAAATTGCGAAAGGCCAGTCCGTTGACGGATCCTTCGGGAGCGTTCGCGCGACCCACAACGATGGCCGACGTGCTTACTCCATTGACCCGCACGTCGGCGTCTAAGCTGCCATCAACCAGATCGGCGGTTTGCGGTTGTACCATTGCCACGAGGCTGCGCGCATCCGACGTGTGCACGTTTGCGGTGAGATCGTAGCGTGGCCGGACTCCGTTCGCCGGAGCGAGGTCTGCTATCGTTCCTGCTAAACCGACGAACAACGGTCCGATGGCGGCCTGCGTATCGTGCAGAAAGGCGGTGCCGTCGCTATACGCAACCGCGGCGTTGCCGTTGACTTCAAAATTGCGATACCGCATGCCTGCGACGACGGCGGTCCCTTGCAGGCGCGGCGCGCGCGGCGTACCGTCGATCGTCGCTGCGAAACTGGCCGTACGGCCGACATCGCCGAAAACGGCTCCAGAGATCGTGTCGTTTCTCAACGTAAGGCGGGCTTGCGCGGTCGCCGAACCCCATGCGCCACGTAACGCTCCTGCGGCGCCTATTCCAAGGTTCGTTGCTCCGGAACCAGCGCCGAAGAGCGTACCGCTGAACGCTGCGTGCGCGGATGGAACGATCAGATTGTTCGCCCGCACGATGCCAAAGGTCAGATCGCGCGGCCGGTCCAGCGCAATGCGCGCATAGAGCGATCCCGTGCCGTCGGAAAAGTGGACCGGACCGACAGTTCCCGCTCCCGTCTGATCGACGTTCACGAGCGCATCCATGTGCCGCGCGCCGTTCGCGCCCCATAGCATGCCACGAACCGCGATCGCTTTTGGATCGTCTGCCGTGGCGACCGCGATGCCGTCGAGCGGAAGACCGGCAAGGACGGCACCGGCATAGGGAATGCCGCCCGGCGGCGCGTGCAGTGTCGTCAAGATTCGAATCGCGTCGGACTGGCGTTGGAAAGCGGCTTGGCCGCGCGCCGAAATGCTCAGACCTTGGTACGCCGCGCCAAAATCAACGACGTCGGCGTGCCGGCCGTCAAAGGCGACCAATCCGCTCAGATCGTCGAGCGACGTCGAAGCATAGTTCAGATGCGGTGATTTTAGATCGATCCACGTGACGGGTTTGTTTGCGGGCCCCTCGACCAACAGATCGAACGCAACCTGCCCCGCGATCGGTAGGCGTTGCGCCTGTAAAAACGCCCTGCGCAGTTGCGCTGCATCGCCGCTCCCTCGAGCGGTCATGCGCAAGCGCGGATCGTGCAGCCCGTAGACGCCGCCCACGATTGCCAAAGGCACGTTGCCCAATCGTGCGTCGAAGCGTGGCGTGAGCAGACCGTCGTCGTAAACGTCCACCGGTCCTCGAACGTCGTCAATGGGTCGCGCAAGCCCCGTTATGGCGATGCGACCGTGCGCGAGGACGCAACTCGCCGCTAGATGCGGCCGAAGCACGCCTTGCGCATCCGCTATTCCGGCGTAACGCGCATCGAGACCGCGCAGCGTTCCGCCGAGAAATCGCAAGGATGCCGAATCGGCGATGAAATTGACGGCGGCGGCTACCGGTACGACTCGCGCAGTCCAATGCTGATCGATGTAACCGTATCGTGGATTGATGTCGCCGCGCCCGCGTATGGCATAAAGGGCATCGCTGCGTTCTCCGTAGAGAAGGTTCGCGACATACCGGGAACGAGCCGCCGTAGAAATATCGGCATTGAAACTCAGCGCGCGAACGTAGAGGCGGCGTTCGTTTGGAACCGCCGAAGGCCGTTGGTCGATCACGTCGACGGCCCCATTCCTAACGTGAACCGTGGCGATCAACGGTCGGCCTTGCACCGTCGCATTCGCTTTCAATTGCGGCATCGGAATGTTGTAGCTGCCATCCGGACGACGAACGATGGTGATGCGCGGCGTATCGACGTCGACCGCGCTCAATCCGAACAGTCGTTTCCCTCCGGGAAGCCAATCGCGCGCAACATACCCCACGCGCAACGTCGGAATGCGGGCTATCGGTTCGCCGCGTCGCGACGTAACCACGACGTCGCGAAAGACGGCATGATTCGAGGCAAGCGTCATATCGCCAAAGGAAACGCGAACGCCCGTCACTGCATCCGCCATGGCAACAATGCCGGCGCGAGCGAGAGGTTTCCACTGCCAGATTACTAGTCCGATGATGAAGAAGGCAACGGCAAGCACACACCATACCCACCGGTTTGGCCAGCGCTTCATGCGCGAGTCTTTCCCATCTGTGCGAGCATGCATACCCTGGGCCGCGATTAACCAGCGTTTCCTGGGGAAATGCTGAATGGCAGTGAATGGTTCGGTGCGCTGGAAAGGCAGCTTCCCTTGCTCTCCGGAAGGCGCGCGAGGCGCTCGGAAATTGATTACAGATTTTGCGAAAGAGTGGCTCTCGGGTGAGATGCTCGCAGCGCTCGAGTTAGGCTGTGGTGAGGCTCTGGCAAACTCGGTCGAGCATGGCGGTGGGCCGACCCTCGCCGTGGCGTGTTGTTTTGCCGATCGCGAATTGACCGTGGAAATCCGGCATGAAGGCAAGGGCTTCGATCCGCCCACGACGGTCACGCCACCGCCACAAGGATCGCTACGGGGTTATGGTCTCTACATTATGTATGAGGTACTCGACGGCGTCGAGTACCTCGACGGTGGAACCGGGCTGCGCCTCCGTCTACGAGCGCCCCGCTAAGGCGAATGCTGTTTCCCGTCGGAATGCTGATGACCACATTCGTGGCAGACTTCGATCGCGGCCATAGTTTTTTCTTCCAGAACAAGTTGCGCGTCGAGGAGTTCGTCGCGCTTCTCCGCTTTCGGATCTTCGGCCAGCGCTCTTTCTGCGAGCGCTTTTTTCTCCGCAGCGGCACGCAATTCGTAAATGGCGCCAATCTTTTCTTTTGACGTGGCCATCCGCGGCACTTATTCTATCGCGCCAGATCCTTCCTCTGCATCGGGGGAGTGGACCGGGGACCCGTCTAAACGGCGGGAATTCGAGGAGGTGACCGTGCGAAGTAGTGTTCATGCTCGAGTCTGGCCCATCGCGATCGCACTATTGTTGGCGGCCATCATCGCTCCCGCCGGTTCCCGCGCTGCGCTCGACATGGTTGTCGGCGGACGCCAAGTCGTCAAGAATGAGCCGGTGAGCGCGTGCAACAGCAAAGCGCGAGCGGCATTGAACAGCGTATTCCTCAATGCGGCCGAAGTGGGCTCGGGGGACACGGGAGAGTGGAAAGCTTTCGGTGACGTCGATTCGTCGGGTCACTCATTTTCCGCCGGAGCGATCCATTGCTATCCCCTCGACGACAGTTATCTGGTGACATTTACGTGCGCGGCGCAAGCACCCCCGAGTCCCGATACGGCGGCCGCACTGTGCACGAAGCTGGAAGCAGCGTTCAACGGAGGAAGGTCTGAGGCGAGCACCTCGAAGCGAGGTGGGAAACGATGAGAGCAGCGCGCTTACGGCGTAGCATCGTTGCAATTGCCACCGTGGCGCTTTGTCTGCTCTTCGCAAAAGTCTCGGCACCGGCCGCGGTAGAGATGTCGATCGGCATTCGCCACGTCAGCGACACCGGCGGCCTCGAAGACTGCAGTGCAAAGGCGAAGAGTGCGCTTGGTGCGTACCTCCAGAACGTGACGGAATCGGCGAGCGGCGAGTGGTTGGCCGTCGGCCAAAATCCAATGGCGCAGACGACCACGGCGGCGGCGGCGGTGCGATGTTATCAACTGCCCAAGGGATACGTCGTAACCTTTACCTGCGCCGTCCAGTCGCCCGAAAATCCCTATGGCGCGGATGCGCTGTGTCTCGATGTCGCACACAAATTTTACGGCGGCGCAGTGATGCCGCTGGCGGCGATGCCGACGCCGACTCCGGTGCCCAGTGGCTGCAGCACCGTGAATTTGGTGGGAACCTGGGTCGCCGACGACAAGCCCGGGCTAACGTTGACGGCAGATCTCAACGGCAACCTGACCGATAACGACGGCGTCTCCGGAAATTGGGGACTGCGTGGAACCACCGTCACGCTGACGTACTATGGAGAACATGCGCTGACGCTTTCGTCCGACGGCAAACATATGCACGGCGGCGGTTACAGTTTTACGCGGAAGTGTTAGCGACTCGCTTTCTGATCGCGACCGCGCTAGCGTTCGGCCTTACGGCCTGCAACGCCGCGGTGAACGACGGCAACGGCGCCATTCCGCAGCGCGGCGAGAGCCCTGCGGGCGCTCCATCGAAGAAAATTTCACACATCATCTTGATGGTTCAAGAGAATCGCAGTTTCGACGACTTCTTTGCGACGTTTCCCGGCGCCGACGGTACCCGGTGGGGCAAATACGCGCATCGAGGGCCGGTAAAGTTGCACGCAGCCAACCTCGTCGGGATATGCGATTGGGGGCATTCGTACGGAACCTATCTCAAAGACTACAACCACGGAAAAATGAACGGCTTCGGCCTCGAGGGTGGCGGGAAAAAATGCCCGGGGTTTGCCGGAACGGCCGTCTATCAATACGTCAATCCCGAGCAAATCAAGCCCTATTGGGATATCGCCTCGCAGTACGTGCTCGCGGATCACATGTTCCAGACGCAAGGCAGCGGCAGTTTCACCGCGCATCAAGACTTGATCCGCGGTGCGACGACGTACGACAAATTTGCCGATAAGAGCCTCGTGGATTTTCCAACCTCGACCAAGTGGGGCTGCGATGCGTCCTACGGTACGACTACGTCCCGCCTACTCTGGAACGGAAAGACGATTCTGCGTCAATACGGATACGGGCCGTTCCCGTGCACCAAAGACTTTCCATACCGAGGACGGTACTATCCGACCCTGCGCGACGTCCTCGATGCAAAATCGGTGTCTTGGAAATACTACACGCCCGGAATCGTCGGTGTGGGAAAATTATGGAACGCCTTCGATCTCGTCGCGCCGGTTCGCTACGGTCCCGAATGGAACGACAATATTCCTCGCGCACCCTACTATGAGAAGCAAATTTTTTACGACATTTCCGGCGGAACGCTACCCGCTTTTTCGTGGCTCATTCCGGACGACGTCAACTCGGATCATCCGGGGCCGGCCAACGACGACGGACCGCAATGGGTGGCGAGCGTCGTCAACGCCATCGGCAAAAGCCAATACTGGCAGTCCACGGCGATCGTCGTCGTGTGGGATGACTGGGGCGGTTTTTACGATCACGTTCCCCCATATCTCTTCGACCACTGGGGCGGCGTCGGCTTTCGCGTACCGATGTTGATCGTTTCAGCGTACGCGCGCCAGACCTCGCCCACGAAACCGGGTTATGTCTCACATACCGACTACGAGTTCGGCAGCATCTTAAAGTTCGCCGAAGAGACGTTTGGGCTCAGTTCACTTGGGACGACTGACGCGCGGGCCACCAGCATCTCCGATTGTTTCGATTTTAAGCAACCGGCTCGCACGTTCGTGCCGATTGCATCCTCACTTTCGCGCGGGTACTTCCTCCACCAAAAGCCGTCATGGCTCCCCGTGGATAGCGAATAGCCTTACCGCTCCACACAGGAGGCACCGCCTTTCCGGCGTACTGCGCCGCCTTCACGCTTTGTCTTCTCTAGAGGAGTGAACCATGTTGCTATTTCGTCGCTCCATATTCTTGCTCGCCGCGGTTGCCGTCGCGGCGTGTGGCGGCGTCAACGGAGCGGCTACGACGCCTTCCGTCAGCCGCGCGATGTCGCCGTCTCAACCGACCATCGATTCAATCTTAGACTCGGCGCCCGAAGTCGCGGGCGGCCGGGTCGCGACCCACGCGATCGCCGTTCCCGCAAGAAAAAAGCTGCCCGGCATTCTGATCAACTTCGTTGCTAACGGCCCGGCGCAGGGCGGCGTGCCGTGCGCCGGGTGCGTCAACGGCGCGTCGTCCGGCGATACTCTGGGACTGACCGGACCTTCGAGCTACGTTCTAACGGGGACGTATTGGCAATACACCTTGTCGTTCAGCGATCTAACGTATGTCGGCAAATGCAAAATCGCCTGGGGAATTACCGCGGGGACGAAAATCCTCGACAAGTTCTCCACCTCTTATGCCATTTCGAAGGCGGGGGGATGGTACATTTTCGACTTCAATCGGGCGCGTCCGAAATACTCGGGCCCCGCGCTGTTGACCGGCAAAGTAACCTGCGGCAAACAGTCGCCTTCCCTTCAGGTGCCGCTGGAGTTCCAATAGCGGTACGACTTCGTCGCAAGCGCGCCGGACTATCATGCAGCTGCATGCCTGGCGCGCTTGCCTAGAGGTGACGGAAATGGACGACCGCTAGGACGGACGCGATCCCGATTACCTGGAGAACGACGATTTTGAATCCGGCTCGCGGGTATCGCGGAATCCATGAAACAGCGAACAAGAGCGTCAGGACGACTTGCAGAGGCATCAAAACGGCAAAGAGGTGCGCTTCGGTACCCTCGTCGGGCAGCGGCACCAGACGACCGCGAAGAAACTCGGTCAGCATCGCCACGAGAAATCCCGCTGAGATCAGCAAAGGCAGAAACGCGGTAGGACGTTTGAGGAGGTGAAGCACCCGATTACTTTGTACCACAAAGTAAAGTGGCGACGCAAGTGCAACTGCGATAGTCTTCGGCGGTGAGCGGTTCCCACTGGCCCACTCCTAGGAGCGGGGCGATTTCGATCACTCTAACGGTGCGGTTTCGATGATTTATTTAGACGAAGAGGCGGTTCGAAAACTGTTGCATTGGGACGATCTCATGGCCGCGATGGTGGGCGCACTCGCGGAATTCTCATGCGGCAGCATCGTCCATCCGGTGCGCGATGTTGTAACCATTGAAGAGCGGCGCCGCTACCTGGGGATCATGCCGGCGGTTTTGGCCGACGTCATGGGATTGAAGTTTGTGACGTTCTATCCGGCCAACGCGGATCGCGGCCTTCCCACGCATCACGCGACGATATTGCTGTACGACACCGGTTCGGGCCGGCCGCTGGCGGCGATGGACGGCCGATTGATCACCGAGATGCGCACGGCTGCGGTGTCGGCTGCGGTCACCCGCTATCTCGCGTCACCCAACAGCCGAGTGTTGGCACTGCTCGGCAGCGGAGTGCAGGCGCGTTCGCACTTGAGCGCGTTGTCGCACGCTCGTAGCTTTTCCGAGGTGCGCGTTTGGAGCCGGACGGCCGCCAATGCGCAACGATTTGCGCGCCAACACAACGTTCGCTACGTCGATACGGCCGAAGCGGCCGTGCGCGACGCCGACGTCGTCGTCACCGCGACCGCGGCGCAGGAACCGATACTAAAGGGCGAATGGCTCAAACCAGGCTCGCACGTCAATGCAATCGGATCGTCGCGTCCCGACTGTCGCGAGCTCGACGACGCCGCAATGTCGAATCTCGTCGTGGTCGATTCTCGAGACGCCGCTGCACGAGAAGCCGGCGATATTATCTTGGCAAACGCGCCGATCTATGCAGAGGCCGGCGAAATCTTCGGCGGCGTAAAACAGGCGGCGCCGTCATCCACAACGATCTTCAAATCCGTGGGAATCGCGGTCGAAGATATCGCCGCAGCGAAGTTGGTCTTTGAGGGGTACGATCTCACGGCCGCGGGAGCCGCGGCGCCATGCCGTCGCTCGCGAGCGACACGGCTCGACGTGCCGCCCTAAGCGTTTCCTTAATCGGCTCTCACTGTAGCTTAATGAGTGGCTAATCGCGATAGGATGCATCGGCGAGCCGATTAGGCTTCAATAAACGGTGGGGGTACAGATATGAAAACCAAGCCGTACATTAGGGTCATTTCTTGGGTTGCGCTCGTCGGGGTGACCCTGACGGGCGGAATGCTCATTCCCACCGCAAAGGCACCGGCCGAAACTGGGCCGGACGTCGCGCGCGTGAGCATCGTCGACGGCTCAGCCGTCATCCAACGGGGCGACAGTCACACGCAGACGAACGCGGTGCGCAACGCGCCGATGCTTCCCGGCGATTACATCTCGACGGGGAAGACCTCGCGCTCCGAGTTGCAGTTCGACGGTTACACCGCCCTTCGGCTTGGTGGGAACGTCCAGGCGCGTATCACCAGCAACGACGCCAACAACCGAAAGATTCAACTTGCCGACGGCACCGTGGAGATTGGAATGGTGCACGACGGCCAGACGATTGCGGTTGATACGCCCTCGGTGAGCGTTCGAACGCATGAAGCGGGCGATTATCGGGTTTCAATCGCGTCGGACGGCTCGAGTTGGATCACGGCCCGCAAAGGCAGCGCCGAGGTCGTAACACCGCAGCAAACCTATACGCTGGACGAAAGTAAAACGCTCGTCGCACGCGGTTCCGCATCGCGTCCGGCGATCGCGGATGGCGCCGAACCTACGCTGGATTCGTTCGACGACTTCAACGTCCAGCGTGACAAGACGATGGTGGCAGCGTTGAACGCAAGCCCGAGCCTAAATCCCATTCTCGCGGGCTACGACAATCTTAGCGCCTATGGCCGGTGGCAAGCAGTCGCCGGATACGGACAGTCGTGGGTTCCCAACGAGCCGTCCGGCTGGGCGCCATATCGCAATGGTTCATGGGCCTGGGAAGACGGATACGGCTGGACGTGGGTAGGTTCCGAGCCGTGGGGCTGGACGCCCTATCACTACGGCAACTGGTATTACTGCGACTGTGGCGGCTCCGGCTGGGCGTGGTTGCCCCCCGCCAGCTCGAAGACGCCGGCATGGTCGCCGGCCCTCGTTGGATTCTTTGGATTTGATGTCGCCTCTACCGGCGGCTACAACAATTGCGGCGGAAACTACGGCTACGCGCCGGAGAGCGCCGGTTACGTCGCTCCGAGCGGCAACGGTCCCCCCGAGGCTCCGTACAGCCAAGGCGGTCCCGCTGCTGCGCCTAGCTCCGGCGCTCCGGCGCCGTATGGCGAGGGCGGACCCGCTCCAAATAACGCCGCGGCACCCGCGCCGTATGGCGAGGGCGGTCCGGGGAACTATGCTCCTCCCGCTGCGCCCTACGGTTCTGGATATCCGCCTCCAGCGTATGGCCAGCCGTATCCATATATCGGTTGGGTCCCGATTGCGCCATACGAACCGTTTTATCCGTGGTATCCCGGCTGGGCATGGCTCGGATTCGGTTGGGGCGTTCCCTTCTTCGGAGGCTATGGTTACCCGGGGGCTTTCGCAACGAATATCACGCGCATCGTGAACATCACGAACGTCAATAGGATCTACCGTAACTTCCGCCACGGCGGCGCGAGCGGAACGTCGCTTCGAAACTTCCGGCACGGGACGCTGTATGGTCACACCCTCGCCGTGAGGCCTCGTGACATCGGACGACATTTCGGAACGATTCACGGAGCGGTGCCCGTCGCGCCGACGCGCGATAACTTGCGCTTCTCACGTGGTACGCCGCGCGCGCCGGTGACCTTCTCTAAAGCCTTCGATTCGCCGCGCTTCGCCTCCGATCGCGGGCTTGCAGCGCAGACTTCGTTCCCGCGGCAGCAGAAGGCTGTAGCGCAGGCCATTCACGATGGGCTCACAGGACGCGTGATTGCGCATCAAGCGGTGCATCGTGCCAATGCTTCAGTATCGCAGTTGCGTCGGCCGGAAACGCACGTCAAGGCCGCGATAAGTCGTGCAAATGGGTCAAACAATCGCGTGAGCGCATTCCAAACGCATCGGAATTCCGCGGTTGCGCGCCAGAACGCCGTCTCATCGCATCAATTTGAAACGGCTCGGCGTGAGAACGCGCCGATACGGCGTCAGGACGCGCGGATGATGCGCCAGAATGCGGCCCCGTCCCGTCAGATCGAAGCGACGCGGCGTGAGAACATCGCCCCGTCGCGTCAAGTCGAAGCGACTCGCGGCGAGAGCGCACCGGTGAGCCGCGAGAATGCGGCGCCGACCATGCGGGCGAACGCGCCAATGATGCGTGGCGACACCAGGGCGACGATCCGCGGCGCCAACAGCCCAATGATCCGTGCGCAAAACAGCGAGATGCGCGAGGGTGCGGCAGCACCGCGGCAAGTGGATGCCGGCCGTCAGTTCGCGCCAACGTCATCGTGGCAGCGCTTCAATGAAACGCGCGGCGCGTCAGGTTCGGCGGAGTTCCCGAGCGGCGTCGAACGCGGGGCTTCAGGCGTACGCCAGAGTGAAATCTCCGCGCCGAGTGAAGGCGCGCGCGAAGATCGGACTACGACCGATTCATGGGGCCGCTTCTCGACGTCCCGAGGAGAATCGGCCGAAGGTGCGCGCAACCCGTACGGCGACCGCCAATCGAATCCGTACTACACGCACGACACGCCCTCGTATTCGCGCGGATCGTACGCGTCTCCGTATTCACGCGAGTCTGCGCCGTCGTACTCGCGCGGAACGTATCCGTCGTACTCACGTGGATCGTATCCGCCGTACTCACGCGGATCGTATCCGTCGTACTCACGCGGATCGTATCCGTCGTACTCACGCGAATCGTATCCGTCCTTCTCACGCGGGTCGTCTCCGTCGTACCCGCGAGCCAACTCGGCACCGCCGCAGCGCTCCTCGGGTGGTGGCGGCGCTGCTGGTAGTGCCGGTGGTCGCCATGGTGGAGGCCGTCCACCTCAGAGCAAGTCGTGATCGCGTAAACATACGACCGCTCTGGATTCATGGAGCGCGCCCGCTAGCGAGGAAAGCGGGCGCGCTCTTTAATTCTAAAACGGTGGTGGCTCGGGCAGACACCAACCGCGCGGCAATCTCTACGTCGTTATGATGCTCTATGCGCCGAGCCAGCCTTGTGCCGAACCTATTCTCATCGTTCCTTAGCCTCGTCTTCGGCGAATTCAACCGGCGTCTCCCGAACTCAGAAGTCCGTAATGAACTGCAGAATCCGGACATCGTCGCGTGCGCTTGCCTTCTTCGCGGCGATCGGGCTTATTGCCACGCCCGTCGTACGCGCCGTGGCGGCGCCCCTGACGATAACGCCGCAAGAACGAAACTGGGAAGTACAAGTCGGCCAACAGGTGTACACGACCTACGCGCAGCGAGGCGAGATCGTACCGCCGCAATCGCAGCTCTACTCTATCCTCGATCCGGTGGCAGACGCGATCGCCTCGATCGCGAACCGCCAATACTACGCTCCGTTTCAATTCGTCCTGTTAAGCGAGCTGCAACCCAATGCGTTCTCGATACCGGGAGGGAACGTCTACGTGACGACCGCGATGCTATCGTATCTGACGAACAGAGACGAGCTCGCCGGTGTGCTTTGTCATGAGGTCAATCACGACATCCATCACGATATGTACAATGTCTACGAAGAAGTGCGACGGGGAGCACAGCCGATTGCTTACGAACGCGCCGCCGAAACGAACGCAGACCGAGCGGGAGCGTACATCTGCGCCGAGGCGGGATTTAATCCTTGGGGCATGGTGTGGAACATGCGGCTTCATCGCGGGATAGGTCAGAGCCCGCAAATGGCGGCAACTGCGGACCATCCGAGCGACGATCAACGCCTCGCCGACCTCGTCTCGCTTCTGACACGCGACGCGGCGACTTTCGGCAGATTTAGAGACGACGTCGCCGCGTCCGTTCCGTTACCAAACGCGACACAATATCGCGAGCAAAATTCACCGCAGTTCGCGCCGCAGAGTGGACCGTATCCGCCGCCTCCGCTGCCGGCGTGCTATCCGAACTGTTGAGATCGACGTCGCTAAGCGGAGCACCTAAGCCGCACTGAACAACGACCGGCGCCGATTTGGCGTGGATCCGACTGCCGAAATCCGTACCGCATAAGCTGCTAGCGCATCCTTGGGGGAGCACGTCCGGTCGTGCTAAAATAGCGAAAGGCGACTGTGTGCAGTGATGGTTCGGCCGTTGGAGGGCGGGTAGAATGATCTTTCTCAGCTTAGCGATCGTTGCTCAAGTTGCAACGCCGTTACCGTCACCCTCAGCGGCGCAATCCCCGGGCCCACTCAAAGAGATTGGTCACGTTCGGTCGTCCATCTTGTGCAGCGCGCTGCGCCACAATCTTTTCCCTGCAGTCGAGGGCCTGCGCATCAACGACGCGCTAATCAACCGGGGCCAAGCGATGCTGCTAAGGACGGCCGATGACGCTGCCGCATACGCGGCTAGTGCTTCGCCAACCGGTGGTGGGGGTGCCGGGGATCCGTTCCAGGAGGAGGCGGCAGCAAATCAAGGTAGCGCTTCGGCAACCGGGGGTGCGAGCGCGGGGTCTGAGATGGACGCGTACCAGCTGGGACTCCTGTCACACGACCTGGCAAAGAACCTGGACAAAATCGCGGGCTTTCTCAACGATCCACACGCCTTCACCGGAACTCCAAAGAGCGATGACGAACGCGCGCTCGCGCTGGCAGAATCGCGGCTCGAAGCCGTCGTAGTTCGGCAGCGTGCATCGCTGAACATCCTCTCAGCCACCGCGGAGATGAACTCGGCGAACGATCTCAAAAGCCGGCGGGACGTAATCCCATACGACCATTGCATGACGTGTGCTCAGACGCCGGCGTTCACGTCTATCAGCATGCCCCACGCCCTGGCAGCGGCAAGGAACCTGACGGAGCAGACCGAGACCGCCGTTGCGCCGGCGGTTTTTCCAATCGTCGCCGCCTGCAAATAACCCAGGGCCGCGGCTCGCGTAACGCATAGCTACTTAGCGGCGAAAATTTGGAACATTTTGGCCTGCCGTTAATTTCAGCGAGCGACGCTCGGCTTGGGACTGTCGATGAAACGTTCACCCGCTTTTCTCACCAAAAGATAGAGACTGCTCATCTCTAATAAGCATCAATCATGAATTCGACCGCGACTAAGCGGAGCTTGCCGAGGCCTGGAGATCTTATCTAGGCGGTTGCCCTTTGACGGCGCCGTTGGGGTGCGCTGCGCCGTTGAATGAGGAAGCGTAGTGCACGGTGATGTCTTCGCCATTTTTGTCGACTGCTTCGTCCAAACTTTCGACAACGCGGAAGACCGACGCCAGGTTCAATAACTCAAAGACCCTGAGAAGGTTGCTGTTACGCACCACAAGCGTCTCGCGTTCCAGGTCGCCGGCCGAACGAGCGTTGTGCAGGCGCACGAGTTCATGAATAATGGTCGAGTCGATATACGTGACGTCGCTGAAGTCCAAAGCCACGCGTGGCGCTTCCGAAACGGCGTCAAAGGCCGCACGCACCTGGTCCTTCGATGCGAGATCATACTCCCCGCTGAAAACCATGATCGCGGTGCTGGATCGTCGTCCATTCTTCATGGCGTATACCACCTCCAGGGCCGCCTTACCTTAAAGTTTACAGGCGGAAACCGGGATTTTTCTGTACGATTTTTTGCATAAAACGGCAGAGAGCGTCCGGCCGCTGGTTGCACCCTTGTGCGCGACTTTCGTGCATAATAGTTCACCTCGGGGAAAAGCGATCAATGGCGCAGAAGGATCCTTCCTCGACCGCATCTCGTCGCGTCCCTTGCGCCGGCCCGGCCGGTCTCTCATAGACCTCTGGCCTGACCCTCATCGAGAAGCTCCCAGTCGCCGGGATTCTATGCACCGGCAGAGGTGAGTATCTCGATGCCCCATTCCACGGGTAACTTATTCTTAGACCATCTGTCCGAGCGCGCCAAGAAAGCGCTGAAGCCGCCATTCGTGAGCGTATCGCTCAAGCATAATGAACTCATCAACGACGACCATACGGTGCTGCGCCGAGTACTATTTCCGGTCAATAGTGTCGTTTCAGTTGTTCTTGACATGTCAAACGGCGATACGGCCGAAATCGGAATTATCGGGCGCGAAGGCATGACTGGATTAACGGTTGTTCTTGGACAAGCCAGTGTGAACCAGCGCAGCATCGTCCAAATCCCAGATAGCGCAATTTGCATTCCGATCGAAAATTTTCGCGCCGCTGTCGAAAGCGAGCCCGAACTTAAAGCGTTTGCCTTGCGCTACGCTCAGGCGGTGTTGGTCGCTTCTGGGCGACTCAGTGCTTGTAACGCTCTGCATCCTACTAACGAACGCTGCGCGCGTTGGCTCCTCATGGCGCATGACCGCGTGGGTGGCAATCTGTTGCTGCTAACTCAAGAGTTTCTGGGACAAATGCTGGGCGTACGACGCGCCAGCGTCGCTTTGGCGGCAGCGGAATTGCAGACGGCCGGTTTTATTTCCTATTCGCGCGGACATATCAAAATCCACAACCGCGCCGGTCTGGAGTCGGCAGCCTGCGAATGCTATGAAGCGATGGACAATGAGTGGAAGGTCACGATGGGCTACAGTCTTCGCGTCTCATCATCAGCCACTTTCTTACCAGCAGAAAGGTCGGGGCGCTCTGACGGGTTTGGCCATCCTCAAGAAGAGTTTCAGCGTTAAAAAAACGCGGCCTTAGCAGCGATGAGTTGCGCGGCCTTCGCTAAGAGTACCGCTCAACGCGGTGGCACGGTTGCTCTTTCGCCGGAGAGGGCCTAAAGTTACACTAGCAAATGGCTCTGTTGAACGATCTCCGTTAGCAAGCCCATATGCGGAAACCGCAATGGAGCTGACCCGGTTTCGTGGATACTTTCCGCTTGGCGGAGAAAGGTCCACCAATGGCACGAAGACACCCCCGATCCTACCCGCCGGAGTTCCGACGTAACATCGTCGAGCTGGTGCGATCCGGCCGCAGCATGCTCGACGTTTCCAACGAGTTCAAAATTGCCCGCCAAACGATCGCGAACTGGCTCAAGCAGGACGACGTCGATAATGGCCGGCGCAGCGACGGCCTGACGACCGCCGAGCACGACGAGGTCAGCAAGCTTCGTAAGCGCGTGCGCCAACTCGAGATCGAGCGTGACATCTTGTCAAAAGCCGCGGCTTGGTTCGCACGCGAGACCGATTCGATTCCCACAAAGTCTTCGAATTCGTGAAAGCGCACCAAGCCATCTGGCCGATCGCCACGCAATGCCGTGTACTGGATGTCTCGCCCAGCGGCTATTATGCGTGGCTCAAGCGCCCACCCTCGAAGCACCAGCAATCCGATGTGCTCCTTGGCGACCGTCTCGTGGTGTTGCATCGGAAATCGCGCGAGAACTACGGGCGGCCGCGTCTTCAGAATGATTTGCGTGATGAAGGCATCTTCGTGAGCGACAAGCGCGTGGCTCGCCTTATGCGCGAGCGCGAGATTCACGGAGCCAGTCGCCGCAAGGGGTTCCGCACGACCGTGCGCGATCGCGATGCGCGCCCGGCGCCGGATCTGGTCGATCGGAAGTTCAAAGCGGACGCGCCTGACCAACTCTGGGTTGCTGATATCACTTACGTCCCGACTTGGGCGGGCTTTCTGTTCGTCGCGATCGTGCTGGATGTCTTCAGCCGGCGCGTCGTTGGCTGGGCGTTCGCGATGCATTTGCGGACCGAACTCGTTCTCGATGCACTCAATATGGCCGTATATCAGCGACGACCCAAGAGTGTGATCCATCACTCAGACCAAGGGTGCCAGTACACGTCGATCGCGTTCGGCAAGCGCTGCCAAGAAGCTGGCGTTCAACCGTCGATGGGATCGGTCGGCGATTGCTTCGACAATGCGATGTGCGAAAGTTTCAACGCGACGCTCGAGTGCGAGCTGCTCGTAAAGCACCGCTTCAAGAACCAGCGTGAGGCCGCACTCGCCGTCTTCGATTTCATTGAAGGATGGTACAATCCTATCCGACGGCACACATCAATCGGATCGATCTCGCCGATGGAATTCGAACGGCGAATGAGTCAAGCCGCGTGATGTCCAATCAGCCACTCTCCGCGAAAGCGGGCCAGCTCCACACGTCACTGAGAATGGTCGTCAGATTCTCGAAGCGCCGGGCGCACTCTCGCCGATGGCGACCGGCGCTCTCCCGGGTAACGGCCAGGTTTAAGTTGACAGGCCGCTCACGACTAGAGCGATCGGTTCTTTTACAAACCAGTTTAACACAAATGACCGACGGAATTTACCACTTGGATAATCGTAGAAAGAAACAATTCCAACGATGCTCAGAGATAGGAGCTCGCCATGCGCTATAAAAAAATCAATCGGGGCAGCCCGCTTGAGTGTTGTCACCCCGAAAACTTTTGCGCGGTTCCGGGCGACGGATATATGATAGATCACCGTTTCATGATTTGGAAACCCCTGGACTGCGTCATGGATCCCTGTCCATTGGACATTTTGCGAGGCTTTTAGGCTCTTTGCAAATGTAATGTTGCGAAGTTTCGTGGCGCCGTAGTGGAGTTGAGCATAGAAAATCTCATGCTGGTATGGTTTCTCGCTGCTGCTGCTGCTGCCGTTGACGAGCAGGTTCCCGTCGCCGTCATAGGCACACGAGTAGTAATGGTTTATGCCGGGATCAAAATAGCTCTGCCGCTTCCCCTTAGCCCTTTTGTAAACCGCCACGTTCCCATTTCCGCAACTGCGCGCGTTACAGATGTTCGTAACAGCAAGGTCGCCGCTGCTAGGGTCCACGGAACAGCCTGCTGGCTGCTCGCCCTGATCGGCCAAGGTCGCGATGGGTTTCGTCCCGCCGTGAGCGTACTCCACGACCCTTGACGCGGAAGTGTCTGTTATCCACACATTACCCGCCTTGTCGACACATTCGCCCTGAGGCATCCCAATGTTGAGCTGGCCGACCAGGTGGCCTCCGTCTGTGTAAACGTAAACGAACGGAGATTCGCGCGTGGAAATATATATCAGCGGCTTCTTCGCGGCTTCTGACAGCATCCATGACTGCCGTAATCTACTGCAACCGTCTGCGGCGCAGCGTTGAAATTCGTCAACGTGCGCAGACGCGCCGGTGGGCGGCTGCACGCCGCTAACGTACGGCACACAGCCAGCCACCAGCAATACCCCAATCAAAGCTGCGTGGCCGGGTCGACTAAAGACCGGCATCGCGGCTCTGTCATTTTTCACGGTTTACCTTTGTGGGCGTGCCTATGCGCGTAAGCACCGCTCACTTTATATACCACCCCACAGCCGTAGCTGGAACAGTTGCCGGAACCACCGTCCGCCGTGGCGCCCCAGACGGCTCCAGCACCATCTATGACGAGCCCGCCTCCACTTCCAGACGACCCATCAATGCCGGCCTGCGGCGGCGAAGAAGGCATAACAAGCGGCCCCGCCGGTGTGCCGCCAAACGGGAAGGCGCCATCGCCCGGGGGCCCCTGGAAGTCATGGACAGCCGTATAGCTTCCCGAACTAGTTACGTCGAATATGGCGCCGCAGCCGCCGGGAAATTTGGAGTTTGCGCAGCCTCCGCCGTAAGCAGTCGTCCCATAAAGTAAGCCGTTGTCGGCGGCGAAAAGCCCCGAGGGAATCCGCGCATTTCCGTTCGCGGTGGGGCTGAAGTCGTGCAGAATTGCCTCCGACCATACAGAGCCCGCTTGGCCGAGCTTAAAGATCACACCGCAACCGGCTGCGTTACCACCTTGTACTTTGCATCCAGTGAGCCCACCCACGGCCGTAGTTCCGTAGAGGTTGCCGTTGACAAGCGTCACTCCGCTTTCCGGCGCGGCGCCATCGTTGCCGTTTACCCCCGTAAAGGCGTGCAAGTTGGTGAACTTTGACCCGTCGCTCTTGATGTTGAAGACAGCTCCGCATCCGAGACTGCTGTCGCAGGAACCGCCGCCTCCGAACACCGCCGTTCCATATAGCGTACCGCTGCCATCGGAGGAGAGGCTTCCGTCCGGGTAATGCATTACGCCCCCACCGAAGTCGTGGAGGATTGTGTAACCTGTCCCATCTACATTGATCTTGTAAATTGTCCCACAGCCTGGGTAGTTGGCGCATTTATTGCTGCCGCCGCCGTTGGTCACGCCATACAATACACCGTTCACTAGGAGAGGCGGTCCGGAAGGATACGCGCCGTCGTTGGTGACGTTGGCGAACTGGTGCAAAACCGTTTGCGTCCATGTCGAGCCAGTGCTAGTTAGCTTGAATAGGACGCCGCACCCAACCGAGTAGGTAGGGCAACTATAACTAAAACTACCGCCATAATATGTCGTGCCGTAGAGCGCTCCATCAGGTCCACGAACGAGGCCTGTTTCGGGTTCATATCCGTCGCTGCCACCGGTGAAACGGTAAAGCACCTGCGCTGTAACTTGGCTTCCCCCGGTCAGCACAGCGTAGACCGCACCGGCGCCGCATTCCCCACAGCCGGTCTCCCAATAGTCGGCGGTCGTCCCGTATAGAGTTCCTCCGGAAGCTAACGCCAATGGGCCAGCAGGATTTGCTGGCCAGTTATTCTTCTGCGGGAAGCTATAGATCAAGGCCTCGCCAGCAGGAGATACGAGGTGGCGGGATGCTTTACCGGTTTGCGTCGTACCCGACGTAGCCGGTGTTGGGCTGCCAATCTGGCTTGAGCACGCTGCCAGAAATACTCCAACGGTTGCAAAACACACGAATCGTTTGGTAAGTGAAAGAAGATCCATTTTACGCGCTCCTTTACGTTCGTTTGGTCTTCTTGGATGAGATGAATAGTCATGTATGTCGTTCTTGAAGGGCCTAACCGCCCCTCTCCTTGCGGCGGCCCAACAAGGCGCCTCGGCGCAATGCGGCGCTTCGGTTTGAGAGTTGCTTTTTATCCGCCAAGCAATTGGCTAGCTCAGTGAATGCCGCGATTCGTGCCGTCGCGTGCGGCAATCCGTTCCTCCCCGACGGCTCGCGCTAGGCTAACCCAACGGCGCGAAGGAAGAGATGTGCGCGAGTGAGCCGAGACGCTCGACTTGCGCGCGCCTAGGCGAAGCGGCGGCGCTCGTCGACCGGTTGTGCGTTTGTATGCACAACCACCGGCTTGCGTTTTGAAAGATGGGCAATCAAGATCAACGCGCCGGCACGACGACCGCCTGAAAAAGTATAGCCGGAGAGTTGCGTTCGTGGTATACTTGGCGTAAGAGAACGTACTCGACTTACATACGCATAATAATGCGGATGTAACTCAAAGGTCCCGATGCGACATCGTCCGCGCGGGGCTTTTTCTTTTGCCGGAGGTGAGCGTCATGATCTCCAAGGCAGTGCCGGCGCGATCGCGCACGCGCACCTTCGCAGCCGGCATCGACTACATCACCGAACACGCCCACGAGCGCGCTTGCGCGCAGGTCGGACGCTCGTTCGGAGAGGGCATCGGATACGCCAGTGCACCGAAGAAGGCGGCCTGGGTGGAGCTGCGCGGCGTCACCTCGGTGGAGACGGCCGCCATCGAAATGGAGGCAGTGGCAGTACTCTCGCGACGTTGCAAAGATCCGGTCTACCACCTCATCGTCGCCTATGCCAAAGGCGAGCATCCGACGCGCGAGCAAGTCGTCGGCGACGCGGAACGGCTGCTGAAATCGATCGGTATGGAGCGCAACCAGTACGTGCTGGCGGCGCATCAGGATACCGACAACTACCATGCCCACGCCATCGCCAATCGCATCGGTCCGGACGGCAAGGCGAACGACCTGTGGCACGAGCGGATCAAGCGCGAGCGCGTCTGCGCCGAGATCGCGGCTGAGCGTGGATGGCAGATCGTCGTCGGTCACCACAATCGTGACATCGTCCAGCGGGCGCGCCACCTATACGCGCCGCCACCGGATCCAGAGCGGCGCCTGAGCGACGGCGCGTATCGGCGGCTGCACGAGCGCGGTGAGCTGGCGTGGTCCGAAAGCGCGCGCCCCCTACGTGCTCGATGCCGTCGATCGCGCCAAGGACTGGAGCGAGCTGCATCAGCGTCTTGGCGCACACGGCGTCGTGGCCAAGGTGGTTCAGCGCGGCGCGCCGATACGTGGTCTGGCATTCGCCGAAGGGTTCGAGCGCGGCGCGCCGGGATGCGCGGCGTCACGCATCGATGCGCGTTGCGCGCTGCCGGCGCTGGAGCGGCGCTTCGGGCCGTTCATGCCGTCGCACGAGCTCGCGAATGCGACGATCGATGCGACGCGATGGGTACAGAACACGCGCGCAACGATTCTCACTGCAGTTGACAGCGCGCGATCATGGGAAGATCTAACGCAGCAGCTCGCTCGCGACGGCATCGTCGTCAAGCTGATCGCGCGCGGAACGCGCGTTCAAGGACTCGCATTCGCGCAGGGGCGCGATCCAGGCGCACCAGGCTGCGGCGCGTCGCGCATCCATCCGCGCAGCAAGAAGGCAGCACTCGAGCAGCGCTTGGGACCATGCCCGTTTACGCCGGAGCAACCGCCGAAGCGCAGTCGCCGCCTTAGAGATCGGGCCGAGCGCGAGGCAAACACAGATCCGCGTTGGGCCCTGCGCGATGCGCAACGCATCGTCGACCATGCCCGGCTGCGGTCTGAGTACGTTCAGTATCGCGATCGGTTCTTTGCCGAGCGCCATCGCACGACGGCGGATCGCCGAGAGGCAGCGTGGGAGTGCGAGAGCATGCAGCGCCGGTGCGAGGCCAAGCGGCGCCGTGAAGCGCGCCTGCTTTTGCGCGCAGTGGCGCGGCTGGCCGCGCGCGGCGCGATAGCCAGGCAGCTCGCATATTGGTCGATAGAGACAATAATGAATCGCTGCCGCGCACGCGAGTACGATGCTGGGCGCGTGCGCTGGGAGGCAACGAAAATTGTGCTCGCGTCGGAGCGCAGACGCACGCTGGGGGAAATACCGATGAAGTATCGATCGTTCGTGGCGGAACGAGCCTGCGCCGGTGATCTAGGCGCGCAGCGAGTTTTGGACGGACTCGACGCTGCGGCGCGTAGTCGGCACGAGGGGACTGCGGAGACGCTATCGCAGGCCCTGAGCCTCGACCAGGTGCGCGAGCGTTTGCGCGTCATTCGCGCAGAAGCAGAGGCGCGCTACGAGGAGGCTCGCGTCGAGCGACAACGCCTGAGGCACGTCGAGCGGCCGCCGACGGTCGAGCAGGCTTTCGCGTCGGCGCGAAAGGAGATCCAAGCGCGCGCCAGCGAGGCAACGCAATTCACGCTGGCTGAACGCTCGCAGCTCGCGCGGCTAGCGAAAGAGCAGCAATCCTGGAATCCGTTTGTACGCAGCGCCGCCAAGAAGGAAGCTGAAAGGCTGCACACCAAGCAGCACGCCCGCTTCGAAGCGGAGCTCGCCAAAGCTACGCACGGATTTGAAAGCGGCCACGCAAACCGAATTGAACAGCGCATTCGAAGCGATGAGCGGGTCTACCGCGAGTACGTCAGCGCGTCGCTCGGTCTCGAAGATCAGATGCGACAGGCGCGGGCCACGCTGCGCGACGAGATTCCTAGGCTCGAGGCGCGGCTAAAGGTCTTGGAGCGCGCCGGCGTTGCGCAGCTCGTCTGCAACGGACGCGCCTCGGGCGCTCGCCTTGATCAGCTCGCCGCGGCAGTCGATCTCGGCTACCGGGTGGTACCGGATGTCTTGCGGCTGGACGTCGAGTTCGCGATCCGCAAAGAGCAGCGCGCCCTCAGTCGTACGCGCTCGATCTCGATGGATCGGTAGAGTTCCTTCGGCTTCTGCTCAAATTCGTACACGCGCGACCTGCACGCGTGCGAAGTCCAGTTGACGCCCGCATCGATAAGCGCGACAATTAGTTCGTCACCGCACGCGCGACTTACGTCCGCATTATAATGCGTACTTTAATACAGTGTCGCTCCGTTCGCGCTGATCGAAGGTCTTCCATGCCAAATGTAAGGCGCCCCAATCTGACTTGGGAGAACGCTCCCGACGTTTTGACCGTGAGCGAGGCGGCTGCGTTGCTTCGCGTGACGCCTGGCGCCGTTTACGCGGCAATACGACTGGGCTTGGTGCCTGCGGCGAACTTTGGAAAGCGCCAGACGCGCATCGCGAAGCGCGCCCTGCGGGAGGAGCTTACCGGCGGGCGCGAACCATCGCGCGAGACCGCCGCCTTCGGCCATGCACCGGAGGCGAACTCATGAAAGGCTATCTCCATAAGATTGGTAAGGTATGGTATACGACCGTAGATCTGCCAAGGCTCCGCGGCGAGCGGCGCCGGCAGAAGGAAATCCGGCTCGGCGCCGTTTCCAAGAGCGAAGCGCAGACCAAAGAGCGCCAAGCGCTGCGCGAGATCGAAGAGCAGGGCGTGTTCGAGGCGCCGGACACCACCGTCGAGCAGCTGTTGCAGTCGTGGCTAGCCCATACGGCCCCGACTGCGGCTTCACAACCCATCTCGCCGAAGACCCACGAGCGATATGTGTCGATCGTTCGCAATCAGCTCATACCACACTTAGGAGCGATTCCACTTCGTAAACTCAACCCACGGCACATCACTGAGATGCAGACGACCTTACGTCAACAAGGGCTCAGCGGCACGACGTGCCTGCACGTACACCGCGTGCTGCACACGGCGCTCAACTTCGGCGTGAAAAACCTGCGGGTCGTGAAGTCCAATGCGGCGTCCGGAGTTCGGTCGCCGAGAGCGTCGATTCGGCGGCTCGACGTCGACGAGCGAAGCTTAGCGATGCTCTTGGCGGCGACGAGCGGCACGCGGCTGGAAATACCAGTCATGCTCGCGGCGATGACGGGCGTGCGGCGCGGAGAACTGCTGGCACTACGATGGCAAGACGTCGACTTCGAGCGCAGGCGACTGGTGGTCTCTCGAGCGCTCGAAGAGACGAAGGCGTTCGGGCTGCGGTTCAAGACTCCAAAGTCGGGGCGCGTGCGAGTACTTCCGATCGCGGATGCGCTCGTTGCGGCGCTCAACACCCACAAGATGCGGCAGCATGCTGATCGTCGACGCTTGGGAACCGCGTACGCGGATCACGGTCTAGTGTTCTGCAACGAGGACGGGTCGCCGTGGCCGCCCGACACACTGACGAAGCAGTTCGGCGCAATCGCCAAGAAAGTCGGGATGAAGGGCTTTCGGTTCCACGACGTGCGGCACGGCTTCGCGTCGATTAGCCTCAGGCAGGGGACGTCGGTGAAGGAGGTGTCGGAGCTGCTCGGCCATTCGTCGCCCCTCATTACGCTTTCGACCTATGCCCACACGATGGAGGGCGCTGCCCGGGATGCCGTCAACAGGCTCGCGGACTCCCTGATCGACGCCTCGCGCCGAGAAGCATCGGTGAGAAAATGTGAGAAGTCGGCGGTTGCATCATGAATCCGTGAGAAACGCGGATAACGAAAAACTCCGCTAGAGTAAGGCTTTGCGAGAACTTGGAGAGGTGGCAGAGTGGTTGAATGCGGCGGTCTTGAAAACCGCAGAACCTGATGAAGGTTCCGGGAGTTCGAATCTCCCCCTCTCCTCACGTACTAGAGTAGCAGCAGCGTTATTCGCCGCTGAGATGTGTGGCCTGCGACTTCGATGCTGCATAACCGACTAGCGCCACACTTTCGCGCCGCTAGCGAGCGACGAGACGAGTTCAGGACATCGAGCCAAGGCAGTAAGCTTTTGACATCGATAACGGCTGTTAACTTAAAACCTTGCAGAGAAAACGAAACAGCAGTAGCTTCCTGAGTCGGTATGCGGTGCCGATGCGCCAATCGCGAGCGAAAGTCATGGGTGCTCCTTGAGACACGTCGTCACCGCCAAAGGGGAAGGCGCATTCGTCTGATGGTATGTGCACTGCATCATGAGAATTGTCACGCTTCTTGCTTGCGTTGCACTGCTGGCCAGTTGTGCCGGTGTAAAATCGCTCCCCGCGACGTCACGTCTTGCGTCGTCTCCATTTGGCACAGCCGGACTCCAGGCCAACGCAGGGCCGTGGCTTTGTGGTCAACCACCGTCTGCGAAACCGCGCGTTGATAGCGGTGTGCCGCTCGCCGAAGGCTACGATTCGCTGTATAAGTTCAAGGCCGGCGATGACGGCGGACTACCGTACGGAAACCTGATTCTCTATGGTAAGGATTTTTACGGAACCACCGATCAAGGCGGCTCATCTGGCTGGGGAACGGTTTTCGACATCACGCCGTCCGGTCAGGAACACGTCATCTACGCCTTCAAAGGCAAACCGGACCCCGCGTATCCATGCGACGGTCTGCTCTTGGTGAAGAATTCCTTCTACGGGACGACGCAGACCGGCGGTGCCTATGGATGGGGCGCCGTTTTCGGCATTACTCCGGGCGGACAAGAGCGCGTCATCTACAGTTTCAAAGCGGGCAAAGACGGGGCCGCGCCCTACGCGGGTCTGCTCTACCTCGATGGAAAATTTTATGGAACGACCGTCGAGGGCGGGAAGTACGGTTGGGGCACGATCTTCGAAGTGACCACTGCCGGCAAAGAGCGCGTACTCTATGCTTTCAAGGCCGGCGCCAAAGACGGCGCCTATCCGTATGCGAAGCTAATCTCGATCAAGGGTGTGCTCGTCGGAACGACGATGGGCGGCGGCAATCCGGGATGGGGAACCGTCTTTGCGTGCACGTTGCTCGGCAAAGAGCATATCGTGCACAGTTTCAAGGGGGGACCGGGCGACGGCGCATATCCATTTGATGCGCTCACGGAACTCAACGGCAAATTTTACGGGACCACCAAAGAAGGTGGAAAAATCGGTTACGGCACCGTCTTTAGCGTTACGACGTCCGCCAGAGAACAGGTCGTTTATTCGTTTAAGGGCGGCGATAAGGACGGCGCATATCCCTATGCGGGCTTGGCTCCGCTCAACGGTGTGCTGTACGGCGCGACCGTTGAGGGCAATCCCGCGAATTGGGGAACGATCTTTGCCGTTACGCCGGCCGGTAAAGAACGCGTCGTTTATAATTTCAAAGCCGGCGGCGATGGGGCGTCGCCGTTCGCGCGACTGATTAGTCACAAGGGCAGCCTGTATGGAACGACCGAAGGCGGCGGCGCGAGCCTCGGTTGGGGGACCGTGTTCCGTTACACTCCGTAGCGTCGCCTAACCACCGTTCATATCCAAAAAGAGTTCGGTTGCGAGCCCGATCAAAAAGCCTGCGCACATCGTGACGGTCACGGGCGCGGTCAGCCCCGTGCGTCGCAGAACGCTCCACAATTCGCCGATCACGAACACGAGGGCGCCCACCGCAATGGCGAGGAAGAAGACGGATAGCGTCGGCGAGTAAAAAGTGTAGCCGACGATCGTGCCCACGAATGTTGGTCCGCCGGCGATGAGTCCGGCCAGACCGATTTGCGCCCACGACGGGACGACGCGTCCCACCAACGGTGCCGCAACGCCGAACCCTTCCGTCGCGTTGTGCAGACCAAAGCCGACGATCAGCGCGAGCGCAATTGCCGTGGCTCCCGAGGCTGCCGACGCGCCGATCGCCAAGCCTTCACCAAAGTTGTGTGCGCCGATGCCGATCGCGATGATTGCGGCTAACAGGATCGGATTTTCTGCGTGGCTCGCAGCTTGCCGAGCAAAGTGTGTCGCCGTACTGCCCAGGCCTACGAGTCCGATGAGAAGGCCTGCGATGAAGACGATAATGGGTGCGATCGGAAACGCGGTGCCGCCGGCATGCCAGGCGCCCAGGCCTTGAGAAATCGGCACGATCGCATTCTGCGCTATTTCAACGACGAGGTAGAGTAGAATTCCGATCGCTAAAGCGTTGAGCAGCGCCACCGTTGTTCCCGACAGTCGCCGCGCGCGCGCGATCGGCAGTCCAAGAAAAATCGTGAATCCCGCAATTGCGCCCAAGAGTACCGTCATGCCGAAGCTCAGCGCGCGCGTAGAGGCCATCGCCGCCGGTGCCATGGCCCGGTACATCGCGGCGAGCGTGTTCGGCGTGCCGACATAGTGGATGGCCGTAATCAGACCCGCCGGCATCCCAGTCGAATCCTCGATGTGATCCATCACGTGGCAATGCACCAGCCAGGTTCCCGGCTTTGCGTTCGCCGTGACGACGACGTCAATGCGCTGGCCCGGCGCGACTAGAACCGTGTCTTCGATATCGCGATAGTCGACCGACGCAGCATCGCGCGCAACGATCTGCTGGTAGTGCCCGTGCGTGTGCATGGTGTGGAATTCTTCGCCGGAGATATTAATCCAACGAATGCGAAACCGCTCGCCGGCTCTCACGTCCATCGCGCGCGTGCTGGGATACTCTTTGCCGTTGAGCGTGAAATGATTTTCGGCGGCGCTTTGTATTTGCCAGGACGAAATCATCTCCAAGAAATCGTGCGCGAGATTTCGTTCATCGGGCCGCGGATTGGACGGCTGCACGATGATCGCGCCATAGAGCCCTGAATCAAGCATCGCTTCATCGTCGTGCGTATGATAGATGAACGTGCCGGGCTGCTCGGCGACAAAACGGTAGACGAAGTGGCCGCCGGGAGGAACCAGCCGCTGAGAGATGCCGCCGACACCGTCCATGTCGACCGGAATGTCGTGTACGCCGTGAAGATGGATGGAATCGGGCACCCTCCCGTCGTTGGTGTAATCGATAACCACCGCGTCGCCTTGATGAACCTGGATCACCGGCCCTGGAACGACGCCGTTGTAGGTGTTCGCCATTACGGTAAGTCCGGGCCTGAGCGTCCACGGCGCGGTGCGCTCGACGAGGTGGAAGACTTGCGTGCGCCCGTATACCGTCGGCACGGCCTGATATGCACCGTCGCGACGTTGAACGATCGCCGACTCTCCAAACGCCGACGTCGCCTCGGGGAAGGGCGCTGTGATCGGCTGTAAGCCAAGCGTCGTCGAATTGGCCGAAACGACGTTGTCGGCATCGGCGCGGACGGCAACCGGAATGGCGAGGGCCGCCGCAACGGCAAAGAACATCGGAAACGCGGCGGACCGGAGGAGGAACTTCATTTTAGGTATGCCTAATGCTTTTGCTAGGCATGCCAACGTTCCCTCGGCGGCCAACCTGGCTGCGTATGCCTGAGGCCGCTGCGGAGAAGGTCGAGTGCTGCATCGTCGGCGGCGGCCCCGCCGGCATAATGGCGGCGCTGCTTTTCGCGCGTGCCGGCGTTCGAACCGTACTGCTCGAGAAGCACGCCGATTTCTTGCGTGACTTTCGCGGCGACACGATCCATCCGTCGACGATGGAGCTTATGGCCGAACTAGGGCTGCTCGATTCCTTCCTCCGGCGTCCTCATCAACAAGTAACGACGCTTTCCGGTAACCTCGGCGATACGTTGATCACGATCGCGGACTTCACGCATCTTCCAGCGCGGTGCAAATTCTTGGCGTTCATGCCGCAGTGGGACTTCTTGAATTTCTTGACAGAAGAAGCGCAACGGTATCCTACTTTCGACCTGCGAATGCAAACGCGCGCCGACGATCTCCTCTGGAACGGCGGCCGCGTCGTGGGCGTGCGCGCGCAAACCTCAAACGGCCCGGTAGAGATCCGTGCCGCGCTCACGATTGCCGCAGACGGTCGCGAATCGTTGATTCGAAAGCGCGCCGGTCTTACGCCCATCGATCTAGGGGCTCCGATGGACGTTCTGTGGTTGCGGCTCACCAAACACCCAACCGATCCGCATCAAACGTTCGGGTACATTCGCAACGGGCGAATCATGGCGCTCATCGATCGCGGCGCGTACTGGCAGTGCGCATACGTGATCCCAAAAGGAACGCTCGCGGAGATGCATTCGCGTGGCCTCCCCGCGTTTCGCCGCGACGTCAGCGAGCTCGTGCCGTTCTTGGGCGATCGCCTGGACGAAATCGCCTCGTGGGACGACGTCAAATTGCTCACCGTTCAAGTGAATAGGCTGCCTCGATGGTATCGTCCGGGCTTGCTCTGCATCGGCGATGCGGCGCACGCCATGTCGCCGATCGGCGGCGTCGGGATCAATCTCGCGATTCAAGATGCCGTCGCTGCCGCGAACTTACTCGCGCGAAAAGTCTCGCGCGGTGTGGTCACCAGCGACGATCTGCGGTCGGTTCAACGCCGCCGCGAATTCCCCGCGCGGCTGACCCAGGTGCTTCAGCTGTTCATTCAGCGTAACGTCATCGGGCGGGTGCTCGGCGGCGATCGCGCTCCGCCGCTACTCGCCCGGCTTCCCGGCTTGATCCGGCATTTCCCAATCCTTACCCGATTGCCGGCCCGATTGGTCGGCCTTGGATTTCGGCCCGAACACGTCGAATCGGCGTCTGCATGAGTCGTGGAATCGTCTTGGGCGTCGTAGCGACGCTCGTGGTTATCGGCTTAGCGCTGTATCTCGGGATTGAAGCCGGGATGATGCCGGCCAACGCCGACGGTAAACCATCAAAGCTGGAGCGATGGGCGGCCGGCACGTCGTTGCGGGCAACGATTCGACGCGATGCGCCCAAAGGGACCCCGCCGCTCCCACTCGATGATACGAATCTATTGGCGGGGATCCGACTCTACGGCGAAAACTGCGCCGTCTGCCACGGCGCGTCCGATGGGAATCCTTCACACATTGCGCGCGGTCTCTATCAGAAGCCGCCGCAGTTCGCAAAGGACGGTGTGGAAGACGATCCGGAAGGCGTCACGTATTGGAAAATCGACCACGGTATCCGCTTTACCGGGATGCCGTCATTTGGTAAATCGCTCGACCAACGACAAATTTGGCAAGTTACGCTCTTCCTCAAACACATGGATGGCCTTCCGCCCGCGCCGCAGCGCATTTGGAAAGCCATGCACGTGGATGTAGGAAAAACCCGCTCCTAGGATGAGGGGGTTGGTTCGATTTCGCTGGTAGGCACCGCCGAAAAGACGTATTGATCGTTTGCGCTCGGTGACGTGGTTTGCGCTTGACTCTGAAATTGACACCCCTGAGAGCGCCGCGTCCGTCTCCGGATACACTTGCCCTTTGAACGATCCATCACCGTTCATCGTCCCGACGACGTGAAGTTTTCCTCCGGGGCCCGTACCAAGTCCCAGGTCGACCGAAGACGGGCCGATGTCCATCCAGATGTAACTGCCGTCTCTTCCGCCGACGACCGGAACGAACAACTTATAGTAACTCGTGTGATAATATCCGCGCAAATTGCCGCCGGGAAAGATCTCAATGTCGAGTCGACCCGCGATCGGATACTGCGATCCGTAGACCTGGGTTATCGAAGTTGTGAAATGCAAGTTGTTCGCGGCCTGGGCCGACGCGGAACTGCACACCGCCACCGACGCCAGGCATACGAGCGCAGTGCAGCTGACAACGCGAAGAACCAAAGACCTGACCATGCTAACTCCTCTCGATTTGACTATTCTCAGGGAGTAGAGCGCGCGGGTTGGCGAGAACGTGACGGAGGTGGTACACCCTGCAGAGATCGACCTGCGCGCGTTTCCCGTATGGGAACGCCCTGACCTCGTTCGAAAAGCGATCGATCGACTTCCGTCGGGAGCCTCATTAACCCTCATTACGGAGAACGAACCGCGCGCACTTTCTTCACGAATTACCCAAGATCGCCCAGACCGTTTCGTCTTCGAGACTCGACGCATCGGCAGTCGCGTGTGGCAACTGCGCTTGACGCATCGGCCCGCCGAGACAAGCGAACGGAATTCCTCGGCGCAACAGTTGGCGCGCTGTCCCGCGTTCACGGCGCTGGAGGTCGGCGTCCGCGAAGAACTTGCCGCGGCAGCGATATGGCAGACGGGACGGCGCGGTCAGACACTCGTCGCGGAAAACAGCGATTGGCCCTTTCTCGGCATGGTTACCGAAGGCATCGTTGCCCGCGCTAACGGCGGCGGCCGCGAACGGGAACGGATTCTTTACGAGATTTTTCCGTACGAACTCTTCGGTGTTGCAGAGTACTTCGACCGCGGTTTAAAGATGGCGCGCATCGCAGTATTCTCAAAGACCGCGCGCGTTTTGAAAGTGCCGTGGGAAGTGGTCTCACGCGTTGCGGGCCGGTATCCGGAACTCACGAACGGACTTGGCATCGTGATGGCGCAGCGCATTCGACTCTTGGCCGATGCGCTCAACGTGCAGGGCTCGTTGCCGATCTTGGGCCGCGTCGCTCGCGTCCTTCTGCCATATGCCATGCCCGAACGGGGACTGGTGCCGGCTTCGGCGTCCCTGTCCACAATAACCCAATCGCAGATTGCCGCGGCCGGCGGCACCGTTAAAGAGGTCGCTGCGCGCGCCATCGCCGAGTTGGAGTCACGCAACGCGCTGCGCCGGGAGCACGGCCACATCCGATATCTCGACCGCGAAGTATTGCTGGAACTCATTCAAGACGTATCGTAGCGCTTGGCGCTAGATCTTCGGCGTAGGAATGCGGGACGCGCCGAAGTATGGCTGCAGCGCCTCAGGTATCGCGATCGAGCCATCGGCCCGTTGATAATTTTCTAAAATCGCGAGGAGGGTTCTGCCGACCGCGAGCCCCGAACCGTTGAGCGTGTGAACCAGTTCCGCCTTCCCGCCCGCTTCCGGGCGGAACCGAATCGCCGCGCGGCGCGCCTGAAAGTCCGTGCAGTTCGAACAAGAGCTCACTTCGCGATACGAATCGCCGCTGGGCACCCACACTTCCAGATCGTAGGTTTTCACCGGATTGAATCCGGTATCGCCGGCGCAGAGTAAAACGACTCGGTACGGCAAACCGAGTTCTTCCAGGAGCGATTCGGCGTCGCGCGTCAGCGTTTCAAGGCAACTCGAGGACTGCCCCGGCGTCGTAAGCCATACCAGTTCGACCTTATCGAACTGATGCTGACGCAGTAGTCCCCGCGTGTCTTTGCCGGCCGCGCCCGCCTCTTTACGGAAACACGGCGTGGCCGCCGCATACTTGAGGGGCAACTGTGCGCCCTCGAGAATCTCGTTTCCGTGCAACGCAGTGAGTGGAACTTCGGCGGTCGGAATCATAAACAGTTCGGCCTGCGGATCCTCGAACATCGCGTCCGCAAACTTCGTCAACTGTCCCGTAGACCACATCGTGGGGCGCGAAACGAGCAAAGGCGGCGCGACCTCTACGTAACCTCGCGCCTGCGCATGCGCTAGGAAGAAATTCGTAAGGGCGCGCGCCAGCCGCGCACCATCGCCGCGCAGCACCGAAAAGCGGCTGCCCGACAGTTTCGCCGCACATTCGAAGTCCAAAATCCCGAGCCGTTCACCCAACTCCCAGTGCGGTTTCGGCGGGAAATCGAATTGCGGCTGAGTTCCCGAGCGGCGAACTTCAACGTTGTCGCTCGGATCCGTACCGTCGGGAACGCTATCGTCGATTAGGTTAGGAAGTTGTTCGAGCAAGGCGTACAGGGGCGACTGCGGCTCACCGGGGCCAAGCACCCTCGCGCGTTCGCCGAAACGCTCGATCTCGATCGATAGTCGATCGAGCCGAGGGCGTGCTTCCCGTGCCGCCTCCGCTTTGCTTGCACTGTGAGCGATCGACGCGGAGAGGCGATTTTTCTCCGCCTTATGCGCTTCCATTTCGCGCAACGCGCAGCGGTACTCTTCATCATAGCGGAGAATGTCATCGATTACGGAGGCATTTAATCCGCGGCGAACAAGAGCCCGTCGTACGCGCTCGGGATCGCGCCGAATCAAAGCGATGTCCAGCATGGAGAAGCGCGCCATTACGCAATCTGCAAATCCAGTCCTACCGGCTCGGCGCTTTGTGGCGGAGGAATTGCTCTCGCCGAATCAGGCGATCGCGCAGTTTATGGCGCACCAGCGTATAGGGCCGGTTGAGACGCAGACCGTTTCACTGGAAAGTGCTTTCGGATGCGTGCTTGCGCTCAGCGCAAGCGCCGATGCAGACTATCCAAGTGCGGCGAGGTCGGCCATGGACGGCGTCGCAGTCCGTGCAGAGTCGACGCCGGGCCGATTCGTCGTCGTCGGTGAAATTCTCATGGGCGAGGCGGCGTCGCGCGCGATCGATGGTCGATCGGCGATGCGCATTCCCACGGGCGGAATTCTTCCCGCCGGTGCCGATGCCGTCGTTCCGATCGAAGACGTCACGATCGAAGGCGATACCGTCGCCATTGAAGGGGGCGTACCCGAAAGTGCCAACGTCATTCCGCGCGGCGCCGATATGCGCAAAGGTGAAACCCTTCTGAGGCCCGGCCGCCGGCTACGTCCGGGAGACATCGCGTTGCTCGCGACGCTCGGCGTAACGCAAGTTGTCGTCTATCGGCGCCCGGTGGTCGCCGTCTTTTCGAGCGGCGACGAGTTGATCGATCCAACGCGCTCGCCGCAACCGGGCCAGATTCGAGACTCAAATCGATATGGAATCGGCGCGGCGCTGCGGACGGTCGGTGCCGAACCGAAACACTATCCGATTCTACCGGATGAGCCCTCGACCGTCGTTGGCGAGTTGCGAGAGGCGTTATTGGAATGCGATGCCGCCGTGATGAGCGGCGGATCGTCCGTTGGCGCGCGCGATCGCCTTCCCGCCGTAGTCGCGGAGCTGGGCGATCCCGGCATCATCGTACATGGAATGCGCGTGAAGCCGGGCAAACCAACGCTACTCGGCGCACATCGGGGCAAACCGATACTCGGACTGCCCGGTAACCCAACGTCGGCGCTGCTCATGTTTCAGGTAATCGGTGCGCCGATCGTGGCGGCGCTCGTCGGCGCTCCACTTGACGTACCGGCGGTGTGGGGAAGGCTCAGCGCCCCTGCGCGCAGCCGATTTGGATGGACCTGGTACATTCCTGTGCGCTTGGAGGATGATGGAGCACGGCCTCTGGCGCATCCCCTGCCCTTACGCTCTTTTTCCGTAAGCCTGATCTCGCGCGCCGACGGCTTCATCGTCATGGAGGAGAACGACGTGCAGTGGCGGGCAGGTAAAACGGTTAAGGTGTGCCGGTTTTTGGGAGGTTAACGTCTTAGTTTGATTCGTCCGTCGCGAACGGTCGAGGCCGTTCCAGCCACGACGCCGTTTATCGGTCCGGAACAACTCATGCGTGAAACGGGACAGATCGAACTGCTTCGTCTGGGTGCAAATGAAAGCGCTTTTGGCCCGTCGCCAAGCGCGGTACTCGCAATGAGCCGCGAACTTCCGCGATTGGCATGGTACGGCGATCCTGAATCGCTCGACCTTCGTGATGCGCTGTGTGAAAAGCACCGCTGCAGCCCCGGAGAGATCCTCGTCGGAGCCGGAATCGACGATCTCATGGGGTTGGCCGTGCGGGCTTTCGTTGGGCCCGATAATGCCGCCCTTTGGAGTCGCGGAACCTATCCGACCTTCAATTATCACGTGATCGGCTACGGTGGACGGCCGATAACCGTCCCGTACGGTGACGGAGGGACGCCGGATTGCGACGCGCTGGTCGAGGCGGCGCGGCGCGCGGCGCCGTCGATCGTTTATTTGGCCAATCCGGACAACCCCAGCGGTCGCTTCATCGAACGCCATGAAATCGTTCGCTTTTACGAAGCGCTGCCACACGACTCACTGCTGTTGCTCGACGAAGCCTATGCCGATTTTGTCGACGACGCCGCGCTTTTGCCCCCTATTTTCGAAGACCGGCTCGTGCGCTTGCGGACTTTTTCAAAAGCGTACGGCATGGCGGGAGCGCGAATCGGCTACGCCTTGACCAGCGTCGCGAACATCGGCACCTTCGCGAAGATTCGCCTACAGTATGGCGTGAATCGCAACGCACAGATCGGCGCGCTCGAATCGTTGCGTGACGAACCGTTTCGTCGCTACGTCGTCGACCAAACGGCACGCGCTCGAGAAGACTACTATCGCCTCGCGAACGAGCTGGGACGTAACTACCTCGAATCGGCGACGAACTTCGTGTGCATCGACTTCGGCAGTGCCTCGGCCGCCACGCGCGTCATGAACGAGTTGCTCACGCATGGCGTGTGGGTACGCAAACCCGGCGCGGCACCCTTGGATGCATACATTCGCGTGAGCGCCGGCACGGAAGCGATGCGGCGATCGTTTGAGACGGCGCTGCGCGCCGTGCTCTCCGTGGTTTCCGTCTAGATCGCAATGCGCTACGCGATCCTTTCGGACGTCCACGCAAACGTGGATTCCCTCAAACAGGCGTTATCCAAGACGAACGCGGAGGACGTCGTGATTTCGCTCGGTGACGTCGTCGGCTACGGCCCCAATCCCAACGAGACAGTGGCGCTCTTGCGTGGCCGTGCGCGCCATGCCGTGTTAGGCAATCACGATCTGGCGGCACTCGAGAATTTCGGCGTCGAACACTTCAACGACGCAGCACGCGCGGCAATCCTGTGGACGCAGGGCGTTCTCGACGATGCGACGCGTGGGTGGCTGAACCTCTTGCCCTACGAGTTGCGCTTTCCGGAATTTCTGCTCGTTCACGGTGCTCCGGTCAGCTACTTCGAATACATTCTCGATAAAGAAAATGCAGCCGCGGCGTTTGACCGAACGGACGCACCGATCATTTTCGTCGGCCATACCCACATTGCCCAGTATTGGGTGCGCGGGTCCGACGGAGCAATTGGCCACAAACACATGCAACGCGGCGGCACGTTGGAATTCGCGCCGGAAAAGCGCTATATCGTTGATGTCGGTAGCGTCGGTCAGCCCCGCGACCTCAACCCACAAGCCTCATTCGTTCTCTACGATGCGAACGCCAAGAGCGTCGAATGGATTCGGTATGACTATCCGATTGAAGAAGTCCAACGAAAGATGCGAGCAGCGAAATTACCGCGCTACCTCGTCGATCGATTGAGCCGCGGACGATGAACGAACCGCCGTTTGACGATGGCAATTGTTTTGCGTGTGGCGATGCGAATCCGATCGGCATGCACGTTCGCTTCCGGGCCACTGACGAAGGGGTCGTTGCGCACGCCGAACTCGCATCGCTCTATCAAGGCTGGCGCGGAATCGCCCACGGCGGCATCGTCATGGCGCTTCTCGACGAAGCCATGGCATACGCAGCTGGATTCGCGGGTCACCGTGGCGTTACGGCGACGATGAGCGTGCGTTTTCGAAAGCCCGTACCGCTGGAGTCGCCGATCGAGGTCCGCGGACGCGTCACGTCGCAGCGACGCAACGTTCTTTGCGTGGAAGCCAGCGTGATGGACGGCAGCGGCATGGTGCTCGCGCAGGCGGAGGGCAATGTCGTTTCCCAAGGCAGCGTGGACGCCGTCGACGATCGGCTGCGCTTGTGAGCGAAGGGGCACCCGCGGTGGAAAATCGGCGCGCCCGCCACGAGTATCACATTCTCGAAAGTTTCGAGGCCGGACTCGTCCTCACCGGTTCGGAGGTGAAGTCTATTCGGGCCGGCGGCGCCAGTCTGAGCGAAGCCTATGCGCGCGTTCGCAACGGCGAGGCGTGGCTGGTCGGCATGCACGTGCCTCCCTATAAACAAGGAAGTTTTTCCAATACCGAACCGACGCGCGCGCGTAAACTCTTGCTGCATAAAACCGAAATCGTGCGTCTGCAAAGCCGGGTCGCGGAGAAGGGCTTGACCATCGTTCCGCTGCGCCTGTATTTCACCCGAGGACTCGCAAAAGTGCAACTCGGCATCGCGCGCGGCAAGAAACTCTGGGATAAACGGGCCGACGTTGCCCGCCGCGACGTTGAACGGGAAATCGCTCGACACGTGCGGCGATCGTGAGAGGGGCACGCTACGAAAGATCCGTCGAAGACGCGATCGCACAGGGTACCGCGATGCGTCCGGGCGATCGCGCGCTCGTTGCATGCAGCGGAGGACCCGATTCGGTTGCGCTCGCGGCGGCGCTTCAAGCCGTGGCCGAGCGTCTTTCCCTACGGCTTGCAATAGGCTTTGTCAATCACGGTCTGCGGCCATCGGCATTGCAAGACGAGTGTATCGTCCTCGAACTCTCCGCACGCTTGAACCTTCCGCTCGACGTTTTGACGCCCGTCGTCGGCGCACGCGACGAGCAGGCGCTCCGCAAGGCGCGTTACGCCGCGCTGATAGAAGCCGCGCTGGAGCGGGGGTGCAACGTCGTTGCAACGGCCCACCACGCCGAAGATCAAAGTGAGACGGTAGTGCTTGCGTTGCTGCGCGGAAGCGGTCCAACGGGAATCGGCGGCATGCATAGCCGTCGCGCGCTTCGCAGCGACCTCGAACTCGCGCGACCGCTGATGGGACTCCCGTCGCAATCGCTGCGAGCCTATTGCCATGCACGCTGCCTGCCCTACACGGTCGATCCCACAAATGCGGATCTGGGGATGCGACGCAACGCGGTGAGAGCGGCGCTCGAGGAGTTGCGTCCGCTCTTTCCCGGATTAGATCGAGCCGTCGCGCGCGCAGCAGACCTGTTCGCTGCCGAGCAGGGCGTGACGAAACGCTCGGAGCTACGGCGCTGGGTGCGCGAACAATTCTCGGTAGACGAAGAGCTGCGCGATATCGATTTCGCGCACGTCGAAGCGGCCGTTCGAGCCCTCGAGGAGGGACGAACGGGGACGTTTCACATGAAGCCTGGGATTGCCCTGAGCATCGAGCGCGGGACGATATGCGGCATCAAACGGATGTGAGCGCGGTCCGCGCTTCCCCACGAGTCGGCCCGATCATCTATTCGCAGGCGCAGATCGCCGCCGCGGTCGACCGCCTCGCCGTCGCGATTGCCGCCGACCACCGGGGGCAACTTCTGGTGCTGCTGGGCGTGTTGAAGGGAGGGGTATGCCTCGTGTCCGATCTCGCGCGAGCTTTGTCGGAAACTCCCGGCGGCCCAAGCGCGATTATGGTCGAACACATCGTCGTCAGTCGCTACCGCGGTTCGCAACAGTCGGGCGCGGAAGCGGAAATTATCGCCGATAGCGGCCTATCGCTCGAAGGCGCGAACGTCGTTTTGGTCGACACGGTCGTCGACCGCGGTTTCACGCTCGCGGCACTTCAAGCGTTACTCAAAGGGCGCCGGCCCGCCACACTACGCACGTGCGTGCTCGTCGATAAGCCCGCACGCCGAGCCACAGCCGTTCAATTGGATTACTGCGGAGTGGGAGCGCCGGACGTCTTCGTTATAGGTTACGGTTTGGACTATAAGGAATGGTACCGCGGCCTTCCATATCTGGCCGAGCTTCGAGAGGATCAAACGGTCTAACGTTAACGTGAGCAAACATCTTCGCTCGATCATTCTCATCATCGCCGTCATCATTGCGGTTTTCTTCCTCGTTGAACGCTTCGTTCAACCGACCGAGGGCGAGACGAGGCTCGACTACGGCGCCTTTTATCAAAAACTAGAGGCGGGACAGGTTCAATCATTTCATGCGACCGGCCTCAATGCGCTCGGCGATCTCACGAACGGAACGAAGTATAGCGTCGCGGTTCCGAACGTCGATCAAGCCTTTGTTAACGAGGTCTATCACAGAGTCCATAGCGGTGCCATTAGTTTCGATCAGCAAACGAATACCGGCTTGCTCTCGAGCCTCGTCGCGCTTTTGCCCTTGGGGCTCACCATCCTGATGCTGTTCTTCATCTTGCGGCAGGCTCAGAGCGGAGGGAGTCAAGCGCTTTCTTTCGGGCGCTCGCGTGCGAAGATGCTCTCCGAGAACCGGCCAAAGGTAACGTTCGCCGACGTCGCCGGGGTCGACGAAGCGAAAGAAGAGTTGGCTGAAATCGTTGATTTCCTCAAATACCCTAAGAAGTATCAATCTTTGGGCGCGCGCATACCCAAAGGCGTCCTGCTGTTGGGGCCGCCGGGCACTGGAAAGACGTTGCTCGCGCGCGCCATCGCCGGTGAGGCGGGCGTCCCGTTTCTCTCCATTTCCGGTTCTGACTTCGTGGAGATGTTCGTGGGTGTCGGTGCATCCCGAGTGCGCGATCTCTTCGATCAGGCAAAGAAGTCGGCGCCGTGCATCGTCTTCATCGACGAGATCGACGCCGTCGGACGCCAACGCGGCGCCGGGCTCGGCGGAGGGCATGACGAGCGCGAACAGACGCTCAACCAGCTGCTCGTCGAAATGGATGGCTTCGACCAGAACACCGGCGTGATTTTGATCGCCGCGACCAATCGCGCCGACGTACTGGATCCGGCGTTACTCCGACCCGGGCGTTTCGACCGCCAGATCGTCGTGGCGCGGGCCGACTATAAGGGACGTGAAAAGATTCTCGAGGTGCATGCGCGCAACAAACCGCTTGGCAAAGAAGTCTCACTCGAAACGTTGGCAAAGCGAACGCCCGGATTCTCGGGCGCCGATCTGGAGAATTTGCTCAATGAAGCGGCGCTCCTGGCGGCGCGCCGCAACAAGAGCGTGATCGAGATGACCGACTGCGACGAAGCAATCGACCGGGTCATGGTTGGACCGGAGCGCAAGTCGGTCGTCATGTCGCAAAAAGAGAAAGAAACGACGGCCTATCACGAGTCCGGACACGCAGTCGTCGGAGCGTTGCTCGAGAAGTCCGATCCAGTTCACAAAGTCACTATCATACCGCGCGGAATGGCGTTGGGCATCACGTGGTCGTTGCCGGAAGACGATCGCCATAACCGCAGCAAGGAAGAATTGCTTGCGATGATTACCCGCGCGATGGGCGGACGGCTCGCCGAAGAGATAAAATTCGGCGACGTCACGACCGGCGCGAGCAACGACTTCGAACAAGCGACGGAACTCGCGAGGCGGATGGTCACCCAATACGGGATGAGCGATCTCGGGCCCATTCAGTTCGGCCGTGGAGCGCATCAAGTATTTCTGGGGCGCGACATCAGCGAAGAACGCAACTATTCTGAAGAGGTTGCCAGCAAGATCGATGACGAGGTCCGCAAGATCATCGAATCGTCTTACACGACCGGCAAGCGACTTCTCAACGACAACTGGGACAAGGTCGAACGCATGGTGGCGTCGTTGCTCGAGTACGAAACCGTGGAAGCCAACGAAGTGCGAGCGATCCTAGAAGGCCGAACATACGATCGGCCCATTCAAAGCGCGCCCTCGGAGCCGCCCGCGGAACGGCCGGTCGCCGAAGAGCCGAAGCGTTCAGAGAAGCCGGCGCGCCTGCCGCCAAAGATTTCCCCGGAACCCGCATGACGGCCCGAGCGGCAATCGCGACGATGCTGCTCTGCTCCCTTCCCTTTTTTGCCGCGCCTGCAGCCGGTGCAAGCGCACGGCAAACCGGCACGTTGCCTAAGGGCGGCGCGTACGTCCTTTCACCGGATACGACCGTTGCGACGGCCGCAATTGGATTGTGGTTTCGTGCCCCGGCGGCCGGCTACGACAACGCGACGGTCGGAATCGCGAACTTAGCCGCAACCGCTGCGGCCGTTGCCCCTTTGGCGAGCGGCAAATCGCTCTATGCGCTCGTGCACACGGTCGGCGGGGAGCTAACGATCGAGGTCTATCCCGATATCATCGGGGTCGGGGCGGTCGTCCCGGCGGCGGCCTCGCGTCGGATCGTCGCGGCCATGACCGCCGCCTATTTTTCTCCCGCCATTGATGACGCCGCGGTGAAGACCGCTCGCGCCAATGCGGCCGTGCTGGGCGTTCAACAGCGCTACGAATCCGATACGATGCTGCACGACTTACTTTTCGCGCAGGTTTTTTCCGCCGGGCCTGCCCGTTATCCGCCGCTGCCGAATTCGGTGCCGCAGTTGACGAGCGTTTCTACGTCGCAGATCGGTGCGTTTGCGAAGCGCGCATTCCGTTCGAACAATGCGGTCTTGACGCTGACGGGTAACATCGACTCTTCCACCGTGACCGCCGTGACGGACGGAAACGGGCCGGGATCGATGGATGCAGCGTACGATTCGACACCCGCCCATAATCCACAGTCCGTCACCATTCGTGGTGCGATCGATGGCTTGGGCCTTGCCTGGATCGGCCCTGCGATCGCCGACCAAAAAGCCGCCACGGCATTGGACTTCGTTGCCGACTATCTTTTTCGGGAACAGACCGGGGTGCTTTGGAGAGCCGCCGATCGTTCAGCGCCTGATGCTCTCGTCATCGGTCAGTTCATCACCTTGCACGATCCCGGAGTAATGATCGTAACGATCGGTGGTGACCAAGAAAAGCAGGTAGAGCAGCAGATCCTCGACGCCGTGGACCGGCTGCAACAGCCGTTAGACGCCGCAACGTTCGCCGCAGCGCGAGAAGCGTTTCTCTATCACGTTGCGGCAGAAACCCAAACACCGCAGCAGCGCGCGGACAACTTCGGTTGGTATAGCGTCGAAGGCGACCTTGACTACGCGCCCGGAATTCCCGATGGCGAATACGCTCGTTTGGCGCGCGCGCTCGATCCCGCGTACGTTGCCGATGTCGTCCGTCGCTACTTGCGTAACCCGGTCGTCGTAGAGCTCGTGGCGCCGCCGACACAAAGAGGCGCGTCGTAGATTGAGTAAGATTCGGTCGATCGTCGCCGCCGGCGTCGCAATCGCGACGGCCTTGTGCTGGTTCCAATTGCCTGCGCAGGCCGCGGCGGTCGTGGTGCCGAGCGTCGAAAACGCCGAAGGCGCAACGATCGTGCGTCAGCCGGATGACGCGCTTTCCCTCGTCGGCGTAACGGTCGTGGTGCGCGCCGGTCTCGACCGGCAAACGCTCAAGCAAAACGGCCTGGCAGCTCTCGTCGCCGAAACCATCGTTCGCACTCGCGTCTCGCAAGCAAACGCTCCCGATACGACGTTGGAAGACGCCGTGGCCGCCCATGGCGGCTCAGTCCGATTTACAATCGATCCCACGGACGTCCGCTTTTATATCGAAGCGCTGAGCGTCGACGCACCCACGGTTTTGCAGCTCTTTCGCACGGCGCTCGGCGCTCCGGACTTTTCCGCAGCAACGATTCGAGACGCGCGATCGCAGCTCGTGGAGCAAATTAGTCGCGTGCAACAGATCGCGCTGCAGGTCGGTCTCGACATGCTCAATGCAGCATCTTCGCGTCAGGCCAATGCGGGATTGCCCGAACTCGGCACGCCTGCGTCGCTCTCGCAGTTCTTTGCTCGGGACGCGGGCGCGTTCTATTCGGCCTATTATCGCAGGGGCGGATGCATCGTCAGCGCGGGAGGTCGGCTCGATACGCTCGCATCGGATGCACTGACGGCGATTCCAGGCGTGTTGCCCGCCGGTTCAACGCAGCCCGTTTCCGTAGAGGTCCCACAACTGCGCGGCGCAACCCACGAAATCATTGCGCATCGCGACATCGCGTCGCCGTGGTTGATCGCCCAGTATCCGGCGCCGAACGTCGCTAGCCGCGACTACGGCCCGATGCTGGTTTTAGCAGCCTTCGTGCGGCGCACCTTAGCGGACATCGCACAAGTGCCCGGGGTGGTAACGCCGACGTTTGCCTCTCGTTCGGTCGGAACGGTCTATGCCTACGATCGCGCGCCGGCCAATCTCGTATTGTACGTGAACGGTGGACTAATCGGCGATCCAAGCCGCGCCTTTGCGACGGCACTTTCGGTCGTTAGCGTGCTAGCCGCGACGAGATTGGAAGGGTCCATCGACGAGTTCAAAGCGCAAGCCGCGGGAGACTTCGCGAACAACGCAACCACGCTGGAAGCCCGCACTTGGCTAGCGGCCGTTTTCTCGCGAGAGAGCGCGTCGCCCGATTTCATTAATCGCACGCTGACTTCGATCGCCGCGACGACCGCGCCGGACGTTCAGCGCGTCGCTAGGTCCTATCTGGGTAACCCGACGATTGCACTCGTCTTACCTCGCGGCACGAACGTCTCTAACTAAAAACTACGGTCTCTCGCGCTATGAAGGTTGCGCTAGTTCATGATTATCTGAACCAGCGCGGCGGAGCAGAGCGCGTGTTTGCGCACATTGCGCGCGCCTGGCCCGATGCGCCGGTTTACACGGCGCTGTACGATGAGCGGATTATGGGGGATGTGATTCCGTCCCGGCGCATACGACGTTCGTACCTCGCAGGCATTCCGTTTGCCAACCGTTATTTTCGGGTACTTGCGCCGCTCTATCCCAGCGCCTTCGAACGCTTCGATCTATCGGCATTCGACGCGATCGTTAGTTCCACGACGGCCTGGGCGAAAGGAGTCCGCGTTGGATCTGGCGCGATCCACGTCTGTTACATCAATACGGTGAGCCGTTTTGCGTTCGCCTACGGCGACTACGTGCGCTCGCCCCTGCTAAAGCCCATGGTACGGCGCCTCGTCGCCTGGGACCGTGCCGCCGCACGGCGGCCGACGCAATTCGTTGCGAACTCTCAAAATGTGGCCAACCGCATACGCGCTTACTACGGAAGAGACTCGGAGGTGCTGCACTGTCCCGTGGACGTCGCGAGATTTACTATTGGTAGCGGCGCAGGCGACTATTATGTCGTCGCGTCCCGTCTGTTGCCGTACAAACGCATCGACCTGGCGATCAAAGCCGCGGCGCTTGCAGGAGTGAAACTTTTTGTGGCCGGCACCGGCCCCGCAGAGTCGTCACTGCGCCGCCTCGCGCATGGAACGACCACGACGATGCTCGGCTTCATCGACGATACGGAGCTCAACGAGCTCTTGCGCGATGCGCGTGCCGCAATCGTTCCCGGCGAAGAAGACTTCGGTCTCGTTGCTCTCGAGGCGGCGGCCGCGGGGCGACCCACGATCGCATACAATCGGGGCGGCGCGCTCGAAACGATCGTCGAGGGCCAGACCGGCGTCTTCTTCGATGAGCCTACACCGCAGGCGCTCGCAGCCGCGCTCCGCGATTTCGACCCCCTTCGGTTCGAGCCCCGACGATTACGAGCGCATGCCGAACGCTTCGCGCCCGAGCGGTTCGTCGAACGATTGCGGGCCATCGTCGAGCGCGTTTATAGGGACAAAAAATCGGCCCTCTAAGCGAACGCAGCAACCGCGGGCTCTTGGCTGCTTACGTTGCGGCGGCAACTTTCGCGATCGTTTACGTTGCACTCGATCTCAATAAACTCTACGCGCTGCGCTATGGCGCGGACCTCGGATCGTATTTACAAACGCTGGTCAATCTGCGGCACGGCTCGTCCTGGAACTATGGCGAGTGGCGGCCGCATTTCTTGGTGCACGATTCGTGGGCCTTGACGGCGCTCGTGCCGCTCGTCGCGCTGTTTCCGCGCGCGGAAACGCTGATCGTGGTGCAAGTCTCGGCCGTTGCGGCCGCGGCGATTCCGCTCGCGATTTTCGGGCGAGAGGTCGGGCTTACCGCACGCGCGGCCAACTTTGTCGCCATCGCGTATCTGCTCACGCCGTCGGCGCAGGGGCTCAGTTACGATAACTTTTCGGAGAACGTCTTCGTGCCGCTGCTCGCCGCATGCGGCGGCCTTGCGGTTCGCCGGCGAACTTTATGCGCTGCGTTGATCTTTGCGCAACTGCTGCTGGGCATCAAAGAAGACCAAATCTTGTTTGTGGCCTGGTTTGGCGCTGCATGCGCGATCTGGTGGGATCGCCGGATTGGTTGCACGCTCGTTGCGCTCGCCTGTTGCAACGGCATTGGATTCTGGGCTGTGGAGCGCATTGCACGAGCCGCTCCAAGCCTTCCGCACTACGGCTGGGCGGTCGCCGATCCCGGCGGAAAACTGACCATGCTCTTGTTGTTGCTCGCTCCCTTTGCGTTCGCGCCGCTGACGATACGGGGCTGGGTGCTCTTGGCGGCGCCGCTGCTTGCCGAGATCGCCTTCATGCGACCGTGGAACTACGAGCCGAGTCGGGTGGGATCGCACTATACGGCGAGTCTCTTGATCGTAAGTGCGATTGGGGCCGTCGCTGGGGCGCGCCGCTATCCCACTCTGGCGCGCGCTATGCCGGCGGCCGCGGCAATCGTCATGCTGTTCGTCTTCAACGATACGGTTTTGCGCCCCGGACGCTGGCCGTATATCGTCGATTGGAGCGCATACGGGCGGGCGGTGGCGATTCGCAATAGCACGAGTCCGATCGAGTTACCCCGGCGCGATGAAGGTCTCTGGGCAGTCGCGGCTGCGAATCCCAATTTGCGCTTGAATCCGAGGCCGGACCCTGGGTTTCGCGCTTGCCCTGCGTACGACACCAATGCGCGGGCGTTTTTTGCAAGCCTTGCCGGGAGGGCGGCGCCCCACTTGTGCGGCGGCGTTCCCATGCCGCGATGATGTCGCAGATTGACGTCGTTGCGGTGCGCGAAGATCGTGGGCGCTTCGCGAAATTAGAAGATAAGCGCGTACTGATCTACTGGCCGCACGGCTTTGGCGACTGGGTTCACTTGGGCACAATCGCGCCCTTATTGGAGCCGTCGAATCGCTACGCCGTCACGCGATTCGGCGACGACTACGTTAGCCTCATGGAAGGATGCCGCGGCGTGACGCCGCTCTACAGCGGCGAGCGCACGCCGAACGACGGTGGAGCGCTTGGAGCCGCGCATTTGGGAATTCGATTGGGAGACTGCAACGGGCGGCGAATTGCAATTGCGATTCCGCCGCCATTAGACGCGGCGGTCGGCCGCTTTTCACCCGATACGTTGCTGTGGACCGATTATCCGGAAACCGAAGGGAGCACTGCGTTCCCATTTCATACCAAGGCGCGCAACCTCGTGCGGCTGTTGGTCGATCCGGCTCGGCTTGGCGCGCTCGACCTTTCGTTGCCGTTAAAAAACGCGATCGACTTCGTGGCGAGCGCGAACGTGCAACGCATGGTCGACGAGCGCTTGATGCAGTTCGCGCCGCCCGGGACGCGGCTCTGCGTCATTTCGCGAACAGGCGTAACCGCGTCCCGGAAAAACTGGGGCAACGCCGACGAAGCGATGGCCTTCGTATCGATGCTCCGCGCAGGCTCCGGCGGCTGGCGCTTTCTGTCGATGGACGACGACGAGCTCGGCGAGAGTAGCACCGGATACCGGCGCCTCTTCGCTTCGCTCGAGCCTCCTTTTGCATGGCTCTTCAAGGCGCTGGCCGCGCGAATGGAGCTGTTCGTCGGCATCCCGGCCGGACCGCTGCATTTCGTGCTCGCGCGAGGCGGTATCCCGACGGTTGGACTTTGGCTCGCGCATCATCCCGATTGGTACGATGAGCCCAATCCCAACGCCGTGCACGTGCTTGGGAACTATATTCGGGAGCGCCGGTTCGACCGACGCCCTGCAACGGTAACGAAACCACCCACGCTCGCACACAAGATTCGCTTCGTCGATTCCCGGGCGATCGCAGCGCGGGACGTCGTGGCGGCCGCAGAAGAGGCTATGAGGTAAGGTTAGGCGCCACCAGCAGCGCGACGATCGACAACGCGTTGAAGGCCGCATGCGAGATCATCGGCGCCAAGGCGTTACGCGTGCGATAGTAAACGGCACACAGAATGATGCCGCCGAGCGCGAGCGGCAGCGCCGCGAACACATCGCCGTGCGCGATGCCGAAAAGTAAGCCGCTGGTAATCGCGCCCGTCCAAAAGCCGCCGTAGCGCAGGCCGAGATTGAAGAAGAAGACGCGGAAAAACGTCTCTTCGGCAAACGGTGCAAAGACGACGGCAAAACCGGTGAAGAGTCCGATAGTGCCGGGCTCCCGTAGTTGCCGGAAAATTTCAACGATGTCTTGTTGATGCCGGCTGTGAGCGAGATATTCGATCAGTGACGCGCCGCCATTCGCTACCACGATCATTGCGATCGCCCCAACGATCGCGATGCCGATATCGCCGACGCTTAGAGCGCGAAACCCGAGTTCGCGTAACGTAAACTTCGAGAGGGCGGGAAGGGCGGCCAACACGACCAGCAGGAGCGTTCCCTCGAACGCCAACTGGAAAAGGATGAGGAAATCGAACTCGAGGGGACTGATTTGCGGAACGCCGTTGGATCGGACGCCCGAAACAAAGGCAATGGCAAAGATAACGGCGATCGATCCGGCCAGTACCCACGTCCAGACGCTGGTGAAGCTACTGTGCGGCCAGCGCGTCGGCCAATTGGGCGAAGTCGCTGAGGTCGAGTCGTTCACCACGAAGCTCCGGGGAGAGATTGCTGAGAACAAGCGCGCGTTCGATGCGCTCGCGCTCCAAGCCGAGCGAGAGATGCAGCGAATTCACGAGCGTTTTGCGGCGGTACGCGAATGCACCGCGCACGACCTTCCAAAATAAATCTGGATCGCGCGGCTTGGCCGCCGGCGTAATGCGTCGTGTGAGTTTGACGACGGTCGATTGGACCTTCGGAGATGGCAAGAAGGAGCGTGGAGAGAGCCGCAATGCGCGCTGGACGTCCATTGCGTACTGCACCGCGATCGACAGACTACCGTACGCTGCGGTCCCTGGCGTCGCGGCGAAACGATCGGCGACGTCGCGTTGCACCATGACGGTCATTGACTGCGGCCCATGCGGTAAATCGATCAATTTGAGTATGAGCGGCGTCGCGATATTGTACGGAAGATTGCCGGCGACGATCCATGGTCGGGAACCGGCCCACGATTCATAGTCGAACGTCAGCGCGTCGGCTGCAACGATGTGTGCTTGCGCGAGTTCGGGACGCTGCTGCAAGAGGGCAACGAGTTCCCGGTCGATCTCCAGCGCCGTTACCGAGCCGCCCTGTTGGAGAAGCGCCTCAGTAAGAATGCCCGTGCCTGCGCCAATCTCGAGCGTCGCAACCGCCGTGGAAACGTCACTTCGGCACAAGCGCGCAATTCGTTGCGCTGCCGACGTATTGGTAAGGAAGTTTTGCCCAAGGCGCTTCTTGGGCCGTATTCCGCTAGATTTTATAAACTGTGACGCTGCGACGTCCGAACAACATCGCGTCGCGGAGGGTATTGAATCCTAGGTCGATACGGTTTCCGACGATGGATCCGCCGGTATCGCCGGCAATTGCGGCGCCGTAACCAGCGATATACAGCCGCGTACCCAGTGGAATCACTCGCGGATCGACGGCAACGACGCCGTAGCCGGCGCGCCGGCCGATGGCCGTCATTCCATCGCAACCGCCGCATTGCGCGGTGTACGCCGTCGCCACCATGGTCAGGACGCCTCGAGCGATCGCCACCATTCGCGCCATTCCGGCGTTCGCCAACTGTGACAGCGGCGACTGGCCCACGCCGACGGCAACGATGCGCGGCGTGGGATGCACCAGCATGAGCTTCGCAAGAATCTGCCGATGCACCGGGCCTCCGTCACGTTGCGCGTAGCGAACGCTCATTTCTACCACGCCGGCCTTGCCGTGCGCGAGGTACTTCTTACTACCGGCGGCCAACCCGGGCTGTAAGCGCCGAATCGTCGGTGGGGCGACCGTTCGATGCTCGAGTCGCTCCCAGGTTACGACGCCATCGTGATGCCAATGGACCGAACTAACGCTGAGATTTTGCGCCGCCGCGGCCGTCTGGTATCCAAGCAGTCCAAGAAGTACAAACATGGCGCAAAGCGCGCGTCCTAACAAGAGTGAAAATCCTTTCTTTCCTGGCTCGTCGCTAAGGTATGCGCTTAACACACCCGTAGAAGCGAACGTAAGCGGCGAGCCGCATGCGCGGTGCGCCGCATGCGCGGTGCGCTGGCCTGCTTGCTATCTTTGCTGGCAGGCTTCTCTAAGACACCGGCACTATAGCACATGCGCCTCTGACGCGCCATAGCGCCTAAGTCACACCGGGAAAGGGGCAACCTTTCGCGAGGCGCCGGGCCTGCCGCCCATGTTAAGAGAACAATGGGAGTGATGGACCGTTTGCGGGTCGGGTTTTTTACGGAGGTTTATCGGCCCGTTATTAACGGTGTCGTTGCATCCGTCGACGCGCTCGCCGACGGTTTGCGAGCGCGCGGCCACGACGTCTATTGTTTCGCGCCGCGGGTGCCCGGCTATTCGGAAACGGGACCCGTCTTTCGCATGCCGTCGCTCCCGTTGCCTACCCGCACGCCGTACCGTTTGACGTTACCGCTCGTGAGCCGGCGAAACCTCAACGGCATTATCAAGCGATTGTCCATCGTGCACGTTCACTCGCCGTTCATCACCGGTTGGATGGGCCTGCGGTATTCCCGGCGCTTTGGAATACCGCTGGTCTACACCTACCACACGCAACTCGAGGCATACGCGCACTACGTGCCGTTCGAACCGAATGCGACACGCTTTGCCACCGCGCGGCTTACGCGAACGTTTGCAAACTCCACCGATGCGGTGGTCGTGCCGACCACGGCGATGGCGCGCCGCCTGCGCGAGCTCGGCGTCACGGTAAGAATCGAAGTCGTTCCCACCGGCATCGACGTGGCATTCTTCGGATCCGGCCGGCGCGACGCGGCACTGCGCCGGCGCGTCGGTGCAACCGGTAACGATGCGTTGCTTCTGTACGTCGGGCGCATCGCAAAAGAAAAAAACGTAGAAGTGCTCGTTGAGGCGTTGGCGTTGGCGGCAGATCGGTCGTTACGATTGGTCGTTGCTGGGGACGGTCCGGGGTTAGAGCGGCTTCAAGAGCTTGGACGCCGGCTCGGCGTGGCACCGCAAATACGGTTTTTGGGTGCGGTGCCGCGCGACGATCTTCCGGCGCTCTACGCGAGTGCCGATGCGTTCCTGATGCCGAGCACGACCGAAACACAAGGCCTTGTGCTTGCTGAGGCCATGGCGGCCGGCGCCTACGTGATCGCGGCCGACGCCCCGCCCAATCGGGAAGTTTTGGGCGAAGCCGGATCGGTCGTCGAGCCTACCGCGCGCGCGTTCGCCCGTGCCTTCGCCACCGTGCCGCGCGTCCCGGCCTACGCGCTTGCCGACGCCGCACGCGAATCCGCCGCCTGGTTTTCGCTCGAGCGCCAGGCTGAAGCGATGTTGGCACTTTACGGCAGCCTGACCCGCCCCGCGCAAATCGCTTGACGCGAACATACGTTCGCTATACACTATGATGGAGGCTGCGCGAGAATGGGAAAAGCTGATGCAATGGTCGAGGCGGCGGTCGGCTACGGTCTGGGTGGCGACGGCCGCGGCGTTGCGTACGTCCGCCTGAAGCGCGGGGCCTCGGACGAGACGCTGCGCGTTTCATTTACGCTGTCGCGCGCATTCCGCTCGACGAACCGCGAGCAAGTCGCCCCGTATGCGGCGTTGATCCCGGTTGCGCACGCGTTACGGCGCCGCGGGATGTCCAGCGTTCGCTTTATCGTCAGCGACGAGCGCTTCGCCGATGCGGTTCAGACGCGTTCGCCGGTCGCGCACGAGCTCGCGCTGCCGTACGTTCGTCTACGTTGCGAACTCAATGCGTTCTCCAAGTGTGAAATTGTTGTCGGAGAAACGGGAGATCTCACTCACAGGTCACGAGCAGAAGCGGCGCTGAATCTGGCTGCATGAGGCTTAGCCGGCTTCGGCCGGAGGCTTTACCCATAGAAACGGAAAAGCTGGCGCGCGCCTTAATCGGGTGCATCCTCGTGCGGGAGAGCTCGCAAGGGCGAACCGCCGGCTTAATCCTGGAAACGGAGGCGTATCTTCCCGACGATCCAGCCTGCCATGCGTACGGCGGCAAGACGAGGCGCAACGCTGCCCTCTTCGGCGCGCCGCATCGAGCCTACGTCTACTTAATCTACGGCACGTCGTTTTGCTTCAACGTTTCCAGCGAACGAGAGGGTGAAGGTGCCGGCGTGCTGGTGCGCGCCCTGGAACCGTTGGAGGGCGTGGCTTTGATGCAGTCACGACGAGCGATGGGATCCGTTCGCGAACTCTGCCGAGGACCGGGAAGGCTTTGCGAGGCGCTCGCGATCGATCGTTCCTTCGACGGCATCGACATCGTCAGGGATGAGTGTCTTTGGCTCGCGCACGGCAACGGCACGCCGATCCGCGTCCGCCGCGGACCTCGGATTGGCGTAACACGCGCCGCCGCGCGGCCATTGCGCTTCTTTGCCATGGGTAATCCGTACGTCAGCGGACCGGCTCGCTTGAACGAGACTTGAAGCGACGCAGCAGCTATGCTATAGTGTGGGCGTCGCGCTGCGGTCGCTTTGTTGACTGCAGCGACAACCTTTGATACCCCCATGCTCACGGCACCGGTCTGACTGCGATGGCAGCCTCGCCTCGCCTGGTCCGCCGAAGATTGACGTGTGCGGCTTTAACAGAGAGATATTCTTCTGCAAACGGAACATCGACCCACCAACGACCATCGTTTGAATAACGAAATGCGTCCGCAGCAAGGCGGCGGGCGGCGCAGGCGTTCACGCAGACGCCACTTCGGACAGCATCCGCCGGCATATCAGGAACAGCTTCCACAAGTTGAAGCACCGCCGATGCTGACGGCCCCCGTGCTGTCGGAAAAGACCAAGACGGAGTTGCTCGACGTCGCCAAAGAATTAGAAATCGAGATACCGACGCCGGCAAAAATGAAGAAGGACGAAATCGTCAATCTTCTCGTCCAGACACAGACCGCGCGCTCCGGCATCGAAGTCGCCGGCGGGATCTTAGACATTCTGCCGGAGGGTTACGGATTCTTACGACGCGCCGGCTACTACATCGGCAACGACGATATCTACGTCAGTCAGTCTCAAATTCGGCGCTTCGAACTTCGTCGCGGAGATATGATCGAGGGCCAAGCGCGCCGCCCAAAAGAGGGTGAGAAATATTACGGACTGATTCGCGTCGATAAAGTCAACGAACTCGACCCCGAGGCCATTCGGGGGCGGCCGGTCTTCGAAAAAGGCACGCCGATCTTTCCGGAACAGCGATTCAAGCTCGAAAATCGTTCGACGCAACTCTCCACGCGAGTCATCGATCTTTTTTCACCGATCGGCAAAGGGCAACGCGCCTTGATCGTCTCACCGCCCAAAGCCGGCAAGACGACGCTGCTCAAGAACATCGCGCAGGGCATTTCGATCAATCACCCGGAAGCGCACATCATCGCGCTGCTCGTCGACGAACGACCTGAAGAAGTCACGGACATGCAACGAACGATCGACGGAGAAGTCGTCGCCTCGACCTTCGACGAACATCCCGAAAATCACACGACGGTTGCCGAACTGACCATGGAGCGCGCGAAGCGGCTCGTCGAACTCGGTAAAGACGTGGTCATCCTCCTCGATTCGATCACGCGACTGGCACGCGCCTACAACCAAGTCGTTCAAAGTTCCGGACGAACGCTCTCGGGCGGTCTCGACACGGCGTCCCTGCACAAGCCGAAGCGATTTTTCGGCGCCGCACGCAAGATCGAAAACGGCGGTTCGCTGACGATCATCGGCACCGCGTTGGTCGAAACGGGCTCCAAGATGGACGACGTCATCTTCGAGGAGTTCAAAGGCACCGGGAACATGGAACTGAACCTCACGCGCAAACTCGCCGAATCGCGCGTCTTTCCCGCGATCGACATCAAGCGTTCGGGCACGCGGCGTGAAGAGTTGCTGCTTTCACCGGATGAGATGCGCAAGGTCTGGATGCTGCGCCGCGCGACCGCCGTGCTCAACACCGGTGACATCACCGAGATTATTCTGGACAAGATGGTGCAAACGCGCGCGAACGAAGAGTTCCTCCAGAGCGTCACCAAGGAGGCACTCTCGATGTCGCGCGGCTACGAAGACAATGGCAAGTACTAAGACGCAATGTAGCGACGAGCGCACGACGTTATGTCGTGCGCTTCGAGCGATTAAACGCGGCTTAATAAGTATCTAGCCCGATCCGGGGTGGCGGCGCGGCGTCATGCCGACGAACTGATCGCTGCCGGAAAAGTTCGCATCAATGGCGAGGTGGTCCGGATATTGGGCACCATCGTGGGTTCGGGGGATCGCGTGGAAGTCGATGGGCGCATCGTGAATCCGCCGGCCCACGCCTCATATCTCTTGCTGAACAAGCCGATCGGCGTCGTGACGACGATGCACGATCCTGAAGGTCGCCGTACGGTGACGGATTTCATCGGCCCGCGACCCGGTCTGTTTCCGGTAGGACGTTTGGACTATGACACCGCCGGCGCGCTATTGCTTACCGATGACGGGGAACTTGCGCATCAACTGCTGCATCCTCGCTTCGGCGTCCAGAAAACGTATCGCGTCGAAATCGTCGGACGGCTGGATCCGGCAGACGTGCACCGCTTGACGCACGGACTGTGGATGGAGGGTCGGCGAACCGCGCCCGCGACGTTGCGGATCGTTGCCTCGCGTGGGGACCGCAGCCTCGTAGACGTCACCATTCACGAGGGCCGCAATAGGCAGGTTCGCCGCATGTTCGAACGATTGGGACACCGGGTGCTTGCGCTCACTCGAACGCGTTTCGGACCGCTGAAGTTGGGAACGCTCTCCAGCGGAGAGTTTCGTGAGTTGAGTTCGGCCGAGCAAGCGGCGCTAGAGCGTCACCGCGGCCAGACGGCGAAAACATCACGAAGCAACTCATAAGCCAACGCATCTCGAGGTAGCGTAATGATTTCATTTAGTAGGGCTCTCGCCACGGGCGCGGCCGCCTTCGTGACGCTGACCGCGGTTCCGTCTTTGGCGCAGTACGCCAACGAATTCGTGCCGGCGAAGCTCGTCCACCAGGGCACCACGAGCAAGCCGATCGTCGGCAGCGGCACGGTCACGGTTCAGGTCCAAGTGAACTCCGACGGCTCTCACAAAGCAATCAAGGTTCTCAAATCGACGAACGGCGGCGATAACCCCGCGGCGATGGAGATCGCGCAGAGTTCCAGCTATCGGCCCGCCCATCGTGGTTCCGCGCCCGTGACGTCGTTTTACGACTTTAAGTTACGATTTAACGGCAAATCTGTCGTGAACACACCGCCTGAGGGCCAGGGTGTCGCGAGCCGGACATCGGTCGCAAACAGGAATCAGGCTGAAACGTTGGCCGTTCAAGCAGTAAAGATCGCGCAGCAGAACCCGACGCAGTCGCTTGCGTTGGCTCAAAAAGCAATGGCTCTAAGCCCCGGCACCGATTCGAAGTACGCCCTCGGAGTCGCGCAGGCGGCGAATAAGCAGTACAGCGATGCCATTGCGACGCTCAAGGAGGTCCACGCCGCCGTCTTCACCGACCCGAAGAGCCCGACCAACGCCAGGATCAGCATTGATTCATGGCTGATGACGTCGTACGTCCAAACGAACGATACACAAGACGCTCAAGCCGTCGCCGCGGAGATCAAGCGCCTAGATCCTAGCAGTCCGCTCTTGGGCCGAGTGATGGGCAGTAGCTTGCTGGGGAAAGCCCGCGATGCTGCGACCGCCAAAAACTACGATGAGGCGTTCAAGGATTACGATCAGGCCGCCGCCGGCGGCGATCCGGAAGTTGGCGTCACGGCCTATACGGAAGCCGCGTTGTTAGTCAGTAAAATGGATAAGCCGGATTATAAGCGCATGCAAACGTACGCAGATAAGGCGCTCGCGCTGAAACCTAATGATGCGATGGCGAACTTTGCGGAAGGCATCGCGTTTACCGGACAATGGGCCTCCAGCCACGACGATGCGACGAAGAAAAAGGCGCAGCAGGCCCTTGATAAGGCGGATCAGCAAGCAAAGGCCGACGGCAACGAAGCGCTGTCACTTCAGGTCGAATCTTTCGCGAAGAAATATCTCAATGCCGCACCGTCGGGACAGTCCGGCGGAGGCGGCTAGCATTACCAGGAGTTTCCTCGCGGCTAGGCCAATCTCGCGGGCTCACGGGGCGGCGGTCGCCGCGGAACAGACGCTAATGGAGGTGTTCTAGAGCATGTTGTTTTCCGGGTTTATGGGGCTCATGCAGCAGGGCGGCTGGGACATGTGGCTGCTCTTGCTCATTTCCATCGTTGGCCTCGCAGTCGTTATCGAACGACTGGTGTTTTTCCAGATGCAGCACTCCGATACAAAGGGCTTGCTGCGTCAAATCGGTGCGAGAGTCGCCGCCGATGATCTCGACGGAGCGATCGAGATCTGCCGCAAGAAGCGCGGAATGCTCCCGCGGATTCTGGAGTTTGGGCTTCGCCGAGGCGAGAAGAACCGCGCCGATATTACCGACGCCCTCTCCATCGCGCTGATGGAGCATCTGAACTCTCTCGAGCGGAATCTGGCCATCATCGGCACCATTGCAGTGATCGCGCCGTTCGTCGGGCTCTTCGGAACGGTTTTGGGCATCATTCGGGCCTTCCAAGACATCGCTCTCAAGGGCAACTCGACGCCGGCGGTCGTCGCCGCGGGCGTTTCCGAAGCGCTGATCACCACCGCCACCGGCCTCATCATCGCGGTTATCGCCGTCGTATTCTTCAACTTCTTCAAGTCGCGCATCAAGAATTATAACCAAGAGATGATCGTCGCGGCAAACCAGCTCGCCGAAATGCTGCACTTCCACAACACCGGCGCGCCGATTCCGACGGAGCTTTACCAACCCCCGACGACGACACGCGCGACCGCGAAGTAACGCCGAAAGGTCGCACGCATGGGACTGCTTTCGGCCCAGCAAGAGCAGGAGGTAATGGCGGAGATCAACATCACGCCGTTTACCGACGTATTGCTGGTCCTCTTGATCATCTTCATGATCTTGGCCGCCTTGGTCGCACCCCCGGGGTTTGAAAAAGAACTTCCGAATAAGAACAACCAAAGTTCGACCGAGAATAAGAACAAGAACGATATCGAGGTGGACGTCAACAATAAGGGCGTAATTTTCGTCGACGGCACGAAGACCGACGACGTCGGCGTGTACCGCGTCATATACGATGCCTCGAAGAAGAAGCCGCATCACCACGTTGCGATCGTCGCCGATGCGAAGGCCCCGTACGGCGTCATCATTCGCATCCTCGACGCGGCCAAGCAAGCCGGCTTGGAAGACGTCGGATTCGTGACATCCTAAGGAGGTTCGAAAGCCGTGGCTGTTTCAACCGGTGGAGGCGAAGATGAGGTAATGTCGACCATCAACATCACGCCTTTTACGGACGTGCTGTTGGTGCTCCTCATCATCTTCATCATTTTGGCGTCGGTGACCAAAGAGCCCAGGTTGCCCGATGCATACAACAAAGAAAAAGTTCAGCCCTCACAAATCGTGGTCATGATCGACGAGCACGATCACATTCAGATCGGCTCCAATACGGTCAGCATCGCAGACGCAAAGGGCGCCTTCGCGCAGCTTCAAGACGCTACCGACCATAAGTTCAAGAGCGTCATCATCAAAGCGAACCCCAAGACGAGTTACGGCATCATCTTACAGTTAATGGATGCCGCAAAGTCGGTGAACCTGACCGATTTTGGGCTCGCCAATCACGTGCAGGGTACGCCCCAAGGAGTCAATCAATAAAAGATGGCGAAAGGCCGATCGCCATACATCACGTCCGGGGAGCGGGTCCGAAGCTTCATCGGTCTGGCGTTTGTGATTTCGATCATCGTCCATTTGGCGTTTGGTTCGGTGTTGCCGAACTTCGCGCAGCATCACGAACAGCAAGAAGTCGAGAAAGTATCGGTCGCCAAGAAGATTCGCGTTCGCGTTCCCACGCCGCCGCCGCCCACGCCGACGCCGCCGCCGACGCCCACGCCAAATCCACGGTCGACGCCGCCGCCCAAGAAAGTCGCTTTGCCGCAGCCGAAACTCAAGGTCAATCTCGTCCATACGACGAGTAAGTCGGCAAGCGGCTCGACTGAAAGTACCGTCACACAGCCCAAGACCGGCACGGAGCAAGGAGCTCCGCAAGGCGTAGGAACGGGTCCGCCGGCGCCGGCCAGCACGTTGCCTCCGGGTACGCCGAAGCCTTCGTGCGCGAATCCCAACGTCGAGGCGACGGTGACCAACCCCGTACAGCCCGATTATCCGGAATCGGCGAGAGATCTCGGGTTAGGCGCCGTGACGGTCGAGGTGGAAGTTACCGTTGGGCCGAGCGGTAATCTCGTCGGCGCATCGGTTTACAAAAGCTCCAGCAACATGGCAATCGATCAGGCGGCCTTACGCGCCGCGCGTCAATCGACGTATTCGCCCAAACTCATCAACTGCCAGCCGACGACCGGCAACTATCTCTTCCGCGCAGACTTCCAGCCCGACTAGTCCAGCGCCCGCGCTTGCGCACTATGACCCATGAGACGCACGCGTCGTCTGCTCCTCGCTGCCGTCGTACTATCGCTGTTGGTGCATCTCGTCGTCGCGGTGATGCTGCATCCTGCCGCGCCCGGTCCGCCGAGTGAATCCGAGGTCGTCTCGATCGAGCATCGTCCCGCGACGATCGCCGTAACACAGCGGGCGACACCGCCACCGCCTCGCCGTCTTCCCACGCCGCTCCCGTCGTCACGCGCGCAGACGTCCGCACCGCCGAAGGGCCGCACGCCGAGTCGAGCGGCCGCCGGCGCCGGACCACCGGTCGTGGCCACTGCCGCGCCGCCGGTACCGGTACCAACGCCACGGCCGCGTACCGCCGTGGCACATGCCTGCGACCGTCCGAACGCGCCGGCCGCGCTCGTCGCCTCACCGCCTCCACCCGAGATCGCCCCCGCGGCGCGCGCGGAGGGCACCAGCGGCACGGCAATCATCGCAGTTGCGCTCGACCCAAGCGGAAGCGTTACGAAGACCGGCGTGCAACAGAGTAGCGGCAACTCATCGCTCGATCTCGTAGCGGTTGAAATGGCGCGGGACGCGCGATACTCTCCGGCGCTGCACGATTGCAAGCCAATAGTCGGAAGCTACGCTTTTAGCGTAAAGTTTGTGGCGTGGTAAGCGGCAGGCGCAGCAAACGCATGAAGCCAACGCTGCGCCGTGACCTTTCTTCAAGCGCTGCTGCTCGCGCTTTTGCAGGGCGTCAGCGAACTCTTCCCGGTCTCGAGTCTCGGTCATACGATTTTGGTGCCGGCGCTGTTGGGTTGGCACAACATCAATCGCGCGAGCCCTTCCTTCTTGGCGTTCGTCGTCGTCTTGCACCTCGGTACCGCATTGGCCCTCATCGTGTTCTACCGGCGAATGTGGTACGAGATCGTCCGTGCCTTGATCGGCAGTATCATTCGAGGAGGCTTGAGCGACGATCGGCAAGAGCGAATCGGCTGGCGCCTCGTGGTTGCAACGATTCCGGTCGGCGTTCTGGGCTTTCTGTTCGAGGTGCCGGTGCGGCGGCTTTTCGGTGCTCCTGGCCCCGCGGCGCTGTTCCTCACGATCAACGGCGTCGTGATGTTCGTTGGTGAAGCGTTGCGGCACCGTCAGGCGGCGCAGCGCCGGATCGAGTCGCTAACTTACGCGCAAACTCTCTTCATCGGTTTCGCGCAGGCGCTGGCGCTCTTGCCGGGAATTTCGCGGTCGGGTAGCTCCATCGTCGCCGGCTTACTCTGCAATCTCGATCACGAACAAGCCGCACACTATTCGTTCTTATTGGCGACGCCCGTCATCTTCGCCGCGGCGCTGCTGGAGATGCCGAAGTTGTTCGTCCCCGAGGCGCACGTCGTGCTCGTTCAAGCGCTTGCCGGAGGGCTCGCCGCCGGCGTGGCCGCGTATTGTTCCGTCGCCTTCCTCACGCGGTACTTTCGTTCGAACGACCTGCGCCCGTTCGGTTGGTACTGCGTCGTGGTCGGCGCAATCTCTCTCTTCTTAGCACATGCAGGAGTAATTGTATGAGAGTCATTGCTTTCGTTCTGGCCTTGGTGTTTTTTGTTCTGGGCATTCTCTATGGGATGGGAAAGATCAACGCGTTTACGCAGTCGGGTTCCGCGCACACGCATCACATCACGCACCTGATCATCCTCTGGGTGCTGGCGCTGCTCTGCTTGATTTGGGCAAGGTTTCAAAGCGCGCCGTCGCGATGAAGCCGTCCCATATCACGGCGGGCGGTGAAATCACGATGGTCGACGTGTCGGAAAAGAGGGTTACGGCCCGAACTGCCTCTGCTCAGGCGCTCGTGCGCATGAGTTCGGCGGCGGCGCACGCGTTGCGGCAAGCGGCGCTGCCGAAAGGCGACGCGTTGGTTTCCGCCCAGATTGCCGGTATCATGGCGGCGAAGCGAACCGCAACGCTCATCCCTCTGGCGCATCAGATCGAGCTCTCCAGTATCGACGTGAAATTTTCGTGGCGCGACGAAGTCACGCTGCGCGTTGAAGCATCGGCGCGCACCGCGGCGCGAACCGGCGTCGAACTGGAAGCCATGGTCGGTGCGTCCCTCGCCGCTCTAACGATTTACGACATGACCAAAGCGATCGACCGAAGCACCACGATTAGCGACGTTCGGCTCCGCAGCAAAACCAAATGACTTTTCGCGTGGCGTTGATCGTTCTTTCGGATCGGGCGGCCTCCGGTGAGCGATCCGACGGTTGCCTCACCGTCATGAAGGAACGCTTGGGCCGAGTCTACTCGATCGTACGCGAAAACATCATTGCCGACGAACCGGCGGAACTTCAGGCCGAGCTCATCGAGATTGCCGATTCCGGCGCCGCGGATCTCGTGCTTACCACCGGCGGCACGGGTCTGACGTCACGCGACCGAACGCCACAGGCGACCGCCGCAGTCGTAGATTACGAAGTGCCCGGCATTGCCGAAGCCATTCGATCGGAATCGTTGGTTCACGCCCGCACCGCGATGCTCTCACGTGCGGTAGCAGGCGTGCGCGATCGGACGCTCATCATCAACCTCCCGGGAAGCCCGCGAGCGGTCGGTGAGGCACTCGATATCGTCTTGGAGGTGCTACCCCACGCGCTCGAACTGCTCAACGACCGCGGAGAGCACGAATGAGGCAGATCGCCGCGTACGCCGACGCGGAGGCGTACCTGATGGAGACGATCGGCGAAGCCGTCTCGCCGCGTACGTCGTACAAGCTGGACCGGATGGAGGCGCTGCTGCGCGCGCTGGGCGACCCGCATCGCGCCTATCCGACGATACACGTCGGCGGGACCAGTGGAAAAGGGTCGACCGTCGCGATGCTGGCTCACGCGCTTGCAGCGGCCGGTAAACGCACGGGAATGCATACGAAGCCGCACCTCCACGCGATGACGGAGCGTGCCGTCATCAACGGCGCCGCCATCGCGCCGGAACGTTTTGCGGAGTTGCTGGCCGAGATGATGCCGGCCCTGGATGCGACCGCCGCGCGGTACGGTCGCCCAACGTATTATGAAACGTTGCTGGCGCTGGCATTCACGTATTTCGCGCGCGAGCGCGTTCAAATCGCCGTCGTTGAAGTGGGGCTTGGCGGACGGCTTGACGGGACCAACGTGCTGGTGCCGATCGTCGCGTCCATCACGTCGATCGGTTACGATCACACCGAGATTCTCGGCGATACGCTCGAGTCGATCGCCCTTGAGAAGGCCGGCATCGCGAAGCGTGGCGTGCCGCTGGTCGTCGGCGACGTGCCGGCGTCCGCTCGTGCCGTGATCGAACGGCACGCGAATGACGTTGGCGCGCGATGCATCAACGTTGAAGATTGGGTCGGCGCCGTCGTCGAGACGGCCACCGCGCCGGGAAGCGCGAGGCTGACGGTGGCGACGGCGCACGCAACGTACGCGTTCGATTTTCCGTTACTCGGCATTTTTCAGCGAAGCAACGCGGCCACCGCGATTGCGACCTTAGAACAACTTCCCGACGCGCTTCGACCGGAGCCGCGTCACGTCAGCGATGCTTTCGCCGAGTTGGCGCTTCCGGGGCGGATGGAGATGATCGCCGGACGCCCGCCGCTGATCTTCGACATCGCTCACAACGCCGACAAGGCTAACGCGCTCGTTGCTTCGTTGCGCGAGCGCTTTCCCGGCCGGCGCATTCACTATGTGGTCGCAATCGGCGAGAGTAAGGATGCGCCGCGAATCATCGAGGCGTTCGCGTCCTTGCCGTCAACGTTCACCTTCACGTCGTTTTCGACGGCCGGGCGCAAGGCGATAGCTCCGCAACGGTTGGCCACGATCGCGGAGTCGCTCGGATATTGGGGACGAGCGATTCCGGATGCCGGCGAAGCGTTGCACGTTGCGCGTCGGATTGCCGAAATCGACGACGTGATCGTCGTCACCGGCTCCACATTCGTCGTCGCGGAGTTGCGCTTGTGGTATCTACCCACCGCGGTTCGTTGAAATTACGTCGCGCGCAATTGCACTGGGGCGCGCGAACGTATGTGATGGCGATCGTCAACGTGACGCCCGATTCTTTCTCGGGTGACGGGGTCGTCGACGTCGTCCGCGCGACCCATCGCGCGACGGCCCAATGGAACGCCGGAGCGGATCTTTTAGATTTTGGCGGAGAGTCGACACGGCCCGGACACGCGCACGTGGACGCGGCGACGGAGCGCGCGCGCGTCGTGCCGGTGCTTGCCGCGGTGCGGGAGCGGTTGAACGACGCGCCGTTGTCGATCGATTCGTATAAGCCGGCCGTCGTGCGAGCCGCACGTGACGCCGGCGCCGAGATTCTCAACTGCGTCTGGGGCGCACCCGACGAGCTTTTGGATCTCGCCGCGGAACGCGGGATGGCGTTCATCGCAATGCACAACCAAATCGGGACGGAGTATGCGGAGCCGGTCGTCGATGCCGTCGAGCGCTTCTTGGAAGACTGCGCGCGACGCGCCGTTTCGCGCGGAATACCGCCGGAACGCGTAATCCTGGATCCCGGCATCGGCTTTGGCAAGACGGCGGATCAAAATTTGTGCGTTCTATCGTCGCTGCAGCGTCTCACCGCGCTGGGATTCCCCACGATGCTGGGAGCGTCGCGCAAATCGACGATTGGGGAGTTGACGGCGCGCGATCCCGCGCAGCGAACGTACGGAACGGCCGCCACGACGGCGTTGGCGGTGCAAGCCGGAATCGATATCGTTCGCGTTCACGACGTTGCCGCGGCCTGCGACACCGTACGCGTATCCGACGCGATCGTTCGCGGCTGGAGACCGGTGGAGTGGACCGGATAACGCTGCGCGACATCCGCGCTTACGGTCGCCATGGAACGCATCCGCAAGAGCGAGAAACCATCGCGGCGTTCGAAATCGATATTGCGGCCGACGTGGATCTGCGACCTGCCGCGGAAAGCGACGATCTGCAGCAAACCGTCGACTATGCAGCGCTACACGAGAAGATCCTCGAGATCGTCGCAACGACATCGTACGCCCTGCTCGAGCGGTTGGCAGACGATCTGATGGCGGCAATTTTCCAAGACAGCCGGATCGCGGCTGCTGAAGTGACGGTCGGCAAGCCGGCGCGCTTGGATGGCGCGACGCCGGCCGTGACGCTGCGACGCAGCAATCCTCGATATCGAACCTGAGCGCTTTTGCGACAATGCACGTGGCATACGTAGGCCTCGGTAGCAACCTTGGCGACCGTTTCGCCGCGATCGGCGCTGCGCTGGCTCAACTGCGAACGATGGGAAGCGTCGCGATGGTTTCTTCGATCTATCGAACGCAGCCGTGGGGACGAACGGATCAGCCGTGGTTTGCCAACGGCGTCGCGCAGTTGCAGACCGAGCTCTCAGCGCGCGCGCTGCTGCATGCGCTAAAAGCTGCAGAACGGCGGTTAGGACGTCGATCGGGTGAACGCTGGGGCCCCCGCAGCATCGATCTCGATCTGCTACTCTATGACGATCTGGTCAGCGACGAGCCGGACCTTGTCGTGCCACACCCGCGGCTGCGAGAGCGAGCCTTCGCGCTGGTTCCGTTAGCGGAGATCGATCCAAGTTTCGCGTCTCTGCGCGACGCACTCTCCGCGACCGAACTTTCGAGCGTCGAACGGCTCGACTGGGCTTGCTTCGCCAGGGCGAACACCGCGGCGGTCGAAAGCGAATCGGTGATGCCCGACGATCTTGCGTCGCTGCGCGAACGAATTCGAAAGCTTGCCGAAATCTTCGCGGACGACGACGTCGTACGCCTGAAGATCGAGCGGTCGCAGGACGAAATTGAATTGCGGCGTGCGACCGATGCGCGACGTTCCGGCGACGGACCCTCCGCGCAATCCCTGCCGGCACGATTGGATACGATCAAGGCGGATTTGGTCGGCGTTTTTCATCTCGCGCGGCCAGCGCCCAACGAAGGCGAGACGTTTGAATCGGACAGAGAGATCGGGTTCATCGAAGCGTTAGGAATTCGTACGCCGGTGCACACGATGGGAATCGGGCGGCTGATCTCCATCGAGGCGGCCGACGGAGAGCCTGTCGAGTACGGGCAACCGCTCTTCGTGATGGCGCGAGGGTAAGCAGGTTTTTAGAAAAGTATTGATCGCCAATCGCGGCGAGATTGCGCTGCGAATCAATCGCGCCTGTCAGGAACTTGGCGTCGCAACGGTTGCCATCTTCTCCGAAGCGGATCGCGATTCGATGCACGTTCGACAGGCCGATGAGGCTTTCTGCGTCGGGCCAGGGCCGGCGGCGCGCTCGTACCTGAACATTCCCAACATTATCTCGACGGCGCTGGTGACTCGGTGCGACGCAATCCATCCCGGCTACGGCTTTTTGGCCGAGAACGCGCGCTTTGCCGAGATTTGCACCGATCATGGCCTGACGTTTATCGGACCGAGACCCGGCGTCATCGCGTTAATGGGCGACAAGGCGACCGCAAAACGGGTCGCGCGCGAAGCCGGCGTCGCGACGACGCCCGGCAGCGACGTACTGGCCTCGGTTGAGGAAGCGCAAGGAGCCGCGCTCGAAATCGGTTATCCCGTCCTTCTGAAGGCGACCGCCGGCGGCGGTGGACGAGGGATGCGCGTCGTCCGCCACGATGGCGACCTTGCGCGCGCCTATGCGGGCGCGACCGCGGAGGCGGAGGCCAGCTTCAAAGATGGCCGCGTCTATCTCGAGAAGCTCATTGCGTCGCCGAGACACGTCGAAGTTCAGGTGTTGGGCGACGAATACGGATCGCTCGTCCATCTCGGCGAGCGGGACTGCTCGGTGCAGAAGCCGTCGCATCAAAAAATCGTCGAGGAGACTCCGGCGCCGAATCTCTCGGCAACGACGCGGGCAAGGCTTCACGAGATGGCGTTACGCGCATCGCGTCACGTCGGTTACACAAACGCAGGGACCTTGGAGTTTCTCGTCGCCGGCGACGACGTCTATTTCATGGAGATGAACACGCGCATTCAGGTCGAGCACCCGGTGACGGAGATGGTGTACAACATCGATCTCGTCAAGGAGCAGATCAGAATTGCGGCCGGCGAACCGTTGGGCTACGCGCAGGGCGACTTAGTCGCTCGCGGCCACGCGATCGAATGCCGCATCAACGCCGAAGATCCCCAGAATAACTTCGCACCTGCGGCCGGCGCGGTAACCAAGATCGTCTTTCCGGGCGGCCCCGGTATTCGCGTCGATACGCACCTCTACGCGGGGGCGACGATTCCGCCGTACTACGACTCGATGATTGCAAAGGTCGTCGCGTTCGGCGATACGCGCGACATCGCGATCGCGCGCATGGAACGCGCGCTACGAGAGACGCAAGTCGAAGGCATCACGACGACGATCGAACTCTGTCTCGAAATACTAACGTGGCCGCAGTTCCGCGAGGGGCGTTACGACATCGAGTTGCTCTCCCGCGAGCCGCTCCTGGTTCGACCGGCTCGACGATGACCTCGCGACGAGCCGCGCGCGAGCAAGCGCTACAGGTGCTGTACTCGGTCGTTATCGGCGATCGCGTGCCGAGCGAAGCGTTGGCCGAGGTCGTCGGCGAGCAGGGGGAAGCGACACAACGCACTTTTGTCGAGGAACTCGCGCTTGGGACGCTCGAATACGCGGAGCAAGCCGATCGAATCGTCGGACCGTTGTTAGAAGGTTGGACGATCGAGCGCCTTCCGACCATCGATCGGCTCTTACTTGAAATGGCTACGTTTGAATTACGATGCCGGCCCCAAACGCCGCCGGCCGTGGCGATTAACGAGGCGGTTGCCCTCGCTAAACGATTTTCCACGGAGGACTCGGGGCGATTCGTCAACGGCGTACTCAGCGCCGTCGCACATGCGACGTAGCCGCGCGCGGCCACGCCGCTTTTGGGCGGGAGTCGGCGTCGCGGCGCTCATGTTCGTGCTCTTTGCGATCGGCGCGATTGCGGGAATGGTCGCCGCCTATGGGCGCAACCTTCCCGATATCAGCCGGATGGCCGACTATCAGCCGGCCGCCACGACGCGAATCTTCGCGCGTGACGGCACGCTGCTGGCGTCGGTCTATAAAGAGAATCGGGTCTGGGTACCGATTACGCGCATACCTCCGGTCGTTCGCGACGCATTCATTGCTAACGAAGATCACAATTTTTACTACCATCACGGCGTGGACTTTGGCGGAATCATCCGGGCCGTTTTCGCCGATCTGACGCATCAACAGCTGCAAGGCGCTTCCACCATCACGCAGCAATTGGCACGCCGCCTTTTTCTGACCGAACAGGTGACGATCGCACGCAAGATTCAGGAGGCGCTGCTCGCGATTGAAATCGAGCGCTATTACACGAAAGACGAGATCCTCGAGCGATATCTCAACATCATCTATCTCGGGGGCGGCGCCTACGGTGTCGATGCCGCCGCCCACACGTACTTCGGTCGTAGCGTCGGCGAACTGACTCTGGCGCAGGCCGCCATGCTGGCGGGAGTCGTAGCCGCGCCTTCCGATTACTCGCCGTTTACCAATTTCTCTCTGGCGCGGGAACGGCAGCGACACGTGCTCGATCGCATGGTCGAGAGCGGTTATGTCACTCAAACGCAAGCCGACGCGGCATACGCGGCGCCCCTCGGTTTGATCGCTGCGCGCCCGCCCGGCCTTCAAGGCTATCGCTATCCCTACTTCACGACGTACGCGATTGCGCAACTGCATCATCTCTTCGGGAAGAGCGCCCTGGAGGAGGGCGGTCTTCAAGTCGATACGACGCTCGATCGTCATTTGCAAGACTTGGCGCAAGAAGCGGTGCGCTGGGGCGTCAATCAAGCCATCTTGGAGGGCATCGGCGCTCATCAAGCCGCGCTCGTGGCGTTGCGCCCTTCCACTGGAGAGATTCTAGCGATGGTGGGCGGCGTTGCCTTCTCCCTCGACAATCAGTTCAATCGCGCCTGGCAAGCCCATCGCCAACCCGGCTCATCGTTCAAGGCATACGACTACACCGCCGCCATTGATTCCGGCATGCCGGCCTCGACCGTGATCGACGACTCGCCGGTAAGTTACCCGATGGGCGACGGCACGACGTGGTCGCCGATGGACGACGATCACAGTTATATGGGCGCAATATCGCTACGCGAAGCGCTGACGATGTCGCGTAATATCGTGGCGGTCAAACTCGCGGAACGCCTCGGCCTCGACCGAATCATCGACTACGCGCACCGAATGGGCGTGACGTCGCCCCTCGACGCCAACCTTTCTCTGGCGCTCGGCTCCTCAGGAATTACCGTTCTGGACCAGGCCAGCGGCTATTCAACGCTCGCGAATCAAGGATTGCACGTCGACCCCACGCCGTTTCGGCTTGTGAAAGATTCGTTGGGCAGCATCGTCCTGGACGACCGTTTTGCGCAAGCGACCGACGTCGTGAGCGCCGGGACGGCGTACATCATGACGTCGATGCTCGAAGACGTGATCCAACACGGAACGGGGTATCCCAATGCGATGATTGGGCGCCCGGCTGCAGGAAAGACGGGAACGACGTCGAGCTTTCGGGATGCGTGGTTCGTAGGATATACGCCCGATTTAGTCGCGGCGGTCTGGCTTGGTAACGACGATTACACGCCGATGAACGAATCGTATGGCGGAAACATTCCGGCACGGATTTGGGCGCGCTTCATGAAGGCGGCGTTGGCGCATACGCCGCCGCACGACTTCCCATTCCCAGCGGATGAGGTCGCCAAAGTCAGCGGCTGCGGGCGCGGTACGGAATATTATTTGAAAGGCACGGAGTCGTCGTGCGGCACGTCGATGGACGCTTACGACGACGCGAACGACGATTCGACGGCGCGCGCCGCCGCCGCGGCCGCATCGTTACCGGAGCCGACGCTTCCGCCGCCCGACGCAACTCCTCCGCCGGAAGAACCGACGCCGGAGCCCCTACCGCCCGAAACGGTCGAACCTTCAGAGTCGCCCACCCCGGCCGGCATCCCATAAAAACGCCTTGAACGCCGGACCGGTGCTCGAACTTTCAGTGGGCGAGTTTTCGCGCCGTTTTTCGAGCTGGGTTGCGCAGAACCCAAAGTTACAACGGATTGCCATCATCGGAGAGATCACCGAGATCCGGCGCTGGAAGGACGGCAATTTGAACCTTACCTTGAAAGAAGGCGAGGCGACGTTGGGATGCTTTTCCTTTGCCGGCGAGGTGCGCCGTTTCCCGAAATTGCGCGAAGGACTCTCGGTTCGAGCCGAGGGTAGCATCGAGATCCGGCCAACGCGCGCCCTATATCAACTACGCGCAGTTTCCGTAACACTTGTTGGTGAAGGCAAACTCGCCGCTGAAATTGAGGAGTTGCGCATACGCCTGAGGGCGGAAGGCGCCTTCGACGCATCGCGAAAGCGGCCGATTCCGCGATTCCCGCGCCGAATCGCATTGGTTACCAGTAGCGACGAGGCGCGCGCGGACTTCGAAGGGCGATTGCGTGCCGATGCGCCGCACGTCGAAATCCTTTTTTTCCCATCGCGCGTGCAAGGTAAGGGCGCCGAGATCGAGATTGCAGAGGCAATGGACCGCGCTTCGCGCGCCAACGTCGATGTAATCGTTCTCACACGCGGGGGCGGTTCTACTGAAGATCGATTGACGTTCAATCTGGAGGCGGTCGCGCGCGCGATTCTTCGAGCGCGGCATCCCGTCATCACGGCCGTGGGGCATCTGCGCGACACGCACATCGCGGATGAAGTGGCAGATCTCACGTTGGCGACGCCGACTGCCGCTGCGGTCCATTTGGCCCAGGAGTGGCGAAGGGCCATCGAGCGCCTGGAGCACTCTCGCGCATCCCTGGGGCGCAATTACCGTTCGATCGTCGCGACCAAGACCCAAACGCTACACGAACTCGACGCCGCCCTCGACCGAAAAGTCGACGCATTCCTAAGGCGGCGCGTAGACGAAGTGAATCGTTTGGAACGGCGACTGGATCGTTTGAGTCCTGCGGCGCGCGTCGCACAATGGCGCATCGGTCTTGCGGCTGCAAAAGCCCGGCTCGATGGATGGGCCGTGCGGCGTCTTGACCGGTATGCATCGCGCCTCGAGGTGACGCGCGGCGCGTTGGACGCGGAGAATCCGAGTCGGCCGCTCGCGCGAGGATACGCAATCATCACGAAGGACGCCGAGGCTGTGCGCGACGCCGCTCGCCTCAAGGTTGGAGATGTCGTGGTCGCCCGAGTCAGCCGCGGAACCTTCGACGCACGCGTTGAAGCGGTAAAGGGAGAATGACCAGCCGTTTGCCCCAAACATTTGAACAGAAACTCGCGCGCATTAATTCCATCGTCAAAGAGCTAGAGGGCGGTACGGTCGAACTGCAGCGCGCGACGGAACTCTTCAAGGAAGGCAAGATTCTCGTGCGCGATTGCGAGACGCTATTGCGTGCCGCCCAAGAGCAAATTGACGAGGCCGCCGAACCCAAAGCCGAGGGCAATTCCGGCAACGGCGATCTTCGCGACGGACTTCCCTTCTAACCGGCGATAGCGCGTGTCCGGCCGCGCGGCTCTTCGCGTGAGGCTCGACGAGGCGGTTGCGCAGCAAAACGGCATGACCCGCTCGCAGGCCCGCAGCCTCATTATGGAAGGACGCGTCAGCGTCGCCGGGACGATCGCGAGCAAAGCCGGCCAGAGCGTTGCGCTCGACGCGCACATTGAAGTGAAGGCGCCGCGGCGCTTCGTGAGCCGAGGCGGCGAAAAACTCCACCATGCGTTAGCTGCGTTCGACATCGACGTCGCCGGCACCGAAACGCTGGACGTCGGCGCGTCGACGGGCGGCTTTACCGACTGCCTCTTACAACATGGCGCGGCGCACGTTACTGCCGTCGACGTCGGTTACGGCCAGTTCGATTGGCGCTTGCGCGGGGATCCACGCGTAACGGTGATCGAGCGCACCAACTTTCGGAAACTTCCCGACGACGCGTTTCCGGACGGCTTCGACGTCATCACCATCGACGTCTCGTTCATTTCCGTGCGTACGATACTGGAGCGAGCCGCGCGCTATGTGCGCCGGGGCGGGACGATCGTCGCGCTGCTCAAACCGCAGTTCGAGGCGGGACGCCGACGCGTCGGCTCGGGCGGCGTAGTGCGGGATCCGCGCACGCACCGCGCGGTGATCGCCGAGGTGCGCGAGGCCGCGATACGGCTCGGGCTGGTCCCCGTGAACCTCGTCGCGTCACCGTTGCGAGGGCCGGCCGGCAACCGCGAGTTTTTCGTCGAGTTGGCAAGCAGTGGCCGGCCCTTCGGCGACGCACGAATCGATGCGGTGCTTGGCGAAGGATCGCGGGAATGAGCGCGATGCTCGCCCTCGACAAGAAGGTCATCTCCTTGTACATCGACACCGCTCGCTCGCACGCAAGATCGATCGGGCAGCGCGTAGCAGCCGATTTTCGCGCCAGCGGATTCGACGTGGTCGACTCCGCGACCGCGGCGCGGGCATCGCTGCTGATTACGGTCGGTGGCGATGGCACGCTCTTGCGGGCCGCCCGCATCGCGGTGGAAGACGACGTCCCCATCTTGGGAATCAACACGGGCCGCTTAGGATTTCTCACGGAGTTAGACGAGGACGATCCGCGCCTTGCCGATCTGCCGGCACTGGTCGCTCGCGGACTGTTCATGGACAAGCGCACGGCGTTGCAAGCCGAATACGGCGACAGGAAATACTTTGCGTTGAACGACGTGGTGGTCCGCAAAGGCGAAGTCTCGCGGATCGTTCCTTTTGGCTTGCGCGTCGAGGAAGGAGCCGCCACGCGAATCGCCGCCGACGGAATTTGCGTTGCCACGCCGACCGGCTCTACCGCCTACTTTCTCTCGGCGGGTGGGTCGCTAATTGCGCCCAGTGTCGAAGCGTTCGGCGTCGTACCGCTACTGCCGCATACGCTCTTTTCACGTCCGCTCATCGTGCCGATCGACTCTCGCATCGAGATCACGAGCGACGTGGAATCCGCACACGCGCACCTCGAATGCGACGGCGACGTCGTCAGCGAGATAGAGCCGAACTCATGCGTCCTAATTCACTGTCATCCCAAGCGCGTGCACTTTGCGCGCACGCGTCCGATCCACTTTCTCGAACGCTTGGAAGAGAAGATGCTCTGGGGCGTTTCCATCAAAGACCCTCGTCGGTAAGGAGCTCTCATGCTGCGGCGCTTGCAGATCGAGGACTACGGTCTGATCGCCCGCGGCGACGTCGAATTTGCGCCGGGCATCACCGTCTTTACCGGCGAGACCGGATCCGGCAAAACCATGCTCGTTGGAGCGCTCGCATTTGCGTTAGGCGGACGCGCCGGCACCGACGTGATTGCGCGCGGGGCACAGCGAGCCGTGGTCACTCTGAGCTTCGATCCGGACGATGCCTTGCTGGCGCGACTGCGCGGCGACGGTTATGAGATCGAGGACGGCGAGGACGCGAGCGTCGTTCGCGAGATCAGCGATGCAGGACGCTCCACCGCTCGGCTCAACGGCCGTCCTGCGACCGCGGCGTACTTGCGTGACATTGGCGAGGGCATCGCCGAAATAATCGGTCAACACGAGGCGCATCGTCTGCTGGCGCCGGCTTATCATCGCGAACTTCTCGATCGCTTTGCGGGCGAACCGGCGCTACAACTGCGGACCGAGCTTGCCCGCGCGCACGCTCGAACTAAAGGCGTGTCTGACGCACTAACGGAATTGACCGAGAACGACCGCCGAGCGACGCAGCGCTACGACGACGCCTCGCTCGCCCTTCGCGAGATCGACGCGGCGAAACTGCAACCCGACGAGAGCGAGCGGCTCAACGAACGCCGGCGCTTTCTTGAAAACGCCGAACGCATTGCGTCATCACTGAGTGCCGCACATCAGTCGCTGACCAACGAGGATCGCGGCGCGATTGAAGGGCTTGGCGCTGCCGCACATGCTCTCGCGGCAATCGGCACCTTCGACTCGCAGCTGCAAGCGCTGTCGGAACGTTCGGCCGTCCTGCAAATGGAACTGGTCGAAATTGCGGCCGACCTATCGCGGCTGCTCGAGCGCGCGGAAAGCGATCCGGCGGAATTGGATGCGATCAACGCCCGACTCGAGCAGATCGATCGGCTAAAACGAAAGTACGGCAACGATTTCTCGGCGATTAGTGCGTACGCCGACGAGGCGCGCCAAATTGTCGAGCGGTACGAAAATCGCGATCGCTCGATCGCGTCGCTGCGGTCGGAACTTGAAGAAGCGCAGCGCGCAGTCGAAGAAGCGGCCTCCCGCCTCAGCGCGGTACGAAAGAAGGGTGCAACGCAATTATCCCGACGCGTCCAATCGCAATTCGATGATATCGCGCTGACGGCAGGCCATTTCGACGTGGCCTTCGAGCAACTCGAATCGATCGGGGCCAGCGGCGCTGAGGACGTCGAGTTTCTCTTCGCAGCCAACGCCGGCGAACCGGCGCGGCCCCTCACCCGCGTCGCCTCGGGCGGCGAACTCTCGCGCGTTTTGCTCGCGTTGGTCGTCGCGTTGTCGGAGACTCGAAAGGCGCAAGGCGCGCTCGTATTCGACGAGATCGATTCCGGGATCGGCGGGGCCACCGCGACAGCCGTCGGCGCTCGAATCGGCGAGCTCGCGCACAACGATCAAATTATTTGCGTCACGCACTTGGCGCAACTCGCGCGCTGGGCCGACGAGCACTACGTCCTCGACAAGACCGAGTCACGCGACGGCGCGACGATCGTGGTCCGCCGAATCACCGAGAAAAAACAACGCGAGGCCGAAATCGCCCGAATGCTGTCCGGCGAGACGCACGACACTGCCCTCCGCCACGCACGAACGCTCCTCAAGAGATAAGAATGAAGCTGGAGTCGAGGGAGGCCGGTCGTCAGGGGATTGAATGGATCTTGAGGACGTTCGTGCCCCCAGATCCCACGGGCATTCCAGTCGTGAACGCGATCAAATCGCCGGAATGCACGAGGCCTTCCGCCAGCATTTGACGTTCCGTCATGTAGAGCAGAACTTCGATCGACGCGTACGAGTCGATGAGTAGCGCGTCGGTGCCCCAGAGCAACGCGAGGCGGCGCGCGACTTGCGCGTCGGGCGTGAGGGCCACGATGCGCGCTTGCGGGCGAAATGCGGCGATGTGATGCGCCGTGTTTCCCGTCGTCGTTCCCGTGACGATGAACGGAATCTTTAGTTCCGCGCTCGCCCGGGTCGCCGCTTCGGCGATCGATGAGGCGATCGTCGGCGCGAAATTCTCGAGCCTGCGGTCCCGAAGCGATGCGTGAGGATAGTGCTGCTCGACTTCGCGCGCAATTTGCGCCATGGTGCGCACGGCCTCGGTCGGATACGCCCCCAGCGCCGTTTCGGCGGAGAGCATGACCGCGTCGGTTCCATCTAAGATGGCGTTCGCGACGTCCGTCGCCTCGGCTCGGGTCGGGCGCGGCGAGCCGATCATGGACTCCAGCATCTGCGTCGCGGTGACGACGGGCTTGCTGGCGCGATTGCACTTCGCGATGATCTCCTTTTGCACGATCGGCACGGTTTCAATCGGCACCTCGATGCCGAGATCGCCGCGCGCGACCATGATGCCGTCGGCTGCAGCAATGATTTCATCGACGTGTTCGAGAGCTTCGTACTTCTCGATCTTTGCGATAATCGGCACGCGTTGCTTACGTTGCGCGACGAACGACTTCACTCGCTCGACGTCTTCTGCGGAGCGCACGAACGATATGGCGACGTAGTCCACGCCATGCTCCAAGCCGAACTGCAAGTAGTCGAGATCGCGCTGCGTGACCGATGGAATGTTCAGCGACCCATCGGAATAGTTGATGCCTTGTGAGCCCCGCAGATCACCGCCGAACTCAACGGTCGTTTCGATATCCGTCGCCGTTTTGCCGACGATCAGCAAGATGATCTGGCCGTCTTGCAGGTAGAGCCGTTTGCCGATCGCAACGTCCGCGGCGAGGTCGCGATAGGTAGTGGCGACGCGCTCTGGCGTCCCGGCGACTCGGTCGCCGGTAATTACGAAACGTGCACCTCGCTCGAGCCGGACGAAACTTTTCCCATCCGCTAGCGGTCCGGTGCGCACCTTTGGTCCGGGAAGATCTTGCAGGATGGCGGTATGGATGCGCAGTTCGGAAGAAATGGAACGCGCGGAGTCGATGACCGCGGCGTGATCTTCGGGATTTCCGTGCGAAAAATTGAGACGCAAGACGTTCGTACCGGAGAGAAAGAGCGAACGCAATATTGCGGGATCGCTTGACGCGGGCCCGACCGTCGCAACGATTTTCGTGCGTTTTTGCAGAACCGGTTCCATGAGCAGCCCTCGCTTGTGCTGCGCCGACGGCAGGCTCCTGCGCTCGGCGAAGCGCACTTAACGCCTGGTCGTGAAGTTCGAGCGCGACCCGCGAGATCGTCGCTATCGTGAACGACTCGCGGGAAGCTTCCTAGCGTCGCTCGTTTTACATGCGCTCTTGGCGGCGCTGCTGTTCACCGTGGCGGTCAGTTCATCGCAGCAGGGCGCGACCGAAAACGTATCGGGCGCAGAACGAGTATCCTTCCAGCGATATTCCGCGTTAGCCGTCTCTCATGCGGCCGCGCCCGCGCACGGCCAGCCCGTTCCGCACGTGCCGACCCTGGCGCCGTTGCGTCACGCACCACTGACGCAACCACAAACGCAGCGTTTGCCGGTCAATCGTCACGAACTCGCAAAAATCGCTCCGAGCGCGCCGCCTAATCCTCGACCGATTCCACAGCAAAGCGCGCAACCGAACCTACAGCCGACTCAAAACATCTTTGAGGCCCAGCCGCGTAACGAAATTCCGGCCGCTCCGGTGACCGTTCCGACGGCTGCGGCGATCTCCGTCGCGCTCAAGGTTCCCGCCAGCGCGGCGCCGTCGCCGCAACCGATCGAAAGCGCTCGCCCTGCGCCCAAGCCGGCGCCGAGCGCACGGCCGACCGCCGCTCGCCTGCAAACGCCGGCTCCGGCAAAGCCGGCGGTTTCGCCCTCCGCCGCGGCCGTAGCGCGCGCAAGCCCGGCGGCGACTGCCGCGGCGGCGTCGACTCGAGCCAGCCCCACGGCGATCGGGCAGGCGAGCCCGGCGGCGAGCGCCGCGCCTCACGCTCCCGGCACGGCGCGCAGTCCCGGGCCCTCTCCGGGCCCGAGTTCCGGCGCCTCCCCCGGGCCGCGTCCCGGCGTCGGTCGAGAGGTGCGCCCGGCGCCGGCGCGGCCAGTTGCCGTCCCGCCGACGCCGGCGCCGGTTCGACGTGCGACGCCGCGCCCACGGGCGACTCCCGGCAACCTCAACGCAAAACTCCGGTCGCTCTTACCGAACAATCCCGTACACCCAACGTCGAAGAGTTATGGGCCGACCTACTCGTTACGCGGGCGTCTCGAACCGACCCCGCCGCCGGACGTGTTGGCGAAGACGAAATACATCTACGAGGTCCGCAACACCGGAGGAGACGCGCGCGTGAAGATGTGGGTAATCCAGGCGCGCAAAGATGGACCGACGACAATCTGCACGGGATGGCTCGTCCGTTATCCTGAGGCGATTCGAGGCGGTTATGCCGACGCCGGCGGTCCCGATTCATCCATCGTGCACAGCAACTTGCACGGGGGCGCCGCGAACGGCACGCAGGTCACGATCGGCGGCGGTTCCGGCGGGCAACCGGCGAGTCCGTTCGCCGCGGGACTGGCGCCGATCGTCGATGGTATCGTCACCGCGCCCTGTAGTGGCCGACAGTTGGTGCCGTACGTTCAGTCGCCCGAGCCGTCGCCGTAGCGACGACTGTTTCCCCCTTGCATTTCGATTTTTGTAGCACTACAATTTTTGTGTGCCGGATGCGCCGGCACGGTTCGTAAAACCAAGGAGGGCGGTTGGAACCGCAAAATCCACCGGGCCACGAGGCTCGCGATACTCGCGCCGAGTAAGGGCGCCAGGTGCGCCCACGGCAGCCGGACGATTTCCGGCGGCGCGCCATCGCAAACAACAGAAGAAACCAAAGCGAGGGGCCGCGCCCACGAAGGGTGAGCGGCCCGTCGTCTTTCTAGAAAAGTAAATGCGCGATCGATGGCGAACATGAAAGCGAAGAAGGAGCGTGGGCAAGTCCCGCGCTTGTTTGCTTGTAGGGACAATGAGAACTCATCATGGGCAAAGTCGCGGCCGAAATCGCCCGCTCGTTCGAACGGGAACTTTACGACATCGTCCATGATACGAGTTTTGGAGCGTTGGAAATCGTCGCACACGACATGCGAAGCGTGCGCGGAGCACTGACGTTGCGCGTAACGATCGACCGTCCCGGCGGCGTGGACGTCGAGCTATGCGAACGGGTCGCAGCGCGTATCAATGCCTCGCTCGGCGCGATCGACGGCGCCTACACCCTCGAAGTTGAATCCGCGGGTCTCGAACGCCCGCTGTTCCGCGGCGAAGACTACGAACGCTTCGCGGGGAAGACCGCGCGTATCGTCACGAGCCTCACCGTCAACGGCGGCAAGACGCATCGCGGAATCCTAGCGGGGATGCGCGGCGAGGCGGTTGCATTGCAAACGGAAAAGGGTGAACTGCTGTTACCGATAGCAGCGATAAAGTCGGCTAATCTCGAATTCGATCCGCGCGCTGACTTCCAGCGCGATAAACTCCAACGGAAACAACTGCATGGCTACAATAGAAAACACCGTAACTGACGATCGCCTGATCGACGTTCTACAGTCGATCGCTCGCGAGCGCAACATTTCATTTGAAATGCTACTCGAGGCGCTCGAGGCGGCATTGCTGACCGCGTACAAACGCCATTTCGGCAACGAGTCCAACGCGATTGTCATGGTGGATCGCCAGACGGGCGCTTATCGCGTTTTTCACCGCCGAACGGTCGTAGACGAGGTCGCGGATCCGAAGCTCGAAATTTCCGTGAAGGACGCCGGTAGGCCGTATCAAGCAGGAGACTTCTACGACGAAGAGGTTACTCCGAAAGAATTTGGCCGGATCGCGGCGCAAACGGCGAAGCAAGTTATCGTTCAGCGCATTCGCGAAGCCGAACGCGACACGGTCTATAACAAATACGTTCGCAAACTCAACGACCTGGTCACCGGTACCGTTCAACGCTACGAGCAGCGCAATATGTACGTCGCGCTCGAAGGCCGCGACGAAGCGGTGATGTATCTCGACGAACAAGTCCCGGGCGAGGCCTACCGGATCAACGATTTCATTCGCGCGTACGTGCTGGATGTCAAGCGCTCGCCGAAGGGCCCCCAGGTCATTTTGTCGCGCGCGGCCGAGGGGCTCGTGCAGCGATTGATGGAGCTCGAGATTCCCGAAATCGCCGACGGCACCGTCGAGATTATGGCGATCGCCCGCGATCCCGGCAGCCGCTCGAAAGTAGCCGTGCGCAGTAATCGCGCAGAAGTGGATCCCATCGGCGCCTGTCTTGGCCCAAAGTCGAGCCGAATCGCCAACGTCACCGATAATCTGCGGGGTGAAAAGGTCGACATCATTCGATGGGATTCCACTGCGGCGACGTTCATCATGAACGCGTTGGCCCCGGCGAAAGTGATCGGTGTGGAGTTGTTCGAGGATGAGGCGGTCGCGCTCGTCATCGTGCCGGATTATCAGCTTTCGCTCGCGATCGGCCGCGACGGGCAAAACGTTCGACTCGCAGCGCGCCTGACCGGATGGCGGCTCGACATTGCGGGTGAAGCCGAAGCACCGGCGGCGCGGGAGCGCTATCTTGCCGAACGAGCCGAACGCGTGGAGGCGCAAACGCCGCAGACGCAAGCACCGCAAGCGCCACCGATCGAAGGCGAAGAGATCGACGCCGAACTGATCGCCAAACTGGAAGAATTTCGACGCGAGCGTTTGGGAAAGAGCGACGCATAACGCCCGTTCGAAGCTGCGTGGGCTGTCGACAGCGTTTCGAGCAGCATCGTCTGCACCGGTTCGTTCGAACCAGCGCGGGCTGGCGCCCCGATGGTCCGGGACGGCGCCATAAGCAGCCTGGCCGCGGGGCGTACCTGTGCAGCCGAGGATGCGCGCAACGTGCTGGGAAGAACAAACGTTACCCGGGGCTTGGCGCGGCAGCAGCCGAATATGCTTTAATAGAGAGACTGTGAACGAAATGACCCATGAACTTTAGCGACAACCGTTCCCTCCGATGAGGGCAGGACTTTGATCACCTAGCGGGGCCACGCCGTCGGTTGGGGCTCCGCGCACTCCAACTGATGGGACTCGGGCGCATGCGCTCGAGAGAGAATTTGGCCGGAAAAGTACGTATCTTCGAGCTCGCAAAAGAGCTCAACATGACCTCAAAAGAGCTGATCGCCCTGTTCAACGAGCGCCTGGGCGGCGTCTTCGAGGCGAAAAATCAACTAAGCGTCGTGCCGGAGCAGATCGCCGATCTCGTGCGTAGCGTACTGCTCAAACCCGCAAAGCCGCGGCCGGCGCCTTCACCCGCTGCGCCGAAGGCAACGCCGCCGCGCGAGCCTACCACGCCGGCTGCCGTCCCCGAGAGCGCAACGGCACCCACCGTCCCACGGCTGCGTCCGGTCGTCGGCACGCCGGGGCGCGCTCCGGCGCCGGCGGCGCGCAAGTCGAGCGCCGAACCTCCGGCCGAGACGATCCCGCAACTGCGTCCAGTCCCCTCGGGGCAGCCCTCGGTGTCGAAGCGTCAGCCGGCTGCGCCCAGTGCCGCCGCATCGGCCTCGCCCGGCCCGCAAACCGGTTTACCCGGACGCCCCGGCGTCGCTCCCCGCCCCGGCGAGGTATTGCCTGCGCAAACCGGTAAAGTCGCGCCCTCCCCCGGCCGCATCATTTCCCCGGCGCGCACCTTGCCGCCTCAGCGGCGCTCCGCCGGAAACGGTCCGTTCCGTCCGCTCACGCCGGGAACGGGGCCCTCTCCGGCGCGCCCCGGCGCGCTTCCCACGGAAGCACCGACGCCATCGGCCGGCGGGCGGCCCGGCGATCGTTCGCGCGTTCACGAGGATAAAGCGGCGGCCAAGAAAGACCGCGAAAAGGAACTGTTGCTCGAAAAGGATCGCCAGCGTAAGAAGAAGGGCGAACACGCGGTCGTCGCACCGCAGCGAGCCCTGGAGAAGATCGAGATCCCCGATCTCCTGACGGTGCAAGAACTCGCGTCCGCGATGCTCGTGCCGGCGCGCGACGTCATCACCGAATTGATCAAAATCGGAACGATGGCGACGATCAACCAAAACGTTTCGAGCGACGTCGCGACACAAATCGCCAAACGCTTCGGATTCAATGCGGTCGTCAAAGAGGCGGGCGAAGAAGTGGCCGTCGAGCAGGAAGAGGACCGTCCGGAGATGCTGGCGCCACGGCCGCCGGTCGTTACCGTGCTCGGTCACGTCGATCACGGCAAGACGTCGCTCCTCGATAAAATTCGGCAGGCCAACGTCGCGGCCGGCGAAGCCGGAGGCATTACGCAGAAGATCGGCGCGTACACCGTCGAGCGCAACGACCGAAAAATTACCTTCGTCGACACTCCGGGCCACGAGGCGTTTACCGCGATGCGAGCTCGTGGTGCGAAGGTTACCGACGTCGCGATCTTGGTAGTCGCCGCCGACGACGGCGTGATGCCGCAGACCAAGGAGGCGATTGCGCACGTGAAGGCCGCGACCGTTCCCATCGTCGTTGCGATCAATAAGATGGATCGCCCCGATGCGCAGCCCGATCGCGTGAAGCAGCAGCTGATCGACGAGGGACTGCAACCCGTCGATTGGGGCGGAAGCGTCGAGATGGTTCCCGTTTCGGCAAAGACCGGCGACGGCATCGATACGCTACTCGATACGGTCTTGCTCGAGGCCGACATTCGAGAGTTACGCGCCAACAAGAATCGGCGCGCCACCGGCGTCGTGATCGAGTCGGCGCTTCACCGGGGACGCGGCGCGGTCGCCACCGTGCTGGTGCAAAATGGAACGCTTCGCGTTGGAGATATCGTCGTTGCAGGCGGAACCTTCGGTAAGGTACGCGCGCTCATCGACGATAAAGGCAAGCCGGTCAAGAAGGCCGGGCCGTCGATTCCGGTCGAGGTAATGGGACTTTCGGACGTACCTTCGGCCGGCGACACCCTCACCGTCGTCAGCGACGACCGAGTGGCGCGCGAGACCGCCGAAAAACGCGCGACCCGCCGGCGCGACGTCCGAATGGCCGCGAGCGGTACGCAAAAAGTCTCGCTCGAGAGCTTCATGTCCATGCCGGCCGAAGGCAAGAAGGTGCTCAACCTCATCATCAAGGCCGACGGTCAGGGTTCGTTGGAAGCGTTACGCGCGCGAATGGAGTCGCTCTCGACCGATGACGTAGAGATTCGCGTCATCCATGGCGGCGTGGGCGCGATTTCGCCGAACGACGTGAACTTAGCGAGCGCTTCCAACGGCGTGCTCATCGGCTTCAACATCCGTCCTGACGAAACGGCGCGGCGCCTCGCCGAAAATGAGGGCGTCGATTTGCGCTTCTATCAGGTGATCTACGAAGTAGAAGACGATCTGAAGAAGGCGATGCGAGGGATGCTCTCGCCGATCGAGCGCGAGATCGTTCTAGGACGCGCCGAAGTCCGCCAGGTCTTCAAAGTCAGCAAAGTCGGCACCATCGTCGGCTGTTACGTCACGAGCGGCAAAATCGCCCGTAACGCAAAGGCGCGCATCGTTCGGGACGCAACCGTCGTCTTCGATGGAGAGATCGAGAGCCTGCGGCGATTCAAAGAAGACGTGCGAGAAGTTGCGGAGGGTTTCGAGTGCGGCATTCAGATCGCCAAGTTCCAGGATCTCAAAGAACGCGATATCATCGAGGCGTACGCGTTGGAACGCGTTGAAGCGGAACTCGTGCGAGCATGAAGCCGCAGCGGTTGGCGAAGATCGATCACGAGGTGCAGCGCATTCTGGGAACGCTCGTTTCCTCTGAGTTGCAAGATCCGCGCTTGGCGTTCGTCACGGTCACGCGCGCCGAAGTCAGCGACGATTTGCGCCGGTGCAAGGTCTTCGTTTCGGTGATCGGCGATCGTCATCAGGCGCGCCAATCGCTCGATGCACTCCGGCATGCGGCGGGATTCTTGCGCGGCGAACTCGGTCGCAAGATCGAGCTGCGGCACACGCCGGAGCTCGTTTTCATCGAAGATCGCTCCGCGGAGCGTGCAATCGCGCTGGCCAAGACGCTGCGCGAAGCGGCGGTCCAGGCGGCAAATGAGGAGCCCGAATGATCGAAAGCAAGTCGCGCCCATCATCGGCGCAAGAAGTTGCCGATGAGTTACGGCGCCGGCGTTGTTTCGTGATGGTCAGCCACGTCAAGCCGGACGGCGACACGCTCGGAGCCGGCTTTGCCCTCGGGCTGGCGCTCAAGCGGCTCGGCAAGCGGGTGTTGTACTTTCAACAGGATGCGGTTCCGCGCAACCTGCGGTTCTTGCCCGAGGCCCAATACGCGACGGCGCATTTGCCCGTCGATTTACCCGAGGATACGCTCTACGTCTTTTGCGATATGAGCGATTGTCGCCGCGCGGGAGAAGTGCTACCCGCGATCGCTCCAGAGCATATGTTGGACATCGACCATCATCTGGGCAATGCGCTCTTCGGCAAGTTCAACTTCGTCTTGGAGGACGAGTGCTCGACCGGGAGCGTCGTCATGCACCTGTTGCGCAAGCTCGGCGTACCGGTGGATGCTTCGATGGCCACCTGCATCTTGACGACGATTATGACCGACACCGGCGGTTTCATGCATTCCAACACCACGCCGGAGGCGCTCGAACTTTCGGCTCAACTCATGCGCTTGGGCGCCGACAAAGAAAACATCACGCAAGAGGTATTTCTGCGCAAGCGCGTTGCGGCGACGAGACTCTTGGGCCGCATTATCGACGAGATGAAGTTCAACCACGGCGGGCGCTACTGTTATTCGTACGTTGACGATCCGATGCTGGCGCAGACAGGCGCTGACGGGGAAGATACCGAGGACGTCGTCAATACGCTACTCGGTCAGGACGGGGTAAACGTCGCGGCGTTGTTCAAGGCCATTGACGGCGAGATTCGCGTTTCGCTGCGCTCGAACGGAACCGTGAACGTGCAGGCCGCGGCGGCGCGCTTGGGTGGTGGAGGACACTTTCGGGCATCGGGGCTGACCTACGGTGGAACGCTGGTCAGTGCTTTCGAGAGCGTCGAGCAAGCCCTGATTGCCGAAGGGCTTTAGCGCAGTACGCCGCGCACTCCGCGGCAGGGTGAGCGCGAGTGATCGGCTTCGTCAATCTTTTTAAAGCCGCAGGGCCCACCTCGGCGCAAGCGGTCGCGCGAGTGCGCCGCATTTATTGCGCGTATGCCGGCGATCGGCGTTTGACCGCAGGGCATCTCGGCACGTTGGATCCGCAGGCCGCGGGCGTTTTGCCGCTAGCCATCGGAAAAGCGACGCGATTAATTCCGTTGCTGACCGATCAGCGCAAGAGTTACGTCTTCACGCTCGTGCTCGGCCGCTCCACGACGACGCACGACGCGCACGGCGAAACGCTGGAAACGGCCGAAGTTCCGGCGAACTGGCCGGCGCAACTGGACCGCGCCTTGGAGCGCTTCATCGGACGCGTCGCGCAGGTTCCGCCGATCTACTCTGCGGCGCATCATCACGGACGCCGTCTCTACGATCTGGCGCGTCAAGGAAAGCGCGTAGAACCCAAGAGCCGCACCGTTACGATTTATGGACTGCGGCTGCTGGGCCTCGAAGCGCCCGCCACCGCACGCTTGCGGCTCGCCTGCAGCGAGGGTACGTACGTGCGAAGCCTCTGCCGGGATTTAGGGGCCGCGATTTCTCTGCCGGCACATATGGGCGCCCTCGTGCGCGAGGCATCCGGACCGTTTATCGGCACTGAAGCACATACGCTTGAGGAGATCGCGCAAAACCCGCAGCGAGCGATCGTGGCTCCGGAACACGTTCTTGCGTTGCCGACGATCGTTCTAACGCTGCGTGAATCGTCGGATTTTCGCGCCGGAAGAATCGTGGCGTTGCCGCAGGGCGCGACGGCGCGGCACGTCTTCGTGCGAGACGAAACGCGCGCGTTGGTGGGCATCGGTGAAGCGCGGGGCGCGTTGCTCGCGCCGCGCAAAGTCTTCTTGTGATCGTTCGACACGCGCTGGAGCGAGAAAGCTCGCGACCGCTCGCACTCGCCATCGGATTCTTCGACGGCTTTCATCGTGGCCACCGCGAGATTGCACGCGAGACGTTCCGACTGCGCCGGCCGAGCTGGCGCAGCGGAGTGCTGACTTTTTCGAACCATCCGGCCACGCATTTGCGGCCGGCCAACGCGCCCGCACTGCTGAACACGGCGCAAGAGCGTCTAACGTTGTTGGCCGCGGCGGGCTTTGAAGAGTGCCTTTTTGTGCCGTTCAACGATTCGGTGGCAAGATTGAGCCCCGAAAACTTCTTGCACATACTGGTGGAGCGGCTCGGCGTACGAGCAGTGGTCGTAGGTTCGACGTTCCGTTTCGGTCACGAACGCGCGGGCGACGTGGCGATGATGCGTGCCCACTTTGCTTCACGCGGTCTTGAAACCGTCGGCGTGGCGCACGTGACGGAGCACGGCGAGCGCATCTCGAGCACGCGAATCCGTAAGCTCGTGGCATTGGGTGACGTTGCCGCTGCGGACGAGCTCTTGGGTGGGATTGGATACGAGATTCGAGGGCGAGTGGAGATCGGCGCCGGACGCGGTCACGCACTCGGATTTCCGACGGCGAATTTACGTCCGCCTGAAAAGTTACTGCCAAAAGACGGCGTGTACGCCGCTATCGCCCGCTACGACGGACGCGACTATCGGGCGCTCGTCTCAATCGGCAAGAACCCCCAATTTGGAGGCGTCGATCGAACCGTCGAAGGATGGCTGCGCGATTTTCAACAGACGATTTACGGGCGTGAACTTGCAATACGTGCACTGCGTTACGTCCGCGACCAGCGGCTTTTCGCGGACGCCGGCGAACTCACCGAACAAATGCTCCGAGACCGAGAAGCCATTGGGTATCCGGCCTATGGCTAAGGCGACGTCTTTTGCGGCGATCGTTTGCGTCGTGCTGCTGACCAACTGTGCCCGCGGCACCCAAGATACGACGGGATCTGCCCAAGCGCAGCGAGCGCGCGCAGGCGCCGTCGCCCCTTCCTGGAGTGAAGTGAGTGCGCTCGGCCCGCGTTTGAGTTCCCAAGCGATGCGCGGTAAGGCGGTGTATCTCAACTTTTTTGCGACGTGGTGCCCGCCGTGCAACCAAGAGGCTCCGGAGATTGACGCGTTGCAGCACGCGTACGGACGTCACGGTCTGCAAGTCGTCGGCGTTGACGTGTTGGAAAATGCCGCGAAAGCCAAATCATTCCGCTCGGAACATCACCTGAGTTATCCCGTCGTGATCGATACCGGCGCTCTTCGCGACGCGTACGACATCAACGCGATGCCGGTGCACGCGTTTATCGACCGCCGCGGGATCTTGCGCAAGGTCGTCGTTGGCGAAATGTCGTCCCATGACATGCGCAGTAACGTCGAACTCATCTTGCGTTAGAAAATGTTCGTGCGACAAAGCGTAACATTGCCTGCGCGGGTTGCCGTCGCGCTCGCTGCGGCCATTACGGCGGCGTGCAGCGGCAGCGGTAGCACGGGCGGACTCGTGGTGCCCGCGTCGGGAAACGCCGGCCCCCTTTCCGGCGGCTCGCAAAACACGGTGGTGAAGATCTACGTGCCGGCGGGAGCGCAATCGCTCTCCGCGCGGATAACTCCCGCCGCGTCGCCGACGCCCTTGCAAATTATCGGCGCGACGACGCCGACCGGGGGGCTTGCGCCCATCGCGACACCGGCGCCGATTCTGAACTCTTCCTCCGTCGGCACGGGGCAATCGCTGGCAATCAACATGAGCGGTCCGGCAAGCATCAATCAGGCCGTAACGGTCGCGCCGAACGCCGCGGGGTGCGCTGCCGTTGCCGGCGGCACGAGTTGCCAACTCACGCTCTCGCTCCCGTCCGGAACGTACGTCGGGACGATTGGCGGAACGGCAGTTGCCTTTACCGTTGCCGCCACAACGAACAACCAGCTCGCTTTGACGGTCGGCGGCACGCCGGCCCAAGTAGCGATCGTTCCGGCGTCACCGATGAGCGTTTCGAGCGGTCAAGGCGGCATCGACCTGTACGGGGCGGGACGGCATCCGCTGGTCGTCGAGATGCTGGACGCTAATCAAAACGTCATCGTCGGCCCTCCGGTGAGCTTTTCAATGAGCCAAGCCGGTGGATCTCTGCCGATGAGCGTAACGGCGGCAAAGAGCGTCGCGCCGAACCTTTTTTATGTCTCCGCGCCGGCAACGGCAACGAGTTCGGCGCTGTTGCGCGCGGCGGCAACGTCGTTCGGGCCTTCGAATCCCTGCCTCCAGAGTGGAGCCGTTTGCACCGGAACGGCTCGCATCCAGATGCATCAAGTGTTGGCAGTTGCCAACTCGACGCTCAATAGCGTGACGCTGTACGTCAATGGGCAAAGCGCACCGATCGTAACGATACAAAGTGGCGTAGCGAATCCACAGGCGCTACTTTTCGATTCGACCGGCGATCTTTTCGTCGCCAATCAACTGGGCAGCGTTACTCAATACTCCCCGCCCTACACGCAGCCGCCTACCGTCATCGCCAACGGCGTAACGCATCCGCAAGCCCTTGCGCTAGATGCCCGTGGAAATCTGTTCGTCGCCAATGGAAACGGCAGCAACACGGTGGCCGTCTACGCGCCGCCCTACGGCGGTGCGCCGGCGCAGACCATTTCCTATCAAGTGGACGATCCGGTCGGTTTAGCGCTCGACTCAAACGAAGATCTCTTCGTGCTGAACTCCGCGACGAATAGTGTAACGGAGTATGCGTCGCCATATACGGCGGCGCCGACGACGATTTCGAAGGGACTCAATGCCCCGAGTTCGCTCGCGCTGGACGCTCGCGGCGACCTTTTCGTTGCAAACCTCAATTCAACGCCGAACTCGGTCGTGGAATACGTCGCTCCGTATTCCAATGCGAGCGCGCCCGTCGCTACGATTACGAACGGGATCAACGAACAGGGCAACATCGCGCTGAGTCCGCTGTCGGCGCTTTTCGTTCCAAATCAGGGAGCCAATTCGGTCACCGAGTATGCCGCGCCGTACACAAACGCGCCGGTCACGATTACCGGGGGTCAAAGCGAGCCGATCGCGCTAGCGATCGACGCGGCCGGAAACCTCTACGTCGCAAATCATGGGAACAACACGGTGACGCTCTACCCGGCGCCCTACAGCGGCGGCGCCTGGACGACGTTTTCTAGCGGAATCGGCGCTCCCATCGCGCTGGCCCTCTCGCCGCCGACGACGGCGGCGTCCGCAATTTTGCCCTAGAATTTCGTGAGCGGTTACGCCGCCGCAACCTGCAGGGCATCGCCGTCGAGCGTGACGTTCGCAACGGCGCCTTCGCGAAGTTCGCCGCGCAGCAGCGCGGTGGAGAGCGGCGTGGAAACATAGTGCGAAACAGTTCGGGAAACGTACCGAGCGCCACTTCCTGCGGCCATCGACGCGCGTGCCAAATGCAGTTTCGCGTCCGGCGAAAGGTTCAGCCGCACGTTACGCGTCGTAAGGCGCTGCGCGAGCATGTTGACGTGAATTTCGACGATCGCTTCGATCTGCGTCAAGCCGAGCTCTGAAAACGGCACGATGTCGTCGATTCGATCGAGCAGTTCGCGCCGGAGCGCGACGTGAACGTCTTCTTCGTCCAGATTCGTCGTCAAGATGATCAGCGCGTTGCGAAAATCGATGGTCCGTCCCTTGGAGTCCGTTACGCGCCCATCGTCCAAGATTTGCAACAGAATGGCGGCGACGTCCGGGTGCGCCTTTTCCAGCTCATCGAAGAGCACGACGCAATACGGACGACGGCGCACCGGCTCGGTGAGTTGCGCCGGCTCCTCGTGGCCCGCATATCCGGGCGGCGCACCAAGGAGCCGAGACACCGTGTGCGGTTCCGTAAACTCAGATAAATCGATGCGGACCAAAGCGGCCTCACTACCGAAGAGCGCTTCCGCGAGAGCTTTGGCGAGCTCGGTTTTCCCAACGCCGCTCGGGCCGCGAAACAGGAAGCTGCCCAGAGGTTTGCTCGGATCGTGAAGTCCGGTACGTGCCCGACGGATCGCATCGCAGACTCGCGTGATGGCGGATTCTTGACCGATGACGCGCGCGCAAAGCATCCGCTCGAGTTCCAACAGGCGCTGCGCCTGCGATTCCGTCAATGAGGCTTGAGGTATACCGGTCCAACGCGTAACGATGCGCGCGACGTCGGCGCTCGTCACCGGGGGCATGTCGACGGAGCCTTTGTTTGCGAGGGCAACCGATGCGGCCGCTTCGTCCACCAAGTCAATCGCCTTGTCGGGAAGAAAACGATCCGCAATAAAGCGCGCCGACAGTTGCGCGGCCGCCTCTATCGCTTCTTCCTCGATTCTCACCCGGTGGTGGGCCGCATAGCGCTCCCGCAATCCGCGGAGAATCTCGATCGTTTCATCGATCGACGGCTCCTCGACCATAACGGGTTGAAAGCGGCGTTCGAGGGCGGCATCGGATTCGATGTGCTTGCGATATTCGTCGAACGTCGTCGCGCCGATGCACTGCAGATCGCCCCGAGCCAGTTCAGGCTTGATCATGGCGCTCAAATCGAGCGGCGCGCCTTCGGCGGCCCCCGCCCCGATCAACGTGTGAAGTTCATCGATAAAGAGCACGACGTCGCGCGCACTGCGCTTTACTTCATCCAGTATCCGCTTGACGCGCCCCTCGAACTCGCCGCGATACTTCGTGCCCGCGACGAGTGGGCCGAGCGACAGCGCCAAGATTCGTTTGCCGCGCAGCGACGGTGGAGCGTTCCCCGCGACGATCCGCGCGGCAAGACCTTCGACGATCGCCGTTTTGCCGACGCCGGGTTCTCCAACTAAGCAGGGATTGTTTTTACTGCGTCTCGCGAGGATCGACACGACGCGCTCGATCTCACGATCGCGGCCGATAACCGGATCCAGCTTGCCGTCGCGGGCGAGTTGCGTCAGATCGCGGGAATAGGCGGCCAACGTCGGCGTGCCGCCGCGTAGGCGTTTGCCGAGCTCGTCAAGCGGAGATGCGACCCGGCCTTCGCCTTGCATCCGCTCCGCCAGCACGGCGCCCCCCGCGATGATCCCGGCCGCCGCGAGCGCCGCACCGATAAAGGGCAACGCGCCGGTGAGAGCACGCCGCTGCGCGCAGGCCGTGCAAAACGCATGGCCGGCGTACGAGGTAACCGCCGGTCGGTTCGAGCAGCCTTCACAGGTCGGGGTCATCGCTGCACTCTACCTTCAAGGCGCCGAGCGAGTTTCGTTTCACGGGCCGGCGACGAAAACGACGTTCACGGAGACGGTGACGTTGACGTTCGACTGATCGAACTGCGTCGGTTCCTTTGCGACGGCCGCTTCTCGCATCAACGGCACCGGCGCCGGCGGAAAAAGGCCGCCGCCAAGACTCATGCTCTTGATTCCGACGATGCGCAAGCCCGCGGCCGCCGCAATAGCCGAAGCGTTTGCTCGCGCCTCGGCGACCGCTTTCGCGGCTGCTTCGCGGCGCGCAACGGCCGGATCGGACAAACCGAACGCGACGCCGTCGATCGCCGTTGCGCCCGAAGCGATGCAGGCGTCGCTGACGCGTCCGGTGTCGCCGATCCGGCGGACCTTGACGGAAAAGCTCCGCGAAACCGTATAGCCATACCGTTCGCCCGGCGCAGGCCCGGCAGCCGGTCGGGGATTGTAACCGACGTTGTAATACGCAAGCGTAATGTCGCTGCGCACGACGCCGAGTTTTAGCAGCGCGGCAAGGATACGATCGTAGAGCGCATTGTTGGTAGCGATCGCTTCGTCGGCGCCGGCGGCGAACGTTTCGACGGAACCGTTGACGGTCGCAACATTCGGCGGCAACGAAACGCTTCCGGTCCCGGACGCCGATATCTCGGTGTTGGCGGCGCTCGCAGCAAACGTGCCCGCGCCGCCCAGCATTACAATGCCGAGCAGGCAAATGAAAGTACGCTTCATAATACGGCAAGGTCCATCATCGGGGTATCCGCTCCCTGTAGGACAACGTCAAAAGGAGGAAGCGACGTGGGAATTCTTGCTTGGGTCATTTTCGGTCTCATCGTGGGTCTCATTGCTCGCTGGATCGTCCCTGGCGAAGCACCCGGAGGAATTATCGGCGACATCATTGTCGGAATTATCGGAGCGCTGATCGGCGGCTGGCTCTACGGACTCTTCGGGCACGTCGGCGTCACCGGTTTCAATCTTCCAAGCGTGTTATGCGCCCTGATCGGTGCAATCGTATTGTTGTGGATCATTCGTGCGATTCGAGGCCGCCCCGCCGTCTAAAAGGGCGGCGCCTACGCCCAGAGAAGCTGAAAATCTATGGCCTACATCATCACCGAGCCGTGCATCGGGACCAAAGATAAGTCGTGCGTCGACGTCTGCCCGGTTGACTGCATTCACGGCAAGGACGAGGATGAGATGTTGTACATCGACCCGGAAGTCTGCATCGATTGCGGTGCGTGCGTTTCCGCCTGTCCCGTCGAAGCCATCTTTGCCGATTCCGACGTCCCGGAAAAATGGCAAAACTACACCGAAATCAACGCTGACTACTTCAAGAAGCAGTGAACCCCCAAATCTCCACCGGCGTCTTCGATACGTTCTTCGCGTGCGCGCCCGTAGTCATTGGAATCTTCATCTATCTCGCCTTCTACATCGCCAAGCGCCATGAAAATGCGCCGGCGCACGCCGGGGGCCCAACCTCCGGGGAGCCTACCTATGCATGCGCGAGTTGCGGTCGGCGCGGCTCGCGCGAAGCGATGATCGCGAACGATCACGGCGGCGCAATAGGCTGGCATTGTCCGACCTGCGCCGCGCAAACCACCGCGACGGTTCACTGACCAGAACTTCGGCTTATTCTTGAGGTTGCGAGTAGTCTTTCAACACGTCGTGGATACGTGAGGCCATGTCGAGCGCGTCGTCCCATTTGCGCTGCCACATATTGCGGCCGAAGATGAGGCCGACGCAGCCGGCCGCCATCGCGACGTGTGCCTTGTGAACGGTCGCTTCGTCGCCAAGTTTGCTTCCGCCGGAAACGAGCACGAGACTGCGTCCCGCGGATTTGACGACCCTTCGCAGACCTTCGACGTCGGTGAATGCGAGCGAACCGTAGGGTTTGGGAAGTTTCGAGGCATCGTCGGGCTTCCACGCGGGTTCGTTAAGTTTGATGACGTCGGCACCCATTTCGCATGCGACCCGCGCAGCGTAGTCGACGGCGTAAAGCGAGTCGATGCCCCCTTTGGTTTTGATCGCCGATCCGCGCGGATAGGCCCAAAGCACGAGAGGCATGCCGTAACGTTCGCAGTCGCGCCGGACCTCGTTGCACTGCGCGATGTCGACGTCTTGCGATGGGCTGCCGACATAGAGCGTGTAGCCGACGGCATCGGCGCCCAGACGGACCGCGTCTTCAACCGATGAGGTGAGCGGGCTAAAGGCTTCATCGTCCGGCGGAATGTTGGTTTTGCCGTTGATCTTCAGGAGCAGCGGCACCCGCCCCGCGTAGCGCTTCTGGTATTTCTCCGCCAATCCGACGTGCAGTGCGATTCCGGAAAAATTGCCTTCGACGGCGAGACGATAAATCCAATCGGTGTCGATCGCTTCGGGGTTATCGAAGAAATCAATCGGTCCGTGTTCCAATCCCTGATCGATCGGTAACATCATCAACGTACCGTTGGCGGGTCCGCTTTCGTACATCAAGCGGTGCAGCCGCGTGCGCTTACCGATGGAAAGATTCATCTCGTCGAACGTTGGTCGTATAATCGAAGGAGTGACGGTCGCTGTCATGTGCGCAGCCTTCGGCAGAGTTCGAGGGTTATCCTGAGGCCGCGCCCAATGGGCCGCTCGTGATTTCGCGGGTTGGCTTCATCGGTTTGGGAGCGATGGGCGAGCCCATGGCCTCCTGCGTTCGCAAGGCCGGTTATGAGGTCGCCGCGGCGGCTCACCGGCGTCGCGATGCGCTCGAACGGTTACGAGATGCGGGCGTACGAGAAGCCGCCAATCCTGCAGAGTTGGCGAAGTCATGCGATGCGATCGTTATCTGCGTACCCGATGCTCCCGACGTGGAGGACGTCCTGTTCTCAATAGGCGGCGTCGCCGAAGGAGCGGCGCCGGGGTTGTTAGTCGTCGATATGTCAACGATCTCTCCGGTAGCGTCGCGGCGGTTTGCGGCGCGCCTCGATGAACGCCAAATACAATTCTTGGATGCTCCCGTGAGCGGCGGACCGCTGCGCGCGCGCGACGGTACGCTGACGATCATGGTCGGTGCTTCACCGCAGACATTCGCGCTCGCGGAGCCGCTCTTAAAGACGATGGGGATGCCGCATCACTTGGGTCCGGTTGGAATGGGCGAAACCGTCAAGCTCGTAAACCAGATCATCATCGCCAACGTGATGATCGCCAACGTCGAAGGCCTGATGTTTGCGCGCCAGGCGGGCGCGGATCTCAACGCGGTGCGGGACGTCCTGGCATCCGCAACGGCTTCGAATTATCTGCTCTCGAGTTGGCTTCCCAAGACATGGTTGGCGGGGAAGTTTGATGGTGGCTTCGCGCTCGATTTGCTGCGAAAGGACCTGGCCGCGGCGCTCGATGCCGCGCGTGAAGGGCGTCAGGCGTTACCGGCGACGGCGCTTGCGTATCAACTCTATACCGCTCGTTCTGCCAATGGAGACGGCGCGCTTGACTATAGCGCAATTGCGAAATCGTATGAGTACGACGATCGAGGTAAATAAGAAAATCCTGGTCGTCGACGATGAGTCGGCGATCTTACAGACGCTACGCTTCAACTTAGAGCGAAGCGGTTATGCCGTCGTAACGGCCGCCGATGGACGCAGCGCCATTGCGACCGCTCAGCGCGAGCAGCCCGATTTGATCGTGCTCGACATCATGCTCCCCGTCCTGGATGGAGTCGAAGCCTGCAAGGAAATTCGCAAATTCAGCGCTGTCCCGATCATCATGCTCACCGCCAAGGATCAAGAGATCGATAAGGTTCTGGCGCTGGAGTTAGGTGCTGACGATTACGTCACCAAGCCATTTGCCCTGCATGAGTTCTTGGCGCGCGTAAAAGCAAGATTGCGCCGTCAATCGACACTGCCGTCGGCACACGACGAGGCCATTGCGCTCGGCGAGATCGTCTTAGATCCGTCACGGCAGCAGCTTACCGTGCGCGGCAGAGGGGTAGCGCTAGCACCGAAAGAGTTTGGGCTCCTGCGAGTGCTGATGGAGAATCCCGGACGAGTCGTCACACGTCAGACGCTGCTCGATAAAGTGTGGGGTTATGATTTCGACGGCGAGCAACAGACCGTCAGCGTCCACATTCGCTGGCTTCGTGAAAAGATCGAAGAAGATTCGGGCTCGCCGCGGCATATTCTCACCATCCGTAGCCGCGGGTACATGTTCAAAGCTTGATCTTTGCGCAGTGGCCGATCGTCGCGCTCTTCGTGGGATTGGCTTGCGGGATCGTTGTTGGGAGCATTCTGGCGCGGCGCTCGCACGCGTCCGCGACTTCACCGCCGTCGGAGGCTTCACCGCCCTCGGAGGCTTCACCGAATTCGATCGAACGCGCTTTGGAACCGATGCTGTGGGCGCTTCCGATCGGGGTCATTCTGGTCGACCGCGGGCTGCGCGTCGAGTTCGCGAACGCCGCTGCCGGGACGACCTTCGGCTTCGACGCGTTGCACGCGCGCAACACGCACATCATCGAGGCAATCCCGAACGTGGAGCTCGAACGTCGCGTCGCCGATGCTCTGCGAGGTGAAGCCTCGGTTGCTCCTATCATGCTGGGCGGCGCGGCGGATCAGCGAACGTACCGAGTGGCGATTTCGCCGCTCAGTGAGGACGACGGCGTCGCGCGCCGTGCGCTCATCGTTGCGGACGATCAAACCGGCCTCGTGCGTCTCGATCGGGCCCGCAAAGAGTTTCTCTCGAACGTTTCTCACGAACTCCGCACGCCGCTTTCGTCGATTCGCCTAATGCTGGAAACGGTGCTGGAGGCTCCGGAAGACGAGGCCCGCGATCTCTTTCTGCCCCAAGCGCTCGCGCAAGTCGATCGTCTCACGTCGCTCGTTGGCCAACTTCTCGAACAGGCACGCGCCGAATCCGGTCAGCTCAAACTCAATCTGCGCGACGTCGATTTGGAACACGTCGCGCGTCCGATCGTTGCATCGTTCGAGCGACAAGCCGGCAATAAAGGCGTGGCGCTCGAGTTGTCGGCGTTACGTCCCGTCCGGGTGGAGGCCGATTCCGATCGGCTTGCACAAGTCTTCGTCAATTTGATAGACAACGCGTTGCGTCACACGGCAGACCGCGGGCGAATTCGGATCGAGATCGATGCTCGTGACAGCGACGCGATCTTGCGCGTACGCGACACCGGCGAAGGAATCCCATATCGCGACTTACCGCACATCTTCGAGCGTTTCTACGTCGTCGACCGTTCGCGCGCTCGAGAAAGCGGTGGCGCGGGCCTCGGTTTGGCAATCGTTAAGGGCATCGTCGATGCGCACGGAGGAACGATCTCTGCCGAGTCTATGGTCGGGCGCGGCACCGCCTTCACGATTCGGCTACCCATTATGCGCGTCCGGCGTTAAGCTTCTTAATGGCGGACGGGCATCGTTGCCGTAGCGACGAATACGCGGCGCAATGTTCGTGAGCGCGCAAGAATCGCCGGCACGTTCGACGCACACGAAGATCCAGGTCGAGCGCCTGGACGTGTATTACGGTTCCTTTCACGCGATCCGAAACGCATCGCTGCAGGTTCCGGCCAATCGCGTGATGGCGCTGATCGGTCCTTCCGGGTGTGGTAAATCGACGTTCATTCGCGCGCTCAATCGGATGCACGACCTAACTCCCGGCGCGCGCGTCGACGGTCACGTGCTGCTCGACGGTCAGGACATCTATGCCCCCGACCTCGATCCCGTCGCCATCCGCTATCGCATCGGAATGGTTTTTCAGCGTCCGAACCCTTTTCCAAAGTCGATTTTCGACAACGTCGTTTACGGCCCGTCCATCCACGGGGAACGCGATCGTGCCGTGCTGACGGAAATATGCGAACGCAGCTTACGGCGTGCGGCGCTCTGGGAGGAAGTAAAGGATCGGCTCGACCGTTCCGCCCTTGCGCTCTCCGGGGGACAGCAGCAGCGACTCTGCATCGCGCGCTGTCTCGCGGTCGATCCCGAAGTCATTCTGATGGACGAGCCCGCATCGGCACTCGATCCGATCGCAACGGGGAAAATCGAAGATCTGATCTGCGAATTGAAGGCTGAATACACCGTCGTCATCGTGACGCACTCGATGCAGCAGGCGGCGCGAATTAGCGACAATACCGCCTTCTTCTTGCTCGGCGAATTGGTGGAAGCCCATAGCACCCGCACGATCTTCACCAAACCCAAAGATCAGCGGACCGAGGATTACATCACGGGCCGTTACGGCTAACCGCCGGGCGGCTTAATGCCGCGATAAACCGACCTTAATCCCGTCGCGCTAGACTCTTCCCGACGCCCGGTTGCAAGGGTCGGACGTCGCATTTATTGACTGAGGTCAATGACCAAGGTTATCGATCCTCGAGCTAGAAAAGAACTGTAGTCATCTTCTAGAAGGAGAGTCCTTTTTGCTGAAGCATACCTTTTTAGCCGTTGCCCTGCCGTGGGTGCTAGGTCTGGTGAGCCCCTCGGTCGCGATGGCGGCGACGTCGGGAACGCCGGTCGCTCAGGCGAGCGCGACGGACTTCGGTGGTCCGCCCTCGGGTCAAATTCCGATTCTTTTCAACGACCGGCACGTGTATGCCAAGCCCGACGCCTTGAAACAGGGACGCGTCTTGGCGGCATTGGTTCGCGGCGGAACGATTTTCGTTCCGCTTCGCTCGATGTTCGAACAAATGGGCGCTACCGTTGCGTACGATTCCTCGAGTAAGACTGCGACGGTGAGCAAAGCCGGCGCCGAGGTCAAGGTGACCGTCGGAAAACCGGAGGTCGTTATCAACGGCGAGTCTCGGCCACTCGACGTTGCGCCGATCGTGTATAACGGCGACGTCTTGGTGCCGGTCCGCGTGATCTCCGAAGGCATGGGCGCCTACGTGCAATGGGTGGCCGATCGGCATCTCGTCGTGGTTCGGTACGTTGCGGCCACCCCGCCGCCGGCGGAGGCGCCGCCACCGCCGCCCGCGCCGGAGGCGACGGTCGCACCGCCGCCGCCCTCGGCCACACCGTTTCCGCTCTCGTACCACGGATACGTTCGTTCGTTTTACTTCACGCGGCAAAACGCATCGAACAATCCGGGCGCGCAATTCAACTTCACGCCCGGCGCCAAATACAGTACGGCCGGCGTCAATCAGGCGAGTTGGAACACAGCCGTCGCCGTCGGCGGCGACTATAACTTTCCGGGCGGCGGTTGGGACGTCGGCGGAACGTATCTTTATGCCAACCCGATCGACGGTCCGTGCGTCGTTCCTGCGAATCATCTCAAAGGCGGCGTGTGCGTAACGCAAGTTCCGCCCAACACCAATCCCGACGATACGCTTCCGGGCTTCACGCTGAGCACGTTTTATGAAGCGTATCTGAAGTACAAGGCCCACGGTTGGGACGGTGCGATGGGCAACATCCTCTTCACATCGCCTTGGGCCAATCCGGCGGATTCGCGCCTAAAGCCGGTGGCTTTTGAGGGTGGCTACCTCGGTTATACGTCGCCTGGCGGTTTCACCGTTCAAGGCGCGGATATGCTGGCGTTCGAAAACCGCACGAGCTCTAGTTTCGCGCGTCAGACGCTCTTGACGAGTTATCCGGCCGGGAACGCCGGCTTACCACCCAACATCATCGTTCCTGGTGGGACAGGCATTCTTACGAACGGCTTTGCGATGGGCAAAATCGGTTATGCCGATCCATCGGGAGTCGGTTTTGCGGCTAACGGGTATTTCTACGGCGTCAGCGATCTCGCCAACATGTGGTGGGGCGACGCGAAGTACACGTTCGCGGGAAACTGGGCGCCGTTCATCGCGGTGCAAGGCGGCACCGAGCAGAATGCCGGCCAATCGTTCATCGGCAAGATCAATAGCCAGGCCTATGGCGCACAGATAGGCGCCAACGTCACGAAGAACGTTCAGATCACCGGCGGCTACGATGCGATTCCATGGAAGACGGATAGCATATTCCTGCCGGCCGGCGTGACGTGTAATAACGCAAACTTCCAGATCTCGGCAAAGGCAAACTTTGCCTACATCCTTCCACTCAACGCTGCCCAGTGCTACACGAACAAGACGACTGGTTTAACGCAGGTCTACTACGGCGGCTGGGCGAGCCCGTACACCGATAATTACGATAGCGATCCACTCTTTACGACGAGCGTTTCCCAAGGCATGGCCGACCGGCGCGCCGGTGGAACGTCGTGGAAAGTCGGCTTGCAGTACACTTCGACGAACCAGAAGTGGGTATTTATTGCGACCGACGCATGGTACAACTACGGCAACGCGCTAGCGCCGGAGAACACGAATATTTGGGTGCTCGACGGACGCTACCGCTTCAGCCACTATTCGGGCAAGGGCCCTTACCACGGCTTAGTGTTGCGTTATCGGTACATCCAGCGGTCGCTTTCAAATACGTTCTGCGGTGCAGCCGGGACGACGATTTGCCCGCCCGGTACCGCAAACGGCACGGCAGAACTGGGCGGCGTTCCGCTCTTCAAATATAACCGCGCACAAGTCGAATACGACTTCTAGCCGTGATTGCAATGCGAATAACGCGTCACGGCGCCCTTTTCTTCGTAGCGGCAGCGGTTCTGGGCTCCGGCGGTTACGCCGGTGCTCAGGACCAGCCTCCACAAACCATTCTCAACGTCTCATACGATCCGACGCGTGAGCTCTACGACGATTATAACGTCGCTTTTGCGGCGTACTGGAAAGCAAAGACGCGGCAAACGATTCGCGTCGAGCAGTCCAACGGAGGTTCCGGTAAACAGGCACGCGCCGTGATCGACGGATTGCAAGCCGACGTGGTTACGCTCGGTCTCGCGTACGACATCGACGCGATCGCGCAAAAGACGGGTCTGATCTCAAGAAATTGGCAGTCGCGCTTGCCGTACAACAGCACCCCGTACACCTCGACGATCGTCTTGTTGGTGCGCCAGGGGAATCCAAAGCATATCCGCGATTGGGACGATCTAACGCGCCCCGGCGTCTCGGTCATCACGCCCAATCCGAAGACGTCCGGAGGAGCGCGATGGAACTTTTTGGCCGCGTGGGCGTACGCGCGCTCGAAACGCGGCGGCAGCGATGCCTCGGCGCGTGCCTTCGTCACCGCGCTGTATAGAAACGTCCCGGTGCTCGACTCGGGAGCGCGCGGCTCGACGACGACTTTTACCGAGCGCGGTATCGGGGACGTCTTGATCGCGTGGGAAAACGATGCGTTACTGGCAGTGAATAATATCGGCCCCGGCCGCTTTCAAATCGTTCGGCCATCGCTGAGCATCTTAGCGGAGCCACCGGTTTCGATCGTAGACGGCGTGGTGCAAAAGAAGGGCACTCGGCGAGTCGCGCAAGCCTATTTGAACTACCTCTACTCGCCGGCGGGGCAAGAGATTATCGCGCGGCACTATTTTCGACCGCATCTTGCGTCGGTAGCCCGCCGCTATGCGCGACGGTTTCCGGCGATGCGAATGGTGAGCGTACAGGAGTTCGGCGGTTGGGATAGGGCGCAGGCGCAGTACTTCGCCGACGGCGGCATCTTCGACCAAATCTATCAGCCCCATTAAGGACAGCCGCCCTTATGCCAGTCCTACCCGTACGAAGGCTTCGCAGACAAAGCATCATCCCGGGCTTCGGGATAACGCTCGGCTTTACGATCTTCTATCTTTCGCTCGTGGTGCTGATCCCGCTTTCAGCGACGTTCTTGGAGGCCTCGAAGATCGGCTGGCACGACTTTTGGCGAGCCGGCGCATCGCCTCGCGCCGTGGCTTCGTACGAGTTGAGTTTTGGGGCATCGCTGATCGCCGGCGCGCTTAACTTCGTGCTGGGAACCCTCGTCGCGTGGGTCCTCGTGCGTTATGATTTCGCGTTCAAGCGGCTTCTCGATTCGTTAGTCGACCTGCCCTTCGCGCTTCCTACGGCCGTGGCGGGCATTGCGCTCACGACCCTCTACGCGCCGCATGGGTGGTTCGGCGCTCCGCTCGCTGCCGTTGGAATCCACGTTGCCTTTACGCGGCTCGGCGTTCTCGTCGCTTTGACCTTCATCGGCCTTCCGTTTGTCGTGCGCACCGTTCAGCCGGTGCTCGAAGATCTCGACCGGGAATTGGAAGAGGCCGCCGCGAGCCTCGGCGCCGGACGATGGCAGACCTTCACGCGCGTCATTTTCCCGGCGATTTTTCCGGCCGTGCTGACGGGCTTTGCGCTGGCCTTCGCTCGCGGCGTCGGCGAGTATGGCTCCGTTATTTTCATCGCCGGCAACATGCCGATGCGAACGGAGATCGCGCCGTTGTTAATCGTGACCAAGCTCGAGGAGTACGATTACACCGGCGCCACCGCGATCGCCGTCGTCATGCTGGTTGTCTCGTTTATCATGTTGCTCGGCATCAACGCGCTGCAGCGCTGGACCGGCGAGCGCGAAAGCGCCTCGGCGCCGTCGACGTCTCCGATGACGGTAACGGTCCCAACGTGATGGTCGGCACGCTCGAGTTGCGCGGTGCCCCTTCGGTCGGCGAGTCGCGGCTCGTTCGCGGCGTTCTCATCGCGATCGCGGTCATTTTTTTGGGCGCGTTTCTGCTGGCGCCGCTGGCCGTCGTGTTCGCGGCTGCGCTCGGGCAAGGCGTCGGCGCATTCTTTGCGAGCTTCTCCAATGCCGATACGCTATCGGCCATCCGGCTGACGCTCGTAGCGGCGGCGATTGCCGTCCCCTCGAATCTGATCTTCGGAATCGCCGCAGCATGGGCGATCGGCAAGTTTCAATTCGCCGGCAAAAGCATACTGATCGCCCTGATAGACTTGCCGTTCTCGGTATCTCCGGTCGTCGCCGGTTTGACCTACGTGTTGCTCTTCGGAGCCCAAGGATTGCTAGGCCCGTGGCTGAGTTCGCACAACGTCCAGATCATCTTTGCGGTCCCGGGCATCGTTCTCGCGACGATCTTCGTGACGTTTCCGTTCGTCGCGCGAGAATTGCTTCCCACAATGGCGGCGCAGGGCAGCGATGAAGAAGAAGCCGCCTTGACGCTCGGCGCCGGCGGGTGGCAAACCTTTTTGCGCGTCACGCTTCCAAACGTCAAGTGGGCACTGCTCTACGGCGTGATCCTCTGCAACGCGCGCGCGATGGGCGAGTTTGGGGCGGTCTCCGTCGTTTCAGGGCACATCCGCGGTTTAACCGACACGATGCCCCTACAAATCGAAGTCCTCTACAATGACTATCAATTCGTTCCGGCCTTTGCGGTGGCATCGCTCTTGGCGCTGCTTGCGCTTGCCACGCTCGTGATCAAAAGCGCCATCGAATGGCGGGTTCAAAAACGGGGAGTGCACGCACGATGAGTATTACGGTTCGCCAGATCACCAAGACGTTCGGACGCTTCACGGCGCTCGATTGCATCGACCTCGATATCCCGCACGGACGCCTGGTGGCATTGCTCGGCCCGTCAGGATCCGGAAAAACGACGCTCTTGCGGATCATCGCGGGACTCGAGATTGCCGACTCCGGCAGCGTTCATTTCGATGGTCAAGACTTCAGCGATCGCAGGATTGCGCAGCGCCGCGTCGGTTTCGTTTTTCAACACTACGCCCTCTTTCGACACATGACCGTCTTCGAAAATATCGCCTTCGGGCTGCGCGTCCGCCCTCGTGCGAGCCGGCCGGCGCAGCGCGAAACACGCAGGAGAGTCGAGGAGCTGCTGGATCTCATTCAACTTTGCACGTTGGCCGGCCGCTATCCGGCGCAACTCTCGGGTGGCCAGCGCCAACGCGTGGCGCTGGCCCGGGCGCTGGCGGTCGAGCCCCGAGTGCTGCTCTTAGACGAGCCGTTCGGTGCGCTCGACGCCAAAGTGCGTTTGGAGCTCCGCCGTTGGCTGCGCCAGTTGCACGATGATGTCGGTGTGACGAGTGTATTCGTAACGCACGACCAAGAGGAGGCGCTCGAAGTTGCCGATCAAGTCGCGATCCTCAGTGCCGGTCGCATCGAGCAAGTCGGAACGCCCGATGACGTCTACAATCGCCCGGCAAGCTCATTCGTGTACAACTTCTTGGGCAACGTGAACCTGTTTCACGGGCGCATCGATAACGGAACGGCGTACATCAATCAAGAGGCGACGGGACATCTGGTTTTCGTTCGTCCACATTCGCTCGAAATCGGCCGCCAACCGTCGGCCGCAAACTACTTTCGCGCGACCATCAAGCACATTAGTTCGGCGGGTCCCTCGGTAAAGGTCGACGCCGCTACGGCGTGGGGCGCGGCGGTTCACGTCGAGATGTCTCCGGCCAGATTTCGAGAGTTGGAACTGCGCACCGGCGAGGAAATCTTCATCACGCCCAAAGATCTCGCCGTCTTTGCCGACGAACGGCGCGCCGGCTAGCCGCGGGGTTTTCCCGCGAGTGGGCAAAATACCGCGCCGACATGGCTTCGTCGATGCCCGCACTGATCAAGCCGGGTGGTGAACCGGGCTTGGCACTGGCGGAGCGTCCGATCCCGGCCATCGGGCCCACCGATGTATTGATCGCCGTCGAAAAGGCGGGGCTCTGCGGGACGGATTACCACATCTACGCCTGGGACAGTTGGGCGCAGCAGCGCATCAAGCCGCCGCTCGTCGTCGGGCACGAATTCATGGGTACGGTTGCCGCGATCGGCGACGCCGTGAAATCGGTGCGCTGCGGCGAGCGCGTTTCCGGTGAAGGCCACATCGTCGATCTGACGTGTTTGCTGTGCCGAACGGGACAGGCGCACATTTGCGAACGCGTCGAAATTATCGGCGTCGACCGCGACGGCGCTTTCGCCCAATATGTCGCGATCCCGGAGTACAACGTCTGGCGGCTCGACCCGGCCGTGCCCGATGAGTTCGCCGCAATATTCGATCCGCTCGGCAATGCCGTACATACGGTCATGGCGGCGGGCGTCAGTACTAAGAGCGTTGCCATAACCGGCGTTGGGTCGATTGGTTTAATGGCGATTCCCGTCGCTCGCGCGGCCGGTGCCACGTCCGTGTTTGCAATCGATCTGAACCCCGCCAAACTGGAACTCGCGGTTCGTCTCGGCGCCGATGCGACGTTTGGCGCGACGCAGAGGGATCTCGTCGAACGAATCCGCGAGCGCACGAACGGCGACGGCGTGGACGTTCTCCTAGAGATGTCGGGGAGCGCCGCGGCCATCGATTTGGGCTTGCAGTTGGTGCGTAACGGCGGTACGGCCGCGCTATTGGGAATTCCGTCCGACAGCGTCAACTTGAACCTCGCAGAGCGAATTATTTTTAAGGGACTGACCGTGCTGGGTATTAATGGACGGCGCATGTTCGAGACCTGGTATCAAACCGAAGCGCTCGTGAAGAGCGGGCGGGTCGATCTCAGCTCGATCATCACGCACGTGCTGCCCTACACGCAATTTGAACGGGCCTTCGAACTGATGCGCAACGGTGAGGCGGCGAAAATCGTTCTCGACTTCAAGGGAGAGGGATCGGCAGCATGAATCAGGCATTCGAAGCGAAGCTACAGAGCGATCTCGATGCGCTCAAAAAAGCCGGTACCTACAAGCACCTGCGCCACCTGACGACGCCGATGGGCCCCGAAGTGCACATGGAGGAGGCCGGCGACGTCATCGTGCTGTCAAGCAATAACTACTTGGGGCTCGCCGATCAGCCCGAAGTGATCGAGGCGGGCAAGCGAGGTCTCGAAAAATACGGCGCCGGAACGGCGTCGGTACGGTTTATCTGCGGCACGCTCGACATTCATCGTCGGCTTGAACACCGCATTGCGCAGTTCTTGGGAACGGAAGCGTCGCTGACGTACGTCTCTTGTTGGAACGCGAATACGGGCCTCTTTCCCACGATCTGCGATGAGGGTTCGGCGATTATCTCCGACGAGCTCAACCACGCCTCGATTATTGACGGCGTCCGCTTGGCGTCGAAAGCGCGCCGCGAACGCTTCAAGCACAGCGACATGGCTCAGTTAGAGGAGAAACTCAAAAGCGTGGCCGGTAGTTTTCCGACCATCGTCGTCACCGACGGCGTCTTTTCGATGGAAGGCGATCTCGCGAAATTGCCGGAGATTGTGGCGCTCGCGAAACGCTACGGCACGATCACCGTCGTGGACGACTCGCACGGCACCGGCGTCATGGGCCCAACCGGACGCGGCACGATCGAGCACTACGGGTTAACCGGCGACGTCGACATCATCACCGGTACGCTCGGAAAAGCCCTCGGTGGAGCGGCCGGCGGATTCGTGGCTGGTAGCGCGGCTTTGATCGACATTTTGATTCAGCGCTCGCGTCCCCAGTTGTTCTCCAACGCGTTGCCGCCGACGGTCGCCTGCAGCGCGCTCGAAGCGATCGACTATCTCGATCGCCGTCCCGAGCGCGTACAAGCTTTGCGTGAAAAAACGGACTACTTTCGCGCAGCCCTGAAACGGATCGGATACAAGCCGCTCGACACGCACAGCGCAATCGTCCCGATCATCGTCGGCGAAACGGCATTCGCGATCGCCCTCAGCGACAAACTCCTCAAAGCGGGCGTCTTCGTGACCGGCTTCGGCTATCCGGTGGTGCCTGAAGGGACGGCTCGAATTCGCGTTCAGATCAGCGCCGCGCTGACCAAGGACGAGATGGACCGTGCGCTTGCGGCTTTCGAACGCGTCGGTCGTGAAACGGGATTGCTCGAAAATTAGTCGCGCTGCCGACCGTCGCGTCCCGCTTGGCTTGGATCGCGCCGAGTTCCACCGCTTGGGGATCGTCCTCAAGCCGAATGCATTGGACGCGGAGCGGCTTGGAATTATCAACCCCGCCTGCGCGCGGTTGCGCGATGGAACGTTGCAACTCTATCCGAGGATGGTCGGTGACGGCAATGTTTCGCGCGTCGGGTCGTTTCGAGCGCGCCAAACCGAGGGCGGTACGCTCGAGTTCGAACAAGTCGGGTATGCGCTCGAACCGCAAGCGCCGTACGAACTCCGTAGCGCGTCGGACGGCTATGGGTGCGAAGATCCGCGCGTGACGTTTATTGCGGCCCTCGACCGCTACGTCATGGCGTACGTCGCTTTTGGGCCGCGCGGCCCCGAGGTTGCGGTTGCCGTTTCTCGCGACGGCTTGCGATGGGAGCGCCTCGGCCCGGTGCAATTCGAGGGCAGCGACGCGCCGTTCGCCGATAAAGACGCGGCGTTCTTTCCGGAACCGGTGCGCTCGCCGGGCGGCATAGAAGCGCTGGCATTGTATCACCGCCCGACGCTGCAACTCTCCATGAGCGACCCCGCCGAAGCGTTGCGGGCGATCGAATCTCTGCCGCCCCAACGGCGCGAGGGCATTGCGATCGGCTACGTGCCATTAGACGCGATACGCAAGGATTTGCACGCGCTCTGCACGGTTGCGGAGACGCACAGAGTCTCTCTTCCTGCGGCAAACTGGGGATCGATCAAGACGGGTGCCGGTGCGCCGCCGGTTCGCGTGGACGACGTCTGGCTATCGGTGATTCACGGCGTCGACGAACTGGACCACGCGCACCATCACGGCAAACTGCGTTACTGCGCGGGAATCATCGTGCACGATCTGCGTCACTTAGATCGCATCCTGTACCGTTCTCCCGAGCCGCTCTTCGTTCCCGAAGTGCGAGGTGAGGTGCGGGGCACGACGAACCACGTTGTCTTTCCCACCGGCATCGACCGTCGCAGTGAGACGGAGTTCGATATCTACTACGGCATGGCTGATTACGAGATCGGCAGAGGGCGGCTGATGCTCCAAAAGTAGATCGACCCCCAACCGCTTGGCCTCCGGCGGCGTATCCTGGACATGCGACTCATATCGTTCCTCTTTCTTACGGTGCTGATGGCTGCGCCGGCCACCGCGCACTTGACGCCGCCGGCAGTTTCTATCAGCAATGATGCGTTCGTTCCGCGCGTACTCACGATCCAAACCGGGCAGAGCGTCACGTTTACCAACGATGACGACGATGCCCATACCGTAACGGCTTCGGACGGCAGTTTCGATTCCAAAGGGCTCGATACGCACGGCGTCTGGCGTCATGCGTTTTCCAAGCCCGGCACCTACGCCTATTTTTGCGAACTCCATCCGTTCATGAAGGGCACGATCGTGGTGAAGGAGCCGCACTCGTGAGGCGCGGCGATTTCTTAGAGCACGTCGCCTGGACCGGCGCGGGCATCGCGTACACGCTCGGCGCGGGCGGCCTTCTGGTCGGACGGGCAGTGGCCGCAGGTTCCAATGAGTCGGTCGAATTCGTGCAAATTAGCGATAGCCACATCGGCTTCCATCAGGCAGCGAATCCCGACGTGCGACAAACCCTCCAAATGGCGGTGGATGCAATCAACGCGATGCCGGCGCAACCGTCGTTTGTCGTACATACCGGCGACATCACGCATCTTTCAACCGCCGCCCAATTTGACGACGCACGCGCCATCCTGTCGCAACTCCGCGCGCCGCTGATCGCGCTGCCGGGGGAGCACGATGTCGTCGGCAACGACTTCAAACCCTATCTCCTAAATTTTCGGATTCCGCATGCGACGGCGGGTGGATGGGCTTCGTGGAATGCTCGCGGCGTTCACTATATCGTGCTTTTGAACGTCTTCAACTTCGAGAAGATGGGTTTGCTCGGAAGCGATCAACTCGCGTGGCTCGAGAAGGATCTCTCTGCCGTGGCGTCTACGACGCCCGTCGTCGCCTTTACCCACGTTCCGCTCTATGCGCTCTATCCGCACTGGGGCTGGACGACCGAAGACGGCACGAAGGCGCTAGCGCTGCTGAAGCGATTCGACCGCGTAACGATTCTCAACGGGCACATCCATCAAGTGGTCACGCACGAAGAGGGCAACATTCGGTTTGCCAGCGCCGCCGCAACGGCGTACCCGCAGCCAAAACCCGGCGCGGCGCCGAAGCCCGGGCCCGTGACGCTTCCTCATGCGGACCTGCTGCGCGCCATCGGATATCGCACGGTGCAAATTGACGACGGCAACGTTCGAGTCGAGGATCGCGCACTCGCGACATAACGTGCGGGATGGACGGCTCGAAGAGCGGTTCGCGCACCGAGATGCGGCCGCGTATGAGTCGGCGTATCGCAGTTTCGGCCCCCGCATGCACGCGAGCGCGCTGCGAATCTTGCGCGAGCCCGAGGCAGCGCATGAGTGCGTGCAAGAAGTGTTTGAGGGATTGTGGCGCCGCGGCGGTGCCTATTCGGCGGCACGCGGAAGCCTGGAGGCTTTCCTCGTGACGTGCGCGCGTAATGCGGCCCTTACGTCGGTTCGCGCGGGACGCCGCCGGCAGGTAACCGCGCGAAAACTCGACGTCGATGAGGCATACACGATGGAAGAAGATCCGCTCGAACGCGACCGCGTCAAGCGCGCACTGTCGCGGCTCACCGACGGTCAAGCGGACGTCGTTCAACTGGCGTACTACAAAGGAATGACGCTGACCGAGGTCGCGAGCGAGTTGGCCATTCCGGTCGGCACGGTGAAGGGCCGCCTGAGCGCCGCGCTTCGCGCGTTGCGCCGCTCGTTGGTAGTGGCAGAATCGCCGTGAATTCGAACGCACACGTTGGGGATGGCGCGGAACTCTATGCCGCCGGTGCGCTGACGGCGCAAGAACGAGACGTCGTCGACGCGCATATCGCAGCGTGCAACGAATGTCTCCGCCGCGTCGGTGAAGCGGAAGAGACCGTGCTGGCCCTGGAGCGCGTGAATTCTGTTTCCCCAAATGCGGTGACCGTCAATGTGCTTGCGTTCAAGCGCCGCGCGATGCCGGCGTGGTTCGTCGCGACCATCGCCGCGGCTGCCGCGTTCGTTCTCGGCCTTATCTTCCCGCACGGCGCGCCACAACCGCAATTCGCGACGCTCGCGATGCTGCACGGCCATTTCTCGCACGCGCAGTTTACGGGCAACGGCCCCTTGGCGAAAGTGATCTACGCACGGGACCGCTCGTGGTACTACATAATCGTCGAAGGCAATCACCGCTACGGCGTCTACGGCATCGCCAACGGCGCGAGCGTCAAGCTTGGTACGACGCAGGCAAACAACGGAACGAGCCAACTTTTCTTACGTGGCGAACCTCGCTTGCGCTTTATCGAATTGCGCGATGTGAACCAGCCAATAGAAAAGGCGGCTATCCGCTAAACGGCGCCGGCCGTGGACATTGGTTGCGGGGGGTGGATTTGAACCACCGTCCTTCGGGTTATGAGCCCGACGAGCTACCGGACTGCTCCACCCCGCGACAAGAACAACTAAAGTACGACGGCGCGGGTTTCACCCCTGCCCCTGCGAAAGCAACCGCATGGCGATCGGCACGCTCGCGGAGCGCATTCCGAAAGTTCACCTTCATTGCCATCTCGAAGGTAGTTTGCGCGCGTCGACATTTGTGGAATTGGCCCGCACGCACAACGTGCCGCTTCGTTATCATGGGGCCGGCGCGCGTGTCGATACGGTTCGAGACGCTGAGGGTGACATTGAACGAGACCCCTACCGTTTCAAAAATTTCGAAGAGTTTTTGCTGATTTTTGCCGCGGTAAGTCGCTCGTTGAAAGATCCGCAAGACTACGCGCGCTTGGCGCACGAGTTCGTTGAAGATGCACTCGCAGAAAACGTGATCTACGGCGAACTCTTCCTTTCGCCGTCAGTCTGGAAGTTTTTCAATCCGAGACTCGACGTCCGCACGGCGATGGCGGCGATCGTCATGGAGTTGCGACGCGCGCAGCCGCGGGCGACGTTCAAATTGCTGCCCGATCTTACCCGCAACTTCGGGTCGCAGAGCGCCATGGAGACCGCGCGGACGGTCGCGACGATGACCGATCTCGACGTGATCGGCGTTTCGCTCGGCGGCGACGAAGTTCGCTTTCCGGCGAGCCTCTTCGTTGACGCCTTTGCGTACGCGCGCGCCCAAGGCTTGCATTGCGTCGCGCATGCGGGGGAAGCCGACGGTCCGCGCAGCGTTTGGGACGCCGTGGAACTACTTCGTGCGCAGCGCGTGGGTCATGGGATCCACGCGCTCGACGATCCGAACACTGTCGCGATGCTCGCGACGCGAGGCATTCCGCTCGAGATTTGCCCGACGTCGAATCGGCTGACCGGCGCCGCGCTGCCGGAGTACCCTCATCCCTACCTAGATTTCGAGGCGCGGGGCTGCATGGTCACGATCGACAGCGACGATCCGGCGCTTTTTCACACGTCGATTCAGCACGAATATGCGCAGGTCGAGCAGGTCGCCGGTCCCGCAGCACTCGAGCGATACGTCCGCAACGCGATCCACGCATCGTTCGCCGAGACTCATCTCAAGCAGGCGATGGAAATGCGGCTTGCCCGCGCCGTTGCGGAACTCCACGTGCAATCGCGAAAGTAAAAAGGACGATGCCGGGACATTCCCACTCGCACTTCGCCGAATCGTTCGAGATGTATATGAAGGCGATCTATCGCCTCGAACGTGAGGGCCCGGGCGTGACGACGTCGGCATTGGCGACCGAACTCGGCGTTGCCCCGGCCTCGGTTTCCGGCATGCTGAAAAAATTAGTCGGCGAAGGCTTTGTCGAGCATGAGATCCGCGGTGACATCAAGCTCACGCGTAAGGGGCTCGAAGTCGCGGTTGGCGTCGTTCGCCGCAATCGTTTGGCCGAACGATTGCTGACCGACCTGTTAGGCATGTCCTGGGATGAAGTCTATGCCGAAGCTTGCATTTTGGAGCATGCCATTACCGACCGCGTCGAAGAACGTCTCGTCGTGGCGTTAGGAGATCCGCAGATCTGTCCACACGGCCATCCGATTCCACCCAAAGATCTTTCAGAGCCCGTACGGACCGGAATTCCACTCGCGCAAGTCGAGCCGGGACAGCGTGTCGCCGTCGCCGGCGTCACCGAACAAATGCCCGAAATTCTACGCTATCTGGGGCAAGTCGGAGTGCGGCCGGGAGTGTACCTCAATGTCGTTGCGAAGGCGCCGCTCGGTGGGCCGGTCACGATTGAAGTTGAGGGCGAACGTCATGCGATCTCACTGGAACTTGCGCGCACGGTGATGATAGCGTGATCACTCGCTTCTTGATCGTCCTCAACATCGTCGGCTATCTCTGGGAGCTGAAGGTTGGAGGGCCTTCGATGCTTTCCGGCTTTGGCAACGCCGAGGCCATGAACCGGGTGCTGAGCGAAGGGGCACTCGTCCCGATAGCGGTGCTGCAAGACGGTCAATGGTGGCGCATTTTCTCCGGAGCGTTCTTGCACGGCGGGCTCATCCACATCGCGGTCAACATGATGTCGCTTTGGTTTCTCGGCCAGTTCATCGAGTTAGCGCTCGGACCGTGGCGCATGCTCTTCGTCTACGTGCTCTCGCTCATTGCGGCGGGACTCGGCGTGGTGTACTTCAGCGATCCCGCGGTGGCCACGGTAGGCGCCAGCGGAGCGATCTTCGGGCTGTTCGGCGCGCTCTTTGCCATCGGGTTGAAGCTGGGCAAGCGTGGCATGGATCTCGTTCGCGCGAACATCGGAATCCTCGTCGTCAACCTGATCATTACGTTCACCGTTCCGCAGATCTCGTGGCAGGCGCACGTCGCGGGGTTGCTGACGGGATTCCTCGTTACGCTGGCCGTGTACGCGCCGCCGCGACGGGTCGCGCCGGTCGTCGTCGATGCCGGCACGGGACGAGAGCTGACGTCGGAGTACGAAGGCCCCGGCGATTCAAACCGCCCGTTGTGAACCTCCAAAGTCTTTTCGCGGCAAACGGCTCGCTGGCAAAAACTCTGCCGGGGTATCAACCGCGCGGCGGACAGTTGCAAATGGCGCAAATCGTGGAGCGCGGCGTGTTGGAAGGCGTGCACACGATCGTCGAGGCCGGAACCGGCGTCGGAAAATCCTTGGCCTACCTCATTCCCGCCGTGCGAAGCGGCAAGAAGGTCGTGCTCTCCACCGGCACGATTGCGCTACAAGAACAGTTGGTGCACAAGGACATCCCGCTCGTGCAAAGAGCGCTCGGGGTTCCCTTGCGCACGACGCTGTTGAAAGGCCGGTCGCACTATCTCTGCCGTTTGAAACTCGAGCGAATGCAGGCCGATCGGCTGCTGGCGCCGTCGCACACCATGCAGCACCTTTGGGAGTGGGGCGGACGAACTCGCAGCGGCGACCGTTCGGAGCTGGCGTTTCTGCCGCCGCCGGCCGAGTGGGAACAACTCGACGCCGATGCGGACGAATGCATCGGCGAACTGTGTCCCAGGTTCGCCGATTGCTTCTTTTTCAAAAAACGCGACGAAGCGCGATTCGCCGATCTCGTGGTGGTCAATCACGCGTTGTTTTTCCTGGATCTCGCGTCGGGCGGCGGATTGTTGCCGCCCTACGATATTGCGGTGCTCGACGAAGCGCATCAATGCGAACGTTGGGCAACCGATGCGCTCACCGGCGAGATGTCGGGCGCGGTAGTCGGGCGCATTCTGCGTAAACTGCATCGCGTCTACGATCTTCCGGCTGCGTTTGATGCCGAGTTCGATTCCGGCGTTACACAACTCGAAGCATCGCTGGCACGAATTCCTGGCGATCGTTATCCGATTGCGGCAAACGAGCACGTTTGGCCGGTGCTTTCGGCGTTGCGGGATGCGCTCTACCGCTTGGAAAATTGGCTGACCGCGAACTGGCGCGACGGGCTCAAGCGGGCCGTCGAAAACGACGCCGAGGCGCAGCGACGTCGTGACTTGGCGTTGCGCGGAATTCTCGCGGCGCAGGTGGTCGTCGATCGTGTGGAACGAGGCGCGCCTGAAGCGATTGCCTGGGCACAGCGCTCGGAGGCCGACGGCCGGTACGTGGTGCGCTGCGCGCCCCACGAGATCGCTGATTTTTTACGGGCGACGCTTTTTTCGCGCACGCAGAGCGTGATTCTCACGAGCGCTACACTCTCGACCGGCGGATCGTTTGACTACGTTCGCGCAACGCTCGGAGTAGACGATGCACAAGAGTTGATCGCGCCGTCGCCATTTGATTTCGCTCGTCAAGCGCGCCTCTTCGTGGCGCCGCCGTCGCTAAACCCAAAATCGCTGCAGTTCGCACGCCGGGCTGCCCCACTGGTTGAGGAATGCTTGGACCGAACCCGCGGGCGCGCGTTCGTCCTATTCACGTCACGGCAACGGCTACGCGAAGTCTACGGGCTGATACGCGATCGGCTGGCCTTTCCGGTGCGGCTTCAAGGCGAACTGCCGCGCTCCCAACTCTTGCACTGGTTTCGCACGACGCCCAACGCGGTGCTCTTCGCCACGGCGACCTTCTGGGAAGGCATCGACGTCGTCGGCGAGGCGCTCTCGTGCGTCATCATCGATCGTCTTCCATTTCCTTCGCCTACCGATCCATTGGTAATGGCCAAAATGCGCGCGTTCGAAGCCCGCGGGCTGGACGCGTTCGAGCACTACATGGTGCCGGCCGCAACCGTGCGGCTCAAACAAGGCTTTGGCCGGCTCATTCGCAGCGGTACCGATCGCGGTCTCGTTGCGCTCCTCGACGGACGCGCGGCGTCGACCCGCTACGGTGCGACGATTCTCGGGACGCTTCCGCCCGCGACTCGTATACTGGATCTAGAGGAACTCGACGCCTTTTTTGAAGAGGCCTAAGCCTACTGTTCCTGCCTGACTTCCGAGTGCGCACGCTCTTGAAGTTCTTTCACGACCGACGAATCGGCCAGCGTCGTCGTATCGCCCAGCGTTCGACCCTCGGCGATATCGCGCAGCAGGCGGCGCATGATCTTTCCGCTGCGCGTTTTTGGCAGTTCTTGCGTGAACGTAATGTATTTGGGGCGCGTGAACTTCCCGAGCCGCGCCGCGACGTGGTCGCGCAGTTCGTCGCCCAGATCTTTCGTCCCCAACCCCGCGCCTTTCAGCGAAACGAACGCGTAGATCGCCTGGCCGGTCGTTTCGTCTAGTTTGCCGCAGACCGCGGCTTCGGCGACCGAGGGGTGATCGACCAGCGCGCTTTCGACTTCGGTCGTCGAAATGCGGTGACCGCTGACGTTCATCACGTCGTCGATGCGTCCCATGAACCAGTAGTTGCCGTCGGCATCCCGGCGCGCGCCGTCACCGGCAAAATACCGATGCGGCACCTTCGACCAATAGGTTTGCACGTAGCGTTCGTGGTCGCCCCAGATGCCGCGGAGCATGCCGGGCCACGGCCGCGTCAGCACCACGTATCCGCCACCGCCGGCCGGAACCGATTCGCCACGCTCGTTGACGATGTCGGCGCCGACTCCGGGCAACGGATGCGTCGCGCTGCCTGGAAGGAGCGTCGTGATGCCGGGTAACGGGGCGATCATGATGCCCCCCGTTTCCGTTTGCCACCACGTATCGAGGACCGGCGTCCGATTGCCGCCGATCCACTCGCGATACCAGATCCATGCCTGAGGATTGATCGGCTCACCAACGGTCCCGAGCAGCCGAAGCGAAGAAAGATCGTGGCGCGACGGGTAGTATGTGCCCCACTTCATGAACGTGCGGATCGCCGTGGGCGCGGTGTAGAGAATCGTCACGCGATACCGCTCGACGATCTCCCAGAAGCGGTCCTTGTCGGGAAAATCGGGCGTGCCTTCATAAAGAACGCTCGTCGCGCAGTTTGCCAGGGGACCGTAGACGATGTACGAGTGCCCGGTGACCCAGCCGATGTCCGCGGTACACCAGTAGATGTCCCGGTCTTCCTTTAAATCGAAGACGAGTTTGTGCGTCATCGTCACGTGCGTTAAGTAGCCCGCGGTCGTATGTTTGATGCCTTTGGGCTTCGCGGTCGTGCCGCTCGTGTACAAGAGAAACAGCAGGTCCTCGGAGTTCATCGGTTCCGGCTCGCACTGCGTTGACTCCCGAGCGACGAGCTCGCTCCACCAGTGGTCCCGCCCCTCGTGCATGAGCACTTCGTCACCGACCCGCCGCGCAACGATGCAGTGCTCGATCGACGGCGTTTTCTCCATGGCGATATCGCAGTTACGCTTCAGTGGAACTTTTGTGCCGCGCCGCCAGCCGTAATCCGCCGTGATGAGCGCGATGCATTGCGCGTCGTTCACGCGATCGACGATTGATTCTGGCGAAAACCCGCCGAAGATGACCGAGTGCGCGGCGCCGATCCGCGCGCACGCCAGCATTGCGACCGGGAGCTCGGGGATCATCGGCATGTAGATCGCGACGCGATCGCCGCGCCGGATTCCTAACCGGCGCAAGGCGTTCCCGAATCGGCTAACGTTATCGAGCAGTTCTCGATAGGTGATCGCGTGCCGATCGCCCGGCTCGCCCTCGTAATGATAAGCGATGCGATCGCCGCGGCCCGCACGAACGTGGCGATCCAAACAATTCACGGAAACGTTCAGCACGCCGTCACCAAACCAGCGGGCAAACGGCTCGTTCCATTCTAAGGTCTGGGTAAAGGGTGTCGTCCATTCGAGTTGTCGCGCCCACGACGCCCAAAACTCGGCGTAGTCGCGTTCTGCCCTCGCGTAGATGTCGGCCGGCGCGTTGGCTTGCGCGGCGAAGTCGGCAGACGGCGCGAATCGGCGTTTCTCTTCGAAGAATGCCTCAATCGTCGGGCCACTCATCGTTGCGGCGACTTACCTAGGCCGCGATGGTATGCCTGCCGAACCGATGTGTGGGTCGATCATGTTAGCGGCACTGATCCTCGCGGCGCTCGCCGCACCGGCAACCGGGCTTGCAACCATTCAGTACGGCGCGGCGCCGCCGAATTTCGCCATTCCCGCGCCGCGCGGCAATCACTATCTTTCGGATCTTCGCGGGAAGGTGGTGATCATCGATTTCTGGGCGACGTGGTGCCATGTGTGTACCGATGAGATCGACGACTTCGTCCGTGCGCAGAAAGATTTTCGCGACCGGGTCGCGGTGATCACGATCTCCGACGAAGATCCCGGCGTGGCATCGCAGTACTTCGCTCGCCAAAAAATCGCATTGCCTTTGGTTGAAGATCCGATCGGCGCAATCTTCCGGCTGTACTCCGTGTCCAAGGTTCCGGTGACGCTCGTGCTGTCCCCTAACGGAAGCGTGAGTTATGTGTCGGTCGGCGCGCTGAGTTGGACGGAGTTGGATCAAGCGATCGAGCGTGCGGAAGCTTTTGCCCTCCCGGCTAGCACTCCGGCCGGCAGAGTGCTACAGTAGGGGCGTGATCGACAGCACCCTCGATAAGCGCAAGGCGTACATCCTTGCGACGGTCGTCTACGAGTACATCGCGACGGCCGAGCCGGTCGGCTCTCAGTCGCTGACGCAGAAGTACAATTTAGGCATCAGTTCGGCGACGGTGCGCAACGAGATGGCCGAGCTGGAGGCCGACGGATACCTCGTTCAGCCCCATACGTCCGCCGGGCGGATCCCCTCCGACGTCGGTTACCGTACGTACGTCGACCGCCTAATGCAACGCGAGGAGCTGAGCGGGTTAGAGCGACGGCGTATCCATGACGAGTTGTCCGATGCGACGCGGGAGCTCGACGAGATCATCGAGAGCACGACGCGTTTGCTCGGCAGATTATCGAACAACCTCGCGTTCGCGACCAAGCCGCAGCAAGAGCAGCAACGCTTCAAGCACGTGCAGTTGATTTGGCTCGCGCCGCACGCCGGTGTGGCGATCGTCGTCACGTCGCTCGGCGTTGCGGCGCAGAGTCTTTTCGAACTCGGCGCGGAACTGCATGCGGACGATCTCACCCGCTTCTCGAACGTGCTCAATGCGCGCTTTGCAAACCGGTTGTTGGGAGAGGTCCACGAACGAGAGATCGCACAGGCCGCTCACGAGGCAGCAGTCTCGGACGATTTGGCCGGCGCCGTTGTCGCCGCCTACCGCTCGGCCCGGTCGCACGAACAGCCTGCCATCGCGGCCTCGGGCGCGCAGAACCTGCTCGATCAACCGGAATTTCAGGACCTTCGAAAATTGCGCTCGATTCTTCGCATCGTCGAAGAACAGAAGACGCTGTATCAGATCGTCGCGGACGCCGTTAACTCCGGCGTTGCGAGCGTCAAGATCGGCCACGAACTCGGCAGTGAAGAGCTTGCCGACTTGTCGATTGTCACGGTGCCGTACCGTTTCGGGTCGCGAGCGCTAGGACTGCTCTCCATCCTCGGTCCCCGGCGTATGCCGTATGGACGATTGTTGGCGCTCGCCTCCGGCACCGCGGAGAGTTTGAGCCGGCGGCTCTCGGACGTCAATGATTTAACAACGACCTGACAATGCCGACGCGGGATTACTACGATATCCTCGGCGTCGCTCGCGACGCCTCCGGGGACGAGATCAAACGAGCCTATCGCACGCTGGCGCGGGAACATCATCCCGACGTTGCAGACGATAAATCCAGCGCGGAGCATCGGTTCAAGGAGATCAACGAGGCGTACGAAGTGTTGTCCGATCCAGGGAAGCGGGCCCAGTACGATCGTTTTGGGGCCGTCGGCAACGGTGCGTCGCAGCCGGGAGACTTTGGCTTCGGCGGCGGTTTCGGAGACATCTTCGATATGTTCTTCGGTACGATGCGCGGTCCGGCCGCACGGCGCGCCGGCCCGGAGCGCGGCGCCGATTTGCGGTACGACGTCGAAATTTCGTTGGAAGATGCCTTCGCGGGAAGCACCACAGAGATCGTTTTCGATCGATTGGCGCAATGCGAGCACTGTAAGGGGAGCGGCGCGGCTCCGGGAACCGTCGTCGTGTCATGCGAGCGCTGCCGGGGAACCGGCATGTCGCAGAGCGTCCGACAGACGGCGCTCGGCCAGATCGTCACCCAGGCGCCGTGCACGCGCTGCCACGGTGAAGGGACCGTCATCCCGCACCCGTGTCAACACTGCGCCGGCAAAGGACGATCCGAGACGGAAACTCGACTTACGATTAACGTCCCAGCCGGCGCCGACGACGGGTCGCGCATTCGAATTGCCGGCAAAGGCGAAGCCGGAATTCGCGGCGGACCTTCGGGCGATCTCTACGTCTACTTGAGCGTGGCGGCGCACCCAGTTTTTCAGCGCAACGGACAAGACACGTTTGTCAATGTGCCGGTCAGCTTTCCCCAGGCCGCGCTCGGCGGAACGATCGAGGTCCCGTCGCTCGGCGGCGATTTGGAGTTGAACTTAGTCGCGGGAACGCAGTCAGGAACGCGACTCCGTCTGCGCGGTCAAGGCATGCCGATCATGGGCAGCTCCCATCGCGGCGACCATTACGTTACCGTTCACGTCGTCGTTCCAACGAAGTTGAACAAACGTCAGCGCGAAATCTTACAAGAGTATGCGGAGGCCGGCGGCGACGCCATCGACGAGCGCACCTTCTTGGAGCGGGTGAAGGACGCGTTTCGTCCAGATTGAACCGCCTCCATCGTTTTTTCGTCGAGGGACAACACAGCGTCGGTGACGCGGTCGCAATCTCGGGTGGAGACGCCCGCAAGATCGTGCGCGTGCTGCGCTTGCGCGCCGGCGACTCGATAGAAGTCATCGATTCAACGGCTTCACGCTTTGCCGCATCGATTGAGAGCCGCGGCGAACGCGTTCGGGTCGAACTGCGCGAGCGGCTGGCGGAGTTCAGTCGTCCGGCGAGGCGACTGCAGATTCACGTGGCGCAAGCGATGCCAAAGGCACAGCGCATGGATTTCGTGATTGAAAAGTGCACCGAACTCGGCGCCGCCGCATTCCTTCCATTTTATTGCGAGCGAAGCGTTGCACGCCGGGCCGGCGCGCAGAAGCTCGTGCGCTGGCGTCATCTCGCACGTACCGCGGCACAGCAGTCCGGAAGAAGCGATATTCCCGGCGTCGCGACGGCGATCGCCTTCGATAGGCTCCTCGAACGATTCGCGGACTACGAAAGGGTCGCGTTTGCATGGGAAATGGCGCCCCGCGTCGCGCTACGCAATCGTTTGACCGGCGTCCTGCCGCAGTCGGGCAACGTGCTCGCAGTCGTCGGCCCGGAAGGCGGCTTCACCCATGACGAGGCCGCGCAAGCCGTCGCGCACGGTGCTGAACTGCTCTGGCTGGGTCCGCGGATCTTGCGCACCGATACGGCCGCAATCGTCATGCTGGCGGTAATTGAAGCCTTTGCGTCGTAAAATTAGCGATTCCACGTGCCGTTCCCGTTTTCAATCGCCATTCCAACCTATAACGAAGCGTCCGGCATCGAGCGGCTTCTGCGCGCCCTCACGCACATGTTTATTCGTCACGGAATGGACGGCGAAGTGGTCGTGGTTGACGATAATTCGCCCGACGGTACCGGGGCAATCGTGGATCGTCTCTCACGCGAGTTGCCGGTGCGTTGTTTGCATCGCTCCGGAAAGCTTGGCCTTTCGAGCGCGGTCATTGAAGGCTGGAACGTCGCCAGGGCCGAGTCGGTTGCGCTCGGCGCCATGGATGCCGACTTTAGCCACGACATCAACGCGTTACCGAAAATGGTGGAGGCGTTGAAATCGGGGGAATATGGGTTGGCGGTCGGCAGCCGATACGTTAGAGGAGGCGGAATTGCGAACTGGCCCAAGCGCCGCATCGTTACGTCGTGGGTTGCGTGTTGGCTGGCTCGTCCGCTGACGCGCGTGCGGGACGTCACGAGCGGATACTTCTTGGTGCGACGCGATGCGCTCGACGACGTCGAACTGAATCCAATCGGCTTCAAGATCGGTCTCGAGGTGATCGCCAAGGCAAAGTATGGAAAGGCGATCGAGATTCCGTACGTCTTTACCGATCGCGTGGCCGGAGAGTCAAAACTCAATCAGCGCGAAATTCTCAACTACCTCCGGCAACTGGGTACTCTTTACGCCGCGTGGCTTCTGCCACGGCGCGCCAAAGCCTAATGCCCAAGCCCGAGCGGCGTGGAATTCGCGGGCGTTCGATGCCGTCGCCCGATGCGGCGCTGTGGAGCAAGTGTCCGAAGTGTGGCGAGGTGCTCCATCGGCGCGACTTGGCGGCGAATCTCGACATCTGCCCCCGCTGCCGGCATCACTTCCGCATGCACGCGTACGATCGCATCGCAATGATTTCCGACGGCGACTTCACGGAGATCGGGGAAGCTATCGTCCCGGGCGATCCGCTGGGGTGGACCGACAAAAAAACTTACGCCGCGAAGTTGGCGGCAGATCGCGAGCGCAGCGGTTTGAACGAATCCGTGGTCTGCGGATTTGCAACGATCGGACGCTTTCCAATTGCGCTCGCCGTCATGGATTTTCACTTTCGGGGCGGAACGATGGGCCGCGTTACGGGCGAACGAATCACGCTGCTGCTCGAAGAAGGCCGCCGTCGTAAAACTCCCTGCATCATCTTTGCCGCTTCCGGAGGCGCGCGGATGGAAGAGGGCATGCTCGCATTGATGCAGATGGCGAAGACGACGGCCGCGGTGACGCGGTTTATGGAGGACGGCAACTTCTTCGTGGTCGTGCTGACGGACCCGACGACGGGAGGCGTCGCGGCCTCGTTCGCCTTTCAGGCCGACGTCATCGTTGCCGAATCGAAGGCAATGATCGGCTTTGCGGGACGTCGCGTCATCGAGCAGACGATTCGTCAGCGCCTTCCGGATCAGTTTCAAACCGCGGAGTTCTTGTTGGAAAAAGGCGCCATCGACATGGTGGTCGATCGCGGGGATCTCAAGGATACGTTGATTCGCCTGCTCGAGTATGCGGAGGCGGCGTGAGCAACAACCTCATCGTCGAGCGTGAGAAAGGGTTGGTTGAACTGGAACGCCGCATCGCGGAATTGCGCGAAGCGTCGGCGGCGCAACCGCTCGATATGTCGAGCGAAGTGCGGGCGCTGGAGTCGAAATACCAGCAGATCCTACGGGAACTCTTCGGCACGCTGTCGCCGTGGCAAAAGGTGCACATGGCGCGCCATCCGGCGCGACCGACGTCGCTCGATTACATCGCGCGTTTCGATCGGTTCGACGAACTGCACGGCGACCGCCACTTTCGCGACGATCCCTCGATCGTAGGCGGTTTTGCCTTACTGCGAGGGCGGTCGGTGATCGTCATCGGACAGCAGCGAGGTCGCGATACCAAGGAAAACCTGCGCCGCAACTTCGGCATGCCGGCGCCCGAAGGATATCGCAAGGCGACGCGACTGGCGAGGCTGGGCGCGCGCCTGGGTTTACCGATCGTGACGTTTATCGATACCAAAGGGGCGGATCCGGGAATCGCTTCGGAAGAACATGCGCAATCGGAGGCGATTGCGACGGCGTTGCAAGTCTTTACGACCGCGCCCGTTCCAATCGTCGCGACGGTCATCGGGGAAGGGGGCTCCGGCGGCGCGTTGGCGATCGGCATCGCGGATCGCGTTTTGATGTTGGAGCACAGCACGTACTCGGTCGCCTCGCCGGAAGGTTGCGCGGCGATCCTGTGGTCCGATTCCAGTAAAGCGGAAGAAGCGGCGGCGCGGTTGAAATTAACCGCAGATGACCTACACCGTTTCGAAATCGTCGACGAGGTCGTTGCGGAGCCGTTAGGAGGCGCGCATCGAGACGCGCAAGGCATCGTGACACGAACGCTCGATACCATTGACGCGGCGCTCGCGCGATTGACGGCCTTACCGGCATTGCGGCTGCTCGAAGAGCGTTATCAGAAATATCGGCGGATTGGTGAATGGCTGGCCGAGGCGCAAGAAGAGATCGAAACCGTTCACTAAAGCGCCGCGTGATGCCGATACTGCGGCTGGCCGGCCGTATCGTCGCCGCGGGCGTCGGCTTGCTCATCGTCGGATTGATCGCGGTGCAGTTTGCGCGCGCGATCGGCCAGAACGTCGCTGCCGTCCACGAACTGTCGTCGCTTCGCGGGGACGTCGGCGCTCTACAAAAACGGCGGTTGGAACAGCAGCAAGAGCTGCGCCGATTGAGCGATCCGCAGGGAGCGATCCCGGAAATTCACGATCGGCTACGGCTCGTCCGCCCGAACGAGACGATTATTTTAGTCTCGCCCCAGCCTGCAGCGACTTCACCCTAGTCCGTGAACGACACGCTGCCGGGAATCGTCATCAACCTGAACGCGTATGGCGCCACCGTTCGTCTGGACGGCGGCGACTTGGCGAGCGCCACGGCCGCCGACGTCGAATCGCACCGAGATCAATATCAACGCTCGCTCGCGCAGGGGTTGCGGCTGGCGTTTGAAGTGCGCCGAAGCGGCCGGCGCTGCGCCGTCTCGCTCGCGCCCCAGATTCACGATAAGAAACTCGAAGAACAGATTGTGGCGTATCTCAAAAGCACGCAGGAATGGGAGCCCTCCGATGCACCGCCGGCAGCCGAACGCCACTTTTTGCGCAAGAAACGGCGCGCTGCGCTCTTCGACGTCAAGCGAACGTAAGCAAAGCGGTATCGCGTGAGTAAGCGCTATGCGATCGTTTCGATCGGGACGAATTCGACGCGGTCACTGCTGGCCGACGTTGAAAAGGATCCGCCCCGCATCGAACTGGCGCGATCGATCGGCACGCGGCTCGGTGAGGCTCTCGGCGAGCGCGGACGGCTCGGCGACGAGCCAATGCGTCGCACGCTCGATGCGGTAGCGCAACTGTCGCGCGCCCTGCGGGGCCATTACGTGCGCCTGTTTGCCATCGGAACCAGCGCACTACGGCGAGCCGATAACGGCGACGAATTTATCGCGCGCGTGCAGGCGGTGCTGAACGTTCCGTTGCGCGTGCTCTCCGGCGAAGAAGAGGCCGCCGCGTCATACCGCGGTGCGTTAACGGCGTTCGGCACGTTGCGCGGCGAGCGCGTCGGCGTGGTAGACGTTGGCGGCGGCAGCACCGAATGCGCCGTGGGCGACTCTGCCAAACCGGAACGTGTGCTCTCCTGTGAAATCGGCGCAGTTCGTTTGACCGAAGCCGTCCCAGCGTTGAATGGAACAGCGTTGTCGTCCGCAGCGAAGTCGAGGGACCAACGCCTCGAAGAAGCGCGCGAAATTGCGCGTGATGGCGTGCGGCCGTTGCAAGAACTCAAACCGATCGAACGCCTCGCATTCGTCGGCGGAAGCGCGACGACGACTGCGTCGATTCTTCGAGGCGGCAAGGGCTTTGGTCTCTCGCACCCAGTCGCCGGCGACGACTTAGAACGCGTCCTAGCGAAGCTACTCCAATCGGATCTCGACCAACGAAAGAAAGTTCCCGGAATGAAGGCGCAGCGCGCGGACATTTTACCGGCAGGGATCGTCATTCTGGAAGCGGCGCTGACCGCGCTCGGGCAGGAACGCGCGATCATCACGACGGCCGATCTGTTGCTCGGCGTGCTGCTGCAAGAGCGCGATGCAGGACAACCCACGCCCCTCCACGGACCACCCCAGTCGCGAAGGGAAATGCGGGGATGAACGACACGCAGATACGCGAGCATATCGAGGAACTGGTTTCGGAAGAGCATCGCCTGCTCGAGCACGGCGAGAGCGGTCATCTGACTGAGGAAGATCGAGCGCGCCTCAACGAGATTACCGTGCGGCTGGACCAGTACTGGGACTTAATGCGGCAGCGCCGCGCGCGCCGCGATGCGGGCCAAGATCCCGGCGCCGCGCACATGCGCAGCGGCGAAGTCGTCGAACGCTATCGCCAATAGTGGAAGTCCAGGAAACATTCTCGCAGCAGGCGTAGCGTAGAATGCCGGCTACATGAGGCGTTTCGATTTGCGTGGGATGGTGGTGGAATAGGCAGACACAGCAGACTTAAGGATCGTGTCACCCCATGATGGGCGACACGCGATTGAGCCGCAGCGCGGGAAACCTACTGCGGGATGCGCTCAAATTCGGCGAACTCTCTGTCCTTTTGTCATCCTGAGCGACGTCGAAGGACGTGACGACGCCGAGCCAAACTCTCGAGCTATTGCCACCCTGAGCGGAGTCGAAAGGGTGGCGCGCTTAGGAGAAGGTGTAGAGACTGGACGGGCGCGGCCTACGTGAAAGGTGCATATGGCCAAGGCACAGTCCGGACCACAAACGCAAACGGTGCGGTGGTGAAAACCATAGTGGTGCGAAAATCTGCAGCCCGAAAGGGCATCCGGGTTCGACTCCCGGCCATCCCAAAAAAATTAGCGTTATTTTAAAGGCTTTTTCGCCACCCTAGGCCGTTTTAGACCCCTTTTTCTAACATTTGTCTAACCGCCTGAAAAGTGCCCGGTTAGACGAGCGTGTCCAACATGCTCGCGGCTTGCGCGTCCCGCTCCTGGTAGACATGCAGATATCGCTCGGCCGTGATGCGGATATCGGCGTGGCCGAGGCGCTTGCTCACCACTTCTAGCGGAGCGCCTTTCTTTGCCAGAAGGGAGGCGTGCGTGTCGCGCAAGCAGTGAAGCGTGATAGGCTTTACCTTGGCCCGTTGGGCTAGCTCTATTACGCGGGTTCCGAAGTTCCTTGGGTTCACGAGCGAACCGTCCGGACGGGCAAAGACCAGATCGTCGTCCTTATATCCCGCTCCCAGAACATCACGCTCTCGTTGCTGCTCCTTTCGGTGCTGCTCCAAGATCGTCACGAGCGCATTTGGCAGCGCGATTGTACGCGCCTTACCGTTCTTCGGCTCCTTGAGGAAAAGCCCAAGGCTGTTCGTGCGTGCGAGCGAGCGTCGTATCG